>NZ_JANHMP010000009.1 GCF_024609265.1 Geothrix campi | reverse complement strand
ACGCCCTAACCCTCCGCTCAACTCGGACCCCGCCTGCATTGCCCGCCGTTCTCTCTCAACATATCGCTTTCTCGGCTCCGCTCAGCGCCTCGGTGCAGGCGGGGCCGGTTAGCTTCATTCGTTAGGCGCCACTTGAGTCAGCCAGAAGAAACCCGGTACCTGACACTCGACCTTCTGCTTAGGTCGGGAGAGGATTTATCCCCACTGGTTGAAGGTTTCGGGGACCGAGTGTTCATCGTCTATAACGGATCAGACGAGGCTGGTGGTTTCTATGCAGTCCTTGAGCCGCAGGCTTCCGAAATACTCAGCGAATCCCCCGAGCAACATGCTCAATACATGGCCGGCCTGGTTGAAGAGCTCCCCGCATCACTGTTACCGGCCTGGCTAACCTGTTCAGAACGAACTTTCGATTTCGGCTTCCAAGGCGGCACACAGCCGGCCTCGATATCCCATGACCTCAGCCCATCCACACTCCACAGAATCTACGGAATTGGTGTATCAGCTCGCATCACCATTTACCCTTCCGGTGGCGCCTAACCCTCCGCTCAACTCGGACCCCGCCTGCATTGCCTTCCGCTCTCTCTCAGCTTCTCGCTTCCTCGGCTCCGCTCAGTGCCTCGGTGCAGGCGGGTCCGGTTAGCTTCATTCGTTAGGCCGCCTATGCAAATGTCCGAGGAAATCGTCCAGGCTGAAACCATAAGGCAATGGGTTCAACAAGCGCTCTCTGGGCGTGAGTTTGCTCGAACTTCTCGATCGGTGCTTGCTGCAGGATGTTTCGATACGGTCATAGAACATCAGCAGGGCATTACTCTCCTACTAAAGGAGAAGTTGTGCGGGCCCGCATTTTCTCTAGCTAGACCCGTCTTTGAGACATTCGTAAGGGGCCTTTGGCTCTCGTACTGCGCAACCGAGGAGGACTTGAACAGGTTTCGAAGAGACAAAGTAAAGCCTACGCTCTCCGAAATAATCACGGCTCTGGAGATCCTTCCACAATTCTCTGAGGGCGTGCTTTCACGAGTGAAGGCTACTGGTTTCGATTACATGTCTAGCTATACACACGGCGGGTTTCAGCAAATTGTGCGGCGTATAGGTGACGATGTTCTAGAACCACAGTACAACGACGATGAGCAAATCGAAATCACCCGTTCGACAACTTCATATGTGCTGCTCGCTGGTATTGAGATCGCTAATTTAGCTAATGATTTACCCCTTGCCCAAAGTATCCTTGATAAAACAATCGAATATGCCAAAAGGTCGGCCTAACCCTCCGCTCAACTCGGACCCCGCCTGCATTGCCCGCCGCTCTCTCTCAACTTCTCGCTTCCTCGGCTTCGCTCATCGCCTCGGTGCAGGCGTGGCCGGTTAGCTTCATTCGTTAGGCTGCACCCGATGAGTCACACACGCTTACTCAAACTGCTCACGATTCTTCCAGCAATCGGATGCTTGGCTGCCGGCATTAGCTGCGCCAACAAGGTTCAAGAATCCAAGAGTGGCGTCATCACTTCTCCACTTATTATCGGAATCCGTAATTTGACAGTTGTTGAGATTATCCCAAACCAGGAACCAGTTAGCATCGACTGGAAGGGCTATGGTACTTTGGCCAGCAACAATCTAAGTGGCGGGTATGAAAAGGTAATCGCCTCTGATTCAAGGCGTACCTTTGTTATCACTGACGAAAGTTCGGCTAACAATTCCCTGACTGTGAACGGCCAAATGTACAATTTTGATGCGAACAACCAACATCTTGAAGTCCACTTTGCGTCGGGGGTCAGGGTAATGCCTGGTGCGAATTACCAATCTGCTAAACACGTCTACGACATCACGTTTCCTGTACCGAACTAAGGCCTTCCACGTGCAACCTAACCCTCCGCTCAACTCGGACCCCGCCTTCATTGCCTTCCGCTCTCTCTCATCTTCCCGCTTCCTCGGCTCCGTTCAGCGCCTCGGTGCAGGCGTGGCCGGTTAGCTTCATTCGTTAGGCGTCTCATGAATGTGCGCGCCCTAATTCCCTTTTTCCTGTGCGCCGGTGCCTTTGCCGGACCCGCGGTTATCTGGGATAAGGTCCCGGCAAATCTCGATGCACTCATTCTTCCCGACATACTTCGGCGAGCGTCCGGCAGTTTTGAGATCATCTTTTACGCCGATATCTCAGGTAATCGGCTTGTCAATGTCAGGAAAATCGAAGGTCACCCAATTCTGGTTCCGGATTGGTCGAATACTTACATTCCCAAGATTGTCCTTGGTCCATCAGCCAAAAAAACAACGGGGCATTTCCGTTTGCGCATCAACACTTCAGACCCATGCCTACAACAGCGAAGACCCGCTAAGTGAGCCGCCTAACCCTCCGCTCAACTCGGACCCCGCCTGCATTGCCTCCCGTTCTCTCTCAGCATTCCGCTTCCTCGGCTCCGCTCATCGCCTCGGCGCAGGCGGGGCCGGTTAGCTTCATTCGTTAGGCATCCCGTGCAACAAGCAGAAGAATTAATCGGTCGTGAATATCGCAGCTTCTACGATCAGCAACCTGCATCAGGTCGTCGGTACTGGGAAATCTTGTACGAAGACATGCTTCTCGTGATCTCGAAAAAGGGTGAGTATCTCTTAGGTTTTGACTCCACAACACGTCTCGCAAAATGGGCGTACTCTGCAGGTCAGGATCAATTCATAACCAATCTCTATGTTAAGAATGGCCGAATCTGGGTTGGCACATTCTCCTGCATGCACTATGAATTGGATCTCAAAACGGGCTTAATCACCGACAAAGAATTCCTCAAATGAGCATCTGCCTAACCTTCCGCTCAACTCGGACCCCGCCTGCATTGTCTTCCGTTCTCTCTCAACATCTCGCTTCCTCGGCTCCGCTCATCGCCTCGGTGCAGGCGGGGCCGGTTAGCTTCCTTCGTTAGGCGCCAATCGGAGCTACCTCATGCATAAGGGCAAAGCTCAATGTTCCATACTCGCGTTGCTTTGCTTATTCGGTCTTACAGGCTGCAACAGACTTGTTACCTGGGCTTCTACGAAAACTGCCCCGTGGTCGTACGTTGAAGACGGTTGGGGCGGCACTGCCCTTGAAAGTTACTTGGTTGAATCAAATCAGGTAAATCTCAAGTTCAAGCTGCTCATTCATGACGTAAAGCGCATTGATTCTGGAATTTGTTCTTGCGGAACTTCCGCAAAGCTTCAACAAAACCGGATCTTGGTCCGAATGAAATCCTGCCTTTGTGGCCCAGGTGCTGATACTCACCATGTCGCCATTATTCGCAGGCCACCACCAGGGCAATATCTAGTTGTCTACGACGACCCTTCTGCGAACTATCCGCGTATAGGAGAAATCACTATTCCATGAATACATACTTGGCGCCTAACCTTTAGCTCAACTCGGACCCCGCCTGCATTGTCTTCCGCTCTCTCTCAACTCCCTGCTTCCTCGGCTCCGCTCATCGCCTCGGCGCAGGCGTGGCCGGTTAGCCACATTCGTTAGGCGCTACCGAAATGGCCATGAACTTCGAGTACTCCGGCAACACTCAACGATCGAAGTTCGGTCTTGTCGTTGCTTGGATATTCTCTTGGCCGCTCACCTATTTTGGGCTCCTCTCGC
>NZ_JANHMP010000008.1 GCF_024609265.1 Geothrix campi | reverse complement strand
TAGTCTGAATGTCCTGCGCAGTTGAGGCTGCGAGGTGCTGGAAGGGGCCGCGAGGCGACTTCGGACTGTGCGGAAGCACGGTGAGCGTCTTTGAAAACCGGATAGAAGATAGGAAGCCTTTGAGGGTTCTGTGGGGCGTCTAAGGATGCTGCGCAGAATTCAGAACAATTTTTCGACCAGAACATTGGCCCGAGGGGAGACCCGAGGGTGAGAGTTCAGAATGAAACTTGAGAGTTTGATCCTGGCTCAGAATGAACGCTGGCGGCGTGCCTAACACATGCAAGTCGGATGTGCCGCAAGGTGCATGGCAGACGGGTGAGTAACGCGTGGGGAATCTACCTTTTTGTGGGGAATAACGCTCCGAAAGGAGTGGTAATACCGCATGAGACCAGTGGCTGGGATGCTGCTGGTGAAACCTGGGGACCGCAAGGCCTGGGGCAAAAAGAGGATCCTGCGTCTGATTAGCTAGTTGGCGGGGTAATGGCCCACCAAGGCGACGATCAGTAGCCGGCCTGAGAGGGTGATCGGCCACACTGGAACTGAGACACGGTCCAGACTCCTACGGGAGGCAGCAGTGGGGAATTTTGCGCAATGGACGAGAGTCTGACGCAGCAACGCCGCGTGGGTGATGAAGGTCTTCGGACTGTAAAACCCTGTCGTCAGGGACGAAGGTGCACGTGTTAATAGCATGTGTGCTTGACGGTACCTGGAGAGGAAGCCCCGGCTAACTCTGTGCCAGCAGCCGCGGTAATACAGAGGGGGCAAGCGTTATTCGGAATTATTGGGCGTAAAGGGCGCGTAGGCGGTTTTTTAAGTCAGATGTGTAATCCCCGAGCTCAACTTGGGAACTGCATCTGAGACTGGAAGGCTAGAGTACTGGAGAGGGTGGTGGAATTCCTCGTGTAGCGGTGAAATGCGTAGAGATGAGGAGGAACACCAGTGGCGAAGGCGGCCACCTGGACAGTAACTGACGCTGAGGCGCGAAAGTGTGGGTAGCAAACAGGATTAGATACCCTGGTAGTCCACGCTGTAAACGATGAACACTTGGTGTGGAGGGAGTTGACCCCTTCCGTGCCGGAGCTAACGCGTTAAGTGTTCCGCCTGGGGAGTACGGTCGCAAGGCTGAAACTCAAAGGAATTGACGGGGGCCCGCACAAGCGGTGGAGCATGTGGTTTAATTCGACGCAACGCGAAGAACCTTACCTGGGCTTGAACTGTAGTGGACCGGTGCAGAGATGTGCCTTTTCGCAAGAACTGCTACAGAGGTGCTGCATGGCTGTCGTCAGCTCGTGTCGTGAGATGTTGGGTTAAGTCCCGCAACGAGCGCAACCCTTACCCGTAGTTGCCAGCGCGTCATGGCGGGAACTCTACGGGGACTGCCCGGGTTAACCGGGAGGAAGGTGGGGATGATGTCAAGTCCTCATGGCCCTTATGTCCAGGGCTACACACGTGCTACAATGGGCGATACAAACCGTTGCAAAGTCGCGAGATGGAGCTAATCGGAGAAAGTCGTCCTCAGTTCGGATTGTAGTCTGCAACTCGACTACATGAAGGTGGAATCGCTAGTAATCGTGTATCAGAATGATACGGTGAATACGTTCCCGGGCCTTGTACACACCGCCCGTCACATCACGAAAGCCGGGAGCACTTGAAGAGGCTGTGGTAACCCGCAAGGGGGCTAGGTCTCAATGGTGAACTTGGTGATTGGGGTGAAGTCGTAACAAGGTAGCTGTAGGAGAACCTGTGGCTGGATCACCTCCTTTCTAAGGAGAGTCACCTTTAGGGGTGACGAAAGGTCAACGCTTCCGATCGAAATTTCTATCCGGTTTTTAAAGACGCTCGGGCAATCTTTGACGAGCGTGTTTGGGCGTCCAGATTGGGCCCGTAGCTCAGCTGGGAGAGCGCCTGGTTTGCATCCAGGAGGTCGTCGGTTCGATCCCGGTCGGGTCCACCAGCGCCTGCTGGAGCACGAACAGGGGCCTATAGCTCAGTCTGGTTAGAGCGCACGCCTGATAAGCGTGAGGTCGGTGGTTCGAATCCACCTAGGCCCACCAATTTGAGTTGAGTTGAGATCCTGAGGGATTTGAATCCAGCTCAAGGGTTGGCGTCTGAACAAGACAGCAGTTGTTTGACAGTTAAATAGAAGGAATAGAGAAGGGTGATCCATAGCGTTGAAGTGACGTTGTGGGCTTAAGGCGAGGCAAGTTTAGCGAAATCAATTAACTCTCGTGGGTCTGAAGTCAATGTAATTCATTGATGGAAGGCCAAGTTACAAAGGGTTGACGGTGGATGCCTTGGCAGATGACAGCGATGAAGGACGTGGTAAGCTGCGAAAAGTCTCGGGGAGTTGCACGCGAACGGTGATCCGGGAATGTCCGAATGGGGAAACCCTCTTGGGTGAAAGCTCAAGAATCTCTTAGCTGAATTCATAGGCTTTGAGAGGCGAACGTGGGGAAGTGAACCATCTCAGTACCCACAGGAACAGAAAACAACAGTGATTCCGGGAGTAGCGGCGAGCGAAACCGGAAGAGCCCAAACCTTTTACGTGTAAGCGGCAGGCGTTGCGTAGAGGGGGTCGTGGGACCTACAGGTTGAGGCTGCCCCTCAACACAGAGTTACAAAACCTATAGTTAGCGGAACGGCATGGAAAGGCCGGCGATACAGGGTGATAGCCCCTTATGCGAAAGCTACTAGGACTCTGAGTGGTGTTCCCAAGTATGTCGGGGCACGAGAAACCTTGACAGAATTTGCCGCGACCATGCGGTAAGGCTAAATATGTTCATCTGACCGATAGTGAACCAGTACCGTGAGGGAAAGGCGAAAAGAACCCCGATGAGGGGAGTGAAATAGAACCTGAAACCGTCAATCTACAAGCAGTGGAACCTCTATGGTTTACCAGAGGAACCGCGTGCCTTTTGCATAATGAGCCGGCTAGTTATTTTCAGTGGCGAGGCGAAGCCGAAGAGGCGGTGCCGTAGGGAAACCGAGTCTGAATAGGGCGACAGTCGCTGGAAATAGACGCGAAACGGGATGATCTATCCTTGACCAGGATGAAGTCCGGGTGACACCGGATGGAGGTCCGAACCAGTGTGGGTTGAAAACCGCTTGGATGAGTTGAGGATAGGGGTGAAAGGCCAATCAAATTCCGTGATAGCTCGTTCTCCCCGAAATAGCTTTAGGGCTAGCGTCGGATGTTTCGTCGTGCAGGTAGAGACCTGAATGGACTAGGGGGCTTACCAGCTTACTGAATCCAACCAATCTTCGAATGGCACGCCGTGAAGTCCGGCAGTCAGACTGCGGGTGATAAGATCCGTAGTCGAGAGGGAAAGAACCCAGATCGCCAGCTAAGGTCCCAAAATACATGCTAAGTGGAAAAGGATGTGGATGTGCTTAGACAGCCAGGAGGTTAGCTTAGAAGCAGCTATCCTTTAAAGAAAGCGTAATAGCTCACTGGTCAAGCGGGTCTGTGCCGACAATTCAACGGGGCTAAAGCATGTTACCGAAGCTGCGAACGTAAGTGGTAGGGGAGCATTCCCTACGTCTGTGAAGGTTGACCGTAAGGACAGCTGGAGACATGGGAAGAGACTCTGTCGGCATAAGTAGCGTAAAGACAGGCGAGAACCCTGTCCGCCGTAAGACTAAGGTTTCCAACGCAAGGTCAATCCGCGTTGGGTTAGTCGGGCCCTAAGCTGAGGCCGAAAGGCGTAAGCGATGGAAAGCTGGTTAATATTCCAGCACCATGAGCATCTCGTTTGTACGATGCAGGGACGCAGGAAGGTAGGGACGCAGAGCTATGGAATGTTCTGCGAAAGGATCCAAGGATGGTGCTTAGGGAAGTCCGGGTGCCACGAGTCCAAGGTTTCTGACGAAAAGTCCTAATCCTACACTGCCGAGAAAAGCTGCTAAGGAGAGGTGCTTGTGTCCGTACCGCAAACCGACACAGGTAGTCGAGGAGAGAATCCTCAGGCGTTTGAGAGAACTCTGCTGAAGGAACTCGGCAAATTAACCCCGTAACTTCGGGAGAAGGGGTACCACGGTAGGGTTCATAGCCCGAGGTGGTGGCACATAAATGTCCCAGGCGACTGTTTAACAAAAACACAGGTCTCTGCAAACTCCAAAGAGGAGGTATAGGGGCTGACACCTGCCCGGTGCCGGAAGGTCAAGAGGAGCGGTCAGCGCAAGCGAAGCTGCGAATTTAAGCCCCGGTGAACGGCGGCCGTAACTATAACGGTCCTAAGGTAGCGAAATTCCTTGTCGGGTAAGTTCCGACCTGCACGAATGGTGTAACGATCTGGGAACTGTCTCCAGCAGAGACTCAGCGAACTTGTAGCACCGGTGAAGATGCCGGTTACCCGCACTTAGACGGAAAGACCCCGTGCACCTTTACTACACCTTGACATTGAGGTTGGCGTTGGACTGTGCAGGATAGGTGGGAGGCTATGAAACTGGCTCGTTAGGGTCGGTGGAGCCAATGTTGAGATACCACCCTGTTTAACGCTGATCTCTAACTCGCACCCGTGATCCGGGTGGAAGACAATGTCAGGCGGGTAGTTTGACTGGGGCGGTCGCCTCCTAAAGCGTAACGGAGGCGTACGAAGGTTCCCTCAGGCTGTTTGGAAATCAGCCGCAGAGCGCAATAGTATAAGGGAGCTTGACTGCGAGTCAGACACGACGAGCAGGTGCGAAAGCAGGTTATAGTGATCCGGTGGTCCCGAATGGAAGGGCCATCGCTCAACGGATAAAAGGTACGCCGGGGATAACAGGCTGATCTTGCCCAAGAGTTCATATCGACGGCAAGGTTTGGCACCTCGATGTCGACTCATCACATCCTGGGGCTGAAGCAGGTCCCAAGGGTTCGGCTGTTCGCCGATCAATAGTGGTACGTGAGTTGGGTTCAGAACGTCGCGAGACAGTTCGGTCCCTATCTAGTGTGGGCGCAGGAGATTTGAGAGGACCTGTCCTTAGTACGAGAGGACCGGGATGGACTGACCTCTGGTGTTCCAGTTGTGCCTCCAGGTGCAATGCTGGGTAGCTAAGTTGGGAAGTGAGAAGCGCTGAAAGCATCTAAGCGCGAAACACCCCTCGAGATGAGATCTCCCTATGAGACCCGTGGTAGACCACCACGTTGATAGGTCGCATGTGCAAGGCCGGTAACGGCTTCAGCTGAGCGATACTAATCGGTCCACAGACTTGACCTTTCATCAATCAATTGCATCAACTTCATTACCCACGAACGCTCCACGGAGCTTCGCCTTAACCCTTCTCAACCCTTCTACCCCTTCGTCGTGGCTTTTCCCCAAGGGTCACACCCGTTCCCATCCCGAACACGGCAGTTAAGACTTGGAGGGCCGATGATACTGCTCCTCACAGGAGTGGAAAAGTAGGTCGCTGCGACGTTAAATCCCC
>NZ_JANHMP010000007.1 GCF_024609265.1 Geothrix campi | reverse complement strand
CTAACCGGTCGCTCAACTCGGACCCCGCCTGCATTGCCTTTCGCTCTCTCTCATCCACTCGCTTCCTCGGCTCCGCTCAGCGCCTCGGTGCAGGCGGGGTCCGGTTAGCTCCGATCGTTAGGCCTCTACTCCCATGAACCCACAGATCGCCATTTCAGCCACACCAGCTTGGTTCATAGCAATGGAGATCCTGTTCGATGTCGGAATCTTTGCTCATGGCCTGAGCCTAGTGTTGTTTCCAAGAATATACGATCGTCCTCACTGGGCCTGGAACCCAACATACTTTCGATGGGCGATTGGAAAACGCAAATTGCTTGGCTGGTTTTGTATCGCTGTGAGTGTCTTTTTCCTTTGGTTCAGCGCCATCCCAAAACTGTTTCCAGCGATCGGCCTAACCCTTAGCTCAACTCGGACCCCGCCTGCATTGCCTTCCGCTCTCTCTCAACTCCCTGCTTCCTCGGCTCCGCTCAGCGCCTCGGCGCAGGCAGGGCCGGTTAGCTTCATTCGTTAGGTTGCTGATGCCCTTCCTTCCCAACACCATTCAGGTGGGCCTGCGCTGGGCCATCGTTGGCCTCTGCCTGTTTTATCTGGTGAACTTCGCGGGTGATCTTCGGGTTGCATCGGCCCATTGGCTATATGGAGTGCTTGCCTTTGGGTTCTGGTTACCGCTGGTGGTGGGTTTGTGGCTGATGTACAGGGCTGCTCGTCTGACTGCGCTCATTGTGCAATGGGCCCTCTTCTTCTTAATTCCTCTCGGTGCCCTCAGCCCTTACGCAGAAATGGACCATGCGTTTGGCAGCACCCCTCCACCAGTCTGGGTATTGTTGGGTGGTGTATTGCTCATAGGCGCCATGAACTGTTTGGCAATTTTCTATCTCACCAAGTTCAAAGCGCAATTCCGCCCCTTCAAGATCCGCGCAACCTAACCCTCCGCTCAACTCGGACCCCGCCTGCATTGCCTTCCGCTCTCTCTCAGCTACTCGCTTCCTCGGCTCCGCTCATCGCCTCGGTGCAGGCGTGGCTGGTTAGCTTCATTAGTTAGGCCTCACATGAAGACGGCCACCAGATTTTTCCTTTACTCAGCGATGGCATCGTTTGCATGCCTCTTGGCCGGAATTCTGCTCGGTTCTCTGGATCAGCATTTTCCGTCTACCAATGGCCGTATTTCCCTCCCCAACAACATAGAAGCCTTTGTAGGTTCCACTGAAGGGCTCACACTTTCCAAGATCGGCGCCATCGGTTTCTTGCTCTCAGCTATTTCTGCCTTGGCCCTCACCATCATTCAGAAAGTCCGAAATAATAGGTCTTCGGCCTAACCGTTGGCTCAACTCGGACCCCGCCTGCATTGTCTTCCGCTCTCTCTCAACATTTTGCTATCTCGGCTTCGCTTAACGCCTCGGCGCAGGCGGTGCCGGTTAGCCTGATTCGTTAGGCGCTTCAGCGATGACCCCTAAAAAATTCTTAGCCTTCATAGCTACTGTGATTATTATTTGCATAATATACCCAGGTGCCATCAAGCCTTATCTTCATTTTGAAAAATCAACTATTGATTTATCAGTTGTAGATCAAGACGGCTGTGCCGTGCCTAACGCCGAATTATTTTTTACCGAATCAGGTTTTAGATATTTGATCCCAATTCCATGGATATCTCCAATGTGGCATTCACAGAAACAGTTAAAATACAAAACAGACTTCAATGGTAAATGCCACATTGTGTTTTGGGATGAACACCTCACGCTTAATGAATTAAGAATTAATTCACAAATTGTTTTACCAGAACAACCAGGAGTATATGAAAATAGATCAAGCGCCAATCATCCACTTTATGTATGGACAGAAGATAGATGGTGGGTTAAGCCTGAGGACAGATGGTGGATTAATTCGTCGATTTCAATTAAACATAACTATTATGGCACAGATTGTCTTGCAGAATATACCTTTATGACATCTAGAGGTTATATTAATGGCAATATACTCGGTCACAAGAACAAAATAATCATCACAAAAAATAATCGTATTTCCATGTTTTTATATCAACATTCATCCTATCCTGCGCCTAACCCTCCGCTCAACTCGGACCCCGCCTGCATTGTCCCCCGCTCTCTCTCAACCTCTCGCTTCCTCGGCTCCGTTCAGCGTCTCGGTGCAGGCGGGGCCGGTTAGCTTCTTTCGTTAGGCCTCCAAACAACGCCCAGCCAATCAAGGTGATCGACATGTGGAAACCCAAACTCCAAACCGTGCTCGCCTACCTTGCTGGCCTCAGCGGTGGAGTCATGCTCTGTTCTTCCGGTTTCACCCTGGTAGAGGTCACTCCAAGATTGCTTAAGTACACTTCAATCGTTGCGCTGCTGGCTTTCCTCGTTGTCAGCGTATTGCGTGGAATTGCCGAACGCTCCTCTAGTAAGTCCTGCCCTAATCCGCAATCACCGTCGGCCTAACCCTTAGCTCAACTCGGACCCCGCCTGCATTGCCTTCCGCTCTCTCTCAGCATCCCGCTTCCTCGGCTCCGTTCAGCGCCTCGGTGCAGGCGGGGCCGGTTAGCTTCATTCGTTAGGCAGCCTACCCATCTGAAGGTGAATCATGTGTGTCCTGTCGTTCATCAAGCCCTACCTGAAGGACATCATCTTCAACGGGGTCATTCCCTTTTTCTGCGTTCTCCTCGGTGCTCTACTCTCCTTCCGGATCCAGAGAAAATCGGAAGAGAAGCGGGAAGATGAATCCCGATATGCAGACTGCCTGAGGATCATGCTTTCACTCAGCACCATGTATACAGTTCTGATAAACATTCAAGAACATATTGCCCCGGACAAGGAGCTTCAAGATCGGCACATTCTACTTAAACCGTTCCCAAACGCATTCGATTACGCGTCGATCAACCCAACCGATCTTGTCCGCGTGGTCAATTCACCAAATGGAAACGATCTCTTGGTTTACCTGCTCCACGCCCAGTCCTGGGTGAAATCCACCCTGGAAACCCTCAATCTGCGAAATCAAGTACACCTTGAGATGCAGAGAACCACCATCCAAGTCGATGAGAATCACGGCTCGATTAGGCCACATCTAAATATACAGTTGAAAAACCTAACGGATGGCCTCTATGAACAAGTCGACTCTTCAATGAAAAAAATCGAATGTGCAGCCAGAAAATTCGGTGACTTTGCATCTGCCCTCTATCCCGGTCAACCTGTTCGAAAACTTGAACGAATCAATGCGGCCAAAATGATGGAAAATTGTTGAACGCCTGCACCCAGTCCGCCTAACCCTCCGCTCAACTCGGACCCCGCCTGCATTGCCTGGTTTCATCTCTCGTGTTCCGTCAACATTAGCTTCGTTCGGCACCCTTCCGCAGGCGGGGCCGGTTAGCTGCTTTCGTTAGGCGTCATGCTCTACACTCCAAGCACCAGCCCACCTACACCTGGATTTGCGCTACTCGGTTGCGCGGCTGGAATTACTTTGTTCGTAGTCGGTATGAAGGCAATTATCAAACGAGAGATCCGGCTAAGACCTAGCAGAGGCGAACCACTAGTAACTCATCGTGGAACTGAAGCTATTTATGCGGGTTTGGGCTTTTGCCTCATCTCCATCTTCCTTTGGCTTCCGGCAATAATCTATTTAATCAAGCATTTCATCTTCTCGTCACACGCCTAACCCTCCGCTCAACTCGGACCCCGCCGCAAGCGGCGCGGTCCTACCTCCCTGGCAATCCCGTCTAACCGCTCCACCAAGCCTTTCAGCCGCGGCGGGTCCGGTTAGCTGCTTTCGTTAGGCGCCATCGTGTTCGACCTGGAACCTTCCACGACCATTTCCTCCGAGACCATCATCGGTTTACGGAAGATCCGTCGTGACCGGCGAATTCTTTGGGCTGGTGTCCTCGGCGGATTCCTTGCAATGGTGCTAATGGTCAAGACGGGCCTTAATGTATTTTTAGGTCTGTTCGCTATCGCCTACATCATTGGTCTCTTCATGGCTCAGATAATTGTCTACCGAGCAAAATGTCCATCGTGTGGCAAAGGGTTTTTCCGTCTTTGGTTTATTTGCAATCCCTATACTTCAAGGTGCATGAACTGTGGAATTTCTTTAAAAGTAAAGCGTCCTAGCGCCTAACCCCTAGCTCAAGTCGGACCCAACCTGCACGGCCTACTTTCATCTCTCGTGTTCCGTCTTTCTCGTCTCTGTTTAGCTGTCGGTTGCAGGTTGGGCCGCTTAGCTTCCTTCGTTAGGCTTCGGAGTTCAAATGGATCAGTACGAAGCAATGATGCACGTCAATCGCGAACTCCAAACTGGCGAGTCGCTCCTCTGGGCAGGGCGACCAAGGCAAGGTGTGTATCTGCGTAGCTCTGATGCTCTGCAGATCCCATTCAGCTTGGCATGGTGTGGGTTCGCCTTATTTTGGGAATACAGTGTCGTGAAAGATGGTGGGCCGATTTTCTTCAAACTCTGGGGAATCCCATTCGTGCTCATTGGAATCTATATGGTGATAGGTCGATTTTTCGCAGACAGCTTGATGCGTTCAAAGGCCCAATATGCAGTCACTAGCAATCGGATACTTATCATTTCAGGGTTGTTCAATCTGAAAACAACAAGCATTGGGTTGGCTAATATCCCAGAGTTATTTTTTGTAGAAAGCAATAATGGTGGAGGAACAATCGCGTTCAGCGCGACTGCCTCCCAGTGGTGGTCCGGGAGTTCAGGCTGGCCGTTCAATCGCCAAGCACCTCAAGTGTTCGAACTCGCTGAAAATGCCCGTCAGACCTATAACATCATCCTCAGAGCCCAATCCGAGGCTAAGCGACCATCAGCCTAACCCTCCGCTCAACTCGGACCCCGCCTGCATTGCCTTCCGTTCTCTCTCAGCTTCCCGCTTCCTCGGCTCCGTTCGTTGCCTCGGCGCAGGCGGGGCCGGTTAGCTTCATTCGTTAGGCCGCTCACATGAAGAACGATCCTCGAATAGTGCGGCTCCTCAAACGCTACCCCAAGGGCGAGGATTTTTCTGATGCTTCCATTGATGTGAGTCATTTTGACACTGAGCAGCTTCTCAAAATTTGCCAGTGCCAAAAAGATTCAGATCTCTCGGTTCCGAAGGAATTGGGTGAATTCGCATTGGGTCACTTCGGCCAGGCCTTCGGCATAGAATTCGATCGCTCTGAATTCGACTACTACCTGCATTCATATGTCCGAACTGAATTCGTGTCGTCCTACTATAGTGATCCAACGGTCACCTCAAAACCCGCACCAGAAAATGGTCCGCCCACCAAAATTCCACTTCCTGAGGGCATGCAATGGTTTTCTGTTCGCCCAAAAGAGGGGCGAGAACACTACGAGGCTTACGAAATCTCCCAAGATGGCTCATCGGCCTAACCCTCCGCTCAACTCGGACCCCGCCTGCATTGCCTTCCGTTCTCTCTCAGCTTCTCGCTTCCTCGGCTCCGTTCAGCGCCTCGGTGCAGGCGGGGCTGGTTAGCTTCATTCGTTAGGCCTCTCGATGCTCGGTAGTCCACTCCACAGCGGGTCCGATCCCGTCTTTCCGTTGCTCGGCGCTGCAATGGGGCTCTACCTTGCCTTCGTGGGCGTCAGGGTCGTTGTTCGTCGTGAAACCAAAATCGGTCCCAAGGGTGGTCCCTACAATACCGTTTCCGGAAAGGAAGCCATTTCTGTGGGCATTGGTTTTATTCTTTTTGGTCTTTTCTTTGTCACTTCAGGAATTTATGCATTTCTTCGATATTTCAATTGGGTATAGGTCCATTTTTATCCATTTATGTCTGAATCACATACCCGACCCAATGATCGGCCTAACCCTCAGCTCAACTCGGACCCCGCCTGTATTGTCTCCCGTTCTCTCTCATCTCCCCGCTTTCTCGGCTTCGCTCAGTGCCTCGGTGCAGGCGGGTACGGTTAGCTCCATTCGTTAGGCGTTCCCCATGAGATTCAGGGAATTGATAGTGCCCACACTGATGGCGACCATGTCGGCCTGCCAATCTCCGACGTCATTCCCAAACGGGTATGAATACTTAGCGGCGAACAAGTTCGGTCATCCATATTTTGCCCAAATGAAGGTCGGGAACACCCTGAAAAACATCAATGATGACCTTCCACAACTATTGGAACTGCTCCGCAAATCAAAGATGGTTCCAAAGAGGAAAGTCAATCCTACGTACGTAATCTATATGCAAACTGGCTCCTCATCACCATCTCAGGCAATGTCAATTCTGTTAGACAGCGAAGGCTTCGGAGAATTCCAACTCCGCAGACACACTGCGTACTTTCTGTGTCGCGAGTTGCCATCTTTTTCGGCCTCAGCCTTCCAGAGTAGTACGATTCTCCGTGAAAACCGTAGATGATCGAAATCAGTGGTTCATTACCGGAACGCCTAACCCTCCGCTCAACTCGGACCCCGCCTGCATTGCCTTCCGCTCTCTCTCAGCTTCCCGCTTTCTCGGCTTCGTTCAGCGCCTCGGTGCAGGCGTGGCTGGTTAGCTTCATTCGTTAGACGCTCACCCGCGGCCCCAGGTAGAAGGAGTCGATTTGAGATCAATCCTGGTTTGGTTCCTTCTTACAGGTCTCGCGGCCCCAGCCCTATTTTCTCAAACGCCGAGAA
>NZ_JANHMP010000006.1 GCF_024609265.1 Geothrix campi | reverse complement strand
ACGCGCCTAACCCTCCGCTCAAGTCGGACCCCGCCTGCATTGCCTTCCGCTCTCTCTCAACATCTCGCTATCTCGGCTCCGCTCATCGTCTCGGTGCAGGCGTGGCCGCTTAGCTTCATTCGTTAGGCCACTCTCAATGGAACTGAATCCCCTCTCTATATCGATGTGCATCGTT
Source organism: Geothrix campi (assembly GCF_024609265.1). Lineage (GTDB taxonomy): Bacteria > Acidobacteriota > Holophagae > Holophagales > Holophagaceae > Geothrix > Geothrix campi. Next base: position 7,883 of record NZ_JANHMP010000006.1, on the reverse strand, counting down.
CTGGGCGGTTCAATCCTTGGCTGTCAGAAGCAGGATCCGATCGAAGTCAAAATCTTAAAGTGGGTCGAAAAAGCAGACCCCAAAACAGATGCCCAGATTGCACTCTCCAAAGGGGATCATCGACTTCGGGCAGTTTACGGGCTGACGGTCACTATTCCTGGCACCGACCCGAAGGATTTCCAATCCTACAAACAGAACTACGGCACGAATGAAATCGAGGGCACAACCGACGCACGCATGAATGGCGAACATGGCCGGCTAATCATTAAGGCCCGTGAATACGCCGAGGCATACAATCTCTATATTCTTAGGGAATACAAACCCGAAAATCGTCCATGAGTGGCCTAACCCTCCGCTCAACTCGGACCCCGCCTGCATTGCCTGCCGCTCTCTCTTAACTTCTCGCTACCTCGACTCCGCTCAGCGCCTCGGTGCAGGCGGGTCCGGTTAGCTTCATTCGTTAGGTCTCTCCCAAATGACATCGAAACGGCATCTCTCATCAATTCAAATTGCAGCTGGTCTCGGTGTCTATGCTTTTCACATCGCAGCCATCATTCTGATTCTCGGTTATGGTGGCCGTGCTATTAAATCCCGCTCACAGCCACCAATCAGCTTCCTTCTCTATACAGGGTTGCTGTTTGTACTGTTCTTTCCATACAGACTTTGGGTCTGGAACACCTCATGGCGCTCCTTCCAGCAGAAACTTCACTCTTGAGCATCGGCCTAACCTTCAGCTCAACTCGGACCCCGCCTGCATTGCCTTCCGCTCTCTCTCAACTTCTCGCTTCCTCGGCTTCGGTCAGTGCCTCGGTACAGGCGGGGCTGGTTAGCTCCATTCGTTAGGCGTTTCCCATCACAGCCATGACCATTCCAATCAAATTCCCAGGTAAACCAATCTCCGGGTCATATGCCTGGGGTCGACTGCTTAGAATCGTGGGAAACCGCCCTGGTGATTCAGGAATGAAAAAGTTAGCTAGAGAACTTCACATGCCGCTCTACTCAGTGAATGTTCTCTTCTTCCTTGTTTTCGTATTAACAGTGAGTCTCGGCGTGGCAACGCTGGTCCCATTTCACAATCGATTCGCTCAGGCAGGCATTATCATAACCAAACCAAATGCCACCTGGTCCGGCCTCTTCGTCCTGCTATTAGCACTGTCACTTTCTTACGTCGCCGTGACAGGCCTTCTCGCCTGGCTCATTGCACTTTCCAAGGATATTTCGAACCATTTATCAAGCAAACCTCACGCCTAACCCTCCGCTCAAGTCGGACCCCGCCTGCATTGCCTTCCGCTCTCTCTCAACATTTTGCTATCTCGGCTCCGTTCACCGTCTCGGTGCAGGCGTGGCCGCTTAGCTTCCTTCGTTAGGCCGCTTTCATTGAGGTGACTTTGACCACCCCGGCCCATGACATCCTCACCATCACGATCCTGCCAACTGGCGGGCAGCAGATCACCTTGAACACGACCTGGAATGATCCTGGTGCATGGGGGATTCTCCTGGTCGATTTGGCTCGTCACGCCGCACAGGCCTACGCCAACGATGGATATGATTTCGAGAAAGCCCTCCATCAGATCAAAGCCGGCTTCGACGCAGAGTGGTCTTCCCCAACCGATTCCGTTCCCGCACAAGGCTGACTGTTCCCGCGGCCTAACCCCCCGCTCAACTCCGACCCCGCCTGCATTGTCTTCCGCTCTCTCTCAGCTTCTCGCTTCCTCGGCTCCGCTCAGCGCCTCGGTGCAAGCGGGTCCGGTTAGCTTCATCCGTTAGGGCTTTGCCTCATGATTAGCCCCACCCTAGCCAAAGCCGGCCGAGTCGCATTCATCTTCGGCATCGTCAATTTTGCAGTCTATGTCTTAGTGGCAGCCAAAATTGGAGGCGATGCAGTTAATGGCCATTCGGCATCAGGCCATTACTTCCTTGCCGAGCATGGGAAACTTACCGAGACCTCTTATTCGGTTTTCCTCTATAGCAAGCTGCACACCTACACTCTTTTTGTTTCTCATCCACTCGCCATGCTCGGAATCTGGATGAACCAAAGGTGGAAAAAGCAAAACGAAGTGTCTGACACGCCCTAACCCTCCGCTCAACTCGGACCCCGCCTGCATTGCCCGCCGTTCTCTCTCAACATATCGCTTTCTCGGCTCCGCTCAGCGCCTCGGTGCAGGCGGGGCCGGTTAGCTTCATTCGTTAGGCATCCCGTGCAACAAGCAGAACAATTAATCGGTAGTGAATATCGCAGCTTCTACGATCAGCAACCTGCATCAGGTCGTCGATATTGGGAAATCCTGTACGAGGACATGCTTCTCGTGATTACGAAAAAAGGCGAGCATCTCTTAGGTTTTGACATCACAACACGTCTCGCAAAATGGGCATACTCCGCAGGTCGTGATCAGTTCATAACCAGCCTCTATGTTAAAAATGGCCGAATCTGGGTTGGCACATTCTCCTGTATGCACTATGAATTGGATTTCAGAACGGGTCTAATCACCGACAAAGAATTCCTCAAATGAGCATCTGCCTAACCCTCAGCTCAACTCGGACCCCGCCTGCATTGCCATTTGCTCTCTCTCACCTTCTCGCTACCTCGGCTTCGTTCATCGTCTCGGCGCAGGCGGGGCCGGTTAGCTTCATTCGTTAGGCGTCAACCCGAAGACCACATCACTTAGAGGATTCTGTGAACTTGCCAAGGAGTGTTGGGGCGATTCTCATCGGTTGGATTACGGTGGTCGGCCTTTCACTCTCCACTGATTATCTGCTCCAGCAAGCCAGGCTCTTTCCAGCCTGGGGCCAGCCGGTCTGGAGCTTTTGGTCCAATCTCCTCGCCCTTTCCTATCGATGTGTCTTTACCGTGATCGGTTGTTACGTCGCAGGAAGGCTTTCGGACCGTAATCCCATGCTCCACGCTATTCTTCTCGGCATTATCAGTTTCATTCTCAGTCTTCTTGGGGCTATGACCGCCATTCAGAACCATTTTGGGCCTGCGTGGTACCCCATAGCACTTGCCCTAGCCACTTTGCCTTGCGCGTGGCTAGGCGGCCTCCTTTCTAAATCACGAAGCGCCTAACCCTCTGCTCAACTCGGACCCCGCCTGCATTGCCTTCCGCTCTCTCTCATCGTCTCGCTTCCTCGGCTCCGTTCAGCGCCTCGGTGCAGGCGGGTCCGGTTAGCTTCATTCGTTAGGCTGCATCATTTGGGTAGGCGGCAATCATGATTCCAACAATCTCCGTTCTGGTCGCCGTCGCATCAGCAATGGGTGTCTATCGATTCTTCTTCGATGACCCCAAAGAATTAGTCGAGCAATTCATTGTTTCTACCATTGGCGGAGGTCGAGACTACAGGGTGTATGTTCTCGTTTTAGCTCCAGTTGTTGTTGGATTATTGACATACCTATTTCTTCTACGTCTCATGGGTAAACCTCTATCTATTCCATTCCTTTGAGTAGTTGCGGCCTAACCCCTAGCTCAACTCGGACCCCGCCTGCGTTGCCTTTCGCTCTCTCTCATTACTTCGCCTTCTCGGCTCCGCTCAGCGCCTCGGTGCAGGCGGGTCCGGTTAGCCACATTCGTTAGGCCTCCAACATGTCCCTAGAAACACCACCGCTAATTTCTCCGGCCATTCTTTTCTCGTGCTGGGGAGTCTTGGTTCTAGCCGCAGCTGCATTCGAGCATTTCAATCGAAACGCCAAATTGAAAAAGACCATTTTCCCCTATGTGGGAGCCGTTACCGGGGCACTGTTTCTATTGTTTGGCTGGCTAATTGGGTTGCGTCCACCCGGGATCTACTACATGGCCTGTGCTGTTTTCGCAATTTTGATGCTGAATTTGAGGGTAGTGCGATTCTGCTCAAAATGTGGCAAGACGGTTCCAGGGTCCACTCCACTTACGCCCGCCCGTTCATGCCCTCGTTGCACCACAGTGCTCTCGTGATCGGCCTAACCCTCAGCTCAACTCGGACCCCGCCTGCATTGCCTCCCGCTCTTTCTCTTCATCTCGCTTCCCCGGCTCCGCTCAGCGCCTCGGTGCAGGCGGATCCGGTTAGCTTCATCCGTTAGGCCTCTCACATTGAAGGCATCCTCCATGCGAAGTCGCTTGATCATTTGCTCCTTTGCTCTTGGCATTGGCTTTCCCGCAATAGCCGAGACCCCAGCAAAGGTCATTCACTCAGTCGCCCCGGAATATCCGCCTCTCGCCCGAATGGCGCAGCTTGGTGGCGTGATCGATGTCGATGTGTCATTGAAGCCCGATGGATCGGTCGGTTCAGTTCTGCCGATGCCCGATACGAATGTATGGAAACAACTCTTCTTTACCTCATCCGAGGCAGCAAAGAAGTGGGTTTTCATGGCAGGCAGCAGAGGACCGGTTCGGATTACCTTTGTCTATCAACTCTTCCCAAAGGGGACTGATGAATCACACTTAAAGGACGAATTCATTCCTCCAGCTACATTCATCAAGAAGGCCGTGGTCGTCTATGTCGACAGAACCCCAATGCACTGACCATCGGCCTAACCCTCAGCTCAACTCGGACCCCGCCTGCATTGCCTTTCGTTCTCTCTCAGCATCCCGCTTCCTCGGCTCCGCTCAGCGCCTCGGTGCAGGCGGGTCCGGTTAGCTTCATTCGTTAGGGCTCATCCATGGCCGACAAACAACCTAGCCCAGAATTCCTGAAATTTTGGGCGCACATTCCATGGAGCACTCAGAACGAAACCTTGATAATTCTGAAGGGTCATCTACTGATAGAAGATCTCCTTCGAGAATTCTGCTACTCGAAAACCGAAAACCCAGATGAATTGATGGGAGCCAGGCTTTCATTCTCTCAAGTTTCTAAACTTTGCCGAGCTTTGATGAAAAACAAAGCCGAGACATGGACGTGGGACTGTATTTCAAGACTCAACGATCTCCGAAATATGCTTGCTCACAAATTGGAGCCGAAGGACTTTGAATTAAAGAGAACGGCATTCATTGAACTTGCGATATCCGGATCTAATGAGGAGGACCTTTTCTCCTCGTTCCCACAACCGTTCGAACAACTTGCTGTATCCATATTTGTCACCTACATTGCTCTCGCGGTACGCCTTAAATTTCAATCTCCAATGTTTTCGCTTCCCGATTTGGCAAGAATCGATTCATCCGGCACGCCCTAACCCTCCGCTCAACTCGGACCCCGCCTGCATTGCCTTCCGATCTCTCTCAACATTTCGCTATCTCGGCTCCGCTCATCGCCTCGGAGCAGGCGGGGCCGGTTAGCTTCATTCGTTAGGGCTCCCACATGAACGCTTTGAAATGTCCTTCATGTCACAACCAGGCCTTCACTCTTGCGCAGAAGGTCTCGATGACCCATCTCGGCCGGTGTGGGCACTGCAGGGTCTTACTTGAAATCAACGCTTATGAAGGTCCAATCGCAGCCCTCTTCTTCATCCTGATTGCTTTGGCATTCACGCCATTAGCTTCTTGGGTTCGTTACTTCCTCGCACTTCTTCTTCTCCTTCGGTTCTTGATCCCACTCCTCTCAGTTCCAAGGGTCTCCCCGTCGGCCTAACCTTTAGCTCAACTCGGACCCCGCCTGCGTTGCCTTCTGTTCTCTCTCAGCTTCTCGCTTCCTCGGCTCCGCTCATCGTCTCGGTGCAGGCGGGGCCCGGTTAGCTTCATTCGTTAGGCTTCACCACATGCGTACGATTCACGCAGAAACCTTCTATCACGATGGGCGAGGGCCATCACTGCTCAAGGTCCATCTCGCCTCGGGGAGTTCACACCTATTGGCTGTGGACTTCGCATTGCCAGATTCTTCAGGTGAAAACCATCACCTGAGGTTCATTCGCGCGCAGGTCTACGCCTTCACGCCCGAAGAGGTAGAGAACTATGAACTCACAACGATAGATTGGGGTTCTACAGGTAAGGGCGCGATGGTTTCCCTCGGAAGATCACCGTGGCTCATGAGCTTTTCACAACAGCATCTTACCAAATGTGAACACTTCAAGATCATGTTCTACGATGAGTTCCTGGATGTAATCTGCGAACAGGTGCTCATTGAACCCGGATTGTTTCAGCCATCGAAACCCGGTGAGCTACTCCCGTGAGGCCTAACCCTCCGCTCAAGTCGGACCCCGCCTGCATTGCCTTCCGCTCTCTCTCAACATTTAGCTATCTCGGCTCCGCTCATCACCTCGGTGCAGGCGTGGCCGCTTAGCTTCATTCGTTAGGCCTCCCGATGCCAGATAGAAATCCGCCGTCGCTTTCACCAGATCAGGTCTGCTCAGAGTTTTCTAAAGGCTCATCCAAGGTCTCCATTCGCAGCCTGGATGAAGACATGGTTCTAATCGAAGGTGACACCGAAACCTTGCTGTTCCTGGGCAACCTGTTTATCGCGCAGGCTAAGTTTCAAAAGGACTGCGGGTTTCAGATTTCTCCGAGCGGGGCAGGTAGTTCACTCTTTGCCTCTAATGCCACCAAAGGGCTATATATTCACCGAATTCCTTGCGAAAACCATGACCCTCAACCACCATCGGCCTAACCCTCAGCTCAACTCGGACCCCGCCTGCATTGTCTTCCGCTCTCTCTCAGCTTCTCGCTACCTCGGCTTCGTTCGTCGTCTCGGTGCAGGCGGGGCCGGTTAGCTTCATTCGTTAGGTTGCCCATGAAGCCCAAGTCCAGTTCCCTACGAATCAAGGCTGGCCTTTCGATTTGCGGGATGATCCTGGTCCTCGGATCTTGGTTACTTGTGCCGGGCCTTTGGGGTTCAGCCAGAGCCGGAGTAGATCTATTGCGAGGCAAGCCCGAAATGAAGGTCCATGGGCTTGGTATGTCCTACTCCATGATTTATTGGAATCTTCTTGAAACCCGTTATGGGCTGCACTCTGAGATTGTTGCTGGCTGCGTTGTGACGGAAAGGCAGTTCGCCTATTGGCAGGGCTATAACCGAACCATTCGGGCCTATTACAATCACAAGTACGGCCGCGATATTTTTGAAGAATGCGACCAAGAAGCCCAGAAACAATGGCCTGCCTTCTTGAAAAGCCTCGAATCGGCAACCTAACCCTCCGCTCAAGTCGGACCCCGCCTGCATTGCCTTCCGCTCTCTCTCAACATTTCGCTATCTCGGCTCCGCTCATCGCCTCGGTACAGGCGTGGCCGCTTAGCTTCATTCGTTAGGCGCTTCCAAGTCTCCGATGACCAATCTCCAAATCATCCTGCTCATCCTCATTGCGGTCCTATTCTTCGGGATCTCGATATATAGTTTGATTCGTTTTGATCGGCTTATAAGCATCGAATACGAAACAAATCGAGAAGCTTGGATAGCTGACGGTAAGCCCATGGGCTCGTTCTGGTGGGCACCGGAGGAGTCTTCATATCAGAATGCCCTGGCTGGCCAGCACTTTAAACTCAAGGTGATCTTCAAAACGCCAGATTGGATCAATCAAAATGAGGTTGCGAAAGGATATTTGCGGCAACTGCGAATTGCCACTCTAATCTGGAGCATAGCCATTTTTTCAGTCTTCCTGTTTTTTACAATTCAATAGCTTTAGCACTCCCGCCAGCGCCTAACCCCTAGCTCAACTCGGACCCCGCCTGCATTGCTTTCCGTTCTCTCTCAACCTCTCGCTTCCTCGGCTCCGCTCAGCGCCTCGGTGTAGGCGGTGTCCGGTTAGCTTCCTTCGTTAGGCGTCACCAGTGGCCATGAAACGCCTCGTCCTTTGTGCGTCACTCATCACCTTTGGGTGCAGCTCTCCTGATACAACAATGGAGTCTCGCTCAATGCCCGGTACGAACTGGGGAACGGTTGTCGTTTGGAACAGGGAATTCAAACTCATCTCCAAAATCAATGCGCCTGACGATCTGATTGCGCTCTCAGAGATCTGGAATACACGGAAGAAGGCATCTCCTCAATAC
>NZ_JANHMP010000005.1 GCF_024609265.1 Geothrix campi | reverse complement strand
TTAGGTATCCAAGACTGAGTTCACGAAGCGCCTAACCTCCCGCTCAACTCTGACCCCGCCTGCATTGCCTTCCGTTCTCTCTCAGCATCTCGCTATCTCGGCTCCGCTCGTCGCCTCGGTGCAGGCGTGGCCCGGTTAGCTTCATTCGTTAGGGCTTCCCATGAGCGAGTTGCAAACCATCCTCTCCTCTATGGCTCTTTCCGGGGCTCTGGTTTGGATTTTGAGAAACATGATCTCAACTCGCCTCAAGTATGCGATCAAGGCTGAATACGACAGAGATCTAGAAATTCATAAAGCACAACTTAAAGCCTCATCTGATCTCGAAATCGAAAAGCTCAGGCTTGACCTAGCTGAAAAGCTTGAATCGCACAAAGCTCAACTTAAATTTGATTCCGATATTTTGGTAGAGCAATTGAAGGCCAAACTGCAAATCACAGCTCACGAAAGAAATACCCAATACTCCAAAGTCTTCGACAAAACTCTTGATGTGATTGCAGAGGTGAGCGCGTTACTTCATACATATCTTGAGGCTGTTGCGTACTACACGTCTGTATGGGACAACATGCCAGGGCCTGATATGGATGCTCGTCGTGCAAAGGCTGGTGAGGCTTATGCAGCATTCTTAAAATTTTACCGGCCTCGCCGCCTGTTCATCCCAAAGGGGACTGCAGCACAAATTGACGCATTTCATGGGAAACTCCATTCAATCTCAGTCGACTTTATGGTCGGGGTTGATCAAGGTCCTCGAAATGCTGCCCACCTCGATACATGGGGCAAGGCGTACGATTTTGTATCGAAAGAAATTCCTATTTTGATTGAACTACTTGAAGATGATTTCAGAATTCAACTCGGTATGTTGCATGCTGAACAGAAGCCCTAACCCTTCGCTCAACTCGGACCCCGCCTGCATTGGCTGGTTTCATCTCTCGTGTTCCGTCAACATTAGCTTCGTTCGGCCACCATTTGCAGGCGGGGCCGGTTAGCTTCTTTCGTTAGGCGGCAGTTCGGCCGCCAAATTTCTAGTCCTACTTCGTCATCTCAGATTTTCCAGGTGTCATTGGTTCGGTTCCTTCTCAGCGCATCCCCAACCAGCAGTACGTGGGTTTCTTCTCAGGCTTCGTTCGGCGGTTCCTTTTCAGCTATCGAGAGTGGCCAACATCGTCGGTCGCCTCGCTGTCGGCCTGGTTGGTTTCGCTCGCTTGGTTCGGTCACGCTGTTCGGTCGGCTTACCGCCATGTCAGGCGCTTTCTCCGTTCCATCTCAAATCCTTGGCTGGCCTTCCAGTATTCGCTCCGCACATACTTATTTGCAGCGCCTAACCCTTCGCTCAAGTCGGACCCAACCTGCACGGCCTGCTTTCATCTCTCGTGTTCCGTCTTTCTCGTCTCTGTTTAGCTGTCGGTCGCAGGTTGGGCCGCTTAGCTGCTTTCGTTAGGCGCCACCGAATCCCATGCTGAAACTCCTGATCATTTTTCCACTCCTCGTTCTACTGTCGCTTACAGCGAATGCTCAGGTCTGCCCTGATGCCATCTTTGGAGTCGCCCCTGGTGGGTTTAAAAAAGTTGGTGGGGCGACTATTGGTGAAGTAGATGGAAAGTCATATGGGATTGAGCACCTCTGTAACGGAAAGTTTCATAAATTGCTTCTCCAAGTTGATATTTCGCCGTCGGGGGGCACACCCCAATGGCAGACTCTGGATGTTCTTTTGATTCCGGTTGGCTCCGATAAATTTGAACTCGTCTTTGGGGAATCCTTTTATCCCAAGTTGAATGGGAAACTCGACCTGGAATTGGTTAGCCTAGCGAAAGTCACTGAGGATGAATTCTGGATTTCAACCAAAGCTTGGCGTGCACATCGGCGCAAAGGCAAGTTCCTACGGTTAGTGAAAGTCCAAATCAAATGCGACAACCCTGGCTACGGCGTCTAACCCTTCGCTCAACTCGGACCCCGCCTGCATTGGCGGGTTGGACCTCTCGTGTTCCGTCAACATTAGCTTCGATTGGCACCCATCCGCAGGCGGGGCCGGTTAGCTTCTTTCGTTAGGCGGCTCTCATATTGGAGGCTTTGATACATGAAGACCTTTTGCTATTGGTCTATTCCTTTGCTACTTGCCACCAGTTCGAGCAAGGCGCAGGGATTTGATATCGGCCTAACCTATGCGCAAACACAAGTCATCATCCAAGGTCATGAATCCAATGGGCCAGGCATTCAAGCAGCTCTTGATTTTGGAGAAATTGGTCGTACTCAATTTCAGGTCTGTGGCGGTTTTGAGCAAATAGCTGTGGAATCCACAAAGACTGTCATGGGCAATCTCGGATTCCAGTGCACCGTTTGGAGCCAAGGTCACGAAGGCCATGCTCTTCTTGCACTAGAGGCTCGCAGTGAACACTTCTCAGATCCCAACGAAACTTCCACATTTGGCCGCCTTTGGCTTCGTGGGGGTATTGGGTTTCGAGGGGTCATTATTCCCCTTCTTCCATTCAACACGGCCTTCCTGGCAAGAGGTACCGAACGGGTGGTTCCCTTTACCAGAATTGAATACGCCGTCCCCCTCTGGAAACGAGAACTAGTGGGTCTTACTCCCCCAACCTGGGAGGTAAGATTACAAGTAGGCCTCCGTCTAAATCTGGATTGAAAGCACCTAGTGGCACCTGCCGCCTAACCCTTCGCTCAAGTCGGACCCAACCTGCACGGCCTACTTTCATCTCTCGTGTTCCGTCTTTCTCGTCTCTGTTTAGCTGTCGGCCGCAGGTTGGGCCGCTTAGCTGCTTTCGTTAGGGCGCTCCATCAGCATGTTTCAGACTCTGCTCCTCCCAGCTCTGTTATCCATCGCGACAGCTCCGCCGCCTGTGATTCTTCAACCGGAGCATATGAAGGTTCTTGGTGAGTGGTTGCAGAGCCATCCTGGTTTCCGGATCGCTTCGGAAGCTGACTGTGGTGATTGCAAAGCACAAATCCAATCCATCCGTCGGGGGATGGGTGGTGCTTGGAAACCGGTTCCTCAATACGAGCCTTACTATGTTGTGGGCGACCTAAATCGTGATGGGCATAAGGACTTTGCAGTTGCTGTGATTGGCCCTGGCCAACCCACCAAACGATTTCGGATTCTTGTTTATAACGGTCCGTTTTTAGGCTCTTCTTCCCACAATCCCGCCTTCGTCTCTGAACCGCTTGACCTCAATGGGCAAGGGCTTTTCTTCGGCCCGCCGCGCCCAAAGCCATACAGGTTGTTGGTTGGTGGCTTTGAATCAGAAGGTATTCTTCTCATCCCAAAAGGGAAAGGTTACGTCTGGGACCAGTCTTCAAATGATTAGGCACTTCAGCATGATCGCCCTAACCCTTCGCTCAACGCGGACCCCGCCTGCACTGGTAGATTTCATGTCTCGTGTCCCGTCAACAATAGCTTCGTTCGGCACCCATCTGCAGGCGGGGCCGGTTAGCTTCTTTCGTTAGGCCTCTCACAATGATCATTCGACTGGCTCTTATTTGCAGCGGAATCGCACTCCTTGCGATTGGCTGTAAGCCTGCCGATGTCAACGCGAAAAGAGCAACCCAGACCCTTCCTGAAACCGACAATGCCCCAATTCTTGGAGCAAAGCTGCGTAGGTCTCAGGCGGATATGCTGGCATGCGCTCGCGCAACCTTGGATGGCTATGATGTTAAACATCTATGGCGTGGCCCAGCGTTCTATTCGGAGTTTGCCAAACAGTGGACCGTCCTCTTCTCTAACAATCCAAACGGAATGGGCAGTCTCAGTTTCGTCATTGCAGTAAACGATTCTGATAGTTCTACCGAGTACATAAAATCCAAATGACAATCATCGGCCTAACCCTTCGCTCAACTCGGACCCCGCCTGCATTGGTAGATTTCATGTCTCGTGTTCCGTCAACAATAGCTTCGATTGGCACCCATCTGCAGGCGGGGCCGGTTAGCTTCTTTCGTTAGGAGTCCCCGATGTATTCAGGCAAATTCCTTGGAGCTCTGAGCTTTTCTATTGTTATGTTTCATTGTAGTGAGCCTACTACAAGCCTGTCACGAACCCAGCCCACTCCTTCACCAAATGCATCGTCGGTAATAATTAAGCCACAGTCTCTTCTCCTTTTCTTTAGGGAAACCTACAGACACCCAAACGATGAATTCACATCTAACCCATTGAGTCGGCTAAACGCATCGGCAATCGGAACTGCACATGTAAAGCTATTGATCACCGATGATGGTCGAATCAAACAACGAGATGTGGTTGAATCTAATGGCCACATGTGGAATTTAATCAAATCTTCTATTTATAAAATTGAATTCGATTGGAAAGATATAAACCCATCTGGTTCATGGGTTGTGGAATTGTATTTTTCCTCAAAATCGCTCGACCTCAATACAGATCCACAACAGGCGCATGCAAAGCGTACAGGTAAGACCGACGGTGAAATCACGGTGACTATCTTGAGCGCAACCCCTGCCACCACCACGGCAAATAGTTTCTCGTCACACTCCTAACCCTCAGCTCAACTCGGACCCCGCCTGCATTGCCTTTCGTTCTCTCTCAGCATCCCGCTTCCTCGGCTCCGCTCAGCGCCTCGGTGCAGGCGGGGCTGGTTAGCTTCATTCGTTAGGCCTCTCATGCAACCCGATTCCTGTTCCCAATACCTCGGGGCCATCATTGGTGGGCCGATTAGTTTGGGTTGGATGATTTACACTATTTTTGCAATTTTCTATTTTATATACTTCATCAACACCAATGGTAGGCATCTTAAATTACTCTCGAATCCCGAGTTTTATAAAGGGCTCGCCTTGGGGGTGATTTGGCTTGCCTTGGTTATGGTCTTCTCAAGGCTGCTTCCATTTTGGGGATTTAACCTGCTGTTTCTTTCCCAAATGATATGGGTATCACGCAAGTCGAGTATTCAGGAACACCAGAAAGTTGAGCTTCGCCTTCTGTTCTCCATTCCCTTGTTCGCCCTCCCTTGTTGGCGGGCGCTTACTTCAAGCAACCTTACCCGGGGCCAGCTACCCTCATCTTCGGCCTAACCCTCCGCTCAAGTCGGACCCCGCCTGCATTGCCTTCCGCTCTCTCTCAACATTTCGCTATCTCGGCTCCGCTCATTTTCTCGGTGCAGGCGTGGCCGCTTAGCTTCATTCGTTAGGCTTCCTCGTGAACAGCCTGAGTGCATTGTTGGCAATCCTACTCATGGCCCCTGCCATGGCCCAACAAACCGAGCCCGTGCGCTTGGCGGACGGTCAAATCCGTCTGGCCTCAGTTCAAATTGGTTCATCCCAGAAAGAGGTAACTCATCGGTTTGGTCGACCAATTCAAAAAAATCCAATCGCAGATCCAATGTTCTGCAACTCCGAAATCGAATTGAAATACAAAGGAATCAGAACTTACTTTTGCGATAAAAGTTTGGTAAATCTAGTTTGTACCGTTCGAAAATACGCAACTCCAGCCGGGGCCCGGGTAGGTATGGAATCCAGCCAGGTGATCGCACTCTACGGCCATCCCGAAATTCTCAGCAAAGACAACCAGACCGAATTGATCTACCGCAGCCTCACTTCTGAAACCGCTCTTGTCTTTCATGTCGAGAACGGCAAGGTCAATTCAATAGAGTTGTGGTGTGATTTCACATAGGGGTATTAACTTAAGGCACTCTTCATTCAAGAATCAGCCCCGTCAGCCTAACCCTTAGCTCAACTCGGACCCCGCCTGCATTGCCTCCCGCTCTCTCTCAGCTTCTCGCTTCCTCGGCTCCGCTAAGCGCCTCGGTGCAGGCGGGGCCGGTTAGCTTCATTCGTTAGGTGTTCAAATGTTCAACTCACCAGTTCAAACCCCACCCGCCTTAAGCACTCGGATCGGTGCAAAAGCGCTCATCTTGGTTACTATCATTTCTTCCGTGAATTGTGCTCCTCAAGCAAACAAGCCGTTAATCGAAGAGCCGTCCAAAATGACTGCAACTATCAATCGGCCCTCTATTTTGTCCTTTACCCCAATACCCGATATTCACCGAAAGGAAGGAGCACCAAAAATTACAGGTTATGCAGTAATCAAACTAATCGTCGATTCCGATGGGAACCCCACTGAACTGAAACCAATTTCCGGTAATCCCGAACTACAACCATACGCAATGGAATGGATTAAGAAGGTCAAATTTCACCCCGCCAAAATAATTACATCAACTCATCCAGAAGGGATAATGCTGGGTGCTTACGTTCACATGAAAATAACGTGGGGAAAAGAATCAAACAACTTCGATATATTGTAATCACTTTATATAGTGCCACCCAGAACACCTAACCCTTAGCTCAACTCGGACCCCGCCTGCATTGCCTTTCGCTCTCTCTCACCTTCCCGCTTCCTCGGCTTCGTTCATCGCCTCGGTGGTGCAGGCGAGGCCGGTTAGCTTCATCCGTTAGGCGCTGCACAAATTTTGGAGCCATCCATGAATTTTCTCCATTGCCTTTCGATCGTCATGCTCATCTTGACCTCGCAGGTTGTGTCGGCCTCTGATTGGAAATATGGTGGTATGACTAAATCTGGAAACGATACCGATATAGTCTTCTACGACAATTCCAGCATTATAAGAACGAGCACTGTTACGAGATTCTGGATTAAGTCAATCTCATTGAAAAAGCTGAATGCTTATTCCGCGCAAAAGTCACGAAGGTCTCAATTGATTGATGCCTCGGCCACGAAAATTGCCCAAGGGTACATTCCAGCTTTCTTAGGATTGAAATCCGTGAGAGCTGCCAGCAAGAGCGACATCGAGTTTAAAGACAGAGTGGCGACTGTAATTCTGTGGGAGGTAATTGCGAACAACCACGACATCAAAATGTCATCTAGATTTTGCTTCGAGATCAACTGTGATCAAAAAATGATTCGTGCCGTTGAGGGTGATTTATTCGACAACCAAGGGAATGTAAAACCTAAACAGGGTCCAATGAATCAGGAATGGGGTTTCATCGCTCCAGATACAACCTCGGCGTGGTGGTCTGAACTCGTCTGCTTGCCGAAGTGATCGTAATAAGTCTAACGTCTTACACTTTTGTTCCCCAGCGCCTAACCCTCAGCTCAACTCGGACCCCGCCTGCATTGCCTTCCGCTCTCTTTCATCTTCCTGCTTCCTCGGCTTCGCTCAGCGCCTCGGTGCAGGCGTGGCCGGTTAGCTCCATTCGTTAGGGCTCCCCCGATGCGAATACTCCTACTTCTGTTGTTCTCATGGATGTCGCTCATTGCCGATGGTCTTACCTTCAACGAAGGCCGAACCCACTTAGCTAAAGATTTTTCGACGATTCAGTTGTCTGGCACTCAACGGCGCCAGGTTGAACGAACCCGCACTCTGACACTAACCAATACGCAGTTGGATGAATTGCGCCACATTGGTGCTGCTTGCCCAAAGATCCTACAAATATTGACTAGCCGATATGACAGCTGCACTTGCGGAATGGCCGCGATTGCCGTTTGGTTCAAACCGGGAGAGCTAGAGGTACCGCATTCATACATCCCAACATCAGTGTTCAGTGATGGTGCGGATCCTTGGAACCCGTTTGAAGGGCTAGTTATTGATCCGGATGGGATGCTATGGCTATTTGGAAGATCGTTGCCACGAAACAAGGAATCGGAGGCCATGCTCTCTATGGCGGAGAGATATCGCAAGCAGTGGGAAATGCCGGCAGGGGAACCGGGTCTGTGCCATATCGATACCCCACCAGCTGCTGCCATTCGCAACAAAGTCGCGATCGAACAGACAATTCGGCGTTTACAAGCGAAGGCCAAGTCACTCCCAATTGTGCTTTCGGCCCCTGGGTTCATCGAACTCCCCAAGGAATCCGAATGAGGACCGTCTCGGTCGCCCTAACCCCTAGCTCAACTCGGACCCCGCCTGCATTGCTTTCCGTTCTCTCTCAACCTCTCGCTTCCTCGGCTCCGCTCAGCGCCTCGGTGTAGGCGGTGTCCGGTTAGCTTCATTCGTTAGGCCGCCTCACATGCGAACCGCAATTCGATCAGCTATATTTTCGTTCCTGGCCTCGAATTGCTTTGGCCAAGAACCCCCGAATCACCTCGAACCCATCAAACCAGCAACTTGGGGTGCAGGGCTTGGCCAAGCCGTCGAAGGTCTCGTCCCGGCTGGAGATCAGGCAGTTTGGATGATCGTTTCACCTTCCCTTCGAAAGGGTTGGGCGGTATCAATCATCAGAAACGAAGTCGTCGGCCAAAAACCAACCTACTGCGCCTGGCTCGTCGAATCCCGTGATTCAGTATTAGTGCCACCGCCGCCGCCTCCTCCCGGAAGCAGGAAGCCAAAGGGCAAATCCATCATTCCCACTCCAAGGCCACTCCACAGGTTTTCAGCTCAGCTAGCCCCCGAAATGGCAGAACGGATTATTTCGGCCTGGCGTGAATGCGTCAAAGGCACAAGGTATTCAGGCGATTTGGCGAGCCACGGTGGCTTCGATGGTATTTCTTACTTTTTCTATGCCGAGCGCAATTTCTTCGGAAAAACCTGGGGCCCCCAATCAGAAACCCCAACAGCCCTGGTGAACGTCGCTCAATCCCTCGCAGAATATGCTCAATCCAATATCACAGATCGATCTGTTGCTCTCGATAAAGTCAGTAGTAGTCTCAATGAACTTGAAACATCCCTACATCGAAACTAGTCGGCCTAACCCTCCGCTCAACTCGGACCCCGCCCGCATTGCCTTCCGCTCTCTCTCAGCTTCCCACTTCCTCGGCTCCGTTCAGCGCCTCGGTGCAGGCAGGGCCGGTTAGCTTCATTCGTTAGGAGGCAGTCCAATATGATCGCAACTCGAGCATGCATACTCCTCGTTCCGGCAATTATTGCGGCGAATGCGCAGAGCCTATCCAGTGAACTTGAGGGCAAGCGTCTCGTGGGTAAGAACTCCAGATTTGGCGGATTCGAATTCAAAAGCAAAAACACGATCGTGTTCTATGAAGAAGAGACTGGGAATTCCCCGGTAGCAGAGGCACGAGTTCGCTGGATAACTGAGGACATATTTTTTGCAGTAGAGAAAGGACCAGAATCTTCAGGATGTTCACCGAGGACATGGATTTATAGAGTTGTGCGGCGGAATAAGGAAATAATCACCCTGCATCGATTCTGGACTGGATGGGCACCATCGGAAGATCCAATCCCAACCTATCGTGTACTGGACCATGTTGGCCCCGATGGCGCTGCGGCTGCCCCCTAACCCTCCGCTCAACTCGGACCCCGCCTGCATTGCCTCCCGCTCTCTCTCAGCATTTTGCTATCCCGGCTCCGTTCATCGTCTCGGTGCAGGCGCGGCCGCTTAGCTTCATTCGTTAGGCCGCACCCATGAATCACCCACTTCGAGATGTCCAATTTGAATGGCACGATCTCCCAATCTCACGGATTTCGATTGTCGAGAAAGGCCTGATCCTCAATCTAATGCCGTTCAATGAATCGACTCAACATTACGACCTGGTTTCCCTTTCTCTACTTGAACCGGAATCCATGACCTTTGACATTCAAGGGCAACTCAACCTCAAAGACCTCGACGGGCTTGAGGTATACGATTTCTCGTTCACAGAATCCGCCCCTGGCCGCATCAGCGGAGAATTGGGTATCCTCCCAAATTCAGGCACAATAGGTTACTGGAAAATCCAATTCACAAACTCAATCTGGCAGCTCGTGTCCGCCTAACCCTCCGCTCAACCCGGACCCCGCCTGCATTGCCTCCCGCTCTCTCTCAGCTTCTCGCTACCTCGGCTTCGCTCAGCCCCTCGGTGCAGGCGTGGCCGGTTAGCTTCATTCGTTAGGCAGCCCATGAAGAGTTTTCTAACAACATTATTGGCCATTCTCATCATGCCCCTCACCGTTCTAGCCGGAGAGTTCAAGCCGTTTGATGGGCCCAAGCCAATAGCAGTCATCCTCGTTTCCGATCCCTGGCGAATGGTTATCGGTTCTGATACTCCCAATCTTGTTCTCTACGAGGACGGTCAACTGATTCGCCTGAAGGTGTTGCCTGGGGATCGACCGACATATTTCTGGAAGCAGCTTTCAGATAAAGAATTCAACGAAATCAAAGCCCAGATCCATGCCTGCGGTCCATTCCCTTCAAAACCAAGCCGTATATCTTTGACAGAAGCCACTGATCAGCCAGAAACAAGCGTCATGATTGACCTTGGTGCAGAGCGATTCCTCAGCTCGATCTATGGGTTCGCATGGCCAGAAGAGCGATCTGTACCTGGCGTAAAGGGAAGGCCGAAGTTGTCGAAGGAAACCCGGTCCCTTCTCACCACTCTGGCTAGATTCACTCCTCCCGAGATGCAGGAGTGGAAACCTCGGTATATCGAAGCCATGATTTGGCCGTATGAATACGCACCTGATGAATCCATCCACTGGCCCAAGGACTGGCCAGGGCTGTCATCCGAATCAACGATTAAACGCAGAGACGCGTATTCAATATTCCTCCCAGGGTCACAGTTACAACGGATCACAGCATTCCTTGCTACCAGAAAAGAAAAGGGCGCAGTGGAGATCGATGGCAAGAAATGGGCAGTTTCCGTGCGTTCCACTTTTCCAAGTGAACCGATTTGGCGAAAAGCATTCCGAGCAATCGAATAGAATCATCGACACAAACCCATTCCCCCGCGCTCGTCTGCCTAACCCTCCGCTCAACTCGGACCCCGCCTGCATTGCCTTTCGTTCTCTCTCAACATCCCGCTTCCTCGGCTTCGTTCTTCGCCTCGGTGCAGGCGGGGCCGGTTAGCTTCATTCGTTAGACGCTCACCCGCGGCCCCAGGTAGAAGGAGTCGATTTGAGATCAATCCTGGTTTGGTTCCTTCTTACAGGTCTCGCGGCCCCAGCCCTATTTTCTCAAACGCCGAGAA
>NZ_JANHMP010000004.1 GCF_024609265.1 Geothrix campi | reverse complement strand
ACCCTCAAAGGCTTCCTATCTTCTATCCGGTTTTCAAAGACGCTCACCGTGCTTCCGCACAGTCCGAAGTCGCCTCGCGGCCCCTTCCAGCACCTCGCAGCCTCAACTGCGCAGGACATTCAGACTAGCAGGGGAGAGTCGCAGTGCAAGTGGAAATTTTCAGGTAGGTGCCCGTCACCGTTGCATCTCTGACGGAATTCCCAGGCAATTCCTAGGAAATCCCCAGTTTCAGCAAGGTCCGGCGCTTGCCGGATTCCACTGCGGGCTGATCGAAGGGATCCACCTCCAGCGCCACGCCGCACAGCCCCACGGCCAGCTGCCAGGCCATGAGGAAGGCCCCCAGCGAGGCCTCGTCCAGCGAGTCCAGGTGCCAGTGCACCACGGGGATGCCGGCCTCCTCCAGGGCCTCGCGGGTGCCCTCCGCCTGGGCCCGCACGATGTCTTCGCCGCCCCAGCGCCCCAGTCCCGGAAACGGGCACTGCGACGGCGGATCGGAGGGTTCCGCTGCATGGTTGTGTCCCACCGTCACCATCACCATGCCGACATTGCGCGGCCCATCCAGCCACCGCTGCAGCTGCGCATGCTGATCCTGTGGACCGATGGCGCGGATGGGCGTAAAGCCCCGCCGACTACCGTCAGCAGCCTGCTTGCCCAGGCTTTCCGCCACCAGTTGCACCCACCATGCGCCCACGGTTTCCAGATGCGTGGCGTAGGGCATCAGCACCCATTGGTCCGTGCCTCGCAGGTAGCCTGTGGTGAGCGTGGCCACCATGTCCCAGACGCGGACACCCCAGGGTCCTCGCTCCTGCTCGGTTTGCGCGACCACCTCGCGGGCGGCGGACAGGAAGCGGGGGGCCTCCAGGCCCGCCCAATGCAGCGGCAACGCGCCGATGGCCGTGAACGCCGAGTAGCGCCCACCCACCTTTTCCGGGATGGGCAACAGCGTCCAGCCCTCGGCCCGCGCCAACCGGGCGAGCGGATTCTGGTCGTCCTGCGTAATGACCACGGGCACCTGGTGCCAGCGCCCCCATCCAGCCTGGGCCCGCAACCGCCCGATCCACGTCCAGAGTTCCAGCGTGCGTCCGCTCTTGGAGGCGAACACCAGCTGGTCTTCCGCCTCCAGGCGCAGGCCGTTGGTTTCGGGGGAGGCCAGCGGTTGCCACCGATGGCGCAGCGAAGTCGCGGCCAGGGCCTGGATGAGCGCATCCGCAGGCAGCAGGGAGCCGCCGATCCCGCACCACAGCAGCCGGCCTGGCGCCAGGGACGGGGGCAGCGCCACGTCTTCGGCGAGGCGCCATCCCGACATCGGATGTCCAACCATCCGCTGCCACAATTCCCTTGAGTCCATTCCTGCTTCTCCTGTTCCAGCCATCTTAGGCCATCATGACCTCCGGAGCCGCCATGAAGACCCTGCGCAAAGCCGTCATTCCCGTCGCCGGTCTGGGCACCCGCTTCCTGCCGGCCACCAAGGCCCAGCCCAAGGAGATGCTGCCCCTGGTGGACACGCCCGTGATCCAGTACGTGGTGGAGGAGGCCATCCGCGCGGGGATCGAGAGCATCGTCCTGGTGACTGGGCGCGGCAAGGGTGCCATCGAGAACCATTTCGACGTGGCCTACGAGCTGGAGGACACCTTGCGGCGCCGCGGCAAGCAGGAGGACCTCGACCTGGTGCGCGACATCACCCACCTCGCGCAGTTCGCCTACGTGCGTCAGGGCGAGCCCCTGGGCCTCGGCCACGCGGTGCTATGCGCCCGCCATGCCGTTGGTGACGAACCCTTCGCCCTGCTCCTGGGCGACGACGTCTTCGACGAGCGGGATTCCGCCCTGGAGGCCCTCATCGCTGCCTATCAGGCGACGGGGAAGTCCGTCGTCGGCGTCCAGGAAGTCCCGGAGGACCATGTTTCCCGCTATGGCATCGTCAGCGCCCCAGTCGGCCGTGAAGCCAACTGGGAGGTGACAGCGATTGTCGAAAAGCCCCTGCCATCTGAGGCCCCCAGCCGCTGGGCGGTCGTGGGGCGCTACGTGCTGGAACCTCGCGTATTCGAGCATCTCGCTGCCCTCAATCCCGGTGTGGGCGGCGAGTACCAGCTCACGGACGCTCTGGCGGTCCTTGCGCGGGAGGGTCGCCTCGTGGCGGCCCCCATCCCCGCCAAGCGCTTCGACACCGGGAACAAGCTCGACTACCTGAAGGCCAACGTCGAGTTCGCCCTCAAGCGAGAGGACCTGAAGACGGATTTTGCAGCCTACCTGAAGGACCTGGCGAAGAGCCTCTAGCGCCGCAACCGCAGGGCGTTCAGCACCACCGTGAGTGAGCTGAGGCCCATCGCCAGCCCCGCGAGCATGGGCCCGCCGAAGCGTTCCAGCTGGCCCGAGGCGGCCAGGGGCACCAGCACCAGGTTGTAGCCGAAGGCCCAGCCCAGATTCTGGCGGATCACGCGATGGGTGCGCAGAGCCAGACGGCGTGCGGCGAGGATGGGCTCCAGACCCGGGCGCAACAGCACGAGTGGAGCCGCCGCCATGGCCGCGCCGGTGCCCTGCTCCCCCGCCCCAGATCCCATCGCGATGCCGCAGTCCGCCTGGGCCAGGGCCGGGGCATCATTCACGCCATCGCCCACGAACCCGACCACGGCGCCCGTGTTCTGGAGGTCCCGGATGCGGGACAACTTGTCCTCGGGGCGCAGGCCCGCGGAGACCGACGCGATACCCACTGCCTCGGCCATCCGGGCCGCGGGTTCGGCACGATCCCCCGTGAACAGGTGAAGGCGAAGTCCCTGGCCTCTGAGTTGGCCAGCCACCGCGGCACTTTCGGCCCGAAGGCGGTCACCCAGCACGAACACGCCCTGCAACCCGGAGGCGTCCGCCAGGCCCACGGCGATCCCATCCTCGTCCACGTCCGGGAACGTCACCCCCAGAAAAGCCGCGCTGCCCAGGCGCCAGGGCGTGCCCTCGATCTCACCGCTGACGCCCCCGCCCGGGTGGGCGCGGAAGGCCGACACCGGCTTCAGGGCACCCCCGTGGGCCACCACCAGTCCGCGGGCGATGGGGTGTTCCGAATCCCGTTCCAGGCTGGCCGCGAGTTCCAGCAGCTTCGCTTCAGCCAAGTTCGAGGTCTCCACGACGCGACGCAGCCTCGGCCGACCTTCCGTGATGGTCCCGGTCTTGTCGAAGGCGAGATCCGTGGCCTGGCCGAGGGCCTCCAGGGCGGCTGCATCGCGCACCAGCACGCCCTTCCGCGCGGCGGAACCCAGACCCACCATCACGGCCACCGGCGTGGCGAGGCCGAGGGCACAGGGGCAGGCGATCACCAGCAGGGTCACGGCCGGGCGCCAAGCCGAAGCCAAGGCACCCGTGGCCAGCCACCAACCCGCCAGGGTCAGCAGGGCAAGAGCCAGGATGGCCGGCACGAACACGGCACTGATGCGATCCGCCAGATCTTGGGCGGGGGCCTTGGAGCCCTGGGCCTGGGCCACCAGCTGAGCCATGCGGGCCAGCTGGGTCTGGGCCCCCACGGCCTGGATGTCCATCTCCAGCGCGGAGCCATGAACTACCGTACCAGCCACCAGGCCTTCGCCAGGCCCCTTGGGAACAGGCAGGGGTTCACCCGTGAGCATGGATTCGTCCACTTCCGCCTGGCCCACCGTCACGCGCCCATCAGCAGGGACCGCATGCCCCGGCAGCACCCGGACGCGATCGCCAGGCCGCAGGTCCGCCACCGGGACTTCCACCACGGAACCATCCTCAGCCAGGCGCAAGGCCGTGGGGGGGGCCAGGGCCAGCAGCTCCTTCAGGGCATCGGTGGCCTTGGACTTGGCCCGGCTCTCCAGATATTTGCCCGCGAGCAGGAAGGCCACCAGGGCTGCGGCCGTTTCGAAGCTGAGGTGGTGGACGCCGTTCAGCCATTCCACCACGGCAAAAGTCCACGCGACGCCCGATCCCAGGGCGATGAGGGTATCCATGGAGGCCTGGCCGTGCCGGGCCTGACGCGCCGCCCGGCGGAAGAAGCCCCAGCCGGCCCAGAAGACCACCGGGGCCGATAGCAGGGCCTGGAGCCAGCCCGGCAGATGGATTCCCAGGCCGGGGACCATG
The DNA here is from genome assembly GCF_024609265.1 of Geothrix campi. Classification (GTDB taxonomy): domain Bacteria; phylum Acidobacteriota; class Holophagae; order Holophagales; family Holophagaceae; genus Geothrix; species Geothrix campi. Next base: position 164,424 of record NZ_JANHMP010000004.1, on the reverse strand, counting down.
GCGAGCAGCAGGGGCGCCGTGAGGACCAGGGCGATGATCATCCGGTTCCGGGCGGGGGCCGGGTCATCTTCGGCCGGCGCCACCGCCTGGTCAGCCTGGGGTCGGCCCAGGCCGTACCCCGCGTCCTCGACCTGCGCCGCCAGTGTCTCGAAGCGGGCCTCGCCTTCCACCGTGGCCATGGCCGTGGCCAGATTCACCGTGGCGGCGCGCACGCCGGGGGTGCTGCTCAGGGCCTTTTCCACATGCCGCACGCAGGAGGCGCAGGTCATGCCAGTGACGGTGTAGGTCTCGATACTCATGGGGATCCCGGGATTGGCCTAGGCCAGCTCCGCCAGGTGATAGCCCGCTTCGGCCACCTGGGCGGCCAAGGTTTCGAAGGCCGCGGTGCCGGTCACCTTAGCCGTGCCGCTGGCCAGATCCACGACCACGTCGGTGACGCCGGGGGTGTTGCGGATCGCCTTGTCGACGTGGCGGACGCAACCGCCACAGGTCATGCCGGTCACTTGGTAGGTCTGGGTGTTCATGGGTTCTCCAGTGGGTTCAGGCCCGCAATTCCGTGAGCGCGGGCAGGCGCTTGGCTTCGGCGAGCAGGGTTTCCATCAGGTTGCAGCCCAGGTCGCTGCTCTGGCCGTCCGGCGTGCCCAGCGTGATGCGGAGGATCTCCACCAGCAGCTGGATCTCGGCGAGCCGGCTCTCCAGAACCCGGAGCTTGCCGCCCAGGGCATCGCGCACATGGGCGCAGGGGGCGCTGTCCTGGCGCAGTGCGCGCAAGAGCTCCTGCACCTCATCCAGGGTGAAGCCCGCGGCCTGGGAGGCCTTCAGGATCCGCACCCACTGGACGGCCTGCGGCGGGAAGAGGCGATAGCCCTTGGGCGACCGGGGCAGGTCGCCGAAGACGCCAGCATCCGCATAGAAGCGCAGGTTTCGGGCCGTGAGGCCCGAACGGGACGCGAGCTGACCGATCTTCAGTAGCCGGGATCCGGCGGGCGCGGAGGCCGGAGTGGGGTAGAGGTCGGTGACGGTCGACATGGGAACCTCCCGAACGAGCAGTCCTCAGGTTAAGCCTCCAGTTACATGGAGGCTCAAGGATAAAATCACAAAAAACTATATGCGCTGAGAGCGATGAATATGCAGGTGCAGCAGCGTCACGGCGGCCGGAGTGATGCCGGGGATCCGGCTGGCCTGCCCCAATGTCTCAGGTCGATGCAAGATCAGCTTTTCCAAGACTTCCTTGGACAAGCCGTGCAGATGCTCGATGCGGAAATCCGCGGGGATCCGCACATGGTCCCAGGCCCGATGGCCTTCCAGAAGGCGGGCCTCCCGCTCCCGATAAGGGGCATAACGCAGGTCGAAGAGCAGCAGGTCCCGTTCCCGGGCGGGGTTCCACCCGGTCTGGGCATCGGTCCAGCCCTCCAGGAGGGCCAGGCACGCCTCGGCCTCGGTGGGCCCCATCTGCTGGCGGCGCAGCAGGTCGGACAAGGCCAGGCCCGCGTCCAGCCGCAGACCGGCGGCGGCGGCGATGGGCCCGAAGGGGCTGGTCTGGGTCACCCAGGCGGCGTCGCACTGGGCGCGCAGACGGTCCCGGCGCTCGATCTTGGCCTCTACCAGGGCCAGTTCCCCGGGCTCCAGGGCCCCCACCTCGCGGGCCACCGCCAGCAGCCGGGCGTCCGCCACATCGCAGGCCAGGCCCAGCCGGTGTTCGGCCCGGGCCGTGAGCATGCGGTAAGGTTCGTCCGTGCCCTTAGTGACGAGGTCGTCGATCATCACACCCAGGTAGGCCTGATCCCGGCCAAGGATGATGGGCTCCTGGTCCCGCAACCAGCGCACGGCGTTGAGGCCCGCCAGCAGGCCCTGGCCCGCGGCCTCCTCGTAGCCCGTCGTGCCATTGATCTGGCCCGCGAACCACACGCCTTCCAGGCCTTCCACCGAGAGGTCCCGACGCAGCTGCAGGGGATCAAAGCTGTCGTACTCGATGGCGTAGCCGGGACGCAGGATCTCCGCGGCCTCGAAGCCGGGCAGGCTCCGCACCATGCGCAGCTGCACGTCTGGTGGCATGGAGGTGGATAGGCCCGCCAGGTAGATCTCCTCGGTCTCCAGGCTTTCAGGCTCCACGAAGATCTGGTGCCGGCCCTTGTCGGGGAACTTCACGAACTTGTCCTCGATGGAGGGGCAGTACCTCGGGCCGACACCCTCGATATGGCCTCCATAGAGGCTCGATTTCGGCAGGTTCTCCCGCACGATGGCCTCTGTTTCCGCCGTCGTGTGGACGATGTGGCAGGGCACCTGGGACTGGGGGATCTCCTGGGTGAAGAAGCTGAAGGGGCGAGGCGGAGCATCGCCGGGCTGGACCTCAAGTTGACTGAAGTCGATGGAGCCTCGCGCCAAGCGGGGGCTCGTGCCTGTCTTCAGGCGACGGCTCCTAAGGCCCAGGGCCTTCAGCTGCTCCGCGAGGTGGGTGCTGGCGGGTTCCCCAGCCCGGCCGGCCTCCAGCCGACGATCACCGATGAGGATGCGCCCATTGAGGAAGGTGCCGCTGGTGAGCACCACCGCGTCGCAGGGCACCACGGAGCCATCCAGCAGTTCCACCCCCCGCAGGCCCCGGGTGCCCTCCGTCCAGAGGAGGGCGGTGGCCATCCCCTGGCGCAGTTTCAGCTTCGGCAGATGCTCCAGGAGCTGCCGGGCCGCACTGCGGTATTTGACCTTGTCGGCCTGGGCCCGGGGGCCACGCACGGCCACGCCGCGGCTTTCATTGAGGATGCGGAAGTGGATGCCGGTGGCGTCGATGAGACGGCCCATGGCGCCGCCCAGGGCATCCAGTTCCCGCACCATGTGGCCCTTGCCCACACCGCCGATGCTGGGGTTGCAGCTCATCTGGCCGATCTGGTCGAGGTTCATGGTGAGCAGCGTCGTGGCCATGCCCATGCGGGCGGCGATGTGCGCCGCCTCGATTCCGGCATGTCCGCCGCCAATCACCACCACTTGTTTCATCGCAGGACCTCCACCCAGTCTTCGATGAGGGGAATCGAGGCCTTCCTCCTATCGCGGGCGGCATCTAGCCGCCCACTCCCGCGTTCCGCTTCGCGGAGCCGCGGAGTCGGGGCCATTCCGGCATGTCCGCCACCAATGACCACCACCTGTTTCAAGCCGTCCTCCGGGGGTTGTCAGGATACCCTCCCCAATCAGCGGGTCCGGCGCCTGCCTGGATGTGAGAAAATGGGGCCATGCGACCCCGTTTGAGCCCTGAGGAACGCCGAGACCGGCGAAAGCGCGCCATGCGGCGCTCCATGTTCGTGCTGCCCTCCAGCATCACCATGGCCTCCATTTTCTGCGGCTTCTCCAGCGTGGTCATGTCCATCAACGCCGCCGGGGCCACCCCGGAACGCTTCTTCCTGTGGGCTGCCGGCCTGCTGGTGCTGGCGGGAGTCTTCGATGGCCTCGACGGCCGCGTGGCCCGGGCCACCAACACCGCCACGGAATTCGGCGTGCAGTTGGATAGCCTGGCGGACGTGGTCAGCTTCGGCATGGCCCCGGCCATCCTCGCCTACCGGTACGGGTTCTTCCAGCTGGGCATCCACGATTCCCACCTGCGGGCCGCGGGCTGGGCGGCCTGCTTCGTCTTCACGGCCTGTGGCGCCCTGCGCCTGGCCCGCTTCAACGTGCAGGTGGGCGCGGTGGATCCCCGCTACTTCGTGGGCCTGCCCATCCCCGCCGGCGCCGCCTGTGTCGCCTCCGTGATCATCTGGCGACCCACGCCGCCGGCCTCCACGCTCCACGCCTACGCCTTCGCCGCGGAACTCTTCCTCGTGGGCCTCCTGATGGTGTCCACGATCCGTTTCCCCAGCTTCAAGAAGCGGGCCGGCAGCCCCCGGGCCGCCATGCTGACCAGCCTCAGCATCGTGCTGATCTTCGCGATGATGATCCTGCTCCAGCAGCGGTTCTTCGTGGGCTTCTTCGCGGCCTACATCACCTTCGGGCTCCTCCTGAACCTGGCCTGGAAGGCCGGCTGGCGGGGCGTGGAACCCCCCAGGGACGGTGCGGAGAACCTGGAAGCCGTCCACTGACGAAAGGCCGGCCAGGGCCAGGGTCCAGGGGTAGTGAGGCCCTCCGGCCCTAGGTCAGGATGCCGGCGATGCAGGCGCTGAGGAAGTTGGCCAGGGTGCCCGCCAGCATCGCCCGGAGGCCCAGGCGGGCCAGATCGCCCCGTCGCTCGGGCACCAGGGCGCCGATACCGCCCACCTGGATGGCGATGCTGCTGAAGTTGGCGAAGCCGCAGAGCGCGAACGTGGAGATCAGCCGCGCTTTGGCGGACAGGTTCGTCATGGCGCCCAGGTCGAGGAAAGCCACGAATTCGTTCACCACCATGCGCTTGCCGAGCAGGGAACCCACCTGGCCCGCTTCGAGCCAGGGCACGCCCATGAGGTAGGCGAAGGGCTTGAACACCGCCCCCAGCACCATTTCCAGGCTGAAGCCCGGATGGATGGCCTTCATCAGGCCGTTGAGCAGGTAGATGAGCGCGATGAAGGCGATGAGCATCACGGCCACGTTGAAGGCCAGCTGGCCGCCCTCGAAAGCGCCCCGGGCGGCCGCATCCAGCACGTTGGCGTCGTGGGTGGGGATGTCCACCTTCACTTCGCCCGCGGTCTCGGGGGCCTCGGTCTCGGGCTCCAGGAGCTTGGCCATCATCACCGCTCCAGGGGCGGTCATGATCACGGCGGTGAGCAGGTGCACGATGTCCACGTGGGCCACCTGGACGTAGGCCACCATGATGCTGCCGGACACATGGGCCATGCCGGCGGTCATGATCAGCATCAGCTCGCTGCGGGTCATACGCGCCAGGAAGGGCCGGATGGTCAGGGGCGCCTCGGTCTGGCCCATGAGGATGCTGGCGGCCACGCTCACGCTCTCGGCGCCGGACACCTTGAGGAAGCGGCCCATGGCCCGGGCCGCCGCGCTCACCACCCACTGCATGACGCCGATGTAGTAGAGCACCGCGAAGATGGACGCCACGAAGATGATGGTGGGCAGCACCGCGAAGGCGAACACCATGCCCACCTTCCCGCCGGGACCATCGGAGAGCGAGCCGAACACGAAGCTGGCGCCCTCATGGGCGTAAGCCATGAGGTGTTCCACCACGATGCGCATCTGGTCGAAGGAGGAGCCCACCAGGTTCCCCCGGAGCAGGCCCAGGACGATGACGGCGAAGAGGCCCCAGTTTAGTGACTTGTTCTCGCAGGACGCGAAGCGGCGCAGCAGCATGGGCGTGAACATCAGGAGCAGCACCACCCAGCCGGTGCCCTTCGGGAACGGCACGAAGGAAAGCAGGCTCGAGATGGCGGCGCCCTTCAGGACGATCAGCGCGAAGATCCACTGGAGGGCCAGGCCCCAGACGATGGTGCGCCAGTGGATGGCGCTCCGCTTGTGGGACAACGCGTACGCAATGGCCATGAAGGCCACGATGCCGGCCAGACCGATGAAGCGTTCCATCGAGTGCTCCTAGGCCAAGTGGGCGGGTTCATCCCACCCACCTGGCGGGGGCCCGGGGGGACATCGCGAGCATGGCGAGCAGGCGGTCCCCCCGGACAGCATTAGAGTTCCTGGTTCAGGGCCTCGACGGCCTGCTCCATGTAGAAGCGGGCGCGGCCCAGCAGGCCCTCCCGCTGCATCACCAGGACCAGCGTGCACTGCTCCTTGGCACCCATCATGAGGATCCAGTGCTGGTCCGTGGCGAAGGCCACCTGCTTGACCTCGCCGCGGTCGAACTCCTCCACCGCCTGCTGGAGGTGCCGCTTCACCACGTGCTGGTAGGCCCCCAGGAGCTGCAGCCCCTCGTTGGAGACCTGGATCGTGCGGGAGCAGATGGGATCCCCATCGCGATCGTTGAAGGTCGCGGCCAGGGCCTCGGGCACCTGTTCGATCAGCCGATCCAGGAGTTGCTGGAACATGGTGGGACTCCGGTGATGCGTGCTGACAGCATGACCGGACTGGGGGCCCATGGCAAAACCCGGACACCGTCCATCGGTCTAGATCCCCCGCGCCACCTGGAGCGCCCAGATCCCTGCGAGCAGGAGCCAGGCCCCGAATCGGAGCGCCCGCGACGCTGGCAGGGCTGGATAGGGCTCTCCGCGCCAGGCACGGCGCAGGTCCCAGAGGGCGGCGACCGGCGCAGCCCCAGCCAGGAGCGCCAGGGCCGGATACCAGTGGAGGGCCTCGCGCCAATGCCCCTGGCCCAGGGCGAGGATGCTCCGGGTCAACCCGCAGGTGGCGCAGGCGATCCCCGTGAACCGCTTGAAGGCGCAGCCCGGCAGGAACCCCGCGAAGGGCGCCAGGAAGCCCGCCAGCCAGACGCCCAGGGCCAGGGCCAGGCTGCCGAGGGCGATCCAGGGCACCCGCCTCACGGAGCCGTCCGCAGCAGCATCAGCACCATCACGGCCAGGCCCAGGGCGCAGGTTCCGAGCAGCACCGCATGGACCACCGTGGCCCCCACCCCCCGCCAGGGCTCGCACCCGTGCCGGGCCGCCAGGGCGAAGCCGCGGAAGAGCCACAGATAACCGGCCAGGAGCATCAGCGGGAGGGACAGCACGGTACCCAGGATCGGCACGAAGCCCAGCAGCCCGATCAGGGTTCCCAGGGCCGCGATGCGCAGGACCTCGGCCTCCGCCACCAGGGTGGTCCGGAAACCGCGGCGCCCCTTCAGGCCTCCCAGCAGCCACAGGCCGGTATGGTCCCAGACCGCATGGTGGATCCAGGTCCCCAGCACCCCGATGGGCACGATCAGCAGGAGCCAGGGCCAGATCCGGCCGAAGGTCGGCGGGGCTGGCAGGGTCCGGAACACCTCCCAGAGCACCTCCGGATCGGCCCCCGAGAGCCGCTCCAGCCAGTCTGGCGGCCCGCTCTGCCGGAGCTGCCCATAGGCCTGGAGGGCCCGCCAGACCATGATCAAGGCGTCCACCAGGGCCAACGGAACCCACACGGCGAGCATGCGGACCAGGGCCCGGCCCAGGGGCGGCAACGGTTCCGTGAAGGCCGTGGCGGGCCGCATCAGGGCCCGGGCCGAAGCCGCGAAAGGGACCTCCATCACTTCCTCAAGAAGAGGATCTCGAAGTCGCGGAGGACGATGGCATCGCCGTCCCGCTTGAGGGGGGCCTGGAAGTCCCGGGGACTCAGGTCGGCGAACTCTCCGAAGGTGGCCACGTTCCCATTGATGTAGGCGATGAATTCATCCTGGCGATGCTTGATGTACCCCCGGAAGGGACGCGACACGGCACCGAGCAGGGCGGAGTCCAGGGCGGTCCAGGTCTGGAGGTAGGTTTCGAAGCCGTCCTTCCCTTCCCAATAGCGGTACGAGGTCAGCATTTTCGCGCCCACGGCGAAAGGCGTCTTCAGGCGGCCCTTCTCGGCCACGCCCTCCACCAGGTAGACCCGGTGCCCGGGCCGCTGATAGACGAGGCGGAGCGTGCCCTTCAGCCCGTGTGCGTCATCGATGCTCCAGGCCCCATCCGGATGGATGAAGGCGTAGAAGCTGGGCACGAACTGGCAGTGCCTCCACATGGCCGCGCTCAATCGCGGATGGTCGAACAGCTTTTCCATGGTCGCCAGGCGCACGTGCTTCGGCTGGGTCCGGGTCTCGAAGGCGAAATCCACCCGGTTCAGGATGTCCAGGGCCTCGGCGCGGGCCGCCGGAGGTAGTTGGTCCACGAAGGCTGGGGGCTGGGCTTGGGCGAGAACGGCCAGAAAGACGAAGATCACGGCGCGCATGCCTAAGACGCTAGCACTTACGGGGGGAACGGGGATACCCACCAACCCCATCAGGAGGCCGGACCGGGTTCCGGAGTCGCGGCTATGCTTTTCCTCTGCCCTGAGGCTTCCATGTCACCCGCATCCCCCTGGTTCCGAACCCCGGTCGCCCTGCTTTGCGCTTTGCCGGCCCTGGTCGCGATTCCGGCCCGGGCCCAGGAGGGCGACCTGGCAGAGCGGCTGTACCAGAGTGGCGAGCGGGCCTACACGGCCAAGGCCTACAAGGAGGCCCTGGACACCTGGGGCCAGCTGCTCCAGTCCGCCCCCAAGAGCGAGTTCGCCCCCCGGGCGCTCCTGGCCTTGGCTCGCCATCAGGTGGAGGTGGAGCACAAGCCCGAGGCTGCCATGCCCTATCTGGACCGGCTCAAGGCCGACTACATCCGGAGGCCCGAGGCCGCCGAGGGCTTGCTGCTGAGGGGGACCCTGCTGGCGCGGCAGGCCCGGCGCGCCACAGAACTCAAGGATGCCATGGCGGAATTCAACCGGGTTCTCGACCTCTTCCCGGAGTCACCCGCGGTGCCCGAGGCCCGGTTCCGGTTGGGCCGGGCCTGGCGGGACCAGGGGCAGTGGGGCCGCGCCCTCCACCAGTTCATGGAAGCCCTTCGGCTCCACCCCGATGCCGCCGTGGTGCCCCGGGCCATGCTGGAGGCCGCCGAGACGATGGACCTCCTGGAGGACCTGCCCGGCTGCCTCCGGATGCTCCAGCGCCTCCGGACCACTGCACCCCTGAGTCCCGAAGCCCAGGAAGCCGCCTGGCGCATGGCCCTGCGCGTGAAGCACCGGCTCCAGAAGCCGCCGCTCGCCAACGAGGGAGCTTGGCCCGCGGGCCGGGCCAAGTGGCTCAAGACCCCCACACTGTTGGCCACCGCACCCGATGGGGATCTGCTCATCTACCAATACGACCTGGATCGCGCCTTCCGCCTCCGCCATGGCGATCTGGCCCCCGCCGGCCCTGGCGCCGTCGGGGCCAAGGCCATGCTCGCTTCACCGGCAGACGAGGTCTGGCTTCTCTCCAAGGCCGGCCTGATCCGCGAGCAGGCCGCGGGGCTGACGCCCCTCGGTGGCCTCAGTGCCATCACCGGAGCCGCCCTGGATCGCTGGGGTGCGCTCTGGGTCGCCGATTCGAAAACGCCCGCCTTGACCGTCTTCGGCCAGGATGGGACCTCCCGCACCGTGGCCTCCCCCATCGCGAACGCCCTGGCGCCCCTGCCCACGGGTGGCGTGGTGATCGCGGCCGACGCGGACCGCAAGCTGCTCTTCCTGGATGCCGACGGCCAGCCCCGCACCGTGGTCCCCTATGGCAAAGACCTGCCGGCCGCCTTCCGTTACGTGATCGCCCTGGCTTCGGACGGGGCAGGGCAGGTGGGCGCCCTCGTCGAAGGTGGCGACTTCGGGGAAGGGGTGGTGATCCTGGGTCCCCGAGGCGAAGTGCTTCGGCAGGCCACCTTCAAGAGCCTCGGCATCAGCGGCCGCATCACTTCCCTCGCCCTGGACCGCTCCGGCGGACTCATCCTCTGCGACCGCCGCAACGATCTCCTGTTCCGGTTGAACTGATATGCGCCTCCGCCGACTCCTGCCCCTCGCCTTCCTGGTCGCCCTCGGCCTCCACGCTCAGGATCCCGCCCTCAAGGACACCTTCCTCCAGGCCAAGACCCTGTGGGCCGCCCAGGGGGACCGCGAGGGCGCCACCGCCCGCTTCGAGAAGGTGGTAGAAGCGCTCGCCCCCAAGGGCGCCACGCTGGGCCCCGCCTGGGCCCAGATGCTCTGCGAAACCTACAACTGGCTGGCGGTGCTTGATGACCGCAGTCCTCAGACAAAACCCCGGGCCCAGGGTCGCCTCCAGGCCCTCATCGACCTGAATCCGGACTTCGAGGTGGACCGCGCCCTCACCTCCCAGCGCCTGATGGCCCTCTTCGACCGCCTGAAGGGGGAGAAATACGCGGCGGTGAAGCTCAGCTACGCGCCCGAGGATGGAACCTTGTCCGTGGACGGCCGGCCGGGCCCGCCCCTGGCCCGCCGCTTTCTCCCCTTCGGCTCGCACAAGCTGGTCTACACACGCCCAGGCTACGCGCCCGCCGAACGGAGCGTGGAACTCGTCCCCCGGGACGCCAAGACCGTGGACTTCAAGCTCGACCGCGTGTCCTCCGCCGTCACCTTGTATGTGCAGCCCAGCGGCACCGAAGTCCTGCTGGACGGCCAGAGCCTGGGCCGCACCAAGGGCCACGCCGGACCCGAGGCCGCCCCCCTGGTCACGCCCCTGGGCCTGCGCCCGGAGGATTTCTCCGAGGCCTTCGTCATCGCCGATCTGGCCGCGGGCAAGCACCAACTCGAACTGCGGGCGCCCTGCCACCGCACCCGGGTACTCGAGATGGAAGCGGACCTGGCCACGCCCTGGGCCGATCACACCTTGGAGCCCCTCCGCCTGGAGGCCTCCAAGGGCACCCTCTCTGTCAGTTCCGCCTGGCCGGGCGGTGAGCTGTTCCTGTCCGGCCAGAGCCAAGGGCCTCTGCCTGTGGCCCAGCTGCCGGTGTGCTCCGGCGCCTACGATCTGCTGATCCGCTTCCCGGCCGGCGGTTTCTCCCGCCGCATCACCGTGGAAGAGGGCAAGGCCCTGACAGTGGAGGCGCGCCCCAAGCCGCGCCTGGCCTTCCTCGGCCTGGAGGGAGAGACGGAATTCACGGGCCGGGCCCGCTTCCTGTCCCTCCTGGAGGGCCTCGGGGACCGGATCCAGCAGGTGGCCTACCTGCCCGCCCACCCTGGTGAAACGCCCAGGGAGGCCCTGGCGCGGGTGAAGGCCTCCCGAGAGGCGGAGCTCATCCTCCTCGCCACGCCGATGCCCGACAAAGTCATCCACCGGATCGAACTGCTGGTGGCCACCCTCGAAGGCGAAGAGGAACGGCTGATGGTGAAACCCCTGGAGGAGGATCCCCTGGGGCCCCTGGTGGCCCGTCTCAACGCCGTGCCCCCCCTCCATGAACCAGGCTTGGGCCTCTCCGTCCTGGATGTTCCCGGTGAAGCCGGCCCCTGGGTGCTGGCCGCCTCCGAAGCCGCCCAGAAGGCCGGCATCCAGGTCGGCAGGGCTCTCACCCAGGCCAACGGCAAGCCGCTCCCCTCGGTCAAGGCGCTGCACCAGGTGCTGGACACCGCCAAGGGAAGCGTGACCCTCAGCCAGGGCGGCGCGCCCGTGACCCTCCCCATCCAAGCCGAAGCCCTGGAGATCCCCCTGGGTGCCTCGAACCTCTGCTATCCCGCCGTACTGGCCCAGTTGCGCCTCCAGTACGCAGGCGCCAAGGGGGATGAGGCGAATCTCATCCGGCTGAACCTGGGCCTCGGGTTGATGCACTTCCGCAGGTATGACAAGGCCATCGAGCAACTGAGGGACACCCGGCTCAGCACCGTGAGTGGCGTGAGCCAGGGCACCCTGGACTACCACACGGGCCTCTGCTTCCTCCGGTTGGGCAACGCGTACCAGGCCGAAGCGACCCAGGCATTCCGGCAGGCACTGAAGTATCCTCAGGCAACCCTGCTCGGCCCCGATGGTCCCCTGGTCGCCCCCCTGGCCCGGCAGGCCCTCGAAGACCTGAAGTAGTTGGAGGAACCCATGAGCCACCAGCGCGGCGAAGGCAAGATCGGCTGCATCGTCTCCCTGCTCGTATTCGGCGCTTTGGCTGCCGCAGGCTACAAAGCCATCCCCGTCTATTACGCCGACAGCGAGTTGGTGGATGCCTGTGATTTCATCGCCAGCAGCGCCGCCAAGAAACCCATTGAGACGATCGAGCGGGAAGTCAAGGACAAGGCCCGGGAGTTGGTCATCCCCGAGGTGCTGGCGGACAAGAACGCCATCCGCGTCACCAAGACCGGCAGCGGTGAGGCCGGCACCTGCACCATCACCCTGCGCTTCAAGCGCACCATCGACTTCTACGGTGTTTACCAGTGGACGAAGGAAACCAACAAGCGCATCTCCAAGCCGATCTTCGAGAACATCGGCTAACGGCTTGCGGCGGGGGACCGGGCGCGGGCACCCTGCCATATGCTCCTGTCATTGCCTGAAGACTCCTCCCTGCCCCGGGGGGAGGCGCTGCACCCGGTCCATGTGCCCGGTTCGAAGTCTGTCACCAACCGGGCCCTGCTGTTGGCGGCCCTGGCACCTGGAACCAGCCGGTTCCGGGGTGGGCTGGAGGCCGAGGACACCCGTTGGATGCGACAGGCCCTGACCGATCTGGGGCTTGGATTCAAAGAACAGGAAGGTACCTGGATCATCGAAGGCGGCCGACGCCCCCGGGCTTCCGCACCCCTCTGGCTCGGCGCCTCGGGCACCACCCTGCGGTTCCTCCTGCCCTGGTTGGCCCTGAAGGCGGAGGGCCCGGTGCGACTGGAGGGCGACCCACGGCTCTTCGAGCGCCCCCTGGGCCCCCTGCTGGCCCCTCTGGAGGCCCTGGGGGCCGCCTGGGAACCCAATGCGCAGGGCGCCTGGCTGCGCCCCGCGACGCGCACCCCGGAGCACCTGGACCTGGAGGTGGACGCCCGCCTCAGCAGCCAGTTCCTCACGGGGCTGGCCCTGACCGCGGCGGCCTTGCCAGGCGGCGGCACCCTCCGCTGGACCGAGGTTGCGAGCCCCAGCTACCTGACCCTCACCACCCAGTGGCTCCAACGCTTCGGCTGCGAAGCCCGCCTGGAACCGGGCCAATGGATCATTCCCGGCGGGGCGCTGGCCCCACGGGATCTCGACCTGCCCGGCGACTGGAGCGGCGCCGCCGCCTTCCTCGCCGCCGCCGCCGTGACGGGTCGCACCCTTCGGCTGGCGCCCCTGGATCCGGCCGATGCCCAGGGCGACCGCGCCATGGTGACCATCCTCGAGGCGGCGGGCTGCCGTGCCCACTGGACCGCCCCCCAGACCCTGGAACTGGGAGGCCCCCTCCAGCGCGGCCTGAACGCGGACCTTACGGACTGTCCGGACCTCGGTCCCGTGCTGGCGGCCCTGGCAGCCCTGGCGCCCGGCCCCTCCGAGCTGCGCGGACTCCACACCCTGCCCCTCAAGGAGTGCGACCGGTTGGACGCCTCGGCGGAACTGGTGGGTTGGCTGGGCGGCCAGGCCGAGGTGATCGGGGATCACACCCTGCGAGTGGCTCCCGGCCCACATCCGGGCCCGCGCTCCCCCTTCGATCCACGCAACGACCACCGCATGGCCTTCGCCGCGGCCGTGGGCGGCCTTCGCTGCGGTGGCGCGCTGCGGGATCCCCACTGCGTGGCCAAGACCTTTCCGGATTTTTGGGCGGTCTGGCGCGGGATGCTGGGGTGCTGAGAGCCGCCTGGCTCGGCCACTGGAAAGCCCCCTGGAGCCTGGACCGGGGTCGCCGCTGGGGAGATCCTCTGTGGGCCCTGCCCGCCATCAGCCAGGCCTGGCTACTGGGCGGCCGGGAAGGACGCTGGCCCCGCCTGGCGCAGGAGGCCCACCGCCCCCAGGGCCCGCGGGTCACGGACCTGCCCACCACCTTTGGTCCCCGCCCGGATCCAGCCTGGGTGGCCCTCCTTCGTCACGGGAGCCCACTGGTTCCCGCCACCCAGCGGGGAAGCCGCGAGGACGAGCTGAGGGCCTGGGCCTGGGAGGCCCTGCTGGAGGGAGACGGCGAGCCCTGGATGGCGACGGGATCGATCCTGCTGGACCATTCCCAGCGCCTGCGGTGGATCGCCCTTCTGGGCGCGGTGGATGAAGCGGGGGCGCTGCACCTGCCGCCCTTCCTGGAGAACCTGATCCCACCTTCCCTCCACCGCCTGCCGCCAGGCTGGTGGGAATTCCTGCTGCGGAGCCAGGATGGGGAGGGCCGCCTCCTGCCCGAAGGCCACCTCGATCAGGCTCTGCCGTGGCCCCTCCTCCAGGCCCACACCGGACCGCTGGCGCTGGAGGCGCTCCCGGAAGATCTGGCTCCTCATGCCAGCGCCCCCTGGCTGACGGCCCTCCCGGATGGACGGTGGCTGCTGGACCCCCGAGTGCGGGCCTGGGCGCGGGGCTGCGGCGCCTCGGCTTCAGGTTTGGCTCCGCTGGCCCCCACCGGGCTCGCAGTCGGTGAGCACCCGTCCCCGCCCCTGGCCGCCTTCCTGCGTATGCAGTTGGCGGAGAACCCACCCCAGGGCTGGCGGGAAGCCCTGGAGGCAGACCTGCAGGAATCCATGCATCGGCCGGCTCCGCCTCCCCCCTCGGGCCACGCCACCTGGGATCGGATCCGCATGCGCTGGGGCGGCGAAGTCGCGGAGGCCGCCGAAGGCTATCCTGCCTGGGGCACCCGGGTGCACCCCTGCGCGGATCCCTTCCACTGGATGGCCGAAGGGTTGCGGGCGGATGGGCTTTGCGAGCCGGAGGCCTCCCTGCGGGCCTTCACCCTGGCCCACGCCCACTTCCTCCGGCTGGGGGCCGCTGGCTGGGCGGAACGCGCGGCCTCCAACGCCGCGCATCTGGCCCTCAAGTGGGCCGACCTCCCCGCCCATGCCCGGTGGGCCGCCCTGCGTGGTCCGCTCCCCCAACCCTGGCAGGATCTGGAGGAAGCCCAGCTGGCCGAGGTGAACCTCGAACCGGACGCCGCCCAGGCCCGCATCCGCCGGCTGGTGGAGGCCCACCCGGACTTCGCCGCGGGCTGGGGATTGCTGGCCCTGCACGGCGCCGACCGGGAACGCTGGGATCTCATCAGGGAAGGGCTGGTGCATGTCCAGGACCATCCCTATGCCCGCTTCCTGGAGGCGGTCCTGGGTCCGTTGACGGACGCGCCGTCTGCGGATGCGGATCCGGAGACGCGCCTCAGCTGGGAGGCCCACCGGCTGTTCCGTGGCACCGGCGAGCCGCGGGCTTTCTGGGAGGCCTGGCGCACCTGCCCCACGCAGATCATGCGCCTGGAGCTCGGTCTGCAGGTGCTGGAGCGGCGGCCCGACCTCCGGCGCGCGGAATCGCTACTGGCCCTCCAGGCCATCGCCGATCGCGCCCATTCGCCCCGGCACCAGAGGCGCCTCGCGACCCTCTGGCCCCCTTCCGAAGAGGCCCCAGCCATGGGTGCCACCACCCTCTTGGAGCGCTGGCTGGCCCGACGATCCACACCCACCTGGCTGGTCTGGGGAGAAGGCACCGCCCGCCGCATCCTGGGTGCCGGGGAGGCGCCCCCGGAGGGGGCACTCAGCCGCCTCGCCCAGAATGGCGCCCTGGCCCCCTTCCAGCACGGCGATTGGATCTGGCGGGGTCACACCCTCGCCTGGGAAGGCTGCCCGGTGGGCGCCATCCTGTTGGCCCAACCTCCGGAACTTCCCCCGGTCCCCTCCATGGAGCCTTTCCTATTGGCGCCCTGGCTGGCCCAGCTCCAAGCCGCCCGCCCTCAGGAAACCATGGAGGATGGTGGCCTGCTGCTGACGGATGGCAGCGAACCCATGGCCTCGGTCCTCCGGGAACTGGACCGCGTGGCGGCTTCGGAGCTCGCGGTACTGATCCTCGGCGCCACCGGCACGGGGAAAGAACTCGCGGCCCGGGAACTCCATCACCGCTCGGGGCGATCAGGCGACCTAGTGGCGGTGAACTGCTCCGCCTTCGCCGAGGGGCTGCTGGAATCCGAGCTCTTCGGCCACACGAAAGGCGCGTTCACAGGGGCGGACCGGGACCGCCGGGGCGCCATCGAGGCCGCGCGGGGCGGCACCCTGTTCCTGGACGAGGTGGCCGACCTCTCCCCGCGCCTCCAGTCCCTGCTGCTGCGCGTGCTCCAGGAGCGCGAGATCCGCCGGGTGGGCTCAGACCGATCCATCCGGGTGGATGTGCGCTTCGTCGCGGCCACCCACCGCCCCCTGGAGGAGCTGGCCGAGGCCGGGAGCTTCCGCCGGGACCTGTTTTTCCGCCTGCAGGGCGCGGTCCTTCGATTGCCAGCCTTGTCTGCCCGCCGCCATGAGTTCCCCTTTCTGGTGCCCCGGCTGGTGGTGAAAGCCGCCGCCGCGGCCAAGCGGCCGGTGCCGGCCCTGGCTCCAGGACTCCCGCAGGCCCTCGCCCGCCTATCGTGGCCAGGAAACGTGCGCGAGCTGCTGCATGCGCTGGAGCGCGCCATCCTGCGCTGCGAAGGCGGCACCCTGAGATCCGTCCACGTGCCAGAGCTGGAGGCCCCCGTCCTCCAGATGCGTGGCTGGGACGACGCCACCCGCGCCTTCCAGCGGCGGTTTCTCCTGGACACCCTCCAGGCCTGTGATTTCCGCATGGCCGAAGCCGCGCAGACCCTGGGCCTCGCCCGCCCCGCCCTCTATGCCACGGCCCGGCGGCTGGGGGTGGACTTGGTGGCGGAGCGGGTCCTCAAGGGCGCCGAAGATTGAAACCCCGAGTTGAACTGTTTGATCGGGGTGGCGCCGTCCTCGGCGACTTCCTCGCACCGATTGTCGCGTTCACTCGCGGAAGCCCGTCTTTACAACCGGCGGCCGAAGCTCCTCTCCAGATCTTCGAGGGTGAGCTTCTTCAGGATCGGCCTCCCGTGTGGACACGTGTTGGGCACCTCGCAGGCCAGGAGGTCACGGATGAGGCCCAGGGCCAGGTCCGGCGGTAGGGAGTGGTGCTTCTTGATGGCGGCGCGGCAGGCCAGCTCGGCGTTGAGGTCCCGGCGGAAGGTATCGAGATCCACCCGGCCTTCACGTTCGAGCCGGGCCAGCAGATCCTCCAGCAGGGTCTGGGGATCCCGGTCCGCCAGGAAGTCCGGCAGGCCCCGCACCACCAGGGCGCCCTCCCCGAAGGGTTCCGCCTCCACCCCGGCGGCCTGGAGCTCACCGAGGAAAGGCGATAGCCGCGCCAAGGCTTCAGGCCCGATCTGCACCACCTGGGGCGGCATCAGCGGCTGGATGGCGGGGGCGTGGCGGCGCAGGAAGAGCCGCTCGAAGAGCACCCGCTCGTGGGCCACGTGCTGATCTACGATCCAGAGTTCGGGCCCCCGGTCACCTTCGATTTCCGCCAGCAGATAGGTCTGCTGGAAGGATCCCAGGTAGCGGATGGCGCCATCGGGGTCCAGGTTCTCGGAGGCCCCGGAGGACATCGGCTCATAAGCGTAGATCGTATCCAGGGGGCGTGTCGTGAAGGTCGCGTCGAGCGTCCGGTAGGCTCCCAGCGCCCCGCCGGAGTGATCGGACCAGAGGCGGGGATGCTGGGCCGCGGCGCGACGGGAAGGATCCAGTTCAAACTCCGCCTCCAGCGGTTTCGGCGGCAGTTCCAGCACCGAGGCCAGTCCTCCGCGCGCCGATGAAAAATTGCTTCGCAAGGCGGCCCAGGCCTCCTCGGCCCCGCCCCGCACCCAGGCGAAGATGCGCTGGGGCTCCCGGAAACGCACCTCGGCCTTGGTGGGATGCACGTTCACGTCCACGGCCTCGGGGGGCAGTTCCAGGAAGAGCACCGCCGCCGGGTACGAGCCCTTGGCGAAGGTGCCGGACCAGGCCTCAGACAAGGCCGCCAGCAGCAGGCGATCCCGCACGGCCCGGCCGTTCACGAAGAGGTAGAGGTGGTTGCGATCGCGGAAGCTGAGGTCCGGCGGCGACACGAAGCCCCGCAGCCGCCAGGGCAGCTCGCCGTTCACGAAGGGCACCAGCCGGGTGAGCTTCTCGCCGAGCAGGGGGCCCAGGCGCTGGCCCGCGTCCGCCACGGGCGGCAGCACCAGGGGTGCACCACGGTCGGGGCGGATGGTCCAATGGACGCCGGGGGAACTCAGGGCCAGCCGTGCCACGGCGCCCCAGAGCTGGGCGTGTTCCGTATCGGTCGACTTCAGGAAGCGCCGCCGGGCAGGCAATTGCGCGAAGAGGTCGCGTACCGTCACCGTGGTGCCCCGGCTGCGGGGGGCGGGCACGACTTCCCTGATGATGCCGAACTCGCAGCGCAGGCGGTGGCCTGCCCCTTCGGCTTCCGCGCTGGTCAAGTCAAAGCGGCTCACGCTGGCGATGCTGGGCAGGGCCTCCCCCCGGAAGCCGAACGAGGCCAGATGCCCCAGGTCCTCCGCCGTGCGCACCTTGCTGGTGGCGTGGCGCTCCAGGGCCAGATAGAGGTCATCCCGGGCCATGCCGGAGCCATCGTCGGCGACTTCCAGGAGGCGCTTGCCGCCCTCCTCCCAGGCGACTTCGATGCGCCGGGCGCCGGCGTCCAGGGCGTTCTCCACCAGTTCCTTGAGCACCGAGCTGGGCCGTTCGACGACCTCCCCCGCCGCGATCTGGTTCGCAACATGATCGGCAAGGACTCGGATCTTGGCCATCGGATCAGTCTAGAGCGTGAATCCAGAGTCGAGTCAGGTCAGAGCCGTCACGGTCACCCTGGTTTCCTCGGCCACGCGCTTCACCCGGATGAAGAGGTGCCCCAGGTAGGCCAGCAGGAACAGCCCCGCGCTGATGCCGTGGGACCAGCTGAAGGCCGTGCGCCAGACGGGGCTGGTGACCACCTGCACACCATAGCCCGACAGCACCATGGGCGCGATGAGGAAGGCGGCACCCAGGCCCGTGCGACGTCCTTCCGGCCCCTTCTTCAGCTTGACCTGGAGGTGGCCGCGCACAGCCATGCCCAGGGCGAAGAGGAGGAGGGGCGCCATGAGCACATGGAGGTGCTGGGCCGCAGGCAGCCAGGGGTGGGGCTCGGGGCCGAACTCGCCCATCCGCAGGCCGAACCAGCGGAGCAGGCCATCCATGAGACCGGTGCCGGCGGTGAGCAGAGCCGCCAGGTGCAGGCTCCAGCGTTCGAGGGGACTCATTTCGCCTCCCGGTAGAGCACCTGATGCAGGGCCAGGCAGCGGCGGGCCGCGTCCGTCATGGCGTGGGCCGTGAGCGTGGCGCCCGAGAGGGGCCTGATGGCGCCCTTGAGGGTGAGCTGCGGGTCGAGAGTCTTCCCCTCGAACTGCTTCACCCAGGCCTCCCTCGCCATGTACTCGGCGGGCTCGTGGAAGGCCACGGCCTCCACGCGCAGGACGCGGCCCTCGGGCGAGAGGGCCACCAGCAGAGTCTCGTTCAGGGTCCGGACCCGGTGGGTGTCGAAGAAGCCGACACCCACCAGGGTTCCATTCTTCCGGGCCTCGTAGGTCACCAGCCAGCGCCCCGGCACCTCCACCTGCGCCAGCGCCTTCGCCCGCCCAGCCTGGGCCTCGCTGAGCACGAACTCCCGGCGGGTGAACTGCGCCCCCGGGAAGGCCAGGGCCAGGGCCTCCTGTGTGGAGGGCAGGGCCGCGAAGAGCGGCAGGGAGAAGGCGAGGGGGGCGAGGACGCGGATCATGGGAGCCTCCGGGCGGTGGGACGGGGCGGGACCGGGGCCTAGAAGTAGAACCCGAGGCCGACGTTGAACTGGTCGCGGCCGGTCTCGGCGCGGTTCTCGACCTTGTTCCAGTCGGCCTTCACGGCGACGTTGGGGATGGGCTTGTAGCTGACGCCCACGGTCTTCACGGTCACGTCGTTGGCGAGGTCGGGGGTCGCGCCCGGCACCACCCGCTGCTGGGAGTTCAGGCGCTCGTAGCGGACGAAGGGGATGAGGGCCTGCCGCCCGGAGCCGCGGAGCACGTCGTAGCCCGCCTCCAGGTAGCCGCCGAACTGGCGCGTGCCGGTCTGGAACCCCTCGCCGGTGATCGGCAGGGCCGCCACGCCCGCCTCGGAGTTGGTGGTGCGGGAGAAGAGGCCCCGCAGCTGCAGGCCACCGGCGCGGTACTCGGCGTGGACATCCCACAGGCTCGTGATGAGCGGCTCGGCCCCGTCCTCGGGGTTGGAGTTGCCGCGGTAGAAGCTGAAGCCGAGGGTGGTGCCGGGGATGGGCGCCCAGTCCAGGCGGCCGGTCCAGGCCAGGCTGTTGGCCTTGGCCTCCTTGCCGAACTGGCGTCCGCCCTTGATGCTCGCGCCGGTGAAGCCCTCATGGCCATTGCCGGCATCGGGGTTGGCGTCCATGCCGTTCACCAGGTACAGGCGGTAGCTGAGGTTCCCGGCCAGCTCGCCGTGGAGGCCGACGCCATTCTCATGCCAGGTGCTGGGGATGATGCGGCGCTCCACGAGGGGGCGCTGGGAACCCAGGAAGGCCGGGGGCTCGTGCATCTCGTTCATGAAGCCCACGGGTAGGAGCATCATGCCGGCCCGCACGTTGAAGGCCTTGTCGATCAGGAAGTCCAGGTAGGCGAACTCGACCTTGACCTCGCCCCCGGTGGACTCGTCGGAGTAGCCGCCGTGTTCGAACTCCAGCTCGGAGTTGAAGACGATGCGGTCGTTGAACTTGTAGCCCGTGTAGAGCACGAGGCGCAGCGCGTCGAGGCTGGTCTCCCGGGGCGCCTTCGATCCGTCCTGCAACTTGGAGTCGAAGTTCTGGTACAGGAATTCGCCATAGCCGCCGATGCTGAGGCCCGTGGGAGCCGCGTAGACCTTGCTGGCGGCTGCGCCCAGGCCGAAGCGGCCTTCCTCTCCGGCGACCGGCATCACGCTGCCGGTCTTCTGGGTCTCGAGTTCCCGGGACATGGCGTCCAGGCGCCGCTCCAGGTCGGCGATGCGCTGTTCCGCGTCCGGCTTCTGCTGGGCGAAGGCGGGCGCCGCCAGCAGGGCGCACATGAGGGGGGTGAGCAGGGACTTCATCGGGACTCCCGAGGCATCAGGGTGGGGTGGAGGGATCGGAAAGCCGGGGTCATCCGGATCGTTCCGTCGCGGAGAAGGAAGGCGGCGGCCACGCCCTGGCGCTCGGCCCAGGCGAGGCCGGCATCGGGGCCCAGCACGTAGAGCGCCGTGGACAGCACGTCGGCCGTGAGGGCATCCGCGGCCACCACGGCCGTGCTGCCCCAGGCAGGGCAGGGCTCGCCCGTACGGGGATCGAGGATGTGCCGGCCCCGCTCCGAGGTGCCGCTGCCGGAGAGGGAGGCGTCATGCAAGGCGAGGGTGATCCGGGGGCGGTCGCGCTCCAGGGGATCCGCGACGGAAACGGACACGGGTCGGCCCCAGGCCAGCAGCTGGCCCCCGAAGTCGAGCAGTCCGGCAGGACTGGCCGTGGCCTGGCGCATCCGGTCCAGGGCATAGCCCTTGAGGAAACCACCTTCCTCCACGCCCGCCGCCGGGTGGACGAGGCGAGCCGTGCCCGCGGTCCGGTCGAGTTCCAGGAGCTCGGCTCCCGAGGCCCGGCGGGCCTCGACCAAGGCCTGGGGGGTAGGAGTCATCCCCCCCTGCCGGATGCCCCAGACCCGCATCAGGGCCATGAGGACGGGATCGAAGGCCCCCTCCGTCCGGGCCTGCCACGCCTTCATCCGGCCCAGCAGATCGAGCCATTCAGGGTCCAGGGCCACCGGCCGCCCCTGCGCCGCATTCAGGCGGCTCCAGGCGGAGGAGGCATCCCACGTGGAGCAGGCCGCTTCGAGGCGAGCGGCCTCTACGAGCGCCGCTTGCGAGGCTTGTTCAAGGTCGCCGCGTCCCTCGAGATGCAACCGCAGCTCCGTCCCCATGGCCAGCACTTCCCGGTCCAGCGCGGGACTGGCCAGCGTGGGACTGGCCAGCCCGGGGAGGGCCTGCGCGGGCGCGGCGGCCTGGGCCGCCATCAGGGCGGGGACCAGGAGGAGGAAGGAGGGTTGAACAAACATGAGAATGAGTCTCATAAACTTGAAGATCATTTTCAACCTTAAATTTGAGATGGATTCTCAAAAAGTGATCTCCGTCACCCCCCTGGTTCACACTGAGGGGATGCGCCCCCGGATCCTGCTGCCCGCCCTGGCCCTTCTTCCCGCTCTGGTCCAGGCGACTCCCCTGCGGGTCCAGGCCCCGGACGCACGCTGGCTCACCTTCACCACGGCCCACTACCGCATCCATTGCCCCGCAGCCTTCGAGTCCTTCGGCCAGGAGGTGGCCGGACGCGTGGAAGGGATCCACGCCCAGTACCTCGGCCTCGTCGGGTTCGCCTACGAGAATCCCGGCAAGCCCATCGACATCCTCATCCTCGACCCCGTGATGGAAGCCAACGGCATGGCCTTCCCCATCCTCCAGCGCCCTCACGTGGTGCTCTGGAAGACGGAACCGGAGGCCGATTCCGTGATCGGCCACCACCACGGCTGGGCGGAGCTGCTGGTGACCCACGAGCTGGGCCACATGCACCACCTGCTGCGGCCCGCCCGGAAGAGCAGCCTCTGGCGGCGCTGGACCGCAGTGCTGGGACCTCTCGCGGACAAATCGCCACGCTGGGTCACCGAGGGTTACGCCACGCTCATCGAAGGCAAACTCACCGGCAGCGGCCGCCCCCACAGCGCCATCCGCGCAGCCGTGCTGCGTCAGTGGGCCATCGAAGGCAAGCTGCCCACCTACGAGGCCCTGAGCGGCACGGGGGGCTTTCTCGGCGGCAGCCTGGCCTACCTGGGCGGTAGCGCCTACCTGGAATGGCTGGAGACGAAATCCGGCGACCCGAAGATCCTGCAGACCCTCTGGCTTCGTCTGGCCGGCAAGCGCGACTTCGAGGCGGCCTTCCGGGCCACCTTCGGCTTCGGTCCGAAGGACGGCTACCAGCGCTACTGCGCGGAACTGACGCACACGGCCCTGGAGCTGGAACGCCGCACCCGGGCGGAGGGCCTGCGCGAAGGCCAACTCGTCACCCAACTCAAGGGCTGGGCCACGGATTTGGCCCTGAGCCCCGACGGCACGAAACTTCTGGCCTGCGTGCGCGATCCCAAGAAGCCGGGCCTCTATGTGTGGGATCTGAAGGCCGCGCCCAAACCCGTCAAGGCGGAATCGGGTGAACCCGCCGACCACGCAGCGCTCGCTCCGATCCTGCCGCCCACCCGCCGCCTGGGGCCCATCCACGGGGCCCTGCCCTGGAAGCCACTGTGGACGGGGCCGGATCGCATCGCCTTCCAGCTGCGGCTGCCCGATGCCGAAGGGGTGCTGAAACCCCAGCCGCGGCAGTGGGTCCTTGGGCGGGGGCTGACCGCGGGTCCGCCGGCAACGAAGTCCGCCGCGCCCGGCGGCCCTGCGTGGAAGGAGATCGACGGCATCTGGAACCTGGTGGATGCGCAGGGCCGGCCCCTCACCCGCACCCTGGGGGCCGCCTGGAACCCCGTCGCCACGCCGGATGGCAAGTGGATCTACTACACCCAGCTCAGCGCCTCGGGGCTCCAGATCCGTCGGCTCGATGCCACGCTGCCGCCCCTGGAGGCGAAGCCCCTGCCACAGGATCCGGCGCCCCTGGTCAAGGATCAGGTGCTGCCGAAGGCCGACGAGCCGGATTCCCTGCCGGCGCCCGTTCCGGTGGCTCCGCATCCCTATCGTGTGGGCGAAAGTCACGACACCTTCACCCTGGCCGGGTACAGCGCCACGCCCTCGGGCCTCAGCGCCCAGATCGGGGCCGGGGGCAATGACCTCCTCGGCCGCCTGAACTGGCAGGTCCTGGCCGGATTCGGCGACGGTGCGGGCCCCCGCGGTGGCATGGCCGGAGCTGCCTGGCGAGGCTGGCGGTGGGCGCCTTCCCTCCAAGCCTTCTCCACCCTAGAGCGCCCCTCGAGCCAGCGCTTCGCGCCGGTGGCGGGCTTCGACCGCGAGCGACGCGGGGCCGAACTGGCCTTCGATCGGGAGGACCTGGGTCGGCCCCGCTCGCACTTCCGACCGGTCCTCGCCTTCGAACGCGTCACGTCCACGGGCGGGGCCTCCCTCACTCGCCTGCTCTGGGGCGCCGAGGCAGGCCTCGGCACCTTCTGGAGCCGGGACGGCCAGGGCCTGCGCGCCGCCCTGGCGGCCCGGGAGCAGCAGGGCCGCACCGAGGGTCACGCCTGGAATCTGACCCGGGCCGCCCTCACCCTGGGTTGGCTCAATCCCTGGTCTCCCCTCACGATGCGCCTGGAGGAGGGCCGCATCGGCGGCGATCCCACCGCGCTCGACCGCTTCCACCTGGGCGGGGTGGGCACCTCCCTGCTGCCCACCTCCCTCGATGCCAACCGGGTCATCCAGGCTGCCCTGCCGGCCTACACTGCCACCGGCAATCGCCTCCAGCACCTGCGGGGGGATCTGCGACTCGGCCCCTTCCAGGCCTATGTGGAGCACCTGGCGGTCTGGCAGGACGCCACGCCCAGGCCCCCGGCGCAGCGGGTGGCCGGCCTCGAATTGGATAGCCGCAATCTGGGCCTGCCTCTAGAAGTGCTGCGGCGCCTGACTGGCAACCTCTCATTCGCGCTGGGCCTGCACCGCCCCTTGGATGGCGCCATGAAGGGCCGTACTGTGGGAACCCTCAGCGTGATCGTGCGGCCGTGATGTCTTCCCCGGGATCCTGATGCTCTTCCTCACCGGCCTTGTCCTCATCTTCCTCGTGCAGTGGCTGCATTTGCGCCTGCTGCGCCTGGAACTGCCGGGGGGGCGTCTCTACCGGGCCCTGCCCTGGATCCTGATCCTCCTCCACGTCCCCCTGATTCTCTTCGCAGGGCTTCGCCTCCTCGGCCTGGGGGGCCACGACGCCCTGCCACTCCTGCGGGGCATGGCCCGGGGCGGGTTCTACTTCCAGGCCTTCACGGTGCTGCACCTCCTGATGGGCATGGTGGCCGAGGGCCTCTGGCACGTGTGGAGCCGGAATCGGCCCGAGCCCCCGGGGGAGGCCGTGGACCCCGGCCG
Organism: Geothrix campi; assembly: GCF_024609265.1. Taxonomy (GTDB): domain Bacteria; phylum Acidobacteriota; class Holophagae; order Holophagales; family Holophagaceae; genus Geothrix; species Geothrix campi. The sequence goes on along the minus strand of NZ_JANHMP010000004.1, from coordinate 140,070 downwards.
TCGGGCCTTCCTGCGGACGGCGGCCCTCGCCAGCACCGGCGCCGCGGTCGCCTTCGGCGCCGTCGGAGCCAAGGAGGCCTACGGCGACCCGGCCATCACCCGGCGCACTCTGGCCTTCGGTGACCTCCCTCCGGGGCTGGACGGCCTCCGCCTCGCCCATCTCAGCGACCTCCACTCCGGTCCCCTGGTGGGGCCGGATCTGGTGCGCCGATGGCGGGACCTCACGGCGCGCGAGCGCCCGGACCTGCTCCTCATCACCGGCGATCTGGTGGACAGCCGGCCGGATGAGCTGGCCCCGATCATCGAGGCCTTCCAGAATTTCCCCACTCGCTTCGGCTCCTTCGCCGTGCTGGGCAACCACGACTATTTCGACGACCCCCGCCCCATCTGGCGGGACCTCGAGGCTGCCGGCATCCGCTGCCTGGAGAACGCCTCGGCCCTCGTCCAGCGCGGCGGAGGTACCCTGGCGCTCATGGGGCTCCAGGACCCGATGGCACGGAACGGCCGCTTCCGCCGCATGGTCTTCGGGCCCGGCCCCCGGCCCACCGAGGCCGCCCGGGACCTGCCCGCCGACGCCTTCCGCATCTGCCTGAACCATCGGCCCAGCGAATGGGAACAGGCCCTGGCCGCCGGCGCCCGGCTCACCCTGTCGGGGCACACCCACGGCGGACAGATCAATCCCATCCCCGGGCTCAGCAGCGCCCACCTCATCGGTCCCCGCACCGACGGCCTCTACCGCGAGGGGGAGGACCTGCTCTACGTGAGCCGGGGCCTGGGCGTGGTGGGCCTCCCGCTGCGCATCGCCGCCCCGCCGGAGATCGCCATCCTCACGCTCACGCGGGGGGAGGTCCGTCCGCGCGGCTAGGGATCGAAGCGCTCCCGCAAGGCGGGCGGCAGCACCGGGCAGGGCCCCTCCGGCCGTCGGAACAGCTGCTGGCGATACCGCGCCACCGCGTCGTACAGCCGGTCCCGGAGGGGCCGGGGCACCACCGCCAGGAGGACGGCCCAGGCGCGCCAGAGCCCTCCGAGGCCGCGGAGCAGGTGAACTACTGCCTCGGATCGGACCAGTAGCCGACCCTCAGGGGTCAGCACCACCAGGCTATCGGGCAGGGCCGTTCCATCGGCTGGAGTGAGTCGTTGGAAGGTGGCTCCGCCCAGAGGCGCGAAGCGGATGTGCTTCCCGGCATCATGGCGCGCGACGAAGCGCACGGTCGCGTGGCAGAGACCGCAACCGCCGTCGTAGAAGAGGCGCGTCAGCCCTTGATCAGCACCCACAGCCCCACCGCGATGAAAGCGCACCCCGCGGCCCACTTGATGGCAGACTCGGGGATGTAGCGGAACAGCACGCCGCCCACGGCCACGCCGATGGCCGTGGCGCAGACCAGGGCCACGCTGGCGGCGAAGAACACGGTCCAGATCTGGCCGCTGCGCACCGTGGCCGTCATGGCGGCCAGCTGCGTCTTGTCGCCCACCTCGGCGAGGAAGACCGTGGCGAAGGTGGTCCAGAAGAGAGAGCGGTTCATGTGGCCTCGCAGATCGTGACGAAGGTTCATGGTACCGGACTGCCATACTGGCGGGATGGTGCTTGACCACTTCGACCTCCCCACGACCTACGTGGATACGCCCGAGAAGCTCCAGGAGGCGCTGCCCCTGTGGCACGCCGCGGGCGTGTTGTCGGTGGACATCGAGTGCAGCCTCACAGGCATGCACCACTGCCTGCTCGCGCTGTTGCAGGTGGCCACCCACGACCAGGCCTGGCTGGTGGATCCGCTGGCCCTGGGCGGGCTCATGCGGCCGGCGCTGCAGGCCATGGCCCAGGTGCCCTGGATCGTCCACGATTTCTCGGGCGACGGCATCGTCTTCAAGCGCCTCTACGACGTGGTGCCCGACAGCATCTTCGACACCATGCTGCTCTCCCGCGCCCTGGGCTACCCCCAGCCCGGCCTCAAGACCATGGCCAAGCTCAAGCTCGGCCTCGACATCCCCAAGGAGGAGCAGGACTCCAACTGGATGCTCCGCCCCCTGCGCGATGCGCAGATCAGCTACGCCAGCCGCGACGCTGCCCTGCTGCTGCCCCTGCTGCGCATCCTGGCCGACGAGGCCGACGCGAAGCGGGACCACCCGGAGATCGGCCCGCGCCTGGCCGCCTTGCCCAAGGACATGCGCCACCTGCTGAAGCGGGTGCGGGCCTATGTCCCCCCCAAGCACGACCCGGTGGTGGACAAGGTCAGGCACCTGGGGGAACTGGCCGTGGACCGGGCCAAGAAGCTCACGGCGCTGCGTTGGGCCTGGGGCAACGAAGGCGATGTGGGGGCCGTGATGGAACTGGGCAACCGCTGGCTCATGGCCCGCCTGGAGCACCCGCCTGCCACCAGGGAAGCCCTGGAGCGCACCATCCCCAACCCCCGCTTCCGCCGCAAGCGCCTGGACGCCCTCTGGGCCGTGTTCGAAGAGGGCGCCCACGAGACAGTGGAGAACGGCGACACCGCCGACGAGATCATCTGGGAGAGTGGCGAACGGCGCTGATCCTGGCGGCTATTTCAGGTAGGGCGCCAGGTACCTTCCCGTCACGCTGGCCTTCTTTTTCGCCACCTCTTCGGGTGTGCCCAGGGCGATGATGCGCCCTCCCTCGGCGCCGCCTTCGGGGCCCAGGTCGAGGATCCAGTCGGCGGTCTTGATGACGTCCAGGTTGTGCTCGATGACGATGATGGTGTTGCCGGTCTCCACCAGCCGCGTGACGACCTCCAGCAGCTTCTGGATGTCCTTGAGGTGCAGGCCGGTGGTGGGCTCGTCCAGGATGTAGACGGTGCGGCCGGTGGCCCGCTTGCTCAGCTCCTTGGCCAGCTTCACGCGCTGGGCCTCGCCGCCGGACAGGGTGGTGGCGCTCTGGCCCAGGCGCACGTAGCCGAGACCCACGTCCATGAGGGTCTGCAGCTTGTTGGCCAGCACGGGGATGGGCGCGAACAGCTCCAGCGCCTCCTCCACGGTCATGGCCAGCACTTCGGAGATGCTCTTGCCCTTGTAGTGGATCTCCAGGGTCTCGCGGTTGTAGCGCTTGCCCTTGCACTGCTCGCAGGTGACGTACACGTCCGGGAGGAAGTGCATCTCGATCTTGAGGACGCCGTCGCCCTCGCACTTCTCACAGCGCCCGCCCTTCACGTTGAAGCTGTAGCGCCCCGGCGCGTAGCCCCGGGCCTTGCTCTCCGGCAGCTGGGCGAAGAGTTCCCGCAGGGGGGTGAAGAGGCCGGTGTAGGTGGCGGGGTTGCTGCGGGGGGTGCGGCCGATGGGGGCCTGGTCGATGTCGATGACCTTGTCGATGGCTTCAAGGCCCTTGATGGCCTTGTGCTTCCCGACGATGTGGACGCCCTGGTGCAGCTGGTTGGCCAGGGCCTTGTAGAGGATCTCGTTCACCAGGGTGCTTTTGCCGGAGCCGGAGACGCCCGTCACGCAGGTGAAGAGCCCGATGGGGAAGTCGGCGTCCACCTTCTTGAGGTTGTTCTCTTCGGCGCCCACCACGGACAGATGTCCCCGCTTGGCCTTGCGCCGGGTGCGGGGCACGGGAATGGCGTCCCGGCCCGAGAGGAAATCGCCGGTGATGGAACCCGGCGTGCGGCCGATCTCCTCCGGTGTGCCCTGGGCCACCACGAAGCCGCCGTGCTCGCCGGCACCGGGGCCCATGTCCACCACATGGTCGGCGGCGAGGATGGTCTCCAGGTCGTGCTCCACCACCAGCACGGTGTTGCCCAGGTCGCGCATCTCCTTCAGGGTGTGGATGAGCTGCAGGTTGTCGCGCTGGTGCAGACCGATGCTGGGCTCATCCAGGACGTAGAGCACGCCCTGGAGCTTGCTGCCGATCTGGGTGGCCAGGCGGATGCGCTGACCTTCGCCGCCCGAAAGCGTCGCCGCGCTGCGATCCAGCGTCAGGTAGCCGAGCCCCACATCATCGAGGAAACCCAGCCGCTCGCGGATCTCCTTCAGCACCTTCTCGGCGATGACGGCGTCCTTGCCTTCGAGGGCCAGATCGCTGAACCACTTGCGGCCGTCCCGCACGCTCTGGGCCACCACCTGGGCGATGTTCAGGCCGCCCACATAGACCGCCAGCACCTCGGGCCTGAGCCGCTGGCCGGCGCAGGTCTCGCAGGGGATGATTTGCATGGATTCCTCGAGCTCCGCCCGGATTTCCTCGCTGGTGGTCTCGCGATAGCGGCGCTCGAGGTTGCCGACGATGCCTTCGAAGTGGTGGACGAAATCGTAGCGGTTCTTCTTGTTCTCGTAGGTGAACCGCATCTCCTTCTCGGTGCCGTGCAGCAGCAGGCGCCGGATGTCGGCAGGCAGCTTCTTCCAGGGCGTATCCAGGCTGAACTTCGCCTTGCGGGCGAGCTGATCCATCAACTGGGAGCGCCAACCGTCTTCCGACACGCTCTTCCAGCCGCTGGCCTGGATGGCGCCTTCGTTGATGGACAGGGCCGGGTTCGGGATGATCAGCTCCTCCGCGAACTGGCGCTTGAACCCCAGGCCGTCGCAGGCGGGACAGGCGCCGTACGGGGTGTTGAAGGAGAACGACCGCGGCTCCAATTCCGGCAGGCCCAGGCCAAATTTGGAGCACTTCTGGTTGTTGCAGGCCAGCTTGCTGGAGAAGAGCTGCTCGGTATCGTCCAGGTCCACAAGCGCGCTGCCTTCCGCCAGGTTGCAGGCGATCTCCAGGCTGTCTGCCAGGCGGGACTGGATGGCGGGGCTCACCTTCAGGCGGTCGATGACCACCTCCAGCGTGTGCTTCTTCTGCTTGTCGAGGTCGGGGATGCCCTCGGTGAGGTCGAGCATCTGACCGTTCACCCGGGCCCGGATGTAGCCGCGCTTCATGAGGTCCTGAAGCAGCTTCTTGTACTCGCCCTTGCGGCCCCGTACCACGGGCGCCAGGATCTGCAGCCGGGTGCCCTCGGGCTTGGCGAGGATCTGATCCGCCATCTCCTGGATGGTCTGGCTGGCGATGGGCTCGCCGCAAGCCACGCAGGTGGGCTTGCCTGTGCGGGCGTAGAGCAGGCGCAGGTAGTCGTAGATCTCCGTCACCGTGGCCACGGTGGAGCGGGGGTTCTTGCTGGTGGTCTTCTGCTCGATGGAGATGGCGGGCGACAGCCCCTCGATGCTGTCCACATCGGGCTTCTCCATCTGATCGAGGAACTGCCGCGCGTAGGCCGAGAGGCTTTCCACGTAGCGCCGCTGGCCCTCGGCATAGAGGGTGTCGAAGGCCAGGCTGGATTTCCCCGAACCTGACAGGCCCGTGATGACCACCAGCTGATTGCGCGGCAGCGACAGATCCAGGTTCTTCAGGTTGTGTTCGCGCGCGCCCTTGATGTGGATGTGTTCCATAGACCTCTCAGTTTACGCGAATTTTTCGCTTCTGTGGATGGCGTCTGGGTCGTTTCTTGGAGCCCAAGGCCTCCCACCGAGGGGGGGGTCCGAGATAAGCTCCCGTTGCGAAACGCCCAGAAAAGCGCTGGTTATTTCGAAACGGCACCTAAAATCATGGGATGCACCCGGCCGAGCTGGCGATCCTGCTTCACCGCGCCCTGGAGGTCAGACTCGCGGGGCTCCAGGCGCTGCTGGCCACCAAGGGGTGGGCAGAGGAGGAGGAGCCGCTGCACCAGGTGCGCGTGTCCGCCCGCCGCCTCGGCGCGGTACTGGACCTGGTGGATCCCGAGGCCTATCCCGGCCACAAGGGCCAGCGCCGGGCCCTGAAGCGGCTCGTGGATGTCCTCGGCCTGCCGCGGGAACTTGATGTCCACGCGGCGCAGCTGGAGCGACACCGCCGGTCGGCGACCACCCCCGGCCAGGGCGCGGTGCTGGAACACCTGCTGGAGCGCGTGGACCGGGCCCGCGCCAAGGCGCGGCGCACCATGCACAAGGAACTGGGCGAGCTGCGCCTGCCCGACCTGGACAGGCTCCTGGACGTGCCCAGCCTGCCGGCCCCCTTCCAGCACACCTCCCTCCAGGAAGCCGCCTGGACCTGCCTCGAGCCCCGCGCCGCGGGCGCCCTGGGAGATCTGGCGAGCCTCGCCGCCCAGGAGGATGCACCGGCCCTCCACAAGGCCCGGGTGCGGATCAAGAAGCTGCGCTACGCCGTGGAGGCCCTGGAAGGTGCCTTCCCGATCGTACCGGAAACCGTGCTGACCCAGTTGAAGACGCTCCAGACCGCCCTGGGCGAACACCACGACCTGGCCGCCCTGGAGGCCCTGCTCTGGGAGGAGGAGGGCCTGCTTCGCGGCCGGGACCGGGCCATCCTCGCCGCCGGCGTCCTGGAACTGCTGGGGGAGGTGGCCGAGGCGAGGCGGGCGGCCTTTGGCCGCTTCACGGCCGCCGCCGCCGGCCAGGATCCTGGCGTCTTTGCGCAGGCCGTACGGCCTGCCCTCGGGCTCCCCCCGGTCGAGGCGGGATCCCGATGAGCTTCTGGCGCGTGCGGATCCGCCCCCTGGCCTGGCTGCGCAGCGTGCACGCCAAGCTGTTCCTGCTGCTGGGCCTCGTCACCAGCGTGCTCACGGTGGCGGTGGCGTACAACATCATCCGCAACAGCCGCCGCGAGCTGGAGAACTACTCCCGCCAGCTCACCATCGACACGGCGGGAACGGTGGAGACCGACGTGGTCGAACGGGACCCCACCTTCCGGGACGCCGACAAGCTCGACCAGCTGCTGGAGAGCATCGCCGGCCCCGACCGCAGCATCTTCCAGATCGATGTCTTCCGGCGCGTGGGGAAGAGCAACGAAGTGGAGCTGGTGCGCTCCTCCGGGGACGAAGCGTCCGTGGAATGGGGCCCCGAGATCGGCTCCTACCTGACCCTCACGAAACCCCAGGCCGAGCTGGTGGACCTCAACACCGGGGGCCGGGCCTGGAAGGTCTACCAGCCCATCCGCAACCATAAACCCGGGCAGGCGCCCCTGGGCCTCGTCCGGGTCTACTGCGACCTGGAGCGGTGGGAAGTGGTCTGGGACAACAACCTGAAGCGCACGCTGCGCACCCTGCCCGGCGTCCTCCTCGGCGAGTTCATCCTGCTCTGGCTCATCCTGCGCGTGCTCATCAGCGATCCCATCGAGGCCACGGTACTGGCCATGGAGCGGCTGGAACGAGGTGAGGCCGATGCCCGGATCCCCATCAAGCGCAGCGACGAGCTGGGCCTCATCGCGGCCCAGTTCAACGGCATGGCGGTCCAGCTCCAGCGGGCCGGCGAAGAGCGCGAGACCCTCATCCACGAGATCCGCGGCCTCAACGCCAACCTCCAGGGTCGCATCGACGCCGCCCTGTCGGAACTCCAGGCCAAGAACGTGGAACTGGCGGCCATGGCCGAGCGCAACGCGCTGCTGCGGGAGGAACTGGGGGCCCAGGAACGGCTCGCCGTGGCGGGTCAGCTCGCCGCCACCTTCGCCCACGAGGTGGGCACGCCCCTCAACCTGGTGAACGGCCACCTCCAGCTCATGGAGGGGCAGAAGGACCTCCCGGACCGAGTGCGCGAGCGCCTCGGGGTCATCCAGGCCCAGATCCAGCGCGTGAGCGGCATCGTGCGGCGCATGCTCGACCTCACCCGCCGTCCCCAGCTGCACCAAGAGGTCCAGTCCTTCGCGGATCTGCTGGAGGACCTCCGCCAGCTCTGGGCTCCCACCCTGACCTCCCACGGCGTCACCGTGGAAGCCGAGATCCCTGCCGGGTGCTGCCTCAACGTGGATCGCAAACAGATGGAGCAGCTCTTCCTGAACCTCATGAAGAACGCCGTGGACGCCATGCCCGGCGGCGGCACCGTGCGACTGTCGGCGCAACCGGCCGAGGAGAGCTCGCCCGGTGGCCGCTGGTGGGAGATCCGCTTCCAGGATTCGGGCCAAGGCATCCCCGCCGACCTCCTGGGCCAGGTCTTCCGCCCCATGTTCACCACCAAGCCCGAAGGCAAGGGTACGGGCCTGGGCCTCAGCATCTGCCGCGAGATCGTCCGCAGCCATGGCGGCGAAATCCGCATCGAGAGCACCGAAGGGAAGGGCACCTGCGTGGTGTTCAGCCTGCCGGGTGTGGTTCCGGCCTAGCGTTCGGGAAGGCTGGAACCCAGAGGGCACCAAGATCCACGGAGAGCATGGAGAGGGCCTCCCCGGAAGGACCGTGACCTCATTTCCCCGCCAAGGAGAGCCTGAAGCCGTACACCGGCAACTCGCCCTGCATGAAGTCGAGATCCTCGGACCGTTCAAACCCCAGGCGCTCGTAGAGTCCCCACGCAATCCGCATTGCCTGCGTCGTGTGCAGAATGACCTGGGAGTGGCCTTTCTCCTGCGCCAGCCTGATGCAGGCATTGGTGAGCTGCCTGCCCGCTCCCATGGCACGGAACTTGGGACTGATGCCCAGCAGGCGGATGCCGGACGCGTCCTTGACCATGGTCGCGGTTCCGCCCGATCCGTACTCGGCCATATCGCCGAAGTAGACGACGCCACCGACCAGTTCACCCTCGTCGGAGAGCGCGACGAGCACCCGCGTGTCCCGTTTTTCGGTGAAGCGCCCGATGTTCGCGAGCAGCTCGTAATAGCGCGGCTGCTCCTCCGGGGTCGGGAACCCGTCCAGGTTCGAATACACCTCGACCAGGAGTCGGCCGAGGGCGTCGGACTCCTCGGGCCGAAGGTCGCGGATCGTGAGCTGCATGGTCATTCCATTTCCCCCGCCGCCTAGATGTCGACCACTTCCACCTCTCCCAGCGCCTCTTCCAGGAAGCGGCTGCCGACTTCCTTCAGGCGGCTGCTGGCGTCGGTGAGCTGGACGCGGAGTTCGCCGCGCGCACTGGCGGTCCGGTAGCCCAGGGTGCCCTGCAGCAGGCGGTCCACGGCCTTGGCCGTGACCCGGCCACTGTCGATCCAGAGGGTGCCGGGGCGGCAGCGCTCCAGGCTGGGCAGCAGGGTCGGGTAGTGGGTGCAGCCCAGCACGACGGTCTTCACCTCGGGGGGCAGCAGATCCAGGTAGCGGCGGCAGATGGTGTCGGTGACGGGATCGTCGAACCAGCCCTCCTCCGCCAGAGGCACCAGCAAGGGGCAGGCCGCGCTGTGGATGATCTTCGAGGGATCGCGGCGCAGGATGGCCGTCTCATAGGCCCGGCTCCCCACCGTGGCCAGCGTCCCGATGACGCCCACGGGGCCGGGCACCGCCGCGGCGGCTTCGGCGCCCGGCTCGATGACGCCGATCACCGGGCAGGGGCTCACGGCCTGGAGCGCCGGCAGGCCATGGGCGCTGGCCGTGTTGCAGGCGATGACGATGAGCTTGGGGTCGTGGCGCTGGAGCAGCTCGCCCATCTGGAGCGTGTACCGCTCGATGGTGTGGTGGCTCTTGCTGCCGTACGGCAGTCGCGCCGTGTCGCCCAGGTAGACCAGCTCCTCCTGGGGCACCAGCTGGCGCAGGGCATGGATGACGGTGAGCCCGCCCATGCCCGAATCGAAGACCCCGATGGGGCGGTCGGCGCGGCTCATGATTCCCGCACCGCCAGCACGGCGATCCACTCGCCTTCCTTCAGCACCTTCTCGGGCCTGAAGCCATGGGACGCGAGGCTCACCAGGGCTTCGTCCGTGCGCTCCGCCAGGATGCCGCTGGCCACCAGCCAGCCGCCGGGGGCGGCCACGTCGGCCATGCGCGGCAGCAGCTCCTGGATGGTCTCCAGCAGGATGTTGGCGAGCAGGCCCGCGTAGGGGCCCTGCACCTTCGGATGATCCAGCGTCCCGACAAAGCTCTCGTAGGGTGCCGCACCCTTCAACAAGTGGGCATTCAGCTCCATGAGTTCAGTCATGGCCGGGCCGCAGTCTGGGTCGATATCGAAGGCCGTGAGGTTCCGCCCACCCAGCAGGAAGGCCGCCAGGGAGAGGATGCCCGTGCCCGCGCCGATGTCGAGGATGGGGCCCTGCAGCCGGCCTGCCGTGGCAAGTTCCTCCAAGAGCTCCATGCAGAGGCGCGTGGTCTCGTGACCCCCGGTGCCGAAAGCCAGGCCCGGGTTCACCACCAGGTCCATGCGCTCCGCCGGGCCGGGGGTCTCGTCCCAGAGGGGGCGCACATGGAAACGCGCACCCACATCGAAGGCGCCGAAGCCCTCGCGACTCTTGGCCAGCCAGTCCTCGTCGCCGAAGGATTCCGCCTCCAGCAGGTGCACGCCGGGAAAGTCGGTCAGGCCCGAGGGTTCCGGGGGCGCCTGGTCCGGGGGGAAGTAGGCGTAGCAAGCCCGGGGGGGGTCGGCCTCGCGATAGAAGGCGGACGATCCCAGCGCCTCCAGCCAGGCGCAGAGCGCCTCTTCCTGGGGGTCGGGGACCTCCAGCTTCCACCTCAGATGCGTCGCGTCCGTCATCCCCTCAGGTTAACAGGGGCGGCTCAGGCCTCCGCCGCCTCGGCACTGTCCGCGTCCTCGAGGTCCAACCGCTTCATTTTCTCCAGGAACGTGGTGCGCTTCAGGCCCAGCAGATCGGCGGCGCGCTTCTTGTTGCCGCGGGTGATGGCGAGGCTCTGGAGCATGAGCGTCTTTTCCATGTCGGACACCACCTGGTTCAGGTCCATGCCCTCGGCCGGCAGGTCCATGCCAAAGGCTGCCGGAGGCGTCGGGGAGAAGGCGCTGGTCGGCATCGGTGCGAAGGCGCTGCCGGGCAGGGGCGCGAACTCCGGCTTCGGCGCGCCGTCGGTGGCGGGCGCCTCTGGCATCCGTTCCGCGGGTGCCCCCATGCGCTCCGCGAGGAAGGCGAAATCCTCCCGCGTGAGCACCGGACGCGTGCCCGACAGCACGATGGCGCGCTCGATGGCGTTCTCCAGCTGGCGGACATTGCCGGGCCAGGGGAGCGCCATGAGCAGGGGATCCACGCTGGGATGCAGGGCCTTGGGGTAGAGGCCGTGTTCGCGGGCCTTGCGGTTGAGGAAGTGCTGGGCCAGGAAGGGCACCTCCTCCCGTCGCGCCCGCAGGGGCGGCATGGTGATGGGCACCACCTCCAGGCGGTAGAACAAGTCCTCGCGGAAACTGCCGTCCTGGACCTTCTTCCACAAGTCCACATTGGAGGCCGTCACCACGCGCACCTCCACCTTCACGGGCGCGCCGCCACCCAGAGGCTGCACCTCGCGCTCCTGCAGCACCCGCAGCAGGCGCACCTGGGCGCCCAGCGGCATGGTGCCCACTTCATCGAGGAAGATGGTGCCGCCCTGGGCTTCGCGGAACTTGCCCGGCGTGTCTTTGCGGGCGTCCGTGAAGGCGCCCTTGTTGTAGCCGAAGAGTTCGGATTCCAGCAGGTTCTCGGGGATGGCGCCGCAATGGACGGGCACGAAGGGTTCACCAGCGTCGGCGCTCATGCGATGGATGGCCCGGGCGATGACCTCCTTGCCGGTGCCGCTCTCGCCCAGCAGCAGGACCGTGGCTCGCGTGGCGGCGGCGCTGCGGGCCCGGGCCAGCACCTCCTGCATGGCGGGGCTGGTGCCGATGAGGCCGAAAGCCAGCGCCTGCGAGGCGCTCAGCTGGGTGGTGTTGCCCGAGCGCGGGCGCAGACCTGGCATGGGGGGCTCGGGGCCCAGCACGCCCCAGCGCACGGAGCCAAGCTCCCCCCAATCCGACAGGGCCTTGGCGTCCATGGGCGCGGCATCGGCCTTGAGCCCCAGCAGAATGGGCAGGGCCGCCACCTCGGCCATCATCCGGTTCATCTCTGGCGGCGGCCAGGCGCCGCGGGCGCTGATCACCCACAGATCGACGTCCCGGGGCGGCAGCGCCGGCGCGGCGCCGCGATCCACCGTGACCTCCCAGTGCGCCGCCCACCGATGCTCCAGCCCCCCGGTATCGTCCCCGAGGGTGGACCAGTGAAGGCGCGGCAGCAGAGTCATGGGCTCCTTGGTTGAAACCAGCCTAGAGGCAGGCCGGAAGCGGTCAAGTCAAAAAAATGACTGCGGGCGGCCCCGCTTGCCCCCAGGCGTACGATGAAGGAACCTCCCGGAGGTCCCCATGGCCCTGACGGAATCCACCATGGTCCCGCTCGGCACGGCCTGTCCGGATTTCACGCTGCCGGGCGTCGACGGCCGGCTCTGGTCGCTCCACGATTTCCACTGCCCCGCCCTGCTGGTGACGGTCATGTGCAACCACTGCCCCTACGTGCAGGCCGTCGATGACCGCCTCAACACGCTGGCCCGGATCTACACCGGGCGCTGCGCGGTGGTGGCCATCAACCCCAATGACGCGGAAACCTATCCGGATGACAGCTTCGAGGCCATGCGGGTCCGGGCCCAGACCAAGGGCTACGTGTTCCCCTACCTCTGGGACGAGGAGCAGACCGTGGCCCGTGCTTTGGGTGCGGCCTGCACGCCGGATTTCTTCCTCTACGATGGCCACCGCCGCCTCACCTACCGCGGCCGCCTGGACGACAACTGGAAGGACGCCGCCCACGTCACCCGGCAGGACCTGAGGGTCGCCCTCGAGCGCGTGCTGGCGGGTGAAGGCCCCGTGAAGGTCCAGCATCCGAGCATGGGCTGCAGCATCAAGTGGAAGGTGGGGGCCTGAGGCTCTTCTTCGCCCTGCCGCTGCCCGCGGAGCTGCGGGAGGCCCTGGACCGCTGGCAGCGCGCCCAGCCAGGGACCCGAGGGTGGTCCCGGCCTGAAGGCCTGCACCTGACCTTGGCCTTCCTGGGGGAGCGCCCAGTGGAGGCCCTGCCCACCCTGCTGGGACTCGCCGCCGCCGTCGCCGACCGCCACGGGACCTTCGGCCTCCGCGCGGCGGGGCTGGGCGGGTTTCCGAAACTCGATCCCGTGCGGGTCCTCTGGCTGGGGCTCGATCCCTGCCCGGCCCTGGAGACCCTGGCCGCGGACTTGCGCGGGGCCCTGACGGCAGCCGGGGAAGCCTTTGACCTGAAACCTTTCCATCCCCACCTCACCTTGGCGCGGTTCCGCCGGGCCCGAGCCATGACCGCCTTCGCGCCTCCTCCACCCGCCGCCTTCACCGCAGACCGGCTGGTGCTCTTCGAAAGCCGGCCCGGGGGAGGCTACACGCCGCTGGGGACCTGGAACCTGCGGCGGGTATGATCGGGGTTTTGCCGGAGCCCTTGATGCGCCTCATTCCTCTGCCGGTCTGCCTCATCGCCGCGCTTCTGAGCCTGGGGGCCGCGCCCCTGCGTGCCCAGTGGGACCTGCGGTTGGAACTGCCCCGACCTTCGGGCCAGAACCTGCCCCAGACCCTGATCTCCGGCACGGGCGACCTGGCGGCGGGGGACTTCGACACGGGCAAGGGCTTCATCGCCACCGCGAACCGGCAGATCTTCCAGGTGGGCCCCCTCCTGAAGCTGGAGGGCGGCCTTGAATACTCCCAGTTCTCCGCCGACGGCAGCCTGGCCACGGGTACCACCACCCAGGGCACCCGGCTGAAGCAGCAAGGCGTGGGCCTGGGGCTGAATGCCCAGCTGTGGGTGCCTTTCGTGGGGATCGCCGGTGAGATCGGCCTCATCCAGCGATTCCAGCGCTACACCCTGGACACGGCCGGAGCCTCCAGCGCCAAGGATCTCAGCCGCACCTGGCTGCGGGTGGGCGCCCGTTGGCGCATCCCCTCGGTGCTGGTGCATCCCTATGTGGCCGCCAGCTACCAGCAGCCCACCAGCAAGGACCATCCCGTGAAGCTCGGGAGCGCCTCCGACCTTGGCACCTACTTCGCAGCCCAGGGCAACGGCCAGGAGTTCGAGCGCCTGTGGACCTTCGGCGTGGGGATCACCTTCTGATGAAATCCCTGCCCGCCTTCCTGCCTGTCCTGACCCAGATCCTCCTCCCGGCCCCTGTCCAGGCCCAGCCCGCGATCCTCCGCCCCCGGCTCGTGGTGGTGATCTCCGTGGACCAATTCTCCGCGGAGCTGATGCAGACCTACGGCCCCGAGCTGACCGGCGGCCTGGCCCGTCTCCGCCAGGAGGGGGTCTTCTTCACCGAGGCGTACCACGACCACGGCTTCACCGAAACCGGCCCCGGCCACTCGGTGCTGCTCTCGGGGCGCTTCCCGGCGAGCACCGGCATCGTGGAGAACCGCTGGTTCGACCGGCCCTCCAGCCGCCTGGTGTACTGCGTGGAAGATGGAGGCGCCAAGGCCCTGCACGCTCCGGACCAGGCCAGTTCGTCCAACGCCCGCTTCCTCGGCGACGGCCTCGGCGACTGGCTCCAGGCCCAGGTCCCTGGGGCCCGTGCCTTCGCCGTGTCGGGCAAGGACCGGGCCGCCATTCTCATGGCCGGTCGCAAGCCCACGGGCGTGTTCTGGTTCACGGGCGCCGCGGGCTTCACCAGTTCCTCCGTCTACGCCACGCATCTGCCCGAGTGGCTGGTCCGTTTCGATGCTGGCCTCAAGGGCCGCTTCGCCACCCAGAGCTGGCTGTGGGCCAAGGAGCCCACCACGCCCGAAGGCCGCGTGGCCAGCTGGACCTTTCCAGGCCAGGTGATCCGCAACGGCGCCCTTCCCCGCCTTGTGCAGGGCGCGGGCATGCCCCTCGACAAGACCTTCGAGGGTCGGTTCCGCAAGTCCCCCTTCCTCGACGAGGTCACCCTGGAGGCCGCCGAGGCCCTGCTGGAAGGCGAACACCTGGGCCGCGGCCCGGCCACGGATCTGCTGGCCGTGAGCTTTTCCGCCACGGACTACATCGGCCACAGCTACGGCACCCTGGGCACGGAGATGCGGGACCAGCTCCACCGCCTGGATCGCACGGTGGGCCGGCTACTCGATGATGTCCGCCGTCGCGACCCCAAAGCCTGGGTGGTGCTGAGCGCCGATCACGGCGGCATGGACCTCCCCGAGGCGCTGACCGAGAGCGGCTTCCCCGCCCGACGCGTGAACCCGCCCCAGTTCCTGGACGAGCTGCGCACCGACTTGAAGGCCAGCTTCAAGGTGGATGCGGATCTCCTCCTGGAGTCCCCGGAACCCAATGACCTCTACCTGCAGGAGGCCGCCCTCAAGGCCGCCGGGCTGGATCGGAAGGCCGTGCTGGCGCGGATCCAGACCTGGCTGCGCGCTCGGCCCGAAGTGGCCGACGCCTTCACCGCCGAGGAGCTGACTGCCACGGATCCTGCAGCTATGGCCAGCCCCCGGGACAGCAGCCTGCGAGTCCTGCTGCGCCGCAGTTTCCGTCCCGAGCGCAGCGGCGACATCCTCGTGGCCTTCAAGCCCTGGACCGTCTTCGGTGTGCCGCCCACAGACTGGCCCACCGGCCACGGCACGCCCTACGCCTACGACCGTCGTGTACCCCTGATCTTCTGGGGGCCCTGGAAGGCTGGCGAGCGTCCGGAACCCGTCCGCACCGTGGACCTGGCCCCCACCCTGGCCCGGGAGCTGGGTCTCAAGCCAGGCCCTGTGGACGGCCAGCCGCTGGACCTGACGCCAAAGCGCTAGGATCTCCGCCATGACCCTCCCCCGTGCTGCCTCGATTGTGATCCTCACCGGCGCAGGCATTTCCGCGGAAAGCGGGCTGCGCACCTTCCGCGACGCCAACGGACTATGGGAGAACCACCGGGTCGAGGACGTGGCCACCCCCGAGGCCTTCCACCACAACCCGGCCCTGGTGCACCGCTTCTACAACGAGCGGCGACGCAGCCTCCCCAGCGTCCAACCCAACGCCGCCCACCTGGCCCTGGCGAGGTTGGAGCGCGAAAGGCCCGGGGAAGTCCTCCTGGTGACCCAGAACGTGGATGACCTCCACGATCGCGCCGGCTCGCGGAACCTGGTGCACATGCACGGCGAGCTGCTCAAGGGCCGCTGCCTGGCCTGCCGCGCGGTGCTAGACTGGCCCGGCGACATGGACGCGGACAGCCGCTGCCCCGCCTGCCGGCGCGGGCAGCTGCGACCGCACATCGTGTGGTTCGGCGAAGTGCCACTCGAGATGGAGCGCATCTACCGCGCCCTGGAAGGCTGCGCCCTCTTCGCCGCCATCGGCACCAGCGGCCATGTCTACCCCGCCGCTGGCTTCGTGGAGGCCGTGGGGCCCGAGGCCCGCACGGTGGAACTCAACCTCGAACCCAGCCGCGTGGCGGACGCCTTCCAGGAGCACCGCAGCGGTCCCGCCACGGAACTGGTGCCAGCCTTCGTGGCGGAACTGTTGGCGCGCCGGTAGTCGAAAGTCGCTACTTCACCACCGGCAGCTCCACGCAGCTGGCCTGGCCGGGAGCATGGTAGATGCGTTGGGTGGCGGTCCGGTAGTCGCCGGGCTGGGCGAAGAAGATGTTTGGCACGAAGGTCTGGGGGTTGCGATCGTAGAGGGGGAACCAGGTGGACTGCACCTGCACCATGACCCGGTGGCCCGGCAGGAAGACATGGTTGGCCGCGGGCAGGGCGAAACGATAGACCAAAGGCTCGTTCGGCTTCAGGGCCTTGGGGGTCTCCACACTTTCGCGGTACCGGCCCCGGAAGATGTCCGCCGAGACCATGAGCTGGTAGCCGCCCATCGAGGGCTGGCTAGCCACCTCATCGGGGTAGACGTCGATGACCTTCACCACCCAGTCCGAATCCGTGCCGCTGGTGGACGCCACCAGGTTCGCCGCGGGCTCGCCCGCGATGCGCAGGGGCTCTTTCAGGGGTTCCGACACGAAGGCCAGCACGTCCGTGCGGCCGGAGGCCTCCCGCTGATCGTCCGTGAGCCACTGTGGCCAGGTATGGGCGGCGTCGTAGCCCACGGCCTGGATGGGCCGGGCGCGGAAGGGCACGGGCTTCGCCGGGTTCGAGACGTACTCCTCGAAGGGGGCGTCCCCAGCCTTCGGCGCGGTGGTGGACACCTTCAGCCCCGCCTCCAGGTAGAACGGGGTGGCGCGGACGGCGGTGCCTTCGCCCGCCACGGGCCAGGCCGGCAGCTTCCTCCAGGTGTTCGTGCCGGTCTCGAAGGCGCTCACGGGGGGCAGGTCCGCCTTGCCGGCGCCCTTCAGGTGCTGGTCGAGGAAGGGCTTCAGGATGTCGCGGCGGAACTGCAGGGCCGTGTCCTGGTTGAACTTCAGGGGCCCGAGGCCGCTGCCCTCGCCGATCTCGCCACCGTGGCTCCAGGGGCCCATGGCGAGGTAGACCAGGTGATGGGCTGTGTCCTTGGGTTTCAGCGCCTTCCACACGGCCAGGGCGCCATAGATGTCCTCGGCGTCGTAGAGGCTGTGGACCAGCAGGATGGGCACGCTCAGGGGCCGGCTGGCCAGTACGCGGTCCATGGCCTGCTGCTGCCAGAAGCTGTCGTAGGCGGGATGCTCCGTGATCTTGCGCCAGAAGCCCAGCTGGTCCATGCCGCGGCTCGCCGCCAACGCCCCGGTGGAGCCGGCCCGCAGGAACAAGTCGTAGTCGTCGTGGTACCCGGTCCACCACTTCAAGTCGTTGGCACGAGTGGCCTGCTGCTCGTAGATGTAGCTGAGGTTCTGGGCGCGGAAAGCACCGTGATGAAACCAGTCGTCACCCCGCCAGCCGTCCACCATGGGGTTCATGGGCACGGCCGCCTTCAGGGCCGGATGCGGATCCACCAGGGCCATCAGGGGCAGGAAGCCGTCGTACGAGATCCCCAGGATCGCCACGCGGCCGTTGCTCTCCGGCAGGTGCTTCACCAGCCAGTCGATGGTGTCGTAGGTGTCGGTGCTGTGATCCACGGCGCTGGGGTTCAGGCGCCCGCGCAGGGGACGGTTCATTACGTAATCGCCCTCGGACCCGTACTTTCCACGGATGTCCTGCACCACCCGGATGTAGCCGCCTTCGACGATGAGATCCGCGACATTGTCGTAGCCCTGCAGCACAGGCCCCAGGTGAGGGCTGGCGGTATGGCCCGTCTGCTCTGCCGCGTTGTAGGGCGTGCGCGTCAGCAGGATGGGGGCGTCCTTCGCGCCCTTTGGGATCAGGATGACGGTCTTGAGCTTCACCCCGTCCCGCATGGGGATCATCACCTCGCGGCGCACATGGTCCCAGCTCTCGGACGCCACCTTGAACTCGGCGGGCGCCTCACTGGGCAGGTCCGCCGGCAGCATCGGCGCCTGGGCCCGGAGGCCGCCTCCGGCCACCACCAGCAGCGCCACCACACCCAGCGTCCGTCGCCATGCCATGACCGCCTCCTGCTGCCCCGGGGGTGGACGAACCCTGGCGCGGGGGCGCGGGGACTCGGGCCGGTGCGGGGTGGATGAAGGAGAGTCTAGCGCAGGAAACAGACGGTCCCGGATTCCCGCTCGCTAGGTCTGGCCCACGGCGCTGACGATGACGGCATCGCCAGCATCGCCCTGCCGCCAGATGGCCGCGACATGGCCACCGGGGGTGAGCACGGCGCCGGGATCCTGGATCTCCTTCCGGCCCGGGGCCCCCAGCAGGACCGGATGAGTGCTCCAGGTCGCACCGTTGAAGCGGCGCAGGCAGATGGAGGACTGGGCCTCCTGGATCTGCGACCAGACCACCAGCGCGTGCCCCTGGGCATTCACGGACAAGGCATGGGACCGGCTCTGGCCCAGGTCCTCCACCAGGGGCGTGCGGTGCTCGTCCCATTGGCCCGCGGCAAAACGTTTGGTGAAGAGCTTCATCGTGCCTGCGGATTCCTGGCGCCACACGGCGTGCGCCCGCCCCTGCCCGTCGAGGCCCACCTGGGGCCAGAGGATGGCGCGGCCCGTGGTGAGCCTGGGGGCCGGGGCCCATTCGATGGTCCGCCCGTTCAGGTGGCTGGCATGGAGCGTCCGGATGCCGGCCTCGCCTTCCTCCACCCAGAGGACGACGGCATTGCCCCGGCCATCGAGCGCCATGCGGAGGTAGGCCGCGTGCCCCTCGGCCACAAGTGTCGGCCGGTCGCTCCAGCACTGGCCTCCCTCATCGTAGTGGCAGGCCACGATGCGGTGGCCCCCGCCTCCGGCCCGCTCCTCGCACCACACCGCCAGGCCCTGCCCGCCGCGATCCACCGCAAGCTGGGGGAAGAGCGGCGAGGGCGAGGGATCACCCAGGGAAAGGGGCTGCGGGTCCCAGGCACCGTTTTCCGCCTGGTAGCCGCAGGTGTAGACCCGGTACTCCCCGGGCTGACCCAGGCACCAGACCGCGCGGATGTTGCCGGCAAGGTCCATGGCCGTATGCAGGCTGTGCACTTCGCCGGGCATGGCCTGGAGGGTCAAGGGATAGGGCACCCAGGTCTCCGCCGAGCCGAGCATGTGCCGGGCGCAGATCCGGGCCTGCGGGCCCTCCTGCTCCTGCCACACCACGGCCATCTCCCCCCGGACGTTCATGGCGATCTCGGGGGCGTGGGCCTGGGTGCGGGCGCTGTCGAGGCGGCGGGGGACCACGTCCCAGCTCCGCTGGTCCGCGTAGTAGCGGCAGATGTAGACACCCTCGTCGGCCTGGCCGCGGTGGTGCCAGGCCGCCATGGCGTTCCCGTGGTCGTCCATGGCGATCTGCGGCCGGCCCACCAGGCCCCGATCCAGTACCCGCGGCGCTCCCCAGTTCCCCGCCGAGGTCGATGGGCGCGGGGAGGTCAGCTTGTTCAAGAGCGTACGGAGCGACATGGATGTCCTCGGGGCCGGGCTCAGATGGGGTTGCGCCCCCATGCTACCGCGCGACCCGGGCTCCCGCCCCACCTGGATCAACAACAGCCTAATTTATGGGAGACAACGATTTAATCGTGGATGCCACCTTTGGCGATCCGGTCAGCCCCGGGCCGCCCACGTCAGGACCAGGCCCAGCCCCGCCGGGAGGGCCTGAACCAGGAGGATCTTCCGGCTGGCGGTGAGCCCGCCGAAGATCCCGGCCACCAGCACGCAGCCCAGGAAGAACACCTTCACTCCCAGCCCACCGGGACCGAGCCACAGCCCCCAGACCAGGCCCGCGGCCAGGAATCCGTTGTACAGCCCCTGGTTCGCCGCCAGCACCTTCGACGCCGCGGCCATCTCCCGCGTCTGCCCGAAGGCGCGCAACCCGACCGGTTTCTCCCAGAGGACCACCTCCAGCACCAGGAACCAGACATGCAGCAGCGCCACGAGGGCGATCACGATATGGGCGAGGAGGAGCATGGACCACCAGGGGAGAGGGACTGGATGAAGGCGCCAGCCGGGTTTGCCGACGGCCCAACCTGGAGGAGACGGGGAACTCTGGAGAATGGAACACGATCCCGGGTGGCGTCGGTCCGAGCCGAGGCGACCGGGAGGTCAGCCCAGGTCATTGACGAAGTCCACTGCTGAAAGCGGCTTGCTGGTGGCACCGACGCTGGGCACCTTGCTGGCGAAGTGCGCGAGCAGCATTTCCGTGAATCGCCCGTGGTACGCGCAGTAGGTCGCCCGGGACAACACGGTATCCTTATGGCCGATGATTCCAAATTTAAGCGCATTGATATCAACAATAGGATGAAGTCGTGCCAGATTCCTCCATTGGCTTGGCGTATGCGTGAAATCCCCGTTCTTGTCGTACGTCCAGCTGTCTATTTCGTTGTCATCGATGGCCTGCTTGATTGCAGCCAGAAGGGCTGAAGCGTTCTTGGTGCTGATGACGAGAGCCATGGTTACTCCTGCGAGGGTGGACGGCCTGGCGGAAGAAGTCGGTCGGACCGCGCGATGGCGCCGGGAACGGAGGAGCGGCGTCGGCAGGTTCCGAGCCGCTGGGGTTGGGGTGGGGACCGGGCCAGAGGGGCCCGCGAACCCGGATCCTATGGGAATCACCCATACAACACCGGTTCGGACCGGATGTTGGCAGAAACAACCGAACGGTCGTTTCTGAGGCCCCAATGGTCAAATCCGCCCGGCCCGGAACCGGGCGAACCCGCGTACCCGTGCCCCCTCGGCCTAGGGGAACAAGGCAGGCCGTTACCCACGCCGGGGTAAACCAGGGAGTGGGCTCACCGTGGAGGCCGCTCCAGGATGATGCCGCGCCCCGGGGACTCGGGCCTGTAGTAGGCGAGGCGGCCCGGTATGCAGGAAAGCACGGCGCCGGACCCATGCATGCAGATCTCGTGGAGCGCCTTCGAAAGCGCCAGTTCCAGGCCATCGATCTTCAAGCCGTCCACCAGCACGTGGCAGGTGGGCCCAGCACCCTTCGCCCTGAGCAGCTTTTCAAGTTCGGCGGGGAAATCCTGATGGCCAGGAATCTCGGTCCCGAACTCCGGGAGGAACGGAAGATGGTGGTTCAGGCGGGCAAGAATCTCCCTCCTTCGCTTTGGGCTGGATAGGAATTGGACCCATCGCGCCCGTTTTTCAGACGTGATGAAGGCCTTCACAAATTCCTCTTCGTGACCCATAAGAAAAGTGACTCCAAACGAATTTAATAGCCGCTGGGGTCGCTTGCGACCGCAAGTGGCCTCAGGTGCAGATTTGGCGGCCGGGAAGGCGGCTCACGGAGACCCCCTTGCTTGAACTTGGGGGACCCTAGGTTCGGATAGCACATGCCCAGATCCTTTGCTTTCACCTTGCCGACGATGGCGTCAAACCTATACTCATGCCATAGTCGGCGTTCTTATTTTAAGAATATGGGTGTGCATGCACCCTGGCGCCAGAGAATAATGACTGTTACGGCACAATTAACATACATCTGGAAGTAGAGGATGGTGGATTGTGACACAGGTTGACGAGTCATTCATGTCTTCAACAGAGAGTCCTGCAACCCAGGCCATGGAACCAGAGATCAGGACCCGCTGGAAGGCCTTGGAGTTTGAGTATGCCAAACGGCTGCGCGAATGCCCGGCTCATGATCGGAAAGCTCTATATACAGAGGCTTATTCAGCCGTTTCGGAATTGGCAGTCGAACGGTTCAAGAGCGACAGGCCCGAAGATCGTACGGCAGGTACTTCGAAAAAAACGGTCGCCTTGATTGCCAAATTCGTGGACAAGAATGATCGTGTCCTGGAGGTTGGCTGCGGCCGTGGATACACCTGCTTTATGCTTTCACCTCAGGTTGAGTCCATGGTTGGCATAGAGGTGTCCACCAGCGGCATCAGGGAATCGCGAGAAGTTTCATCGCGGATGGGGCTGGAAAATGTGGAGTTCAAACAGATTTCAGCGACAGATTTGGTTGATAATTTCACACCAGATAGTTTCAATATGTGCACTTGCATTGATGTGCTGGAGCACCTACACCCGGAGGATGCAAAAGAGCATTTATATCAGGCCTTCTCGATCCTGAAGCCTGGTGGAAGGTACTTTATCCAAATGCCAAACAGGCTCACTGGGCCGCATGACATCACCAAGACGGAATTCCCAGGTGCGAAAAAAGCTTTGGGATTCCACCTGAATGAATCCACCTATAAAGAGGTGGTAGGTTTGATGAAAACCATTGGATTTAATAAATTCAGAATCGTGATCTGGCTAAAAACCATTCCATGGTTGCCTAAAAGACCGACAAATTTATTTTATCAAGTCGGAACCACTGCCGAATTTATATTCAGACTACTGCCAGCCTTCATGCATTTTTCTTTGCTCGAAGAAGCTCTTGCCATTCGCCTGGTGGCATACAAGCCCGTTTCTCCCCGGCGCTGAAGGGACCATCCTGCGCAACTGGTACGAGCCCTCGGCCGGGCCCAGCCTCCAGCCTGGGTCGTCACCCTTTCAGCAACCGATCCTCGGCTAGGCGCAGCATGTGCTCGGCGGCGAGGACTCCATCCTGGTGATTCATGCGCTGGAAGTGACCGCGCAGGTGGCGCAGAGTCCGGGGGATGGCTGGGGCGAAGTGGGCCTTGTGGCGGTGGACGATCTGGTGGCCGAAGGTACCCAGGGCCTTGAGGTTGCGCTGGAGGGCACTGAGGTTCAGCTCCTCCAGCAGCGCTTCGTGGTTCCAGCCCAGTTCGTTCTGCAGGGGCCCCACCAGGGCCCGCCCGGCCTCCCGGGACCAGTCCCAGTAGCCGTCGTAGAGGATGCTGGCCAGATCGTAGGTGGCCGCGCCGCGACGGGCATCCTGGAAGTCGATGACCACCAGCCGGTCGCCGTGGACCATGAGGTTGCGCACGTGGAAATCGCGGTGGGCGAAGAAGTGGGCCCGGGTCTCCAGGCTGGCGTGGGCCTCCTCCATCATGCGGTCCAGCCAGCGGGGCGGATCCTTCTGGAGGAAGTCCTGGAAGAAGTTCGTGCGGCAGTAGTCCCACTCGAACTGGAACTTGGCCTGATCGAAGGCCCGCCCCATGAAGAAGGCATGCGCCGGAGCGCCCAGGGTGAGTGGCCCCGCCAGGGTGGCGAGCAGCCAGCCCGCCTGGTGGGCCCAGGTCATCTCCTCCTCGGGATGCTCCACGAGGCGCCGTTCCAGGGAGGTGTCGCCCAGATCCTCCACCAGCAGGCAGCGGTCCCCATCGTCGGATTGGAGGATGGTGGGCACTCGCAGCACGGGGTCCAGGTAGGCCTGGAGGGCCCGGAACTCGAAATAGCTGTCGTCGGTCTTCTCCGGGGTATCCAGCGGGTGCAGCACCACCAGGGCCGAGCCCACCTGGGGATGGGCCACGCGGGTGTACTGCCGCGCCCCGGCGTCCCCCGCCAGCGGGCGGGGATCGGCCAGGTTCCAACGCTCAAGGGCGCGGGCGAGGCGGGGGTCCATCCCTCCAGGGTAATCCTATCCCCAGGAATAAAAAGAACCTCCACGAGACGTTCCCTTGTCTCGCGTATCGGCAAAGCCGATGCCGGGAAGGGAATGAAGCAAGGCCGAAGCGCGCGAACCTTTCATGTGGGTTTCCTTCGCGGAGTTCTTTAAAGCCCCAGCCGCACCTGGTTTCCGCCGTTCTCGAACCACAGGGCGTCGGCATCCGTGATGGCGGGCGGCGGCTCAGCGCCCGGGCCCAGGACGCAGCGTGCGAGGCGTCCGCCCGGCCGTGCCGTGGGATGGAGGTAGCAGCCCGGCAGGCGACCCTCCTGTTCCGGGGCCACCTCCGCGGCCGCCTCGATGAGGGAATCCGGCGTACCCACTTCCCGCCAGGGGAAGGGTTCCGCCACCACGCCCAGGTGGCCCACGGGGAGGGTCGCCAGGCGGGACCGCAGCTCGTTCACTTCGCTGGGGCCCTCGGGCAGCAGCGCCAGGGCTTCCGGCGACCAGGCGGCGGCGCCTGTGAAGTGGTAGGGCCCCCAGGGGCCCGTCACGCCCTTGGGCAGCACGCGGCCTTCATGATCCATCCACACCGGATTCCAGGGGCCGCCGGGATGGGGCACCAGCAACCAGCTGAGCGTGGCCCCGGCTTCGCGGTGCCGCGCGCGCAGGAGCTCGAAGGGCACCTCGTCGGCCCAGATGTCCGCGTTCCAGGTGAGGAGCTCAGAAGCTACGCGACCCCGAGCGTGCAGCAGGCCCCCGGCGCTGCCCAGCAGGTCGGGTTCATCGAAGACCTGGATGCCCTCAGCCACGCCCCGCAGGCGCTCCGGCAGCAGGTGGGCGTTGCAGCCCAGGCTGCGCGCGCCGGCCTGTCGCAGGGCCGTGGCCCCCCACTGGAGCAGGGGTTTTCCCCGAAGCGTCCAGGCGGGCTTGGGCAGGCAGGCGCTCAAGGCCCCCATGCGGGTGCCCAGGCCTGCCGCCAGGAGAAAGCCCTCCAGGGCGTCAGGCATCGCCGTCTTCCAGCGCCCTGCCCTCCAGGCCGGGCTCCGGTGGCAGGGCCTTCAGGAGGAACTGGCCGGGCGCCAGGCCGCGCATGGACAGCACACGGATGCGCCAGCCCTGGAGCCGCAGCTCGTCGCCGGGACGCAACACGCGGCCCAGGCGCTCCTGGAAGAAGCCGCCCAGGCTCACCGACCCGGCTTCCGCCACCAGATCCAGGTGCAGATGATCCACCAGCTGCTCCAGCATGACGTTGCCCTGGGCCAGCCAGGCCCCGCCGCGCGTCTTCCGCAGCTGGATGGCCTCGCGGTCGAACTCGTCCTGGATCTCGCCGACCAGTTCTTCCAGCACGTCCTCCAGCGTCACCAGGCCATCCACGCCGCCGTGCTCGTTCACCACCAGAGCCAGATGCTGCTTGCGCTGCTGGAACTCCAGCAGCAGGCCCTGGATGAGTTTCATCTCCGGCACGAAGAAGGCTGGGCGGGCCAGGGCCCGCAGGTCCACCGGCGCGGGGCCGTCCTGCATGGCCCAGAGCAGTTCCTTGAGGTGGACGACCCCCACCACATGGTCGAGGTCGCCCTCCACCAGGGGGATGCGGGTGTGGATGGTGGTGCGGGCCAGGGTGAGGTTCGCCTCCAGGCTCTGGTGCAGGTCGAAGAACACCACCTGGGCCCGGGGCACGGCGATCTCCTTCACCGTGCGACGGCTGAAGTCGAAGAGGTTCTCGATGAGCTCCTTGCGGTCCAGGTCCAGGTGGCCCTCGGCTTGGCTCTGCTCGAGCATGCGGCGGAACTCAGCCTCCGATGGGAGCAGGTCCTCCACCCCGGCCTCGGGGTGGATGCCCACCGCCCGCAGCACCAGGTGGCTCAGGCGAGTGAGGACCCAGGTCAGGGGCCGCACCAGGCGCGACCAGGCCAGCAGGGGGGCGGCGGTGCGCAAGGCCCAGGGCAGGGCGGCCCGGATGGCCAGGCTCCGCGGCACCAGCTCCGCCAGCACCACATCCAGGGTGGTCATCACCAGCAGGGCGAGGCCGGAACTCACGGGCGCGGCCAGGGCCGGCCAGGGCAGATGACCGAACAGTCCCCGGAAGAGTTGGCTGAACAGCTCCTCACCCACGGCGCCCAGGGCCAAGGCGCACAGCACGATGCCCGCCTGGATGGCCGAGAGGTGGTGGCCCAGGCCTCGGTGCACTTCCAGGGCCGAGGCCGCCCGGGGATCGGTGCCCGCCAGGGCCTCCAACTGGGTGGGCCGCACGCGCACGGCGGCAAACTCCGCCATCACGAAAAAGGCGCTGGCCAGGAGGAGGGCGACGCAGATGAGGGCCGCGAGGAGGGACATGCCGGCTCTCAGCCCTTCGCGAGGTCGGAGCCGCGCCGCAGGTGTTCCTGGACTTCCCGGAGCAGGGTGTCCAGGTTCCGCAGGCGATCGCGATGCTCGGAAAGCTGGCCGTAGGCGGCCTGTTTCTCGCGCTCCAGGACGGCCTGGGCCTCCCGCTGCTCCGCCAGCGACTGCGCCAGACGGGCCAGTTCGGCATCCTTCTGGTCCAGCCCGTTCATCAGCTCCAGCCGTTCTCCATCATGCTGGACGGTGCTTTCATCGAGCCGCTGATGCAGCCCCCCAACCTGGACCGTCAGCCGGGTGACCTCTTCCTGGCGCTCCTGGAGCTGCTCGTGCAGGGTCTGGATCTGTTGCTCCCCCTCCTGGATCCGGATACGGCTGGCTTCGAACTCGGCCTCGGCCTGCCGCAGGCGGGCGCCGAGCTCGGTCAGATCCCGTTCCTGCCCCTGCATGGCGACCTCGAGGCCCGCCAGGTTGAGCTGCAGGACGTGGGACTTCTCCTTGTGGTCCGCCAATTCCCGGTCCCGTGTGGCCAGGGCCGCCTCCGCCTCGGCCAACCTGGTCTTCAGGGCCTGGGCCTCGCGGCTGGCCGCGGCCGCCTCATCCAGATTCAGGGTAGTGGACCCGATCCGCCGCTGCAGCTCGCCTTCGGCTTCGCGGAGGCGCTGGTCCTTCGAGCGCAGTTCATCGCGGAGGGCGTCGATCTGCGCCTCCAGAAGCCGGGCGCGGGGGGTGTCCGTGGGCGCCGTGGCCCTGGTTTCCGGATTCTCCAGGCGACCCATGGCTGGGACGACGGGCGCCGGCGAGGCGGGAGCGGGCGGAGGCGGGGCCGAGGCGGCTGCCGGAGCCACGGCAGGCCCCTTCAACACATCGAGCCAATCATCGCCAAGCTCGGTGTCCCCCAGATCACCCAGGGGGTTGTCAGGGTCCACCGTGCGGCTGGGCACCAGGGGTGACAGGGCGGCCACAAGGGCGCTGGGAGCGATCGGCTTGTTCAGGTAGAGGTCTGCCCGGCCCTTGAGGCTCCGGTGCCGGCGGTACTCCTCCTCCGTGGCCTTGGCGCTGATGAGGGCGATCTTCAGGCCGCTCAGGGCGGGGTGCTTGCGAAGGGTGGAACAGAGGGCGTACCCCTTGTTGTCCGCCACCTCCACGCAGATGAGCACGGCCGCGAAGTGGCCCTGCTCCAGGCGGGCGGCCACGCCCTCGGGCGACTTGGCCACCTCCAGATCGAAGGCCGCTTCCAGGCTGACCTGATGCTCCTTGAGGAAGCTCCGGTCGCTGTCCACAAGAAGGAGGCGTAGGCCCATGGTCGATCCTTACCCTGGTTGAACCTGAGAGTTTACCCTGAACGGCCGAAGCCCCGGCAGGCCGGGGCTTCGGGAAAGGATTTGGGCCGGATCAGCGGGGCGGGATGGCCAGGGTGACCTTCTGGGCCCCGTTGGGGCTCTGGATGAAGAGCAGCAGGGTCCGGCCGCCGGCCTTCTTCACCTGGGTGTTGAACTCAGCCAGGCTGTTCACGGGCTGGCGCCCCACCTCGGTGATGACCATGCCGGGGGCCATGCCGCGCTCGGCCGCGGGGGAACGGGGATCGACCGAAGTCACCACCACGCCCTTGAGCCGGTGCTTCACATCCATGGGCTCCACCGTGAAGCCGTAGAGCTTCTCCAGATTGACGCTCTTCACATCCCCCTGGGGCTTCTGACCGCTCTCATCCTCGGGTTCCTCGCCGGATTCGCCCCGGCGCTGGGCTTCGAGGGCCTTGCGGTCGCCCAGGGTGACGGTGAGGGCGAGGGTCTTGCCATCACGCCAGATGGACAGCTTGATGGTCTCGCCGGCCCGGCGGCTGGAGATCACGCTCACCAGCTCGTCCTGGCTGCGCACCGGGTGGCCATCCACGGCCGTGATGACATCCAGCCGCTGCACGCCGGCCTTGTCCGCGGCCTGGCCCTTCTCGACGGTGCTCACCACCACGCCCTCCTTGACGCCGAGGGCATCCTGGTAGGCCTGGTCCAGATCGGTGGGACCGACCCCCAGATAGCCGCGGCTGACGGGCTTGCCGCTGCGCAGGTCCTTGATGATGCGGTTCACCTGGCTGATGGGCACGGCGAAGCCGATGTTCTGCCCCGCGGGGTTGATGGCGGTGTTGATGCCCACCACCTCGCCCTTCAGGTTGAGCAGCGGGCCGCCGGAGTTGCCGCGGTTGATGGCGGCGTCGGTCTGGAGGAAGGAGCTCACGCCCGTATCCAGCTTGCGGCCCTTGGCGCTGATGATGCCCTGGGTCACCGTGTGCTCCAGGCCGAAGGGATTGCCGATGGCGACCACCCATTCGCCGATGCGCAGGGAATCGGAATCACCCAGCTTGGCGAACGGCAGATGCGCCGCATCGATCTTGATGAGCGCGATGTCCAGTTCCTTGTCCTTGCCCAGCACGGTGGCCTTGAAGCTGCGGCCGTCGGAGGTCTTCACCTCCAGCGCGTTGTCGCTGCCGCCCATGCTCGCGATGACATGATAGTTCGTGAGGATCTCGCCGGCCGGGGAGATGATGACGCCCGAGCCGCCGGACACCGCCCGCTGCTCGCCCTCGTTCCCGCCCCGGGGCGTCCGTCGCTGCTGGGGTCCGCCAGGACCGAAGAAGAAGTCGAAGAAGTCCTCGCCCCCGATCTGGGGGTGCTCGAAGCGCTGATTCTTCACGAAACTGGTGTTGGTGATGGCCACCACCGTGGGGTTCAGCTTCTCGGCCACCTCGGCGATGGGGGGCAGATGGTCGATCCCCTTCACATCCACCAGCACAGGCTTCTCTTCCTGTGCCTGGGCCTGCCAGCCGTGGCTGAGCCCCATCCCCAGGGCCATGCACCCGGCCGCGAAGGCCGACAACCCCAGAACCTGCTTCACCTGACGATTCATGCAATCCCTCACTCCGCCGGATCCCCGGCATGTCTTCGATGACCGCAGCCCCCCGAAGGTTCCCGCTGGCCTTTCCGAACTGCCCAGGATAATCTGGGTGGTCCAACGGCGGCTGTAGCTCAGTTGGTTAGAGTACTGGATTGTGATTCCAGGTGTCGCCGGTTCGAGTCCGGTCAGCCGCCCCAGAATGAAAAGGCCCCCGTATGGGGGCTTTTTCATTCTGGGACCGCCTGGACTCGAACCGGCGACAGTGGGCTCGCGGAGACAGCGCGGGGCGCTGTCGGAGCAAGACCGGCAGACCGCAGAGCGGGCTGCGGACGGTTCGAGTCCGGTCTGGGTGGGTCGGGATTTTCGGCCAGGCCCCAAACCGGCGACAGTCGCGACCGCCGGGTGACGCAGCAGGGTTCGGGGAACCCTGCGAAATCGGGCCCCGGCAAAGAGCGAGTTCTTGCGGAGGCCCTCCGGCGGAGGGCCGGGAGCAAGACCGGCAAACCGCAGAGCGGACTGCGGCCGGTTCGAGTCCGGTCCGGATGGGTCGAGACCTCCCCATAGGGAGCCTCCCCCCATGGAACCCCCACACAGTGGGCATTCCGGGCCACCTGGACTCGAACCGGCGGCTGTGGGCCTCCGAGACAGCCAGGGGAGCCTGGGAGGCCTGGGACGTGACTGTCCCCTGAACCTGGCTTGGCAACCTTTGGATAACCATTTATTTTAACATATTGCTTACAGCTAAAAGAGGACTATTGTTAAAATCCTTCATTACGAGTCTGCCATGCGTGCGAATACCCATTACTCCCAGGAAATCGAGGCGCCCGGACCCTTCGCCCTCCTGAAACGTCCCGCCGTCCGGCAGGGCTGCAAGCTGTTTCTGGACGGATGTGTAGCGGCCATGGCCTGGATCGTGGCCAGCAGCCTGGTCCGCCAGGACCTGCCAACCCTGTACGGCACCCTGTCCTGGACCGCCTTCGCCATGATCGTGAACCTCGCGTTCCGTTACACCGGCCAGCACTTCCGCCTTCTGGCCATCGAAGAGGCCGAGTCCTTCATCTTCGGGACCGTGATCATGGTGGCCTCCATCACCCTGGCCTCGGCTTTCCGGGATCGGCTGGGGCTCGATCTCGAGTCCCACAGCCTGCTTCTGGTCGCCGGGCTTATCACCTGCCCCATGTGGCTTACCTTGCGGATCGCCTTCGTGGCCTACTACCAGCGCCTTTCGCGGCGCAGATACGCTGCCCGGGAAACATCGGGCGGCTCCGGGAATGGCGAGCTGAAAGTGTACCGGACGCTCATCGTCGGCGCGGGCCGGGCGGGAGCGACGCTTTGCCAGGAGCTGCGCGCGAATCCCCAGCTTCAATGCGAGGTGGTGGGCTTCGTGGACGATGCCCTCGAAAAGCAGGGAGTCAGGATCCACGGCATTCCCGTGCTGGGACACAGCCAGCTTCTGCCCGTCTTCCTGAAAGAGCGCAATGCCACCCAGGTGATCCTGGCCATGCCGCGCGCACCGGGGGCCAAGCTGAAGGAGCTGAGCCAGATGCTCCAAGCCGAGGGCGTCCGGGTGAAGACCGTCCCCGGCATCTCCAACCTCATCGGAGACCGCCCCTGGAAACCAGAACTCCGTGATATCGCCATCGAGGACCTCCTGCGGCGGGAGCCCGTCATCCTCGATCTCGGTGCCATCAGCCAGGAGGTGGAAGGCTCCGTGGTGCTCATCACGGGCGCGGGCGGCTCCATCGGCAGCGAGCTGGCGCGACAGGTGGCCCCCTTCCGGCCGGGTCGCCTGGTGCTGCTGGGACGCGGGGAGAACAGCCTTTGGGAGGTGGAGCGGGAACTGCACCAGCGGTTCCCTGGGTTGAACCTCGCCGTGGAACTGTGCGACATCCGCAACACGCTCCGGCTGCAGCGGGCCTTCGAGGCCTGCAATCCGCAGATCGTCTTCCACGCGGCGGCACACAAGCATGTCCCCTTCCTCGAGCGGAACCCCGAGGAGGCCATCGAGAACAATGTCTTCGGGACGCTCAATGTGCTGAGGGCCGCGTTGGCCGGCGATACGCGGATCTTCGTGAACATCTCCACCGACAAGGCCGTGAATCCCACGAACGTGCTGGGCGTGTCGAAGCGGATCGCGGAATCCCTGGTGCTGCAGGCGGCCGAGGAGGCTCCCGCGGGCCGTAGATTCGTGAGCGTCCGGTTCGGGAACGTCCTCGGCAGCCGAGGCAGCGTGATCCCCATCTTCCGCGACCAGATCCGGACCGGAGGCCCCATCACCGTCACCCACCCCGACATGACTCGGTATTTCATGACCATCCCCGAGGCCAGCCAGCTCGTGCTCCAGGCCGGGGTCCTTGGTGAGACCGGCAAGACCTTCGTCCTCAACATGGGCGACCCTGTGCGGATCATGGACATGGCCATGGACATGGCGCGGCTTTCCGGGCTCGATCCCGGGGTTGATATCGACATCCGGTTCACCGGCATGCGCCCTGGGGAAAAGCTTTTCGAGGAACTCTTCACCGACAGTGAGCAGGGGAAGTCGGATGCCCATGCGAAGGTCTTCGAGGCGCTCCAGTTCCCGCACGACCCGATGCTTCTGGATCTGGCTCTCCGCCGGCTCCGCGAGGCCATCCACCTTCCGGAGGGGCAGCGCCAGCGGGAGATGATCCACTGCTTCAAGCAGCTCGTACCCGGCTATCAACCCTCCTCGCTGGGTCTGGGCAAGTACGCCCAGGCGGAATCCGACAGTTCCCCGCCCCGGTCCGAAGAAGTCCCCTTGTTCAACTAGGGCGAGCAGCCCGACTCAGCCTGGAATCTCTACCAGACCCCCTTTGATAGGCCGGTCCGGAGGTAGGCCCAGAGGGTGGGGTGATGGAACTGTTCAGAGGGCAGACTGGGCTTGAAGGGCCTGAGGCCACCATTCAAGGCGTCCTCGAGGGCCTTGACGGTGATCGCCCGGAAAGCCGCCGCCTGCAGGTAGAAATAGGTGGAGAAGCTGTCCCGTTCGCCGGCGCTGAACCTAGCCTGGTAGATCACCTCTCCGGTGTCGACGCCGGCGTCCACGAGATGGACGGTCACCCCCGCGTGGTCGGGATCACCCTTCGCGAGTGCCCAGTACCCACCTGCCTGCCCCCGGTACTTGGGCGTGATGCCGAAGTGGCAATTCATCAGGGGCACGCGGATCGCCTGGAGGGTCTCCGCCCGGATGATCCCCGTGCCGATCACGAACACCACGTCCGGGCAGAGCCTCGCCAACGCCTCCCGGCAGGCCGGGCTGTTCACGGACCTGATGGGGACGACCTCACAGTCGGGGTGGGGCGATGGGTCGAGTCCATGCTCATGGATGATCTCCACGAGGCGGGCTTGATTCCGCTTCGCGATGAACCGCCGCAGAACCACGAACCCGATCTGCCCGGCCAGCGCAAGTGGCCCATGACGCTTGAGACGCCGCCGAACGAGGCCCCAACGAGGTTCCGGATCCTCGATGAGGACGGTTATCGGGCCGAACCGGGCCACGACAGTGTTGATGATGATCCAGGAATGGGGCGAGCCGTTGGTAAGTGCGACGATCGAAGGCATGTGGCTTGGATGTTATCACACCGGCTCACACAAACGACTGGGCCGGCTGGCGCCTTGAACAGCCTGCCCAAGCGATTTGCCCTTCCATGTTTTAAGAACACCACCAAAACGCCAAGGCAGCGAGAACAGCAAACGTTCAGGCCTTTTTTTGGTGCCTTGGCGCTGCATCATTCGTGTCGATTGGACTGGACCCTTGCTGGCATCAGGGGCGATATCGGTCCCCGAGAGGGTGTTGTTGCTGATGGTGATGTTGGTGTTGTCGACCAAACAGATCCCATAGGAAAACCCATGTGCCCAAAACCAACGAAGCCAATGCGCGTGCAAGCTCCAGGCGGCCATTCGCCCAAGAAACCTTTGATCCACCTTTTGCATCAATTCAGGCCATTCCAAACGTTATCAAGGAGTGCCAATCTGTCACTCGAGCGATTTCGAAGGGAGGCCGTGTGAATTCCGACGGTCCGTTTCCGATCCAATCCCGACCCAATCTCCCGCCTCGGCATGGTTTCACCGAATCCTATACCGAGAACATGCTGCGGGATTCAGTGCTCATTGCGGCGGCACTCACAGGCGCGCAGGTGGCTCTGGTCATGCAGGACGAAACCGGCACCTGGTACCGGGATGGCAGTGGCCTCACGAACGAACAGCTTGCGGATCTTGAGCCAACCCCGTCGCAAGGACCCACCCCCGAATCGAGGGCCTGCCTGCTGGAGAAACACGGGCTGCTGGTCGCCGAAGCCCTGCCTCTGGTCGATGATCGACACATGGTCATTGGCAACTTATGCGTGCTATCACCGGAACCACTCGCCCTTTCCGAGGTCCAGCGGGATGGGTTGCGATTGCTGGCTGAACATATCCAGATCATCGTGACCATGGATCATCAAAAATCCGAATCGCGCACCACGCCTCGCGCACCTTCGGCTGCGTCTTTTGTGCCGGGGCTCGTCCATGAACTCGGCAGCTTCATATTCGGGATCTCCGCGTGCCTAGATGCATTTGAGGCAAGGTTCGCAGACACAGGCGGGATGAGTAAGTACGGAGCCAACATCCGGAGAAGCCTGGACCGGATGAGCGCCTTCATCGTGGAGTTGAGAGAATACGGGTACCCGCAGAGGCTCTCCTGGACCATGCTCGCGTTGGAGCCTTTGCTGCGGGAAGCCATTGAGCACAATCTTCCCCTGGCGGCGAAAAACGGCCTGGATCTTCAACTCCACATCGAAGGGTCCTTGCCCGCAATCAATGCCGACAAGCAGGGTCTGCAGTCGGCCTTCACCCGCTTGATCGGCCTTATTCTGCAGCAGGAGGAACCAGGCGGCCGCGTGGTACTCGATGTCGCAAGCAGCCATTCTGGATACAGGACCGTGATCTCTGGGCACCTGGATTTCTCTAGTGCGAAGATGGAAAATGTGGATACGGTTCGTCTGTTCGAACCTTTCTACTTCCGGGTTTCTGGAATGGGCCGGCTCACACTGCCTGGAGCCAGGCGGGTTTTCGAGGCCCACGGAGGGACCCTGACCGCAGGTCCTGGTGCCGAAGGAAGGATGAGGATCAGTTTCATGCTGCCCTCGGAATTGTCCTATTCTTTGCGAGCAGCCAGTCAACCTTGAGGGTTCCATGGCGAAGGCGAAGATTCTGGTTGTGGACGATGACGAAACCATCGTCTTCGCGATTCGGGATTACCTGGAGCTCCACGGCTTCACTGTGGACGAGGCGGAGACCTGCGCTGAAGCGGAGATCAGGTACCGCGCAGATGTTTATGATGCCGTCACTCTGGATTACTCCCTGCCGGATGGGAATGCCATCGAGCTGCTTCCGAAACTTAAGGGCATTGATGCCGGAGTCCCCATCATCCTTCTCACCGGGTATGCAAGCATTGAACTCGCCGTTCGAGCTATCCAGCTTGGAGCCGAGCAATTCCTGGTGAAGCCCCTGGATCTTCCTGCCCTTCTTTTCGTGATCGAGCGGGCGCTTGAAAACCAGAAGAACCGTAGAAAGCAGCTGGCTCGTGACTCGGCGGATCAACCCCAGCGCGCGGTAGATCCTTTCATTGGGGAGAGTCTTGCTATCCATGCGCTGGAGGAGCAGTCCCGTCTCGCGGCTGCGACCGAGAGCCCCATTCTCATTCTGGGCGAGACAGGCACAGGGAAGAGCGAACTGGCCCGGTGGCTCCACCGAAACAGTTCGAGGGCTTCAGAGCCGATGCTTGAGCTGAATTGCGGAGGGCTCAGCAAGGATTTCTTGGAATCAGAGCTATTTGGGCACGAGAAGGGGGCTTTCACAGGGGCGGTCGGGGTCAAGGTCGGCCTGCTTGAAGCCGCCCACCGCGGAACCGTTTTCCTGGATGAAATCGGGGACATGGATATACAGATTCAGCCGAAAGTCCTTAAAGCGCTGGAAGAAAAGCGCTTTCGTCGATTGGGTGGACTCCAGGACCGGAAGGTGGACTTCCGCTTGATCGCCGCCACCCATCAGCCGCTGGATCGGCTTGTCCAGGAGCAGCTCTTCCGGTCGGACCTCTTCTACCGCATCAGTGCCATCCAGATTCATGTGCCCCCACTGCGCGAGCGTGCCGAGGATATCCCCACCTTCGGCCAGGTTCTCCTGAACCGGCTGACCAATGATTGCGGGCGGGAGCCGATGCGTCTCTCCCAGGGGGCACTGATGAAGCTCAGGCATCATTCCTGGCCCGGGAACATCCGAGAGCTGCGCAACGTCCTGGAAAGGGCCTTGATGGGTGCCAAATCTCCCATTATCGAAGCGCAGAATCTGGATTTCGGATCCAGCCCAGACAGTAAGGGGTCTGTGGGGCCCTCCAACCTGACCCTGAAGGAGCTGGAGCAGCATTACATCATCCAGGTCCTCAACGAGGAGGGTGGCCATGTAGATCGAGCTGCCAAGCGGCTCAACATCCCCCGAAGCACCCTCTACCAAAAACTCAAGACTTACGGGCCTGAACCGTCCAGATTCTAGAATTCAGATCCAGAGTTCAGACTTGACCCTTTCCAGGGGGTCATTCTGGTTCTATTTCAAAATTATTAATACTCGTAACAAGTAATTTAACGAGTTGTGACCTGGTCGATTCCTGGTGGCACCTCCGTTGCTCTTGGTTAGCTGCGGAGGTTCTATGCAGATCGGAAAATTTTTCACTGCGCTTCAGGGAATGGCCATGGTCGGAATGCTGATTCTGACGGGTGCATGCTCTGGGGGTGGCAGCAACGATGCAGGGAATGCAGGCACGACCCCCCCGGCGGGTGCCGTGACTGTCGCCCTGATAGGTGTCCCAGCCGACATCAATGTCAGTGCCACTGTGCCCGTCACGGCCCAGGTCAAGGGCACCACTGATATGGCCGTAACCTGGACGGTAGATAACATCCAGAACGGCAATAGCGATGTAGGTACGATCGCCGGTAGTGGAAACACCGTCACCTACACGGCCCCCACGACCGAAGGCAATCACGTACTGGCTGCCACCAGCGTTCTGGATACGAGCAAGTCTGCCCGCACTCAAGTGCATATCCACAAAGCCACCAATACGGCTACCGTGACCCTGAGTCCTTACGGCGCGACCCTCAGCTCCGGTACCACGCAGGTCTACTACGCGGCGGTGTCCGGCACCGAAAGCCAGACCATCACTTGGTTCGTGGATAACGTCTCCAACGGCAATGCGACAGTTGGCATCCTCAGCCCCAACGTTGACGGGGCTCACATGCTCTATACGGCCCCAGCAACAGGTGGGACACACACGATCAAGGCTGTGGCCACCAATGCCGCCAGCGTCAGTGTAAGCGGGTCCACCACCGTCACGGTGCAAGGAGCGCTCCCGCCTTCCGTAGCACCTGCCATCACGACTCAGCCCCAAAGCGTTGCCGTGAACGCGGGCCAAACGGCCACCTTTAGCGTCGTCGCCACGGGCACCGCTACCTTGAACTATCAATGGAGGAAGAACGGGACCGCGATAAGCGGCGCCACCTCCGCCAGCTATACCACGCCAGCCACCAGCACAGCGGACAGTGGCGCTGCGTTCACCGTGGTGGTGACCAATACCTCGGGCAGCGTGACCTCCAGCGCGGCAACCCTGACGGTAAACGCCGTTACCGTCGTCCAAACAGGAATTGTCGGTTTCGGCTATGCCACCACTGGGGGTGCTGGGAAGCCCGCGGTGCATGTGACCAACCTCAATGACTCTGGACCGGGTAGTTTCCGCGCGGCCATTGGCTCGAATCGCACCATCGTCTTTGACGTGGGCGGGGAGCTTCCAATCACCTCGGACAACCTTAGCTTCTATTCTGCTTCTAATGTGACCATTGACGGGACCACGGCCCCATCACCTGGGATCACCTTCACGGGCCGCAAGATCGTCTTTTCAAACTGCAATAATATCATGATCAAGAGCATACGAAATCGCTGTGGCTACGCCTGGACTGATCTTGGCATGGGGGAAGGCATTCAGCTCCAGCCAAGCAACTACAACATGGTCATCGACCATTGCTCCTTCTCCAATTATACGGATGAGGGTATCGATATGTGGGGCGGGAACCACGACATCACGATTCAGAACTGCCTCATCGGCGCAGGCGCAACAGGAAGCCCAAACTACCCGGCTCTGATCAGTGGTGGCAACTACAACATCACCTTCTATCACAACCTGGTCGCGAATGGTTATTACCGTTGCCCCGCCATCGGCTGGGACGTTACGAATGGAACGAATGCCCCTGGTCTCACCGCCGAGGTGATTAACAATATCGCTTGGAAATACACTTCCAACTACGGGATCATCGTCTATTGGGGCGCTAAGGCCAATGTGATCGGGAACTATACCCTTGCCGCTGCCGGTGCCTATTATGGAACCTCCAACGCCATTTATATTTCTTCGGCTACCGGTTCGCAGGTTTCACAGGGTTATGCCAGCGGGAACTACTCCAAGGATGGTTCACGCGTGGGTGGGAATATGTCGAGCCCCTTCCCTGTGCCTTCGGCTGCTCAAATCGTGGCTACCAGTGCGGCTGAGGCAGCGGCTTATGTGAAGGCCAACGCCGGATGTCGCGTGGGTGGACTCGATGCTTATGATCAAGCCCTCATCAACGACTTGAGTTTTTAGGCGAGTCGGCAATCAGGATCGAGGTCATGCCCCATCACCGGCCCATGTTGAATCCACCCGGCAACCCGATGGTTGCGTCCAGAGGTTGAACGAAGCTGCTACGCGGCAGAAGACGATCGACTGAACACCTCCGGGTGGACCCAACAGCTAGAAAGCAACCAGAAACAGACTCCTTGGTCATCGCGGGGCAGGTGTCCCGCCAGATGACCAAGGAGTTGGTGCATGAGGAACGAAGATCCATCCTTAGGCAAATCGTTGTGGCACCCTCGAAGCCAACTCCTTTGGGCCTTCCTCAAGTAGTCGGCCCTGAATAACCCGCAAGCTATGGCAGCCCCTGCGGGGCGCTGCCCATGGAGCAGCATGAAAGCTGGGCCGGAACCACCTGGCGAAGCCGGAGGGTGCATAAACCGAGTGCCACAGAGGGTCGGCTTCGGACGGGCTCCACCCTCCTTCGCCGACTCCCGGCATTCACTGCGCTCCGTTTACCGTCGATGACTTACAGAACCTTTGGA
Source organism: Geothrix campi (assembly GCF_024609265.1). Classification (GTDB taxonomy): domain Bacteria; phylum Acidobacteriota; class Holophagae; order Holophagales; family Holophagaceae; genus Geothrix; species Geothrix campi. Next base: position 102,210 of record NZ_JANHMP010000004.1, on the reverse strand, counting down.
CACAAGGAAGAGCGAATTTATGGGCAGGTGTCTGGGTGATTGTTTTTGAGCCTGTTTGAATTGATCGTGTTGATCCCTGATGGGCTTGCATCCCGTATGCCGCAAGCTGCATTATCGGACACAGTGTTGCCAATGACGGAATTCCCAGCCGTTTTATAAAGGAGAATGCCGTACCCAATTCCATCATTCTTAAGGGCGGCCTTGGTATTGGTAACAAGGTTTCCTTTGACTATGTTATCGTTGGCTTCGTTCCGCAAACAAATACCGAAACCGACGTTGTCCTTGACTTTATTGTTTACCACCCTGTGGCCACTGGTGTTGCTGATTGTGATGCCAGGCGCCCCATGATGCAGCCCATTCCCAATCATTGCGTTCCCATCGATGACTACATTTTCAACAAAGGCCCGTCCCCTATTCGCAACTGATGGCCCGACCGCAATTCCTTCTGTTGCGTTTGAACTGAATGTGCATCCCAGGAATTGGACATTGCGCACCGTCTGCCCGCGATTCGGCTCAATATCGGTTCCGCTTCCACAAACGAAGGCGCCATTTTCCATGAAGCCTGTTGTGTTCTTGAACGTGCTTCCCTTCACCACCAGGCCATCAACACTGGTTATGGACAACCCTTGACGGCGATTGCCATTCGCCGTGACATTGCACAGGGTCACATCCTGCGCCTTCTCGCCAATGTAGAAACCGTCCTCCCAGCAGTCCATAGAGGTCACACCCTGGATGAACACATGTCGGGATCTAGCCACATGGATTCCATCGCCTCCTTCGCGAGTGTCCCTGATGGTGTTGTTGAAGCGGTTTCCCCGAATCGTTCCACCAAGAATATTGACATTTTGAGCACCACTAACCATCAATATCACATAGTTGGATGTAGATGTCGGAAGAGCTTGAAGAACGGCTCCGGCTTCAAACCGCATCGTCATGTTATTCCTGAGGCGAATCCCAGCATTTGAATTGGCCACTGGATTCACCAAGTAGTTGCCAGCCGGGACAAGGACTGTGCCGCCGGAATCAGCCACGGCATTGACGGCCTTCTGGATGGCGAACGTGTCATTGGTGAGGCCATCCCCCACGGCTCCGAACATTGGATCCTTCACATTCACCACGAAGTCGGATGTGGGCGCCGGAGCGCATTGGACCACGGCAGGGGGCTTTAAGTAGGTGGATGTGGAGTGGGGTCCGAGGCCATTTGCCCCATCCGCGAATGCGGAGAAAATAATTCCGTATGTCAGAATTGAAATTCCGAATAGTTTGGCCGGCCCAGGCGCTGCGTACATCAGAACCCCACAGAAAAAACCCCCACTCGTTATGTACGGATCCTTCCTTCTCTAAAAGGTTGATACCTTTGAACCCTCATTAATGAAACACTTGTTATTATCTGGCAATTGTTCCTGGCCCGAATCATTTCTTGGGCGGGATCATAAAGGTTTGACTCTGCTTATTAATCCAAAGCGAAAGTATCGGCTCTCCGAATAACCCCTTCGGGGAGCCGAGACAGACCCGATCCATGGCAACGTCTTCAAATGTAGGTTGAGTTAAAAAAGAGCTTGCCGAAGGATTGCGCTCTCCGAATAGGTTCCTCACACTTTCCGCAATCGTCGAGTGTGCGGCGCAATTCTGCCACTGGGGGCTGATTCGCTCGGCCCAGGCCTTCATGTCCGGGCTGTAAAGAATGACGATGGGAACCTGCCACTCTGAGACCGAGCATTCACCCGCCATATTATTGTGAGGGGCACGGCCGTGGAAGTTCTGACCATGGTCGCTTGTGTAGAACACCAGCGTCCCGGGCGGGAGATGGGGGGCGATACCGACGAGGAAGTTGATCGATGTGCGTTCAACGGACGTCCGATACGGATCTGGGACGGACGCCATCTCTGGCGGAAGGTTTTGCAAGTACGGGAAGTGGATGCCCTGCTTGTTCACAAGGATGAAGCTCTTCTCCTGTTTGGGCAGCACATCCAGCAGAATCCTCATCGCATTGATATCCCGTTGATGACGAGGTCCGTATTCCTTTAATGGAGGAATGTTATCAATAAATTTTGTATCCTTTGCGTCAAAATAATCTTGCACGTCCCTGTCCGAAAGAACGCCCTGGGCATCGAGATAAGTCGTGGTGAACCCCTGCTGCTTTGCGAGCTCGAACACACTCGGGAACTGCCGTATGGACTGGTCTGGCAGGCTTGGGTCCGCCAAACGGCGTAGCATTAAATTCGAGGATGGGCTGTTGTTTCCGAAGCTGTATCCAATCCCTAGATTCTTTGCATTCTCGATGCGGATCCCCTTCATGGCCTCCTGGAAGACATTGGCTTCGATGGATTCATCGATGATCAACACCACATGCTTCACCGAAGGATTGATGGGTTCCTTGATGATCGGGATGGGCTGTTCATCCCTGGGTGTCCGATGCCGAATGAGCGGCTCCGCGGAGAGAGCCAGGGCATGCAAGCTGGATTCGAAATTAGCGGGGAAGAAAAGCATGGCACCCGCCCCCCCTCTCGCCAGAAAGGCTCCGTAGGAAAGCGTGATTCCCAAACTGCAGGCCATCAGGGGGAGGTTGTTCCGCTTGCGGATCTGCGTCCTGACCAACAGGATAAGAGCCACCATTGCCATTATCGCGAGTGCGACGACCCAAACCGTGCTCCAGTACTGGTGCACCGCGTCCGGTGTGCTCCCCATGGCCTCGCGCAGATTCTGGGCATCATTCAGGGTCATGGCCCGACCCATGACTCGGGCATAGGTAACACTGATAAAAAGATTCACTGCAAAGAAAAGAAGGAAAAGAGCTGCCCAAATCCTCCGAGCAATGGCACAGGCAAGAAGAGCACCCCACGCCATGAGAAAGGTCAGGAGGAAGACACCCCTCCCAATAAATGACTTAAGGGTCAAGAATCGTGAAAAAAAACTCGGATTCATCCAGAAGAACAAAAGGAGTGTGATTCCTAGGAGGATTATCATCTTCCATGCGAAGAACCCATGTTTCTGACTCTGCATGATGACCTCTCTAAAAATTTGGCCAAGAGTAATGTAAGTCCTTCCACTCTAGAGGGCAATTTGGCCTGAATCTGCGAGCGATTCTGCCGGCAGCTCTTCGGAGATCCCGGCGGCATCTTCCCCCGCGTGAAACCGCCGCACTTCGGGTGTCGCTTCTTCCACAGACGGACCTCCGCGCAAATGCCTTGAACTCCTGTGCCTCCACTATCTTCCGCGCATCCGCATCGATGCCGCCTTCAGATGGGTCAGGTCAGCGCTGCAGTCCGTTCCCCGACAGGGTGTTGCGGGAGACGCCTTCCACCGATGAATCCGGGGAGTAGATTCCACGGCCTTGGTTTCCGGTCACCGTGTTTCCGTTGATGGCGTTCCCCTTGCAAAGGTACTGGACGATGCCATCCCCGGCATTGCCCGAGACCGTGTTCCCCGTCACGGTGCAGCGATCCGCGCCCCCGCGCAGCAGGATGCCGAGGCCGTTCTTCGTGACGAGGTTGTTGCTGATCCGCACGCCCGCGCAATTGGCGACCTCGATCCCGGCGCGGGGAGAGGTGCTGAGGGTGTGGGCGCCATTGCCCATGCTGGTGTTCCCGTCCACCACGACGCGGGAGATCCAGGCCCGCCCCGTGTGGGCATGAGGCACGCCGATCTCGAGGCCGAAGCCGGCATTGCCTTCGAACCGGCACCCGGTGATGAGGACATCCTCCACCGAATCTCCCGGGTTGGGCTCGATGTCGAGCCCGTCCTCCGGAAGGGTGCCCGCGGTATTCCGGAAGATGGAGTCCCGCACCACCAGGCCCTTGCCGCTGGTGATCGACATCCCCTGCCGGCGGTTGTGGTCCGCGACCACCCCGCAGAAGGTTACCTCGGTGCTGGAGGACACGTAGAAACCATCTCCCCAGCATTCCTTCGCAGTGACGCCCGCCACCACCACCTGCCGGGCGTGCGCGAGTGCAAGGCCATGCCCCCACTCCCCGCCTTTGCCGGTGTGCCCCGCCCGCTCACCCACGAGCGTGCCGCCAGTGATGGTCACGTGCTCCGCCTGGGAAACCAGGAGGATGGCGGAATGCGCCGAACCATTCGGAATGGCCTTCAGGACGGCCCCGGGGGCGAGGGACAGCGTCATGTCGCTCTTCAGTCGCACGGACACCAGCGCGTTCACCAGGTAGGTCCCCTTCGGGATGCTCACGGTGCCGCCGGTTCCGGCCACGGCATCCACCGCCCGCTGGAGGGCGAGGGTATCGTCGGTGACGCCGTCGCCCAGGGCGCCCATCCTCGGGTTTCGGACGTTCACGACCAGGGCGGAGCGGGGGGCGGGCGCGCAGGCCCGGCCGGAGGGCTCAGGGGGGCGCCCGCTGACGACCGAGGCGCCCAGGAGGCCTGCGAGGAGCATCCGGAACAGGGGCGGCGGAGGGGTCATAGCGTGCAAGGATAGCCCGGCCTGCCAGGACCATCAATGTCGACCACGCCTTCTGATGACCTTATTTGTCATCTTCGCTGATAGAATAAATCGATTAATATTTTGTCTTCGAAAGGGATTTCATGAGGGAGACCTTCCTGCCTTTCAGCCCGCCCTCCATCGGCGACCTGGAGCGCGATGAAGTGATGGACACCCTGAGGTCCGACTGGATCACGACGGGGCCGAAAACCAAGGCGTTCGAGACCAAGCTGAAGGACTATTTCGGCGCGCCGGCCGTGGTGGGTCTCAACTCCTGCACGGCCGGCCTCCACGTGGGCCTCCTGGCCATGGGCATCGGCCCCGGCGATGAGGTGCTCGTGCCCTCCATGACCTTCTGCGCCACGGCAAACGTCGTCGAACACGTCGGCGCCAGGCCGATCCTGGTGGACGTGACCGCAGACACGTTGAACCTGGATCCCGAAGCCGCGGCCCGTGCCATCACCCCGAGAACCAAGGCCATCCTTCCAGTCCATTACGCCGGGCACCCGGTGGATCTCGACGCCATCTTCGGGCTGGCCGACCGCCACGGTCTCCAGGTCCTCGAGGACGCCGCGCACGCCATCTCCGCGCGCTACCGGGGCGACCTCGTGGGTTCCCGGTCCAACCTCGCGGCCTTCAGCTTCTACGCCACCAAGAACATCACCACCTCGGAGGGCGGCTGCCTGACCGGAGACGCGGATCTCGTGGAGAAGAGCCGCATCTACGGCCATCACGGCATGAACCGGGATGCCTGGAAGCGCTTCGACCGGAGCGGCTCCTGGTACTACGAAGTCGTCCTGCCTGGGTTCAAGTACAACATGACGGATATCCAGGCGGCCCTGGGCCTGCATCAGCTGGACCGCCTGGAGGACTTCCAGCGGCGGCGCCGGGAAGTCGTGGCCACCTACCAGGAAAGGCTGGGCCACCTGGCCTGCCTCCAACTCCCCGTCGAACGCCCGGAGGTGGTGTCGAGCTGGCACCTGTATGTGCTCCGCCTGCGGCCGGAGCAGCTCCGGATCGACCGGAACGCCCTCATCGAGGGCCTCAAGGCCCGCAACATCGGGACCTCGGTGCACTACCTCCCGGTGCACATGCATCCCTACTACCGGGACAAGTACGGATACCGGCCCGAGGCTTGCCCCGTGGCTGCAGATGCCTTCAGCCGGATGTTGAGCCTCCCTCTGCATCCGGGAATGACGGACCAGGATGTCTCCGACGTCTGCGAGGCCCTTGAGGATCTTCTCGGCTCGAACCAGGCCTGATCATGACGCGGCTCTTCGACTTCCTGGGCGCGGTTCTCGGACTGACCCTGCTCTCCCCGGGCCTGCTCCTCATCGCCGCCCTCATCCGGCTCGCGGAAGGCGGCCCGGTCTTCTACCGGCAGGTACGGGTGGGTCGGGGCGGCCGTCCCTTCCGGATCTGGAAATTCCGGACCATGGTGGTGGACGCGGACCGGATCGGGCGCGCCCTCACCGTGAGCGGGGACCCTCGCGTGACGCAGACAGGCGCCTGGCTGCGGCGCTGGAAACTCGACGAACTCCCACAGCTGATCAATGTGCTCACCGGCGAGATGGGCTTCGTGGGCCCCCGGCCCGAGTTGCCCCGGTACGTGGCGCTCTATACGGAATCGCAGCGCCGGGTGCTGGATCTTCGTCCGGGCATCACGGATCTTGCCTCCATCGCCTACCGGCACGAGAGCGATCTGCTGGAGGGCCATGATGATCCCGAGGCCTACTACACCGGGACGATCCTGCCGGACAAGATCCGCATCAACCTCGACTACGCCGCAAGGGCGGGGATCTGGCGCAACGTCAAGGTGATCCTGGCCACCCTCGGCCTCCTCGCGCCAGGGCGGGTGTAGCCCCTCGGAGCATCTCTCAGGACAGGGGCCAGTGGGGGATCGCCGTCCCTCTTTCCCGGGCCTCCAGCAGAGCGGACAGGTGCATGACCCCGATGGGGATCGGCGCCTGCTTTTCATATCCTTCTGCGGTCCGGCGGAAGAGGGTCGTGGTGTAGACATCGTTCAGCACGAAGGTCATCGAGAGCTCGCCGATGACCCAGCCCTTCGAGCTCTTCATGAAGTCGTAGGCCATGGAGCTGAACCCGTGCCGGTTGCTGATCTCCAGGGCCAGATCACAGGCCTCTCCGGGCAGATCGCCCGGCTCGACCATCTCCCACCGCCCACTGCCACTCGCCCGGAAGTCGTCGGGCCGGTTCCGCCGGACGAACACGGACACGAGGTCCCTTCCCAGGGTCGTGATGCGCCAGTCCGAGTCGGTCTTGATGAATTCCTGGACATAGGTGTAGTTGGGGCAAGCGTTCAAGTACCGGTACTTCCTCGACAGGAGGAAGTCGCCTTTCGCCAGGCGCGGGATGTAATGGTATTTCTCCATCACCTTCTCCAGGAGGCTCTGTCCCCGGAAGATGCCCTTCAGCAGACGCAGGGCCTCGGCACGGTCCCCCAGGCGGACCACGCCGCTCGCCGAGGCGCCCATGTGCGTTTTCGCGATGAGGGGATACGTCGCACCTTCCAGGTACGTCCGCGATTCCGCTTCGTTGAAGCTGATGAAGGTCTCGGGCACCGGATGGCCATGGGCCTTCAGGAAGAGGGTCTCGCGGATCTTGTCGTCGTAGAGCCAGAGCATGAGGGAATTGGGGAAGCAGGGGATTCCCATCGCCTCGATGAGGGGGATCTTGGTCCGGATCTCGGCCATCTCGCTCGAGTCGCCCATCGTCGGACGCCACACGAAAAGATCAGCGCCCCTCACCGCCTCCATCCAGTCGTGACGATCCACTGGGATGCCACGGGCCTCCTGGCCAAGGGTGGCGCAAGCCTTCTCGAATTCCCCCCGCCAGTCCGCGGGGGACCGGCGCATGCGATCACTCAATCCGATGATCATGGCTCGCCATTCATGGAAGCAGTGCCTTCTAAGGAGTCCTGGCGCATCCGCTGCGCCCAGAAGGCGCCCGCGACCAATCCCACGATGAAGTGGAAATGCCAATGGAATGCGATGTTGGAGGTCGTGCAGGCCGTGATCACGCAAGGGAGCGCCAACGCGAGGGGGAGGCCGCCTTCCAGCATGCGGACCCGCCAGGATTGGTAGATGAGCAGGCCGCAGAGACTCAAAAAAGGAACGATGCCGAAGAGCCCCATCTCCACGGCGAACATGGCCAATTGATTGTGGGCCACGATTCCAAAATCGGAATTATCGGACCTCGACCGGTGTCCGAGTTCCGCGCGATAGTTCTCGGGCCCCAGCCCCAGCAGCGGGGCCCGGAGGAACTGCTCGATGAGGATCGGGGCCATCCGTGCCCGGGCCTCGCTGCTGACCCCCGAATCCACGATGCGTTCCGACCTCTGCCCGATGATGGAGTTGACCAGACCCACCCCCAGGAGCCCACCCACGAGCAGGACCGTCGTCAGGATGGCGGGCTGAGACCATCCCGCCCGCCGAGTCTCGACCATGACAAGCACCAGGGAACCCACGGCGACGAATACCCCCGCCGTGCGCGAACCCGTCAACAGCAGACCGAGCAAGGCGATGACTCCCGCCCCCGCGAACAGGAGGCGGGTGAAGCGTCCGTAGCCGGCGCGGGCCTGGATCACCCTGGCAAGGGCGATCAAAAAGCCGGTGGCGTAGATGACACCGAGGACATTCGCATTCAGCTCGAAAGCCGAGATGCGCTGGGCATTCAGGACTTCCCCGATCGACTGTTCGGTTCCCACACCGAGCAAGTGGAGCACTCCGGCGACGGTGCAGCCGAGGACGAAGAAATCGCAGCCCCGCTTCCGGATCTGATCCACCCGCATGGCGGCGGTGAGGACCCAGGCCCAGAGCATGGGCCGGATCATGTTGCGGGTGGAATCGGCCATCTGCTCTGGCAGATTGGACAGCAGCGATCCGTAGACGTACCGGATGCCGAACAGCACCATCATCCAGATGAGGATGGACGAGAGACCCCGCTTGAGGACCCGGGGTGAGAGCAGGAGGCAGGCCCAGAAGAACAACTGGGTCACGCTCATCACCGAGTACTGGCGGTCGGTTCCCGGGAGGAAGAGGTTGGTGAAGGGTACCAGGGCGATGGTGACCATCGCCCCCCAGCTCACGAATGTCCAGGTCCCCTTCAACTCGTAGGTCTGGGTCCAGTCACCGCCGGACCCGTCCTCCCGTGGCGGGTCGGGGGCGGTCCAGGCCCGTTCAGATCCCTGTTCCGACCGAGGGGTTGCCTGGGGAACCGTCATCCTCGTCCTCCGCTCGGCGGCAGCTTGAGGTCGATCAGGTGGTCAAGGGCGGTCCGGAGCGCGTTCCGGTGGCTTTCGCAGCTGACCACGTTGTGGACCCGGAGCAGGTCCGACCGAGTCAGGTGGCGGAACAGCCACCCCCACCGATTCACCCGCTGGAGCCAGCGCCCGAGCCCGAAGAGCCGCGTCAGGAAGCTGGCGCTGCGCTGGCTGCAGAATTCCTGCCAGGCCAAGGAGTAACGCTCCGGATCAGCCAGCACCTCCGACTGGGCCCGGAGCCGTGCCAGGGTCGCCTGCGCCTCCGGGTCCGCGCAAAGCCGGATGCCGTTTCCTCCCGGGACCTGCGTCACGGGATGCAGCGACACCGAGGTGGGCTGGCCCAACCGGAAGGTGATCACCAGGCCCAGCCCCGTGTTTCCCAATGGGCCGTGATCGGCGTAATCGAAAATGAAGTTCCCCTGTCCGTAGAGGATCGTCCCGCCCTGATGGACCTCCATGGACCCCACACAATGGGAGTGCTGGCAAACGACCACATCGGCGCCCTGCTCGACCAGGAACCTGGAGACCTCCCTCAGCCAGGGCGCCGGGTAGGGGTAGCCTTCGGTCCCACCGTGCAGCAGGACCACCAGGTGATCGAACTGTCCCCGGAATTCCGCCAGGGTGCGCACCACCCAGATGGGGTCCACCGGATTGGCCCCCGGGCGTCGATCGGTGGCCAGGCAACCCTCATCCTCCGCGACCGCGAGGAAGGCGATCCGCCTCCCCTTCAATGTCACGATGAGCGGCCGGCGCGCCTCCGCCAGCGAAGGACCGGCGCCGAAGACATCCAGGTTGGCGGCGGCACAGGCGGATCGGGTCTGCTCCAGGCCCTCCGGACCAAAATCCATGATGTGGTTGTTGGCGAGGCCCATGGCCTGGAATCCGCTCTTCCGGAGCGTGGCGGCCACTTCGGGCGCCGCGCGCAGGTTCGGCCCCGATTTCGGGACCGGTCTCGGGTCTCCGTCGACCAGCGGGCACTCCAGGTTCGCCAGGGCGAAGTCGCAGGTCCGGATGAGGTCGAGCACATCACCGAAGATGGGGCCGGGCTCCCCCTTGGCAAAGGGACCAGACATCCGTCCGATCGGGCAGATGTCCCCTCCGAGGAAGACGCGGACGTCGTTCTCACTCATGGACAGCGGCTCCTCGGCAGTGCTTGTCCAGCAGCCACCAGACGGAAAGCGAGACGCAGGTGAAGGCGACCATGGACACACCCAGGGACGCGGCCGCGATCCCCGGGGCCCCCATGCGTTGCATGAAGACCCAGTCAAGGACGGCGTTGAGGACGGCCTGCAGGACGGCGATCGCCGCCAGGATGTGGTTGGCGCGCATGGCATTGAGGGCCCTGACCAGCAACGTGGCGGTGATGGGGATGGGCAGGCGCAGCAGGTAGAACATCTGGATCCACGAGACGAGTTCCGTATCGCGGGCCTGGAAGCGCCCTCGTTCATAGAGCAGCGTGGTGATGAGCTTGGAGCCCACCGCGAGTCCGCAAGCCAGGAGGATGCTCAGGGCCCCCACGATGAGGAGGTACTTCCAAAGCGTCCGGCGGAATTCCAGCCAGTTCTCGTCGCTGACGAGCTGGGAGAACCGGGGCAGCACGGCGGTACCCAAGGCCGCCATGCCCAGGCCTGCGAAGGCCGAGGGGATCTTCATCCCGTAGCTCAGGGCGCTGTTGCTCCCAGGCCCCAGCATGGAGGCCATGCCCTGATCCACCAGGGACATCGACGTGATCAGGAAGGCTCCGCTGATGGTGGCTCCGTATTGCGCGAGCACGCGGCGGACAGGCTCGGTGAGACCGTGCCAATGCGGTAGGAGGGAGTGCCCCTGGCGGAACAGGCTGTAGCCGATAAGCCCCGCCTCCAGCACCGCGCCGAGCAGGGTTCCAGCAACCAGGGCCCCGATGCCCCACAATCGGAAGGCGACGAGGAGGACCAGGAGTATCGAGAGCGGCTGCAGGGCCGGCGCCAAGGCCACGACACCAAACCGCTCCTGGGCATTGAGGATCGCGCCCCAGGTCGTGGACAATCCGGTCGCCACCACCAGGGGCATGGACCAGTAGACAAGGCGTTGCGCCAGCGCAAGCTTCTCAGCCGAAAAGCCCGAGGCGATGAGGGGCAGCCACCGCGGCGTGGTCAAGGCGATGACCAGGGAAAGAACCGCCAACAGCATAAGGTTGAGGAGCAGGACCGTCGCGTAGAGCCGCCCGGCCGAGTCCTGCCCCTCCTTCTTGCGGACGCCGATGTAGGTTGGGATCAGGGCCGCGTTCAGGGAATTGGAGATGAGGCTGACGACTACGGTGGGAGCCAGGGTGGCGATCACGAAGGCATCGAAGGCGTTGGAGGTCCCGAAGGTCGCCGCCACCATGGATTCCTTCACGACCGAGACGACCTTGACGCCCACCGCGAAGAACCCGACCGTGAGCACGGCCCGGACCACGCCCCGGTTGGCCACGGCGAGGGGAAGGCGAGACCAGACTCGTCGCAGTGCGACCACCACCATGTACGGATCCACCTCTAGTTTCGGCGTTTCAGGGGTTTCGGAGGTTGGCTCGGCACGGTTCCGAATCCCATCGAATGCACGGCCGGTTGACCGGCCTTGCGGCTTTCTCGCATGGTTTCACGATCCAAGTTCCTGTCAAGGCATCGATTGGCTATTTACGTGTTTCAAACTCATTTCATGCATGTTTATTCCGATGGGCCGTGCGCCGCGATCGCGACCTCACGTGGCTCTGCCACCCATCGCCCCCGCATCCGCCTCGAGCAGGCGCACCATCCGGCTGGCGAGCGCCGTGCGCAGCACGAGGAGCCTTCGGGAGGGGTGCTCGGGCCCCATCCGGGCGCGGACGGCGCGGACCCACGCACCCGGGACAATCCGCTTGAGAGCGGCCCTCAGCGAGCGAGTGGAAGGCGCCGCTACAGCCGCGCCCCGGAGATCGGACTGGAGCCGGGCCCTCCAGGTCTCCGGGAGCAGCTTTTCGACGGTCCCGCTCTCGAGTTCCTCGCGGAACCATCGCAGGTAGGGTTCCGAACGCAGGTAGTCGCTGCGGTCGTCGTCGGCGCCCATCGTCGCGTAGGGCAGAGGCGGACCTGCGGCCTTCGCGATCCGGCAGAAGACGGCCTTATCCGTGCGCAGGACATCCGGCATCCTGCGGACGAAGGCCAACACCTCCCGCTCCAGGAGGGGGCTGGCGATCTCCACGAAGGGCGCCTTCACCGCGTTCAGGGCCGCGAGACCGACAGGGATCCGGTAGCCGTGGTAGAGCCGATCCCGGTACGTCGAGATCGATTCGTCTGATTGATGTTCCAGCCCCTCCGGGAGACGCTGCCCACCGTCGGCGATCTCCTCCGCCTCCGCTTCCTCCATGCAGTCCTTCAGCAGGACCAGGCCCACGGAGCTCCGTGCGTGCGCCACGGTCCTCACGGGGATCCAGCCGAAACCCTCGTCCCCCCGGATCACACCTGCGATGCCGCGCTCCGCGAACGTGGCCCACATGTGCAGGCCGTCCAGGTACGGAAAGAGCTGGTCCGTGGTCCCACCGCTGGCGGCGAGGAACCGGTCCACGACCTCTTCGGGCGAGACTTCGGGCTGTTCTGTGAGCAGGTAGTCGTGGGAAAGTCCCAGCCTCTCCGCGAGTTGCCGGGCGATGAATGCGTCGTTGCCCGGCTGGGTGAGGGAGGCCGCAAGACCCCAGGTCATGGTGGGGGGGTTCCAACCTGCCTCCACCAGGGTCGCGAGGATGAACCGGGAGTCGTAGCCCCCCGACAGGGGGAGGGCCCAGTGGGCCGACTTGAAGTCGAAGCGTCGGATCGCGGCCCGCAGGATCGCTTGCAGGTCCATCCGGCATGCCTCCGCCTCCATGGGCTGTGGCCGGAATTCGAGGGCGCCCGCCTGGAGGTCCAACGTCCACCGGGTCCGATCCAGGGTCAGCCGGGCGTCGGGGGGGAGTCGGTGGATCCGCCGGTCCCAGGCGTCGGTGGGGCCGAGTGAGCCCGAAGACAGGAACCAGGCGAAGGCGGCCCGGTTGAGGTCCAGACTCTCCAGCAGGCAGACCAGCGCCCGCTGCGAGGTGGATGCGAAGAAGTGCGTGGCCGTGAGGGTGTACCAAAGCGTCCGCGAGCCCGCAAAGTCGCTGCAGAGTTCGACCTCGGTCTCGCCGGTGCGGAGCAGTGCGAAGGTCCCGTCCGGCACGGGGGCGCGGGGGACATGCCAGTCCGTCCACACTCCGGCGAGGGCGCCCAGACGGGCCGACAGACCCTCCACCACGGCGGCGCCCACCGGCCCCGTGAGGCAGAGGCCCTCCCGGGGGCCCAGGGTCACCCGGTGGGGATGGCCCGCCAGGCCCGGCCCGGTGATCCGGTCGGCCACCCTCCGCAGGGCGCCTTCGGCCAGGGCATCCCCGCCCCCCCGCCAGCAGGCGAAGATCAGGTTGGACATGCGTCACCTCCCGCCGCGGCCCGCGACGCCATGGCCTGGCCCAGGGCCTGCTCCCACAAGGCGAGGATCCGCCCGCTCGAGAAGCGCTGCACCACCTCCACCGCCCGCCCGGAGAGGCGCTCGCGGGCGGCGGGGTCCGCCATCAGGCCCACCAGGGCGCCGGCCAGCGCCGCAGGATCTTCCGACGGCACCAGCAGGCCATCGATCCCTTCCCGGACGATCTCCCTCGCCGCACCGCCGAAATCAGTGCTGATGACCGGAGTCCCGCAAGCCATGGCCTCCACCAGGGCGTTCGGGAACCCCTCGGCGCGGGAGGACAGGACGAAGACATCCGCGCCACGCAGAACCTCGAAGGGGCGGTCCGTCAGCCCCGGGAAGCGGACCTCCCCCCCCAGCCCCAAGGCCATCGCCTGCTCCTCCAGGGCCTTCCGCTCAGGCCCTTCGCCCCAAATGTCCAGGGTCCAGCCGGGCACCTGTTTCCGGGCCACGGCGAAGGCCCGCAGGAGCAGGTCGAAGCCCTTGACGTGAGCCAACCGGCCGATGGCCACCAGGCGGCGGGTGGCGCCCGGCTTGGGCCCGTCTGCGGCGCAGGGCGGCGGCGCGATCACGGGGTTGGGGATGACCAGCCCCTTCGTCCGGACCCGGACCGGGAACCACTCCAGGACAGCCTGCGACTGGAAGACGATGGCGTCGGCCCGGGGATAGGTCAGGTCCCGCAGCGTGTCCCAGAGGCGCCCGAGGGTCCGGCGGGAGGGATCCGTGCGTTCGGAGATGACGATGGGGATCCCGAGGCCCCGCGAGGCGAGGATGGCGAGGATGTTGGCCTTGTCGATGAAGGACACCAGGACCGTCGGCCGCACCTCCCGCAGCACCCGCCGGAGCTTCAGGATACGGCGGAGGTTGTGGAGGAGTCCCGAAAGCGCCGAATGGCTGTCCTCCAGCAGGTCCAGTGGGCGCAACTCAATGGCCGGAGCCAAGGGATAGAAGGGCTCCGTGCGGCCATCCTCCATGGTGAGGACGACCACCTGCCAACCCTTCGCGGACCACTCGTTGGCAAGGATGGAAAGCACCCGTTCCGCCCCGGCGGCCCGAAGTCCCCATATGAAAAAACATACTTTAGTGCGTTCCATGCCTATGCCTAAAGATGTGGGAAAGCCTGGCCGCGATCAGGGATAGACACGATCATGAAGCGTCATTCTATCGGTTTTTGCCACCAGGAGATATTGTAGAAGAATGTTCTGAGAGCGAAATCACTTTGTCGAGCCATTCCCCCGCCGTCCAGTTCCCGACCTCAATCCGATTCTTTCTGGAAGCAAGAGGACTCCACCCGTGTTCACCCAAGCACTGAAGCGCTGGAAATTGAGAAGGCACGTCAAGGAAGGTCTCCTGATCGCCAAAGACTGCCGTCTGATGGGCTTCCCAAACTTCGGCTCTGAGCCGTACCTGGCCAGCTTCGGACCCAGCACCGTGGTCGCAAGCAGGGCCGTGGTCACCCGGGACGTACCTGCCAATACTGTGGCGGGGGGCGTTCTTGCCCGGATCCTGATGACCCTTCCTGAGTACGCCGAGAAGTGCCTCGCGAACTTGCCGGATTACGGCCGGGCGGCCTACCGGCAGGACACGGTCGCCGAGCTGCTCCGAACCCATCCGCGACTGTGGTGAAGGAGACGAACGCCATGGCCGAGAGCCGCTACCTCATCCGCTTCGATGACATCTGCCCGACCATGAACTGGTCGATGTGGGAAGCCATCGAGGCCCACCTGGTCCAGTTCCAGGTGAAGCCCATCCTGGCGGTGGTGCCCGACAACCGCGACCCCAAGCTGATGGTGGATCCGCCCCGCCAGGACTTCTGGGACCGGGTGCGACAGTGGCAGGCCACGGGCTACACCATCGCCTTGCACGGCTACCAGCACCTCTACGTGAACAAGAACGCAGGGATGCTCGGTGTGACTCCGCAGAGTGAATTCGCGGGCCTGCCCCGCGCCGAACAGGAGGCGAAGCTGCGGAAGGCCCTCGCGATCTTCGCCGAACAGGGCGTACGCGTCGATGCCTGGGTGGCGCCCTCCCATTCCTTCGACCGCACCACCGTGGGGCTCCTGGCCGAGCTTGGGGTGGGCGTGATCAGCGACGGCCTTTGGCCCCGCCCCTTCACGGAGGCCAACGGGATCACCTGGTTGCCCCAGCAGCTGTGGAGTTTCCACCCGAAGCCCGAGGGGGTCTGGACGGTGTGCAACCACCACAATGCCTGGTCCGCCCAGCGGCTGGACCAGTTTGCCAAAGACCTTCAGATCTACGCTTCCCGGATCACCGACGTCCCTGCCGTGCTCTGCGACTATGAAGGGCGGCGGATTTCCCTGTCGGACCGCTGGAGCGGCTTCGCGGAGTTCCTCTGGACCCATCGAATCCTGGGGCCGATCTGGGCCACCCGACGCCGTCTGCGTGAACTGGGCAAGTTGGCCGGATGAGCCGGAAGCCCTGCATCCTCTTCCTGATCAATTCCCTGGCGGCTGGCGGGGCGGAGCGCCAGTTGTCCCAGCTTGTGCGGGTGATGGACCGGGACCGGTTCAACCTCCACGTGGCCGTGTTCTACGACCCTGGCTACCGAAACGAAGGTGCGCTATGGCCGGAGGTCGCCGCGACCCCAGGTGTCTCCCTGCACAGCCTCCACAAGCGGCAGGGCGTGCTGGGCTACCTGGGCGCGCTGCCGCGGCTGTTCGCCCTGGCCTGGCGCATCAAGCCGGACATCCTGCACGGCTACCTGCAAGGCAACCTGGTGGTCCTCCTGATGGGCCTCCTGCTGCGGAAGCCCATCGTGTGGGGCATCCGCCGCACCAGCAGCGACTACTCCAAGCTGGATCGCCTTTCCCGGATCCTCCTCAAGGTGGAAGTGTGGCTCTCCCGCTTCGTCGATCTGATCATCTTCAACTCCGAGGCGGGGTACCGGAACTATCGGGCCATGGGCATGCGCGCGCCGTGCATGCAGGTGATCCCGAACGGGTTCGATGTGGCCCGCTTCTCCCCGGATCCCGACCAGGGTGCGGCCCAACGGAAAGCCTGGGGTGTCTCCGAGGAGGCCCAGCTCATCGGGCTCGTCGGACGGCTCGACCCAGTGAAGGACCACCCGACCTTCCTCCGCATGGCGGCACGGCTGCTCCAGGAATGGCCCGCCGCCTGGTTCATCTGCCTGGGCAATGGGGATCCCGCCTACCTGGAATCCCTTCAGAACCTGGCGCGGACCCTGGGTATCGCCGAGCGCGTGCTCTGGCCGGGGGTGAGCCAGGAGATGACCAGCGCCTATAACGCCCTCTCCATCCTCGTCCTCTCCTCCACCGACGAGGGTTTCCCCAATGTCCTGGGGGAGGCCATGGCCTGCGGCATCCCCTGCGTCACGACCCCTGTGGGAGACGCCGCCCCCCTCGTGGGAGAGACCGGTCGCGTCTGTGCCATCGGGGATGACGGGGCACTTGCATCGGCTGTCTCTGACCTGCTCCGGTTGGCCCCTGCGGCCCGCGCCACGCAGGCCGCAGCCTGTCGCACCCGGATTGAAACCCTGTTCAGCGCCGCGGCTCTGGCCCGGAACACGGAAGCGGCCCTGCTTGGCCTGGTCGACCTGCCCCGACCGGCCTCCAGGAAGGGGCTGACCAGCCTTCTGGCCGGGGGGCCACGCTACCTGCTGCGCATCGACGACTTCTGCCCCACGATGAACTGGTCCGCCTGGAATCCCATCGAGAAGATCCTCATGGACCTGGATGTGAAGCCGATCCTGGCCGTCATCCCGGATAACCGCGATCCGAAGATGATGATCGAACCTCCGGTCCCCGACTTCTGGGACCGGGTGCGCGGCTGGCAGGCCAGGGGCTGGGCCATCGGCCTGCACGGGTTCCAGCACCTCTACGTGAATTCCGAACCGGGCCTCCTCGGGTTCCCCGCCAAGAGCGAATTCGCCGGGCTGAGCTACGAAGAGCAGTTCCAAAAACTGAAAGCCGGGATCGAGATCTTCGCCCGCGAAGGTGTGCACCCGGACGTCTGGATCGCGCCCTCGCACTCCTTCGACGAAAACACCGTGCTGGCGCTGAGAGCGCTGGGGATCTGGACCATCAGCGACGGCATGGCCCTCGGCCCCTACCGCGACAACCGGGGAACGGTCTGGGTTCCTCAGCAGATCGCGTCCATGCGGGACATTCCCCTGGGCGTCTGGACCTTCTGCTACCACATCAGCGATCTGGAGGACGAACAGGTCGACGCCTTCCGGCGGAAGGTGGAACGGCTGCGTCCGAGGATGATCTCCTTCGCCGAGGCCATAGCCCTGGGTGATCGCCGCCTTTCCTTGCTGGATGGACTGGTCAGCTTGTCACGAAGGGCCCTGACCATGGCCAGGCGGTACCGGATGAGGTCGGCATCATGATCCGAGTCCACCTGGGGGCCCGCCCGGATCCCGCCTCGGATGGGGGGTCCCCCGCAGCCGCCGGGGGCGGGACGTACGACATCGTGTTCCTCACGGACCAACTGGGCCGGGGAGGCGCGGAAACGCAGCTGGTCCGGATCGCCATGTCCCTGCGCAAAAGGGGCTGGAGAGTGGCCATCCTCTCGCTGTTTCCCGGAAGCGATTTCGAAGAGGAGCTCTTTGCGGTCGGCATCCCCCACCGTTACTGCGAATCCGTCCGCATGCCGGAAAACCGTCCGCTGATCCCCCTTCGCATCACGCTGCGTCTCATCCGGACCTTGCGAGCCTGGCGGCCTGCCACCCTGATCTGCTTCAGCTACCACTCGGACGTCATGGGCCGCGTGTGCGGGCGGCTCGCCGGCGTGCCCGTGATCATCGGATCCCTCCGCACGGCCTTCGCCAAGACCTCCCTCCGCGAACGGGTCTACCGGATCACGGAACCCCTGATCAATCTCACCGTGGCCAACTCCCAGGCCGGGATCAACTACATGATCTCGCGCCGGGCCCTCACCCCAAGGAAGACGCTCGTGATCCCGAACGGGATGTTCACCTCGGAGTTCCCATCCTCCGCACCCCGCGAGGAAGTGCGGGCCGAACTCGGGATCGCCCCAGGCGCCTTCCTGTGGATCGCGGTCGGCACCCTCAACAAGGCGAAGGACTACCCCACCATGCTGGATGCCGCGGCCAAGTGCGCCGCGGCCGACCCCCGGTTCCGGTTGTCCATCGCGGGGGGCGGCGAGGCCCTCGCCGCTCTCCAGGCGGAAGCCGCGGCGCGTGGGCTGGAGGAAGTCGTGCATTTCCTCGGAAAGCGCACGGACGTGGCCCGCCTCTTGAAAGCGGCCGACGCGTTCGTGCTTTCTTCGGCCTGGGAGGGTCTTCCCAATGCCGTGATGGAGGCCCTTGCCTCGGGTCTGCCCGTCGTGGCCACCGATGTCGGAGGGATCCGCGACCTGGTCGAGCCGGGCCGATCGGGTTGGATCGTCCCCCCTCAAAATCCCGATGCCCTGGCCGAACAGATGCTGGGCGCGATGGCCCTGAATCCTCCGACGCTCCAGCACATGGGCGCTCACGGCCGGGAGCGCATGATCAGCCGGTTCGACCAGGAGCGCATCGCAGACCGGTGGGAGAGCCTGCTCTTGCAGAGTTCCGCCACGGCGAGGAACCTCCCGACGAAGCAGGCGCCCGCATTCGTCATTTCGCTGGATTTCGAGCTGCTGTGGGGCATGCGCGACAAGCGCACCATCGATTCGTACGGCGCCAACATCCTGGGCGAGCGCGAAGCCGTCCCCGCCATGTTGAAGCTGTTCGGGAAGTACGGCGTCAAGGCCACCTGGGCTGCGGTGGGCATGACCTTGTTCGAGACCCGCAAGGACCTCCTCCGGCATCTGCCGGACATGCTGCCCACCTATGACCGCGAGGACCTGAATCCCTATCGGACCTTGGATCTGATCGGCGACGACGAACGCTCCGACCCCTACCATTTCGGCATCTCCATGGCCCGCCAGATCCTCGACTGCGAGGGCATGGAGCTTGGAAGCCACACCTTCTCCCACTTCTATTGCCTGGAGAAGGGCCAGACCGAGGCCCAGTTCCGCGCCGACTTGGAGGCCTCCATCGCCGCCGTCCAGCGGCTGACGCAGCGCCCGGTAAGCTTCGTGTTCCCACGGAACCAGTACAACCCCCAGTATCTGCCCGTGTGCGCAGAGACCGGGTTCACCTGTTTCCGCGGCAACGAAAGGGCCTGGATGTACAACGAGGCCCCCGACGAAGGTCAGAGGCTCCCCCTGCGGGCCACCCGCCTGCTGGACCACTACCTGAACCTTTCCGGCTCCAACGGCTTCATCCCCTTTGAGGAGGGTGGATTGATCAATTGCCCTTCCAGCCGATTCCTGAGGCCGGCCAGCCCCTATCTGGGGGGAGGTCTGGACAGGTTGCGCATGCGGCGGATCAAGCGGGCCATGGAGGCGACGGCGAAGGCTGGGCAGTGCTTCCACCTCTGGTGGCATCCCCACAACTTCGGGACCCAGCTCCGGGAGAACCTGGCGAACCTGGAGGAACTGCTCCGGTTCCACGTGACCCTGCGGGAACGCTACGGCGTGGTGCCCCTGACCATGGGGGAGATCTCCGCCAGGGCACGGGCCGGTCGCCCCAGCCGCCTCGCCTCCCCTCCCTCCGAGGCCCCCGTGGGGGGAGGGCGCTGATGTCCCGCCCCCTGGACGAAAACGGGCCCCCCACGGCCCCCGCCCCCGAAGGGCGGGCCATCCGACGCTCCCGCTACTACCTCAGCGATGCCTTCGTGGTGGAGCATGGCCCGGCACCGGCAGAGGGACCGGTCAAGGAGACCGGGGTCATCCTGATGCCGCCCCTCGGCTACGAGGACACCTGTGCGTACCGCCCCCTCCGGGTCCTGGCCGATGCGCTCGCCCGCGCCGGGCATGTGGTCCTTCGGCTGGACTGGCCCTCGCTGGGTGACAGCGCCTTCGAGGCCGTCCAGGTGGATCTCGTGGCAAGCGGGGCGGCACTGGTGGCCGCGGCGGCCCAGTCGCTCCGCACCCGGGGCTTCACCCGCATCGCGGGTATCGGCGTGCGGGGCGGCGGGCTGATCGCCCTGGCCGCCTCGGGCCTGGATGAGCTGGCCCTGCTGGGCGTTCCCGCCAGCGGAAAAGCCTTCCTCCGGGAAGAACGGGCCTTCCATCAAACCGCCGCCAAGGCCTACGGGCATACCCCCGACACGGTCAAGGCCCTCCCTGAGGGAGCCGTGGAGGCCGGCGGCTTCGTCTATGGCCCCCGCACGGTCCAGGCCCTCCAGCAGCTCTCCCCGGTGACGCTGGCCGGGGCAGGGCAGCTCCGCCGGGTGCTGGTGATCTACCGGGACGGGCTCGCGGCTCCGGCCGACTTCCTGGCGGCCTTCGAGCGCACCGGGGCGGAAGTCACCGTATCCTCCGCTCCCGGGCTCGGGGCCATGCTCGAAAACTCGTACCACTCCGAACTGCGACCCGAGATCGAAGCGGCCGTCGGCGCCTGGCTGGCCGTCCATGCGGGCCAGGTGGAACCCGTCGCCCCCGGGATGCCGACCCAGCTTCGGCTCGAGGGCGGCATCACCGAACGGACCGTCGTGCTTCCCGGGGCCGTGGGCGAGCTCTCGGGGATCTTCTGTGAGCCTCCCGGTGGGGCGCTCCCCGGCGTGGCCTGGACCTTCTTCCTGAACGCCGGGGGCATCCGCCGATCTGGCCCGAACCGTCTTTGGACCCGGGCGGCCCGCACGCTGGCCGCCGAGGGCAGGCCTTCGCTGCGCTTCGATGTCCGCGATGTGGGGGACAGCGACGGGACCAACGTCCCGCACCCTGATCTGGAGGCGATGTACAGCGAATCCTCCATCCAGGATGTCCTGCAGGTGTACGACTGGGCCCGGGCGCGGGGCGCGGGCGAGATCGATGTGGTTGGCCTCTGCTCGGGGTCGTTCCTCGGCATCCAGCTCGCGGCACGGCGTCAGGTCCGGCGGGCCCTGCTGTTCAACGGGCTGGCCTTCGTCTGGAACGACGACGCGCGAGCTTCGGGAGTGACCAGCCACATCGGCGCATCGTTGTTCGACCTGCGCCGCTGGCGCCGCCTCCTGACGGGCCGCATCAGCCCTGTGGCCGTCACCCGGGCCATCGTCTCGAAAGCCCTGCTGGCCGGGGCCGCCGCGATCGCGCGCCTGCGGGGACGCCGCCCCGAGGACGAGGTCGCCGTCCTGATGCGGGTCGTCATGAGCCGTGGTACCCGCCTCAACCTGATTTCGAGCGAAGGCGATCCCAGCGTTTCCTATCTCGAGCGCCATGTCCCACCGGACAACCGACCAGCCCTGACGGTCCTGCCCGGTGTGGACCATACCATCCGCCCGGTGTGGGCCCATGACCGCGTGGTGGATCTCATCCGGGAAAATTAAGAGACCTCGACCTCGGCAGAATCGAAAGAATCCCACTAGCCAGGAGGACCGCTCCTGCCTAGACTCTAACCAAGTCCCTAGACTCGGTATCAAAGCCATGTTTTTTCCACCTATTCATCATGTGAGAATTGAATGATTCAAAAGGATATACGCGAGCTCGTCCTGAAACACGCCCGCCTCTCCGCGGACGTGAACACGCTGAGCGATCTGTCCGACCTCTACGCGGCCGGCCTCACCTCCCTGACCACCGTCAACCTGATGCTGGCCCTGGAGGACTACTTCAACATCGAGTTCCCGGACCGGATGCTGGTCCGGAGGACCTTCGGAAGCATTCAATCCCTCGCCGAGGCGGTCGAGGCCTTGAAAACCTGAGCAGGGCCCCCGGACAAGGAGCACGGCATGCGTGAACCCGCGTTGCAGCCGCATCGAGAGGGCCTTTCGGCCATCCTGGGGCGGGTCCATGACATCGGGCGGGAGGCCATCGCCCCCCACGCCGAAGCCGTGGACCGCGAAGGGCGCTTCCCCGAAGAGGCCTTCCGGGCCCTGAAGGCGGCCAGGCTTTTGAGCTGCTATGTCCCCCTGGAGCTGGGCGGGATGGGCCTGACCCTGTCCGACCTGTCGAAGATCTGTGAGACGCTCGCGGGCTACTGCGGCTCGACCGCGATGGTCTTCGCGATGCATCAGATCCAGGTCGCCTGCATCGTGCACCATGCGCTTTCCTCGGAGTACTTCCGCGCCTACGCGCAGGAGCTGGTGGAACATCAGTACCTGCTCGCCTCCGCCACCACCGAGCTGGGCATCGGCGGGGATGTCCGCTCCAGTCTCTGCGCCGTGGATGTGCGGGGCGACCGGTTCACCCTCGAAAAGCAGGCCCCCGTTATCTCCTACGGCGAGGCCGCCGACGCCATCCTGGCCACCTGCCGGAGCTCTCCCGACGCGGGCCGCAATGACCAGTCCCATGTCCTGGTCAGGAAGCAGGATTGCGTGCTCAAGCCGATCTCGGGTTGGGACACGCTCGGCTTCAGGGGCACCTGCAGTTCCGGGTTCACGCTCACCGCCGAAGGCTTGGCTGCGCAGATCCTCCCCGTGCCCTACGCCGAGATCCATTCGAAGACGATGCATCCCTTCTCGCACATCGTGTGGAGCTCCCTGTGGCTGGGCATCGCCTCGGATGCCGTCAGCCGCGCCCGGAGCTTCGTGCGCACCGAGGCCCGCAAGACCCCCGGCAACCTGCCCCCCTCGGCCTTGCGGCTGGCAGAGGTGGACACGATCCTCTTCTCCATGCGCGGCGGGGTGCAGCAGGCGGTGGCGGAGTACCAGCATCTGTTGTCCGCTGGGGATCCCGAGGCGTTCTCCTCCAATTTCGGATTCGGCATCCGGATCAACAACCTCAAGGTGGCCTCGTCGCAGCTCATCATCGACATCGTCGGCCGGGCGATGCTCATCTGCGGCATCAGCGGGTACCGGAATGATTCCAGGTTCTCCCTGTGCCGGCAGCTGCGGGACGCCTACGGCGCCGCGCTGATGGTCAACAACGACCGCATCCTCGGCCAGAGCTCCACCATGCAGATCCTGCAACGGGAAGGATGACCATGTGCGCCCCTGTCGAAACCGATGCCTATAAGACCTACCTCGACGAGCTGACCGGGGCGGGCCTCCTGATTCCCTCTGGCGTGAAGGGGGTGTACGGCCGGAGCGGCACCTTCGAGCACGTCATCGACCAGTTCGAGCATTACGTGACCCGGATGGGCCGGCATCTGAACCCGGAGGTGATGCGCTTCCCCCCGATCTTCAACCGGGATCACTACTGCCGGATCAACCACATCAACAACTTCCCCGATCTCATGGGCTCGGTCCACAGCTTCATGGGCGGCGACGTGGAGCATGCAGAGCTGGTCCGCAAGTTCGAGAAGGATGAGGACTGGAGCCGGGACTTGGCCGCCAGCGAGGTGATGATGATCCCCGCGGCCTGCTACCCCCTGTATCCCACTGCCACCGGCACGCTGCCTCCGGGGGGCCGGGTCGTGGACCTGAAATCCTTCGTCTTCCGCCACGAACCCTCCGATGATCCCGCCCGGATGCAGATCTTCCGACAGCGCGAATACGTCCGGTTGGGTTCCGCGGAGGAGGCTCTGGCCCACCGGGACTCATGGCTGGAGCGCGGGAAGGAGATGCTGCAATCCGTGGGCCTGGCAGTGGAGGCCGTCGTCGCCAACGATCCCTTCTTCGGGCGGGGCGGGCGGATGATGAAGGCCACGCAGAAAGAGCAGACCCTGAAGTTCGAGCTGGTGGTCCCCATCTGTTCGGAAGAACGCCCCACCGCCATCACCTCGTGCAACTACCACCTCGACTACTTCGGCCACGCCTTCGATATCCGCACCGCCGATGGCCAGCCGGCCCACTCCGCCTGCATCGGGTTCGGGCTGGAGCGCATCGCCCTCGCGCTCTTCAAGACGCACGGACTCGAGATCGGCGCCTGGCCGAAATCAGTCCGGGGCGTCCTGGAGCTCGGCTGAGCGCCAGGGCCCGCCCGGGGCACACCGAGACCACACCCCCCATGAAACAGATCCTCCCCCTCGACCCGGCCACCTACCAGCGCCATTCCATCCACGGCGAGAACCGCACCTGGGCGGAAACCAACTGCTACTCCGATGTGATCATCGAGCTGCTCCACGGCCTCGGGCACGAACCCGTGGCCGCGCTCCCCTTCACGCTGGCCATCGACTTCGAAGGAGACCAGTGGACGTTCTTCAAGTTCCCGCCGGCGGACCTTCTGGAACTCTACGGCTTCGACATCCAGGAGCTCGCACCCTGGCGGCCGCTGGTGGACCACATCGAGGAACAGGTCGGGGCGGGTCGCCCGGTGCTGGTGGAGCTCGACTCCTACTACCTTCCGGATACGTCCGGGACCGCCTACCGCCTGGCCCATGTGAAATCCACCGTGGCCGTCAACGAGATCGATATCGGCAACCTGCGCCTGGGCTACTTCCACAATCAGGGCTACCACGTTCTCGAGAACGGGGACTTCATCGACATCTTCCAGATGGAAGGGCTGGTGCATGAGCGGATGCTCCCGCCCTACATCGAGTATGTGAAAAAGGCCCCTCACTTCACCCCCCTCTCCCAGGCCGCGCTGGTCGAGGCCTCCCGGGCCCTGCTCGGCAGACACCTCGGCCGGATTCCGGAACGGAACCCCTTCCCCGCGTTCAAGGCGAAGTTCCAGCAGGATCTGGACTGGCTGCTGACCACCGATATCGATGTCTTCCACGCCTATTCCTTCGTCACCCTCCGTCAGTACGGAGCCTGCTTCGAACTCGCCGGAACCTGCCTCGGCTGGCTCACGGCCCAGGGCGTCGACCACCTCGCCCCGGCCCAGGCGGCCTTCGACCAGATCTCGCAGACCACCAAGGCTTTCCAGTTCCAGCTCGCCCGCTCCATGGCCCGGCGGAAGGCCATCGACCTGTCGCCGCTCGACACCATGGCGGAGCGTTGGGAGGAGGCCATGGGAGGCCTCGTGCGCCAGTTCGGAGGGACCCGATGACGGAGCCCCTTCCGGGAGCGCGGGTGGACGCGCACCGGATCGATCCCCTGGAGTCCGGCTGGGAGCTGGCCTCCAGCGCGCCCGGCGCCCATGAAACCGCCGACGCGGCGCGGGAGGCGCACCTTCCCTGGCGCCCCGCCCTCGTCCCGGGCACGGTGGCCGACAGCCTGGACCTGGCTCTCGATGCCGCGAACCACCTCGACGGAGAGGATTGGTGGTACCGCTGCACCTTCCGGGCTCCGGCCCTGGACGCTGGCGAACGGGCCCGGCTCCGCTTCGATGGACTGGCCACGATCGCCGAGGTATGGCTGAACGGCGCCCGCCTGAGCACCTCCCGTAACATGTTCTTGCCCCATGCTTGCGATGTCTCGGACCTCCTGCGGCCAGACAACGAACTGATGATCTGCTTCCGGTCACTGACAGCCGAGCTGGCCATCCGCAGGCCCCGTCCCCGGTGGAAGACGGCCCTCGTCGCCCACCAGAACCTCCGCTGGGTGCGGACGACCCTCCTGGGACGCATTCCCGGCTGGTCCCCGGCCGTTGCTCCCATCGGCCCCTGGAGGGCCGTCACGCTGGAGCGGATCTGCAGGCTGGAATTCACCCGTCTCGACCTCCAGACCACCGCGTCCGGTCTGGAAGGCCGGATCTTGCTGGCGGCCGAGGCGCGGATCCTGGACGGCTCCAGGGTCACGGGAGCCACCCTTCAGGTCGGGCCCCACGCCATTCCGCTGGTGTCGGACCAGGCCGAGGGTCGGGTGCGCCTTTCCTGCGAGTCCACCCTCCCGGGCGCACCGCTCTGGTGGCCGCACACCCACGGCCGCCCCGACCAGCTCGACTGCACCCTGCGCCTGGACACGGACGCCGGGCCGATCATGGCCGACTGCGGCCGGATCGGGTTCAAGTCCGTCTCGATGGACCGCGAGGATGGCCAAGTGCGATTGGTGGTGAACGGCCGTCCCGTGTTCTGCCGCGGCGCCTGCTGGACCGTCAACGACTTCCGCTCCCTGTCGGGCGATCCGGAGGCCCTGCGCCAAGCGCTGGTGCTGGCCCGCGATGCCGGGGTCAACATGCTGCGGGTCGGCGGCACGATGGTCTACGAATCCGAGTTGTTCTACGGCCTCTGTGATGAGCTCGGGATCCTGGTCTGGCAGGACTTCATGTTCGCCAACATGGACTACCCCTTCACCGACGAGGCTTTTCATGCCGAGGTCGAGCGGGAGGTCACCCACCAGCTGGGCCGGCTGCAGCGTCATCCCTGCCTCGCGGTCTACTGCGGGGGGAGCGAGATCGAGCAGCAGGCCGCCATGCTCGGCTTGCCCTCAACCGAATGGTCGAACGCCTTCTTCTCCGATGAACTCCCGCGCCTGTGCACAGCCCAGCACGGCGGCATCCCGTACTTCCCCTCCACCCCCACCGAGGGGGTGATGCCCTTCCACCCCTCGACCGGCATCTCCCACTATTACGGAGTCGGTGCCTACAAGCGCCCCCTCGGGGATGCGCGGCTCGCCCGGGTGCGGTTCACGTCCGAATGCCTCGGCTTCTCGAATGTGCCTGAGGACGAGGCCATGGAAGACGTGTTCGGCGACGCCCGGCCCGTGTCCCACCACCCGCGCTGGAAGGCCCGGGTGCCACGGGACAGCGCCGCCGGCTGGGATTTCGAGGACATCCGCGACCACTACCTGAAGGCCCTCTTCGGCCTCGACCCCATCGAGCTCCGCAGCCGCGACCCGGAGCGGTATTTCACGGTCTCCCGCGCAGTCACCGGCGAGGTGATGAGGGCCGTCTTCTCGGAATGGCGCCGGCCTGGAAGTGGCTGCGGCGGCGGCCTGGTCTGGTTCTACAAGGACCTCTGGCCCGGTGCGGGCTGGGGACTGCTCGACAGCGCCGGCCGGCCCAAGGCCGTCTATTGGTACCTCAAGCGAGCCTGGGCCCGGCAGGCGCTCCAGATGACCGACGAAGGGCTCGAGGGCCTGCACCTCCACCTCCTCAACGAGACCGCCGAGGAGTTGCACGGCGTCCTCGAACTGGACCTGCTCCAGGCGGGCCGGATTCGCGTCGGCCACGCGGACCGGGCGGTCTCGATCCCCGCCCATGGCGCCCGCACGATTCCGGCCGACGAGCTGCTCTCCTGCTTCCAGGATCTGACCTACGCCTACCGGTTCGGCCCCCCCAAGCACGATGTGGTGATCGGAAGACTGCTCTCCACGGAGAACCGCCAGGTGCTGGCTGAGGACTTCCATTTCCCCCTGGGGCTTGACCTCCCCTTCCAGGATCCGGTGGGAATCACCGCCACCTCCGAGACAGGCCCGGACGGCACCCACATCGTGACCCTGCAGTCCCCCGTGTTCCTCCAGAGCGTGGCCCTCTCCTGCCGCGGCCACGTGCCGGAGGACAACCATTTCCACCTGGCGCCCCACCAGACGAAGCGGATCCGGTTCAGGCCACGCACGGATCCGGCAGCCACCTTCAGGGCGGATCTGAGCGCGCTCAACCTCAGGGAAGCCATCTCCCTCCGGGCGAATCCCTGACTCCCCGCCCCCGGAATGCAGGCGAGCATGCAGTTCGTGCTATTTCAAAAATTCCCATTAGCAGTATACAACTGATTGAGAAATAATCGCCTCGTCGAATCCACCACGGCCCAAGCCGTGAGGGCCATCCAACGCAGGTCACTCGGAGTGGAGCATCATGCGCATCGCGGTTGTGGGTCTCGGTTATGTAGGACTTCCTCTTGCTCTGGAACTCGCCAAGAAGTTCCCCGGCACGGTGGGGTTCGACATCCACGCGGCGAAGGTCGCGGAGCTGCAGGCGGGTGTGGATCGGACCAAGGAGGTGGACTCCGAAGCGCTGCGAAGCACCACCCTGAAGATGACCGCGAACCCCGAGGACATGCGGGGTGCCGACTTCATCATCGTCGCCGTGCCCACCCCCATCGACGGATGGAACCGGCCGGACCTCACCCCCATGCTCAAGGCGAGCGAGACCGTCGGCAAGATTCTCGGCAAGGGCGCCATCATCGTGTACGAATCCACCGTCTTCCCCGGCGTCACGGAGGAGATCTGCGGGCCCGTCCTGGAGCAGCATTCCGGGCTCAAGAGCGGCCGGGACTTCAAGCTCGGCTACTCTCCGGAGCGCATCAACCCCGGGGACAAGGTCCACACGGTGGACCAGATCGTGAAAGTCGTGTCCGGCCAGGATGCCGAGACCTGCCAGACCATCGCCAGCGTCTACGGCGCCGTCATCCGCGCCGGCATCCATCAGGCCAGCTCCATCAAGGTCGCAGAGACGGCCAAGGTCATCGAGAACACGCAGCGCGACATCAACATCGCGCTCATGAACGAGCTGGCGATCATCTGCGAGAAGGTCGGCATCCGGACGGCGGAGGTGCTCGCCGCGGCCCGCACCAAATGGAACTTCCTGCCGTTCAGCCCCGGGCTCGTCGGCGGGCATTGCATCGGGGTGGATCCCTACTACCTCACCACCAAGGCCGAGGAGCTCGGCTACCAGCCCCAGGTCATCCTGGCTGGACGGCGCATCAACGACAGCATGGGCGCCTACGTGGCACAGAAACTGGTGAAGCTGCTCATCCAGCAGGAGATCCCAGTCAAATCCGCGAAGGTCGGCATCCTGGGGCTCACCTTCAAGGAGAACGTGCATGACATCCGGAACAGCAAGGTGCCGGACATCGTCGAAGAGCTGCAACAGTTCGGAATCGAACCTCTGATCCACGACCCCCTGGCGGACCCCGAGGCGACCCACGAGGACTACGGCATCCACCTCGCGTCGCTGGAGGCCTTCAAGGACCTGGATGCCCTGGTCTTCGCGGTCAATCATCAGGTCTTCCTGACGCCGGGCCCCGCGCCCCTCCGTGCCCGCCTCAAGCCGACTTCCGTGTTCGTGGATGTGAAGTCCAGCTTCCAGCCGACGGACTTCCCCGAACCCATCGCCTATTGGAGCCTTTGATGAGCCTGTACCAGGCGCTCTGCCAGGACCTGCGGACGAGTCCCAAGCGATGGCTCGTCACGGGCGTGGCCGGTTTCATCGGCTCGAACATTCTTCAGAAGCTGCTGGAGCTGGATCAGGTCGTGGTCGGCCTGGATAACTTCTCCACGGGGAATCCCGGGAATCTGGAGAGCGTGCGGCAGGGCCTCTCCGCCGAAGCCTGGTCACGCTTCACCTTCATCGAAGGGGACACCCGGAATCTGGATACCTGCCATCAGGCCTGCCAGGGCGCCGAGGTCGTGCTGCACCAGGCCGCCCTGGGGTCCGTGCCTCGTTCCATCAAGGATCCCATCGCCAGTCACCAGTCCAACGTGGATGGCTTCCTCAACATGCTGGTGGCGGCCCGGGATGCGGGCGTGCGGCGGATGGCCTACGCCTCCTCCAGCTCCGTCTATGGGGACGACGCGGGGCTGCCCAAGGTCGAGTCTCGGACCGGGCACCCCCTCTCCCCCTACGCCCTGACCAAGGTCATCGGCGAGCAGTACTCCGCGATCTTCGCCCGGACTTACGGCTTCAGGGCCATCGGATTCCGGTATTTCAACGTCTTCGGCCCCCGGCAGAATCCCAACGGGCCCTATGCCGCCGTCATGCCCAAGTGGCTCCAGGCCCTCATCGATGGCGAGACCTGCACCATCCACGGGGATGGTGAGACCAGCCGGGACTTCTGCTTCATCGCCAACGCCGTCCAGGCCAATCTGCTGGCCTGTGTGGCCCCCGAGGGGGCCCTGGGCGAGGTCTTCAACGTCTCCTTCGGCGGCACCACCTCCCTGACTCGGCTCTACTGGATGATTGCCGACCGCCTGGCCACCGCCCATCCCGGCTTCCAGCGACGGGACCCTGTCTATGGCCCGCCGCGGGATGGCGACATCCAGCATTCCCAGGCGGACCTTTCCAAGATCAAGGCCCACCTGGGCTACGAGCCGACCCACTCCGTGGCGCAGGGGCTGGATGAACTGGTCCCCTGGTTTGCCGCCCGGGCTGCCCAGCTCTGATGCGAATCGCGGTGCTGGGAGGCGCGGCCAGGGACCTGGTGAACTTCCGGGGCCACCTCATGTCAGAGATGGCGCGGGCGGGGCACACGGTCTACGGGATTGCCCCGGAGGGCACGCCCGAGATCCAGGCGAACCTCGAACGGTTGGGGGTGACCTACGTTCCCATCGACATCCACCGCACCGGGTTGAACCCGTTCCGGGACCTCCTGAGCCTGTTCCATTTGTGGAGCCTGTTCCGTCGGCTGCGCCTCGATGCCCTCCTGGCCTACGAGATCAAGGCCGTGGTCTTCGGGACTCTCGCGGCAAAGCAGGCCGGCGTGCCCGATCGCTTCGCCATGATCACGGGCCGCGGCACGACCCTCCAGGGCGAGGCCACGGAATTCAGGCAGCGGACTGTCCGCCGGGTCGTCAAGGCCCTGTACCGCCTGGCGCTGCGCCGGTGTCGGGGAGTGCTTTTCCAGAATGAGGATGACCTCGCGTTCTTCAGGACCGAGGGCCTGCTGCCCAAGGGCATGGCCGCGCGGATCGTCAACGGCTCGGGTGTGGACCTGGACCATTTCGCGCCTTCGCCCCTTCCCGACGGCCCCGCCACGTTCCTCTTCGTGGGCCGCCTGCTCCGGGACAAGGGGCTGCATGAGTACGTGCAGGCCTGCCGCCTCGTTTCCGGGCGCCAGGTGGCCGCGCGGTTCCAGATTCTGGGCCCCCTGGATACCAATCCGAACGCGATCACGGCAGACCAGGTGCAGGCCTGGGTGCAGGAGGGCATCGTGGACTACCTCGGCGAGATGGGGGACGTGCGCCCGGCGTTGGCCGCCGCCCATGTCCTGGTGCTGCCCTCCTACGGGGAAGGCACGCCCCGCTCGGTGCTGGAGGCCATGTCCATGGGCCGGGCCGTCGTGACTACGGACGCGCCCGGTTGCCGTGCCACCGTCCAGGAGGGGTGCAACGGCTTTCTCGTTCCAGTGCGGGATAGCGACGCGCTCGCCGAGGCCATCATCAGGTTGGCCGAAGACCGGGATCTGATCCTCCGCCTCGGGAAGGAAGGCCGGAAGATCGCTGAGGAAAAATACGACGTGTGCCACGTGACGGCGGAGATCCTCGCCTTCATGGATCTGACCCCCGGGACCCCCCGCGTGTCCGACAGGGCGGCCTCCCGTCCGGGCACTCCCCACCCTCCCCTCCCGCTTCCCCCCATCTGAAGACGACCCATGGCCTACCTGGCGTACATCCTCAGGAAGATCACCCAGAACCCGGGTCGCGCTGCGCTCTCCGCGGTGAAGTACGTCACGGAATTCCGCCTGGACCGGCAAATCGGCATCTCCACCTTTCGCCGGGATTTCGTGCCCCCCACCTCCGCCAGCGGTGACAGCCGACCCTGTCAGCCGGCCCCCTACCGCGTGCTCATCGATATCGCTGCCCATATGCAGGCGACGGGCTTCCCCCTCCGCTCCTTCGTGGATGTGGGCTGTGGCGCCGGGCGTCCCCTGGCCTACTTCTCCAGCCTGGGCTTTGATCGGATGGTGGGCATCGAGATCAATCCAGACGTCGCCGAGGGCGCCCGTCAGAACATCGGCCAGATCAAGAGGACCTGGAACCGGGCGGGGCGCATCGACATCCTGACCGCCGATATTCTCACCGCCGAGATCGACCTCACGGGGTCCATCATCTACCTGGCCAACCCCTTCGGGCGGACCACCATGCAGGCCTTCGCGGCGAAACTGAAGGCCCAGCTCCAGGCGCGGCCCGATCGAGGCGTCCTGCTCTACTACGTGCTCCCCCTGCAGGTCGAGGCGCTCGTCGAGGCCTTCCCCCGGGCGGAGCGGCAGATCGCCGGAGGCCTCGAAGCCTGGCAGTTCTTCCGCCTAGACGCAGCCTCCGGCAACCCGTGATCCTTCAGTGCCCCATCATTCGTAGCGGTAGTGGTAGGCGTACCGGTAGTGCGTGTGGTTGCCCCCCATGCGGAGCGGCTGGACGTCGTTGAACACGCACCCCAGCACCGGGATGCCCTGGCGCTCAAGCCGCTTCAGGCAGGCCCGCAGCTCTTCGAGGGGGTGGCTCCCGTATTTCGCCACCACGAGCACCTGATCAACCCTGGAGCCGATGATAAGCGCATCCGTAACGGCCAGCACCGGCGGCGCGTCGAGGATCACATAGTCATAGGCCTTCGAAACCTTGGCGAGGAGTTCTTCGAAGGCCTCCGTCATCAGGAGTTCCGAGGGGTTCATGGGGATGGATCCGGACATCATCAGATCGAGCCGTGGAACGGCCGTCTTGTGGACCACCGCTTCCCAATCCGCCATCCTGGCCAGCACATCGGACAATCCGCCCGCCCGGTCCTTCGACCAGAACTGGCGATGCAGGGAGCCCTTCCGGAGATCCGCGTCCATCACCAGCACGCGGCTGCCAGCCCGGGCCAGCACGGCGGCCAGGTTCCCACTGACGAAGGATTTGCCGATGTTGGGAGAAGGCCCGGTCACCATGATCGTCTGGCTGGTCGCCCGCCCCTTCGAGAAGTGGAGGCTCGTGCGCAGGCTGCGAAGGCTCTCGGTGGCCAGGTCATCCGGATTGAGCGCCGCCAGCAGGTGGAGGCCATCCTCGCCATTCTGCATGGCCTGCCAATGCGCCTCCTGGGCCTTGCTGTGGGGGATGGTCACCAGCACCGGTATGCCCAGCTTGGACTCGATGAGACGGTGATCCTCGATCCCCTGGCTGAACGTCTTCCGCAGGATGGCCATGCCGATGCCGGCCAGGAATCCAAGGAAGGTGAAGAGGAACATCAGCATCGCCCGCCGGGGGGCGATGGGATTCGGATCGGGCGTGGCCGGGTCCACCACCGCGATCCCACCCACCTCTCCGGCGCTGGTGATCCCCAGCTGCTGGATGTTGTTCAGAAGGGCCGTGTAGAGCTCCGTGTTGATCGCCACCTCGCGGGAGAGACGCACCACCTCCTGCTGCGCGCTGGGGAGCGTGCGCACCTTCGCATCGATCCGACCACCTTCGGCTTTGAGTTGGGCGATCTGCCGATTGAGGGTGGCCACCACGTCGGAGTCCTCCCGGTAGGTCCTGAGGAGGTCCTGCTTCTTCTGTTCCAGGGACGTGATCTGCACGCTCAGATTGGAGCCCTGCTGCAGGTACGCCTCGGCTTCGCGCGCCAGGTCCACGGATCCGGTGCGGCTCCGGAAGCGGTTGAGGCGATTCTCCGCATCGTCCAGCTTGGCCTTCACCTGGGGAAGCTGTTCCTTGAGGATGGCCAGGGTCTGCGTGGCTCCCGCATTCTTCCGTTCGATCTTGTGCCGGATGTACTGCTTGATGATCTCGTCGAGGACCGTCACACCGGTCGCAGGATTGGCGCACTTGAGGGTCAATCCCAGCACATTCGTGAGCTTGCCCTTCTCCACCACATCAAGGTTTTTCCGCAGCGAATCCAGCGCCTCACCCACCGGCTGCCGCTCCAGTCGGAACTTCTGCCCGGGCTTGGCACTGATGGACTGGACCACCAGCTCGAGCTGTTCGCCGGCATAGGACACGCTCAACGGTTTGCCCACTTCGCCCGTACCCAGGGCCGCACCCTTCGGGGAGTCGAACCGGAAGGTTCCCCCGGGGAGGGCCGTCAGGCCGAAGACCTGCCCTCGCAGGTGGTCTGGAAGACCGAAGGATTGGACCTCGATCCGGGGCGCTTCCGGATCGCCCCGATTGAGGGCCGCGCCCACGATGGGTATCAGCTTCGGCCGGGCCTGGAGGTCGAGGTTGAGAGCCTCCACCGTGCGGCCAAGCACCATGCTGCTCTGAAGGATCTCGACCTCGCTCTGGGCCTCAGTCGGATCCGAGAACAGGCCCTCCATCTTGGCAAAGGCGGGGTCCGAGGGCCCTGTCCGCCTGGCCTGGACCTGCAGCATGGCTTGGACCTGATAGACCGGGGCGGCCCGCCAGACATACAGGCCGCCGAAGCACAGGAACAGGGCCAGGGAGGCGATGATGAACCGCCGCCCCTCCCACAGGTTGGCGAACCAATCGAGGAACCCTAGTTCCTCAGATTCGCCAAGAGGCCGCAAGATCCTGCGCGGTGGCTCAGCGGGATCCGGCCGGGAAGGTTGGGTTCCGGAGGCAAGCGGATTGTTCATGCCGACCTTTGCTTGGTTGTCAGGTGGGGCGGCCAGTCTGACACGGATTGACGGATGGCCTCGAGGGCGATGCGAAAGGCCTCGGGATCCCGCCCGAAGGGGTCCTGGATCTCCCTGGAGGCTGGGGGTTGCCAGTGCCCCAGGAGGAAGATCCGGCCGATGGAACTGGGGAAC
Organism: Geothrix campi; assembly: GCF_024609265.1. Taxonomy (GTDB): domain Bacteria; phylum Acidobacteriota; class Holophagae; order Holophagales; family Holophagaceae; genus Geothrix; species Geothrix campi. The sequence goes on along the minus strand of NZ_JANHMP010000004.1, from coordinate 67,860 downwards.
AGCTGCCCGCACCAGCCCTTCTGGGACTGATCCATGACCAGGATGAGGTCCGCCGCGGCGGTCATGTCGTACGTCAACTGGCGACCGACATGGGCGGAGATGTCCAATCCGATGTCGGCCATGAGGCGCTGGGCCTCAGGATCTGCCGGAGCGCCCACCAAGGCGCTCAGCCCGGCGGATTCCACTGTGATGTCGGGGGGCAGGAGGGAGCGCAGCAGGGCCTCGGCCATGGGAGCCCGACAATGGTTGCCCTCGCACACGACCAGGATGTGGCGGATAGCGGCTGCCGGACCATCGTTCATGGTTTGGAGTTCAGTGAAGATCCCAGGTACTTGACGCTGGTGGCGGTCTGCAAGAGGCCTGTGTAGGTCGGCAGGATGAGGTTCAGGACCTGACCCCAGCGGACGACGGTGCCCTTGTCCACGTAGACGATGTCACGGGCATAGAGCGGGAAACGGTCCGCCAGGATCATGGCGGTCGGATTCCGCGCATCCAGATGGAAGACATCCACCGCATTGAGGGCGGAGCCCTGCCGGATCACGTAGATCGAATGTGCGTCCGCAGTCTGGCCCTGGATCCCACCCGAGTCCTGGATGGCCTTCGCGAGGGAAAGATTCCCATGGAGAAGGGGAGTCGTCCCCGGCCGCACGAGTTCACCCAGCATGTAGACGGGAGAGTCCAGGAGGTTCGGGACGTGGAGCGAGTCCCCGTCCTGCAGGAGGATCTGCCCCACGCGGTTGCCCTGGGCCATCAGCGTCTGGAAGTTCAGCCGCCAGGTCTGGTTCCCCCTGGAGAGGAGGATGCGGCTGTCATCCGCGGTGGGAAGGAACCCGCCGGCGCGATTCACGGCCTCCGTCAGGGTGAAGGGCACGTCAGTGACCGGGTAGACCCCGGCATTGCGGACCTCGCCTCCCACGTAGACCTTCTGCGACCGGAAGGCGATCACCTTCACATCGACCTGGGGATTCTGAAGCACCTTGGCCAGAAGGGAGGTGAGCTTATCCCGGACCCCGCCCGTGGTCAGTCCGGCGACATGGAACCTGCCGACGTAGGGGAAGAAGACATCGCCCGCCTCGTCCACCACGGTGCCGGCGGCGGAATCCTGCCGGTACTGCCCCAGGGGCAGGGTGATCTCAGGGTGGTCCCACACTGTGACCAGCAGGATGTCCTGCGGGCCGATGTGATAGGGAGTGGCGCTCTTCTCGAGGACGCCGACGGGCGGGCCCGGCTCGGAGGTCCGCCGCTCCTGCTCCTGGACGGTGGCGGTGTTCAGGGGCCGCAGGGTGACATTCAGTCCATCCAGGTGGCTGGTCTGAGTCTTGGAGGGGTGGACATTCAGCTGCATCCCCGGGGAGGTGCAGGCCGCGAGCAACAGGGTGGCGCACAGCGCGAGCCAGGCCCCGATACGGGGGGATTCCACGCGTCCTACCCGGGGTTTGCCCAGGCTGATCGGAGGAAAGTCCCCGGCTGGAATCCGGGTCTCGGACGGATCGGAAAGGCACATGGTACTCTCCGTGATGAGGGGACTAGGTGTATCGCTATTTCCCATGACCACGCAAGCAAAATCGGAGCTATTTGGGCTTTCGTCAAGTGCTACCCTGGACCCAGACCCAAGGACTTCGCATGATCTGGCCCCCTCCCAGCCTCCGCCTGTCGCGGGCTCCGCTCGGAGGGAGGGGAATCCCCACGGGGGCCTGCCTTCCCATGCGGCCAAAGCCCCTTCCCTGGGCTTTGGCCGCATGGATGGCTCTGCAGTGCGCCTGCGGGTCCCAGGGAACCTCAGCACCGGCTGCCCCCTCGGTGGCCGTTCCGCCCGTCGCGAACTGCACCCCCAAACCCACCTCCTCCCAGACCGTGAACGTAAAGGACGCCCCCTACAACGCCAAGGGCGACGGGATCACCAACGACACGGCCGCTCTGCAGAAGGCCGTGGATGCCATGGCCGGAACCGGCGGCACGGTCTCCGTGCCCGCGGGGACCTACCTGGTGGATGCGCTCACCTCCCTCCAGTTGAGAAGCGGCATGACCCTGTCCCTCGACACAGGCGCCATCCTGAAGGCCATTCCCAACGGCTCCTCCAACTACATCATCCTCCGCATCTCAGGCGTTTCGAACGTGAACGTGGTGGGCGGCACCCTGCTGGGCGACCGCACCACCCACACCGGGACCAGCGGGGAACAGGGCATGGGACTCCGGATCACGGGGAGCGCCCAGCACATCGCGGTGGTGGGGGTCACTTCGAAGGAGTGCTGGGGGGACGGGTTCGCGATCAGCGGTGCCAGCGATGTGACCCTCTGCAACGTCCTTGCGGACCACAACCGCCGCCAGGGATTGTCGATCACCAGTGGGAACGGCCTCGTCGTCAAGAATTCCAGCTTCACAAACAACCGCGGGACCATCCCCGAGGATGGCCTCGACATCGAGCCCAACAGCGGCGAGACCGTGAACAACGTCCTGATCACCGCCTGTGTCTTCGCGAACAACGGTGGGGACGGCATCGAGAACGGGGTGCCGATCGCTTACACCGGCCTGGCCTTCATCTACAACGTCGTGATCGATGGGAACACCATGACCGGCAACGGCGTGGCCACCCTCCACTCGGGCCCCCGCAGCGGCATCGAGGTCTCCAACACCAGCGGCCACGTCATCAAGAACAACACGATCCAGGGCAATGCCGGGTATGGCATCTACCTGCGGGATGGGGTCACGGGCACCACCGTCACCCGCAACACGGTGACCCAAAACACCCTGAACGGCGTCCTCGAGTACCGGTCCTCGGGCAACACCATCACGGACAACACGCTCTCCGGCAATGGCCTGCCGCCCTGAGGGCGGGCCCGTCCCTCCCGGGCCACCGAATGCTGTTCCACCCGTTGAATCCCCTGAGGAGTCCTCCTTGATTCAAGAACTGGTCCACGAAACGCCGCGCCATTCGGGCCGCAACCCGATTGCGTCCAGCGTGGCCATCGGTTCCGCGCCGAACGGGGGAAATGTCGTCAAGTTCTGGGAATTGCAGGGGCGCCCTGTGTTCGAGATGAACGGTGTGTGGTGGGGGCATCACCGGGGACCGTTCTACACGAGCCTCCCTTTCCAGCTGCGGCTCGACATCGGGCCCGAGGAGGCCCGGGAGATCCTGCACAGATCGAAGGTCCTGGGGTTGAGCTTCCCCTCGGACCGGCCCGGGCTGGCTGGCGGCCACTATGTCATCTCGCCCGAAGGCTATGACCTGGCGTCGGTCCACCGCAAGCAGCGCGGGCATGTGACGCGCGGCCTGGAGCTCTGCGAGCTGCGCACCCTCGACGCGGAGGAACTGCAGGCCAAGGGCCTGCCGCTGAACCGCGACACCCTCCAGCGACAATCTAGGGAAGACGCCACCTTCCTCGATCCGGCCAAGTGGAAGCGCTTCGTGCGGGGGCTGAGGGACTGTCCGGGCATGACCATCCATGGGGCCTTCGTCGATGGCAGGCTGGCCACCTACCTGATCTCCTGCCGCGATGGCCAGTGGCTGCATCTCATCTACAAGATGTCCAGCACCGCGGAGCGGGACCACTACCCCAACCATGCCCTGGACTTCTCCATCATCCGGAACGCCGCCTCAGACCCCGGGGTCCGCTTCATCGGCAACGGCATGACCTCGATCCTGCCCAATGAGGGGCTCGATCGCTACAAGCGGCAGCTCGGCTATCAGGTTCAGGCGCACAACCTGAGCATCCATTTCCACCCCTGGCTGGCTCCCTTGGTGGGTGCTTCCGAAGCCGTGGCGCGGCACGCCCAGGCGCGTTTCCCGACCAGCTCGCGCCTAGCCTACTACGCCGAGGTCCTCGGAGGCGCCCTGATCAGCCGCGCGCCCCAGGCCCCATAGCCCGGCCGAGTCCCGCAGGAAAGCCGGCGCCGCATGCGGCGGCGCCGGCTGCTGCTGTCGGGACATCCCTGGGGCCCCGGACTCCTGCTAGTACCCTCCTCCCGTGCCACCCCCAGTGCCACCTCCGGTGCCGGCCGAACCACCCAGCTGGCCGCGGATCTCACCGCTGGGATAGGCGGCGCTGTGGACATTCACGTAGAGGTTTCCGAGCCGCCAGCTCATGAACTGACCACCCGTGAGCCGGGTTCCGGTGGGAAGGGCCCAGGCGCCGCCACCAGCGTCCGTGAGCGGCACGATGATCGGCCCGGGGGTTCCAGCCGCCCCCTCATGGATATGGGACCCGGTTCCGGTAATGCCGGTGGTGGATAGGCCACCGCTCAGTTCGAGGGTGACGGGGTTGATGCTCACCGCCCCAGCCCCGGTGGCTGTGGAAGGCGTCGGTGGCACCTCGCTGGCACCGGATAGTGTGGCCGACTGGGTCACCGGCACGCTGAGGTTCAGCTGCCCCCGGATCTCGCCTCCGGGGTTGGCGGCGGTGTGCACGTTCACGTAGAGGTTGCCGTTCTGCCAGCTGGTCACCTGGGCGCTGGTGAGGGTAGCGCCCGGGGGGACGGTCCAGACACCGCCGCCCGCATCGGTCAGCGGAATGAGGATGGGCCCCGCGACTCCGGCGGCCCCCTCATGGATGTGGGCCGCGGTCCCCGTGATCCCCTCCGTGACCACCGTGCCGTGGATGGCCCCCGTGAGGGCGTTCACGGCCAGGGAGCCAAACCCGGTGGCCGTGCTCGTCGTCGCCGGGGTTTCCTGGCCGCCCGTGAGGTTCGCGAAGCTGACCCGGAGCTCGATCTGGCCCCGGATCTCGCCCGCCGTGAAGGTGGCGCTGTGGACGTTCACATAGTAGGTATTGGCCTGGAACGAGGCGTACTGGGTGTCGGTCAGCACCGTGTTGGGCGGAACGGTCCACACGCCTCCCGACCCTCCATTGAGGGGGATCACGATCGGCCCCGCGGCCCCCGCCGCGCCCTCATGGATATGGGCGGCCACCCCGGGAATGCCCGCGGTGGTCACGGTTCCGGTGAGGACCTTCGTCGTCGGGTTCACCGAGAAAGTGGCGGCTCCCGTAGCGGTGGAGGCGTTGGCGGGCACCTCATCGGCCCCGGACAGCGCAGCGTATCGCACGATGGGCGGCGCAGGCGCAGGAGCGGCCATTGAGCCCCCCCCTCCTCCCCCGCCACAGGCGGAGGCCATCAGGAACAAAGCGGAAAGGGCCAAGGTGGAGAAGGGACTTGGCCGGGGCCTATCGTCTGATTCGGGTGATCGCATGGCGGCTCCTTTGCGGGGGGATCTCCCCCGAGGCTCCAAACCTCGCGTCACGGAAGCCCGCCGGTCAGACCCGGTTCGCGGAAAGGAACCCCTCCGGTCGGGCCCCGGTATCCCGATCTTTCCTTGCGCATTCATTGCCTTTTTTTTCTGGGGGCAGACCATTCCTCGTAGCGCGACCAGCCTTGCTGCCTTAGGATTTACTAGCCATCTGGAGCCCATTTGCCGAACGAGCGTTCCCACGGTCTGGATCTCAGGGGCTTCATGCTCAAGATCGACCGTCTCGATGCGATCGGGCGCCTCCGCAACGCAGAGCGGCGCATCAGCGCGCTGGAGCAGCGGGTCTCGGAACTGAGCCTGCTGGACTCCGTCACCGGTCTGCCCAACCACCGCCATTTCGAGGACCGGCTCTCCCAGGCCCTGCTCGTGGCCCAGCGCCATGGGCACATCCTCGCCTTCCTCCTCCTGGATCTCGATCGGTTCAAGCGCGTGAATGACCTGCTGGGACACACGGGCGGCGATGAGGTGCTAAGGATGGTGGGTCAGCGTCTCCAGGAGGCGCTGCGCCAGGGCGATACGCTGGCCTGCATGGGCGGCGACCGGTTCCTGGTCCTGCTCCAGGAGATCAAGGATGTGGTGGCGGCCGCCCGGGTGGGCCAGAAGCTCCTGGAAGCCGTCCAGGCGCCGTTCCGCGCCGGATCCCGGGAGATCGATCTCACCGCCAGCATCGGGGTCTGCGTCTTCCCCAACGACGGCATGGACGCCCACGTGCTGGAGGCCCACGCGGAGTCCGCCCTGGTCCGCGCCAAGGAACGCGGCGGCAACCGCATCGAGTGCTTCACCAGCACGCTCAACGAGGTCTCGCTGGAGCGCCAGGAGCTGGAGAGCTGCCTGCGGTCCGCCCTGCAGAACGGCGAGCTGCAGATGTACTACCAGCCCCAGTTCTTCATGGACGGGCGCCTGGCCGGCGCCGAGGCCCTGATGCGCTGGAACCATCCCCTCCTCGGCTCCGTCCCCCCGGTGAAGTTCATCCCCTTGGCCGAGGAGAGCCGCCTCATCCTGCCCATCGGCGAATGGGCCCTCCGGGAGACGTGTGGGCAGATGGCCAAATGGCAGGCCATCAGCCCCTCTCCGCTCCTCCTCGCGGTGAACGTCTCCGTCCTCCAGTTCGCCAACGGGGACTGGGATGCCTGTGTGGCGCGGGCCCTGGCGGACACGGGCCTGGACCCCGGCTGCCTGGAACTGGAGCTCACGGAAAGCCTGGTGATGCGCCAGGGCCACGAGGATCTGGCCCCGCTCCACCGGCTGCGCGAAATCGGCACCCGCATCGCCATCGACGACTTCGGCACGGGCTACAGCTCCCTGGGATACCTCCAGCGCCTGCCCATCACGACCCTGAAGCTCGACCAGTCCTTCATCTCGGCACTGACCTCTGAAGACCCCGGGCTCTCTTCCGAGGCCATCGTGCGGGCCGTCATCCAGCTCGCCCACAGCCTCAACCTCACGGTGGTGGCCGAAGGCGTGGAGACCGAGGGCCAGCGGGACATGCTGGAGCTCCTGGGCTGCGACTGCCTGCAGGGCTTCCTGCTGGGCCGGCCCCTGCCCGCGGACGCCTTCGAGGCCATGCTCGAGTTCATGTCCACGAAGCAGTTCCTGAAGAAGGCCGCGCGCGCCCAGGAGGAAGTCAAGGTCCCACGGGTGGCCTCCACGGGCCGGGGACGCGGGGCCCGATAGGGTTTCGGAGCCTCTCCAGCCGCGTCGGTCCCGACTCACGAGGATTGTAAAAAAACAAAGTGTGACGCCGGCAAACCCCCAGACAGGGAGAATCAAGCTGTCCCTGTGCCTCCGGACCGTACGGACCCTCCCCCGGGCCCCGGAGATCGGCGCATTCCTGTTGCGCTTCGGCAGGGTCCCACCCGCCGAGGCCCCCATGCAGCGCCGCACCATCGACGTCGACGAACGCCTGCCCCTGCTGCAGACCGTCCCCCTGAGCCTTCAGCACCTGTTCGCGATGTTCGGAGCGACGGTGCTGGTGCCCTTCCTCTTCAAGGTGAACCCGGCCACCTGCCTGCTGATGAATGGGGTCGGCACCCTGATCTACCTGGTCGTGGCCAAGGGCCGCATCCCCGCCTATCTGGGGTCGAGCTTCGCCTTCCTCTCGCCGGTCTTCGCCGTGCTGGCGGCGGGGCTGAGCTACTCCGCCGCCCAGGGCGGCTTCATCGTCTTCGGCCTCATCTTCATGCTGCTCTCCCAGGTGGTGCGCGTGGCGGGCACCCGGTGGATCGACATCATCTTCCCCCCGGCCGCCATGGGCGCCATCGTCGCCATCATCGGCCTGGAGCTGGCCCCCGTGGCCACCAACATGGCGGGACTCACCGCTGGCCCGGCGGTGCTGGGCATGCCGCTGCGCCTGGCCCTGGTGGTCTCGCTGTCCACCCTGGCGGTGACCATCCTGGCCTCCATCCTGTTGCGCGGGTTCCTGGCGGTAATCCCCGTCCTGCTGGGCGTCATCGCGGGCTACCTGATCTCCTTGGGTCTCGGCGTAGTGGATTTCCAGGCGGTGCGTCTGGCGCCCTGGTTCCAGGTCCCCACCCTCTACGCGCCCAGCTACAACCTGCAGGCCATCCTCATCATCCTGCCCGCCGCCCTGGTGGTGCTGGCCGAACATGTGGGCCACCTGGTGGTGACCGGGAACATCGTGGGCAAGGACCTGCTGAAGAACCCCGGCCTGCACCGCTCCCTGCTGGGGGACGGCCTCTCAAACGTGCTCTCCGGCCTGGTCGGGGCCACCCCCAACACCACCTACGGCGAGAACATCGGCGTCATGGCCATCACCAAGGTCTACAGCGTGTGGGTCATCGGCGGCACCGCCGTCATCGCCATCCTGGTGTCCTTCTCCGGCAAGCTGGCGGCCCTCATCCGGAGCATCCCCGTGCCTGTCATGGGCGGCGTCTGCATCCTGCTCTTCGGCGTCATCGCCGCCGCGGGCATCCGCATGCTCATCGAGAAGAAGGTCGACTACACCCAGTCCCGCAACCTGATCCTCACCTCGGTGGTCCTCATCAGCGGCATCAGCGGCGCGGCCGTGAAGCTTCACACGGTAGAGCTCCGCGGCATGGCCCTGGGCACCGTGGTGGCCATCGTCCTGAGCCTGGTCTTCTGGTCCTTCGATCGCCTCGGCATCAGCAACGACACTCAACCCTGATTCAAAGGAGCGCTGCATGGAACGGTTCTTCCATCTGAAGGCCAAGGGCACCACGGTGGCCACGGAGGTGCTCGCGGGCACCACCACCTTCATCTCGATGGCCTACGTGATCTCGCTGATCCCAAACGCCTTCCTCAAGGTGGCGGGCATCGCGCCGGGCGTGGGCTTCACGGCCTTCGTGGTCTGCGCCATCCTCTCGACCCTCATCGGCGCCTTCTACGCGAACCTGCCCATCGCTTTCGCTTCGGGCATCGGCCTCTCGGCCTTCTTCGCGTTTACCGTCTGCGCCCCCGCCAATCAGGGCGGCATGGGCTACACCATCCAGGTGGCCCTCACGGCCCTGCTACTCGAAGGCCTCGTCTTCATCGCCCTCAGCGCCATGAAGGTGCGCGAAGCCTTCATGGACGCCATCCCCTTCTCGCTGAAGAAGGGCATCTCCGTGGGCATCGGCCTCTTCATCGCCATCATCGGCTTCGTGGATTCCGGCGTCACCCAGGTGGGCCTGAAGTTCGAGCCCGACACGATCTTCCCGGTCCTGAAGAACGACCCCTCGGCCCTCTTCGGCCTGCATGACGTGAACAACCTCTTCATCGCGAAGTTCTGGGACCACGGCCACCTCACCCCGGCCTTCTGGTCCGTGGTGGGCCTCTTCCTCATCGCCGTGCTGGTGGCCAAGCGCGTGAAGGGTGCCATCCTCCTGGGCATCCTGGCCATCACCCTGGTGGGCCTGCTGCCCGTGAGCTTCGGCGGCGGCTTCACCCACCTGCCCAAGGGCACCCTCTTCCAAATCCCCAGCTGGCCTCACATGTTCCAGTACGACTGGAGCTGGACGAAGTCCCTGGGCGGCATGATCAACATCTTCATCATCCTGTTCACCCTGCTCTTCGTGGACATGTTCGACACCATCGGAACCCTCATGGGTATCGGCGCCCAGGGCAAGCTGCTGGACAAGGAGGGCAAGTTCCCGGGCGCGTCCAAGGCCTTCATGGCCGATGCCGTGGGCACCACCTTCGCGTCCATGTTCGGCACCACGGCCATCACCGCCTACATCGAAAGCGCCTCCGGCGTGGCCGAGGGCGGCAAGACGGGCCTCACGGCCCTGGTGGTGGCGGGCTGGCTGGCCCTGGCCCTCTTCCTCTCGCCCCTCTTCCTCATGGTGCCGCTCCAGGCCACGGCCCCGGCGCTCATGATGATCGGCTTCTTCATGCTGTCGGAGATCAAGGAGATCAAGTTCGACGACGTCACCGACGCCATCCCTGCCTACCTGGCCGTGGTGGTCATGCCCTTCACGTTCTCCATCGTCAACGGCATCGCGCTCGGCATGATCGCCTACACCGTGCTGAAGGCCGCCACCGGGCGCTTCAAGGAGATCAACCCGATCATCCTCGTGCTCTCGGTGATCTTCCTCCTCAAGCTCCTCTTCCTGTCCGCCTAGGACCCCCGCCTCAACCCGGAGAACCCATGACCAAGCTCGCCCTCGCCCTCCTCGTGGCGGTAGCCCTGCCTCTCGGCGCCGCCGACTGGAGCGACACCTTCATCGGCTACCGCACCGGCACCCAGTTCCGGGAACCCGGCATCGACGGCACCGTGAAGAAGAACATCCTCCAGCTCGGCCACGTCAGCGGCTGGGCCTACGGCACCAACTTCTTCAACGTCGACATGCTCATGTCCGACCGGAACGACCCCACCGCCAGCGGGAACAGCGGCGCCAACGAGGTCTACGCGCTCTACCGCGGCTCCCTGAGCCTCGGCAAGCTCACGAAGACCGATCTCGGCTTCGGCCCCGTGCGCGACATCTCCCTCACCGCCGGCTTCGACTTCAACGCCAAGGACAACGCCTTCGCCTCCAAGAAGCGCTTCCTGGTCGCCGGCCCCACCTTCAACTTCAAGGTGAGGGACGGCTTCTTCGACCTGGGGCTCCTCGCCTGCCACGAGCAGAACTACAACGGCATCGTGGGCCAGTCAGTGGACTTCAAGACCACGTACTACGTCACCGCCGCCTGGGGCATCCCCTTCCAGATGGGCGCCGTGGGCGCGGAGTTCAAGGGCTACGCCAACTACGAAGGCGCCAAGGGCAAGGACGGCTTCGGCGTGGAGACCAAGCCCGAGACCCTGGCCAACCTGACGCTGATGTTCGACATCAGCCCCCTCTTCGGCACCAAGAAGAAGGTCTACGTGGGCCCCGGCTTCGAGTACTGGAACAACAAGTTCGGCGGCCCGAACAACGACGGCCCCGCCCCCGCCACCAACAAGCGCGTCACCGCGCCCATGGCCCAGCTGCAGATCCACTTCTGAATCATCCCAACCTTGCGAAAAAAGGGGGCCTCGCAGGGCCCCCTTTTTCGTCTGGATGAGGGCCCTCACCCCAGGAGCTTGGCCATCAGGTCGGAGTGCAGGTTCCAGTGGAGGAATCCCGCCAGACCGAAGACCAGGCCGATGCTCGCGAAGACCCCCGCCACAGCGAACAGCCACCGCTTCCGGGTGAGGGCGGTAACGCCCGCCAGCGCCACGGCCACGCTCAGGCAAGCCTCGGCGAGATCGAACTGGTCGTCATGGACATTCATCGCCTCGTAGTCCTTGGCAGCCTGCTCCGCCTCGGCCTTGATCTGCTCCTTCTCCTTTTCATACTTCTTCCCGGCCGCCTCCTGGGCGGCGATCCGGGCCTCCACCCGGGCCCGCGCCTCCGGCTTCAACCCCGGGCTCATGTCGAGCTGGACCCTCAGCATCTCCACTGCGTTCTCCGCGATGTGCTGCTTGGTGCTCTTGCTCTGGTAGAAGGCCCACTGGTCCACCGCCTTGGCCTGGGACTGCTGCATGGCCTGGACGACGTTGCCATCCTTCACGTTGCACAGAGCCATGAAGGTCGCCACCACCGCCACGAACAGGGCGATGAACCCGTTGAACCGGCTGTCCCTCGCGTGGTCCTGCACCTCATCCTGGATCGGATCGAGGGTTTCCGGCATGGCAGCCTCCTTGAGGCCCTCAGTCTAGGGCAAGGTCCCAGCCCGCCGAACCCGTCCACCCCCACCCCGACCCGCTAGACTATCCCCTGCGCGCCCATAGCTCAGGTGGATAGAGCAGCAGCCTTCTAAGCTGCAGGTCGCTGGTTCGAGTCCAGCTGGGCGCACCAAGTGCGCCCAGCTGGACTCGAACCAGCGAATGGGATTCTGAAGGCAGGACTTGATGTCCTGCCGCAGGAAGACCGGCGATCGGCGCAGCCGAGCGCAGTTCGAGGCCAGCGTGAAGTGGGTCGGCGCCTACCCATGCGCCCAGCTGGACTCGAATCAGCCCCGGGCCGCACGGACGCGGCCGGGATCTTACGTCGAGTGGGATCGTAGAGACAGCGCGGGGCGCTGTCGGAGCGAGACCGGTGATCGGCGCAGCCGAGCACAGTTCGAGTCCAGCGTGAAATGGGTCGGCGCCCATCCCTGCGCCCAGCTGAATTCGACCCCGCGGGCTCAGACCGTGCGAAGCGTCTTCAGGTAGCCCGCCATGGCCAGATCCGACTCGCAGATGTGGTGGTCCAGCCACTCCCCGACTGAGGCGACCGCCTCCAGGCCCAGCTCCTGGCCCTTCGTCCGGCGGTGCTGGAGGTCGCGCACCTGGAGGACCAGGTCCTGGTGCTGGTTCGCGTGGACGATGCGATCGGCGAAACCCGCTTCCTTCATGAGGGTCTCTTCGGTCTGGCAGTGCTTGATGAGATGCCGCGCCAGGGCGGCCAACCCCTCGTCCACCTGGCCCCTCGGCGCCCCGGCTTCGAGGTCGGCGGCCAGCCGGGCCAGCGCCTCGAAGAGCTCACGGTGCTGCTGATCGATGGGCTCCAGTCCGGTTTCGAACTGTCGGCGCCAGCGCACAAGAGAGCGCGCGCTTCGAATCGCAGGGGCAGGCTTCACATCCAAAGAATACCAGAGCATCAGGAAATTTCGGGCCAGGACGGGTATCCGGCCGTCGCTCGTCGGCCCCACCCGCCGAGGAAGATTGGATAAAATCATCCCCCCATGCCCGCCCTCCCGACCCTCCAGCTCGATCCGGATCTGGCCCGCTTCGTCACGGGGGGCGTCTCCATCAACGCGGGCTCGGCGAGCGCTGCGGGCGTCCCCAGCCTCTGCCGCGCCTTCGGCTGCCGCGTGGAGCCAGGCACGGACCGCATCACCCTCTTTTTCTCCCCGCCCCAGGCCGCGGATCTGATCCGGGATGCCACGGCCAGCGGGGCCCTGGCGGTGGTCTTCAGCGAGCCCCCCACCCACCGGACGGTCCAGATCAAGGGCCAGAACGCCCGGCTCATCCCTCTGGCCGAGGGTGACCTGGCCTGCGTCACGGCCTACCGCACGGCCTTTGCGCAGTCTCTGGTCTTTCTCGGCTTCACGGAAGCCATGGTCAGGACCCTGCTCGATTGTCCCGACGAAGCGCTGGTGGCGCTGACCTTCACACCCTCGGCCTTCTTCAACTCGACGCCGGGGGCCCAGGCCGGAACGGCGCTGATCCCGGCCCTGGCTCCACCCCTGGCGCCGGGGGCCCCATGATCCCCATCCGCGCCCTCCGCGACTGCCTGGATGGCGTCATTCCGGGGGTGGTCTCCACCTGCGCCCCGGACGGCACGCCCAACGTGGCCTACATGTCCCAGGGGCAGTACCTCGACGATCGGCACCTGGCCCTCTCCTACCAGTTCTTCAACCGCACCCATCAGAACCTGCTCGCAAATCCGCGGGTCACCCTGGGCCTCATCCACCCCCAGACCGCCCAGCAGTACCGGGTCCACCTGACCTACCAGCGCACGGAAACCGAGGGGCCGATCTTCGAATCCATGAAGGCCAAGCTGGCGGGCATCGCCTCCCACACGGGCATGACTGGCGTGTTCCGCCTGCTGGGCTCCGACATCTACCGCCTCGAGCGGGCGGAAGTGGTGCCAGGCAGCACGCTGCCCGCCCCGCCTCCGGCGGTGGACCCCCTCCTGGCCCTGCGCACCTGCATGGAGCGGCTGCCCACCAGCCCCGATGCCGAATCCCTCCTGGATGCGCTGCTGGACGGTCTGCAAACCCACTTTGCCATCGAGCACGCCCTGGTGATGATGCTGGATCCCCGCCGGGACCGGCTCTACACCGTGGCCAGCCGGGGCTATGCGACCTCGGGCGTGGGCTCGGAGATCCCGGTGGGCGATGGCGTCATCGGCGTGGCGGCCCGGGAGCGGGTACCCATCCGCATCTCGCACGTCACCTCCGAGTACGCCTACGGCCTCGCCATGCGCGAGGGGGCCGAGCGGCAGGGCATGGGCGACCGGCTGGAGACGGAGATCCCCTTCCCGGGCCTGGCCTCGCCCGGCAGCCAGCTGGCCGTGCCCATCCCAGGGGCCCGCGAGCCCCTGGGTGTGCTCTTCGTGGAGAGCCCCACGGAGATGCGCTTCACCCACGCGGACGAGGATGCACTGGTGGCGCTGGCCACCCAGGTGGGGGGCCTCTTCCGCCTCTTCCTGGCGGAGCTGGAGCTGGGCGACGAGGCTCAGTCCGGGATCCCCCGCGAACCCCCGCCCGCCGGCCCCCCCCTGCGGGTGCGGCACTATGCCGCCAACGACAGTGTGTTCCTGGGGGATGACTACCTCATCAAGGGCGTGGCGGGGAACATCCTCTGGACGCTCCTGCAGGATCACCAGACTCTGGGGCGCACCCAGTTCAGCAACCGGGAGCTGCGCGCCGATCCCCGGGTGCGCCTGCCGGACCAGAGCGACAACCTGGAGGCCCGCCTCGTCCTGCTCCATCGCCGCCTGGCAGAGCGACAGGCCTGCGTGCAGCTGGAGAAGACAGGGCGGGGACGCTTCCGGCTGTTGGTGGGCCGGCCCCTGAGCCTGGAGGACATGGATGCCGGCGTGTGATCCACTTCGCACATGCCTTTTCTTAAAACCTTCTTAAAGGCTTGCTAATTCTTTCTTAAGGGTGGAAAAAACAAATAAACCATCGCTTGGGAGTGCGATAAACACCTCATCGGGATTCGACCCGACCCCTTCCCTGATGAGGTGATTCATGACGCTGCTTCGCGCCCTCCCCTGCGCCCTCCTGGGCTTTGCCTTGGCCCAGTCCGCCACCCCCGCCCAGACGAAGCTCATCCAGCGTGGGGCCTACTACGTGCAGGTGGCCGGCTGCCACGACTGCCACACCCCGCTGAAGATGGGTCCGAAGGGCCCCGAGCCGGATATGAGCCGCATGCTGTCGGGCCATCCCGAGGGCCTGAAGATGCCCCCGGCCCCGAAGCTGACCGAGGCCCCCTGGGGCTGGGTCGGCTCCCTGACCATGACGGCCTTCTCGGGCCCCTGGGGTGTCAGCTACGCCGCCAACCTCACGCCTGACAAGGAGACCGGGCTGGGCGCCTGGACCGAGGCCCAGTTCCTCCAGATGGTGCGCAGCGCCCGTCATCTGGGCCAGGGCCGCGCCATCCTGCCCCCCATGCCCATCCAGAACCTCCAGGCCGCCACCGAGGCCGACCTGAAGGCGGTCTTCGCCTACCTGCACTCGATCCCGGCCGTGAAGAACAAGGTGCCTGCGCCCATCGCGCCCGCCCCCACGCCCATCCCCATGCACTGAGCCGGACCCCGCCATGCGCACCCTCCTCTTGGCCCTCCTGGTCCTCGGCGCATGGCCGGGGGCTGCGAAGGCTCCCGCCCCGCCCCGCCTGCTCTCCCAGACCGGCCTCTACGCCGCTTCGGGCGTGGTGGCAGCCCGGAACCTGGCCTACGCGCCCCAGTACCCGCTGTGGACCGACGGCGCCGCCAAGGCCCGGTGGATCCACCTGCCGGCGGCCATCGACGGCCGCGACGAGGCGGGCTGGGTGTTCCCCGTGGGCACCAAGGCCTGGAAGGAGTTCGCCTTCGGGGGCCGCAAGGTGGAGACGCGCCTGCTCTGGAAGACTGGGCCCGGGACCTGGGTCTTCGCCAGCTACGCCTGGAACGAGGCCCAGACCGACGCCATTCTCGTGCCCGAGGGCGGGCTGCCAGATGCCGCCGAGGTCGCCCCGGGTCTCCGGCACGGCATCCCCTCGCGGACGGACTGCCGGGACTGCCACGGCCAGGAGCAGGTGGAGATCCTCGGCTTCACGGCCCTCCAGCTCTCCCCGGACCGCGATCCCGGCGCCCTCCACGGCGAGCCCCTCCGGCCCGGCATGGTCACCCTGAAGGAGCTGGTGGCCCAACGCCTCCTGCGGGGCACCCGGGCGGACCTCCTCACGCGGCCGCCCCGCATCGAGGGCGATCCCGCCACCCGCACGGCCCTGGGCTACCTCCAGGCCAACTGCGCCACCTGCCACCGGGCGGACCGGCCCATCCCCGGCCTGGGCCTGGACCTGCGCCCCGCCCACGCCCTCCGCACGGCCCTGGCGCCCGGCGGCTTCCCGGTGCCCGGCCAGCTGGACAGCCGCATCCTCAGCCCCGGGCACCCGGAGCGAAGCGCCCTGCTGCACCGCATGGGCAGCCGGGATCCCATCGCCCAGATGCCCCCCCTGGGCACCGTGCGCGTGGACCAGGCCGCCGTGGACCATGTCCGTCGCTGGATCGCCGACCTGCCCGCCCTACCGTCCCACTGACGTCCATCTCCCCGACCACCCTTCCCATCCCCCGATCCCGGAGGTCCGCATGAGCCTGTCCACCCCCCAACCCGGTTCCACCCGCCTGGAGCTGCTCGCGGCCATGCTGCGCATCCGGGCCTACGAAGAGAAGATCGTGGCCTTCCACGCCGCGGGTCCCTTCCCCAATGTCTGCACCTCCGTGGGACAGGAGGCCGCCGCCGTGGGCGTGGTCTCCGCCCTGCGCGCCGAGGACCAGATCCTCACCAACCACCGCAGCGCCGGCCACCTGCTGGCCCGCGGCGCCGATCCCGGTCGCATGCTGGCCGAGGTCATGGGCCGCAGCACGGGCTACTGCCGGGGCCGCAGCGGCACCCTCCACATCTCCGTGAAGGAGCTGGGCGTGGTGCTCACCTCCACCATCGTGGGCGGCGAGCTGTCCCTGGCCCCGGGCGTGGCCCTGTCCCGCGCCATGCTGGGCGGCGAGGGCATCGTCGTCTGCTTCTTCGGCGACGGCGCTGCCTGCGAAGGCATCTTCCACGAGTCCCTGAACCTGGCCTCGGTCTGGAACCTGCCTGTCCTCTACGTCTGCGAGAACAACCAGTGGCAGGCCTTCGTCCACCGGAAGGAGACCATGGTGGGCGATCACGTCGCCCCCTGGGCTGCGCCCTACGGCATCGACAGCCTCACCGTGGATGGCAACGACGTGGAGTCCGTGCGCAAGGCCGCCCTGCACGCCGCAGCCCAGGTGCGCGAGACCCGCCGACCCTTCCTGCTGGAGGCGTGGACCTACCGCCAGCGCGGCCACATGGAACCCCACGACCAGTCCTACGTGGACCCCGCCGAGATCGAGGCCTGGATGGCCAAGGACCCCATCAGCCGCCTGGAGGCCCGCCTCCTGGCCGAGGGCGAGTGCACGACCGCCGATCTGGAAGCCCTCCATGCCGAGGCCCGCCGCGCCATCGACGAGGCCGCCGAGTTCGCCTCCACCTCCCCCTATCCCGACCTTTCCGACCTCGCCACCGGCGTCTACGCCTGAGGAGCCGACATGACCCAGATGACCTTCCATGACGCCGTCGACCAGGCCCTCCACGAGGAGATGGCCCGTGATTCCCGCGTGCTGATGTTCGGCGAGGGCACCGCCACCAAGCGCAAGGGCCTGCTCAAGGCCTTCGGCCCCCAGCGCGTGCGCAACACGCCCCTGGCCGAGGGCATCATCGCCGGCACCGCCGCCGGGGCCGCCGCCACGGGCCTGCGCCCGGTGGTGGACCTGCTCTTCGCGCCCTTCCTCTGCTTCGCCATGGACGAGCTGGTGAACAGCGCGGGCAAGCTGCGCTACATGTCCGGCGGCCAGTTCTCGTTCCCCATGGTCGCGCTGGCCATGACCGGCGGCGGCTGGAGCGTGGGCGCCCAGCACAACCACAACCTGGAGGCCTGGTTTGTCCACGCCCCGGGCCTCAAGGTGGTGATGCCCGCCACGCCCGCGGACGCCAAGGGCCTCATGAAGGCGGCCATCCGCGACGAGAACCCCGTCCTCTTCTTCGTGGACATCGGTCTGGCCTTCGCGCCCGGCGAGGTGCCGGAGGGCGAGGCGCTGATCCCGCTGGGCCAGGCCGCCGTCCGTCGCGAAGGCACCGACCTCACCCTCATCTCCTACGCCAAGACCGTGCACACCTGCCTGGCCGCTGCCGAGGCCCTGGCGGCCGAGGGCGTGTCGACCGAGGTGGTGGACCTGCGCACCCTGAAGCCCCTGGACGAGGCCACCATCCTCGCCTCCGTCCGCAAGACCGGGCGCGCCGTCGTCGTCCACGAGGCCAGCCGCTTGTGCGGCGTGGGGGCCGAAGTGGCCGCCCTGATCTCCGAGCAAGCCTTCGACGCCCTGCGGGCCCCCATCATCCGCCTGACGGGTCCCGACGCGCCGGCCCCTGCCAGCTACCCCCTGGAGCAGGCCTTCGCCCCCCAGGCCGACGCCATCGTCGCGGCCGCGCAACAGCTCGTGGCACGGACCCTGGAGGCGGCGCCGATCTGGTGAGCGGCTACAGCTTGAGGACAGCCACCCTCGGATCACCCTGGGCATCCCCGACGAACCGGATGGTGGAATAGCGCCGATTCCGTTCCACCAGGGCCCGGACCAGTCCGGCCTGCCCGAGACCGAACTCGAACAGGAGGTGGCCCTCCTGGTTCAGGAAAGCCGGTGCCTCCTGCAAGAGCCGCGTGAGGATCGTGATCCCGTACGGGCCTCCGTCGAAGGCCGCCCTTGGTTCATGCTGAAGCAGGCCGGCCAGGGACGCCTCCAGCACGTGGGAGGGAATGTAGGGCGGGTTCATCACCACCAGGTCCATGGTGCCTTCGAGCCCTTCGCCCGAGAGCGACACGAAGAGGTCCCCCTGGGCGACCACAACCCGATCTTCCAGGCGCAGGCGGGCCACATTCGCCCGCGTCAGGAGGACGCAGGCGTCCGAGGTGTCCGAGGCCCAAACCCTCACGGAAGGCACTCCCAGCGCCGCGGTGCAGGCCAGGTTCCCCGATCCGCAGCCCATGTCGATCATCCGCAGCTCGCGCTCCGGTTCCTCGTGCGACCGGGCGCGGAGGAGGGCCAGGACCTCCCGTCCCAGGATCTCCGTCTCCTCCCGGGGAACCAGGACGCCCTTCCCAACCAGCAGATCGACCCCCAGGAAGCAGTGATGGCCAGCCGCAAGCAGGGCAGCGGGACCCTGGTCCTCCACGGGGTTCGCGGGGGTCACGAACCTGGCACTTCCACCTGCCTTGTCGTTTTCCATCGGTGGCCCTCCCTGGCCGTACTGGCTGGCTCCTGCGCGTCCAGATCCCGGGGGCTTCAGCCTCCGGTCAGGCTGGACTGGTCTCCCCGCCCCTCGATGACATCCACGATGCGCCGCCCCAGGAGCGGCGCCACCTTCCCGGCGAAGGCCAGGGAGGGATGGGCATTGGTGGGTCCATGGGCATGGGCCGGCTTCAGGAACAGGCCCCCCTCCGTCTCCAGCTCGCGGAAATCCCACACGAAGATGTTGTCACCCTGCTCGTCCCAGGTCTCCTTCACCCAGGTGGCGAACTGCCGGGCCCGCTCCGCCTCCTCGGGGGTGGTGGAGGCTTCCGTCAGCGCCGCGCCGGTCCACACGATGAAGGTGGTGCGGGGGAACTGGTGCAGGCGAGTCTTGAGGGCCTCGTACTGCAGGTGGTAATTGGCGAGGGTCTGCTTCGGGGAGGCCACGCCGGGGGCACCGTCCTCAGGCAGGACCCGGCTGACGGGGAAGCAATGCTTGAAGACGATGACGTCATGCGACGCGGTGAGGTCATCCAGGTTGGGCTCCTGCCCGTCCCTCTCTCCCCCGGTGTGGGCCACCCACAGGTTCCAGTAGTCGTAGGGGTAGTTGTTCCAGGGATAGCGGTCGCGGACCACTCGCCGGAACAGCCGGGTGGGGAGGAGCCGGTCCAGCCAGGCATGCCCGCCATTGGCCATCGGATACGCCATCTCCGCGATGGTGTAGCGGGTGCCGTGCTCCGCGTTCCAGGCGCAGAAGAACTGCGGCAGACCGGCCTTCCAGATGGCCCGACCGGTGCTGTGGTGGAGGAAGAGGATCCTTGAAGCAGCCTCATGCGGCACGGCGCGCTCCTTGGGTGTTGCGGCCCCGGGGGTCTCTGCTCCCGGAGAACAGGTCAGGAAGAGGGCCGCCGCCGCAGGGAGGAAACGCCTCCCTGTCCACGCCGGGGCGCGCTCCGGGAGCGGAGCGGACAGCGCTGTCATGGTGGGCCTTTCAAGGCGGCGAGACCGGAATCAGCGGTGGCGAAGATCGGAGCCCCGAGGGAGGCCATGTCCAGGGGCGGCGTCCGCAGGTACTCCGTGGACCGCTGCTTCTGCGCGAAGTCGTCGAAGGCGCGCCGGACCTGGTCCGGCTCCATGCCAAGGGCCGCGGCAGTCTCCGCCACGGACACGCCCTGCTCCTGGGCGAACCAGAGCAGGTCCAGGATCTCGAAGGGGAGGCGGAAGAAGAACTCCTCCTGGGTCGTGGGCGCGCTGTACGTATCAGAGGTGGGCGGGCGCTTCTGGATGACCTCGGGGACGCCCAGGTGCCGGGCCAACTGGTACACCTGCGTCTTGTAGAGATGGACGATGGGCATCAGGTCCGCGCCACCGTCCCCGTACTTCACGAAGAAGCCCTGGTCGTGCTCGTTCTTGTTGGGCGTCCCCACCACCGCGTAGTTCAGCCGCTCGGCGTGGTAGTAGAGCATGGCGGCGCGCGTGCGCTGCTTGAAGTTGGACGCGGCCACGATCTGGGCTAGGTCGGCCGGGCGCAGGCGCGCGCGCTTCTCCTCGCCCGCGGGGGTGATGATCGCCAGGGAGAAGACGTTCAGCGTGCCCTGATCCAGAAGCCTCGGAGGCAGGACGATCTTCGCCTTGTACCCGGCACGGGCATCGTACTCGGGGAACACCCGCGCGATGGCCTCGTCCCGACGCTGGTAGCAGGCACAGCCATCCAGGGCCGGCGTGATGACCTCCAGCAGCGGCGTCACCCCGTAATGAGCCACCAACATCCGGGCCAGGTCCTCCGAGGCCGGATCCGAATCCTTCTCGGGCAGCAGCAGGGGCACCACCCGCTCGGCGCCGAAGGCCCGCACACAGAGGGCCAGGCAGACGGACGAATCGATGCCGCCACTGATGCCGAGCACCGCGCCCATGCGGTGGAGCTGGTGCATGCCCTCCCGCAGCCACGCGACGATCCGGTCGGCCTCGGCCGCGGCGTCGATGTCCAGGATGTGTCGGTGCATGGTCACGGGGTTCCTCAAGGGCAGACGCCCTGGCTGGTCACGACCTTCACATCGTCGGCCGAGTCCAGGGGCGGGGCGGGGGTGAATCCGGACAGGAATTGCCAGTCCACGAGCTGGGTGGAGAGGATGCCGGCCAGGGCCATGTCGTCGGTCTCGCCCAGATCATGGCCCTCCCGGGCCTTGGCCACCAGCCGCGCCACGGTCGCGGGATCGAAGTACCCTGACTCGCGCAGCGCCCTCGGCGAGAGCGCCTCCTCCAGGTACTCCGGCGGCGTGTCGTTGAAGAAGGCACGGGCGATCGGGGCCCGGTACGGCTGCTTGGGGCGCTCGGTGATCTCCTCGGGCAGCCATGCCCGGCTGACTTCCTTCAGCAGGTACTTCTCGGTCAGGCCATGGAGCTTCAGCCCGGGCGGAAGCTGGGCGCAGAACTCGACCACGCGGGGATCCAGGAAGGGGAACCGGCCTTCCACCGAGTGGCCCATGGCCGGCCGGTCGCCCTGGGACGACAGCAGGTACTGGGAGAGGAAGATCGAGATCTCCAGATACTGGGCCTGGTGGAGGGGATCCCAGCGCTCGAAGCCGGCGGGGCGGGACGGCTTGAGGTGGGCGTCGGGACCCGCTTCCCGGAGGCGCGCCTTCAGGTCGTCGCTGAAGAACCGCTTGGCCCGCCGCGTGGTGCGCCAGCGCGGGTCGTGGGAATAGGTGGGTGAGGCCGTGTCCTCCAGGCCGACGCCGAAGAAGGCGGCCACGTACGGCGAACCCGTCTGGGCCAGGCCCGAGATCCAGGGGTAGATCTGCCCGAACAGCGCCGGGCGCAGGCGGGAATCCGGATGGGCCGCCCAGAACCGGCGAATCTTGGCCTCCTTGAAGAGGTCGTAGCCCGCCAGGCATTCGTCGGCGCCTTCGCCGGTGAGGACCACCTTGAAGCCCTTCTCCCGCACCAGGCCCGAGAGGATGAACATGGGTGCCGGGGACGTCCGCAGGATGGGCACCTCCGTGTGCCAGACCACGTCGGGGAAGACGCGCCCGATGTCGGCGTGGGTGGCGTGGACCACGTGGTGCCGAGTGCTGAGGTACCGGGCCATCTGGTCCTGGAAGGGGCTCTCGTCGAAGCCGGCCTCCGAGAAGGAGATCGAGAACGTCTCCAGCGGGCTCGCGGTGTGGTAGCGGACGATGGCCGCGAGGGTGGAGGAATCGAGGCCGCCACTCAGGTAGGCCCCCACCGGCACGTCCGCCCGGAGGCGGAGGCGGGTGGCGTCGACGAGCAGATCCCGCAGGTCCTCCGTCCAGGCCTGGAGGCTGCGCCGAGGCTCCGCCCCCGCCTCCGGGAAGGCCAGACGCCAGTAGGGCTCCAGCTCGAGGCGGCTATCCTGGAGCCTCAGGACATGGCCGGGCGGAACCTCCACGATCCCCCGGAAGAAGGTGCGGGGCGACAGGGGGCTCCAGAAGGTGAAGATCTGGTCCAGGGCCAGGGGATCCGCTTCCGCCTGCACCCCGGGACAGGCCAGCAGGGCCTTGATCTCCGATCCGAACACCAGGCGGTCGCCTGCCACCGTGTAGAAGAGGGGACGGACGCCCAGGCGGTCCCGGGCCAGGAGCAGCGCACGGTTCCGGGCGTCCCAGATGGCCAGGGCGAACTGGCCGTTGAACCGCGCCAGGCAATCCACGCCGTACTCCTCGTAGGCGTGGAGGACGGTCTCGGTGTCGCAGGCGGTGGTGAACCGGTGCCCACGCCGTTCCAGCTCCCACCTCAGCTCGGGGTGGTTGTAGACCTCTCCGTTGAAAACGATCCAGAGGCTGCCGTCCTCGTTGGAGATGGGCTGCTGACCCGTGGCGAGGTCGAGGATGCTGAGCCGGGCGCTGCCCAGGGCCGCGTGGTCGTCCGCGTAGATCCCGAACTGGTCCGGGCCGCGGTGGCGGATCATGGCCAGCATGCGGCGAAGGGTCGCCTCGGCGGGCGGGAGGATCCCGCGAAGCCCGCAGATGCCCGCGATCCCGCACATCGCCCCTCCTACCGAAGCCCCAGCCGGCTGATCTTCCCGGAGGAGGTCATGGGCAGCTCGGTCCTGAACTCCACGTACTTCGGGACCATGAAATCCTCCAGGTGGGCGCGGCAGTGGGCGATCACCTGGGCCTCCGTCAGCGGGGCCCCATGGACCGCGACAAACGCCTTCACGACCTCGCCCGCGGTGGGGTCCGGCACGCCCACCACCACGGCCGTGACACCAGGCAGCATGTGGAGGACGTTCTCCACCTCCTTGGGCGCGACCTTCTCGCCCCGACTCTTGATGATGTCGTCCATGCGGCTGACGAAGGTGAAGTAGCCCTCCTCGTCCTGCCGGAACAGGTCTCCGGAATAGCACAGCCGCTCGCCGGGGATGGGCCCGGGGCGGAAGCGGCGGGCCGTGGCCTCCGGCGCCTCCCAGTAGCCGCGCATCACGTGCCGTCCCCGCACCACCAGTTCTCCGGTTTCGCCCGGACCCAGGCGCCGCCCCGCCTCATCCTCCAGCCAGGCCTCGGTGCCGGGGATGGGGATGCCCACGGAACCGGGCCGCCGGGCCAGCTGATCTGGAGGCAGGTAGAGGGCGCGCTTGGTCTCGGTCAGGCCGTACATGGAATAGATCACCACACCGGGGAAGGCTGCCTGCAGCTCGAGGATCCGGCTGGGGGGCAGGGCGGCGGCCGTGTTGGTGAGGTAGCGGAGGCTGGACAGGTCGTAGGCCCGCAGATCGTTCTGGAGCAGCAGGGCGAAGCTGGTCGGGACCCCGGGGAGCCCCGTGGCGCGCTCCGCCTGGATCTGCTGGAGGATGACGGCGGGGTACAGGAAGGACCGCTCGAGCACCAGGGTCCCGCCCATCTTGAAGGCCATGAGGAGCTGGTACAGGCCGTAGTCGAAGGAGAGGGGCAGGGCGCTGAGGAGGATGTCGTCCGGCCGATTCTCGAGGTAGGTCATGATGGCGGTGCTGGCGAAGTCCACGTTGCTGTGATCGCACATCACCCCCTTCGGCTCGCCTGTGCTGCCCGAGGTGTAGACCAGGCACGCCAGGTCCAGGTCGATGGCGTGACCTGCTGGCGCCTGCGCGGACGCCTCCGCCAGAAGGGTCTCGAAGCGCCGCCGGCCGGAATCCCCTGGCTCCTCCGCCGCGCCGCACAAGATCTCCAGCACAAGGGAAGGCACCGTCTCCCCGAGGGCGTCCGACCCGGGCCTGCGACCTTGCCTGAAGAGGGCCCGGGCCCGGCAATCGTTCAGGATGTAGGCCAACTTTTCCGCCTTGACCGAAGGGTTCAGGATCACGAACACGGCACCCGCCTTCAGCGTCGCGAAGATCCCGACCACGGCCTCCACGCTGTTGGGCAGGTGGAGGACCACCCGGTCGCCGCGGCGGACGCCGCCCTGGATCAGGGCGTTGGCGAGGCGGTTCGACATTGCGTCCAGCTCCGCGTAGGTCAGGCGCCGCCCGTCGCAGACGAGGGCCACCTTCTCCGGGAACCGGGCGGCCGACCCGGTGAGGAAGTCCTGGACGAGCACTCGGGCCCTCCTCAGACACGCGCCTCCAGCTTGCTGGTGATGTAGGCGCTCAGCTGGCTCACAGAATCGAAATTGCTGGGCAGGAGCTCGTCGTCGGCCACGCTGATGCCGTACTGCTTCTCCACGTAGGTCACCAGTTCCATGACTCCCAGGGAATCGATGATGCCCTCCTGCAGAAAGGAGGCCGCGTCCCCGTAAAGGAAGCCCTCGTCGCTGAAGAGGAAGTTCCTGGAGATGAACTCGCGGAGATCGGGGGTGATGGAAGCCAGGTCCGCGATCATGGTCGGAGTCCTCCTCCACCCAGAGCCATTAATGACATACAGGTGCCATAAATTGCTGGCGTGGATGTCATCAAACTATATGCTTGTTTCGTCGGCCTTCAATGGGTTCGAATATTGAAAAAGCGTCTTCGACGCCGAGTGCACGCGTGAATATGCCATATCTTCGTTCCGCCGGACTCTGAGGGTCCCATGTTCCTCTTCGATGCGTTGATGAAGGTCTACGTGCGGCTCCGCCTCCGGTGGCTCCGGCAGGCTGGGCTCGCCCTCCCGGCCGACTGCAAGCTGGGGGGGATCCCGGATTTCGGGTCGGAACCGTATCTCGTCCACATCGGGCGCCACGTGGCCATGGGATCCGGGGTGTCCTTCATCACCCACGACGGCGGCACCCATGTCTTCCGCCACCTCGATCGCTATCGGAAGGTGATCAAGTACGGCCACATCACCATCCACGACAACTGCGTCATCGGCCAGCGGGCCATCATCCTCCCGGGCGTGTCCATCGGGCCCAACTCCGTGGTGGCCGCCGGGTCCGTGGTATCACGGAGCATCCCCCCGGACGTCCTGGCCGCCGGGAATCCCGCCCGGCCCGTCATGTCCATCCACCAGTACGCCGAGTGGTGCCTGGCCGCCACTCCCGACTACGACGTGGAGGAGTATCACCGGGACAAGCGGGCCTTCCTGCTGAAGTGCGCCCTGCGGGGCGCACCTCCGGACACCATGGCCGCAGCGCAGGCGCCCCCCGGGGAGGCCGACCGCCCCTGAAGGGTTGCTGCAGGTGTCCCGCCTTTGGCTGATCTCCGTCCTTCGCGCCGACTCATCAGAGCGGGATTCGAACTGCGTCTGGCTTCGCCAGCCGCCGGTCTTGCTCCGGCGCCCTTCCGAGATGCCTTCACCATCAGGGCTTTCTGGCCGTTCTCCGTACTTCGCGTCGACCCATCAGAGCGGGATTCGAACTGCGTCTGGCTATGCCAGCCGCCGGTCTTGCTCCGGCGCCACATCTAGTGGCGCCTCCACAAGCCCACTCGAGAGTTCGAATCTCTCCGGGTCTTTTCCGACCAAGAAATAGGGGGCCATTCGGCCCCCTATTTCTTGGTCGGAGCGGAGAGATTCGAACTCTCGACCCCCTGCTCCCAAAGCAGGTGCGCTACCAGGCTGCGCCACGCTCCGATGGAACCAGTCTAGCGTTACTTGCCGCCGATGGCGACGCTGCGGAGGTTGAGGCCGGCGCGCTGGAGGTCGAAGATCCGGGAGGCGAGGCCCACCATGAGCTGGACCTCCATATCCTCGCGGCCGCGCTTGGTGGCGCCGGCGGGGGGAATGGCGATGAGCTCGTTGGCGGTGCGGGTCTTGGACCAGGCCAGATCCATGGCGAAGGAGATCTTCTTCTCCTGGCTGGTCAGTTCGCCGGCCACGTGCGACATGAGGCCGTCGCCGCCATAGCCGAGGCGAAGCCAGCCGGGACCCTCGAAGCCGCGGCTGCTGTTGGAGACGTTGACGGCCTGGAGCTTGTTGCCGGCCGCGTAGGTGAAGTCCATGCGGGTCTGGACGCCCTGCTCGTCATTGCGGAAATCCAGGCGCTGCGGCATCTGCGTGGCCTTGTCCACGGTGATCTCCAGGCGGCCCCGCTTCCAGAAGCCGAGGCTCTGGGCCATGCTCTGTTCCCGTCGCTTGGCGTCCCAGGGCTTGGTGGGGGCGTTGAAGACGAGGCGCTGGAGGGTCCGGCCGCCCGCGGTCTCCTCGCCTGCCAGGCTGGCGTGGAAGGTAGGAGCATCGATGTAGACGGCCTTGATGTCGTTCAGGGTCTGGCGGAACCAGGCCATGTAGGTCCGGGGTGCGTCGGAGGGGGGCAGGTCCACGCGGGTGGTGTAGGCGTTCTGTTCCTTGCTGTAGAGGAAGCCACGGGTGCCACGGCGGGTGTACAGCAGGGTGCCGAAGTCCCCGGCCAGATCCGTGCGGAAGTCGCCGTTGGCGAAGTAGGTGCCCTTGAGGCGCAGGTTGGCCTGGCCGCCCTGGCTGTTGCCCTTCACCTGGCCCTGGCTGAGGCTGTCCACCTTCTGGTTCACGGCGGCGCCACTGAGGGCCACGCCGAGGGTGCCCTGCATCTCCACCGAGGTGATGCCCTGGTAGGGCTGGCCGAACCAGCCGGCGTCCACGGCATCCAGCACCTGGAGGAAGGCCCTGCGGGCAGCTTCGGACGTGGGCTCGGCCTTCGGGGCAGTCTTCGGGGTGGTCTTCGCCGCCGCGGCCTTGGCACTGGCAGGTCCCTGAGCAGGCAGCAGGGAGGCGGTGAGCAACAAGGGCAGCATGGCGAAACGCATCAGATCTCCTGACTCATGAACGGGAATGCCGTGGAGCGGGCTTGGGTTCCGGCCGTTCCTTGGCGAAGCAGGACCGGCAGAGGGCCTTGGCCGGATCATCGGGCAGGAAGGGCAGGTATTCCTGGGCCCCGCAGGTCATGCAGGTAATGTGGGTAAGGACGCGGGCGGCGTCCTTGCCTCCCTTCCGCTTGTAGGTAAAAGAGCGGCGGTAGCAATCGGGGCAGAGGTAGAACTTCTGGCCGGTTTCGACCTTGAAGTGCAGACCGCACTCGGCGCAGATCTTCTCCCGGGGGGCCTTGGGGTCCGGGGGGACCACGGGGGCCCGCTTGGTGAGGCGAACAGGCACCTGGCCCGCCGCCTTGACGGGGCCAGCCTCCGGCGTGGCCTCCCCGGAGGCGGGGTCATGGGAGGGTTTCAGCCCTTTTATCATCGTTGATGGTCCTACTCGGCCAGGGCCGGAAGGTTCAGGGTACCGCAACCCGACCCCGCCGGCGAGCTTCGGTCCTGGAAGCCCAGGGGCCCCCACTCTGGCATTCTGGGCCCATGTCCTCCTCCGCCGATCTCCTGGAGCCCCTGCGTCGCGGTGAACCCCGGGCCCTGGGCCGGGCCATCTCCTGGATGGAAAATGGCCACCCCGCGGCCCGGGAACTGATGGCCCAGCTCTGGCCCCACCTGGGCCGGGCATCGGTGATCGGCATCACAGGCCCGCCGGGGGCCGGCAAGAGCACCCTCACGGACCAGCTGGCCCGAACCCTGCGGGCCGAAGGCCGGAAAGTGGGCATCCTCGCCGTGGATCCCACCTCGCCCTTCAGCGGCGGCGCCATTCTTGGCGACCGCATCCGCATGCAGCGCATCGCCGCGGATCCGGGCATCTTCATCCGCAGCATGGCCACCCGCGGGGCCCTGGGCGGGCTGGCGCGCGCCACCCAGGACGCCATCGACCTGCTGGATGCCGCGGGCTTCGACACCGTGATCGTCGAGACCGTGGGCGTGGGGCAGGACGAGGTCGACGTGGTGAGCTGCGTCCAGACCTGCTGCGTGGTGCTGGTGCCGGGCATGGGCGACGAGATCCAGGCCATCAAGGCCGGGATCATGGAAGTCGCGGATCTCTTCGTGATCAACAAGGCCGATCGCGACGGCGCCGATCAGGTGGAGCAGGAGCTGACAGCCATGAAGTCCATGGCGGCCACGCGGCCCTGGGATCCGCCTGTGCTCCGCACCGTGGCCCAGCGAGGCGAAGGCGTGGGCGAACTGCTGGCCCAGGTGCGCGAGCACGGCGCCTGGCTCCGGGCCCACGGTGGCCTGGCGCGGAAAGCCCGGGAGCGGGCGCGGCTGCGCTTTGAATCCCTGCTGGCCGAGGCCGCCCTGCGCCGGGCCCAGGCCCAGGCCGGGCCGGAGCGGATGGAGGCGGCCATCCAGGCCATCGCCGACCGCCGCCTGGATCCCTACACGGCCGTGGCCGCCATCCTGGGCGAGAACTGAATTTCAGGCCTGGGCGATGATGCCGTAGAGATCCGGCCGGCGGTCGCGGAAGAAGCCGAAGGAGGCCCGGTTGCGGCGGATCTCATCGAGATCCAGATCCGCCGTGATGAGGCCGGCGTCCGTGCGACCCAGTTCTGCCACCTTGTCGCCGCGATGGTTCGCAATGAAGGAGTGGCCGTAGAAGGTCTGGTCGCCTTCCAGGCCGATGCGGTTGGCGGCCACCACGGGCACCACGTTGGACACCGCGTGGCCGATCATGGCCCGCTGCCACAGATCCTTGGTGTCCAGCTCGGGGTTCT
Source organism: Geothrix campi (assembly GCF_024609265.1). Taxonomy (GTDB): domain Bacteria; phylum Acidobacteriota; class Holophagae; order Holophagales; family Holophagaceae; genus Geothrix; species Geothrix campi. Next base: position 39,234 of record NZ_JANHMP010000004.1, on the reverse strand, counting down.
CGGGTTCGGTGCCGATGGCGGTGGGATAGAGCAGGATCTCCGCGCCCAGCAGCATCATGGCGCGGGCGCACTCCGGGTACCACTGGTCCCAGCAGATGCCCACGCCCAGCTTCCCGAAGCGGGTCGGCCACACCTTGAAGCCGGTGTTGCCGGGCCGGAAGTAGAACTTCTCCTCGTAGCCCGGGCCATCGGGGATGTGGCTCTTGCGGTAGATGCCGAGCAGGGCGCCATCGGCGTCCACCATGGCCAGGCTGTTGTAGAAGGCGTGGCCGTCCCGTTCGAAGAAGGAGACGGGGATCACCACGCCCAGTTCCTTCGCCAGGGCCTGGAACCTGGCGAGGGTGGGATGGCCCGCGACGGGCTTCGCCCAGTCGAAGAAGGCGTCCTTCTCCTCGCGGCAGAAGTAGAGGCCCTCGAACAACTCCGAAGGCAGGATGATCTGGGCGCCCGTGGCCGCCGCCTCGCGGACAAGGCCCTCCACCTGGGCAACATTCCGCTCGAGGCTGTCCGTGAAGGCGCACTGGAGGGCGGCGACGCGGACGGTGTTCGCCGGCTGGCTCCTGGATTCGCTCATGGTACCTCCGGCTGCTGCTGGGTGATGCAGTGGAAGGCGCCGCCTCCGCTGAGGATGGCGCGGGCGGAGCGGCCCACGACGCGATGATTCGGGAAGAGCGACGCCAGGGCGGCCACGGCCTCATCATCGTACGCCGTGCCATAGGTGGGCACCACCACGCTGCGGTTGCCGATGTAGAAGTTCACGAAGCTGGCGGGCATGAACTCGCCTTCCTCGTCCCGCACCACGCCTGGCGAGGGGATGCGCACCACCCGGAGCTTCCGACCCTTCGCGTCGGTGAAGCCTGCCAGATCCGCGGCCAGGCGATCCAGGGTGGCGGCGTTGGGATCGCCCGGCTCCCGGGCCTCCATGCACACCACCACGCCCGGCGCCACGAAGCGGGCCAGGGTGTCGATGTGGCCGTCCGTGTGGTCGTTCAGCAGGCCCTCGTCCAGCCACAGCACCTTCTCCGCTCCAAGGCCGTCGGCCAGAGCCGCCTCGATCTCCGCCTGGTCCAGGCCGGGATTGCGGTTGGGGTTCAGCAGGCACTGGCGGGTGGTGAGCACTGTGCCTTCGCCGTCCACCTCCACGGAGCCCCCCTCGAGGATCCAGGCGTGATCGCGCCGGGAACATCCGCTCAAGGCCGCCACGCGACCCGCCACCCGGTCGTCCTCGGGCAGCAGGTACTTCCGGCCCCAGCCGTTGAACCCGAAGCACGCGGCCTGAAGCGAGCCTGCCCCATCCTTCACGAAGATGGGCGCGGTATCCCGCAGCCAGATGTCTCCCACCGGCACGCGGTGGAAGCGGACCTGGCCGAGTGCTGGTGCCAGGGCGGCGCTCGCTTCGGCTTCGGCCGCGGCATCCTGCACCAGGATGTCCAGGGCCTCGCCGCCGGCCTCGGTGAGGGCGAGGCAGAGGGCCGTCCATTCCGCCCGGGCCGGGGCGAGGTTCTCCTGCCAGAGGTGGCCATGGCTGGGCCAGGCCAGCCAGCAGGCGCTGTGGCGATCCCACTCGGCGGGTTGTCGGTAGGTCGGCTGAAACATGGCGTGGAACCCCTGGAAACGGCGCGGCTCCGGGTGGGAGCACCCTCCAGTTCAGCAAAAGGGTCTTCTCCCGTCGAGGTTTATTGCTCACCCGGGGGCCTTATTGATGCAACGACAGGAATCCCCCAGAAGGGGCTTATGCCGCTTACCATGATGCATCCTCCCGGAGCCTCCATGTTCCTGATCCGCGCCCTGCGTGCCGCGCTCGTCCCGGTCCTCCTTCTTGGCGCCGCGATCGCCCCGGCCCAGACCCTGGTGACCGGCTCCGCCGCCGTGCGGGAGCAGTACGCCAAGCGTGAGGTCCAGATTCCCATGCGGGACGGGGTGAAGCTCTTCACGGCCATCTACACCCCGAGAGACTCCAGCCGCACCTATCCCTTCCTCCTCCAGCGCACGCCCTACAGCGTGTACCCCTACGGCGCCGACGCCTATCCGGAGCACCTGGGCCCCTCGGCCCCCTTCCAGAAGGAGGGCTTCATCTTCGTCTACCAGGACGTGCGGGGCCGGATGATGTCCGAAGGCGAGTTCGTGAACATGCGGCCCCAGCGCGCCGCCAGCGGCGCCCCCGTGGACGAGAGCACCGACACCTACGACACCCTGGACTGGTTGCTGAAGCACGTGGAGGGCCATAACGGGAGGGCCGGCCAGTGGGGCATCAGCTACCCCGCCTTCTATACCGCCGTGGGCATGCTGTCGGGCCATCCGGCCCTCAAGGCCGTTTCGCCCCAGGCCCCTATCGTGGATTGGTTCGCGGGCGATGATTTCCACCGCAACGGCGCGCTCTGGCTGCCTCACGCCTTCAACTTCATGGTGAACTTCGGCAAGCCCCGGCCCAAGCCCACCTCGGACTGGGGCAAGCCCTTCCGTCGCAACACCTCGGATGGGTACGAGTGGTTCCTGCGTCTGGGGTCCACGGGTGCCACCCGGCAGTACACGCCAGACGTCGCCTTCTGGAACGAGATGCTGGACCACCCGGACTACGACGCCTTCTGGCAAGCCCGCAACCTGCGGCCCCAGATCAAGGATGTGAAGCCCGCCGTGCTCACCGTGGGCGGCTGGTTCGACGCGGAGAACCTCTTCGGCGCCCTCCAGGTGTTCAAGACCCTCGCCCGCCAAAGCCCCGCCACGGACAGCCACCTGGTCATGGGCCCCTGGTCCCATGGCGGCTGGGAGCGCACTCAGGGCAACCACCTCGGCTCCGTGCAGTTCGGCGCCGACACCTCCACCTGGTTCCAATCCGAGGTGCTCTTCCCCTTCTTCCTGCACCACCTGAAGGACGCGAAGAATCCCGCCCTGCCCAAGGCCACCGTCTTCGAGACCGGCGCCAACCGCTGGCACCAGCTGGATACCTGGCCACCAAAGGCCACCACGCCGGCCCGGGTCTACTTCCAGCCCGGAGGCCGCCTTGCCTTCACGCCTCCGCCCGCCGATGGCGGCGCCGATGCCTTCATCTCGGACCCGGCCAAACCCGTGCCCTTCATCGAACAGATCGCCATCGGCATGCCCAAGGACTACATGACCGCGGACCAGCGCTTCGCCGGCCGCCGCCCGGATGTGCTGGTGTTCCAGACGGAGCCCCTGGCCGCGGACCTGACCTTCGCGGGCCCCCTGCGACCCGAGCTCTTCGTGGCCACCACGGGTACCGATGCCGACTGGGTGGTGAAGCTCATCGATGTCTATCCGGATGACTTCCACAATCCCGATTTCCAGGAGGGCGGGGCCTCCCCCTGGGACCGCACACCCAATCCCATGGGCGGGTATCAGCAGCTGGTGCGCGGCGAAGTCATGCGCGGCAAGTTCCGCGACAGCCTCGCCACGCCCGCGCCCTTCGTCCCCAGCCAGCCCACCCGCGTGGCCTGGTCCATGAACGACATCTTCCACACGTTCAAGAAGGGTCACCGGATCATGGTGCAGATCCAGAGCACCTGGTTCCCCCTCATGGACCGCAATCCCCAGGTGTTCATGAACATCAACGAAGCGAAACCAGGGGACTACAAGAAGGCCACCCACACCGTCTTCCACGACGCCGCGCGGCCCAGTGGGGTGTCGGTGGGACTGCTGGATTCGGCGGGGCCCGCAAGGCGGTAGGAGGATCAGGCGGGAGGCCCAACCTTGACGGGAGTCGGGTTGACGCCTGGCGAAGAACCAGTGACACTCGATCGCAGTTTCCCGATTTATGCATCATCTTTGGAACGACCGAGGTCCGGAGCCCCTTTTCCGATCAAGCCCATGCTCCTTGGCTTCACGCTTCACGTTGGGAGGGATCCATGTCCCGTTTCTTCCTCAGCCTGGTTTCCCTGGTGGTTCTCCAAACGTCGGGATGGGCCCAGACGCCCGTGAGCCCACAGAGCCCTCCGGCGGCGGCGGACCCCTATGAACTGATCCCAGTGGCCGACGACCAGACGGTCATCGAAGCCAAAAGCCTGATCCTGCAGGCGGGCGTGCTTGGCACGGCTCAATCCCAGGCCCAGCCTGGGCAGCGTCCCCTGGGTCCGGGATCCAGCATGGCCGACCTGGCCACCGACATGCCCAATGCCTTCCGCTGCTACGGATTCGTCCTGGGGGTCGGGGAGAAGCTGCGCCTGCGGCTCCAGGGGCAAACGGAAGGCCGCATCTTCATGAAGTTTCTGCCCAAGCGACCGGCGGATGCCATGGCTTCCCAGGTACGGCGGGCGAACCTGATGCCAGCCCCCTCGCGCGCCTCCAGGATCGAGATCACCAACATTATGGACAAACCCTACCAGGTCGCCCTGATGCTGTATGGCCAGGCCAACTACCCGTACACCCTGGTGATCGAGCGAACCAAGAAAAAGTGAGGATCGGCCCCGGTCTGGCGTCGTTGAGGGCCAGGTCAGAACCGAACCATTGAATGACCTCGGGAGCGGCACCCGGGGCGGAATTCCCGGGCTTCAGCCCTTCCACCCCTCCAGCACCCGGAACCGGCTGCCCATCATGTCCGGCAGGGTGAGCTGGAGGAGGTTCTCGGTGCGCTTCATCCGCTCAGGAGTGGGCAGGGTCATCCACATCGGGGCCCACTGCTCCAGGGGGGCGTGGGTGCGGATCCACTTGCTCAGCTCCATGTGGGAGAGGTCCGCCAGGCCTTCGCCTTCGAGCAGCGTGGCCAGTCGCGTAAAGTCGACATCCGCTGTCAAATCAGCTTCGCCCAGGTCCTCGTGCCAGTTGCCATCCACGCTGTGGGCCTTGAAGCGGCGCAGGTCCGCCCCCTTCGCCAGCAGCCGATCCGCGGATTCACCGTAATCCACCGCCAGGAAGAGGCCCACCTGCAGGGGCGCTGCGAGTTCGTGGACGAGACTGGGCAGGCCTTCGCACCAGATGCTGCCATCGCGAGGCTCGAGGCCATCGGTCTTGGCGGCGAACCAGGCTCCGGCCTTGCCGGGATCCGCCGCCTGCCACTGGGGGCCCGTGGCCGTCAGCACCTCGCGCAGCCAGCGCTCGCCATCCCAGCGCCAAGGTTGGGCCGGCAGGGCGTCGAAGAGTTCGTTGCTGAACACGCATCCGGTGAACGGCTCCAAGAGGTCTGACTCGGCGACAAATCGCGCGCGATTTGTCGTTAGAAAAGGAGCTAGAGCCGCTTCCGCGGCTCTTCTGGCGGCGGGGTTGTCGTCGCGGTGGAGGTAGAGGAGGGCTTCGGCGAAAGGGCCGGTCACGGCGTTCAACACGTCGCGGCCCAGCCAGCCACGACCGGCGCCGGGCTCCAGGGCCGTGAATGTCGCCGGCCGGCCCAGGCGCTCCCAGGCCGCCTCCAGGCGCAGGGCGATGGTCTGGCCCAGCAGCGGCCCCAGATCCAGGGCCGTGTAGTAGTCCTTGCCCGCGAAGCCCCAGGGGCCTTCCGTCCGGCGGTAGTAGCCATGCTCCGGGTGGTAGAGGCCCAGGGCCATCACCTCGGCGGCGGGGACGGGGCCTTGGGCGAGGCGGGCTTGCAGGAGGTCGGTCAGCGGATTCACTTCTTCTCCAGGGGCCATTTCTCCAGCAGCACGGGCAGCAGCCACTGGGTGAGCAGCAGGGCCAGGGCCACGCCGCCCAGGCAGGCGAGGCCGAGGCCGCGCAGGCCGCGGTAGCCGCTGAAGACCATGCCGCCGAAGCCGGCAAGGGTGGTGCCCGCGCAGACGGCGTTGACCCGCGCCACGCGCTGGGAGGCATCGGCCTCGCCCCGGGCCCGGTGCAGCAAGTTGAAGGCCGTGTCCACGCTGACGCCCAGGGCGATGGGAATGGCCATGAGGGACAGGAAGGTGAGCGGTTCCCCGCCCCAGCCCAGGGCGCCCAGGGCGCCGGCCTGGCTGGCCAGCAGCGGGATGAGCGCGAACAGGGCGAAGCGCAGGCTGCGTCCGAAGATGGCGATGACCGCGAAGATGCCCGCCAGAGCTAGCAGTACGGCCTGCTGAACCGCCTCCCGTGCGATGCCCTTCACCACGCGGAAGAGGGGCTGGGTGCCCACGAAGCGCCCACCCGCGGCCTCGACCTCCGGAGTGAGCCGGAGGAGGGAGGCCTCGTCCAGCCTGATGGGGACCGTCAGCGCCGGGGCCAGCGGAGCGGGGGGTCGCCCGTGGTGCAGGCGATCCCAGAGCGTCCAGCGATGGGCCGCCTCCGGTGGCTGGGCCGCCCGGGGCAGCAGGGCCTGGAGGGCCCGCACGGGTTCGCCGGGATCCGCCGCGGCGGACGCCAGGGCTGACAAGGGCCCCTCCAGGCCCGCAGGGTCCAGGCCCGCCCGGGTCGCGGCCTCCAGCACCTGGCGGCGCCAGGTCTCGGACCCCAGGGTGTGGCGCAGCTCGGGCTCCAGGCTCTGCCAGTCGGGCACGGGGAGCCCCGCCTCGCGGAGGATGGGGCTCAGCTTGTTCCAGCGGACCGGCAGGCGATCGGGATCTTCGAGGGGGATCTGGAGGGCCAGGGGCTGGAGGCTGGCACCGAGGGTCTTCGTGAGGCGTGCCTGCAGGGTGAGGGCGGGGTTGCCCTGGGCCCGGAAGCGGCGCAGATCCTCCTCCCAGCGGGTGCGGGGAGCGCCCAGGAGCGCCAGGACCAGCAGCCCGAGGGCGGCCCAGGGAGCCCAGGCCCGGCGGCGGGGCAGCGGCGGCGGCGGCCCCGGGGCGAAGGTGCCCTTGCCCCGATCCAGCCAGAGCAGCAGGGGCGGCATCACCAGGAAGGTGGCGACGAGGCAGGCCAGCAGGCCCAGCCCCGTGGTGAGTCCCAGATCCCGGATGCCGGGGAAGGGGGCGAAGGCCAGGGCCAGGAAGGCCAGGGCCGTGGCCAGGGCACCGGCCACCACGCCTGGCCCGGTGCCCAGCAGCGCCGCGCGCAGCGCCCGGGCCTTGAGCCGGCCCGCCCGGCGTTCCTCGCGGTAGCGGCTGAAGAGCAGGATGCCCACGTCGTCGCCCACGCCCAGCAGCACGGCGCCGAAGCCGGCGGCCATGAGGTTGACGCGCCCCAGGATCCAGCCCGTGAGCCCCAGGGCCCACAGCATGCCGATGAGCAGCGGCCCCATGACGAAGCCATAGCCCGCCAGCGTTCGGAAACCCAGCCAGTACACCAGGCCGATGAGGACGAAGCTGAGGGCCAGGCTGAGGAGCACCTCGATCGTCAGCCGGTGCGACTCCCAGGCGGTGATGGCGTGGGCGCCCGTGACCTGGAGGCGGAAGGCGCGATCAGCCCAGGGTCCCAGCGCGGTCTCGACCGCCTTCAGCGTGGCGGCCTCGGGCAGGGGGCCGTCGGCACCCCGGCCCAGCCAGGCCAGGGCGCGGGTGGTGGCTTTCACGTCCGTGGCCGGGAAGCCCGCCACCAGGGGCAGCAGGACGAAGCGGCCATCCTTGGTCTCCAGGTACCCGGTCCGCATGCGCAGGGTGAAGGCCCGGCCCAGGGCCTGGGCCTTGGCCATGCCTTCGCCGTTCTGCGGGGCCAGATCCCGGAGGCCCAGGGGGTCCAGCCGAGCCAGGGCCGCGGGCAGGGGCTCCGGGGACGCCAGGGTGCGGGCCGTCGCCTGCAGGCGACGCTGGACCTCCGCGGGGTTCTTCAGGGGCGCGAGGCGGTCGCCCAGCCAGGCCGGGGCCAGGGCGTAGAGGGTTTCGGTGGTGAGCCGGCTGACCGCGGCATCGCCCTCGGTGATGGCGCCCACCGCCAGCAGCGCCGGCCAGGGACTCACCCCGCCGGGGCCGGGAACCGGCACGGGATCGGACAGGCGGCCTTCGGCGGCCAGGCCGTTGAGGGGCAGGCCGCCCTTCGTGAGGAGCCGGTCCACCAGGCCCTCAGCCCAGGCACGACGGGCCTCCAGATCGGCCTCGCTCCCCTCGGCCACCAGCCAGAGCAGCTCCTGCTGGCCGACGCCGGCTTCCAGGTTGGCCCGCACGGCCGGGTGATCGGCCGGCAGCAGGCTCATCAGATCCAGGGCCCGCTCCACGCGCAGGGTGCCCCAGCCCAGCAGCAGGGTGAGGCCCGCCGTGAGGATCCAGAGCCCCGACGACCGGGACAGGTGCAGGCGGAGGAGACCGCGCAACAGGGCTTTCACGTGGCTAGCCCCGCTCCATGCGCTCGATCCAGGGCTTCAGGGCCGGCACCATCTCCACGCGCTCGGCCCCGCGGAGTCGCTCGAAGAGGCTGCCATCCTCCAGCCGGACGAGGGGGTGGTTTTCGCGGCGATCCATGGCTTCCGGAGGGTAGGAGGCGGTGAGGATGGTGGGCAGTTCCTCGCTGTAGCGGTGATCCAGCAGCTGGGCCAGGGCCTGGGCGACGCGGATGTCCGAGTCCATTCGATCCCAGTCGTCCAGGACGAGCAAGGGCTGGTCCTGAAGCGGTTCGATGAGGTCCCGCACGCTCTGAAAGGTCTGGTTCTGGTAGCTCCGGATGTCGTGGTAGACGTCCTTGATGGCCTGGCTGAGGGTCCGTACAGAGACGAAGCTGCCGCTCCGGCCCAGGCGCTCGGTCCAGGCCCGCAGGGCGGCAGCGGCCAGGGTGCTGCGACCGCTCTGGGCGGGGCCGTGGATCCACCAGAGCTCCCAGCCGTGGCGGAACTTGTGCTTGCCGTTCGAGGCCCACTGGAAGAGGGCCTCCGCGCCGGCCGGCCGGATGCCGTGCTCGGGCCGGCGCTTGAGGGCCTGCAGGAGCTTCACGAGATCCTCCCGACCCTCCAGCTCGCCCACCGCCTCGACGGGCTGGGCCAGGAGGTCCTCCAGGTCCGCCACGCGATCCAGCAAGGCTCGGGTGTGGCAGGCCTGGGCGTTATTCCACCACTTCCAGAAGTGGGTGAAGTTGGCCTCCCGGTAGCGGGCGGGCAGTCCCAGCGTTTCCGCGTCGGGAGCCAGATCCACCGTGCAGCCGCAGACCAGCACCGGCTTCCGGGGATCTGGATCGAAGAGGAGGCCCTGGCCCTGACAGCGGGGACAGTCGGGACGACCCTTCACCATGATGGCTCTCCCGTCATGGTCCATCCCCGCCGCGGAGGAAGCCGCCCAGGACTTCCCGGCGCCGCTCGCGGATGCGGGAGAAGGCCCGCTCCTCCAGCTGCCGCACGCGCTCCCGGGAGATGGGCGGGTTGAACTGCTTGCCGATCTGTTCGAGGGTCAGCGGATCGTGGCCACCCAGCCCGAAGTGCAGCGCGATGATCTTGCGCTCCTTCTCGCTGAGGGTGGCCAGGCTGGCCTCGATCTGCTCCAGGAAGGCCTCCTGGTCCAGGGTGTGCATGGCCGAGGGCTCCACCTCCTGCTCCAGGCTGTCGCCCACGGTGAGGTCGGAATCGCCCAAGCCCTGCTCGGTGGACACGGTGGACGTGGTCTGCTGGAGCAGCTGGAGGCGCTCCACTTCCTCCACAGTGAGGTTGGCCGCCTGGGCGATCTCCTGCAGCATGGGCACCCGGCCCAGGGACTGGCTGAGCTTCTGGGTCACGCGGTTGAGCTGCACGAGGTGGCCAGCCACCTTCTGCGGGAGGCGGATCTTGTTCCCATGCTCAGCCAGCGCATGGAAGATGGCCTGCCGGACCCACCAGGAAGCGTAGGTGAGGAACTTGTTCAGGCGCTCGGGATCGAAGCGCTTGGCCGCCTCGATGAGGCCCAGATTGCCTTCGCTGATGAGATCCAGCAGATCCAGGCCCATGCCTTCGAACTTGCGGGCCTCCTTCACCACGAAGCGCAGGTTGCCCTCCACCAGCTTGCGAAGGCCCTCGGGATTGCGGTCGTTCTGCCACAGGCGCCCGTTGATCCGCTCCTCCTCCGCCGTGAGCAGGGGCAGGTGGCGGATCGAGTCGAAGTACTTGTCGAGCGAACGCTCTTCGAGATGCCGGAGGGGCACGGAACACCTTGGGGGAAGGATCAGCATAGCAAGCGATCCGACCCGCTTGCGAAACCTCAGATCAAGAGCGTTTGCGGAGTCCGTGCGGCGTCAGCTTCACCAGGCCTGTGCCGGTCGCCGGCCGGGGCACATCCTTCACGCCGGCGGCCTCCAGGGCCTGGGCCAGGCGCTCCAGGTCCTCCTGCATGCGGTTCAGGCGATCCCGCAGGGTGAGCACCACCTCCACCCCGGCCAGGTTCACGCCCAGGTCGCGGGTGAGATTCAGGATGAACTCCAAGCGCTCCAGATCCTCGTCGCTGTACAGGCGGGTCTTGCCTTCGGTGCGGCTGGGCGTGAGCAGGCCCTCCCGCTCGTAGAGCCGCAGGGTCTGGGGGTGCACGCTGTAGCGCATGGACACCACGCCGATCATGTAGGCGCCGAGCCTCGGGTCCTTAGCCATGATGCTGCCCTCGCTGCTTGCACACGTCCGCGTCGTTCAGTTCCGCCAGCTCCCGGAGGAGCTCCTTGCTGCGCTCGTCCTGGATCTGGGGCGTCACCACGGCCACTTCCGCGATGAGATCACCCCGCTGGCTGCCCCTGGGGATGGGCATGCCCTGGCCCTTGAGCCGAAGCCGGGCACCGGTTTGCGTGCCGGGGGGCACCTTGATGGTCTGCTGGCCTTCGGGCGTGGGCACATCCACCTTGGCCCCCAGAGCGGCTTCGGAGAAGCTGATGGGCAGGCGCACGTAGAGGTTCGGTCCCTTGCGCTCGAAGCGGGCGTCCGGCTCCATGCTGATCTGCAGGTAGAGGTCGCCGGGGCCGCCGCCGCGACGACCGGCCTCACCCTTGCCCCCCACGCGCAACCGGGCCCCATCCTCCACCCCCGGCGGGATGGCGATGGTGACGGTCTCCTGCCGGGGATGCCGTCCGGCGCCGCCGCACTCGGGACAGACCGGGGCGCGCATCCCCCGGCCCTGGCAGTCGGGGCAAGTGCGCCCGAAGGAGAGAAAGCCCGAAGCTCCGCCCACCTTGCCCTTGCCGTTGCAGGTGCGGCACATCTCCTGCTTCTTGGCGGCCTCCCCCGTGCCGCGGCAGGCCAGGCAGGGCTCGGAGCGGTTGATGCGCAGGCTGAGACGCGTGCCCTCGAAGGCTTCCCGGAAGCCCAGGCGCACGGCGTGGACGAGATCTTCGCCCCGTTCGGGCCCATGGCGCATGGGGCGGCCGCCGAACCCCGCGAAGATGTCCTCGATGGAGATGCCGCCACCCTGGTCGAAGCCCGGCGGGATCTGGGCCCCGGGGCCGCTGGGATCGCCGTAGGTGTCGTAGTTCTTCCGCTTCTCGGGATCCGACAGCACATCGTTGGCCTCGGCGAGCTTCTTGAATTCCGCCTCGGCCTTGGCGTCGCCCGGGTTCAGGTCCGGATGGTGCTTCCGCGCCAGCTTCCGGTACGCCTTCTTGATGTCCTCGTCCGAGGCCGTCCGCGATACGCCCAGGATCTTGTAGTAGTCGGGATGGGACATGGTCTTAGTCTAGGTCACTAAGATTTCGTTCGTGCGGAAAATCCGAACCAGAGATGAAAAGCAGAGACCCGGCTCAGCCGGGCCTCTGCGCAGGGGCCCGGGGGTGTTCGCGCAGCGAAGCGGAGCGAGGAACCCCCGGACAAAACTTAACTGACGACTTCCGCATCGATGACGTTGTCGTCGCCCTTCTTTTCGCCGGACTGGGCGCCCGGAGCGCCGGGCGTGCCGCTGCCATCCTGGGGCGGCTCCTGCTTGTAGAGGCTCTCCGCCAGCTTGTGGCTCTTGGCGGTGAGCACCTCGAGGGCCTTCTTGATGCGGTCCTGGTCCAGGCTGGCCAGGGCGGCCTTGGCCTCGGTGATGGCCTCCTCGGCCTCCTTCTTGTCGCCTTCCGGCAGCTTGTCGCCGCTGTCCTTCAGGAGCTTCTCCACCTGGTAGACCATCTGGTCGAGGTGGTTCTTCTCCTCCAGCAGCGCCTTGCGGGCCTCGTCGTCGGCCTTGTGGGCCTCGGCGTCCTTCACCTTGGCGTCGATCTCTTCCTTGGAGAGGCCCGTGCTGCCCGTCAGCGTGATGCTGGCGTCCTTGCCCGTGCCCTTGTCCTTGGCCGTGACGTGGACGATGCCGTTGGCGTCGATGTCGAAGGTGACCTCGATCTGCGGCAGGCCGCGGGGGGCGGGTGCGATGTTGCCCAGGTGGAACTGGCCCAGCAGCTTGTTGCCCTCCACCACGGGGCGCTCACCCTGGAACACCTCGATGTCCACGCCGGGCTGGTTGTCGACGGCGGTGGTGTAGATCTCCGAGCGCTTGGTGGGGATGGTGGTGTTGCGCGGGATGATGACGCTCATCTGCCCGCCGTTGGCGTTGATGCCGAGGCTGAGCGGCGTCACGTCGAGGAGCAGCACGCCCTTGACGTCACCGGCCAGCACGCCGGCCTGCACAGCGGCGCCCAGGGCCACGACCTCGTCCGGGTTCACGCTGTGGTTGGGCTCCTTGCCGAAGATCGACTTCACCATCTCCAGCACCTTGGGGATGCGGGTGGAGCCGCCCACCATCACCACTTCGTCGATCTCGTGGTGGGCCAGCTTGGCGTCCTTCACGGCGTTCTCGCAGGGGCCCTTGAGCTTCTGCAGGATGGGCTCGATCATCAGCTCAAACTTGGCACGGGAGAGCGTCTGGTTCACGTGCTTGGGGCCGCTGGCGTCCGCGGTGATGTAGGGCAGGCTGATGTCGGTCTGCGTCGTGCTGGACAGCTCGATCTTGGCCTTTTCGGCGGCCTCCTTGAGGCGCTGCATGGCGTCGGCCTGCTTGCGGAGGTCGATGCCCTCGGCCTTCTGGAACTCGTCCGCCAGCCAGTCGATGATGGCCTGGTCGATGTTGTCGCCGCCCAGGTGGGTGTCGCCGTTGGTGGACTTCACCTCGACTACGCCTTCCGAGACTTCAAGGATGCTGATGTCGAAGGTGCCGCCGCCGAAGTCGAAGACGGCGATGGTGCCGTCCTTCTTCTTGTCCAGGCCGTAGGCGAGGGCCGCGGCCGTGGGCTCGTTGACGATGCGCTTCACGTCCAGGCCCGCGATGGCGCCGGCGTCCTTGGTGGCCTGGCGCTGGGCGTCATTGAAGTAGGCGGGCACGGTGATGACGGCCTCGGTGACCTTCTCGCCCAGGTAGGCCTCGGCGGCCTCCTTCATCTTGTTCAGCACCGCGGCACTGATCTCCTCGGGGCTGAGGTGCTTGCCGTTCACCACCACGGCGCAGCCACCCTTGTCGGCGCGCTCCACGGTGTAGGGCACGAGCTTCTGCTCCTTGTCGGAGTCGGCGTAGGGCAGGCCCATGAACCGCTTGATGGAATAGATGGTGCTCTTGGGCTGGGCCACGGCCTGGCGCTTGGCCGGGGCGCCCACGAGCCGCTCGCTGGTCTTGGGGTTGAAGCCCACCACGGAAGGCGTAGTGTCTGTGCCCTCGGGGTTCGGGATCACCTTGGGCTGCCCGCCTTCCATAACGGCGACGCAGCTGTTGGTGGTGCCGAGGTCAATACCGATGATCTTGCCCATGTCGTTCCTCCTGGGGGCCCAGGCCGGGCCATGCCCACCCTGGACCTCTTGAGGATAAGGGATATGAGCCCATTGTCAATATGATCTTCCAAAAATGACTCATATTTTCTTCTTGTTTGTTGGTGTCACCAAAATGGATATGCTGACAGCCATGACGCTTCGCCCCTGCCCCACCTGCCGCACCCCCACCTCCTGGGAGGGGAACCCCTTCAAGCCCTTCTGCTCGGAGCGCTGCCAGCTCCGGGACCTCGGGGCCTGGTCCAGCGAGAGCTACCGCATTCCGGAGAAGCCCCAGGAGGAGAACGGCGAGGGCTGGACTGGCGAGGGCGAAGGGGACGCCTAGCCCGAAACCCGGGTCTGAGCCTGGGCCACGATGAAGAGCCGGCGGAACCGGAAGGGCGTCCGGCCCGACGCGTCGACCGGATAGGCCTTTCTCAGCCGGTTCCGGTAGGCCGCGAGGAAGGCCTCGCGCTCCCCGGGCTCCAGGGCCTCCAGCAGGGGTACGAGCAGGCTGCCGCGCGTCCAGGCCACCACTGGATCGGGCCCCTCCAGCCGGTGGAGGTAGTCCGTCTCCCAGATGTCGAGGGTGGCGGCACTCGGCGCGAGCCAGTCCCGGTAGGCCTCGGGCTCCGCCACGGGCTGGCGGCGAAGGAGCGGCTCGAGGCGGTCCCGCCAGGGACTTTCCTTAGCCACCGCGAAGGCCGCCTGATGGGAGGGCCGGTCGTGGTTGCGGGGCATCTGCACGGCCAGGCAGCCGCCGGGCCTGAGGAAGGCCAGCAGGCGCGGGAAGAGGGTCGCATGATCCTCCAGCCAGTGCAGGGAGGCGTTGGCGTAGAGCAGGTCCACCGGTGCCTCCGGCCGCCAATGGGCCAGGTCCGCCTGCTGCCACGCGAGCCCGGGGACCTCGGCCGCGGCTCGCGCCAACATCTCTGGAGACCCGTCCACCCCGAGCACCTGGGCCGCGGGCCAGCGGGCCTGGAGGATCCTCGTGACCTGGCCGGGACCACAGCCCAGGTCCACCACCAGGCCCGGAGCCTCCAGGGGCACCCGCGCCAGCAGGTCCAGGGCCGGGCGGAGGCGTTCGGAGCCGAAGCCGAGGTACTGGGCCGGGTCCCAGGGCATGGGCTACTTCGCCTGATGGACCTTCTTCACCATGTACCGGGGCCGGTCGCGCACTTCCTGGTAGATGCGGCCGATGTACTCGCCCAGCAGGCCGAAGGCGATGAACTGGCAGCCCACGAAGAAGAAGAGGATGGCGAAGAGGGTGAACACGCCCTGGGCCGTGCCTTCCGGGTGCAGGAAGCGGTAGGCCACCAGGCCCAGGAAGAGGACGAAGCCGACGCCAGCGGTGATGACGCCGAACACGCTGAGGGCCTGGAGGGGCAGGAGGCTGAAGCTGGTGAGCAGGTCGAACTGGAGGTTGATGAGCTTCCAGAGGCCGTACTTGCTTTCCCCGGCCGCGCGCTCGGCGTGGGCCACGGGCACCTCGGTGATGCGCTTGGCGAAGCTGTTGGCCAGCGCCGGGATGAAGCTCGACCGCTCCTTGCAGAGCAGCATGGCGTCCACCACATCGCGGCTGTAGGCCCGCAGCATGCAGCCATAGTCGTGGAGCTTCACCCCCGTGGTCTTGCGGGTCACGGCGTTGACGATCTTGCTGGGCATGGTGCGGAAGAAGCTGTCGTTGGCTTGGCGGCCCTGGCGCCAGCCGCCCACCACGTCGTAGCCCTCCTCCACCTTGGCCACGAGCTTGGGGATCTCCTCGGGGGGGTTCTGGAGGTCGGCATCCAGGGTGACGATGATCTGGCCCTTCACCTCGGCGAAGGCCCCGAAGATGGCGCTGTGCTGACCGTAGTTCCGGTTGAACTCCACCACCTTCACCCGTGGCTCGACCTTGGCGATGTCCATGAGCATGGCCAGGCTGCGATCCCGGCTGCCATCATCCGTGAGCACGATTTCCCAGGGCTTGGCCGGATCCGCGAAGTGCTCCGCCATCACCTTGGACAGGCGCTCCCACAGCGTGGGGATGTTCTCCTCCTCGTTGTAGATGGGGATGACGACGCTCAGATACGGGTCCATGGACGCTCCAAGCCTTCATTCTAGTAGGATCTAAGGCTGTCCTGGAGTCTGCCATGCCCGAGCCCAAGATCCTGCTGGTGGAAGACGAGCTCAGCCTCGCCGAGGGCATCAAGCTCAACCTGGAGATGGAGGGCCTCGCCTGCACGTGGATTCCGCGGGGCGATCAGGCCCTGAAGCAGATCCTGGCGGAGAGCTACGACCTGGTGATCCTCGACGTGATGCTGCCGGGCATGGACGGCTTCACCATCTGCGAAAAGGTGCGCGAGGCCAAGAATTTCACGCCGGTCCTCTTCCTCACGGCCAAGAACACGGACGACGACCGGGTGCACGGCTTCGAGACCGGCGCCGACGACTACCTGGGCAAGCCCTTCCAGGTGAAGGAACTGCTCCTGCGGGTGCGGGCCATTCTCCGTCGGGAAGCCTGGTACAAGAGCCGCGAGATGAGCAGCCGCCAGGCCTTCGGCCCCCACTGGGTGGACTTCGACAACTACTGCGGCGAAGGGCCCAACGGTCCCTTCCAGCTGGGCATGAAGGAGTGCATGATCCTCCGCCTGCTGATGGAGCGGCCCGGCCAGGTGGTGAGCCGGACGGACATCCTGGACAAGGTCTGGGGCGAGGACGCCTACCCCACCAGCCGCACCGTGGACAACTTCATCGTCCGCATCCGGCGTGTAATGGAGCTGGACCCGCACCACCCGCGCTGGGTTCATACCATCCGCAGCGTGGGCTACCAGTTCGATCCGGAAGGCAAGCAGCGGAAGGGCGAGGAATAGGGAAACGGGGCGCGACGCGCCCCGTTTCCCTGAGAAGAAGAGCAGAAGCTACTTGGCCGCGAACTCGCGGCTGCGGCCCTGGGCTTCGAAAGCGGCCATCTGCTCGGCGAGGCTGGCGGCCGGCGCGCCCTGCTTGACGTCCGTCAGCACCTGGCGCTTCTCGTCGCCCTTGCTGAACTTGCTCTCGCCCAGCACGGGCTCGAAGGTCGGCAGCAGGGTCAGCTCGCCCGCGGGGCCTTCGGGGGCCTTGGAGGTGGCGATGGCCTCAGCGTGGGCCAGCAGGGCCGTGCCTGGGGCGGCGCCGAGACGGCGCAGATCCAGCCAGCCGAAGCCGGGATCCCGCAGCAGGTCGAGGTCCTCGTTCTCCAGCCAGATGAGCAGGGCGTTCAGGGCCTTGGTCTGGGCGGGATCGGGCACGCTGCGCATCTTCTTCTCGCCCTTGACGTCCACCTCCTGGCGGGTGTTGTCGATCCAGGCCTGGGCCCGCTTCACCCACAGGGCCGTGATGGCCTTCTGGTTGGCAAAGCCTTCGGGCGCCTTCGGGCCCTTGGCGGCCTTGGCCTTCTTGCCCTTGGCGGGCGCTTCAGGGGCGGCCCAGGTCGGAGCCACGGCATCCACCTTGGCGTCGAAGAGCAGACCCTTGACCTTGAGGAGGCGGGCTTCTAGGCCCTTGGTCCCGGTCTTGGCGGCGGCCCGGGCGGCCGTCTGGAGTTCCTTCCAGGTGCCTTCCAGCAGGAGCTTCTTCCCGTCCGCATCGTAGAGGCCGTGGTTGGCCTGGACCTTGGCTAGGTAGGCTTCCACCGCCGGCAGGGCCGCCTTGGCCTTCTCCGGAAGCTCAGCCTTGGCCTTCACTAGGGTCTCCAGGGCATCCCGCACCTCGACGGCCTTGGGGTGGCTCCGGTAGTAGCCCAGTTCATGGGCAGACAGAGCGGCCCGGTGCAGGGTGTAGGCCAGCTTCCGCTGGCTGGGGCGGAGCTGCTCGAAGGATTTCTGCTCAGGCTGCGGCGCCGGCTTCGGCACGACCGGAGCTTCCACCTTCATCTCGGCGGGCTTGGTTTCGGGCGGAGGGGCCTGGGGCGGGACCTGGGCGGGTTCGGTGGTCGGCGCGGGAGCGGGCGCCGGGGGCGGAGGTACTGGAGGGGGTGTCTGGGCCAGGAGGCCAGAACCCACGATGACTGCCAAGACCCAGCGACGCTGCATAGGAGGCTCCTCGTTGAGGGTGCGATGAGAGGCTCCATTATGCCGCAGGGCGAAGCCTCACGCCTCGATCGGAGTCTCTAACAATTGCTCCAGGCTTTGTTTGAGTTGTTTTAGATCGAAAGGTTTACCCAGGTAGGGCACCTGGTTCGTTCCCAGGAAGTCGCGGGTCTTCGCGTCGAAGGAATCGCCTGTGGTGTAGAGGATCCGCCGCGTCATGGCGGGGCGCTGGGCCCGCAGCCACTCGAAGAGGTCCACGCCCGAAAGGCCGGGCATGCGGATATCGGAGATGACCAGATCGAAGGCACCGGCCTCGAGGCGCTGAATCGCCTCCTCGCCCCGACTGGCCGAGGTGACCTCCAGCCCCCAGACCTGAAGCGCATCCACTAGGCACTCGAGCAGGAAGGCCTCATCGTCCACCACCAGCGCCCGCCGACCCTGGAGGCCAGTGGCCGGGGCGATCGGCGCCTCCATGGCCTCGGGCGCAACCTGGAGGGGCAGCTCCATGAGGAAGGCGTTCCCCAGGCCCACCTGGCTCCGCACCGTGAGCCGGCCGCCGTGCTGGCGGGCGATGATGTGGGCCACCGGCAGACCCAGCGCCTCCGGCGTCGAGGCGGAAGCGGGGTCGAAGAGATCCGCCAGCCCGGCCTCGGGGATCGGGGGCCCCGAATCCTGGACCACCACCTGAACCTGGCCGTCCACCGCGCGGGTGGCGATGCGCAGGCGCTTGGGCGAGCTCGTGGCCATGGCCTGCAGGCCGTTCAGTACCAGGTTGGTCAGGGCCTGGCGCATCAGGACCGGGTCGAAAGGGGCCTCGGGCAGGTTGGGATCCAGGTTCAGATCCAGGGAGGCCCCCATGTGCCGAGCCTTCAATTCCACCAGGGTCACGGCCTCCTGGATCACCTTGTTCAGCTGGGTCTGGATGCGGGCGGGGGCCGGAGGATTCAGCACGGTCTGGAGGGGGTCCAGCAGGCTCTGCACCGAATCCACCGCCTTCACCAGGCGCGCCGCCTGCTCCGCCTGATGGGGGTCCAAGGCGGATTCGGAGATGAGCCGCGCCTCCAGCAGCACCGGGGTGAGCCGGTTCGAGGCTTCGTGGAAGAGCGCAGGCACCAGCCGCCCCAGAGCCTCGTGCTTCTGGGAATGAATGAGCTGGTCCTCCAGGGCCTGGGTCTGGCTGGTGTCGCGCACCAGGGCCGACACGGCGAGGACGCGATCATCGGCGCCCCGCACTGGGGCGTAGGTGATGTTGGCCGAGAAGGTCGCGCCCCCTTTGCGGACGCGCACGGTCTCCGCATCGCGGACCACCTGGCCACGGCCGACCTGATGGGCGATCTGGTCCAGTTCACCCACCAGGTGGCCAGGGGAGAGTTGGGAGATGCTGCGGCCCACGATCTCCGCCCGCGTGTAGCCGAAGATGCGCTCGGCCGCCGCGTTCCAGGTGAGGATCTTCCCATCGGGGGCGAACGATACCACCGCCTCGCCCATATTCTGGACGAGGCCCTCCAGGTACTTCCGGGTCTTCTGGTTGTCCTGGTTTACGCGATCCAACTGGGTGTAGAGCTGGCTCAACTCCTCGTTCTTCTTCTCAAGCGACTCCTTGGCCTGCTTCAGCTCGGAATAGAGCCGGGCCGTCTCCATGTTCGACTTGAGGGCGTTCTCCAGCAGCTCCTGGGGATCCGCCGCCCGGCCGGGCTGGAGGTCGGCGACGCTCACGTTGCCGTGTTTCAACACCGTCGAATCGGCGGCCGGGACGGGTTCTGCCGCGGCGGCCCCGGGGACGGCCTCCGGCGGTGTCGGAAGCTCCTGCAGGGTGGTCCGCACATTCGATTCGATGAGGGCGAGCATCTCGTCGAAGTCTTTGATCTTCTTGTCCAGATGGTACTTCTTGAAGGTGTAGGCCACGGTCTCCCGGGTGATGGCCAGGAAGGTGTCCAGCACTCCCGTGCCGCGATTGGCGATGGATTCGAAGTAGGGGACGTTGCGGAAATTCAAGCGGCGGTTCATGACCCCCACGGCCATGGCATCCGGAAGATCCCGCTTGTTGTACTGGAGGATGAAGGGGATCTGCTTGATGTTCAGGCGGTTCGCGTTGAGGTTGTGGTACAGGTTCGACAGCGAATCCACGTTGTCCTGCATCTTGGCTTCGCTCGAATCCGCCACGAAAACCACGCCGTCGGCCCCGCCCAGCACCACCCGGCGGCTCGCGTCGTACTGCACCTGCCCTGGCACGGTATAGATCTGCAGGTGGACGGAATTGCCGTAGACATAGCCCAGGTTGATGGGCAGCAGATCGAAAAAGAGGGTGCGATCCTCCTGGGTATTGACCGAAAACAATTCGCCTCGCTGGCGATCCGAACACATGGCATGCAGAGACTGGAGATTGGTCGTCTTGCCGGACAAGCCGGGCCCGTAATAGACCAGCTTGAGCAGGATCTCGTTGGCTCGGGTATTGAACTGAACCATGGGTTCGCCAGGGAAAAATGTGGAGTCAAGCCTATCACGGGGCTTCGGAAGCCAAGGGGCTACCCAGCTCTACGGCAGGTCCCGTGCTAGCATGACCTTTTTCACCTTTCCGAGGTTTTCGGCGCGATGACGGTACCGACCCATGTCGCCATCATCATCTCGGTATGCCCTGCGGACATACGCGAGGCCGCCCACGAGGAAGGCCCCGGGTCCTCCCTGGTGAGGAGCCCGCGATGACGGTACCGACCCATGTCGCCATCATCATCTCGGTATGCCCTGCGGACATACGCGAGGCCGCCCACGCGGAAGCCCCCGGGTCCTCCCTGGTGAGGAGCCCACGATGACGGTACCGACCCACGTCGCCATCATTATGGATGGCAACGGCCGTTGGGCGGCACTGCGGGGGTGGCCCCGGATCAAGGGGCACAAGGCGGGGGTGCAGGCGGTCGAGCGCATCCTGGAGGCCGCCTCGGATGCGGGCGTCCGCCACCTGAGCCTCTATGCCTTCTCCACCGAGAACTGGAAGCGCCCGCCGCTGGAAGTGGGGGCCCTCATGGCCCTCCTCCGCATGTACCTGCGCATGTTCGTCCACCAGCTCGCCAAGAAGGGCATCCGCTTCCACCACCTGGGCGCCCTGGAAGGCATGCCCGCGGGCATCCAGGCCGACATGAAGGCCCTGGAGGCGGCCACGGCGCAGAACACGGGCATGACCTTCCACCTGGCCGTGAACTACGGGTCCCGGCTCGAGTTGGCCCAGGCCGCCCGGCGCTGCGTGGAGGATGGCCTCCGCCCCGACCAGGTAGATGAGGCCGCCCTGGGCGCCCGCCTCTGGACCGCGGGCGTGCCGGATGTGGATCTGCTCATCCGCACCAGCGGCGAACACCGCATCTCCAATTTCCTACTCTGGCAGTCCGCCTACGCGGAACTCTACATGACGGACCTCCTCTGGCCGGACTTCGGCCCTGCGGAGCTGAAGGAAGCGCTCGAAGATTACGCTCAGCGCGAACGGCGCTTCGGGGGGATCTGATGGAACGAACCACGCCCAAGGTGGACACCAAGAACATGACCGTGCGCATCACCACGGCCCTCGTCTTCGGCGTCTTCTTCTTCAGCCTCCTCTGGCTCGGCGACCGGCCGTGGGCCCCCTGGACCTACCTCGCCGTCATGGCCCTCGCCACCCTCATGGGCGTGCGCGAGATGACCCTCATGGCCCGGGTCCGGGGCTTCAATCCCTCCCTGCCGGCCGGAACCCTGGTGGGCTGGGGCATCCTTGCCCACTTCTTCCTCGCCACGGGCGGCCAGGATCCCGTGCCCCTGTGGCTCGTCTTCGCCGCCGGCGCCCTGCTGATCCACTTCGGCGCCCTGTTCTTCGACCGGAAGCTGGAGGAGGCCCTGCCCAGCCAGGCCATTACCTGGCTCGGGGCGCTCTACATGGGCTTCGGGCTGGGCTTCCAGCAGAAGCTGTTCATGCTGCAGGGCACCCTGCCCAAGACCGGCAGCCGGCTCATCCTCGCCCTCTTCATCATCACCTGGTTCGGCGACACGGCCGCCTACTTCGTGGGCAGCTACCTCGGCCGCCGCAAGCTCGCCCCCCGGGTGAGTCCCAAGAAGAGCTGGGAGGGCGCCTTCGGCGGCCTGGGCGGCAACCTCCTCGGCGCTTTCCTCATGCAGGCCACGGTCTGCTCCGAGTGGTCCCTGGTGGACGTGGTGGCCCTGGGCCTGCTGCTGGGCATCGCGGGCCAGCTGGGCGACCTGGTGGAAAGCACCTGGAAACGCAGCGCCGGCGTGAAGGATTCCTGCATGGGCGTGAGCATCCCCGGCCACGGCGGCGTGCTGGACCGCGTGGACAGCCTGGTGTTCGCCGCGCCGGTGCTGTTCGCTTATGTCCACTTCGTCCACGGGTTCAATTGACGTGAGGCACCTCGCCCTCCTGGGGAGCACCGGCTCCATCGGCACCTCCACACTGGACGTGGTGCGGGCGCATCCAGACCGTCTCTCGGTGGTGGCGCTGGCCGGGGGGCGAAACCGGGAACTGCTGAAGGCCCAGTGCGAGGCCTTCCGCCCCCGCTGCGTGTCCGTGGGTTCCCAGGCCGACGCCGTCTGGCTGCGGTCGACCCTGGCCTACCGCCCGGAGGTGCACTGGGGCGATGAAGGGCTGCTGGCCTGCGCCCTGGATGCCGAGGCTGACACCGTGGTGGCCGCCATTGTGGGCAGCGCGGGGCTGACCAGCACGGAGGCCGCTCTGCGTGCCGGCCGACGGGTCTGCGTGGCCAACAAGGAATCCCTGGTGGTGGGCGGTGCCCTCATGCACGCGGCGGCGCGCGCCGGTGGCGGCGAGCTGCTGCCCGTGGACAGCGAGCATGCGGCCCTGCACCAGCTGCTGGATGGACGGGCCCCCGCCTCCATCCGCGAGGTGCGCATCACCGCCAGCGGCGGTCCCTTCCGGGACTGGCCCCTGGCCCGCATCCAGGCCGCCACGGTGGAGGAGGCCCTCAACCACCCCACCTGGAAGATGGGCCCCAAGATCACCATCGACAGCGCCACCCTGATGAACAAGGGGCTGGAGGTCATCGAGGCCTCGGTGCTCTTCGGCCTCACGGCCGACCAGGTGGCCGTCACCGTCCACCCCCAGAGCCAGGTGCACGCCATGGTGGGGTTCCATGACGGCAGCTACCACCTCCAGGTCTGCGCCAACGACATGAAGCTGCCCATCCAGTACTGCCTGCTCTACCCGGACAAGCAGGCCGGCCCCGTGGCGCCCTATCCCTGGGAGGAGGCCCGCGCCTGGACCTTCGAGGCCCCGGACCTGGAGCGCTTCCCTTGCCTGGGCCTGGCCTTCGAGGCCCTGCGGGAGGGCGGCACAGCTCCGGCCCTGCTCAATGCGGCGAACGAAGTGGCCGTGGCCGCTTTCCTCCAAGGGCACCTGGGTTTCTGGGACATCCAGGCCTGCAACCGGGACACCCTGGCCCTGATTCCCGCCGTGCCGCTGGAGTCCCTGCCCCAGGTGCTGGATGCAGATCGGGCCGCGAGGCGTCATGCTGAAGGATGGGTCCGAGCCCGGGCCTGATCTTTCGGGTGTCCATGAACCGCTTCCGCCTATCACTTTCGTTCTGCTTCGCTTTTGCCGCTGTCTCGATCGTCGCCATCAAGCTGCCGGGGGCCGGGTTCTGGGGCCCCGTGATCATGCTGGGCGGCCTCATCTTCCTCCATGAAGGAGGCCACTTCCTGGCCGCCAAGGGGATGGGCATGCCCGTGGAGGTCTTCTCCCTGGGCTTCGGCCCCCGCCTGTTTGGGTTCAAGTGGCGGGAGACCGATGTGCGTCTGTCGCTCCTGCCCCTGGGCGGCTACGTGAAGCTGGCCGGCTTCAATCCAGAAGAGCCAGGAGCCGAGGATCCCTACGGCTTCCTCCAGCAGCCCTTCGGCAAGCGCATGCTCTTCTACAGCGGCGGCATCCTCGCCAACCTGGCGACCACCCTGGTGCTGTTCGGGCTCGTGGGCGTCCATCAGGCGCGCGTCACCAAGGTGCAAGAGACCTGGACCGTGGTGGAACTCGTCGCTGGCGGCGCCGCGGAGCAGGGCGGCCTCAAGGTGGGCGACGAGCTGCGGGGCATCGGCGACCTGAGCTTCCCTGGCGCCGAGTGGGAAGCCGCCGTGGCCTACATCCAGGCCCATCCGGGCCAGGCCGTGCCCTTCCGCCTCACCCGTGACGGCAAGCCCATGGAATTCCCCCTCACGCCCCGCGCTGAAGGCGGCAAGGGCCGCCTGGGGTTCATGCCGCTGCCCGTGGCCACACCGCTGGAATTCCGCCCCTTCCAGGCGGGCGACGTCCTCACCGGGGGCCGCTACGCCGCGGAGACCTCCTGGCGCCTCACGGGTCAGGTCTTCGGCTTCCTCAAGCGCCTCGTCACCTTCCAGGCCAAGAGCGCCGAAGTGGCCGGCCCCATCGGCATCATCCGCCAGGGCAGCCGCGCCGCCCAGCACGGCTGGGAGACCTTCCTGTTCATGTGCGCCGCCATCAGCCTGCAGCTGGCCATCCTCAACGCCCTGCCCATTCCGGCCCTGGATGGCGGCCACATGGCGCTGCTGGCCTTCGAGAAGCTTCGCCGCAAAGACCTCACCATCGAACTGAAGGAGAAGATCCTCACGGGCGGCTTCGTCCTGCTGGCCTCCCTCATGGCCTTGGTGATCTTCCTGGACCTGCTGAAGCTGCGGAAGTAGGCGCTACTCCTCCTCTTCCTTCGAGTCCTTCGGCTCCTTCGGCGCCTCCACCACGACCTTGGCCTTGAGCTGCTGTCCGGCGGCCTCCAGGGTGAGGGTGTAGTCGCCAGGGAGAACGAAGGGGCGCCGGCCCGCGGGCAGGCCCGGCCGGGTGGCCGGATCCACCTGCAGGTCCCAGTCCACGCGGCCAAGCCCGACCCCGGCCTTCAGGCTCCAGACACGCTGTACGGCCTCCTGACTGTCGCGCAACGTCAGGGTGACGGCACCGGCCTGGGCCAGATGGAACCAGAAGCTGCAGGGCTCGGGCTCACGCGTGCTGAACCAGCCCGGACGATCCTGCTTCCACCAGGCCTGGGCTTTCACCTTGGCCGGCTCGAACAGGTGGGCGGCCTGGGCGCGGAGCTCCGGCGTGAGCAGCTCCAGGGCTCCGATGGGCGCCACGAAGGCGCTGCGGCCATGGGTACCCACCACCAGATCCTTCGCCTTGGGCTGGATGGCAAGGTCGTGCACGGGCACGTGGGGCAGGTCGCGCCCCAGCACGTCCCAGCGCTGGCCGCCGTCCAGGGAGGCGAACAGGCCGAAGTCCGAGCCCACGAAGAGCAGCTTCGGATTCGCGGGATCCTCGCGGATCACGTTGAGGTTTTCCGCCGGCAGGTTGCCTTTGATGGACACCCAGGTCGCGCCATTGTCCGTGGTCCTGAACACGAGGGCCTCGCTGGCGTCGTTGCGGTAGGCGCTGAAGGTGGCGTAGGCCGTGCCCTCGTCGTGGGCGCTGGCTTCCACACGCGTCACCCAGCGGTCCTTTGGCAGGCCTTTGTCGGCGCGCTTCCAGGTGAAGCCGCCGTCCCGGCTCACGTGCACCAGGCCGTCGTCCGTGCCCGCGTACAGCAGGCCGAAGCGCCTGGGGCTCTCCGCCAGGGTGGTGATCGTGCCGAAGGGCACGTCGCCCACCTTGGGGTTCGTGGTGAGGTCGCCGCTGATGGCGGTCCAGGTGGCGCCCCGGTCCAGGCTGCGGAGTACCCGCTGGGTGCCGGTGTACAGGATGTCGGGGCTGTGCGGGGACATCAGGATGGGCGTCATCCAGTTGAAGCGGTAGGGCGGTTCCTTCAGCTTGTGGGTGGGTCGGATGGCCGTGCGGCCCGACTTCTCCAGGCGGCTCATGTGGCCGAACTGGCTTTCGGTGTAGATCGTGGCGGGATCCCGGGGATCCACCTGCACGAAGCCGCCGTCGCCGCCGTAGATGGCGCGCCAAGTGTCGGTCTGCTGGTTCGGCTTCAGGGGCGTGGCCGGACCCGTCATCACGCCGTTGTCCTGGAGCCCGCCGTAGATGCGGTAGGGCTCCGCGCGGTCCGTGGTGATGGCGTAGAACTGGCCTACGGGCAGGTTCTTCACGTTGCGCCAGGTGCCGCCGCCATCCGTGGAGACGTTCAGCCCGCCATCGTTGCCCAGCACCAGGCGGCGGCCGTCCCGGGGATCGATCCAGAGGGCGTGGTGATCTGGATGCATGACGCTCCAGTCGTCGCCATTGATGCCCTTGAAGGTACGGCCCCCATCCTCGCTCTGGATGGCGGGCATGCCCAGCAGATAGACCTTGCGGTCATTGGTGGGATCCACTCGCACCTGGCCGAAGTAGTAGCCGTAGGTGTAGGTGAACTGGTCCAGGCGGCCTTCGTGGGTCTTCTGCCAGGTGGTCCCACCATCGGCCGTGGCATACAGCTCGGGCCCGATGATGTTGGTGTCGAACAGGGCTTGGTCCGCGTCGCCCAGCCAGGTCAGCAGATCCTTCACCGTCACCTTGCCCGCCTTCAGATCCGCCAGGAGGCCTTCGGCCGTCACATCCTTGGGGTAGCCGTTCTCCTTGAGGAAGGCCTTCAGGTGCTTGGGCTCCACCTTGGCCAGGGCCGCCTCGTCCAGGGTGCGGAGGCGCTTGGCCGTGAGCTTGTCCGGATCCTCAAAGGGATCCTTCTCGCTGTCGGGCCTCAGGGCCTGGTTGTCCACGAAGGCATAGAGCTTCTTCGGATCCTGGTGACTCTGGGCCAGGCCCATGCGACCCAGGCCTTCGCCCCGGGGCAGGCCGCCCTCCAGGCGGACCCAGTGCTGGCCGCCATCCGTGGTCTTGAACAGGCCCGAACCCGGGCCGCTCTCCAGGAAGTTCCACGGCTTGCGATCCTTCTCCCAGATCGTCGCGTAGAGGGTGTCCGGGTCGGCGGCGTCCATGAGCAGGTCCGCGGCGCCCGCGCGGGCCGGGGCCTTCAGGACCTGGGCCCAGGTCTTTCCACCATCCACCGTCTTGAAGATGCCCCGTTCGCCGCCCTCGGTGTAGAGCGGCCCCTGGGCGGCCACGTAGGCCACGTCCGGGTTCGTCGGGTGGGGTGTGATCCGCGCGATGCGGTGGCTGTCCGCCAGCCCCGTGGCCTGCCAGGACTTGCCACCATCCAGGGAGCGGAACACGCCGGCCCCGGCGTACGAACTGCGGCTGGCGTTGGCCTCCCCGGTGCC
This sequence comes from Geothrix campi, assembly GCF_024609265.1. GTDB lineage: Bacteria > Acidobacteriota > Holophagae > Holophagales > Holophagaceae > Geothrix > Geothrix campi. The sequence goes on along the minus strand of NZ_JANHMP010000004.1, from coordinate 12,576 downwards.
GAGCCAGATCACCCTGGGCACGCCTGGCGCCCCCCACACCACAGCCACGTCGCCCAAGGCGATGGCGGGGCCATGGTCGAAGAGGGGCGTCCAGGTGGCGCCTTCGGTATCCGTCCACCACAGGCCGCCCGTGGCGAAGGCGGCGAGCCAGTGCTGGGGCGCCCGGTCGTCCACCGCCAGGGCCACTACGCGGCCCCCCTGGCCCATGGGGCCCACGTTGCGGAGGGGCACGGCGGCGAAGGGCGTGGCGGCTTCCATCGCCGTCCGCTGTTCGAAGGCCTGCTGGCGGGCGGCGGGCCCGGGCGTCGCCACCCTGGGATGGAAGGCGGCGGCCTCCTGGAGCTTGGTGAGGGGTGCCTCGCCTGCCACGAGCAGGAGGGGGAGCAGGGCCAGGCAGGCGGATCGCATATAAGCCTCGTGTCGTGAGGCCAGGATAGCCGGAACGGGCGGCCTCAGGGCTGGACGGCGCCCGCGGATGCTTCGGTTCCGGCGCGGGGGAAGAGCACCCGGAAGGTGGTGCCCCGACCGGGGGCGGTCTCCAGCTGGAGGGCCCCCTGGTGTTGGCGGACGATCCCTCGGACCATGGCCAACCCCAGCCCGGTGCCGTGGCCCGAGGGTTTGGTGGTGAAGAAGGGCTCGAAGATGCTGGCCTGAACCTCGAGCGCGATGCCGCTCCCGGTGTCCGACACCTGGATCCCCGCGTACTGGCCGGACCCCGGCTCGGTCCAGTCCGCACAGTCCCTTTCGCGGAGGGTCCAGTTGGCGGTTGCCAGCGTGATCTGGCCCGGGCCCTGGATCGCATCGCGGGCATTGACCACCAGGTTCGTCAACACCTGCTCGAGCTGGAGGCGATCCACCCAGGCGGCCCACAGCTCCCCGCCGGGTTGCCAGGTGAGCTCGATGCCCTCGCCCACCAACCGCCCGAGCACGGGCAGCAGGTCCGCCACGGCCTGGTTGAAGTCCAAGGCCTGCGGGGCCGAGGGCTGACGGCGGGCGAAGCCCAGCATCCTGGCGGTGAGCTCCGCCGAGTGCCGGGCGGCCTTGACGATCTCCTCGAGGTGCCTGCGCTCGGGCCGGCCTTCCTCCATCTGGTAGAGGGCCAGGTCCGCGTTCGAGAGGATCACGCTCAGCATGTTGTTGTAGTCATGGGCCACGCCGCCGGCGAAGCGGCCGAGGGATTCCAGCTTCTGCGCCTCGAAGAGCTGGGCCTGGAGCTTCGCCCGCTCCTTGGAGTGGCTGTCCTGCAGGGTGATGTCGCGCCCGATGCCCAGCACGCCCACGAGGACGCCGGACTGATCCACCATGGGCGTCTTCAGCGTCTCGATGAGGACTCGGGCGCCGCCCTCCGCCAGGGTGATCCATTCCTCGTTCACTCGGGGTTCCCCGGCCGCCATGGCCTCTCGATCCTTCTGACGGAAGAAGTCCGCCTGCTCCTTCGGCACGAAGTCGTAGTCGGTCTTGCCCAGGATCTCCGATTCCCGGGAGCCGAAGAACCGCTCGAAGGCCGGGTTGCAGGCGAGGTAGACGCCCTGCGGGTCCTTCAGCCACACCAGGTCCGGGATGGTGTGGATCAGGGTGCGGAGCTGGGCCTTCCGGCTGGCCACGCCGGCCACCAGACGCTTCACCATGTAGAACAGCAGGAGGGCGGTCACGGTCACGAAGACCCAGCCCTTGAGGATGCTCAGGCCGGTCATCCATCCCGGATCCGGCGCCAGGGCCTGCACGAGGCGGTCCGAGAGCAGGATCCACACGCCGGAAAGCGCGGCGTAGGTCAGCGCGATCTTCGCGGCGCCGGCGGTGGCGGCCTCTGGCGGCGAGGGTTGGCTCGGGCTGGCTTGGGGCATGGGGAGGTCCGCCTGCTCAAGAGCCTAGCCTGGATCCCCCTCCCGGCCGCAAGCCCTTCTCCGTGTTTCCCCGGCGTGGCACGACCGGCTCGGGGCCGGCATCCAAGGAGGCGTCACCCCAGGAGCTCCATGCGTCTCACTTCGTCCCTCGCGCCCACCTTGGCCCTGTTCACGGCCCTCTCCCTCCCCGCCGCCGAAAGGAAGGTCCCCATGTCCCTGCACGAGATCACCCTCCCCACCCTGGCTGGCAAACCGCAGTCCCTGGCCGCCTACAAAGGCAAGGTCGTGCTGGCCGTGAACGTGGCCAGCGAGTGCGGCTTCACGCCCCAGTACGCGGGCTTGCAGAAGCTCTACACCGAGTACAAGGATCGCGGCCTGGTGATCCTGGGCTTCCCCTGCAACCAGTTCGGCGCCCAGGAGCCCGGCACCGCCACCCAGATCGAGTCGTTCTGCCAGACGAACTACGGCGTGACCTTTCCCCTCTTCGAGAAGCTCGACGTGAAGGGCGCACACCAGGCCCCGGTGTACCAGTTCCTCACCGCCAAGCATGGCGAGCCCGCCTGGAACTTCCACAAGTACCTCGTCGGCAAGGACGGACAGGTGATCGCCGCCTTCCCCAGCAAGGTCGCCCCCGACAGCCCCGAGCTGAAGGCCGCCCTCGAAGCGGCGCTGAAGTAGCTATTTCGTCGCGATGATGGCTGCCGGCGGCGCCTCCCGCATCTCGAGGTAGAGCGCCTTCACGCCGTTGATGAGGAACTGCATGGCCACGGCCGCCAGGATGAGGCCCATGAGCTTGTTCACCACCTTGGTGCCGATGGCGCCGAGGCGCGCGAACACCACCGGGGCCTTGCGCAGGAAGAGGTAGACGATCCAGGTGTTCAGGAGGATGGCCAGGAGCACCACGCCGTACTCCAGCCAGCTGATGCCCGCGATCATGCCCATCACCGTGGAGAGTGTGCCGGGGCCGGCCACCAGCGGGATGCCGAAGGGGATGATGGCGAAATCCTCGGGCAGCTTGCGGCTGGCCTCGGCCTTCTCGTCCTCGGTGCTGCGCTCGCGGGGATCCTCGCCGTAGAGCATGGCGATGGCCCGGTACAGCACCAGCACGCCGCCCACGAAGCGCATGGCCAGGGCCGTGAAGCCGAAGAGGCTGAACATGAACTGGCCCACCAGGGCGAAGGCCAGCATGGCGGCGCCCGCCGTGAGGGCGGCCTTCTTCGCGCTGCGGCGCAGGGCCGGCGCCTCCATCCCCGCGGTGGCGCTGGCGAAGATCGCCGCGGCGCTGATGGGGTTCAGCACCGAGAACAGCGAGGTCGCCACACCGAGGGCGAAAGACAAGGTGGGCAGGGGGCCGAGGTGGGGCATGGCCTACTGTAGCCGCTAGGGCCTGTTTTCAAAGGGGGACGTGGCCACGCAAGGGGCGCCGCCCAAGCGAGGCAAGGAAAGCGACGAAGGCGATGGTGGACCCATCGTCGAGGAGCTTGACGCAGCATCGCGCCGGGCGCCGCCCCTTGCCCTCCGGGACGATGGCCAGCCGCACCCCTGGCTGCGTTGCCAGCCTCGAACGATGTCCCGCATCGCCCTTCGGCCGGCGCCTTGCCATGGGCGCGGCTGGACACCGTCGCGGCGGCGTCCCCCTTTGAAAACAGGCCCTAAACTTCTCCCATGCGCGACCTCGAGGCCCTCCGGGAGCAGCACCAGCGGCGTCTGGCCTGGATGCCCTGGCTGTATTTCGCCCTCAAGCCGCGCCACCGCGCCTGGGCGGAGGCCTGGCAAGCCGAGGTGCAGGCCCGACTCCTGGCCCAGGAAACGGTGACCCTCGGAACCGGCTGCTTCATCGCCCCGGATGCCGCCATCTTCGGCGAGCCCGGCCGCGGCGTGGTGATGGGAGATCGCTGTGCCATCGCCGCCCAGGCCTTCCTCCATGGGCCGCTGATCTTGGGGCATGACGTCAGCGTGAACTCCGGCGCCCGGCTGGATGGCGGCCGCAGGGGTCTCATCATCGGCGACGGCACCCGCATCGCCAGCGGCGCGGCCCTCTACGCCTTCGACCACGGCCTGAAGCCGGACCGGGACATCCGGGATCAGCCCGTGCGCTCCCGGGGCATCCGAATCGGCCGCGACGTGTGGATCGGAGCCAATGCCGGCATCACGGACGGCCTCACCATCGGCGACCACGCCGTGGTGGCCATGGGCGCCGTGGTGACAAAGGATGTGCCGGACTGGGCCATCGTGGCCGGCGTGCCCGCAGTCGTCGTGGGGGACCGGCGGGAGTGCTGAGATCGTGTCGCCCCCTGCCACGCCGCGCTGCCAGGATGTTGCATTTCGCGTGGCGGCAAGCCTACGTCGGATCGCCAATAGTCCTGATTGCTTGAATTCCAGGTCTGGCATGGGTCGTGAACCCTCTCGGCCATGGGGTGGCGACACCCTGCACCCCGAAGGAGGTTCCATGCGCCGTCTGGTCCCGCTTGCCCTCGTGACCCTCTCGGTCTTCCCCCTGTCCGCCCATGGCCGTTGGCGCGGCCCCCGTCGCGTGGTGATCGAGCGCGATGCCTGCCGGGGCGCCTACCGCCACTGGGATGACGAGGACTGGGATCACCGCGACCGCGTCTACTACCGGAACGATGACCGCCGCTACGACTGCGATGGGGAGGACCGTGTGATCCTCCGAGAGCGGGTCGTTCTCAGGCCGCTTCCCCGTCCCCTGCCACCGCCGTTCCAGGGCCGCGTGGAGCTCTGGATCCGCTGACCCCGGGCGGATTCGACAGCCGGTGTCCAGAGCCCTGCGGCAATCTGGAGGGGATCCGCCCGGGCCGTTCAGACATTTTTTCGCCTCCAGGTCTTGACTTACACGAAAAAAAGACGAATATCGTATGAACGGGACAGACGGAGCCCCCCATGCGGACCTCTCTTCACAGTTTCGGCTACAAGTTCAGCGGCTACTTCATGGAGTACGGCCCCCTCGAGGCCGAAAGCCTGGACGCCGCCAAGGCACAAATCCGCCAGCGCCTGGGTGTGAATCGCCTTCCTCAGGGCCTCCAGGTCTGGGACCTGGCCGAGCGGCCCATCACCCGCTGGCGGGTGGCCACGGCCAGCTGACGGGCTTCAGGCCTGCCGGGCGTTCCGGGCCTTCCACCAGACCTGGCCTTCGGCCACATCCCGGGTGATCTGGGCGCGCAGCTCGTCCACCGAGGCGAACCGCGCCTCGCCGCGGATGCGGTGCAGGAAGCGCAGCTGCAACCGGGCGCCATAGAGGTCGGCCTCGAACTCCGGCAGATGGGTTTCCACCGTGAGCCGCTTGCCTTCGAAGGTGGGCTTCTCGCCCACGTTGGTGAGGCCCAGGCGCGCGCCCGCGTGGGGCGGCAGGTGGTGCGGGAGGAGGACCTCCGTGACATAGACGCCGTAGGCCGGCAGCTGTTCCTGCTCCCAGGCCAGGTTCGCCGTGGGAAAGCCCAGGTGGCGGCCCCGCCGGTCGCCTTCCACCACCACGCCCGTCAGGGTGTAGGGATGGCCCAGCAATTCCGTGGCGGTTTCCACCTCTCCGCGATCCAGGGCCTCCCGGATGCGCGTGCTGGACAGCCTCCCGCCATCGGGGGCGCGCAGGGCCAGGGTGTGCACCGCGCAGCCGTGCTCCGCGCCCCAGGCCTCCAGGGTCTCCACCGTGCCGCTGCGGTCGCGGCCGAAACAGAAGGCGCGCCCCACGTGGAGCTCCACGGGCGACAGCGCGCGGCGCATGCCGTCGAGGAAGGCCGCGGGGCTCAACTCCGAGAAGGCGCGACTGAAGGGGATCACCCAGGCCAGGTCCATGCCCTCGACGGCGAAGGCCTCCAGCCGCTGCTCCAGGGTCATCAGGAGCTTCGGCCGGCGCTGGGGGGCCACCACCACCGTGGGATGCGGATCGAAGGTGACCACCGCCGCCCGCAACCCGGCCGCCCGGGCCCGGCCGGCGGCGATCCGCAGCAATTCCCGGTGGCCCGCATGCACGCCATCGAAGTTGCCCAGGGTGGCCACGAAGGGGCCGGAGACCGGGGCCGCTTCCAGCGCGTGGTGCCACACCTCCATCATTCGGCCCCGCCCTGCTCCACGGGCCAGGCCAGGCTGGCCACCACAGCCCCACCCAGGATGGCCGCGATGACCAGCAGGCTGTACTGCACGGGGATGTGCACCCATTCCGCGACGCACATCTTCACGCCCACGAAGGCCAGCACCATGGCCAGGCCCGTCTTCAGCCGGTGGAACCGGTCCATCATCTTGGCCAGCAGGAAGTAGAGGCTCCGCAGGCCCAGGATGGCGAAGATGTTCGAGGTGTAGACCACGAAGGGGTCCCGGCTCACGGCCAGCACCGCCGGGATGGAATCCACCGCGAAGACCAGGTCCGTCACCTCGATGGTGATGAGCACCAGCAGCATGGGGGTGGCGAAGCGGCGGCCGTTCTTGTACGACCAGAAGTGCTCGTGGCCGCCCTTCTCGTCATAGGGCACGAACCGGCGGAAGGCTCTCACCAGGGGGTTCTGCGTGGGGTCGGGATCCTCGCCCTTCACCAGCAGCATCTTCACGCCCGTGTATAGGAGGAAGCCCCCGAAGACGTACATCATCCATTCGAAGCGGTTCAGCAGGGCCGTGCCGGCGAGGATCATCCCGGCGCGCATGACCAGGGCCCCCAGCACGCCCCAGAACAGCACGCGATGCTGGTGCCGCAGGTCCACCTGGAAACTCTGGAACACCAGGACGAAGACGAAGAGGTTGTCCACGCTGAGGGATTTCTCCAGCACGTACCCCGTGAACCACTCCAGCCCCTTCTGGGTGCCCTCCGCCTGGAAGATCACCCCGTTGAAGATGAGGGCCAGGGTGATCCAGACCGTGCTCCAGACCGCCGCCTCCCGCATGCTGGGGGCGTGAATCTTCCGGTTGAACACCCCCAGATCCAGCGTGAGCATCAGGAACACGAAGGCGTGAAAGCCCCCCCAGGCCCACCAGGGAGCGGCTTGCAGCAGAGCGTCGACCAAGGGTCCTCCAGAACATCCAGCTTATCGAACGCGGGAAGCCCCCCGGCCGGAGGATCCTGAATTCCCCGTGGAAGGCGCAGGAATTCCCCGTGGGAAGATGATCTCCGTGAGCCGCCCCCGCCTCTTCCTCGATGCCGCCCTCCTCGATCCCCAGGCCCCTGCCGCGGAGAACCTCGCGGTGCCCCTGGGCGCCGAGGCCGCCCGGCACCTGCGGGCCCTGCGCCTGCAGGCCGGCGACGCCCTGGAGCTGGTGCTGGGTGATCAACCCTGGACGGCGGATCTGGCGGAGCTGGACCGGGGCCACGCCCTGGCTCGTCTGGTGGCCCCCCTCCACGAGGACCGGGAGCCGCCCATCCCCCTCCAGGCCTGCCTGCCCCTGCCCGTGCAACTCAGCCTCTTCGACGAGTGGCTGCCGCCCCTGGTGGAGCTGGGCGCCACCCTGATCCAGCCCGTGGTCTACGCCCGCAGCGAGTACGATCCCGCCAAGACCGCCGCCCGCCTGGAGCGCTGGGCCCGGCTCATCCAGGCCGCCTGCGAACAGAGCCACCGCAGCCGCCGCCCCGAGCTGCGGGCGCCCATCCCCTTCGCGGCCCTGGCCGCCTGGGAGGCTCCCCAGAAGTGGGTGGCCTACGAGCTGGCCACGGGCCAGGCGAACCCCGAGCTGCGCCACGACCCCCTGGCCTTCACCTGCGGGCCCGAGGGAGGTATCACCGACGCCGAGTACGCCGCCCTGGCCGCGGCCGGTTGGCGACCCGTGAGCCTGGGCCGCAGCATCCTGCGGGCCGTCACCGCCCCCGTGGCCCTGCTGGGGGCCGTGCAGTTCGAGCTGGGGAGGTCCGCCGTTCCCACTTCGGGCCCTGCTTCCAGCGAACCCCGTGTTACGAGGTAGACTGGAGCTCCCCTCCGGAGCCTCCATGCGTGTCCTGCCATCCCTCCTGGCCGCGATCCCCCTCCTCGCCCAAGCGCCGCCGCCGGTCCTAGAGGGTCCCTTGCGCGCCCACCTCGCCTTCCTGGCGGATGATCTGCTGGAGGGCCGGGGCACCGGCCAGCGCGGCGCCGACCTGACCGTGCGCTACCTGGAGACCGAGCTGCAGGCCCTGGGCCTGCGGCCCACGAACGGTCCCTCGTACCGCCAGCCCGTGCCCCTGCTGGGCCTGCGCACCCTGACCGGCCGCAGCACCCTCAGCTTCCTGGGGGGCGGCGCCTGCGCCACCCCGGCGTTCGGAACGGAGATTGTCTACGGCGCCGGCACCGCGAAGGCCGATCAGACCTTCGACGCGCCCGTGGTGTTCGCGGGCTTCGGCATCCACTCGCCCGCGGACCACTGGGACGACTTCAAGGGCGTGGACCTCAAGGGCAAGGTCCTGCTCGTCCTGGTGAACGAGCCCGCCCCCACCGCCGAGGAGCCGAATCTGTTCGAAGGCCCCGACCTCAGCTACTTCGGCCGGTGGACCTACAAGTTCGAGGAGGCCGCCCGCCAGGGTGCCGCCGGCATCCTGCTGGTCCACACCACGGCCGCCGCCAGCTACGGCTGGCCCGTGGTGCGCAATGGTTGGGATGCCGAGCGCTTCCAGTTGGCCCAGGGACCCGAGGGCACGCCCCTCCAGGGTTGGGTCACCGAGGCCGTCGCCCGGGCCCTGGTGAAGCAGGGCGGGCAAGATCTGGATGCCCTGCGCGCTCAGGCCCTGCGCCGCGATTTCCGGCCCGTCCCCCTGGACCTGCACCTCAAGGGCACCCTGCAGAGCGCCGTGCGGACCGTCGAGCAGTTCAACGTGGCAGGCGTGGTCCCCGGCTCGGATCCGACCCTGAAAGACGAGGTCGTGATCTACTCGGCCCACTGGGACCACCTGGGCAAGGGCACCCCTCCGGCCGGGGACGGCCATCCCGGTCACGAGGCCGATGGCATCTACAACGGCGCCGTGGACAACGCCTCGGGCTGCGCGGCCCTGCTGGCCATGGCCCAGGCCGCCCACCACGCCCCCGCGAAGCGCAGCCAGATGTTCCTCTTCGTATGCGGGGAGGAGCAGGGCCTGCTGGGCTCCAAGGCCTACGCCGCCGCCCCCCTCTGGCCCCTGGCGAAGACCGCGGCCGACCTCAACCTGGACAGCCTCAACTTCGTGGCCCCCACCCGGGATATCGGCCTGCCCTTCGCCAACCGCAGCACCCTGGGCGACCTGGGCCTCGCCGTGGCCAAAGCCGCCGGCCTCGCCGTTGCCCCGCCCCGCGCCGACACCGGCGGCGGCTACTTCCGCTCGGACCACTACAGCTTCGTACAGGCGGGCGTGCCCGCCCTGTCCGTGGGCGGCGGCCGCGACTACCAGGGCGCCGATCCCGCCGCCTTGAAGGCCAAGGCCGCCGCCTACGGCCACCGCTACCACCAGGTGACCGACGAATACGACCCCGCCTGGGACCTGCGCGGCATGGTGCAGCAGGCCCAGTTCACCTTCGACCTCGGCCAGGCCGTCGCCAACGCCCCCACCAAGCCCACCTTCAAAGCCGCCCGCTAACCTCATCCCCAGGCCCCCACCCCCCTCCCCGTACTGCCCATTTTCCGTCTGCCTATCCAAAGGCCCCGTTAAATAGCTCTGCGGTAAAATCAGCAGTTACACCCATCTCAAAACGGATTAGGCGGATTACGAACATCTTCGTCCCCGCCGTCCAAATCTAGTTAGGCTCACCGAACATGCATTTTGACTTTGCCCTCAAAACAGTCGTCGCCGGGGCCATCGCATTCGGGGTGGGCATCTTCGCACTATTCATCAGTCGTCGCTGGTTCAACCAGGGGTTTGTGCCGTACCTCGGCCAGAAAGTCGATCGAGCCACCCAACCTGTTCTTTTCTGGGTCCGCCTTGGGTTCATCGCTATCTGCGGGTGTACCCTAATCATTAGCTCCTTCATGTTCCTGTTTTTTGGGTTCGTCCGCGGTAGAGCCTAACCCTCCGCTCAAGTCGGACCCCGCCTGCATTGCCTTCCGCTCTCTCTCAACATTTCGCTACCTCGGCTCCGCTCATCGCCTCGGTGCAGGCGGTGCCGCTTAGCTGCATTCGTTAGGCGATTCCTCGGGGTTCACCCCATGTCACACGGAGAGATCCAATGACGACAGACATAGATGAAGTTAAAGAAATAATCGCAAGAAGTGGAAACTCTTTTCACAGTAAAGTATTGAAGCACCTCCGAGATAAGAAATGGACCGTGTTGATAAGCCCCTACTACAATGATAATATATCTGGTAAACCAAGAGAAATTGACTTGGTTGCGGAAAAATTATTTGATATGAAAGATATGTTTTCGAATTTTAGCGGGTATGTGAATGTTCGTCTATTTATTGAATGCAAATACATTCCTCAAAAAACTGTATTTTGGTTTCATGATATTGATGATGAGCAATCTGCGATTCTTCTTGAACAAAAATTTCATTGTAGAAGAGACAATTTTGAAACCAAGAAACATCATTACAAAACTAGCAAACAGGTTGCGAAATTATTCGCAGATGAAAAATCTAAAACCGGAGATAACGAAATTTTTTATAAAGCATTAAATCAAAGTCTCAACGGGATGGTTAATTATAGATCCAAACCGACCATAATCAGGAACCCTCGAAATCAAGAAAAATACATCAAATGCACTTTGAATTATCCAATCATTGTATGCAATAGCTTTGATAACCTTTATGGAGTACAAATTGAAACAGAAGCTGATCCATATCACTTACAAGATAATTTTCAGCTTGAAGTCAATTACGCTTATATCAATCAACAAAACATCAATTTAAATGAATATTTTTTGCTAGATGTCGTCAATTTTTCACGATTTGATGATTTCCTAGAATCAATAAAGGTCGATTCGGATCTTGCGGCTTTCTTCTTGAACCCAGGTTGAGAATCGCCTAACCCTCCGCTCAACTCGGACCCCGCCTGTATTACCTTTCGCTCTCTCTCAACTTCTCGCTTCCTCGGCTCCGCTCATCGCTTCGGTGCAGGCGGGGCCGGTTAGCTTCATTCGTTAGGTGTTCAAATGTTCAACTCACCAGTTCAAACCCCACCCGCCTTAAGCACTCGGATCGGTGCAAAAGCGCTCATCTTGTTTACTATCATTTCTTCCGTGAATTGTGCTCCTCAAGCAAACAAGCCGTTAATCGAAGAGCCGTCCAAAATGACTGCAACTATCAATCGGTCCTCTATTTTGTCCTTTACCCCAATACCCGATATTCACCGAAAGGAAGGAGCACCAAAAATTACAGGTTATGCAGTAATCAAACTAATCGTCGATTCCGATGGGAACCCCACTGAACTGAAACCAATTTCCGGTAATCCCGAACTACAACCATACGCAATGGAATGGATTAAGAAGGTCAAATTTCACCCCGCCAAAATAATTACATCAACTCATCCAGAAGGGATAATGCTGGGTGCTTACGTTCACATGAAAATAACGTGGGGAAAAGAATCAAATAACTTCGATATATTGTAATCACTTTATATAGTGCCACCCAGAACACCTAACCCTTAGCTCAACTCGGACCCCGCCTGCATTGCCTTTCGCTCTCTCTCAGCTTCCCGCTTCCTCGGCTTCGTTCATCGCCTCGGTGGTGCAGGCGAGGCCGGTTAGCTTCTTTCGTTAGGTCGCTCAGCACTGAGGCCCTATGAAAATGAAACCCGCATTCCTCGCCTACCTCCTTGCCATTTCCGGCACCACCGACTTCATCCTTGTCGTCGCCATTGTTTTCAACGCAGTAACCCACGGCGTCAAAAATCACCCTGTCGCAATCTCTCTGTTTGCCTTCACCATTCTCCTGTTCCTGCTCTCGGGCTTTTTTGCTATTCGAATGGCAACCCATGGCCGGGGGTTACCTTTCACCAAGCCCATACTCCTGATCGCCTCTGTAGTTCATGTTGTGCTTGGCTTGCTTATCCAACTCGGCCCTGGTGCCTTATATCTCATTACGGCATTGGTCCTTATTGGTACGGTCTATTTCCTTAGCTCATTCAAAATTCCAAAGGCGCCTATCCAAGCGACCTAACCCTTAGCTCAACTCGGACCCCGCCTGCATTGCCTTCCGCTCTCTCTCATCTCCCTGCTTCCTCGGCTCCGCTCAGTGCCTCGGTGCAGGCGGGTCCGGTTAGCTTCATTCGTTAGGCAGCTCACATGTGGATGAACCCCCGTCTTCGTTGGATCTGGTTAGCACTGAATCTCTGCGGAATGGGTGTCTACCTTTGGCTTGCCTCAGCCCTGTGGGTTAAACCAGGAACCGAAGGTGAGCCCGGTGGTCCAGGTGATGCCTTCTATTGGCTCTTTCTCCTCGTTCCAATCCTTGGCTCATTCCTCATCCTGGATTTAGCCACGCTGTTCGTGATCCTCTTCCAACGTCGAGGGTTTGCACTGAAAGTTGCGCTCGCCTGGTGGGCTGCAACGGCGGTTCTGTGGATCTCAGTGGTTGCGTTTGACCACCACAAGGCGTTCAGAGTCATCTCGCCCGAGTACAGCTGCCTAACCCCCAGCTCAACTCGGACCCCGCCTGCACGAGCCGCCAGTCCCTCTCAACTTCTCGCTACCTCGGCTCCGTTCGTCGCCTCGGTGCAGGCGGGGCTGGTTAGCTTCTTTCGTTAGGCCGACGTGGGCGGGCTCGGCACAACGCTTTCTGGTCTGACTTCCCCAAGGTCCCGTCGCGCTAAAGTGGATTACTCCATCTCCGTCACTTCCCGCTGGCCCAGGCTTTCCGTTCGTCC
>NZ_JANHMP010000003.1:113496-565365 GCF_024609265.1 Geothrix campi | reverse complement strand
TTAGGTATCCAAGACTGAGTTCACGAAGCGCCTAACCTCCCGCTCAACTCTGACCCCGCCTGCATTGCCTTCCGTTCTCTCTCAGCATCTCGCTATCTCGGCTCCGCTCGTCGCCTCGGTGCAGGCGGGGCCGGTTACCTTCATTCGTTAGGCTTTACTTGGTAAACTGCATATCAAGGTATTCATCTGGGAGAAGATATGATTAACGCCAAATTTCATGCCTTCGGACTTTCTTTGTTGATTTCCCTCAACCATTCTTTATTAACAGCACAACAATCATCTACTCCAAATAAATTTCCTTTGACGGTTGAATTAAAAAATATTGACAACGACACTCCCATCAAAATTAAAAATACGTATGAATTTAAATCTGGTGTATTTAATTTCATCAATCAATTTTATCATCCAAATATAGAAAAAAATCAAGCAGACATAAAGATTCAGGCCTCAATTAAAATCTGGAATGATCCAGAACACAATGTTTATTGCAAAATCAAAGAAACAATAAATATCCCTCGCGACTCAGCTAAATCTTCGTTAGAAGTAATTTCAATAATTTTACCGTCGGAGAATTTATCATCCTATTTACAAAACTCTCTAAACAAAATGTGCAGAGATTTGTTGATGATGAATGGATTTATAGCAATAAATATACTTCCGGAGGTTAATTTATCTTCAAATAAAGCCAGTCCGCCCACGGGAAATAATTCGACTTTTGACATTACAAACATAGTCGAATTTTCTCAACTTAAGGTTATCCTTCGGCCTCCTCCGCCGAAATATCCTTTATACGCAAAGACCCAAAGAGTTCAAAGTAATATAATAGTCATGATTACGGTCAATCCCGAGGGTGTTCCGGTTCTTTCTAATATTATTCAAGGCCATCCCACCTTAAATGAAACAGCATTATCCTATAGCCTAAAATGGCGATTCGAGCCGGCGAGAATTAATGGTTTCCCCCAATGGAGTAAGTTTAAATTAAATATGCCATTTACTTTAAGGTGATTAAATCCTTGTTCCCTCCGTTCAACTCGGACCCCGCCAGCATTGCCTTCCGCTCTCTCTCAGCATTCGGTTTTCTCGTCTCCGCTCATCGTCCCGGTGCAGACAGGCCCGGTTCGCCTCATTTGTTGGGTCCCACAAGGAACACTCCTTTCATCACCAGCGCGCGTCGGAGGTCACATGAAACGAGTCACTGGCATCGGCGGCATCTTCTTCAAGGCCAAAGACGCTCCATCGCTACGGGCCTGGTACAAGCGGCACTTGGGAATTGATGTCCAGGCCTGGGGCGGGGCCGCCTTCGACTGGACCGACGCCGAGGGCAACCCGGTTGCAGGCACAACGGCCTGGTTAATCGACCCGCAAGAAAGTGATCACTTTGCTCCGAGCCCTGCTCCCTTCATGGTCAACTACAGAGTGGAAGACCTTCACGCCTTGATCAAGGCGTTGAAGGAAGAAGGCTGCAACGTGCTCGAGAGGATGGATGATTCCGAGTACGGGACGTTTGCCTGGGTCATCGATCCAGAAGGGAACAAGGTGGAACTTTGGCAACCACCCGCCGGCCAGTGACAAGGGCCATCAGCCTCAGTACCAATCTGCGGCCCGGCCCGCTGCTCAGCCCGGCCCAGCCTACTTTGCCTTCCGCTCATCCCCAGCGTCCCGCTTCCTCCGCTTCGCTTGGCTTTTCCTCGCAGGCGGGGCTGGTGAGCTTCATTTGTCCGGCGCCACATGGGAAAAACAACTGACCTGAGGCGAGAGATCAAGCGCGCGTTTATCCCCTTCGTTGAAGCCCGCGGCTTCAAGTTGGACCAGCGCTATGCACCACAGTTTCTCGAATTCCGCCGCATCGTCGGTGATGAGGTGCACGTGTTCGATATCCAGTGGGAGAAATATGGAAGCCGGAGGTTTGTCGTCAACTTTGGCAAGTGTTCTTCAAAGGGTGTCGCGTTTCACGGGCAACGAATACTTCCTGGAGGTGTAAGTGCCGCTCACTGTGCCCCAAACGGTCGGCTTCAACCCGGGAAGGGCGCCTCACTAGGGAACTGGTTTCGCCAGGATAAGCCGCTGCTCAAGCGCCTGTTCTCGAGAGCATCGCATTACCCCGCACAGGCTGTGGTAGGGCAGCTGATCTCATGGTTCCCCGAGGTTGAAGCTTATTGGGAAAGAAACGAAATTGGTCCGCATTTGCGGATGATTCATTTTAGATAAGCATTGATATGTTTTGATTTTAAACATGTGTCGCGTGGCCCCCAAGGCTTTGGTTGGTGTCGTGGCTCACGTCATATGCTTCCTGGGCGATCGCCCAACCTCTGGCCTGATCCGGACCTCGCCCAAGGACCCCTCTGCCCTTTCCCGTCTTCCCGCTTCCTCGGGTCTGGTCGGCTTCCCTCATCAGGGGCCAATGCCTGCACCACGCTCGACTTTGTGAGGGCGGCAGACCCGGCGGACCGGCGCCCGCGACAGTCCCACTTATACTTACCCTGATGTCCTGAATGTTGGGCCTCTGGGCCCTACGCTCGTGTATAAACTAGAGAAAATTCCAAAGGGCTTGTCATGATTCGCACTTTTTCCCAAGACTCCTGTGACATCAGGGATTACCGGGAACGCCTATCCGTCATGATGCAACTCCAGGCTCTTTTTATGCTGGTCTGGCCCCGCACCTACGCCAAATTCGAGCGGGAATGGCACAAAGCCTCCTCAATTACGGCCAAGGGCTACGCGACTCCGCGTTTCGTCCAGGTCTCTGCCGAGTGGGTTCCGATCGACCTGGTTCTGGAAAAGAACAGCGACGAAAATGAAGATTATCTGGAGATCCTCCGGGTCGATGCATCTCGGCTGGAACAAACCCGCTATGTTCAGGAGGTTCAAATCAAGAAGCACGGGCGGAGCCTTGCCTCCACCCTGGTCCGGGTAGAGGAATTCCGAAATCTTGCCAAGTCCGTCGCAAGAGACGGAATCCGTCGGCCCGTCCTGTTGGCCGATGTGGCCGCGTTTGAACTCCCCTACAGGATGTATCGGTTCGACGGGCATCATCGTGCCATCTGCGCAAAACACCTTGGTCTAGAGCGGGTCCCCGCCTTCGTCTTCACGGTGACGCCCCCGGAAAGTCCAACCCTTCAGAAGAGCGGAGTGACAGTCGCGGATTCGGAACCAACCACGGCCCTGACGGACACACGATGATTCCTTTCCTCCTGGCCGCTACCCTCCTTTCCCTCGCGGGCCTTCACTTCTATTGGGCCGCTGGCGGTGAGTGGGGCAAGCGCGTCACCCTTCCGGAAATCCAGGGCCGCCCCGCCTTCACCCCATCTCCGACCAGCACGGTCGCGGTGGCGCTCGCCCTCATCGGCGCCGCCTGCGTGGCGATCCTCCGCGGCTACTGCCTCCTCGGTTCCTTCCTGGGTTCCTTGGCCCACTGGGTCGCTGTCGCCATCGGCGTTGTCTTCCTCCTCAGGGCCATCGGCGAGTTTCGGCTGGTCGGTTTCTTCAAGCGCATTCGGGGCACCGCCTTCGCCAAATGGGATACGCGACTCTTCTCGCCCCTCAGCCTCTTCATCGCCCTCTGCTTTTTCTTCATCGCAGCCTCCTAGGCGAGCTAGCCAAGATGGGCCAGGGCTGCTCCTTGGTCCGGCTTGGTCCTCCCTTCAAACGGGAACCCCCCAGGCTCGGGATCCCTGCCGAAGGCGGGGCGCGGTCGAGGCCTTCGGCGAGGAACCGCTGGATTCTAAGGGCCTCGACATGCCGGTGGCTCCGGTCGTGGGCACCTGGGACCTTCCGCCGCGACCCGCTCGCCCGGGGCTAGGGCCGCGCCACGGCAAAGGCCTGGAAGCCCTCGCCCTCCCAGCGCAGGGGGTGGGGCCGGAAGAAGGCGGTGTGGTCGCCCTCGCCATCGGTGGGTCCCCCGAAGCTGGCGGGCCACACCTCAGCCGGGTTCAGGTCAGGCCGGGCGGCCGCCAACCAATCGCGCTGGGCCTCACCTTCCTCGGGTAGCCAGGAGCAGACGGCGTAGATGAGCAGGCCGCCTGGGGCCAGCCGACTGGCGGCGGCACTGAGGAGACGCCGCTGGATCCCCGTGAGTCGGGGCAGGTCATCGTGAACCAGCCAGGGCCATTCGGGATGCTTCTGGAGCGTGCCGCTGCCAGAACAGGGGGCGTCCAGCAGGATGAGGTCGAAGGTCGCCTCGTTGGTTTCCAGCCATTCGGCGGCGTCGGCCTGGATCACCTGGGCGGTGAGGCCCCGTTGCTGGAGGGTCTGCCGCAGCCGGGCGACCCGTCGCGGATGCACCTCCAGGGCCGTGAGCGTGGCCCCGGGGTGACGCAGGGCGAGGGTGGTGGTCTTGCCGCCGGGGGCGGCGCAGGCGTCGAGGATGCGGGTGACCGGGCGCTCCCAGGCATAGGCCAGAAGGGCCTGGGAGCTGCGGTCCTGGACCATCCCCGCCCCGGATTCCAGCCAGGGGCGGGGGAAGGGGGCGCCCTCCGCCAGGCGCAGACAACCGGGCAGGTCCGCGTCGGGTTCCAGGCCTTCGGGCACCTCGCCCTCCAGGAGCCGGAAGGAGAGCCGGGGGGGTTGCTGAAGGCGGGCCCAGAGGGTCTCCTGGTCACTTTCAGCGCAATGGGGGGCCAGGGCGGCTCGCAGGGCCCGCTCGGCAGCCGCGGGCCGGTCGAGGCTGGCGGGCAGGGCATCCAGCTCGGCGGCCAGGGCGGCGCGATCCTTGGCGGCGCGCCGCAGGATGGCGTTCACCAAGCCCTTGTGGGGAACGAAGCCCAGGTCGCGGGTCGCGGCCAGTTCCACGGCTTCGTTCACGGCGGCATGGTCACTGACGCCGGGCAGCCAGGCCAACTGGACCAGCCCCACGGCCAGCGCCACCTGCGTGCCCAGGGGTACGCCCCGATCGGGGTCCTTCAGCTTGGGCTTCACCCAGGCCTGGAGGCGGCCCCACCGGCGAAGGCAGAGGCCCAGCAGGGCCTGGGCCAGATGGGCGTCCTCGCCCAGCTCCCGGTCCCAGATATCCGGCACCCGGCCCTTCTCCCCGAACACTTCGTGCAGGGCGTGGGCGACGTGGAGGCGGGCGGGAGTCGGCATGGAGTCCCATCATCGCTGGAAAGGCCGGAACCGCCAAAGACGCGAAAGGACACGAAACCAGGGAAATGAGTCGCCGCCCCCGTTCACGCCCGATTTCTTGTCGCGGGCCTGAGGGCTTTCGCTTGTTTCGCGGTTACAGCTCCTTCAGGATCTCGGCCTTCTTGGCGTCGTACTCCTTCTTGTCCAGCAGGCCCTTCCTGTAGAGGTCCTGGAGCTTCTGGAGACGCGCCTCGGGACCGGCTTTGGCGGGTTCGGAGGCTGCGGGCGCCGGGCGGGAGGAGGGGCTGGGGGCGGGGCCGGCGACCGGCTCACTGCGGCTTTCAGACCGGCTTTCGGCCCGTCGCAGCGCCTCCTGGAGGGTGATGGCCTCTTGGCATTCCTTCAGCGCGGTCTGGAAGATGCTCGCGTCGGGCTGCATGTCCAGGGCGGCGCGAAGGTAGGGCAGGGCCTCCTCGTAGCGCCCCTGGGCGAACTGGATGATGCCGACGTTGTACTGGGTGCGTGGGTAGTACTTGGGCTTCTGGCCCTTGTCCTGCCTCGAGCGCTCCAGGCCGTCCAGGGCCAGCTCCAGGGCGCCCTGGGTTTCACGGGCCTTGAGCCGGTCGTGGGCCTTGTCCATGCCGAAGACGTCGTCGTCGAAGAAGGTGAGCTTGCGGACTTCGCTCCAGGCCAGGAGCAGGTGCAGCACCTTCACCTTGGCGGTCTCAAACGCCAGGCGCCGCACGTCGGAATCCCGCGGGTAGGCTGGGAAGCCGTCGTACGAGCTGTTGCTGAGGCTGGGGGTGTCCTCCAGACGCTGCGCGCCGAACACGCGGCCCGTGCTGAGGTCCACCACCTGCACCGTCGCGCTGAAATCCAGGCTCGTGACGCTGGTGCGCTTGTGGCGCACGAGTTCCTGCTTGGTCTTGTAGTCGGTGCTGCGCTCTTCCTTGCTGGACTGGTTCCGGCTCACGTCCGAGCGGTTCACGTTCACGATCACCAGCACGCTGGGGCCTAGCAGCTTGCCCAGGCGCGCGATGGTGGCGGGTTCCACATAGCCGCTGGCCCCCAGTTCCTGTTCCTTCAGTACGGCGTCCAGGTGGGCCCGGTCCACCACCTCCACCTGCCGGCTCTGCACCAGGTCGGCCGTGAGGGCGTCCACCAGCTCCCGGGAGTTGAGGTCGCGGGAGGGCGCAAAGGCCAGACGCTCCACCTTGAGGCCCAGACCCGGCGGATGGACGACCACCACTTCGACCTTGGGGTTGGCCAGCTCACTCCAGAACTGGGCCTGGACGGGCAGCGACAGCAGGGCCAAGGTCGCGGGGATCAGTAGCCGCATGGAAACTCCGGAACGTGGATCCAGGTTAGCAGGAGGGGTGTGTGGCATCCTGGGCGCAGGCTTCCCGAGGAGAACCCCATGGCCCACCGCTATCCCCTCACCCTCTCCTGGACCGGCAGCACCCACGACGCCAGCTACACCCGCAACGCCACCGTCACCACCACCGGCAAGCACTCCCTGGCCGTGAGCAGCGCGCCGGAGTACGCGGGCGATCCCGCCCGCTGGAACCCCGAGGACCTCCTGGGTTCGGCCCTGGCCACTTGCCACATGCTCACGTTCTTGGCCCTTTGCGCGAAGGCCAAGGTGGAGGTGCTGGGCTACGAAGACCATGCCGAAGCGGTGCTCGACACCGTGGACAAGGTCACGCGCATCACCCAGGTGCACCTGCGCCCGGCCATCCGCGTGCCCCGCGGCACAGGCATGGCCAAGGTGATCGAGCTCTTCGAGAAGGCCCACAAGTACTGCTTCGTGGCCAATTCCGTCACCTGCGAAGTCGTGATGGAACCGCGGGTGGTCGAGGTCTAGGACCGGTCCGGGAGCCACTGTGCGCTGTCCCTTCTGCGGGCACATCGAGGACAAGGTGGTGGACTCGCGCGAGTCCCGGGAGGGCGACTCCATCCGCCGGCGCCGGGAGTGCCTGTCCTGCGCCCGGCGCTTCACCAGCTACGAGCGGGTGGAGGAGGTGCCGCTCGTGATCCTCAAGAAAGACGGGCGGCGGGAGCCCTTCGACCGGCAGAAGCTCATGAAGGGGCTCCTGCTGGCCTGCCAGAAGCGGCCCGTCTCCCTGGCCCGCATCGAGGAGCTGGTGGCGGATGTGCAGGCCCGGCTCATGGAGCGGCCGGACCGCGAGATCCGCAGCCGCGAGTTGGGGGAGCTGGTCATGGACGAACTGAAGGCCCTGGACCAGGTGGCCTATGTGCGCTTCGCCAGCGTCTACCGCGACTTCAAGGACCTGCCCGACTTCGTGAAGGCCCTGGAGGGCCTCATGCACAAGGAGGCCCATAAAGAAGCGGTGGAGCGGGGCGGGGCGGTGGCGGCGCCGGAACCCGCCAAACCCATCTCCCCGGCCCTGTTTCCCGGCGAGGCCGAGGTCCCGGTGCTGAGGACCCGCAAGAAGTAAGAGCATCTAACGACATCGCACGACGCCGCGCGTGAGGTCTTGTTGGGCACTCTGGGGGTATCCTGGAGAACGAGGTTTCCGTGGCCGACGACGTTCTTTTGCCCACCCCCACCGAGGAACAGCCCAAGCTGCCTGAAGAATTGCCGGTCCTGCCCCTGCGGGACGTGGTGGTCTATCCCTACGTGATCCTCCCGCTCAGCGTCAGCCGGGAGAAGTCCATCCGCGCCGTGGATACGGCCCTGGTGGAGAACCGCATGATCCTGCTGCTGTCCCAGAAGCAGACGGAGATGGACAACCCGCGCCCCGAGGACCTGTACCAGGTGGGCACGGCGGCCCTCATCATGCGCGTGCTGAAGCTGCCGGATGGCCGCATCCGGGCTCTGGTGCAGGGCCTGCAGCGGGTCCGCGTGGAGTACTTCACCGAGACCGAGAACCTCTTCAAGGCGCGGGTGGAGCCGCTGGGCGAGCCCGACATGAAATCGCCGGATCTGGAGCAGGACGCCCTGCTGCGCAGCGTGAAGCAGACACTGGAGAAGGCCGTGGCCCTGGGCAAGACCCTGCCCCAGGAGGTGCTGGTCATCGCCGGCAATTTGGACAACCCGGGCCGGCTGGCGGACCTGGTGGCTTCCAACCTGGACCTCAAGCTCCAGCAGACCCAGGAGGTGCTGGAGATCGCCCATCCCGGCCTGCGGCTGAAGCGCGTGAACGAGCTGCTCCAGCGGGAGATCCAGCTGCTGGAAGTGCAGCAGAAGATCACCATGGAGGCCCGCGGCGAGATGGACAAGAGCCAGCGGGAGTACTACCTGCGCCAGCAGCTCAAGGCCATCCAGCAGGAGCTGGGCGAGGGCTCGGAGCTGGCCGAGGAGATCCAGGCCTTCCGCGACAAGCTGGCCAAGCTGACCGTGCCCGAGGATCCCCTCGTGGAGATCGAGCGCAACCTCAAGAAGCTGGAGCGCATGCATCCGGATTCCAGCGAGACCGCGGTGACGCGGACCTACCTGGAGTGGATGACGGAGCTGCCCTGGGGCACCTTCACCGAGGACAACCTGGACCTCAAGCAGGCGCAGACCGTGCTGGACGAAGACCACTTCGGCCTGGCGAAGATCAAGGACCGCATCCTGGAGTTCCTGGCCGTCCGCAAGCTGAAGCCCGACCTCCGTGGCACCATCCTCTGCTTCGTGGGCCCCCCGGGCGTGGGCAAGACCTCACTCGGCAAATCCATCGCCCGGGCCCTGGGCCGCAAGTATTCACGCATCTCGCTCGGCGGCGTCCACGATGAAAGCGAGATCCGGGGCCACCGGCGCACCTACGTCGGCGCCATGCCGGGCCGCCTCGTGCAGGCCCTCCACCAGGTGAAGAGCATGAACCCCGTGATCATGCTCGACGAGGTGGACAAGATCGGCCGCGACCAGCGGGGCGATCCCAGCGCGGCCCTGCTGGAGGTGCTGGATCCCGAGCAGAACCACACCTTCCGCGACCACTACCTGAACGTGCCCCTGGACCTCAGCCAGGTGCTCTTCCTGGCCAACGCCAACGAGCTGGAGCCCATCCACCCGGCCTTCAAGGACCGCATGGAGATCATCTACCTCAACAGCTACACGCTGGAGGAGAAGCTGGGCATCGCCGAGCAGCACCTGCTCCCCAAGCAGCTGGAGAAGCACGGCGTCACGCGGCAGCAGCTGTCCATTCCGAAGAAGGCGCTGAGGGCGATCATCACCGGCTACACCCGCGAGGCGGGCCTGCGCCAGCTCGAGCGCGAGATCGGCGCCGTCTGCCGCAAGGTGGCCCGCCGGGTCGCCGATGGCGCGCTGAAGAAGAAGCTCGTGCTCACGGACGAGGCCATCCACGAGCTGCTGGGGCCCGTGAAGCTCCTGCAGGACGAGCGCCTGAAGGCTCCCCGCGTGGGGGTCGTGACGGGCCTGGCCTGGACCTCCGTAGGCGGCGACGTGCTCTTCGTGGAGGCCCTGAAGATGCCGGGCAAGGGCCTGCTTACCCTCACGGGCCAGCTGGGCGACGTCATGAAGGAAAGCGCCCAGGCGGCCCTGAGCTACATCCGGAGCCGGGGCGAGGCCTTCCAGATCGATCCCGAGGTCTTCCAGAAGCAGGATCTCCACATCCACTTCCCCGAGGGCGCCATCCCCAAGGACGGCCCCAGCGCGGGCCTGGCCATCGCCACCGTGCTGCTGTCCGTGCTCAAGGACATCCCGGTGAAGAACACCCTGGCCATGACCGGGGAAATCGATCTCCGCGGCGAGGCCCTGGCCATCGGCGGCCTCAAGGAGAAGGCCCTGGCGGCCCTCCGGCTGGGCATCAAGGACATCCTCATCCCCCACGCCAACCAGAAGGATCTGGAGGAGATCGATCCCGAGCTGCGCAAGCAGCTGCACTTCCACCCCGTGAAGCACGTGGAGGAAGTCTTCGAGTTGGCCCTGGTGGGTTGGAAAAGACCCGAGACCGTGATATCAAAATCCAAGTCCGGGCTGAAGGTTAAGGCCAGTTCCAAGTCCAAAGCCAAGCCCAAATCCAGGTCCAGATCCAGGCATTGAGGTCCCCATGTTCTTGTTGTTCGCCGCGGTCCCCCCGCCCAAGCCTCCGGCTGTCCAGACCCAGGTGCTCGAGATGGGCTCCCAGGGGCTGCCCTCCGCCATGGAGACCCTGATCCAGGCGGACAACTGGCCGGGCCTGGCGGACTGGTTCGAAAAGGCCTCCCCCAAGGTCCGGCGGCAGTACTACGAGTACTGGCTCCAGTCCCTGAACCGGAGCCAGCGCTGGGCTCGCCTGGCCGAGGCCTGCAAGACTCTCACGCCCCAGCTCGAGGGCCAGGGGAAACCCCGCCTGGGCACCTACCGGCTCTACCGGGCCCAGGCCCTCAGCCAGCTCGGCAGACACCGGGAGGCCATGGCGGCCCAT
This sequence comes from Geothrix campi, assembly GCF_024609265.1. Taxonomy (GTDB): domain Bacteria; phylum Acidobacteriota; class Holophagae; order Holophagales; family Holophagaceae; genus Geothrix; species Geothrix campi. The sequence continues at coordinate 554,938 of NZ_JANHMP010000003.1, read as the reverse complement.
GCGGAGAATGGCCGGCTGGGACAGCCCGAAGGCTACGCCAACGCCTGCGTCGAGGCCCGGCTGGCCGGGGACTGGAAGGCCCTCCTCGCCCATGCGGGGACGCTGCTCGCCCGCAAGCCCCAAGATGCCGACGCCCTCGGCTGGAAGGGCGAAGCCCTCGCCCACCTGGGGCGCTTCGATGAGGCCACCACGGTGCTCCGGCAGGCGGTCCAGGCCAATCCCAAGGCCGCCTATGCCTGGAACAACCTGGGGCGCGCGGCCCTGCAGCACAAAGCCTGGGCCGACGCCCAGGCGGCCTTCGACCAGGCCCTGAAGTTGGAGCCGGGCCAGATGGAGGCCTTGTTCAATCGCGGGATCGCGCGGTTCAACCTGAAGCAGTACGCCGCCAGCCGGGACGACTTCAAGGCCGCCCTGGCCCTGCGCCCCGGCGACCCCGTCCTCCAGGAGAACCTGCGCCAGGTGGAAAAGATGGCCGCCGCCTACCCGCAGCCCTGAGGTCCTTGTCCGCTCTGATTCGGGAGCCCATGCTTCCGCAGGGTGGTCCATGCTCACCGAAGCCTTCGCCCTCGTCCTCCAGCTTCCACCCCTGGCCTTCAATCCAGACGCTCCCCCCGCCTTCCGGCCGCCGCGGGAACTGACCTGTCCGGTCGCGCAGCTGGGCCGGCCCTGGTTGCCGCCTTCGCCGAGACCCCTGTGGACGGCCCGGCTTTCCGTGGATCCCCGCGACCTGCGCCTCCGGGAACCCGCGCACCTCGTGAACCCCCTGGCGGACCTCCTGCTGCTCTTCGCCCTGGCGGGCTGGGCCTCGAGCACGGGCGGAACGGTGGATTTCCGCACCTGGCCCGAGCGGAATCCGGGCCTGGCCGTCCCTCCGGTCCCGCCCTTCTCGCCCGCGACCTCCTGGGCAAATCCTCGACTCTAGGCCGGTTGTTCCACGTGGAACGCTGTTCTGGGGGCCGGGAAACCCGCCCCCTTCGGTAGACTGGAGCCGCGAGGTGGACGTGGGTCTTCTGGGTGGCCTGTTCGACAAATTCAAGCAGGGGCTGAAGCGCACCCAGGATCTGGTGTTGGCGCCCATGGGCCGCCTGCTCGGCCTGCGGCGCCTGGACGAGGACCAGCTCCAGGAACTGGAGGATCTGCTGCTCCAGGCCGACCTGGGCGTGAAGGCCGTGGACCAGCTCATGGTCCGTCTCCGCGCCGAACTAAGGGGCGGGTCGGACATTGATCCCAAAGCCATCCTCAAGGACGAGCTTCTGAAGCTCCTACGCCAGCATCCGGCCCGGCCCTTCGCGACCCCTCCCACGGGCGACCCCACCCAGGTGGTGCTCCTGGTGGGCGTCAACGGGGTGGGGAAGACTACCACTTTGGGCAAGCTGGCGGCCTACCTCAAGGCCCGGGGCGAGGGCGTGCTGGTGGTGGCGGGGGACACCTTCCGCGCCGCCGCCATCGATCAGCTCGAGCGCTGGGGGGAGCGGGCCGGGGTACCGGTCATCCGCAACCACATGGGCGGCGATCCGGCGGCCATCGCCTTCGACGGGGCCACCAGCGCCAAGGCCAAGGGCACGCCCTGGGTGCTCATCGACACGGCGGGGCGGCTCCACACCAAGGACCACCTCATGAAGGAGCTGGACAAGATCCGCCGCAGCCTCCAGAAGGTGATCCCGGACGCACCCCACCGGGTGCTGCTGGTGCTGGACGCCACCACGGGCCAGAACGGCCTGCAGCAGGCGGAGGTCTTCGCCCGGACCGCCGGTGTCACGGATCTGGTGCTCACCAAGCTGGACGGCAGCGCCAAGGGGGGCGTGGTGGTGCCCATCCTGGACCGGCTGCGCCTCCCCATCACCTTCGTGGGCGTGGGCGAAGGCGTGGACGACCTCATCCCCTTCGACGCCGAGGCCTTCGTGGACGGGCTGCTGGATGCGTGAACTGGACTTGACCCCCGAGGTCGCCTGGGCCCTGGCCACCGGCGGCCCCTGGCCGGATCCGGAGGTCCTGGCGGGGGATGCCCGGTTCATGGCCCTGGCCCTGCGGGAGGCCCTCAAGGGCGTGGGCCTGTCAAGCCCCAACCCTCCGGTGGGCTGCGTCCTGGTGAAGGAAGACCGGGTGATCGGGGCCGGAGTCCACACCCGGGCCGGGGATCCCCACGGCGAGATCATGGCTCTGCGCGACGCCGAGTCCCGGGATGAGGATGTCCGCGGCGCCACAGCCTACGTGACCCTGGAGCCCTGCTGCCACCAGGGCCGCACGGGGCCCTGCACCCTGGCCCTCCTCCAGGCGGGCGTCTCCCGGGTGGTGGTGGGCGTGCGCGACCCCAACCCCCGGGTGGACGGGGGCGGCCTGGCCATCCTGCGCGCCCAGGGCGTGGCGGTGGACGAGGGCGTGCTGGGCGAGGCCTGCGCCCGGTTCCACGCCCCCTTCTTCAAGCTCATCCACCTGGGCCTGCCCTGGGTGAGCCTCAAGCTGGCTGTGGGGTCGGATGGGGCGCTGGGCCCGGCGGGCCGGACCACCTCCATCACGCCGCCGGAAGTCCAGCGCCTGGGCCACGCCCTGCGCAGGGCCTCGGAAGCCATCGTGGTGGGGCGCCACACCGCAGAGGTGGACGATCCCCAGCTCACGGACCGCTGGGCCGCGCCCACGGCCCCTCATCGGACCTTCCACCGGGTGGTCATGGACAATGCGGGGCTGGTGCCGGCCCAGGCCCGGGTCTGGCAGCCCGTGGCGGGGCAGCCCGCCCTCCGGGCCGTCACGGGGGATCCCGAGCCGCTGCGCGGGGTGGAGGATCTCCGGCTGCCCCCGGAACCCCAGGGATGCAGTTTGCGTCACCTGTTGCACGAACTCGCCGCCCGCGGCGTGAGCCGGGTGCTTGTGGAGGGAGGCGGGACCCTGGTCCGGGCCTTCCTGGAGCAGGGGCTCGGCAACGAATTCCACCGCTTCGTCAGCGTTGCCCCGGCCGGGGGAACCCCGCTGGACCTGCCTCTCCCCCCCACCTGGCAGATCCAGGCTCTGGCCCGCTGGCCAGGCGGGCGCTGGGAGGTCTGGCGCTAGGGTGGCACCCGTCCCCTCCTGGCACGACCCTTGATCCATACGGGGTTCCCTCCCCTGGAGTTCCCATGCGCCTTCCAACTTGGCGATTCCTCATCGGCTTCACTGGCCTCCTGCTCATGGCGGCCTGCGGCGGGGGCGGGTCCAACTCTTCCTCTTCTCAAAACGCCCAGATCACCCTCCAGGCCCAGTTCGAGAAACGCGCGCTCAGCATCTCGGGATTGGGTGCCACCAGCCTGCGCCCCGCCCGCTACTGCTGGGCCGAGGTGCGGGACGTGGCCTCGGGCGCCCTGCTGGCCTCGGGCTACCTGGGTAGCGATGGCACGGGCGTGACCAGCGTGCCCCGGGGCTCGTCGGTCTATGTGCAGGTCTTCGCCCAGTACCAGGTGCCCAGCGCGGATCCCAACAGCTTCTTCATGCAGGGCAGCGTGAAGAACGCACCCATGCCATCCACCTACGTCAGCGGCGCGGCCTTCGATGCGATTCCCGCCTGGAGCGTCACCAGCAGCGCCTTCCTGGCGGATCAGGACGGCACCCTGTCCGTCAAGGCCCTGGCCAGCAACCGCATCGCGGGGGCCTTCAACATCGCCGACCAGGCCGTGGCCTTCGCGGCTACCGTGCGCGACATGGACGGTTCTGGAACCCTGCGCTTGCCGAGCCTCCACACCTTCTGGACCACCAGCACCAACCCGGTGGACCAGCAGCGGACCTACCCGGTCGTGACCCGGAGTTCCTCGAGTTCCATCCTCACCGGCAGTGGCCGGGCCCTCTTCAGCCAGCAGGTGTACGGCCTGGACACGGGCGCCGCCAATACGGAAACGGACGAATGGGACGATGGCGTGCTCCAGGAGACCTTCGCCCGCCTGCTCTTCGCGGACTACAGCTACCAGGCGGACGGGAGCAGCAGCCTCTCCCTCCTCCGCCGGGATAACGACAACGCCTGGGTGGATCGCGGCGTGCAGAGCGAATCCACCCTCGCCTTCGTGGCCGGGTTCTCGGACTTCCTCTCTGCCGCCGTCCGCAACAACAGCCAGATCCTCGACAGCTATGTGGACACCGGCGGCGTGCCCCGGGTGGATGTCTTCGACCTCACCGACCACACCTACGTGCCCACCGCCACCAAGGGCGAATTCGCCCGCGGTTCCGTCGCCGTGAGCCTTTGGGGCATCTGGAAGAACGTGCTGGGCGGTGGTTCCACCGGTCTGAATACCCTTTGGGCGGCCGTGCGTTCGACCGCAGCCTACCCCAATGGCACAGGCGAGTATGAGCAGGCCACCCTGGGCTGCTACCCCACTTACCTGCAGGGCGTGGCCAGCCGGGTCTCGGCCCTCACGTGGCAGTCCGCCCTCAATGAGCTGGCGCTTGAATTCGTACCGAGCCCCGACGCCACCTACTTCGCCGGTACGGCCCTCTGGCAGACCTCCACCCTACCCCTGAACGCCAGCGGCACCCTCCAGACCTACGTCTCCAGCGCCAACATCTACTACGACCGTGACCAGAGCCAGGCCTGGCGCTTCGTCCACATCGGCGGCGCACGCACCATCACCATGACGCCCACCGGCGGCCAGGACTTCTACCTGGAGCTCCTCGGCCCGGGCGGCTGGGTGGCGGGCAGCTATGGCACCCCCGGCAGCACCCGGACCTTGAGTCTTGGCAACCTGCCCGCAGGCACCTACGCGGCCCGCGTTCGCGCGGGTGCCACCACAGCCACGGGAAGCTACGGGTACACGATCACCATCAACTGAACCGTCGGGTCAGCCTCCGCCCACCAGCCGCACCACCTCCAGCCGGTCACCCTCCTTCAGGGGGGTGGCGGCATGGTCGGCGCGCCGGATGACTTCGCCATTCAGCTCCACGGCGCTGCCGTGGACGGGCAGGTCCAGCCAGGCGGCCAGGTCGGCCAGGGTCACCAGATCCGGTGTCTCCCGGACCTCGCCGTTGAGGTGCAGTTTCACCGGCCCCCCGCGGCGGCCTGGAAGCCCTGCTCCAGGTCCGCGACCAGGTCGGCCTGGTCCTCGATGCCCACGGAGAACCGCAGCAGACCGTCCGTGATGCCCAGCCGGGCTTTCACCTCGGGTGGGGTCTTCAGGTGGCTCATGCTGGCCGGGTGCTGGATGAGGCTTTCCACACCGCCCAGACTCACGCCCCGGGTGATGATCTCCAGGGCCTCGCAAAAGCGGCGGCCCGCCTCCAGCCCCGCCCGCAGCTCGAAGCCGATCATGGCGCCGAAGCCGGTGTCCATCTGCCGGGCCGCGATCTCGTGGCCCGGGTGGGTGGGGAGGCCGGGGTAGTCCACCCGCGCCACGTGCGGCTGCCAGAGCAGCCACTGGGCCAGGGCCTGGGCGTTGTCCGAGGCGCGGCGGACCCTCAGGGCCAGGGTCTTGAGGCCCCGGTGCAGCAACCAGGCCGCCATGGGATCCAGCGTGGGGCCCATGACCTTGGTCAGGTGCCAGCAGGCCACCACGTCGGCATCGGAGCCGGCGATGACGCCCGCCACCACGTCCGAGTGGCCCGCGAGGTACTTGGTGGCCGAAGCCACGCTGAGGTCGATGCCAAAGCGCAGGGGCTTCGTATGGATGGGGCTGGGGAAGGTGTTGTCGGCCACGGTGCGGATGCCGTGCTTCCGGCCGAGAGCCGCCACGCCAGCCAGGTCGGTCAGGGCCAGGGTGGGGTTGGAGGGGGTCTCCACCCAGAGCATGCGGGTGGTCGGCCGGATGGCCGCCTCCCATTCGCCCAGATCCAGGGTGTCCTGCACCCAGGTGACCTGCAGGCCCCGTTCCGCCTCCCAGCGACGGATGAGTTGCTCCGTGCCGAGGTAGATGGCGGCGGGGGCCACCACGTGGTCGCCGTTCTTCAGGAAGGCTTCGAACACGAGGGCGAAGGCCGCCATGCCCGAGGCGGTCACCAGGGCCCGCTCGGCACCCTCCAGTTGGGCCAGCACGGCCTCGACTTCGCTGCTGTTGGGATTGCCCCAGCGGGTGTAGAAGGCCGGGGGTTCGATGCTCGCGGCGAACTCGGCGCCCTCCCGGTTCTCCATGAGCTGGAACACGGACGTCTGGAAGATGGGCGTGGTCACGGCCCGGGTGGGGTTGAAGCGTCGTCCGGCATGGATGGCGGTGGTGGTGGGTCCCCAGGATGTGGGCATGTGGGCCTCAACGGGAACGGCGGAACGCCGTGGCTCCCGCCATCCAGCATAGGCGCGGAAGCCCTGCCTGGCCTACCACTTCCAGAAGACCAGCGCGAGAGCCACGACCGCGAAGGCGATGACCGCCACCAGCCGCCACACCGTGGGCTGCCCCTTGGGCGGCGCGGTGGGCTCCTGGTCCGCCAGGGCCGCGCGGGTCAGTTCCTCTTCCGGGGCCGGATTGGAGGGTCGACAGTCCGGGCACCGGAACGCTTCGCCGGGGACTTCCACCGCGTCCACGATCACCCGGCCACAGCCCTGACAGACATGACCCACGCCTGGGAGGTACGCCGAAAGGGAAGGGGGGATCTCGTTGCTCATGGGCCCAGCATGCGGTGGGAATCACTCCCTGGCCAGCCCCTCGGTCAACACTTCATGGACCACCTTGGGATCCAACCGCCCACCCCCGGCCTTCAGCACCTGGCCCACCAGGAAGCCCTGGAGGCTGGTCTTCCCGGCCCGGAACTGGGCCACGGGGCCGGGGTTCGCCGCCAACACCTGGGTCACCAGGAGCTCGATGGCGCCGCGATCACTGACCTGGGCCAACCCCTTCCGAACCACGATGGCTTCGGCGCTGCCGCCGCCCGCCAGGAGGTCGGGATAGACCTGGTCCTTGGCCGCGCCGAAGCTGATCTGCCGCGCCTCCACGAGGCGCACCAGCTCGGCCAGGGCCTCCGGGGGCACCGGGAAGGATCGGATGCCTACGCCGCGCTCGTTCAAGGTGCGGCTCACCTCCCCCAGCATCCAGGTGGCGGCCGCTTTGCCATTCCCGCAGGCGGCGGCCAGGGCCTCGAAATAGTCGGCGAAGGCCGGGTCGTGAAGCAGTGTGGCGACCTCCTCCTCGCCAAGCCCGAAGGCCGAACCCCAGCGGCGGCCCCGGGCCTCCGGCAGCTCCGGCAGGGCCGCCCGGATGGCGGCAACCTCGGCCTCGGTCACTTCGAGGGCCGGCAGGTCCGGCTCGGGGAAGTAGCGGTAGTCCATGGCGGCTTCCTTGGTCCGCTGGGACCGGGTCTCGCCGGCCTCGGCATCCCAGCCCCGGGTCTCCTGGGCCACGCGTTTCCCAGCGGCCAGGAGGGCGGCCTGCCGCTCGATCTCGAAGGCCAGGGCCTGCTTCACGAACCGGAAGGAGTTGAGGTTCTTCACCTCCACCCGGGTGCCGAAGGTTGTCTCTCCGGTCCGCCGGAGGCTCACATTGGCGTCGCAGCGGAAGCCGCCCTCCTCGAGGTTGCCTTCGCAGATGCCCAGGAAGACCACCAGGCGGTGCAGGGCCTTCAGAAAATCAGAGGCCTCTTGCGGGCTTCTCAAGTCCGGTGCTCCCACCACTTCCAGCAGAGGAACTCCGGCCCGGTTTAGGTCCACCAGGGTGGCGTCCGGCCGCTGATCGTGGCTGCTCTTGCCGGCATCCTCCTCCAGGTGGGCCCGCTCCAGGCCGATGCGTACGGGTCCAGTGGCCCCGCGCACGGCGGGATCCCCGGGCACCTCCAGGGCCCCCCCTTCCACCAGGGCCACCGGCCCCTGGGTGATCTGGTACCCCTTGGGCAGGTCCGGATAGAAGTACTGCTTCCGGTAGAAGGTGCTGCGGTCGCTGATCCGGGCTCCGACCGCCAGGCCCAGGGTGATGCCCAGGCGGACGGCCTCGTCGTTGAGAACGGGCAGGGCCCCGGGCAGGCCGAGGCAGACGGGGCAGGTCTGGGTGTTCGGCGGAGCGCCGTAGGCATTGCGGCAAGCGCAGAAGAGCTTGGACTGGGTCCGCAGCTGGATATGGACCTCGAGTCCGATGATGGCTTCCAACCCAGGCTTCACGCGCCCCCCTTCGGGCCAGTCTACTTCGGCGGCCCTATTTCCCGAGACAGAAGCCGCTGAAGAGTTCATCCAGGGTGCGCTCGGCCCGGTCCTCCCCCGTGAGCCGGGCCAGGAGGCCCCAGGCCCCCTGCAACAGGGAGGCGGGCAGTTCGGGAGGGCCCCCGGGTTCCAGCTCGGCCAGCAGATCCAACTGACGGGCCAGCTCGTCCAGGAGGGCCACCTGCCGGTCGGTGGCCAGGGCCCCCAGACAGGCATCCGGAGCTAGGCCCCCCAGGATCCGTTCCTTGAGGGCCACCTCCAGGGCATCCAGCTCCCCCCGGTGCGCGGCGATGGCCACGCCCGGGACTTCCGCCAGATCCGCGAAGGTGCGCACCTCCAGGACCTTTCCCGTGAAGGGGGCCAGGGCCGCCTGGAGGACCGGGTCCGGGTCCTGGTCCTGGGTCGGCCAGAGATGCAGGACTAGGTCCGCGCCTTCCAGGACGGGGCGCACCCGGGCCACGCCGAGGCGCTCCACGGGATCCTCCGTGCTGCGCAATCCGGCGGTGTCGTACAGGCGGAGGGGCAGGCCCCGCCACTCGCAGCGCACCTCCAGCACATCCCGCGTCGTCCCGGGGATATCGGTGACGATGGCGCGATCCTCCCCGGCCAGAGCGTTGAAGAGGGTGCTCTTCCCGGCATTGGGGCGGCCCACCAGGGCGAGGCGGAGACCATCCTGCAGGTGCCGGGCCGCCCGGGCACGGGATTGTTCCACGTGGAACCGCTGCCGAACGGCGGCCAGACTTTGATTCAAGGTCAAGAGATCCAACAAGATGCCCTCTTCCTCGCCATAGTCCACCGCCGCCTCGGCCCGAGCCACCCAGGGGGCCAGCACCTGGCGCGCATCCTGGAGCCAGGACGGCAGGGCCCCGGCCCGGGCCTGGGCCAGTCGGATCTGCGTGTCGGTCTCGGCGGCCACCAGGTCCCGCAGGGCCTCGGCCTCCAGCAGCCCCTGCTTGCCGTTCAGGAGCGCGCGTCGGGTGAACTCGCCCGGTTCCGCCAGGCGGATCCCCAGGGTGCCGAGGTGGGCCACCAGGCGCCGCACCAGCAGCGGATTCCCGTGCACCTGCAGCTCCACCAGATCCTCGCCCGTATAGCTGGCGGGGGCAGGAAAGGACAACACCAGGGCCTTCTCTTGGAACCCGCCCCAGCGCAGGGTGCGCAGCGAGGCCACGCGGGGCTCGGGGAGGCTCAGGAGGGGCCGGAGAACCGCCGCCAAGCCGACGCCGGAGATGCGCACCAGCGCCACCGCCGACGGGATGGGCGGGGTGGCCGGAGCGCAGATGGGATCGGTGGTGGGCACCGGGCCAGTCTACTTCCGGAACACCTTCACGGGTTTGAAGGTGCCGGTGCCTTCGCTCTCGGTGCCCAGGCCCTCTTCGCGGCTCACCACCAGGTGCACCCAGCGGCGTTCGCGGGCGCTCAGGGCACCCAGGGTGTGGCTGCCTAGTTCGCGGGCCTTGTCGGCGGCAAAGCGGCCCATGGCCATGACCTCCTGCATGCGGAAGAGGCGCGCGCCCTTCACATCCAGGTAGGCCAGCCGGGTGTCGTCGCGCTCGCCCTGGGCTTCGTGGACCAGGAACTGGAGGGCGTCCAGGCCCGCGCCCCGGTCGGCGGCGAGCCAGCCGGCATCGGGACCGGAGACGGCCAGGCGGTTGGGGAAGGCCTCCTCGTCGCCCGAGGGCGCGGGCTTCGCCTCCACGGACAGGCCGAGCTGGGCCATCCAGCGGGTGATGAGTTCGGGTACGGATTCCAGGCTGGCGCTGCTCTTCCGCATGGCTGGACTCCTAGACCTTGATGGGCTGGGGCTGGTAGGTCCGCATGATCCACCAGGTCTGGCCGAGGCCGATCATGTTGAACACGAAGTAGTAGATCGTAAGCCCGGCGGGGCTCTGCGCGAAGAAGAAGGTCATCATCGCGGGCATGAGCACCAGCATCATCTTGCGCTGGGCGGGATCGCCCACGGCGGGCGTCATGGCCTGCTGGGCGAACATGGACGCGCCCATGAGCACCGGGAAGATGTAGTAGGGATCCTTGGCGGACAGATCGGTGATCCAGCCGAAGAAGGGCGCGTGGCGCAGCTCGAAGACGGCGTTCAGCATGGACCAGAGAGCCAGGAAGATGGGCATCTGCAGCAGCATGGGCAGGCAGCCGCCCATGGGGTTGTGGCCATTCTTCTTGTAGAGGGCCATGAGCTCCTTCTGCATCTCGGCCTTCTTCGTCATATCGCCGCCGAACTTCTCGTACTTGGCCTGGAGGGCCTTCTGGTGCGGCTCGAAATCCTTCATGCGCAGCATGGAGATGGTCTGCTTGGTGTTCAGGTGCCAGGTGGCCAGGCGGATGATCACCGTGAAGAGCACGATGGCCCAGCCCCAGTTGCCCACCACGCGGAAGACCATGCGGAGCATCCAGAAGAGCAGCTGCGCCACGGCCCCGAAGAAGCCGTAGTCGATGACGCGCGTGAAGGGCTTCTCGAAGGCGAGCAGCGGCTCCGCCTGCTTGGGGCCCAGGTAGAGGGAGGCTTCCAGGCGCCCGTTCTGGGGCAGCAGCTGGTAGCCGGAGGCGTCGCGACCCGCCGGGACGGGCAGCTTCCACAGGGCGGCGAAGTAGTGGTTGCGCTGGCTCTTGGCATCCTTCTCCACGCCCGCGTCCAGGCCCAGACGGGCGGCGGTGGGCGGCAGTTCCTTGCGCTTGGCGCCCAGGAAGCTGAAGAAGGGGTCGTGCAGCGTCTCGGCCCAGGTCACGGCGTTGACGGATTTCTCGGAGAGGGTGAAGACGCGGCCTAGGTGCTTCACGGGCTCGTCGCTGGTGGGGTTGGCCACCAGCTGGAGGGCGGCCTTCCCCGGGGAAAGTCCCTCCACGCGGAGCTCGAAGCCCTTCTGGGGCACGTGGTAGGCCAGGCGATCCCCGCTGGCGTTTTCGAAGACGACCGCGGTGCTCTCGGCGCCCTTCTCTTCGCGCACCGTCTCGAAGCCCGCGCCCTGGAAGGCGCCGAGGCCCGCGAAGGCGTCCGGGAAGAACTGGGTGCCGTCCTGGAGCCAGGTGGCCTGCTTCAGGGCGCCCGTGGCCACCTGCCAGGTCAGGCGGAAGTCCGTCGTGACCAGGGTGTGCACGGCGGCCGGATCCGCGGCCTTGGTCCCGGGCTGGAGGGAACCCTGGGCGGCAGGAACGGCGGGGGTCGGCGCGGGGACCTGGGGCTTGGCGGCCTCGGCGGGGGTCGGCTGGGTCTGTGTTTGCGCCTGCGCGGCCGGCACCGGCTTGGCGTAGCGCGAGCTGAGCCAGAACTGGGCGGCCAGCAGGATCACGCTGCCGATGACGAAGTAGAGGACATTGCGGTTTTTCATGGCGTGTCCGTGGGGGGGAGACGGCGCAGGGCCAGCGCAAGCTGGCCCTCGATATCCCGGAGGGTGAGCCGGTCAAGGGGCGGGGCGCTGCGTGCGGGGCGCACCCAGACGACCCAGGGCTGGTCGGCGAGGCGCCCGGAAAGCGACAGGAAGGCCATGCGGACCTGGCGGCGGAAGCGGTTGCGGCGGACGGCCGGACCGGTCTTCCGGGGGGAGGTCACGAGCAGCAGGGGCCCGGTTCCACTGGACTGGCGCCAGGCGCGGATATCCAGATACGCATCATGCCCCAGCAGGGGCCGGGGCAGGGGCGTGGGCACCGCATGGTCCTTGTGGCGGACCGTGCGGAAGTGGCCCTTGAAGATCACGGGACCCGCGTTAGACCGCCAGGACGTGGCGGCCCTTTGCGCGGCGGCGCTTGAGCACCAGACGGCCGTTCTTGGTCTTCATGCGGCTCAGGAAGCCGTGGGTCTTCGCGCGGCGGCGATTGTTGGGCTGAAAGGTGCGCTTCATGGTTCCACCTCGGGGGTCCCCTCCCGGGGAGGAGGACGAACCTTCGAGGGTATCAGCGGAGGACCCGCCGCTCAAGGGCATTTCCATCCTCCCATCCACCCCTGGGGGTGCTAGATTTGGGGTCCCCCCCGCGAGTCTCCCGTGGCCGGTGGCGAGCGAAGCCCGCCCCCGAGGTTGCGTGCCTGCGCCCCCCTTGCCACGTCTGTCGCTCCACCACCGCACCCGGTGAACTCATGCGCTCCGCCGATCCCACCGCCCTTTGGGACACCATCCGCCTTGGACTGTCCAAACTCCTCCCCGAAGCCAGCTTCAAGGAGTGGATCGCGCCCTGCTCGCCCGTGAAGGTGGAGGACGGAACCCTGTGGATCCAGGTTCCGAGCGCGGCGGCGAAGCTCTGGATCGAGCAGCAGCTGCCCGAGGAGTTCAACGATGCCCTGGCGCAGGGCGGCCTCGCGGATCTGCACCTGGTGTTCCTGGTCTCGGGAGCCCCGGCTGTGGAGGCGCGGCCCCAGCCGAGGAAGCACGAATCCGGCAGCCATCCCGCGGTGGAGGCGCCCACCGCCTTCCCCTACCTCTTCAACCGGTACACGCTGGACCGTTTCGTGGTGGGCCCGGGCAGCCAGCTGGCCTTCGCCGCGGCCAAGGCCGTGGTGGACAGCTATGGCAAGGCCGCCACGCCCCTCAGCATGAACCCGCTGTTCATCTACGGCGGCGCCGGCCTCGGCAAGACGCACCTCATGGTGGGCATCGGCAAGGGCCTGTTGGCGCGGGATCCCCGGCTCCGGGTGGCCTACCTCAAGGTGGACAATTTCTTCAACGAACTCACCGTGGCCATCAAGGCCAAGAACACCGAGCCGATGCGCAAAAAGTACCAGCAGAACGATGTGCTGCTGCTGGATGACGTGCAGACCCTCGGAAAGATGGAGCGGACCCAGGAGGAGATCTTCTACGTCCTGGAGTACCTGCTCCAGCACGGGAAGCAGATCGTCCTCACGTCGGACAAGCCCCCGCAGCGCCTGGAGGGCTGCCACGAGCGGCTCATCACCCGCTTCAAATGGGGCCTCACCGCCGACATCCAGCCCCCGGATTTCGAGACCCGCATCGCCATCCTGAAGAAGAAGCTGGAGGACGCGGATTTCAAGAGCGTCCCGCCCATCCCCGAGGATGTGCTTACCTTCATCGCCCACAAGGCCAAGGGCAGCGTGCGGGACCTGGAGGGCTTCCTCACCCGGGTCATCTTCCAGGCCAGCCTCATCGGCGTGCCGCCCACCCTCGAGGTGGCTCACGCGGCCTTCCAGGGGCAGAGCGGGGAGGAGCCCACCGCCGCCGTGCCTCCCGAGCGGATCTACCGGATGACCGCGGAGACCTTCAACCTCTCCTTCGTGGATCTGATGAAAAAGCGGTCGCGTCAGCAGGCCGTTCTGGTGCCTCGCCAAGTGGCCATGTACCTCGCCCGGGAGATCGCATCCGCGCCATTCACCGACATCGGGCGTTCTTTCAGCATGCACCACTCCACCGTCATGAACGCCATCGACTCGGTGCGCGAGCGCATGAAGCGGGATCCTGATTTCCACAGGATGGTCCAGGCCCTATTGAATAGCATTCATTGATAAAAAGAGTGTTACATCGTTTTCCGCAGGACGAGGGCGCTCCGAATCCACAAGCCAGCCCGGGCGCTTCCGCAAAGCCGGCACGACCCCTTGGTTCCACACCACCACAGGGGCTCTCCACAGCCTGTCCCGTGCGGGGAAACTCCGGTAGAATAGGGCTTTGAGACGTCATTCCACAGGTTGTCCTGGGCTTCAGCATCATCAAGGGTGATTCATGAGTCTTCAGTTACAGGTTTCCAAGGATCGTCTGGATCGCACCCTGGGGATCCTGAAGCACGCCTTGGACCGCCGGGTCACGCTGCCCATCCTCCAGCACATCCTCGTGGACGTGCGGCCCAAGGAGGTGGTGCTCAAGGCCACGGACATGGAGCTGGCCTTCGAGGCCACGGTGCCCGGCGAGGGGCAGGGCGAGTGGACCATGGCGGTACCCGGCAAGAAGTTCATCGAGACCGTGCGGGTGTTCCCGGAAGGGATCCTCAGCCTGGAATGCCCGGACGCTGGGGGCCGTCTGTGGCTCCGCGCGAAGGGCATGAACTCCGAACACAACATCCAGCCCGGAGAGGGCTTTCCGGAGCTGCCAGGGCCCAGCAAACAGCTTCCTGTCGTGAAGATCCCCGTCCTGCGGTTCAAGCGGGCCATCCAGCTCGGCTCCATCGCCGTCAGCAAGGACGCCACCAAGCCCACCCTGTCCGCGGTGCTCGTGCATCTGTCCAAGCACCATGTGCGCGTGGTCTCCACCGACGGGTTCCGGCTCGCCGTGGCCGAGGTCCCCTGCGACACGAAGCTGAAGGATGAAGTCCGCCTCATCGTGCCCAAGCGGGCCCTGGACCTCATCCCCACGCTGCTCGGCGACGAGGGCGAGGTGGAACTCTGCTGGGATGGCACGACGCTCTTCCTCGATCAGCCGGGCCTGAAATTCAGCACCCGCCTCGTCACGGGCAACTACCCCGCCTACGAAAAGGTGCTGCCGGCCGAACTGCCCAAGCGCGTCATCATGGATCGCGAGGTCTTCCTCCGCACCCTCCGCTTCGTGGGCCTGAAGAAGGATGACTACAACAAGAACGTGCGCCTGTTCTACGAATTCCCCAACCTTCGCACGGTCTTCCAGCACCCCGACGAAGGCGTGAACCAGGCCACACTGCCCTTCACGGGCGAGGAACAGCCCTTCGAGCTGGCCTTCAACATCGACTACCTCACGGAACTTCTGGAGCGGCTCCCGGGCGAGGAGGTCGTCTACCAGTTCAAAGACGAAGTGGGTCAGGGCGTCTTCATGTCCCCCAGCCTCGAAGACTTCAGCTTCCGCTACGTCCTCATGCCCGTCCGTTTCGCCACCAGCGCCACCGCCTGATCGGCGCCCGCAGCACCGCACCGCATCCCACCGTACCCAACCAAGTGAGTTTTGATGTCTGAAGAAGTCTCCCGCGCCCGTGTCCATACCCCCCTGGAAACCGATAGCTACACAGCCGACAACATCACGGTCCTGAGAGACCTCGAGGCCGTCCGCAAGCGGCCCGGCATGTATATCGGCGACACCGATGACGGCAGTGGCCTGCACCACATGGTCTACGAGGTCGTCGATAACGCCGTCGACGAAGCCCTGGCGGGCTTCTGCACCCGCGTGGACGTCATCCTCCACAACGACGGCAGCTGCAGCGTGGAAGACAACGGCCGCGGCATCCCGGTGGACATCCACAAGGAGGAGGGCCGCAGCGCCGCCGAAGTCATCATGACGGTGCTCCATGCCGGCGGGAAGTTCGACAACACCAGCACCGAGGGGAAGAACGCCTACAAGGTGTCCGGCGGCCTGCACGGGGTGGGCGTCTCCTGCGTGAACGCCCTGTCCTCCAAGCTCTGGCTCACTGTCTGGAAGGATGGCCAGGAGCACGCCATGACCTTCTCCCAGGGCAAGGCGGACGCGCCTCTGAAGCTGATGGGACCCACGGCCCGGCGCGGCACCCGCGTACGGTTCCAGCCTGATCCCGAGGTGTTCAACAACGTCCTCGATTTCAGCTTCGAGACGCTCAGCCAGCGCCTGCGGGAGTTGAGCTACCTCAACCAGGGCGTCCACATCCGCATCACGGACGAACGCACCGGCGACACCCACGACTTCATGAACGCGGGCGGCATCAGCGCCTTCGTGGAGCACCTGAACCGCAACAAGCCAGTCCTCCACAAGCCCCCGATCTACATCAAGGACGAGAAGCAGGACACCACCGTCGAGGTGGCCCTCCAGTGGAACGACTCCTACCAGGAGACCCTCTACTGCTTCACGAACAACATCCGCAACCGCGATGGCGGCGCGCATCTGGAGGGCTTCCGGGCCGCCATGACCCGCGTCATCAACAGCTATGCCGAGAAGAACAACCTACTGAAGAGCGCCAAGGTGACCCTCTCGGGCGAGGACGTCCGCGAGGGGTTGACGGCGGTCTTGAGCGCCAAGGTGCCTGATCCCAAGTTTTCCAGTCAAACAAAGGATCGCCTCGTCTCCAGTGAGGTGAAGGGCATCGTCCAGACCATCGTCTACGAGAAACTCTCGGCGTTCTTCGAGGAGAACCCGCGGGAGGCCAAGGCCATCCTGGAGAAGGCCATCGAAGCCGCCCGCGCTCGCGAAGCCGCCCGCCGGGCCCGCGACCTGACCCGCCGCAAGGGGGCCCTGGATGGCGGGGGCCTGCCCGGCAAGCTGGCGGACTGCCAGGAGAAGGATCCGGCCCTCAGTGAGATCTTCCTGGTGGAGGGCGACTCCGCCGGCGGCTCCGCCAAGCAGGGGCGCCACCGGGCCACCCAGGCCATCCTGCCCCTCAAGGGCAAGGTGCTGAACGTGGAGAAGGCCCGCTTCGACAAGATCCTCGGCCACAACGAGCTGCGCGTGCTCATCCAGGCGCTGGGCACGGGCATCGGCAAGGAGGAGTTCAAGGTCGAGAGCCTCCGCTACCACAAGATCGTGCTGATGACCGATGCCGACGTGGACGGCTCCCACATCCGCACCCTCCTGCTCACCTTCTTCTACCGGCAGATGCCGGAGCTGGTGGCGCGCGGCCACCTCTACATCGCCCAGCCGCCGCTCTACAAGGTGAAGAAGGGCAAGACGGAAAAGTACCTCAAGGACGAGCGGGCCCTGGAGGAGTTCCTCTTCCAGAAGGCCCTGGACGGCTGGACCCTCAGCCTGCCCGACGGCACGGAGCACAAGGGCGCGACCCTGGTACGCGAGATGAAGAAGTGGGGCGAGGTCCAGCAGCTCTTCGGCAAGCTGGACCGCCGCGGCTATGCCCGGCCCCTGGTGCGCGCCCTCCTGGCGGATGGCCTGCTGGACGCCGACCGGTTCCAGAGCCGCGAGGGCCTGGAGGAGCTGGCGGCCGCCATCACCCGCGAGAAGCTCGGCACCTGCGAGATCGAAACCGTCGAGGCCATGGAGCTGCCCGGGGAAGGGGAGGGCGCCGACCCCCTGCTGATTCCCGCCACCCACCGCCTGAAGCTGGTGCGCATGCACCTGAGCCGCCCCATCACCCTCTGGATCGACAGCCAGGTGGCCCACTGGGGCGAGTTCCGCCGCCTGGCCACCCTCCAGGTCGAGCTGGCCGGGTTCCGTGGGGGCGAGCTGCGGCTCCGCCGCCTCAAGGACGTCAAGGACACTCCGAAGGACAAGGAAGCCGAGGACGAGGTCGAGGAGGGTGCGCCCAAGCTCAACAAGGAGCACGTGTTCACCGACCCGGAAGAGATGCTGGCCATGGTCCTGGAGGAAGGCAAACGAGGCCTGGGCATCCAGCGCTACAAGGGGCTGGGTGAGATGAACCCCGAGCAGCTCTGGGAGACCACCATGGATCCCGAGCGCCGCACCCTCCTGCAGGTCCGGGTGGACGATGCCGTGGAGGCCGACGAGATCTTCACAGTCCTCATGGGCGACGCCGTGGAACCCCGCCGTCGCTTCATCGAGACCAACGCCCTCCTCGCGGAGAACATCGACATCTAAGTTCTGTTTTTGCAGGATGTCGAGCAGAGTTCCACGTAGAACACCGGGAAACCCATGAGCCTGAATCGTATCGAACCCCTGGAAATCGAAAAGGAAATGCGGAAGTCCTACCTGGACTACGCCATGAGCGTCATCGTGGGCCGGGCCCTGCCCGACGTGCGCGACGGCCTCAAGCCCGTGCATCGCCGGGTGCTGTATGCCATGAAGGAGGCCGGGAACGAGTGGAACCGGGCCTACAAGAAGTCCGCACGCACCGTGGGTGATGTGATGGGTAAGTACCATCCCCATGGCGACTCGGCCATCTACGACACCCTGGTGCGCATGGCGCAGCCTTTCTCCATGCGGCACGTGCTGGTGGACGGCCAGGGCAATTTCGGCTCCATCGACGGCGATTCCGCCGCGGCCATGCGCTACACCGAGGCCCGCCTGTCCCGGGTCGCCAACGAGATGATGGGTGACATCGACCAGGACACGGTGGATTTCGGACCCAACTACGACGGCAGCATGGAGGAGCCCCTCGTCCTGCCCGCCCGCTTCCCCAACCTCCTGGTGAACGGCTCCCAGGGCATCGCCGTGGGCATGGCCACCAGCATTCCCCCCCACAACCTGCGGGAGTGCTGCCGGGCCCTGATCGACCTCATCGACCACCCGACCATCGCCATGGAAGCCCTGATGGCCCACATCAAGGGCCCCGACTTCCCGGGTGGCGGCCTCATGCTGGGCACCGAAGGGGTCGTGGACGCCTACCGGACGGGCCGCGGCCGCTGCGTGGTGCGCGCGAAGTCCCACGTGGAGCAGATCCGCCGGGCGGGCGACCGCGAGCAGCTGGTCTTCACCGAACTGCCCTACCAGGTGAACAAGTCCACCCTCATCGAGAAGATCGCCGAGCTGGTGCGCGACAAGAAGATCGACGGCATCAGCGACCTGCGGGACGAGAGCGATCGCGAGGGCATCCGCCTGGTGGTGGAGCTGAAGAAGAACGAGCCCAGCGACATCGTGCTCAACCAGCTCTACCAGCAGACCCAGCTCCAGAACAGCTTCCCCATCACCATGCTGGCCATCGTGAACGGCCAGCCCCGCGTCTGCACCCTCCGCGAGATCCTGCAGGAGTTCATCGGCTTCCGCCGCGAGGTGGTGACCCGCCGCACCCTGTTCCAGCTGCGGAAGGCCGAAGAGCGCCACCACGTCCTGATGGGCCTCAAGATCGCCCTGGACCACCTGGACGCGGTCATCAAGCTCATCCGAGCCGCCAAGAGCCCCGAAGAAGCCAAGGCCGGCCTCATGGCGGGGGCCTTCGCCACCGCAGCGGCGATCAAGAAGGACCCCAGCCTCTGCCTCTCGGCCGTGCAGGCCCAGGCCATCCTGGACATGCGCCTCCAGCGCCTCACCGGCCTGGAGCGGGAGAAGATCCTCGACGAACTGGCCGAACTGGAGAAGGTCATCGCGAAGCTCAAGGCCATCCTGGCCGACGAGAAGCTGCTCCTGAAGGTCATCAAGGAAGAGCTGCAGCAGGTGGCCGACCAGTTCGGCAACGACCGCCGCACCGAGATCGTGGGCTACTCCGGCGAGATCCGCATGGAGGACGTGGTGCCCGACGATCCCATGGTCGTCACCATGTCCAAGGCGGGCTACATCAAGCGCACCGACCTCAACGCCTACCGCCGCCAGCGCCGGGGTGGCAAGGGCAAGGTGGGCATGAAGACCAAGGACGAGGATTTCGTCGAGCAGCTCTTCATGACCAAGGCCCATGACACCCTCATGGCCTTCACGGACAAGGGCATTGTTTACGCATTGAAGGTCTATGACCTGCCCGAGGCGGCCGCCTCCACCCGGGGCAAGCACATCCGGAACCTGATCTCCCTGAAGGACGGGGAGAACGTGGTGACCCTGATGGCCCTGCGGGAATTCCCCGAGGGCGAGAACCTGGTCTTCGCCACCAGCGACGGCACAGTGAAGAAGTCCAGCCTGGCCGCCTACGCCAACATCCGGGCCAACGGCCTCATCGCCCTCAACATCGACGATGGCAACGCGCTGGTGGCCGTGCGGCGTTCCACGGGCACCCAGCAGATCGTCCTGGCCACGGCCCAGGGCAAGGCCATCCGCTTCCCCGAGGAGGATGTGCGCGCCACGGGCCGCGCCACCACGGGCGTGCGGGGCATGAAGCTGGCCGCCAAGGACCACATCGTGGACATGGAAGTGGCGGATCCGTTGCCGGACCTGCCGGAAGGCGTGGAGCCCGACGAAAGCACCGAGGACCACGGCATGCTGCTTACGGTCTGCGAGAAGGGCTACGGCAAGCGCAGCCTCCTCCAGGACTACCGGCTCCAGGGTCGGGGCGGCACGGGCGTCATCAACATCCGCGCCGGAGTCCGCAATGGCCAGGTGGTGGGCTTCAAGCTCGTCAAGCCCGGGGAAGGGTGCCTGCTCATCAGCCAGGAGGGCATGGTCATCCGCTTCCTCATCGACGAGGTCCGCAAGACGGGTCGCAACGCCCAGGGCGTCGGCCTCCTCAAGCTGGCCAGCGCCGAGGACCGCGTCGTGGGCCTCGCCAAGATCGATGCCAGCGCCATGGCCCTGGACGAGGAGGAAGAGCTCATCGAAGGCGAAGTGGCCCACCCGGGCCCCGACGAGAGCGGCGAACAGCCGAAGCTGGGTTTGTAGGGTGACATTCTCCGGGGGTCCCCCTCGCCAGGCATGCGTTGCAAGGATCTAAGGTCGCGCTGCGCGCACACCCCCGGACCCCCGCGTAAAGGGCCGGCAAAGCCGGTCCTTTACTTGCCCGCACGGAACGTCACTTGGGCCCTACAGGTAGGCCGCCCAGTCTCCATCCGGTAGCTCCACGGCCTCCCGCTCCAGCCGGGGGAGGCGTTCCACATGGAACACATAAACCCAGGCGTGGTACTGTTGCCCCCCTTCGAGGGTCACGGGCAGGAGCTCGCGGCTGAAGAGATCCTCCGCCACGCCCTCCAGGGCATCCAGGTCGGCCAGGGCGCACTCCAGATCGTCGTCGTCCTCATAGCCCACAAAGTCCCCCCGCACCCAGCCGGGGCCGGGCGGTGGCTCCGCGGGATCAGGGCCCGGCACCAGGGCGGGGTAGCCTGTGGGCAGGTGGAAGAGCCGCCCCCCCACCCAGGCCCGGGTGAGGCCCTCCGGGTGGGTTCGCTGCAGCCAGGCGTGGTTCGACCCGCCCTCCCGCAGCGCCCCGTACACGAACAACCCATCCGCCGCGAACATATCCACCCCTGAAAAACATACCGCCAAAACGCGAGGCGTTTTGGCGGCGGTCGAACAGAAGGAGCCGGAGCGGCTCTATTCCGGAATGGGGAACTGGTCGGTGAGGTGGAAGACCTCCTGCCGGACGCGGGCGAAGGTGCTTTCGTCGCCCCGGTGCCGCAGGGTGACATCGAAGAAGCGGGCGATCTGATCCATCTCCTCCTCCTTCATGCCGCGGGTGGTCAGGGCAGGGCTGCCCAGGCGCACGCCCGAGGGCTTGAGCGGCGGATTGGGGTCGAAGGGGATGCCGTTCTTGTTGGTGGTCATGCCGGCCCGGTGCAGGCAGGTCTCGGCCTCATGGCCCAGGAGGTCGTGGTCGCGCAGGTCCACCAGGAAGAGGTGGTTGTCCGTGCCCCCACTGACGATGCGCCAGCCCCGCTCCTGGAGGCCCTTGGCCAGGGCGTGGGCGTTGCGGATGACCTGGCCGCTGTAGGCCTTGAAGTCGGGCTGCATGATCTCGTGCAGGGCCACAGCCTTGGCGGCGATGACATGCATGAGGGGCCCGCCCTGGACGCCCGGGAAGACCGCGCGATCCAAGTCCTTGGCATACTGCGACTTGCAGAGAATCAGCCCACCGCGGGGGCCGCGCAGGGTCTTGTGGGTGGTGGTGGTGACATAATCCGCATGGGGCACGGGGCTGGGGTGATGGCCCGTGGCGACGAGGCCCGCGATGTGGGCCATGTCCACCATGAGCAGAGCGCCCACCTCGTCGCAGATCTCGCGGAAGAGGGGGAAGTTCCAGGTGCGGCTGTAGGCCGAGGCCCCGACCACGATCATCTTTGGCTGGTGCTGCCGGGCCAGGTCGCGGACCTCGTCCATGTCCACCCGCTCGTCCTCCTTGCGGACGTGGTAGGGCACGAACTTGTAGAGGATGCCAGAGCTGTTCAGGGGGTGCCCGTGGGTGAGGTGCCCGCCATGGGACAGGTCGAGGCCCATGACGGTGTCGCCTGGCTTCAGGGCTGCGAGGTAGACGGCCATGTTGGCCTGGGCACCGCTGTGGGGCTGCACGTTGGCGTGCTCGGCCCCGAAGATCTGCTTGGCGCGGTCGCGGGCGAGGTTTTCGACGATGTCCACCTGGCTGCAGCCGCCGTAGTAGCGCTTGCCCGGGTAGCCCTCCGCGTACTTGTTGGTGAAGTGGGAGCCCATGGTCTGCATGACGGCCCGGGAGGCGTAGTTCTCCGACGCGATGAGCTCCAGGTGGTGCCGCTGGCGCTGCACCTCCAGTTCCAGGGCCTGGAACACAGCGGGATCGGAAGAGCGGATCACTTCGTACATGGCGGAGGCTCCAGGGTGATGCCCCTATCCTAGCCGCGGTGGGCCTTCGCCAAGACACCCTCTTCGTGAGCGGAATCACAGGTCTGTGGCTGTGAGACACTGAAGGGCCGGAGTTCCCATGCCCTTCCTCCCGCCCCACGACGGTCCCGAGCTGGAGCGATTCGAGCACCCCCTGGCCAGCCGCTACGCCAGCAAGGCCATGGTGCGCCTGCTGTCCCCGCTGTACCGGCAAAGGGTGTGGCGGCGGCTCTGGATCGCCCTCGCCGAGGCGGAATCCGAGCTGGGCCTGCCGGTGACGGCCGCCCAGATCGCGGAGCTGAGGGCCACCCAGGATGCCGTGGACTTTGAGGTCATCGCGAGGCATGAGTCGGCCCTGCGCCACGATGTCATGGCCGCCATCCACGCCTGGGGTGAGCAGGCGCCCGGGGCCCGGCCCATCATCCACCTCGGCGCCACCAGCTGTTTCGTCACGGACAATGGGGACCTGCTCATCGCCCAGGAGGCCCTGGTCCTCCTCCGTCGCCGGCTGCAGGACGTGATCGCGGCCCTGGCGACCTTCGCGGACCAGTGGAAGGACCAGCCGACCCTGGGCTTCACCCACTTCCAGCCCGCCCAGCCCACCACCGTGGGCAAGCGGGCCACCCTGTGGATCCAGGACCTGCTACTGGACCTGGAGGATCTGGACCACCTCATCCGCACCACGCCGGTGCGGGGCGTGAAGGGCACCACGGGCACCCAGGCCAGCTTCCTCGAACTGTTCGAGGGCGATGGCGACAAAGTGGAAGCCCTGGAACAGCGGTTTTGCGGGAAGGTGGGCTTCCCGGCCATCCCCGTCAGCGGCCAGACGGCCACCCGCAAGCTGGAGGATCGCATCGGCCAGGTGCTCTGCGGCATCGCGGCCTCGGCCTCGAAATTCGCCTGCGACCTGCGCCTGCTCCAGCACCTGAAGGAGGTGGAGGAGCCCTTCGAGTCGAAGCAGATCGGCTCCAGCGCCATGCCCTACAAGCGCAACCCCATGCGCTCGGAGCGCATCAACAGCCTCGCCCGCTTCGTGCTGGGCCTCATGCCCTCCAGCTACCAGACCAGCGCCACCCAGTGGATGGAGCGCACCCTGGACGACAGCGCCCACCGCCGCCTCACCCTCAGCCAGGGCTTGCTGGCGGCGGACGCCATCCTGGTGCTCTTCCGCAATGTGGCCTCGGGCCTCCTGGTCTACCCGAGGATGATCGAGGCCCGGCTCGCCCAGGAACTGCCCTTCATGGCCGCCGAGGTGCTGCTGATGGAGGCCGTGAAGCGGGGTGGCGATCGCCAGGACCTGCACGAACGCTTCCGTGGCGCGGCCCTGGAGGCCGGCCGCCGCATCAAGTCCGAGGGCCGTCCCAACGAGCTGCTGCAGCTCCTGGCGGCGGATCCCGCCTGGGCCATGACGGAGGTCGAACTGGAAGCCCTGCTGGACGCCAGCCGGTTCACCGGCCGCGCCGGGGACCAGGTGCGCCAGTTCCTGGCGGGCCCGGTGGCCGCCGCCCTGCAGGGCCATGCCCCGGCCGAAGAGGCCGCCGTCCGCGTCTGACATCGAAAGGTTTTGACATGCTGAAACTCGCCGTCATCGGCGCCCAGACTTTGCTGGGCCGCGAACTCGTGAACGCCCTGGAGGCGCGGGAGGCCTCGGTGCTGCCGCTGTCCATAGGCGCCCTCACCGTGGAAGAGGAGGTGGGGGATCTGGTGGTCTTCGCGCCGAGCCGCCTCCTGCTGGAGGGGCTGGACGCGGTGATCCTGGCGGATTCACCCGATCCCGAGCTGCTCGAGGGCTTCCCGGGCCGCATCCTGGACCTCCGCTCCGAACCCGAAGCCCGGATTGATCCCATGCCCCTGGCGGGCCCCTGGCCCAAGGGGGTGAAATCGCTGAGGGGCCGCCCGGCCCTGGAGCAGGTGCTGGCCCTCCTGCCTTCCCTGCTCGACGGGTTGGGCGAGGTGGGCGGTACCCACCTGCGCTCCGTGGCTTGGATGGGCGACCGGGGCCTGGACGGCCTCGTGGAGCAGACCCTGGCCGTCCTCAACGGCGAGGACCCCGATCTGGTCAAGCTGGGGTACCGCCAGGCCTTCGAGGTGGTGCCGGTGACACCGGCCGCGGGCAAGGGCCGGCTCATGGAGATCCGGGTGCCCTCCTTCCACGGCGATCTGCTGATCCTCCAGCTCCGCGCCGCGGAAGGGAAGACGCTCGTGAAGAAGGCGGCCCCCGTGGGGGTGGCCTGGGTGGAAGCGGCGCCCAGCTCGCGGGACGTGGCCATCAGCCACGATCTGCTGGCCTACCTGGACCTCACGGGGGGCGGCCAGGCCGGCGTCCTCACCCTGGGCTTCGACCCGGTGCTGTGGGGGACCCTGCGGCCCGCCATGCGGGTGCTGGGGCTGATGGACTGAGGCGACGGTGGCGAAGAAGCTCGATGAACCCCAGGAACGCGGCGACTTCTTCAAGTCCCTGGGGAACCTCTTCGCGGGCTTCGTGGCCAACCGCGTGGAAGAGGCGGTGACGAACCTCGGGCCGAAGCTGCTGCGCCCCCCCGGTGCCCTGGACGAGCTGGAATTCCTCACCAAGTGCACCCGTTGCGACAAGTGCATGCGGGCTTGCCCCGAGAACGCCATCCTCCGGGCCGGTCCCAGCGCGGGCCTGGGCCTGAAAACCCCCTACCTCGATCCGCGGAGCATCCCCTGCTTCCTCTGCACCACGCTCCCCTGCATCGCGGAGTGCGATGACGAGGCCCTCGTGTGGCCCCGGCTCGTCCGGGCGGACGGCACGGTGCTCGAGGGGCCGAAGGCCGTGCGCATGGGCACGGCCCGGGTGAAACCCGGCCTCTGTGTCACCTGGGGCGATCTGGACCGGGAACCGCGCGCCTGTCGAGTCTGCGTGGATCGCTGTCCCTATCCCGAGGAGGCGATCCGGATCACGGCCCCCCGAGAGGGCGAGACGGTGGGCCATCCGGCGGTGGACGCGGACGTCTGCACAGGCTGTGGACTGTGCGTCTTCGCCTGTCCCGCCGAGCCCGCGGCCATCGTCGTGGAGCCCCGGCGGGAGTAGGGGGGCCGACCCCGTCCTGAGCGCCCAAACACGCTTGGATGAGGGGAGCTCAAAAAGGGGCGGATAGCCAATCCCTTATCTTCTGAAACCGAGACAATCGTTTAGGCCACTGATAAACTGGCCCCAATCCTTGTTACATCGTGGATAAAGGTGGGATATGCGATTGAAGACGGGGCTCCTTGCATCCTTGTCTGCACTCCTTTTTGTCCTGGGCTGCGGTGGCGGAAGCGCCACCATGAGCTCATCTGGAACACAGCCTCCACCTCCACCTCCACCTCCACCCCCACCTCCGGCACCCATTGCGAGCCTGAACATCCAATCAAGTCGTCCCAGTCTGGCCCCAGGAGAAAGCCTCACCCTGACAGCGGAGTTCCTGAACACACCAACCGCGCCCATCACGTGGACCGCAACGGCCGGGGCCTTCAGCAGCTCAACTGGGACCAGCGTCCAGTACACACCGCCACCCATGCTGGCGGGCTTTGAAGTCCAAGCCGAGAGCCAGGGTCCACCGGCCCTCAAGGCCACTCTGAAGGTTCCAGTCCAGCCTCCGGCGGTGGGCCTCGTCGTGAGCCCATACCGTGCCACGGTTTACCGGAACACGTCCCCCATCGGCCGGGCCGGTGTTTCCTTCTCCGTCCGCTTTTTCGGTTTGCCCTCCTCTGTGGCCAACGTCGAGGTGGTGGAAGGCCCCGCAGGCGGTTCCATGGATGGTGCCAACTACATCGCACCAACCACCATCGGGACGTACCACATCCGATTTACGAGCGCGTCGAATCCCTCAGTGTCCACCGTGGTCGCAGTCACCGTCGTCGATGATCGGATGCCAGCCTTGGCGCCGTATGCCGTCGAGCGTCGCAATGTGCTCAATGGCGGCACAATCCAACTCCAACCCGTGTTCGATCATCTCAGTGACCATTCTTTGGCCTGGGAGGTGGACGCTGGGAGCGGGGCGGTAGGCAACCGGGGTACTGTCGACCCGCACGGGGTTTTCACGCCCCCGGCGGGGAACCAATTTGGTGGCTCCTCGGTGACCGCCACGAGTGTCGAGGATCCGTCAAAGAAGGCGTCATGGGCTGTCGTCTATTCAAACTTCGTTATCACGCCTGATCAGGTGAATCTCCCAATCGGAACGGGGTTCCAGTTCGGCTACCAATCAAACAGCTACCTCTTGTCGACGCCCAGTTTCGGCTTCACCGATGAGGTCAATGTGTCTTGGGTTCCAGAATTTGGGAACATGAGTCCCCTTGGTTGGCTGCAGGCCGGTGATTACGCGAAGACCCTTACGGTGTGTGCCTATCTACCGGGAAGCGCCGAGGTGACCCGGGCAAAGGCAAAAATCACCGGCAAAGGCCCCTCCACCGTCATCAAGGGTTTTCCAGACTCCCCAAGCGGTTTTCCTTCGGACACCTATGGCGCGCGCTTGAAGGATGGGAGTTTTCTGCTTCTTCCAGCTTTTGACCAGAGGGATCTGGTCAAGTTCGACCCCACCACCCTGACTGCCACGAGTGTTGGCACCCTCTCTCATTACCGCATGGGAGGAAGGGCCACGACTCTGCAGGACGGCCGCGTGCTGATCACGGGGGGACTGCATGGCTATGGCATGGTGCTCTGCGACGAGGCCGAAATCTTCGATCCCGCCACGGGCCTGACCTCCCCGGCTGGAAACCTCATCACCCCCAGGGCCAATCACCAGGCGACCCTGCTCGCGGATGGCCGTGTGCTACTGACCGGCGGGAGGGGCGAGACGTTTCAGTACATGAAGAACGCCGAGGTATTTGATCCTGCCAAGGGGACGTTCTCGGCCCTGGAGCCGATGCATACATACCGGGGGGACCACACGGTGACTCCCCTGGCCGATGGAACGTTCTTGCTTGTCGGCGGTGAAAGCTTCCTTCTCGGGTCAAAGCCTGAGCTCTTTGATCCCATGACGAACCAGTTCATCGAAACAGGGCCAGTCATCTACCCCCGGGGCCTGGGGTCGAGTGCGACACGGTTGGCCGATGGAAGGGTCCTCATCCTCGGCGGTGAAGGTGTCGGCACAAGTGCCTTGCCCTTCGCGGAGATATACGACCCCAGCACCAACACCTTCCTGGATGTTCCGGGTCAGATGGCCTTCCAGCGCCGGAATCATCGGGCTGTGCTCCTGCCCTCCGGCCAGGTGCTCATTAGTGGTGGAGACCCCGTCGGAGCGCCCATCGGTGCTTTGGAGCTTTTCAACCCGCTGACGGGTGCCTTCTCCCGCCAGGGAACCATGGTGCATGCACAACCCAGCCACCAGACAGTGGTCATGGCGGATGGAAGCGTCCTGTTTTTCGGTTCTGGTCCCCGGGTCATCGAGCGACTTCCTGCCTCGACCTTTCCCGTCCCTTCCATCCATTAGACCAGAACCCGGATGAATATCCTTCTATCGCTCACCCTTGTTGGCAGGGGGGCGGCCAATGGTGTCGAGCGGTCGGACCCGCTGAATGCAAGCGCCACGCCTAGGCGATGCTGATGCCTTCCATGCCCGAAACCTCGTGGGCGTTGAAGCTGGAGCGCACGAGGGGGCCGGCGTACACGGTCTGGAAGCCGAAGGCCTTGGCCTTGGCGCCCAGTTCCGCGAACTCCTCGGGGGGCACGTAGCGCTTCACGGGCAGCTGGTGGCGGGTGGGGCGCAGGTACTGGCCCAGGGTGAGGATGTCCACGTCGTTCCTGGCCAGGGCCTCGAAGGTGGTGAGCAGCTCGGCCTCGGTTTCGCCGAGGCCGAGCATGAGGCCGCTCTTCGTGCGGAAGTTCTCGCCGTAGAGTGCTCTTCCCATTTCCTTCGCGTGCGCCAGCACGCGAAGGCTGCGCTCGAACCGGCCCGCGGGCCGTACTTCGGGGTAGAGGCTGGGCACGGTTTCCGTGTTGTGGTTGAACACGGCGGGGCCGGCGGCCACCACCCGGGCCACGGCGTCGAGGTCGCCCAGGAAGTCCGGCACCAGCACTTCCACGCCCACGCCCGGGTTGCGGCGGCGGATGGCGAGGACGGTCTCGGCGAAGTGGGCGGCGCCGCCATCCGACAGATCGTCCCGGTTCACGGAGGTCAGCACGGCGAAGCGCAGGTTGAGGGCCGCCACGCGCTCGGCGGTCTCCTGGGGCTCGTGGGGGTCCAGCAGGCGGGGCTTGCCGCTCTGGATGCTGCAGAAGCCGCAGGCCCGGGTGCAGACCTCGCCCATGAGCAGGAAGGTCGCGGTACCGTGGGTGAAGCAGTGGGTGCGGTTGGGGCACCGGGCCTCTTCGCAGACCGTGTGCAGGTGGGAGTCCCGCAGGTCCTTCTTCATGCCGTGCAGGTCGCCGAGCTTCACCCGCTCCTTGGTGATCCATTCCGGCAGGCGGGGGTGCCCCTCGAGCACTTCGCGGCCCACGCGCTTGGAGAATCGGGCCATCTTAGGACCTGCCTTCAAAATGGATGCGAGCCGCGACGGGCCCAGCCGCGTGATCCAGCAAGGAAGCGCGCGCAGGGCGATGCGGGACATCGTTCAAGCGCGGTGACGCTGCCGGGCGCGCGGCTGGGCCCGTCCCGGAGGGCAAGGGGCGGCGCCCGGCGCGAAACTGCGTCAAACTCCTCGTCAATAGTGCCGCTATTGCCATCGTCGCTTTCCTCGTCTCGCTTGGGCGGCGCCCCTTGCGCGGCCACACCCCATTTTGAAGGCAGGTCCTGATGTCCTGATCCTCCAGTCTCCCTTGGCGGGCCGGAATCGCCAACCATCGTTCTCCCCCCGGGGAGGGCGGCACGGGGTTTCCTGTGGCCTCCGTCAACCCTTGTCCCCACAGGCGGCGCCAACCCCCATAATGGTTCCCCTTGGGGTGAGTCGGGTATGGGGTGGTTCAGTTGGGCACTGGCGTCGATGATCCTCATGGGTCTCGGGAACCTGGGCATGAAGGCAGCGGGCCACCGGGGGCTCAATCCCGCCGCGGTCCTGTTGTGGGTGGTGCTGGGCGAAGTGCCGCTGGCGCTGGCCTACTGGCTGTGGCGCGGACGTCCCGCCGGCTCGCCGGCCGGCACGGCCTGGGCGCTGGCCGCGGGGATCTTCACCGCCGCGGCCCTGGTTTGCGTGAATGAGAGTTTCTTCCGGGGCGCCAAGACCGCCATCGCCATCGGTGTCATGAACGCCAACTTCATCCTCGTCGCCATTCTGGCTTTCGTTCTCTTCCGCGAGCACCTGCAGCCCTCGAAGCTGGTGGGGCTCGCGGCCACCCTTTCCGGCCTCTGGCTGATGGCCCGCTGAACCAGGAGCCCTGAAGATGGCCAATGTCCGACGCTTCCTGCTGGGCCGTCGCCTCGCCAGCGAGGAAAGCCACGAAGCCCGCATCAGCAATCCCGTCGCCCTGGCGGTGTTCAGCTCGGATGCGCTCTCCTCCGTGGCCTACGCCACCGGCGAAATCATGGCCGTGCTGGGCCCCTACATGGCCATGGCGGCCTTCGGTCCGGCGGTGCTGTCCTGGTCCTGGCCCGTGGCCGTGGGCATCGTGCTGCTGCTCACCATCCTGACCGTCAGCTACCGGCAGACGATCTTCGCCTATCCCAGCGGGGGCGGCGCCTACATCGTGGCCAAGGAGAACCTGGGGGAGGTGCCGGCCCAGGTGGCCGGGGCCTCCCTGCTGGTGGATTACGTGCTGACGGTGGCCGTGAGCGTGTCCGCTGGCGTCACGGCCATCACCAGCGCCTTCCCCGCGGCGGACGCCCACCGGGTGGCCCTTGCCTTCCTGGTGGTCACCGTCATCGGGCTGATCAACCTGCGGGGGGTCAAGGAGAGCGGTGCCGTGTTCTCGGTGCCGACCTATGGGTTCGTGATCTCGATGTTCGCGATCATCGGGCTGGGCTTCTGGCGCTACTTCGCGGGCGGCGTATCCGTGGGCGAGCACCACGCCGTGGCGGCTCCGCCCCTCCCGGGCTGGCTGGCCATCTGGGTGTTCATGAAGGCGTACAGCGCGGGTTGCACGGCCTTGACCGGCGTGGAGGCCATTTCCAACGGGGTGTCGGCCTTCCGGGAACCCACGGCGCGAAACGCGGGCAAGACCATGGTGTCCATGGTGCTGATGCTCGGCGCCATGTTCCTGGGCATCACCTGGCTATCCAATCACTTCGGCATCATCTATACCGGCGAGGGCGAATCCCTGCTGTCCATGCTGGAGCACCGGATTCTCGGGAATGGCCCAGGCCTCCCCCACGTCACCTACCTGATCATGCAGGCCTTCACGATGCTGATCCTCTGCCTGGCGGCGAACACGGCCTACGCGGACTTCCCGCGCCTGGCGGCCATGATGGCCCGGGACGGCTTCCTGCCCCGCCAGTTCTCCAGCCAAGGGGATCGCCTGGTCTTCTCGAACGGGATCTTCATCCTGTCGTTCCTGTCAGGGATCCTGCTGTGGATCTTCAACGCCCGTGAGCATCATCTGTTGCCGCTCTACGCCGTGGGCGTGTTCCTGGGCTTCACCATCTCCCAGACCGGCATGGTTCGCCACTGGGTCAAGCTGCGCGGGCACCGTTGGGCCCTCAAGTCGGTCATCAATGGAGCCGGTGCGTTCACTACGATGATCGTGATGATGGTCATCATCGTGACGAAGTTCACCCATGGCGCCTGGGTGGTGGTCCTGGTCCTCCCCCTCATGGTCATGACCTTCTTCAACATCCACCGTCACTACATCCGCGTGAAGTCGATCCTGGCGGGTAGCCGGGCCGACTTCATCAGCCCCCGCAAGAACCGCGTGGTGGTGCTGGTTTCCGGCATCCACTCCGGCGTGGTGCAGTCCCTGAACTACGCCAAGGTTATCGCGGACCATGGCGAGGTCGAGGCCCTCACGGTGGACTTCCCCGACGAGCACGGCCGGGACAGTGCGGCCCTGGAGCGCCTGCGTTCGGACTGGCCGCGGTACTGCGAGGGCATCCCTCTCCGCTCCATCCGCAGTCCCTACCGCAAGATCGTGGAGCCCATCGTGGAGGAGCTGGACCGCATGCGCCGGGCGGAGCCGGAGTACACCATCACGGTGATCCTCCCGGAATTCGTGACGGGCCACTGGTGGGCCAACGTGCTGCACAACCAGACGGCCTGGCGCATCAAGGGCACCCTGCTCATGAAGCCGAAGACGGTGGTCATCTCGATCCCCTACCACCTTGAGCCCATATTGGAGTAGCTTTCTGGCCGGGAGCTACGGATGCAGAGCTTGAGGCGGATCCTGCTGGGCCGGCGGTTGGCCAGCGAAGAAACCCAGCACACCAAGATCAGCAATCCCATCGCCCTGGCGGTTTTCAGCTCCGACGCGCTGTCCTCGGTGGCCTACGCCACCCAGGAGATCATGGCGTCCCTGTCCAGCAGTGTGGGCCACGCCCTCGGGGCCGGGGCCCTGGCCGGAGCCGCGGGCTACGCCATGTTCGGCTGGTCCATCCCGGTGGCCCTGGGAATCGTGGGCCTGCTGGGCATCCTGGCCATCAGCTACCGCCAGACGATCCTCGCCTACCCCGGGGGCGGCGGTGCCTACATCGTCGCCATGGAGAACCTGGGCGACATGGCGGCGCTGACGGCGGGCGCCTCTCTGCTCCTCGACTACACCCTGACCGTGGCGGTGTCCGTCTCCTCGGGCGTGGCCGCCATCACGGCCGCCCTGCCGGCGCTGGAGGGCCACAACGTCTCGCTGACCCTGGCGGCCATCGGGTTCATCGCTCTCATGAACCTCCGTGGGGTCAAGGAGAGTGGCGGCCTGTTCGCCATCCCCACCTACGGCTTCGTCATCAGCATCCTCCTGGTGCTGGGCTACGGCACGCTGAAGCTCGTGTTCGCCGGGGGGCCCGCGCCGGCCCAGGTCCAGCAGGCCGTCAGTCAGGGCACGAACTTGGCCGGCCTCACGATGGCCTGGGTGTTCATGCGGGCCTACAGCGCCGGCTGCACCGCCCTGACCGGGGTGGAAGCCATCAGCAACGGCACCACGGCGTTCCGCGATCCCGCCGGTCCCAATGCCGCCAAGACCCTGCTGTGGATGGTGGGCCTGCTGGCCGTCATGTTCCTGGGGATCACGCTCCTGGCCCACCGGTTCGGCGTGACCTACCAGCACAGCGCGGATCCCTCGATGGTGGCCGAAACACTGCTGTCCAAGCTGAACAAGGCCATCCTGGGGGACGTCAGCCACGGGTTCCCCAAGCTCGTCTACTACGTGGTCCAGGGCTTCACCTTCGCCATCCTGGTGGTGGCGGCCAACACGGCTTTCGCAGATTTCCCCCGCCTGGCGGCGCTCCAGGCCCGGGACGGCTTCCTGCCCCGCCAGTTCGCCAGCCAGGGCGACCGCCTGGTGTTCTCCAACGGCATCCTCATTCTCTTCTTCTTCTCGGGGGTGCTGGTCTGGCTCTTCCACGCCAACACGGACATCCTGCTGCCCCTCTACGCCGCGGGCGTGTTCATGGGTTTCACCATCAGCCAGACAGGCATGGTGGCCCACTGGCGGAAGATCCGGGGCCGCCACTGGCACCTGAAGGCGGCCATCAACGGCCTGGGGGCCATCACCGCCTTCGTGGTGCTGCTGGACATCGCCATCACCAAGTTCATCCACGGCGCCTGGATCGTGATCCTGCTGGTGCCGGTGCTGGTGGTGATCCACTTCAACATCCGCCGCCACTACGTCGGCGTGAAGGGCAAGCTCGCCGCCAGCCGGACGGACGCCTTCCTGCGGACCAAGCACCACGCCCTGGTGCTGGTCAACGGCATCCACCGGGGGGTGGTGCAGTCCCTGCTCTACGGCCGCCATGTCGCCGGGGACCGGGTGGAGGCCCTGACGGTGGACCTGGGTTCCGACGGCGTCCGCGAGAGCCGCGCCATGGAGAAGCTGCGGGCGGACTGGACCATCTACGGCATGGGAGTCCCTCTGCGCTGCGTCCCCAGTCCCTACCGCAAGATCGTGGAGCCCATTCTGGTGGAGGTGGACAACATCCTGGCCGCGGAGCCGGAACTGGTTCTCACCGTCATCCTGCCGGAGTTCATCGCCCCCAAGTGGTGGCAGCAGTTCCTCCACAACCAGAGCGCCTTCCGCATCAAGGCCGCCCTGCTCATGAAACCCGGCGTGATCGTCACCTCCGTGCCCATGCACCTGCCCGAGTAGGGGGCGAAGGGGCGACCCTCAGCGCATCCGGCCCGTGGGCCGGGCCAGTAGTTCCTGGCCGCTGAGCAGCTCCCCCAGGGTGCGGTGGCGGGGGCCCAGCACCATGCAGAGGAAACTGAGGGGGAAGCAGAGCACCGACAGCATGTGAACGAGGGAGAAGGCCATCCGTCGTTCAGGGGAGTTCTCGGGCAGGGTCACACCGAAGGTGGCCATCAGGGGGGACTGCCCCGTGAGCGCCAGGGGGGCCATGAAGAGGATCCAGGACGTCGCCAGCAGGTAGGGCAGCACCAGGGGCCAGGCCCCGGTCAGGAGCCGGGAGGGGGAAATGCCCAGCACCCAGGCCGGAAGGGTCAGGGCCAGACCCTGCACCAGGAGCAGCAGCAAGGCTTCGGTGGCCTCCACCTTCACCAGGGGCCAGAAGCTGGAGACGGGTTCTTGGAAGCCCAGGGCCGGGTGGCCGTGGATCCCGGGCGCGGGTGGGGGCGGCTCGAGGCGGGGCCGCTCCAGCTCTTCCGGGGCCACATCCACCGCCACGGCCGCCACGCGGCCCAGGGCGGGGGCCGTCAGGGCCCGGGGGGGCGCCTCGAGGGGGACATGGGCCAGGGCCGAGGCCTGGAACAGCATGGGCCGCCCCTGTCTCGGCGGCGCCAGGGTCAGGCCGCATTCCGGGCACTCCGCCGCGAGCAGGGAGAGTCGGGTCTGGCAGCTGGGGCAGGTGCGCCGGGTGGAGGTGGTCATCAAGCACCACTATCGGTCAGGGCACTCCCGGGGGGAACCTCCGAAATGGCCAGCGCCCCGGCAGACCGGGGCGCTGGGGTGTTCGAAGACGGGTTGGCTACTTCACGTTCACGGCCAGCCAGGCCTTGTTCACGGTGGCGTATTCGGTGGAGGCGGCGCCGTAGAGGTCCGTGGCGGCGCTGAGGGTGGCGGTGCGGGCGCCGGCGTAGTTGGTGCTGCTGGTCATGTAGACCGTCAGGGCACGGAACCAGATGCGTGCGGCCTTGTCGTTGCCCAGGCCGGCGATGCTGGTGACGCCGTTGGCCATGGGGGACTGGATGCCGTCCGAGAAGGCGTCGATCTGGCTGCCGTGGGACAGCAGGAAGAAGAAGTGGTTGGCCACGCCGGAGCTGTAGTGGACATCCAGGCGGCCGAGGGTCTTGGACCAGGCATCGGGGCTGGAGCCATCCAGGCTGGGCTTGTGCATGAAGCGCAGGGGACGGACGTACTTGGCGGTGGCCAGCTGCTCGCCGATGTAGTAGTTGGCGGCGGGGACGGCCTTGTTGGTGGAAGGCGTGGTGGTGGTGGCGCCCGTCCAGTAGACGTTGATGGTGGAGGTGATGTTGGAGTAGTTCGGCACGGTGGTGGTGCCGCCGCCGTGGGCCATGAATTCCACCATGGTGCCGTTGATATCCGAGTTGGCTTCGTTCAGGCCGCCGGACTCGCCGCGGTAGGTGAGGTTGGCGGTGCGGGCGCAGACGCCATGGCTCATCTCGTGGCCGGCCACGTCGATGGACTCGAGGGACTTGAAGGAGGAGCCGTCGCCGTAGGTCATGCAGAAGCAGCTGTCGGACCAGAAGGCGTTGTCATAGGCGCTGCTGTAGTGGACGCGGCTGTAGGTGGCCGTGCCGAGGCCGTCGATGCCGTTCCGGCCGAAGATGTTCTTGTAGTAGTCGTAGGTGAGACCCACGCCGTAGTGGGCGTCCACGGCCGCCGTCTGGCCGTTGGCGGAGGTGGTGCTCGCGCCGGAGACGTAGTTGGTGCCGTCGCCCCAGGTGTTGTCGGCGTCGGTGTAGGTGGTGCCGTTGCCGGTGGTGGCGTGGTTCAGGTCGCGCGTGTCGAAGTTCATGCCGCGGACGGTGTCACGCAGCTCGTAGCCGCTGGCCAGGCTGTTGGTGTTCAGCGCGACGGTGCCGGAGTACTGGCTGTTGCCGGTGCCGTTGGCGGCCGTGGTGTGCAGGGTGCTCCACTGCTCCAGGATGGCGCCGCTGTGGGCGTCCACGAGGAAATCGGTGTGGCGGGTCTCGGCGGCGCCGTTCTCCAGCTCGGTGTGGATGTGGTAGGCCAGGGTCGGCTGGCCGACGGTGACGACCACGAGCTCGGAGGTCGGCGTCTGGGCGTAGGCGCCCCTGGGGGCCAGGGACTGGTGAGCCACGGCCAGGGCCTCGGAGGCGCCAAGGCTGGGGGTGACGTTCAGGTTGAGGCCGCGGACCAGGGCGTCCGTGCGGCTGGTGACGGCACCGCCGCGCAGGTGGACGATGGTCTCGCCCTCGAACACGCGGACGCCCTTGTAGAACTGGTTCATGCGGACGTGGGCCTCGCCGGTGGCCTCTTCGAAGACGTTCTTGGTGGCGAAGCTGGCGTTCCGGTCCAGGCCCAGCTGGAAGACGCGGGCATCCAGATGGCGGGCCGCCTCGTTGGCGAGGGGGTTGTCCACGGGACGGGCGGCGAAGGCCGGGACCATTAGGACCGCGGCGGCAGCAAGGCGAAGGGCGAGACGGGATGGCAAGGTGACCTCCAGGGAGCTTGAGCTCCAGATGGGTGGATGGGGATGACAAGGACTGAGGTGCGTGGATGAATGCTAGGTGCCAGAAGGTAAAACAGCTCTGTTAAGTGTTATGAATTTTTATGAGAATCAATTCTATTTGAGGGTTGAAAGCCGGCCCTGTCACCATCGGAGGAAACGCCCGGGAGCTGCATGACCTCCGAATCCCCCCTCCGTACCCTTCCGCCTCCTCCGCCGGCCTTCCGCTGGCTGGTTCTGGTGGTGATCAGCCTGGCGATGTTCGGCAACTACTACGTCTACGACGCCATCAGCCCCCTGGCGGACGTGCTCCAGAAGCAACTGGGTTTCTCGGACGCCAACATCGGCCTGCTCCAGGGCATTTACAGCGTGCCCAACATCGTGATGGTCCTCATCGGCGGCATCCTCATCGATCGCATCGGCGTGAAGAAGGCCACCTTCATCTTCGGCGTCCTATGCTTCCTGGGGGCCCTCCTCACAACCCTGAGCCCGAAACTGTGGGTCATGGCCTCGGGCCGCCTGGTCTTTGGCCTCGGCGCTGAAAGCCTCATCGTGGCGGTCACCGCAGCGGTAGCCCAGTGGTTCCGCGGCAAGGAGCTGAGCTTCGCCTTCGGCATCAACCTGCTCATCGCCCGGCTGGGTTCCTTCGCGGCCTTGAACAGTCCTACCTGGGCCCGCTGGGCCTTCGGTTCCTGGCGGACGCCTCTGCTCATCGCAACCGTCTTTGGCGCGGTGTGCGTCATCGCCGCGGGCATCTACTGGCTCATGGAAAACGGCGCCGCAAAGCGCTACGCGCTGGGCGGACAGGGTGGCACGGACAAGGTCGTGTGGGGTGATCTCTTCAAGTTCACTCCCACCTACTGGTACGTGGTGGCCCTGTGCATCACCTTCTACAGCGGCATCTTCCCCTTCCAGACCTTCGCCGTGAAGTTCTTCCAGGATGCCCACGGCGTGAGCCGCGAGGCCGGCGGTTTCCTGTCCTCGATGCTTACACTCTTCGCCATGATCGGCACGCCGCTCTTCGGCCTCATGGTGGATCGCGTAGGCAAGCGGGCATTGTTCATGATGCTGGGCAGCCTCCTCCTCATCCCCGTCTACCTGCTCATGGCCTATACCCACGTGAGCCTCTTCGTGCCCATGGCCATGATGGGTATCGCCTTCAGCCTCATCCCTGCGGTCATGTGGCCTTCCGTGGCCTACCTGGTGCCGGAGGAGAAGCTGGGCACGGCCTACGGGCTGATGACCCTCATTCAGAACGTGGGCCTGGCGGGATTCAACTTCCTCATCGGCTGGGCCAACGACCACGCGGTGGCGAGCGCCGGGCACCCGACCGGCTATCGGCTGGGCATGTGGATCTTCAGCAGTCTGGGCTTCTTCGGGTTCCTCTTCGCTTACTTGTTGCGGCGGGCGGAGACGGGACCGGGCGCCCACGGGCTCGAGACCATCACCACCGCCAACCAGCCTGGGTAGCAGTACACTTGGGCTCCGCTTCCCTGGAGGCTGCATGACGGTTTGGCGGAGGACCCTCGCGCACTTGGCCGGTGGCCTGGTCGCGCTGGTCGCCTTGCTGGCGCCGATGGCTTGTGGTCCCGAAGCGGCGCCTCCCACCCAGCCCCCGGCCCAGGTGCAGTCGGCACCGATCGATGCGGTCCCCGCCCATGCCCGCGAGACGCTGGCCTATGTCCGCCAGCACGGCTACGCCCCGCCGGGCTACGTGGGCGGGCGCGTCTTCGGGAACTACGAAGGTGTGCTGCCCCGCTACGACACCCGCCGGAAGCGCATCGAGTACCGCGAGTGGGATGTGCACCTCAAGGCCGAGGGCCGCAACCGTGGGGCCGAACGGCTGGTCACCGGCAGTGATGGCCGGGCCTGGTACACCCCGGACCACTACCGCACCTTCACCGAGGTGAAGTGATGGACTGGTCGTTCCTCGCCTCCACCCAGCGGCCGCGCGTACACGTCTGGTCGGGCTCCCCGTCCGGCTTGGTGGATGCGGCGCCGACCGACCCGGGCCGGATGCTCCGCTGGTTGCGGGGCGATCGCATGCGGACCCGCGCGGGGCTCATGGATGAGTGGGCCGCCGCCGCCCAGTTCCCGCCGCACTTCGGCGGCACCTGGGACAGCCTGCGGGATTGCCTGTCGGACCTGCCCGAAGGAGGCACCTTCCTGATCCTGGAGGCGGACCAGTTGCTGCAGGACGCGCCTCCGGACGATGGCGTGACCTTGCTGGCCGTCCTGGCGGACGCCGCCGAGGATCTGACACCCCAGCCCTTCCACCTGGTGCTCCAGGTGGAGCCCGCCCGGCGGGGGGACCTGGTGGAAGGCCTTCGGGCCCTGCAGGTGGCCTTCCGGGATCTGTAGGGAGCTAGAACTGGGCCTTGAACGCCTCGAAGGCGGTGCGCAACTCGGCCAAGTTCCCGCGGAGGGCGGCCACCTCCTCCTCCAGCCGGTCCAGGCGCGGTTCCGGGCGATCCCTCCGGGCACCAGAGGGTTCGGGCGAGGCATCCGCTTCCACGGGGCCGCTCAGCAGGTGGGCCACCCGCGCTTCCCGGGCGCCGGGGGCCCGGGCCAGGCGGAGGGCGAGGGGCGGCTCGGCCTCCAGGAGAGCCTCCAGACAGCCCTCCAGTTCGGCCAGGTCGGGGAAGGCGTACATGCGCCGGGTGTTCGTGCGCAGCTCGCCGGGGGTTTGCGGACCCCGCAGCAGCAGCTCGGCCAGCAGGGCCGCCTCCTGCACGGAGAGGTTCCAGGTGGGCTTGGCGGTGTGGGCGATCTTCAGCACGCGACCCGGCCAATGCTCCGCAAGGCCGCGCGCGATGAGGGTGTCCACGGCCGCCTGCACCTCCGTGTCCGTCACCGCCAGCACGGGGTCGCGGTTGCTGGACTGGTTGCAGGCGTTCAACAGGGCGTTCAGGGAGAGGGGATAGACATCCGGAGTGCTGAGCTGTTTCTCCAGCAGACAGCCGAGGACACGGCATTCCAGGGGGGCGAGGTCCAGGTCGGGCATGAACGCATTATGCCCCGGGCGGGAGGCGGCCCAGGTCTTCGAGAAGGGCCTGCCGGGTGGCAGGGGGCAGGGGGGCGCTGGCGGCGAGATCGGGCAAGTCCACCACCAGGCCCGCGGGGACGCGGGGGCCCACGGGGAAGGTGAGGAACTGCACGGAGGAGAGTTTCTCGTCGTTCATCTGAGCCTCGTCGAAGCGGGCGGCCGCGCGGGTGCCGTCGGTGAAGGTCAGGTACAGGTGGCTCGGCAAGGTCCTCCAGCGCCGGAGGAGGACCGGGCGCAGGGCGGCATCCGGGATCTCGATGAGCAGGGTGCAGCCCAGCTCCCCCTCGCCGCCCAGCACGGCGTTGTAGGTGTCCAGCTCGTGCTGGATGTCGGCCTCGCGCACCATCTGCTCGGCGCGCACCATCTCCTGGATCTGGTAGCGGATGGTCTCCCGGTTCTCGAAGAGCAGGGTGAGGTGTTCGCCCAGGTGAACTCGGCGCAGGTCCTTGGCGGCCATGGCCGCGGCGCGGATGGCCTCCCGCCGGTCGGCGTAGGTGAGAAAGTCCAGGATCTCGGAGCGTTCGACCCGGGCCATGGTCACTCCACCCGTGGATCCACGGCCTTCGGAAACCCGTCCTTGCGGTAGGCCCGGGCCAGGATGGTCATGGGATGCATGGCCCGCCGCCCGGCGTGCTGTTCGAACTGCAGGCCCGCCAGGGGACACTCCGTGGCCCAGACCTCCGCCTCATCCACGGCCTGCATGCCCGTGAAGGCCTTCTGGCCCACGCGCCGGCTGGCCTCGTAGGTCTCGGCGCGCATGGCGTAGGTGCCGTCGTGGCCGCAGC
Organism: Geothrix campi; assembly: GCF_024609265.1. GTDB lineage: Bacteria > Acidobacteriota > Holophagae > Holophagales > Holophagaceae > Geothrix > Geothrix campi. The sequence continues at coordinate 515,360 of NZ_JANHMP010000003.1, read as the reverse complement.
ACTCCATCACGGAGACGATGGAGACACCGGGAATCTTCTTCAGCAGGTCGCGGCCCTTGAAGCCGATGCTCTGGGCGCGGAGGTGGCACGGGGCGTGGTAGGAGATGGGACCCGGGCTGGACTCGAAGCTCCAGTTGGCGCGGGGCTCGTTGCGGATGGACCAGAGGAACTCCGCGGGATCCCGCACGGCGGCCGCGAGGCGTTTCGCCCGCTCGCGGTCCGCACCCTCCAGCAGCTCCGGGTACTCCCGGCGCAGCATCATGGCGCAGGTGGGGTTGATGGCCAGCACCAGCGAGCCCGCCTCCACGTGGGGCAAGAGGGCGTCCAGGTTGGCGTGGGCCTGCTTCCGGAGGCTCTCCAGGTCGCCGTGCTCCCAGGCGGGCATGCCGCAGCACTGGAGGCCCTTGACGCAGCCCGCCCGGCAGCCGTTCTTCTCCAGCACCTCCAGGGTGTCCTTGCCGAGCTGGGGCTCGTTGTTCTGCACGAAGCAGGTTTGGAAGAGCACGGCCTCGGCGCCGGGCTCCGTCTGGATGCGCCCGCTCTTCACGGCCCAGGCTTCGAAGGTGGTAGCGGCGAAGTCCGGCAGGCGGGCCTCCCGGTGGATGCCCAGCGTCTTCTCCATGAACCAGCGGTGGATCGCCACCCGGTTCATGGTGTTGGCCAGGCCGAAGGAGGCCCGGGCCAGTTTCGCGGCAAGATCCGGATCGCCCAGGACCTGGTCGCGCAGGGTGCCGCCCCGCCGCTTCCGGCGCTGGGCCTGGTAGCGGTGGACGAGCTTCGGGAAGTCCAGGGCGAAGTCGTGGCCCTCCCGCGGCGTGTAGGGGCACTGCACTTCGCAGAGCTTGCACTGGAAGCAGTCGTCCATGACGCCATCGCGCTCCTCCCTGGTGAGGGCGCGCACATCGCCATGGTGGCGGTTGTCGATGAGGCTGAAGAGGCCCGGGAAGGTGTCGCAGTACTTGAAGCACATGCGGCAGCCGTGGCAGATCTCGAAGGCCCGCTCCACCTCCTCCTTGAGCAGGCCCTCGTCCCAGTAGCGCGGATCCGAGGTGTCGTACACCGTCCCCGGACCCGCGTGGTAGCTGATGCGCCGCCCCGGCGTGGTCTCCGGGCGGCCGGCGCCCTCCGCCGGGTGGAACTCGGCCATGGCATGCCCTCCGGGATCAGCTGATGGACTCGAGCATCTTCTGGAAGCGGCCGGCGTGGCTCTTCTCGGCCTTGGCCAGGGTCTCGAACCAGTCGGCGATTTCGGCAAACCCCTCTTCGCGGGCGGTCTTGGCCATGCCCGGGTACATGTCCGTGTACTCGTGGGTTTCGCCGGCGATGGCGGCCTTGAGGTTGAGGGAGGTGTCGCCGATGGGCAGGTCCGTGGCGGGGTCCCCCACGGCCTTCAGGTAGTCCAGGTGCCCGTGGGCATGCCCGGTCTCGCCGTCGGCCGTCTCCTTGAAGTTGCCGGCCACCTCCGGGTAGCCCTCGATGTCGGCCACCTTGGCGAAGTAGAGGTAGCGGCGGTTGGCCTGGGATTCGCCCGCGAAGGCGTCCTTCAGGTTCTGGTGGGTGCGGGTGCCTTTCAGTTTGGACATGGCTCCTCCGGGATCGGGTCCCCAACATAGGTCCGGCCGTGTCGGGGAGCCGATACTTCTTCCAGATCGTTTTGATAGTCCTGGGCTATCAGACGGGTGATCGGATCTTGGAATCTCCGATCGGGGCTGCCATCCTCCCCCCCGATGACGCGTCCCTCCGACCTCTCCTTCCGGCAGTTGGAATACCTGGTGGCCCTGGCGGACACCCTGGGTTTCCATCGGGCCGCAGAACGGGTCCATGTCTCCCAGCCCTCCCTCAGCGCCCAGATCCAACAGGTGGAGGCCACCCTGGGGCTGCGGCTGTTCGAGCGGGATCACCGCCGGGTATTCCTCACCCCCGCGGGCGAGGAGGTGGTCGCCCGGGCGCGCCGCATCCTGCAGGAGGCCCGGGACCTCCTGGTCTCGACCCAGGCCTGGCGGGATCCCTTCCAGGGCACCTGGCGCCTGGGGGTCATCCCCACGGTGGCCCCGTACCTGTTGCCGGAGGTGCTGCCGGCCCTGGCCTCGGCCCACCCGGGCCTGCGCCTGAAGCTGCGGGAGGAGCGCACGCCCGTCCTGCTGGCGGAGCTGGCTGCTGGGGGCCTGGAGGCGGCCATCCTGGCGGAGGGGACGGACCTGGGCGACCTGGTGCGATCCCCCCTGCGGGAGGATCCCTTTCTGCTCGCAGCCCCGCTCCACCATCCCGTGGCCCGGAAGGCCCGGGTCACCCTCCGGGATCTGGAGGGCCAACCCCTCCTCCTGCTGGAGGATGGCCACTGTCTGCGGGGCCAAGCCCTGGCCTTCTGCGGCGAAGCGGGGGTGCGGGAGGTGGACTTCCGGGCCTCCAGCCTGCCCACCCTGGTGCAGATGGTGGCCGCGGGCCTGGGCCTCACCCTCCTGCCCGATCTTTGCGCGGCCGTGGAAGGGGGCCGGGCGCCCCTGGCCCTCCGCCCCTTCGGCCGCCCCGGACCTGGGCGGACCCTGGTGTTGGCCTGGCGCCGGGAATCCCCCCTGGCCGGGGCCCTGGAGACCTTTGCGGGGGATCTTCGAAGGGCCTGGCCGGAGATCGGCTAGCGGCCAATCACGCCGGTGATGGGGCTGCTGGCGCTGGCGTAGAGGCGCCTGGGCATGCGGCCGCTTTCGAAGGCGAGGCGCCCGGCGATGACGGCGTGATCCATGGCCTGGGCCATCTTGGTGGGCTCGCCGGCCTCGGCCACGGCGGTGTTGAGCAGCACGCCGTCGGCGCCCAGTTCCATGGCCAGGGCGGCGTCGGAGGCGGTGCCCACGCCGGCGTCCACGATCATGGGCAGCTGATAGGACTCGACCACTTCCTTGATGAGCAGGAGCGTCATGGGGTTCTGCACGCCCAGGCCCGAGCCGATGGCGCTGCCCAGGGGCATGACCGCGGCGCAGCCCACGTCGCAGAGCTTCTTGGCGAGGATGGGGTCGGCGTTCACATACGGCAGGACCGTGAAGCCCTCCTTCACGAGGATCTTGGCGGCTTCCAGGGTTTCCTCGTTGTCGGGATAGAGTGACTTCTGGTCGCCGATGACCTCCAGCTTCACCCAGTCGGTCTGCAGGGCCTCGCGGGCCAGGCGGGCCACGCGCAGGGCCTCCTCGCGGGTATAGCAGCCGGCGGTGTTGGGCAGCAGGGCGATGTCCTTGGGGATCCAGTTCAAGATGTTGTCTTCGCCCTTGGCGGCGAGGTCGAAGCGGCGCACGGCCAGGGTCACCATCTCCACCCGCGCGGCCCGGTAGCAGGCCTGCATGGTGGCGAAGTCCTTGTACTTGCCCGTGCCCAGGACGAGGCGGTTGCTGAAGGTCTTGCCGGCGATGACGAGGGACATGGCGCGCTCCGAGGCTCCAGTCTAGCCCCCCCAGCTTCCACTTAGAGGGGCCGCGCGCCTGGACCGACCAGCGCCAAGGCTCGTTCCCCCGCGCGATCCTGGTCGCTCCGGGCGCAGCCCTGGCCTCCCGGGATCACAAGTGGGGCGCAGAGCAGCATTCTCCTGAGTCTCCATGGGAGGTGGAGGTCAGGCGGGACGAGGGCGGGGCCAAGGCGGCAGCGCTGAGGCGAGGCCCAGGACGGTTCCCCACAGGTGGGCGGCGGGCAGGGTCCGCCAGCCTTCAGGGTGGAGCAGGACGCCGCCGCCGAGGGCCGCCTCCATCCCCAGCTTCAGCAGGAGCCCCCCGAGCATCAACTGACCGACGGGGGCGGAGCCCCGCCGCTCGGCCAGGCGCAGGCCCACCAGGGCCCAGAGAGCGCAGGCCAGGCCCGAGGCGCCGCGGTACTCAACTCCGGCCAGGGAGGGCAGCAGCAGCAGGCTCAGCAGGGGCGGGATCAGAAGCATCGCGAAGGCCAGGCGCCGCCGGTCTTGGCTGCCCACCAGGAGCCAGGGCACGGCCAGGGCCACCGCGTTGGCCAGGGCGTGCTCCCAGCCGAAGTGGACCAGGTGGCCCGTCCAGAGGCGCCAGGGCTCCCGAAGGGCCTCGGCGGTGAGAGCAAAGACGTCCATCAGGCCCGCCGGAACCTCAGCGCCAGGCCGAGGAGGATGAGGGCGCCCAGGGCCTCCACCCAGCTGAAGCTGCCGCCGAAGTTCCGCCCGCCGCTCTGGCGGAGGGACACACCCTGGCGGTCCACCACGTCCACGTCCTTGCGCTCGCCCCGGGCCACCTCGGCCTTGAAGGCACCCACCTCGGCGTCGAGGTTCTTGGCGAGGTCGGCCATGGCCAGCTCCAGGCCCTTCGCCGAGTGCTCGCGCAGCTGCTTCTCGCGGTAGGCCCAGGTGGAGCTGCCCTTGACCTGGCTCTGGCCGGGGGCGCGCAGCAGGAAGGTGTGGCTGGCCACATCGTAGACGGCGGCGTCGATGAGGGTGTTCGTGTCGTTGGCGTCGCCGGGCAGCACGTAGGCGCCCACGATGGAGAGGTAGGTGAAGCTGTACCAGCGGGGATCCGTGTTCTGCACCTGGTCCACGCTCACCAGGGCCATCACGTCCACGCCGTACATCCGGGCGACCTGGTCCATGTTCTCGAAGCCGCCGCTGCTGCGGAGGTAGGCGCTGGGCACCGGTTTGATCTCGGAGATCCAGGGTCGGTCCTTGAAGCTCTGCTTCACCACGTCCAGCAGCTGCTTCTCCTGACCGGGGGCCAGGAGGTTCTGGACCCGCCAGGAGGCGTGGCCGCCCGGGACGAAGGCGATGCCCAGCTTCAGGGGCAGCTTGAGGCGGGCGCCGGCGGGGTTGGGCAGGGGTGCGGCCTTCTCCTTGGGATAGAGGTAGTCCATGAGGCTGCTGCGACGGACATGGGTCTCCGGCGTGTTGCAGCCGAGAATGGCCAAGAGGGCCAGGGCGGCGACGAGGATGGGGGTGCGGGGCATCGGAGCTCCTTGGAGAGCGGGTTCAGCGACGGGTGGGGTCATAGGCGGGACTGCCCAGCGGGTTTCCAGCCTTGTCGATCAACTGCACATCCTTCCGGGCGCCCTGGAGGATGTCCTGCTTGAAGGTGGCGACGCCCTGGTCAAGGGAGGTGGAGAGCTGGGTCATGGCGAAGGCGAGGCTGTCCCGGGCCTGTTGTCGGAAGGCCTCCTCCCGCCCGGACCAGGTGGAGCTGCCCTTGACGGTGCCCACGCCCCCGGCCCGGAACAGGAAGGTGCGGGAGGGCACGTGGTAGACGGCTGCGTCCACCAGGGTGGTGGTGTCGTTCTTGTCACCCTTCACCATATAGGCGCCCACCAGGGTCCAGTAGGTCCACGAGTACCAGCGGGGGCTGCTGAACTGGACCTGGTCCACGCTCACCAGGGCGACGACTTCGATCCCGAAGGTCCGGGCGACCTGATCCAGGTCGGCAAACCCGCCACCCTGGGTGAGGTAATGGCTGGGGATGACCTTGAAGGAGGCGGTCCACGGCTTTCCCTGGAAGACCTCGGCCACCTTCTGTTCCTGGAGGAGTTCCTGCTCGGGCGAGAACAACCCGTCGGGGCCTTCCCCCAGCCCACCGCCATGCCCCTTCCGCACGGTCGCTTCCTTCGGTACGAAGGCGATGCCGAGACGGAGGGGCAGTTGCAGGCGGGCTGGTCCGGTGTTTTCAGTGGCGGTGGGGGCCTCCCGGACCCCCAGGTAGGCGGTCAGGCTACTGCGACGCTGGACCGTTTCGGGTGTGGCGCAGCCGGTGATGAACAGGACGAGGGTGGCGAGCAGCGGGAGGAGCGGTGATCGCATGGGGCCTCCGGTCTCAATACGGTTGCGTATGGTTGCCATACGGTATGGTATGGTAAGCTGGCCCGTTCACCTGTCAAGGCGGTCATGTCCACGCCCCGCAAGAAGCGCCCTCGTCCAGCCGTGCCCCTGTCCCCCGAGGCCTGGGTCAAGGCGGCCCAGGCCCTCATCATCCGGGAAGGGGTCTCGGCTGTGGCGGTGGAACCCCTGGCCCAGGCCCTGGGGGTCACGAAGGGGAGTTTCTACTGGCACTTCGACAGCCGGGATGCCCTCATCCGGGCGGCGCTGGTGGACTGGGAGCAGGATCAGAGCGCCGATGTGGTGACCCGCTACGGGGGCATCGCCGATCCCCGGCGGCGCCTGCGGGTGCTGTTGTTCGCCGCCTTCGAGGATGTGGAGAACGGGCTCTTCTTCGCGGCCCTGGCGGTGTCCGGAGAGGACCCCCGGGTGGCCCCTTTTCTTCGACGGGCCACGGAGCGCCGTCTGGCCTTCGGGGCGGAGGCCTTCATGGCCCTGGGGCTGACCGAGGCAGAGGCCCGCCAGCGCGCCCTGCTGGCCTACGCCGCCTATGCGGGCTACTTCCAGCTGCTGCGCGCCACGCCCAAGGCCGTTAAAGAGGTGACGGACCTCAGCGGCTACGTGCACCAGCTGGCCGACGCCTTCGTGCCCGCCCGGCCTTCGCGCAAGGCTTGATCTTCCGGGCCGGGAGGCGTTCCATGGAGGCGACCCCCGGTGATCCATGCCCGCGATCCTGACCGTCCCCGGCTACCAGAATTCAGGCCCCGGCCATTGGCAGAGCCTCTGGGAGGCCAGCCTGAGGGAGGCCAAGCGGGTGGAGATGCCCAACTGGGACTTCCCCCACAAGGTGGACTGGGTCGAGGCCCTGGATGAGGCCCTCGCCACGTGCACCGAACCGCCTATCCTCGTGGGGCACTCGCTGGGCTGTCTGGCCATCGTCCACTGGGCGGAGAGCCACGACCGGGAGATTCGGGGAGCCCTGCTGGCCGTCCCGGCGGACGTGGAGCGGCCCGACGGACTGGAGATCCTGCGGTCGTTCGGGCCGATCCCGCGCTATCGCCTGCCGTTTCCGGCCATCGTGGCTGCCTCGGAGGACGACCCATTCATGGCCCTGGACCGGGCCCGGGCCTTGGCCTGGGACTGGGGAGCCCGCTTCGTGGACCTGGGCCCCTGTGGGCACCTGAATCTCGCCTCGGGGCACGGACCCTGGCCCCGGGGCGAGGCTCTGCTTTCAGAATTCAGCTAGCCGGTTGCGGAAGGGACCGCAGGTGTGGGAAGGTGGACCTTCCGATGGAGGAGCGGTCCCCATCAGTACCAGCGGCGAGGGCGATGAACCCGATGACCCGATGGGAAAGGGGAGGATCGCCGAAGGGTTCGCGAATCATCGGCGCGGCCCCTGGACGTTGCGGCGAAAGCCCGGCGGCTGTCGCGCTGGTCACCCGGCGCGGAGGGCCTGAGGCGCGGCGGCGGGATCCTTCCCTCCGCGTTCCTGATGGCACCGTCGGCCCGCCGAGGTTTCCATGAACGCCACCCCCGCTGATCTCCGAAGCTGGCTCACCGGCAGCCTTCTGCAGCTGTGTGCCGGCGAGACCACGTCGGGTCGGGAGGATGCGGGGTTGGCGGATCTCCGGGCGCTTCTGCTGTCCCTGGGCGCGGCACTGGTGGAACAGCCGGTGGCGGAAGGCCGCACCAATGTGCTGGCTCTCTGGGGCCGGCCACGGGTGCTCTTCTCCACCCACCTCGACACGGTGCCGCCCTACCTGCCGCCGCGCCTGGAGGGCGAGATCTTCCTGGGCCGGGGCGCCTGCGACGCCAAGGGCCAGATCGCGGCCCAGCTTGGAGCCGTGAAGACATTGCTGGCCGAGGGCCGCGAGGGTCTGGCCTGGCTGGGCGTGGTGGGCGAGGAGACGGACAGCGCCGGGGCCACAGTGGCCCTGGACCTGACGGACCGCCTGCGGGAGCTGCGCGTGCTCATCAATGGTGAACCCACGGACCTGAAGCTGGCCACGGGGCAGCGCGGTGCCCAGCACCTCTGTCTGCACTGCGCGGGCCGGGCCGCCCACAGCGGCAGCCCCGAGCTGGGCCACGACGCCACCTGGCCCCTGCTGGACTGGCTCCAGCGCCTGCGCGAGCAGCCCCGCCCCGTGGACGCCGCCCTGGGGCCCGAGGTCTGGAACCTCGGGCTGCTTCGGGCGGGCGAGGCCCTCAATTCTGTGCCCGCCTCCGCGGAGGCCCGGCTCATGGCCCGCACCCTTCCCGGCAGCACCTTCGCCGAAGAGACACGCCGCCTGGCGCCGCCCGAAGGCACGGTGGCCCTCACCCTGGACGAACCGCCAGACCGCTACCCCATCATTCCCGGCTTCGAGCACGCGGCCATGCCCTTCGGCTCGGATGCGCCCACGTTGCGGGCCCTGGTGCCGGACCGCACCGTGGTGCTGGCCGGGCCGGGCAGCATCCGCGTGGCCCACTCGCTGGAGGAGCACCTCACCCTTGCCGAGCTGGAGGCAGGTGTGGAACTCAACCGCCGATTGGCCTTGCACTTCCTGGGAGACTGAACCATGTCCACGAAAATCCCCGTCACCGTCCTGGGCGCCACGGGCGTCGTCGGTCAGCGCTTCGTGCGGCGGCTGGCCAACCATCCCCTCTTCCGCATCGAGCACCTGGCCGCCAGTGAACGCAGCGCCGGCAAGCGCTACCGCGACGCCTGCGCCTGGCGCCTGGATGGCGATCCGTACGGCGGCCTGGGGGACCAGGTCATGGCCGAAGGCACGCCGGAATTCGCGCTATCGCCCGTGATCTTCAGCGCGCTGGATACGGGGCCCGCCAAGGAGCTGGAGCCGGAGTTCGCCCGGGCCGGGGCCATGGTGTTCTCGAACGCCGCGGCCTTCCGCATGTCGCCGGAGGTGCCGCTGCTGGTTCCCGAGGTCAATGCCGATCACCTGGGGCTGCTGGACGTGCAGCGGCACCACCATGGCTGGACCGGCGGCATCGTCACCAACGCCAACTGCACGGCCACCGTGCTGGTGATGGCCCTGGCGCCCCTGCACAAGGCCTTCGGCGTCGAGGCCGTGCTGATGACCTCCATGCAGGCCATCAGCGGCGCCGGCTATCCCGGCGTGGCCAGCCTGGACATCCTGGGCAACGTCATCCCCTTCATCCGCAACGAGGAACCCAAGGTGGAGGAGGAGATCCCCAAGATGCTGGGCCGCTTCGCGGGTCGCGAAGTGGAGCTGGCCCCCACGCTGGTGAGCGCCCTCTGCCACCGCGTCCCCGTCATCGAGGGCCACACGGAGGCCGTCAGCGTGAAGCTGAAGGGCAACCCCTCCCTGGATGCCATCCGCGAGGCCTGGCTGGCCTGGAAGCCCGAGCCTCAGCAGCTCAAGCTGTTCTCCGCTCCCGCCGTCCCCATCCACGTCCACACCCTGGAAGACCGCCCGCAGGTGCGTCGCGACGTGGAGAAGGACGAAGGCATGAGCGTGCACGTGGGCCGTCTGCGGGTCTGCCCCATCCTCGGCGTGAAGTTCGCGCTGCTGGGCCACAACACGGAAAGAGGCGCAGCCGGCGGCAGCATCCTGAACGCCGAGCTGGCCCACGCGAAGGGGTACCTCCGATGATCGTCCTCAAGTTCGGCGGCAGCAGTGTGGCGGACGCGGCCTGCATGAGGCAGGTGGCGGGCCTGGTGAAGGCGGCGCTCCCCCAGTCGCCCCTGGTGGTGCTGTCCGCCATGGGCAAGACCACCAACGGCCTCTTCGACGCCGCGAAGGCGGCGGAGGCCGGGGATCTGGGCGGCGCCATGGAGCGCCAACGGAAGCTCATGGCCGCCCACCGGAAGGCGGCGGAGGACCTGTTCGCGGGCGAGGTGCCCGAGGACCTGGACGCGGCCCTGACGGAGTTGTTCGGGGAACTGGAGCTGCTGCTCCGTGGGGTGGCCATGCTGCGCGAACTCAGCCCCCGCAGCATGGACGCCATCGCCTCCCTCGGCGAACGCCTGTCCACGCGGGTCTTCGCCGCCTTCGTGCAGGGCGCCTGGGTGGACGCCCGGACCGTGCTGCGCACGGACGCGGTGTTCGGCGAGGCCACACCCCAGTCGGAGGCGATCCGCTCGCTGGCCCGGGAGCACCTGAAGCCCCTGCTGGGGCCGGGCCGGGCGGTGGTCACCCAGGGCTACATCGGCGCCACGGAAGATGGCCTCACCACCACGCTGGGTCGCGGCGGCAGCGACTTCTCCGCGGCCCTCTTCGGCGCGGCCCTGGGCGCGGCGGAAGTGCAGATCTGGACGGATGTAGAAGGCGTCCTCACCTGCGATCCCCGCATCGTCCCCGAGGCCCTGCCCATCCCCGAGCTGAGCTTCGCCGAGGCCGCGGAACTGGCCGCCTTCGGCGCCAAGGTGCTGCACCCCGCCACCATTCAGCCCGCCGTGGAAGCGCGGATCCCGGTCACCGTGCGGCACACGCAGAAGCCCGAAGGCCGCTTCACCACCATTTCCGCCGAGGTCCACACGGGCCGTCCCATCACGGCCCTGGCCAGCCGGGGGCCGGTGACGGTGCTCACGGTGAGCAGCTCGCGCATGCTGGCCCAGAGCGGCTTCCTGGCCCGCCTCTTCGAGGTGTTCGGTCGGCGGGGCGTGAGCGTGGATCTCGTGGCCACCGCCGAAGTGAGCGTATCCCTCACGGTCGAGGCGGATATGCCCCTGAAGGCCCTAATCAAGGATCTCTCGGTCTTCGCCACGGTGGAGGTGAACGAGGGCCGGGCCATCATCGCCGCCGTGGGCGAGCGGCTGAAGTCCACGCCGGGCCTGGGGGCCCGGCTGCTCTCCTCGCTGGGCGACATCAACGTGGAGATGATCAGCATGGGCGCCAACGAGATCAATCTGAGCCTCGTGGTGCGCCAGGAGCAGGGCGACGAGGCACTGCGCCGCCTCCACCGCGTGCTGGTGGGAGGGGCCCCTTGACTCTTTTCCGCATCGGTCTTTTCGGAAAGGGCCGCCTGGGCACCGCCATCGCCGCGGAGGCCGCAGAATCCCTGGCCTGGCAGGTGGGCCGTGGCGACACGCCGGAAGCCAAGGCCGACGTGGCCATCGACGCCAGCGTGGCCGAGGCCGTGGAAGCGCACCTGGCCTGGGCGCTGGAGACCGGGACAGACCTGGTGATCGGCACCACCGGCTGGTCGCTGCCCGATCTCGAGACGCGTGTAGCCGGGCGCATCGGCGTGCTTTCCGCCTCGAATTTCTCGATTTCCGTGGCCCTCATGACGCGCTTCGCCACAGTGCTGGGCCGCTTCGCCGCCCTCGATCCCGCCCGGGATCCCTACCTGGTGGAGCATCACCACCGGCTCAAGGCCGATGCGCCCTCGGGCACGGCCAAGACCCTGGCTACGGCCCTGATGGCGGGCTGCCCCCGCAAGACGGAGTGGACCCTCGGCACGCCGGCCCCGCACCAATTGAGCCTCGGCGTGGTGCGGGCCGGGGCGGACTTCGGGACCCACACCATCGGCCTCGACGCGCCTGCCGAAGTGCTGGAACTCACCCACCGGGCCCGTTCCCGGGCGCCCTTCGCCCAGGGTGCCCTGGCGGCGGCCCACTGGCTGCATGGCCGGAAGGGTGTGTTCAGCATGGATGACCTGGCCGCCGATCTGCTCGACCCCCTGTTCGCCTTCGGAGGAAGACCATGACCCTCGATCTCTCCGGCCTCGCGGTCGCGCTGGCCACGCCCTTCACCCCCGCCGGCGAGGTGGACCTGCCCGCCTTCCGGAAGCTGGTCCGCCATGTGGCGGGTGGCGGTGCGAACACCCTGGTGCCCCTGGGCTCCACCGGCGAGGCTGCCACCATCCTCGATGCCGAGCGGGACGCCATCATCACGGCCTGCCTCGAGGAGGCCGGGGGCCGCCCCGTGGTCGTGGGCACGGGCCACAACGCCACCCGCCAGGCCGCGGCGATGACGAAGCGGGCCCAGGCCCTGGGGGCCCAAGGGGCCCTGGTGGTGACGCCCTACTACAACAAGCCCACGCCCGACGGCCTGGTGGCCCATTTCGCCGCCGTGGCAGAGGCGGCGCCCGGTTTCCCCCTCATCGCCTACAACGTGCCGGGGCGCACCGGGCTGAACATGACGCCTCCCGTTCTGGCCCGGCTCTGGGAGAACCCCCAGGTGGTGGCCGTGAAGGAGAGCAGTGGGAACCTGGCCCAGATCGCGGAGATCGCCCGCCAGCTGCCGAGGGGGAAGACCCTGCTTTCGGGCGATGACAACCTGGCCCTGGCCGCCATCGCCGTGGGGGCCTCCGGGCTCATCTCGGTGCTGGGCAATGTGTTGCCCCGGGAGACGGCCGCCATGATCGCCGCGGCCCGCCAGGGGAACGCCGCCGAGGCCCTGCGCCTCCACCAGCAGCTGCTGCCCCTCATGGATGCGCTGTTCCTGGAGAGCAACCCCATCCCCCTGAAGGCCGCCCTGAAGATGCTGGGACTCTGCGGGGATGGCCTGCGCCTGCCCCTGGTCCCCGCCGTCGCGGCCACCCGCACCCGCCTGGCCGAGGCCCTCTGCCTGTCCGCCGAGGGCACCTTTCCCGGAGTCCTCTGATGGTCGTCGACCTGGATACCGTCCACCACTTCTTCAGCCGCCCCCCCGAGGATCTGGCGAACGACCCTGAAGCGCCGGCCATGCACCAGGTGCTCCTGTCCGCCCTGGAGAGCGGCCTCGTCCGGGCCGCCGAACGGCGGCCGGACGGCAGCTGGCAGGCGAATCCCTGGGTGAAGCAGGCCATCCTCTGCGGGTTCCGCCGCACGAACCTGGTGGAGATGCCGGGCCCGGGCTTCCCCATGTTCGACAAGACCGCCTACCCGGCCCGCCACTTCGGTCTGGAGGACGGCGTGCGCCTCGTGCCCGGCGGCTCCTCCGTGCGGCGCGGCGCCCACATCGCCAAGGGCGTGGTCCTCATGCCGCCGGCCTACGTGAACGTGGGCGCCTTCGTGGACGAGGGCACCATGGTCGACAGCCACGCCCTGGTGGGCAGCTGCGCCCAGATCGGCAAGCGCGTGCACCTCTCCGCCGCCGCCCAGATCGGCGGCGTGCTGGAGCCCGCGGGCGCCCGTCCGGTGATCGTTGAGGACGACGCCTTCGTGGGCGGCCTGGTGGGCCTGTTCGAGGGCATCGTGGTGCGCCGCCGGGCAGTCCTGGCCTCGGGCGTGGTCATCACGGGCAGCACCGTGATCTACGACCTGGTGCATGGCCGGGAGCTGCGCCAGGAGGTGCCGGAAGGCGCCGTGGTGGTGCCGGGGTCGCGCCCGGCCTCGGGAGACTATGCCAAGGCTCACGGACTCCAGGTGTCGGCCCCCTGTATCGTGAAGTACCGCGACGACAGGACCGACGCGGCCACCGCCCTGGAACAGGCGCTGAGGTAGCCCCGTTCCGGCCCGACCGAGAGAAGCCATGAAGCCCGCCTCCCGCCTATCGCTGCTGAAGCCGTCGCCCATCCGCGCCATCACGGACGGCACACCACCCGGGGCCATCCCCCTGGGTCTGGGTGAGCCCACCTGGGACCTGCCCGAGGTGGGCCGGAAGGCCCTGCTGCGGAACCCGGGCCCCTGTCCTTACGTGCCGCACGTGGGCCTGCTCGACCTGCGGAAGGCCGTAGCTGCCTTCCACGGCGCCCATGTGGACGAGGTGCTCATCACAACCGGCTCTCAGGGCGCGCTCTTCTCGCTGTTCCAGGCCTGGGTGGAGCCTGGCACCCAGGTCCTCGTGCCCGATCCCGGCTTCGTGGCCTATCCGGCCCTGGCGCGGATGGCGGGTGCCGAGCCCGTGACCTATCCCCTGTCGAGGGATCGCTTCCGCCTGGATGCCGACGCCCTGATCCGCGTGCTGGACGCCACGCCGGAGGCTTCCGCCGTGATCCTCAACCTGCCTTCCAACCCCACGGGTGGGGGCGGGAGCCTGGGGGCGCTCAAGCGCGTGGCGGACGCCTGCGTGGCGCGGGGCGTGCTGCTCATTTCCGACGAGGTCTACCGCGACCTGCACTTCGGCACCCGCTGCCCCAGCCTGCGGGACGTGACCGATCGCGGCGTGGTGACCAGTTCCGTGAGCAAGGGCTGGGGCGCCCCAGGCCTGCGCGTGGGCTGGGCCGTGGGCGATCCCGTCTGGCTCCTTCCCGCCCGCACGGTGCACGGCTACGCGGTGACCGGCACCGCCACGCCCGCCCAGTGGGCGGCGCTGGCCTTGATCGAACACTCCGACGCAGTACTCGCCGAGGCCCGCGCGGCTGTGGGCGAGCGTTGGCAGGCCCTGGCCGCGGCCCTGCGCGAGGAGTTGGGTCAGGTCGTGACGCCCCCGGATGGCACCTTCTACCACTTCATGGCCCTGCCCGAGGCGGCCCATGCGGATCCAGTGGCCTTCTGCCTCAAGCTGCGCGACGAGGCCAAGGTGGTGCTCATTCCGGGCCTGGCTTTCGGCGAGGGCGGCCGCGGCCACGCCCGCCTCAGCTTCGCCGCCACGCCCGAACAGCTAAGGGAAGGCGTGCGGCGGCTGGCGCCGTACTGGAAGGGATGATCGCCTACCCCACCTCTCCAGTCTTCCAACCCAAGCAGGTCATGCTCAAGGGAATGAAGCGATGAAAACGGTACTGCTTTGCGCCCTGTTGTTCTTTTCGCCCCGTGCCACCGCTCAATCCGCGCTCGCACCGAATGCCCCAGTGGATAAGCCTGTTGGTTCCAGCAGTGAGCAACAGCACAAGGAACTCTTGAAGGCGATTGGCCCGTATGTGGAACAGGCCAAAAAAACCTGGCCCGCCGCAAAGGAGAATTACTTAAGGGGACTCCCGCCGCGGCAGGTCTTCTTTGTCACCACCGAGTTGGTGGACGCCCGCGGGAAACGCGAAATCGTTTTCGTGGAAGTCCAGAAAATCGAGAAGGGGATGGTTACTGGACTCATTGCGAATGAGATCTCCACCGTCTCTGGATTTAAGGCGGGGCAGGCACACCGTGTTCCGGAAAACAACATCTTGGACTGGACCATCTCCAAGCCCGACGGCAGCGAAGAGGGGAATCTGGTCGGCAAATTCCTTGAATCGTATCGGCCGACGCCTCCGGTTATTCCGGATCCCGACAAGGCGCAACTGACTTTCCTGGAGAATCGCGGCCGCGAACTAGCCGCGAGAGTCCGGATCGAAGCCGCCGCAAGGGCCTTTCTTGAAGGCCAGGGGTTCAAGACAAAAGGCATCTCCTCCCCGGTGATCGTCTCAGATGGAACCCGCTGGCTGATCTTTTTCGAGAAGGACCTGGGATCACCCTACGTCGTGATGAAAGCCCTGGAATGCCGAATGGGCGATCTCGGCGACATGAAGGGCCTGGAAGGGGTTCCGCTCCCGAAGGCCGCCGAGGGGATGGCGGAAGCTCAATTGACGTTCAAGAGGCAACTCAAGGACCTAGCCAGGGAGATGTACGAGATTCCCGTTGACGATGGAAACAGCGATTTCTCGCTTTACCTTTTCCCGCGGCAGATGGACCCCAATGAGATCACGATTGGCCGGGACATGAAGATGTCCTATATCTCAAGCCAGACAAAGCCATGGGTCGTAACGACCTTTCATCAAGCAGTCCACAAGGTGAGGCCGAAGGACCTGCAAAAGGCGCTTCCCGCTGGGGCAACAGAACCGGGCTTTGTGCACAATCACGCTCTTTCCGACTATCCGACCGAAACGGATGTGGTCCTCGCGATGCTCTTTCCTTCAGTCCAGTGGCACACCCTTGGTAAGCAATGGCACTTCCTGATTGGGCCAGACGGCACGATTCGGCAGGTCCCCATGCCTCAGTCGGATCTCGCGCGTCCCCCCAAATGAAACGCCGAATGATTGGCCCGGAAAGCACGCCATGAACGACCTCTTTGCCCTCGACGATCTGACCTGCCGCGCCCTAGCCGATGCTCACGGCACGCCCTGCTTCGGCTACTCCGCCGCAGTAGCGGCGGAGCAATTCACCGCCTTGCGCCATGTGTTGCCCCAGCGGGTGCGCCTCGCCTATGCGGTGAAGGCCAATCCGCATCCGGACCTGCTGGGGCTCTTCAAGTCCCTGGGCGCCAGCTTCGACTGCGCCTCCATCGGGGAGCTGGAGCGGGTGGCGGCGCTACGCCTGCCGGCGGGCCGCACCTTCTTCGCCGGGCCGGGCAAGCGGATGCCCGAATTGCAGAAGGCCCTGTACATGGGCGTTCGCGTGCAGGCCGAGGGTTTCGAGGATCTGGCCCGCATCGACGCCCTGGCCACCCGGGAGACGGCGGTGAACCTGCGGGTGCACCCGGCCTTCGACATCGACGAGGGCAACCGCATCATTGGCGGCAGCGGTCCCTCGGCCTTCGGCGTGGACGAGGAGGATCTGCCGGCCCTGCTCGAGAAGGCTGCGAGCCTGACGCACGTGCGCATCAAGGGCCTGCACGTCTTCGCCGCCAGCAACCAGCGGGATGCGGTCAAGCTGAAGGCCATCCACGGCGCGGTGCTGGACCTGGCGAAGCGTTTGCACGAAGTCCACGGCCTCGCCCTCGAGCAGATCGATCTGGGCGGTGGCCTGGGGGTGCCGTACGCGTCGAATGAAACACCCCTGGACCTGGCCGTATTTGGACAGGGGTTGTCCGATCTGCTGGCGCGGCACGCCTGGTTCAAGGGCGAGCTGATCCTGGAGCCGGGTCGCTTCCTGGCGGGACCCTGCGGTGTCTACCTGGCCCGGGTGGTACGCCTCAAGGAGAGCCGTGGCACCCGCTTCGCCATCCTGGAAGGCGGTATCAACCACCTCATCCGTCCCCTGCTAACGGGCCAGCCTTTCCCCGTGAAGGCCGTGGGGAAGGGCGAGGGAACCGTGCCGTACACGCTGGCGGGGCCCCTCTGCACCAGCCTCGACCGCCTGGGCGACGTGCGCCTGCCGGAGCTGGCGGCGGGGGACCTGCTGGCCTTCGGGACCGCCGGCGCCTACGGCCTGAACGAGGGCATGACCCACTTCCTGAGCCATCCCGTGCCGCCGGAGGTCTGGGTGGCGGGCTGATCGCCGCAACATCCGGGTGGGAGCGGAACGCTCCCGGGCCCACCCTGATAGCGGAGGTTCCCATGGCCAGGAGCGACTACAGCCGGGTGGAGCAGGCCATCCGTTTCCTCGCGGACCACGCGGAGGAGCAGCCGAGTCTGGAGCGAGTGGCTGAGGAGGTGGGCCTCAGCGCCTTCCACTTCCAGCGGCTCTTCCAGCGGTGGGCAGGGGTGAGCCCCAAGCGGTTCCTGCAGGTCCTGACCCTGGAGGAGGCGAAGCACATGCTCGCCGAATCCCGGAGCCTGCTCGAGGTGAGCCATGCGGTGGGCCTCTCGGGCCCCAGCCGCCTGCACGACCTCTTCCTCTCCCTCGAGCGGATGACGCCTGGGGAGTACAAGGCGCAGGCCGAGGGCCTCACCATCCACTGGGGGGTGGAGGAGACGCCCTTCGGCCCGGCGCTCTTCGCGGCCCTCGACCGGGGCCTTTGCGGCCTGGCCTTCCTCCAGGAGAACGGCCAGGATGGCGCCCTGGCCGAGCTCCAGGCCCGCTGGCCCGGGGCGCGCCTGGAGCGGAAGAGCGCCCTCATCCATCCCTACGCGGAGGCCTTCGAGGCGCGCATGCGGGATGGGGTGGGCCGACCCCTCAGCCTCGTGCTCAAAGGCACGCCCTTCCAGCTCCGGACCTGGGAGGCGCTGCTGCGGGTTCCTCCGGGTCAGGCCGTGTCGTACCGTGACCTGGCCACCCTGTCTGGCGCCCCGGACGCGGTGCGCGCCGTGGGCACGGCCGTGGGGCAGAATCCCATCGCCTGGCTCATCCCCTGCCACCGCGTGATCCAGGCCACAGGGGCCCTGGGCCAGTACCACTGGGGCGCTCCGCGGAAGCAGGCCATCCTCGCCTTCGAGCGGGCGAGGACGGCCTGAATTCAGGAGGCGACCGGCGGGCGCCAGGCCCGGGCCAGGCGGGAGGGCAGGAGGGGCTCCCCGCCCAGGCCGAAGAAGTCGCAGAAGCTCATGATCAGGGGCTGCCAGAGCTGGGGATCGATGTAGTCCCCTTCCCGCGCCATCATCAGGCTTTCCTCGATGTGAACGCGCACCACCTGGGTCTCGATGCTAACCAGATGGCTGTCCTCGTCGCCGATCCGGCGGATCCCGCGGACCCGGGCCTCCAGGTGGACAGGGCACTCCAGCGCCCTCGGCGGCTTCACCAGGTCCGCAGGGACCGGGGTCAGGCCCGCGGCCTCGAACTTCCTGGCTTCATGCCGGTAGCCCATGGCGGCCTTGTAGGGCGGGACCGGATCCCTGCCGGTGAGGAGCGCCAGACGATCCACCGCACCGACCAGATCCTGGGAGGGCAGGTTGAGGACGCACTCCCCCTCCCGGGCGAGGTTCTCCACGGTTCGGGAACGGCTGCTCATCCCCAGCACGCAGTTGTCGCCCAGCCACCAAGCCGAGGACATGGGCGCCAGATTGGGGGAGCCATCAGGATTCAGCGTGCTGATGAGGACCACCGGGGTTCCGAAGTACAGCATCTTTGGACGGACGACCTTGTGCATGACGCACCTCCCAGGCGGGAGACGCAGAGGACTCCCGTGGGCCCAGCATCCGGCGCGCCGGGGGCCACGGACGACCCGGTTCTTGCCGCGAGATGCGAAGAGCCCGGCGGCCTAGCCGAGCAGTGGGAGCCAGGCGGCCTGCTGGGATTTGGGCAGGGTCTTCACGCGCTCGAGGAGGTTGAGCCGGGCCTGCCAGGATTTATCACTCGGGACGAGGGCCCGGCCCCGGCGCAGATCTTCCGCGGCCTCATCCCACTTGGCCTGGCCGGCATGGGCCCCGCAGAAGGTCAGGTACAGCCGGGCGGCCCGGGCCCGGAGGCCGGGGTCATCGGGCTGGGCCCGCAGGAGGGCGTCCATGACCTTGGCGGCGGCGTCCAGGTCGCCGTTCTGGAGGTGCTTCTGGAATTCCGGGAGGCTCGCCCCCGTGGCGCCACCGGGCAGGGCGGCCCGGGCCTTCTCCAGCAGCTGGGCCGCCGCGGCGTCGCCGGGGTTCAGGGCCAGCACGGCCTGGGCCCGGAAGTAGGCCCGCAGGGGTTCCCTATCCAGGGCAGTCTCACCCTCGCGGAGGATCGCCGCCGGGGTTTCGGAGAGGTCCGGCGACTGGGCCTGCTGGAGCACCGGGGCCACCGCTGCCGTGCGGGCGGCCTTCACGGCCTCCTTCAGTTCCTGGTCCTGCTGGTAGGAGTGGATGGCGTAGAGGCCCACCGCCAGGGCCAACGTGCCGCCTCCGGCCATGGCCCACACCTTGGGCTCCCGCAGCCACGGAAGGCTGGAGGAGGCTTCCAGGAGGCGAGCCGGAAGGCTGAGGCCTTCCCGTGGGGCCGGGGCGGTCCGGGTCAGGGAGGCGGGAGGCTCCACCCGGCCCGGGTCGGGGATGATGAGGGTGGCCTCCTCATCCACCATGGCGATGCGGTCCGATGCCTGGTGGTTCGGGAGGTCCAACGCGATGCCGGACCCCGTGGACCCGGCCTGGACCTGGGGCCGCCGGCAGCGCTCGAGACCCGCCAGGGCTTCGCGATTGCCCGGGGCCAACTGGAGGGCCTGCTGGTAGGTGAAGGCCGCCTCATCGGGGCGCTGGAGCCCCAGGAGATGCTCCGCCTGCCGGAGCTTCAGGGCCAAGGCCTCCGCTTCGGGGGCCGGGACGGCGGCGAGGGCCGGGATGGCGGCGGCGGGCGTGGGGCTTGGCCTGGAGGTCGGTGCGGGTGCGGGAACCGCGGCCTGGGTCGGCGGAGGCGGGGCCTCGGCCTGGGTCACCTCCAGCCGTGCCTGGCGCAGATAGCCCCGGATCTCATCCCGGTGGGGTTCCAGGGCGAGGACGTGCTCCCACTTCGAGATGGCCTCCTCCGTGAGCCCCATGTCGTAGAGCTGGACGGCCTCGCGCAGCAGCTTGTCCACGTCCTCGTCGGGCACGGGAGCGGGCTCCTCCGGGGGGGCGGTGGGGGCGGCGGCCTGCAGGGGCGCGAGCCCCAACTCGCGGCGGGCGCCATTGGCATAACCCAGAGCCAGGGTGTGGGTGGGATCGAGGGCCAGCACCTGCTCCCATTTCTGGAGGGCGTCCGGCACCTGGCCCATGTCGTAGAGTGTGCAGCCTTCGATCAGCAGCCGGTCGGGCTCCACCGACGCCGGGACGGAGACCCGGGGGGGCGGCGCCGGCGCTGCGACGCGAACGGGCTCGGGCTCGGATTCCGGAGCTGGCGGGAGGGGGGAAGGGAGCGGAGGAGGCGTCGCCGCGGCGCGCGCCTCGGCCTCACGTTGGACCAGCAGGTGCTCGCGCAGGGCCAGCAGGCGCTCGCGGGCTTCGGCGTGGGCGGGCTGCTGCTTGAGGATCGCCTGCCAGATCTGGCCCGCCTTGATGACCTCCCCCTGGGCGAACAGCTGGTCCGCCTGGCGGAGATGGGGCGCGTAGGGATCTGGCGTCATGGTGTCGCTCGGTTCAGGTCGTTGGGATCACGGGGCTCAGTGCAGCGGGTACTCGTTGGTATTGCGGATCAGCAACATGAAGGTGCTGTTCCCGCAGGTGAATTCCTGCTGGCTGAGGAGCTGGACCGGGCCTGTGATGCGCTCGCCGTTGACCTGCGTGCCGTTGGTGGAATCCTGATCGGTGACCCACACCGTCCCATCCCCATGGATCTCCAGGATCGCGTGGCGGCGGGAGGTTTCAGGATCCTGCGTGATGACGTCGCCCTCCTCGCGGCCGATGACGATCAGGGGCCGATCCAACACCTGCACAGTGGAGGCCTGGGGACCGGTGAGGAAGGCCAGGCTGAACTTGAAACCGGCGGGCAGCCCGGCCCCCTGGAGGCCCGCGGCCACCAGGATGGAATCACGGTCCCTGCGGGCGGTGGTAAAGGCCGAGGCCAGCGTGGCCTCATTGGGCGGCTCCTGCTCGGGCACGGGCATGGAGATGGGCATGGTGAGCGGCATGGTGGGCAGGGTGGGCGGCATGGCGGCCGGGTCGGCCGCGGGCAGGGCCGGGTTGGCCACCTCGAAGAGGTGGGCGCACTTCGGGCACTTGAACCGCTTGGCCCGGGCATGGCCGAACCGGCTGTCGTCGTACTGGAAGCGGGCCTGGCAGGCCGGGCACACCACAATCATCGGGCCCCCGTGGGATCTCTCGTGCAGTCTACCGCTACTTCTTCCGGGTGGCGAAGAAGCTGAACTCGCTCCGGAGGGGGATGCCCTCCGGGAGCTTGAATCCGGTCACCGTGGGGGGCAGGGCCTGGTTGATTTTCAGCGGGCCCAGCTCCACCAGCCAGGAGTCCCCGCTGCGCTCCACCCACTGGACCTGCCGGGGCAGCCAGGTCTCCTTGTCCACCCAGAGGTTCAGGGCCTGCATCCGCTTGCGCATGGCGAGGGTGCGGGGAACCATGGCCAGCAGCCAGGTGCCGGGCAGGTCCCTTGATTCCCCCAGCTGGATCTGGAAGTACTCCGACAGGTAGCTGAGCTTCTGGCCGAGGCCCAGGAACTTCCGGTTGGCGTTCTTGATGAGGCCGATCTTCATGAGCTCGCCGGCCTTCGCTTCCGGGCTGTAGGAGATGAGGGCCTTGGGGGTGAGGTGGAGGATCAGGTCCTCCGGCGGCTGGAAGGCGAAGTGGACGAAGTCGGAGCCCTGGAGGTAGAGGGTCCCCTTCGTCACCGAGGGCGTCTTCAGCAGGGAGCGCCGCAGGGTGAGCGCGAAGGGGCACTGCAGGGTCTGCACCTGGGCCTGGGCGGCGTCGAAACGCTCCACGGCCTCCCGCAGCGTGGGTGGCGTGCCCTGAGCGGCCAGCGGCAGGATCAGGAGGAGAGGGAGCAGGACGCGTCGGAACATTCGGATCCCTTCAGGCCACGGCGGGGGGGAGCGAAAGCGGATCCCGCTGGTGGGCCACGTGCAGGGCCACCTCGGTGCCTCTGAGGATCTCCTCGGCGGCGAAGCGGGCCAAGCCCGGGTCGTTGTTGGCTTCGCTCAGGTGGGCCAGCACCACCTGCTTCAACCGGGGAGAGAACACCCGGCCCAGCAGCTCCGCCATGGCTGCGTTGCTCAGGTGGCCGACCCGGCTGAGGATGCGGGCCTTGAGCTGGGGCGGGTAGTCCCCCTCGCGCAGCATGTCCACATCATGGTTGGCCTCCAGCACCAACAGGTCCAGATCCTGGAGGTGGTCCGCCACCAGGGCCGTGGGGTGGCCCAGGTCGGTCACCACGGCGGTTGCCGTCCCCCCGGCCTCGATCCGATAGGCCACGGGATCTTCCGCGTCATGGGGCAGGGCGAAGGGGAGCACCCGCCAGCCCTCCCAGTCTGTGGGTCGGCCGGCCTCCACCTCGATCCACCGCGAGGGGGGGATGTCGATGCCCTGGATCCGCTCCACGGCCTTGCGGGTGGCGGCAGAAGCGAGGATGGCCCAGTCGGTGCGCCGGAGGACCACACCCACCGCGCCGATGTGATCCGAGTGCTCATGCGTGAGAGCCAGGGCACGCACGGACCCGGAATCCAGGTTCACGGCCTCCAGGCGGCGACGGATCTGGAGCAGGGAGATGCCCGCATCGATGAGCAATGTCAGGCCGCCCTCGGAAAGAGCGTGGCAGTTTCCCTTGGAACCGGAGGCCAGGGCCGCATAGTGCATGGCCCAGGATAGCGCCTACACTGACTCCATGAAGCTCTCTCTCCGACCCTCCTCGACCGCGGATCTGGAGATCCATGTGGCCCATCGCGTGGCCCTGTTCCGGGACATGGAGGCCGGCTCCGAGGAGGGGCTGCGGCGCATGACCGAGACCTTCCGCGTCCAGCTGCGGAACTGGCTGGTGACGGGTCAATGCCGCGGCTTCCTGATGGAGGACGATGGCCGCCCCGTGGCGGGCGTGCTGATGCTGATGAAGGAGGCGCTCCCCACGCCGGTGACGCCGCTCTCCGTGCGGGGCTACCTCTTCAACATCTACACAGAACCCTCGCATCGCCGCCAGGGCCTGGCCGCCCGCCTCACGGATGCGGCCCTGGACCTGGCCCGCGAGCTCGGGTTGGAGATCATGGAGCTGCACGCGAGCCTCGAGGCCGAGGGTCTCTATCAGCGCATGGGCTTCGTGCCCACCAGCGAGATGCGCCTGGTGATGGGCGCCGGGATCAAGACTCCGAAGCTGTGGAAACACCGCCGCTGACGCCACGCCATCCCCATAGCCCCAGGATCGCCACGCCGCAGACGAGGGTGCAGGCCGCGCTGGCCTCCAGGCCGAAGGCGCCCCCCGTGAGCCATTCGGGGCGGCCATGGAAGACGGGGGTCCACCAGCCCGGGGCCTCGGTGCCGCTCACGCCGAACCCGAGGAGGTTGCCCTGGGTCCAGTTCCAGCCCAAGTGTACGCCGATGGGGAGGGCCAGACGGCCCGTGCGCCGCCAGCAGAGGCCCAGCAGCAGGGCTGCCAGGGCGATGTTCAAGGTGGCCCAGGCCCTGGTGGCGCCTACCATGCCCGGGTTGTCCCAGTGCAGGTAGGCGAAGGCCAGGGCGAAGACGGCCTGGGCGCCGCCGAACCCCAGACCCCGCACGGCCCTCTGGAAGGCGTAGCCGCGGAAGAGCACTTCCTCGAAACAGGCCACCGCCAGGAAGGACCACGCGCCCATGGCCAGAGCGGCGGGCCCTGTGCCCGGATCCCGAACCAAGTGGAACCCTCCCAGTCCGTGGATGAGGCCGGCCGTCGCCAACATCAGCGCCGCCCCGCCCAGGGAGCCCAGGGCGACCTCGGCCAGGAACCGCCTATCGAGCCGGAGGCCGACGTCGGCCAGCGGACTCCCTTCCGTCCGCAGGCAGAGCCAGGTGGCGACAAGGCTGATGACGACCTCGAACCAGCGGCCCGGGAGGATGACCAGCCAGGCGGCCGGCCACAGCTGGACGAGGGGGGCGCTGGCGAAGTCGAGGGTGGTGAGCAGGGCGGCGAATTCGAGAACCTTCCACCCGTTGCGTACCGAACCCTGGTCGTCGAGGAACACGTGGCGCATGGGGCGTCCGGAGGGCCGGTCAGGAACCGGATTTCACGGGGATGGATGGAGCCACGGACGGAGACTCGAGGTAGGTTTCAGAAGGGCGCATGTCCCACTCCACATCGAAAATGATGTGAAGCGCGGGCCCGGTTTTCGGATCCGTCCCCGCCCGCCAGGCCGTGAGGGTGTTGGTTCCGCGCCACCGGCCGGAGGCCTGGGGGTCGGGGTGCAGGTCCCAGATCTGTTCCTGGCGACCCGAATCGCTGGGCTCGCCCTGGGTCTCCCGGTAGCCGACGAGATAGAGCCGACCACCGTCGAAAAAACCGGACACAGGCGGCTGGGCGCTGCCCTCGACCCAGTGGGCCGCGGCGCCGACCTGGAGGAGGCCCGCGGTGGCGTCGGGCTTGGCCACCCAGTCCTTGGACCAGGACTCGGATTCCTTGAGGAGGGTCTTGTCGCTTCCGGTGATGCGCTGAATCTTCACCCGCTGCTTCGTGATCCGGAAGCTCCGGACGGCCAGGGGGCCGACGGTCCGCTCGGGACGGCCGGTCTCGACGGCTTTGAGCAGCGATTCGTAGTCGAACATCGTCAGGGTGTTCTCGGCCGCGGCGTGGAGACCCTCCAGCTTCCCGCCCTGGGCCTTGAGCGCCTGGGCGTGCTTCTTCATGGCGGTCCATTCACCGAGGTGGGCGGAGACGAAGAAGCAGTGGACGAGCTCGCGGACATTCAGGTCGGGGCGGGCGGAGACGGCGGCATAGGCGGACCGCATCCGGTCCACGTCCACCAGCCGCCAGGCCAGCTCCAGGCGGATGCTGTCCCGGGAGCGGGTCAGGTCCCCCCCTACGGTCTCAAGCAGGGCCCAGGCCTTCAGCAGGTCGGTTTGGCCACGGGCGGCCTGCAGGTAGGTCTGCTCCTTGCCGTAGTGGAAATCCCGGATCAGGTTGGTGGCCCAGAGCCAGGTGGCGGCGGCATAGCGGTCCTTTTCGGACGCCTTGGCAGGATCCATGGCCAGGGCGGCGGCGCGGAGAGGGCTCTGGTCCTCGAGATCCTTCTTCGCGGCGGGATCCTGCCGCTCGAGCCGGTTCATGGATTCCATGAAGGCCCGTTCGTCCTGCGCGGCGAGGGTGAGCGTGGCGAAGAGGAGGAGGGCGGCACGCATGGGAACTCCCGGGGTGGCGCCATGATAGGACACATCCGGGTCCAACTCCCGCGTGGCTTCCTACAGCGGAATGTTGCCGTGCTTCTTGGGGGGCATGGTGTCGCGCTTCGTTTCCAGGAAGGCGAGGGCCTTGACCAGCTTCTGGCGGGTCTCGCGGGGAAGGATGACCTCGTCCACGAAGCCGTGCTCGGCCGCGATGTAGGGGTTGGCGAACTTCTCGTTGTACTCCGCCACCAGCTCGGCCTTCTTGGCAGTGGGATCCGGCGCGATGGCGATGGACTTGCCGTGCAGCACGTTCATGGCGCCCTCGGCGCCCATGACGGCGATCTCGGCCGTGGGGTAGGCGAAGTTGAAGTCGGTGCGGATGTGCTTGCTGGCCATCACGCAGTAGGCACCGCCGTAGGCCTTGCGGGTGATGATGGTGATCTTGGGCACCGTGGCCTCGCAGAAGGCGAAGAGCAGCTTGGCGCCGTGGCGGATGATGCCGCCGTGCTCCTGGGTGACGCCCGGCAGGAAGCCCGGCACGTCCTCGAAGGTGATCAGCGGGATGTTGAAGGCGTCGCAGAAGCGCACGAAGCGGGCGCCCTTCTCGCTGGAGGAGATGTCCAGCACACCGGCGTAGAAGGCTGGCTGGTTGGCCACGATGCCCACGCTGCGGCCGTCGATGCGCGCGAAGCCCACGACCAGGTTGGGCGCGAAGGCCTCGTGCACCTCGAAGAAGTGGGCGTCATCCACCACGCCGCGGATGATGTCGCGGATGTCGTAGGGCTTGCTGGGATCGTCCGGCACCACCTTGTCCAGGTCCGGGTTCTCCAGGGGCATCTGGTGCTCCGGGGCACGGCGCGGGGCTTCGCCCAGGTTGTTGCTGGGCAGGAAGGAGAGGAGCTCGCGGGTGTGGGCCAGGGCCGCCAGGTCGCTCGGAGTGACGAAGTGGGCCACGCCGGACTTGGCGGCATGGGTGTTGGCACCGCCCAGTTCCTCCTTTGTCACCTCCTCATGGGTGACGGCCTTGATGACATCGGGCCCCGTCACGAACATGTAGCTGGTGCCCTTCACCATGGTGATGAAGTCGGTGATGGCGGGGCTGTACACCGCGCCGCCGGCGCAGGGGCCCATGATGAGGCTGATCTGGGGGATGACGCCCGAGGCCAGGGTGTTGCGCAGGAAGATGTCCGCGTAGCCACCCAGGCTCACCACCCCCTCCTGGATGCGGGCGCCGCCGCTGTCGTTGAGGCCGACCACCGGGCAGCCCACCTTCATGGCCAGGTCCATGATCTTGCAGATCTTCTTGGCGTAGGCCTCGCTGAGCGAGCCGCCGAACACGGTGAAGTCCTGGGCGAAGATGGCCACGGGGCGGCCATCCACGCGGCCGAAGCCCGTCACCACGCCGTCACCGGGGATCTTCTCCACGCCCCAGGCCCGGTGGACCATGAGGGCATCCATCTCTTCGAAGGAGCCCTCGTCCAGGAAGGCGGCGATGCGCTCGCGGGCCGTGAGCTTGCCGCCCTCGTGCTGCTTCTGGATCCGGGCCTCGCCACCCCCGGCCTGGGCCTGGGCGTGCTTGGCCTTGAGGATCTCGATCTTCTTCTCGAGGGACATGGGAACTCCCGGGTACAGAAAACTGGCAGCGGATCGCGTGGGGATCAGCCGCCAGTTTAACCGACCGCCGGGTGGCGGAGGAGGCGCCGCTGGCGCCCCCGGGGCCGGGACCCGGCGAGGAGGTTATGCCATGCCGGGATAGTTCGCCCCTATCGAATGGGCCTGGGCTGGGTCATGGCCTCCAGGCTGAAGGCCTCGTCCAGCTCCGCGGGGGTCAGGAAGCCCTTGCGGAGGATGATCTCTCGGACCGGCCGGCCGGTCTCCAGGGCCTCCTTGGCCACCTCGGTGGCCCGTTTGTAGCCGATGGCGGGCATGACGGCGGTGACGATGCCGATGCTGTGCTCCACCTGGTCGAGGCAGCGCTCCCGGTTGGCGGTGATGCCCACGATGCATTTGGTGGTGAGGACATTCACCGCGGCGGTGAGGTTGCGCATGCTGGTGGCCAGGCTGTAGGCCAGGATGGGCTCCATCACGTTGAGCTGCAGCTGGCCCGCCTCGGCGGCCAGGGTGATGGTGAGGTCGTTGCCGATGACCTGGAAGGCCACCTGGTTCACCACCTCGGGGATCACGGGGTTCACCTTGCCGGGCATGATGCTGCTGCCGGGCTGCATGGGGGGCAGGTTGAGCTCGCCGAAGCCGCAGCGGGGGCCGCTGCTGAGCAGGCGCAGGTCATTGCAGAGTTTGCTGAGCTTCACGGCGGCCCGCTTGACCACGCCCGAGAACATGACGAAGGCGCCGGTATCCGGCGTCGCCTCCACGAGATTCTCGGCGAGGACGATGTCCAGACCCGTGACCTTGCGCAGCTCCTCGACCACGAGCTGGGGATAGCGGGGGTCGGCGCAAATGCCCGTGCCGATGGCCGTGCCGCCCATGTTCACTTCGAGGAAGAACCGGGCGGTCTCCTGCAGGCGCTGGATGTCCTCGCCCGTGGTGATGGCGTACGCCTCGAACTCCTGGCCGAGCGTCATGGGCACGGCATCCTGCAGCTGGGTGCGACCCATCTTGATGACGTCGGAGAACTCGCGACCCTTGGCGTGCAGAGCCGCCTTCAGGCGCTCCATGGCGTCCAGCAGGTTCCTCAGCATGAAGATGGTGCTGAGGCGCAGGGCCGTGGGGTACACGTCGTTGGTGCTCTGCCCCAGGTTCACGTGGTCGTTGGGGTGGCAGTGGGCGTAGTCGCCCCGCTTGTGGCCCAGCAGTTCCAGGGCCCGGTTGGCGATCACCTCGTTGGCGTTCATGTTGGTGGAGGTGCCCGCGCCGCCCTGCACCATGTCCGTGGGGAAGTGGCCGTGCCAGTGGCCGTCGATGATCTCCTGGGAGGCCCGGTCGATGGCGTCCGCGATGGCCGGATCCAGCAGGCCCAGGCGGGCATTGGCGCGGGCCGCGCCCTGCTTGACCATGGCCAGGGCGCGGATCATGGCGGGGAAATGGCTAGTGGGCGTGCCCGTGATGGGGAAGTTGTGGACGGCCCGGAGGGTCTGCACGCCGAAGAGGGCGTCCTCGGGCACGTCCAGGGGGCCGAGGAGGTCCGATTCCCGGCGGGTCCGTCCGCTGGCGTAGGCCTGCTCCCGCCCGGTCCGGGGCGTGGCCGAGTAGAGGATGCGCTGATGGAGGACGTTGGCCACCTTGCTGAGCACGGCGATGGCTGCGGCGCCATCCTGGCTGAGGTTCTGGAGGATCGCCTCGCGGTCCAGATCCAGAAGCACGGCCGAGGTGAGGGTGGTGGCCGTGGCGGAGTGGGTGCTGGGTGCCAGGAAGGACTGCTCCCCCGCCACGTCGCCGGGGCCGAGGATGACCACGGGTTCGGCCCCGTCGCCATTGTCGCGGGTGATCTCCACGCGACCTTCGGCGATGACCGTGGCGCCGTTGCGGCGTTCGCCCTGGGTGAAGAGGCGGGTCCCGGCGGGAGCTTCGCGCCGGCGGGTGGCCTTGGCGATCAGGCCGAGATCCGTGTCGGACAGCCCGGAGAAGATTTCACAGCGGCGAAGGACAGACGTGATGGCATCCATGCAAGACCTCCGGCCCGATCCGAGCCATCGGTCATGGTACCGGGGCCACTTTACGATTCGGTCACGAATCCCCGCACTGGAAGACGAGGGAGGTGTTGATCCCGCCAAAGGCGAAATTATTGGAGATGAAGCAGACCGCTTCCATCTCGCGATGGGCGAACTGGAGGTAGTCGAGGTCGGCGCAGCGGGGATCGGGTTCGACCAGATTCAGGGTGGGGGCGATGCGCCCGGCCCGGGACATCTGGATGCCCATCCAGGCTTCCAGAGACCCGCAGGCGCCCAGGGGGTGCCCCATGTAGCTCTTGAAGGAGGTGATGGGGATCCGCCTCTGGAAGGCGTCCCGGGTGGCGTGGCTTTCGGCGATATCCCCGTACTCCGTGGCGGTGCCATGGGCGTTGACCCAGTCGATGGCGTCGGGATGGAGGCCCGCATCGGCCAAGGCCAGGCGGATGGTCTCGGCCATGGTCGATCGCTGGGGCTGGGTGATGTGCGCGCCATCCGAGTTGGTTCCGAACCCCCGGATCTCGGCGTAGATCGTGGCTCCGCGAGCCAAGGCGTGCTCCCGGTCCTCGAGGATCAGGGTGCATCCACCCTCCCCCACCACCAGGCCGTCCCGGTCCCGGTCGAAGGGGCGGGGTGACTGGTCGGGAGCCTCATTGCGCTGGCTGGTGGCATACAGGGTGTCGAAGACGGCGGCAGTGAAGATCGACAGCTCATCAGATCCACCGGAGATCATGATGGTCTGACGGCCCTCCCGGATGCATTCGTAGGCGTAGCCGATGGCTTGGCTGCTGCTGGTGCAGGCAGTGCTGGTGGGAATGACGCGACCCGTGAGGCCGAAGTACACCCCGATGTTGACGGCGGCCGTGTGGCTCATGGCCTGGATGTAGCCCGTGGCGCTGAGCCCGCCGATCCGCCCCGAAGCCAGGCTGCGGCCAAGGGACACGATGGGGTCGACGCTGCCAAAGGAGGAGCCGTAAGCCACCCCGACGCGCCCGCCCTGCAGGACCGCGTCACCCAGGAGGCCGGCGTCCTGCAGCGCCAGCTCGGTGGCCCGGACGCCCAGGAGAGCCACGCGGCCCATGGAGCGCACCATCTTCCGTGGGTAGTGGCTTGGCACCTCGAAGCCTTCGATGGGCACGCCGAGGCGCGTCTGGATCTCGGGGTACTGGTCCCACTCCGACATGACCTTCACGCCGCTCCGCCCGGCGGAGACCGCGCGGTCGATGGCCTCCCAGGTCTCGCCGAAGGGGGTGACGCCCCCCATGCCGGTCACCACCACACGCCGCATCAGACCATGCCCCCGTTCACCCCGATGACCTGGCGGGTGATGTAGCCCGCCGCGTCCGAACAGAGGAAGCCCGTGAGGGTGGCCACGTCCTCGGGCTGGCCGACCCGGCCCATGGGAATGGCCTTCAGGGCATGCTCGAACACCAGCTCGTCCACCAGCTCCGATTCGATGAGCCCGGGGGCGATACAGTTCACGGTGATGCCGCGACTGGCGACCTCGACCGCCAGCGCCTTGGCGGCACCGATGAGCCCAGCCTTGGCGGCACTGTAGTTCACCTGCCCGCGGTTGCCGACCACGCCGGAGACGCTGGAGATGCAGACAATGCGGCCGCCCTTGCGGGTCTTGATCATGGGGATGAGGAGCGGCTGGACGACATTGAAGAAGCCGTCGAGCCCCACGCCCAGGACCTGGTCCCAGTCCTCGCCGCTGAGGGCCGGGAAGGCGCCGTCCCGGGTGATTCCCGCGTTGCAGACGATGCAGTGGTAGGGGCCGTCGGCGGCGGTCTTCGCTTCGAGGACGCGCCCTGCTTCCGCCCGGTCAGCCACATCAAAGGCGATCCAGTCCGCCCGGCCTCCCTCGGCCTGGATGGCTTCGACCACGGCCCGGGCCTCGTCCGCGCGGCTGCGGCAATGCACGGTCACGCGGTAGCCGTCCCGCGCCAGCTGACGGGCGATGGCCCGGCCGATGCGGCCGCTGCCACCCGTGACGAGTGCGTTTCTGAGGGGCTGGGAGGAGGGTTCGTTCATGGGACTTCGATGGCTTTTAACGTAGCACGGGCGAGGGTCTCAGCCCCGTTCCCCACCCGGCAGGCGAAGGCGCTGGGGCCCGCCTCATCGAGGAAGATGAGCTTGGCCTCGACCTCGAATTCGGAGCCGACGGGGAAGACCGGCACCGTCGTTTCGAAGCGGCGGGAACCCAGCAGGAACCCGATCCGGGGCGCGCCCCCTGCCTGGAGATGGCGGTTCCCGCTGAAGGCCGACGCGGCTTGGGCCATCCATTCGAGGGCGAGCCAGGCAGGGGCGCAGCCTCGCTCGTCCAAGTACCAGGCCCCCGGTTCCACGCGGACGCGGGCGAGGCAGTGCTCGTCGGAGATTTCGAGGATGCGACGCAGAAGCAGTGAGGGCCCCCGATGCGGTAGCAGCGCCTCCGGAGAGAGGGGCTCCGGGTTCATCGGGCGGGCCCCAGGATCAGGCTGAGGTTGTTGCCGCCAAAGGCGAAGGCATTGGACATGCAGACCCGGGTCCCCGGGAAGGTGGCGCCATCAGCGGCGAGCCGGAGGGCGGGAAGGTCGGGATCGGCCTCGCCATCCCAGCGATGGGGCGGCAGGAGGCCCTCGGGGTTCCAGTCCGGCTGCGCCAGGAGCCAGCAGAACGCCAGTTCCGTGGCCGCGGCGGCGCCGAGGAGGTGACCGGTGAGCGGCTTGGTGCCGCTGCAGGCCATGCCATCAGGGAAGATGGCCGCGGTGGCGCGGCTTTCCATTTCGTCATTCTTCGGTGTGGCCGTGGCATGCAGGTTGAGGTAGCCCACCTCCAGACCCGGACCCGCCTCGGCCAGAGCCGCGCGCATGGCCGCCTCTGCGCCTGCGCCGGAGGGATCCGGCGAGGAGATGTGGTGGGCGTCGCTGGAGGCGCCGGCCCCCAGCAGGGCCACCGCCGCCGGTTCCTTCCGGAGGATGAAGAAGGCCGCCCCTTCACCCACGTTGATGCCAACACGGTTCCGGCTCATGGGATTGCACAAGGCCGGGGAGACGGATTCCAGGGAGGCGAACCCGTTGAGGGTCAGCCGGCAGAGGGAGTCCGCGCCGCCCGTGACCACGGCATCGCAGAGGTCGAGGCGGAGCAGGTTCCGGGCGGTGACCAGGGCCTTTCCGCCGGAGGTGCAGGCCGTGGAGACGGTGAGGGCGGGGCCCTGGAGCCCCAGATACTCCGCCAGGAAAGGGGCCAGGCGACCGATCTCCTGCTGACGGTAGTGGAAGTCGTCGGGGAGGGCGTGGTGCTGCCGATGATGGGCGATGGCCCGTTCGGCGGCTTCGATGCCCGAGGTGCTGGTGCCGAGCACCACCCCGACGCGATGGGCACCGTGGCGGCGGATCTCCCGGTCGACCTCTTCGCGGATCTCCTCCAGGGCCAGCAGGGCCAGGCGGGTGTTTCGCGAATCATCCGCGGCGAAGCGGCTGGGCAGCGGTTCCAGGGGAGCCCGGACCCGGCCCACCCGGGCCATCCGGCCCGGCAGCCAGCCCGCCTCCTCGACCATTCCCGAGGTGTCTCCGCGCAGCAGGCCGGCGGCCACGTCGCGCTTCCCCCGGCCCAGCGCGTTCACGAGACCCAGGGCGGAGAGGTAGCAGGGCGCGGCGGTCGATATCATCCGAGCGCCCGCTCGATGGCGGCAATCATGCCGGGAGGGGTGCCCGGGCAAAGCTCTCCGGTGGTGGAATCGATGGGCAGCTGGCGGGTGCGGCCCCGCGTGAGGCGCTCGCCGGTGGCCTCGTCGCGCACGGTGTAGGCGATGCCGATGCGGAACTCGTACTCCTCGAGGCGGGCCTCCACCAGGATCCGCTGACCGTAGCGGAGGGGGCGGATGTACTTCACCTCGCAGGTGACCACGGGCCAGGCGCACCCGGTGGCCAGCATGTCCGCCACATCCAGGCCGGCGCGGCGCATGAGGGCGGTGCGCGCGATCTCGAAGTATTTCAGGTAGTGCCCATGCCAGACGATCCCCATGGAATCCACATCGTGGAAGGGGATTTCCAGGGGCACGGAGGTCTGCAGGAAGGTCATGGTCGAGGATCAGGCGGGCGGTGCGGTCGGCGGGGGTGGAAGGGGCCTCGCCTCTCCCCAGAAGTCATAGAAATTAAACCACTGGAACGGCGTCTCCCGGCAGCGGGCCTCGACGGCCTGGGCATAGCGCTCCAGCCAGGTCCGGAGCGCGGCCTCCCTGCCCTTGCGGGGCAGGTCCACGCGCTCGGCGAAGGGCTCCATGTGGATGCGGTACCGTGTGCCCTCCTTGACGCAGAAGAAGAGGTAGACGGGGCACTGGAGCAGGTGCGCCAGGAAGAGGGGGCCGATGGGGAAGGGGGCCTCGCGGCCCAGGAAGGGGATGTCCAGGGTGCGCCCGTTCTCGGAGGCCGGGGGGCGATCCCCGACGATGAAGAGGCTCTCTCCGCGGGCGATGCGTTCCTCCAGCAGCATCGCGGTCTCGGGCCCGGCCTCCGCCACGTGGATGAGGTTCGCCGTGTAGCGGGGATTAATCCGGCCCAACAGTTCCTGGAAGCGGATGACGTGCTCGGAGTAGATCACGGCGTTCAGGCCGGGGACGCCGCGGGCGGCGCCGAGCCCCCGCAGCATGTCGAGGTTGCCCAGATGGGCGCTGAGGAAGAGGGCGCCGCGGCCGGAGTGGATGAGCGCCTGGAAGGCCTGTTCTTCAGGGAAGACCAGCTCGGCATCGCTGGCGTCCATCCAGGCCAGGAAGCGGTCCACGTAGGACAGGGCGAAGGTCCGGATGTGCCGGTACTGGGCGTGAAGGCCGGGCTTCGCGGGCAGGCCCGGGAGCGGCCCCGCATGCCGGAAGAGGCGGTCGAGGTACTGACCCGAGGCCCGGCGCGCGGCACGGCCCGTCAGGAAGAAGTAGACGGCCAGGAGCTCGGTGAGCCAGCGGAGGCCGCGGGCGCCGGTCAAGCGGAAGACCAGGTGGGCGGCCCGCAGGCCGAGGGCGGTGCCCCGTTCCTGGATCCTGGTCCACTGGTGGTCCTGGGGGGTGCCTCGGCGCAAGCGCCGTGCGACCAGGGTTGGCAGGCGGCGGAGCATGCCCAGCACCAGCCGAGTGTGCATCCGGGTCAGCCGCAGGTTGTCGCGAAGCAGGTGGAAGTGGGAGACGCCGTCTTCCGGGTAGACCACCCGGACCGGGGCGTTCACCACCGGCACGCCCTCCCAGTGGAGGCGCACGATGGCGGCCGTATCGAAGTCCATGCGGGCGGGCAGCGCGGTGCGCGAAAGGAGCCGGCCCATGGCTTCGAGGGGGTAGAGGCGGAAGCCGCAGAGGGAGTCCCCGATGTCGAAGGAGAGGGTCTCCAGCCAGACCCAGGCGTGGGTGAACCACCGCCCGTACTTCCGCGCCGCGGGCACGGAGCCGTCGTAGACGGGAACCCCCGCGATGACAGCCTCGGGGCGCGCCTCGCCCAGGGTCAGGAAGGCGGCGATGGCGCCCACGTCGTGCTGGCCGTCCGCATCCACCTGGAGGGCATGCGTGAAGCCTTCCGCCTGGGCTCTGCGGAAGGCTTCCACCACGGCGGCACCCTTGCCCCGGTTCCCGGCCCACCGGGACAGATGGAGGCCTGGATGGGCCGTGGCGGCGTCCTCGAGCTGGCGTCGGGTAGCCTCATCGCTTCCGTCGTCGTGGACGAAGAGCGGGTGCCCGCAGGCCAGGAGGGCATCGAGGGTCCGGCCCAGGGCAGGGCCCGGGTTGTACACCGGGACCACGAGGCAGGGGCGGAAGCTCATGGGGCCGCGGTGAAGACGAGGGTTCCCCGGGATTTTTGTCCGTGGGTTCCGTGGTACCTGAATCGCAGCAGCCCAGTCGTCGGAACCCAGTCCAGATGCAGTTCCAGGGGCTCGTCCGGAAGGATGGGGGCCTGGAACTTCAGGTGCTCCAAGCCCTGGAAGGTGCCCAGGGGGCCGAAGGCCTCCTGCCCGAGGCGGGCGGCCCAATCGACCTGGATGAGGCCGGACAGGACGGGCTGGCCAGGGAAGTGGCCGGAGAAGGCCGGGTGCCCGGGTTCCACAAGCAGCGAGTATCCCCCGGGGGTGGAAGGCAGCGCCTTCAGCGCCTGGGGGAAGGGGATCACGACAGCATCTTGTGGATCGCCGCCACCACGTCCCCCACGGTCCGCACATCCTTGAAGTCCTGGGCGCTCACGCGGCGACCCGTGAACTCCTGGAGCTGGATGGCGAGCTCGACGGCGTCGATGCTGTCCAGGTCGAGGTCCTTGAACAAGTGCGAATCGAGGTGGATGGCTTCGGGATCGAGTTCGAAAGAGTCCGAAAGGACTTCGCGCAGCTTGACGAGGATGTCCTGCTCGGTCATCACCATGGGGGGTACTCCGGAGTTCAGATGGTCACCTGGCGGTGGCTCGAGACGAATGCCGCGAGGCTGGCGGCCGTGCGGAAATGGTGGGCGAAGGTGGAGGTCTCCTCGCTTTCGAGGTTGAGCCGGTAGGCCTTCTTCAAGGCCAGGCCCAGTTCGAAGGCGTCGATGGAGTCGAGGCCGAGGCCATCCTTGAACAGGAGCTGCTCGTCGCCGATTTCCTCGGGCCGGATGTCTTCGAGGTCAAGGGTCCGGACGATGAACTGCTTGATCTCGATCGGCGTGATGTCCTGCATGGGATGTTTCCTGGTTGAACCGGCCTTCGAGCCAGCGGGTCAGCTTCCGGGCTGCCAGGGGGGCGGGTAGACCCTCAAGGTCCGACCAGGGTAGGTCCAGCGGCTCGGCGGCTCGAATGCAATAATCGCATGATTCCCGGGGGATCTCGAACCAGCGGTGACCCTTGACCAGCAAGGGCGGGCTGCAAGTGATGAAGAGGGGAAGTATGGGGGTGCCGCGCCGCAGAGCCAGGTGGGCCGCCCCCCGATGGAAGACATGCGGCTGACCCGGATCGGTCCGGGTGCCTTCGGGGAAGAGCAGCAGGGCCTCGCCCCGCTCCAACGCCCGGGTGCCCAGGTCGATGGCGGATTCCGGCCCCAGAGCGGGGATGTACCCCGCGGCCCGCACCACTCCGCCGAAGAGCGGGTTGGTCCAGATGCCGACCTTCACCACACAGGTCAGCTGCTCGAGGAGGGAAAGCAGCAGGACGACGTCGAGGTAACCGGGGTGCGTAGCCAGGATCAGGGTGCCGTCCAGGGCCTGGCGCTCCGGCAGACCCTCGGTCCGGAGCTGGAACAGCCCCGCCGTGGAGAGGAACCAGACCATCGCCTTGAAGAACCGGTGGATGACCCAGCGCGTGCGTCTCTGCAGGGCGGAAGGTCCGCCGGGGCACAGCCGCAGCAGAGGGAGCCCCAGCAGCGAGAAGAGGATCCCGCCGACCCCCAGGGCCGTGAACCCCACGGCGCTGGCGGGGATCTTGATGAACCGGCGCATGGTGCTACTCCACGCGCCAGGCCCAGGCGCCATCCGCCGTGGCCCAGGGCCCCCCGGGTGCCTCGAAGTCGAGGGCGCTGGGACCCTCTCGTGGTCCCGGCGGGCGGGCTTCGGGCGACCAGGTCAGGATCAGGTGGTGGACCGCGGGGAGGCCGATCAGCAGGGCCAGAGCGTGGAGGGGGAGGGGATTCTCGTCGAAGGTGGCGAGCAGGGGGGGCAGCGGGGCATCCCCGTGGACGAGAAGCACGGGCGTTCCCGGCTTCGCGACATGGATGGCGTGGGCTTCGACCAGCCCACAGCCGAAGGTCTCGGGGCCGGCGGCCAGCGAGAGGGAGGGGCTCGGGTCCCGGCGCGCGATGGACCAGATGCCGGCCGTGGCGTTGTGGACATTCATGGAGAACTGCGTGGGCGAGGGGGGAAGGCCCTCGGCCAGATCCTCCAGCACGGGCAGAGTGCGGACCGCCTCGCCGTGCCGGGAGGTGAACACCGAGGGCATCGGCCCCAGGTCGCCCGTGACCCGGTGCGCGCAATGCAGCATGGCCCGACCCAGGGGACTGAGACGCCGCCGGATCAGGGGGTCGAGGAAGGCCACGTCCGGGGGCCCCGCGGCCCGGTCCAGGAATGGAGAGGAGGTGCCCGGCCCCTCCTGAGACCAGACCGAAGCCCTAAGGAGGGGGATCTTGAAGGTGTGGGGCATCGGTGGTCCCCGGGGGCCGGGCGGCGGGAATGGGTTTGCTTAGGGAATGGCCACGACCATGGCCTTGCCGGCCAGGACGCTCATGAAGACCTCGTCCGACAGGAGGCGGGTGAGGACATCCATCACGGTGTCACTGAGCACTTCGTGGTAGTTCTCCAGCTTGTAGGAGCGGCCGAACCGAGTGGCCTTGCCCGACACCATGCCCCGCCAGACCACCTTCTCTCCGGCCTTCACCTGGACGATGAGCCTCAGCTCACCCTGGTAGGTGCCGGTCTCGATGACGGAAAACCGGACCAGTTCACAGCTGACGACAGGGCTGCCCGCGGTGGGCTTGTCCACGACCGGGAGGCCGACGCCTTGCATCTGCTCGAGCATCTGCTTGGCCAGGTAGGCCGGGACATCATCCGAGGTGCTCACGTAGCGCACCTGGGCCTTCTCCTGGTTCTCGCCGATCACGGCCTTGTCCTTGCGGGTGTCCGTGATGGGCAGGAAGACGATCTTCTTGCCCGTGAAGGGCGTGAGGTTGAGGGTTCCCGTGGAATCCAGGAGCTTCGACGTCGGCTTCCACACCAGGGGCGTGGTCAGGGTGGGGCCGTCGGCGGCCAGGAGCCCGGGCATCAGGCCGGCGCAGAGGAGGAGGGAACGGAGGGGAGTGCGGAGACGCATGGAGGCTCCTGGGTGAAGGGCGAGGCTCCGGACCAGGGGACGAACAAGCTGGTGACTCGCACCTGGGTCCGGACCCAAGGGTCAGGAAAGGACAGATGGAGGAACAATACCCCGTGACACAAGGGCTTGGCTACAGGTTGGGCGAACTTTCCGGGCGGGCTCAGCGGCCGACCGGATCCTTCGTGATGGCGTCTTCCCGGAGCCGCTCCCCGCCCACCACATGGAAGTGGAGGTGGAAGACGCTCTGGCTGGCGTTGGTGCCCGAATTCGAGATGAGCCGGAAGCCGTCCTCGAGGATGCCCTGGTCCTTGGCCACCTTCACGCAGGCGCTGAGCAGGGCCGCCCGGGTTTCCACGGACAGATCATCCAGTTCCTTGAGGCTGGCCACGTGCTGCTTGGGGATCACAAGCAGGTGGACCTTCGCCCGGGGCCGGATGTCCCAGAAGGCCAGCACGTACTGGTTCTCGTACACCTTCCGCGATGGGGCCGTGCCCGCTACGATGCGGCAGAAGACGCAGTCGGGGTGCGGGGCAGGAGTGGCCACCACGACCGGGGCGGCGACCGCCAGGGTGGCGGCAGGCACGGGGGGCGCCTGGGCCAGCAGTGCGGTGGCGCCCAGCGCCAGGAGGGCGGCGATGGCCAGCCGGTTGGGGCGGATCATCGCCCGCTCTTTTTCCAATCAGCGAGGAAGCCTTCCACGCCCTTGTCCGTGAGGGGGTGCTTCAGCATCTGATCGAAGACCTTGGTGGGGATGGTGGCCACGTGGGCGCCTGCCAGGGCCGCGTCGGTGACGTGGCGGGGCTGGCGGATGCTGGCGGCCAGGCACTGGGTGTCGAAGCCGTAGTTGTCGAAGATGGCCACGATCTCCCGGATGAGCTCCATGCCGTCCAGGTTGATGTCGTCCAGGCGGCCCACGAAGGGGGAGACGTAGGTGGCGCCGGCCTTGGCGGCCATGAGGGCCTGGGTCGCGCTGAAGCAGAGGGTCACGTTGGTGTGGATGCCCTCGGATGAGAGCGCCTTGCAGGCCTTGAGGCCCTCAGCGATCAGGGGCAACTTCACCACGACGTTCTTGTGGATCTTCGAAAGGCGGCGGCCCTCCTCGATCATGCCGGGGGCCTCCAGGCCGATGACCTCGGCGCTGATGGGGCCGTCCACGATGCCGCAGATCTCCGCGATGATCTGCTCGAAGGGCTTGCCCGTCTCCTTGGCGATGAGGCTGGGGTTGGTGGTCACCCCGTCCAGCACTCCCAAGGCGTTGATGCGCTTGATCTCGTCGATGTTGGCGGTGTCGATAAAAAACTGCATGGATGACTCCGGAAGAGGATGGCTGAATGCGAGACAGGCTGGTGAAGGAGCCAGTGGCTTACGGCTCTGAGCCCTGAGGGGCGAAGAAGAACTGTATCCGTGTCTCCGGGGAAAGAGCCCGCACCTCCTGGCTGGTGCAAGTCAACCGGCGGTTTCACGGGGCCGAGGGTTCATTCTCCCATGGCTGCGCAGAAAGCCGAAGGGCCCGGTTTCCCGGGCCCTTCGGGATCGAACCCTTCGGATCAGGGCTGTTCCTGGTAGAGGACGAAGGGGTAGGTGTTTGAACTGCTGCCCCAGCCTGCATGCACCAGGAGGTAGAGCTTGTTGGCCGCGCCGAACCCGAGAAGTGGCGTGCCATAGTTGTTGGGTCCGACCAAGGTGGAGGCCCAGATGCCATCTGTCCATACGCGCAGCATGGCGCCACCGTTGGTCTGGTAGTAGAGCCCGAAGCGGGTGCCGTCATTGCTGGCCGCAAGGGTCCCGTTGAAGGATGAATAGCCGGACGTGGTCAGGGCGATCTCTTCGGGCAGCCAGGTGCCGGCCTTTTTCCGGTACACCATCAGGTCGTAGCTCCCGTCGTAGGGTTGGTGGGCCCTGCTTGCAAGGACCATGATGGAGTCAGGCCCCGCGGCCACGCCGCCCAGGAAATCGTACCAGCCGACGCTGACCCCCGGGGCTTGAATGGATTCCGAACTCCAAGTGCCGGCGGCACGGGTGAGGTGGAAGAGTTCCTGCCAAGCCCCCACCAGGACATGCGGCTGGCCTGTGGGGTCCAGGACTAGCCGGTAGGTCCCAAGGCTGGATTGGGTGGTGAAGGTGACCGGGGCTTCGGGGACCCAGGTTCCGCCGTTGTCCTTGGTGGCGTATTCCAGGTCGGAGGCATTTCCGCCCGAGTTCAGCCAGAGGACATGCAGCCGGTCGCCCGCATCCAAGGCGAAGGTATAGCCGCCCATGGCGGAAGAAGAGTAGAGGGTCCGGCGGGCGATCTCCTCGGACTGCCAACCCGCCGCGCCCCTCCAGGCGTGCATGAGGGCGACTTCCGGGGCCCCCTGGACTACGGGACGCGTGTAGACCAAGTGGGGCCTGTCCTGACTGTCCAGCAGGAAGTAGGGAGAGGCCCACGACTGGGCGTTGCTGGGCACATAGTCGACCCAGCCCGTGCCCGAAGGCTCCCGGACCGCGACGTTGTAGGAGTACGAACCGGAAAGGAACCACGCGCCCTGGCTGCTGCGACGGATGATGTCCGCTTGGGGTAGGGTCAGGATCATGGGGGCGACCGACGCCCCGTTCTGCGGCGGGAGGGTGACGACCTGCACCGGATCTGAAAAGGCGGTGCTGGCCCCCGTCTTCCGGTTCTCCAGGCGGTAGGTGTAGTAGCCCGTGGCGAGCTGAGAGTCGGTGTAGGTCTGGGTTCCAACCGGAAGGAGCGCGACCTGCTGATAGGACGCATAGGAATCCAATCCCGTGGCCCGCATGACGGCGACATCCGTGGCCACCTTGCTGGGGTTCTGCCAGGAGAGCGTGACCCCCTCCACCAGGGGCGTGGCCGTGAGCTGGGTGGGGGCGACCATGAGAGTGGTCACCGGCGAGGATGTGGCCTGGGCCGAATCCTGGCCCTTGCTGTAGGTCACACGGTAGGAGCAGGAGGCGCCCTCCGGGGTGTTCCGGTCGAGCCATGAAGTGGTTCCGAAGGGCACGTTCAGGATGACCGTCCAGGTGGTGCTTCCGCCATTCCCGACCCCACGTTCGAGCTTGAGGGTGTCGGCCACCTTGCTGTTGTTGGTCCAGGAGACGCCGACCCCGGTTCCAGAGGCATAGGGATAGTTCATATAGGGCGGCAGGAGGCCGGTCCGGATGCTCGCCTCATTGCTGTAGGCGGAGGGCACCCCCTCCCGCATGACCCTGGCCCTGAAGGAGAGGGACGCTAGTTCGGTCAGGCTGGAGCCGGCGTTGTAGTAGGCCTCGACCCAGGTGTTCGGAATCAGCCCGTCGTGGATTTTGGCGTAGGTACCAGCATCCAGTCGGCATTCGAATTCGTACCCGTCGAAGGCTGTCGCAGGCCGGGTCCAGGTCAGGTGGAAGCTGGCCGGAGGTTGGTTGAGGGCCACGGCCAGGGACGTGGGAGCGTCCTGCACGGGGGCCGCTGGCGCGCTCGATCCACCTGACCCTCCGCCGCCGCAGTGGGCCAGCGCCAAGGTGGCGGCAAGAATGCCGGCTCTGAAGAACCAGGGGTGGCCTTTCATTGTTGACCTCGCGGGAAACATCGAAGCATAACGCCACCGGGGCCAACGTGGATGGAATTTAACCGCGCGTGGAAGTGGGACCGCCTGGGCCGTCGGCGAGGACGGCTACACTGTCCGGATTGCGGAGTGAAGCTGAATGGCCAGCCCAGAAATTCGAGTCCTCGACAAAGGTTTCGTCCGCCTCATCGACCACATGGGGTCGGACTTGTCCGTGGTGAACGCCGCGCGGGTGTCCTTCGGCAAGCGGAAGGAGGCCTTCGAGGAGGGCGATGCCAAGCTGATCGGCTACCTGGCGGAGCATGAGCACACCTCGCCCTTCCGGCACACGGCGCTGACGCTGCACGTGAAGGCGCCCATCTTCGTATTCCGCCAATGGATGAAGCACCGCATCGGCTCGGAGTTCAACGAGATCAGCGGCCGCTACGTGGAGTTCCCCGAGGACGAGTTCTTCGTGCCCGCGGCCTTCCGGAAGCAGGCCAAGGTCAATAAGCAGGGCAGCGAGGGGGAGATCGACGAGGCGAACCGCGCCCGGGCCATGGCGAGCTACCTGGAAAGCTGCCGGGGGGCCGTGGCCCACTACAAGGAGCTACTCTCGCTGGGCGTCTGCCGCGAGCAGGCCCGCTGCGTGCTGCCCGTGGGACTCTACTCCGAGGTCTACTGGACCGTGAGCCTCCAGGCCGTGGCCCACTTCATCCGCCTGCGGACGGACAGCCACGCCCAGTGGGAGATCCAGCAGTACGCCGCCGCCGTGCGATCCGTGGTGGAGCCGATCTATCCCGTGGGCCTCAAGGCCCTGCTGAGCTCCGGGAAGGGATGAGCGCGCCTCCCCTCAATCCCGCCCTGTTCCACCTCGATCGGGAGCATCTCTGGGTCATGCACTGCTCCGAGGGGCCGGTGCCCCGAGCCACCCTGCGCGTGGTGAGAGCCTTCATGCACAAGGAGCTGCGGCCCTGGGAAGTGCGCTGGCAGGAGGACTTCCAGGGGATCCCCGCGGCGGTCCGTGCGGAGGCCGCGGCCCTGCTGGGCGGCCGCCCCGAAGACATCAGCCTGAGTCCCAGCACCTCCACGGGACTCGTTACCGTGGCGCAGGGTTTTCCATGGCTACCGGGCGACGAGGTGCTGGCGCCCCTGGGGGAGTTCCCCTCCAACGCCTGGCCCTGGCTGGCCCTGAAGGCGCGAGGTGTGGCCTTCCGCGAGGTTCCTCTCTGGGAAGGGCACCAGTCCGGAGCGGACGCCTGGTCGAGCCGGCCGCCCAGGGCCGATGCGGACCCCGAGGCCCGGCTCATCGCGGCCCTCGGCCCCCGCACCCGCATCCTGGCACTCTCCTGGGTGCGGTTCCAGGATGGCCTGAAGCTGGACCTTCAGCGCCTCGGGAACGCCTGCCGTGAGCGTGGGGTCCACCTGGTGGTGGACGGCATCCAGGCGGCAGGCACGGTGCCCGTGGACCTTGCGGGCCTCTCCGCCTTCGCCTCCGGCGGCCACAAGGGCCTGCTGGCGCCCCAGGGCATGGGCTTCCTCTGGACGGACGAAGGGTTCAGGCAGGCCCTGGCGCCCTCCGGCACCTGGTTGTCGGTGGAGCAGGCCACGGACTTCTCGCGGCCGTCCACGGATTTCGCCCGGGCGTGGCTGCCGGACGGCCGGGCACTGGAGCCGGGCGGGCCGAACCTGCTGCAGGCCTCGGCCCTCCTGGAGTCCCTCCGCCTGATCAACGGGGCGGGGGTCCCGGCCATCGCCGCCCATGTCGCCACGCTGCAGGCCCGGCTCCTGGAGGCCCTGAAGCCCTCGGCCTGGGCCGGGGAATGCGACCGGCTGCAGGGTCTGCTGGAGGCGGGCCGGCTGGGCTCCTTCCTGGCCCTCCACCACGAGGGGGGCGGAGCCGGGCGCCTGGAGGCCGTGCTGAAGGCAGGCTTCCGCCAGGGCATCTTCGCCTCCGTGCGCGAGGGCTACCTGCGGGTGGCCTTCCATGGTTTCCACACGGAGGCGGATGTGGCGCGCATCGCGGACTGGCTCGGCGGAGCCGCCGGCTGACCCGGGCAGAAGCCGGTGGAGGCCGGGGTATCATGGGCTCCGGGAGCTTTTGCGCGCCACCGGACACTTCATTGGATAATGAGCTTCAAGGAGTTCCCATGCGCCTGCTGTTCGCCGCCCTGCTGTCCCTGCCCCTGCTGGCGGGCGGCGGGGGTACCGTGGCCTTCAAGCAGACGGCCTTCATGGCCGAGGTGGCGGCCACGGATCAGGAGAAGGCGAAGGGCCTGATGTACCGCCAGAGCCTAGCCAAGGATCGCTGCATGTTCTTCGTCTACGGCGAGGACGGCGACCACGCCATCTGGATGAAGAACTGCCTCATCGCCCTGGACGTGGCCTGGGTGGACGCCGACGGCCGCGTGGTGGAAACGGCCGAACGTGTGCCTCCGTGCAGTCCCATGCGCGGCGATGACTGCCCGACCTACGGGGGACATGTCTCCGCGCGGCATTTCATCGAGTTTGCCGCGGGCACCTTCAAGCGCATCGGCCTCAAGAAGGGCGACCGGCTGGGCTGGGAACTGGTCCTGGACGATGGCCGCAGCCTTCGTGGCGGAGCCCCCATGCCCAAAGCGAAGAAGAAGTAGCCCGCCGCTATTCCCCGCTCTTGGGAGCGCCCTTGCGGGGAGGGCGGGTGAGGGTGCGCAGGTGTTCGGGGGCCGGGGGGAGCTCCGCCAGTTCCAGGGGGCTCAGGCGGTCCGCCAGCAGTTTCCAGGCCCGCGCCTGGCGGGGCAGACGCTCGGCCTGGATGACCTCGAAGCCCTGGGCATAGCTCACGAAGGGCGGCATCACCAGGGCGAAGCCCGTGTAGAGGAAGGCGGGGAGCCGCATCCAGTCCGCCTCCGCCGCCGGGCCGGGATTGGGCACGGCAAAGAGGGGATGGACGCCACCGTTGATCCAGAAGCCCTGGGGCGAGTCGTGGCGGGGATAGACGAAAATGCGGCGGCGGTGCATCAGGGTGAAGGGGCCCACCCGGTGTTGCTCCACGGGCTCGATGCCGGTGCCTTCCAGGGCGGGGCCCATGCTGCGGTCCGGGTGGCCCACCACCTGCACCACCTGCCGTCCGCCTCCCTTGAGCTTGCGGAAGATGGTGCGCAGCTCGTCGGCCTCGTCGCCTTCCACGGTGCCCTGGCTGGGCTTGAGATCGCCCAGCAGGGCGATCTGGGCGGGGGCGTAGTCGTCGATGAGGCTGAACACCCGCTCCCAGATCTCCGTCTGCTGCGGGGGGGGCAGAGGGTCCGGACGGCGGCGGCGGGCGGCCCCCATGCCGAAGAAGAGGTCCGCCAGGACCAGCGTCTTCTGCCGGGGCAGCCACACGGCCCGCCGGCTGTCGAGCACCACATCCTGGTTGAGCTGAACCTGCACCGAGGCCTCCCTGGCTTCCATTGGAACACAGGGGGGCCCAGAATCCGGGGAGGGGGGACCTTGCAGCAGGGCCGGAGCCACCAGCTGAAGCTCGAAGGGGAGGGCGGGCCCAGGGGGATCCTGGTCCACGATCCTCCAGGATCTCCGGGGCGCGAGCTGCCCCTGGTGCTGGCCCTCCATGGCACCGGCGGCACGGGCCGCCTCATGGCCGCCTTCTCGGGTCTGAGCCGCCTGGCGGATGAGCGGGGCTTCCGGGTGGCCTACCCCCAGGCTCTGGGTGAGGCGGGCACGGAGGATCCGGCCCGGGGGGCCGCCTGGAACGTGGGGCCGGGCCTGGGCTGCGCCAGACACACCGGCACCGACGACGTGGCCTTCCTGACGGCGGCCGTGGAGCGGGTGCGCCGCCACGCCCCAGTGGACCCCCGGCGCGTCTTCGTGGCGGGCTTCTCCAACGGGGCCCGCATGGCCTACCGGCTGGCCCTGGAGGCGCCCTGGGTGGCCGCCATCGCGACCGTCGCCGGGGCGCCGGTCTGGGGCCCGGCTCCGGCCCGGCCCGTGCCCACCCTCAGCTTCCACGGCACGGAGGACCAGCACATTCCCTACGGCGGCGGTGTGGGCTCCCGGGGGCGCCCGGTCCCGGCCCTGCCGG
Organism: Geothrix campi; assembly: GCF_024609265.1. Taxonomy (GTDB): domain Bacteria; phylum Acidobacteriota; class Holophagae; order Holophagales; family Holophagaceae; genus Geothrix; species Geothrix campi. The sequence goes on along the minus strand of NZ_JANHMP010000003.1, from coordinate 470,447 downwards.
CGCCCGAGGGCGTGGCCCGATGGGCCGCCCTCATGGGTTGTTCAGAGGGCCCCTTCCGGGATGCCCTCGAGGCGCACACCCTGGACCTGTGGTCGGGCGGAGGCTGCGAGGTGGGCTTCTGGACGGTGCGGGGCATGGGCCACGCCTGGCCCGGCGGGCGGCGCTATGCGCCGGATGCGGATCTCCCCGCGAAGGATCTCTCCGCCTCCCACCTCATCTGGGCCTTCTTCGAGGCCCACCCCTTGGAGGCATCGTGAGCCCGGATGTGAATCACCTGGTGGCGGGCCTGGGCACCGGCCTCTGCGGAGGCCTGCTGTCGGGTCTCTTCGGGGTGGGGGGCGGCGTGGTGATGGTGCCTCTGCTGGGTCTGGTGCTCCACCTGGATCAGCACCGCGCCCAGGGCGCCACCCTGGCGGCCATGCTGCTGCCCACGGGGCTGCCCGCGGTGCTCCAGTACCGCAGTCGCGGCATCCATACCAGCCTGCGCCTGGTGGGGGTGCTGGTGCTGGCCTTCCTCTTCGGCATCTACGGCGGGGCCCGGGTGGCGAACCTCATCCCCTCGGAGCCCCTGCGCTGGAGTTACGCCGCCTTTCTCGTGTTCCTGGCCTTCAAGACCTTCTTTCGGCATGAGCCCCCGCCCGTGGATCGGACCGTGGCGCCGCTGGACCTCTCCTCGGGACTCTGGACCGCCGGGTTGCCCATCGGCCTGCTGGCGGGGGTGGTGTCGGGCCTCACGGGGCTGGGCGGGGCGGTGGTGGTGATCCCCCTGTTGGCCTCCCGCTTCCGCATGACCCAGCACGAGACTCAGCTTACGAGCCTCATGATGCTGCTGCCGCCCATCGGCCTGCCCGGCGTGTACGTGTACGCCAAGGCCCAGGGGGGCCTGCCCTGGGTGGTCATCGCCGGCGTGGCCGTGGGCTTTGCCGTGGGCGCCCTGGGGGGAGCCCGCGTGGCCACTCGCGTCCAGGGGGTGAAGCTGAAGCAGAGCTATGCCGTGGTGGTGCTCCTCATGGCGTTGCTAGTGGTCCTGCGGGGACGGTAGCCTCCCCTCTTGCGCTATCCTCGTTCCGGAGGTTGCCGTGCCCCTGGATGCCCCGACTCCCCTCTATGTAGGGGAGCGCCTGCGAGACCTGATCCTATGCTACGCGGGGCCCTGGGCCTTCCTGCCCTACATGCGGAACCGCGAGGATTCGGAACTGCTCTGGCACGCCCGCCAGGGCGTCATCCTGGCCTTCGCGGAATGCGCTGTGACGCTGGCCATGCTCATCCTGGGGCTGTTCCCCATCTTCGGGACCATCTCGGTGCGTTTCTTCATGCCCCTGTGGCTGCTCTGGTGCCTGGGCATGTCCGTGACGAGCATCCTCCAGGCCACGAAGGGCAAGAAGCACCGCATCCCCGTGATCCACCAGTTCGTAGACTACCTCTAGTCAGGTGGGACCGCCCGGCCGCCAGCGGCCTCTGCGTCCCCCCTGGCCCCCGCGCCAGACGCGGGCAGAGCCCACATCCGACGCCAGGCCTCCGACCATCAAAGAGAAGGGCCCGGGCGGGCATTCAGGATCAGCATTGCGTCGCCATAGCTGAAGAACCGGTACCGCTCGCGGACGGCCTCTGCGTAGGCGGCCTGGGCGAGCTCGAGGCCCAGCAGCGCCGACACCAGCACGAAGAGGGTGCTTTCCGGTAGGTGGAAGTTGGTGAGCAGGTGGTCCGCGGTGCGCAGCCGGTAGCCGGGCGTGATGAACAGCCGGGTGGCGCCTTCCCTGGCGAGGCGGGAGCCATCCCAGGCTCCTTCGAGGGTGCGCAGCGAGGTGGTTCCCACGCACACCACGGGCCGTGACCGGTCCCGGAACACGGGCTCCAGGACGGCCGCAGTGGCCACGGGGATCTCGAAGCGCTCCTCGTGCATGGCGTGATCCTCGAGGCGCTCGGCGGTCATGGGCCGGAAAGTGCCCAGGCCCACGTGGAGCCGCACCGGGTGCCACCCGCAGCCGCGGGCCTGCAGCGCGTGGATGAGCTCCGGCGTGAAGTGGAGGCCCGCGGTGGGGGCGGCCACCGCTTCGCCCTCCCGGGCCGCGAAGACCGTCTGGTAGCGGGTTTCGTCCTCCGCTTCCGCCAGGTGTTCGATGTAGGGCGGGAGCGGCAGGCGGCCGATGCGGTCGATCTCGTCCCAGTCCAGGCCGTGCTCGGCGTGGACCCGTGCGGCGCGCAGACCCTCGGGCAGGGTGCCCACGATATCGAGGCGGGCCAGCTCCACGCCGGAGACGGGATCCACCACGGCGGCCGAGGCTCCGGGCTTCAGGCGCGCGCCGGGCTTCACCATGGCCTCGAAGGTGCCGCCGCCGAGGCTGCGCAACAGCAGAGCCTCGCCCGCTCCGCCGCCGGCCCGCCGCAGGAAGAGGCGCGCGTGGCGGACCCGCACGTCGTTGGGCACGCAGAGGCTGCCAGCAGGCACGAGCTCCGGCAGATCGCGGATGGCGCGGTGGGACCAGGTGCCCGTCCGCGCATCCACCACCAGGAGCCGCGCCCCGTCCCGGTCCGGGGTCGGGTGTTGCGCGATGAGTCCCGGGGGCAGGTCGAAGTGGAAGGCGGAACGGAGCATCAGGCTTCAGCGAACTGCAGCCTGTGCAGGCGCGCGTACTCGCCATGCCGGGCGAGCAGATCGTCGTGGGTACCCTGCTCGACGATGCGGCCCTGCTTCATGGCGCAGATGCGGGTGGCCCGCTGGATGGTGCTGAGGCGGTGGGCGATGACGAGGGTGGTGCGGTCCTGCATGAGGGTTTCCAGGGCGGCCTGCACGGCCCGCTCGCTTTCGGTGTCGAGTGCGCTGGTGGCCTCGTCGAGGATGAGGATGGGTGGGTCCTGCAGCAGGGCCCGGGCGATGGCGAGGCGCTGGCGCTGGCCGCCACTGAGGCTGGAGCCGGTCTCCGCCAGGGGGGTGTCGTAGCCATGGGGCAGGCTCACGACGAAGTCGTGGGCGTGGGCCTTCTTGGCGGCCACGATGACCGCCTCGCGGCTGGCCTGCTTGCCGTAGGCGATGTTGTCGTGCACCGTGTCCATGAAGAGCAGGGTCTCCTGGGTGACGATGCCGATGATCTTGCGGAGTTCACGGGGATCGAGGTCGCGGAGGTCGAGGCCGTCGAGGGTGATGCGTCCGGCGGTGGGATCGAAGAAGCGGGGCACCAGGTTCACGAGGGTGGTCTTGCCACCCCCGCTGCCGCCCACCAGGGCCACGGTCTCGCCCGCGCGCACTTCGAGGTCGATGCCGCGCAGGACCGGGTGCTTGTCATCGTAGGCGAACTCCACGCCCTCGAAGCGGAGGAGGCTCGGCCGCGCAGGCACAGGCTTCGGGTTGGGGCTCACGGGCAGCTCTGGCTTCCGGTCCAGCATGGAATAGACTCGGTCCAGGCTGGCGGAGGCCACCTGGATCTCGTTGTTGAGCTTGGTGAGCCGGCGGAGGGGATCGTAGAGGGCGTAGATGGCCAGGATATAGGTGAGGAAGTTCTCGGTGGTGAGGGTGCCGGCCTTGAAGCGCCCTGCGGCGTAGGCGGCGAGGCCCGCCAGCAGGAAGCCCCCCACCAGCTCCATGATCGGGGTGGAGAGAGCCGAGGCCCGGGCGCTCTTCATGCCCAGCCGGTAGAGTTCGTGGTTCTGCACCTGGAAGCGGCTCACCTCGTAGGATTCGCGGGCGAAGGCCTGGACCACGCGGATGTTGCTGAACACTTCCTTCAGGCGCTGGAGCAGGCGGCTGGAGGCCTCCTGGTTCCGGTGGTTCACCTTGCGGATGCGCTGGCTGAGGCGCTTCACGGGCAGCACCACCAGTGGGCCGGCCAGGAACAGGGTGAGGCTCAGCTTCCAGTCCATGTAGAGGACGGTGGCCAGCATGGTGAGGGCCACGCAGATCTCGCGGACCGCCTCCGCCAGCTGGTTGCTGGCGATGCCCTGCACGGCGCCCACGTCGCTGATGCTGCGGGTGATCAGCTCGCCCACGGGATGCTTCTGGAAGAAGGCCGGCTCCTGGGTCAGCAGGTGGGCGAAGAGCCGCTCGCGGAAGGCCTGGGTGGCGCGGATGCCGCTGCGGACCATGAGCAGGGTGCCGGCATAGGTGAAGAAGCCCTTCAGGGCGAAGAGCAGGACCAGCACCAGGGGCACCAGCAGTCCCGTGCGCAGGGCGGAGGCCTCGGGCAGGTGGGCCAGGACCCAGGCCCGCAGGTGCTCGAGCTGGCCGAAGAGGCCCCCCTGGGCGATGCCCATGGCGTGGGCCTTGCCATCATCGAACACGAACTTGATGGAGGCGATGAGGGCGCCCTGGCAGAGGCCTGCCAGCAGCAGCAGCAGCGAGGCCCCCGCGATGAGGGGCGCATGGGCACGGAGGTGGTCGTTGAAGAAACGCAGGAGTCTCGACATGGTCAGCGACCAGCTTATCCGACCCCGCCTACTCCGCCGTCACGGAGGGCTATTCGACGGTCACCGTGACCGTGCTCTTGCCGTCATCGAGGCTGAAGAGTTCCGTGCCCTTGGGGGAGTTGATGGCCTGGTCCATGAGGCGCTCCAGGTCCACGCCCTTCTTGCGGGCCTGGCGCAGCTGCTCGTCCGAAAGGTAGCCGCCCACGGCCCGGGCGAGGCCCAGGGTCAGCCGCACAGTCAGAGCCTCGGACTTGGCCCGCTCCTTCACGCGGATCACCAGGAAACGACCCTGGGCGGGGCCCGCGGCCTGGGGCTGGATGCCCATGGCCTGCAGGGCGAGGCGGCAGGCCTCGGAGGAGACATCCGCGCGAAGGCCGGCCTGGAGCACGGGCACGGCGCGGGTGTCTCGGCGCTTGGCCAACTGGAGGGCGGCGGCGATGCGGACCTCCTCGCGCTCATCGGACAGGGCCCCGGCCAGGCCGGCCTGGGCCGTGGCGCTGTCCCACTGGCGGATGCCCCAGCAGCGCACGCGGTTCAAACGGGCTTCCTTGCCCAGCATCCGCTGGTCGGGATGCTTCGCGAGAAATTCGGTGTAGGCGTCGGCGGCTTCGTCCCATCGCTGGTCCTGCTCCAGGCTGGAGGCCAGCCAGTAGCGTGCGTCCGGCACCCGGGACGAGCCGGGGAATTCCCGGATCAGCGAACGGTAGGCCTGGGCTGCCTGGTACCAGCGCTGGGCGTAGCGAAGGTCACGCCCTTGGCGGAACAGGGCCTCGGCGTGACTTTCCGGGGCCACCAGCACGAAGGCCACAGGCTCAGGTGAGGCGGGCGTCATCCATGCGGCCACGGCCAGCAGAAGAGCCAGGGTCATGCGCCGTCTCCCCTCAGGCGACGCTCCATGCGCTCAGCCTGGCCCTCCAGGTTGTGGGCGGCGGCCCACTGGCGGAGCTCGCGAGCGCGCTCGACGCTGAGGCAGTCCTCCTCGAAGGCCACTTCGGACAGCCAGGTGTGCAGGCTGGCGCGGATGGCCTCGGCTTCCTGGAGGGGGGCGCCCTGGGCGGCGAGCTGATGGCTGGCCTCCAGCAGGGTGAGGGCGGTTTCACGTTCCTGGCGGCGGTCCTCCTCGCCCTTCTTGCAGAGGGCCGGATTCTGCTCGAAATCCTGAAGCAGGGTGGAGCTCTGGCGGAAGAAGGCGATCCAGGCGCGGTCCTGGGTGCGCTTGCGGGCCAGCTGCTCCAGGCGGGCGGTATCCCGGGCCTGGGCCCGGAGGCTCTGGGTGCGCTGCATGGTGTAGGCGGCCGGGATCAGGGCCACCAGGAGGACGGCGGCGGCGGTCAGAGTCCATGCGCCGGTCCAGCGGGTGCGGGGTGCGGGGGCCAGGCTCTCGGCCAACGCCGGGCCGTGACTCCCCAGGGCCAGGTGGAGTTCCAGCAGCTCGGCCAGCTCGGCCTGCCGCGCCGGATCCTCCGGCCAGAGCTCGGGCTGCTCGAGCAACTCGAAGCCCCGGGCCTCGTCCAGGAGGCAGGGGTCGGTTCGATGGAGGTCGGCGGGAGTCATGGCTGGGGTCCAAGGGTCTTGCGGAGTTTCTGGAGGCTTTGGAACAGGGTGGCTTTCACGGTGCCTTCGGCGCAGCCCAGATCCTGGGCGATCCGTTTCACCGGGTGTTCGTGGACGTAGTAGGCAAGCACCATGGCCCGCTGGCGGGGGGTGAGGCCGTCCAGAGCTCCGCGAAGGGCCTGGATGCGCCTGCCTTGGTCCACGGATTCCCAGGGTGAAGCCTGGTGGGGGTCCGGAGCGTCAAAGGTCTCGGGAGGGGATACCTCTCGCCCCCGTCTACGCAGATGGTCCGTCGCCGCATTAGCCGCCAGCGTAAAAAGCCAGGCAGCCACGGGACGACCCTCCTCAAACCGCTGGCAATGCTGGAGACACTTGAGAAAAACCTCCTGGGCCAGCTCCTGGACCACCCCGGCCTCGCCCTGGAGGCGCCGGTGGAGGAAGGCGCAGAGGGGCCGCTCGAAGCGGGCCATGAGGTGGGCCAAGGCCTCCTCCCGGCCGGCCTTGAGCTGGGCCATCCAGTACTCGGGGGACTCCGTCTCCGCCGGAAGGGAGCCGGGTGCGCCCGCGGGCTGGGATGGGGCCGTGCTCATGCCTTGGGAGTCCTGGCCGGGAGGGTGAGGGAGAAACCCGGCTGACCCAGCTTCTCCATCACCAGCTTGAGCTGCTCGGGGGTGAGGGCGCAGCGCAGGCCCACCCGGTGTTTCTCCTGCATCAACTGGGGGGCCGCGCCGGGGGCGGCCTGCACGGCGTTGGCCGCGGCCACCAGACGTTGCAACCACGGGCTGACCTGGTTGATGCCCTCGGCCGAGCCGGCCAGCGCCAGTTCGAAGCGGATGGCCTGGTCCTTCCCGGTGGGCGGGGTGATGCTCCAGAAGAGCGCGTTGACGCCCTGGGGCAGATCCTTGATGAAGCTGCCCTCCAGGTTCCTGCGCAGGCCGCTCAGCAGGGCCTCGGGTTGAAGGTAGCCCTGGAAGGGAGCCCGGGCGCTGATCCACTCGGCGGCGAGTGCGGCGTCCGGCTGGCTGGCGAGGCTGTCCTTGGCGGCCATGCGCTGAAGGGCCTCCAGCGACCCGATCCAGATCTGGCCCTTCTCGTCACTGGCGGCCCGGATGTGAGCCTTCGTCCCCTGGGTTTCCAGGTCGAGAATCACATGCAGAGGCCAGTCCCGACCCTGAAGGCGCAGGCTCCCCTCCTGGGGAAAGGACTCGGCAAGAGCCGCCACGAGGGCCGTCGGATCCGCGAACTGGTTCAGCTGGATGAGGACATGCTCGAGGCCTTTGCGGAGATCCTGCTCGCCCTGCTGCGGCATGCCGATGACATGGAAGGTCACCCGGCCGGTCTCGGTGCGCGGATTGATGTGGGCCTTCTGGAGGAAGAGGTCCAGGGCCCGTTCCACCATGGGATCCCGGGAAATGAGGGACTGGACCTCCTTGTGGGTGAGCATCCAGGCCGCTTCGCCGGAGAACGCCGCCACGCTATCGGTCGGTGCCGCTTGCACCCAGCCTGGAACGCGCGGCTTGGGTCGGCAGGAGACGGCGAAGGGCAGGCAGAGCAGAACCACCGCGGCGGGAATCAGAATGGCGGCGGGGCGGCGCATGGGGGCTCCTGGACTTGGGCTACGGGGTGGTGCCTCCGCCGTTTACCCGAGGGTCCGCAGGGTCGCGGGAAGGTGCGGGCTGCGGAGGAGTTGCTGCTGCTCGGCCTCGGAGAGCAGGCCCCAGATGCGGGCGGAGGCTTCCCGGGGTGTCTTGGGGTTCAGCAGCAGCTCGGACATGATCGCCGCGTGGGCCAGGAGTACCGGGTGGCTGGCGATCTGCTCCAGCACGGCGCGGGGGGTCAGCTTGTTGCGGGCCAGCCGGAGGAGGATGCCCGGATCCAGCTGGCGGTCGGACACCATGCGGCGCAGGGTCTCCTCGTCCTGGAGCACCTCCTGGGGCAGGTGGCGCATCAATTCGCCACCGGAGGTGCGGAGGGCCGTGATCCGCTCAGTGACATCCATGCCCTGGTAGAGGGTGCGGAGGGTTTCCAGGGCCCGGCGCTTGACCTCCAGGTGCTGGAGCCGGGGATCCCGCAGGATCTCGATGGCGGGCTTGAGGCCGGGCAGGTTCGTCAGGAGGCGGAGGGCCGTGGCTTCTGTCAAGTGAGGATGGTGGATCAGGGTCTCGGCCACCAGCGGGTCGGCCTGCCAGGTGGCGTGGGCGGCGATCACCTCGGCCCGGCCGCGGTCCAGGATGGGCAGGGTGGAGGCCAGCATCCGGGACGTGAGGGCGGGGTTCTCCAGAGCCAGGCGGAAGACCTGCGGGTCGGGGTCTTTGAGCACCTGGATGATCTGATCCTCCTGGGTGGCCTGGGTGGCGAGGAACACCCGCTCCTCCATGCTGGCCCAGCGGCCATCCTCGCCGCGCTCGGGCAGGGTGGACGAAAGCCCGGACCGCTGGCGCGCCAGACGGTCGTAGAAGTACTTCACCACCCGCAGCAGATGCGGGGACTGCCGCTTGGCCCAGTAGGTGACGAACTGGTACTCGCCTTCTTCCAGCTGGGTGAAGAGGCTCACGATGCGGCGGAGGGAGGCCGGGGTCGCCGCACCTTGCTCCAGCGCCGCCACGAGATGGCTGGAGAGGGCCAAGCGCCGGGAGAGGTCCGCGGGGCAGCCGGGTGCTTCCTGGATGCTCTCCCGCACGGGCTCCCGGAAGTACCAGCGGGCCTCGGCGTAGACATCCTCGAAGAATTCCGGCACCGGGCTTTGGCTGAGGGCACGGCAGATGAGGTCCTCGGAGATCAGCGGGTTCTGGAGGGCGGCCATGCGCAGCTCGCCATCCGCATCCAGGAGGAAGCCCAGGAGCTCATCCGGCTGGGCCGTCTGCTGGGCCCGGGTGAGGCGATCCTCTTTGTGCAGGACAGGGGCCGAAGCCTGCGGCGGAAGGGGCGCCGGCAGGACCGCCAGGGCCTCCCAGTCAGGCTCCTCGCCCGGCAGTGGCGGCAGCTCCATGGTGTTGCCGGTGGCCGAGACGGTCTTGGCGATCTGCTTCGCCAGCAGCTTGGCCACGGGCTTCAGTTCGGGTTTCAGCTGGGAGTAGAGGGTCTTTACCGCCTCGGCCCGGTCGTCCTTTTCGGCTGCAGGGGCCTTGTCCATCTCCCGCATCTGGTCGAACAGGGAGACCACCATCTCCAAGTCGCGGCGGATGGCTTCGGGTGTGGCTTCGTTTTCGGCCAGGCCCAGGAGGATGGGCCAGTGGGCCAACCAATGCGGCGTGCGGGCCATGAGGGTCAGCAGGCGCGGGGAAGCCAGGGACCGGGCCAGCCCCTCGAGCATGTAGACCTGGCTTTCCGTGGGCAGCTGGGGCCGTACCAGAGCCAGATGACGGAAGTGGATCAGCTCGGATTCCGTGAGACTGGCGAGGAACGCGCCTTTCGCTTCCGTCACGGTCCCTCCAGTCAGGCGCAGGCGGCTTGGAGGAGGGCCAGGAGTCCAGGATCTTCACGGAAAAGAAGGGCGTCCACCAGGGCGCCCTTGAGGCCGAGGTGGGCGGGGGCCGCATCCAGGTGCCGGAGGGAGGTGATGCTGCCGCCCATGACCAGAGGCAGTCCCGTGGCCAGGGCCAGGGCTTCGGCGGTGGCGAAGTCGGGATCGGCGCCGGGCACTTCGGGAATGTCCACGAAGAGCAGCCGCTTGAACCCGTAGGCCTTGGCCCGCAGGGCGAGATCAAGGGCGCTCAGGTTGGCGGTGTCCACCCAGCCTGAGCGGTGCACTTGGCCCCCGCGGGCATCGATGGCCGCGGTGAGGAAGGGCTGGAAGCGCGCCATGAGCTGCTCGGAGACGAGGGAGGACTTGTGGAGGATCGTGCCTGCCACGAGCCAGACCGCGCCCTGGTCGATGAAGAACTGGGCCTGGTCCGAGCTGCGGATGCCCCCGGCCACCTGGATGCAGACCTTGCGGTCCCGGGCCTGGCAGCGCTGGAGGATCTGGGCGATGAGGTCGCGGTTGTTGCCCTTGCCCATGGCGGCGTCCACATCCACCAAGGCCATGCGGGTGGCGCCCTCGTCGAGAAGGCGGGCCGCGAGGTCCAGGGGAGCTTCCGCAGAGGGGCCGCCCTGCCCCGTGGTGGGGATGACACGGCCATGCTGGAGGTTCAAGGTTGGGTAGATCTTCAAGCGGACACCCCGGTAGACCGGTAGATGGGAGTGTAACGCAAGGGTCAGGCCTGTGAGGATTCCGTCAACAGATCGAGGAGCCGGCGGGCGGCATCGCTTTCTGCCCGCTTGCGGGAGGAGCCCTGCGCCTCGATGCCGAGATCGCCCACGGTGACGCGCACCGTGAAGAGGGGCGCGTGGCCCGGACCGGACTGTGCAATCTGGGTATAGACCGGGGCAGGCAAACCCAGCCGGGCGGCGGCTTCCTGGAGGGTGGTCTTGGGGTCCAGGCGGGACCAGGCCTCTGGGTGGGCCTGGCGGATGGGTTCCAGAAAACGGGCCTCCACCAGGGCCATGGTGGCGGCGCTCCCATCCCGGCCGGAGGCCTGGGCGTCCAGGTAGACTGCGGCCAGCAGGGCCTCCAGGGCGTCCGCCAGGGGCTTGGGGCCCATGGGTGGGGCCTTCCGCGGATGGACGGCGCTCAAGGCGCGGTCGAGCCCCAGATCCAGGGCCCACTGGTGCAGGGAGTCCGTGCGCACCAGCACGCCGCGGAACTTGCTCATGGGGCCTTCCTGCCAATCCGGTCGCTCCCGGTGGAGCAGCAGGGCCACCGAGAAATTCAGCAGGGCGTCCCCGAGGAATTCCAGCCGCTGGTTATCTCGGCCCTTGGCGGCGGAGGTGTGCGTGAGGGCCTCCTGGAGGAGGGAGGTGTCCGAGAACCGGTAGCCCAGCCCGGCCTCCAGGGCGGCCAGCTCATCGCTGCGTTTCACCATGGTCAATCCGCCAGGTCCGGGGGAAGTTTCCGGTTGAACCGCGCCTGGTTGAGGGCGGTCCGGAACCGGATGTTCCGCGCGGCCATCTGTCCCAGGAGGCCCTGGCGGCGGGCCTCGCGAAGCTCCTGGACGAACTCTCCGGTGCGGCCCTGATCATGGAGCACCGTCGCCAGCCAGGCGTGGGCGTTCACATTGTACGGGTCAGCCTTGATGGCTTGCCGGAAGCCGTGGATGGCCTTGTCAGGGTCCTTGTCGGCGAGCTGGATGGCCTCGCTCATGGAGACATTGCCGAGGTTCAGCCGTTCGTGGGTCTGCAGCTTGTCGAGCTTCTCGGGCTGGTAGAGCTCGGGCTGGTCGATGGCCCGGGGCTCCGCGGCGCGGCGTTCCGCTGGCTTGGCTCCGATTGGCCCAGTGTCCTGCTTGCGGGCTTCTGCCACCCCGGCCTCCGCGCCCAGGGATGACCGTGAAGACTCGGGTTTCCCCTTCGTCTCCTGCTGGGCCGTGCCGCCTCCGGTGGCAGGGTTGGCGGCTCCAGCCGTCGGACGGGAGGCCTCGGTGGCGGGTTCGGCCGGGCCGGGGAGGGTGGGCGCGGCGTCGGTAGCCGGGGCGCTGGTCCGGTGGAGGGCCCACCAGCCGGTGCCAGCGGCGCCCGCCAGGAGCAGGGCCGCGAGGCCCAGCCAGACTCCGCGCTTCCCACCGGCGGGCCTGGCCGGGGCGGCCGCGACCACCGGGGAGGCCGGAACCACCGGAGCCGGCAGGGTGGGGGCCGAAGGGGCGGGCATGGCCGGCCTGGCGGGCGCGGTGGGCGCGGCGGCCTGGAGGAGGGAGGTAGCCTCTTCCAACTGGCCGGTCCAGGAGGGGTCTTTCGCGGCGCGCAAGGCCTTGGCGAGGTCTTCCGCGGTCTGGAAACGCTCGTCGGGATTTTTGGCCAGGGAGCGGTCCAGCACCGAACGGATGGCGGGGCCGATGCCCTGGAGCTTCTCGGTCTCGATGGGATCCGGGGGTTCGTTCACGATCTTGTAGAGGACGGTGGGGGTGGTGTCGCCCGAGAAGGGCTTGCGCCCGCTGAGGGACTCGTAGAGCATCACGCCCACGGCGAAGAGGTCGCTGCGGGGATCGGGCTTCCCCGTGCGGATGTACTCGGGCGCCATGTAGCTCACGGTCCCCATGACCATGCCGGTGGCCGTCATGTCGGAGTTGCTGATCTTCGCCACGCCGAAGTCCATGACCTTGGCGTGCAGGCGCCGCCCGTCGCGTTGCACGCGGACATTCGTGGGCTTGATGTCGCGGTGGACGATGTGCTGGCGGTGGGCGAAGCCGAGGCCATCACAGACCTGGGCCAGCACCTCAAGGGCCTCGGAGCGGCTCAGGGACTGCTCCTGGAGCAGCTCGTCCAGGTCGTGGCCCTTCACATACTCCATGGCGATATAGAGCACGCCCTGGTCTTCTCCGAACTCATAGATGGTGACAAGGTTCGGGTGATTCAACACGCCGGCGGCCCGCGCCTCCCGCGCGAACCGCTCCTTGGCCTCGCCGCCCTGGGCGGCCGCCGGGAGAATGGTCTTGATAGCCACCTCCCGACCGATGGAGGGATCGACGCCGAGGTAGACCTCGCCCATGGCGCCGTTCCCAAGGACGCGCCTGATCTCGAATTTGCCGAGCTTCTCGAACATGGGAACGTCCCCCGGGAGGTAATGAGGATGGAGGGACAGCATAGGTCCTGTCCTCTCCTGGGCCAAGGGACTAGGGATAATGCGGCATGCCGGGCCTCCGTTTGGGCTGGCGCCCTGGCAAGGAACATGCAAACTTGAATCCATCCTCCGGAGCCACCGGTGCCCGAAGTCCGCCTTCGACACTTCCTGCCAGCCCTCATGGGATCGCTGCATCAGCAGCGGGCCGAAGGCGAGCTGGTGCTCGAACAGAATGACGGCACCCGCAGGCTCTACTGGCGCGGGGGTGATCTTGTCTACCTGCGCAGCGATGCGGTCGGAGAGCAGTTCGGGAACTTCCTCATCCGCCGGGGGGTGCTCGACATGGCCTCCCTCAAGGAGATGCTGGCCGACGGTGAAGGCTCCCGCATGGGGGACCGTGTGGTGCAGGGCGGGCTCATGACCGTGGTCGAGCGGGACAGGCATCTCCACGAGCTGCTGGAGTCGGTCCTGCTCCACGCCATGGAACACACGATCCTCAAGATGACCTGGGTTCCCGGCGTGCTGGAAGACAACCTCAGCGGGGATCTCCAGTTCTGGCTGGATCACCGGCGGCTCGTGTGGGACATCTTCCAGAGCGCCAAGATCGATCGCGAACTGGTGGAGATGTTCCGCAGCGAGCCGGACTGGCGGTGGGAGGCGCCGGCCGATCTCCTGGAATCCCTCAGCGACCTGCCGCTCACGCCCACCCTCGCCTACGCCCTGTCCCTGTTGGGCTCAGAGCCCCTCGGCTACGAGACCATCGGTTCAATCTCCGGTCTATCCCCCGAAGAATCCGCGCGGCTGGTCTCCACCCTGTGGGCTCTGGGCGGCTTGAACCTCGTTCGGGGCGAGCTTCCGCTGCTGCCGAAGGAACCTGCCGCACCCACACCGGCGCCCGAACCCCAGGAGGTATCGGAGCCCGTGTTCGAGCCCATCCCGGTGGCCGAGGCGGATTCAGAGCCGATCCTGCTGATCGAGGAAGAAGCCTTTCCTCCTCCCCGGGCGCGGACGCCGCGCTCGCTGCCGCCGCTACCGCCGGAGGACATGGAGCGGGCCTTTTCCGAACCCACCCCCTCGGTCCTGCCCCTGCTTCATTCCACGGCCGACGAGGATTCGCTTCCATCGCTGGATCGGGCTCACCACCTGCTGGTGAAGGCCAAGTCCTATGTGATGCAGGATCGGACGAGCGAGGCCATCCGGGCCCTGGAGCAGTCCATCAAGCTGGACGGGGATTCCCCCGCGGCGTACGAGACCTGGCTGCTGCTCGGTCGGTTGCGGCTGGGGAATCCAGCGTGGTCCACGCGCGCGGTCGAGGCGCTCCAGGTGGCCTCACGCATCCGGCCGCGAGCCGCCGAGCCTTGGGCCCTCATGGGCGAGCTCTATCACCGCAAGGGATTCCACGCCAACGCCCAAGGCTGCTTCCGCCGCGCGCTCGAGTTGGATCCCTCGGTGGCGGTCCCTTCCGATCTGGAAGGAGAAAGCAGCCCGGATACAGCCCGCAGTGAAGGCGGGATCATGGGGCGCCTGCGGGCCATGCTCGGGCGCGAAAAGGCTTGATGGCTGATGGTGCGGTGGTTCGAGGGCGTTCCTCCAGCACCGCCTAGGCCGTTCCGAACAGCCGATCCCCCGCGTCGCCGAGTCCCGGAAGGATGTAGCCCTTCTCGTTGAGCTGGCGGTCCACGGCGCCGACGACGATGGACAGGTCCGGATGGTCTGCATGGAGCCGCTCCAGGCCCTCGGGGGCCGCGAGCAGGGAGACGAGGGTCAGGTTCACCGCTCCCGCACTCTTGAGCTGCCGCACGGCCTCGGAGGCGCTGCCGCCGGTGGCCAGCATGGGATCCAGCACGAAGACCGGGCGGGCTTCAAGCATGGGGGGGAAGTTTCGGTAATAGGGGACGGGCACGAGCGAGTCGTGGTCACGGTAGAGCCCGAGATGGCCCACCTTCGCCGTCGGCAGCAGCTTGAGGAACGATGGAAGGAGGCCGAGGCCCGCCCGCAAGACTGGCACCAGCACGGGATCCAGCGACTTCAGTCGAAGCGTGCCCGTGCGTTCCAGCGGTGTCTCCACGACAACCGATTCCACGGGAAGGTTGCGCGTCGATTCGGTCGCGAGGATCAGTCCCACCTCTTCAATGAGCGACCGGAAGAGGCTTCCCGGGGTCTTCCGGTCACGGATGAGGGAGAGCTTGTGATGCACCAGGGGGTGGTCGAGCACGTGGATCGTCATGGGAGCCTCTCGATGCTTCCGGTGGGGCCCCAAGGGCCGTGTGCACTGGGCCCCGGGGTGGAAGGCGCGGGCTGAAGGATAGCAGGCGGAGGCGGCGACGCGGGGCACGACCCCTCGGGCAGGCCCATCGCCTTGCGGTGCGTTTCCCGCCCCGGGATTCGCGCGGAGTGGAGGCGGGGTGTTCCCGCACTGAACGACGCGAAGTGAGTGTTGGAGCGGTTTCACGAAGATACAGGTCAACGGGAGTTCGAGCGCGATTCTGGATTGGCGGCACCGTTTGCGGAGAACGGTCATCCGGATCCGGGTTCACGAAGGCGGAAACGAATGGGGTGAAGGTGGGGAGGTAGCGTCAAAAAAAATGAAGATTTTGAAGATTTCTCTGTTGACCTCATCCAAATCACTGGTTTGATGTTGAATCAGAGGAAAAACGACCGATCATCTTCCCCATAGGGCCAGCAGCGAGGTATCTGAGATTTGGAGCGTGGGAAATGCTAAAGAAAGTCGCCATCTTCAAGGCCCTCGATGTGGAAATCAAGAAGCAGAGGGGCCCCGTGGCGGTGAAAGATGCCTACAAGGGTCATCATTCCTTGAAGGAAGAGCTCAGCCAGCCTGGAATCACTATTTTGGGTGAAGTTGCCGGGGGCGATCCGGGCCGGGGACAGGTCCGGGAGGCGTACAAGGCCTCCACTCACGCCAAGAGCCTGGCCGAAAACGGGGCACGGGCCCTGTCCATCGCCACGGATAAGTTCCTCTATCACGGCGAGGACAAGCACCTGTCCGAGGTTCGCAGCCAGGTGAAGCTGCCCCTGATCCGCCGCGATTTCATCTTCGAGGAATACCAGGTCGAGGAAAGCAAGATCCTCGGCGCGGACGCGATCTACCTCATGCCCGCCCTCCTGAGCCAGGACCGGCTGGAGACGCTTCTGAAGTTCGCCACCAGCAAGGGTCTCGACGTGGTGGTTGAAGTGACTTCCGAAGGCGAGCTGCAGCGGGCGGTGGAGGCCGGGGCCGACATCATCTGCGCCGTGGGGCGCAACCTCGATACCTGGGAAGCGTCCTGGGACCAGGCCGTGGCCCTGGTGAAGAAGATCCCCAAGAGTTGCCTGAAACTGGTCGAGGGCGGCATCCACCGGCTGGATCAGATCAAGCAGATGGAGGCCCTGGGCATCCATGGGCTGCTGATCGGCGACGCCCTCCTTGATGACTATTATCCCGGCAAGCGCCTGGCGCAGATCCTGGCAGGTGTCGAGCCTCCGAAAAAAGCCGCGAAGCCCAAGGGCAAGACCGGCTCAGCCGCCGATGCGGCGCATCCCCCCGCGGCTGCTGCCGCAGCCAAGGAACGCATATCCACCCAGCGGAAAGACGCGACCCAACTTGGCACAAAAGGTGCTACTGGCAAGCCATCTTCCCGCACGACCCCTTCCAACCTCGCCCAAAAGGGCGTAAAGGAGCCACCCATGGCCGAACTGACCAACATGGTCGCCACCCCTGCCGCCCCCGCGGCCGCGAAGCCCGCCGCCAAGAAGCCGGCTGCGAAGAAGGCTGCGCCCAAGAAGAAGGCCGCCGCCAAGAAGCCGGCCGCCAAGAAAGCCGTGAAGAAGGCCGCGCCGAAGAAGGCCGCCGCCAAGAAGCCGGCCGCCAAGAAGACCGTGAAGAAGGCCGCGCCGAAGAAGGCTGCCGCCAAGAAGGCCGCGCCGAAGAAGGCCGTGAAGAAGGCCGCGCCGAAGAAGGCCGCCGCCAAGAAGGCCGCGCCGAAGAAGGCCGCTGCCAAGAAGGTCGTCAAGAAGGCCGTGAAGAAGGCCGCGCCGAAGAAGGCCGCTGCCAAGAAGCCGGCCGCCAAGAAGGTCGTGAAGAAGGCCGCGCCGAAGAAGGCCGCCGCCAAGAAGCCGGCCGCCAAGAAGGTCGTGAAGAAGGCCGCGCCGAAGAAGGCTACGAAGAAGTAGACGGTTTCCACGGAACCCATCTACACAACCTGGCTAACATCAGAGAGGCGCGCCAGCGCGCCTCTCTGAGCCGGGTGCCGCCATGATCACCATCGAACGCGTCTCTGCCCTCGAAGTCCTCGACAGCCGGGGGAACCCCACGGTTCTGGCCCGGATCGAGCTCTCTGATGGGACCGTTGGCCAGGCCCTCGTCCCCTCCGGTGCCTCGACAGGCAGCCGGGAGGCCCTGGAGCGGAGAGACGGCGACAAGAAGCGCTACCTCGGCAAGGGGGTGCTCGGCGCCGTGGATGCGGTCAATGTGGAGCTGGCCCAGGCCCTCCAGGGCATGGATCCCTTCCAGCAGGCCGAGCTCGACGAGCTGATGTGCGACCTGGACGGGACCGACAACAAGGGCCGCCTGGGCGCGAACGCCATCCTGGGCGTGTCCATGGCCCTGGCGGATGCCGCGGCGAAGACCTCTCGGCTGCCCCTGTACCGGTACCTCGGCGGCGCCTCCGCCCGACTGCTGCCCGTGCCGATGATGAACATCCTCAACGGGGGTGCCCACGCGGACAACAACGTGGACATCCAGGAGTTCATGGTCCTGCCTGTGGGCGCGCCCAGCTTCCGGGAGGCCCTCCGCTGGGGGGCCGAGGTCTATCACGCCCTGAAGGGGGTCCTGAAGGCCCGCAAGCTATCCACCGGCGTGGGGGATGAAGGCGGTTTCGCCCCGAACCTGGCTTCCAACGAAGAAGCCCTCGAATTGATCGGGGAAGCCGTCAAGAAGGCCGGCTACAAACTGGGGAAGGACGTCTTCCTGGCGCTGGATTGCGCCGCCAGCGAGTTCCTGGTGGGCAAGACCTACACCCTGGATGGAACCCAGAAGACCCCGGCCCAGCTGGTCGAGTACTACGAGGGCCTCGTCTCCCGGCATCCGATCATCTCCATCGAGGACGGGTTCGCCGAAGGCGACTGGAAGGGCTGGAAGGCCCAGACGAATGCCATGGGGGCCAAGACCCAGCTGGTGGGGGATGACATCTTCGTCACCAACCCCGTCCTCCTCGCCAAAGCCATCCAGGAGGAGGTGGCCAACGCCATCCTCATCAAGCTGAACCAGATCGGCACCGTCACCGAGACGCTCCGGGCTGTGGACATGGCCCACAAGGCCGGCTACCGGGCTGTCATCAGCCACCGTAGCGGTGAGACCGAGGATAGCTTCATCGCGGATCTGGCGGTCGCCACCGGTGCAGGACAGATCAAGACCGGCGCGCCCTGCCGCACGGATCGGATCGCCAAGTACAACCGCCTGCTCCAGATCGAGTGGGAGCTGGGAGCCGCGGCCCGCTATGCGGGGCGTGAGGCCTTTGGATCCCGCCTCAGCTAGGAGGACCTCGGCATGAACGCCAACTGGCTCCTGAAGTCCTCCACCCTGTGGGGCGTGCTCGGAGCCTCCGGCTTCCTGTCCCTGATGGCTCTGCTGTTCTCCCAGGGGGGTCTGCCCGAGCTGCGGAAGCGTGAGGGCGAGCTGGTCGCGACTCGCGCGCGCCTGGTGGAACTCAACCGGCGCAACCGCGAGTTGCTGGAGGAGGTCCAGCGCCTCGCCGCCAAGGACCCCGAACTGATGGAGGCCCTGGCCCGCCGCCAGGGCTACGCACGGCCCGGCGAGACCGTGTACACCTTCGGAAGCCGCGAGAAATAGGTTGGATCTCTTCCTCGCCTCCGCGGCCGGCAACGTATTCGGCTACCTCTGGGTGGACGAGGTTAAAGACTGTACAGGCTCGGATTGGGCCAAGGTGCTCTGTCCTCGGGGGCGGGGGTTCGGTTTAGATGGCCTTTTTTTGATGCAAAGGCCGGAAAAGGGTCCCTGGATCCTCGAACACTGGGACACAGATGGTGCTAAGTCATTTTGTTCCAATGGTAGCAGGGCGGCCCTGGTCGTCCCCGGAGCTCCGCAGGCGGCTCTGCTCGAGGTGATCTCCAACGGCGAGCACATTCTCCTTCGCCGACGGGGCCAGGACGTGGGCATCCACATGCCGGAGGGCGAAGGCTTCGGTTTGCGTTCCGTTCCTCTCGCCATGGATCTGCCCGCGGGCTTCGGGTGGATCGGCAATCCTCAGCTCGTGCTGCGGGTGGCTTCGGTGGCGGACGTGGACCTTCCGGTCTTCGCCCCTCCATTGCGCCACCACGCCGCAATCCCCGGCGGCACGAACGTGAACGTGATCGAGGTGATCGCGCCAGGCGAGGCGAAGATCCGATCCTGGGAGCGCGGCGTCGAAGGGGAGACCCTCTGCTGCGGAACTGGATGTGCCGTCGCCGCCGCCTGGCTGGCCCACACGGACGGACCCTCCGAGTGGCGTCTCCACACGGCCAGCGGCGAGGACGTTTCCGTGACCCTCGTCCCGGAGGCGGGTGGCGGGTGGCGCGACTTGTGGCTTTCCGGCCCGGTCCGGCGGCTGGGCCACGTGCAACCTGATCCCTCGCTCCGGCCCTGACCACACGGCCTCTTCGCCGTGGAACCCGACCTGCTAGACTGGCATGTTCCACACCCGAGGGGATGTCG
This sequence comes from Geothrix campi, assembly GCF_024609265.1. GTDB lineage: Bacteria > Acidobacteriota > Holophagae > Holophagales > Holophagaceae > Geothrix > Geothrix campi. The sequence goes on along the minus strand of NZ_JANHMP010000003.1, from coordinate 451,188 downwards.
AGATGCGTGGTTTGATCAGCGCCTGCGCGAAGATGAGGGCCGCCTGATGCGCGCCCGGGTGGTGGCTCTGGCGAACCAGAAGGGCGGGGTGGGCAAGACCACCACGGCCATCAACCTCGCCGCGTCCCTCGCGATGATGGAGAAGATGGTGCTGCTGGTGGACTTCGATCCCCAGGGCCACAGCACCACGGGCCTGGGCTTCCCCAAGCCGGATCATCGCGCCGGTGCCTACGCGCTGATGAAGGGCGCGCCCGCCGAAGCACTGCTGTTGAGCACCGAGGTTCCCATGATGCAGGTGATTCCTGCCGGGAAGGATCTCGCGCAACTGGAGTTCGAACTCTTCGAGCTGCCCCAGCTCCAGGTGCTGAAGCAGGGTCTGGCCCCACTCATGGACCGCTTCGATTACATCCTCATCGATCCGCCCCCCAGCCTCGGCATGATCACTCTGAACGCGCTGACAGCCGCGGACGAGGTGATCGTCCCCATGCCCTGCGAGTTCTTCGCCCTCGATGGCTTGGCGGAATTGACCGAGACCCTGCGCCGCATCCAGGCCGGGCCGAATCCCCGTCTGCAGCTCGGCGGGATCCTGCTCACCATGGCCGAGGAGCGCACCAACCTGGGTGCCGCGGTGGCCAACGAGGTGCGCCACGCCTTCCCGGGCAAGGTCTTCCAGACCATGATCCCCCGCAACATCCGGCTCGCCGAGGCGCCCAGCCACGGCAAGCCGGTGGCCTTCTATGACCTGCGCTCCAAGGGCGCCCAGGCCTACCTCAGCCTCGCGAAGGAATGGCTGGGTCTGGAGATCCCCGCGAGGAGGGAAGCCTGATGACCCAGCTGAAGCGTCCGGCCCTGGGCCGGGGACTCACTTCGCTCATGAGCCAGATGGCCCCCGAGGATGCCAACCAGCGGGAGTTGCCCCTGGGCAGCATGGTGCCGAACCGTGCCCAGCCCCGCACCCATTTCGACGAGGCGGCGCTGTCCGAACTGGCGGAAAGCCTGAAGCAGCACGGCATGGTGCAACCCATCGTCGTGCGCAAGGTCGGCGAGCAGTTCGAGATCATCGCCGGCGAGCGCCGCTGGCGGGCCGCGCGTCTGGCAGGACTCGCCATGGCCCCCGTGGTCATCAAGGAAGTGCCGGACGACCGGTTGCTGGAGTTCGCCCTGGTGGAGAACATCCAACGGCAGGAGCTCAACCCGATCGAGGAGGCCACCGCCTACTGGCAGCTGGGTGAGCATCTGCGCCTCACCCAGGAGCAGGTGGCGGATCGGGTGGGCAAGTCCCGCCCGCAGGTGGCCAACACCCTGCGCCTGCTGCGCCTTCCCGCGGAGTTGAAGGCGGACGTGGCCCATGGTCGCCTCAGCACCGGCCATGCGAAGGTGCTGCTTGGCGTTCCCGAGCCCCGACTCCAGGAGCAACTGGCCCACGAGGTCGTGGCGCAGCAGCTCAGCGTGCGCGCCCTGGAGGCCCGCATCCAGCAACTCCTGAAGCAGGCCAAGGCCAAGGGGGGAAGGAAGAAGCATCCCCAGGAGTTGTTCATCAAGGCGGCCGCCGAGGAGCTGACCCAGTCCTGGGGCACCCGGGTTGAAATCAAGGCCAAGGGCAAGGCCGGTGCCCTGGTGATGCACTATGGCAGCGAGGCGGAGCTGGACCGGCTCTTCGAGGCCCTCAAGCAAGGTCCGGCCAAGGGCCGGTAGGAGTTTTCATGTCCTGGTTCGTCAAGAAGCGTCAACAGAAGACCGCCGTCGAAGAAAAGACCGTCCGGGTGCCCGAGGGCCTCTGGATCAAGTGCGAGGCGTGCAAGGAGTTGATCTACCGCAAGGAGCTGGTCAACACCCACAACGTCTGTCCCAAGTGCGGGTACCACTTCCGGATCGGCGTGGAAGAGCGGCTCGAGAATCTGATGGACGAGGGCTGGACCACGCTCTTCAGCCACTTCCGGAGCGGGGATCCCCTCGGGTTCGTCTCGACCAAGAGCTACAAGGACCAGCTGAAGAAGCTGGAACAGGCAGGCCAGACCGAGGATGCCGTCGTGGTGGTAGAGGGCACCCTGTCGGGCCAGCCGGTGGTGACGGCCATCATGAACTTCGACTTCCTGGCCGCCAGCATGGGTAGCGTGGTGGGCGAGAAGCTTCGCCTTGGGGCCGAGCGCGCCCTGGAGAAGCACTGCGCCTTCCTCATCGTCAGCTGCAGCGGCGGCGCCCGCATGCAGGAGGGCACCCTCTCTCTGATGCAGATGGCCAAGGTCAGCGCCGCCCTCGCCAAGTTGGACAAGGCGGGGCTGCCGTACCTGAGCATCCTGACCGACCCCACGACGGGTGGCGTGAGCGCCAGCTACGCCATGCTGGGCGATCTGAACATCGCCGAGCCCAAGGCCCTCATCGGCTTCGCCGGTCCCCGCGTCATCGAACAGACCATCAAACAGAGTCTGCCCGAGGGTTTCCAGCGCTCGGAGTTCCTGCAGACCCACGGCATGGTGGACAAGGTCGTCACCCGCGACCACCTGAAGGACTTCATCGCCGCCTGCCTGGTCTGGATGATGCCCTCGCCCAGGGACTGATGCGCGAGGGGCTTGAACTCGTCTTCATTCCGCGCCTCCAGGCGCGCGGCCACCTCGGGATCAAGTGCGGCCTGGAGAACATCCATGCGCTGCTCGAAGGCCTGGGGCGCCCCGACGCGAACTTCCCCGTCATCCTCATCGCGGGCACCAACGGCAAGGGCAGCACCGGGGCCTTCCTAGCCCACATGCTGAAGGCCGCGGGCTTCGTGGTGGGGTGGACCACCTCGCCGCACCTGGTGGACGTCACCGAGCGGATCTGGGTGGACGGCGAACCCATCGGCGAGGGAGCCCTGGAGCTGCTGCTGGGAGAGGCCTTCGATTCCGAGGCCCGGACCGGAGTGAACGCCACCTACTTCGAACTGATGATCACGGCGGCCCTCTCCGCTTTCCGCATGACCGGCGTCGAGGTGGCCCTCGTTGAGGTCGGCCTGGGCGGGCGCTGGGACGCCACCAACGCCACGGATCCGATCCTCACCGTGCTCACCAGCGTGGGCCTGGATCACCAGCAGTACCTGGGTGACACCCGCGAAGCCATCGCCCGGGAGAAGCTCTGCACGGCCCGGAGCGGCCGCCCCCTCGTGCTGGGACCCACCCTGGATCCCGAATGGGTCCGCCCGCTGTTGTCGAACGAGCCGGTGCTTTGCCCTGCGCCGCACCTGGGACCAGCCGACATCCGTTGGGACCATTCCCGCGTGCAGGGGCGGCGCGTGGGTCTGGCGGGGCTCCATCAGCTGGACAACCTGGCCACGGCCTTTGAAACCATCCGCCAGCTTCGGGGGCTCGGCTTCCCCATTCCCGAAGAACCCCTCTGGGAAGGCGTGGCCCACACCCGCTGGCCCGGTCGGCTCTGGGCTCCGCCCGGCCTCCAGGGTTTGTGGATGGATGGCGCCCACAATCCCGACGGCGCCCGCGCCCTGGCCGATCACGCCCTGGCCTGCGGCGTCCGCCCCCATCTGTATTTCGGCGCCATGGGCGACAAGGATCTGGCTGGCGTCGCCCGGGAACTGAAGCGCATGCGCCCCCTGTCGGTGACCTTCATCCAGGGGGATGCCCCCCGCTACGCCAAGGCTCCGGACCTCTGGGAGGCCTGGGGCATCGAGGCCCCCCTGCTGACTCTGCGGGAGGCGGCCGCCCATCTGAAGGCGCCCGCCGAGGCCCCCCGGCTCGTGACCGGTTCCCTCTACCTGCTGGGCGACCTGCTGCGGGAACTGGACATCCGGGTGACCTGATCAGCTCGGTTCTGCCCAGCCCTGCCCGGTCAGCGGAGGGAGCCGTTAACCTGGACCCATGTCCACCGGTTCCACCCGCGCCATTGCCCTTGCCCTTGCCGCGAACGGCGGCATCGCCGTCTCCAAGTTCGGGGTGTTCCTCCTGACGGGAAGCTCCAGCCTCCTGACGGAAGCCATCCATTCGACCGCCGACTGCGCGAACCAGGTGCTGCTCTTCCTTGGCATGCGCCAGGGCGCCAAGCCCGCAGGACCCAAACATCCCCTGGGCCACGGGCAGGCCGCCTTTGTGGCCAGCTTCCTCGTGGCCTTGCTGCTCTTCACCGTGGGCGGCCTCTACTCGCTGGTGGAGGGTCTCCACAAGATCCGTCATCCCGAACAGCCCCATCATCTGGGTTGGGCCGTGGCGCTGCTCCTCTTCGCCATCGCCCTGGAGGGCTGGTCCCTGCGCGGCGCCCTCCGCGCGGCCGAATCCGAGCGACGCGGCCGGTCCCTGCTGCGCTACCTGCGCCAGTCGAGCAGCACGGAGCTGGTGGTGGTGGTGGCCGAGGACATCGCGGCGCTTCTTGGCCTGGTGTTCGCCCTTCTGGCGGTGCTGCTCACCTTGTGGACCGGGAACCCGGTGTGGGATGGCATCGGCAGCGTGGCCATCGGTCTCCTGCTCATTGGCGTGGCGGCCTTTGTGGGCACGGAGGTGACGAGCCTGCTGCTGAACGAGGCCCCGCCCCTGGCCATGCGTGCCGCCATCCGCGCCGCCGTGGAGGAGGACCCCGCCGTGGATCAGGTGCTGAACCTGGTGGCCGTCATCGTCGGCAGCGATCGGCTCATGGTGGCCCTGCAGGTGAAGTTTCGGGACCAGCCCAGCGGGGCGGCCCTGGTGGCGGCCATCAACACCCTGGAACGGGATCTCCACCAGCGCTTCCCCCAGATCCAGCACCTCTTCGTGGAGCCGGACGAGGCCTGATCAGGGCAGCTCCGAAGGACCGAGTCTGAAGGTCTCCCCCAGGGCGCCATAGTTGGGCCCCACCACGGAGGCCAGCCGCACGACGGGCCTCCACTGGCTGGCGTCCGCGCAGTCATACTCGGCATTCCAGATGCGCTCCGCGGCGTGGGCCACCACCACGTCCAGCAGGACCAGGGTGGTGACAGGCCCCAGGTCCAGTTCCCGGTTCAGCCGGCACTCCAGGGCGACCGGGGCCTCCCTCAGGCGGGGCGGGGCCACCTGGAGGGATGGCTCCGTGGCCAGCCCCAGGCGCGCCACCTCGCTGATGTCGGGTTCCACCTCGGCCCCGCTGGCGTGGAGGGGTCCCAGCAGGGGCAGGTCCGCCAGGTGGACCACCGCCTGGCCGTTTGCCTTCAGGTTGCGCTGGGTGTCCTTCATGGAGCCATCCCGGCGGCGGCCCACGGTGAAAGCCAGCATGGGCGGCCCGAAGATGCCCATGAAGCTGCTGAAGGGAGCCAGGTTCACCCGGCCCGCCTCATCCACCGTCGTGATCCAGGCGATGGGGCGAGGGATCACCAGGCTGGAGAGGATGCGGTAGGCATCACGCCTGGGGAGGGAGGCGAGGTCGCGGCTGATCATGGTCACTCCCCGAGGATCTTGATAAGGATGCGCTTGTCCCGGCGGCCGTCGAATTCGCCGTAGAAGATCTGCTCCCAGGTGCCGAAGTCCAGCTGGCCCCCGGTGATGGCCACGACCACCTCGCGGCCCATGATCTGGCGTTTGTGGTGGGCGTCGCCATTGTCCTCCCCCGTCCGGTTGTGGAGGTAGCCTCCCGTGGCAGGGTCGCTGCCCGCGTTGAAGGGGGCCAGCTTCTCCAGCCAGCGGAGGTAGTCCTGCTTGAGGCCGGACTCCTCGTCGTTGATGAAGACGCTGGAGGTGATGTGCATGGAGTTCACCAGGCAGAGCCCCTCCCGGATGCCGCTGTCCCGGACTGCCGCGGCCACCTCGGCCGTGATGTTCACGAAGCCGCTGCGGCCGGGGAGGTGGAGCGTGAGGACCTGGCGATGGCTCTTCATGGGCGAAGCATAACGAAAAACCCCGGGCCGGGGCCCAGGGTTCTCGGAGTCGGGAAGGGTCAGTAGCCGGCGATCTGGAAATCGTCGAAGTTCACGCGGTTGGCGCTGCCGTCCGTCTTGCGGAGTTCGAAGCGGATGGCCCCGGCCACGTTCACCGTGAAGGTGGCGGTGGCGAGGGTGGTGGAGGAGGTGGTCACAGTGCTTCCGGCCTGGGTCCAAATGGAGCCGCTGTTGGTGGAATACCAGAGGCCCCAGGTGGAATTGCCATCGGTCCCGTACTTGGCGTGCTTGACCGAGACAGTTTTGGCGCCGGTGGCAAAGTTGAACGCCATCGTCACCTTGCCGCTGTTGCGGGTGCGGACGCTCTGGGTGCCGACCTTGGGATCCGAGGTAGTGTTGCCGAGCAGCGCGTCATTCAGCGTCCAGGTGCCGGTGGCGAGAGCCACGGTGCCGGTGGCGTAGGCGGTCTTGGTGCCGGTGTCGAAGGTCTCCTTCAGGCTGCTGCCGGCGCTGGCGGCGAAGGCGGCGGCGATGGTGTGGCTGGCCGTCACGTTGCTGAAGGTGTACGAGCTGAGGGCCCCCTGGTTCACGCCATCCACCGTAACGCTGCTGATGACGTAGCCGGTGGCGGGGGTGATGGTGAAGGTCTGGCTGCCGCCATTCGCCACCGAGACGGCCCCGGCCGGGCTGATGATGCCACCGGTACCGGCGCTGGCGGTGAGGGTGAAGGAGGCCGGGCTCACGGTGACGGTGCGGGAGGCCGAAGCCGACTTACCCTGGTTGCTGGTGGCGGTGAAGGTGGCCGTATAGGTGCCGGCGGTGGTGTAGGTGTGGCTCACGGGCCCCAGCACCGCGGCGGTGGAGCCGTCGCCGAAGGACCAGCTGTAGGTGAGGGCGCTGCCGTCGGAAATGCTGGCGCTGCCTTGGAAACTCACGGATCCGCCAGCAAGGATCGTGGGGTTGGAGGCCGGGGAGACGATGCTCACCGAGGGCGTGGGGGCGCTGGTGGTGCCCGCCAGGTAGCTCGTAGCGTTCAGGAAGAAGGCGCGGTTGCTGTTGATGCTGTAGCTGGTGTGGAGGGACTTGCCGGAAGTGGTGGTCGTGCCGTCATCCGAAGGGGAGCTGTCGCTGATGGCCACCACCCGGCCGGAGCCCACGGTGCAGGTCACGATGAAGGAGCCCGTGTCGCCGCTGATCTGGGTGTGCAGGATCTCCTGCACGTTGGGGTTCTGGGTCGTGTAGAAGTTCAGGTACGAGTAGGAATGGAAGTCCATCAGGCCCAGGCCGCCGTAGGCGCCGTGGATGATGGCCTGGGCCGCGGGAGAGGTGCTGGTGGTGAAGGCAGTACTGGTGGTGTTCGCCAGGGCGTCGCCGGGGCCATGACCGGGGACGAACGTGAAGCCGAAGGGGTTGCCGCCGTTCACGGCCACCAGATCGTTGAACACGGTGTAGGCATCCGTACCTCCGGTGCCGCTGTAGCGGATGGCGCCGGGGTGGTTGCACACCATGAACAGGCCGCCGCCGTTCTGGACGAAGGTGAGGATGGCCTGCTTCTCGGTGGCCGTGAACTTGAGATAGGGCTCGGGGATGATGTAGACCGCGTAGTTCGCGAGGTCCTGGGCGTTGGTGGCATCCCCGTAGGTGACGCGGCCGGTGGGGGGAAGGGTCTGGACGGTGTAGCCGGCCTTGTAGAGGTCGAAGGCCCAGGCGCTGATGCCACCGTTCCAGTCGGCCTCGGAGGCGGGGGCTGTGGGGCTGGGGTTGGGCTCGCTGGCCGAGCAGATCACCCACTCGGCAGAGGTGCCGGCTTCCTCGTGCCGTGTATGGTCGAACAGGACCTTCTTGGGAGTCTGGGCCCCCAGGGCCACGGCCAGGAGCAGGGCAAAGAGAACGCGGAATGCGCGCATGGTCACCTCGGGAAAAGGGTTCTCCCCATTCCACCCAGACCGGGCATGACCGCGAGGTGAATTCGCTGCACTTAACAACAATTAACATCCCGGTGCCCGGCCGCCCTCACGGCACACTGGAAGGACCCCTCCAGGATCCGACATGCTGCTCCTACCCGCCCTCCTTCTCCTGATGCAGGTGCCACCCACCCCGGCTCCGGCCAAACCGGACCCGGTGCCTCCGGCCCGCATCGAGCTCACCACGCCGTTCCCGGTGCACCTGGGCAGCGTGGGCCCCCGCGAGATCCGGGAGGCGGTCTACGGCATCAAGAGCCTCCACGAGCGGCCCTTCCATCTGCGGGTGCTCGACCTATCGTTGGGCCTCAGCCTGGACGAGGGGCAACTGGCCGCGCCCCTGCAACCGGGCGAAGTCCGCATGGTGAAGGTGAAGGTGGATCCGGCAGGCCTGGTGGGGGCCATCAAGGGGGCCGTCCGGCTGGGCACCGACGATCCCGGCCAGCCCAACTACATCCTGCGCTACGACATGATGGTGCGGCCCGAGGTGACGGTGGATGCCGAGCGCAAATCCTTCGGGGACGTGGCGCCCCACGAGAGTCCGGAGCTGAGCTTCCGATTCCGGCGTGAGGGTGGTGATCCCTTGAAGCTGGCGCTCGCCTCGGAGATCCCTCCCTATCTCGACGCAGAACTGGTTCCGGGAGAGAGCGGATCGGACTTGCGCCTGACCCTGCGGCCCCGGCGCCTGAAGCCGGGTGTCACCGCGGGCCTGGAGGTGCTGAAGGTGGCCACCAACGCGCCGAAGCAGCCCCTGTTCACCCTCTACCTGGATTGGCGCATCAGCCTGCCCGTGGTGCCCGAGCCTTCGCGCGTGGTGTTCACGGAGCCGAAGAACACCCTGCTGGCCCTGGAGCTCCGCGCCCGGGACGGGAAGCCCTTCCGCATCCTGAAGACGGAGGTCCAAGGGCGCGGTTTCCAGGTGCTCGATGCCCCCGGGCCCGAGGCCGCGCGTCAGGTCCTGCGGATCCGGCGCATGGGGACCGGGCCGGAAGCCCTCCTGCTGGTCCACTGCTCGAACCTGGAGGAACCGCTCAGGGTTCCGCTCCACTACCTGGATCCCAAGGCCCGTCCCGCCAAGCCGGTGGCCCCGGCTCCGGTGCCGGAGGAACCGCACCATCACCATTAGGCTGGTTCAGATGCTCGTGGGTTCCTTCTTCTTCGGAACCCTGAGATTCAGCTTCACCTTGATGATCCGCCCGTCGCGGAGGACGTCGAAGATCACTTCGTCGCCCGGGGACTCGAGCTCCAGCATGGCCATGAACTGGCCTTCGTTCTCGATCTGCCTCCCCTGGTAGCCCAGGAGGATGTCGCCCATGGTCTTGACGCGGCCTGAGGCATCCACCTCGAGGGCGCGGAGGCCGGCCCGGCCGGCGGGCGAATCCGGATCCACCACCTTCACGACCAAGCCGCGCGTGATGCCGAAGATCTGCTGGGCCTCGTAGCTGCCCATGGTCTCGAAGCCCATGCGGGGCGGTTCCAGCCTCCCCCTGGCAATGAGCAGGGGTACCACCCGGTTCAGCGTGTCCACCGGGATGGCGAAGCCGATGCCCACGGACGCGCCCGTGGCCGCGGCGATGGCCGTGTTCATGCCCACCAGTCGCCCGGCGCTGTCGAGCAGGGGCCCGCCGGAATTGCCCGGGTTCACGGCGGCATCCGTCTGGATGGCGTTCAGGATCCGCGTGCTGTAGCCCGTGCCGATTTCGCGACCCAGGGCCGAGACGACGCCCTTCGTGAGGGTGTGATCCAGCCCGAAGGGATTGCCGATGGCGGTCACCTCCTGGCCCACCTGGAGATCGTGGCTGCGCCCGATGGGGATGGGGCGCATGGCGCTGAGTGGCGCGAAGACCTGGAGCACCGAGATGTCATAGGCGAAGCTGGTGCCGATCACCCGGCCCTTGTAGGCCTTGCCATCCGCGAGGGTGACCTCCACCTCGTCCACGTCGCCGATCCGGGTTCCCTTGTCCTCCACGGTGATGACATGGTGGTTGGTGACCACGTGGCCCCACTCGTCCCAGACGAAGCCCGTTCCCGTGCCGGTGGGGACCTTGGTGATGTCGAGGGTCCGGAGGTCCTGGACGGGAGCGATGGCGGAGACGTAGACCACGCTTGGCTTGGCCTCCTTGAACCGCCGGATGGTGTTCCGTTCCTCGAGGCTGAGGGGCGGGCGTTGCGCCACGGCCCGGGGGGCGGCATGAGCCCGGAACCGCTGGATGGTGGCCTCTTCGCTGGGGGGCTGAAGGGGGGGACGAGCCGGAGACTGGGCCAGGATGGGCAGGGCCAAGAGCATGGCGAGACCCTGGGTGAAGCGTCGGGGGCTGGGGATCATGGCGGCTCCTCGGAGATTATGCGGCCTCATCGGTGTGGCGGAGCATCCGAGGTATCGGGCCGGAATGATTGGAAGGTCACCTTCGCCCTTTGGAGGTCCGGGAAAAACCCGTAACCTAAAGCGAACTTATGCGCGAAGCCGACCCCCGTACCCGCCGCCTGGCCCTGGTCCTGGGCTTGTTGTTCCTCCTCATCCTGGGGGTCGGGGGTGGTGTCGCCTGGCTGCTGGCCGCCCGGGGGCTGCGCAGTCCCCTGCGCGTGCTGCTGATCACCCGGGCCCCGGGAGGCGCTTCCGGACTCGATTCCGCCGCCTGCCGGGCCATCGGGGCCCTGGTCCAGGACCACCTGGAATCCTTCGGGCAGGTGGCCGTCACCAATGTCACGGAGGTGCCCGGGAATCTGGAGGTCCTCCGCTCCCAACCCCGGGCCCTGCTGGTGCTGTTGGAGCCTTCCCGTCAGGGGGAGGCGCTGAGCCTCTCCTATCGCTATGCCTGGGGGGACCACCTGACCAAGGGCGCTCCCCCCATCTGGATCCGATGCCAGGGGGAAGCCCTGAAGCCGGCGGAAGCCTTCGAGGCCTTCCTCGACGGGTTTCCCAAACGCATCCGCAGGTCGGAAACCTCGGCGTTGATTCCCCGGCAGGCGGCCTGTTTCTGGGATCTGGTCAGGGCGAGCGCCTGGCGCCTCCAGAACGAGCACCTGGAGGAGGCCATGGGGCTGGTGGAGCGATCCGCGGAGGTGGAGCCCACCTGTGCCAGTACGTGGATTCTCCTCGGCAACCTGCGCTACCGGCGCATGTTGAACAGTCCGGCCGCCTTCCGGCAGGAGCAGGCCGAGACCGAGGCCCTGATCCAGCGCGGGCTGGGCCTGGCCCCCTACCATCCCAGGGGGGTCTTCCTCTTGTCCTTGCTCAAGGCGGACGGTGGCAATCAGGCGGAAGCCCTGACCCTGCTGATGCAGGCCAGGCGCCGGCAGCCCCACAACCCGACGCTGCTGACGGGCATCGCCTATGCGGCCCGGGGGGCCGGGCTGCTGCCCCTGTCCCGGCGGGCCATGGACCTGCGCGACCAGCTGGCCTTCGCCAACCTCCAGCCCCAGGCTGTGGATATCACCTGCCTGTACACCGGCGAGGTCCAGCGCTTCGAGGCCAGCCTCCAGGAACAGCCGGGGCACCTGCGCAGCACCTCCGGCGTGCTGCCCTTCTACCGGGGCTATCTGGCCCTGGTGCGAGGGGACCAGGCCTTGGCCCAGCGAGAGTTCAAGGCCGCCGCGGCCCTGGCCAACGGCTATCCGAACATCCTCCGCCTGAGCCAGATCTACGACCTGATCCTGGAAGGGCAGAAGGACGAGGCCTGGAAGAAGTTGCGGGAATATGACCAGGAACGCATTGGCATGCGCGAGCCCGACGGCGAGTTCACGCTTCGACTGGCGGAGGCCTACGCCCTGATCGGCGACCGGGCCAGTGCCATGGACATGGCGGGGCGCGCCTTCGCCCGCGGGTTCGGCTGCACCGCCTGGTACGAGCGCAGCCCCATGCTGGAACCCCTTCGCGGCTTGCCCAAGTGGAAGGCCCTCATGCAGCACCTGCGCGAGCGGCAGAACCTCATGGAGGACCGCTTCCCCATCGGCCTGCTGGAGGACAACTGACGCGGCCGGAGGACAATTGACCCGAGAGTGAACAGTGGCTTCGGATGAAAGCGGACCCCCGGTAGACTGAGGGTTCGCCCGAATGGGGGTTCCATGTCCACACTTACCGCGTCCGATACCGCCGCCCTTGCCGCCGAAGGCTATGCGCCGAAGCACAAGGTCCGCTTCGTCACCGCCGCCAGCCTGTTCGATGGCCACGACGCAGCCATCAACATCATGCGGCGCATCCTCCAGGCCACGGGCTGCGAGGTGATCCACCTGGGCCACAACCGCTCGGTGCAGGACATCGTGGAGACCGCCATCCAGGAGGACGCCCAGGGCATCGCCCTCTCCAGCTACCAGGGCGGCCACGTCGAGTTCTTCAAGTACATGGTGGACCTGCTACGGGAGCGGGGCGCCGACCATATCCAGGTCTTCGGCGGCGGCGGCGGCGTCATTTCGCCCGACGAGATCCGCGAGCTCGAAGGCTATGGCGTGGCCCGCATCTACAGCCCTGAGGACGGCCGCCACATGGGTCTCCAGGGCATGATCGACGACATGGTGCGCCGGTGTGACGTCGATCCCCGCACCACCCCCGAGTACCATCGCCTGGCCCGTCGCATCACGAAGATCGAGCTTGGCGACCTGACGGGGCAGCCCACCACGACCCCCGCGCAGGTCACCGTGCCCGTCCTCGGCATCACCGGCACCGGCGGCGCTGGCAAGTCCTCCCTCATCGACGAGCTGCTGCGGCGCTTCCTGGTGGATTTCCCGGACAAGCGCGTGGCCGTGCTCAGCGTGGATCCCACCAAGCGCAAGACCGGCGGCGCCCTGCTGGGCGACCGCATCCGGATGAACGCCCTCTACCACCCCGAGCTGCGGGACCGCGTGTTCATGCGCAGCCTCGCCACGCGCGCCGCGGCCCACCGCGCCACCAGCGAGGCCCTGGTGGCCAGCATCGCCGCCGCCAAGGCGGAGGGCTATGACCTGGTGATCGTGGAGACCGCGGGCATCGGGCAGAGCGACAGCGAGATCGCGGATCTGGTGGACCTCTCCATGTACGTGATGACGCCGGAGTACGGGGCCGCCAGCCAGCTTGAGAAGATCGACATGCTGGACTTCGCGGACCTCGTCGTGCTGAACAAGGCTGACAAGCGCGGGGCCGAAGATGCCCTGCGCGATGTGCGCAAGCAGTACCAGCGCGCCCACAAGCGGTTCAGCGAGGCGGCCGACGACATGCCGGTCTACGCCACTTGCGCCAGCCAGTTCAACGACCCCGCCACCAACTGGCTCTTCGTGAACCTGGTGAAGGCACTGGCCACCAAGACAGGCCTGGACTGGGCGCCGAAGCTCGAGGCGGAGGCCGGGAACCCCCGCCGCGCCGCCATCATCCCGCCGGAGCGGGTGCGCTACCTGGCGGAGATCGCCGACACCGTGCAGGGCTACAAGGCCTGGGCCCGGCGCCAGGCGGAGACCGCCGAGCTGGCCCATGCCCTCTGGACGAGCCTCCTGGCGCTGGGCGACAAGGTGCCTCCCGCCGGTGCCTTCTATGATTCGGCGCACCTCACCGAAGCCGGCGAAGGCGATCAGGGCGTCGCCATCCTCCTGCTCCGGCAGCGCTATCAGGAGCATCTGGGCGAGCTGCACGCCGAAAGCCGCCGCCTGATCCACGACTGGACCGAGCTGAAGCGCAGCTACACGGAACCCGAGAACATCTACGTGGTGCGCGGCAAAGAGATCCGCACGGCCAACTACACCGTATCCCTCAGCGGGTCCCTGGTGCCCAAGGTCGCGCTACCGCCCTACTCGGGCTGGGGTGAGCTGCTCCGCTGGCAGCTGCTGGAGAACCTGCCGGGTCGCTTCCCCTTCACGGCCGGCGTCTTCGAATACAAGCGCGTGGGCGAGGATCCCACGCGCATGTTCGCGGGCGAGGGCACACCGGAGCGCACCAACAAGCGCTTCCACTACGTGAGCAAGGGCCAGCCGGCCGTCCGCCTCAGCACCGCCTTCGACAGCGTGACCCTCTACGGCGAGGACCCTCACGTCCGCCCGGACATCTATGGCAAGGTCGGGAACAGCGGCGTCTCGGTCTGCACGGTGGATGACGCCAAGAAGCTCTATTCGGGTTTCGATCTGCTCTGTCCCACCACCAGCGTGAGCATGACCATCAACGGGCCCGCCCCCACCATGCTGGCCTTCTTCCTCAACGCGGCCATCGACCAGCGGGCGGAACTCTGGCTGAAGGAGCATGGTCAACTGGAGGCCGCCCAGGCGAAGATCGACGCGAAATACGCAGCGAAGGGGTTGACCCGCCCGCATTATGGCGAAGTGCTCCCCGACGGCAACAATGGCTTGGGTTTGGCGCTCCTGGGCGCCACCGCCGACGAGGTGCTGCCCCCGGAGGTCTACGCTAAGCTGCGGACCGAGGCCCTCCAGACCGTGCGCGGCACGGTGCAGGCGGACATTCTCAAAGAGGACCAGGCCCAGAACACCTGCATCTTCAGCACGGAGTTCAGCCTCAAGGTCATGGGCGACATCCAGCAGACCTTCATCGAGGAGAAGGTCCGCAACTTCTACTCCGTGAGCATCAGCGGCTACCACATCGCCGAGGCCGGGGCGAACCCCATCACCCAGCTGGCCTTCACCCTGGCCAACGGGTTCACGTTCGTCGAGTACTACTTGTCCCGCGGCATGCACATCGACGACTTCGCGCCGAACCTGAGCTTCTTCTTCAGCAATGGGCTGGATCCCGAGTACAGCGTCATCGGCCGTGTGGCCCGCCGCATCTGGTCCGTGGCCATGAAGGAGAAGTACGGCGCCAACGACCGTAGCCAGAAGCTGAAGTACCACATCCAGACCTCGGGCCGCTCCCTGCACGCCCAGGAGATCGACTTCAACGACATCCGCACGACGCTGCAGGCGCTCTACGCCATCTACGACAACTGCAACAGCCTGCACACCAACGCCTACGACGAGGCCATCACCACCCCCACCGAAGAGAGCGTGCGCCGCGCCATCGCCATCCAGCTCATCATCAATCGGGAGCTGGGCGAGGCGAAGAACGAGAACCCGCTCCAGGGGGCCTTCCTCATCGAGCAGATGACGGAGCTGGTGGAGGAGGCCGTGCTGGCGGAGTTCCGGCGGCTCGCCGACCGCGGCGGTGTGCTGGGCGCCATGGAGACCATGTACCAGCGGGGCAAGATCCAGGAAGAGTCCATGCACTACGAGCACCTCAAGCACAATGGGGAGCTGCCCATCGTGGGGGTGAACACCTTCCTGAATCCCAAACCCGCCGAGCTGGGCACGCCCGAGCTGATCCGCAGCACCGAGGCGGAGAAACAGCAGCAGATCCAGAACCTCGCGGCCTTCCATGCCCGCAACGCCGACCAGGCTCCCGAAGCCCTGGCCCGCCTCAAGAGCCTCGCCCGTCAGGGTGGCAATCTCTTCGGCGCCCTCCTGGATGCGGCCAAGGTCTGCAGCCTCGGCCAGATCAGCCAGGCCCTCTACGAAGTCGGCGGACAGTACCGGAGAAATATGTAAACCAGGCAGCCTGGCAAGGCGCTTGCGTCAGGCTTGAAGCATGGAAATCTCCGTGCACGTATCATGGAAGCTCGATGCGTCGCCTGGTCCTGCTCCTCCCCCTGGTCTCCCTGGCTCTCGCCGCCGGGGTGCCGAAGGCTTCGAGAGGCGGGGGGAAACCCGGCGTCACCTATCTCTACACCTACTACGACCGGCAGGGCCGCCTGGTGATCAACAACCTCCCGCCCAGCTACATGAAGGGCCAGGGGCTGATCCTCAAGCATGTGGGCGTGGGCAAGGTGCGCCTCGCGGTGACCCCTGCCGAGATGGCCCGGGCCCTGAAAAGCCCCGAGCTCATCGCGCTGGTGGACGAGATCGCCCAGGCCGAGGGCGTGGACATGCACCTGGCGCGAGCCATCATCCAGGCGGAAAGCGCCTTCAACTACCGGGCCCGCTCCAAGGCGGGGGCCCTGGGCCTCATGCAGCTCATGCCCTCCACGGCGGAGCGCTTCGGCGTGCTGGATCCCTTCGACCCCCGGCAGAACATCAGTGGGGGCGTGAAGTACCTGAAGTGGCTCCACGGCTACTACGAAGGCGACCTGAACAAGGTGGTGGCGGCCTACAACGCCGGCGAGGGCGCGGTGAACCGCTACAAGGGCGTGCCGCCCTACCGGGAGACCTTGGCCTACGTGCCGAAAGTCCTCGACCTCTACAACCGCAAAGCGGTCCAGCCCGATCCGAAATTGGCGGGCAGCATGGCCCTGCTGAAGAAGGGCCGGGGCGGCTTCCAGGTGGAGGAGCAGAAGACCGTGCCGGAACCCACCGCCCAGCAGCGGGCGGCCACGCGCATCTACCAGTGGACCGACGCCAACGGTCGGGTCCAGATCAGCGACCAGCCACCGCCCAAGGGCACCAGCGGCGTGAAGCCTTTCGGGGCGCCCTGAGGGAGATCACCCGCGTCGGGATTCGCCCTCGCGTACGTAGGCCTCCAGGGCCGCGAGGCTCTCCTGGAAGAGCGTTTCCAGGTTGGTTCGCAGCTCCGGGCCGGCTTCTACGGAACCGCCGCGCCCCAGGGCCTCCAGCTCCGCAGCCTTGGCGCGCAGGGCCTTGGCGCCCAGGGCTCCGGCACCGCCCTTGAGGGCGTGCGCCGCCCGGGAAAATTCCTCGGCATCCTGACGGGCTGCGGCGGCGAGGATGTCCCCGATGCGCCCCTGGGTGTCCTCCCGGAAGATGCCGATCATCTCGAGCACCAGCCCATGATTGCCGTCATCCAGTTCCACCAGGTTCTGGAGGGTCGTCAGGTCGAGCAGGTCCGAAGGGGCCACGGGAACTCCTGCCTCCCATGCTGAACCACGGGCGCCCGTCCGTCCAATGGCAGGCGCCACCCCCAGGCGGTAGTAGGCTGGGGTCATGACCGAAGCCGTTCCCATGTCCTCGGCGGAAACCGCCCTTTCCCTGTTGTTCCGCAAGCTGCATCCCCACCTGGAGGACACAGCGCACGCCCTGGCCAAGGGGGCTACCCGGCGCGACCTGGAGCGCCTCCACCTGAAGTTGCTGGCCGCACGCCTCAAGACCGTGACCCTCCTCGAGACAGAGGCGCAGGGACTGCCGGAGGATGCGCCGCTGACTGAGATCCTCGAGACCCTGGCGGCCAACCTCACCCCGGTGGGGGAGAGTTTCCGCCAAAGCCTGATCCTCACCCAGCTCTGCCTGGAGGAGGCTCCGGCCGAGCTGCTGCCCCACCTGCCCCCGGGCTGCGTGGCCGGATCGGCCTGGGGATCTCGCATGACGGACTTCCTGGCCCGCCTGGAGGATCCCGCCTTCCAGGCCCACCACCGCTGGGAGGCCATCGAGGAGGACATCGGGGAGACCGAGGAGGAATAGCACGACCTTCCACCCCTCGATTCAACCGCCCGGATCTGCCATTGAGGGCCCGGAATCTGCTGTTCGAAGGCGCCACCCAACCGGAGCGACCCAAAGCGCATCTCCTGGTGTGGACGGATGATCCGCCCCCGACACCCGGAGTCGCCCATGAACGCCCACCCCCTTCGTTTCGCCGCCCTCGCTGGGGCCCTGCTGGCCCTGGGCGCCTCTCTCTCGGCCCAGGACCCTGACCCTGCGCCAGGTTTCCGTCATGGCCATGGCCGTGGCGCGGGCCGGAGCCTCATGGGCTTGAACCTCACCGAAGCCCAGCAGACCCAGGTGAAGGCCATCCACGAACGCCATCAGGCGGCCTTCAAGGCCAAGGGGGAGGCCGCGGGGGCTGCCCACAAGGCCTTGCGCGAGGCCATGGCCAATCTTGCCACCGACACCAAGACCCTCCAGGCCCTGCATGAAAAGGCTTCGGTGGCCCAGTTCGACCTGCTGCTCGAGCATCGGGCAGCGCAGCAGGAAATCCTGCCCATCCTCACGGCCGAGCAGAAGGCCCAGTTCGAGAAGCGGGGCATGGGCCCCGGCTTCGGACCGGGCCGGGGCCCGCGGGAAGGCTGGGGGCCCGGCGCCGGTCGCGGCATGAACCCGGACGGGCCGCCGGCGAAATAGTCCCGGCTATCCTGGCATTCCATGCGCGCTTCAGCGGTCCTCCAGGCCACCTGGCAGCGGACGCGGCGCCCCCGCACCTGGGGCGCCGCGCTGTTGTTCGGGTTGGTGTGGAATGGCACCCGGGGCCTGATGGGCCTGCCTTGGCCGAGTCTCGCCGAGACGCTGGCGCCCTTGCTC
Source organism: Geothrix campi (assembly GCF_024609265.1). Lineage (GTDB taxonomy): Bacteria > Acidobacteriota > Holophagae > Holophagales > Holophagaceae > Geothrix > Geothrix campi. The sequence continues at coordinate 433,236 of NZ_JANHMP010000003.1, read as the reverse complement.
TGGGTGGCCCTCTTCCTCGTCCTCGCGCCTCTGCCCTGGCAGTGGACAGGGGATGAGCGCCCCACGGCGGGGACCCTGCGCGGGGCGGCCCAGGCCCTGCCCTGGATGGCCGCCCTGACCCTCGGCGTCCTTCTGCTTCTGGGTTCGGCCGGCGGACCGCTGACTCCAGGCCGGGGCCCCGGGCCGGGCGCGACCATGATGGAGCGCGGGGGCCCCCACCGGGGCCTGGGGCCCCGCCGGGAGGAGCCGGGGCGCATTCCCATCCACCCCCGGTTCTGGGTCCTTGGCGTGGCGCACCTCTGTTTCGGGTTGCTGCTGGGCTGGGTCCTGGCGGACCGCGAGCGCGCCGAGTTCCAGGAAGCGGCCTACCGCCGGGTCGCGGACGAGGCCCAGGCCCGTGTTCTCCAGGGCCAGATGAATCCCCACGTGCTCTTCAACGCCATCAGCGGCCTGACAGAGCTGGTGCGTGAGGATCCGGCGGCCGCGGAGACCGCCCTGGTGAACCTGTCTGATTTATTGCGCACGCTGCTGGATCATGGCTCGCGCCTGCGGGCCCCTCTTGGCGACGAACGCCGGCTGGTGGAGCGGCATCTGGCCCTGGAGCGGCTGCGCCTGGGCCACCGCCTGCGCGAAACCTGGGACTGGCCCGAGGCCCTGGATGAGGTGGAGGTTCCACCCCTGATGATCCAGCCCCTGGTGGAGAACGCCTTGAAGCACGGCGTGGCCATGGCCCTGGGGGGCGGGGCCCTGGCGGTGAAGGTGGCCCGGGAGGACGGTCGGATCTGCGTGCGGGTCGCCAACACGGGGCCAGCACCGACGGCGGGGGAAGGGCAGGGCCTGGGTTTGCGGAACCTGCGCGAGCGGTTGCGCCTCCTCGGGGCCCCGGCGGATGCGCTGCGGCTCCAACGGGAAGGCGACTGGACCGTGGCCGAGCTGAGGCTGGAGGTGAAGGCATGAGCAGGCCTCCGCTGCGCGTGCTGGTGGCCGAGGACGAGCCCTTCAACTTGCGTCGGCTGACGCGACTGCTGCGGGAGGCGGGTTGCGAAGTGGTGGCGGCATTGGAGGATGGACCTTCCGTGCTGGCCTGGCTGGCCCGTGGCGAAGGTGTGGACGCCCTGTTCCTGGACATCCAGATGCCCGGCCTCACCGGGCTGGATGTGAACGCTGATCTGCCGCGGCCCATCCCCGTGGTGTTCGTGACGGCCTATGCGGAGCATGCCGTGCGGGCCTTCGAACAGGCCGCCACCGACTACCTGCTCAAGCCGGTGACGGCCGAGCGGCTGGCGGCCACCCTCCAGCGCCTGCGTGCCACGGTGGGGAATGGCGCTGGGCACGAGGCCACGCTCCGGCCCACCGGGCCCTTCCGGTTCCCCGTGAGGGCAGGCGCGGGGTTGGTGCTGGTGGATCTCGCGAAGACCACGCACTTCCTGTTCGAGGATGGCGTCGTGTGGGCCTTCGTGGGCGAGCGGCTGCGCACCGCGTGGAAGACTCTGGCGGAGGCGGAACTGGCCCTGGGGCCCAGGGTGGTCCGCGGCCATCGCCACCTGTTGATCCGGCCCGAGGCCGTGCTCGGCGTCCGGGCGGGGGATTCGGGCCGCCTCCTCGTCCGCCTGGCCGGAGGGGTGGAATTGGAGGTCAGCCGGGGGGCCGCACCCGCCCTCAAGGCCAGGCTGGGATTGACCTGACAGTTTCCAGGAAGGATTTTGCCAGAGCGTAAAGGATGCGGTGGTAGATTAACCCTGTCTGCAGGATCCGAAGGGCGCCCCATCCAGTCCCTGACTGGGCAGCGATGCGCCCCAGTGAATCTCATGTTTCACATACCAGGGGTCATCATGCGCCATCTCGTGTTTTCGCTCGCCGTCTGCACCGCCCTGCTCAGCCAGGGCGTGGTCCAGTACGCCCCCAAGGTGGATCCGAGCTTCCCAGCCTACGCCCCCACGGCCCAGGTGGATGGGGTGCTGGAAAGCATCGGGGCCGATTCGCTCGCTGATGTGTGGGAGGAGTGGCGGGTCGGGTTCAAGCGCGTCCAACCCAAGGTCCAGCTGAAGGTGGCGCATGTTCCGGTGCCGCGCGCCTTGAAGGCTTTCATCGAAGATGGTGCGCCCCTTCTCCACCTGCCCCGGGAAATGAAGGTGGAGGAAGCCCAGGCCTTCCAGAAGAAGTTCGGCTACCAGCCCATCAAGCTGGTGGTGTGCTACGACGCCTTCATCGTGTTCGTGAACGCGGCGAATCCCATCAAGGACCTGGGCATGGACCAGCTGGACGCGGCCTACTCCACCACCAAGCTCGCGGGTTACCGGTCGGATTCCACGGTGGACACCTGGGGAGACCTGGGGGTTCGCAACGGGGACTACAACCGGCGGCCCATCAACGCCTACATGCGCGCCGAAGGGCTCGCCTCCCGGGTCACCATCCAGGAGATGGTGCTTCTCAAGGGGAAGTACAAGCCCACCGTGCTGGAGTGCCCCGACTGGTCCGGCATTTCGGAGGCGGTCATGACCGATGCCTCCGGCCTGGGCATCGGCACCCTCGCGAGCTGGCTGAGCCGGAACAAGACCCTCGCCTTGACGCCGCTCCACGCCAAGGAAGCCGTGGCACCCACCCAGGAGAACGTGATCTCCGGCCGGTACCCCCTTTCCCGCACCTACTACCTGTATGTGAACCGCGCGCCTGGCAAGGACCTGCCCCCCGCGGTGGCCGAATTCCTGCAGTTCGCCCTGTCCCGGGAGGGCCAGGCTGCGGTGGCCCAGGCCATGTTGTATCCCCTGCCCACGGAGATCGCCCAGATGAACCGGAAGCGGCTCCGGGCCAACTAGGCAGGCCCCCGGAATTACGCTCGGATCTCCAGGACGCAGACTGGGACGAGATGAGATTGAAAAAAAGCAATAAATTGAGTTATACAATCGAATGGATTGGTAAAAATTATAGTAATTTAATCAAAAGATACTAGACTTGGGGAGTGTTCTGCTTTGGGACGAGTACCCGGCCGACGGTGCCCGGGGCTCGTCCTCCTTGTCCCCAGGAGTCTCCATGCGCTCGTTCTTCCTCGCCCTCACGGCCAGCACCCTGCTGTTCAGCCAGGGGGTCGTCCAGCATGTCCCCAAGCTGGATCCCAACCTGCCTTCTTACGCGCCGGTTCAGGACGTCAACGCGGTGATCGAAAGCATCGGCGCCGATTCCCTGACGGATGTCTGGGAGGAGTGGAAGACCGGGTTCAAGGCCCTGCAGCCCCAGGCCCAGTTCAAGGTCACCCAGGGCCTATCCACCACCGCCGTGAAGGCGTTGATGGACAACGCGGTGCCCATGATCCACCTCGCCCGCGAGCTCACCCTGGAGGAACACCAGGCCTTCGAGAAGAAATTCGGCTACACCCCCACCAGGCTGGTGGTCTGCTACGACGCCTTCATCGTCTTCGTCAATGCCGGCAATCCCATCAAGGACATCGGGATGGATCAGCTCGACGCGGCCTTCTCCACCACCCACAACGCCGGTTACAAGAAGGATGCGCCCGTGGACACCTGGGGGGACCTGGGCGTCCGGGGTGATTATTCCAAGCGCCCCATCCATCCCTACATGCGCGCCGAGGGCACGGCCGCGCGGTCCGGGATCCGCGACCTGGTGCTCCTGAAGGGCAAGTACAAGACCACCGTCCATGACGAGGTGGATTGGCCGGGCATCGCCGAAGCCGTGATGACCGATGCCAACGGCATCGGCATCGCCACGCTGTCCAACTGGCTGGCCCGCAACAAGACCCTGGCTGTGACGCCGCTGCAGGCCAAGGATCCGGTCCCGCCGACCCAGGAGAATGTGGTCTCGGGCAAGTACCCCCTGGCCCGGACCTACTACTTCTATGTGAACCGCGCTCCCGGCAAGTCCCTGGCTCCGGCGGTCGCGGAGTTCCTGCAGTACGTCCTCTCCCGCCAGGGCCAGACGGCTGTCGCCCAGGCTTCGCTCTACCCGCTGCCCGCCGACATCGCCCAGCTGTACCGGAAGCGCCTGCGCAGCAACTGAGGCCGGGCGAACGCCAAAAAAGGCGCGGAATCTCCGCGCCTTTTTCGTGGTGGGAACCGAGCTGAACTAGACTTCGGCGATGAGCTCGATCTCGACTTTCGCGCCGCGGGGGAGGGCCGCCACCTGCACGGTGCTACGGGCGGGCTTGGCGCTGCCGAGGGCTTTTTCGTAGATGGCGTTGAAGGCGGCGAAGTCGGCCATGTCCGTGAGGAACACCGTGGTCTTCACCACGCGGTCCCAGCCGGTGTTGGCGGCGAGGAGAACGGCGTGGAGGTTCTTCATGACCTGATCGGTCTGCGCCTCGATGGGACCGGTGACCATCTCCATGGTCTCGGGGACCAGGGGGATCTGTCCCGCGGTGAAGAGATGGCCGCCGGAGATCTGGGCCTGGCTGTAGGGGCCGATGGCGGCGGGGGCGTTCGGGGTGGCGATGGTACGCATGGAAACTCCTGAGACCGGTTATTGTCCGCTCTTTTTCCCCCAGCGCCGCTTCTTGTGGCGCCAGTTGCGGCCGGGCCGGGCCGGGGGCGGCAGGGGGGTGTCGAAGGGGGAGGCGGGTTGCTCGAACTCGGCCTCGGATTCACCGTCATCCAGCCGGCGCGGGCCTTCTTCGATCTGCTGCAGCACCCACTGGGCGGTCCGATGCATGAGGGCCGCCAGGCAGAGGCTGGTCTCGATGCGGGCGTGGGGCAGGGGCCCCAGCTGGGTGAACACGGACGGATCCGGTGGGATCACGCGGGGGATGCTGATCTCGGGAAGGGGCATGGGCAGGGCGTCATAGGCCTCCTCCGGCAGGTGGCGCCAGGGTTCGGGCTGGGCCTGCTCGCGCTTGAGGAGGTCTGCCACCGTGGTCTGCTTCTTGGGGGGACGCCCGCGCTTCTTGGGGGCGGCCACGGCGGCGGCCTCCAGGGCGGACTGGAGGGCCTGCATCACCTCGTCGCGGGTCTTGCCGCGCAGATCGAAGAGCAGCCACGGATCACGGTCCAGGGCCTCGGCCATCACATAGCAGACCGCCGCCACGTGCTTGCAGGGGTTGGCCCAGTCGGGGCAATCACAGTGGGTCTGCAGCTCCTTGGGGACGCGCGGGTAGAGGCTGGCACCGGCCTCGCGGAAGGTCTCGTCCAGACCCTGGGGCATCTCGCCGGCCAGCAGCGAGGCCACGAAGCGGCTCTCCTGGGCGATGCGGGCCAGGGCCTTCTCCCACTGCGCCGCGGTGAGGGCGGGCAGGCCCAGGGTCACGTTGTAGGTCTTGCGGCCGTGGACGCGGGCCTGGATCTCGCCGGGCTGCACGCCGAAGTGGGAGACGTGGCCATCTTCCGCGTACTTCTTGCCGCGCGGCAGGCGGTTCTCGTAGTCGTCCCCCAGTTTTTCGAGGCCGTTGATCCAGAGGCGGCCCCACCAGGTGGCGCCGAAGCGGTCGGTGTGGCTGATCATGGCGCCACCTCCTTGGCCTTCCGGCGGCCCGTTGAAGGGCCGGCTTTCGGCGCCGGGGGTTCCTCGCCGTTGCCCTCATCGGGATCCATCAGCTCGGCGTCGGGGTCCAGGGCCACCAGGCGGCGGAGGGCATCGTCATCCAGCTCCGTGAGCCAGCCCTCGCCCGTGCCCACCACGCGGTCCGCGAGGTCGCGCTTGGATTCCAGCAGGGCGTCGATCTTCTCCTCCAGGGTGCCGATGGTGACGAGCTTGTGGACCTGTACATTCTTCGTCTGGCCGATGCGGTAGGTGCGGTCCGTGGCCTGGTCCTCCACGGCGGGGTTCCACCAGCGGTCGAAGTGGAAGACGTGGGTGGCGGCCGTGAGGTTGAGGCCCACACCGCCGGCCTTGAGGCTGAGGAGCAGCACCGGCGACGAGTCCGGGTCCTCCTGGAAGGCCCGCACCAGCTCGTCGCGGCCCTCCCGCGTGGTGCCGCCATGGAGGAAGGGCGGCTCGAAGCCCAGGGCATCGTGGAGGTGGACCTGCAGGCGGTCGCCCATCTCCTTGAACTGGGTGAAGACGAGGGCCCGCTCGCCGGCCTCGACGACTTCCTCCAGCATCTCCGTGAGGCGGTCCAGCTTGCCGCTCCGGCCCCGATAGGGCCCCTGGGCCTTCAGGAACTGGCTGGGGTGGTTGCAGATCTGCTTGAGGTGCGTGAGCAGGGCCAGGATGCGGCCCCGGCGTTCGATGCCCGTGGCGGCATCCAGCTCTTCGTCCATCTTCTCCACGCGGTACTGGTAGAGCTCGGCCTGCTCGCGGCTCAGTGTGGTGAAGACCTTCATTTCCTGCTTCTCGGGCAGGTCCTGGATGATGGCGCGGTCGCTCTTGAGGCGGCGGAGGATGAAGGGGCCGATGCGCTGGCGCAGTTCGGCCGCGGCGTCCGGATCCCGGTACTTCTCGATGGGCGTGGCGAAGTGCTCCTTGAACTGGGATTCGCTGCCGAGATACCCGGGGAGCCCTGCGCTCATGATGGCCCAGAGTTCCGTGAGCCGGTTCTCGATGGGGGTGCCCGTGAGGGCCAGGCGGAAGTTCCCCCGCAGCTTCCGCACGGCCTTGGCCTGGGCGGAGCCGGCGTTCTTGATGGCCTGGGCCTCATCCACCACCACCCCGCCCCAGGCGTGGGTCGCGAAGGTATCCTCCTCGCGGCGCACCACGCCGTAGGTGGTGAGCACGAGGGTGTGGGGTTTGAAGGTGGCGGGCAGGCGGTCCCGGTTGTTGCCGTGGTGCACGAAGACCGGCAGGCTGGGCGCGAACTTGGCCAGCTCGCGCTCCCAGTTGCCCAGCAGCGAGGTGGGGCAGACGAGCAGGGTGGCGGGGCCGTGCTGGGGGCTCTGCTCCTGGCGGTGCAGCAGCAGGGCCAGCACCTGGATGGTCTTGCCGAGGCCCATGTCGTCAGCCAGGATGCCGCCCAGCCCGAGGCGGGACAGGCCCTCCAGCCAGGCCAGGCCGCGCAGCTGGTAGGGGCGCAGCTGGCCATGGAAGGTGACGGGCTGGGTGATGGGCTTGTCGGGCAGGATCTTCAGATCATCGAGGGCGGCCCCGAAGTCGCCGGCCACCTCGACTTCGATGGCTTCGCTCACGCCCGGGATGCGCGCCGTGCCCGTGAGGGCGGCGGCCAGGGCCTCGCCCTTGGTCATGCTCTCGAAGCCCGCGCCGCGGCTGGCCTGGAGAACCGTGGAGATCTGCTTGAGGGTCTCGGGATCCAGCGCCACCCACTTGCCCTTCCAGGCCACCAGCGGGTGCTTGAGGCTCGCCATCTGGGCGAAGTCCTCCACGCTCAGGGCATCGTCGCCCAGCATGAGGGACCAGTCGGCGCTCACGCTCCCCTCCAGGCCCGCCTGGGCCTGGGTGGCGGACTCCTCGATGCTGCGGGCGCCCAGGCGCACCTTGGCCCGCAGGCGCTTGGCGCCGCCGAAGTCCGCCAGGGCCTCGGGGATGTGGACGAGGAAGCCAGCTTCTTTCAACTGGGCCGCACCCCGGGTCAGGAAGCCCCAGGCCTCCGTCGGGCGCAACACCAGATCCTCGGGGCGTTGTCCCGAAAGGGCCCGCTCCAGGGCCGGGAAGAAGGGCACGGCGCGAGCCAGCCCGCGCAGCAGGACCTGGCGCGCTTGCAGAACCTCCGGTTCCGTGGAGGGCTCCCACAGCTTGGTGACGCCGATATCCGCCCCGGCCTCAGTCTCCAGGCCCACCTTGAGGATCCAGCCTTCCTCCGCCAGCCGGTCCGCCTCCTGGACCTCCTGGCTGTGGGTCGGCACGAGCGGCGCCTCCAGGCGCAGGCTGGGCCGCACCCACTGGGGCCGGGCGCCCTCGCTCCACTGGACCAGCTGTTCGCCCAGGGTGCGTTCGGTGATGCCGATGGTGGGGAACTCGGGCAGCTGGTGGGCCAGGGCCACCATGAGGCGCTCGTCCCAGGGCAGGCGGTCGCGCTTGTGCCCCCGCAGGCGATGGATGAGGCCCAGGCGGGGATCGTCGCCCGCGCGCAGCCCGCCGGCCACGAACCGCATGATGAAGTCGGCCCCGTCTTCCAGGAAGGCGGTCAGCACCGCATCCACGGAGGGCGGCATGGCCAGGTCGTCCTCGATGTCGAAGGCGTCCAGCTCACCGAGGGCCACGGTCTTGGTGAAGGCCCAGGTGTCGTTCTCGGGGAAGGCCAGGGCCGCGGGGGGCATGGCTTCCGCGAGCTGACGCAGGGCGGTGCGGTCCGAGGGGCTGGTGAGGCTCACGCCCCAGCGGGCCTTCCAGGGGTTGCCCTTGGTGTCCAGCTGGGGCAGCAGGGCGCCACGGACCACGAGGGACTGGAGCAGGCGCAGGGCTGTGGCCCAGTAGCGGAGGGTGGGGCCGGCATTCCCCGGCCGCAGGGCCAGGAAGGAGAGCCACGGGTAGGCCCTCTGCCAACGGAGGGGCACCGCGTGCATCTCCACCAGGGAGGCATCGGGCAGGAAGATCTGGGCCTTGGCGGGGGTCAGACGCTCCCGGCCCTGCAGGTCGCCCGGCAAAGTGCGGAGCGCCCGGGCCCACTCGGCGGGTTCCACCGCCTCGGGCATGCAGAGCAGGAAACCCCGATCCTGGGGACGGTACTGGAGGAAGGGATTCAGCATGGAGTGGCGCTAGGCTTGGGGCGGAGGATAGATATCAGGAGGCGCATGCGCCGCCCGATGTAGGCTGGGAGCCAGGGAGCGGGACGATGAAACTCGGCTTTGCAAGCGATCATGCGGGATTCGACCTGAAGGAACGGCTCAAGGCCTGGGCGATGAGTCAGGGACATGAGGTGGTGGATTTCGGCACGGATGGATCGGCCTCGGTGGACTACCCGGATTTCGCACATCGGGCGGCGGAGGGCCGGAACCGGTGGGAGCGCCTGGTGCTGGTCTGCGGATCCGGCATCGGCATCAGCATCGCGGCCAACCGCCATGCTGGCATCCGCTGCGCGCTGGTGACCTCCCCTGAGCACGCGGCACTGGCACGGCAGCACAATGACGCAAACGCCATCGCTTTCGGCCAGCGGCTGACGGATCCGCTCAAGGCGGAATACTACCTGAAATTGTTCCTGGAAACACCTTTTGAAGGTGGGCGCCACCAAAGACGCGTGGACAAGATCGAATGGAAGGGCTGCTGATGCGCCGCGGTGACGAGTCCCGAAGCCTGGAATTTGAAACCGGCGTCCAGCTCCACGCGGCCGGATCCTGCCTGGTGAAGCTGGGACGCACCCATGTGCTCTGCTCGGCCAGCCTGGAGGACAAAGTGCCCGGCTGGATGAAGGGCCGGGGCACCGGCTGGCTCACCGCCGAGTACGGCATGCTGCCCGCGGCGACAAACACCCGGTCCGACCGGGAAGCCGCCCGCGGCAAGCAGCAGGGGCGCACGGTGGAGATCCAGCGGCTCATTGGCCGCAGCCTCCGCCAGGCGGTCGATCTGGCCGCCCTGGGGGAGCGCACCCTCACGGTGGACTGCGATGTGCTGAACGCCGATGGCGGCACCCGCTGCGCGGCCATCACCGGGGCCTGGGTGGCCGTGGCGTTGGCGCTGAAAAGCAGGGGCCTGGAGGCGGCCCTGGTCCGTCAGGTGGCAGCCGTGAGCGCGGGCATCGTGGAATCTGGCGAAGGCCGCCAGGGCCTGGTCCTGGATCTGGAATACGAGGAGGACCACCTCGCGGCCGTGGACTGCAACCTCGTGGCGGCCAGGCCGACGACGGGGAAGGGGGCCGGCGGGGACTTGCTGCTGGTGGAGCTCCAGGGCACCGGCGAGGGCCGCCCCTTCAGTCGAACGGAGGCGGAGGGCCTCGTGGACCTGGGCCTGGCCGGTTGCGCGGCCCTCATGGAGGCACAGCGGGCGGTCCTCGGATGAGACCGGGGTGGCTGGCCCCAGGGCGGAGCCTGCTGCTGCTCGGGCTTCCGGTCCTGCTGGCCGGCCAGAGCGCACCCCCGGCATCGTCCCAGCCGGCCGCGCCCGCGGTAGCTCGGCGCATCGAGGTCACGGTCCAGCCACCGGACATGGTGTTCCGCTTCGTCCCCCGGGTGGTGATCCCGGGCATGCCGCGGGTGGGCCTGGCCCTCAGCGGCGGCGGGGCTCGGGGCCTGGCCCACATCGGCGTGCTTCAGCGCCTGGAGGAGGTGGGCTTCCCCCTGGACAGCATCACCGGCACCAGTGCGGGGGCGCTGGTGGGGGCCCTCTACGCCAGCGGCTTCTCGGGCCGCGAGATCGAGGACCTCTTCCGCCGCCTGGACCTGACCCGCGCCTTCCTGGAACCGCTGCTCCGCAATCCCGGCGAGACCCTGGTGGAGCAGGAGGACCGCGAGTCCACCTTCATGTCCATCGAGCGGGAGGACGGGCAGACCACCCTGGCCCAGGGCCTGCGGAGCGGCCTTGAGGTGCAGCGCACCCTGCAGGTCCTCCTGGCCCGGGGCGCCTATTTCTCGGGCGGCGACTTCGACCGGCTGCAGCGGCCCCTGCGGGTTCTGGCCACCAACCTGGAGACGGGGCAGGGTCGGGTCTTCGGGAAGGGTGATCTGGTGGAGGCCGTGCGCGCCTCCATGGCCGTCCCTGGCGGGTTCCGGCCCGTGGTGATCGACCAGCAGCAGTATGTGGACGGCGCCCTGGTGGAGAACCTGCCCGTCTTCACCGCGAAGGAGGCCTTCCACCCGGACGTGGTCATCGCGGTGGACATCAGCAATCCGTTGGTGCGCCGGCAGGCCACGAACATCTTCTCCGTGGCCTCCCGCAGCCTGGATCTGGTCGTGGAACGCCGCCAATGGGAGAGCCGGGCGGCGGCGGACTTCCTCATCCGGCCCGATATCCGCGACGCCCCCTTCCTGGAATACGGGAGCCTGGCGCCCAAGCTGGTGCTCCAGGGCCGCGAGGCCTTCGATGCACGGCTGGAGGAACTGGGCATCTTCCTGCGCGGAAAGACGGGGGGACAGGAAACCCTGGAGGCGGACCGGGTGGTCTTCGAAAACCCCATGCCCCTCGGGGAGGCCCTGGAAGGCACGCTGGCCGCGACCCTGACCCGGCTACGGGGCGGGTTCCACCTCCTGGATGTCCAGATCCTCCTCCAGCAGATCCTTGTCCATGGGCTCGCGCGGGAGGCCTGGGCCACTGTGGACGCCGACCGGACGTTGACCATCCACATGCGGCCCTATCCGGTCATGACGGGGCTGGACGTGGAGGCCCCCGAGGCCTGGCTGCCCCTCGTCAACAAGACCTTGGCCGACGGCATGCCGCTCGGCTCCGCCTACAACCCCCAGGTCTTCGGCAGCCTGATGTCGCAGCTGGTCTACCGCCTGCTCATGGAGGGCAGCCCCCTGGTGGATGCCCGCGGCTCCGGCTTCGAGGAGGCCACCGGCCACCTGCGGGTCGTCCTCCGGGAGCCCCGGGTCTCCCAGGTGGAAGTGTGGTCGGTGCCCGGGCCGGCGGTGGATGATGCCCACCTGCGGCGGATCCTGGGCCATCTGGAGGGGCGCCCCTTCCGGCCCAGGGACCTCCAGCAGCGCATCGCCTTGGCGGAACACCGCCTCCACCTCGCGGAACTGCACTACCTCACCCGGCCCGATGGTCAGGGCGGCACCATCCTCACGTTCATCCCGGTGCCCCAGCAGCAGGACCGGCTGGACTTGTCCCTGGGCTACGAAAGCACGCTGGGCGGCCAGCTGGGGCTGACGTACCACGCTCTGAATCTGGGCTTCAAGGGCTCCGAGCTGGAGTTCAGCGCGGCCCGCAACCGGTTGCAGCAGCAGGCGACCGTGGCCCTGCGGGTGCCCTTCAGCTTCTCGCCGGGGGCCGGCATGGAACTCAGCGGGAACTACTGGCAGCAGCGTCTGGAGACAGCCCTCGCCTGGCCCGCCCCCCCATTCCCGCTCGGCGGGGTGGAGGCCCGCATCAGCGCCTCGGATCTGGTCCTGCGGACCTACCTCCGCTTCAGCAACCTGGGGACGGGCAAGCTGAGCCTCGACCTGGCGCGCAGGAACGTGGCCTTCAAGGAGGGCGGGCTGCGCCAGACCCAGTCCCAGGACGCGGCCTTCCTTTCCGCCGAGTGGGACAATTTCGACCGCCACACGCTCCCCCGAGAGGGACTTCTCCTGAGGGCCCGGGGGGGCGTGGGCGAGGTGGAGAGTGGCCTCCTCCCCGGTGGCAGCTTCCAGCAGACTTCCTTCCGCGCCCGGGGCCTGCACGCCTTCAGCGAGTTCCTGGGGGCCGACCTGGATCTGGAATGGGGCCAGGGCCGCCACCTGCCCCTGGACCGCTGGTGGGTTCTGGGCGGGTCCTCGTTCGTCATCGGGTCCCGGGCCGCCAGCCACCTGGCACCCAACTTCGGCGCGATGCGGTTCGGTGTGCCCTTCAGGGTCTACGGCGGCCTGGGGATCACGCTGGAGGTGGTGCCCCGCTTCGACCTGGCCTGGATGTCCGAGCAGCCGGAGGCCCTCTTCCACGCCGATACCGACCTCCGCGCGCAGGGGACGGGACTCCTGCTGCGCACCACCCTCTTGTCCAAGTTCTATCTGGAGCTTTCGTACGGGTTCCTCAAGCTGAGGAGCCCCCAGGGGACCAGCCCGGCCTCCGGCAGCTTCGACGTCCTCATCGGAACCCAGCCCTTCGACCTCTGGAAGCGGCGGTAATCCTCTCCGGGGGTTCCCCCCGGACCCCCGCGCAGTGGTCGGGCCGAGCCCTCCCACCGCGCCGCCCGGATCAAGTGGTCTGTGCCTGGGTGGTCTGTGATCACCTGCACAGGAGGCCTCGGCATCCCGGGCTGATACGCTGAAGAGCTGCGATTCCATCCGCTTCCTTGCCGAGGCCGCCATGCGCTATCTGCCTTCCTCCCCTGCCGAAGATCGGGCCCTCCTGGACACGATCGGCGTTGCCCGCGCCGAGGATCTCCTCACGGGCATCCCCGAGTCCCTGCGCCTGAAGGGAGGGCTGGATCTGCCCGCCCAGGGCTCCGAACAGGAAGTGACCTGGCAGATGCTGGACCTGGCCAACAAGAACACGCGGTTCTGCGCTCAGTTCCTCGGCGCCGGCGCCTACGACCACTTCGTGCCCGCGGCCATCGACGCCATGGTGGGCCGCCAGGAGTGGTTCACGGCCTACACGCCCTACCAGCCCGAGATCAGCCAGGGCACCCTCCAGCACCTCTTCGAGTACCAGACGCTCATCTGCGACCTCACCGGCCTGGATGTGACCAACGCCAGCCTCTACGACGGCGGCACAGCCTGCGTCGAGACCGCCCTCATGGCCGTGCGTGTCCAGAAGAAGCGCCACACCGTGCTGGTGAGCCGCGGCCTGCATCCCCTCTACCGCCAGGTGCTGAAGACCAATTTCGCCCCCCATGACGACCTGAAGCTGGTGGAAGTGGACCTGAAGGATGGCGTCACCGACCTGGCCGACCTGCAGGCCAAGCTGAGTGGCGACGTGGCCGCCGTGATGGTGGGCTATCCCAACTTCCTGGGCGCCGTGGAGGACCTTTCCGCCCTGGCGGGTCCCGTCCATGCGGCCGGTGCCCTGCTGGTGAGCGTCACCCAGGAGGCTCTGGCCTTCGGCTGGCTGGAGGCGCCCGGCAAGGCCGGCGCCGACATGGCCTGCGGCGAGGCCATGTCCTTCGGCAACAAGCCCAACTTCGGCGGGCCCTACCTGGGTTTCCTGGCGGTGAAGGACGCCCACAAGCGCGAGATCCCCGGCCGCGTGGTGGGCCAGACCAAGGACCTGGATGGCCGCACCGGCTACGTGCTGACGCTCACCGCCCGCGAGCAGCACATCCGCCGCGACAAGGCCACCAGCAACATCTGTTCGAACCAGGGCCTCGTGACCCTGCGCGCCAACATCTTCCTGCAGCTGGCGGGTCCCGAAGGACTCAAGGGCCTGGCGGAGCAGAACGTCGCCAAGGCCCAGTACCTGCGTCAGCGCCTGCTGGAGCTGCCGGACATGGAACCCGTGCTCGAGGTGCCCTTCTTCAACGAGTTCGTCCTGCGCTACACCGGCGACTACGCCGCGCTCCAGGAGGCCTGCCTGAAGGAGAGTCTGCTGCCGGGCCTGGATCTGGGCCGCTTCTATCCCGAATACCAGGGCTGCATCCTCTGGTGTGCCACCGAACTCCACACCCGCCAGATGATCGAGAGCCTCGTCGAGATCCTGGCCCGCGTCCCGGCTACGGTTTAAGGAGAGCGACATGTTCCTTCGTCAGCGCGAATCCCTCTCCTTCGACCGCTCCGTCCCCGGCAAGCGGGGCATGGATCTGCCCAAGCTCGACGTGCCCGCCGCCAAGGACACCCGCCCCGCCCATCTCAAGCGCAGCGGCTTCGACGCCCTGCCCGAGCTGAGCGAGGTGGAGGTCATCCGTCACTTCACCCGGCTTTCCAAGTGGAACTACGGCGTGGACGATGGCATCTACCCCCTGGGTTCCTGCACCATGAAGCACAACCCCCGGCTGAACGAGAAGGTCGCCGGCCTGCCCGGCTTCACGGACAGCCACCCCATGGCCCCCGACGCCCTCGTTCAAGGCAACCTGGAGACACTCTTCACCCTGCAGGAGTGGCTGAAGGAGATCACGGGCCTGCCCGGCATCACGCTGCAGCCCAGTGCCGGCGCGGCCGGGGAGCTCACGGGCGTCATGCTCATCCGCGCCTACCACGTGGCCCAGGGCGCCAAGCGCCGCGTCATTCTCATCCCCGACAGCGGCCACGGCACCAACCCCGCCACGGCCGCCATGGCGGGCTACGAGGTGGTGGAGCTGCCCTCCCGTCCCGACGGCACCATCAGCTTCGAGGACGTGACCGACCCCCTGAACGGCAAGGTCCGCAAAGGCCTGAAGACCCTGGTGGCGGAACTCGGCACCGAGATCGCCGGGGCCATGATCACCAACCCGAACACGGTGGGCGTCTTCGAGTTCCGCTTCAAGGAGATCAGCGACCTGCTGCACAGCGTGGGCGCCCTGGTCTACATGGACGGCGCCAACATGAATGCCCTCGTGGGCGTGGCGCGGCCAGGCGACTTCGGCGTGGACGTCATGCACCTGAACCTGCACAAGACCTTCTCCACGCCCCACGGCGGGGGCGGTCCCGGCGCGGGTCCGGTCTGCTGCACCGAGAAGCTCCTGCCCTTCCTGCCCGTGCCCGTCGTCGTGCGCGACACCGTGAAGGTGGGCGAAGGCGAAGTGCCCAGGCACACCTACCGCTGGGACTGGGATCGGCCCCAGAGCATCGGCAAGGTGCATACCTTCTACGGCAACTTCGGGATCCTGGTGCGGGCGCTGACCTACTGCCTGAGCCACGGCTCCGACGGCCTGAAGGAAGCCACGCTGCGCGCCATCGTGAACGCCAACTACATCCGCGCCCGGCTCAAGGGCGCCTACGCCCTTCACATCGACTCGCCGAGCCTGCACGAGGTGGTCTTCAGCGACACGCTGCAGGCCAAGCACGATGTCCACACGCTCGATATCGCCAAGCGCCTCATCGACCACGGCTATCATCCACCCACGATCTACTTCCCCCTGATCGTCCCCGGCGCGCTCATGATCGAACCCACCGAGAGCGAGGACAAGGGCGAGCTGGATGCCTTCTGCGACACGATGCTCGCCATCGCGAAGGAGGTCGAGGAGAACCCCGAGGCCCTGCACCAGGCGCCGACCCTGGCCCCCCTGCGCCGCATGGACGAGACCACCGCCGCCCGCAAGCCCGTCTTGCGGTGGACGAAGGCCTAGCCTTTTCCACCACGAGAAACGCGGGCCGCATGGCCCGCGTTTCTCGTAGGCCTCCGCCTGCGGCGGAGCCCAAATCAATCGTGCGGAATCAGGTGGATCGCCGCGGCCTTGAGGATGGCGCAGACCTGATCCCCTTCGGTCAGGCGGAGATCCGTGCAGGCCTGGCGGGTGACGAGGCTCTCCAGGGGGAAGCCCGCGTCGAGAGCGATCCGCACGAGGGAGCCCTCGGGGTGCAGGGTCGTGATCCGCGCCGGCAGGCGGTTGCGGGCGGTGGAGCCGAAACCCGGGCCGCACCCGCGCTCCACGGCCACGTCCTCGCCCCGGATGCAGACGAAGGCCAGGCGCCCGAGGTTGCCGGGATCGGCGCCGAGGAGCCGAGCGGGTCCCACGGCGAGCGTGGCCATGCCCTCGGACACCGATTCCACCTGGCCCAGCACGACGGTTTCCACGCCCAGGATGCGCGCCACGGCAGGATCCGTGGGCCGGTCGAAGACCTGCTGGATGCCGCCGCTCTGGCAGACCCGGCCCTGATCCATCACGACCAGGCGATCCCCCAGCTGAAGCGCCTCCGCGCGGTCATGGGTGACGAGGATGGTGGGGATGTCCAGCGCGCGGAGCAGCTCGCGGAGCTCCTTGCGAAGGCGCAGCTGGGAGGGCCGGTCCAGGGCGGACAGGGGCTCGTCCAGCAGCAGCAGCCTGGGTTTCCGCGCCAGGGCGCGGCCCAGGGCCACGCGCTGCTGCTGTCCGCCCGACAGCTCACCGGGATGCCGGTCTCCGAGGCCACCCAGGTCGAGGAGGGCCAGCAACTCCGCCACGCGCGCAGCCCGCTGCCGGGCATCCAGGGCGGCCAGGCCGTAGCTCAGGTTCGCGGCGACGCTGAGGTGGGGGAAGAGGCTGTAGGCCTGGGGCAGGAAGCCGAGATCACGGACCTGGGGGGGCAGGTGGATGTGACGCCCGGCGTCCGACCAGACGGTTCCGTCGACCTGGATGGAACCGCGATCCGCCCGTTCCAGTCCGGCCAGCAGGCGCAGGGCCGTGGTCTTTCCGGACCCGGAGGGGCCGAAGAGCACGGTCACGGAGAAGCCCGGCCGCGGGACCTCGAAGCGCGCCTCGATGGTGGCGCCACCCGGGAACCGGCGCTCGGCCGCCGCCTGCAGGTAGGGGCCGGAGTCGGGGGCGGCGGCGATCAGATGAGCGTCCACGGTTTCCTTTGCCGACGCCGCAGCGCATACGTGAAGGCCAGTACGAGGAACGATACGCCCAGCAGCAGGGCGGCGGTGCGGCCCGCCGGCCCGTAGTCCATGGCCTGCACCTGGTCGTAGATGGCGATGCTCACGGTGCGGGTGCGGCCCGGCAGGTTGCCGCCCACCATGAGCACCACCCCGAATTCGCCCAGGGTGTGGGCGAAGCTGAGCACCAGCCCCGTGAGGATGCCCGCCCAGGAGAGCGGCGCGATCACCCGGAGAAAGGTGCCGGGGCGGGACACGCCCAGACACCAGGAGGCCTCGATGAGGCCGCGGTCCACCGAGGCGAAGGCGGCGGCCAGGGGCTGGATCATGAAGGGCAGGCTGTAGAGCACCGAGGCGATGAGCAGACCCTCGAAGGAGAAGGGCAGGGTGCTCCCGAAGAGGCCCTCCCAGGCCCGTCCGAGGGGGCTGCGGGGGCCCATGGCGAGGAGGAGATAGAACCCCAGCACCGTGGGCGGCAGCACCAGGGGCATGGCCACCACGGCCTCCACCAGGAACTTCCACCGCCGGCGGGAGAAGGCCAGCCAGTAGGCCAGGGGCAGCCCGAGGATCAGCAGCACCAGGGTGGTGAGCGAGGCCAGCCAGAGGCTCAGCCGGATGGCCTGCCAATCCATCAGCGGGGCCATCAGCGGTCCTCCGCGGTGAAGCCGTAGCGGCGGAGGATCGCCACCCCTTCGGGCGATCGCAGGAAGGCCCGGAAGGCCAGCGCCGCGGCCCGGTTGCGGGCGTGGTTCAGGATTACGCCGCCCTGATCAAGGGGCGGATAGGACGCCTGGGGCACTTCATAGGTCCGGCCTGTGGCAGCCAGGGCCGGGGCCTGGGCCAGAGACAGGGCGAGGATGCCGATGTCGGCGGCACCGGTCTGCACAAACTGGGCGGCCTGCCCGATGTTCTCGCCGAAGACCAGGCGCGGCTGCACGGCCTCCAGCAGGCCGAGCTTCGCCAGGGCGGCCTCGGCGGCCCGCCCATAGGGGGCATGGCGGGGATTCGCGATGGCCACTTTGCGGGCGGCGGGATGCAGGAGGGCCTGCATCCCGAGCTGTTCCACGGGGATGGGAGAGCCCTTCGGCACCCACAGCACCAGGCGCCCGCGGCTGTAGATGAATTCGGTGTGGCCATCCGCCAGCCCGGCGTCCACCAGCTTCTTCGGGTAGTCGAGGTCGGCGGAGAGGAAGAGGTCGAAGGGGGCCTTGTTCGTGAGCTGGGTGTAGAAGTTGCCGGAGGACCCATACGTGATGGCCACCTCCAGCCCGGGCTGCGTCTTCGTGAAGGCGGCCTTCACCTCGGTCAGGGCGAACTGCAGATCCGCGGCGGCGGCGATGGAGAGAGAGGGAGGCGTGGTGGCGCGCCCCGCGACCCCGAGCCCCAGGACCCACAGGGCCACCAGAGCGGCTCGCAGATGGTGTCGGAGATCGGGCATGGCAGCTCCGTGCGGGGTGCGGGCGGCAGAGCGCCTGCCCGATTCTAAGCCTTGAGAGATTGCGGCGGGTGGGCCGGCCCGTCATCATTCCACGGGAATGCCGCCACTCCACTGACTGGACCGACGGGACATCCATCCTCAAGGTTCCGGTTTCCAGGCCCCGAAGGGATGTCGCATGCCCGCGTTCCTCAGCCGGTTCCGCATCGCTGCCAAGCTCTGGCTGGGGTACAGCGCCGTGGCCGCGATCCTGGCGGGACTGGCCCTGATCCAGCTCGGCATCCTCCACCAGGAGGAAGCCCAGGCCCTGCGGATCTTCGAAAACCGCCTGGTGCCCGTGCGCCAGTTGAAGATCGTGTCGGACGCCTACGGCATCCGCATCCTCTTCGCGGCCCGCCAGGTGCGGGGCGGCACCCTGGAACCGGCGGAGGGGCTCGCGAGGGTGCGCTCCGCCCGGCGGGAGGCGGGTCGCCAGTGGGCGGCGTTCAAGGCCTCGGCCCCGGCCCAGACGGATGCCGAGGTGTTGGCCCGCATGGATGGCCTCACGGGCTATGTGGCGAAGGACCTAGACCGCCTGGAGCAGCTCCTGTCCGAGGGGCGGCTGCCGGAGCTCGGACGGTTCGTGGACGACGATCTGCTGCCGGAGATCCTGCCGCTCACGAACCTCCTCGCGGGTCTGGTGCAGGCCCAGGAGGATGCCGCCCAGCAGACCATGGAGGGGATGGCGGCGCGGGCCCGGCGGACCCGGGCTTGGTCTTTCGCCATAATCCTGGTGGGCCTGGCCACCGCCCTGGCCCTGGGCTACCTGATCACCCGGGATCTCTCCAACAGCATCCGGGGGATGGTGGATCAGGTGCGCCGGGCTGCAGGGGGCGATCTGGAGGCCCGGGTGGTGACCCGGGGGCGGGACGAACTCGCGGACATGGGGCGCGAGCTGAACCGCATGATCGCGCGGCTGCGGGACACCATCCATGCCCTGGCCGAGCGCGAAGCCAGCGAACGGGCGGTGCTGGAGAACGCCCAGGTGGCCATCATCGTCCGGGACAACGAGGGGGTGGTGCGCCGCTTCAACCCCTACGCCGAAGCCCTGCTCGGCTACCGCGCCGAGGAGATCGTCGGCGGACGTGTGGCGACCTGGCTCGATCGGCAGGAGCTGGAGACCTGCGCCCAGGGGTTGGCTCAGCGCACGGGGCGTTCCGTGCCTTCGGAGATCGACATCATCCGCCTGCTGACGGAGGCCGGGCCCGACCAGCGGGAGTGGACCTTCCTGGCCCGCGACGGGCGGCGCATCCCCATGCTGGTGGCCCTTTCCCGGGTGACGGGGGGGGAGGGAGAACAGGTGGGCTACCTGAGCGTCGCGTCCGACCTGTCGGAGCGAAAGGCCCTGGAGGCGGACCTGCGGGCCAGCGAGGCGCGGGCCCAGCTGGCCAACCGGGCCAAGAGCGCCTTCCTCTCCAACATGAGCCATGAGCTGCGCACACCGCTGAATGCCATCCTGGGCTACGCCCAGCTGATGAGCCGCCGGACCGGGCGCAGTACGGAGGATCGCGACCAGCTCGGGCGCATCCTGGGTGCCGGCGAGCATCTGCTGTCCCTCATCAATGACGTGCTGTCCCTCAGCAAGATCGAATCTGGCGGGTTGGAACTGCGCGTGGCCTCGTTCCACACCGCGACGCTGCTGGAGGGGGTGCTGGACATGCAGCGGATCCGGGCTGGGGCCAAAGGCCTGGAGCTGAGGCTGGAGGCGGATCCGGCCCTCCCGGAGCACCTCGAGGGCGATGCCGCCAAGCTCCGGCAGATCCTGGTGAACCTGCTCGGCAACGCCGTGAAGTTCACCCAACAGGGCTCTGTGGTCCTCCGGGCCGGTTACGCCTCGGGCCGGGCCACCTTCGCCGTGGAGGATACGGGTCCGGGGATCTCCGAGGAGGATCAGCGCCAGCTCTTCCAGGCCTTCTTCCAGGCCGCCAGCCAGCCCCTGGCCGCGGAAGGCACCGGCCTGGGCCTCCACATCAGCCGTTCCCTGGTGCACCTCATGGGCGGGGAATTGCACCTCGAGAGCCGGCTTGGCGAAGGCAGCCGGTTCAGCTTCAGCCTGCCCATGGCCGAGGGGGAGCCTCCGTTGGAGCTGGAGGGCGGTGGGCAGGTCATCAGCCTGGAACCGGGGCAGCGGCCCGTGAAGATGCTCGTGGTGGACGATCGACCCGAAAACCGGGACCTCCTCGCCCAGCTGCTTGTGTCCGTAGGGTTCCAGGCCGTCACCGCCGCCGATGGCGTCGAGGCCCTGGAGCTCTGGGAACGCCAGCGCCCGGACCTGATCTGGATGGACCTGCGCATGCCCCGCATGAGTGGTTTCGAGGCACTCCAGATCCTGCGGGGGAAGGAGCTGGAGCAGAACCTGCCCCATACCTTCGTGGTGGCGATCTCGGCGAGCGTCATCGACCTGGATCGCGAAACCCTCCGCAAATCGGGTTTCGACGACTTCCTCGGCAAGCCGTTTCGTGAATCGCAGCTCTTCGAGGTGGCGGGCCGCCTGCTGGGCCTGCGCTTCCTGACCAGGGCACCCGAGGCCGCGCCCCCCTCTTCCGGCGACCTGGCCAGTCTGAAGCTTCAGCCCGAGGGCTGGCAGGCCGATCTGAAGAATGCGGTCCTGATCGGCGATACCGAGGCGGCCCAAGCCCTGGTCGATCAACTGGGCGCCCACCCCATCGCCGAAGGGCTCCGGCAGCTGCTTCGGAACTACAAACTTCAGGAACTGCTCAACGCGCTGGACAGATGAATTCGGAGATCGACATGCTGGTGCCCCAGGGCGACATCCTCATCGTGGACGACAACGCGGCCAACCTCGACCTGCTGGGGGCGGTGCTGCGGGAGCGGGACTACCGGGTGAGGGCCGTGCCCTCCGGCGCCATGGCCCTGGAGGCGGCCCGCCGCCACCCGCCCGAACTGGTGATGCTCGATGTGAACATGCCGGGCATGGACGGCTATGAGACCTGCGAGGCCTTCAAGAAGGAACCCGCGCTGGCCCGCATCCCCATCATTTTCATCAGCGCCCTGGATGATCCGCTGGACAAGGTGAAGGCCTTCCGCGTGGGCGGCCGTGACTACGTGACCAAGCCCTTCAGCGCCGAGGAAGTGCTGGTCAGGGTCGAGCATCAGGTGAACCTGGGCCGGCTCCAGCGGGAGTTGGAGATCCAGAACCAGAACCTGCTGGACGCCAACCTCAAGCTCAAGGAAGTCAACACCCTCAAGACCAACTTCACCACCATGCTGATTCACGATCTCCGGTCGCCGCTCACCGTCCTCGGGCTCGTCCTCGAAAAAATCCGGGGTGGGGGCGTGGTTCGCGACGACACGCTGGGGAAGGCCGAAGACTCCTGCACGCGGATCAAGAACCTGCTCGATGAGATGCTGGAGATCTACCGCAGCGACACCGGGCGGATCCCCATGGAGTTCAGTGAGATCCACCCGGCACCCTGGCTGACGGCCCTGCTGGGGCAGTACCACCTGCGGGCGGCCTCGGCCGGCGTGGAGTTCCAGGTGGCGATCCCCGAGAACCTGCCCGTCTTCCAGGGCGACCAGCTAAAACTGGACCGGGCCCTGGTGAACCTGGTGGACAACGCCTTCAAGTTCACCCCCCGGGGCGGGGCCGTGCGGGTGGAGGCCGGGGTGGAGTTCGGCTCCGGCGTGGAGGCCGGCATGCGCTTCCTCCGGCTCTCGGTGATCGATACGGGGCGGGGCATCCAGGCTGGGGACCTCCCGTTCATCTTCGACCCCTTCCGGCAGACCGAGCGCAGCGATGCCAGCCAGGGCGTAGGCCTGGGGCTGGCCATCGTCCAGCGCCTGGTGGCCGCCCATCGCGGGCAGATCCGCGCCCAGAGCCAGGTGGGCTTCGGGTCGAACTTCAGCATCCTCCTCCCCTGCTGACGGCCGGCCGCCCCGTAGGCACAATAGAGGGTTCCCCGGAGCCCCCCCCATGCGCTTCCTCCCCGCCCTCATGCTCGGCATCCCCCTCATGGCCCAGGCCATCTCCCCCCTGCAGGAACGGGCGGATCGCTTTCTCAAGCTGGTGAACGCCGGCTACCAGTCCCTGTACTACGTGAGCCAGGAGGCCACCTGGGCCGCCTCCACCGACGTGAAGCCCGAGCACGACGCCGGGGCCGAGTGGGCAGGGAAGGCCTTCGCAGCCTTCAACGGCAATCCCATGGTCATCACCGAGGCCAAGGAGCTGCTGAAGCACCGCGGCGACCTGAATGACCAGACCGTGCGCCAGCTGGAGCGCGTGCTGCTCATGCCTTACGGTGCCGAGGGACCCATGACCAAGCCCAAGCTCGTGGCCGAGCGCATCGAGGCGGAGACCCGTCAGGTCTCGCTCATGAACGGCTACCAGTTCAAGGTCGGCGGCCGGCCCGTCAGCGCCAACGACATCGACAACAAGCTCGCCTCCAGCCGCGACCTGGCCGAGCGTCGGATGTGGTGGGAGGCCAGCAAGGAGATTGGCATCCCACTGAAGGACGGCCTGGTGCGCCTGCGTGACCTCCGCAATGGCGTGGCCCGGGAGCTGGGCTACCCCGACTACTTCGCCCTCCAGGTGGCCCGCTACGGCCTGACCACGGACGAGATGCTGGCCTTCAACCGGAAGTTCCTGGCCGAGCTGAAGCCCCTCTACCTGCAGCTCCACACCTGGGTGAAGTACGAGATGGCGAAGAAGTACGGCCAGCCCGTGCCCAAGGCCATCCCCGCCCACTGGATCAACAACCGCTGGAGCCAGAACTGGACCGGCTTCGTCAGCGCCGTGGACTTCGATCCCTACTTCAAGGGCTGGCAGCCCGAGCGCATCGTGAAGACGGCTGAGGCCTTCTACACGGGGCTGGGCTTCGATCCGTTGCCCGCGAGCTTCTGGGCCAAGTCCGACCTCTACCCCGTGAAGGCCGGCGACCCCCGCAAGAAGAACGCCCACGCCTCCTGCTGGCACCTGGACCTGGACAAGGACATCCGCTCCCTCATGAGCGTGGAACCCAACGCCGAGTGGTTCGAGACGGTGCATCACGAGCTGGGCCACGGCTACTACTTCATGAGCTACACCCGCCCCGACGTGCCGCCCCTCCTGCGGGACGGCGCCAACCCCAGCTTCCATGAGGGTGTGGGCGAGCTCATCGCCATGGCCACGCGGCAGATCCCCTATCTCAAGTCTGCGGGCGTGCTGCCGGCCGACTACAAGGCCGACCAGATGCAGGTGCTGCTGAACGATGCCTTGGAAGTGGCCATCCCCTTCATGTACTGGGCCTGCGGCACCATGCCCGAGTGGGAGGCGGAGTTCTACGGCAAGAACATGCCCGCGGACCAGCTCAACGCCCGTTGGTGGAAGGATGTCCGCGACCTCCAGGGCGTGGAACCGCCCAGCCCCCGCGGCGAGCAGTTCTGCGACGCCGCCACCAAGACCCACATCAACGACAATCCCGCCTACTACTACAGCTACGGCTGGGCCACGGTCTTCAAGTTCCAGATGCACGACCACATCGCCCGGCAGATCCTCCACCAGGATCCCCGCAGCTGCAATTACGCGGGGAACAAGGAGGTGGGCGCCTTCCTGAAGAAGATCCTGGCGAAGGGGGCCACGGAGGACTGGCGGAAGGTGCTGAAGGAGGCCACCGGCGAGGACCTCTCCACCCGCGCCATGATGGAGTACTTCAAGCCTCTGATGGCCTGGCTGGAGCAGCAGAACAAGGGCCGCCAGATCGGGTGGGATTGAATCGATGAATGAAGCTGTTCCCCAGGCCCGGGTGGTCAAGTCCCTCACCAGGGACCGCCACATCCGATTGTCCTCGCTGGATGCCAGCCCCTTGTGGGATGGCGTCCGGCGGGGGCACCCGCACCTTGAGCCCGCGGCGTGCGCCTGCCTCACGGAGCTGCTGACGGCCACGGCCCTGCTCCAAGGCCGGACCCTCTTCGCGGAGCGCCTGCAGCTGCTGGTCAAGGGTTCGGGCCGGGCCAAGGCCGTGGTGACCGACAGCTGGCCGGACGGCACCATCCGGGGCGTGCTGGATCCGGGGCCGGACATCGCCGCGGAGTGGATCCAGGGCCCAGGTGTGTTCCAGGTGATGCGTTCGAATGCCTCGGGTCAGCCCTACGTGGGCCATCTGCCCATGGTAGAGGGCGGCATCCAGGTGCAGGTGGAGCACTACCTCCAGCAGTCGGAGCAGATCCAGGCCAGCCTCACGCTCTGGTGCGACCCGGGCACCGGCGAGGCCGGGGGGCTGCTGGTGGAACCGCTGCCGGACTGCCCTCCCGACCGCCTGGCGCGGCTCGTCCAGGCCATCGAAGGCCTCGAAGTGGTGCCCCTCTGGGAACGCACGCCGGATTTCCTGGCCACCTGGGTCTCCCAGGGCCAGGGCGCGGACGATCTGGTGGCCACGGAAATCTTCTACCGCTGCCGCTGCACGCGCGAAGCCCTGCTCGAGACCCTGCGCCGGTTCCCGGAGGAGCAGAAGGCGCATCTCTTCGAGGAGCCGGGCCCTGTGGAAGTCCGCTGCGACTACTGCGGGACCATGTACCCCATCACGCCTGAGGATCTGCTGCCGGGAGGCGCCTGATGGGCGCCCGGCTCGACATCGCGGAACGGGGCCGGCCCCTGGGTTCGCCCCTGTCCGTGTGGTTGCACTTCCGTGTCATCCCCTTCCTGGTGGCGGGCCTCAGCAAACTGTGGTCCTACACCCTGCGGGTGCGCCGGGAGGGCTTCGAGCCAGTGGAGGGGCTCGTGGCCCGGGATGCGCGGATCATTCTCGCCTTCTGGCACCGCCGCCTCTTCATGATGCCTCTGTCCTATCCCTTCCATCGCCGGACTGGGGGCGGCGAGGACCGGGGCGTGGCCATCCTCTCCAGCGACAGCAAGGATGGCGAGCGCAGCGCAGCCACCTGGCGCTGGTTCGGCATCCACGCCGTGCGGGGCACCGCCAGCGAGGACGGCGCCAAGGCCCTGGTGCGCATGATCCAGGCCGTGAAGCAGGGCTGGGATTTCGGCATCACGCCCGACGGCCCCCGCGGGCCCCTCATGGAGCTGAAGCCCGGCACCCTCGCCCTGGCCCGCAAGACCGGCGCCTGGATCGTCCCCGTGAGCCTCGCCTTCGACCACAGCTTCGAGCTGAAGACCTGGGACCGCATGGTGATCCCCTATCCCTTCGCCACCTGCGTGATCAAGTACGGGATTCCGTACCAGGTTCCGCCCAAGGCGGACGATGCCGCTGAAGCCGTGCGGCTTCAGCGCGAGATGGATGAATTGGAAGCGTGGGCGGAAGGGATCCGGCATGGCTGAACTGGCCGTCGTCTCCCTCTCCGGCGGCATGGACTCCTGCGTGACCGCCGCCATCGCGAAGGCCGAGGGCTACGAGCTGGCCCTGTTGCATGCGGACTACGGCCAGCGCACCCAGGCTCGCGAGCGACAGGCCTTCCAGGACATCTCGGACTTCTACGGTGTGCCCGCTTCCAGGCGGCTCATCATCGGCTTCGACACCTTGAAGGCCATCGGCGGCTCCGCGCTCACGGATGCCTCCATCGCCCTGCCCGAGGGCGAGCTGGACCGCCCGGGCGTGCCCGTGAGCTACGTGCCCTTCCGCAACGCACATCTGCTAGCCACCTGCGTGAGCTGGGCGGAGGTGCTGGGCGCCACGGCCATCTTCGTGGGCTTCGTGGAGGAGGACAGCAGCGGTTATCCCGACTGCCGCGAGGTCTTCCTGCGCAGCTTCGAGCAGACCGCCAACCTCGGCACCAAACCCGAGACGCGCCTCGCCTTCCACGCGCCCCTCATCCACCTTCGCAAGGCCGACATCGTGCGGAAGGGCCGCGACCTGGGCGCCCCCCTGCACCTGAGCTGGTCCTGCTACCAGGGCGAAACTGAGGCCTGCGGCCACTGCGACTCGTGCCACCTGCGCCTCCGCGGCTTCCAGGAGGCGGGCCTCGTCGATCCGATCCCCTACACGTTCGTCCCTGAGGGGCTGCGGCTCTGAGAACTCGCTAGGTGCGCTTGACCACCAGCGTGTCCTCCAGGACCAGGGCATCAAGCCCGGTGCCCAGGAAGCAGCGGATGGCGTCCTCGGGCGAGCAGACGATGGGCTCCCCCCGCACGTTGAAGGAGGTGTTCAGCAGGATCGGGACGCCGGTGCGCCGGCCCTGGCGCGTGAGGAGCTCCCAGTAGCGGGGATTGGCCTCGCGCCGCACGACTTGGACCCGCGAGGTACCGTTCACGTGGACCACCGCGGGGATCTCCGGCGCACGGTCGGCCCGGGCCTTCACGGCCACGGTCATGTGCTCGTACTGATCCAGGCCCCGCAGGTGGAAGAAGGCATCCGCGCCCTCGGCGGTGACGGAGGGGGCGAAGGGGCGGAACTCCTCGCGCTTCTTCACGGCGCGGTTCACGCGGTCCTTCATGTCCGCCCGCCGGGGATCGGCGAGGATCGAGCGGTTACCCAGGGCCCGCGGCCCGAACTCCATGCGGCCCTGGAACCAGCCCACGACCTGCCCCGCGCCGATCAGGTCGAGGGTGCGATCCAGGAGGTCTTCCGGACGTTCCCAGGCGAGGGCTGAGGCGTGGGCTTGGAGGGCCGTCTCGATATCAGCCGCCGTGAAGGCCGGTCCCAGGTAGGGGGTGGCCATCCGTTCCGGAAGCTTGCCCCCACGGCGTCGACGTTCGGCCACCAGGGCGGCGCCGAGGGCCGCCCCGGGGTCGCCCGCGGCCGGCTGCACGAAGAGGCGGTCGAACAACCCGCTGCGATCCAGCATGCCGTTCAGGCTGCAATTCAAGGCCACACCCCCGGCGAGGCAGAGGTGGCGCGTGTGGTGGGCGGCCTCGACGGGCTCGATGAGCCGGAGCACGGCCCGCTCCAGGGCCTTCTGCAGGCCCGCCGCCAGGGCCATGTGCCGCGCCTCGATGGGCTCCTCCAGCTGACGCGCCGCGCCCAGCTGCCGGCTCCAGCGCACGGTGCGGCTGGCGGGATCCTTGAGCAGGGCCGGGATGGTGAAGCGCGCGTTCCCCTCCCACTGGAGCTGTCCCTCGAAGAAGGGCAGGTAGGTGTCGTCGCCTTCGCCATAGGCGGCGAGGCCCATGACCTTGTACTCATCCTCGATGGGCTCGAAGCCAAGGAAGTGCGTGCCGAAGGCGTAGAGCAGGCCCAGCGAGCTGATGGTGGGCAGGGAGAGGAGCAGCCGGAGATCGGGGCCCTCGCCCAGGTAGAGACTGAGGGAGGCGGACTCGCCGTTGCCGTCCATGACGAGCACCAGGCTCCGCTCGAAGCCGGAGAGGTAGTAGGCGCTGGCGGCGTGGGCCAGGTGGTGATCCACGGCCTCCAGGCCCGGAAAGGCCTCCTTGAACGCGCCGGCGGCCTCGCGGGTCCGCTGGAATTCGGCGCGGATGGCCCGCTCAAGGCGGGGATCGACAGCGCCCGTGGCCTGGAGATGCCGGTGCAGGTGGTCGTCGTTCAGATCGAGGTAATGGGCTGCGGGGAGGGACGCCGGGGAAAGACCCACGACCTCGGCGCAGGCCTGGGACGCGCGTCGGGGGAGGCCCATGGTGTGTTTGAAGCGGCTCAGGCGCTCCTCCTCCACCGCAAAGACCGCCTGGCCTTCGTGGACCAGCACCGCCGCCGCGTCATGGCCGATGTCGCCGACGGGCAGGGGCACATCCGGGTGCAGCCGGGCATTCTCCCGGATGTGCCGGAAGGCGTGGAGGTCATAGCCTGGGAGGCCGCTGAGGCCGAGCTGGAAAGGCATGGATACCAGGAGAAAGGGCGGTCGCCATGCCAATGGTATCGTTTGGCGAGGCAGCGCCACCGTGATCCCGGACACGGAAGGGTGCTGCGACCATGACCGTACATGCGTGTCACCCTCGTCCATCCCTCGGGATTCAACTTCGTTCCCGGCCAGCCGGATTTCTCGGTGCTGGCGAACCGCCTCGCGCCCGTGGGCATCCTGTCGCTGGCGGCCTGGCTGGAGCGGCATGGCCATCCCACGGCGGTGCATGACTGCCTCGGACCGCAAGCCCCGACCCGCCTGGAGGACCAGGTGGTACGGATCCTGGCCACGCAGCCCGATCTCGTGGGTTTCTCGGCCACCACCTCGGGGTTCATGGACGCCGTGGACCTGGCGGCACTGCTGAAGGCCGCGCGGCCCGACCTGCCCATCGTGGTGGGGAATGCCCACGCGTCGAGCCTGGGCGCGCCACTGCTTGAGAGCTTCCCCGAGCTCGACTACCTCTGCCTGGGGGAAGGCGAGGGGCCGCTGCTGGACCTGGCGGAGGGGAAACCCCCGGCCGAGATCCCGAACCTGGTCTGGCGCGACGGGGACCGCATCGTCACCAACCCCCGACGCCCCCGCATCCTGGATCTGGATGAGTTGCCCTTCCCGGCCTACGAAAAGCTGGCGGGCTTCCCCAAGGGCTACCACCTGCCCCTCTTCAGCTACGTGAAGCGGTACGGGGCCACGATGATCACGTCGCGGGGGTGCCCCTACACCTGCTCCTTCTGCGACCGCACGGTGTTCGAGCACCAGTACCGCTTCCACAGCCCGGCCTACATCCACGCCCACATGAAGCACCTGCGGGACCGCTTCGGCGTCCGCCACATCAACTTCTACGACGACCTCTTTACGGCCCACCAGGGCCGCATTACCGAGCTGTGCCAGCGCCTCCTCGACGAGCCCCTGGGCATGGACTTCAACTGCATCATCCGCACGGGCCACACCTCGGTGGAGCTGCTGCAGCTCCTGAAACGCGCGGGCTGCATCATGGTGAGCCTGGGGGTGGAAAGCGCGGATCCGGGCATGATGGCGCGCCACAAGGCGGGCGTCACCCTCGAATCGGTGCGCGACACCGTGGAGAAGGTCCACGCCGCCGGCCTGCGGGCCAAGGGGCTGTTCATCTTCGGCCTGCCCGGGGAGACGCCGGAGACCTTTCAGCGCACCAGCGATTTCATCCTCTCGCTGGACCTGGATGACATGAACCTCACCAAGTTCAGCCCCCTCCATGGCGCGCCGCTCTGGGCCGAATGTGTCGCCGGCGCGGAAGGCGATTTCATCGAGGACTGGCGGCTGCTCAACTGCGTCAACCCGGTCTTCCGCCCCGCAGGGTTCGTCTCCCGGGCCCAGATGGAGGAGCTCTACAACGGGCACATCAAGCGCTTCTACAGCAGCGAAGGCTACCGCCACCGCTTCGGGCGGCGCTTGTGGGAGCACCGGTGGAGCCTGTGGCACCTGCTCCGTCACCTGCCCCAGACCCTTGCCGCCAAGCGCTATTTCGGCTCGAAGGGGGATGCCGGAGCCGGCACCTACAGCCGCCACCCCCGGCAGCCTGTGGGCCTGAAGCCCATGCCCCTGGGCCGGTGAGGGTAATCTGGAGGGCCGCGCGCCCTCCTTTCCTCCGGATGACCCATGGCCACCAAGAAGCACACCAAGCCCACGAAGCCCACGCTCCCCGACCAGCTGCCGACCTACGTGGTGACGCGCCCCACAGGGAAGCTCGACACCTTTGCGAGTCCCCGGCCGGGGCGACCCTTCACCATCACCTTTGAGACGGAGGAGTTCACCTGCCTCTGCCCGCTCACGGGCCAGCCGGACTTCGCCAAGCTGCGCATCCTCTACCAGCCCGACCAGCTCTGCGTGGAGTCGAAGTCGCTCAAGCTCTACCTCTGGAGTTTCCGCGACCAGGGCGCCTTCCACGAAGCTGTCACCAACCAGATCCTCGACGACCTGGTGAAGGCGACCAAGCCCCAGTGGATGCGCATCGAGGGCGACTTCCTCATCCGCGGCGG
This sequence comes from Geothrix campi, assembly GCF_024609265.1. GTDB lineage: Bacteria > Acidobacteriota > Holophagae > Holophagales > Holophagaceae > Geothrix > Geothrix campi. Next base: position 403,113 of record NZ_JANHMP010000003.1, on the reverse strand, counting down.
CATCCGCACGCTGGTGGTGGCGGAGCACGGGAAGAAACAATGAAACTGCGAAAGACGCGAAAGGACGCCAATAACAGATCTCATTTCGCGCCTTTTCGCGTGGTTTCGCGGTTCCCATGAAGGCCGTCATCGCCCTCGGTTCGAACCTCGGCGACCGCCGGGCGCATCTGGAGGCGGGCCTAGTGGCCTTGCGGACGCTGGGGGCTGTGGTCCCCTCGCCGCTGGTGATGGAGACGCCGGACGAATCGGGTCGCGGGCCCGCCTACCTCAACACGGTGGCCATTCTGGTGACGGAGGAATCGGACCCGCGCCGCCTCCTGGAGGCCCTGTTGCGCCTGGAGTTGGCCAACGGTCGGGATCGGAACGCCGGACGGAACGCGCCCCGCACGCTGGACCTGGACCTCATCACCACGGACGGCCCGCCGGGGAGCTGGATCTGGGCGGCGCCGGAAGACCTGCGCGCCCTGGGCCCTGAGCTCACCCTGGAGCTGCCCCATCCCCGCGCCTTCAACCGGCCCTTCGTCCTTGAACCCTGGCGCGCCCTGTCTGACCTCGGGTCCTGCGGCGGCGTCATCCCCCGGGGCTGAGCGGGCTCTCCTCGGGAGGTCGCCAGGGCCCGTCTCTGTGGGATCATTCCGGGAAGCCCCGTCCTCAGTCCCGCGCCCGGCCCGTCGGAATGGCCCGGAACCGCTGAATCCAACCCCGGGGCGCCCCGGAAAGGAACGGCATGGCGACCCAGTGGAAGTACATCCAGCAGGGACAGGCAATGGGCCCGGTCTCCGAGGACCAGGTGAAGGCCCTGCTGGCCTCTGGGTCCCTGGGCTGGGATGACCTGGTGTGGCGCGAGGGGATGCCGGATTGGACCACCGCCCGCATGGCCCCGGACCTGGCGCAGGGGCCGGCGCCCATTGGTCTGGACCTTCCTCCCGTGCCGGCTGCGCCCCAGAACCCGTTTTCGCCTCCGCGGGCGGCCCTGCTCGAGGCGCAGTGGGGCGGAGCCCCGGTGGACGGGGTATCGGCCGACGTGGTGGAAGTCCTGCGTCAGACCAAGCCCTGGGCACGGCTGCTGGGGGTGCTGGGCTTCATCGGGATCGGGTTCATGCTCCTCGCCTCCGTGGCCATGCTGGCCGTGGGCTCCTTCGCCCGCGGTGGGATGCCGGCGGGCCTCGGCGTGGGCATGATGCTCGCCTATCTGGCGATGGCGGGCCTCCAGTTTCCGGCGGCCCTCTTCCTCAACCGCTATGCCAGCCGCATCGGGGACCTGGTGGCGAACCCGTCCCAGGGGGACCTGCAGGAGGCGCTGGCCGCCCAGAAGTCCTTCTGGCGGTATGTCGGCATCCTGACCCTTCTCTTTATGTGCCTCTACATCGCGGGCATCGCCATCGCCATCGCCGTCGCCACTGTCTTCCGGGCCGGGCACTAGCCAGCCCGCAGGGAAGGTGCCGCCGTTCACGAAGAAGGCCCCCGGTCGGGGGGCCTTCTTCGTGAACGGGCGGGGCTATTTCGTCCAGCGCTCGCACCAGCCGAGGACGGTCTCGTACCAGAGCTTGCTGTTCTGGGGCTTGAGGACGAAGTGGAACTCGTCAGGGAAGTAGAGCAGCTCGCTGGGGACGCCGCGGAGCTGGAGGGTATTGAAGAGCTGGAAGGCCTCGCCCACGGGGACGCGGTAGTCCAGCTCGCCGTGGACGACGAGCATGGGCTTCTTGAAGTTGGCGGCGGCGCTGCTGGGACTCTGGGACTGCCAGCGGGCCCTGGTCTCGGCGTTCTCCCAGGGCCAGCCCATGAACTCCCAGCGGGGGAACCACAGCTCCTCGCTGCCCACCTGCATGCTCTCGGTGTTGAAGATGCCCGCGTGGGTCACGAAGGCGGCGAAGCGGTCGGGCTCATGACCGGCCAGCCAATTGGTGGCGTAGCCGCCGTAGCTGCCGCCGGCCGCCACCACCCGCTTGGGGTCGGCGTTGGGGAACTGCTTGAGGACGGCGTCCAGGGTGTTCATGAGGTCGGTCATGACGGCGCCGTTCCAGTCGCCGCTGATGGCATCCGTGTAGGCCTGGCCGAAGCCCGTGGACCCGCGGGGGTTGGGCAGCACGGTGATGAAACCGCGGCCGGCCCAGGCCTGCGCGTTCCAGCGGGGATGCCAGCTGTCCGCCCAGGCGCCCTGGGGCCCGCCGTGGATGACGAAGGCCACGGGATAGGTCTTCTTGGGGTCGAAGCCCACGGGCTTCACCACGAACGCGTGAGCCTTCGTGGCCTTGCCGTTCAGGGGCAGGGTATCCACCCAGAGATCCTCGCCGGGGTTCAGGCCCAGTTCCCTGGCCAGGGCCTCGTTGTGGTGGGTGGCGCGGGCCACTTTGCCGGTCTTCAGCTCCAGGGTGTAGAGATCCTGGGGCGTGGTGAGGCTGGTGGACACCAGCACGGCGTGGTCTTTGGCCACGGCGGAGCCGCTCGGGGGCAACGCGAAGCCCTCGATGTGCAGGCCCGTGCTGAGGCGCTGGAGGGCCCTGCCGTCCCAGCGGAAGAGGTCCGCATGGCCCTGCTGGTCGCTGACGCCCACGAGATCCTGGCCCTGCCACTGGAAGTCGCCGAAGCTCTGGTCAAAGGCTTGGGTGGTGCGCACGATCTGGCCGGTGGCGCGGTCCATGACCCACAGCTCGAACTTGTCGGATTCGAAGCCGGGGCGGCGCTGGGCGCGCCAGGCCACGAACTTGCCGTCCGGCGAGTAGCGGGGCGTGGTGTCCATGGCCGGGTTGTCGGAGAGCTGCTTCGGGGGTCCCCCGGCGAGGGCCACCTCGTAGACCTCGCCATTGGTGCTGGTGGCCCGGGTCTGCTCGGGGTGGGTCTCGAAGGCCAGGGCCTTGCTGTCCGGGGCCCAGGCAAAGCCGTCCCCGGCCGCGACATCAGCGAAGTTGGGCACGTCCACCGTGAGGCCGGCCGTGAGATCCCGCGGGGCGGCGCTGCCGTCGGCGGGCACCACGAAGAGATGGCTCACCTGGTGGTCGTCCTTCCACTCGTTCCAGTGGCGGTACATGAGGTGGGTGATGACGCGGGCCTTGACCTTGTTCTCCTCCTGGCGCTTCAGGTAGGCGGCGTTCTCAGCCTCGTTCCCCGAAGGCACGGTGGTGGAGAGGAAGGCCAGCCACTTGCCATCCGGGCTCCAGACCTGGCCTTCGGCGCCGCCGCTCAGCTTCGTGAGCTGGTGCTTCTCCTTGGTGCCCAGGTCCACGATCCAGACCTGGCCACCGGACTGGTAGGCCAGCCGTTTGCCGTCGGGGCTGAAGCGGGGCCGGCTCTGGCTGCCGCTGCCGAGGTCCAGCTCCTTCGCCTCGCCCCCGGCGGGCTTGTACCAGACATGGGTCGTGGACTTGTTGGCCTGGAAGTCCACGGTGCCCACCTGGTAGGCCAGAGCGCCCGCGGTGGAAAGCTGGGGATCGGTGACGCGTTTGACCTTGAACAGGTCGTCCACCTGCATGGGGCGCGAAGCGAGCAGGGCCACGGAAGCCGTGAAGAGAAGGGCGATACGCATGGGGACTCCGGGAATCAGTATTCGGACAGCAGGTAGCGCGCGATCACGGTGCGCTGGATCTCGCTGGTGCCTTCGCCGATGGTGCAGAGCTTCACGTCCCGGTAGTACTTCTCCACCGGGTAGTCCTTGATGTAGCCGTAGCCGCCGAGGATCTGCACGGCCTGGTCCGCCACGCGGCAGGCCACCTCGGAGCTGTAGAGCTTGGCCATGCTGGCGGCCTTGGCGTAGGGCAGGCCCTGGTCCTTCAGGCCCGCGGCACGGTAGATGAGCAGGCGGGCGGCCTCGATCTCCATGCCCATGTCCGCCAGCTTGAACTGGATGCCCTGATGGTCGGCCAGGGGCCGGCCGAAGGTGTGGCGGATCTTGCTGTAGCGGAGGGCCTCCTCGAAGGCGCCCTGGGCCATGCCGAGACCCAGCGCGCCGATGCTGATGCGCCCGCCGTCGAGGGTCTTCATGGCCTGCTTGAAGCCCACACCATCCTCACCCAGGAGGTTGGCCTCGGGCACCTTCACATCCTCCAGGATCAGCTCGGAGGTGTCGCTGGCCCGGAGGCCCAGCTTGTTTTCCTGCTTGCCGGCCCGGAAGCCGTTCATGCCCTTCTCGAGGACGAAGGCGCTGATGCCGTCGGCGCTGCTGCGGCCAGGCTCGGCCGGCCGGGTGCGGGCCATCACCACGAAGATGTCGCCCACGGTGCCATGCGTGATGAAGGTCTTCGTGCCATTCAGGATGTAGTGCGAGCCCTCCTTCTTCGCGGAGGTGCGCAGGGAGCCCGCGTCGCTGCCCGAGCCGGGCTCTGTGAGTCCCCAGGCGCCGATAGCCTTGCCGCTGGCCAGGGGCTTCAGGTAGGCCTGCTTCTGCCGCTCGTCGCCCATGGTGTAGATGTGGTTGCTGCACAGGCTGTTGTGGGCGGCCACGGTGATGCCCACGGAGCCGTCCACCCGGGACAGCTCCTCCACCACCACGGCGTATTCCAGGTAGCCCATGCCGGCGCCGCCGTACTCCTCGGGGAAGATGACGCCCATCATGCCCATCTCGCCCAGCTGCTTCACCACGGCCATGGGGAAGGTCTTGGCCTCGTCCCAGGCCATGACGTGGGGCCGGATCTCCTTTTCCGCGAACTTGCGGACCTCCAGGCGCAGGGCTTCAACATGCTCGGGGAGCGTGACATCCATGGGGACCTCGCTTCAGCGCAGGGCGGCGGCTGTGGTTGTGGAGGCGCGATTGAGAAGCTGCTTCTTGCGGAGCAGGGTCTCGGCCTCGGGCATCACCTCCAGGGCTTTGAGAATCACAGGATCCCTTTCGCACAGGAGCTTGAAGCCGGCCTCCACGCCAAAGGCGACGTTCTGCATCTCGATGGAGAGCTGCTCCTCCATGGCCTCCAGATGGTCCGCCCACTCCTTGTCGCTGATGGGCAGTTTCTGTTCCGCGGCCCAGGTGCGGAACCGGGCCATCACCGCCTCGTCGGCGCGCTGGCCGGGCCGGACTCCGAAGCGTTCCTTCTCCTGCACGGCGTAGCGGAAGAAGGCCGACTGCCGGAACCGGAGGTTGATCATGAATTCATCGAGGCGGATCAGGGGCAGGGGATAGTCGGGGTTGATGCCGCCCCCGCCATAGACCGTGCGGCCCAGGTCGGTCTTGAAGGCCGGGCCCTGGGGTTTGGAATCCTTCTCGTCCTCGGGGTTGTAGTAGTCGTCCAGGCCGTGGGTGTAGTCACGCTGGATGCTGCGGCCCGAGGGCGTGTAGTAGCGGGCCGTGGTCAGCGCCAGCCCCCGGGAGCGGTTGATGGGCAGGACGCTCTGGACGAGTCCCTTGCCCCAGCTGGTCTGGCCCACGACGAGGCCGCGGTCATGGTCCTGCACGGCGCCGGTGACGATCTCGCTGGCGCTGGCGGACCCGCGGTTGATGAGGACCACAAGCGGGAAGGGATCGAGTTGCGCCCCCTTGCTGGTGCGCGTCTGGTTCTCGTCGCGCCCGTCCCGGCCCTTCTGGCTGACGATGAGCTGATCGGGGCCCAGCAGCTGGCGGCAGATCCCGATGGCCGCATCCAGGACGCCGCCGCCGTTGCTGCGGAGGTCGAGGATGAGCTGCTTCATGCCCTGCTTCTTGAGCGAGGCCACGGCCTTCTCGAATTCATCGGCGGTGGTTTCGCCGAAATCCTTGATGAGGATGAGCCCGGTGGTGGGGCCCAGCATGAAGCTGTAGTAGACGCTGTTGGTGGGGACCTCGGCCCGGGGGATGGAGAAGCGCAGCAGATCCGCGATGCCCGCTCGCTGGATGGCGAGTTCCACCAGGGTGCCCTTCTCGCCCCGGAGCTTCTGGAGGGCGGCGTTGGAACTCATCCCTTCGGTGCTCGTGCCGTCGATCTCCTTGATGATGTCGCCCGAGCGCACGCCGAGGCGCTCGGCGGGGCCGCCCTTCATGGGGCTGATGATGGCGATGCCCTGGTCGTGCTGCTGGATGATGGCGCCGATGCCGAAGAAGGAGCCCTTCTGCTCCTCGCGCAGCAGGCGGAACTCGCTCTCGTCCATGTAGTTCGAGTGGGGGTCCAGGGTGTGGAGCATGCCCTGGATGGTGGCGTGGGTGATCTGGCGGGGGGCCGGAGGTTCCGGGCTCTGCTTCTGCACCAGATCCATGACCTCGGTCAGGGTCTCGAGGCTACGCTGACGCGCGCCTTCCGCGCCGGAGCGGGCCAGCAGGGGCCCCGCCACGGCCACGGTGGCGGCCATCACCATCCACATCCAATTGCGCTTGAGATAACGGGCCATGAGGCTCCCGGGGAGAATAGCTCCAGGATACGCCCGGGCCGTTCCGGGGGCGATGCACCGTTTTCTCAGAACCCTTCGAGGATCCTCTGGGCCACGGGGGCCATGCGTTCCCGGCTGGCCCGGGTGGCGTGGATGATGCTCTCGAACTGCTGGTAGGCGAGTTCAAGGTCGTCATTCAACACCAGGTAGTCGTAGGCGTGGTACAGCTCCAGCTCGTGGCGCGCATGCTTCATGCGGATGCGGATCTGCTCGTCCGAGTCCTTGCCGCGGCTGCGCAGGCGCTGTTCCAGGGAGGCGGCGGAGGGCGGCAGGATGAAGATCATGCGGGCATCGGGGATGGCCCGCCGCAGGTTCAGGGCCCCCGTGGTCTCGATGTCGAGCAGCACGTCGAGTCCCGTGGTCAGCACGCCGTGCAGCCACTCCCGGCCCGTGCCGTAGCGCTGGCCGTAGATCTGCACCCATTCCACGAAGCCGCCCTCGCGTACCATGGCGTCGAAGCGGGCGTCGTCGATGAAGAAGTAGTCGCGCCCGTCCACCTCGCCGGGCCGGGGCTTCCGGGTCGTGAAGGAGATGGAGAAGATCAGGTCCGGCACGCTCTGCACCAGTCGCTGGGTCAGGGTGGACTTGCCCGCTCCCGACGGGGCGGAGACGACGAACACGTTGCCGGGATGGTGGATCAAGGGCCCCTCCTCCCCCCACTTTAGCGGAAGCCGGGCTGGCGCCGGGTTCCGGGCGGGGTAGCATGGGCCTCTGGAGGTCCCATGCGCGCCTTGCTCCTCTCCCTCGGATGTGTCCTGGCCCTGTCCGCCCAGGAAAGCCCCCTTCCCAAGCCCACGGCCCACCACCTGGCCATGAAAGACCAGGCGGGCACCTGGATCGCCGTGGCGAAGATGTTCATGGATCCGTCCAAGCCGCCCGTGGTGTCCAAGGGGACGGAGACCAACACCCTGGTGGCCGGCGGCCTCTGGCTGAAATCGGAGATGCGTGCCGAGATGATGGGCATGACCTTCGAGGGCCACGGCCTCTTCGGCTACGACACCCACCAGAACGCCCACGTGGGCAGCTGGGTCGACAACTCCGGCACCTGGATGGCCGTCAGCAAGGGGACCTGCGCCAAGGACTGCCGGGAGATGACCCTCTTCTTCGAGGGCTACGACGAGGCCGGGAAGCCCGCCACCTTCAAGGAGGTCCACACCCAGGTCGACCGGGACCACCGGACCGCGGTCATGTTCATGAAGGGCAAGGACGGCGCCTTCGTGAAGCTCATGGAGATGGAGTACACCCGGGCGAAATAGGCGCCGCCACCGCCCCTTTCTACTGGAATTCCTCCGGCTCTTCGGGCGCGGGCTTTGGGGCGCGTTTGAAGATGGCCGAGGCGCTGCGCCGTCCATCCATGACGATGTGGATGGGCTCCTCCAGGCGGGTGTGCACCAGGCAGCCGGAGCGCCAGGCCTCGGGTTGCCGGCGCAGCCAGTCCCAGTCGAGGAGGCTGGAACCGCGCGGGTAGGGCACGGTGAAGTACCCGATGTTCAGGGATGTCACGTTGTGGAAGAAGTGGGAGCCCAGCGAGGCGTCCGCCTGGAAGTTCTCCATGGCGTACTCCACGATCACCTGGGCGCAGGAGATCATGGACCACACGATGGGGATGCCCAGGTGGCGGTCGTTGCTGCCCCAGCGCCCCGGCCCCAGCAGGACGTACTTCCCCCCTTCGGCGCGGAAGCGGTCGTTGAGCTTCTCGATCTCTGCCGCCAATGCGGGGGTCTCGAATTTGTCGAAGCCCTCTGGATCCACCCAGACGACGTCCCGCAGGCCTTCGACAATCCCGTTGCCCACGCACCGCTCGGAAAAGAGGAAGACCTCGGCCGGGTTGAGGTCCTCGGGCGAGAGGTTCACATCGCCGGTCTCCATGAGCTGGTGCTTGATCTGCAGGAGGGTGAACGTGGGCTTGCCGTTCTGTGGGTCGGGATCGAGGTTCACGGCGAATTCCAGCTCCACCGGCGTTTCCATGGCCTGGCGGATCAGCTCCAACAGGCGCTGGAGGATGCCCGCCAGGGGGAACTGGTCGTACTTGAGGATGTTGCGGAAGTTCACGATGCGCGGGCCCGCGTGGTCGAGGCCGTCCTGGATGCGATCGTCGTTCCAGTCCCAGACGGAGGCGCAGTGGTCCAGGGCGCCGTCCTTCTCGGCCTCCTGGATGTCCAGGTTGAGCAGCGTGGTGTCCTCGCCGCCGTAGAGGTCCACGGAGGTACGGCTCATGTCCAGGGCGTAGAAGTGCTTCTGCGTGGTGCGCAGCTGCTCCTTGGGGGGGATCATGTCCATCTCGGGGTAGGGGGGCGCGAAGCGGTAGGCCTTTTCCCCCTCCACCACGTACTTGCCCAACCCCACGGCGATGTTGGCGATGCCGTCCTGCGGCAGCGTATAGGCCACGGGATAGTAGTTGAAGGACTGCGCCACGCCGGAGATGTGGGGGTAGAAACGCTGGCCGAACCGCCGGCCGGAGACCTCCTGGATGAGGATGGCCATCTGCTCTTCCTCGATCTTGTAGTCGATGGCCTGGAAGTAGGCGCGGGAGGCCTTCGAGTACACCGAGGCGTAGACCAGCTTGATGGCCTCCATGAGCTGGACCTCGCGCACGGCGGGATCGGGGTCGTTGTTGGGCAGGAAGAAGGTGCTGTAGAGCCCGGCGAAGGGGTGGGAGAGGCTGTCCTCCAGCAGGCCGGAAGAGCGCACGGCCAGGGGCACCTTGGCGTGCTTGGTGAGGAAGAGGCGCAGCTTGGCGCTCAGCTCCGGCGACAGCGAGCCCATGAGGAAGCGCCGCTTGATGGCGTCGTCGTCGGCGTCACTCTGGACCATCTGCCTCAGGCCGTTCCGGTGGATGAAACCGGCGAACTCCTCGGTGCCGATGATGGCGGAACGCGGGATGCGGATGTTCGCGTCGGGGACCAGGTTCTCCAGGTCCAGGCGGGAGAGCAGGGAGTGGGTGAAGGCCACGCCGCGCGCCTTGCCGCCCATGGAGCCGGGGGCCAGGCGGAGGATGTTGGGTTCGTCCCGGGGCGTGGAATCCGTGAGAGGGATCACCTTCCCCAGGGTCTTGATGCGTTGCACGTAGTCGCCCACGTCGATGAGGAAGGTGCGCATCTCCTCGGGGTCGCGGTAGTCCGAGATGCGGAACCGCGCCAGGCCCTTGGCGACCTGGACCTCGCCGCGGGCCATGATCCAGGACGAGAAGTGGTTGCGCATGGCGTGGTAGACCAGCGATTCGGCGGGCACGGTCCGCAGCTTCTCCCGCAGGTCCTCCATGTCCGTGGCTCGGGCGATCTCCTCGCCCTGGGGGTCGCGGAAGATGAAGTCGCCGAAGCCCAGGCGTTCATAGAAGAAGGCGGAGAGTTCGGCGCCGAGCGTGTACGAGTTCTTGTTGAGGAAACCGCTGCCCAGGGCCGTGGCCCAGGATTCCTTGAGGGGATCCGAGGACTGGAGCAGGGTCGGCAAGTCGGGGATGCGCTCCTTGAGCGCCCGGATCAGCTTGATGCCGGCCTCGCGGTCCAGAGCGCCGTCCTTGGGGAACTTGCGGTCGGAGATGACGCAGAGCAGGTAGTCCTGGAACTGGTCGCAGAAGGCCATGGCCTCTTCGTACGAGGTGGCCAGGATCACCTTCGGGCGGACGCGCATGGACAGGGTCCGCGTCATGCGGTCCATGTTCTGTTCCTTGGCCAGGCGGGTGGTCTGCTTGAGGATCTCGCTGTAGAGGATGGGCAGGTACCGCGAGTAGTAGCGGATGCTGTCCTCCACCAGGAGGATCACGCGGGTGAGGCCCACCTTGGTGTCGTTGAGGACGTTGGCGCGGTCCTCCATGAACTTCACCATGGCCATGAAGATCTCGGGGTTCCCGTTCCACACGAAGATCTGGTCGAAGTGGCGCTGCAGCTCCTGTCGCCGCCGGTCCATGACGCCCACTTCCACGTTGTCGTTGAGCAGCAGGTAGATGGGGATGCGCGGCGCGGCCTGCCGCAGGGCCCGCGACAGCTCCACGTGGCCGCCCTGACCCAGGCGGCTCATGACGATGATGATGTCGAAATGCCGGCTGGCGCAGCGCTCCAGCGCCTCCTCCACGGTGGACACGTTGGTCACCCGCGGCGGGTTGCTCATGTTGAGCTGGTAGTAGCCGTCGAAGAGGATCTCCGTCAGCAGGCCGTCCTGTTCCAGCGTGAAGGCATCGAAGGCCGGGGCCACCAGGAGGATCTCCCGGGTGCGCAGGGGCATGAGCTCGTGGAAGATCTCCTTGTCCGTCGCGTACTTGTGGAAGATCTGGTTGAAGTCGCGACTGATCATTCAGAGCTCCTAACAAAATCCCACGCCACCGCGCGAAGGGTGCTGGGCGAGCGAGGCGAGGAACGCGAGTCGAAGCGTAGCAGGCACTACGCGCGGCGAGCGTGACGAAGCATCGAGAAGCCCACCACCCCTCGCCCGGAGGGATGAAGCCAGGCGGACGCCCCGCGGCGTCAGGCCCCTTGAACGATGTCCCGCATCGCCCTGCGGGCCCTTCCTTTCGGTGCATCCCGCCTAGCTTCATCGCGGCGTCGTGGGATTTTGTTAGGAGCTCTTAGGGGCCTCGTCTCCACCGCAGTTTACTGGTCTGGGCATAAAAAGGGGGGCCGCACGCGGCCCCCCTTTTTGCCTTGGTGAAAAGCGGAAACGACTACACAAGCCCCTGGTCGATCATGGAGTCGGCCACCTTGATGAAGCCGGCGATGTTGGCGCCGTTCACGTAGTTGCCGGGGGTGCCGAAGCGGGCGGCGGCATCGGCGCAGGACTTGTGGATGTTGATCATGATCTGGTGCAGGCGGGCATCCACTTCCTCGGCGGTCCAGCCCAGGCGCATGGAGTTCTGGCTCATCTCCAGGCCCGAGGTGGCCACGCCGCCGGCGTTGGAGGCCTTGCCGGGGGAGAAGATGATCTTGCCGGTGTTGGCCTGGAAGAACTCCACGGCATCCAGGGTGCTGGGCATGTTGGCGCCCTCGATCACGGCCTTGCAGCCGTTGGCCAGCAGGCTCTTGGCCTCGTCGAGGTTCAGCTCGTTCTGGATGGCGCAGGGCAGGGCCACATCGACCTTCTGCTCCCAGGGGCGCTTGCCCGCGTGGAACTGGGCGGTCTTGAACTTCTGCGCGTAGGGGGCCACGGACATGCGGTCGATGCGCAGCATCTCGGTCATGTACTCGATCTTCTCGCCGCTGATGCCGTCCGCGTCATAGATGTAGCCGTCGGGGCCGGAGATGGTGACGACCTTGGCGCCCAGCTGGGTGGCCTTGGTGACGGCGCCCCAGGCCACGTTGCCGAAGCCGGACACGGCCACCTTCTTGCCTTGCATGCTGTCACCCTTGGTCTTCAGGGCTTCTTCCGCGAAGTAGACCACGCCGTAGCCCGTGGCCTCGGGGCGCACGAGGCTGCCGCCCCAGTACTGGCCCTTGCCCGTGAGCACGCCCGTGAACTCGTTGGCCAGCTTCTTGTACATGCCGAACATGTAGCCGACCTCGCGGCCGCCCACGCCGATGTCACCGGCCGGCACGTCTGTGTCGGCGCCGATGTGGCGGAACAGTTCCATCATGAAGGACTGGCAGAAGCGCATCACTTCGGCGTCGGACTTGCCGTTGGGGTCGAAGTTGGAACCGCCCTTGCCGCCGCCCATGGGCAGGCCGGTGAGGCTGTTCTTGAAGATCTGCTCGAAGCCCAGGAACTTCAGGGTGTCGAGGGTGACGTTGGGGTGGAAGCGGATGCCGCCCTTGTAGGGGCCGATGGCACTGCTGAACTGCACGCGCCAGCCTGGATTGACGCGGATCTGGCCCTTGTCGTCCACCCAGGGCACGCGGAAGCCGATGGCGCGCTCGGGCTCCACGATGCGCTCGAGGATGGCGTTCTTCTTGTACTTGGGCTCCTTCTCGAGGACGGGTGCCAGGGAGTGGAGGATCTCGGTCGCGGCCTGGATGAACAGGCTTTCCCAGGGGGCCTTCTTCTTGAGGCCCTCTAGGACTTCATTGACGTACTGGCTCATGGTTCCTCCGGGAGGAAGGGGGTGTGAAGGCGAAGCCGGAGCTCCGATCGGATGGGGTCTTGAGGTGGTGGCCGTTGCGCCCGTCCCGAGGCTGCCGCGGCGTGGTTCAAGGGCCGAAAACAGGACGACATGACTCTAGCCTCAGGAGCCGGGCCGGGCGAGGGGCAGGTATCAAGAGGTGATGGGGAGCACTAAAAGCGGGCCATTTGATGGGTGCCCACGGCGTTCTCTTGACGATATGTCAAGAGCGCACGCTTCAGGGCGCGGGGGCTGGGACCGGCCAGCCGGCCCGCACCTCCACCCGGTTGTCGTAGAAGGTGCTGCCGCCACCGCGATCCGTGAGGCGCTGGGAGGTCAGGGCGTTCACGGTGCGGTCACCGGGAGCGTGGCGGCGCCACCACACCCCCTCGGCCACCGCAACCCCGGCGGGCACCTTGTCCGTCACCTCCAGGGTGAAGGCCACCTCGCCCAGGCCGTTGAACGCGGTCACCGGACCGCCGTCCGCCAGGCCCCGGGCCGCGGCCTCGGCAGGGTTCACCCGGAGGGTCATCCGGCCCATGCGCCGCCGCAGGTCCTCCCGCTCGTGGAAGGTGCTGTTGAGGCCCTGGACCGCCGGGGCCGTCACCAGTTGAAGGGAGTGCGGATCATTCGCGCTATGGGGCGGCAGGAAACGGGGCAGGGGCTCCGGATCGCGGAGGTTGAGGACCTCCACCTTGCCGCTGGGGGTGTGGAAGCGGAGACCCGTGCCGCGGCCCGGGTCCAGCTCCACCGCGAAGCCCTGGGCGAGCCGGGCCTCGTCCAGGCCCGCCCGCCACGGATGGGGCTCGGCCAGGAGGGCATCGATGAGGTCGTCGGCGGACTGCGAGAACACTTCCTCCGTGAACCCCATGGCCCGCGCCAGGGCCTGGAACACCTCGAGGTTCGAGCGGCTCTCCCCCACCGGCGGCACCACGGGTCGCGCCCCCTGGATGGCGTAGTGCCCGAAGGCGCGGTAGAGGTCGCTGTGCTCCAGGGAGGTGGTAGCGGGCAGGACGAGATCGGCGAACCGGGCCGTGTCCGTCATGAACCGCTCGTGCACGACCGTGAAGAGGTCCTCCCGGGCCAGGCCCCGCAGCACGGCGTTCTGGTCCGGCGCCACCACCGCGGGGTTCGAGTGGTAGACATAGAGTGAGGCCACCGGCGGGTCCTGCACCTCGTTCAAGGCGCGGCCCAGCTGGTTCATGTTGAGGGTTCGGACAGGGCGGGGCAGCAGATCCTCGCGCTCGAGGAGATGCATGGGGAAGGCGCCCCCGGTGTTGGTGGAGGCGAAACCGCCGCCGCCGGGCTTGGCGTAGGCCCCCACGAAGGCCGGAAGGCAGGCCAGCGTGCGCAGGGTCATGGCGCCGTTGCCGTAGCGGGAGATCCCGTTCCCCGGGCGCAGGTGCGGATCGCGGGCGCGGCCGTAGGCCTCCGCCAGCTCGTGGACCGTGGCCGCGGGCACGCCGGTGATCGCCTCCACCCGCTCCGGTGGATAGTCCGGCAGGATGCGTTCCCGAAGCTCCGCCGCACCCTGGACATGGGCTGCGAGGAAGGCCTCGTCACAGAGACCCAGGCGGTCCAGCAGGTGGAGGATCCCCAGGGCCAGGGCCCCGTCCGTGCCCGGGCGCACCAGCACCACGCGGTCGCAGAGGGGCGCCGTGGCGTGGGCGTAGGTGTCGATGAGCCAGACCTGGGCGCCCTTCCGCTTGGCCTCCCGCACGGCGTGGAGGGCGTGGACGGTGGTGGCCGCGGCGTTGATGCCCCAGAGCAGGATGAGGTCGCTGGCGGCGCAGGCGTCCGGGTGCGGCGCGGGCGTGCCGCCCATGACCAGGGCCCAGCCCTCGCTCTTGGCCGGCGAGCAGATGGTGCGGTCCAGCTTCGAGGCCCCCAGCCGATGGAAGAAGGCATGCCCGGCATTGCGCTGGACGAGGCCCATGGTGCCCGCGTAGGAGTAGGGCAGGATGGCCTCGGCGCCGTGAGCGGCGATGATCCGCCGCCACCGCTCGGCGATCTCCCCGATGGCCTCGTCCCAGGAGATGGGCGCGAACGCGCCCTCGCCCTTCGCGCCGGTGTGGCGCAGGGGCGTCGTCAGCCGCTCCGGATGGTGCACCGTGTCCTGGTAGCGGTTCATCTTCGGGCAGAGGTTCCCCCGGGTGAAGGGATGCTCCGGGTCGCCCGCCACCGCCACGGCGCGGCCGTCTTCCACCTCGATCACGAGGCCGCAGGCGTCGGGGCAATCGTAGGGGCAGACGGAACGATGGTGGGTGCGGGGCATGGGACACCTCCGAGGGGTTCCATCATGGCCGCAGGCGCGGTTCCTTCCTAGTCGCCCTGGAAGGCCCGGCGGTAGGCCGTGGGCGAGGTCTTCAGGATCTGGCGGAAGTGCAGGCGGAGGGAGACCGCCGAGCCGAAGCCGGCCAGGGCGGCCACGTGTTCCACCGGGTGCCCGGTGGTCTCGAGGAGCCTCTGCGCGAAGGTGAGGCGCCGCTGGAGCAGCCAGGCCCAGACGGTGGTGCCGGTCTTCCGCCGGAAGTGCCGGGTGAAGGTGCGCCGGCTCATGCGGGCGCGCGCCGCGAGGGCGTCCACGGTGAGCGGGTGGTCCAGGTGCCCCTCCGCCCAGGCCAGGGCCTCGGTGAAGGGGTCCCGGTCCGGGGCGGACGCGACGGGCTGCTCGATGAACTGCGACTGGTCTCCGTGACGGTGGGGCTGCACGACCATCCGCCGAGCCACCGCATTGGCGACCTCGGCCCCGCACTGGGACCGGAGGAGGTGGAGGCAGCAATCAAGGCCCGCAGCCGTGCCCGCCGAGGTCACCAAATCCCCCTCGTCAACGTAGAGCACGCCTGGGTTCAGTCGGACCCGTGGGAATTGCCGGGCGAAGCTTTCGGCCCAGTTCCAGTGGGTGGTGGCCTGGCGCCCATCCAGAAGGCCCGCCTCGGCCAGGACGAAGGCGCCGAGGCAGAGGCCCACCACCCGCGCACCACGGGCATGGGCCCTCCGGAGGGCGGCGAGGAGGGCTTCGGGCGGGCGCTCCTGGGGATCCCGCCAGCTGGGGACGATGATCGTGCCCGCACCGTCCAGGCCCTGGAGGCCATGGGGGGCCCGGAGGGTAAAGCCGGCCGAGGTGCGGAGGGGCCCCGCCTCCACCCCGCAGATTCGGAGGCGGTAGGGCGGGACGCCGAGGTCCGGCCGATGCTCGAAGACCAGGCAGGGCACCGAGAGGTGGAACGGACTGATCCGATCGAACGCCACCACGGCCAGGGTGAAGGGATCCAGCGGGGGAGAGGCCATGGCCTGATCTTATCGAACATTGTCATTTAGGCCACTTTTCTGGTCCCGATGCAGGGCACAGCATGAACGCAGCCCGGCCCTGCCGGCCCCTTCAAGGAGCAGCCCATGCCCGCCTCCCCCCACCGCGCACTCATCGTCATCGATGTCCAGGAGGAGTACGTCACCGGCAACCTTCCCATCGAGTTCCCGCCCATCGCCGAGTCCCTGGCGAACATCGGCGCCGCCATGGACGCCGCTCGGGAGGCGGGCATTCCGGTGATCGTCGTCCAGAACCACGCGCCCGCCGGGGCGCCCCTCTTCGCGAAGGGCAGCCCCGCCTGGGAGCTCCACGAAGTGGTCCGCTCACGCCCGCACGACCACTACCTGGAGAAATCCCTTCCCAGCGCCTTCACGGGAACCGATCTCGCCGAGTGGCTGGGAACCCGGGACATCGACACCCTCGCCGTCGTGGGCTACATGACCCACAACTGCGTGGATTCCACCATCAAGCACGCCATGCACGCCGGGCTGGCGGTGGAGTTCCTGTCGGACGCCGCAGGTTCGGTGCCCTACGAGAACGCCGCGGGACGGGTCAGCGCCGAGGCGATCCACCGGACCTTCTGCGTTGTCCTCCAGTCCCGGTTCGCGGCTGTCACGGACACCCGCGCCTGGGTGGCGGCCATCCGGGGGGAAGCGCCGGCACCGGCCCGCGGCACCATCTACGACTCCAACCAGCGGGCCCGGAGCCACCGCCCGAAGTGACCCCGAAGTGAAGGTGCGCCCGGGGTGAAGGGGGGTATCCTGGCGCCGGAACGTTCCCATGGCCCACGCCCTCCTTCCCTCCGGCCACGGCACCTACGAGCGCCTGGTGGCGCGTCTGAACCGCTTCCCCCAGGGCGCGCCGCCGTCGGAGCGGCTCTTCCAGATCCTCAGGCTCCTGGTGAACGAGGAGGAGGCCGGCCTGCTGGCGCAGGTCCCCATTCGGCCGTTCACCGCCCGCCGGGCCGCGGCCATCTGGAAGCTTCCGGAGGCCCGAGCCCGGGAGGCGTTGGACGCGCTCGCGGAGCGGGCCATGCTGTTGGACTTCACATGCGAGGGCGAGACGCGCTACGTGCTGCCGCCGCCCATGGCCGGCTTCTTCGAGTTCTCGATGATGCGGGTGCGGGGCGATGTGGACCAGAAGGCCCTGGCCGAGCTGTTCCATCAGTACCTGAACGTGGAGGAGGACTTCGTCCGGGCCTTGTTCGCCCATGGCGAGACCCAGCTGGGCCGCGTCTTCGTGGACGAGACGGCGCTTCCCCGGGAGGACAGCCTGGTGGTCCTGGACCACGAGCGGGCCAGTGAGGTGGTGCGCTCGGCCAAGGCCATCGGCATCGGCACCTGCTATTGCCGACACAAGATGGCCCACCTCGGGAAGGCCTGCGACGCGCCCATGGACATCTGCATGACCTTCGGCACCTGTGCGGATTCCCTCACCCGTCATCACGCAGCGCGGCGGGTGGAGGCTGCGGAATGCCTTGACCTCCTGCAGCAGGCCCGGGAGCGGGGCCTGGTGCAGTTCGGGGAGAACGTCCGCGAGCAGGTGAGCTTTATCTGCAACTGCTGCGGCTGCTGCTGCGAGGCGATGATTGCTGCGCGGCGGTTCTCCTTCATGAAGCCCGTCCACACCACCAACTTCCTGCCTGAGCTGGCCACCGACCACTGCAACGGATGCGGCAAATGCGTCAACGCCTGTCCCGTGGAGGCCCTCGGGCTCGTCTCGGCCCACGACCCCCACCATGCGGCGGCGAAGCGTGCCCAGCTGGACGAGGAGCGCTGCCTGGGCTGTGGCGTGTGCGTCCGGGCCTGCACGAAGGAGGCGCTTCGGCTGAAGTCACGCCGGGCACGCGTCCTCACTCCTGCCAATACCGCTCACCGCACGGTGATGATGGCCCTCGAGCGGGGCCAGCTGGCGGAGCTGCTGGTGGACGGGCAGTCCGGCCACGGCCATCGCGCGGTTGCCGCCATCCTCGGCGCGGTGCTCAAACTCCCGCCCCTCAAGCAGGCCCTCGCCTCCAGGCAGCTGAAGTCGCGCTACCTCGACCGGCTGATGGCGGGGGTCTGAGCGACCCCCGGAAGAGGTTACCCAGGCCCCGGCAGTTCGTTGGTGTTCGGCGGCCTTCGCCTTTCCATGGCCTTCCGCCCTAGGATGGTCCTTACCATGCCCCGGACCCGCCCCGTTCTTCAGCTCAGGACCAGGATCACCCTCCTGGTCTGTCTGATCCTGGGCCTGGCCCTGCTCGTGACCGGCACCCTGGTGGATTGGAAGATGGAGCAACAGGCCCGGGAGGCCCTGGGCGACAAGGTGACGCTGCTCTCCCGCATCATGGCCGAGTCGGAGGTGGTGCGCGAAGGGCTGACGGGCCGGCGCTCCCAGGGGCAGATCCAGGAGCTCGCGGAACAGATCCGGACCGGGGCGGGCGTGGATTATGTCGTGGTGATGGACATGAACGGCCTCCGGCTCTCCCATCCCAACCCCGCCCTGATCGGCGCCCGGTTCGCCGGCGGGGATGATGCGGACGTGTACCGCGGGCGCTCCTACCTCTCCGTGGCCCAGGGGACGCTGGGGGTCTCCCTGCGCGCCTTCACCCCGGTCCGGCAGGGGGATCGGCAGGTGGGGGCCGTGGCCGTGGGCCTGCTCCAGTCGGGGGTGGACCGGGCCGTGGTGAGCGTGCAGAAACGCATCGTATTCGGGGGGGTCATCGGCTTCGCGGCGGGGATTCTGGGCGCCATGTATCTGGCGGGCCGCATCAAGCGGATCCTGATGGGCATGGAGCCCCAGGAGATCTCCACCGTGCTCCAGCAGCGCAACGCCATGCTGCATTCGGTGCGGGAGGGCATCATCGGCGTGAACCGGGAGCTGGTGGTCACCATCGTCAACGAGGAGGCCCTGCGGTTGTTCGCGCTGGCGGGGAGCCATGGCGAGCTGGTGGGCCACCCGGTGGAGGAGGTGCTGCCCAGCTCCCGCCTCGGCACGGTGATGGAGACGGGCCAGGCGGAGTACGACCAGGAAGGCGACATCCTGGGCCTGAAGATCCTGACAAACCGGGTGCCCGTGCTGGTGGATGGCCGCATCACCGGGGCCCTGGCCACCTTCCGCGACATCACCGAGATGAACCGGCTGGCGGAGCAGCTCACGGGGGTCCGCCTCTACGCCAACGCGCTCCGGGCCCAGGCCCACGAGTTCATGAACAAGCTCCACGTGATCCTCGGGCTGGTGCGGCTGGAGGAGTACGAGCGCCTCAAGACCTACATCACCGGGGTGGTCGGCCGGCTCGATGACGAAGTGGGCTTCGTGGTGCAGCGGATCAAGGACCCTGTGATCGCGGGATTCCTGCTCGCCCGGTTCGCGTCGGCGCGGGAACAGAACATCCTCATGGAACTGGATCAGGACGCTTCGCTGCTCCCCTGTCCTGATGACGCGGCCTCCCACGATCTCGTCACGGTGCTCGGCAACCTGCTGGAAAACGCGGTCGAGGCCATCGGGGAAGGTGCCCACCGGGAGATCCAGGTGTCCCTCCGCCCCGAGGGCCCCCTGCTGCACTTGTCCGTCGCGGACAGCGGCCCGGGACTGCCCGCGGAGCTCCTCACCCAGACCTTCACGCTGGGCTTCTCCACGAAGGGCGAGAACCGTGGCTTCGGCCTCTGGCAGGCAGCCCGGGCCATCGAGACCCGGGGAGGGCGCCTGGTCGCGAAAAACCGCGAGGGTGGTGGCGCCGTCTTCACGGCTTCGTTCACTCTGTTCCCCGGGGAGGAGCCATGATCCGGGTGCTGCTGGTCGAAGACGATCCCATGGTGGCCGAGCTCAACCGGATGTACCTGAGCCGCGTGCCGGGCTTCGAGACGGTGGCCTCCGCGCGGAGCGCCTCCGAGGCCCTGGAGCTGCTCCAGAGCCACACCGTGGACCTGCTGCTGCTGGACATCTTCATGCCTGGCCAGAGCGGCATCGAGCTCATGGAGGGGATCCGGAGGCGGGCCCTGGATGTGGACGTGATCTTCGTGACCGCCGCGCGGGACGCGGTGACCATCGACCGGGCCCTGAAGCTCGGCGCCGTGGACTACCTCATCAAGCCCTTCGAGTTCGAGCGGCTGAAGCAGGCCTTGGATCGCTACGGGGAGACCCGCCGCATGATCCGGGACGGTCAGACGCTCGACCAGGCAGAGCTCGACAGGCGCCTGGCTCGCCGGACCCCCGAAGGCCGGAAGGCGGAAGGGCTGCCCAAGGGCCTCGATCGGAACACCCTGGACAAGGTGCTGCAGGCCATCTCCGCGTGGCCGGAGACAACGCCCTGGTTCACCAGCGAGGAGGTCGGCCAGCAGGTGGGCATCTCGCGCGTCTCTGTCCGCAAATACTTCGAGTTCCTCTGCACCCTCAAGGTGCTGCGGATGGAGCCCGGCTACGGCACGGGTGGCCGGCCGGTCCACCGCTTCCTGCTCCAGAAAGCCTACCTGCGCGAGGCGAAGCGCTTTTTATGATCCTCCGGGGGTCCTCCCGGCCACGCATGCGTGGCCGGGATCTAGGGGCGCGCTGCGCGCACACCCCCGGACCCCCGCGCTCAGCCCAGCGGAGCTGGGCTTCGCTTGTGATTCTCCGGAGATTCCAGCTCCGCACTGATTCCGCTTACAAAAGTTCCAATTCCTGGAATCAACTTCCATAACGACCGGCTTTTGGCCGGGCGACCCAGAATCAGGAAAACCACCCGTAGGTCGCGTGAGCAGGATGCCTGCTCGTCAGCGGGGTCGCTCCTCGGTACGCACCTCCCTAGGCATCTTTCCCACCTTGTTCACATCCGGCTCTTCCAGGGCCGTCCACTGCGCATGGCTGGCTTTTCTGAAAGGACCAATCGCATGTTGAAGCGAGCCGCATCAAAACTGTACAACTGGGTCGCGCTCATGATCGTTCTCGGCGCGCTGCTGGGGCACTTCTATCCCGGCGTGGCCGTGAAGATGCAGCCCCTGGCCGACGGCTTCATCGCCCTCATCAAGATGCTCATCCCGCCGGTGATCCTCTGCAGCGTGGTGCTGGGGATCGCGGGTTCCGGCAGCATCAAGAAGGCCGGCCGCGTGGGCGGAAAGGCCATCCTCTACTTCGAGATCGTCAGCACCCTGGCGCTGGTGGTCGGCCTCGTCATGGCCAACGTGTTCGGGCCCGGGCGGAGCTTCCACGCCGACCCCTCGAAGCTTGATCCCAAGCTCGTGGCCAACTACGTCACCCAGGCCCAGCACCTGACCATCACGGATCACCTGCTGAAGATGATCCCCAAGACCATGTTCAGCGCCTTCACGGACGGCGACATCCTCCAGGTGCTGCTCATCTCCGTGCTGCTCGGCTTCGCGGTGGCTGCCCTGAACGAGAAGCACAAGGCGCCCCTCATCGGCCTCCTGGAGAACCTCAGCAAGATGTTCTTCGGCGTCATGCGCCAGATCCTCTACCTCGCCCCCCTGGGCGCCGGCGCGGCCATCGCCTACACCATCGGCAAGTTCGGTCTGAAGTCGCTGGTGCCCATGGCGCAGCTCATCTTCCTCTTCTACGCGACCTGCGCCGTGTTCGTCTTCGTGGTGCTGGGGATCATCGCGCGGCTGGCGGGCTTCAACATCTTCAAGGTGGTGGGCTACATCAAGGATGAGCTCCTGCTGGTCATGGCCACCAGTTCCTCCGAGTCCGCGCTGATCCCCCTCATGGAGAAGATGGAGAAGCTCGGCCTGTCCAAATCCGTGGTCGGTCTCGTGATCCCCACGGGCTACTCCTTCAACCTCGATGGCACCAACATCTACATGACCCTGGCTTCGCTCTTCATCGCGCAGGCCCTGGGCATCGAGCTCACCCTGGGCCAGCAGCTCGGCATTCTGGTGGTGGCGATGATCACCAGCAAGGGCGCCGCCGGTGTCACCGGCTCCGGCTTCATCACCCTGGCCGCCACCCTGGCCGTGGTGCCCACCATCCCCGTGGCTGGCATGGCCCTCATCCTGGGCATCGACAAGTTCATGTCCGAGGCCCGCGCCATCACCAACCACATCGGCAACTGCATCGCCGCCGTCGTGATGGCCAGCTGGGAGAAGGAACTGGACTGGGACAAGTTCCACGCCGTCCTGGGCAAGTCGAAGGACATGGCTCCCGTGGTCGAAGTGCCGGTCCTGGCGAACGAGATGGAATAGGGCCTGAGCACGAACGGAAAGCGGGGGCGAAAGCCCCCGTTTTTTTGTAGAAGTAATGTCTAACCTTGAGGACCAGGTTTCGCCCGGATGAATCTGCCAAGTCGGGCTATTGGCCGGACCACTTGATCTCTTCCTGACCGGCCCGGTCTTTGTATGGATGACAGGTTTATATCCGGCCTCACGGCACCAAAGGCCGCAAGGAGTCGAGTCTTGCGACTTCGGCCCTTGCCAAGGCTCACATTACGAATTATGAGTATCAGCCTTTGCCACCTGTGATTGGCCTTGCAAGTACCTCGACTACTGAGGAGGCCTTGGCTGCATCGATCCCGCCCTCCTGGGAATAGCCGGTGGACTGAGGTGCAAAGACACAAGCTGCCGCCTGTCCGAGGATTACCTTCCCTGCCTCGGGGTCTCCAGATGCCTTCACGAAAGCTTCGAAGGTAAGCAGGGCATTCTGGCGATGGCGGTTGACCACTTCGTTATGTCGGTGCGCTAGGTAGTTCTTCGCGGATAGGTAGAGCATGAAGGAGATCACCGCAAAGACGAGAGCCTTGCTGACGATTAATTGGACGTGCTGGTATGCGTCTTCTGGTTTGAGCCAATTCCATCTCGCCAGGAAAAGACTTGTGATGGCCCAGGCACCCAAGCCGATGGCCCACCAAAAAGTGTATTTGCCCCAGTTATCAGCTTCAGTCCTGTGGTGACTCGCCTCGTCTTTGAAATATATTGCCTGCTGGGTCACGCCCTGTTCGGCCGCCACTTTCCGGACTGTCTCGACAACCTCAGTGACCCGATTTACCTGCGTCTGAAGGCTAACCTCGATATCTTTTGCCTGTTTCGTCACCCGGTCAACAACAGCCTTGGCCTCGCGTTCAACCCGACCAAGATCGATGGTCCTCGTGTTGGCATAGGCGATGAGCGGAAACAGCGTACTGAATGTAGGTACATAATAATTGGTGATCTGAGAGATCAATTGATCCCGTGCCCCTTGGCCTTGAGCTGGCTGGAAGGCCAGGATCTGATTGAAGTAGGCCATCACTTGAATGGCGTAGTCCCGGATGTGACCTTGGAGGATGTTCGTCGGAAGGTCTTCCAGCGTTTCTGGTGAGATCTGCCGAAATAGGCTAATCAAACGCTCTGCAGGCTCCACGACCTCACGGAAAGAGGACAGCTCGCCCAGCTCCCGCTCTCGAATAAGAGATTTCACATCGAATGATTGAATGGCTTCTAGGGCTTCCTTGGCTTCCTTGAGCATCTGGAGTTCAGCAGGGTCTTTAGAGGCCATAGATACTCCTTGGGTCGTGTAGTCAACATATACCGATGTCGATGGACAAGGTTCCATTGTTATCGCGAAGTCTGCAACAGGCTGAAGTTCATTATTAACGGTAAACCTCGAATGAGATCGAATGCCGTATCGCTGCTGGTCGCAGCGGCAATTCCACCAAAGGAAACCCCCACGAGTGGCTCGACAGTGTTCCGGTGGCGGAAGTCTCTCCGCATCATTCTTCGAGCGATGCTCCGGATACGCGACATGCTGACACGCCGCTAATCCCCTTCGACAGCTCCGGGGTGCCTGATGGGGCGCAGACCCTCTCCCTGGAGGTTCGGGCTAGAAGTTTGGAGTAATAGGCAAACTCGAAGACTCGCCAATCCCTAGACTTCCTTTTGTCGCCACGCAGGTCGCGGTTCCCGTGAATGACAAGCACTCACGGATCGGGCCGAGACCTGATTTCACCCCGGCACGGAGGAAGCAATGACCATCAATGTTCTCGGCTACGCCGCCCAATCCCCCACCTCGGAGCTGGCGCCCTTCCCCTTCGAGCGCCGCGACCCCCGGCCCGACGATGTGGTGATCGACATCCTCTACTGCGGCGTCTGCCACTCGGACCTGCACACGGCCCGCAACGACTGGGGTTGGACCACGTACCCCATCGTCCCCGGCCACGAGATCATCGGGCGCGTGCGCACGGTGGGCGCCGCCGTGACCCGCTTCAAGGCCGGCGACGCCGTCGGCGTGGGCTGCCTGGTGGACTCCTGCCGCCACTGCAGGCCCTGCGAGCACGGGGAGGAGCAGTACTGCCAGAACGGTTTCACCGGCACCTACGGCGGCACGGACCGCCATGACGGCCGGCCCACCCAGGGCGGCTACTCCGACCAGATCGTGGTGTCCGACCGCTTCGTGCTGAAGGTGCCGGACAGCCTGGACCTCCAGGGTGCCGCGCCCCTCCTCTGTGCGGGCATCACCACCTGGTCGCCCCTGCGCCACTGGAAGGTCGGGAAGGGCAGCCAGGTGGCGGTGGTGGGCCTCGGGGGCCTGGGCCACATGGGCCTGAAGCTGGCCAAGGCCCTGGGCGCCGAGGTGACCCTCTTCACGCGCTCCCAGGGCAAGGAGGCCGATGCCCGGCGCCTGGGCGCGGACCGCGTGGTGCTGTCGACGGACCCCGCCCAGATGGCGTCGGTCGCGGGCCGCTTCGACCTCATCGTCGACACCGTGCCCTACGTCCATGACCTGAATCCCTACGTCCCCACCCTGGCCACGAACGGCACCCTCGTGCTGGTGGGCTACCTGGGCGGGCTGGAGCCCAGGCTCAGTACCGTGCCCATGGTCCTCGGCCGCAAGTCCGTGGCGGGCTCCCTCATCGGCGGCATCGCCGAGACCCAGGAGCTGCTGGACTTCTGCGGCGAGCACGGCATCACGTCGGACGTGGAGGTGATCCGCATGCAGGACATCAACGGCGCCTACGAGCGCCTGCTGAAGAGCGACGTGAAGTACCGCTTCGTCATCGACATGGCTTCGCTGAAAGCGAAGAACTGAACCCGACCCACAAGGAGAACATCATGCAAACGCGCACCCTCGGAACCCACGGACTCAACGTTTCTGCCCTCGGCCTGGGCTGCATGGGCCTGAGCTTCGGGCTCGGTCCCGCGGTCGAGAAACAGGAAGGCCTCGCCCTCATCCGGGCCGCCGTGGAGAAGGGCGTCACCTTCTTCGATACGGCCGAGGTCTACGGGCCCTGGGTGAACGAAGCGCTGGTGGGAGAGGCCCTGGCGCCCTTCAAGGGCCGGGTGGCCATCGCCACCAAGTTCGGCTTCGCCATCGACCAGGTCACGGGCCAGAACCCGGGCGGCCTGAACAGCCGGCCCGAGCGCATCCGGGCCGTGGCCGAGGCCTCCCTGAAGCGCCTGCGCGTGGAGGTCATCGACCTCTTCTACCAGCACCGGGTGGACCCCGAGGTGCCCATCGAAGACGTGGCCGGCACGGTCAAGGACCTCATCGGGGAAGGCAAGGTCAGGCACTTCGGCCTCTCCGAAGCCGGCGCGGCCACCATCCGCAAGGCCCACGCCGTGCAGCCCGTGGCCGCCCTCCAGAGCGAGTACTCCCTGTTCTGGCGGGAGCCGGAAGTTGAGATCATCCCCACGCTGGAAGAACTGGGCATCGGCTTCGTGCCCTTCAGCCCCCTCGGCAAGGGCTTCCTCACCGGCAAGATCGACGAGACCACCACCTTCGATCCCACGGATTTCCGGAATGTCGTTCCTCGTTTCACCCAGGAGGCGCGCAAGGCGAACCTCGCCCTGGTGGAGGTGCTGAAGGGTCTGGCCACGGCGAAAGGTGTGACCCCGGCCCAGCTGGCCCTCGCCTGGCTGCTGGCCCAGAAGCCCTGGATCGTCCCCATTCCGGGCACGACGAAGCTGCATCGGCTCGAAGAGAACCTGGGGAGCGTCGCCCTCGACCTCACCGCCGAAGACCTGAAGGCCATCGACACCGCCGCCTCCCAGGTGGAACTGCAGGGCGCCCGGTACCCAGAGCACCTGCAGAAGCTGGTGGGCCGCTGATCGGCAGGAAACCACGAAAGGATGGAGACAGTCCCATGAACGTTCTCATCATCAATGCCCACCTTGCCTATCCCGGGTGGTCCGAGGGCAAGCTGAACCTCGCGTTCATGGACTTGGCGAAGGCCTTCTTCCTGGCGCGCGGACATCAGGTCGCTGAGACGTTGGTCGAGCGCGGCTATGACCCGGAAGAAGAGGTGGGCAAGCATGTGGCCGCGGACCTGGTCATCCTCCAGACCCCGGTGAACTGGTTCTCAGCTCCATGGATCTACAAAAAGTATGTGGATGAGGTCTTCAACGCAGGGCTGGCCACGAAGGCCCTGCTCGAAGGCGATGGCCGCACGCGCCAGGATCCGAGCCGGCAGTACGGAACGGGCGGCCTCATGCAGGGGCGGGCCTTCATGATCTCCGCCACCTGGAATGCCCCAAGGGAAGCCTTCGGCAACCCCAACGGCGTGCTGTACGGAGGCAAGGGAACTGCGGACCTGTTCCTCCACATCACCTCGAACTACAAGTTCATGGGGTTCGACATCCTCCCGGACTACGGGGTGTTCGACATCTTCAAGTCGCCCGACATCCCGCGTGCGCTTGAGAACTACCAACGGCATTTGGAGCGACACTGCCTGTGAAGGCTCCGGCCGCGCCACCGCATCCCGCGCCCCAGGCGTGAGACCCTGTTTCGGGACCTTTCCATGAGCCGAACGCCCACTTCCTTTCCGGCCACGAGCCCCGATTCCGGCTCGCCGGACCTGGCCCGGCTGGCGGACCTGCTGCTGGCCCACGCCCCCTTCGACGGCACCTTCGAGCTGCGGCTTCCGGGGGTACATGTCTCCCGGGCCTCCCGCGCCCACAAGGACTTCCATCACGCCGTGCAGCGGCCGGGGCTCTGCCTGGTGGCCCAGGGCGCGAAGCGGGTACTGCTGGGGCAGGAGCTCTACGAGTACGATGCCTCGCGGGTGCTGGTCTATTCCGTGGATGTCCCCGTGTCCGCCCAGGTCACCCAGGCCAGTCTGGACGCGCCCTACCTCGGCCTTCGGATCGACCTGGATCCGGCGCAGATCGCCGACCTGACGGCCAAGGTTTACCCGCTCGGCCTGCCCCGGCGGGGCGAGGGCCGCGCCATCTGCGTCGACCAGCTGGACGAGCCGGTGATCAACGCGGTAGTGCGGCTCCTGGAGCTGGCCTCCCGGCCCGACGAGGCGGAGCTCCTGGCGCCCCTCGTCCTCGACGAGATCCTCATCCGGCTCCTGCGGAGCCCGCTGGGTCCGCGGGTGGCCCTGATCGGCCAGGAGGAGAGCCAACTCCACCGGGTCGCCAAGGCCGTCTCTTGGGTCCGCACCCACTTCGACCAGCCGCTGGACGTGGAGCGCCTGGCCACGCTGGTGCACATGAGCCCATCCTCCTTCCACCAGCACTTCAAGGCCGTCACCGCCATGAGCCCCCTGCAGTACCAGAAGGCCATCCGCCTCCAGGAGGCGCGGCGGCTCATGCTGCTCACCCGCCTCGACGCCGGCACCGCCGGCCGCCGCGTGGGCTACCAGAGCCCCTCCCAGTTCGCCCGGGAGTACGGACGGTACTTCGGGAATGCACCCACCAAGGATGTGGCGCGATTGCGAGAGCAGGCGGAAGGAGTGGGAGAGTAAGCGCAAGAAGCGCCGTGGATGCGGCCCGGCAGCTCCAGCGGTGGTGGGCCCCCCTCTGCATCACCCTGCGGGTGACGCTCCGGCCGCGTGAAAGGCTGGCACGCCGCTTGACGTCTTCAGCAGTCCCCCGGACTGCCTTCGGCTACGGCTACCTGCCAGCCTTTCAGCGATTTCGAGTCCCGCCTTTTTATCTCCACCACCAAATGGGGCCCCGAATGGGAGGCACTTGGCGTGTCGCTGCTGGGCACGGCGCTGATCCTCCGGGCAGGACATCAAGTCCTGCCCTTCGGGCGCCTACCTGCCCGCAGCGGCAATTCCACCAAAGAAAAGCCCCCGCAGGCGGGGGCTTTTCTTTGGTGGAGGTGGTGGGAGTCGAACCCACGTCCAAGACATGCCGGATGGCGGCTCTTCCACAGGCTTGGTCCGCTCTTGAAACCTCCCGGCGGGGAACGGACGAGCCGCTCGGGACGTGTGCCCCCTTATCTCGGCCGCTGTCAGGGGGCGTCGCGGCGGCCTATCTGGTGCCTCCGTCCGGCAGGCCGAAGCCACCCTTTCGGAGGTTTAACGAGCTCGGTACCCAGAGATCCCGAGGACTCGCTCGGAGCCTAGGTTGCCCTAGGCAGCGAGAGCCAGTTCGAAGTTATCGTTGGCAGTTTGATTTGGGCGGCTTGATAAGGGGGCCAGCCGTCCAACCCCCGCCTGCACCAGGCACCCGGATCACGACCTGTCGAAACCGGTCACCCCCGTGTGTGGTGGTCACCGCCCGAGGGGCGGCGCCGCCGTCTCGTCCCCCGCGAGGGCGCGAATCGAGCGGATTCTGAGTATGGGTGCTGCTTCCTGGATGCACAAGGTGCGGAGCTACTTCCCCTGCCTCCGCCGCGCGGTGACGGTCTCGCCGCCGATGCCCCAGTTGTCCGTGTCCACTTCGTCGATGGTCACCACGGTGGTCTGGGGATTCTTGCCCAGCACATCCACCAGGAGCTGGGTGGCGCCCTGGATGAGCCGGGCCTTCTGGTCGGCGGTGGCGCCTTCGCGGGTGATGCGGATGTTCACGTAGGGCATGGCGGCCTCCAGGGGGAAGCATAGACGGATTCAGAGGGGGCCGAGGGCCTTCGGCTGCAGGACGGCGCGGCTGTCCGCGTCGGCGAAGCGCCAGGGGCGGGCCTGGTCCTCGGCCGTGGCGAAGGCGATGCCCAGGCGGGGGCCGGCGAGGAGGCGGGCCGGGGGTGTTCCCGGGCGCAGCTCCAGGCCGCCAGGGGTCAGCAGGTCGTGGCCGTCGAAGGTGCGGTCCAGGCCCAGGGCCTGGGCCACCTTGCCAGGACCCGCGCAGAGCTGGGGCGTGACCTTGGCGGCCTTCCGCCGTTGCAGCACGGTCTCGAGCCCTGCCACGACCTCGGCGCCGCGGATGAGCACGGCGGAAGCCTCGCCCTCGGGCCCCGTTACCACGTTCAGCATCCAGTGCACGCCATAGCAGAAGTAGAGATAGGCCCGGCCCGGCGGTCCCCACATGGGCGCGTTGCGGGCGGTGCGGCCGTGGCGCGCATGGCTGGCGCTGTCCCCCCGGCCGTCGTAGGCTTCCACCTCCGTGATGCGGAGGGCCACCTCCCCGCGCACCAGCACCATGCCCAGCAGGGCCTGGGCGGCGAGGGGTACGGGCCCGGCGAGCTTCATCACTGCAGCAGCTTGCGGGCCCGGAGGAAGGTCTCCAGTTCCGCGCTGGCGGCGGCCTCCAGGGCCCGCTCCGGCAGGAGCACGGCCCGCGAGGGGCCGGTGCGGAAGATCCAGAAGCCGCTCTGGCGCTGGATCTTCTCGAAGTCGGACCAGGGCAGGCCGCCTTCGCTGGCTTCGGTGCGCAGGGTGAGCCCCTCGTCATCGAAGACCACCTCCACAGGGGTGTAGGCATCGGCCCCGCGCCGGCGCCGGGCCAGGCGAAGGACCGCCTCCGGCAGCCCCGCGAAGAGCAGACCGTTCAGGACCAGGAACAGGCCGGGCACCCGCTGCGACCCCGTGGCGAGGCTGTAGGCGCCCAGCAGCATCAGCCCCACACCCGCACCCACGGAGACCTGGTACCAGATGCGCTTGAAGGTCCGCGCGCCCCGGAGGGCCTCGTCGGCGGTGAGGGTGTAGGTCACGGTGATGTGCATGGTCGTCCCTGAGGGCCTGGGCCGCTGAGCGGCCCGGGAAAAGAAAGCATTCCACGAGAAAGGGCCCGCGAGCGGGCCCTTTCGCTACTCGAAGCGCATCGCGAGTCGAGGCCCTACACTTCGTCGAAGAAGTAAGGCTTGAGCACCTGGATGCGCTCCTCGAAGTCGTCGGGGTGGATGAAGTGCAGGGCGGCGGCCACGCTGGAGAGCAGGCTGTTACCGTCCTGGGGAGTGAAGCAGAAGCCCACCACCCGCTTCTCGTCGGGCATGGCGAGGGTGCTGAGGGGGATCACGGTCTGGTTGAGGATGCGGCCGTAGTGGCCCTGGTCGCGGCCGAAGGAGAACACGGTGTTGGCGTCCTTCTTCTCGGTGATGGCGATGCGGTCGTTGGCCTTGATGCGGGTCTTGAGGCTCTCCAGTGTGGTGGGCCGCTTGAGACGCAGGTCGAACCAGAGGCTGTGCATGTACTGGGTGGGGAGCTTGATGGCGCTGCTGAACAGGTTCAGCTCCAGGCCGCGGGTCTGGAACAGGTGGTAGGCGTCGCGGGCGTGGTGGGTGCCGAACTTGCCTTCCTTGTGGGTGCCCACCTGGGGTGCGGGGCAGAAGTCCTTCACCTGGCTGATGTCGTTGGCGCGCCGCATGCAGACGAAGGTGCCTTCGATCAGGTTGTCATCGCCCTCGGTCAGGGCCAGAGTGTCGATGATGCAGGAGAGGTTGTGAGTGTTGCAGCTCACGACCTGCACGTACTGGCCGCTCTTCTTCAGAACGTCGTCGTTGATGCCGCGGGCATACATGGTGCCGAAGCCGAACTCGCTGCCCTGGGCGAGGAAGCCCTTGGTGTTGTGCTCGTAGTGCGTGTAGAGCTTCTCCTTCATGTCCAGGCCCTTGGGGCTGCAGTCGATGACCACGGTGGCCTCGTTCAGGGCCTGGTCGTGCAGCATGGCGGGCTCGACGCCCATGGCCTTGAAGCCCTCCACCTTGTCGGCGTCCACCACGAGCTTGGCGCCCCGGCGCAGCAGGGCCTTCACCTTGGGCCGCTCGCTGACGCTGTTCTTGTGGAACGTGACGTCGTCGATGCCCAGTTCCTTCTTGTACTCCGTCAGCAAGCCGATCAGCGGCTCGCCGATGGTGCCGGTGCCGACCACATGGACGACGTTCCTCTTGGACATGGATCCTCCGTGGCCGGTGTCTTGGGACGCCCCCCCAGCCCAGTAGACGATTTTCCCAGGCGTCAGAAGGAAAAGCCACCTGCAAAAGCCGGACACGGCCTTCTTGTGACGAGTGGCCTACCAGCCACGCAGCTCGTTGGCCCTTCTCACCCGCTCCAGCGCCAGGACGAGGGCGCCGGTGCGCCAAGTGCAGCCATGCAGCTTCACCTTCTCTTCGACCTCGTGGAAGGCCTGGATCAGGATTTTCTCCTCCTTCTCGAAGATCTCGGCTTCGTCCCAGAACAGCTGCTGGAGGTTCTGCACCCACTCGAAGTAGGACACGGTGACGCCACCGGCGTTGGCGAGGATATCGGGGATGAGCGTGATGCCGCGCTCGCGGAAGATCCGATCCGCCTCAGGTGTGGTGGGGGCGTTGGCGCCTTCCACGATGAGCCGGGCCTTCACCTCCGGCGCCGTGGCCTGGGTCAGGACGCCACCGAGGGCGGCGGGGACGAGGATGTTGCCCTCCTGGGCCCACACGGCCGCGGGATCGAAGGCTTCGCCCCCCGGGAAGCCCGCCACGGTGCCCTTGTTCCGCGGCACGTAGGCGAAGAGGGCGGGGACATCGAGGCCCTCCGGCCGGCGCACGGCGCCCCCGAGATCGGCCACGGCCACGATCCGGGCGCCCATCTCATCCAGGAATTTCGCGGCGAAGCTGCCCACGTTGCCGAAGCCCTGGAGCACCACCCTGGCATCTTTCAGGTCTCGGCCGAGCACCTTCGTCCAGGCCTCCCGCGCACAGAGGGCCACGCCCCTGCCGGTGGCGGCCTCCCGGCCCTGGCTGCCGCCCAGTTCGAGGGGCTTGCCCGTGACGCAGGCGGGCTGGTAACCGTTCTTGCGGCCATATTCGTCCATGACCCAGGCCATGGTCTGGGCATTGGTGTTCAGATCCGGCGAGGGCACGTCGCGGGTGGGGCCCAGCACCATGGAGATCTTGGAGATGTAGCGGCGGGTCAGCATTTCCAGTTCGTGCTGGGACATTCTCGAGGGATCGCACTGGATGCCGCCCTTGGCGCCGCCGAAGGGGATGTTCACCACGGCGGTCTTCCAGGTGTTGAGGCTGGCCAGGGCCCGCACGTCATCCAGGACCAGATCCGGATGGAAGCGGATGCCGCCCTTCTGGGGGCCACGTACGCCGTTGTGCTGCACGCGATAGCCCTTGAAGACCCGCAGCGTGCCGTCCTCCATGCGGATGGGCATGGCGACGGTGATCTCGCGGTAGGGCGTCTTCAGCAGCTCCCGCAGTTCCTGGGAGAGGCCGAGAATGTCGGCGGCTTCGTCGAACTGGCGGTTCACGTTGTCGAAGAGGTTCATGTGCTCGGTCATGGAACCCCCTGCCTGCACCTGGCCTTGGGCTGGGCCAAGCATAGCGCGCCCCGGGAAACCAGGGGCTTCCCGGGGCGGAAGAGCGGGGCTGGGTCGGGCTACTGCTTCAGGCCCTTGAGCGACACCAGGTAGCGCATGAAGGAGACGCCATAGGTGCCATCGGGCTTCTTGAGGCAGCTGACGTTGAGGATCTTGGTGCCGTCGAAGCCGATCGCCATGTCCTTCACGACGGTCTGGGAGCCGAACTGACGGGCCGCGGCGTTGTCCGTGATGCCCATGTGCCGCATCTTGCCCCAGGACTTGGCGGTGAGGCCCTTGGTCAGGCGGTAGATGCCGGCGTTGTAGGCCAGGCGGGCATCCTTCACGGTGTAGTCGGGGAAATTGACGGGATCGGGGCCGCCCGGCAGCTCGTCAAGCTTGGCGGCCAGGTGCTCGACGCCCAGGCCCTTCAGCTCCTCGGGGGTGAGGGTGATGCCCAGCGCCTTGGCGTCCATGTGCATCTGGCGGGCCGACGGGAACACCACGTCCGGCGTGATGGGGGCGATGAGGGCCGCGTGCTTGTAGTCCTTGCGCACGGCCAGATACTGCAGGTGGTAGAGGATGTCGGCGGGCTCCTTCGCGGCGGCCGGCGCCGTGGTGGGGATCTCGTCGCCGCCGCAGCCCACGAACGCGGGCACGAGGAGCAGGCTGGCGAGGGGCAGCATCAGGGTACGTCGCATCTGGAACCTCCGGAACGGAATGGTCTGAATGTAAAGGATGGTGGAGCCTTCCCGCTGCGCTGCCAAGGGAAATTCATCACAATGGGATCGTGTATCCCATCTCCCTCATCGCCTTCGGTCGCCTGCGCCTGGAACCCTGCCGGGGGCTGGAGCGTCACTACCTGGACATGCTCCGCCCCTATGCCCGTATGGAGGTGACGGAATTGACCGAGGGTAAGGGTGACCCGGCCCGCCAGCTGAAGGAGGAGGCGGAGCGCCTGCGCCCGAAACTGAAGGCGGTGACCTGCCCGGTCCTGCTCACGCCGGAAGGAAAACTCCGGGACAGCGGGGCCCTGGCCAAGTGGCTGGGCGAGCGCATGGACCGGGGGGAGAGCCTGGCCTTCATCCTGGGCAGCAGCCATGGCTTCGACCCCACCCTCAAGGCCGAGGTGAAAGAGCAGCTCAGCCTCTCGCCCCTGACCTTCCCCCACGAACTGAGCCGGGTGATGCTCCTGGAACAGCTGTACCGGGCGTTCACCATCCTTCGGGGCAAGGATTATCACAAATAATCAAGGGGGACCGCCCGGCGGCTGCGCCGCCTCTTGGTCCCACTTGAATCCTGGGCTCGGGTGCCATCGATCCCCGCGGCCCATTCACCCTGGGATCATTCGCCCTTTTTCCGCCTTTGGGCGACACTGGTCCGATGGCGCATCCCATGGACCGCTACTTCGCCCCGCCGGAGGGACGGATCTTCGCGTGCTTTCCCGGCGCCGAGGACCGCCCCGGCCAGCGGCGCATGGCCGAGCTGGTGCACAACGCCGTGGTGGACGGCTCGGCCCGTTTCCAGCGGTGGCGGGACGGTGGCGGCGAGCCCGACGCCCGCCCCGAGGCCGTCATCCAGGCCGTGGAGGCGGGTACGGGGACGGGCAAGAGCCTGGGCTATCTGGTGCCGGCCCTGGCCGCAGGCCGCCATCCCATTCTGGTGGCCACCCGCACCAAGCAGCTCCAGCGCCAGCTGCTGGAAGAGGATGTCCCCCGGGCCGCCGGCATCCTCGGCCGCCCCATCAAGGCGGTGCTGGCCAAGGGCCGCGCCAACTACCTCTGCCGCACGGCCTGGGAGGCGGTGTCCACGGATGCCCACCTGGAATTCAGCCGCGCCGACCAGCAGCTCTGGCTGGCCCTCCAGCGCTGGACCCGCGAAACCCAGGACGGCGACCGGGAGGGCCTGGGCCGCTTCGGCGAGGGCGAGTCGCCCCTCTGGGACAAGATCAACGCCCGGGCCGAGCGCTGCACGGGCCGCCAGTGCCCGCGCTACGAGGACTGCTTCCTCACGAAGCTGCGCCAGGAAGTGGCCGAGGCCGATCTCATCATCGTGAATCACGCGCTGCTGCTGGCGGACCGGGTGCTGCGGGAATCCGCCTTCGGCCAGGTACTGCCGGATGCGCCGGTGCTCATCCTCGATGAGGCCCACGACCTGGAGGAGCAGCTCACGGAAAGCTGCGCCGAAGCCTGGTCCAGCCGCGCCATGAACCTGCTCTTCACGGACCTGCGCGAGGCCGCCAAGGGCTCGGGAGCCGCCCTGCTGGCCCTGCTGGAGCCCTGGGAGCGGGCCTGGGCGGACATCCTCACCTGGGTGCCCCTGGAGGGCGGTGTGCTGCCCCTGCTGTCGCCGGGCCCGGAGATGAAGGCCCTGGCCGACGCCGTGGGCGCCTGGGTGGAGGCGGGGCATCCCCTGTGGCTGGAGGCGCGGCGCCTGGGCGCCGCCGACCCGGAGAACCCACTGTGGATGCGCCTCGCCGAGCGGGTGGGCACGGCCTTCTCGCGCATGGAGCAGATCTTCGCCCAGCCCGAGGGCTGGGTGTCCACCGTGAACCGGGAGGGGGCCCACCTTGTCCACTTCAAGTCGAACCCGGTGGACGTGCGCCCCTTCTTCCACCAGCACGTGCGGCGGGGCTTCGAGAGCGTGGTGCTCACCAGCGCGACGCTGCGCGATGGCCGCGGCTTCAATGGCCTGGGCCTGCGCCTGGGCTTCACGAAGCCTGAGGTGGAGGTCGCCGAGCACGTGGAGAGCCCCTTCGATTTCGAATCGCAGGGCCTGCTCTTCGTGCCGCCGGATCTGCCGGAACGACGCCCGGGCAGCGGCGGCGGGATCGGCGATCCGGCCTGGGTCGAGGCCTCGCTTTCGGCCATGGAACGCATGCTGCGCGCCAGCCGGGGCCGGGCCCTCCTGCTCTTCACCAGCCGCAAGATGCTGGCCGCCTTCCGCCCCCGGCTGGAGGACGCGCTGCCGGAGCTCACCTTCTTCGTCCAGGGCGACGGCTTGTCGCGCACCCAGCTCCTGGACCGCTTCCGGGCCACGCCGTCGGCCGTCCTGTTGGGCCTCGCCAGCTTCTGGCAGGGCGTGGACCTGCCGGGCGATGCGCTGAGCCTGGTGGTGGTCTCCGCGCTGCCCTTCGCCCCGCCGGATGATCCCGTGCTCCAGGCCCGCATCCGCGAGGCCGATGCCCAGCGCGACGGCCTCGGCTTCATCGGCATCCAGGTGCCCCAGATGACTCTCAAGCTCAAGCAGGGCATCGGCCGTCTCATCCGCACCCGTGGCGACCGCGGCGTGGTGGCCGTGCTGGACCCGCGCCTCATGCTGCCCAGCGAGGATCGCCTCGGCAAGCGCTACGCCGCCCAGGTACGTGCCGCCCTGCCGCCCTTCCCGGTGACCCGGGACTGGGAGCGGGTGGAGGCGTTCTTGCGCCAGCTATGAGGAAGGGCCCGCAGCGCGGGCCCTTCACGGTTGGAGGAGGCAGGATCAGAGGTCCGGGTCCGCGGGCGGCGCGGGCGGGGCCGGAGGCGCCTCCGGCGCTGGGGGCGGCGGTGGGGGAAGAAGGGCCGGCCGGGGGGTTGCCGGTGCCTTGGGGACCTTTGGCGTCGTGGCCATTTCCTTCTGGAGCTGGTCCAGGCGTTTCTGCATGGACTTCATGGCGGACTGGAGGGCGCGGATCTCCGCCTGGGGATCCGCCTCGACGCCCGGGTGCTCGATGTGGATCTCGGGGATGTGGATGGGGGGGATGGTGATGTCCCCGGGGACATCCACGACGATGTCCTCCTCATCGGGGTCGACGAAGGACCAGGTGCCGCCCTCGCCCTTCTTTGCGCCACGGACCTTCACGCGCTTCTCGATGACCTCCTTGCCGTCCACCTTCTTGCGGATCACGACGGTGCCGGGGCCCACGTCCTCGGTGAGGATCTCCACTTCCTTCCCGGCGTCGCCCTGCTTCCGGATCACCTCCATCCGCACCTTGTGGCGCTCGGCGCGGGCCTTCTCGATCTCGACCCGCGCCTTGTCCAGGTCGGCACGGACCTTGGCGCGCTCTTCGGGGCTCAGCTCCGGGAGGCGATCGAGATCCTTCAGGTGCGCGTCCAGTTCCTTCAGGTGGGTGTCCAGCTCGCGGGTCTGATCCTCCATTCGCCGCGTGTGGATTTCGATGCGATGGGCCTTGTCGCGGGCCTTCTGTGCCTTGGCCGCATCCTTCACGGTCTCCCGCAGCCAGGCCTCGCCCTCGGCGTCGAGAGGCCGCTCCTGGCCATCCACGGTGTAGGTGCGCTTGTCCTTGGTGGCGCTGTAGGTCCGGACCTTCCCGCCCTTCTTCTCCTCCACGCGGAAGCTGCCGCCGCCGGGCACGGCTACGGGCTCCTTCGCCGCAGGATCGAGCTTGACCTCGCCTTCCATGCGCACATCCATCTGGCGGTCGCCGTCGATCACCTTCATGCGCGTGGACGGGTCAGGTTTGGGTGTGGGTTCCTTCCCCTTGTCCTGGAAGGCCACGCCGGCGGCACTCAGGAGCGAGGCGGCCAGCAGGGCCAGGGCGGTGGCGCGGGCGGCGTTGGAGGCGGGCAAGGCTGGCTGGAGCAGATGGCGGATGCGGTGCATGAGGGAACCTCCGTTGGCGGCCAGGGCCAGGTGGGTGGGGGAGGAGGGCGCCGGTTCACGCAGGGCCTCGAGGTCGGTGAGGGCGCGGGCCAGGATCAGGGGATCGCCGCAGAGAGCCGCCGCCACGTCATCGCAGCAGAGCTCCCGTTCGGCGCGGATGCGGCCGGAGAGCCACCACACGGCCGGGTGGTAGAAGAGCACGACCTCGACCAGGGACTGGAGGAGGTTCACCAGGAAGTCGCCCCGGCGGATGTGGGCAAG
Source organism: Geothrix campi (assembly GCF_024609265.1). Classification (GTDB taxonomy): domain Bacteria; phylum Acidobacteriota; class Holophagae; order Holophagales; family Holophagaceae; genus Geothrix; species Geothrix campi. The sequence continues at coordinate 366,263 of NZ_JANHMP010000003.1, read as the reverse complement.
CTCGTGGGCCAGAATGGCCTCCAGCTGCTGGGGGGCCAGACCCGTGAGGGCGCAGGCCGGCAGCAGGATGATGGGACGCAGCCAACCAAGGGCCGTGGGCACCTCCACCGCGGCGGATTGCAGCAGGCGCACCGTGCGGGAGAGCTTCAGCTCGCGGCAGAGCCGGGACAGCACCAGGTGCCATTCGGCGGGGACGGGCGAGGCGCTGCGGCGGCGCAGGCGCTGCACGCGGATCCAGCTCCCGAGGAAACGGCTGGACAGGAGGAGCACGCCCAGGGCCCAGGTGCCCAGCAGCCAGGGCAAGGCGGGATCCAGGGCGGCTTTCACCCGGACGGCCAAAGGTGCATCCGAAACCACGGCCCCGGCCGCTGCCGCGACGGTCAGGTTCAGGGGTTCTGGCTGGCCGGCGGCCGGCCGCTGGAGGAGCAGGAAGGTGGCGGCCAGCGCGATCGCCATCAACAGGAGGAAGGCGCAGGCGATTCCGTACCGGACCTTGGCGTTTGCGCCCCGCAGCAGGGCCAGCAGCAGCCAGGCCAGCAGGCCCAGGGCCGCACCCTGCCACAGGAAGTGGAGAAGGCTCCAGCCCAGGGCCCGGGCCCAGGGCTCTTGGACGAGCGACAGCAGCTGATTCATCGCTTTCCTCCTTCGGCCAGGTCGAGCAGCTTCCGGATCTCCGCCAGCTCTTCGCGGCTGGCCTTGCGGGTGGCCAGGGCCTGCATGACCAGATTCAGGGACGAGCCCCCGAAGGCCTTGTCCAGCAGGTCATCCAGCAGCGTCCGTTGGGTCTGCACCTGGGTCCGCGTGGCGCTGAAGACATGGGTGCGGTCCGTGACATCCCGCTGCACCAGGCCCTTCTCGTGCATGATCTGAAGCATCTTCAGCACGGTGGTGTAGCCCAGTTCCCGCTCGGCCGACAATACCTCGAAGACCTGCCGCACAGTGCTCGGCCCCAGCTCCCAGAGCACCCGCAGGATGGCGAGTTCGGCGTCGGTGGGACGAGTGGTGGGCTGCATGGGATCGGGCTCCGGGAGAGGAATGCCGAAAAGATACGACAGGTTTCGTAGTCGTCAACGAAAAACTTCGTAATCGGTTTAGTGCCTCGAACCTCCTTTCCAAAAAAAGAGGGGGAGACCTTCGGCCTGCTGCGTTCAAAGCCGCGTCATTACAGCCCCATCGGCCCCAGTTGGGGGGCTCAGGCCTGCAGGGCGGCGAGCAGGGCATCCAGGGAGACGCTCGCGATGGTCGAGGCCTTGTCGCTCATGGCGAAGGGGAGGATGAGGTCGCGGCCGTGGAGGAGGGCTCCACAGCTGTAGACGACATTGGGCACGTAGCCTTCCCTGCCCGTGCCCTCGGGCACCAGGAGGGGTTCCCGCAACCGGCCGATGACTTTCGTCGGGTCTTGCAGGTCGAGCAGGGCGGCGCCGATGCAGTACTTGCGCATGGGCCCGACGCCGTGGGTGAGCACCAGCCACCCGGCTTCGGTCTCGATCGGCGAGCCGCAGTTCCCGATCTTCACGGACTCCCACATCTCGGCAGGGCGGAGGAGCACGGTCGAATCGCTCCAGTGGTGGGGATTGTCCGAGAACATGATGAAGAGGTTCTCGTCGTCCTGGCGGGCGAGCATCGCGTAGTTGCCGTCGATCCGGCGCGGGAAGAGCGCCATGCCCTTGTTCTGCACGGCGGTGCCGTTGAGCGTGAGGATGCGGAAGTGGAGGAAGTCCTTGGTCTCGATGAGCTGGGGCAGGATGGCGTGCCCGTTGTAGGCGGTGTAGGTGGCGTAGTACATCGTCGAGCCGTCGTCTTCGACGAGGCGGACGAAGCGCGCGTCCTCGATGCCATGGCTCTCGTTGGTGGAGACGGGGAAGATGATCCGCTCGCTCATGGCGAGCTTGGAGGAGAAGTGGAGTTCGTAGTTGGAATCGGCGAGCCACTGGATGCAGCGGAGCGTGTTGTTGAGATCCTGGGTAATGGGCCGGGTCTCGCGCCGGATGCGGAGGACGCAACGGTTCAGGTCGCTCCGGGTGAAGCTCTCTCCGAGGGAATCCATCACCGAGGCGGCGTTGCCGTTGTTGAAGCCCATCTCGTGCAGCTTGACGATGAAGGGGAGCTTCTTGTAGCTGGGATTGGGGTTGAGGTCGGGCAAGGCGACGAAGCGGGAGACGGGATCCAGGCGGATGCTCCCGTCCGGGTTGATGAGGCCGGTCCGGAACTCGATGGAGGAGATGTGGCCCTCGCCGGTGGCGCGCAGGCTCATGATGAACCGCAGGGCACCCGCAGGGAGGCCGTCCTGGTCGGGGTGTGGAACGATCGAGGGGTTGAAGAGGGCCGCGGACTCGAGGGCGTACTCCCCCGAGAACAGGGCGCCGATGAGAAGCTTGCGCGCGTGGGTGAGGGGGCGGTGCGTGAAGATGTGGGGCAGCACCCGCTCGAAGTTCGCCAGCAGGGGCGTCTCGATGTCGAGGTGGCGGGAATCGAATTCCCGCAGCATGGATTCCAGATCGCGGGCCGCTTCCTCTTCACTCAGTGCGAGGGCACGGCCGAGGATGGTGGTGATGCGATGGGTATTAGAGGGGATGAAGGGACGGATGATGACCCGGGCGCTCTCGGGAACGAGATCCACGTCGTGGCGGCGGAGGGGGATGGTCGTCATGGGGCCGGAGTCAGGATCGGGGCAGGGGCGATGTCGTGGGCAGCGACGTTCATCTCGGCGAGGGCCAGGTGGAAGGCCAGGGTCGACTCCGCCCCCTGGTTCTCGCTGACCCGATCCGGATGCAGCCCATCGCTGCAGCCTCCGCCGTTGGAATCGTACAGCGGCAGGCCGAGGTCATTGCGGCCCAGGAACCATTCGAAGGCGCGCTTCGCCTCCCGCAGCCAGGCGTCATCCCGGGTGGTGCGAAAGGCTGCGAGACAAGCAGAAATCATGGATTGCGCCTCCACCGGCTGCTGGTCGAAATAGGCACGAGCGCCTCCCTTGACGTAGAAACCATTGCTGCCGATGGGCCGGAAGTGGCCCTTCTGAGTCTTCTGCACGGAGATCAACCAGCCCAGGGACTTGAGCGCGATCTCCAGGGCCTCGGGGTTGGCCTTCCCCCGGGCGCTGATGAGCAGGGCCTGGCAGAGCCGGGCGTTGTCGTATGTGGCGCTCGATTCAAACCATGGCCAATCGTCGGTGGCGCAGGCGTTCCACAATCCGATGAGCCTGGCCGTCAGGTCCTCGCGCAGGAGCTTCGCCTGCTCATGGTCCGGGAAGGCACGGAGGTACTCGTGGATGCCCAGCAGCGTGAAGGCCCAGGCGCGGGGGGACGAGAAGGCCTCCACCGCGGGCAGGCCCCGCTCGAAGAGCTGGGCTGAAAGCCTCCGGTGGCCGGGATTGCGCGACCGTCCGGACCCGGTGCCCGTGGCCCAGAGGGCACGGGCGTGGCTGTCCTCACTGCCGGAGGCCTCCAGCCATTGCCGGCCATGGCTCATGAAGTTCCGGAAGCGGCCCGTCTCGGGGTTCAGGGCGGCCGCCAGGAAGGCCAGGTAGCTGGTGGCCAGACGATCGGTATTCTCCGAAGGCGAACGTCCTCCGAGTTCATCCAGGAGGTTGCACAGGATGAAGGCCCTCGCATTGTCGTCCGTGCAGTAGCCCTCGTGGAAGTTCGGCACATTGAAGGTGGCGTGCTGGAGGATGCCGGTGCCGTCGCTCATGCGGATGATGTGGTCGAGCCGGAGCGGAGGCAGTTCGTAGGGTCGGCTGGCGAGCGTCCATCCGGCAAAGGCGGAACGGGGTGTGGCCCTCCGCTCGGTCCGGGCGCGCTGGAAGGATTCGAGGTAACGCTGCGCCACCGCAGGCCAGATCATCGCCCGTCCCAGCTGATAGGCCTCGTCCCCGGTCGCCTTCAAGCGGTCGGGGTCATCCAGGTAGGCGCAGACGCCGTCGGCGATGGCGTGGGGATCCCGGAAGGGCACGAGGGTGCCGCGGCCGTCCGAAAGCAGTTCCTGGGCGTGCCAGTACGGCGTGGAGACCACCGCCTTGCCGGCGCCGAAGACATAGGCCAGGGTGCCCGAGGTGATCTGCGCCTCGTTGAGGTACGGGGTGAGATAGATGTCCGTCGCGCCGATGAACTCCTTGAGGTCGTCCAGGGACACGAAGCGGTTGTAGAAGATCACGTGCTCTTTCACGCCGAGGTCCTCGGCCAGGCGCTCCAGGCCCAGCCGGTAGCTTTCGCCTTCCTGCGCGACGAGATGGGGATGGGTGGCGCCCAGCACGAGGTACACCACGTTCGGGTGCCGGGCCACGATCTCCGGCAGGGCCTCGATGGCATATTCGATGCCCTTCCCGGGCCCGAGCAGCCCGAACGTAAGGAGGACCTTGCGGCCTTCCACGCCGAGTTGCGCCTTGTAGAAGCTGGAGTCGATGAACGGCATGTCCGGGATGCCATGGGGGATGATGTCCACCTTGGCCTCCGGGGCCGCGTAGGTGTCGCGCAGGATTTCCGCCCCCTTGCGGGCCATGACCACCAGGCGGTCGCTGCGGCGGATCAGTTCCTCCATCACCCGGAGTTGCGCCGCGTTCGGTTCGCGCAGGACCGTATGCAGGGTGGTCACCACCGGCATCCGGACTTCCCTGAGCAGGGCCAGCAGATGGCTTCCGGCCGCCCCCCCGTAGATGCCGAACTCGTGCTGGACGCACAACACGTCGGCATTGTTGAAGTTCAGGAAATCCGCCGCCCGACGGTACGAATCCAGGTCCTTCTCGTCCAGTTCGAAGCGGACGCGAGGCGGGTAGTCATAGACATCGATGCGGTCATTCACCGCCCCGGCGAAACACTGGGATCCGGGGGCGGCTTCGGCCACAGCTTCGCACAGGTCATGGGTGAAGGTGGCGATGCCGCACAGTCGCGGCAGGAACCCACCCAGAAAGGCGATGTGCTCGGGCATGGGGGACGGCATCTGGATGCCCCTCTTCACAAGGATGGAGGGACCATCGCCCGGATTGGCCTGACATTGATTTCCATGAAACGCTCCCAGGTAGTACCCAGGCTGGGAAGGCCGGTGGTGTGTCGAACGATCCCGCACACCCGCCGGGGACATCCACGCTTCTGATCCTGCGCTCGAAATGCCATCCAGGCCAGGGGTTTGATGGACCCCGGGTCGGCCGCGAATGGGCCCCTCGGTGACTCGAATTTTCAAGAACCGGACTACACTTCCCTCCCCGGAGGGTTCCGCCATGGCGCAGATCGAATCCACCCCCTCGTTCGTGCAGGCCGCCTACGACCGCATGGCCGCCAACCTGAAGGTGGTGCGCCAGCGCCTGAATCGGCCCCTCTCCCTGGCCGAGAAGATCGTCTACGGCCACCTGGACCACCCGGATCAGGCTGAGCTCCTGCGCGGGAAGAGCTACCTGGAGCTGCGACCGGATCGCGTGGCCATGCAGGATGCCACGGCCCAGATGGCCCTCCTCCAGTTCATGACCTCGGGGCTGCCCGAGGTGGCCGTGCCTTCCACGGTCCACTGCGATCACCTCATCCAGGCCGAGGTGGGTTCCAGTCCCGACCTGGCCCGGGCCAACACCGAGAACAAGGAGGTCTACGACTTCCTGTCGACCGTGTGCGACAAGTACGGCCTCGGCTTCTGGCGGCCCGGCAGCGGCATCATCCACCAGGTGGTGCTGGAGACCTACGCCTTCCCCGGCGGCCTCATGATCGGCACGGATTCGCACACGCCCAACGCGGGGGGCCTGGGCATGGTGGCCATTGGCGTGGGCGGGGCGGACGCCGTGGATGTCATGGCGGGCCTGCCCTGGGAGCTGAAGGCCCCCAAGCTCATCGGCGTGAAGCTCAAGGGCACGCTCAACGGCTGGGCCTCGCCCAAGGACGTCATCCTCAAGCTGGCGGGCATCCTCACGGTGAAGGGCGGCACCGGCGCCATCGTGGAGTACTTCGGCCCCGGAGTGGATGCCATCTCCTGCACGGGCATGGGTACCATCTGCAACATGGGCGCCGAGATCGGCGCCACCACGAGCCTCTTCCCCTTCAACCACCGCATGGCGGAGTACCTGCGGGCGACGGGGCGCGGCGAGCTCGCCACACTCGCCGAAAACCATGCCGAGCTCCTCAGGGCCGACGAGGGCTGCCAGTACGACCAGGTGGTCGAGATCGACCTCAGCACGCTGGAACCGCACATCAACGGCCCCTTCACGCCGGACCTGGCCTGGCCGCTGTCAAAGTTCGCCGCCGCCGTGAAAGAGAAGGACTATCCGGAGGAACTGAAGGTGGGCCTCATCGGGAGCTGCACCAACTCCAGCTACGAGGACATGGAGCGGGCCGCCAGCGTGGCGAAGCAGGCCCTGGACCACGGCGTGAAGGCCAAGTCCACTTTCACCATCACGCCGGGCAGCGAGCAGATCCGCGCCACCATCGAGCGCGATGGGCAGATGGCGACCTTCACCGCGGTGGGCGGCATGGTGCTCGCCAACGCCTGCGGCCCCTGCATCGGGCAGTGGAAGCGCCACGATATCCAGAAGGGTGACCGGAACTCCATCATCACGAGCTTCAACCGCAACTTCGCCGCGCGGAACGACGCCAACCCCGAGACCTGCGCCTTCGTGGCCTCGCCGGAGATCGTCACGGCCTTCGTGCTGGCGGGCCGCCTCACCTTCAATCCCGAAACGGATTCGCTCATGGGAGCCGACGGCAAGCCCTTCAAGCTGGTGCCCCCCAGTGGCGACAGCCTCCCCAGGAAGGGCTACGACAAGGGGCAGGCCACCTACCAGGCTCCGCCTGAGGATCACCATCGCGTGGAGGTGAAGATCGATCCGGCCAGCCAGCGCCTCCAGAAGCTGGAGCCCTTCAAGGCCTGGGAGGGCACGGACCTCACGGATCTGTACCTGCTCATCAAGGCCCAGGGCAAGTGCACCACCGACCACATCTCCGCCGCCGGGCCCTGGCTGCGGTTCCGCGGGCACCTGGACAACATCAGCAACAACCTCCTCATCGGCGCCACCAATGCTTTCAACGGCGCCGTCAACCGCGTGAAGAACCAGCTCACGAGCGACTACGAAGAGGTGCCCAAGGTGGCCCGGGCGTACAAGGCCGCGGGCATCGACTGGGTGGTCATCGGCGACGAGAACTATGGCGAAGGTTCCAGCCGCGAGCATGCGGCCATGGAGCCCCGGCACCTGGGGGGCCGCGCCATCATCGTGAAGAGCTTCGCCCGCATCCACGAGACGAACCTCAAGAAGCAGGGCATGCTCCCCCTCACCTTCGCGAACCCGGCGGACTACGACAAGCTCCTGGAGGACGACCACCTCTCCATCCTCGGGTTGACCGCCTTTGCACCCGGCGTGCCCCTCACGCTGGTGGCCAGGCATGCGGATGGTCGCGAGGACCGGATCACCCTGAACCACACCTTCAACGCGGGCCAGATCGCCTGGTTCAAGGCCGGCTCGGCCCTGAACCTCATGGGCAGGACCCGGAAGTAGGCTCCCTCAGGCGGCCCGCCGCCCGAAGCGGGGCATGTTCCAGCCGAACCGCAGCGACAGGTAGCGCAGCCCGAAGCAGGCCAGAAGGCCCGGCCAGGTGGTTCCGGCCGGGCCCCAGTGGAAGTGGTCGCCCAGTACCACCAGCAGCGAACCCAGCAGGGCCGCGGAGGCGTAGATCTCACGCTCCAGCACCACGGCCACCCGGCTGAGCAGCATGTCGCGAAGGATGCCGCCGCCCACGGCAGTCATCATCCCCAACAGGACGGCGGTTTCGGCGTTGCGGCCCAGCCCCAGCGCCTTCTGGGTGCCGGCCACGGCGAACATGGCCATCCCCACCGCGTCGAAGAGGAGCACCGGGTAGCGCAGGCGCCGCACCCAGCCATAGGCGCCGAGGGTGGCCAGGGCGCCCAGGGTGGCGCAGGCCAGGTAGCGCCAGTCCGCCAGGCCCACGGGGGGCAGGGCGCCCAGGCAGAGGTCGCGCACGATGCCGCCGCCGCAAGCGGTGACGAAGGCCAGGGCCACGATGCCGAACAGGTCCAGGTCCCGCTCGCGGGCGGCCGCGGCGCCGCTGATGGCGAAGACGAAGATGCCCGCCAGATCGAGGAACTCGAAGAGCGCGTGCTCAGGCATGGCTGGTGGGCTCCTCGTGGCCGAGCCAGGCCCCGGCCGCGGCCAGCATGGCCTGGAGGCCCGTCTTCAGGGTGGGGTGCAGCACGGGGGCGTACCGCGACGAGTGGTTGCTGGGAAGGCGGTTGATCTGTCCCTCGGCCTTCGCCTTGGCGAAAACCTCCGGATCGGTGCCGCCCACGATCCAGAACACGTAGGGCGTCTTCCAGGCGCGGCCGAAGAGGCTGAAGTCCTCGCTGGCCGCGGCAGGCGCCGTCTCGTAGGCGCCCTCCCCGAACTGGGATTGGAAGGCCTTCGCCACCCGCGCCGTGGCCGCGGCATCATTCACGGTCATGGGGTAGCTGTTCAGGGTCGTGAACTCGGGCTCCCGCGGGGCGTTCGAGGCCGCGCACTCCGCCCGGCAGATCCGCTTCACCGCGGCCAGGACGTGGTCGCGGACGCCCTCGTCGTAGGTGCGGATGTTCAGCTTGAGGGTGGCGTCCTCGGGGATGATGTTCTCCTTGGTGCCGGCCTGGAGCGAGCCGATGGTCAGCACCGCGCTGTCCAGGGGCCCGACCTCGCGGGAGACGATGGTCTGGAGGCGCAGGACGGTCGAGGCCGCCATGACCACGGGATCGATGGAGGTCTGGGGCTGGGAGCCGTGGGAGCCGCGCCCGAAGAGTCGGACTTTGAGGCTGTCTCCGGCCGATAGGATGGTGCCGCTGCGGGTGCCCACCGTGCCCGCCGCCCCCACCATCACGTGCTGGCCCAGGATGACGTCGGGGCGCGGGAAGCGCGTGGTCATCCCGTCATCCACCATGGCCTGGGCGCCCCGGGCGACCTCCTCGCCCGGCTGGAACACGGCCAGGAGGGTGCCCTGCCACAGATCCCGGTGCTCGCTGAGCGCCTGGGCCGCGCCCATGAGCCAGGTCACGTGCAGGTCGTGGCCGCAGGCATGCGACACGCCCACCGCCACACCCTCGTCGTTCGTGGCCCTGGCTGTGCTCGCGTAGGGCAGGCCGGTGGCTTCCGTGACGGGCAGGGCGTCCATGTCCGCCCGCAGCATCACCGTGGGCCCGGGCCCGTTGCGCAGGAGCCCCACCACGCCCGTGCCGCCCACGCCGGAAGTCACCTCGAAGCCGTCCCGGGCCAGGTGCTCCGCCGCCAGCTTCGCGGTGCGCACCTCCTGCATGGAGAGCTCCGGGTGGCTGTGGAGATCCTTGTAGATGGTCTCCAGCCCCGGCAGGAGCGCGTCCAGGTGGGGATCAAGCAGCTTGGCCAGCGAGTCCATCGGTTCTCCGTGGGCAGAATCATGCACCTTTTCCATCACTGGTGGGGGCTCCACCGACCTGCGCATCGGCACCCGGGGCTCTGGTGCCCTCCCCCAGGTCCGGGACTGCACTGCCCTCCAGGCGCCAACCAAGGCTGGAGGACGGCCCCTTTCCTTGTAGAATCAAGGGTTCCAGTGGAGTTCCGCCATGCCCTTCCAGCCCCTGACCCAGGAACCCGAGATCCAGCGCCGCTGGCTCGAGTCCGGCGCCTTCCGCGCCAAGCGGGCCTCGGAGCTGCTGCCCGGGTCGAAGACCTTCTACATGCTGGTGATGTTGCCCTATCCCAGCGGCCGCATCCACATGGGGCACGTGCGCAACTACACCCTGGGCGACGTCACGGCCCGCTTCCGGCGCATGCGGGGCTACGAGGTCATGCACCCGCTGGGCTGGGACAGCTTTGGGCTGCCAGCCGAAAATGCCGCCATCAAGAACGGCATCCACCCCGCCATCTGGACCCGCCAGAACATCGAGGAGATGAAGGGCCAGATCCAGAAGATGGGCATCAGCTACGACTGGGACCGCGAGATTGCCAGCTTCCAGGACGACTATTACCGTTGGAACCAGTGGCTCTTCCTGAAGATGTGGGAGGCGGGTGATGTCTTCCGCGCCATGCGCACCGTGAACTGGTGCGAGGCGCTGGGTACGGTGCTGGCCAACGAGCAGGTGGTGGACGGCAAGGACGAGCGCACGGGCTTCCCGGTCACCCAGAAGCCGTTGGAGCAGTATTTCTTCAAGACCACGAAGTATGCCGACGAGTTGCTGGAGTGCCTCGACGGCCTGGACTGGCCCGAGAACGTGAAGACCATGCAGCGCAACTGGATCGGGCGTTCCGAGGGTGCGCGCCTAGCCTTCGACCTCGACGGAGGTGGCCAGGTCGAGGTCTTCACCACGCGCCTGGACACGCTCTTCGGCGTCACCTTCATGGCCCTCAGCACGGAGCATCCCGTCATCGAGAAGGCTGCCGAGACCGATGCAGCGCTGAAGGCTTTCTGCGACCAGGTGGCCGCGGTGAGCCGCGAGGAGCGCCTCACCAGCGACGTGAAGCTGGGCCACCGCACGGCGCTCTCCGTGATTCATCCCTTCACGGGCGAGAAGGTGCCGGTTTTTGCCGCCAACTACGTGCTCATGGACTACGGCACGGGCGCGGTCATGGGCGTGCCCGCGCATGATGAGCGCGACAATGAATTTGCCAAGAAGTACGGTCTGCCCATCCCCCAGGTCATCGAATCCACCAGCGAGTGGGACCTCGGCACCCTGGTGAATAGCGGCGAGTTCACGGGGATGAAGAGCGAGGATGCTGTCACGGCCATGGTGGCGAAGCTGGGCGGTCGCGCCGCCAAGACGACCACCTACAAGCTCAAGGACTGGGGCCTCAGCCGCCAGCGCTACTGGGGCACGCCCATCCCGACGGTGCATTGCCCGAACTGCGGCGTGGTACCCGAGAAGGCCGAGAACCTGCCCGTGCGCCTGCCGGAGGATGTGGCGTTCACGGGCGTGGGACCTTCGCCCCTCACCACGTCGAGATCCTTCCTCGACTGCGCCTGTCCGTGTTGCGGCAAGCCCGCTCGCCGCGAGACCGACACGATGGACACCTTCGTGGACAGCAGCTGGTACTGGCTCCGCTATCTGGATCCCAAGAACACCGAGCTGCCCTTCGCCAAGGCCGAGAGCGACGCCTGGATGCCCGTGGATCTCTATGTGGGCGGCATCGAGCACGCCACCATGCACCTGATCTACGCGCGCTTCTTCTACAAGGTGCTGCGCGACCTGGGCCTGGCCAGCGGCCCGGAGCCGTTCCAGAAGCTCATCTGCCAGGGCATGGTGTTGAAGGACGGCTCGAAGATGAGCAAGTCCAAGGGCAACATCGTGGATCCCGACGAGGTCATCTCGAAGTACGGGGCGGACGCCCTGCGTCTCTTCATGATCTTCGCCGCGCCCATCGAGAAGGAGATCGACTGGACGGGTTTCGAGGGCATCGAGGGCGCCAGCCGCTTCCTCAAGCGCATCACCCGCATGGTGGAGGACCATCGCGTCAGCCCCGATCCGCTGCCCGCCAAGGACCAGCTTGGCGCCGAGGAGAAGGCGCTGCTGATCAAGCTCAACCAGACCATCGCCCGCCTCACGGACGACCTGGAGCGCCGCTACCAGTTCAACACCGTGGTGTCGGGCCTCATGGAGCTGTCCAACGCCCTGGGCGACCTGCCCGTCGGTTCCCCCCATCGCCACGCCGTGCTGCAGCACGCCCTCGACGCCTTCGTGCGGATGATGTCGCCGGTGGCGCCCCACCTGGCGGAACAGCTCTGGAGCCAGCTTGGGAAGACCGGCCTCTGCATGCAGGCCGCCTGGCCCGAGGCCGACGCCCAGTATCTGGAAGCCGACGAGGTGCTGGTGGTGGTGCAGGTGAACGGCAAGGTGCGGGGCCGCATCACCGTGCCCGTCCACGCGGGCGAAGATGACCGCCGGAAGGCCGCGCTCGCCTGTGCCGAAGCGCAGCCCCACCTGGCGGGCAAGGAAATCGTGAAAGTGGTCCTGCCGGCCGGCGGCAAGCTGGTGAGCATTGTGGTGAAAGGTTGATCCTGTGACGCAAACCCTTCCTTCCGTCGTCGATTCCGTCCTGGACCTGGTGGGCAACACCCCGCTGCTGCGCCTCACGCGCTTCGCGCCGGGCCTCCAGCTCTTCTCCAAGCTCGAGTACCTCAATCCCGGCGGCAGCGTGAAGGACCGCATCGGTGTGGGCATGATCAAGGCCGCCGAGGCCCTGGGTCAGATCAAGCCGGGCGTCAGCACCATCATCGAGCCCACGGCGGGCAACACGGGCGTGGGGCTGGCCATCGCGGCCAAGGCGCTGGGCTACCGCTGCATCCTTTGCGTGCCCACGAAGTACAGCCGCGAAAAGATGATGCTCATGAAGGCGCTGGGCGCGGAGCTGGTGCTGATCCCCAAGGAAAAGGGGATGGTGGGCGCCATCGAGAAGTGCAAGGAGCTGGCGGCGAGCATTCCACATGCGTTCGTGCCCCAGCAGTTCGACAACCCCAGCAACCCCGACAGCCACTACGCCACCACGGGGCCTGAGATCTGGGCGCAGATGGAGGGTCGCGTGGACGCGGTGGTGCTGGGCGCCGGCAGCGGCGGCACCTTCACGGGCATCGCCCGCTACCTCAAGGAGAAGAACCCGAAGATCCACGCCGTGGTGGTGCAGCCTGTGGGCTCGGTCTACTGCGGCGCGCCGTTGAAGGAGTGGGTGGTGGAGGGCGTCGGCAACGGCTTCATCCCCGCCAGCCTCGATCTCTCCATCGCGGATCGCATCATCGACGTGGCGGACGCCGACAGCCTGGCCACGGCCCGGGAGCTCATCGCCACCGAAGGTTGCCTGGTGGGTGCCTCCAGCGGCGCCAACGCCTGGGCCGCCCGCGAAGTGGCGAAGTCCCTGCCCGCGGGTGCCCGCGTCGTGACCCTCTTCCCTGACGGCGCCGAGCGCTACATGTCCAAGCAGCCCGTGGCGGAGCTGGAGATCTGATGCCGCTCTCGCCCCGGGATCTCGCCGCCTGTCTCCTGGATGCGGGGGCCGTGCGCCTGCAGCCCCTGGACCCCTTCACCTGGGCCAGCGGCCTGAAGTCGCCCATCTACTGCGACAACCGCCAGCTGCTGGGCTTTCCGGAGGCCCGCGGCCTGATCGTGGACGCCCTGGTGACCCGGACGGCCACCTTCGCCCCCACCCTCATCGCCGGGGCGGCCACGGCGGGCGTCCCCTGGGCGGCCATGGTGGCCGACCGGATGGGCCTGCCCATGGCTTATGTGCGGCCCACCCCCAAGAACCACGGCATGGGCCGCCAGGTGGAGGGCCCCCTGGCGAAGGGCCACCGCGCCGTGCTCATCGAGGACCTCATCTCCACCGGCATGTCCAGCCTCAAGTGCGCGGACGCGCTTAGGGCCGAGGGCGCCGAGGTGCCCGCGGTGCTGGCCCTCTTCAGCTACGGCCTGCCCCAGGCGGAAAAGGCCTTTGCCTCGGCGCGCATCCCGTTCGAGGTGCTCGGCTCGTTCCAGGTGCTGTCCGATGAAGCCGAACACCGCGGCATCCTGGATGCCGCCGGTCTGGCAGCCCTGAAGGACTGGCGGTCCGATACCGTGGTCTGGAGCCGCGCCCACGGCGGGGCATAGGCGCTGATCCATCCTGTCCCTGTTTTCGAGGTCCGATCATGAAGCTCTACACGCGCACCGGCGATGACGGTTCCTCGGGCCTCTTCGGGGGCGACCGAGTGAGCAAGTCCCACCTCCGCCTGGTGGCCTACGGCACCCTGGACGAGTTGAACAGCGTCATGGGCCTGCTGGGCCTGCACGCGACCTTGCCCTGTGCGACCCGGGAGACGCTGCAGCGTGTCCAGCATGACCTCTTCGTGCTGGGGGCCATCCTCGCCACCCCCGCCTCGCGCCAGGAGCTGCTGGGCACCCGCATGAGCACGCCCACCTGGGCCCTGGCGGACATGGAGGCGGACATCGACCGCCTCACGGCCCTGGCGCCGCCCATGACGGCCTTCGTGCTGCCTGGTGGCACCCCAGCCTCGGCGTACGCCCATCTGGCCCGCACGGTCTGTCGCCGCGCCGAGCGCGAGGTGGTGGCCCTCACCCATGAGGAGGCCATGAACCCGGCGGTCCTGGCCTACCTCAACCGCCTCAGCGACTGGCTTTTCGCCCTGGCCCGCGCCGAGAACGCCACCGCCGGCGTGGCCGACATCCAGTGGGTGCCGAAGGACTGACGGTACGCCACACCAAGTAAAAAGGGGGCCCGAGGGCCCCCTTTTTACTTAGCGATGGTGCTCGACCTAGAACTTCAGGCGGAAGCCCACCTGGTAGCGCCGGGGCGGCTGGAATTGGTACGGTGTGCCAGCCACGGCTGCGTTGTAGATGGTCGTGATCCCGGAACGGACATTGAGTCCCTCCGAAATGCCCGTCGGTTCCTGGCGGTTGGTCAGGTTGATGATGTCGAGGTAGACCTCGGAGCGGAGCTTCTGGTTCCACTTCCAGGCGTACTGGACGCGGATGTCGCTCTGCCAGAAGTTGGGCGTCCGGTATTTCCCGGCCTGCTCGGTGAACACGTCATTGATGTCGGCCGGGGCGGAATTCAGGATGCGGGTGCCGACCTTCTCGCTGGCGCTGTAGTGGTAGCCGGAATTGGCGTTGAAGTTCATGGCCACCTGCAGGCCCATGTCCCAGTGATAGAAAACATTGAACTTCGCCATCCAATCCACAGAGCCATCGAGCTTGCCGTTCATGTAGGGCAGGCGCGGATCCCACTGGGCCACATCACCCTGGTAGTCGGCGTTGCCGAGGCTGAAGCTGTTGCCCTGGCCATCTACCAGGCTGACGGAGGCGAAGCCGCCCCAGTTGTCGGATTCCCGGCGGGTGAGGGTGAAGTCGAGAGATTTGTACTTCCGGAAGCCGCCGGGCAGGTTGGCCAGGGCGAAGTTCAGCTGGCCAGCCTGGGCCCGGGCCAGATTCTGGGCCCCGGTGTAGCCGCCACCGGCAAAGTACTCCACCGGCATGGCGAGTCCGCGGAAGTAGTCCACCACGCGCTTCTGCTGGGTGCTGAGGGTGGCGTAGGGGTTGGTGAGGGCGGAGCCCATGTTGTAGAGGCCACGGGCCTCGCCCTCAAGATTATCGGCACTGGAGTAGAGGCCGATGTCCCAGTCCTCCACGATGTCGAAGTCGCGGCGCAGGGTGCCGACCACTTCGAAGGAATAGATTCGTGCGAAGTCCGTGGCGTAGCCGAGGCGGAACTCATCGGTTTTGGGGAGCTTGAACTTGTCCACGAATACGGCATCCACCGAACCCTTGGTGCCGCGGTTGATGGCGGTGATCCAGGTGTTGAACATCCGCACGTCTTCGGTGGTGGCGGAAGCCTGGAGGCTGCCGGTGAACCGCACCATGTCCAGGCGGATGGGGTCGATGTAGCGGCCCCAGTAGGCGTAGATCTTGGAATGGCCGTCGCCCTTGATATCGTAGGTCGCGCCGATGCGGGGGGCGAAGTTGTAGTCCGTCTTGAACAGGGATTGGCCGTTGTCCGCTTCATATTCGTACTTGTCGAAGCGGAAGCCGGGACTCAGTGTGAAGCGGCCGACCTGCCACTGGTCCTGGATGTAGAAACCCTGCGTCTTCTGCTTAGGCGTGGAACTGGCGGTGGACACGAAGTTGTTCCGGTAACCGTAGTAGCCACCGATGGGGTTGGCTTCATTGAAGGTGTAGGCATTGAAGTCCGAGGACTGGAAGATGCCGCCCGCGCCAGTGGGCGTATAGCCAGCGGCGATGGCCGTGGCCTTGAGCGTGGGATTGTTGTTGATCGCTCCCAGGACGCGGGTGCGCTGGGATTTCACCTGGCCGCCAGGCAGGCCGGGCAGGCCGCCCCAGGTGTAGGTGTTGATGTCGAAGCTCTCGTACGCCACGCCTTGGCTGATGGCAGCCGTACGAGTGAGGGAGTCCTCGCCGCTTTGGGCACCGAGCTTGATTGTGTGGTTGCCCAGGGCGTTGAGGAGCCAAGTCAAGTCCGCGCGGAGCAGATCCTTCTTGTAGACGCGGAGATCCATCCCGGCGCTGTTGCCGAGCTGAGCCTGGTCCGGCGTGAGGCCGCCCGGAAGGAGGGAGACGATGTTGTTTTGTGGACCCGCATTGGTGTAGAGAGGCGTGACTTTGTTGTCTTCCTGGTGGTGGGAGTAGTGCACGTCCACGAAAATATCGCTGAACTGGTGGGAATAGGCCGCGATCCAGCGATTGCCGCCCTGCTCGGTCTTGGACGCCCGGCGGGTGACGACGCCAGGGCTGGAGAGGTTATCGAAGTCGTAGGGGTTGGTGTTGTAGGTGAAGCTGACCAGATCGATGGGAGTGATCTGCCAGGTCAGCTTGCCGAAGAACCGCTTGCCATCCTCGTTCAGGCCCGTGCGCGATTCGCCGCTGGGCAGCTTGACCGTGTATTCGTCCTTCACGGTCTGGATGCTGCCGACGAACCAGAGCCGATCCTTGATGATGGGGCCCATGAAGTAGGCGCTGTAGTCCCGGACGCTGCGCTCACCCACGTCGTACTTGCCATAGCCCACCTTGTTCTGGAGCGAGGGGCTCTGGAAGTCGAGGGTGAGGCCACCGGAAAAGTCGTTGCCTCCCACCTTGGTCGTCACGCTGGAGAACAGGCCCGCGCGGGCGGTGTATTCCGCCGTGATGGCGCCGGTCTTCACATCCTGCACCTGGATCAGTTCCGGGGCGATGGTGGTGCGTAGCGTCCCGGCTTCGGGGCTGGTCACGTCCACACCGTCCACGAGGTAGGTGTTGTTGCGGCCGCCACCTGAGCCGAAGTTGTCGCGGTTGAGGCCGGTGGCCAGGGTCGGGTTGCCGTTGGAGCTGCCAAGGGTGGAGATGACGCCTGGAGCCAGATTCAGCACCGACAGCTGAGTACGGCCGATGGGCAGGGTTTCCAATTCAGCGGAGGTGATCTGGGTGCCGGTAGTCACCGTGGTGGCGTCCACGTTGGACACGGTGGACAACACTTCGACGGTGGCGGTACCCAGGGCCTGGATCTTGATGCTGGCCGAGGCCGTCTGATCCACCTTCACTTCGAGGGCGGCCAGGGTGGCGGTCTGGAAGCCTTCCTTGGACACCTGGACCTTGAAATCACCCGGACTGAGGCGGATGAACCGGGCGTTGCCGTCCTTGTCGGAGGGCACGGTCCGGGCGCCGCCGATCTGGGTGGGGCTGGTGATGATCACCGTCGCGCCAGTCACGGGCTTGCCCTGGATATCCACGACCTTGACGTACAGGTTGCCATCGCCAGCGGCGTAGGCGGCAGCGCCCACGGCAACGAGGAGGGCCGTAGTACGGGCCAACCGGAGGGGAGAAGGATACATGCAGTACTCCTATGAGTGCGGGAAGCCGCACGGGGGAAGTGGGTGGTCACCCTGTCCCGCGTCCGTCTGGTCAGCGGCAGCCCCTCCTCCGGAATTCCGGAAGTTAGGTTGTCATGGCCCAGAAGAAAGGGGACGGCGATGTCCAAAGAGTTGAAGAGTGGAACAAGGATAAACGCGAATTTCAAATTTCACGGGAACTTTTCTTGTGTTTTTGGTGCACTACCTCACGGCACGATATGGATATCGTCGCTGGGTAGGTCCACCAACGGGCATGTGTGGATTGGTCCAGAATTAGTAAATAAATTGACGATTAATCGGTCATGTATTTAAAAGTACCGCTGGCCGATGGCCTTCCCCGTACCGGTGATGTGACCCTGCCGTTGCCTGGGCAAGAGGGCACCTCTGGACCCGAAGGTGCGGGCCAGTGGCGGGCCTTCGGAGGGATGACCACCTCTGCCTGCCGGCAACCGCAGACAAAAAAATCGGGCCCCGAAGGGCCCGATTCTCTTGCGGTCGTGCGTGCTGACTAGAACTGGTACTTCACGCCCAGGCGGATGCGGCGGGCAGTCTGGTAGGTCAGGACGTTCAGGAAGTTCTTGTTTTCCGCGTCCACCGAAGCTTCGAAGTTCTGATCGTAGGAGGTCGGCTTGTGGACATTCCACAGGTTGAAGACATCCGCACGGAAGGACACCTGGTGCTTGTTGGCAAGCTTCCAGACGTACTGGCCGCTCAGGTCGAAGTTCAGGGTGTTGGGGGTGCGTCCCTGGGATCCGCGGCCACCGGCGGCGAGCTCACCGGTGTTGTCGTAGTCGATCAGGCCGTAGAACTTGTTCAGGGGCGTCCCGGTCTGGAACTTGACCAGGGTCGTGAGGGAGAAGCCGGAATCCCAGCTGTAGGTCAGGCCGGCATTGGCCACCACGGTGCGGTCGTTGGGGAGGGGGCCAGAAGCAAAGGCCTCCTCACCGGTGAGGCCCCGGGGATGGTAAATGGGAGCGCCTGGGTTGCCGTCATTCGTATAGCTCGGGAAATTGCCGGCATTCGGGTTCTCATAGTTCTTCAGGTATTCCAGCGAGAAGTCGTAGAGCGAGGTGATGTTCGGATCGCTCTGGCCGTTGTCGTTGCGGAACAGGCCCTCGTAGTTGCCTTCCAGCTTCGAAAGGCGCAGGTTGAAGAAGCCGTTGACATGCTTGGTGGTCTTCGACACCTCGATTTCGAAGGCCCAGTAGTCGCGCTTGGGCTTCGGCCAGGTGGCGGTGGTGCCGCTGCCCATCAAGTTGGGATTGGCCACGCCGTAGACAGTCCTCTCGAGATCGAGAGCCGCCTGCTGGATCTGCCCGGAGTTTTCACCGGGGTTCGCGATGTAGTAAGGCAGGTAGTTGCCACCATCGATGCCCATGTCTTCCAGGGCGCGGCCCAGCGAGCGGTAGATGACCCGGTTGCTGATGGTGAGGCCTTCGGAGGGCTGCATGTCCCAGCCGAGGACGTACTCATTGGTGTAGGGCAGCTTGGTGCCGGGGAGTACCGGAGTCAGGAAGCCCTGGCTGCCGATGAAGTGGGTCGAGGTGGGGGTCGTGTTCACCACGCCATAGCCGGTGGCCGGGCGGACATCCAGAATGGCGGTGCCATTCTGGATCGGGTTGGTGAGGGAGTTGTAGGCGCTGTTGATGTTGTAGAAGTCGGAACGGCTGACGCCGACTTCGGTGCTGAGCGAGCGGACCGCGAGATCGAGAGGGACCTTCTCGAAGTACTTGCCGTAGAAGGCGTAGATCTTGTTCTTGCCATCGCCGTTCGGATCCCAGGTGATGGACAGGCGGGGTGCCATGGCGTCCTTGGCCTTGAACTTGTAGGTCTGCTGGAGACCCGCCATGTCTTCCGATTCCCAGCGGAAGCCGGCCTTCACGAACAAGCGGTTGTTCCAGGAGTACTTCGCCTGGACGAAATAGCCTTCCCAGGGAGCGGTGGTGGGGATGAGGGGCGGCGTCGTGCGGGCGCGGGTGATGCGCCAGTAGGGCGCAATGTTGTTGGTAGGGGTCCGCGTTTCCGTGCCGACGGTGTAATTCAGCGAGGGATCGAGCACATAGTAGCGCTGGCTGACCAAGGCGCCGCTGGAGTAGGGCTGGCCAGTGGCACCGGAGTGGGGATCCACGAAGCCGGCAGGGCCCTGGTAGGTATTGCCGCCCTTGTGTTCGATGTCTTCCTTGAAGTAGCCGGCCTTGAACTCGAAGGCGCCGAAGGTCTTGGTCAGCTTCAGGTCGTACTGGCGATTGCGGTCGTCTGTGCCATCCACGAAGCCCGGGCCAGGAGCGTACTGTACGCCAGTGTACACATCGGACACGCGGTAGGTCTGCTGGACGGCGGGATCAAGGATGCGCCGGAACTTGTTGTTGGCCTGAGAGACGCGAGCTTCCACCAGGAAGTCATTGAAGAAGACGCCGTTGTACTTCAAGGTCCAGTTCCGGCCGCCGAATTCGACTTCTTCCCAGCTGTAGGGGGCGGTGTAGATGGCAGCGGTGCGGTTGGCGCCGTAGGGCAGCTTGCCGGGATCACCGAAGATGCTGAACTCCAGGGACTGAGTGGAGGTGATCATCCAGTTCAGTTTTCCGTAATAGGAGTTGGTCTCGGTCTTCTGCTCGATCTGGCGACCATAGAAAGGCTGGGCAGGGTCGATCTGCGTCCGCTTCACGGAATTGCGGATGGGGTTGTAGCCGACGAAGTAGAACAGCTTGTCCTTGATGATGGGGCCGGCGACGGTGAAGCCCAGTTCGTACCGGTTGCTGCTGTCGAACGAGGGGGTGATGCGCAGCGAGGGATCGATGCGGGGGGGTTCCTTGTCCTTGGACTGCAGCGAGTTCAGGTCGAAGTAGGCGAAGACCTGGGCATGCAGCGTGTTGTCGCCGGTCTTGGTGACGGCGTTGACCATGCCACCGGTGGAACCGCCGAACTCGGCGTCCATGCCGAAGCTCTTGATCTGCACTTCACTGATGAAGTCAGTGTTGATGCCGGTGCCGAGGGAGCCGTAGACGATCGAGTAGGAGCCGTTGGCGCCGTAGCCAGCGCCGGTGGTGTTCACGCCGTCGATGACGTACTGGTTCTCCAGGCCGGAGGAGCCACCGACCGAGGGGTTGTTGGAATCGATGCCGCTGCTGGAAACGCCAGGGGCAAGGTTCACGATGGACGAGAACGAGCGACCCAGGGGCAGGGAGGAGATCGTCTCGGAGTTGTAGGTGGTGCCGGAGGTCTGGGTGGTGGTGTCGATGGTCTGGGTGGTGGCCAGCACTTCGACGACCGCGCCCGCCGCCTTGGACAGGGTGAGCCTGACAGGGGTCAGGGTGTTGATGGAGACGTTGGCGGTGAGCTTCGCGGCGGTTTCAAAGCCGGGCGCAGTCACAGTGACGGTGTACTGACCGGGGATCAGGGCGGAAGCCTTGAAGGACCCGTTGGCATCGGTGACGCGCACGACCTGACCGCGGCCACCATCAAGAATGACGCGGGCACCGGCGATCAGGGCGCCGTTGGGCCCCGTCACGATTCCTGAGACGGCACCGGTAGTGGCATCCTGGGCATAACCCATGACGCCGCTTCCAGCGACGATGGCCGCGGCGGTGAAGCCCAGCCGGGTAAAGATTCGACTCATAGAAACTCCTTTGGGGGGAAGGCGGCAATGCCGCATGGTGCAGGTGCGAAAGGGGGGAGAAGCAAACCCGCCACAGTATCTGTGGCGGCGGTGGTTCTGAAGTCTGGGAGGACTGCCAAAGATCGGGGACGAGTGTCGCAAGAATAGGTCAGGTTCCACGATCTTTACAAATAATTTCGATCCGGGTTTTGGAATTCAAACATTGTAACACGAGGTATGCGGCGGAAGCCCCATTCGCCTCTTTTGCGGACATTTGGGATAGAGGACGCAGTGGTCTGCACCTGGGTCAGGCGAAAACCTCATCGGGAGGGATCGAGGGGCCCTTTTTTGCCGGGTGCGACGGCGATTCTGGGGATGCGGCATTGAATCGAGGCGCCGTCCGTAAGACCACCTTCTTGCGACACGCATCCTTCAGAGGGTGCTGAATTCCTTTCGGATGGCCCATGGTCGGGGCCCGGGGCCCCGGCCATGGAGGTGGCGAGCGCGACTGAGGCAGGCGCTTCCTGCACAAGGCCCATGCCTGCCCAACACAAAGCCGGCCCCGCGTGAGCGGGGCCGGCTTTGTGTTGGTGGCAGCTGGTGGCGAGTTCCTAGAAGTGGAACTTCGCCCCGGCCTGGATCCAGGACGGATTGATGCCAGTCGTATTGGTGGCATCCGTGCCCAATTCGGTCATCTGGACCAGCAACTGACCGGACCAGGCGGGAGTGAAGCGGTACTCGAGCCCCAGCCGGGCGCCAAACTTGGGCCCCTTGACGTTATCGGTAGAGCTTCCAAGTCCAGCCACCTCGGACTTCACCCTGTACTTGTTGATCGACAGACCCGTAATGAACTGCAGGTCCGTCCAAGCGGAGGCGATGAAGATGTCCCCTGCCAGCTGGAAGCTGGTGAGGCTCTGCTTCACACCGAGATGATCGCTGCCCGGGAAATACTGGTAGCCCAGGCTGGCCCGGAAAGGCACGGTGCTGTTGCCGAGGTGGCCGTTGTACCCGAAGTCCACCACAAACCCGGTGGTGTTGTGGGTGACCTCCTTGAGGCCATCCAGGGCGGAGGTGAGGCTCGCGCCCGCAGTCCAGGTTTTCTGTGTTTCCTGGGCGGCGAGGCTCGTGCCGGCGAGGAGGGCCCCAAGGGCCAGGTACCGAAGAGTGGATCGCATCATCATTGGGTCTCCTGACTCAGACTAGAACTGCAGGCCGAGGCTGAAAGCCAAGGACCGAGCGTTCACAAAGTAATTGATTCCGGAACCGGGTCGGGTGGTCCCGAAGGTAGGCGCATCGTTGACGTAAAGCACACTCTGTCCGAAATAACCCGGGAAGGCCGTATCGTAGGTCGCCACCATCTGGGTGTTGAAGACGTTGTTGATCTGCAGATCGCCGATCAGCTGCACACGCCACAGGGCCAGAGGCACCTTGAAGGCAACCTTGAAATCGACCTGGTAAGTGTCGTTGTAACTGTACTGCCCGCGGCCGCCATAGTACTGGGTGTAGGAAGAAGGTGCGCGTGGAGCAGGGGCGGGAAGGTTGGCGGCGAACGCGAGCGGGGCGGCTTCCGCGGCGCTGTAGTTGTTTCCGGAATCGTAGCGGAGCAGGGCCGAGTAGGAGATCTTGCCCTTGCCGAGGGGGAGTTCGGCGGTCAGGAAGAGGCGGGCGCGGTGGGTCTGGTCCTGCAGGAGTGGGCCCGTGGCGGCGAAGTCGGCGTCCGTGCGGCCGTTCACCTGGGTCAGCTGCTCGCGATTGAAGTAATAGCCCGCAGGGGCGTTATCACGGAAGGACTGACCCGAATTCGAGTCGCCGCCGTTGTTATTACCCACCAGGCGGCTGTAGGTGTAGTTGCCGCCCCAGCTCCAGGTGGGGCTGATCTTGCCGAGCCACTCCATCTCAAGGCCGTTGTATTCCCGGGTGAGGGCGTTCGAATTGAAGACATGGGTGATCTGAGCCTGCTGGTCGGGAAGATTCGAGCCCGTGGGATCATGCAGGATCACCATCTGGTCGGCGGCGTAATCCTGGGAGAAGGCCCAGTCCTTCTTCCACTCGCGATGGACCCAAGTGAGGCTGATGTGGGAGCCGTTGTCATAGCTCCGCTTGTAGCCCAGGGTGTACTCATCCATGTAGGGGGCCCGCAGATTTCCGTCGACCACATAGCTCTTGCTGTTGTCGAAGTAGGCCAGCACGTTGCCGTAGTTGGCGATGTTGGTCAGGGTGGCGTAGTCCACGAAGCTGACATCGGCGCCCGCAGCGCCCACCGCGCCGACCACGCCGGGGCCCGGGTCCACCGCTTGCGCGCTCCAGCCACGGTTCACACCAGAAGCGGTGGCCTTCTTGATGAAGGCATCGGTGAAGCCGGTGGTGAAGTCGCCGCCGAAGCGAGCTGCGGTAGCCGTGAAGAGGTGCTTGCTATCCCCGTTCAGGTCATAGCGCAGCTGAAAGCGGGGCGTGATGTCACTGGCCTTGCCGAGCGTCGTACCGTCGGTGTCCTTGACGCCGATCCTGTCAAAGCGCAGGCCCGCCATGAAGTTCCAGTGCTGGTTGATGGTCCACTGGTCATTGATGTAGAGGGAGTCGGTCCGGTTGCGCGTGGTGCCGTCGACGCCGCCATATGCGATCACACTGGGGGCGGCGCCGCGCAGATAGAACTGGCCCGGAGTGCCCGTGTCAAAGTGGTTCACGCCGGTCGCACCGGTGTTGTTCATGACTTCGAAGAGGTAGCTCCCGTTGGTGGGGTTGAAGAAGGCCCCGCCACCCGCACGGAAGAACTCGTTCTTCAGGCCGGAAGAGACGGACGTGCCGCGCACGGCTTCGTAGTAGTCGTAGCCGAAGTCGATCTCATGGCTGCCCATGAGGTCCTTGAACCACTTCACGTTCACATTGCCGCTGCGATTGTTGCGGGCGTCAGGGGTGGGCGTGATGCCGAACCCGAAGGGATAGCCGAAGCCCTGGCGGGATCCAGCGGCCCCCCCGACCCGGCCGGCATAGATCAGCATGCCTTCGCCGGTGCCGTAGGCGGGATCACCCACGGGGAACACGGCCTCGGAATCCAGCCGGTTGTAGTGGGCCTCGATGAAGAGGTTGCTGGCGAGAATGCCCTTGTAGCCAACGCCAAAGACCTTCTTGTCCTCCGTCTGCTTGCCCAGGGCGTTCAGGCGGATGACGGTGTTGCCACCATCCCCGAACGGGTTGCGAGGGCTCAGGGACAGGTTGGACTTGGAGAAACTGAGCTCCAAGGTGTGATCCATCGTGATGGCGCCCGTGATCTTGCCTTCGTAGTAGTTGGATGTGGTCTGGCGATTGTAGGGTGCGCCCTGCTCAAATTTGGTGAAGGCATAGCCGGCCGGAATCGAGGCCGAGAGAGGGGCGCCAATGGCGTCCACGGCGGCGATACCGGTGGTGACGCCCCGGGTGGCGAGGGGGGTGTAGACCGTGCCCAGCCTGAAGGGATCGGATGTCTTCGGCGTGAGGATGGTGCCGAAGCTGAACCAGATCCGGTCCTTCATAATCGGGCCGGATAGCGTGACCTGGTACTGGCGGTTCAGGTTGTCGTTGGTCTCGTCGTCCTGGTAAGTGTAGGAGGGATTGTGGGCGTTCCAGGAAGCCCGCGAGAGGCTGGCCCGGATGCTGCCCTGAAAGTCGTTGCCGCCGGTCTTGGTGACCACGTTCACCGAACCACCCAGGGCTCGGCCGTTGCGGGCGTTCAGGGGGGACAGGATGACCTGGACGTCTTCGATGTTGTCCTCGATCACGAAGGTGCCCGTCAGGTCGCCCTGGTAGTCATCCTTCACGTCGACACCGTTGACGCGGTAGTTGGTGTTCTGCGTGGCGCCGCCACGGACACTGAAGGAGCCGCCCCGGCCGGTGGAGAGACCAGGGGCCAGATCCGCAGCGCCGTAGAAGCTGCGGTCGACGCCGGGGAGGGCGACGAGGTCTTCGGACGAGAAGTTGGTGGCGGCCTTGGTGTCGCTCTTGTCGACGGTGACCGCCGAAGCGAGAACCTCGACGGTGGCCGAAGCGGCCGCCAGAGGCTTCAGGGTCAACTCCTGGGATACTGCAGCACCCACGCCCAGGCGGATGTCCTTGGCTCCCGCGGTCAGGTAGCCATCCTTGACGGCAGTAACCCTGTAGTTGCCCGGGGGCAGCAGGGGGGCGCGCCACTCGCCGCGGTCATTGGTCTTGACGACGCGGGGGTTGAAGAGCGCGGGAGACTCAATGGTCACCGTGGCGCCGGCAATGGCCAGGCCTTTTTCGTCCTTGACCTGACCTGACATGGAGCCACTGGTGACCTGTGCGAACAGGGCGCTTCCAGAGACCAGGGCGAATGCAACCGCAGACCCGCCGAGAATTGATTTCGTTCGAAACATGGTGTTTTATCTCCTTAAGGATTTGGTCGATGCCGGAACGAATGCCACCTCAGAACCGGAAGGTGTATCCGATTTCGATGTGCAGCGAATTGCGCTTGATCTCCTCCAGGTGATCGCCGGCGTAGACAAGGTGTGAGCCGGGAACGGTGGGATCGCCGGAAACGATCGCAGAGCCAGGAGCGTGGTGGAAGTTGATGGCGGTGTAGGAAATGGAAATCAGGTTGAGTTCGAAAGCCGAATCCTGGTTGATCTGATAGGTCACCCCCGCGAAGGGATTCACGGTGAACACGCTCTTCGTCGGAGTTCCGTTGTAGGTGTCCTCGTAGGTGGCCCAACGGAGATCAGCCACATCGCCGATGTACTCATGCCGGAACTTGGACTGGCCCAGCTGCAGGCCCGCCTGCCAGGACCAGGCATTGCTGATGGCCCTTTCATAACTGAACCTGGCGTTCAACTGAGTCAGGGAGTTCTTCCGGCTGTCCACACTGCCACCGGCAATGGGATCAGGCCAGGAATCCACTGCGGCAGGCATGCCCGCTGCGGGGGCTTCTAGTGCGGCCCGGTACTGGCGGCCCGGCTTGTAGAAATAGCCAAGCTCGCCATTGAGCGTGCCCCACTCGAATCCGTACCGAACATTCAGGCCAAACCCGAAGGCCGAGGCATTGAGGTGGTCATTGGTGCTGAGGCCGCTGGCAGCTCTCAGTTTGAGGTCAAACCCGATCCCCTTCTCCTGGGCCAGAAGAAAGGAGGAACCGAGGATGAGAAGGGCCGTGAGGCGGCCCATTCGGTGGTTCAAGAGATGCATAGCATCCTCCAGAAAGCCAGAGCCGGACGGTGACGGCTCCGTGGTGAAAAAGCATCTGTGACCCCTTGGTTCGCTCGGAGAATTGCTCCGGCTGGGGGTGTGACAGAGGACAGCAGAGAGAAATATCCGAGGGTGATAATGCGAGCATTGCAATGCGAGGGGTGTTAATTTTTGTTAATTTTTCAAAAAAATAGGGAACCGATCTGCCGGAGACCGCACATTACAGCGATCTTGAGACCGTGTATCTACTTATGAGGTCATGCCTCGTCGGCCGGGTGAGTATAGGAACGGGGGTGATCGCTGGGGCTGGTTCACGGGCCCGAGGCGGGAACTTATGGAATCCCTGAATCGGAGAGTGCGAACGTCCTGTGATCGGGGTCTCCTTGAACCCACTTCCAGGCGAGCCTAGAGGAGCCCCCCGATGACCAGGGCGCATCGCTGGGTTTTCAGGGCTCCAGTCGGCTTTCTCAGCAGCCGATGGTGTCGAGGAGCCAAGGCACGGCCTCGGGTCGATCGCTCGCGAGGCCCAGGGTGGCCAGGTAGGCCTCGGCCTTCACTGGATGACCGGCCTTGGTGTAGGCCGTGAACACCATGTCACCCGGCTCGATCCGCTGCCCGACCTTCACATGGACCCGGATGCCCACACCCAGATCCAGCACGTCGTGTTGATCTTTGCGTCCAGCGCCCAGGTCCATGGCGAGGAGGCCCAGGGCGCGGCCATCGAGGGCGGACACGTAGCCGGCCCGATCGGCGGGGATAGCGATCGTCCGGCCGGCCTGGGGCAGGAGGCTGAAGTCGTCCAGGGCCTTAGCATCGCCCCCATTCGAGCCCACGAACCGCCGCAGGGTCTCGAGGGCTGAGCCGTCCTGGATGGCCATTCGCACCTTGGCCTGGGCCTCGGGCAGAGTCTTCGCCGCGCCACCCATGATCAGCATCTCGGCGGCCAGACGGAAACTCATCTGAGCCAGCTCGGAATCGCCGTGCTCACCGCGGAGGATCTCGACGGACTCCATGACTTCCAGGGCGTTGCCGATGGCCCAGCCCAGGGGGGCGTCCATGCGGGTGATGAGGGCGCGGATCTGCATGCCGTGGGCCGTGCCCACGTCCACCATGCTCTGGGCCAGGGTGCGGGCATCGTCCAAGGTCTTCATGAAGGCCGTGGGGCCGCACTTCACGTCCAGCACCAGGGCATCGGCGCCACCGGCCAGCTTCTTGGACATGATGCTCGCCGTGATGAGGGGGATGCTTTCGACCGTGGCCGTGGTGTCGCGCAATGCGTAGAGCTTCTTGTCGGCAGGGGCGATCTTGCCGGTGGGGGCCGAGTTGGCGAAGCGGGTCTCCTGGAGGCTCTGGATGAACTCCGCATCCGTGAGTTCGACCTTGAGCCCGGGGATGGCGGCGAACTTGTCGACGGTGCCGCCGGTGTGGCCCAGGCCGCGGCCGCTGAACATGGGGCAAGGCACGCCGCAGGCTGCCACGATGGGCCCCAGGATGAGGGTCGTCTTGTCGCCCACGCCACCTGTGCTGTGCTTGTCCACCTTGATGCCGGGCACGGCAGAGAGGTCCATCCGCTTGCCGGAATCACGCATGGCCAGTGTGAGGGCCAGCGTCTCCTCCGTGGTCATGCCCCGCCAGCAGATGGCCATGAGCAGCGAGGCGCTTTGCTCGTCGGGGATGCTGCCATTGGCGGCGCCCTCCACCCAGAAGGCGATCTGCTCGGGCGACAGGGCGCCGCCCAGCTTTTTGGTATAGATCAGGTCGTACATCCGCATGGGATGACTCCTTGTCTGAAGGCGCTCAGATGCTCTGGATCAGTCCTTCGAAAGCGCTGGCGTCGCCTCGCCCCTTGAAGCGCGCCTTGTACTCCGCCAGGTCCTTCAGGGCCTGCGTCCGGTCTCCGGCGAGGCGGTCGGCGTCCATCTGGCTGGCCCAGAAGGCCTCGGCCCAGGGCTCGCCGGGCGTGGCCTTGGCCCGCAGCTCGTCCAGCTGGGCGCGGGCGGCCTGGGCCTGTCCCAGGGCCAGGGCCCGCTGGGCCAGGCGGATCCGTCCCCAGGCATCCTGGGCTTTTGCGGGGGCCTGATCCTTGCCGTCCAGGGCCAGGCGCCAGCTGGCGAGCAGCCCTGCGGTGGCGGCCTTCCGCGAGGACGGCGCCTCGGCGGCCAGGGTCTCCAGGCGGCCCAGCTTTTCACGCATGCGCTTCTCCACCTCGGCGGGCGGAACCGGCGTCACGCCATCACCCTCGACTTCCATCTGGAGAGCGGAAAGGGCAGCCTCATGCTTCTCCGTGGCCTGCGTCTGGTACGCGCTCCAGGCGCCATAGGCCACTCCCATCAGCACCACCGCCGCAACGCCGATGAGGATGGGTTTCAACAGCGCGCCATCCTCCTCCTCGCCCTTGCCCAGCTTGGTCTGGAAGTGGGCCAGACTCTGCGCGGGTTTCTGGACCTGGATCTCGCGGTTCTTGGTGGGTTGGGCCATGACGGACCTCTCGGACGGAGCAGTACTCAAACCATTGAGGATGCACCAATCCACTCCGTTCCGGCACTTGAAAATGCGCGTCCGCCTGATATCCTGAACCTTCCTGCCTGGGTAGCTCAGTTGGTAGAGCAATGGATTGAAAATCCATGTGTCGGCGGTTCGATTCCGTCTCCAGGCACCAAAACAAGGGCCCCCGTCTGGGGGCCCTTGTGTGAATGCTGAGTCGAAGCCTACTCGGCGCCCGCGGGCCGGTAGTCGTCGGCCAGGGTCACCGGGACCTTCTGCTTGACCTCGTTCTGGATCTGGTCGCTGAGGGACTGCATGTGCTGCTGCTTCCAGAGCTCCGGCAGCTGACCCTTGACGGCCTCGAAGGGGGGCACGCCCTGGGCGCGGCCCTGGGCCTTGAGGGCTTCGACGCGCTCCTTGTAGAAGGCCTGGAGCTGCTCGTCGGTGGGGGCCATCCCCGCCATGCGCTTCTTCATGAGGGCCTGGAAGTAGATGTTGGCCTGCTGCTGCTCCAGCTGGCGCTTCACGGACGGATCCTTGTCGAGGCCCGTCTGCGCGGCATAGGTGGTGATGGCCCGGGACATGGCGATGCGCTGGGCGAGCTGGGCCCGTTCGTTCCTGGCGGTGGCGTCCGTGAGGAAGGCCTGCGCTTCCTTGGGGTCCGGCGAGAGGCTCTTCACGATGTCCTGGAATTCAGCCTCGGTGAGCTTGCTGCCCCCGATGTTGGCGATGATGCGGCTGTTATCCGGCGTGCTCTTGCCACAACCCAGGGCCAGGGCCAGGAGAAGGGCCGGCGCAGCGAGGAGGCCGGTCTGAATGGTCATCTTGGACATGAAACCCCCCAACAAAGCATCAAAGGATCCAGAATGACAGGTCCGGGAGGATCCCATGAGCCGAATTGCTGCACTGGAAGGCCTGGATCTGACGGTCTACAGCGCCGCCTGGTGCCCGGATTGCCGCCGCCTGGAGGCCTGGCTGACCGAGCATGGTGTCGCCCATCACAAAGTGGACATCGAGGCCGTGCCGGGGGCTGCGGAAAAACTCGAGGCCGAGACCGGAAAGCGGGCCATTCCGTACGTGCTGGTGAACGGCGAGCGCTGGGTCCGGGGCTATCACAGGGAGCTCACTCAGCGGCTGGATGGGGATTTGCTGGTGCAGGAGCTGGTGACGGCCGCCAAGTAGCCCGCCCCGGACACGCGCTTTATGCTCGCCGGTGCGGGGCCCCGCTCGGGTCAGCCCGCCGGGCTGCCCGCTCGCGACCCGCATCCGGTTCGCGGGTCCGGGGCTATCACAGGGAGCTCGCCCAGCGGTTGGATGGGGATTTGCTGGTGCAGGAGCTGGCGGCGGCGGGGAAATAATCCCGCCCAGGACCATTCGCCCCCCGGGTTCCCCACGGCTGGCCCGGGGGGCTGGTTCGTGGCACGCTAAGAGGTTCTCCGGGAGCCGCCAGTGGCCAGCATTTTCTCCAGCCAGTTCTGGTCCAACATATTCAATTCCGACCTTGCCATCGACCTTGGCACGGCCTCGACCCTGATCCACACCAAGCAGGCCGGCCGCATCGTCATCTATGAGCCCTCCATCGTGGCCGTGAACACCCTCACTCACGAAGTGGAGGCCGTGGGCGACGAAGCCAAGCAGCTGCTGGGGCGTGCCCCCCAGGGCGTCCGGACCATCCGGCCCATGAAGGACGGCATGATCTACGAGGTGGACGCCGCCGAGAAGATGCTGGCCCAGTTCATCTCCAAGGCCCGCCCAAACCGCGGCATCGCCCGGACACGCATCGTGGTGAGCGTGCCGCCCCGGGCCCACCAGGTGGCCCGCCGCGCCGTGAAGCAGGTCTGCTATGACGCCAAGGCCGGCGAGGTCTTCATCGTGGACCAGACCATGGTGGCCGCCATCGGCGCAGGGCTGGCCATCAACGAGAAGCGTGGCTGCATGATCGTGGACATCGGTGGCGGAACCACGGACGTGGCCGTCATCAGCTACAACGGCAAGGTGTTCTCGGATTCCATCCTCATCGCCGGCGACGAGATGGACGAGGCGGTGATCAAGTACATCCGCGAGAAGTACAACGTGCTGATCTCCGAGTCCTCGGCCGAGGAAGTGAAGTGGACGCTGGGATCGGCCTTCCCCTCCGAGCTCACGCGCACCATGGAGGTGAGCGGCCGGGACCAGTTCGAGGGCCTGCCCAAGACCCTCACCCTCAACGACGCTGAGATCCGCGAAGCCCTCGCCGAACCCATCGGCGCCATCATCGATCTCGTCCGCAAGGCGCTCAACGAGACACCGCCCCAGCTGGCGGCGGACCTCATTGACCGGGGCATCTGCCTCACGGGTGGCGGTTCGCTGATCCAGGGCCTGGACGAGCGGCTGCGGAAAGAGACCCACCTGCCGGTCTTCCGCGCGGAGGATCCCCAGACTGCCGTTGTGCGGGGCACCGCCCTCCTGCTGGAGAACATCCCGCTCCTGCGCCGCATCCAGATCCTCGACTAGCCGGGAGGGCGCATGGCGCTCCGCGCAGCCAAGTGGGGATGGAGCCGCGCGGGGTGGCAGCGTCTCCTCGTCCTCCTCCTCTGGCTGGGGCACGGCATCTGGGTGTCGCTCGGTCCCGCTCCGGGCCGACATTGGACGCGCCTGGCCGACACCCTCTCGCGGCCTTCTCAGGGCCTGGCCTCCCGCTGGGCGCAGTGGCGGACCAGCCGCCGTGAGGCGGCACGCACCTTCGAGGAGACCCGCGCCGAGAATGCGCGGCTGGGCACCGAGCTTTCCCAGCTTCGGACGCAGGCCGCCCAGGAGGCCCCCCGGCTGGCCGAGGCGGACGAAGCCGTGCGGTTGCTCGGGTTGAAGCGGCAGATCCCCCTGGATCTGAAGGCGGCACGGGTGGTCTTCAGCACTCGGCCCGCGGCGTTCGGAGGGCTCATCCTGGACCGAGGCCGGGACCTGGACCTGGTGCCCGATCAGGGCGTGCTCGTGCCTGAGGGCATCGTGGGGCGCCTCTGGTCCGTGGGGCCCACCCAGGCCAAGGTGCTGCCCGCGGACGCGCCCAATGCCTCCGTGGCCGTGATGCTCATGCGGAGCCGCGCGACAGGCGTGCTTCAGGGCCTGGGCTCCGGGCGCGCCATGATCCGCTACATCAGCAACCAGGAAGTGGTGCAGGTGGGCGAGGCCGTGCTCACCTCGGGGCTGGATCGCGTGTTCCCGCGGGGCCTCCTGGTGGGGTACGTGGCAGAGGTGGCTCCCGGGGACCTGGAATTGCGGGTGCTCGTGAACCTGTCCGCCCCGCTGGATCGGATCTCCACGGTGCTCCTGCTGCCCTCTCAGCCGCCGCTGGAGGTGCAGGCGCCGTTCGTGGCGCCAGAGCAAAAACCGTCACGCAAGCGGGGAACGCCATGAGGATCCTCGCCCCTTCCGCCATCCGGCAGAACCTTCTCTGCGCCGCCGCCCTGGGCCTGGTGTTCCTCTCCGCCCCCTTCCCGCGGCTCCAGATCGTGATCCATGTCCTGCTGGTGCTGGCCCTGGCGCCCCGCGCCGGGTCTCCACTCTCCGGCGCCCTCTGGGCCGGGGCGGCGGGCTGGGCGCTGGAAGGATCCCTGCGGCTCTATCCCCACCTGGGGGGCACGGCCTGGGCCGACATGACCCTGACCCTGCTGGCCGGCTGGATGGCCGGCCGGTGGCCCCTGGAGGGCGTGAAGAGCTGGCTCGCGCGGCTGGCGGGACTGCTCGTGGCGCACACCCTTCTGGTCCACTTGGCGGTGCGCCTCGCTTCGGGACCGCACGCCTGGGGCTTCGGCTGGCTCTGGTCCCTGCTCAGCCTGCCCGTATGGGGCTGGGCCGTCTGGCGCCTGATGTACACCGGGCCCTCCCCCCGGCTGGGCTGATGGATCCCCGGCAGCGCCCCCTCCTGCACCGCCGCCTCGGGGTGTTCAAGGCCCTGAGCTGGAGCCTGGTGGCCACGTTGATCCTGATCTACGCCTGGCTCCAGTTGGTGCGGCACGGGGAATTCAGGCAGCTCGCCATGCAGCAGGCGGTGAAGGTGCGTCCCATCGCCGCTCCCCGGGGGCTGGTGCTGGACCGCAACGGCTACCGTCTGGTGGACAACCGCCGGGCCCTGCACCTCGTCATCCAGCGTGAGGATCTGCCCACCCGCCCCGAGGTGGTGCACGCCCTGGCCATGGCCCTGGAGCTGGAGCCGGCCGCCCTGGCGCGGAAGATCCAGAGCTACCGCATCGCGGGCAAGGGCCGCCCCCTGGTGTTGAAGGAGAACCTGGACGACGCGGGGATCGCCCTGGCGGAGCGGGTTCGGGCCCGGTTCCCCTTCCTCAGCGTGGATGTCGCGCCTCGGCGGGTCTACCTCGGCGACGAGCTGGCGGGCCACGTGCTGGGCTATGTCGGCGAGGTGGATGAGGAGTTGATGAAGGCCAAGCCGGGGGTCTTCCGGCTGGGCGAGACCATCGGCAAGGAGGGCTTCGAAGCCAGCGGCAACGACAAGCTCAAGGGCGTGGATGGCCAGAAGCGCATCCTGGTGGACCAGCTGGGCACCGAAGTCGCCAACTTCGGCCAGACCGACGCCACCTCGGGTCGCAGCCTCTACCTGACCCTGGATGCGGGTCTCCAGAAGGTGATGCAGGACGCCTACGGGGAGGAGGCCGGCGCGGCGGTGGTGCTGGATCTGCGGGATGGCGGCATCCTGGCCATGTACTCCAGCCCCTCGTACGATCCGAATCTGTTCCTCAACCGGCTCAGCCAGGAGATGGTGGACCGCTACCTGAACAACCCAACGCGGCCCATGCTCAATCGGGCCATCCAGGGCATCTACGCGCCCGGCTCCACCTTCAAGCTGCTGGTGGCGCTGGCGGGCCTGGAGAAGGGCGTCATCACGCCGCAGACCGTCATCTATTGCGCGGGGAAGAAAAACTTCTACGGCCGTGATTTCCGCTGCGACAAGCCCACGGGCCATGGTGGTCTGAACCTGGTGCAGGCCATCGCCCAGAGCTGTGACGTCTACTTCTACGAAGTGGCTTCGCGCCTGGACATCGATGACCTCTATGCCACGGCCGAGAAATACGGGTTCACGGATCGCACCGGCGTGGACCTGCCGCAGGAGAAGCGCACCCGCATCCCCAGCCGCGCCTGGAAGCGCAAGGCCTCGCCCCGGGACCCCAAGTGGTACGCCGGCGAAACCATCAGCGTGGGCATCGGCCAGGGCGCCGTGGGCGTCACCCCCCTCGGCCTGGCGCGCTTCTACGCACTGCTGGCCACCAAGGGGAAGGTTCTCACCCCCCATTTCTTTTATGGCTTCCGCAACGATCAGAGCAACGAGCTGGAACTCGCCCCGGTGCCGCCACCCAGAGACACGCCCCTGGATCCGAAGATCTGGTCGGTCCTTGATGAAGGGCTCTTCGAGGTGGTGCAGAGCGGGACGGCCGCGGCCAATCCCTTCATACGGGAGATCGCGCGGGAAGCTCCCTTCGTCGGCAAGACCGGCACGGCCCAGGTGGCCACCTTCGTGGACAAGAGCCACTACGCCCGCCAGGCCAAGCACCTGAAGGACCATGCCCTCTTCGCGGGCTACGCGCCCCGCGACAAGCCGCAGATCGCCTTCGCCGTGGTGGTGGAGAACGCGGGCTTCGGCTCCACCGCCGCCGCGCCCATCGCGGCCAAGCTCGTGAAGTACTGGTTCGTGGACCGCATGAAGAATCCTCTGCCGCCGCCGCGCGGCCGCATGGTGGATCCCTTCGCGCCCCCTCCGGAGGCGGCCGAATGAAGGATCGCGTCAGAGCCATGGATTCCCGGCTGCTGTGGGTCATTCTGGCCCTGGTGGTCCTGGGCACCCTGACCCTCTATTCCGCCGGACGGAATACGCCCCAGGCCAGTATCTGGATCAAGCAGAGCGTCTGGAACCTCATGGGCCTGGGGCTGATGCTCCTGCTGGCGGCCACGGACCCCCGCCGCATCCTCCGCTACAGTTTTCCCGCCTACCTGCTGGGCCTCGTGGCCCTGGCCGCCGTGCTGGTGGTGGGCAAGAAGATCGGCGGCGCCACGCGCTGGTTCGTCGTCGCCGGGCAGACCTTCCAGCCCTCGGAGCTCATGAAGTGGGTGACGCTGCTGTACGTGTCCCATCGCCTGGGGTCGCGGCCGGCGGACACCATCGGCCGTCTCGAGCTCTTCGGCGCCGTGGGACTGGTGGTCTTCCCCATGCTGCTCATCCAGCGCCAGCCCGACCTTGGCATGGCCCTGAGCTTCCTGCCCATCCTGCTGATCATCCCTCTCATGAAGGGGCTGCGGGTGCGCTGGGTGATCGCGCTGCTCCTGCTCGTCACCGTGGGCGGCCTCGGGGCCTGGAAGTTCGCCCTCAAGCCCTACCAGAAACAACGGGTGATGATCTTCCTGGATCCCTCCAGCGATCTCCAGGGCAAGGGCTACCAGGTGAACCAGAGCCGCATCGCCATCGGGGCGGGGGGACTCATCGGCCGGGGCTTCACCAGTGGCTCCCAGACTCAGCTGAATTTCCTCCCCGTGAAGACCACCGACTTCGCCTTCAGCGTGTGGGCGGAAGAGCGGGGCTTCCTGGGTGTGCTGCTCGTCCTCGGCCTGTTCGGCCTGCTGCTGAGTCGGATCCTCGACGCCGCCAAGGCCGCCCACACGAACGCCGAAGCCTACTTCTGCGCCGGGGCCACGGGCATCTTCGCCCTTCACCTGATGGTGAACGTGGGCATGGTGGCGGGGGCTTTGCCCAACAAGGGCATGGTGCTGCCCTTCTTCAGCGCCGGGGGGAGCAGCACGCTGAGCTTCTTCCTCGCGCTGGGCCTCATCATGGGAATCCTGTACCGGTCGAGGGTGAAGTGATGGACCTGCGGCAGCGCATGAAGGATCTGGCCGACGCGGTGCGGATGCATCGCCACCGCTACTACGTGCTGGACCAGCCCGCGGTCTCCGACGCCGAGTATGACGCTCTGGAGCGGGAACTGCGCGACCTGGAGGCGGCCCATCCCGAGCTCGCCGATCCGAACAGCCCCACCCTGCGCGTGGGCGCGCCGCCCATCGACGCTTTCGAGAAGCGCCGCCACGCCGTGCCCATGCTGAGCCTGGACAACGCCTACTCCGAGGCCGAGCTGCGGGAGTGGGAGGCGAAGTGGCACAAGCTGGTCCCGGACGCCGAGCCCCGCTACGCCGCGGAGCTGAAGGTGGATGGGTTGTCCCTGTCTCTCCGCTACGAGAACCGCGAGCTGGTGGAGGCCCTCACCCGCGGCGATGGCGAGACCGGAGAGCTGGTGACGGAGAACGCGCGGACCATCGCCGACATCCCCATGCGGTTGCCGGAGGATGCCCCGACTTCGCTCACGGTGCGTGGCGAGGTGTTCCTGTCCCGCAAGCGCTGGGAAGAGCTGAACCGGCAGCGGGACGCCCGGGGCGAGGCGCGCTTCGCCAATCCCCGCAATGCCGCCAGCGGCACCATGAAGCTGCTGGACAGCCGGGAGGTGGCCGCCCGCGGCCTCTCCTTCCTGCCCTGGCAGGCCCTCTGGAACGGCGGCGTGGCCGAGGATCACGCCCGCTCCATGACCCACCTCGGTGCCTGGGGATTCGGGGTCATGCCCGCCCATGCCAGCGGGGATCTGGAAGCCCTGCTGGCCTTCATTTCGACCCAGGCCGAGGCCCGCCTGAAGCTGCCCTTCGATACAGATGGCGTGGTGTTGAAGATCCTGGATGCCGCGCTCCAGCAGCGCCTCGGCGCCACGGATCGTGTGCCGCGCTGGGCCATCGCCTTCAAGTATCCGGCCACCCAGGTGACGACCACGGTGCTGGGCATCACCTGGCAGGTGGGCCGGACCGGGAAGCTGACGCCGGTGGCCGAGCTGGAGGCGGTGGAAGTGGCCGGCTCCACGGTCCGCCGCGCGACGCTGCACAACGCCGACGAACTGGGTCGTCTGGGCCTCAGCGTGGGCCATCGCGTGTTCATCGAGAAGGGCGGCGAGGTGATCCCCAAGGTGGTGGCCCTGGTGCCCGGCGAAGAGGAGCGCGGCCTGCCCCTGCCCGTCATCCCCACGACCTGCCCCGTGTGCAGGGGCGAGGTGGGCAAGGCAGACGATGCGGAAGTGGCCATCCGTTGCCTGAACCCCGAGTGCCCGGCCAAGCTGGTGGCCCGTCTGTTGCACTTCGGCGGCCGGGCGGCCCTGGACATCGAAGGCATGGGCGAGGCCCTGGTCGAGCAGCTCGTGGCCTCGGGGCGCTTCGAACAGCCCTGGGAGATCTTCTCGTTGCTGGGGGAACCCCTGCAGGGCCTGGCCTACTTGTCGGGTCTGGAGCGCATGGCCGAGAAGTCGGCCCAGAACCTCATGGATGCGCTGGCGGCAGCCCGCACCAAGCCGTTGTCCAGATGGATCCACGCCCTGGGCATTCCCATGGTGGGGGCCCGCACGGCGGAGCTGCTGGCGGAGGCGTACCCCGGCCTGGAGGCCCTGTGGGTGGCTGATGAAGGCCGCCTCCAGGCCGTGGAGGAGGTTGGCCCCAAGGTCGCCGCGGCCCTCCGGGCCTTTGCCGCGCTGCATCCGGACCTGCCGGCCCGGCTGACCGCCCTGGGCGTGCACCCGGCCTTGCCGGAACCCAGGGATCGGAGCGGCCTGCCCCTGTCCGGCCACGTGGCCGTGGTGACCGGCACCCTGCCCACCCTGTCCCGGGAGGAGGCGGAGACGCTGCTGAAGCGGCTGGGCGCGAAAGTCACCAACAGTGTCTCGGCGAAAACCACGCTCCTGGTGGCGGGAGAGAAGGCCGGGTCCAAGCTCGCCAAGGCGGAGGCGCTGGGCATCCCCGTCCAGGACGAGGCCTGGCTGCTCGGGCAGGGGGCCGACAAAGGCCTGGACGGGGACTCCGCGACCACCCCATGATCTAGGCCCGCATCCCTGGAAAGGTCCGTGCTGACGCGCCTCGGCAAGTTCGACATCATCCGGCTGCTGGCTCAGGGCAGCATGGGTGACGTCTACGTGGGCCGGGATCCGATCATCGGCCGCGAGGTGGCCATCAAGGTCATCCAGGCTTCGGCCGCCGCGGGGCCCGAGGCCCGGGAACGATTCGCCCGGGAGGCGCGGGCCGCCGGGGCGCTGAACCACCCCAACATCGTGACCATTCACGAGATGGGGGAGGAGCAGGGCGTGCTCTACCTCGCCATGGAGCTGGTGAAGGGGGAGGATCTGGGCACGCTCATCCGGGCCGGCACCCTCAGTCCCCGCGACATCCTCGAGGTCCTCGCCCAGGTCTGCGACGGACTGGCCGTGGCCCACCGACACCAGGTGCTGCACCGGGACATCAAGCCGTCCAACATCCGAGTGCTGTGGGATGGGAAATCCCTCCAGGCCAAGGTGCTGGATTTCGGCGTGGCCAAGATCTTCAACTCCGACACCACGGATGAGGGCACGGTGTTCGGCACCGTGAACTACATGGCGCCGGAGTACCTCCAGAGCGGACGTCCCGATGCCCGCAGCGATCTCTTCGCCGTGGGGGTGATCCTCTACGAGGCCCTGACGGGCATCCCGCCCTTCGACGGGCCCAACCCCGGCTCCGTGATCTACCGGTTGCTGCACGAAACACCGCCGCCGCTGCTCCCAACGGCCTTCCGGGACATCAGCCGGGATGTGCAGAGCCTCCTGAATTGCGCGCTGGCCAAGGATCCGGCACACCGGTTCCAGATCGCCGAGGATCTAGCCGCCGCCCTGCGGTCGGCCAAGGATCCCGCCTGGCGCTGGAGCCAGGAACGCCTCACCGCGACGCCCCAGGTCCCCCGGCCCGTCGGTGGCCCGCCCGTCAGCCCCACCAGCAACCCCCTGGGCCATCCTCAAGGCAGTCTCTCGAACCCGCCGCCAAAGGCCGAGCCTCCCGCGACTCCGCAGCGGGGTGGGGCGGCGCCCAGCCCCCGGAAAACCACACCGGCCATGGACCCGGTGCGAGAGGCCTCGGGCCCGCGCAGGGCGCCGGGCTCCGGCGAGTTCCTCCGCCCCGAGGGGTTCATCCGTCCGCCCACCGATGAGGCCCCACCCCCCAGGGAGGGTTCGGCCGGTCGGGCGGAGGTCCGCAAGGATGTCCTGGAGACCACCCGGCGGCAACTGCTCCAGGCCATCGCCATCGACCCCGGCAATGGCAGGGCCCATGCGCTGCTGCTGGTCACGCTCTACCGCCTGGGCTGGATGGACGCCATGATGCAGAGCCTGCGCC
The DNA here is from genome assembly GCF_024609265.1 of Geothrix campi. Classification (GTDB taxonomy): domain Bacteria; phylum Acidobacteriota; class Holophagae; order Holophagales; family Holophagaceae; genus Geothrix; species Geothrix campi. The sequence continues at coordinate 327,500 of NZ_JANHMP010000003.1, read as the reverse complement.
GGGCACGGAACGGCGGTATCCCCGCCCCGGTCCTGCTGGCGATCCCCCGCTGCGCGCAGCTCGTGGATGAGGAGGCCCGCGCCTGCCGGCTTCCGCTGGAGCTGCACCAGGAGTTCATGGCGTACCTGGGGGATTGAAGCCCCCCCGTTCAGCGTTCCTGGAGCTCCAGGAGCCGCCAGTCGCCACCCGCCTTCCGCCAGCGCAGCCCGAAGGAGCGCCGGGAGGCGTCCTGGGGAAGGAGGCCGCTCCGTCCCGTGAGGATCAGGTCCACCTCCTGAAGGGCCTCGTTCCCCCGCACGGCGACCTCGTTGCGGACCACGGTCACGCCCACCTTCTCCTGCCGGAGGATCCCCATGAGGAAGAGGCGCGCGGCCGCCTTGTCCATGCCTTCGGGCCCCCGGAAGGCGGCATCCAGGGGTTCGGCGGCGGCCGCGGGGTCACCGGCCTCCACGGCGGTCACGCAGGCACTGAAGGCCTTCCGCACCTGGTTCTCGGGTTTGTCGGATCGGCAAGCCAGGAGGGCCAGAACCATAGAAACCGAAGCGATGCTTTTCCTCATGGCGGCTCCCCCTCACACTGGTGGATCACGAAGGATGGTCCCATGAACTCCGAAGGCCGTTTCGACACCCGCTGCATCCACGCCGGCCAGTCGCCGGATCCCACCAGCGGCGCCATCATGACGCCGGTCTTCTTCACCAGCACCTATGTGCAGGAGGGCCTGGGCCAGAACAAGGGCTTCGACTACGCCCGTGTGCGCAATCCCACCCGCGACGCCCTGGAAGGCAACCTGGCCGCGCTGGAAGGCGGGGCCCACGGTATGGCCTTCGGTTCGGGCATGGCGGCGGTGCAGGCCATCTTCGAGCAGCTCTCCAGCGGCGATCACGTGGTGCTGGGCGACAACGTCTACGGCGGCACCTTCCGGCTGCTGGACAAGGTGATGACCCGCTTCGGCCTTACCTACACCCAGGTGGACACGGCCGACCTGGCGGCCTTCAAGGCGGCGCTGCGTCCCAACACCAAGCTGGTGATGCTGGAGACGCCCACCAATCCCATGCTGGGGATCACGGACATTCCCGGCGTCCGCCAGGTCATGACGCTGATGGGCTGCAAGGCCGTGCTGGCCGTGGACAACACCTTCGCCACGCCCTACAACCAGCGACCCCTGGAGCTGGGGGCCGACCTGGTCTTCCATTCCACGACCAAGTACCTGAACGGCCACAGCGATTCCATCGGCGGCATCGCCATCACCAACCGCGAGGACATCGCCGAGGGCCTGCGCTTCCACCAGAAGGCCGCCGGCGGCATCCTCTCGCCCATGGAATCCTGGCTCATCCTGCGCGGCACGAAGACCCTGCACCTCCGCATGGAACGCCACAACGCCAGCGCCCTCACGGTCGCCCGCTGGCTGGAGGGCCGCAAGGACCTGAAGGCGGTCTACTACCCCGGCCTGGAGTCCCATCCCCAGCACGCCCTCGCCAAGCAGCAGATGAAGGGCTTCTCCGGCATCGTGAGCTTCGATACCGGGGATGCCGAGCGCACCCGGCGGATGGCCTCCTCGTTCAAGGTGTTTTCACTCGCCGAAAGCCTGGGCGGCGTGGAAAGCCTCGTCTGCCACCCCGCGAGCATGACCCACGGCAGCGTGCCCGAAGCCGACCGCCAGCGTCTCGGCATCAACGACAATCTCCTGCGCCTCAGCGTCGGCGTGGAAGATGTGCAGGACCTCATCGAGGACCTGGAGCAGGTCCTGAAGGTCTAGCCCAGCCTGTGGGCCTCGTACAGCTCGGGATAGCTGCGGGGCTCGGCGCGGTCGGTGGCGAGGCCCAAGCCCTCCATGGCGGCGCGGATGGCCTGGGGGTCGCCTTCCAGCTCCAGGTAGCAGCCGAAGGGGGTCTCGTCGAGGCAGGCCTCGAGCTCGGCGCGCTCCCACACGGCGCGCACCTTCTCCATGCGCAGCACAGGCTCGTAGCCCAGGGCGCGGAGGATGGCCTCCAGAGCCTCCCCATCTTCGATGCCGGTTTCGTGCTCCGGGCGGATCTTGAGCATGGGGTCCGGGACCTTGGGGCCCTTCCAGGTCAGGCGGAAGCTCCCGGCGAAATGCCGCGTCCGCAGCGCGGAACCCGCGGCCCGCAACTCCCCCTCCCGGTCCCAGAGCACGCTCGTTTCTCCCTGCGCGGGGATGGTCTCGTGGAAGCCGAGGGCCTCCAGAAGGGGGCGGTAGGGCCCTGTGGCCGGGATGCGCAGTTTCAGCTCGGTTTCCACGGCGGGTTTGTGCTTCATCGCGGCGCGTCTCCAATCGGTCATGATGGTGCTTCCCTGCGGTACCATCGTGATCCCACAACGCTACATCATCGCCAGCCTCTTCATCGCCGCCATGCTGCTGCTCTTCGCGGTGGTGCAGGCGCCGCGTCCCGTGAGCGCGGGCGGCGTGTCCGCCGTGGATGTGCCGGCGGTCATGAACCTCGGCAGCTACGAGTCCCTGGCGGAATTGCGGCTGGAGGAGGGTTGGGCCCCCCGCTTCCAGGGGACTCTGGATCCGGACCAGTCCGACCCCTGGCCCTTCGAAGGGGGCTTCGGCACACCCTGGGAACCGGCTTCACCCTACCTCGGAGACCAGGGACTGGCCTTGAACGGGCCCCAGGGGCGCAGCGAGGTCGTGTTGTGGCGCGGCCTGGAATGGCGCCGCTACCGGTTCGATGCCCCCCTCGCCTCGGCACGGCTGGATCCCGCGAAGGGCAACCGCCTGCTGGTGACCCTCCAGATGGGGGACGGCCACTTCGAGACCCGGCTGCTGGAGGTCCCCGAGGGCCGCGTGATCTGGTCGACGGAATCCGGCCCGTGGAGCCGCTTCAGCTGGGATGGGAAGGCTGTACTGCTGGGCTTTTTCGAAAAGGTGGAGCCCAAAGGGGAATCCCGTCTTCTGGTCAGTGCCCTCCCGCTGGAGGCCGATTCGGGTGAGCCCACCCTCGCTGCCTGGGACGAGCCGGGCCTGCCGCCTCCGCCCCGCGGGCTGGCGACGAAGGTGGAGGCCTTGTCGGACGATGGCCGGGATCTTCCCGGGGCCCGCCTCGAACTGCCGTGGCACGAGGGGGACCGGCTCTGGTTCCCCCGGGCGGACCACCTCTGGTACGGCGGCGCCCAGGGCTGGTCGGCCTGGAGCCTGCAGGGTGGCCGGTGGCGCCGCGATGCGGCGGGCCCAGGCCTGCTGACCGCCCATCCACCCCTGAGCATGGCCCTGGTGTCACCCCTCCCGGACGAAGGCATGACCCGGCGCACCAGTCCGGTAACGGCGGTCGAGTGGACGCCTGTTCCCGAAGGGACGCTGCCCTGGCCCGCTTGGGATGCCGCCTGGGCCTGGCGCGGGAACGGGGCCTTCGATGCCTGGGACCAGCGCTGGAACGAAAGTGCCCTGCCACCGGAGCGTCAGCGCCAGGCCTTGTTCGAGGCCTACCGTCCGGAGTGGCGCACCGCCACGAACTTGCGGGTCTCCGTGAAGGGCTGGCTACCCGGGGGCCCTGAAGTCGCTCTGCGGGAGCCCCTCGCCACGGCGTGGATCTGGGTGGGGGACCGCGTGCTGCTGGTGCGACTGGTGGAAGCCGAACGGGTACGGCTCTTGAAGAAGCTGTTGCGCTAGGGTCGGATTCCAGACACCTCCCGATCCCAATCCATTACGTTGGAAGTGCACATTTCTGGTAGCGTTGTGCCCAGCCACTCTTTCTTCCTCCCGGCCTCCCGAGGTACCCAGATGCCCCGCCTCCTCCTCGTGGACGACAACCCCAGCATCCACCGCATCGCTGAATCCCTGCTGGCCCCCACGGATGTGGAACTGGTCTGCGTCGACTCCGCCGCGGAGGCCCTGGACCGGTTCGGCCGGGGAGAGCACTTCGATGTGGCCCTGGTGGATACAGCCATGCCCGGCATGGACGGGTGGACCTTGTTGGCCCGGCTGCGGGAGATGGAGGCGACCGCCCACCTGCCCATCGCCCTGATGGCCGGTGTGCTGGATCCGGTCGACCCGGTGAGGCTGGCCAAGGCGCCGATCCAGGGTTTCCTGAAGAAGCCCATCGAACTGCGTGAGCTGGGGGATCGTGTGAGAGCCCTGTTGGCCACGCCCGTAGCCACCGCGCCGTCAACCATCACCCCCGCGGCACCAACCATCGCCCCGGAGGCGCCAGCCTTCACCGCCATGCCCGCCCCGGTCGCGGATCTCGCCCGGACGGCCGAAATGGCCATGCCCCAGTTCACGCCGGAGGTCCCGCCTGTTGAAGCGGTCGAGGCCCTCCCCCCGCTGGATTTGACCTCCGAACCCGAGCCGCCGGGAACCGAGGATGACCTGCTGATGCTTTCCGCCGAGGATCTCTGGCCCGAGGAAGGCTTGGCCGAGGCTCCCGCAGGCTCTGCCGAGCAGCCCGCCGTAGTGACGACGGACGTGCACCTTGAGTTGGAGGAGTTGGATCTGGATAGCCTTCACGGCTTGGCCTCCGAGCCTCTTCGTGCCGGACCTCCGCCCATCGCCCCCATGTCACCCATGGCTGAACCCCAGGCTGTCGCGCAGGAACCTCTGCCGGTGGAAGCGGCAGCCCCTGTGGCCGAGGCTCTCGCCGAGGAAAGCCTTTCCTTCACCGACCTCGAGTCCCTCGACGAGCTGGGAAGCGGCATCGAGCTGCCGCCTCTGCCCGAGCCAGCCCGTGCGGCAGAGCCCCCTTCGGGCCTTCCCGTGGCCGGCCTTGCTGCCGCGGGCCTCGCGGCCGCAGCCATCCCCCTGCTGGAGAAGTCCCGGGAAGTCCATGTCGTGCCGGCGGAAGCACCCCCGGCGGCTCTCGCGCCCGTCCCCGAACCGTCCGTAGCCGCCTGGGCGATGCCCGCTGCGGTGCCCCAGACACAGCTGGCGCCTGCCGCTCCTGGGCACGCGGATGCCGCACCCGGTCAGGCCCCGCTCACGCCCGGGCAGATCCAGGCACTTCTGGCCGATCCGTTGCTGATGGACGCCCTCGTCAAGGCCGTGGTGGCACGCATGGGCGATCAGGTGGTCCGGGAAATCGCCTGGGAAGTCATGCCTGAACTGGCGGGAAGATTGCAGAGGTAGGCCCATGACGCCCCCTGCCTCCCCGTCCTCCAGGCTCTTTCCATGATCACCGGCTACAACACGGATGTCCGCCACGGGAATCGGGTCTACCACGTGCAGACCGAGGACAAGGGCCTGTCGAACCCCAAGATCGAAACCCTCATCTACGTGGGAGGGGAGATCCTCGACAACTACCGGTCCTCGTACGAGGACCTGACCTCCGCCCCACCCATTTCCGACGGCGCCATTCAGGACCGCATGGACGAGCAGCACCGGGCGGTGATCCGTGACATCAAGAATGGCAAGTACGACCAGACGCCACCCGACCTGCTGGAGCAGCAGGCCTTCAACGAGCGTCCCCTGGACCAGGCCATCCTCGAGTTCCTCCAGGCGGAGGGCGATGTGGATACGTTGGAGTTGGTGCTGGACCAACCCATGAAGCCCGCCTTCGGGGAGCCCTTCCGGGTGCAGGTGCGCGCGCGCCTCTGCCAGAGCCAGAGTCCGGTGGCCGATGCGGAAGTCTCGGTGAAGCTGGTCTCCAGTCTGAAGAAGGCCACCAACCTCCTGTCCGGGCGCACGGGAAGCGACGGCCAGTTCGACGGGGAGGTCCAGCTGCCACCCAGCCAGCCAGGGCAGTGCGCCGTGGTGGTCAGTTGCACCTGCGATCAGGGCTTCGACGAAGTGAAGGCGTTGGTCGTCGCGCTTTAAGGCAGCGACCGGCCATCAGCGATCCACCCCCGGCTATGGGGACGCGGGGCGGTCGGGGTCCCACTGACGGCGCAGGCGGTGCAGCAGCAGACGCACTTCCAGCAGCAGGGGGCGGGCCGCCAGGAACCACAGGAAGCCGGCGAGGGGCACGGTCACCTTGAAACCGATGTGCCGGAAACCCAGCGCTCCGGTGACCCCGCCAGCCATGAAGGAGGCCAGGATCAGCAGCAGGAGGGTCAGCTTCTGGCGATTGGCGACGATGCGTTCCCGGCCGTGCCGGTGGTGGACGTTCACGTAGGCCAGGCGGCTCAGCTCGATGCCGATGTCCGTGACCGTGCCCGTGAGGTGCGTGGTGCGCACCGCGGCGCCGGAGATGATGGACGTGACCGTATTGTGCATGCCCATGATGAAGCAGAGCAGCATCACGGTGCTGGGCAGGGTGAACCGGATCTCCTGTTGGAGACGGTTGCCCATGAAGCCGAAGACCATCATCAGGACGGCCTCGAAGACCAGGGTCAGGGCGTAGCGGCTGCGCATCCGGCGGCGCTGGCCAAAGCTGATCAGGGTGGTGCAGACGAAGGCCCCGGCGAGGAAACTCAGCATCATGGCGAGGGCTGCGAGTGCAGTGGCGAGGTCGCCGTCAGCCAGCTCATCAGCCATGGAGGAGACCACCCCGGTCACGTGGGAAGTGTAGTGGCTGACGGCCAGGAACCCCCCAGCGTTCACCGCGCCCGCCACGAAGGCCATGGCCCAGGCCAACTGGCGGTTCAGCAATTCCGAGCGCAGGGCGCCTTCCCGCACCAGGAGTTTCTCCTGGATGGGCAGGGTGGCCAGGGCTGTCTCCACCGCCGCCTGCAACTGATGGCCAGACAGACGTTTTCTCAACAGCCGCCGGAGGTAGCGGCCTGCGATCATCTGGAAATAGCGGGGAATGCGGCGCATGCAGAGGTTCCAGTCTACTGGGTCGGAGCGGCCTGGTGGCCTGAGACCCGGGTGCAGACGGTAGACTCCTCCTATGCGGACGATCCTTCTCCTCCACACGGGTGGCACCCTCGGCATGATGCCCAGCGGTGATCCAGCTTCCCTGGTCCCAGGGCGCTTCCTGGATCACCTGCTGGAGCAGGTCCCGGAGCTGGGCCAGATGGCGAAGCTCTCCGTGGAGGTGCCCTTCAACCAGGATTCCTCCTGCCTGGAGCCCGAGCACATCCTGGCGTTGGCCGCCCGGGTGCGGGCCTCGGCCCAGGACTTCGACGGCTTCGTCATCATCCACGGCACGGACACCATGGCCTTCACGGCCTCCTGCCTGGGTTTCCTCCTGGCGGACCTGGGCAAGCCTGTGGTGCTCACGGGCAGCCAGCGCCCCCTGGCGTTCGTGCGCAGCGATGCCCGCAGCAACCTCGTCAACGCCGTGGACCTGGCCTGCCGGGGCATTCCCGAAGTGGGGATCTGCTTCGGCACCCACTGGATCCGTGGTGTCGCGGCGGACAAGCTGAGCGTCCACCAGTTCGAGGCCTTCCAGAGCCCGAACCTGCCGCCCCTGGCCGAGATCGGCGCGGAGATCCGCCTGCACCCCGAGGTGGGTCAGTTCGTCCGCCAGGTGCCTGCCGGCCTGGGCGAGGGTCTGGACCTGGCCATCCACACCCTGACGCCCCATCCGGGCATGGCCTGGAGCCTGGCGCCGGCCGGCGCCAGGGCCCTCCTGATCCAGGCCTTCGGCGCCGGCAACCTGCCCATGGGCCGGGCGGACCTCCGGGCGATGCTGGAGGATGCGCGCGCGCGGCGGCTGCCCGTGGTGGTGATCTCCCAGTGCCCCTATGGCGGCGTGGACCTCTCCGCCTACGAGATGGGCCGGAGGATCGAGGAGCTGGGCGCCATCTCCGGGGGCCTGCACACGCGCTGGGCCGCGCTGGCCAAGTTGGGGCTGGTGCTGGGGGCCGGCGGCGGGATCGCTGAGGTGGTGGAGGCCTTCGGAGTGCCATGGGCCGGAGAGCCCATGCCGGAGGGGGCGTGGGCCCAGGCCTGAGCTTTCCCCGTTGATGAGCTCCAAAACGCGCCACGGGCGCGTTTTGGAGCTAGGTAAACTGATTGACCGTTAGGAACACACCATGATCGACGCCAACCTCCTGCGCAACGACCTCGACGCCGTGGCGGCGCGCCTGTCCGAGCGGGGTTACGCCTTGGACCAGGGGTGCTATCAGGAGCTGGACCAGCGCCGTCGGGCCGTGCTCCAGGAGGCCGAGGCCCTGAAGGCCGAACGCAACCGCGTGAGCGACGAAGTCGGCCGCCTCAAGCGGGCCAAGGAGAACGCGGATCACCTCATCGCCCAGCAGCGCGAGGTGGGCGACCAACTCAAGACGCTGGAGGCCGCCGAGCGGGAGATCGAGGCCGCCTTCAAGGATTTCCTGGCGGACATCCCCAACCCGCCCCACGTCAGCGTGCCCTCGGGCCGCGACGAGCACGCCAACGTGGAGATCAAGCGCTGGGGCCGGATCCCGCAGATTGACGCGCCGCGGGATCATGTCGACCTGGGCACGGCCCTCGGCATTCTCGACCTGGACCGTGCGGCCAAGCTCAGCGGCGCGCGCTTCGCCGTGCTGAAGGGCCTGGGCGCCAAGCTGGAGCGATCCCTCATCAGCTTCATGCTCGATCGCCAGACCGGCGCGGGCTACACCGAGGTGATCCCTCCCTACCTGGTGAACGCGGAGAGCATGTACGGCACGGGCCAGCTGCCCAAGTTCGAGCAGGATCTGTTCAAGACCTCCCGCGGGGACGGCGGCGCGCTGTACCTCATCCCCACGGCGGAGGTGCCCGTCACCAACCTCTACCGCGACGAGATCCTGCCAGCCGAAGCGCTGCCCTTGCGCCACTGCGCCTTCACCCCTTGCTTCCGCAGCGAGGCGGGCAGCTATGGCAAGGACACCAAGGGCATCATCCGCCAGCACCAGTTCCACAAGGTGGAGCTCGTCACCTTCGCCGCCCCGGACCAGGCCGAGGCCGAGCTGGAGCGACTGACGGAGAACGCCGAGGCGATCCTCGAGGCCCTCGGCCTGCCCTACCGCCGCGTGCTGCTCTGCACGGGTGACATGGGCTTCAGCAGCCAGAAGACCTACGACCTGGAAGTGTGGTTGCCCTCCCAGAACACCTACCGGGAGATCAGCTCCTGCAGCTGGTTCGGCGACTTCCAGGCCCGCCGCGCCAACATCCGCATGAAGGGGAAGGAAGGCAAGCCCGCCTTCGTGAACACCCTGAATGGCAGCGGCCTCGCTGTGGGCCGCACCTGGGTGGCCATCCTGGAGAACTACCAGCAGGCCGACGGCAGCATCCTGGTGCCCGAGGCCCTGCGACCCTACCTCGGTGCTGAGGTGATCCGCTGAAAGCCGCTCCTCTCCTGTGCGCTGAAGGCTTGCGCCTCCAGCGCATGGGGAAGGACATCATCAGGGATGTTTCTTTTGCGATCGCCCAGGGCGAAGCCTTGGGCGTGGCCGGGGCGAGCGCCGCGGGGAAAACAACGCTGCTGAACCTGGTGCTGGGGCTCCTGGAGCCCACGGAGGGCCAGATCCTGCTCGAGGGCGCGCCCTGGTCGCCCCTGCCGGAGCGGGAGCGCCGCCTCCGCCGCCCGCGGATCCAGGCCGTGTTCCAGGATCCCCAGGCCAGCCTGCCGCCCCATCGCACGGGCTGGGAGATCCTCCAGGAGCCCCTGGAGATCTGGAATCGGGGGACGGACATGGAGCGGCGGGAGGCCGCGGCTCGCATGGCCGCGCGCGTGAAGTTCCCGGAGGCGGCCCTGGAGCAGCGCCCCTCGGCCTGGTCCGGCGGGCTGGCCCAGCGGCTCTGCCTGGGCCGGGCCCTCATGCTGGAACCGGCGCTGCTGGTGCTGGACGAGCCCTTCTCGGCCGTGGACCCCACCCTCGCAGGGCACCTGATGGCCCTGCTACTGGACTTGAAGGCCGCCGGTACGGCCCTGCTCTTCGTGAGCCACGATCTGGCTTCCGTACGGGTCCTATGTGATCGGCTGCTCGTGTTGCAGAGCGGCCGGCCCCTGTGCCAAGGGGCTGTGGAACCCCTGCTGTCGGATCCCCCGCATCCCCACCTGGGGGCGTTGATGGCCAGCAGCTCTTAGCTGCCGGCTTTCGATGCCTGAAAGCCGGCAGCCGGGACCTACTCCTCCACCGGCACCTGCACGGCATCGGCGTTCACATAGATGCCCCCGAAGTGGCCCCAGAAGCTGCTGAGGCCGGGGCGCAGGCGACCTTGCTGGTCCAGGGACTGGAGCTCGGCGGATAGGAGCTTCTGGGCCTCGGCGGTCTGGACGTCCTGGATGAGGGCCCGGCGGCCTTCGAAGTTGAGGGCCGGGGCGGGTTCCCGGGACATGATGCGGGCCACCCAGAGTTTGCCGTCCTGGGTCCAGAGCAAGGGTGTGGCCTGACCCACGGGGGTTTCGAGCAGGGCCTTGCGGATGCCGGGGTGGGCCACCAAGTCGCGCAGGCCGCTGAGGGGGGCCGCCGCCTGGTCGGTGATGGGGCCCACGGCCTGCAGGCCGCCGGACTGGAGGGCCTGCTGGGCCTTGGCCAGGGCCTGCTTCCTGGATTCCTCGAGACGATAGGCGGCCAGCACCTTGGCGCGGACCTCCTTGAAGGGCGGCACGGCCTCGGGCAGCTCCTCCTGCACGCGGAAGAGGATGTGGCGATCGGCGAAGCGCATGGGCTTGGAGACCTCGCCCACCTTCAGGCGGAAGGCCTCGCTGGCGATCTGGGGCAGCTCGGCCAGACCCTCGGACTGGGCGGCCGCCTCGTTGCTGAAGGGCTGGCTGAGCTGGGCCTGGCTGCCGAGACTCTTGGCGGCCGCGGCCAGGTCGCCGCCATTGGCGCGCTTGCGGATCTGCTCCAGCCGCTCCTGGGCGCGGGTGTTGAAGCGATCGTCCGAGATCTCCTTGGCGAGCTGGTCCTTGACGTCCTCGAAGCGCTTCTCGCGGCGGCCCTCCAGCTTGATGAGGTGCATGCCGTAGATGGTCCGCACCGGCTGGCTGATCTCGCCGGGCTTGAGGGTAGCCGCGGCCTCGGAGAAGGGCTTCTGCATCTGGGGGAAGCGGAACCAGCCCAGGTCGCCACCGTTGCCCTTGGCGCTGGGATCCTCGCTGAGCTCCTCGGCGGCCTTCGCGAAATCCTGGCCCTTCACGAGACGCTCGCGCAGCAGCTGGGCCTTGGCGGTGGCCTCCTGGATCTGGGTGTCGCCCTCGGCCTTGAAGAGGATGTGGCGGGCCTTGAATTCGATGAAGTCGTTCTTCCTGGCTTCGAAGGCGGCCTTGAGGGTGGCGTCGTCCACCTGGACCTCCTTGCCCAGGGCGGCGCGGTCCACGGCCACGTACTGGATCACGCGGCGGGGAGGCTGGAGGAACCGCTGCCCGCCGGCCTTATAGAAGGCCTCCAGGGTGCTGTCGCCGGGATCGGCCACCAGGGCGGGATCCACGGCGAGCGTGGCCTGCTGGAAGGCGACCTTTTCGTTGCGCAGGCGGTTCTCCACGCCCAGCCAGGCCTCGTCCACGGGCACCTGGAAAGCCGCCTGCTGGATGAGCTTGGTGCGCAGCAGCTCGCTGCGCAGGTTCCGCTCCTGGATGGCCGGGTTGAAGCCGGTCTCCTGGAAGATCTGTTTCAGTTCCGCCGTGGACTTCAGGTTGCCCTGGGCGTCCAGGAGGATGGGGTACTGCTTCAGGAAGGCCCGCAGGCGGGCGCCGACCTCCTCGTCGGTCACCACCACGTGGTGCCGTTCCGCCAGCTCCTCCATGAGCTTCTGGTTCATGAGGTCGCGCAGGGCCTGGGACTGGACGAAGGGCTTGAGGGCCTCCGGGCTGGCCTGCTTGCCGTAGCGCTGGTAGAGCTCCTGCATGTGCTCCGCCATGTCGCGCAGCAGCACCTCGCGGCCATAGACCCGCGCCACCACCGTATCCGGCGTGTCCACCCGGCCGGACGGGGCCAGATAGGCCACCAGGCCCAGGAGGACCACGATCATGACCGCCGCCATGGGCGTACGGTTGGATTTGAAGACCTGACGGAAAGAACGCAGCATGCGGGGCTCCGGTGGACGGACCTCCCAGATTAACAAGGGATGGGCGATGGATTACACTGGAATGCTGGAGCGTTTGCATGGCCGTCCTGCCCGTACTGACCTGGGGCGATCCCCGCCTGAAAAAGAACAGCGAGGATGTGGGGGTCTGGACCCCTGAGCTGGAACAGCTCGTGACCGACATGTTCGAGACGGCCCTGGACGAAGAGGGCGTGGGCTTGGCGGCGCCGCAGGTCGGCGTGAATGTCAATCTCGCGGTGATCGACTGCTCCTGTGGCGAAGATCCCACCCAGAAGCTCGTCCTCATCAATCCCGAGATCCTCCGGGAGGAAGGCAGCCAGGTGGGACCAGAAGGTTGCTTGTCCATTCCCGGCATCCGGGAAGTGCTGGAGCGCCCCCAGAGGGTGGCCATCCGCAACCGGGCCAAGGACGGCAGCTGGCATGAACTGGAGGGCGAGGACCTGCTGGCCCGGGCCTTCTGCCACGAGATCGATCACCTGCGGGGGCGCCTCTTCGTGGAGTATTTCGGCCCCGTGAAGCGCCAGGTCATCCAGCGCAAGTATCAGAAACAGGCCCGCGGATGACCCGCATCGCGTTTCTCGGCACTCCCCGTGCGGCCGTCCCGGCCCTGCGGGCCCTGGCTGAGGAGGGCGTCGAGGCGGTGTTCTGCAATCCGGATCGGCCCGCGGGCCGGGGCCGCCACCTGGAGGCCCCGCCGGTGAAGGTGGCGGCCCTGGACCTGGGCCTGGCCGTCCACCAGCCCCCGACCTGGAAGGCCCCCGAGGCCCGTGACCTGTGGGAGCCCCTGAAGATCGACTTGGCGATCGTGGTGGCCTACGGTCATCTGCTGCCCCGCTGGATGCTGGATTCCTGCCCCAACGGCGTCTGGAATCTGCACTTCTCCCTGCTGCCCCGCTGGCGCGGCGCCGCCCCCGTGAACCACGCCCTACTGGCGGGGGACGAGGAGACGGGCGTCAGCCTCATGAGGATCACGGAGGGGCTGGACGAGGGTCCGGTCCTCGCCCAGTGCCGCCGCCCCATCGGCCAGACGGACACGGCCGAAAGCCTGCTGGCGGCGCTCTCGAAGGACGCTGCCGACCTGCTCATGGACCAGCTGCCCCTGCTGCTCTGTGGCTGCGGCCATCCGGTGGAGCAGCGCCAGGATGGCGCCACCTATGCCTCGAAGCTCCGCAAGGACATGGGTCACCTGGACTGGCGGCACCCCGCGGCGGACCTGCACCGCCAGGTGCGCGCCCTCTGGCCCTGGCCCGGCTCCGAACTGCAACTGGATGGCCAGCCTCTCAAGGTGTGCGGCGTGGGGGCCCTCCGGGCCTGCTACCGCGATCCCGGCCAGCTGGTCTGGGGCAAGGAAGGCGCCTGGCTCACCACGCCCGATGGGGCCCTGGAGCTCACCCAGCTGCAGCGCCCCGGCAAGCCCGTCCAGCCCGCCCTCCAGGCCCTCCAGCCCTGGGGTGCCACCGGCAGCCGGACGCTGACCTAGCCCGCCGCGCACCCGAGCGAAGGCCGCGGGCGTCGGATGGGATAGAAGCCCTCGCCCGGCTCTGCCGGGCAAGGGCGCGGGGGTCCGGGGGTGTGCGCGCAGCGAAGCGGAGCGCGGGACCCCCGGAAAGTATCAGGCCAGCCGTGCGGCCACGTCGCGGTAGTCGGGATCCATGGCGTGGACGGCCTTGAACTCGGTCGCGGCGAGGGCGGCCTGCCCCTGCTGGAGGTAGATCTCGGCCAGGTCGTAGCGGAGGCCGATGCTGTCCTCGGGGGGGAAGCCAGGGGCTTCGATGCCCTGGCGCAGCCACGCCACGGCGGCGTCGAGGTCGCCCCGATCCTGCTCGCAGATGCTGAGCATGGAGCAGCATTCGAGGGTCCGCTCGGGGTCGCCCATGGCGATCTTGAACTCCTCGATGGCCGGTTCGATGAGCACCATCTCCTTGTAGGCGATGCCCAGGTTGTAGTGGGTATCGTAGTCGTCGCCCTTGACCTGCTTCTCCACGCCTTCGCGGAAGGCGCTGAAGAGTTCGTCGACGCTCTGGATCTTCTCCACCACATGGGTGGCGTCGTGCATCTCCTCGTCCTCCCCCTCGTTCATGAGGGCGGTCCCCAGCACGTCCGTGAGGTCGAAGAAGGAGTTGGCGAAGTCGCTTTCGTCGAGGGCGTTGGCCTTGGCGGCCAAGCCCAGCTTCTGGAGGGCGCTCGCGGCGCGTTCCAGACGGGCCTGCAGTTCCGGATGCCCGGGGAACTGCTGGAAAGCCGCATCGATTTCGTCCTTGGCCTCCTCGGGGCTGCCGTAGTCCAGCTGGAAGTCGATATCGCCCAGGAGGCTCACCAACTCGTCCGGGAGAGCGGGTTCCTCTGGAGGCGCCCAGGCTTCGGCCGCGGAAAGCGGCGGCAGGGCCTCGACCACTTCCGGTGAAAGGATGCCGGTGGGCATGGGAGGAAGCGGGGTGGTGGGGGCCGAGAAGGGCACCGATTCAGCCGCCAGATCCGAAAGGGTGTCATCCATCCAGCTCAGGTCGGAGGCGTCCAGGGCGGCCGGTTCCGGCAGTGAAGGAGGAACCCCGGCGGCGGGTGCGAACGGCTCCGGCAGGACGGGCTTGCCCTCGCCCAGGGGGATGGCCTCCCGTGCGGGGGGGAGAGCGGGGGCCTTGGTCGGCGGCGGCCCGGCGGCGGTGACATCCAGCTCGATGCGCGGTTCCGCTAGGCTGGGGGGCTGCGGCAGGGCGATGGGGGTGACCGGTCGGGGAGGAGGCGGGGCTGGGATGGGCGGGGCGGGCTCGGGCAGCCGGGCCCCGGGCTCGGGCAGGCCCAGGGTCCGTCGGTGGATGCGGGTGGACCCGGGGAAGAGCTGCTCCGCCATGTCCAGCAGCTGGGCGGCCTCGCGCTTCTTGCCGAGTTGGACCAGGGCCTGGGCGCTCTGCACGTACTGCATCTGCACCTTGGTCAGGTGCCCGGTGGTGCGGTGCACGGCGACGATGGCCTCGATGAGCGCCAGGTCCGACGGATCCAGCTCCAGGGCCTTCTTATAGGTTTCCACCGCGCGCTCAGTGCTGCCGCTCCGGAGCAGGGCCTCGGCCTCCCGGGAGAACTGCTCCATGCGGAGCCGCCGGATGGGATCCAGCTCGGTCTCCCCGACGCCATGCAGGGTTCCCTCCTGGATCGCAGGGGCCTGGAAGCCGCCGGAGAATCCGGGCTGGGGGAGGGCGGCGGCCGGCGGTGCCGAGGCGTCAGGCACGGCGCCCAGGGCGCGCAGCTGGCCGGAGAGATGCCCGATCAACGACTGGTCGTTGGCATGGTGGGCCAGACCGTAGGCGCTCTGGAGGGCCTGGATCTGGTCGGTCCGGTTGCCGCTCTGATGGGCGATCTCCGCGAGGAGGATCCAGGCCTCGACGCTCATGTGGTTCTGCAGGGCCCCCCGGAGGCTTCGGCCCACGGTGTCACCCGAGCCGCGTCGGGCGAGTTCCCGGGCGATGGGCGCGAACAGCCGGAGGCCTTCCTCGGCACGATCGGCGTTCACCAGGTTGCGGAGGGCCTTCTCGCAAAGCGGGAGGGACTTTTCCGGAATCTGCGCGATCTCCGTCAGCGCCTCCAGCGCCCGGTCGGGGTGGCCGCTGCGGAGCTCGATCTCCGCGAGGGCCTCCAGCAGTTCCGTGTCCCGCGGATTGCTCGCCAGGCCTTCCCGCAGGTGCTGGGCTGCGGTGGCGTAATCACCCTGGATCACTCCCAGCCGGCTCTGGGTGAGAAAGACCTGGGGCGTGGAGATCATCGCCTTGGCGCGTTCGAGGATCTGGTTGGCCTCGCCGTGCATCTGCTCCATGGCGAGGGACTCGGCCACCTCGAGGTAGATGCCCGCAGCGCGGTCCTTCATCCCCTCCTTGTTGTAGAGGTCCGCGAGCTTGACCTTCATCTTTAGGTTCTTGGGATCGAGGTCGACGACCTTGTTGAACTCCTCCAGGGCCCGCTTGATGAGGCCTTTCTTCTGGAAGTGCTCGGCCACCTGCAGGTGGACCTTCACCGCATCGGTGACCTTGTTCATCTGGCGGTAGAGGTCCGCCAGGCGCTGGGCCGCGTCGATGTCTTCGGGCGCGTTGCGCACGACCTTCTGGAAAATGGCGGCCGCACGCGCGTGGAACCCGTCCCGTTCATAGGCGGTGCCGAGCCGCTTGTGGATCTCCACACCTTCCCGGGTCCGCCCGATCTGCACATAGAGATCGCCGATCTGGTTCAGGGTGGAGTAGTCCTTGGGGTTGTCGTCGACGAGCTTGTGGAACTCCTCGATGGCCCGATCGACCTTGCCCGCCGTCAAGAGCTTGTCGGCTTCCTTCTTGACTTTGACGCGATCAATGGCCATTCACTGCCTCGGGATGCCTGCGGGGTTCGGAAAGTGTAGGCGGGGGGGGACGCCTTGGATAGATCCAGAGAACTAGGCCCTGTTTTCAAGACCGGCCCTAGCTGAAGTTGCGGCCCGTGAAGCTGTGGGGCAGCAGGTCCTCCAGGCGGTGGAGTTCGCGGGCGCCGCGGTTGGCAAGCAGGACCGGCAGGCCCTCGGCAAATTCGGCCAGAGCCTGACGACAGGCACCGCACGGCGGGGTGAGTGCCGCCACGTCGGTGACCACGACGGCCGCCACCAGGCCTCCAGGCTGCAGGCCTGCGGCCACGGCCGCGCTGAGGGCGCCCCGTTCGGCGCAGAGGGTGACGGGGTAGGCGGCGTTCTCCACATTGCAGCCCGGCACGATGTCGCCCGAGGTGGTCAGCAGGGCCGCCCCGACCAGGAAGTGGGAATAGGGGGCGTGGGCATTCGCCCGGGCCTTCCAGGCCGCCTCCAGCAGGGGCGTCCAGGCGGGGGATTGGGGATCGTCGAACACCGGCGCCTCCTGCGTGGTCTTCAGCTTAACGGAGGTTCCCCCGGGCCAGGCCGGTCCCCGGTACCCTCGGCCTGGGCCAGGGCGAGGGCTCGCCAGCAGGGGGTGTGCCCCCGCACTTCGCGGGCCGCCGCGGAGCCATGGAGTTCCAGGCTGACGTCCCGCTTCTGGAGGCGGGCCTGGAGCACGGCGCCGGAGAGCCGCTCCAGCTCCCGTTCGAAGGGGCGGCCCGGGGCCCAGGCCGCGAGGTCCAGGCGCAGGTGCAGGCCCTGGGGCCGCTCCTCCTGGAAGGTGCGCACCCAGAGTTGGCTGCGCTGGGCCGAGCGTTTCCAGTGAACCCGACCAGGAGGGTCCCCCGCCCGCCAGGGGCGTGCCCCTTCTGGGCTGCTGGTCCCCTCCTGGGTGACGGTGCGATGGCCCTCGCCCCGCCAGCCGGCAGGCGGGGCCGGCGGCGTGCGGGGGTGGGGCAGGATGAGCAGATCCTGATCCAGCTCGATGAAGCGGGCTTTCTCCACGAGGCCAAAGGGGAAGCGCGTGCGGAGTTCGAGGCGGCGCACCCGGGCCCAGCCGCGGTGTCCGGCCCGGGCATGGAGGACCACCTGGGTCTCGCCCTTTGGGTCAGTCTGGCCCAGGAAACCAGGCTCCACCTGGCCGTCATCCAGGGTGAGGTGGAGTTCCAGGCCCCGGATCCGTCGTCGTCCGCCGTCCTGGAGGCGGAGCCGGAGGCCGCCCCGCACCCGGGCGAAGAGGTTGCCCTCCTCCAGGCCCACCACCTTCAAACCCTGAAGGGCCCGGCGGCTCAGGATGCCCGACACCAGGAACAGCCCCAGCATCAGGGAGAACACCAGGTAGAGCAGGTTGTTGCCCGTGTTCACGGAAAAGGCGCCCACGGCCAGCAGGGCCAGCACGCACTGCACGCCCAGGCCCGTGAGGGACAGGCGCAGGCGGCGGTCGCTCCACAGTTGCATGGCTTCCAGCCTACCCTCCCGAGCCTGCCTGCTAGCATGGACCTTCTCCCCAAGGCCCCCATGTCGATCCGACTCTTCCGCACGAAGTCCCTGGAACAGCTGCGCGCCAGCGCCGACGAGCCGGAGCACCAGCTCAAGAAGAACCTCACGGCCTTCGACCTCACCATGTTCGGGATCGGCGCCATCATCGGCGCGGGCATCTTCTCCAGCATCGGCACGGCGGCCGCGGGGAACATGGTTGACGGTCGGCTGCCCGCCGGGCCCGGCCTGGTGCTCAGCATCCTCATCGTGGCCCTCATCTGCGGCTTCACGGCCCTGGCCTACGCCGAGCTGGCCTCCATGATCCCCGTGTCCGGCAGCGCCTACACGTACGCCTACGCGACCCTGGGCGAGCTGATGGCCTGGATCATCGGCTGGGACCTGCTGCTGGAATACGCCATCTCCAACGTGGCAGTGGCCATCTCCTGGGGCGACTACGCCCGCAGCTTCCTGTCCACGGTGCTGCACGTGGACATCCCCGGCTGGCTGGGCATGGATCCACGCTCCGCGCTGAAGCTCGTGGAAGGCGTGCCCGCCATGGAGCTCGGCGCCAAGCTGCACGCCCTGGCCCAGGCCAAGGCTGGTCTCGCCAACGGCGCCGCCACCTTCCTCAACTGGGACGTGGTGAAGGCCGCCCCCACCGTGGCCGGCTTCCCCATCACCATCAACCTCCTGGCGGTGATCATCACCGTCCTGATCACCTGGCTCTGCTACATCGGTATCAAGGAAAGCGCCCGGGTGAACAGCGTCATGGTGGTCATCAAGGTGATCATCCT
The DNA here is from genome assembly GCF_024609265.1 of Geothrix campi. GTDB lineage: Bacteria > Acidobacteriota > Holophagae > Holophagales > Holophagaceae > Geothrix > Geothrix campi. Next base: position 309,016 of record NZ_JANHMP010000003.1, on the reverse strand, counting down.
GCTAGCGGTGGTGGGCCTCGGCATCCGGTTCATCAACCCCGGCAACTGGCATCCCTTCGTCCCCCACGGCTGGAAGGGCATCCAGGCGGGGGCCGCCATCATCTTCTTCGCCTTCATCGGCTTCGATGCCGTGAGCACCACGGCGGAGGAATGCCGCAATCCGGGCCGCGACCTACCCCGGGGCATCCTGGGCTCCCTGGTCATCTGCACCGTCATCTACGCCGCCGTGGCCCTGGTGGTGACGGGCATGCTGCACTACACCAAGCTGGGGGGCATCGCGGATCCCCTGGCCTACATCTTCACCCAGCACAAGATGGCCGGCATCGCGGGGGTCATCAGCTTCGGGGCCGTCATCGCCACCACCGCCGCCCTCCTCGTCTACCAGGTGGGCCAGCCCCGCATCTTCATGAGCATGAGCCGGGATGGCCTCCTGGGGCCCTGGTTCGGCAAGGTCCATGACCGCTTCAAGACCCCTTCCAACGCCACCGTGCTCACGGGCTTCCTGGTGGCCATCCCGGCGGCCCTGCTCAACATCGACGAGGTGGTGGAGCTGGCCAATATCGGCACCCTGTTCGCCTTCGTCATCGTCTGCGCCGCCGTGCTCATCCTGCGGAAGCGGCGACCGGAGGCGCCCCGGAAGTTCGTCATGCCCTTCGCCTGGCTCGTGGCGCCCCTGGGCATCCTCGGCTGTTTCTGGATCGCCAAGGGCCTGCCCGCCATCACCTGGTACCGCTTCTTCGGCTGGCTGGGCATCGGGCTGGTGATCTACTTCTTCTTCGGATCACGGAACAGCAAACTGGCGGCCCCGGCTGCGCCATGATGATCAGGACGCCTGCGAAAGGGGGTCCTCCATGTTCACCGGCCTGATCCGCCACCTCGGCACCCTCGAATCCCGGTCCTCGCGGCCCGGCGGTGCCCGGCTCCGCATCGCGGCTCCGGCGGATCTGCTGGCCCGCGCCGAGCAGGGCGCCAGCATCGCCGTGAACGGTGCCTGCCTCACCAGCGTGGCTGCGGATGGCCGGGCCTGGGAGGCGGACCTCAGCGAGGAGACGTTGCAGAAGACGACCCTGGGCCGCCTGCCGCTGGGCGCGGCCCTGCACCTGGAGCCCGCCCTGCGGGTGGGCGATCCCCTGGATGGCCACCTGGTCTCCGGCCACGTGGATGGTGTGGGGCAACTGCTGGCGCGTCCCCGCTCCCAGGCTGGCGTGGACGAGGGCATCTGGCGCTTTTCGATGCCTCCGGACCTGGCGCCCATGACCGCCGCCAAGGGCTCCGTCGCTGTGGACGGCATCTCCCTCACCGTGGTGGACTGCGGCAGCGACTGGTTCACCGTGGCTCTCATCCCCGAGACCGTCACTCGCACGGCGCTGGACGCCATGCGCCCCGGCGACCCCGTGAACCTCGAGGCCGACCCCATCGGCCGCTTCGTGGCCCGCGCCCTGGCCCTCCGGGGCAGCGACGAGAAGCTGGCCCGCTTCGCCCAGGGCGGATGGAACGGCTGATCCGCGGACGCGGTCCGGGATTGATCCTGCGGCGAGCTGGTTTTGACGGAGGCCGCTCCGCGCGCTACATTGGCCGCGACACGCCCCCACAAATCGCGCCGAGGCCCCATGCACCCTCGAGCCCTCCTACCGATGCTCTCCTTCGGCCTCGCCTTCGGGGTGGCCTGTGTCAGCCCCAGCGTCACCCAGGGAAAGATGCGGGCCTTCGAGGCTGGACTACTGGGATCCATCCAGGATGGCCAGACCACCCGCCAGGAGGTTCTGCTGCGGCTCGGCACGCCCTCCTCGGCCTTCGAGGGGGGCCGGATCCTCACGTACGATTTCGCGGCGAACCTGGGTGGGGAGTGGGAGCGGGCAGGTGGCGGCCAGGTGAGCGAGTGGGCCTATCCCCATCCGCGGGCTGCAAGCCTCGTGCTGGTGTTCGGCCCGGATGACCGCCTGGTCAGGCACAGCCTGGTGAAGCACCGGCGCCAGCCCGATCCTCCCGTCCAAGAGGCGGTCTCCCAGCCGTCGGACTAGGTTCAAAAGGAGTCTGCCTTGGGTCAGGATCTTCCGCTCGGCCCCCTTCTGGGCGCGCTTCTAGGCTTGGTGCTCTCGGTGGGCTGCACCCCGCCGATGCTGAGGCAGGCGGGGCCGGCCGAGTTGCAGGTGGAGTGGCTGGCCTTCCTGGTGGATGGGAAGACCTCGCGGGAAGACGTGCTGCTCCGGCTCGGAACGCCCAGCGCGCACCTCGAGGGGGAGCGGATCCTCACCTATGCCTTCTCGCCCAACAGGGCCGGCGCCTGGAGTCCGGCGGCGCGGCGCTGGGACCCGACCCAAAAGATCTATGTCTACTCGGGCTACCGCATCGGCAGCCTGGTGTTGGTCTTCGCCGGGGATGGCAGGCTGGTCCGCCACGGCCTCGTGGTGTCCCAGTGAGAAGCTCACCCGGACTGCTCCTGGCGGCCGTGGCCCTGTCCCTCCAGACCGGCTGCCTGATCTGGCCCTTTCCCACGGGAGACCTGCTCGCCGGGCGGGGTCGGATCACCCAGAAGTACGCCGCCCCCCTCCAGGTGGGGGTGGCCACGCGGGAGGACGTGCTGCTCCGCCTGGGAGAACCGGATGAGGTGCAGGCTGGCGGGAAGGTCCTCGTCTACCGCTGGACCGAAATGCGAGGGTTCGTCGCCGTGGGTGCCTATGGCTCGGCAGCGGCGGTTCCCCTCCGAGGTCACCGGGCGTTGAGGCTCGAGTTTGGGGACGACGCGCGCTTGGTTCACCTTGCCTTCGAGAAGGGAGCGCCTGGAACGCCGGCCGAGCCGCCCCCCGCCGAAAATCCCTGAGGCCGCGCCGGGAGCGGGCTACTCCCGCGCGCCCTTGCGGATGCGGTCCATCTCGCGCTTCTGCTCGCGCTGTTTCAGGGCCTCGCGCTTGTCGCCCACGGCCTTGCCTTCGGCCAAGGCGACCTTCACCTTGATCTTCCCCTGCTCGTTCAGGTAGATCGCGAGGGGGATGATGGTGAGGCCCTTGCGCACCACCTTGGCGGTCATCTTGGTGATCTCGGCCTTGTGCAGCAGCAGCTTGCGGGGCCTCAGCGGGTCGTGGTTGGCGTAGGTGCCGAACTCGTAGGGGGAGATGTGGGCCTGCTTCAACCACAACTCACCGGCCACCGCATCCACGTAGGCGTCCTGGAGCTGGCCCAGGCCCGCCCGCAGGGCCTTCACTTCGGTGCCTTGCAGGGCGATCCCCGCCTCCCAGGTCTCGAGGACGTGGTAGTTGTGGAAGGCCTTGCGGTTGCGGACGAGATCCTCACTCATGGGACCAGTGTAACTCCCCGTTAGACTTGTTCTTTTGGGACACAAGGGCCTGCCTTCAGACTGGGGGCGTGCCGCGCAAGGGGCGCCGCCCAAGCGAGACAAGGAGAGCGACGATGGCAATAGCGGCACTATTGATGAGGAACTTGACGCAGTATCGCGCCGGGCGCCGCCTCTTGCCCTCCGGGATGTGGCCAGCCGCCCCCCTGGCTTCGTTATCGGCCTCGAACGATGTCCCGCATCGCCCTTCGGCCGCTGCCTCGCCATGGGTGCGGCTGGCCGGCGTCGCGGCTCACTCCCAGTCTGAAGGAAGGCCCTAGATGCTGCAGAAGATCCTTGCCCCTGTCATCGCCTGGATGCTGGTGGTCATGGCCGCCATGGGCCCGCTGGGGGTCATGCTGCTCATGGCCATCGAGAGTGCCTGCATCCCGCTGCCCAGCGAGGTCATCATGCCTTTTGCGGGCTATCTGGCCTTCCAGGGCAAGCTCACCTTCCTGGGTCTCGGCGCGGGCAGTCCGGTGGCGCAGATCTGGATCGCGGGCGTGTTCGGGGCGCTGGGCTGCAACCTGGGCAGTGTTCCCGCCTATGAGATCGGCGCCTGGGGCGGGCGCCGCGCCATTGAGAAGTACGGCCGCTACATCTGGCTGCACACGGGCCACCTGGACCAGGCCCACCGGTTCTTCGAGCGGTTCGGCTCCGAGGCCATCATCATCGGCCGCCTGCTCCCGGTGGTGCGCACCTTCATCGCCCTGCCCGCCGGCATTGCCCGCATGAACCGCACCCGCTTCCACCTGTACACCTTCGCCGGCAGCCTGCCCTGGTGCCTGGGCCTCGCGTGGATCGGCTACAAGCTCGGCGAACGCTGGAACACCCTGGGCCAATACTTCCACAAGCTCGATGCCGTCATCGGCGCGCTGATCGTGGCCGGCGTCGCGTGGTTCGTGTACGACCACTTCAAGAACAGAAGCAAAGGCTGATCAGCCTGCGAAGCGATCCGTCGCGGCGACCAGGGCCCGCGAGATGCCGGGTTCGTAGGCGCTGTGGCCGGCGTCGGGGACGATGACGAGGTCGGCTCCTGGCCAGGTTTGGGAGAGGGCCCAGGCGCTTTCGATGGGACAGACCATGTCGTAGCGGCCCTGGATGATGGCACCGGGGATGCCCTTGAGCTTTGGGGCGTCGCGCAGGAGCTGGGCCTCGTCCAGCCAACCCTTGTGGAGGAAGTAGTGGCACTCGATGCGGGCGAAGGCCAGCGTCGTGGCCTCGTCGCCGTAGGAGGCGATGAAGTCGGGATCGGGGATGAGCTTGCTGGTGGCGCCCTCCCAGATACTCCAGGCTTTCGCAGCGGGCAGGTTCACGGCGGGGTCCTCGCTCAGCAGGCGTTTCGCATAGGCCTGGAGGAAGTCACCGCGCTCGGCCTCGGGGATGGCGTCGCGGTAGGGCTCCCAGGCATCGGGGAAGATGCGGCTGGCGCCCTCCTGGTAGAGCCAGTCCACCTCGCGTTGGCGCAGCAGGAAGACGCCCCGGAGGATCAGCTCGGTCACACGCTCCGGGTGTTTCTCGGCGTACGCGAGCCCCAGAGTCGCGCCCCAGGAGCCGCCGAAGACCATCCAGCGGTCGATGCCCAGGTGCTCGCGAATCTGCTCGATGTCGGCCACCAGGTCCCAGGTGCCGTTCTCGCGCACCTCGGCGTAGGGGGTGCTCTGGCCGCAGCCGCGCTGATCGAAGAGGATGATGCGGTACTTGTCCGGATCGAAGTAGCGCCGGTGCTTGGGGCTGGTGCCGCCACCGGGCCCGCCGTGGAGGAAGATGACGGGCTTGCCGGCCGGGTTGCCGCTCTCCTCCAAGTGCAGCTCGTGCAGGTCCGAGACCTTCAGGCGCTGGACCTTGTGCGGCTCGAGGGCCGGGTAGAGCCAGCTGACAGGGTCCTTGCGCAGGGACATGGGAGCGCTCCTTACACGAAGAATAGAGCTGCGGCGCCGGCGAGGGCCAGCAGGGTGCCCAGGATCGCATGGCCGCCGACCTTCTCCTTGAAGACGAAGTGGGCCACGGGCAGCAGGATGACCGGCGACAGGGACATCAGCGTGGCCGCCACGCCCATGGGGGCCTTGGCGATGGCGACGAGGGACAGAACCACGCCCAGCACCGGGCCCGTAACGGCGCCGAGGCTGATGAAGGCCGTGGCGCGGCCATCCCGCAGGCCGCCCAGGGTGCCACGCAGGCGCCCCGTGGCTCCGAAGTAGAGCAGCAGGGCCGCCAGGCCCGCGGTCACGCGGATGAGGTTGGCCGAGATGGGCGGGAAGTCTCCCGCCAGACCCTTCATGCTGAAGACGAGACCGACCGATTGCCCCAGGGCGCCACCCGCACCCAGGAGGACGCCCCGCCACAGGTGGGGGTGGGCCTCGTGCTCGCCATCGCCCCACACCACCCAGGCGATGCCACCGAGGGTGACGAGCATGGCGAGGATCTTGGGCAGGCTCAGGTTCTGGCCGAGGAAAAGCCAGGCCAGCAGGGCGCTGAAGATGGGCGAGAGGGTCATGAGCAGCATCGCCAGCCGGGGGCCGATGAGCAGGAACGACTCGAACAGCACCGCGTCGCCCAGGGCGAAGCCGATGAGGCCCGACACGCCCAGCCAGCCCAGGCGTGCGCCGCCCGCCTGCAGGGGGAAGAGGGTGCCGTAGAGGCCCAGGTGAAGCAGGAGCAGCACACCCCAGGCCATGAGCAGGCGGGTCAGGTTCACGCTGGCTGAACCCACGCGGCGTCCGGCCACCGTGAAGCAGACGGAATTGAGGGCCCAGCAGGCAGAGGTAAGAAGGGCGGCACTTTCGCCGAGATACGTCATACGAACATCTGCAGGATCCCGTTGCTCATGAGCATGCCCCGGGCGCTGAGGCGCACCCGGTCGCCCTCCCAGACCGTGAGTCCTTCTTTGGCCAGGGCTCGCAGGCGGGCCTCCCAGCCATCACAAAGGGGCCGCAGATTCAGGGCCTCGGCCTTCCGGTGCAGGGCGCCCCAATCTACGCCGCGGTGCAAGCGCAGGCCGAGAAGGGGGATTTCGGCCAGGGTTTCCGCGGCATCCAGCTCCTGGAAGTCGAGCTCACCGCGCCCTTCGGTCCAGGCGGGGATGACGGAGGATTCGGTCCACCGGAAGTCCCCTAGTTGCGAGGCCGCGCTCGGGCCCAGGCCCAGGTAGGGCCGGCGCTCCCAGTAGCGCGTGTTGTGGATGGACTCTCCGCCAGGCCGGGCGTAGTTGCTGATCTCGTAGGGCGCCAGGCCGAGGCGCGGCAGCTCCTCCTGGAGGGCCTCGAAGACATCGGCCACCTCGTCCTCGGAGGGCAGCGCCAGGCGGCCCGCGTCGATCTCGGCGCGGAGGGGGCAGGCCTTGTCCAGGTCCAGGAGGTAGACGCTGAGGTGATCGATACCCGTGGCGGTGAGGGTCCGGGCGTCCTCGACCACTTTGGACAGCGATTGTCCAGGGATGCCCACCATGAGGTCGGCGCTGCGCCGCCGGAACCCGGCTTGCAGCGTGAGGTCCAGGGCATCCAGGGCCTGGGCGGCGCCATGGATGCGCCCCAGCCGCCCCAGGAGGCCATCGTCCAGGGCCTGCACGCCCAGGCTGACGCGGTCCCAGCCCAGGTCCCGGGCACCCTGGAGCCAGGCCAGGTCCACGGTGCCCGGATTGGCCTCGAAGGTGGCTTCGACGAGCGGCGTCAGATCGAAGGCATCGTGCAGGGCGGTCGTGAGATCGGCCAGCTCCCGGGCGGACAGCAGGGAAGGCGTGCCGCCGCCCAGGTAGAGCGTGTCCACGGCAGGGCGGTCGAGGGCGGCGCCCCAGGCCCGCACCTGGGCGATGAGGCGGGCGGTGGTTTGCGGCTGGAGGCTCCGGTCCCGGGTGGTGGCGAAGGAGCAGTAGGTGCAGCGATCCAGGCAGAAGGGCACGTGCAGGTAGAGCCCAATGGGCTCCGACCGGGCGGCGATCCTGAGCCCCGACAGCCTTTCCGCCAGGGGGGGCGGAAGGTCAGGGATCAACCATCACCTGCTTGACTGTTTCGCGGAGGGCGCGGACCTCCCCCGGAAACCGCCAGGGGACCTGGGTGGGTTCGGCGGCCTGCGCAAGCGCCTGGTAACGCTGCTGCAGGAGTGCATGGCGTTCGGGGCGGGGCATCCGTCCGCCCATGTGGACCTCGAGCAATTCCAGATTCTGCTGGAGGCGGGCCGACTGGGGATGGTAGAGGAAGACGTTCAGGAGCAGGTGCCCAAAGGCGAGCCCCAGGAGCAGGAATCCGCCCACCACGGGGAGGCGCAGCCCGGGGGCCTGCCCGAGGGCCAGCCACCAGCCCAGGAGGCCCATGAGGGCGAACGCCAGGAAGGGGACCAGGGGCATGGCCCACAGCCCGTTGCCCCACAGGCAGTCGTGGATGAGGGAATCGGCCACGGCCTCGAGGGTGCGGCGGTCACTGGCGGTCCGCGCCTTGAGCAGGTGCTGGTCCAGGGCGTCCCAGGCCTGCTTCTGGATGGGATTGAGCACGACCCGGCGCCCGCCGGCGCTTTCGCTCGGACGGATGGGTTGGATGCGCTGCCGCCGCCCTGGTTCCACCCCGGGCGGCGGCGGGGGGTCCAGGATTTCCGCGTCAGCCGGTGGCGGCGTGTTGGTGACGTGGGTCTGCCCGCTGGCATCACGCCAGTAGTAGGTCGGCGACGGCTGACCGAGGAGGGCCAGGACGAGCAGCCCGGCAGCGGCGGTCACCATGCGGCCCCAGAGTGCCTGACAAAACCTCCACGGGGCCGCGCGAGGTCCGCCGGGCGAGCGAGGCGAGGAAGGCGAGGAGATGCGTAGCGGGCACTACGCGCGACGAGCGTGACGAAGCACCGCGACGCCCGCCGGCCCTCGCCCGGAGGGATGAAGCCAGGCAGGCGCCCCGCGGCGTCAGCGCCCTTGAACGATGTCCCGCATCGTCCTGCGTGCCCTTCCTTGCGGTGCATCCTGCCTGGCGTCATCGCGGCCTCGTCGGGGTTTTGTCAGGCACTCTTAGAACTGGGCATCGAGGGCCTCGCACCAGAAGTGGTAGATCATCTGGTGGATTTCCTGGATGCGGGCCGTCACCGTGGACGGCACCACCAGGACATCGTGCATCAGACCCGCCAGCTTGCCGCCATCGCGCCCCAGGAGGCCCAGGGTGTGCAGGCCCAGCTCTTTCGCGGTGGCCACCGCGCGGATGACGTTGGGGCTGTTCCCGCTGGTGCTGATGCCGATGAGGAGATCACCGGGCCGGCCCAGGGCTTCCACCTGCCGGGAGAAGATCTGGTCGAAACCATAGTCGTTGCCGATGGCGGTGAGGGCGGAGGTGTCCGTGGTGAGGGCGATGCCCGCCAGGGCACGGCGCTCCTTCAGATAGCGTCCGCTCAGCTCGGCGGCCAGGTGCTGGGCGTCGGCGGCGCTGCCGCCATTGCCGCAGACGAGGATGCGGCCGCCCCGCTTCAGGCGTTCGGTCATATCGTCCGCCTGGGCGAGGATATGGTCCAACTCCTGCTCGAAGAAGGTCTGCTTCAGCTGGATGGACTCCTGGACGTGCTGGAGGAGGATCTGCTTCATGCCGCCGATTGTGACAGGAATTCCACTCCCGGGATCCGCCAAGCCCTGGCAGACTGCGGTGAGTCTTGCCCCTTCCGAGCGTGGGTCCCATGGAATGGATTGCCCTCAAACACGCCCTGCTGTCCCACCTCCCGGTGGCGACCGGACTGCTGCTGCCTTGGGCCCTGTTCGCCTCCCAGCGGGCCGGGCGCGGGATCCGGCCCTGGTGGACCGTATGCCGCTACCTCGGTTGGGTGGGCCTGCTGGGCCTGCTCGCCGCCCTCATCAGCGGCTCCGCCGCCGGGCGGGCGTTCGGCCTGATCCCCGCCGGGCGGATCTTCCCCCTGCCGGCTTCCGGCTACGGGGCGGACGCCCTGCTGTTCCGGCATGCGGTGATCGCCACCAGCGCCGCCCTTTTCGCGGTGCCAGCGCTCTGGGCCATGAACCGGGCGCGCAAGGACCACCAGAGCCTGGGCGTCCTGGCCCTGGTGTTGGGGCTTGGCTGGTCCGCGCTGCTCCTGGCGAACGGCTACTCGGGCTATGTGCTGGCCCACCCGGGCCGTCCCGTCCCCGTTCCGCCCACCGTGGCGAAGGTCGTTGAAGCTCCCGCGCCTCCGGTGGACCCGGAGGCGCAGGCTCCGCTCCGGGCGCTGGACTACGCCGCGTTGGAGGCGCTCCACGCCGAGCCGGTGAAATCCGCCGCTCACGGCAGTCGTTGGATCCGCGCCTGGGCCAATCCGGCCGCTGCGTCGGCCTACCGGGCCGGCCGGGCGCTGCCATCGGGCGCCCTGGTGGTGCTGAGCAGCCTGGAAGACCGCTGGGGCCGACCCGGGACCGAGCCCGGTCCCCTGTATGTCCTGGAGATGAAGGGGGAGGCTCCCTCGCTCACCTTCTACTGGCCCCAGGTGCCCGTGGACCGCCGTCGGGAAACCGGGGGTGAGACGCGAGCCTATTGGCGCGGCCAGGATCCCCACTTGGACGCCTGTCGCGCGTGCCACGCCGGCGGCATGGCCGATCCCGCCCAACGCAGCCGGTGGCGCGTGCCGCGCGTCCGGCAGAGTCCGACAAATTAGGCCCGCTCCACCAGTGGGAACAGCCGGGCCTTCTCCTGGTCGATGCGCTGCCTGAGGGTCTGGAGCAGGTCCTTCGAGGTCTGGATGAAGGCCTCCGGCGCCAGCCGAATGGTTTCCGCGCTGGTCCAGTGGTGACTGAACTGGCGCAACCGGGCCTTCAGCTCGCCCAGGTCGGCTTCCAGGCCTTTGGCAGCCAGCTGGATATCCGCATCCAGGGCGCCGAGCAGGGCCGGGTAGAGGACCGTGTTTTCCATGGACAGGTGGGCCTTGACCGAGGCGACGAGGTGCTGCGAAGCGGCCAGGTACAGATCCGGATGGCTGCGCACCAGCGCGGGAGCCAGCCGGGCTTCATGCTCACGGGCCAGGCGGAGCAGTTCAAGGTGGTGGAGATGGTAGGGGGCGAGACTGGCATCCATGACAGCTCCTCGTGTACAAGGTATCGGTAGCGACCCACGGTGCTTGAATCGCGATGCCAAAAAAGGGCCGACCCGAGGGCCGGCCCTTTCCCGGCGGCCCGGCCCTCAATCGATGGTGAACTCGCCGCTGTCGATGATGGTGATCTCCGCGGGCAGGAAGCGGACGTCGTAGCCCTTCTCCTTCAGCAGGTGGTAGGCCAGCTCGGCGCGGATGCCGGTGGAGCAGTGGCAGAGGATCTTCGCATCCTTCGGGAGCTCGGAAAGGCGGGCCAGGAGCTGCGGTTCGGGGATCGTGAGGGCGCCCTTGATGATCCCGTTCCTGGTCTCGTCGGGGTTCCGCACATCCAGGATCACCACGCCGCGCTGGGCGGGGGCCAGTTCCGCGAGCTTCGTGAAGTCCGCGGGCGAGATGGAGCCCGGGCGGGGCTTGGGCACGAAGGTGGCCTTGGTGGCCAGGGCGCCGGTCTCGATGGGCAGCGCCGCGGCCTGCCAAGCCTGGAAGCCCCCGGACAGAATGTTCACGCCCACATAGCCAGCTTTGACGAGGTCCGTGGCCACGGCCTTCGCGGCCTCGCCGCCCGTGGCATCCACCACCACCACGGGAGGCTTCAGCCTGGCCAGAGGGAAGGTCTCGAGCAGGCCGGCCGTCTTCGCGGGATCCGCGGCCACGGCGCCCCTCAGGAAGCCCTTGGCAGCCTCGGCGGCGGGCCGTGCATCGAGGATCACCAGGGGGGTGTTGGTATCCAGGTAGGCGGCCTTCAGCGAGGCGGGGCTCAGCACGCCGAAGTTCTTCCGGGTCCAGGCGGGCATGCCGTCCACGAACACCTTGGCGCGCGTGTATCCCAGCTTCTTGGCCTTGGCGAGCGAACCGGGGCTCATGTTGCAGGTCTTCCCGCTGCAGTAGAAGATCACCAGCGCCCCTTTGTCGGCGGGCAGTTTGTCGACGTTCTTGTCGAAGGCCGGGAAGGGCAGGTTCACGGCCGTGGGGATGGCGCCCTCCATGAAGCGCGGCGCGGGCCGGGAATCGAAGAGGAAGTATTTCCCTTTCTCGGGTCCCATGGCCACCAGCTTCTGGACCTCCTCCAGGGTGGCGATCTCCTCCGCCGCGAGCTTGACGGGGGGCTTGGCGAACACCGCCACGGCGGTCTTGACGCCCTCTTTCTCGGTGTACTCGACCCGCATCTCGTGGCCCTTGGCGATGGACTTCAGCGCCGCTTCTGCATTGGCGGCGGGCTCGGGCGTGACGACCTTCAAGGTGGCCATGTCGAAGCGCAGCACCTCCGTGCGCTCGTCGATCTTCACCTGGAACGAATGGTTCATCAGGAGCAGGTTGTCGAAGTGGCCGCGCAGGTTGCCGGGGGCCGTGGTGTGGCAGGTGGCGCAGATCTTCGCGGAGGCGGGCTTCGGGGCCGGCGCGTCGGCGGCGGACACCAGGGCGCAGGCGGCGGCCAGCACGAGGATGAGGCGGTTTCGGGATGCCATAGACTCTCCATCGGTCAAGTACGATTGGAGTCTATGGTTGTTTGCCCATGCGTGCAGGTGGATTGTGACCACGGTCTATGGACACCGTGGTGGAAGCTTCAGCCCACCTTGCGATGGAATGAAAATACAGGCGTGACGAGCCGGTCAGACTGAGATCAGTTCTCGTCCGTGAACAGGCTGGGCGGTTCCACCTTCTTCTTGCCCAGGAAGGACTGGGCGTCCACCAGGGAGCAGGCCAACCACTGGAACCGGTACTTGTCGCGCTCCTCCAGATCCCGCGCCCCTCCCGCGGCTCGGACAACCCCAAGCGCACGAGAAAGGGGAACCACCGATGCACACTGATGAACACCGATAAAAGAATTGAGAACGGCAGGATGGTCCCGAGGCGTCGACCCATTCACGCCCGTGCTGCGGCGCGAGCGACCCTTCCGATCGCCTCCCCCGTCTTCTTGATCCGCTTTCAATCGGTGTCCATCGGTGGCAAACATGCTATTTGCTTTTCTCTGCGTCTTCTGTGCGCCTCTGCGGCTCTGCGTTCCAGCTCCTTAGCGCTGGAAGCGAAGCCCAAGCGCATGTGCCTATTCGGCCTCGACCAGGACTTCCCGCGGTTTGCCTGCGCCCCGGTCCGGCCCGACGATGCCCTCTTCTTCCATGCGGTCGATCAGCCGCGCCGCCCGGCCATAGCCCAGGTTCAGCTTGCGCTGGAGCAGGCTGGTGCTCGCCTTCCGTTCCCGTCGCACCACGGCGAGGGCGCGCACGTAGATATCGTCGCCGCCGCCCATCTCCGCCTCGTCGAAGAGGGCGGTCTCCTCCTCGGTCTCCATGGCGCTGATGAGGGCCTGGTTGTAGTCGGGCCGGCCGCGTTCCCGCAGCCAGGTGACGAGGCGCAGGGTCTCCTCTTCCGTGAGGAAGGGCGCGTGGATGCGCTTCGGATGGCTGGCGCCGTTGGGCAGGAAGAGCGCGTCGCCGGCGCCCAGCAGCTGTTCGCCGCCGCCGGAATCCAGGATGGTGCGGCTGTCGATCTTGGTACGCACGCGGTAGCTGAGGCGGCTGGGCAGGTTGGCCTTGATGACGCCGGTGACCACGTCCACGCTGGGCCGCTGGGTGGCGAGGATGAGGTGGATTCCCACGGCCCGGGCCTTCTGCGCGATGCGCGCGATGCTGTCCTCCACCTCGCTGCGGGCCACCATCATCAGGTCCGCCAGCTCGTCGATGACCACCACCACGTGGGGCATGAGCTCCAGCACGGAGGGCCGGTCGGGCCAGCGGGGATTGGGCGTGCGTTCGGAGATGTCGAGCGATCCACCGGCCTCGGCCACCTTGGTGTTGAAGCCCTTCACGTCACGCACGCTGAGCAGGGCCAGGCGGCGGTAGCGGTCCTCCATCTGGGCCACGACCCACTTGAGCACGCGGCCCGCCTCCTTCATGTCCGTCACCACCGGCGCCCAGAGGTGCGGGATGTCCTCGTAGACGCCCAACTCCACCATCTTGGGATCCACGAGGATGAGCTTCACCTCGTCGGGCTGGGCGCGCACGAGGCAGGAGCAGATCATCGCGTTCACGCCCACGCTCTTGCCGCTGCCGGTGCTGCCGCCGATGAGCAGGTGGGGCATCTTGTTGAGATCGGCCACCACGGGCTTGCCGGAGATGTCCTTGCCGAGGGCCAGCTGGAGCAGGCCCGGCGCATCGCGGAAGGCCGGGCTGTCGATGACCTCGCGGAAGGTGATGATCTCCCGCCTGGGGTTGGGCACCTCGATGCCCACCAGGTTCTTGCCCGGGATGCGGTCCATGCGCACGGCCTCGGCCTGCAGGGCCAGCGCCAGGTCCTCCTCCATGCCCAGGATGCGGGACAGCGGGATGCCGGGATCGGGCTGGAACTCGAAGACCGTGACCACCGGGCCCGGCTGCATGCCGGTGACGGCGCCCTTGATCTTGAATTCGGACAGTTTCTGTCCAATCACTTCCTTGATGGCTTCCAGGGCCGCCAGGTCAGCCTTGGCGTGCTGGCCCGGGGGATCGAAGAGGCGACGGGGCGGGAGGGTTTCCCGGGCGGCGGGGCCTGGCTCCGCATCGGGCGGAAGGGCGGGCAGCGGGCGCGACGGCGTGGGCTCCATGAGGGGCAGGGGCGGCTGGACGATTTCCCGGCCGAAGCGGTCCTTCGCGACCTGGGGCTTGGCCACGGTGGGCCTTGGTTTGGGCGGTGCCGGGGCCTCGGCCAGCAGCTTGGCCCGGAAGGGGGCGTCGGCAGTCGGCGCGGAGGTCGCCGGAAGGGGCTGCGCCTCGATGAGGGTCTGGGCGGTGTCGAGGTTGATGGACTGGATGGCGGGCAGCAGGTCTTCGGTCCGGACCGGGGGCCGCTTCTTCCGGGCTTCCGCCGTTTCCAGCTCGGCCTTGAGGAGGGCTTCGCGCTGGGCCTCCAGGGCCTGCTGGCGCTGGGCCAGGGCCAGCAGGGCGGCGCCGTCTGAAGCGTCAAGGTCGGGCTGGTCGGGGTTGCGGCCGCGGAGGAAGGGGCGCTTCACCATGCCGAGGAAGCCCTGGAATCCCTTGACCGGCATGGGCTTCATCCAGGGCCAGGCGGTTTCACCCAGCCAGCGGTGCAGCAGTCTCCCCAGCGCTCGCGTCAGAGAGGGGGCCAGTACCAGGGCGCAGATGAGGGCCACCAGGAGCAGCAGCAGGGGCAGTCCGATGGGGCCGAGGAACCGGCGCTGCGCGGGCCAGAGGGCACTGCCCAGCCAACCGCCCCAGCGGAACTCCACGGTGCCGCCACCTTCAAGCCCGGTCCAGGTCCGGCTGCCGAAGGCGCCCAAGGCGGTCCATACGACCAAGCCCAGGCCCAGCCAAGCCAGGCGGCCGGGCCAGCGGTGCCCTTCCCTGGGCCAGGCCTCCCAGAGCAGGTAGGGCGGAGCGATCCACGCCCCCATGCCGATGAGGGTCTGCAGCAGGCCCGCCACCGTCGCGCCCACGACGCCGCAGAGGTTCTGCACGCCCGCCACCGCGGCGCCCTGGGTGAAGGGGGTCGGATCCAGCGGATGGAAGCTGGCCAGGGAAAGCAGCAGCACCAGGGCCACGAAGCCCAGCACCGCCCGCAGCATCCAACGGCCGAGTCCCTGCAATGCGCCTCCACTGTGTCTGGGCATCAGTGTAGCCCAGCGGCGCCGAGGTCAGCGGGCCTGGGCCGCGAAGCCGGGAGGTTGCAGGAGGGCGAGGCGCAGCTGCGGGTCCCAGGCCGGCTTCCCCAGGTCGTGCAGGAAGGTGCCCGCCGGCACGAAGGTCCACCCCTCCTGCCGCGCCCGGTCCATGAAAGCGCCGAGACCGGCCGAGGGACGATCCTTCTCGACCCGTTCCGAGCCCAGGTGCATCAGGACGATGATGCCATCGCCGTCGCGATTCAGGCGTTGCTGGAGGCGGCGGAGAATCGCGTCGCCACTGCGGTAGAGGCGGCGCTCATTCGGCGTGGCCCAATCGAGGGTGTCCGCGCCTTCGCTCCAGCCCACATGCCGGTAGCCCAGCTCCTCGGCCCAGCGGCGGATTTCGGCCGTGTGCTCGCCGTAGGGAGCCCGCCAATAGGGATCCATGGGCCGGCCCAGGAGGCGCACCAGGGCCGCATCGGCCTCCAGCAGCTCCCGCTGCACCCGCTCCCGGGTCCACTTGGGATCGCGCTTCATGCCCGGCGCAAAGTGAGGATGGTTCATGGTGTGGTTGCCCAGCTCGTGCCCTTCGGCCGCCATGCGTTTCACCAGGGCGGGGTACCGCTGGATGAAGGCCCCGGTGAGGAAGATCGTGGTGCGCACGCTCCGGGCCTTGAGCGCGTCCAGCACTTCGGTGGCGACCTCGGAGGTGGAGCCGCCATCGAAGCTGAGCAGAAGCCGCTTCTGCCCCCCGGGGCCCCGGGTGAGGTTGAGGGCCTCGCCCATGCCGGGCCAGGACGTGGCCTGGGAGGCCGGAGTGAAGGGCCCGGGCGAAAGCTGGAACGGGGATCCCGGTGAGGGGGGGACGCGGGTCAGGTTGGTGGCGGAGGCTGGCGCTGCCGGGAGGGCCTTCGGTGGCCGTGCCGTCTGGGCTGTCACTGGCGTGGTCGCGAAGCGGGCCCTGGCGAGGGTCGGGAGGCTGGTCTGCGGAGCCGGCGGTGGGACGGGAGGAGCGAGCCTGTCCCCGGACGCCGTTCGGTGGGTGGCTCTGGGGGCAGGAGGGCGAGAGAAGTCGAAGCGGGCCAGGATCTGGCCGGACCCTGTGCGCAGGACCGCAGCCTCGCCTTCGGGTGGCCGGAAGAGTTCCCAGCGCACGGCCCCTGCTTCGGCGAAGCGCACCTCCCGGATGGAGCGCCCTTCCAGCACCAGATCGGTGGGACCGGCCACTTCGCCCTCCACGAGGGCCAGCCCGCCCAGCGGACGCCAGGTCCAGCCGACATTGGATGCGGCGGGGGGCTTGGGCTTGGCTGCGGGAGGCGGCGCCTGCGATCCCGGGGTCGCCTGCTGGTCGCAACCCGCCAGCGCCAGGAGCAGGCCCAGGAGCAGGGTCGGAAGCAGCGCGGTGGCGCGGGCGTGCTTCATGGTTCCGTGCTTTCCCGGCAGAGGGCCCAGTAGTTGGCCTTCTCGCGGATTCGCACGGACACAGGCCGCAAGGCGGCGTTCTGCAGGTGGCGGAAGGCCAGTTCGGCGAGAGCCTCGGCGGTGGGATTGCGCCCCTCCAGGGCGGTCATCTGGTTCAGCAGGTGGTAGTCGACGGCCTCCACCCACATGTCCAGGGCCTTGGTGAAGACGATCTCATCCGCCTCCGCAAGGACTTCCACCGTGGCCTCCACTTCCCAGTTGTGCCCGTGGCGATCCTCCTGGAAGCCAGGAAGGTCATGGAAATGATCGGCCACGAAGGGACGGCGGAGGGAGAGGGTGGAGGGCATGGCTGAGTATAGCTATCGGCCATTCAGGAGCGGGCATTAGGTCTTGACGATCGGCCCCGGGGCGCCGGGCAGGAGTTCGGCGCGGAGGGCGTCGAGGTAGGCGGTCATGGTGCGCTGGCGGGCCCCGGCCCGGCGGCGCCCCGCGGCAGTGGTCATGCCGGCGGCCAGTTTGAGGAGCTTGCGTTCGAAGTGATCCAGGCTCCAGGCCTTGTCGTCCAGCTCCCGGCCCTCGGCCCAGGGATCCTCCGGGTGCCAGAGCCCCGCGCCGAAGCTGGCGCCGGTGGCGAAAACCCGGGCGATGCCGATGGCGCCCAGGGCCTCCAGGCGGTCGGCATCCTGGAGCACGGCTGCCTCCAAACTGCCGGGGGCCTGGCCCCCACTCCAGCTGTGGGTGGCCACGGCGGCGGCGATGACCTCCGCCTTCGCCTCCAGGCCCGGCGTCTCCCGGCACCAGAGGGGCACCTGCTCGGCGGCCAGGCGGGCTGTGAGGGGGGATTCGGGATGGTTCTTGGGGCGGTAGACCAGGTCGTGCAGCAGGGCCGCGGCCACACAAACCTCGACATCGGCTTTCTCCTCGGCAGCCAGCTCTCCGGCCAGACGCGCCACCCGCAGGATATGGCCCAGGTCATGGGCCGCGTCCCGGAGGAAGGGCTCGCTGGCCAGATGGGCGCGGAGCCTGGTCAGCAGCGGGTCGAACCAGGGGAAGGGGGAGTCTGGCGTCATGGCTCCAGGCTACCGGTTGTGCCGATGATCACGATATTTAATATTGAGACTCTATCTCGTTTGATTAAAATGGGGATTGAGGCCGGACATGTTCCTCTGCGTCTGCAACGCCATCACCGAAGACCAGGTCGTCTGGGCCGTGCGGGAGCGCGGCGCGGAGTCGGTGGCGGCGGTCTTCGAGGCCTTGGCCGCCAAGCCGGACTGCGGCCGCTGCCTGGGCGCCATGGCGGAGGCGGTGCTGGCCATCCGGGCCGGGGAGCCTGTGCGGGTGGCTCAGGATCCGCTGGCCACGCCCTGGGGCTGCCGAGGCCGTTGCCGGCCCACCTGGGGGGAAGCGGCTGGAATCGCCAAGGCCAGTTGAAAGTCGTTGTGAAGAACCGGCAAAAGTCGCTATCGTGAGCCCCTTTCCCGAGGAGGCCCCATGCAAGGCGACGCCACCCTCATCCAGCACCTGAACCGGTTGCTCCGCAACGAACTCACGGCGATCAACCAGTACTTCCTCCACGCCCGCATGTGCCGGAACTGGGGCCTGAAGGAGATGGGGGAGCACGAATACAAGGAATCCATCGATGAGATGAAGCACGCGGACCGCCTGATCGAGCGGATCCTCTTCCTGGAGGGTCTGCCCAGCATGCAGGACCTGCACAAGCTCCGCATCGGCCAGAACCCCAAGGAGGTCCTGGAAGGCGACTTGGCGTTGGAGATGGACGCCATGAAGGATCTGCGGGAGACCATCGCCTACGCCGAGGGCATCCGGGACTATGTCAGTCGGGATCTCGCCCGGGAGATCCTCGCCAGCGAAGAGGAGCATGTGGACTGGTTGGAGACCCAACTGGACCTCATCGGCCAGATGGGCCTCCAGAACTTCGTCCAGCGCGCGGCAGGCGGATTCTCCTGACCCGGCCCACCGGGGCTTCCACCAGGATGGCCGGTGGAGCGGCTTGAACGTGGCCATGTAAGATGGGCCTTCCTGGAGGACCCATGCGGAGCCTGACCACGCTGCTGTTGAGCCTGCTGTTGGCGACTGTCGCCTGGGCTCAGAGGGCGGATGCGTCCTTCGACCCCGTGAAGAGCGTGGACCTCGGGTTCCAGAAGGGGGCCGTGGTGCTGACCGTGCCCGCCGGTGCGCACCTGAAGGCCTCCTTCATGGAGGTGGCCAAGAAGAGCGGGGCCGGCTCCCTCAAGGTGGGCCCCTTGCCCGCCACGGATGCCAAGGATGAGATCGGCGATGGCATCTGGCACGGCACCGTGCGCATCCCCCTGCGGGGCGAAGGGCTCACCGGCACCGTGAAGCTGGAGATCACCTACCAGCCCTGCACCGAGGGTGAAGGTGGCGTCTGCTTCCCACCCACCACGCGGACGCTGGAGGTGAAGGCGGGGGAGATTCCGGCTGCCGCTTCGGCGGCCGTGGTGCTGGAGAAACCCGCGGTTTCTCCGGTGGAAAAAGCTGTAGAACCTGCAGCCCCCGTGGCTTCCTCTCTTCCCCCGGCGCAGACGGCCACGCCTGCGCCCGCATCCGAGCACTCGGGTCTGGTCTGGTCCCTGCTGCTGGTCTTCCTCGCGGGCATGGGGGCCTCACTTACCCCCTGCGTATACCCGATGATCCCCATCACCATGGCCATCGTGGGGGCCAAGGGCAGCGGCAAGGCCAAGGGCTTCGCGCTGTCGGCCATGCTGGTGCTGGGCATGGCGGTCACCTACACGACGCTGGGCGTGCTGGCGGCCCGCAGCGGCGCGGCCTTCGGGGCCTTCGCGCAGAAGCCGGCCTTCCTCATCCCGGTGTCCCTGCTTTTCGCGGCTTTCGCGCTGTCGCTCTTCGGGGCCTTCGAGATCGCCCTGCCCCCGGGCCTCGCCATGAAGCTGCAGGGCGACGGTTCCCGCAAGGGTTTCGGCGGCGCCTTCCTCATGGGCCTGGTGTTAGGTCCCATCTCGGCACCCTGTGTGGGCCCCGTCATCGGCGCGGTACTGGTGGGCATCGCTCAGCGGGGGGATGTCTTCATGGGCGGCCTCCAGCTCTTCGTCTTCGCCCTGGGCATGGGCGTGCTGTTCCTGGCAGTGGGCACCTTCTCGGCGGCGCTGCCCAAGAGCGGCGAGTGGCTCACGCGGTTCAAGCAGGGCATGGGCCTGGTGGTGCTGGGCTTCGCGGCCTGGAACGTGCGACTCGTGGTGCCGGACTGGGCGAACTTCGCCATGTGGACCCTCGTGATGCTCGCGGGCGCGGCGGTGTTCGGCGCCTTCGAGGCGGCCGAAGGGCTGGTGGGCCAGCTGCGCAAGGGCTTTGCCCTCCTGATGCTGGCGCTGGCCCTGCTGCTGGGCGTGCGCACCGTGGAAACCTACCTGAAGGTGGACCTGCTACCCAAGGGCGGCGCGGCGGTCCTGGCGGACGAGCACGCCGGCTGGATGGAGCAGGATCTCGAAGGCGCGCTCGCCAAGGCCAAGGCCGAGCACAAGGTCGTGCTGGTGGATATCTACGCCGACTGGTGCGCCCAGTGCAAGGAACTGGACGAGAAGACCTGGCCCGACGCCGCGCTGAAGCAATGGATCACCGCGAACGCCGTGCCCATCCGCATCGATACCGACGCCAAGCGCAAGGACCTGGCCGCGAAGCTGCAGATTCGCAGCTACCCGACCGTGCTCCTGCTCGACGCGGACGGCAAGGAACTGCGCCGCATCCTCGGGTTCCAGAAACCCGAGACCATGAAGGCCTGGCTCGAAGGCAAATAAGGAGGGCCCGCGGACGCGGGCCCTATCTGAATCCGCACAGCGGATTCAGCCGAATGCTACTTGCCCAGGAACTGCTCCAGCGTCTTCTCCAGGTTCTCTCCTCGCAGCTGGGCTCCGGCCGCCACGATCTTCCCATCGGGGCCAATGAGCAAAGCCTTGGGGATGCCCATCACGCCGTAGGCGTCGGCCAGGGGATTCTTGAATCCGCCCTCGATGTAGGCGTGCTTCCAGGGCATGGGCGTGGCGGCTTGCTGGCGGAAGGGCGCCACGTGTTCGAGGCGGCGGTCGAAGGAGAGGGAGAGGATCTCGAAGGGCTTCGCCTTGAACTTGGCCCAGGCGGCGTGCAAGCCGGGCAGCTCGACCCGGCAATCCGGGCACCAAGTGGCCCAGAAGTCGATGAGCACGTACCTGCCCTTGAAGGTGTCGAGCGTGTAGGTGGTCTTGGGATCATCCAGGGCCTTCAGGCTGAAGGCTGGGGCGGGACGGCCCGGTCCTGTCTTGGCTTCCGCATCCAGGAAGGTCTGGGCCCTCTGGGCCAGGGGGCTGCCGGGGAACTGGGTCTGGATGGCGTCGAAAGCGGCCTTCCAGCCGGCTTCGTCCCCCGCCTCCAACCGCGCCAGGAAGTGGTCGAAGAGCAAGGTGCGGCGGAGGCCGGCATCCGCATGCTTCATGCGGGCCTCAGCCACATAGGCGTCCCAGCCCTTGGGATCGGCGGCGGCGCGGGCTGAGAGCAGACCGGGATCCAGGCTCCAGGCGGCAGCGGTGGGGGGGACCTCCTGGCGCACCTGGTCGAGGAGGGCGGGCGTCGGCTGGGCCTTGGCCAGCTGCAGGTGGAACAGCTTGCTGACCAGCAGGGCCTGCCGCATGTCGAGACGCTTTTCGACGGCCAGGCGGGCATCAAGGTCCGCCAGTTCCTTGCCGCAGTCGCCCTTGAAGTCCTTGGTGTTGCCGCCGGCCTTCATGAAGGCGGCGCGGGCTTCCATCACGGTTTTGACTTTCGCCCTGGCGGCATCAAGCACGGCCCGAGGGCCCGCCGCGGGGGCCGGGGCCTGGAGCGCGGGCAGGGCCGTCATCAGGCAGATCAGGGGCAGGGGCATGGATCCTCCGGCGGGGTCAGGCTCGCTGGTCATAATACCTCGATTGACGAGGCTATGGCTGGCCGGGCTTCACGGCTTCGGTCGCCATCCGAGCAGGGGTCAGGACCCGCTCCAGGAGCGCCCGCATGAGCGCGTGGCCGACAAAGCCATCCGTACAGCCGATGTGCAGCTCCGCGTGCGGCAGGACAGGCAACCCCTCTCGAGGGGCGTGGACCGCCCTGGCTATCGGAAGCCTCGCACCAGGTCGAGGCCCGCTTCCGTCCTGCTGAGGTACCAGGTCAGGGCCTGGCCATCCATGAGGTGCACGGCTGCGTGTGGGAAGCGCCTCTGCAGCTCCGCCTGGTGCCGGCGGTTGAAGCGGTAGGGCTCGGTGGGGAGGAGGATGACCTCGGGGGCGAGGACCTCCAGGTCCGTTTCCGACAGCACGGGGTAACGGTCTGGGCCGATGGGCGTGAAGCCGCCTTGGCGCAGCAGGTCGCCCAGGTAGGTATCGGGCCCGGCGCTCATCCAGGGCTCCTTCCAGATGAGGACCAGGGCCCGGGGGCCCTTGCGGCGGCGGCCCTTCAACGAGGCTTCCAGGGCGGTGGCGCGCGCCTCGCCGGCCTCGGGTACTCCCAGGCGGATGCCGAGTTCCCGCAGGGCGGCGACGCAGTCTTTCACCGTGCGGATCTCCAGGGCCAGCCAGGGAAGGCCGAGGGCCGTGAGGGCGTCGGCCACCTCTTTCGGGTTCTCGTCCCGTTCGAGGATTACGAGATCCGGTGCCAGGTCCCGGATCCGGTCCAGGTCGGGGTTCTTGGTGCCGCCTACGGCGGGCACCGTATTGCGGATCCACTTGGGTTCGATGCAGTAGCGCGTGCGCCCCGCCAGTCGGGCCGCCAGCCCCCACTGCACGAGCAGTTCCGTCACCGACGGCACGAGGCTCACGATGCGTTGGGGGGCGTCATCCGTTGGAACCTGCGTGGCGGGTGCCGCGGCCCGAGGCCTGGGGACTGAAGCCTGAGGACTGGCCAAAGCCAGCCTCACACCCAGGTGCGGATCCTTCATCTGCCCGAGCCCCGTGGGGCAGAGGTCCAGCAGGGGGCAGGCGGCGCAGTCCGGGCGGCGGGCGTCGCAGATGCGGCGGCCGTGGAAGATGAGCTGATGGTGCAGCTCGATCCAGTCTTCCCGGGGGAAGAGGCGGCAGAGATCGGCTTCCACCTTCTCGGGCGTGGTGGCCTTCGACAGGCCCAGCCGGCGCGCCACGCGGAAGATGTGGGTGTCCACCGCCAGGGCCGGCACGCCGAAGGCGTTGGCCAGGACGACATTGGCCGTCTTCTGGCCCACACCCGGCAGGGCTCCCAACGCAGCGGGCGCCGAGGGCACCTGACCACCATGTCGCGCCATCAGGGCCTGTCCGAGTCCGATGAGGTTCTTCGCCTTGTTGCGGAAGAATCCCGTGGATTTGATGAGGGCTTCCACGTCCTCCTGGCGGGCCTCCGCCAGGCTTGCCGCGTCGGGAAAGCGGGCGAAGAGGGCGGGTGTGGTGAGGTTCACCCGGGCGTCCGTGCACTGGGCGCTGAGGATGGTGGCCACCACCAGCTGGAAGGGATCCCGGTGGTCGAGGGCGCAGCGGGCGTCGGGATAGGCGGTGCGGAGCCGGGCCTGGAGCTCGCGGGGTTGAGGCTTGGATGAACGCATGGCACC
Source organism: Geothrix campi (assembly GCF_024609265.1). GTDB lineage: Bacteria > Acidobacteriota > Holophagae > Holophagales > Holophagaceae > Geothrix > Geothrix campi. The sequence goes on along the minus strand of NZ_JANHMP010000003.1, from coordinate 286,060 downwards.
AGGATAGAGCCCCGCCCTCCGGAAGACGCGCCGGACGGATAAACTGAAGGGTGAGGTGCCGTATGCCCACCACGCTCACGGGGAAGCTCGACTGCCAGGAGACCGCCCGGCACTACCTGGACCTGGTGCGCTCAAGCGTGAAGAAGCTGGGCTTCTCGCCGGGCCTGGGGGTCATCCTCGGCAGCCACGATCCCGGCAGCGTCACCTACCAGCGTTGGCTCATGAAGGATTGCGAGGATCTGGGCATCAACGCCGCGGACCTGCGCGTGGAGAACGGCATGCAGCTGGTGAAGCTCATCGCCCGTCTGAACCAGGACGAGAAGACCCACGGGGTGTTCATCTTCTATCCCCTGCGCTACCCCGAGATCAAGGACGACGAGGTGATGGACCTGGTGGATCCCGGCAAGGACATCGAAGGCCTGCACTCCATCAACATCGGCTACCTGAACAAGTACCGGAAGCGCATGGACGACGGCACCCAGCACCGCTGCATGACGCCCTGCACGGCCCGGGCCATCGTGAAGACGCTGAAGCGCGGGTTCGGGGAAGGCTGGCTGGTGGGCAAGACAGTGCTCGTCATCAACGACAGCCTGCGCATCGGCCGACCCCTCACGGCCATGGTGGCCAACCTCAAGGCCACTCCCATCCTCTGCCACGCCGCCACCAACCAGGCGCACCTCGAAGGCTTCATCCGCATGGCCGATGTCATCGTGAGCGCCGTACCCGCCCCCGGGTACCAGATCCGCACGGAGTGGATCAAGGATGGCGCCCTCTGCTTCGACCTCAGCGGCGACGGCAACTTCGATTATGAGGCCCTGGACCGTCGTGGCATCCCCTACACCGATACCACCAAGAACAGCGTGGGCAAGGTGACCCGGGCCATGGCCCTACTGAACCTCACCTACGCGGCGGGGCTGGAGTAGGTTCCACGCGGAGCCCTTATACTGGCCGATGCTCCCCGAGGCCAGCATGCGTCCCGTCATCTGCGTTTTGTGTTGCCTGTGGTTTGGTTCCCCGGCGGCGGCCCAGGCCCCGTCCGACACGGTTCGCGTCCAGGCGGGGCCCCTCGGCGAGCCCGTGGGGACGGCTCCCGTGCCTTGGGAATTCTCACGCCTCGTCGCGCGCCACCACCCACCGGCGCCGATCTACCCGCCGCTGGCCCGCCTCGCGAACGTTCAGGGGACGGTCCTCTTGAGACTCACGATCGGAGTCAAGGGAGGCGTGGAACGGGCCCAGGCTCTGGAGGGACCGGCGCTGCTCCGCGGCGCGGCAGAAGCTTTCCTCGGTTCCTGGATCTTCCAGCCAGTCACTATCGATGGCCAGCCGGCCAGAGTGCAATGCGATCTCCAGGTACCCTTCCATCTGACGGATATGCCAGCCTCCGAGTCCGGAACGGTGCCAAGCAAGGTGGTCTTCCAGGTCATGCAAAAGCCCTTGGACGGTGCGGCGACCTTGCCTCTGGAGCAGCTGCAGGCAGAGATCCAGGCCCTGCTCGACCGGAGTGGCCTGAGGCAGGTCGAGGCTTCCGAAGCGGCCCCTCGGGACACGTTCCACGTGAAGCTCGAGATCCAGACCGTCCGAGTGGGAGCGGATCTCTACCTGTGCCAGACCAGTGAACGCTGCTCACTCTGGGCCGACCGCGAACTCGCGGCGAACGAGCCCGGGAAGCCCCAGCGCATCGGGTTCCTCGGGCATGTGGTGGGCCAGAAGGGCGAGGGCCAGTTCCAGGAATTGCTCCGGGCCACGGTCCGCCGAACCCTCGCCGAACTCCTGGTCAGCACACCCCGGCCTTCCGCACCGAAGACGGCCCAGGGGTCGGTGGCCGCCAGCACGCCCAAGACCCCTCCCGCTGCTCCGACCGGCAAGGCAGTCGACTTCGATTTCAGCCAGATCCGGGTCAAGTACCAGCCGCCCGCGCCGCCTTATCCGACCTCCGCGAAGATGCATCGCGTGCAGGGAACGGTGGTCATCGAGCTGGTGGTCGATCCCGAGGGCCTGGTCTCTCGGGCCGAGGCACTGGAGGGCCCGGGCCCCCTGCTCCTGACGGCCATCGGCTATGCGCTGGACTGGAAGTTCCAGCCAGCCCTACTCAATGGCATGCCCCAGTACGCGCGGTTCAAGCTGACGATGCCCTTCCGGTTGCGCTAAGGCTTCCACTCCCCGGCCAGCAACCCGTAGACGGCGTGGTCCACATAGCGGTCTGCAAGGCGTTCCGCCTGCCGCAGGGTGCCCTCATGGCGGAAGCCCAGGCGCTCGGGGATGGCACGGCTGCGGCGGTTGCGGACGCCCGCGCGGATTTCAATGCGATTGAGCTTCAGGACGCGGAAGCCATGCCGGAGCAGCGCGGAGACGGCGGCGGTCATCAGGCCGCGCCCCTCCACATCCTGGGTCAGCCAGTAGCCGATGGCGGCGCTTCTGTTGGCGGGGTCGATCCATACGAAGCCTGCCACGCCCACCAGGCTTCCCTTCCACCAGAGCCCGAAGGGGAGGGCGGCGCCCAGCTTGGCCTGGGCGCGCACGCGCAGGATGTAGGCGCGGGAATCCTGCAAACTGCGGTTTGCCTCGGGCCAGGGCAGCCAGCGGCGCAGGCGGTTCCGGTTGGCGTCGACCAGGGCGAACAAGGCCCTGGCGTCGCGCAGGCGCAGGGGGCGCAACTCCAGGGCGCGCCCGGCCTTGACCGGCTCGGCCATCACCGCCCCCTCACTGGCCGGCGGGATCGAGCTGTGCCGCGGCGCGGCCCGCCCTCCAGAGCACCAGCAGCTCGTCCAGCAGGGCGCCGAACTGCTCCAATCTCATGGCGTTCGGTCCGTCGCTCCAGGCCTTTTCGGGGCAGTCATGCACCTCGAAGAAGAAACCATCCACGGCCGTAGCCGCGGCCCGGGCCAGGGTGGGGATCATTTCCCGGGCCCCGCCGGTGGTGGCCCCCAGGGAACCGGGTTTCTGCACGCTGTGAGTGGCGTCGAAAACCACCGGGCAGCCGGTCTTCCGCAGGTGGGGAAAGCTCTGGAAATCGACGACCAGGTTGCCGTAGCCGAAGCTCGACCCGCGCTCGGTCACCCAGACCGGGCCGTGGCCGGGGACGGACTTCAGCTTCTCCACGCCGTGCTTCAGATCCCAGGGCGCGAGGAACTGGCCCTTCTTCAGGTTCACCGTGCGTCCGGTGGCTGCGGCGGCCAGGAGCAGGTCGGTCTGGCGGCAGAGGAAGGCCGGGATCTGGAGCACGTCCACGGCCTGGGCCGCCGGGGCGCACTGGTCGCTCTCATGCACGTCGGTCAGCACCGGCACGCCATAGCGGCTGCGGACCTCCGCCAGGATGTCGAGCCCCCCCTCCATGCCGGGTCCCCGGTGGCTGTCGCGGCTGGTACGGTTGGCCTTGTCGAAGCTGGATTTGTAGATGAAGGGGATGCCCCGGGCCTCCGCCAGATCCCGCAGGCTGGAGGCCATCAGGTGGGCGTGCTCCCGGCTTTCGATGACGCAGGGCCCCGCGATCAGGAAGAAGCTCTGGCCAGTGAAGGGTCGGGTGAAGTCCATGTGCACCTCTGCCTGCATTTTACCTCGACCTGGGTCATTTACGGGTTGTCATCCGTATTGATGGGTAGTCTTGCACAGTGTTCAATAGATCTCACAAACCCCATTTCCAGGAGTCCGGCATGGCGAAGACGTTGATGGAAGACGATCTGAACCGGCGTCTGGTGGCCCTGCTCCAGCAGGAAGGCCGCATGAGCCACGCTGAATTGGCGGAGCGGCTCGGCGTGAGCCGTCCCACCATCATCGACCGCGTGAAGCGGCTAGAGGCCGAGGGCGTCCTCGCGGGCTACGCGGCCCGGGTGGCACCGGCGGCGGTGAACAAGCCCAACGTGGCCTTCGTGGCGGTGCGCTACAAGGACAACAACGAGGCCATCGAGCAGCGCTTCATCAAGGCGCTCGAAGATGAACCCGACATCCTGGAGGCCCACACGGTGGCCGGCGAGGATGCCCTGATGTTGAAGGTCGTGGCGGATACGCCCGCGGGCATCGCCGAGCGCCTGCGCCGCATCCGGGCCCTGGGGCCCATGGTCACCACCCGCACGACCATCGTGCTGGAGACGCACTGGGAGAAGGCCGGACCGAGCCCCTTCCCCGGCGATGGCCAGGGGAAGAAGGCCAAGAAGTGATCGCGGCGACACCCGAGCCGCCCTACTTCGCCGTGATCTTCAGCAGCCAGCGGACGGAGGGTGATCAGGGCTATGGGGCCATGGCCGAGCGGATGGTCGAGCTCGCCCGCACTCAGCCGGGCTTCCTCGGGGTGGAGAGTGCCCGGGATGCCGATGGTTTCGGCATCACCGTGTCGTATTGGAAGGACGAGGCCGCCATTGCGGCCTGGAAGGCCCACGCTGAGCATGCGGTGGCCCAGCGCCTGGGGCGGGAGCGGTGGTATGGCGCCTTCCACCTGCGGGTCTGCCGCGTGGAGCGTGCCTCCGGTTCCGGATCCAACCCGGAGAGGTCCTGATGCTTGGCTGGCTCGCCTACCTCACCGTGGCGGTGGTCTGGGGCTCCACGTACTTCGCCATCGCCCTGGGTCTGGAGTCCTTCACGCCCTACGGCCTGGTGGCGGCGCGCTTCTCCCTTGCCTCGGTGCTCGCCCTGGCGATGGGGCGGCTGCGGCGGGAGCCCTGGCCCCCGGCCCGGGAGCTTCCCCACCTCATGATCGTGGGGGCCTTGCTGCTGGGAGGTTCCAACGCGCTGGTCTCCTGGGCTGAGCTGCACGTCTCATCGGGCCTGGCGGCGGTGCTGGCGGCGCTGGTGCCCCTGTGGCTGGCGGTCTTCTCCATGGCGAAACAGCCGTTGGGCCCCAAGGGCTGGATGGGGCTTCTGCTGGGGCTGGCCGGCGTCGTCGTGCTGGTGTGGCCTTCGGGCGATGCGCGCGTTCACTCGGGCGGGCTTGCGGCCCTGGTGGCGGCCCCCATCATCTGGTCCTGGGGCACGCTGCACGGGAAACACTTCGTCCACGGCGGTGGGCTGCTCACCAACGTGGGCATCCAGATGGCCACCGCAGCGGTCATCGGACTCACGGTCGCGCCCCTCACCGGCGGGTTCCTGCGGGGACCGCTCACCCACAAAGCCTTGGGGGCGGCCGTCTACCTGGCCCTGTTCGGCTCCATGCTGGCCTTCTCCGCCTACGTCTATCTGGCCAAGGTCTGGCCCCCGGCGAAGATGGGCACCTACGCCTACCTGAACCCGCTGGTGGCCGTCCTGCTGGGCAGCCTCATCCTGCACGAGGCCTTCGGCCTGCGCCAGGTGCTCGGCATGGCCATCATCCTGGGAGCGGTGGCGCTGGTGCAGCTGCGGATGGGGCCCGCCGCTCCGGTGCCGGAGGGCTGACCGCGGGGGGGAAGCCGGGCATGGCTTCCAGATCGTGGAAGAGCTGCGCCATGGCTTTCCGAAGAGACGCCTGGAGCTGGCGCTCGCGCCGGGCCTGCTCGATGGGGGGGAAGGCCTTCAGCTCCCGGCTGGCCCACAAGACGTAGTAGGTTTCCTTCCAGAGCGGCTTCTCCTCGCCGGCGCGAAAGAGCCGTGCCTCCACCACCGCTGGACTGGACCACCGGCCCACGAGGACCGAGCCGCCAATCCAGAAGGCGCTCTCCTCCAGCACCTCGTAGAGGCCGAGGCCCACGGCCAGCCGCGGGTCGTGGGCCAGCAGGCCCACCCCCACGCCCCAGCCCACGCCGCTGGCGATGCCCCAGGCGATGTACTTCGTCCGCACCTCGCCCAGGCTGGTGATGGTCAGGTCCAGGCGCAGGTCCGCGGCTGGATCCAGGTGCAGGCCCCGGGCGGCGGCTTCCGCGCGCAGGTCCGCCTCAAAGGCCGCGCGCTGGACCTCCAGGGCGGCCCGGCGTGTGGCGGGCGTGTCCACCTCCCCTCCGGGATCCTTGAGGCGCGCCAGTTTCCGGCTGTGGTCTTCGATGCGAACGTCGAGCGCCAGGATGGGCCCCCCGGGTTCCGGCCCCAGGGTGGTCAGGGGTGAGCGGCAGGCAAGGCCCGTTAGTGCGAGGGCCGCAAGCAGGAGGGCGGGGAGCCTCATCCGGCAGAGGGTCCCTTCAGGAGTCGCCAGGCCACGGCAGCCAGCATCAGCACGGCGATACCCGCCACCCAGGGCATCCAGGGCCGCGCCCGCTCATCGGCGCCGATGCGGCGCGGGAGGCCCTGGGGATCGGGTTCCCTGGGGCCGAGGACCAAGGGCGCGGTCGAGGCCAGGGCGCGGAGGGAGGGCAGGGCGCCCAGGTTGCCGGGGGCAGGCTTCGCCTCGCCGCCCAGGTGCAGCGCGTAAGCCTGCCCCGCCTCCTCAGGAAGGATCAGCGTCTGCCGCCGGACCAGGACGCGCAGGCTTTGCGGTGTGGCGCCCTCGGGCAGGCTGACGGTGATCGTCTTCACCAACGCGGGCATCAGGGCGATGCGGGTGGAGCGGGTGCGGAGGGCCGGGAGATTCCACACCAGGTCGCTGCAGGCCCAGGGCCGCTCCGCCGCCGGGCCTTCTCCCAGACGGATCTCCGGCGCGAGGGGCGCCGCGGGCGGTGCCAGGACCAGATCCAGGCCCACCACCCGCTCCGTGTCCGGCAGCGTCAGCCGCCACGTGCGGGGCTGGCCTGGTTCGGGGGTGAGGGTCCCGTCGAGGGCCAGTTCCGTCTCCAGGGCCTCGGGACGTGTTTCCGCGCGGACCGAAAGGCCACGGATCCGCGGGGCCTCGCCTTGGGAGGCCGCCAGGGTCAGCCGGTAACGATGGCCATCCCAGGGCAGGACGAGCGTGCGGCGGGTGCCGGAAGACGCCAGGTCGTAGAGGTGCGCTGGCGAGGTGGGATCGTAGGCGATGAAGTCCCCGCCATCGCGCTGGCGTTCGGCCTTCACCTGGGCCACCCAGGGGGCGCGGCCCTCGAGATCGAAGTCGAGCTTCAACGTTTCCCGCTCGCCCACCTGCCAGCCCTCGGGGAGCTTCAGGGAGAACTCCACGGTCGGTCGGCCTTCGGCATCCCGTCCCGTCAGCAGATGCTCCAGGGGCAGGGTGCGGGATTCCCAGAGGCCTTCGCGGGCTTCCAGGAAGGGAATGCTCCGACCGGCGGCATCGCCGATCCAGGCGCCTTTGAGCTGGCGCTGGGCGTCGGCATCCAGGGGCAGGCGCGCCCACCCGCTGGTGGCAGCCGGCGGGATGGGTCGGCGATGCAGAGCGGCGGTGTCCTCGCGGGCGCAGGCGAGACAGAGGATGGACGTGAGCAGGAGAGCCGGTTTCATGCATTCCCCTCGGGGTGGTGCCGGTGGGCGAGGATGGCGGCGGCCATGCCGATGGCGCCCACACCCAGGAAGGCCAGGGCCCGCAGCGGCGTGTCGGCGCGGTCCAGATCGGACACGATGAGCTTGAAACTGGCGATCCCCATCCAGGCATAGCCGGCCGCCAGCAGCGCCCGGCGAGCGGTGTCACGCTGGCCCAGGCCACGCATCCACTGCCAGGCGCCGGAGAGGGCCCAGACCAGGGTCATGGCGATGGAAGCGGCCCGTGAGGGCCCCCAGCCCCAACCCGGGGCGCGGGGTGCCTGCAGCCATTGCACCAGGCGGGCGGCCTCGAAGGCCAAGGTCACGTTGGCCGTCACCTCCAGTGCGAGGAAGGAGATCAGGCCGAGCGGGCCGCCCCTTCGTGTGAGCAGGAACCAGGCGACAGAGGCCAAGGCCCCTTCCGCGAAGGCAGGGTTGAAGACGGGCGTCAGCCCGCCGCCGAAGGAGAACAGGCCGTCCAGGCCATGGATGGCCCAGCGCAGGGTGGTGAGCAGGGCCATGCCCGCCGCCAGCCAACGCAGGGCGGTGGCTTCCTGGGTGAAATCGCCGGCTTCGGCCTTGAGCGAAGCCCAGGCCAGGCCCAGGGCGAAGGCGCCCCAGAGCGGGCCGACCCAGCGCCAGGCCAGGGCCACCGGAACGGCCAGGGCCAGGTGCCCCGCAGCCAGGGCGAGGAGGCCCCAGTCCGCCTGGCGGCTCTCCAGGCGACGACGCAACGGCTTCACCAGGGCCAGATTCAGGGTGGCGATCGCGAGGACGGGCAGGGCGAACGCTTCGGGGGCGAGGCCGAGCTGTTTCCACAGCAGCCACCCGTAGGATGTGGCGAAGATCGAGGCGACGAGCCAGAGCACGGTGGGAGTGCCAGGCTTCTCCTCCCGGCCGGGCAGCCAACTCCAACACCCGGCCAAGGCCAGATGGAGGACCAACAGGCCCGCCAGCATCGTGGCGTCCGCCTTGGTGACCTCAGCGCAGGCGGAGAGCAGCAGGAGCCAGGTGCCGATCAGCGCCGTCCACCGGGCGCCATGCCAGACACCTCCAGTGCCCGCGAGATAGGGGACGGCCAGGGCGGCGGCCATGAGCACCGCCAGATAGATCGCCAGCGCCACTTCGTGGTGGCCGCCCTGGCTGAAGACCAGGGGCGCGGCCAGGCCCGAGACCAGGGCCACCGTCAGGGCCCCGCCGCTGCGGCCCCGAGCCGCCAGCCCGCCTGCCACCAGCGTCACCAGGGCCACGGCCGCAAGGCCAAGCGAGGCTGGGTAGAAGTGGTAGGCCATGGCCCCGGCCCGAAAGGTGAACTGCAGGGTTCCCAGGCCCGCCAGCAGCAGGGCCACGCCCAGGGGGCGGTTGTGCCCGAGGATCAGTTTCGCCGCCAGCGCGGCGATGGCGCCCCCGGCCAGCAGGCCCAGCAGGAAGCGGAGTTCGGCGCCCAGCCAGCCCTGCTGGATGGCCCAACGGAAGAAGAAGATGGCGCCCACGAGGAAGATCGAGGCCCCGGCGCCGGCGATCCACACCACCGGGGACAGCTGCTTCCGGGGTGGGGCGGGGACGGGCCGCGGCCGTGGAGGGGGCGGGGTGGTGGTCGGAGCCGTGGGCGCCTGTTGCCGCTGGAGGAGCCAGGCCACCTGTGCCTCCAGGCGCGCCACCCGGCTGGCAAGGTCCTGCGATCCATCTTGATTCAGTGGCAGGTCGGCCATGAGGTCTCCATACGGAAGCGTATGGAATCATGTGGTGGCGGTCCAGGCCGTGTCAAGAGACCTGGGGCTGCCCGGGAATCAGCCGATGACGCGGTCCCGGCCCGCGGCCTTGGCCTGGTAGAGGGCCTTGTCCGCCCGGGCCAGCATCCGTTCCAACGTGTCGCTGGTGCCTTCCCAGGTGGCGAGGCCGACGCTCAAGGTCACCCGGTCGTTCTGGGGGAGGCCCGGCAGGGGTTCCAGGGTGACGTGCTCGCGGAGCCGCTCTGCCAGCGCCCGGATGCCCTCCATGTCCGTCTGGGGTCCATAGGCCAGGAATTCCTCGCCGCCGATGCGGCCCAGCTGGTCCACCTTCCGCAGCCCGAAGGACATGCGCTGCGCCATGACGCTGAGCACCTGATCGCCGGTGGCGTGGCCGAAGCGGTCATTCACCGCCTTGAAGTGATCGAGGTCGATGAGCATCAGGGACAGGTTCTGGCCGAAGCGTCCGCACTGGTCCACCTCGATCTTCAGCATGTCGAGGATGTGGCGCCGGTTGAACAGGCCCGTCAGGGGGTCGCGGATGGCCTGGTGGTACAGGCGCAGGCGGGAGTCCTCCAGGGTGAGGAGGCGGCCCAGTTCCTCGTTGGCGATCTCGAACAGCCGCTCGTACTCCTCGACCGAACGACGCTCGGCGAAGAACCCCAGGGCGCCCACGGCGGGGTAGCCAGGCATGAGGGCGGGCAGGACCCGCAGGATGGGATCCCGCAGGGCGCGGCGGCGCTCATCGCCATCATCGACGGGATGCCAGTGGCACTCTGCCGGAACACCGATGGGGGCGAGCTGGAGCGCGGCGGTCTCCAGGGCCCTCCGGTCCTCATCGCTGGAGGAAGTCCCGTGGACGCCGTGGCAGACAGTCCCCTCCTCGCCCATGTAGGCCACCAGGAGGGCGCCGGGCAGCACGAGTTCCTGCAGGATCTCGATGAAGCCCCGGATGAGCCGCAGCGTGTCGTGTTCGACGGTGTAGAGCCGGGAAATGGAATCGCGCAGCGCGGTCTCCACCACCCGCTGCTCCAGGGCCTGGGCCAGACGGCGCTGGATGGCGTCCACTCCGAAATTCTCCTGGGCCAGTCTGGGGGTGCCGGGAAGCGGGCGCACTCGGTCCGTCTGCTCCACGAGGGAGGTGGCTGCCTCCACCACATGGTCCAGGTCCCGCCCCTTCACCAGGAAGCGGTCCGCCCCGCAGGTCTTGGCCCAGAAGCGCGCCAGGCCCACGCCTTGGGCGGTCAGCAGGAGCACCGGCAGGTTGCGCGTGGCCCGATCGTCCTTGAGGAGGCGGCAGAGCTGATAGCCGTCCAGGAGGGGCATGACGCAGTCGCTGACCACCACATCCGGGCATTCGGTGGCGAGGACGATGAGGGCTTCGGCGCCGTTCTTGGCTTCCAGAGTGGTGTGCCCATGGCGCTGGAAGAGGTGGTGCAGGAGGCTCAATTGGATAGGGTTGTCGTCCACCAGTAGGACCTGGAGGGTCTTGGAGGCCTTGGGGGCGGCAATCGTCATGGGGTCCAGTATCAGTGAAAGGAGTTCCGGCGGTGAATGGCGGTCCGGGCCATCCCCGGGCCGGGCATGGGATGCTGGGGCAGGGAGGCTGCCCCATCATGGCCATCGTCGGGTGGAAAGAACAGAGAAAGGTGAGTTCGTGGATGCTCCCCTGATTCTAGCCCTGGGACGGGCCTGGCTCCGCGAGCGCGGGGAACTCCCCCTGGAGTCCGTCTGGGCCTCGGGTCGGGCCCTGGGCCTGCGCTGGGCCGGGCGGAAGGCCGCCGAGGGCTGGGTATTGCTGCTGCAGCCGCGGCCCGAACTGTGGCTGCTGGACGCCAACCACCCGGCCTGGCTGCGCCTCCAGGCGGAAACCCCCCGGGACAGCGGGAAGCTGTGGGGCCCCGTGCTTTCGGGGGCCCGCCTGAAGGCCGTCGAAGGAGATCCCCGGGAACGCTGGTTGGGCCTTCTGTTCCAGCGACGGGCCATCACCGGCCGCCTGGAGACCCTGCGCCTGGCCTTCCAGGCCATTCCCGGCCGGGCCGGCATCCGGGTGGATGGCCTGGACGTGCTGGTGCCCCGCCTGGGATTGGGGGCCCCGTTTCCGGCGGCGGCCCCGGAGCCGCAGGAAGACCCGCCCCCCCTCCGCCGCTGGCGGGAGCGCTGGGGCTCCGACCTCGAGCGCGCCCTGGCGGGGGAGATCCCCGAGGTGCTCGAGGGTGAGGGCGGTCTGCTGGATCGGCACCGCGCCTGGTCCGAGGCCCGAGCCGAGGCCCTCGTCCTCGAGCCTGCCCGGGCAGCGGTGGAACGCAGACGACAGGCCGAGGCCGCCCGCATGGAACGCCTGGCCCAGGCCCTGGCCCGGGACCGGGCGAAGCATCTGGGGGTGCTGCCCTTGAAGCTCCAGGCCCAGCGCCTGTCGGCGGAACTCTACCGATTGAAGGGCGTCACGCGGGAAGCGGTGCTGCTGGACGGCACGCGCATCGAGCTTCCTGAAGGAACCCAGGCGGAAACCGCCGTCCAGGCCTGGTTCGCCGTGGCCAAGAAGGCGGAGCGGGGCCTCGCACGGGTGGCCGAGCTGGAAGCCGAACTCGGCCGTGAGCGGGCCGCCTGGGTGAAGCGGCTGGAGGCCGAAGGCGGGGGCCTTGCGCTGGAACCCCCACCCGCGAGACAAACCATTGGCAAGGGCGCGGCCAAGGGCAAGGGCCCGGCGAAGGACAAGGGGACGAAGCGGATGCAGGCAGAAGGTAAGCGGAAGGATGGCAAGGGCGTGGCCTTCCGGAGCGTCATGGTGGACGGCTTCGAGGTGCTCATCGGCAAGGGCGACGCAGAGAACGACCAGCTCACCTTCAAGGTGGCCGACAACACGGACTTCTGGCTGCACGTGGCCAGTGTGCCCGGCAGCCACGTGGTGATCCGCAATCCCGACAAGCTCAGCGAGCTGCCGCGCCACGTGCTGGAGCGCGCTGCCGAGCTGGCGGCCTACCACAGCAAGGCCCGGGATGGCGGCAAGGTGGAGGTCCACCTCGCCCGCATCGCCGATATCAGCAAGCCCCGCGGCTTCGCCCCGGGCAAGGTGATCCTAAAAAAGTGGATTGGCATCCGCGTCTACCCGAAGCCGTGATTCGTCAAGAAGCCGCTCTTCTATTCGGGAGGTTTCAGGTCGGATTGCAGCTGGTTTGATGCGGCGGAAAGCTGACTCAAGGCTCTGTCTGCATTTTCCTCATTTCCCGTCCGTAGAGCCTGGGCGATCTGATGGAACAGTTCCTCCCGCCTGTCCGAATAGCGCTCGACAGACTCGATCCATCCGGCCCGGACTTTCGGGTTCTTTGCCAGCACCTCCAGCCGGGATCGAAACTGGTGAAGCGTGGGGATGACCTCGCCTTCGATGGCGTCGGCAAAACCGATATCGCTCAGGGTTCCTGAACGGACCTTGGTCGCAGCCTCCTCTAACTGACTGAGGGCCAGCTTCTCGATCTTCTCGGCCTGAGCTACTTGGCTAGCAATCCCCCTGTCCTTCGGAAGCGCGAGGACCAGAACGATCAACCCGACCGCACCCCCAGCCAAGACCAGGAGGTTCGTCCGGGTTCGACGCGAGGCGCCTTCGGCCGTGGGGGGGAGGGCGATGGCATAGCCGCAGATAAAGCCTCCCAGAAGGCCGCCCAGGTGGGCTGCCACATCGATTCCGGCCTTGGCCAATCCAAACACGAGGTTGTAGCCGAGGAAGATCAGCGCGTTCTTCGCGGTGTGCTTCAGGACCTCCTTTGGGATGGACTGCCGGTCCCGCAACAGGAACCCAAGGAGGACGCCATAGAGGCCGAAGATCGCCCCGGAGGCACCCGCTGAGACCACATCGGGATCCCATGCGATCGAAGCGAGGCTTCCGCAGAGTCCCGCCAGCAGATAGACCAGTGCGAACCCGGCGTTGCCCACCAGCCGTTCCACGAGGCAGCCGATGCCGAACAGCACGACCATGTTGAACACCAGGTGGATGATCCCGATGTGGAGGAACATCGAGGTGAGCAGCCGCCACCACTGTCCTCCGGCGGTGAGCGGGCCGACATTGGCCCCCCAGGCCGTAAGGTCTTGGATACCCGGTGACAGGATGCCGGCCCCGGTGGCGGCCATGCCGATGAACAAGGCGACATTGAGCCCCAGCAGAGTCACCGTGACCCAAGCGGTCGTGGGCGGGCCCTCCCGGGTCTCGATGAACGTCTGGAGCGGCTCTTCGCCCGGAGTGGATTCCTCACTCTTCAAGGGCGCATGCCCGCAGGCATCGCAGACGGCTCCATGGGCCGGAAGAGGGTGTCCGCACGCAAGGCATTTGGCCGGGTAGTAGGGGATGTCCATCGATGGCCTGGGGAGAAAGGGCTAGGCAGAGCCTCGCTGCGCCGAGAGATCAGAGGGGGCGGGGATGGTGGGGAAAGGGTAGCGCTGGAGAAGGGGAGTCGATAGGGCCTTGGACAGAGGTAGAAACACCACCGGCCAGGGACGGTACAGCGGTGCGCGGGCCTCTCCGCTCCTAGTCCACCTTCACCGCGAAGGGCTTGAACCCGGCCTTCTTCAACTTCTCGGCGGTCTTGTCGATGGCCGCGCGATCCGCAGACTTCGCGAGGCGCACCTTCAGTTGGCCCTTTTCCTTCAGGGTGGTGGTGGGGAAGCCCGCGGCCTTGGCCTTGTCGGCTACGCGCTTGGCCTCGCCCGCATCGGAGGTGGCGACCAGTTGGAGGGTCCAGACGCCGCTTTCGGCGGGTGCGACCTCCCCCTTCGGTTCCGCTTTGGGGGCCGTGGCGTCCACCCTCGGTGTGGTCACGAGCTTGTCCGGGCCTTCGCCTTCGAAGATCTTGAGCTGGTCCAGGAGGGGCTCGGGCAGATCCTTCAGTTCCTCCTCGACGCCCCGCTGGGCGGGCCGGCGCAGGGCGGCGCCCTGCTTGCCCACCTGGACCCCGAGGACGAACGCCAGGGTCACCAGGCCCACGCCCACACCCGCCACCCAGAGGATGGACTGGCTGCCGATGCTGATCTGGTCGCGATGGGTCATGACCGTTCCAGCCTAACGCTGTCGAGAAGGGCCGCGAACTGGGCTCCGGAACTGGCAGGGGCGGTGACGAGGGTCCGGTCGGAGGGTTCCAGCAGGGCCGCCGCCAGCAGCTGGCCGCCCGAACCGCCGAATTCACCCCAGAGGGTTTTGGGGAAGCAGGGGATGGGCCAGTCCGGCTGGGACGCCGCCAGGCGGGCCTCCAGGGCGTCAAGGCGATCCAGGCCGTTGCCGCCACCGATCCAGCGGGTGGGTTGGTTCCCGTCGAGCACCTGCTCCGCGACCCGGGCCATGGCCCTGGATCGCCCCTCCTTGCCAGGGTCCGGTGCGGAGCGTTCGGCCAGGGAGTGCAGACTCGCCCGGGGCCGGACGCCGCGCGCCTGGGCGTGGGCGGAGGTCTCCAGCAGGAAGGCCTGGGCCCCTTCGCCCAGCAGGAAACCCCGGCCGGAGCCCACTTCCGGATCCTGGTGGCGAGCGAGCAGACGGGTCCCGGCGCAAATGTCCGAGAGCAGGGGGAAGAGTCCATCCGCGCCGAGGACGAGGGTGGCGTCCGCCAGACCGGCGTGCAGCCAGTGGACCGCCTGGTCGAGGGCTGCGAAGGTGGCGTTCTCCCGGTCGACAAAAGTGGCGCTGGGGCCCTTGAGACCGAAGGCCAGGGCCAGGTGGCCACTGGCCGCGTTGGCCACGGTGTTGGGGAAGATCAGCGGGGAGGCCCCTTCCGGGCCCCGTTGGAGGTAGGGCCGCATGAAGGCTTCGCTGGCCTCGCTGCCGCCGCTCATGGTGCCCACGGCCACGGCGATGCGGGCGCCCATGGAGGTCGGGTCGAGGTCCGCGTCCCGGAAGGCCTGGTGGGCCGCGACCCAGGCGAACCGGGAGGCCCGGTCCAGGCGGCGCAGCTGCATGGGCGGGATGATGCCCACGGGGTTGAATGATGCGCAGGCGGCGCCGCGGCCGCGCCCCAACGTTTCGGGCAGCTCCGCGAAACAGGGCGTGCCCGAGGCGAGGCTGGCGCGAGCCGCCTCCAGGCCATCTCCGCAGGGCAGCACCAGGCCGAGGCCGGTGATGACGAGGGCGCCACTCATGCGCCCTCCCAGCGGCGGAGGGCCAACGACACGTTGTTGCCGCCAAAGGCGAAGGCATTCACCAAGGCGGCGCGGATTCGCCGCTGCCGGGCCACCAGGGGTGTGCAGTCCAGGTCACAGACCGGATCGGCCTCCTCCAGGCGCAGCGTGGGACTCACCGTCTGATCCCGCAGGGCCAGGAGGGTGGCCGCGGCTCCGAAGGCTCCGGCAGCGCCCAGGGTGTGGCCGAACTGGCTCTTGGTGCTGGTGACGGAGACCGCGTCGGCCGCCGGCCCGAGAGCTCCGCGGATGGCCAGGCATTCGGCCCCGTCGTTGGCGGGGGTGGCGGTGCCGTGGGCGGAGACGAGATCCACCTCCGCGGCGGCCGTCCGTCCCGTGCGCAGGGCCATGGCCATGGCCCGGGCGGCCCCTTCGCCTTCGGGGTGGGGGGCCGTGGGGTGGTGGGCATCCATGCTCGCGCCGTAGCCCAGCACCTCGCCGTAGATCGTAGCGCCCCGGGCGAGGGCCCGGTCCAGGGGTTCGAGGAGGAGCTGGACGGCACCCTCGCCCAGGTTGAGGCCCGCCCGGTCCCGGCTGAAGGGGCGGCACTTCCGGGGGTCCACCGCCTTCAGGCAGGAGAAGCCGGCGTAGGTGGTGCGGCACAGGCCTTCGGCGCCCCCGGCCACGGCCAGATCCAGTTCCCCGGCGGCGAGGCGTTCCCAGGCCTGGCCCAGGGCCAGGAGGCTGGAGGAGCAGGCGTTCATGATGGTGCCCCGGGGACCCTCGGCACCCAGGCGGCGGGCCAGGGCATCGGTGACGGTGCAGGGGCTCTGGTAGGCGGGTTCCACCGCCCGGCCCCGCCGCCCGGCCAGACGGTCCTGCAGGTAGGCCTCTGCCACGGGCAGACCACTGGTGCCCGCGCCCTGGAAGATCCCGATGCGAGCCGGGTCGCCGTCCGGGTGGAAGCCGTCCAGCGCCTCCTCCAGGGCCAGGAGGGCCATGCGCTCGCAGAGGGTCTGATGCCGCCGTGGGCCGAGGGGCACTTGGCCCGCGATCTGGGCGGGCTCCGCAGGCAGATCCAGCCGGGTGAGGGGGCCCAGGCCATCGCGCCCCTCGAGCATGGCGGCCCAGGTACCCTCGCGGCTAAGGGCCAGTGAGCTCACGATGCCAAGGCCCGACACGACGACGCGGTTCATAGGCGCTTCACCAGCAGGGTGGCGGTGCAGAGCTCGCGATCTTCGCAGGTCACGGCGCCCTTCAGCTTCATCAACCCGGCGAAGGCCCCCTCGGAGGTCACCTCCAGCCGCAGCCGGTCGCCGGGGAAGGCCGGGGCCCGGAACCGGGCATCCTTGACGCCGGCCAGGAAGATGGCGGCGTCGTGGAGGGTTCCGGCTTCCAGGAAGCCGCCGGCCTGGGCGAGCATCTCCAGCAGCAGCACGCCAGGCACCAGGGGGCGGCCTTCGAAATGGCCCTGGAGGTAGGGCTCGCCGTTCGTGACGAGCTTCTCCGCCACCACGCGCACGCCCGGTTCCCGCTCCAGCACCCGGTCTACCAGGAGGAACGGGTAGCGGTGCGGCAGGTGGGCCGGGATATCGGTCATGGGGCCTCGGGATCAGCCCTTGGTATGTTCGGCGATGAAATCCGTGAGGGCCTGGACGGACTTGAAGGCCTTCAGGCCCGCGGCCTCGTCCTCGATCTTCACGCCGAACACCTGTTCGATGCCCAGCACCAGTTCGAGGGCATCGATGGAATCGAGCCCCAACCCATCCCCGAAGAGGGGGGCCTGGTCTTCGATCTGGTCGGGGGTCATGCCTTCGAGCTTGAGGCGCTCGATGATCATCTCTTTGACGCGCAGCTTCAAATCGCTCATGACAATCCCGGCAGAAGGGTGGGGAGATTGATTCTATCCCTAACCGGAGACCCCGGTGGGGTTGTGATATTGGCACGGTTTCGGGATCTGCAAAGGGCGCTAAGCTGGATCCTCGCGGAACCCTCCGCCCGAGAGCGCCATGGCCCATCCCGCATCGCCTTTCCTGCCGATCCTGATCCTGCTGCTGATCGCCGCCGTGACGGCCATCGCCATCCTCGTGCTGTCGGGCAAGGTGCTGCCCCTGCTGAAGCCCAACAACCCGCAGGAAGCCAAGCTCCGGCCCTACGAATGCGGCGTGCCGCCCCTGCAGGAAGGCGCCCGGCACAAGTATTCCGTGAAGTTCTATCTCACGGCCATGCTGTTCATCCTGTTCGACGTGGAAGCCGCCTTCCTGCTGCCCTGGGCGGTGAACTTCAAGCATGCCCTCTGGACCTTCGCCGCCATGTTGAGCTTCATGGCCACCCTGCTCGTGGGCTTCATCTACGCCTGGGGCAAGGGCGCCTTCGAGTGGGAGCACTGATCATGGCCGAGATGAACATCAACGACGCGGTGGTGACCACCCGCCTGGACGCGGTGGTCAACTGGGGCCGCAAGAACAGCCTCTGGCCGCTGCCCTTCGGCACGGCCTGCTGCGCCATCGAGTTCATGAGCATGATGGCGTCCAAGTACGACATGAGCCGGTTCGGCGCCGAGGCCATGCGCTTCAGCCCCCGCCAGAGCGACATGATGCTGGTGCTGGGCACCGTCACCAACAAGATGGCCCCCATCCTGCGCACCATCTATGCGCAGATGGCCGAGCCCAAGTGGGTGATCTCCGTGGGCGTCTGCGCCTCCTCCGGGGGCATGTACCGGACCTACGCGACCCTCCAGGGCGTGGACCGGGTGATCCCCGTGGACGTCTACGTCCCCGGCTGTCCGCCCCGGCCCGAGAGCATGATCTACGGCGTGATGAAGCTGCAGGAGAAGATCGAGAAGGAATCGCTCTCCATGCGCAAGGAGCACATCGCGCGGTTCTACGAGAGCCTGGCCCGGCAGGATGCCATCCAGGCGGAACAGGGCCTCACGGGCCAGCAGACCATCCGCAACATGCTGATGGATGCCGCCGAGCGCGGCGCGGGCACCATCTTCTAGGCGGGGCGGACCATGATCATCGAGCACATCGACGCACAGCTGCCGGGCGCCGTCACGGACCGCCACGATTTCCGGGGCGACCAGACCATCGTGGTGGCGAAGGCGAACCTCCTCGCGCTGGTGGACCTCCTCTACCGCGAAGGCTTCCAGCTCCTGGTGGACATCACGGCGGTGGATTGGCCTGAGCGGCCGAATGCCGAAGGCGCCGCCGCCGCTGGGAGGTTCGACGTGGTCTACCACTGGCTGAATCTGGCCAGCCAGGAGCGCCTGCGGGTGAAGGTGGCCGTGGCCGACGGCGAGACCGTGCCCACCCTGGCGGGCCTGTTCAAGACCGCCAATTGGTTCGAGCGGGAAGTCTTCGACCTCTTCGGCATCCGCTTCGAGGGCCACCCGAACATGAAGCGCCTGCTCACCTGGGACGACTTCCCGGGCCACGCCCTGCGCAAGGATTTCCCCCTGGATGGCGGGGATCCCTTCTGCATGGAAGGCTGCACCGCCCCCTACAACAACGGCGAACGGGGTTGAGGACATGACCATGGATTCCATCGCCCTTTCCCGGCAGCAGCTCGACGGCGATCACATGATTGTCAACATGGGGCCCTCGCATCCCACCACCCACGGCACCTTGCGCATCATCCTCGAGCTCGAGGGCGAGACCATCCTGAAGGCCACCCCGGAGATGGGCTACCTCCACCGGGGCGTGGAGAAGCTGGGCGAGAGCCTCAGCTACCAGCAGTTCATCCCCCTCACGGACCGCCTGAACTACTGCAGCTCCATCATGAACAACGTGGGCTACACCTGCGCCGTGGAGAAGCTGCTGGGCATCCAGATCCCCAAGCGGGCGCAGCAGATCCGGGTGCTCGTCTCCGAGCTGGCCCGCATCGCGGACCACATCGTGTGCGTGGGCGTGAACGCCGTGGACATCGGTGCCTTCACCGCCTTCCTCTACCTCTTCCGCCAGCGCGAGACGGTCTACGACCTCTTCGAGATGGCGGCCGGCCAGCGCCTGCACACCAGCTTCACCCGCATCGGCGGCCTCTTCCGGGACATCCCCGAGGGCTTCGTGCCCCTTTGCGAGCGCTTCCTGGTGGAGTGTGCGGCCTCCGTGGACGAGTGCGAGCGCCTGCTCACCCACAACCCCATCTGGCATGACCGCACCAAGGGCATCGGCGCCATCAGCCCCGAGGACGCCGTGAACTGGGGCTACACCGGCCCCTGCCTCCGCGCCGCGGGCGTGCCCCAGGATCTCCGCAAGGCCCAGCCCTACCTGGGCTACGAGACCTACGACTTCGACATCCCCGTGGGCACCACGGGTGATGTGTTCGACCGCTACCTGGTCCGCATGGAGGAGATGCGCCAGAGCCTGCGCATCATCCGCCAGGTGCTGGACCGCCTCGAGCCGGGCCCCGTCAACGTGGATGATCCCAAGATCGCCCTGCCCCCCAAAGAGAAGGTCTACACGCGGATGGAAAGCCTCATCCACCACTTCAAGCTCATCATGCACGGCATGGAGATGCCCGTGGGCGAGGTCTACAGCGCCACCGAGGCCGCCAACGGCGAACTGGGCTTCTACATCGTGAGCGATGGCGGCAAGAACCCCTATCGCATCCGGGTCCGTCCCCCCTGCCTCCCCATCTTCAGCAGCTTCCACGACCAGGTGAAAGGCGGCCTGATCGCTGACGCCGTCGCGGTGCTCGGGGCTATGAATATCATCGCCGGCGAACTGGACCGCTAAGCAACCACAACCTGCAGCGGCGCAGGCGCCATGAGGACGAGCACAACGAGTCCCACGGTGCCGCAGGCACCGCCCGAAGGGCGAGGCGTGAGGCGCCGAGTGAGAATTATTGAGGGTGAGCTGGACCGCTAAGGCCGCATCCGCTGGCTACTTCCCCAAGGCCTCCAGCTGGGTCCGATAGTCGTCCCGCAGGCGCTCCAGCATGGCCAGAAGCTGATCGCGTTCCTCCGCGCTGAGGCAACGGTCCACCTGTCGGCTGAGGGCCTGATGGCAATCATGCATCCGGGCCTCGAGGGCCAGGCCCTTGGCCGTGATCTGCACCCGGCTGCCCCGCCGGTCGGCCGGGTTCTCGCAGCGCTTCACCAGGCCCCGGGCCTCCAGGCGGTTCACGAGGCGGGGCACGTCGGCGAAGCGGTAGATCATCCGGCAGCGGATCTCCTTCACCAGATAGCCATCCTTCCCGCCGCCCTTGAGGATGCGCAGCACGTTGAACTGCTGGTCGGAGAGATCCTCCGGTTCGTAGAGGGCCTGGTCGAAGAGACGGGCCACGTATTCCCGGGTCAAGAGGAGCGCCAGGGCCACTTCGTGACCCGGCTCGAGCGGCTTGGTGATCTGGAGTTCTTCCTGGATGTGCATGGCCCTGCTCCTGCAGATCCAAGATTGACAGATTTTTCAAAAAAGGTGTTGCAACTTCTTAAAAGGGGCCTACGATGAAATGCATGGTGAAACACCTATTCCCTGGAGGCTTCATGCGACACCCCTTCCGCGTTCTGCTCGCCACCCTCGCCCTGGCGACGGTTCCTGCCCTGGCCGGTGAGGACACCTACAAGATCGATCCCGTCCACAGCGAGGTGAGCTTCAAGGTCAGCCACCTGCTGGCCAAGGTGAGCGGCCGCTTCACGAAGTTCGAGGGGCTCATCAAGGTCGACACCGCCGACATGAGCAAGTCCAGCGTGGACGTCACCATCGACGCCACCAGCCTCACCACCGACAACGAGGCCCGGGACAAGCACCTGAAGTCCCCCGATTTCTTCGACGTGGCGAAGTTCCCCGTCATCACCTTCAAGAGCACGGCCGTGAAGGAAGTGGCCAAGGGCAAGCTGGAGATCACCGGTGACTTCACCCTGCACGGCGTGACGAAGCGGATCACCTTCCCCATCACCAACGCGGGGACCCAGCCCGGCATGGCGCCCGGCACCGTGATCGCGGGCTTTATTGACGGCGCCCTCAGCCTCAACCGCAATGAGTACGGCATCAAGACCTTCCCCGGTGTCATCGGCGAGACCGTGGCCGTCAGCCTGAATGCCGAGGCCGGCAAGGTCACCCCGGCCGCCAAGAAGTAAGCAGATCGTCCTGTTCGTGATGGGGGGCACCCGCTTTGGCCGGGTGCCCCCTTTCCGTTTCGGGCTAAACTGGCCGTTCATGCGAGCGCGCCCATGAATCATCCCCTGCCTCCCGACACCGCGAACGAGCCCATGGCCCCGGGCCTGCGGCTTCCGGAATCCGAGCGAAAGGAATTCAGCCCCGAGGCCCTGGCTGAGATCCAGGCCATCATGGCCAAATTCCCCGACAAGCTCGCGGCCACGCTGCCGGCCCTGCACATCGCCCAGCGCGAGTTCGGCTTCGTGAGCCTGTCGGCCATGAAGGCTGTGGCGAAGGCCATCGGCATCCCCGAGGGCCATGTCTTCGGCGTCGCCACGTTCTACACGATGTACCAGAAAGCCCCGGTCGGGAAATTCCATTTCTCGGTCTGCACCAACATCAGCTGCGCCCTGCGTGGCGCCGCCCAGCTGCTGGAGAAGGTCTGCGAGAAGACCGGCGTGAAACCGGGGCAGGGCCCCAGCGCCGACGGCCTGTGGAGTGTGGAGGAAGTGGAGTGCCTCGCCGGCTGCGGCAGCGGTCCCTGCGTGCAGGTGAATCACGATGTCTACGACGAGTTCGTGGATGAGCAGAAGCTCATCGAAGTCATGGAAGCCTGCAAGCGGGGTGACTACCGCCCCTGGGCGAAGTAGGGGGAATCAATGGCCGCCATCCGCACCAAGCCCGATCCCCAGATCTACACCTTCCCCGGTTTCGGCACGGACAAGTACCCGAACCTGATGCTCCGCGGCGCGGGGGATCTGGACAACTGGCACCTCAAGGTCTATGAGCAGAGGCACGAGGGCTACGTGGCCATGAAGGCCGCGCTGAAGCTGGAACCCGTGGCCGTGGTCGAGGAGATGAAGGCCTCCGGCATCCGCGGTCGTGGCGGAGCGGGCTTCCCCTGCGGCCTGAAGTGGTCGTTCATGCCCAAGGACACGCCTGAGCGCAAGTTCACTCGCTACCTGGTCTGCAACGGCGACGAGGGCGAGCCCGGCACCTTCAAGGATCGCGCCATCCTCGAGTACAACCCGCACCAGCTCATCGAGGGCATGATCATCGGCGGCTGGGCCATGCAGTGCAAGCTCGGCTTCGTCTACATCCGCGGCGAGTTCCTCTGGCTCATCGAGAAGCTCGAAGCCGCCCTCCAGCAGGCCCGCGACGCCGGCTACCTCGGCAAGAACATCATGGGCACCGGCTGGGATTACGACATCCTCGTCTACCGCGGCGCCGGCGCCTACATCTGCGGCGAGGAGACGGCCCTGCTGAACTCGCTGGAAGGCCGCCGCGGTGAGCCCCGCGTGAAGCCGCCCTTCCCGGCGGCCAAGGGCGCCTTCGGCCAGCCCACCACCGTGAACAACGTGGAGACCCTGGCCGCCGTGCCCCCCATCCTCCGCATGGGCGGCGCCGAGTACGCCAAGCTGGGCACCCCCAAGAACACGGGCACCCGCATCTTCGGCGTCAGCGGCCACGTGAAGCGCCCCGGCCTCTTCGAGCTGCCCCTGGGCACGCCCATGGATTTCGTGGTGAACGAGCTGGCAGGCGGTTCCAGCACCGGCAGGAAGATCAAGGCGATCATCCCCGGCGGCGCCAGCGCCCCCATGTTCGACGAGAAGGACTTCGACTGCCCCCTGGACTTCGACACCGTGAAGGCCCGCGGCTCCATGGCCGGCTCCGGCGGCCTCATCTGCATGGACGAGGACACCTGCATGGTGCAGGCTACGCTCCGCCTCATCCGCTTCTACGCCCACGAGAGCTGCGGCCAGTGCACGCCCTGCCGTGAAGGCTGCAACTGGATGGAGATGGTCCTCTACCGCATCGAACACGGCCAGGGCCGCATGGAGGACCTGGACCTGCTGGCCAGCCTCACGCCCCGGATCGGCCTGAGGACCCTCTGTCCCCTGGGCGACGCCGCCTGCGGTCCCATGGATTCGGCGCTCCAGAAGTTCCGCCACGAGTTCGAGCATCACATCACCCACAAGACCTGCTACGCCACGGGGTCGCGGCTGCTTTCCACGGTGGGGGCGCACTAGGTTTTGCCGCTCCTATCTTCAGAAGCGGGCGCCTTGGGCGCCCGTTTCTGAAGACAGGGATAATGCTTCATGCGAACCCTGCTGCTCGTTCTTCTCACGGTGTTCCTGCAGGCCCAGGACGCCTTCCTGGTGAAGCCCTACCTCCAGCTGGGTGATGCGCCGAAGGTGGCTGTCAGGGAGCGCCTGGATTTGATGTGGCATGCGGAGGACCGGGACGCCGTGTGGAGTGTGGAGGTGAAGCAGGGTCGCGGTTGGACTGCGCAGGCCGCGCCCTCATTCCGGCGCCTGGATGCGCCGCCTCTTCCCGGGCATCGCATCTATCGCGCCATCCTGCGGAACCTGACGCCTGGCGCATGCGTCCCCTACCGCGTGAAGCGGGATGGGGCGGTGGTCTTCGAGGCTGAAGCGCAGGCGCGCAAGGCGGGAACCCACCGGATGATCGTCTTCGGCGATGCGGCCGATGGATCGAAGGAGCAGGCATCCGTCGCGAAGGCCGTGGCGGCGCAGAAACCCGACGCCGTCTTCATCACCGGAGACCTGGTATACGGCCGAGGCCGCGCCGCCGAGTACCGGCAGTACTTCTTCCCGATCTACAACGCCGAAGAGGCGCCCCTCCTGCGCCGGGTGCCTTTCCTCGGCGTGCCCGGCAACCATGACATCCCCTTCGCCAAGTGGACCGATGCCTCCGCCTATTTCGCCTACTGGTCCCTGCCCCTGAATGGTCCCGCCCTGAAGGCCGGGGCGCTGAATGCCGCGCCTGTGACAGGGGGCATCCATGATGCGATGGTGGCAGCCGCGGGCCCGGCCTTTCCGCGCATGGCCAGCTACAGCTTCAACTACGGCAAGGTCCACTGGACGGTACTGGATTCCAACGTCTACACAGACTGGGAGAGCCCTGTCCTGAAAGCCTGGCTGGAGGCGGATCTGAAGGCCGCCCAGGGTGCCGCCTGGCGCATCGTGGCCCTGCATCACCCCCTGTTCCAGAGTTCGCGCAGCCACCTGGACGACCAGTGGATGCGCCCCATCAGCCCGCTTCTCGAACAGTACGGCGTGGATCTGGTGCTGGCTGGCCACGTCCACAACTACCAGCGCACGGCACCCCTGCGTTTCAAGCCCGCCAAGGTGGGGCCCCGCGGCAAACCCGTCGAGGGCACCTTCTCCGTGGACGAAACCTTCGACGGCAGGACCGCCACCCGCGCCAAGGGCATCATCTACATCGTGACGGGTGCCGGTGGCGCCGAGCTCTACGACCCCTGGCAGACCGACGCCAAGGCCAGTTGGCAGCCCTGGACCCGCGCCTTCGTGTCCGACAAGCATTCCTTCACGGTGCTGGATGTGGAAGCAAAGAAACTGAAGCTGCGCCAGCTCGACGCCGAGGGGCGCGAGCTGGATGCCATCACAATGACCAAGTGATCCGGGGCCAGCTAGCGTTTCCCCGAGGCGAGCGAGTAGGCGTGGATCTTGTGGTTCTTCATCTCGAAGATCCAGGTGTCCGCCCAGATGACATCCGTCTGGACTTTGACGCTGGCATGGATGGCCCCCTGGACGACCTTCAAGGAGTCGACCTCGACCTGCAGGTTCGGGTACTTCCGGAAGGTGGCCTGGAAGAAGTCCCGGATCTTCGGCTTGGGCAGGGGCGCGCCTGAACCGCGGAAGACCGCATCCTCATCCAGGTACCGCATCATCACGTCCAGGTCTCGTCTGCCGTAGGCTGTGAGGAAGGCGACGACAACCTTGGCATTCGCATCGCTGGGCGCAGGAAGGGACAGTGGCGAACGCTGGCACGCGGCCAGGATCGCGATCACGGGGAGGGCGGTGAGCCGGGCTGCGAGCTTCATGATTCGCTCCGCATGAAATCAAGCCCGCGAGCCAGGCGGCTCACGGGCTCGGTTTCCTAGCGCCCGAAGGTGATGGAGTAGGTCAGCGGCTTGGGGAGCTTGGGGCTCTTCACGGTGGCGGTCATGGTGAGGGTCTTGCCGTCAGGACTCATGTGGAAGACGTTGGTGCGCTCGCCCTCGTCGTTCTTGAAGGTCTGGATCATCTGATCCCTGGTCACCTGGGCGGCCACCATGAATTTGTCACCATCCTCGCGGGTCCAGGGCGCGGCCTTGCCGCCAGGGGGCATGTGGATGGGCGCGCGCTCATCGAGCTTCACCACTACCTCCTTGCCGGAGACGGCGATCATCACCTTCTTGTAGGCGGGATTCACCTTGGTGAGGCGCCCCCGGGCGATGGGACGCTTGATGAAGTTCATGCCGGCCACGGTGCTGTTGATGGCGGCGGCGATATCGTCGGCCTTGGTCTGGGTCCAGGTGCCGGAGAGCGAAGGCTCCTGGGCCGCCAGGGACAGAGCCGCGAGTACGGGAACGACGAACAGTCGGGCCATGCGCATGGTGCCTCCGTTGGGGTGGGTGGTCCCAACCATAGCACTTTCATGCACGGAAATGGCCCCAGGCGGGACCATTTCCGCGCATGGGGCCTGCGGCCCTAGCCGATGGTGGCCACCATCACCGCCTTGATGGCGTGCATGCGATTCTCGGCTTCGTCGGAGACGACGCTGTGGCGGCTGCGGAAGACCTCATCCGTGGCCTCCCGGATGTCATGGCCCAGGGCCTTCTGCTCCTTGGCCAGCTTGGCCTCGAAGTCGTGGAAGGCGGGCAGGCCGTGGAGGAACTTCATATCGGGGCTGTCTGACTTCGAAATCACATCCCTGGTGCCCAGTAGGTATAAAATCAAGGCGAATTACCTAGGCCAACTACTGGCCATCGCTCACGATTTATGAAGAGAAGAGCTTCATCTTCAGGAGTGTGGGATGAACATCCACAAGCGATGGCGGGTGTGTATTCCCTTGTTGATTGTTTGCTTGGGATTTTCGATTTTGATCAATTGTGGCGGGGGATCGCGAACGAACGGTCCGCTCGGCCACTCCTTGAAAATCCCCCGAATCTTTCCTTCCGCAACGCGCCTCAAAGACGGGCGAATCCTCGTGGTGGGCGGTGCCACGAACACCTCTGGCGGGGTGAGTACATGTTTAAGCAGTGTGGAGATTGTTGATCCAGGGACCGGCAGCGCCTTCTTGACCGGTTCTATGGCACAACCCCGCAAATGGCACACGGCGACTCTTCTTCCAGACGGCAGGGTATTGGTGACGGGAGGCTCGCCTGGTACGGGCAACCCGATCGCTCTGGATGGGGCTGAATTATTTGACCCCGCCACAGGACGGTTTCAGCCTACCGGTTCCTTGAACTTTCCCCGGCATTCCCACACGGCCACCCTGATGAAAGACGGGCGTGTACTCATCACGGGTGGAGATGGGCCGACTCCAGATCAAGTCTGGAGTGCCACGGAGATATACGACCCCGGCACAGGCCTGTTCCAGATAGCCAGCGGCATGACCCAACCCCGGACAGAGCACGCGGCTTGTCTGCTGGCGTCTGGCGAGGTGCTGGTGGCAGGAGGTATAGATTGGAGCACTACTGCCAGTATGCTGGATGTGGAAGTCTATGATCCGGTGAGTGGGAAGTATCGACTGCTTTCGAAACTTCTGCCGAATTACATGGTCCTTGCTTCCTTCCTGGATCTTCCGAGTGGCAAGGTTTTCCTTGCAGATGCCTTCGGTGGGGTCGTCCTGGATCCAGTCACCTTGACCTGTGGCCCACTCGTTCCGGCACTGGAAACAAGGAGCTATTCAGCATGGGTGCCCTGGCCTGGGGGTGCTCTGGTGATCGGAGGATACAACCCGGCAAATCCCGGCGCTTGTTACGCCAATGGAGAGCATTTTGTGGAGATGGAAAATCGCTTCAAACCCGCCACCTTCAGATTGAGTCATCCTCGCATGGGGCACGTTGCAATGAACCTGGACGATGTGACCGTGCTCGTGATAGGTGGGAATGGATCTGATGGATTACCCCTCTCCGAAATGGAATGGATCAAGCCATAGCTGCGATAAAGGCCAACACCTAGTTTGGGTCTTTTACTTCACCCGATGGTGGCCACCATCACCGCCTTGATGGTGTGCATGCGGTTCTCGGCTTCGTCGAAGACGACGCTGTGGCGGGACCGGAAGACCTCGTCGGTGACCTCGCGGATGTCGTGGCCGAGGGCCTTCTGCTCCTTGGCCAGCTTGGTCTCGAAGTCGTGGAAGGCGGGCAGGCAGTGGAGGAACTTCACGTCGGGGTTGCCGGTCTTCTGGATCATCTCCATGGTGACCTTGAACGGGGTGAGCAGCTTCACGCGCTGGGGGATCTGGTCCTCTTCGCCCATGCTGGCCCAGACATCGGTGTAGAGTACGTCGGCGCCCTTCACGGCGGCGGCGACGTCATCGGTAACCTCGATGGTGGCGCCGGTCTCCTCGGCAGCCTTGTGGGCGGCGGCCAGCACGGCGGGATCGGGGGCCAGTTCCTTGGGGCCCAGGGCGACCATGTGCATGCCGGTCTTGGCGGCACCGTACATCAGGGCGTAGCTCATGTTGTTGCGGATGTCGCCGCAGAAGACGAGCTTCACCTTGTGCAGGGGTTTGGCCACGTGCTCCTCGATGGTGAGGAAGTCCGCCAGGATCTGGGTGGGGTGGTCGGTGTCCGTGAGGCCGTTCCACACGGGCACGCCGCTGTGCTGGGCCAGGGCCTCGACGACCTCTTGCTTGTAGCCGCGGTACTCGATGCCGTCGTAGAAGCGGCCCAGCACCTTGGCGCTGTCCTCGATGGATTCCTTCTTGCCCACCTGGGAGCTGGCGGAATCCAGGAAGGTCACGTGCGCGCCTTCTTCCAGGGCGCCGACCTCGAAGGCGCAGCGGGTACGGGTGCTGGTCTTCTCGAAGAGCAGCACGATGTTCTTGCCTTTGAGCAGGTAGTTGAACACACCCATGCGCTTCTTGGCCTTCAGGTCCTTTGACAGGTCCAGGAGGTAGCGCACCTCCAGGGGCGTGAAGTCCATCAGCGTGAGAAAGCTGCGTCCCTTGAGATTGACGGCCATGGGTTCCTCCAATGCGAATCCTGGCCCCAGGGTAGCCGTTCGACACGGTGACTGCGGTCCGGAAGGGGAGGGGCCGGAGAGGGGTTTACACAGTGTCAGGATCGCGGCGGAGCACCACCAGGAGCTGCCCCTTGGCCACGGTGTCACCGGGAACGGGGGCCACCTCCTGGACGGTGCCATCCAGGGGGGCGGCCAGATGGTTCTGCATCTTCATGGCTTCCAGGACGAGAAGGCTCTGGCCCCGCCGCACCCGGTCCCCGGGCTTCACGAGCACCTCGAGGATCAGGCCCGGGATGATGGCCGCCACGCGCCCGGGATCCTTCGGCGCGTAGGGCTTCCGGAGGGCGTATTTGCGAGTGAGGGTGGTCTCGTAAGCCGTGTCGTTCAGGAGGAAGGTCTGCCGGATGGTCATGGGAGCTCGCTCAGAAGGGGGGCACGCCGTGCTTCCGGGCGGGTCGCTGCTCGGCCTTCTGCTCGGAGATCTCCAGGGCGTGGAGGAGGAAGTCCCGGGTCTGCCGGGGGGCGATGACCGCGTCCACATGGCCGTTGGCGGCAGCCACGTAGGGGCTGGCGAACTTCTCGGTGTATTCGCGGACCTTCTCCTTGCGGAAGGCCTCGGGGTCGGCCGCGGTGGCGATCTCGCCCTTGAAGATGATGTTGGCGGCGCCTTCGGGGCCCATGACGGCGATCTCGGCGCAGGGCCAGGCGAAGACGAAGTCGGCCCCCAGGTGTCGTGAGCACATGGCGATGTAGCCTCCGCCGTAGGCCTTGCGGAGGATCACGGTGATCTTGGGGACCGTGGCCTCGCTGTACGCATAGAGCAGCTTGGCGCCGTGGCGGATGACGCCCGCGTGTTCCTGATCCACGCCCGGAAGGTAACCCGGCAGGTCCACGAAGGTGACCAGGGGGATCTGGAAGGCATCGCAGAAGCGGATGAAGCGGGCGGCCTTGTCGGAACTGTCCACGTCCAGCACACCGGCCAGCACCATGGGCTGGTTGGCCACCATGCCCACGGTACGGCCGTCCATGCGGGCGAAGCCGACCACGATGTTGGCGGCCCACAGCTCCTGGACCTCCATGAAGTCGGAGCCGTCGCAGACCGCGCGCATGACATCGCGCACGTCGTAGGGCCGGTGGGCTTCGGAGGGGATGATGCGCTCGAGGTCGAGGGCGGCATCCGGCGCCTTGGCCCCGAAGGGATCGGCCTTCTTCCGGTTGTTCCACGGGATGAAGGTGACCAGGCGTTTCACCTGCTCGAAGCACTCGGCCTCGCTCTCGGCGTAGAAGTGGGCGTTGCCCGAGATCTCCGACTGCACCCGGGCCCCGCCCAGGTCCTCCATGGAGATTTCCTCCCCCAGGACCGTCTTGATGACCTCGGGTCCCGTGATGAACATCTTGGAGATCTGGTCCACGACGAAGACGAAGTCCGTGAGGGCCGGCGAGTAGACTGCGCCGCCCGCGCAGGGGCCTAGGATGATCGAGATCTGGGGGATCACTCCGGAGGCCAGGGTGTTGCGGTAGAAGATCTCGCCGTAGCCCGCGAGGGAGTTCACCCCCTCCTGGATGCGTGCTCCGCCGGAGTCGTTGATGCCGATCAGGGGGATGCCCAGCTTGATGGCGTGGTCCATGATCTTGGTGATCTTGCGGGCGTGGGCCAGCCCCAGGGATCCGCCGGCCACGGTGAAGTCCTGGGCGTAGATGGCCACGGGATGGCCCAGGATCGTCCCTGTGCCGGTGATGACCCCATCTCCCGGCAGCTGCTTCTTGGCCATGCCGAAATCGGAGCACTTGTGCTCCACGAAGAGGTCGTACTCGTGGAAGGAGAATGGATCGAGGATGGCCGTGATGCGCTCCCGGGCCAGGAGCTTCCCCTGGGCCGCCTGTTTCCGGGCCGCCTCGGGGCGGGGCTCGGTGGCCTCGGCATGCCGGGCGGCGTGATCCTTGAGTTTCCTGGGCAGGGACATCGGGGGATCCTTCGAAGGGTTCCGGGCCTGGAATCCGGGGTTGGGCAGGTTCTCAAAAAGCTGACCCATGCATCATAAATGACCATGCCAGGGGAATTCTGCGGCATGGATCACGGATTCTGGAGACCAGGGGATCCCCCCGGGCCCCCCTTGGCCGTATAGTCATGGCCACGAAGCGCACCGCCACTCATCCAGCCGAAGCCCGGGAGGCACGCATGCGACCACTCGCCCAGTTGATCCAAGGCAAGCCGCCGGTGGTGTCGGTGGGGCCCGACGACACGGTGCTCACGGCCCTGGCCCTGCTGGCCCAGCACGACATCGGAGCCCTGCTGGTATTGGAGGGGGGCCGCCTGGTGGGGATCTTCTCGGAGCGGGACTATGCGCGGAAGATCATCCTCAAGGGCAAGTCCTCGAGGGACACCCTCGTGCGGGAGATCATGAGCGACCGGGTGAGCTGCGTGACCCTGGGCGAGACCGTGGAGGAATGCATGGCCCTCATGACGGGCAAGCACATCCGCCACCTCCCCGTGCTGGGAGAGGACAACGAGGTGCTGGGCATCCTCTCCATCGGCGACCTGGTGAAGGAGACCATCTCCGATCAGAAGTTCACCATCGACCAGCTGGTGCATTACATCCAGAACTGATCAGGCCCGCGGCTGCCTAGCTCCGGGTCTTTTCCGGGACCTTGCTGTGCCGGTACGAGCCGATCAGGAGATTGGGCCCCAGCTTGGCCACGCCATCTTCCAGCGGCTCGGCGCCGTAATAGAACTGGTGCTGCATGTACACCAGGGAATGCCCGGCGAGTTCCGGAATGCTGCGGAGCACGGCGAAGGCCAGGTGGATGAGGGCATCGGTGGTCTGGTACTGGGTCATGGAGACCCGGTCCAGCAGCAGATGATCCTCGTACTTGTTCATGGGGCGGGAATAGAAGATGGTCTTCCCGTTGAACAGGATGTCGGATCCGTCCGTGGCGATGGTGTAGGTCTTCGCCTTGTCCGTGACTTCGAACTTGAAGGCCGTGCCTTTCTTGAAGGCGGTCATCAGGCTCTGGAACTTCGGATGGTTCAGGTAGGCGACGCCGTAGTTGACCTTCTTGGCGGCGGGTTGCATTTCCTTCGCCGTCGGCCCGTACATCATGCGGTTGTAGCGCATGGCTTCCAGGCGTTGCTCCGGCGTCTGCTTCTTCGCCTTTTCCTTCTTGGGGGCTTTCTCAGGCTTGGAAGTCATGGGATCCCTTGTCGCTCGTCGCTGGCGGATGCCGATCATCTCCATTGGATGCCGATCATCGCGGTTGGATGCATTGTCGCATAGAGCCCCGCCTAGCGGCGGTCGCGCTGCCTCCGGAATGACTGGCGAACCAGGTCAGCCCTTGGTTTTGGCGGCCTCGCGCCACGCGGTGATGAGCTTGTTCTCCTGCTCAGCGGTGGGACCCGCGAGCTTGGTGCGGCCCTTCTCGACTTTCTCCTGGGTCTTGTACCAGGTGAGCGTGTCCTTCACGGTCTCGAGGGCGGGGCGGAAACGCAGGCCGGCCTTCACGGCGCGGTCGTTGCGCCAGGTGTGGAAGCCCTTGGTCTCGCCCGCGTAGGGGGCCCAGATGGGGAACTCGATGTCCTTCTGCTTGGCCAGGAAGTCCGTGGGGATCCAGACGGGCTTGGCATTCGCGTTCCCGGCCTTCTGGAAGGCCTCCACCAGACTGCCCCAGGCCAGGCGCTTGTCCGGGCCGCAGGCGTTGAAGGTGCCCACGGTGCCCTGCTCGACTAGATGCACCAGCCAGGCCGCCAGGTCGCGGACATCGATGATCTGCACGGGATCCGAGGGGCCGCCGGGCACGGCCACCTCGCTGCCCTTGTCGAAGCGCACGGGCCAGTAGGTAAAGCGGCCCGAGGGATCGTCGGGGCCCACGATGTAGCCGGGGCGGATCAGGGCCGTGCGGCCGGGCAGGGCCTTCTGGGCCGCCTGCTCGCAGAGGGCCTTGAGGCCGCCGTAGTTCTGGTATTCCTTCCCCATCTCCTCGACCGCAGGATCGGCGAGGGTGGCCAGGGGCGCGTCCTCGGTGCCGTTCTCGGGGTTGGGCTCCTTGTAGGCGCTGATGCTGGAGATGATCAGGTACTGCTTCACCCGCGGGGCCAGCAGGCCCGCGGAGGCTGCCACCATGCGCGGGTAATAGGCGCTGTTGTCGATGACGGCGTCCCAGGTGCCCGTCTCCAGGGCCTTCAGGCCCTCGCCTTTCTTGGGGTCGCGGTCGCCGTGCAGCTTCTCCACGCCGGGGAAGAGGTCGGGGCGCGTCTTGCCGCGATTGAACATGGTCACGTGGTGGCCGCGGCTCTGAGCGATCTCGATGGTGGCGGGGCCCAGGAAGCCCGTGCCGCCCAGAATGAGGATCTTCTTGGGAGCGGTCTTCACCGCTGGTTTTGCGGACAGGTCGAGTCCAGTGGCCGCCAGGGCCGAGGCGGCGGCGGACCACTGGAGGAACTCGCGGCGGGAGACTGTCATGGGAACCTCCGGCGATGGGACTGGGGTTGATGCATCGTGAATCGATATATACTCCTCCCATTCGCATCCGCAACATCTTTTCCGGAGTCCCATGACGCCCACCCGCCTGCTCCGTCGCCTCGTGATGCTGGAGGAGGGCGAGGCCCCGGCCCTGGCCTGGTCCGCCTTGTACTTCTTCCTGCTGCTCTTCGGCTACTACCTGCTGCGGCCCGTGCGCGAGGCCATGGGCATCGCCCGGGGCGCGGACAAGCTGCCCTGGCTCATGACGGGCACCCTGCTGGCCATGGCCCTGGCGAACCCGGCCTTCGCCGCCCTGGTGTCGAAGCTGCCGCGGCGGCGCTTCATTCCCTGGGCCTACCGCTTCTTCGCTTTGAACATGGTGGCCTTCTTCCTGGCCTTCCGCCTGCTGCCGGGCCATGGGGGCGCGGCGCTGGGCTACGCCTTCTACATCTGGCTCAGCGTCTTCAACCTCTTCGTGGTGTCCGTGTTCTGGGGCCTCATGTCCGATGTGTGGTCCGAGCCTCAGGGCAAGCGGCTCTTCGGCGTCATCGCCATGGGCGGGAGCCTGGGGGCCATCGCCGGCGCCGCGGTGACGGGGGCCCTCACGAAGGGGGCCGCCCTGGGCGGCCTCCAGGTGAAGATGGATCCCCTCTCCCTGCTGCTGCTCTCCGCGCTGACGCTGGAACTGGCCGTGCAGTGCGTGAAGCGGCTGGCGGCGATCTTCGCCCTGGGCAACGTGGCCCACGGGACGCGGGAGCCGGGGCCGGGCCTGCTGGCGGGCTTGCGCCTCATCGCCACCTCCCGCTACCTCCAGCTCATCTGCGCCTACATCCTGCTCTTCACCATCACCAGCACCTTCCTTTACCTCCAGCAGGGCGCCATCGTCGAGCGCGCCTTCCACGGCACGGCGGCGCGCACAGCGGCCTTCGCCCGCATCGACCTCTGGGTGAACGTGCTGACCCTGGTCACCCAGGTGTTCTTCACGGGCCGCCTCATTACGGCCCTGGGCGTCCCGGTGGTGCTGTCCATCCTCCCGGTGCTGAGCCTGGCGGGCTTCGGCGCCCTGTGGGCCTGGCCCACCTTCGGCGTCATGGCCCTGTTCCAGGTGCTGCGCCGGGGCCTGCACTACGCCGTGGACCGCCCGGCCCGCGAGATCCTCTACATCCCGCTGGGCCCCGAGGAGCGCTACAAGTCGAAACCCTTCATCGACACCTTCATCTACCGCGGCGGCGACCTGCTGGGCGTGTGGGCCCCCACAGCCCTCGCAGCCCTGGCCATTCCCGTGGGGCTGGCGGCCGTGGGTTGCTCCGGCCTCTGGCTGGGCAGCAGCGTGGCCCTGGGGCGCCGAGTGGCATTAAACAGGCAGACCGAGGATCCCCGTTGACTTTTGGCCGTCTTCCCGGATGATGTCGGACATGGTTCGAGTGTCTGAACAGCTCCTGAGTGCCTCGCGGATCTCCGCGATGGGCGCGAGCATGTCCAGCTTTATGACCACCACCAACGGTACCATTACGCACCCGGACCCCCGCGGCGCCTGACCTGACCTTTCCTTCAGATTCGGCCCCGCGCACCCCGCGGGGCTTTCTGTATTGAGCCACCGGAGCCCCCATGCAGCCCGCCCTCATCCGCGTCATGAAATTCGGTGGCACCAGCGTCGCCGGTGCCGCGCGCCTCCGCGTCGTGGCGGATCTGGTGGCCGCCGCCCGGGCCACCCACCGCGTCTGCGTCGTGGCTTCGGCCATGGCCGGGGTGACCAACCTGCTGGTGAACGAGGGCCGCGTGCCGGATCCCGCCGCCGCGGACCGCCTCCTGGACACCTTCCGGGCCCTCCACGCCGAGGTGGTGGAGGCGCTGGCCGACGAGCTGGGTGCTGGCGCGGCGAACCTCCGGGCGGAGCTGGGCGAACTGGAAGCCCTGGGTCGCCGGCTGCTCCATGGCATGGCCCTGCTGGAGGAGGGACCACCCTCCGTGCTGGCCCAGGTGGCGAGCCTGGGCGAGCGCGCCTCCTGCGCCATCCTGGTGGCCTTGCTGGCGGCGCGGGGCCTGGAACCGCGTTATCTGGATCCGGTCGCGCATGTCCGCGTGGAGGGCGATCCGCTCCAGGCCCGCCCCTGCCTGGCGGAAACGGAAGCCCGCTTTGCCGCCGTGAAGGCGGGCGAGGGCGGCCTCTGGGTGCTGCCGGGGTTTTTCGGCGGCGATGCGCAAGGCCGCATCCTGTCGCTGGGGCGAGGCGGGTCCGACCACAGTGCGGCGCTGGCCGCCGCGGCCCTGGGCGCGGACCTGCTGGAGATCTGGACCGACGTGGTCGGCCTCTACAGCGCCGATCCCCGCCTGGTGCCCGAGGCCTTCCCCCTGCCGGAGGCCAGCTTCGAGGAGGCCATGGAGCTGTCCTTCTTCGGCGCCAAGGTCCTCCATCCGAAGACCATCCCCCCCGTACGAGAGCGCGGCATCCCCGTGCGGGTGTGCAGCAGCTTCGATCCCGCCCACCCCGGCACGGTGATCCGCGAGTCGGTGCCGCCGCCCCCCAGCGGCGTGCGGGGCATCTCCTTCCTCCGGGGTCTCTCTGTGGTGAACCTCACGGGGCCGGGCATGTTGGGCGTGCCCGG
This sequence comes from Geothrix campi, assembly GCF_024609265.1. Lineage (GTDB taxonomy): Bacteria > Acidobacteriota > Holophagae > Holophagales > Holophagaceae > Geothrix > Geothrix campi. Next base: position 250,791 of record NZ_JANHMP010000003.1, on the reverse strand, counting down.
CATCGCGGGCCGCGTGTTCGGCGCCCTGGCGCGCAAGGGCATCTCTGTGGTGCTCATCACCCAGAGCTCGTCGGAGCTGTCCATCTGCTTCGCCGTGCGCCAGGCGGATGGCCCCGGCGCCGTGGCGGCCATCCAGGAGGCCTTCCCCGCGGAGCTGGCGGCGGGCTTCCTGGATCCTCTGGACCTGCGCGACGGCCTCTCCGTGCTCAGCATCGTGGGCGATGGCATGCGCACCCGACCCGGTGTGGCGGGCACCTTCTTCGACGCGCTGGCCGAGGTGGGCTGCAACGTGGTGGCCATCGCCCAGGGGGCCAGCGAGCGCATCATCTCCGCCGTGGTGGAGGAGGCCGAGGGCGCCCGCGCCCTGCCGCACATCCACCGCCGCTTCTTCCAGACCCAGGTGGTGGTGGATGTGCACCTGCTGGGGGCCGGCAATGTGGGCGGCAGCCTCCTGGGCCAGATCCAGCGGCAGCAGAGCAAGCTGGCGGCGCAAGGGCTCGACCTGCGGGTGACCACCGTCGCCACCAGCCGCCGCATGCGCCTGGACGCCAAGGGCCTGGACCTGGACCACTGGCGCGAGGACCTGGCCCAGGGCGAGCCCATGGACCTGGACCGCCTCCTGGCGGTGGTCCGCAACGGCCCGCCGGCCCTCTCCGTGCTGGTGGACTGCAGCACCAGCGGTGAACTGGCGGCGCGGTATCCCGAGATCTTCGACGCGGGTTTCCACGTGGTCACCGCCAACAAGAAGGCCAACAGCGCCTCCCAGGCCTTCTACCGCGAGCTGCGGGAGCGCTCCTCCCGCCGCGGTCTGCGCTTCCTCTACGAGGCCAACGTGGGTGCGGGTCTGCCCATCATCGATACCGTGAAGAACCTGGTGCTCACGGGCGACCGCGTGCTCCGCGCCGAGGGCATCCTCTCGGGCTCCATGTCCTACATCCTGGGCCTCCTGGGGGACGGCGTGCCGCTGTCCGAGGCCGTGCGCGCCGCCAAAGAGAGCGGCTTCACCGAGCCCGATCCCCGCGACGACCTCAGCGGCATGGACGTGGCCCGCAAGCTCCTCATCCTGGCCCGGGAGCTGGGCATGGAGCTGGAGTTGTCGGACGTGGTGGTGGAGGGCCTGCTGCCTGCGACCTTCGACGCCACCGGCGACATCCCCGCCTTCATGGCGCGGTTGCCGGAGCTGGACGCGCCCTTCCGCGAGCGGCTGGCGGCCCTGAAGGCCGAGGGGAAGACCCTGCGCTACGTGGGCAGCCTTTCGGACACTGGCTGTCGCGTCGGGCTGCTGCCGGTGGATGGGGAGCATCCCTTCATGGCCATCAAGGGCGGCGAGAACGCCCTGGCCCTGCTCACTGAGCGCTACCAGCCGCACCCCATGGTCATCCGGGGCTACGGCGCGGGCGCGGAGGTGACCGCCGCCGGTGTGCTGGCGGACGTGCTGCGTCTGGTGCCCGGCGGCGCCCGGCCGTCGCGGCGGAGGCCCTCATGATGGATTCCGCGTCCCCCGTGAGCGGCGTGACGGCCTACGCCCCCGCCAGCATCGGCAACTTCGCCGCGGGCTTCGACCTGCTGGGCGCGGCCCTCGCGCCCCTGGACGGCAGCCTCCTGGGTGATCTCGTGCACGCGGCACCCGCCGCCGAGGCCTCCTTCCAGCTGGAGGGGCCCTTCGCGGCGGCCCTGGCCGGCGATGCCCGCCCCAACCTCGTCCTGCGAGCCACGGGCCTCTACCAGGACGCGCTCAAGGCCCTGGGCCGCCCGTCGGGTCCCTTCGCCCTCCGGCTGGAGAAGCAGCTGCCTGTGGCCAGTGGCCTCGGTTCCAGCGCCAGCTCCATCGTGGCCACCCTGGCGGCCCTCCAGGCCCTCTGCGGCGATCCCCTCGGCGTGCCCGAGCTGCTGGAGCTGGCGGGGCGTGCCGAAGGCAGCACCAGCGGCGGCATCCACCTGGACAACGTGGCGCCCTCCCTGCTGGGCGGCCTGCAGCTGACGGTGCCAGGCCGGGACGGGAAGCCTGCGTCCCGGCGGCTGCCCTGGCCCGCGGAGCTGCTCCTCGTGGTGGCGCACCCCGAGTACCAGCTGCCCACGGTGCGAAGCCGCGCCGCCCTGCCGGAGCGCCCGGCCTGGGGGGACACGGTGGAGTTCGCGGGCAACCTCGCGGGCTTCGTCCATGCCCTCCACACCGGGGACCGGGCCCTGCTGGCGCGCTGCCTGCGCGATCCCCTGGTGGAGGCCCATCGCGCCCCCCTGGTGCCGGGCTTCCGGGCCGCCCAGGCCGGAGCCCTGGCCGCCGGAGCCCTGGGCTGCACCCTGTCGGGCTCCGGGCCTTCGATTTTCGCCGTAACCGGGGACGAGGCGGACGCCGGCACTGTGGCCGCGGCCCTCCAGGAGGGCTTCGCCCAGGCGGATCTGCCCAGCCGAGCCTGGATCTGCACCTTGGACCTGGAAGGCGCCCGCATCCTGTCGCCCGTGCCCCGCCATCTTCTTCTCGAGGCCCACCCATGAAGCTCGCCAGCACCCGGAATCCCGCCATCCGGGCCACCTTCCTGGAGGCCGCCCGGATGGGTCTCGCGCCGGACGGCGGCCTCTTCGCCCCCGTGGAGATCCCGCGCTTCGCCGATGCCGGAGATCTGCTGAAGCTCGACTTCCTGTCCCGGTCCTCAGAGATCCTGCATCGTCTCCTCGGGGACGAGTTGCCCAGGGCGGCGGTCGAGGAACTGGCCCGTGCCGCCTTCACCTTCCCCGCGCCCCTGGTGCCGGTCCGGCCGGGGCTCTCCGCCCTGGAGCTCTTCCATGGGCCCACCCTGGCCTTCAAGGATTTCGGCGCCCGCTTCCTGGCCCGGGTGCTGGCCCTGGACGCCGGGGAGCAGCCGCGCACAGTCTTGACGGCCACCTCCGGCGACACCGGCGCGGCCGTGGCTAGCGCGTTCCTGGGCCTGCAGGGCGTGCGCGTGGTGGTGCTCTACCCCGCGGGTCGCGTGTCGCCACTGCAGGAGCGCCAGTTCGCCACCTGCGGCGGCAATGTGCTGGCCCTGGCGGTGGACGGCGTCTTCGACGACTGCCAGCGTCTGGTGAAGGGGGCCTTCGAGGATCCCGAGCTCGTCGGAAGTCTGGGCCTCACCTCCGCCAACAGCATCAACATCGCGCGGCTTCTGGCCCAGCTGCTGTACTACTACGAGGCCGCGGCCCAAGTCGAGTCGGGCGCTCCACTGGCGGTGGCGGTGCCCAGCGGCAACTTCGGCAACCTCTACGCGGGCCTGCTGGCCCAGGCCACGGGCGCCCCCATCGACCGCTTCGTGGTGGCCACCAACGCCAACCGCGTGGTGCCCGACTACCTCGATACCGGGGTGTACCGCCCCCGGCCCTCTGTGGCCACGCTCTCCAATGCCATGGATGTGGGCGCGCCCAGCAACTGGGAGCGCATCCACGCGCTGTTCCGCGGCGACCACGACGCCATGGCCGCGGCCCTGCGCTGGGGTGTCCGCAGCGACGCGGAGACCCGGCAGACCGTCCTCGACCTCGACCGCGAAGGCTACCTGGCGGATCCCCATGGGGCCGTCGCCTGCGGCGTGCTCCAGGCGCGGCTGCGCGCGGGCGAGCAGGGCATCTTCCTGGCCACCGCGCACCCCGCCAAGTTCCGCGAGTCCCTGGAGCCCACCCTGGGCCGGGAGATCCCCTTGCCCAAGGTCCTCAGCGACCTGTTGGAGAAGCCGCTGCTTAGCGAGCCTCTGGCGGCGGACCAGGCCGTGCTGAAGCGAAGGCTGACTTGACGCCTGCTCCGGGCCAAGTCACTTGGTCTGCAGGCTCTCGAGGTGCTTAATCAGGTTCCCCACACGGATGCGGACGACAGGTTCCTGACTGTTGTCCAGGCTGCGGAAGACGGGCCCCCACACGGGCATGTCCGGGAGGCCGTGAGTCCCAGTGCCCACCTCGCCACGGATGACCTGGGCCACACGATTTTTGGGGAAGGTCCCCTTGTTCCGTTGGGCCAGGGTGGTCAGATCCGGGACTGCGTTCTTCAAGTGGGCCGCCACCGGCCCGTCGCCCAGGCCGTTGGAACCATGGCAGCTGGCGCAGTAGGCCAGGTACATCTCGGGCCCTGAGGCCGGCGATGTGTAACGTGCGGGGACCATCTTGATCGCCGGGTCCCGGGCCAGGATGGGGCAGGCGATGGCGGTGGCGAAGAGCAGCGAGGTGGCGCGAGAGGACATGGGCTTCTCCTGGGGAATGGGTGGAACGGAAACACGCTCCCGCCCTTCAGGGCCGTGAAAGGCTCAGCGGCGGCCACCTCGCGGCTCAGATCAGGAATGAAGATAGATCCGGGGGTAGATCAAACAAGATCTTTAGATCGTGTTTCATGAATAGGGCAGCCGTACCCAGGGTCAGGCTCACAAAGCGTCAAGATGGGTGGGACCTCACCAGAGGGCGTAGGGGACTTCGCGGTGCCACTGCCCGCCCGGGAGACCGTGGCGCGTGATCTCGTTGGAGGCCAAATCGAACGTGTAGGCCTGTCGGAAGGGCTTGAAGCGGCTGACACAGTAGAGGCGCAGGTACCGGGCCCGACCCAGCGCCGCACCACGCATCTGGATCCAGGTTTCGTCGAAGCAGGCTGCGTGGATCAGGGTCTGCTCCCCCAGGGCTGGATCCTGATCCACCAGCTGGTACTGGGGGTCATCGAGGATGGCCTGAAGCACCTGCGTGTAGGGACGGGTGCCCTTCAGGGCCTCGTGGTCCTCGAGGGCCTGCTTGACCTGGCTGCGACCGACCTCGGTGTCGGCCAGGGTGGAGAACCAGAGGTTGCCAAGCCAGCCGAAGAATCAGAGATCACCCAGGCTGCGCCAGAACGAGCCCAGGCTGCCGCCCAAGTCCACCACGCTGAAGCTGGTCTCAGAGGCCATCGGCGATGAGCACCGCGGGCACGAAGGGCAGGTCCTTCGCTTCGGCAGGGGTCTGCATGCCCCAGAGGGCCAGCCGGTCCGCGTAGGGCAGCCAGAGGCGGGGCATGGCCTTCACGGCCTTGAGGGGCGGGTGGAACCAGAGGGCTTCGGGCAGGTCGGCCAGTTCCTCCGGGCTGAGATCCAGGGCCTCGTCCACCTCCCACAGGAAGCCGCAGCGGGCGGTCTCGCAGGCGGCCCAGAGCTGGAGGACCTCGCTGTGCTCGAAGCTGCTGAACAGCACGCGGTCCAGGGCCTCGGCGGCCTCCACGGTGGCCAGGGCCTGCTGCCAGCCGGGTTCACCCTTCAGCTCGACGTTGATGAGTTTCGCCGGCAGCTCCAGCGCATCGGCCAGGCGGGGCAGGGGTTCGCCGTTCTTCAGGGGAGGCAGTTCGGCGGTCTTCATCTTCCGGAGGATGCCCGATCCATTCGCGGTGCGGGCCAGATCCTCATCGTGCAGCACGACGCAGACGCCATCGCGGGTGGGTTGGACGTCCAATTCGAAACCGGCCATGCCCGCCGCCAGGGCGGCGCGGAAGGCCTCCATGCTGTTTTCCAGATGCTTCGCGGACAGGCCGCGATGGCCGAGGACCAGGGACTGCTTGGACATGGGAACCCCCTTCAGATCACTTTGCCTGGATTGAAGATGCCCTGGGGATCCAGGGCCTGCTTGAGGGTCCGCAGGATCTGGATCTGGCCGGGATCGGACAGGGTGAGAAAGGCCTCGCGCTTGGTGAGGCCGATGCCGTGTTCCCCGCTGAGGGTGCCGCCGAGGGATAGCGCCAGGCGGAAGAGCTCCATGAGCTGCTGTTCGAGCGCGGCGGGATCGGCCTCGCCAGCGCCCAGCAGGTTCACATGGAGGTTGCCATCGCCCAGGTGGCCGTAGGTCACGCTGGGGATATCCAACCGCTCCAGCCCTGTGAAGAACTCCCGCAGGCGGCTGCGGGGGACCACGATGTCTTCGCTGACCTTCTTCGGGTGGCGCTCCTTGAGGAAGGCGCTGGTCATGCGGCGCACGGCCCAGATGCCCGCCCGCTGGCGCTCGTCCGAGGCGATCTCCAGGCCCTCGGCCATGGGTCCCAGCAGGTCCATCAGGCCTTCGAGGAAGGGCTCGGCGGTGCTGCCACGGTCGTCGAATTCGAGGATGGCCAGGGCCTCGCCGGGCAGGCGCCGGGCCTCTTCGGAGCCGTAGGCTCGCAGCTCCGCCAGCACGGCAGGGTCGAAGAACTCGAAGGCGCTGGGCAGGTAGCCGGCGCCGCAGAGGCGCCCGGGCAGGTCCAGCAGGTCCTCCCAGCGCTTTGTGGGCAGCAGCAGCGTGGCGTGTTCCCGGGGCAGGGGCGTCAGCCGCAGCGTGGCGCCCACGATGAAACCGAAGATGCCTTCGCTGCCGATGAGCAGCTGCCCCAGGGCTGGGCCCGCATTGGCCTTCACGCTGTGGATGCCGAAGGTGTGGACCTCGCCATCCTCCAGCAGGGCATCCACGGACAGCACCCAATGACGGGTCATGCCGTATTTGCATGCGTTGGGCCCGCCCGCATTGGTGGCGAGGGTGCCGCCCAGGGCGCAGCTCTCCCAGGAGTTGGGATCGGGTGGGTAGAAGAGGCCCGCGACGGCGGCCGTGGCCTTGACTTCGCGCAGCGGCGCACTGACGGGAGCGCTGAGGCTGAGGTCCTGGGGCGACAGGCGAAGCTCACCGCGCCAGGCCGAGAAGTCCACCACGACGGCGCGCCCGCCCGTGGGCACACAGCCGCCGGCCTTGCCCGTGCCGGCGCCCCGGGGCACCAGACCGAAGCCCTCGGCCTTGGCCAGGCGCACCAGCTCCTTCAGGGCCGCGGGACCCTTGGGCAGCACCACGGCCAGGGGCAGGCTCCCCTGCACGTGGGATTCGTCCCGGCGGTACGGTTCCAGCGCCTCCGGATCCGTGAGGACCGTAGCATCGGGAAGGTTCGGGAACAAGGCCATGCCCCAGTGTGACGGATGGCTGTCCGGTTAGGAAACCAGCGTGCCCACGGGCTCGCCCTGCACGGCGGCCACCAGATTGCCGGGCTTGTTCATGTCGAAGACGAGGATGGGCAGCCTGTTTTCCATGCACAGGGCGATGGCGGAGGCGTCCATGACCCGCAGGCCCTTCTCCAGCACGTCCTGGAAGCAGATGCGGTCGAAGCGGGTGGCGGTGGGGTCCGTCTTCGGGTCGGCGGTGTAGATGCCGTCCACGTTGGTGGCCTTCATCACCACCTCGGCGCAGATCTCATTGCCGCGCAGGGCGGCGGCGGTGTCGGTGCTGAAGTAGGGATTCCCCGTGCCCGCACCGAAGATCACCACGCGACCCTTCTCCAGGTGGCGGGTGGCGCGGCGGCGGATGTAGCTCTCGGCCACCTTGGGCATCTCCAGGCCCGACAGGGTGCGGGTGTTCACGCCCTTGTGCTCCAGGGCGTCCTGGAGGGCCAGGGCGTTGATCATGGTGGCCAGCATGCCCATGTGATCGGCGGTGGTGCGGTCCATGCCCTTGGTGGCGCCCGCCACGCCGCGGAAGATGTTCCCGCCGCCGATGACCAGCCCCACTTCCACGCCCAGTTCCCGGATGGCCTTCACCTGGTCGGCGATCATGTTCACCACCGAGGGATCGATGCCGTACTTCTGTTCGCCCATGAGGGCTTCGCCGGAGAGCTTGAGAAGGATGCGCTTGAATTTCATGGATTCTCCGTGCGGAGGACGATGGGCTGATCCTACCTACAAAAAGGGCGGCCGGAACGGCCGCCCTTTTTGTAGCAGGTTAAAACCTACTTGGCGGCGGCGACTTCCGCGGCGAAGTTCTCGCTGCGCTTCTCGAGGCCCTCGCCCATGACGTATTTGGTGAACCGGCGGATGCTGAGCTTCTCGCCGATCTCGGCGGTCTTCTGGGACAGGTACTGCTGGATGGTGAGGTCGGGGTTCATGATGAAGGGCTGTTCGAGGAGGCAGACCTCCTTGAAGATGCTGTTCATCTTGCCTTCGACGATGCGCTCGACGATGTTCTGGGGCTTGCCGGTGGCCAGGGCCTGCTCCATGGCGATCCGCTTCTCGGTTTCCAGGAAGTCCTGGGTGACCTCTTCCTTGGTGACGAAGCGGGGCGCGGGATCGGCGGCCGCGATGTGCATCGCGATCTCCTTCACCAGACGCTGGAAGGCCTCGTTGCGGGCCACGAAATCGGTCTCGGAGTTCACTTCGACCAGCACGCCCACGCGGCCGCCGGGGTGGATGTAGGCCTCCACGATGCCTTCGGCGGCGATGCGGTCGGCCTTCTTCGCAGAGGCGGCCATCCCCTTCTTGCGGAGCCATTCGATGGACTGCTCCATGTCGCCGTTGTTCTCTTCCAGAGCCTTCTTGCAGTCCATCATGCCGAGGCCGGTCTTCTCGCGCAGCGTCTTCACGTCATTGGCGGTGAATGCCATGGGTCATCTCCTGGATCGTGGGGGCTTCAGACCATCAGCCATCAGCGGGCGGACCCTCTGATGGCTGACGAAGGTAGTGGGGGAGGGTCTAGCCCTCGACTTCCATCTTTTCGGCCATCATCTTCTTCATGTCCTCGCTGTCGCCCTTGTCGCGGAAGGACTGGCGGCCCTCGAGGATGGAGTCGGCCACGCGCTCGGAGAAGAGCAGGATGGAGCGGATGGCGTCGTCATTGGCGGGGATCACGTAGTCCACCATGTCGGGATCGCAGTTGGTGTCCACAATGCCCACCACCTTGATGCCGATCTTCTTCGCTTCGGTCACGGCGATGTCTTCGCGATGGGGATCGATGACGAAGATGATGTCGGGCAGCGAACGCATGTCGCGGATGCCGTGGAAGGAGGCCTCCAGCTTCAGGCGGGTGCGGTTCAGGGTCAGCAGTTCCTTCTTGGAAAGCAGGGCCGTGCGGGCGGGATCCGCCAGGGTGGCCTCGATCTCGCGGAACTTCTCAAGGCTCTTCTTGATGGTCGCGAAGTTGGTCAGCATGCCGCCCAGCCAGCGGTTGTTGACGTAGAAGGCGCCGCAGCGGGCGGCCTGCTCGGCGATGAGCTCCTGGGCCTGGGGCTTGGTGGCCACGAAGAGGAAGTTCTTCCCCTCGCCGGCGGCCTTGGTCAGGAAGTTCGCGGCGGTGTTCCAGAGGCGCAGGGTCTTCTGGAGGTCGATGATGTAGATGCTGTTGCGGGCCCCGAAGATGTACTTCTTCATCTTGGGATTCCAACGCTTGGTCTGGTGTCCGAAATGGGCACCGGCCTCGAGGAGTTCCTTCATCTGGATGGCAGCCATGCTGGCCTCCCTGGTCAAGCGGCGCATGCGAGTGAAGGAGCGCCGCGGGTGGGATGAAAGGCTTGGGGTTGGTCCCCTTCGCCCGAATCGTCCACGGAATCCCGTGGACCGGAGAAACGGGAAGGGGGATCCGAAGATCCCCCTTCCAGAGAACGACTAGCGCTTGCTGAACTGGAAGCGACGACGAGCGGCCCTGCGACCGGGCTTCTTGCGCTCCTTCATGCGGGGGTCGCGGGTCAGAAGGCCGGCGCCACGCAGGAGGGACTTCAGCTGCTCGTTGTAGCCCAACAGGGCGCGGGAGATGCCCATGCGGATGGCCGAAGCCTGTCCGGCAGGGCCGCCGCCACACACGCTGATGATCATGTCGAACTTGCCGTCGAGGTCGGCCAGCACCAGGGGCTGGTGAACCATCATGCGGAGCACGGCGTTCGGGAAGTAGCTCTCGAGGCTGCGGCCGTTGACGGTGATCTTGCCGGTGCCGGGACGAAGGAAGGCGCGGGCGGCCGCACTCTTGCGGCGACCGGTTCCGTAGTTCTGGGAAATGGCCATGGGTTCCTCGCCTCTACTTCTGGATGGTCAGGATCTGGGGCTGCTGGGCGGCCTGCTCGTGGTCGGGACCGGCATAGACCTTGAGCTTGCGGTACATCGCCCGGCCGAGGGGGCCCTTGGGCAGCATGCCCTTGACCGCGCTCTCGATGATGCGCTCGGGGAAGGTGGCCTTCATCACCTCGGCGCGGACTTCCTTCATGGAGCCGGGCTGGGTGGTGGTGCGGCGGTAGAACTTCTGCACGCCCTTCTTGCCGGTCAGCACCGCCTTCTCGGCGTTGATGACGATGACGTGGTCGCCGGTGTCGAGGAAGGGGGTCCAGGTCGGCTTGTTCTTGCCGGAGAGGACATCCGCCACGGCGGTGCTCAGGCGGCCCACGGGGATGCCGGTGGCATCGACCAGGAACCACTGGCGCTTCAGGTCGTTGGCTTTCGGGAAGTACGTGCTCATGGCCTGCTCCGGAATCGGGATCGGGCTGCGGGGACACCACCCTACGGGCGGCGAGTCCACAGAAGGGAAAGCTTATCGTTGAGGGGCCGGGGGGTCAAGCCGGGATTTCAGCCCTAGGGCCTGTTTTCAAAGTGGGACGCCGCCGCGACGGTGCCCAGCCGCGCTCATGGCAAGGCGGCGGCCGAAGGGCGATGCGGGACATCGTTCGAGGCCGGCAACGCAGCCAGGGGTGCGGCTGGTCACCGTCCCGGAGGGCAAGGGGCGGCGCCCGGCGCGATGCTGCGTCAAGCTCCTCGACGAGGGGTCCACCATCGCCCTCGTCGCTTTCCTTGCCTCGCTTGGGCGGCGCCCCTTGCGCGGCCACGCCCCACTTTGAAGACAGGCCCTAGCGCTCCGCCAACCGCCACAACTCCTGGGCGATGCGCGAGGCGCCCAGGCCATCCACGAGGGCCATGCCGTCGCGGACCTGTTCCTGGCGGTTGTCCTGGCCCTCGGGCCCCAGCCACTGGGCCAGGGCCTCCCGCACGATGGCCAGGTCGGCCTCGGGGCCCACGCCCAGGTCGAAGCAGCCGTTGGCCAGGGCGAGATCCGCCAGAATGCCGTGCTGCCGCTCGTTCTGCCCCCAGACTGTCGCTGGGATGCCCATGCAGAGGGATTCCGCCAAGGTCACCCCGGCGGAGCACCAGATGGCGTCGTAGTCCGGAATGCGCCGGGTGAGACCGGGAATGCTCTTGACGACCGAGCAGCCCGGGAAGGCGGCCCCCTGGATGCCGTTGGGGGCCAGCAGGGTGCAGGCGCCCCGCCAGCGGTCCTCCGCCGCGAGGCGGGCCAGGGTGTCGAAGGCCTTCTGAGCCAGATTCGGGCCGTCGCTGCCGCCGAAAGTGATCAACAGCTTGTGGACGGCCAGGGGCTGCAGGGGCACCCGCTTGGGGCGCAGTTCCAGGGCCGTCTTGTCCACCACGATGAAGTTGGAACCGCGCACCACGCGGCAGGCACCGGACTTTGTCTCGTAGGGCCGCACCTTCCTTCCCTCCAGCACCTTCACCGGATGGTCCGGCCAGCGCACGCCCTCCAGGAAGGGCTGGAAGAGCAGATCCGCCGTTTCGTGGGCGTCCGTGTCGTCCTCCATCACCGCCACCTTCAAGGGACGCAGGGCCTGGAGGAAGGTGGTGCTGGTGTCCCACTGGTCCACCAGCACGACGGCGGCACGGGCCTGCAGATCAGCGGGCAGCGGCGCATGGATCGCTGCGCCCAGGTAGACGGCTTCGCAGGGGAGGGGCTGGTCCAGGAAGGGATGGGTGCCGCCGCCCACCCGTCGTGCGCGGTCATCCCCGGATGCGGCCAGGCAGGCCTGTCCTCCCAGGGCGCGCCAGGCCTCCTGGAGGGCGAGCGCCCGGGCTACGTGCCCCAGCCCGAGGCGCAGATCGGCGTGGACGCGGAGGATCAGCAGGGGGGACATGATCCGGAGAGTCTAGCGGTATGGCCCGGGAATGGGGAGTGGTAAGCCGAAAAGGCTTGAGATATCCCGAGCCGTCGTGAAAGGCTTGGCTGATCCCATCGGAGATGCGCATGTCCGCTTCCCAGCTCCCGCAGGCCCCCGGCGCAGGCGCCGCCAAGGTCTGCGGCATCCTCGCCATCGTCTGCGCCCTCACTTGCGTGGGCATCCCGCTGGCCATCATCCTCGGCATCGTGGCCCTGGTGCAGCAGGCCAAAGCCAAGCGCACGGCCAAGGCGGACCCCCAGGCCTACGCGCCCGTGCCATCCACGGGCCTGGTCACGGGCATCATCGGCCTGGTGCTCCCCGTGCTGATGCTGCCCTTCGTGGGCATCGTGAGCGCCATCGCGATCCCGGCCCTGCTCTCCCAGCGGGAGCAGGCCCGGTCTATGGCCATCCAGCACAACCTCGATCTCGTGCAGGCCAGGGCCGAAGCCGCCGTGTTCGCCTGGCAGGCCAGGAACCCCGGCCAGCCGGCCGCAGCGGACGTCATCATCCAGGACCTCCTGAAGGATCCCGAGGTCTCGGCGCTGAAGAATCCTGTGGATCCGAAGGCCCCGGCGATCCAGGCCGGCCGGGTCGGCGCCCTCGGCACCATCCTGGTCTACGCGGACCGGGAGGAGGAAGGCGGCGTCACCACCTGGTCCATCAGATTCCAGGCCCATGTCCGACGTGGGAGCGGGGAGAAGGTTCTCGAGCGCCAGGTCGTCACGCACACGCAGGAGCATGTCCGGGGCCACACCGAGGATGGGTGGGAAGTGGTTAATCCTCCCGTGGAACCGCCGGCCCCGCACAACTAGGCAAAGGCCTACGGATAAGGATGACCCTCGGCGAAGCCGGGCCGGGGCGTGTCGATCACGGGCGCTTCGGCGATGGGCCAGCCATCGGCGAAGTAGGCCTCCTTGTACCGCACGTAGCGGGCCCAGATGCTGGCGACAAGGGCGCGCTGCTTCTCACTGAGGGGCCCCTTCACTTCGGCGGGCCAGCCCGCCACTAGGCTATGGGGCGGAGCGTGGAAACCCTCGCGCACCAGGCTGCCCGCGGCCACGAGGCAGCCCTCGCCGATCTCGGCGCCGTCCATGATCGTCGTGCTCATGCCGATGAGGGCGTTCTTCCGGATGGTGCAGCCGTGCAGCATCACGTTGTGGGCGATGCTCACCTCTTCTTCGACGATGAGCGGCCACTTTTCGTTGGTGACATGCAGGCAGCAGGCGTCCTGGATGTTCGTGCGGGCCCCGATGCGGATCCAGTTCACGTCGCCGCGGATGGCGCAATTGAACCAGAGGCTGGCGTCGTCGCCGATGGTCACGTCGCCCAGCACCAGCGCGCTGTCCGCCACGAACACGCGGGAACCGAGCCTGGGGACCATGCCTTGGAAGGAGCGGATCATGAACACCTCGAAAAGCCAGACCTGCATTATCGGGCCCACCTGAATGGATGAAAGGCAGGAACCGCGAAAGACGTGAATGAACGCGAAAGGGCAAGTGAGGCCTTTCACGCTTTGTTTTCGTGTCATTTCGCGTGTTTCGCAGTTGCTTTCAGTTGACCGTGAGCAGCCCCAGCTTCACGGCGCCGAGTCCCAGCGAGCCCACGATCAGCCACAGCAGCAGGCCCTGCAGGAAGGGGCGCAGGCCCACGTTGCGCAGGGCTTCCCGGCTGAGTCCGGCGCCGATGAGGAAGAGCGTCAGCACCAGCATGCGACGGGCGACGACGGCGACGAGGTGGCCGGGCGCGTGCAGGACCGGCACGAACGTCACGCAGGCGGCCATGGCCAGGAAGCCGGCGATGAACCAGGGCTTCTTCACGGGCGGCGCATCGGCGGAGACGGCTTCGCGGCGGGCCATGAGCCAGCCGATGCCCAGGGTGAGCGGCACGATCCACAAGGCCCGCGCCAGTTTCACGGTGGTGGCCACTTCCAGGGCCCGGGGGCCATAGGCCAGCCCGGCGCCCACCACGGAGCTGGTGTCGTGGATGGCCAGGGCCGACCAGAGGCCGAAGGCATCCTGGCCCAGCCCAGCCGCATGGCCGAGAGGCGGGAAGAGCACCAGGGCCGCCGCGTTGAGGAGGAACACCGTGGCCAGGGCCACGGAGATGGCCTGCTCCCGGGCCCGGACCACCGGTGCCACGGCGGCGATGGCGCTGCCGCCGCAGATGGCCGTGCCCACGGAGATGAGCAGGCCCGCCTCCCGATCCACCTTCAGGAGCCGGGCCAGCCAGAGGCCCAGGGCCAGCACCAGGACCAGGCTCAGGGCGGTGTAGCCCAGGCCGTGCAGGCCCGCCCTGGCCACGGCGCGCAGGTTCATGTCCGCGCCCAGGCCCACGACCGCGAGGGGCAACAGGCGATGCGTCCAGGTGCGCGTCAGGGCCACCCGCGGGTTCCCCACGGTCAGGGCGAGGAGGGCGCCGCCCACCAGGGCCGCCGCGGCAGGCGTGAAGGGCGCCAGGGCGAGCAGCGCGCCGAGGAACAACAGGGAGCTGGCAAACCAGGACGGCCTCATGCCTTCAGGGTACCCTGAGGTGATGACCGATCAGCTCATCCCCACCCGCCGCGCCTTTCCGGCGGACGATCCCATCTTCGCCCTGAACGCGGAGGCCCAGCGCCGGAAGGCCGCGGGTGACGCCATCCTCAACGCCACCGTGGGCGCCCTGCTGGACGAGGCCGGACAGCTGGTGGTGCTCGATACGGTGATGGACCTCTGGCGTGAGCTGACGGCCATGGAGGTGGCGCCCTATGCCCCCATCGCCGGTGATCCGGCCTTCCTGAAGGCCCTGGTGCAGCGGCACTGGCCCCAGCTCGGCAGTGCGGGCGCGGCCTGCGCCACACCGGGCGGCAGCGGGGCCCTGTCCCTGTCCCTGCGGAACTTCCTGGAGCCGGGCCAGACCCTGCTCACCACGGCGCCCTTCTGGGGGCCCTACTCGACCATGACGGCGGAGAACGGCCAGGGTCTAGCCACGGCCCCCTGGCCGGCCGCGGGTCAGGCCCTGGATGCGGCGGCCTGGGAGACGGCGCTGCGGACCCGGATGAAGGCCCAGGGGCGAGTGATGGTCTGGCTCAACGACCCCTGCCACAACCCTTCGGGCCGCAGCCTCACCCCCCCGGACCGGGCGGCGCTGATGGGGCTGCTGCGGGACGTGTCGGCCCTGGGGCCCGTCACCCTGCTGCTGGATCTCGCCTACCTGGACTACACCCGGGAGCCGGAGGCCGTGGCGGCGGCCTTGAAGGACTACGCGGCCCTGGGCGCCGATGGCCGGGTGCTGGTGGGTGCCGCCATGTCCCTCTCCAAATCCATGACGCTCTATGGCGGCCGGGGCGGCGCCCTGGCCTTCCCCTGGTGCGACGATCCGGCCCTGCAGGCGGCCCTGACCCAGGCCTGCCGGGGCACCTGGTCCAACTGCGCCCGGGCGCCCCAGGCCCTGCTTCTGCGCCTGGCGAAGGACGGCAAGGCGCAAGCGCGCCTCGCGGCGGAGCACCGCCACTGGTCCGAGGTGCTTGCGGCCCGCGCCCTGGCGCTGGATGCGGCCCTGGTGGCCGAGGGCATGGATGCGCTCCACTGGCAGGGCGGGTTCTTCGTGACCGCACCCGCGGCCGACCCGGAAGCCGCCTGCGAAGGGCTGAAGGCGCACGGCGTGTTCACGGTGCCCCTGCCGGAAGGCCTGCGCGTGGGCCTCTGCGGGTTGCGGGCCGACGAGGCCCCCCGGTTCGCCCGGGCCCTGCGGCAGGTGGCTCCCCGGTGATCCGGGCTTGGAAACGGACGGATCCTGGGATATTCTGGTTGACCGCGGGCGTATAACTCAGCGGTAGAGTGCTACCTTCACACGGTAGAAGTCCCAGGTTCGAATCCTGGTACGCCCACCACTCCAAGCTAAGGCCCTGATCGTGATCGGGGCCTTTTCTTCTTCCAGCCAGTCCTCATTCCTTCGGGAGTCTTCCATGCCTCTGATCCTCGCCACTCAGGTTCGCGCCGGGATGATCGTCAACTTCGAAAACGAACTCTGCCGCGTCATCAGCGTCGAACACCAGACGCCCGGCAACCTGCCGGCCCGGGTCCAGGTGAAGATGAAGCGCCTCAAGGACGGCATCAACCGGGAGAACCGCTTCGGCAGCTCCGACAAGGTGGACAAGGCCAGCCTCGAGCAGCACATGCTGGAGTTCCTCTACGAGGACGGCAGCAACCTCGTCTTCATGAACAACGAGACCTACGAGCAGCTGGAAGTGAACAAGGAGATCCTCGGCGAGGACATGGTCTTCCTCGAGCCGAACATGCAGGTGGAAATCGAGTTCTACGAAGGCCAGCCCATGGGGGCGACCCTGCCCCCCAGCGTGGTGCTGGAGATCGTGGAAACCGATCCCGTCATGAAGAACGCCAATGCCACCGGGTCCTACAAGCCCGCCAAGCTGGACAACGGCATCACGGTGGGTGTCCCGCCCTACATGGAAGCCGGACAAAAGATCCGAGTGAACACGGTGGACCGCACCTTCATGGAACGCGTGAAATAGACATGTTCTCAATCTCGAGGCCCCGGTAGGCAGTTGCCGCCGGGGCCTTGTCTTGTACGAATTCCGCCGGACGAAATTCCAACCCCGCGGTAAAGTACTGGTCGCCTGGTTCCCGGGTGCGTGACCAGAATCACAATCCGATGGAAATGTGCGATAACTGATCTAGTGCCTTGGTGGAGCCCCATGCCTCAAGCAGTCCTCAATCTGAGACGGATCGAGTTCCTGGCAGGGCTGCCGATGAACGCTGCCGAGGAATTGGCCAGCATCGCCGAACTCCGGCGCTTCGCGGATGGCGCCCGGGTCTATACCCAGGGCGACCAGGTGCCAGGCGTGTACGTGGTGGTGAAGGGTGGCCTCAAGGTCTTCCGCACGGATGGGCGGGGGCGGGTGCAGGTGCTCCAGTTCCTCAAGGTCGGCGATTGCGTGGGCGAAGTGGCCGTGTTCGACGGCGCCTCCATCGCCTCCAGCGCCGAGTCCCACGGCGAGACCGAGTGCTGGCTGATCCCCTCCGCGCCCCTGCGCCAGATCGTCCACCGCCACCCCGAAGTGGCTGAGATGCTCATCCACCACTTCGCCGCCAAGGTGCGCCACCTGGTGACCCTGGTGGAGACCCTCAGCCTGCACAGCGTGCCTGAGCGCGTGGCCCAACTGCTGCTGGAGGCCCACGAGTCGCATCCCATGCGGTCCCTGGTGGAGTTCCAGGAAACGCAGGAGGACCTGGCCCAGTGCATCGGCGCCAGCCGCGAGGCCTTCAGCCGAGCCCTGCGTCTGCTGACCGACCTGGGCCTCATCCAGAGCACCTTCCCGGTAGTGCGGATCCTGGACCTGGGGAAGCTGCAGCGGTACGCGAAGGGCTGAGCCCGGCTCCAAAACCGCTGCGCGTTTTTGGAGTAGAAAAGATCTGTTCTGCTCCCAATCGCCGCAGGTGATTGGGAGCAGAGGCTACATGACCGTCAGGTAGCGGACCTGATCCCCAGTCTGCTGGCCGGGAGCCTCGATCCACGCGAAGGCGTCGGCCCGGGCCAGAGTGACGAGGTCAGCGGAACCTTTGCCGGGCAGGGGGTGGAGCTGGCCGTCCTCGAGGCGACAGGGATGCAGCAGGGGACGGTCCCCCTTGTGGCGCACCGAGGCGGCCAGGGGGGCCCGGCGCCAGGGGTCGGGGAGGGCGCGGCCCTCCAGCTTGGCCAGGGCCACCGGCAGGAAGAGGAGGGCGTTGACATAGGCCGACACGGGGTTGCCCGGCAGGCCCAGCACCAGCAGGTCGCCCAGCTGGGCCGCCAGCATGGGCTTGCCGGGCTTGAGGCGGATCTTGTGGAAGAGGATCGTGGCGCCGAGATCCATCAGCACCGCGGGCAGGTGGTCGTGCTCGCCCATGCTCACGCCGCCGGAGGTCAGGAGGATCCGGGCGTCGCCGGGGTTCCTCAGGGCCGCGGCCAGGGCCGCCGGGTCATCCGGCAGGGCGGGGCGCCGCTCAACTTCGGCGCCCAGGGTGTGGGCCAGGGCGACGAGCATGGGGCCGTTGGAATCGCGGATCTGGTGGGACAGGGGGTCGGCCACCAGCTCGTCGCCGGTGGAGGCCACGGCCACGCGGATGCGCGCAGGCGGAGGCAGGGGCCGACCCACCCAGGCCCGGAGGGCCGTGCGGGCCACGTTCATGGGCTGGTCCGCGGGCAGCAGCAGGTCGCCGGCATGGGCCTGGCTGCCGCGGCGGCGCACATGGTCGCCAGCTTCCGGGGCCGCCTGGGGATGGATGAGGCCGTCGGCCTCGCGAAGCTGCTCCACGGGCAGGATGGCGTCCGCCCCGGCGGGCAGGGCCGCGCCGGTCATGATGCGCACGGCGGTGCCGGGCGTAATTATGAAAGCCGCGGGATCATCGCCCGCGTACAGCGTGCCCAGCAATCGGCGCGGGGTGCGCCCATCTTCCGAGCGCAGCGCCACGCCATCCATGGCCGCCAGGTCCGCAGCTGGATCGTCCCGGTCCGCCCGCACCTCGGGAAAGAAAGGTGCCGGCAGGGCCGCCCAGAGCCGGGCCAGGGCCTCATCCAGGGGCAGCAGGTCGGGATGGTCGCAGCTCATGGCCATGGGCGAAGGATACCGCCAAGGCCTTGGAAGACGTGATGCCTGAGCTCTGCCCAGGCATCACGTGGGGGTCCAAGGGGGACGCAGAGCGAAGCCCTGGCGAGCGGGCGGTCCCCCCTTTCATGCCAGGGCACTGTCAGCAGTGCACCTCGGCGCCCCGCCGCGTGTAGTACCACCAGTTGACGGCGAGACAGACCACATAGAAGGCCGCGAAACCGTAGAGGGCGTACTGCACGGTGCCCGCGGCGATCTGGGACTTGAAGACCGTGGGGATGACGTAGCTGCCGTAGGCCGCGATGGCGCCGGTCCAGCCCAGCACGGGACCCGCAAACTGGGGCTCGAAGATGAAGGGCACCATCTGGAAAGTGCTGCCGTTGCCGATGCCCGAACCGAGGAAGAGCAGCAGGAAGCTCAGCAGGAAGGGCATGAAGAGGTGGGCGGGGTTGGGGTTCCCCTGGGCCTGCTTGATGACCACGGCCACGGCCAGCGCGCCGATGATCTGGATGACCGTGGACCACTGGGTGATGACGGAGCCCCGGAACTTGTCCGAGAGCCAGCCGCCCACGGGCCGGATGAGGCTGCCCACCAGGGGGCCCAGGAAGGCGTAGGTGGCGGGGTTGGTGACGCTCTTGCCGAAGAACAACTTGAGCAGCAGGGGGAAGGCGGCGGAGTACCCGATGAAGCTGCCGAAGGTCATGATGTAGAGCAGGGTCATGAGCCAGGTGTGCTTCATGCGGAAGATGGCGAACTGCTTGTCGAGGCTCGTCTTCACCTTGCCGGGCAGGAGCTTGAGCAGGGCCAGGCAGACGGCGATGGCCAGCAGCACCAGGCCCAGCTGGGCGCCGAGGCCCAGCTTGGGGTAGCGCACCACGATCCAGGCCACCAGCCCCGCGGCGGCGAAGGCGGGCAGATGCAGCCCCAGGATCTTGCCGAGGGCGGTCGGGGTGTGGTCGCTGTCGTGGTGGGGCAGGTTGTGCATGCCGAACCAGGAGGCCACCGCCAGTACCACCAGGAAGGGCAGCCACACGAGGGCGCCGTTCTGCACCCACATCTGCTTTCCGAGGGCCGTGATATGCGGCGCACCGGAGAGGGCACCGAACAGGGCCGAGCCCATCACGGCGGGCACCACCAGCTGCATGACGCTCACGCCCAGGTTGCCGATGCCCGCGTTGATGCCCAGGGCCAGGCCCGCGGAGCGCTTGGGGAAGAAGCTGTTGATGTTGGACATGGAGGAGGAGAAGTTGCCTCCGCCCACGCCGGAGAGCACCGCCAGGATCGCGAAGGTGGAGAAGGGTGTCGCCTTGTCCTGCAGGGCGATGCCCGCGCCCAGGGCCGGGGCGATGAGCATGGCCGTGGTGAGGGCCACCACGTTGCGTCCGCCCGCCAGGGCCACCATGAAGGAGTTGGGGATGCGCAGCGTGGCGCCGGAGAGGCCCGCGATGCTGATGAGGGTGAAGAGCTGGGCATCCGTGAACGGGAAGCCCGCGTCCTTCATGCGCACGGTGAGGATGGACCAGAACATCCACACCGCGAAGGCGCAGAGGAGGCTGGGCACGGAGATGGCGAGGTTCCGGTGGGCGATGCGCTTGCCGCCGAGCCAGAAGGTCTCGTCCTCGACGTTCCATTCGGTGAGTTTGGCCATGGGATCTCCAGTTCGAGGGTCGTGGTCGGGTCAGGCGGGTTCGGCGTCGGCGCCGGCAAGGCCGGGGGCAAGGGCAGGGACGGGTACGGGCTTGGGGTGCTCGAAGCGGGTGAAGAGGGTCTCATTCTGCTCGCGGGTCAGGCGCCGCACCACCGTGTGGAGCCAAACCAGGCAGATGACGGACAGGACCGTGAGGAATAGCCACATGGTGGTCCACAGGCCCGTGGCCTTGAGCAGGTAGCCGAAGAGGATGGGCCCCACGAAGCCGCCCAGGCCGCCGATGACGCCCACGATGCCGCCCACCACGCCCACCTCGTCGGGGAAGTAGTCGGGGATGTAGCGGTAGACGGCGGCTTTGCCGATGCCCCACACGATGCCCACCACGAAGACCAGGAAGGTGAAGATCCACACATTGGCCTGGAAGAACACATGGGTGGTGCCCGAAGCCAGCAGCTGCTTCTTCTTCACGCGGTCGCCCACCTTGACCGCGGGCGTCTGCCAGAAGCGGCTCTGGGGCAGCACCAGCAGGCGTTCATTCTGCGCCTCCGGTTCCATCTCCTTCGTCCGGAAGGCGTAGGCCATGTCCCCCACCACGATGCGGCCGGGTGTCACCTCCGTCACCACGCCGCCCACCTGGGCCAGCACCGAGGGCCCCGGGCTTTCGATGGACATGCGCGGCACCATGAGCGCCGCGCAGGCGAAGATGCTGAGGCCGAAGGTCCAGTACATCACCGCCCGGGCGCCGAAGCGGTCGGACATCCAGCCCCCCGCGGCGCGGATGAGGCCCGAGGGCAGGCTGAAGAGGGAGGCCAGGAGGCCGGCCATGGCGAGGCTCATGCCGTAGACGCCCACATAGTAGGGGATGAGCCACTGGGCCAGGGCCACGAAGCAGCCGAAGACCAGGAAGTAGTAGAGGCCGAAGCGCCACACGCGGACATGGCGCAGGGGCGAGAGCATCTGGACGAAGGTCTTGCCCTTCGCACCCTCCGCCTTCTTCTCATGGGTGAGCAGGAAGAAGGCCACGGCCATGACCAGCAGGACGACCGCATAGAGCTTCGGCAGCATGCGCCAGGCGTCCAGGTTCGCGCCGCCGGCCGTGAGCTTCTTCAGGAGGAAGGGGGCGCCCATGCTGGTGAGGGCCGAGCCCGCGTTGCCCGCGCCGAAGATGCCGAGCGCCGTGCCCTGGCGCGCCTTGCTGAACCACACGCTGGAGTAGGCGATGCCCACGGCGAAGGCCGCGCCCGACAGGCCGAAGCCGAGCGAAGCCAGGAGGAAGCCCTGGTAGCTCTGGACGCTGCCCAGCAGCCAGGTGGGCAGGGCCGCCAGCAGAAGGAGGATGGTGTAGACCTTCCGCCCCCCGAAGCGGTCCGTGAGCAGGCCCACGGGCAGGCGCATGACCGAGCCCGTGAGCACGGGGATGCCGATGAGCCAGCCGATCTGGGCCGTGTCCCAGCGGAAGAGGCCATTCTCCACCAGGAAGGTGACGAGGACGCCGTTCAGCGTCCACACGGCGAAGCAGAGGGTGAAGGCCAGGGTGCTCATGGCCAGGGCGGTGGCGGCTCGGGTTCGATCCGACATGGGCGGCTCCGGGGAGGATTAATAAACGGATTAAAATATCCTAAAATAAAACGAGGGTTGGATCGGAGATCGTGATGGGGATCACGGACTCCTGAACTGTCAAACGGGAGCGGCCACCGATCGGTCTGGATCCTCGGGGGGGCCGTGGTGGGCCTGGGCCACCTGGAGGTCACGGAGCGAGGTCCGGGCCAAGGTCGTGGTGAGGAGGGTCTGGAGGACGTCCCAGGCCGGGCGGATGGGGCAGTGGCAGCCCCCCCCTCCCACAGCGTGGCCCAGCAGGCAGTCCTCGAAAGGTTCCGGGCCCTCCATGGCCACCACGACCTCCCGCAGGGTGATGCGTTCCGGGGCGCGGGTCAGGCGGAAGCCCCCGGTGGGGCCGCGGAGCGATTCCAGGATGTCGGCGTGGGCCAGGGTCTGGAGGATCTTGGCCAGGAAGGGGCCGGGCAGGTCCAGCTCGGCGGCCAGGTTCCGGGCCAGCCGGTAGGTTCCGTCCCCGGGCATCCGCACGAGGGCCTGGAGCGCATAGCGCGTGGGGGCATGGAAGAGGCTGCGCGGATGGGGACAGCCGGGCTGGGGATGGTTCATGGACCTTCCAGGGGATTCAGATAAAAAGAATTGATAGTCTGAATATAAATCGAACTTAAAACGGCGCCATGCCTGATTTTTGCGATTTTCGAGGGACCAGGTGGCGATGGGAATGTCGGGCCAGATGGCGAGGGCGCGGATGTGTTTTTCAGCACCACTGGATGAGCATTAATATTTAATAGTTAATAATAAACGATTTATAAAATAGTTTTGATTCATATTTTTCTGAACCGCCCCCCTTGCGCTGGTCCAGGAGGGGGGGGCATACTTGGGACCAATTTCCGAGTCATCAATCCTAAAAATGCCGCGCCCGGTGCCGGCTGCTCCCCCGAGGAGGTGTTGTGTTCCCCAGGATCACGCCACGACAGGTGCTTGCCTGGGCCGCCCTCGCGACCCTGGCCCCGATGTTGGCTCCAGGTCTGGCCGCCCAGGACGCCGAGGCCCAGTTCCGCAAGAGCTGCATGAGCTGCCACACCATTGGGGCGGGTCGGAAGGTGGGTCCCGACCTCAAGGGCCTGGGTCAGCGCCGGCCCCACGAGTGGTCGTCTAAGTTCATCCAGATGCCCTCGGCCCAGCTGGACGGGGGGGATCCCACGGCCGCGGCCCTCCTCCGGGAGTTCAACGGCACGCGCATGCCGGACCTGGGCGTGACTGCCGCCGAGGCCCAGGCCCTCCTCAAGCTCATCGACGACACCACCGCGGCAGGGAGGACCCTCGGCAGCGCGGCCATCGCCCGGGCCGCCACGCCCGCGGACATCCGGAACGGCCAGCAGCTCTTCATGGGCCTCACGCGCTTCGCCTCCGGAGCCCCCGCCTGCATGTCCTGCCACAGCGCCCAGGGGCTGGGCGGCTTCGGGGGCGGGCGCCTGGGGCCTGACCTGACCGGGGCATCCGGGAGGTTGGGCGTGGGCCTTGTGCCCGCCATCGAGAACCCGGCCTTTCCCACCATGCAGGGCGTGTTCCAGAAGACGCCGCTCACCGCGGATGAGGCCTTCCAGGTGGGCAGCTTCATCAAGAGCCTGGCAGCCCAGCCACCGGCCCGCACGGACATGGCCTTCCCCGTCCTGGGCATCGTGGGCCTGGTCTCCGGCATGCTGCTGGCCGGCCGCCTGGGCCGCCGGCGCTTCCGGGGCCTGCGCCGCAACCTCAAGCCACGCGCCTGATCCAGAAGGAACCGAGACATGACCGAGCGCAAGCAGAGCCACTGGATCACCGACATCGTCGACCCCGAGACCCGCTCCTGGGAGGAGTTCTACCGGAACCGCTGGGCCCACGACAAGGTGGTGCGCAGCACTCACGGCGTGAACTGCACCGGCAGCTGCGGGTGGAACATCTATGTGAAGGAGGGGATCGTCACCTGGGAGATGCAGGTCGTCGACTATCCGCTTCTGGATGAGAAGGTGCCGCCTTACGAGCCGCGCGGCTGCCAGCGCGGTATCAGCTTCAGCTGGTACCTCTACAGCCCCCTGCGGGTGAAGTTCCCCTACATGAGGGGCGCGCTCATGGACCTCTGGGAGGAGGCCAAGGGCAAGCACCAGGATCCCGTGGCCGCCTGGGCCAGCATCCAGAACGATCCCGACAAGCGCTCGCGCTACCAGCGCGCCCGAGGCAAGGGCGGCTTCCGCCGCGCCTCCTGGGACCAGGTGGGCGAGCTCATCGCCGCCGCCAACATCCACACCATCAAGACCCATGGGCCCGACCGCATCGCGGGCTTCAGCCCCATCCCGGCCATGTCCATGCTGAGCTACGCCGCAGGCTCGCGGTTCATCCAGCTCATGGGCGGCACCAACCTCAGCTTCTACGACTGGTACTGCGACCTGCCGCCCAGCAGCCCCGAGATGTGGGGCGAGCAGACGGACGTGCAGGAGAGCGCGGACTGGTACAACGCCAAGTTCCTGGCGGTCATGGGTTCCAACCTGAACATGACCCGCACGCCCGACTGCCACTTCGCCGCCGAGAGCCGCCACAACGGCACGAAGATGGTGGTCTTCAGCCCCGACTTCAACCAGGTGGCCAAGTACGCGGACGAATGGATGCCCGTCCACCAGGGCCAGGACGGTGCCTTCTGGATGGCTGTGAACCACGTGATCCTCACGGAGTTCCACCACCAGAAACAGGTGCCCTTCTTCCTGGACTACCAGAAGACCTACACGGATGGGCCGTTCCTGGTCGAACTGACGGAAATCGATGGCGGCTATCGCCCCGGCCAGCTGCTGCGCGCTGGGCGCCTCGCCAAGTACGCCGACGAGGAACACGGCGAATGGAAGTTCCTCATGTGGGACGAGGGCAGCGGCGCGCCCAAGATGCCCAAGGGCTCCGTGGGCCACCGCTGGGGCACCAAGCAGGGCCAGTGGAACCTGCTGCTCCAGGACGGCAAGGATGACAGCCCCATCGCCCCGGCGTTGACGTTCCTCGGCGAAGGTGCGGAGCAGGTGCAGTTCGACGACTTCGCCGATGGCAGCACCAGCTTCCGCGGCGTGCCCGTGCGGCGCATTCCCCTGGCGGGCGGCGGCACGGCCCTCGTCACCACGGTCTATGACCTGCTCATGGCCCAGTTCGGCGTGGAGCGTGGCCTGGGCGGCGCCTATCCCAAGGGCTACGACGACGCCGCCGCGGTCTACACGCCCGCCTGGCAGGAGCGCATCACTGGGCTGTCACGGGAGAACGTGCTGCGCTTCGCCCGCGAATGGGCTCGCACGGCGGAGCTCACCAGGGGCAAGTGCACGGTCATCATCGGCGCGGGCATCAACCACTGGTACCACAACAACCTCATCTACCGCGCCGCGCAGCATGCTCTGGTCTTCTGCGGCTGCATCGGAACCAATGGCGGGGGCCTCGCCCACTATGTCGGTCAGGAAAAGCTGGCCCCGGTGGCCTCCTGGTCCGCCATCGCCATGGCGCGGGATTGGATCCCTGTAAATCGCCTGCAGAATGGCCCCAGTTGGCACTACGTCAACTCGGACCAGTGGCGCTACGAGCGCGAGTTCAAGGCCTACAACACCGTGCCCGATGGCAGTGCGCTGGTGGAAGGCCACTGCATGAACATGCAGACCCGGGCCGTGCGTAGCGGCTGGCTGCCCTTTTACCCGCAGTACAACGAGAACCCCATGACCGTGGTGGCAGACGCGCGCAAGGCCGGCGCCAAGGACGAGGCCGCCATCATCGCCAGCACCGTGGAGCGGCTCAAGAAGAAGGATCTCCGGTTCTCCGTGGAGGATCCGGATGCCCAGGAGAACTGGCCCCGCGTCTGGTTCATCTGGCGCGGCAACGCCATCGGCACCAGCGCCAAGGGTCACGAGTTCTTCCTCAAGCACTACCTCGGCACCCACAGCAATGCCATCGCCGAAGAGGTGGCCGAAGGCACCCTCAAGGATGTGACCTGGCGCCCCACGGTCACCGGGAAGATGGATCTGGTCGTCGACATCAATTTCCGCATGGACACCTCGGCCCTCTACAGCGACATCGTGCTCCCCACGGCCACCTGGTACGAGAAGACCGACCTCAACTCCACGGACATGCACAGCTTCATCAACCCGCTGTCCGCGGCCGTGCCGCCCTGCTGGGAATCGAAGAGCGACTGGGACATCTTCCGGGACATGGCCAAGCGGGTGAGCGAGCTGGCGGCCAAGCACCTGCCCGAGCCCATCGAGGACATCGTCTCCTCGCCCCTGGCCCATGACACCCCCGCCGAGATCGCCCAGCCTCACATTCGCGACTGGATGGCTGGCGAGTGCGAGGCCATCCCCGGCAAGACCATGCCCGGGCTGAAGGTGGTCACGCGGGACTACAAGACGGTCTACGAGAAGTTCATTTCCCTCGGCCCCATGGTGCGGGAGCAGGGCTTGGGCGCCCACGGCGTCAAATACCCCATCTCGGATGTCTACGACGACATGCTGAACACGCATCCCACGGTGATGGTGGAAGGCCAGAAGCGGCCCAGCCTGGAGGAGGACACCCACGCCGCCAACGCGCTGCTGCACCTGGCGCCGGAGACCAATGGCGAGCTGGCCTATCGGGCCTACCAATACATGGAAGGGCGCACGGGGCTGCCTTTGAAAGATCTGGCTGAGCCCTACCGGGGCGTGCGGCGCACGTTCAAGGATCTGCTGTCCCAGCCCCGCCGTGTCATCAACAGCCCCTGCTGGTCTGGCCTGGTGGATGACAAGCGCCCCTACTCGGCCTTCACCTACAACGTGGAGCGGATGGTGCCCTGGCGCACACTCACGGGTCGCCAGCACTGCTACCTGGATCATGAGGGCTACCTGGCCTTCGGCGAGCACCTGCCCACCTACAAGCCCACGCCACCCGCCCAAATCCTAGGCGATCTGAGTTGCTCCAAGCGCGAGGGGAAGACGCTCCTCCTCAACTTCCTCACGCCCCACGGGAAGTGGCACATCCACTCCACCTACGGCGACACCGAGCGCATGACCACCCTGTCGCGGGGCCAGGATCCCCTCTGGCTCAGCGAAGAGGACGCCGCCTCCATCGGCCTCAAGGACAACGACTGGGTGGAGATCCACAACGACAACGGCGTGGTGGTGGTCCGCTGCTGTGTCAGCGCCCGCATTCCGAAGGGCGCCTGCATCCAGTACCACGCCACGGAACGCACCTACAGCGTGCCCAAGTCCCCCCTGCGGGGCATGAAGCGGGCCGGCATGAACAACAGCCTCACCCGGGCGCGGCTCAAGCCGAACCTCATGGTGGGTGGCTACGGGCAGTTCAGCTACCACTTCAACTACTGGGGCCCCACCGGCGGGAACCGCGAAACGGTGGTCTACGTCCGCAAGCTCGGCCAGCTGGTCTGGTGAGGGGCGGCCATGACGCATTCACTGGAACAAAAAAGCAACCGCGAAAGGACGCGAAAGCAAATCGCCGTTTTCCCTTTTCGCATTTTTTCGCGTGATTTGGCGGTTTCAGATTTTTCGCTGAGAGGTCTCTGATGGATATCCGCTCTCAAGTAGCGATGGTGTTCCACCTGGACAAGTGCATCGGGTGCCACACCTGCTCCATCGCCTGCAAGAACGTATGGACCGACCGCAAGGGCGCCGACTACATGTGGTGGAACAACGTGGAGACCAAGCCCGGCACCGGCTATCCCACCCAGTGGGAGAACCAGGAGGAGTACAAGGGCGGCTGGGTGGTGAAGGACGGCAAGCTCCAGCTGCGCCTCACCTCCAAGGGGAAGTTCCTCCAGAAGATCTTCCACCAGCCGTCCCTGCCCACCATGGACGAGTACTACGAGCCCTGGACCTACCGCTACGAGGACCTCTTCAACGGCCCCGAGCAGGACGACCAGCCCACGGCCATCCCCGTCAGCAAGGTCACGGGCCAGTACATCGACATCGAGGCCGGGCCCAACTGGGACGATGACCTGGGCGGCTCGCCCCTCTACGCCCGCAACGACGTGAACCTCTCGGCCCTCAGCGAGGAGCAGCGGCTCCAGCTGCTCTCCATCGAGACGCTGGTGATGTTCTACCTGCCGCGCATCTGCAACCACTGCGCGAATCCCGCCTGCGTGGCGGCCTGCCCCAGCGGGGCCATCTACAAGCGCGGCGAGGATGGCATCGTCCTGATCAACCAGAATGTCTGCCGCGGCTGGCGCTACTGCGTCTCGGCCTGCCCCTACAAGAAGGTCTTCTACAACTGGAGCACGGGCAAGTCCGAGAAGTGCCTGCTCTGCTACCCCCGCGTGGAGACGGGCCAGGCCCCCGCCTGCTTCCACTCCTGCGTGGGCCGCATCCGCTACATGGGCGTGCTGCTCTATGACGCCGACAAGATCGAGGCCGCGGGCCTGAAGCCGGATTCCGAGCTGGTGACCGCCCACCGGGACCTGCTGGCGGATCCCAACGATCCCGCCGTCATCGAGTCCGCTCGGAAGAACGGCGTCACCGAACAGGTGCTCCAATCCGCGCGGAAGAGCCCCGTCTACCGCTTCGTGAAGGACTGGGGCCTGGCCCTGGCGCCCCATCCCGAGTACCGCACCTTTCCCAGCCTCTTCTACGTGCCGGCCCTGGGCCCCGTCACCTACTCCATGGAAAACGGCGTGGCCCTCAATCCCACCTCGACCGAGGAGATCTTCGCGCCCCTGGACCAGGCCCGGCTGCCCATGTCGTACCTGGCCAGCCTCTTCGGGGCGGGGCAGGAGGCCCCCGTGCGCTACGCCATGAAGAAGATGCTGG
This sequence comes from Geothrix campi, assembly GCF_024609265.1. GTDB lineage: Bacteria > Acidobacteriota > Holophagae > Holophagales > Holophagaceae > Geothrix > Geothrix campi. The sequence goes on along the minus strand of NZ_JANHMP010000003.1, from coordinate 222,541 downwards.
CCATCCGCACCTGGAAGCGCGCCACGGAGGTGGGCGACGTGGACCTCAAGGTGGCCCTGGCGGGCCTCCGCGAGGCGGATTGTGATCCCGAGCAGGCGGAGGCCATCTACCGCCTCACCAGCCTGTGCAGCTTCGAGGACCGCTTCGTCATTCCGGCCTCCCACCGCGAGCAGGCGGTGGAGGTGCTCACCAATCCGCTGGAACGGAAGGGGGCCGCAGGCTTCGGCTTCCGCGAGGCGCCCCAGAGGGGGTTCTGATCATGCGCATTCCGACTCACCTCATCCCCGGCATCAGTGCGCTGCTGCGCTATCCCGACGAGCGCACCCAGGCCCTGGCGGCCTCCTTGGCGGACGCGGCCATGGCTACGGGACATCCCTGCCAGGAGCATCTGGAGGCCTTCGCCCTGGTGGCGCGGGGCCTGGATCTGCGCGAGGTCCAGGAGCTCTACACTCGGGCCTTCGACCTCACCCCCGAGTGCACGCTGGACATCGGCTGGCACCTCTTTGGCGAGACCTACCAGCGCGGGCAGTTCATGGCCATGATGCGCCATCACTTGCAGGAGCATGGCATCGCGGAGGGCAAGAACCTGCCGGACCACCTGCCGAACGTGCTGGACCTGGGCATGCGGCTGGAACGCCAGGATGCCATGGACCTGGTGGACGACTGCCTCCTGCCGGCCCTGGAGAAGGTGATCCCGGCCCTCAAGGAGAGCCCCTACCACCACGTGCTCCAGGCCCTCTTCCTCATCTTCACGGTCAATCGCAAACCGGCGGAGGCGGCCTGTGCTGACTAACTTCCTCTTCGTGGGCTTCCCCTACGTGGCCCTGGTGCTGGCCATCGTGGTGAGCATCCTGCGCTTCACCTGGCGGCCCTTCAGCTATTCCAGCCTCTCCAGCCAGTTCCTGGAGACCGAGTCCCTCTTCTGGGGCTCCAGCCTCTGGCACTGGGGCATCCTCTGGGTGCTGTCGGGGCACCTGTTCGCCTTCTTCCTGCCCGAGGCCATCCTGGCCTGGAACGCCCGCCCCCTGCGACTCTACCTGCTGGAGATCACCGGGCTCTCCATGGCGCTGCTGGCCCTGGTGGGCGTGGTGGCCCTCATCGTCCGCCGCTTCACGGACCGGCGCGTGAAGGTGGTGACCAGCCCCCTGGATGTCGTGCTGCTGGCCGTGCTGCTCTACCAGGTGGCCAGCGGCATCGATGTGGCCATCCGCTACCGCTGGGGCAGCGCCTGGTTCTCCACCAACGCCGCGCCCTACCTCTGGAGCCTTCTCAAGCTGGCGCCCCGGCCCGAGCTCATCGCGCCCCTGCCCTGGATGGTGAAGCTCCACTTCCTGAGCGGCTTCCTGGTCATCCTCCTGCTGCCCTTCACGCGGCTCGTCCACTTCCTGGTGGTGCCCATCTTCTATTACTGGCGCAGGCCCCAGGTGGTGATCTGGAATCGACGGGGGCTGCGGTGAGGCCGAAGCAGGAGCGGAGGCCCACCTTGCCGAAGGCGAGGCCCGAAGGGGCTGGCACCGGAGGTGCCAGGTGAAGATGCGGACCGTCGCCATCACGGGCGCGGTGGCCTTCGGCGCCTCGCTCATGATCTTCGCCCTGAGCCTGGACACGCGCCTGCTCGGGGACCAGAGCGGCTACAAGCCCGCCCAGCCCATCCCCTATTCACATGCCCTCCACGCCGGTGAGCTGAAGATGGACTGCCTCTTCTGCCACACCTCGGCGGAGAACAGCCGCCACGCGGGCATCCCGCCCCTCAGCACCTGCATGAAGTGCCACGAGACCGTGCTGAACCGGGCCGGCACGCCCATGGGCAAGTCGGACCCCAGCCCCGAAATCCAGAAGCTGCGGGATGCCTACGCGAGCGGCCGGGGCTTCGAATGGGTCCGAATCCACCGCCTGCCCGCCCACGTCACTTTCCCCCATAGCCGCCATGTCCGCGTTGGCGTGGCCTGCCAGTCCTGCCACGGCGAGGTGCAGGGCATGGAGCGCGTGGAGCAGGCCATGGCCCTGACCATGGGTGAGTGCCTCGCCTGCCACCGCACCGAGAACCAGAAGCAGCTTTTGGCCGGTCGCCCACCCCAGGCTCCGACCGACTGCTCGGCCTGCCATCACTGAGGAGAAGCCATGAAGACCTGGAGGAGCCTCGGGGAACGGCGCGGGATGGTGCGGGCGCGGAAGGCGGAGTTCGAGGACGAACTGCCCGCGGGCGAAAGCGTCCGGCAGATCAGCCGCCGGGACTTCTTCCGCTTCTCGGGGGTCGGCTTCGCGGCGGGCCTGGCCCTGGGCTGCAAGAGCAAGGTGGTCGAGAAGGCCATGCCCTACCTCAACGCCCGGGAGGGCCTGACGCCCGGCGTGGCCCAGTGGTACGCCACCACCTGCGGCGGCTGCACCGCGGGCTGCGGCGTGCTGGCCCGCAGCCGGGACGGGCGCCCCGTCAAGCTGGAGGGGAATCCCGAGCATCCCGTGAGCCGCGGCGGTCTCTGCGCCATCGGCCAGGCCCAGACCCGTGGCCTCTACGACGAGGACCGCCTGCGCGGGCCGAAGCTGGCCGGGAAGGCCGTGGACTGGGCCGCGCTGGACGCGGATCTCCAGCGCCGCTTTTCCGAACTGAGGGCCTCCGGTGGCGCCGTCCGCGTGCTGGCGGGGACGATCCTCAGCCCCACGCTCCGTGCGGCCGTGCACAGCTTCCTCGACACCTTCAAGGACGGTCGCTTGGTGGAGGCCGACGCCCTCAGCGCCGCGGCCCTGGCCGCCGCCTACCAGCGCACCCACGGCCAATGGCTGGTGCCGCACTACCGCCTGGAGGAGGCGGACCTCATCGTGGGCATCGAAGCGGACTTCCTCGGCACCTGGATCGATCCCGTGGGCTTCACCCGCGCCTACGCCGAGCGCCGCGGGCCCGACAAGCCGCGGCCCATGTCGAAGCACATCCAGGTGGAGGGCGGCCTCTCGCTCACGGGCAGCAACGCCGACGAGCGTGTGCGCCTTGCGCCGTCCGAGGCCGTGCCCTTCCTGGAGGCCCTGGCTCGCCAGTTGGGTCTCACCGTGGAGGGAGGAGCCCTCCCGACGGCCCTGGCGGCCAAGGCGCAGGCCATCGCCCACGAGCTGGAGACGCACCGGGGCCATGGCCTCCTGCTCTGCGGCCTCAACGATCCGCGGGCCCAGGAGCTCGTCGCCCGGATCAACCATGCCCTCGGCCACGAAGGCACCACCGTGGATCTGGCCCGCCCCAGCCTCCAGAAGCGGGGCGACGACCGGGCCCTGGAGGCCCTGGTCCGCGAGATGGCCGAAGGCAAGGTCGCCGCTCTGCTGCTGCTGGGCTGCAACCCCATCTACGAGCAGCCGGCGGCCTTCGCCGGCGCCTTCGCCAAGGTGCCCATTCGCCTATCCCTGGCCCTGACCGAGGACGAGAGCGCCGCCGCCTGCACCCACCTGGCTCCGGACCACCACTGGCTGGAGGCCTGGCGGGACGCAGAGCCCGTGGCGGGCACCGTCTCTCTCGCCCAGCCCCTCCTCCAGCCCCTCTTCGCCACGCGTGATGCCGTGGAAAGCTTCGGTGCCTGGGCCGGACGGCCGGTGTCGGCGCTCCAGGCCCTGCGCGAGCACTGGAAGGCGGCCGTGTTTCCAGGGCAGAAGGCCGTGGGTGACTTCGAGACGTTCTGGAACGCGGCGCTGCAGAAGGGCGCCGCACAGGTGGACACCGGGCCCGCGCCCCGGTACCGCGAGGGCCGCGTGGAAGGCGCGCCGCGCATCGGGCGCAAGGATGGCTACGAGTTGCTGCTCTACGCCAAGGTGGGCCTGGGGGACGGGCGCCACGCCCACCTCCCCTTCCTCCAGGAGTTGCCGGATCCCATTACCAAGGCCACCTGGGACAACTACGCCCAGGTGTCGCCCGCTGCGGCGGTAAAGCTTGGCCTGGAGCAGGGCGACCTGCTGCGCCTGCGGCCCGAGGGTCACGCCCTGGAGCTGGAGCTGCCCGTCGTCGTGCAGCCGGGCCAGGACGATCGCACCGTGGCCGTGGCCCTGGGCTATGGCCGCACGGCGGGTGGCAAGGCGGGGCTCGGCGTTGGGAAGAACGCCTATCCCTGGCGGGCCTTCACCTCGGGCTTCCTGGCCGCTGAGGTCGCGCCCCTCCAGGTGCGGCGTGGCCAGGGTCGCGTGGACCTGGCCTGCACCCAGGACCATCACAGCCTGGAGGGCCGCGAGCTGGTGCGGGAGATGGCCCTGGCGCCCTACCTGCGGGATCCCGCATCGGCCCGCCCCCACGAGCAGCCGGGGCCTTCCGTCTACGGCGAGCATCCCCACGGCGCCCACCGCTGGGCCATGGTCATCGACCTCAGCGCCTGCACGGGCTGCTCCGGCTGCGTGATCGGCTGCCAGGTGGAGAACAACATCCCCGTGGTGGGGCGCGACGAAGTGCGGCGCAAGCGCGAGATGCATTGGCTGCGCATCGATCGGTACTACACGGGCTCCGAGGCCGAGCCCGGCGTCGTGCACCAGCCCATGCTGTGCCAGCAGTGCGACCAGGCCCCCTGCGAGAATGTGTGCCCCGTACTGGCCACAGTGCACAGCGAGGAGGGCCTCAACCAGCAGGTCTACAACCGCTGCGTGGGCACCCGCTACTGCGCCAACAACTGCCCCTACAAGGTGCGCCGCTTCAACTGGTGGGAATATCCCCACGCCAGCGAGTTGGAGCGCCTGGGTTTCAATCCGGATGTCACCGTGCGCAGCCGCGGCGTGATGGAGAAGTGCTCCTTCTGTGTGCAGCGCCTCATGGAAGCCAAGCTCACGGCGAAGAACGAAGGCCGCGAGCTGAAGGACGGCGAGGCCCTGCCCGCCTGCATGCAGAGCTGCCCCGCCCAGGCCATCGTCTTCGGTGATATGCAGGATCCGGACAGCCGCATCAGCCAAGTGCTGCGCGATCCCAAGCGCTTCCTGGTGCTGGGCGAGCTGGGCATCGGGCCCGCCGTAAGCTACCTGACAAAAATCCGCAATGTCGCGCCTAGGCCGACGGAAGGGGGCCACCATGGCGCATGATGCCGACGTGCTGACCGCCAGCGGGATCTCCGCCGCCGAGGCCGAGCGCTACGGCCACAACCTGCCCCTCATCGACGGGAACAAGACCTACCGCCAAGTCACAGAGGAGGTCTTCGCGCCCACGGAGCGGCGCCCGCCCCTGCGCTGGTGGCTGGCCCTGGCCGTCACCCTCTCCATGCTCTCCCTGGGCGCCTGGGCCGTGGTGCAGACCCTCACCCGGGGCATCGGTACCTGGGGCCTCAACCGCACGGTGGGGTGGGCCTTCGACATCACGAACTTCGTGTTCTGGGTGGGCATCGGCCACGCGGGGACGCTGATCTCGGCCATCCTCTTCCTCTTCCGCCAGCGTTGGCGCACCTCCATCAACCGTGCCGCCGAGGCCATGACGCTCTTCGCTGTCATGTGCGCGGGCACCTTCCCCATCATCCACATGGGCCGGCCCTGGCTGGCCTTCTGGGCCACGCCCTATCCCAATTCCCGCGGCTCCCTCTGGGTCAACTTCAAGAGCCCGCTGCTCTGGGATGTCGTCGCCATCTCCACCTACTTCATCATCTCACTCGCCTTCTGGTACATCGGCCTCATCCCCGACCTGGCCACCCAGCGGGACCGCGCGAAGACGAAATTGAAACGCACGATCCTCAGCATCTTCTCGCTGGGGTGGAACGGCTCGAACCGCACCTGGAGCCGCTACGAGACGGTCTACATGCTGCTGGCGGGCCTCAGCACGCCCCTGGTGGTCTCCGTGCACACCATCGTGTCCATGGACTTCGCCACCTCGGTGATCCCCGGATGGCACGCGACGATCTTCCCGCCCTACTTCGTGGTGGGCGCCGTGTTCAGCGGCTTCGCCATGGTGCTCACCCTCATGATCATCGCCCGGTCGGTGATGGGCCTGGAGGAGTACATCACCACCCGTCATCTGGAGGCCATGACCAAGGTGGTGCTGGCCACGGGGATGATCGTGGGCATGGCCTACGCCACGGAGTTCTTCACGGCCTGGTACAGCGGGAACCCCTACGAGCGCTACGTCTTCCTCAACCGCGCCCTGGGGCCCTACCAGTGGGCCTACTGGACCATGGTGGGCTGCAACGTGCTCAGCCCCCAGTTCTTCTGGTTCAGGAAGGTGCGAACCACCCCCTGGATGATCTTCATCCTCACCATCTTCGTGAACATCGGCATGTGGTTCGAGCGTTTCGTCATCATCGTGACCAGCCTCCACCGAGACTACCTGCCATCCAGCTGGGCCATGTACCGGCCCACCTTCATCGAGGTGGCCATCCTCATCGGCAGCTTCGGCCTCTTCTTCACGCTGTTCCTGGTGTTCACCCGGGTGCTGCCCATGATCGCGGCGAGCGAAGTGAAAGGAGTGCTGAAGAATGTCGAGCACTGAGCACCTCCATCGCAGCCGCTTCCGGGCCTCCTTCGCGGACCCCGAGCAGCTCCTCCACGCGGTGAAGCATCTGCGAACCGCAGGCCACCGGGTACTGGACACCTACACACCCTTCCCGGTGCATGGCATGGACGAGGCCATGGGCCTGCGCCCCTCGCGGCTGCCCCGGGCCTGCCTAGCCTTCGCCGTCCTGGGCCTCGCCCTCGCCGCAGGGCTTCAGATCTGGACCTCGGCGGTGGACTATCCACTGATTACGGGCGGCAAGCCCCTCCTGGCCATCCCCGCCTTCATCCCCGTGGCCTTCGAGCTGACGGTACTGCTGGCGGGTCTGGGAGTCGTGGCCAGCTTCTTTCTCGTCGCGCGCATGCGCCCCCGCCTCCGCATCCCCGACCTCCATGCGGGCGCCAACGATGACCGCTTCATCCTGGCGGCGGAGCTGGCCGCCGATATCCAGTTCCCCGCTGTGGCCCAAGAGCTGGCGGGCCTGGGCGCCCTTGATTCCGGCCTGCTGGTGGAGGACCGCTTCCAGCGCCGCAGCGCCTTCTGGGACCGCCCCGCGGGCGTGGGGGCTCTTCTGCTGGCCTGCCTGCCCGCCTTCCTGCTTCTCGCCCTGGTGCCAGTGCTCAACCGCGACTTCCAGCGCCGGAACCTGGCCTGGGACGGCGGCATGGGCGCGCCCCTCTCGGCTCAGGCCTACGATGCCAGCGGCGTCCTGCCCAGTGGGAAGGTGCTGCAGGCGCCGCCTCCGGATACCCTGTCGCGCCACGGCGAGCCGCCCCTGGCCTTCGGGCCGGGCAAGGCCGAGGCGGAGCGGGCCGGCCGCGAGCTGCAGAACCCCTACCAGCCCACCCAGGCCCGCTTCAACCGCGGCAAGCTCGTCTTCGAGCGGGTCTGCGCCACCTGCCACGGGCGGGAGGGCGACAACAACGGCAGCGTGATCGTCGCGCGGGGCGCCTTCGCGCCCACGGTGCTCGTCTCTCCCTTGGTGCGGGACATGCCGGACGGACGCCTCTTCCACGTCGCCACCTTCGGCGGCCCCACGAAGATGAAGGGCTACGGCGATCTCCTCAGCCGCGAGGACCGCTGGCAGGTGGTGCTCTACATCCGGGAGCTGCAGAAGGCTGCGAAGCCTGCCGCTGCGCCCGCCCAAGCCACGGGAGCCCAGCCATGAGCGAGACCTTCACCGTTCCCGCCCGGGACCTCACCAAGTCCGGGATCCCCACCCTGGCCGACATCGGCGAGCGCCTGCGGGGTGGCGCCTGGGCCTTCGTGGTGCTCGGCGCCGGATTGCTGGGCCTGGGTCTCGTGCTTCAGGCGGAGCGGGGCTGGGGCAACCTGCTGCTCACGGCCTTCAACCTGGCCTGCGTGGGGCTGGGCGGGCTGTTCCTGCTGGCCATCCAGTCCATCACCGGGGCCCGCTGGAGCGATCCCATCCTCAAGGCCCACCGGGCCATGCCGGCGCTCCTGCCCGTGGCGGGCGCCCTCATGCTGCTGCTGGCCTTCGGGGCCACCACCCTCTACCCCTGGGCCCGACCGGATGCGGCCTCCCACGAGGCGCTGCACGGCCGCCTGGGCTGGCTGAACCCGCCCTTCTTCTTCGGCCGGGTGGCGCTCATCTTCATGGCCTGGATCTGGGTGGGGCGGCGACTCACGCAGCAGGGGAAGGGCGCGGCCCCCTTCATCCTGGTTTTCGGCCTCACCTTCTCCCTGGCCAACTTCGACTGGCTGATGTCCCTCGAGCCCGTGTGGTCCAGCACCATCCTGGCCATCTACGGGTTCTCGGGCATGTTCCTCCAGGGCATCGCCATCGTCACCATCAGCGCCATCGTGCTGCGCCGGGTGGGCCTGCTCCCGGCGGTGTCGAAGGCGCAGAACCATGACTTGGGCAAGCTGCTCTTCGCCTTCAGCTGCTTCTGGGCCTACATCTTCCTCAGCCAGTTCTTGCTCATCTGGTACGCCAACCTGCCCGAGGAGACGGGCCCCATGCGGCTGCTGCTCCAGGGCCGCTGGATGCCCCTCTTCTATCTGAACCTGGTCCTGAACTTCGGCCTGCCCTTCGTGCTGCTGCTCGGCCGGAAGGCCAAGACCAGCGAGACAGTACTGCTGGCCACCTGCGCGATCCTCCTGGCGGGCCGCTGGCTTGATCTCTACCTCCAGATCATGCCGCCCGTGCTCCATGGCCTGGTCCCGGTCTTCGGTGTCGCCGAGCTGGGTGGCATCCTCCTGCAACTGGGTCTCGGCCATCTGGCCTGCTGGCCCGTTTTCATGAAGGACGCCAACCCCGCCCAGGAGCTGCCCCAGGGAGGGTGAAGTTCCATTGGAAAGATATAAGCCTCCACGAAGGACACGAAGACGCCCTTCGGGCGCGGGAAGAACACGAAGGAGCAGGACCTTCCGGAAGACCCGAGGGTACCGACCGCACCGGGCTTCGTGCCCTTGCCTTTATTTCTTCGTGTCCTTCGTGGAGATCCTTTTTTCCCGAGCTGCCGACCCCTACTCCTTCGGCCCGTACTCCACGGTGCTCCTGAAGGCCAGGAAGAGCGCGATGGCGCTGAGGGCCAGGGAGACGAAGAAGGCGCCGGGGAGGACGCTGCGCTGGCCGTCGAGGACAGCGCCCAGCACGGTCTCAAAGAGGTAGAGCTGGATCACCAGCAGCACGAGGATGACGCCCAGGGCGGCGGGGGAGATGCGAACGCGGGGCGTGTTCATGCGGTCACCTCCGTCTTCTCGCGCGGGCAGGCGGCGCGGTGGTCGAGGGATTCCAGGGTGGGCTTGGGCAGCTCGCCCACGGCCCAGAGGGTTCCGTCGGGGCGGGTCTCCAGGGCGATGGCGGCGAGCGGCCGGCTGGGCGGGCCCTGCACGGGGAAGCCGCGGTCCGGCTCGAAGAAGCCCAGGTGGCAAGGGCACTCCAGGCGCTCACCGGCGTAGCGCACGGCGCAACCCAGGTGGGTGCAGGTCTGCCGGTAGGCCCTCAGCTCGCCCTTGGGGGTGCGGAGCAGGATGCAGGCATCATGCGCGTCCCGGAACTTGAAGAGGCGGCTCTGGCCGGGCTGTAGGTCCGTGGCCAGACCCAGGGCCACAGGCAGTTCCGCGTGCCTGGCCTCGGGATCGGAGGCGCCCTCCAGGGGCTTCTTCCGCAGCCACAGGTAGCCGATGCCGGCGGTGAACCCGGCGCTCACCACGGCCAGGAAGCGGGCGAACTCGCGGCGGGAGAAGTGGCCTTCTTCGGCCAGCTCAAGGGGGAAGGCGCGGCGCCACCAGATCATCAGAGGCCTCCATCTATGAGCAAAGCCGCATCCAGGTGCAGGGGCGTATCCGGATCGGGCACCATGATGGCGTTCTTCGTCTTCACCCGCACGCTGCCGATGAGGAAGTCGCGCAGCGGCTTGTTGTGGCGTAGGTTCGCCACCTCGTCCTTGCGGACGAAGAGCAGGGCCTGGCTGGGGCAGACCGTGGCGCACATGGGCTTGTGGCCCTCGGAGGTGCGGTCATAGCAGAGGTCGCACTTGAGCATCTGCTCCAGGCCCGAGAACACGATGGGCACGCCGAAGGGGCAGCTCAGCTCGCAGTTCTGGCAGCCGATGCAGCGCGGCTTCTGCGCCGCGTGCACCACGCCGTCCTCGCTGCGCTTGATGGCGTCCGAGGGGCAGACCTGGGCGCAGATGGGATCCTCGCAGTGCATGCAGACCGTGGGCACCGTCTGCGGGCTGTCGAAGCGGTCCATCTCGTCCAGGTGGATCATGGAGCGTCCGCGGTGGGTGCCGCACTCGGCGCAGGCGCCCACGCAGGAGCGGCAGCCGATGCAGCGCTGCGGATCGATAAAGAAGCCGTAGTCCTGGGGCACCATCAGAACACCTGCTCGGGCATCTGGGACTGGCCGCTGCGGGCCTCGTAGGCCATGCGCTGCAGCTCCGCCAGTTCCGGGGAGAACTGGTCCCTGGTGGTCTTCTTGAGCCGCACGGCACTCACCTTGAACTCGGGGATCTTCGAGACGGGATCCAGGTGCCGGGCCGTGAGGCGGTTGGCGGAGAGGGCTCCGGCCCAGTGGTAGGGGATGAACACGGTGTCGGGGCGGATGGTCTTCACCACCTTGGCGGGCAGCACCATGATGCCGCGCCGGGAGGTGATCTCCACGGCATCGCCCTCCTGAAGGCCGTACTTCTCTGCCAGGCGTGGGTGGATCTCCAGGTAGGGATGCGGGCACTGCTCCACCAGGAAGCCGATGCGGCGCGTCTGCGTGCCGCTCAGGTAGTGGAAGACCACGCGGCCCGAGGTGAGCCAGATGGGGTAATCGTCATCGACCACCTCCATGGGCGGCCGCCAGGGCGTGGGGATGAACTTCGCCTTGCCGTCGGGGTGGAAGAACTGGCCGCCTTCGAAGAGGCGCGGCGTGCCGGGGTGATCCTCCGTGGGGCAGGGCCAGAACACGCCCATGTTCTTGACGATCTTCTCGTAGGTGATGCCCGCATAGTCGGCGGTGCCGCCCTTGGAGGCCACCCGCAGCTCATTGAAGATGGCCTCGGGGCTGGTGAAGTGGTCGAAGTACTTCCCGCGGCCCAAGCGCTTGGCCAACTCCACCATGATCTGCCAGTCGGGGCGGGCATCGCCGGGGCAGTCCACGGCCTTGTTGATCTTGATGACGCGGCCCTCGGCGCTGGTGGTGGTGCCCTCGTCCTCCTCGTGCAGGGCCGAGGGCAGCACGAGGTCGGCGTGTTGGGCACTCTCGCTGAGGAAGAAATCCAGGCAGACGAAGAACTCCAGCTTGTTGAGGGCCTCCCGGGTGAACTGCGAGTCCGGCAGGGACACCAGCGGGTTGAAGCAGAGCAGCAGCAGGCCCTTGATCTCGCCAGAGTGGATGGCGTTCATGATCTCCTGGGCACTCTGGCCCACGCCCGGCAGCTCCTCGTCGGTGCAGCCCCAGACGGAACAGATGTACTTCCGGTGCTCGGGATTGCTGATGTCACGGTTGCCCGGCAGCTGGTCGCACTTGTGGCCGTGCTCGCGGCCGCCCTGGCCGTTGCCCTGGCCCGTGATGGTGGCGTAGCCGCAGCCGGGCCGACCGATGCGCCCCGTGGCGAGCACCATGTTGATACAGCCCAGGACGTTGTCCACGCCCTTGCTCTGATGTTCGATGCCGCGGGCGTGGAGGAGGAAGCTGGTCTCGGCCTCGCCCCAGATGCGGGCGGCCTTCTCGATGGCCTCCACGGGCAGGCCGGTCATCTGGCTGGTCCACTGAGGCGTGCAGTCCTTCACCGCTTCCAGGGCTTCCTCGAAGCCATGGGTGTGGGCCTTCACGAACTCCCAGTCGATGAGGTTCCACTTGTTCAGCAGGTGGAGGATGCCATTGGTCAGGGCCGAGTCCGTGCCGGGTTTCAGCGGCAGCACCAGATCGGCGGTGCGCGCCAGGGGTGTGATGCGGGGGTCCACCACGATGAGCAGGGCGCCCTTGTCGCGGGCCCGCCAGATGTAGTCGGTGGTGATGGGGGAGCACTCGGCCACGTTGGAGCCGGCCACCCAGATCACCTTGGCGTGCTCGATATCAGCCCAGGAGTTCGCGGCGCGGTCGACGCCAAACGCTTTTTTGTTCCCTGCGCCGGCGCTCACCATGCAGAGGCGGCCGTTGTAGTCGAGGTTCTTGGTCTGGAGGCCCAGCCGTGCGAACTTGCCCGCCAGGTAGCTCTTCTCGTTGGTCAGCGACACGCCGGACAGTACCGCGAAGGCATCCTTGCCGTGCTGCCCCTGGATGCGCTGGATCTCGGCCACGGTTCGGTCCATGGCCTCGTTCCAGTCCATGGGTTCGAAGCCGTTCTCCGTGCGCTTCATGGCCTTGGTGAGGCGATCCGGGTGGTTGCCCTGGAGGTAGCGCTTCACGCCCTTGGGGCAGAGCTTCCCCTGGTTGAAGGGGAACTCCTCCCAGGGATCGAAGCCGATGACCTTGTTGTCCTTCACCTTGAGCTTGATGCCGCACTGCTGGCCGCAGAAGCAGCAGTGGGTCTCCACCACCTTGTCCGGGGTGGGGTCCGCCAGCCAGCCCCCCGGCGGGGCCAGGTTGAGGTGGGGGCCGAACTGGGCACGAAGCTGGTCCTGGGAGAGGGGAAGCGTGCTCATGGGGACCTCTCAGGACTTCATGCTGATGGGATCGGAAATAGGCTCGGCATACACGGGGACGGTGGCGAAGGGGTCGAAGGCCCCGTGGAGCCGCTCGCCCTGGGCCTTGGCCACGAGCCGGCGCTTGCAGCGGGGACAGAGATCCAGGTGATGAACGGAGGCACTGTGCCGCGCGCCGTCCAGCTCGAGCACCGCCCAGAGGGCTTCCAGGTCGCGACGCTGGTTGGCCCGGATGAAGGGGGCGCCACAGCCCTTGCAGGGCAGGCGGCCTTCGCGCTCGCCCTCGGCCTTGTAGATCGTGACGCCCACCTGGGCGGGTCGCTGCACCACGTGGAAGAGCTTGCCGAAGGGCAGCCCCAGCAGCAGCAGGATCACCGTCAGCTCATGCAGGAAGGACAGGGTGGCGAAGTTGCGGCCCTGGAGCCACTTCTCCGAGGCGGTGAGCAGCAGGCCCGTCATGCTCACGGCGATGAGGAGCACCAGGGGCAGCAGGTCCAGGTCGAAGCGCTGAGTGGCCGAGTCCCCCTCATCCTGCTTGCGGCGGATGAGGCTCAGGACGCAGCCCGCGATCACCATGACGGCCGCCAGATCCAGCACGTGGAAGCTGCAGAAGGCGATGAAGCTGTCGAGGGGGAAGGACCCCGCCGGGAAGCCCAGCACCCAGGCTTGGTAGCGGGTGGCGTCCAGGCCTTCGCTGGTGAACCGAACCCAGCCGAAGACCAGGGGGATGGTCACCGCGAAGCCCAGAAGGCAGCCCCAGGCCAGAAGGGCGTGGGCGCCCCATCGCTTGATGGAGCGCTTCTCGATGAAGCGTTGGAGCACGATCTGGTCCAGGGTCAGCAGAGCCATCCGCGGCAGGGCTTTGATCGCCCTCGGGGAGAACAGGGTGCGGAGAGTGTGCCGGAAGTACATCCGCGTGGCGGGCCGTTCGATCCAGGAGAAGTAGCGGTAGGTGACGCCGAAGCAGGCGAAGAGGGTGGCCAGCAGGTAGCCAAGGAGCGCAGGATCCAGCCAACGTCCGCCCCGGCTGCCCAGGGCGACGGCGCCGCAGAGGGCCAGGGTGGCGAGGGCGGCCCCTAGGAGGGGACGGGCTTCGAGATCGAGTTCATCGAAGACGCGCATGACTGGGCTCCGGGAGGACCTGAGGTCCAGAATAAAAGGATCTGCAAGTCCTAATTTAAGACAAAAAAGGATGAATTCAAGCTTCTAGGCTGAGCCATCCATGTTCAGCGCGCTGCGGTCAGGGCTTTTCGCAGGGTGGACGGTCCTTCGCATCCTTCTGGTGCCGCAGGTCCATGAGCTGCAGATCCCGGATGGTGGCCTCGGTCATGGAGGTGGCCACCTGGGCCTTCACGGCCCCCCAGGCCTCGTGCAGCGGGCAGGGGTGGTCGCCGCCGCAGGTGGGGAAGCCCATGATGCAGCCATCCATGGAGTTCGGGCCCTCCAGGGCGATGACGACTTCGCCCACGGTGATCCGGTGGGAAGGCCGCAGCAGGCGGAACCCGCCCTTGGGGCCCCGCACGGATTCGAGGATCTCGGCCTGCACCAGCCCCTGGAGGATCTTCGCCAGGTAGGGCCCGGGCAGTTCCAGGCTGGCGGACAGATCCTTGGCCAGGCAGAAGCTCCCATCCTCGGGGAGGGCGGCGAGGGCTCGCAGGGCATAGCCGGTGGCGGTCGAGAAGAGCATTCCGGAATAATACTTCTGATTTGAGGAGCAGGCCCTAGGATTCTGGAGTCCAGCCCATTTGTGATCGAGGTCAGAGCAGGGCCCGCCACAGGAGCAGCAGTCCCAGCACGCTCAGGCCCCCCTCGCGCCAGCCGAGGGTGCGGGCCGGGATGGGCCGGTAGGCCGCCAGGGCCCGGAGGTAGAGCAGGCCCGTCCAGCCGGTCCAGAGGCACCCGGCCAGCCCCCGGGGCGCCAGCAAGAGTGCGGACATCCCGATCAGCAGCAGGTGGAGGACATGGACGGGGATCCGCCGATGCTGGAGTTCCTCCTCGGCAAGCTTGTGGGCATGGCCCAGGAGGCGCCGCACGTGGGCGAGGTTGGCGCCCCCCACCAGGGTGGTGAAGAGCCAGGCCCGACCGGCCTCGATCAGGGGCGCCCCACCGGCCGCAGGGATGGCGGCAGCCAGGCCTGCAAAGGCCCCCTGAGCCGCCAGCTCCACGGCCAGCGAGCGCACGGACCGCTGGAGGTCAGCCCGCAGGGCCAGAAGCACCAGGGGGGCCACACAGGCCAATGGAATCAGGAATCGTGGGCCTGAAAAGACAAGGGCCGTGGCTCCGAATCCGGCTGCGAGGGTTCCAAACAGAAGCAGAGCCCGGAGTTGGAGGGAGTCCCGTTGGCCTGTGAGCACGCGCCGAAGGGAGGGCCGTGCGAGGAAGAAGGTCAGGGCGGCCAAGCCGAGGCAGAACCCGCCCGGGCTGGGGCGGAGCAATAGGCCCAGCACCAGCGGGAATCCGAGCATGAACCAGCTGCCGTGCTCGGCGGGCAGGAGGGTGCGCCAGGGGGGGAGGATTCGGGACATTTCAGCCCTTTCAGGTCCGAAATAGAGTCTGACCGCAAGTCCCGAGTCTTGCCATGCGGGGGATCACACTTCGGAGGCGATGAGCCGCAGGCCCTCCAGGGCCTCCTCCATGGTGAGGAAGACGGGCAGGCCGGCCTCCCGGAGGCCCTGGCGGTAGGCATCGTAGAGGACGCCGCCCTCCACGGCCACGCCCAGCCACTTGCCGCTCCCGGAGGCGAGGGCGGCCAGGGCCCGCGCGAAGGGCCCGAAGGCCGCCGGATCCGCCGTGCCGAGGCGGCGGGTGAGGGGCACCAGGCCTACCACTACCACATCGGCCTCCGAGGCCAGCAGCAGGCGGGCGCCGGCCAGGTAGGCGGCCTCGTCGGCCATGGGGGTAAGGTCCAGGGGCAGGCGCGGACTCACGAGGCCCGTGAGACCGTGGGCTTCGATGGTGGCCGTCAGATCGGCGGTTTCGGCTTCCGTGAGCTTCGAACCCCGGAAGGGGCCCTCCAGCAGATCGGCCGAGGCCACGGACTCGAAGCCCGCGTTGGTCATGATGGCCACGCGGCGGGGCGTGCCCTTGGCGTAGGCCCCAAGCCAGGAGAGAGCCGAGTCGAAGGCCTCGATGCGCTCGGCGAGCAGCACGCCCGCCCGGCGCAGCACGCTGGCCTGGAGGGCGTGATCGCCGGCCAGGGCGCCCGTGTGGCTGCTGGCGGCGGCCATGCCCTCCTGGCTGCGCCCACCCTTGTAGAACAACACGCGGCGGCCGGTGGCGCGGAGCTTCGCCGCGGCCGCGGCGGTGGCCTTGAGGTCGCCGGGGGCAAAGCCCTCCAGGTAGGCGCCAACCACCTGCACGGCGGGGTCCGAGCCGAAGCCGGCCAGGAAGTCCGAGCAGCGCAGATCCATCTGGTTGCCGATGGCCACGGCGGCGCGGAGGCCCAGTTCGGGCCGACGGCTCAAGCGCGTGATGAGGAAGGCGCCACTCTGGCTCACCAGCGCCGCGTGGCCCGACTTGGGCCGCAGGGGCAGTTTTTCGTCGGGGATGAAGAGGGTGTTCAGGTCCTGGTCGGGGCTGTAGAGGCCCAGGCCGTTGGGACCCACCAGGGCCGGGGTCCACTTGCCGGCGCGGCGATGGTCCTCGAGGCAGGCCACAAGCCGCTGGCCGAGGCCTTCGGCATCGGCGCCGTCGCCGAGGCCGCCCGCCACCACATAGACGACCGTCGCGCCGCCTCCCTGGCGGCAGAGCTGTTCCACCACCTCCAGGGTCGAAGGCGCGGGCAGGGAGACGATGAGCTGGTCCGTGGGGGCGGTGGCGAGGTCGGCCACCGAGCTGAGGCAGGGCAGGCCCAGGAACTCGGCGGCGCCGGGCTTGATGAGGCGGATGGCGCCCGGGGGCAGAGTGGACCGCTGGACGTTCTCGAGGATGATGCGGCCCACGGTGCCGGCGCGGCTGGACACGCCGGCGATGACGAGGTCCCGCGGGGCCACCAGGGCGTGGTACCAGGCTGGATCCGGCACCGCTGGCGGTGCGGTCACGGCGGCGTCGAGGGTGCCCACACCATCCAGGGCGGTGGGCAGACCGTCGCCATCCAACACCACGGGATTGAGCTCCAGCAGGGTGACGCCTTCCCGCTCCAGGCCTTCCGCGGCGCGCCACAGGCCCTGGAGGAAGGCCAGCAGCTTCGCCTCGTCCGTGAGGGCCTCGGTGCCCCGCTGGCGGCCCAGCCAGGTGCGGCCCAGCCAGTGTTCCCGCAGGTCCGCGAGGGCCTGCTCCGGCGTGGCCAGGGCCAGGGGCCAGATCAAGGGCGGGGCGAGAGCGGCCCAGGCGTCGGCCTGGAGGCCACCGATGCCGCAGACGGCCAACCAACCCGCGTCGGGATCGCGCTTGAGCGAGACCAGGGCTTCCGTGGGGAGGCCCGCCAGGCGCTTGAAAGCCACCTTTTCGCAGACCAGACCGCCGATCCACGGATGTTCGGGCACCCGCATCTTCATGGCGGCGGCTTCGGCCTTCAGGGCCGTTTCATCGAAGGGTCCGAAGTGGACGGCGCCCTTGTCGGACTTGTGCCAGAGCTGGTCCGCGATGCCCTTGAGCACGATGGGTTCACCGGGGGCGAAGGGCAGGGGGCCTGTCTCCAGGAAACCGTGGCGGGGCACCCGCAGACCCGCGGCGGCGAGCAGGCCGTAGGCGCGCCCCTCGTGGAGGAATCCCGTGGTCGTGTGCATGTCAGGCTCCCACTGGGTCGTGGATCAGGCCGCGGCCGGCCTCGAAGGCCTCGAGGTTCTTCTCGGTGACGCGCGCACCCTTGGCTTCGAAGCGCTGGGCGATGACCTCGCGCCAGACACCGTCCTCGATGGGCAGGAAACGGGAGGCCATGCCCAGCAGGGCCATGCCACCGGCCTGGCGGTGGTTGAGGCGCCGGGCCAGGTCCTCGGTGTCGACCAGGTGGGCCCCGCGCACCGCTTTGAGGGCGGCGTAGACGTCATCCAGGGGCGGGTAGCCGGCCATGTCCATCTGAGGTTCCTCGGAGACGACCAGGTGGCCGTCCATGCGGAGCATGGACACGTAACGGAGGGCCTCCAGGGGTTCGAGCGCGATGAGCAGATCGGCTCCACCCTCATCAAGGATGGGCGACGTGAGGGCGGCCTCGGAGAAGCAGACCTGGGCGTGGACGCTGCCGCCCCGCTGGCTCATGCCGTGAATCTCGGACTGGAGGGCGTGAAGGCCGCTACGGCGCAGGGCCTCCAGCAGGATCTGGGCGAGGGAGAGCACCCCCTGGCCGCCGACGCCGGACAGGACGATGCCGTGGATGCGGGAAGCGTTCATGAGCAGACCTCGGTGGTGCAGCGCTCGCGTTCCTGGCGGTCGTGATCCTTCAGGACACCGCGGCGGATGGACTGGATGCACTCCCGGCGGAACACCACCACCGAGGGGCCGGCATGCCGGAGGGCGGCCGTGACGGCGGCCACGTTGGCATCGTGCTGCTTGGGCACCGGCAGGAGCACCTGGAGCTGATCGTCCGGGATGCCCATGCCCCGCACCATGCGCTCGACCTGATCGAGGGCCTGGCTGGGCTGCTGGCCCGTCATGCCCACCACGCGGTTGTCGAGGATGATCACGGTGACGTTCACGCCGGAATCGACAGCGGTCAGCAGGGCCGGCAGGCCGCTATGGCCGAAGGTGGAATCACCGATCACGGCCACGGAGGGGTTCTGGCCCGCCAGGGCCGCGCCCACGGCCATGCTGATGCTGGCGCCCATCTCCACGACCGCGTGGATGGCGGCCATGGGCTCCTGGGCGGCCAGGGTGTAGCAGCCGATGTCGCCGAACACGCGGGTCTCCGGGGCCCCGACCTGGACGAGAGCCTCCTTCAACGCCTCGTAGGCGTCCACATGGCCACAGCCGTCACAGAAGCGGGGCGCGCGAATCGGCAGCTCGAGGCTGGAGGCGGCCTTTCCAACCGGGGCTTCCACGCCGAGGGCGTCCTTCAGAAGACGCGGCGACAGCTCGCCCGTACGGGGCAGGGCGCCATCGAGGCGACCGCGGATCTGAGCGGTGCCGCGCAGACCCAGGCGCTCCTCCAGCACCGGGTAGTCCTCCTCGAAGACCACCACCTCGTCCACCTGGGCCAGAAAGGCCTGTTCCAGGGCCGGATCCACGGGGTAGGCGGCGATCTCAAGACGGGAGAGGGCGGACAGGGCGGGATTCTCGTGAAGCAGTTGTCCGAAGTAGGCGCGGCCCATGCCAGCCAGCGCGACGCCGCGACGAATCGTGCCGGGGATCAGGCGGTTGAGGGGCGTGGCCTCGGCCATCAGGCGGGGCTGCTTGTCCAGCAGATCCACGTACCGGCGGCGGGCATTGGCGGGGATCAGCACCCAGTCTTGGACGGCGGCTTCCGGCACGGGGCCCAGGCCGGTGGGGGCCTGCGTCTTCCGGCGGGCGAGGGCGGCGCGGCAGTGGGCCAGGCGGGTCACGATGCGCAGCATCACGGGCACCTGGAGCGCCTCGGATAGCTCGAAGGCCCGGAAGGTGAGGTCATAGCACTCCTGGACGGTGCTGGGCTCCAGGCAGGGCAGCCAGGCAAATTCCGCCAGGCGGCGGCTGTCCTGCTCATTCTGGCTGCTGTGCATGCCCGGATCGTCGGCCACCAGCAGCACCAGCCCGCCCCGGACCCCCGTGAGGGCGGAGTTCGCGTAGGCGTCCATGGCCACGTTCAGGCCCACATGCTTCATGGTCACCAGAGTCCGGTGGCCGCTGTAGCTCATGCCCAGGGCCAGGTCGTAGGCCACCTTCTCATTGGCGGCCCACTGGGCCACTCGGCCGTCCTGGGCCCCGTGGATGAGCAGCTCGACCGCCTCGAACCCCTCCGTGGATGGCGTGCCCGGATAACCGAACGCGCCTTTGATGCCGGCATCGAAGGCGGCACATCCCACCGCTTCGACCCCCAGCGCGAGGGTGCTCTGAACCATGAAAACCTCCAACCTTTTCCAAGCGGGAAGTATGCGGAGCCGCGTCAGTGCCCAGGGTCACAGGGGGGCTGGTCCGACCAGAGGACCGCCCCGCCCCGGGGGCAGGGAAGCCGTGATGACTAGGCCCCTGAAGGAGGCCCGGACACCTTCCGGCTGGCTCTGCGAATGGGAACCTTTACCCAGTGGCAAAGGTCACAACTTTGTCGACGAAGAGAAAATCTGTCACGACCACGAAATTTTAAGTGCCTGTTTTTTGCCATATATATTTTTTTAAACATTTTAATTTCAATATTTTACTATTAATTGATCAATTTTTTTCATCAAACCAAACAACCATACATTCATGTTCGAATCGAGCATTTACACCCTTGAGGTAGCCAGAGTGAGAGCTATAGTTTGGTTTCTGACGCCAGGATCAACTTTCATCCTCGTCCAGCCCGCACTGGCAAGCCTTTTCAAAGATCACAGCTCTGCTCCTTCCGCTATTCCACCCCGGTCCATTCACGCCACCCGCATGAGGCGAATCATGAAGCCACGAACCCAAGTGGTCCTGCTTGCCACTCTGATGTCCGCCACGGCCTGGGGCCAGGAGGTGAGCCTCTACGGCACCACCATGGCCCAGATGTGGAAGCAGGAGACGCCGGGCTTTGACAAGAGCACCTTCACTCCGGCCACCCAGTACCTGGGCATCGACGCCACCAAGCTGGGCACCGACAACCTGTCGCTGCACCTCTTCGGCTGGGGCCGGACGGACCTGGGCGACGCCAGCAACTTCGACGGCTCGAAGTCCGGCGGCTACCTGAACTACGGGTACCTGCAGTACCGCTTCGACCAGGCCAATGCCGAGATCAAGGCGGGTCGCTTCACGACCAACCAGGCCACCGGCTTCGAGCAGGTGGATGGTGTCAGCGTCCGAACGGACCTGCGTGGCGGGTTCTCCGTGTCGGCCTTCGGTGGGAAGCCGGTCTACTACAAGACGGTGGATCCCCGGAATCAGGCTGACTACGAGTTCCAGCGGGATTTCATCTTCGGCACCCGCTTCGCCTGGCGCATGCCCAAGGTCGGCGAGATCGGCGTCTCCTACCTCCAGGACGGCACCAAGGCCGCCAAGGACCTCGACATCCCCTCCCCCATCGACTACACGCGGAAGCAGCTGGGTGTGGACATCCGGATCACGCCCGCCACCGTCTTCGATCTCCGCGGTCGGACCGTCTTCGACGTAGCCAGCCACCCGGACCAGGCTCCCGGCACCCGGGATCGCTCCAATATCGCCGAGCATGACTACACCGCCACCGTGAAGTTCGGCGAGCAGGTCACCATGACCGGCAACTATGCGGAACGGAATTTCTACGCCTTCTTCGCCGGCACGAACCTCCCGTCCCTCTTCCACCAGGATGAGAACGACATGTTCCGCGGCTTCGGGGGCAGCATCACCTGGAACGCCCCCACCGGCGTCCAGCTGGTGGGTGATTACCGCCACATGCACCGCGAGTCCTTCGGCGACGTGAACCGGGCCGGTGGTGAGATCCGCTGGGCCTCCAGCGAAAAGACCTTCCTCACCGGCCTCGGCGCCCATTGGGTGAACGCCGGGAATACCAAGTTCGTGGATCCCGCGACTCCCTACCGCAGCCTGAGCCACAAGGAAGCCCGCATGTGGGCCATGGTCACCAGGGGCAAGCTGACCGCGAGCCTGGACGGCATTCTCCAGCGCTATGACAGCGAGAATCCCTACCTCGTCGGGATCAGGAACGTCTATGAAGTGGTGGGCTCACTCGGATACCAGGCCACCTCGAACGTGAAGGTGTCCGGAGACGTCAGCTACGGAAGCACCCCGGTCGCGAAGCACGAGACCCGGGGGCTCCTGCGGGCCGAGTATCGGTTCGGCTTTGCTAAGAAGGGAGGTCGCTAATGGCCCGGAAGTCCATTTTCCAGATCATCGGCATCGCGCTGGGTCTCGGCGTCCTGATGGCGTGCAGCCTCATTTCGCCTGAGGCGAGCTTCGCGGCGACCCACCCCCAGGAGCTGGGTGCGGGCCGTCCCATCTGCTCCGAGTGCCACAGCAACGACGTGGCCAAGGGCGCGCAGAAGCCCTTCGCCGCCTTCGACCACACGCCCACCTTCGTGAAGGACCACCGGTTCCAGGCCAACCAGGACTCCAATACCTGCGCCGCCTGCCACGCCCAGTCCTTCTGCGCGGACTGCCACGGGGGGAAGGTCCCCATGAAGCCCGCCACCCGCTTCAGCGACCGGCCCGATCGGGAGACGCCGCATCGGGGCGACTTCATGACCCAGCATCGCATCGAAGGGAAGATGGATCCGTCCAGCTGCTACGCCTGCCACGGCCGGGCCAACAACGAGAAGTGCGCAGCCTGCCACCGGTAGGGATCTGAATTCGTGTCCAAGGGGAACACAATGAGCCGAACTAAGCTGATGGTAGGAAGCTGTTTCGCGATGGTCCTCGCGCTTCTTGCCTGGGGATGCGCCGGAACCGCCGGGAAGGCGGCCCCGTTCAATGCCACCACCGGGCAGCACCCGACGAACTGGATCGAAGTCCACTACGTCGATTACGCCAAGGCGCCCGACCAGTGCCGGACCTGCCACGGCTCCACCTCGGATCCGGCCCAGGCGGGCGGCATCTCCAAGGTGAGCTGCTTCACCTGCCACACGAATGGCGTGAACCACCCCACGGGCTGGGCGGATCCCAGCCAGCACGGTCGCCTCGGCGCCCAGGCCGTACCGGCCACCACCCAGCTGATCGGCGGCACGGTGGTCGATGGCGCCGGCTTCGCCTACTGCACCAAGTGCCACGGGGCGAACTACACCGATGGCATCGCCGTCTCCTGCAAATCCTGCCACACCAAGGCGCCGCACCCCGACGCTCCCTGGCGCGGGGCCACGTTCACGTCGCCCAGCCATGTCAACACGAACGGTGGGAACGCTCCCGCTTGCGCCCAGTGCCATCTCAATGGGGCCAACTCCTCCCTCAAGCCCGTGACTCCGGCGCCCGCCGGCACCGCGCCCGGCTGCTTCAACAACACCCTGTGCCACGGCACGAGCTTCTGATAAGGAGGCGCCTATCTCGTCGATCAGCCTGAAGTCTTCCCACCCCGTCCACCCAACCGCAGTTTGACTCCCACTAAGGAGAATGAAGCATGCAACACCGACCTCTGAAACAGCTCTGCGGCCTCATCGCCACCGCAGCCGTCGCCCTGGTGCTGATCGGCTGTAACGGCAAGACAGGCCCCGCCGGCGCCAACGGCACCAACGGCACCAACGGCACCAATGGCACCAACGGTACCAATGGCACCAACGCGACCATCACGGTGAACGCCGCCCAACTCACCCCCGATCAGTGGGGCCAGCTCGCCCTCAACGGCACTGTCACCAGCGTGACCATGGGCAGCAAGCCCGTCGTCAACTTCACGGTCACCGATAGCAAGGGTACCCCCGTCAGCGGTCTCGGCTTCACCACCAAGACCTCTACTGCCCTGGTCCCCAGCTACGCCAACTTCGGCTTCAGCATCGCGAAGCTGGTGCCCGGCACCAACGGCAGCCCCAGCATGTGGGTGAACTACATCGTCACCACGATGCCCACCACCAGCACCGCCGCGGCTCCCTCCAAGCCCAGCACCGACAACACGGGCACCTTGGTCGACAACGGCGACGGTTCCTACAAGTACACCTTCTACCGCGACATCACCGCTGCCCAGGCCTTCCTGGATGGCTATGCCTACGATGCCACGAAGAACCAGTTCCGCGCTGATCTTGGCGACGTGACCTACCAGCCCACCCTGACCCATCGGGTCAGCATCCAGATCGGCGGCAATGCCCGCGGCACCAGCACCAACACCCCCGATGGTTCCAATACCGGCATCACCGGCGTGCCCATCCTGACCCCCGCGAACATCACCTACGATTTCGTGCCCGCCACCGGCGCCGCTCCTGCCGCCGATGCGCAGCGCAACATCGTGGACATGGCCTCCTGCAACTCCTGCCACACCCGTTTCGAAGTCCACGGCGGCAACCGTATCGACCCCCGCTACTGCGTGGTCTGCCACAACGACCAGCGCAAGTATGGCAACCCCGAAGCCACCACGACGGCCACGGGCTACACCGGCAACACCTACAAGATCAATGGTCTGGCCGCGGGCGATTTCCCGGCCTTCATCCACCGCCTCCATGCGGGTGAGTTCCTGCAGAAGACCGGCTACCTCTACGCCGGAATCCCCTTCAACGAGACCACCTACCCGCAGGATCTGCGCAACTGCTCCAAGTGCCACACGGCTTCCATCGCTGCCACCCCTCAGGGTGATGCCTGGAAGACCAACCCCAGCCGCATGGCCTGTGGCGCCTGCCACGATGGCATCGACTGGGTGGCCGGCACCAACCACGCTGGTGGCCCCCAGACCAGCGACCTGAACTGCACGGGCTGCCACGGCGCCTCGCAGATGCAGGTCATCCACACCCCGATGGTCGCGCCCAACCCGGGCTACGTCGCCGGCAGCCACACCAACGGCTCCTACATCGCCGACTACAAGAGCATCCTGCCCGCCGGCGCCCACCAGATCACCTACGATCTGAAGAGCATCACCCTCAACAGCAGCAATCAGCCCGTGGTCACCTTCCGCTTCATGAAGGACGGCACCGCAGTGGCCTTCAACGCGGCCCCCGCCGCCGCCGACGCCACGGTCGAGTTGATGCCCGGCTACATCGGCAGCCCCAACGCCTATATCGCCTTTGGCGTCGCCCAAGACGGCATCACCGCCCCGGCTGACTGGAACGCCACGCTCAGCGCCACCATCCGGAACGTCTGGAACAAGACCGTCACGACCGCGACCATGGCCGGCCCTGACGCAAACGGCTACTACGCTCTGACGTTCGTCGCGGCGGTCCCCGCCAGCGCTACCCAGATCACGGGCGGCATTGGCTACAACTACAGCTACGGCAACCCGCCGCTCACTCAGATTGACCTCCCGGCCTTCCCCTACTCCGGTGGCATCACCGGTACCGGCGGCCTGAGCGTGCCCGCTCCCAACGTCGCCAAGCTCGTGAGCGGAACCCTGCCCGCCGGCTTCGCGGCTCAGACGGCCCGTCGTTCCATCGTCGCCAACCAGAAGTGCAACGACTGCCACGCCGTCCTGGGTGTCTTCACCGACAAGACGTATCATGCCGGTGAGCGCAACGACGCCCCCACTTGCACCTTCTGCCACAACGTCAACCGTGTGAACAGCGGCTGGGGCGTGAACATCAAGGATGCGATCCACTCCATCCACGCCGCAGACAAGCGGGTGAACAAGTTCTCGTGGGAAGTCTCCGCGGGCGACACCTACTGGAATGTCACTTACCCGGCCATCCTGAACAACTGCGAAGCCTGCCACGTGCCCGGCTCGTACGACTTCAGCAACAGCACCAACGCGGCCGCCATTCCCAACCTGCTCTGGACCACCGTCGCCACTGGCACGACCCCGACTCCCGTCAATGCCATCGTGACCGGCAATGAGACGGTTCCCGGCGTCTACTGGTCGCCCTTCGCGGCTGCCTACGGTTCCGCCTATGTCTTCGGCAGTGGCTTCGGCTACAACGCCACGACCCAGGTGATCACCAACGCGGCGCCCACCACCCTGGTGAACAGCCCGATCACCTCCGCCTGCTCTAACTGCCACGACACCCCGGCTGCCATCGCCCACTTCAAGGGCAACGGCGGGGCGTTCTACGAGGCTCGCGCCACCGCGCTCCTCAAGGTCGAGCAGTGCATGGTCTGCCACGGCTCCGGCCGCACGGCTGACATCAAGGCCGTCCACATGAACTTCAAGTAATGTCCCCCGCCAGGGCGCGGTTCGCCGCGCCCTGGCGACCAGTCACCGCAACGAACGAGGACCCGGACGCCTGACCGCTCCGGGTCCTCTTTCTGATCGCCCCCTGCCGACCAGGCCGATTGACAATGCCGATGCGCAGGCCGGACAATCGGCCTCCGGCTCACGAGGTCCCCATGAAGAACCCCCTGCTGAAGTTCACCCTGGCCACCCTGGCCCTGCTTGCACCCGCCCCCATGGCCCGGGCCCAGGAGGAGACGGAACCGCCCCGGAAGACCCAGCCCAAGAGCACCAAGGCCGCGAAGGACGCGAAAGCGAAGGCCGTGGCCGCCAAGACCAAGGCCCGGGCCAAGGTGAAGGCAGAGACCGAAGCCAAGGCCATCGACATCAACAGCGCCACCAAGGATCAGCTGAAGACCCTGCCGGGCATCACGGATGCTTACGCCGACAAGATCATCGCGGGCCGTCCCTACCTCTCCAAGGCCTTTCTGGTGACGAAGAACGTCCTGCCGAACGATCTCTTCCAGACACTCCGGAAGCAGATCGTGGCCAGACAACCAAGCGTGAAGGCTAAGTCCAAATAAGAACCGCGGAAATTTAATAGAAGAGCCCCCGATATCCGGGGGCCTTTTCGCGTACCGGCCTCCCAACCTGTCGCTGTCGGGTGGAACTTGATTGTCACGCGTGCCGTGACACAAGTCACAAGGGCGATTGACTTCATAAATTACCGAAGGATCATCATTGCCGAAACTCTTCGCTCAGGTCCGCCTGTGGGTGCCAGTCCAATTGAATCAAGCGTGATTGCCCCATACCGCCTGAACCGCCTGCAAATCCCTACCCCAAGGAGGATGAACCATGCAGCATCGACCTCTGAAACAGATCTGCGGTCTCATCGCCGGGACCGCCGTCGTTCTCATGCTGGTGGCCTGTGACGGGAAGACGGGTGCGGCCGGGGCCAACGGCACCAATGGCACCAACGGGACGAACGGAACCAACGGCACGAATGGAACCAATGCCGTCCTCACCGTGAATGCCGCCCAGCTGACCAGCGACCAGTGGGCCAAGCTGGCGCTCAAGGGAACGGTCAACAGCGTCACCATGGGCGGTGCCCCCGTCGTGACCTTCACGGTCACGGACGGCGTGGGCACGCCGGTAAGTGGCCTGGCCAGCCAGGCGGCCAATGGGACCTACCCCAATTTCGCGTTCGCGATCGCCAAGCTCATCCCAGCCGATGCAGCTTCGGGGAGCCCCAGCCGCTGGGTGAACTACGTCGTCACAGAGACTCCCGCCGCCGGGCAGAGCGCCGTGCCCCATTTCGCCGAGCATGAGAACGACGGAATCCTGAAGGACAACCTTGACGGAACCTACACCTATACCTTCGCCCTGGACATCACCAAGGTCAAAGGCTACGTGGATGCGGCCACCGTCTATGACGCCACCCACCTCAAGGCCGACCTGGACGATCTGACCTACGATCCGACCCTCACCCATCGCCTGATCATCACGGTGGGCGGGAATCAACCCGGCACCACGATCCAGACGCTGGATTCCGCCAACCTGTCCTACGACTTCATCCCTTCCACGGGCAAGGCGGTCACCGCCTCGGATGCCCAGCGAGTGATCGCCGATCAGGCAGGCTGCAACAGCTGCCACACCAAGCTGGCCTTCCACGCCAACTACTTCCCGCCCATCCATGACGTCCTGCTGTGCGTGGTCTGCCATACCGAGCAGCACAAGTACGGCGCCACCGAATCCCTGCCGGCCACAGGCAATGCCCTCGTCCCCGGGGCCTACGGCATCTTCACCGCCAGGCTCCAGGATCGGGCGCTACCCAACTTCCCGAACATGATCCACAAGATCCACACAGGCGAGCTCCTCACCTACCAGGGCTACAACCAGTTCGGCACCCAGTACAACGAAGTGACCTATCCGCAGGATCTGCGGAACTGCACGAAGTGCCACACCCAGTCGGCCGCCGCCCCCCAGGGCGACAACTGGACCAGCGTTCCCAGCCGCTTGGCCTGTGGCGCCTGCCACGACAGCATCATCTGGATCAGCGGTGCCAATCATGCCGGTGGCGCCCAGACCAGCGACCAGAACTGCATCGGGTGCCATGGCGCCTCGCAGATGCAGGTCATCCACACTCCGGTGGTCGCGCCCAACCCGAACAATGCCTGGCTGGTCGCCTCCGGCGGCAACAACAACACCAACGCCTCCTATGTGGCTGGCTACACCGGCATCCTGCCCGCCGGCGCCCACCGCCTGACCTGGGACTTCCAGTCGGTCAGCCTGAATGCGAGCCGCCAGCCCGTGTTCGTCTTCCGCTTCCTGGAAGACGGGCTGCGGAAGGACTTCAAGACCTTCGTGAGCACCGCCAGCACGCCTGAGTTCTGGGACAACTATGCCGGCGGCCCCAGCGTCTACCTGACCTTCTCCGTGCCTCA
Source organism: Geothrix campi (assembly GCF_024609265.1). GTDB lineage: Bacteria > Acidobacteriota > Holophagae > Holophagales > Holophagaceae > Geothrix > Geothrix campi. The sequence goes on along the minus strand of NZ_JANHMP010000003.1, from coordinate 194,781 downwards.
GGACGGCATCGCCACCCCAGCCGATTGGAACGCGTCCGTCAGCACCTACGTCAAGAACATCTGGCGCGGGGACGGTCTGGATCAGTACGGCAACACCCTGGCAGCCACGGCGGCCGGAACCCTATCGGGCCCCGACGCCAACGGCTACTACACCCTGACCATGACGGGCGTGGTGATCCCCGCCACCGCCACAAACCTGACCGGCGGCATCGGCTACACCTACGGCCTGAGCTCCACCCAGCCCCTGACCCAGACCGACGTGGCAGGCTACGCCTACACGCCTCTGCAGGTGACCTTCAACACCACCACGAGCAAGTATGTCCAGGTGACCGGCACCGGTCAGGGCGGCGTAAGCGTACCGGCCCCCAATGTCACCAAGCTGGTCAGCGGCAGCACCGCCCGCCGCGCCATCGTCAGCAACCAGAAGTGCAATGACTGCCACGCCACGCTGGGCATCTTCACCGAGAAGGTCTACCACGCCGGCCAGCGCAACGATGCGCCGACCTGCACCTTCTGCCACAACGTGAACCGCGTGAACAACGGCTGGGGCGTGAACATCAAGGACGCGGTCCACGCGCTCCATTCCGCGGACAAGCGTGCGAACAAGTACTCCTGGGAAGCCGCTGCTGGCGACAAGTACTGGGAGATCACCTACCCGGCGATCCTGAACAACTGTGAAGCCTGCCACGTGCCCGGTTCCTACGATTTCCGGAACAGCGCCAGCGCGGCCGCGCTTCCCAACCTGCTCTGGACCACCGTCGCCACCGGTACGGTGCCGAACCCCGTGAATGTCGTCGTCACGGGCACGGAGACCATCCCGGGCACCTACTGGTCCCCCTTCGTGACCGCCGGCGCCGTCTATGGTTCGGGCTTCACGACGAACTTCTCTCCCTCCGCCACCACGGCCTACACCGACGCCGCCGCCACCACCCTGGTGAGCTCGCCGATCACGGCGGCCTGCTCCAACTGCCATGACTCCGCGGCTGAGATCGCCCATTTCCAGGGCAATGGCGGTGCCTTCTATGAACCCCGCGCCACGGCGCTCCTCAAGGTCGAGCAGTGCATGGTCTGCCATGGCGCCGGCCGCACGGCTGACATCAAGGCCGTCCACATGACCTTCAAGTGATGTCCCCCACCAGGGCGCGGTTCGCCGCGCCCTGGTGGCCAGCAACAGTGAAACAGCAAGGGCCCGGACACCTTCCAGTGCCGGGTCCTTGTTTTGTCATGCCCGCTCCGATCGCCAGGTGGACTGGCTGGGAAGCATCCCGGGGGAAGGGGGAATTTCGCGGCAATCCAGGTATGGGAAATGATTCGCAACATCAATAAGAGGTATTTTGTTTTTACAATTTATGACCAGCAGGTGACAAACGTCACAAGGGTGGTTGACTGGTTAAATTACCGGTAGATCATCATTGACGAATCCCCGATGGAACTCTCCTCCCGGGAGGTGCGTGTGTTGTTTGTGTCACAGGCTGCCAGCGCGAGCAGCCGAATTGCATCCACGCTCCTCCCCGGCCTGCGGGAGTGTCCCCTACCCCCCACAACAGCAGCTCGACTCCTCAAAGGAGAATGCAGCATGCAACACCGACCCTTGAAACAACTCTGCGGCGCCCTCGCCGCGGCCGCCGTGCTCCTCGCGCTGGTCGCCTGTGACGGCAAGACAGGCCCGGCCGGCGCCAACGGCACGAACGGCACGAACGGCACGAACGGCACGAACGGAACCAACGGCACCAATGCCGTTCCCCTGGTCGACGTCACCAAGGTGACTCCCGAGCAGTGGGCCGCCCTCAAGCCCGTGGGCCAGGTCACCGGTGTCACCATGGGCGCCGCCCCGGTGGTGTCCTTCAAGCTAACTGACGCGGCCGGGACGCCCATCGTGGGCCTCGGCGCTGCCACATCGAAGAGCTCCACCGCGCTCCTGCCGAGCTATCCCAACCTGGCCTTCGCCATCGCGAAGCTGGTTCCCGAGGATGCGACCACGAAGGCCCCCAGCAAGTGGGTCAGCTACATCGTGACCAGCACGCCCACCACCACCGCCGCTGCGGCCCCCACCCGGCCCACGACCGACAACACGGGCACCCTGGTGGACAACGGCGACGGCACTTACAAATACACCTTCTACCGCGACATCACCAAGGTCCAGGCGGCTCTGGATGCGGCGACCTACACCGCGCCCAGCGCCAAGGCCGACCTGGGTGACGTGACCTACGCGCCCAGCCTGGTCCACCGCATCACCCTGCAGTTCTCCGGCGCCGCGCGCGGAACCGGCAGCAACACCGCCAATGGCGTGACCGTGACACCCTCCGTCAACATGGAGAACCCCATCAACGTGATCTATGACTTCGTGCCAGCCACCGGTGCCCCTCTGGCCGCCGGGGCGGACAACCGCGACGTCGTAGCCATCGGCAACTGCAATCAGTGCCACGACAAGCTCGCCTTCCACGGTGGTGGCCGGGTCGAAGTGCGCTACTGCGCCGTCTGCCACACCGATCAGCGCAAGTTCGGTTATGCCGAAGCTGCCACCACGGCCACGGGCTATGACGCCGTCGCCGGTCAGCGCAAGATCAATGGCGGCGCCGTGGGCGATCTGACCGCCATGGCCCACCGGATCCACATGGGTGCCGAACTGACCAAGGACGGCTACAACTACGCCAACGTCAAGTTCGAGAAGCTCGGCTACTCGATGCTGGATGGTGGTCAGCGCATGTGCTCCAAGTGCCACGATGGCGTGGCCCAGGCCCAGAACTGGAACCTCAAGCCCAGCCGTCTGGCTTGCGGCACCTGCCACGACCAGGTGGACTTCGCCACGGGCGTGAACCACATGCCGGGCAGCACCGTGCCTCAGACCGATGACGCGGCTTGCAGCATCTGCCACGGTTCGGCTGACATCAAGACCTATCACATGACCCTCAATGTGACGCCCCACAATCCGACGGTCGCCGCCGGCCTGGTGAACTTCACCTATGAGATCAAGTCCGCCGCCGTCGCCGGTACCACTGCGACGGTCGTGTTCCGGATCAAGGCTGATGGCACCCCTGTCACCTTCAACGCCGCCGCCGCCGCGATGGCGAATCCCCTCACGGGCTTCACCGGCGCCCCCGGCTTCCTGTTCGCCTATGCCCAGGACCAGGACGGTATCACCGCGCCCGCCGACTACAACAACCTTGGCCTCAAGAACGGCCAGCCCCTGTCGGTTTCCATCGCCGCCCTGCTGGATACCAACAAGGCCCTGACTTCTGGCACGATGTCCGCCGCGGCGGATGCCGACGGCTACTACACAGCGACGGTCCTCAACGCGTTCCCCGCCACCGCCACATTGCGTTCCGTCGCGCTGCAGGGCTACTTCACCCAGGTCAGCCCGGCCGCCGCCCGTCACACTATTTCCGTGGTCAAGACCGTCACGGGTGACACGGCTCGCCGCACCGTCATCGATTCCGCCAAGTGCGCGAACTGCCACGAGTGGTTCGAAGGTCATGGCGGCAACCGCGTCTACGAAGTCCAGGTTTGCGTCACCTGCCACGTTCCCGGCCTCACCACCAGCGGCCGCGGCACCTCCGACGCCCAGATCACCGCCTACTTCACTGCCGGCAGCGGCAAAGTCCTCTCCCTCAAGGATCAGGTTTCCCTGAAGGCCTGGACGGGCATCGACTTCACCACCAACCCCGTTCCGACCAACCCGAATGTGGCCCTGAAGTTCCCCCAGACCACCAACAACTTCAAGGACATGATCCACGGCATCCACGCCGGCGCGGATCGCACCAATCCCATCGCCATCGCGCGTAATCGCGGCGGCTCGCTCACCATCGTGGACGGCGCCCGGATCGGCTTCCCCGGCATCCTGAGCAACTGCCAGAGCTGCCACACGCCCTCGGGCTACAACCTGCCCACCACGGGCAAGCTGTTCGCCAGCCGCGAATTGGCTGACAACGGCGCCATCTTGACCACCACGGACGCCCAGGCCTCTCTGGATACTGTCAGCGCCACGGACAAGATGATCACCCCGTTCACAGCTGCCTGCGTCACCTGCCACGACAGCGCTCCCGCCAAGGCCCACATGGTCACCAACGGTGGCCAGATCCTGGTGAACCGCAGCGCCTTGAACATCGCCGGTGAAGCTTGCGCCACCTGCCACGGCAAGGGTTCTCAGTTCGACCCCGTCGTCCTCCACAAGTAGGTACATGGCCCGGGAAGGGCGGTGCATGCCGCCCTTCTCACAATCAAGCTCGACCCGGGTACGTGACCGTATCCGGGTCGTGTTTGTGTTTTTCTTTTCCGGGGATTCAGGCACCCCTTCACGGAGACACCCATGACGATCCGCCTCATCCGGACCTCCCTGGCCGCCGGCATGCTCCTGTTGACCGCTGGGCTCCCGGTGACGGCCCAAGGCTCGCCGGCCATGAAGGGCAAGGCGCCGGCCACCAACGCCAGGGCGAAAGGGAAGCTGAAGCCCGTGGACATCAACAGCGCCACCAGGAACGAGCTGGGCTTCATGCTGGGCATCCCGGAGGAGCTGGCCGCCAAGATCGTGGCGGGGCGGCCCTACCGCTCCAAGGCGCACCTCCTCACGCGCAACATCGTCTCCGCCGAGGTCTACGCGAAGATCAAGGACCGGGTCGTCGCCAAGCAATCGGGCCCGGTTCGCTAGCAACCCCGCCGAACGCGGCTCGGCCGATCCTGGCCGGATCGGAGAAGCCGCGGTTCGCGGGTTCTGTCTCCTTAGATTCAGGCTGCCGGGCTTCCCACCCTGAGGCGGATCGGCCCAGGGATGGAAGCCATTGTCATGGCCTCGGCCCGCCGGGAATGTGAGACAGCCGGGCCTCCTTACCCGGGGTCCATTTGCAGATCTTTTCCAATCAGCACGCAGATGGTGACGCAAGTCACAAGGGTGGTTGACTCGTTAGATTACCGGATGATCCTCATTGAAGAGACTCCGAAAGCCCCCTTGCCTGGAGGTGTGTGTGCTACCCCTTTCCCAGACCACCGGTTACGCGTTGCGCGCCATGCGCTGCCTCCAGGAACCAGGGGGCCAACCCGTCCTGGTGGAGTCCGTGGCGGACTACACCGGCATTCCGAGATCCTATCTGTCGAAACTCGTCCACAAACTGGCCAAGAAGGGCCTGGTCAATGCGCGGCGAGGGCATCACGGCGGCGTGGTCCTGGCCAAGCCCGCCGCAGAGATCACGCTCGAGGATCTCTCCGAGGCCATCGACGGTGTGTCCTGGCGGAAGCGCTGCCTGGTGGGCCTGGCGGGCTGCTCGGAAGAGACGCCTTGCGTCCTCCATGAATACTGGAAGGAAACCTTGGCCGAGATCCTGGTGCGCTTGCGTTCAGTCACCTTGGCGGACATGTCCCGCCACCATGATCCCGGGGTGGAGCGCTTCCGCGCCGACCACGGCCTCGCCTGAACGTCGACAGGCACCACAAGCAAAGGGCGCCCGCCTGGGCGCCCTTTGCTTGTGGGGAAGGTGGTTTGCCGGTCAGGCCTTCTTGGCGGCCGTCTTCGCGGCGGCGGGCTTGCGGGCGGGAGCCTTGGTCGCGGCGGGCTTAGCCGCCTTCTTGGGCCGGGGCTTCAGCTTCTTTTCGGGCAGTGCATCCGCCAGGCGCCAGGTGCGGCTGTGCTGTTCGAACGTGCGGATCTCTTCCAGGGAGATGTCCTTCAGGCACCGGTGGATGTGGTCGCGCTCGGCTTTCCAGAAGGTGTGGGCGGGGCAGGCCCGCTCGTCACTGCACTCCTTGAAGCCGAGGAGGCACTGGTTGCGCCACTCGGCGCCGTCCACGGCCTCGGCGATGAGGTCGAGAGTGATCTCCTTTGCGGCCAGGGCCAGCACCACACCGCCCTTGTTGCCACGCTTGGCCATCACCAGGCCCACCTTCGCCAGCTTGTGGATCATCTTGGAGAGGTAGGGACGGGGGAAGCCGGTGCGCGCGGCCACGTCCACCACCAGCGTGGGCTTGCCGCCGGGATCCTCGAGGCAGCTCATGGCCAGGACTGCGTAACCGGAGGATTGGGACAGTGGGAGCATGGTCACCTACACAGGAATGGAAGATGATTCGATCCTGAATGATAGACGATCTTCAGGTCAATCACATCCAAAGAGTGTGATTTCTTTCACAATGCGCGAGACCCCCGGCGGACCGGGGGTCTCGTGAGAAAAAACCAGATCTATGCCTTCCACCCATTGAGGATGCGCATGTAGTTGGCGCGGGTGAAGGCCTGGATGTTCGGGCATTTCTGGAGGCTCATGCTACCCCGGGCCTGGGCCAGGGAATCGTATTCGTGCTCCTCCAGCCACTCGGCCAGGTCGGCGCGGGTCTGGGCCAGGCGTTCCGGCCCATGGATCAGGAGGGCGGAGACCATCTGCACCGCGTCGGCACCAGCCATGACGGCCTTGAGGGCCCCGATGCCGTCGTGGACGCCGCCGGTGACGGCAAGGCTGCCTTTCACGTGGTTGCGCAGCACGGCCAGCCAGCGCAGGCGGAGCAGCAGATCCTCGGGGCCTGAGAGCTGCAGGCTGGGTTCGGCAGTCAGCTCCTCCACGTTGATGTCGGGCTGGAAGAACCGGTTGAAGAGCACCAGGCCATCGGCGCCCGCCGCCTCCAGCTCCACGGCGAAGTGCGCCAGGGAGGAGAAGAAGGGCGAAAGCTTCACGGCGACGGGGATCTTCACCTGGGATTTCACGGTGCGCACGATGTCGAGGGTGCGCTTCTCGACTGCGGCGGAGGATTCCTTCGGGTCCGTCGCCAGGTAGTAGACGTTGAGCTCCAGGGCATCGGCCCCGGCCTCCTCCATGAGCTTGCCGTAGTGCAGCCAGCCCGCGGGCGTGGTGCCGTTCAGGGAGGCGATGACCGGAATGGCCACCGCCGCCTTGATGCGGCGGAGCTGTTCGAGGTACTTCTCGGGCCCCAGGCGGAACTCGTCGGCCTTCGGGAAGAAGGAAAGGGCCTCGGCGCTGGTATTCGCGCTGAGCTCCATGTCCATGATCGTGCCCTGCTCTTCACGGGTGATCTGCTCCTCGAAGAGCGAGTGCATGACGATGGCGGAGGCGCCGGCATCTTCGAGACGCTTGACCATGCCCATGTCGTCGACCATGGGCGAGGCGCCCGCCATCAACGGATGGGCCAGCTTGAGGCCGAGGTAGGTAGTGGAGAGGTTCATGGCGTCTCCCTTCAGCTTTCCTTGGCCGTGACGGACAGCTTGGCGAGCTGTTCGTAGACGGAGTAGCGGTTGGTGGTGTCGAGCTGGGCCTGAGCCATGAGCTTCTGGAAGTGCTCGGGGTTCTGCTGCTCGATCATGCGGTAGCGGGTCTCATTGCGGACGTACTGGAGCATGGGGACCTTGGGCGCGCCGGAATCCATCTGCAGGGGCACTTCGCCCTTCTCCAGGCGGCGGGGATCGAAGCGGAACAGCGGCCAGTGGCCGGAGTCCACGGCGAGCTTCTGCTGGTCGGCGCCGTGGGCCAGGTCGTAGCCGTGGGCGATGCAGTGGCTGTAGGCCAGGATGAGGCTGGGTCCGTTGTAGGACTCGGCTTCCTGGAAGGCCTTCACGGTCTGCGCGTCGCGGAAGCCGAAGGCGACCTTGGCCACGTAGATGCCGCCGTAGGTCATGGCGATCATGCTCAGGTCCTTCTTGGGCATGCTCTTGCCGGCCATGGCGAACTTGGCGCCGGCGCCCATGGGCGTGGACTTGGAAGCCTGGCCGCCGGTGTTCGAGTAGACCTCGGTGTCGAGCACCAGGACGTTCACGTTGCGGCCGGAGGCGAGGACGTGATCGAGGCCGCCGTAGCCGATGTCGTAGGCCCAGCCGTCGCCGCCCACGATCCAGACGCTCTTGTTGACCAGGTAGTCGGCCAGGTCGTTCAGCATGCGGGCTTCGGGCTCCTTGAGAGCCGCCAGCTTCTGCTTGAGGATCGCCACCCGCTCGCGCTGGGCCTTGATGCCGGCCTCGGAGGTCTGGTCCGCGGTGGCGATGCCGGTGATGAGCTCATCGCCGAGCTGGGCGGCCAGGCGGTGCATCAGCTCCAGGGCGAATTCCTGGTGCTTGTCCACGGAGAGGCGCATGCCCAGGCCGAATTCCGCGTTGTCTTCGAACAGGCTGTTGGCCCAGGCGGGGCCGCGGCCGTCCTTGTTCACGGTGTAGGGCGTGGTGGGCAGGTTGCCGCCGTAGATGCTGGAGCAGCCCGTGGCATTGGCGATCAGGGTGCGGTCGCCGAAGAGCTGGGTGAGCAGCTTGATGTAGGGTGTCTCGCCGCAGCCGGAGCAGGCGCCGGAGAACTCGAAGAGCGGCTCGAGGAACTGGCTGCCCTTCACGTCCAGCTTGACCTTGGTGCGATCGGCCTCGGGCAGGTCCAGGAAGAACTTGAAGTTGGCGGCTTCGGGCTCGCGCAGCGGAGCCTGGGCCACCATGTCGATGGCCTTGTGCTTCGGATTGCTCTTGTCCTTGGCGGGGCAGACTTCCACGCAGAGGGTGCAGCCGGTGCAGTCCTCGGGGGCCACCTGGATGGTGTATTTCTGGCCCTTGTACTCGGCGCCCTTGTAATCCACGGCCTTGAAGGTGGCGGGAGCGCCTTCGAGCTCGGACGGATCGTAGACCTTGGCGCGGATGGCGGCGTGGGGACAGGCCATCGCGCACTTGTTGCACTGGATGCAGATGGAGGCGTCCCACTCGGGGATCTCCAGGGCGATGTTGCGCTTCTCCCACTTGGTGGTGGCCAGGGGCCAGGTGCCATCCACGGGGAAGGCGCTGACGGGCAGAAGGTCGCCTTTGCCCTCCATCATCACGGCGGTGACGCGCTTGACGAAGTCTGGGGCCTCGTCGGGCACCACGGGGGGCCGCATGCGGGACGAGGTGACGGCCGCGGGCACCTTCACCTGATGGAGGTGGGCCAGGGTCTCATCCACTGCCAGGAAGTTCTGCTGGACGATCGCATCGCCCTTCTTGCCGTAGGTCTTCTTGATGGCCTTCTTGATCTGCTCGATGGCCTCCTCGCGGGGCAGCACACCGGAGATGGCGAAGAAGCAGGTCTGCATGATCGTGTTGATGCGGACGCCCATGCCCGTGTTCTTGGCCACTTCGTAGGCATCGATCACGTAGAACTTGAGCTGCTTCTCGACGATGGCCTCCTGCACTTCCCGGGGCAGCGTGTCCCAGACCGTCTCGGCGCTGTGGGGCGTGTTCAGCAGGAAGGTGGCGCCGGGGGCGGCGGGCTCGAGCATTTCGTACTTCTCGAGGAAGCTGGTCTGGTGGCAGGCGATGAAGTTGGCCTTGGTCACCAGGTAGGCGCTCTTGATGGGGCGGGGGCCGAAGCGCAGGTGGCTGATGGTGATGGCACCGGACTTCTTGGAGTCGTAGACGAAGTAGCCCTGGCCGTAGTTGGGGGTCTCTTCCGCGATGATCTTGATGGAGTTCTTGTTCGCACCCACCGTGCCATCGGCGCCGAGGCCGTAGAACAGGGCGCGGGTCACGTCGCTGGGCTCCACGTCGAAGCTCGCGTCGTAGGGCAGGGAGCTGTGGCTCACATCGTCCATGATGCCGATGGTGAAGTGGTTCTTCGGCTTGTCCTGGGCCAGGTTGTCGTAGATGGCCTTGACCATGGCCGGGGTGAATTCCTTGGAGGACAGGCCGTAGCGGCCGCCCACGACGATGGGATCGAGCTTGGTGTGGCCTTCCTCGCGACCCTCGCGCAGGGCGGCGATCACGTCCAGGTGCATGGGGTCGGCGGGCGCGCCGGGTTCCTTGCAGCGGTCCAGCACGGCCAGCTTCTTCACAGAGGCGGGCAGGGCGCGGACGAACTCGGAGATGGCGAAGGGCCTGAAGAGGCGGACCTTCAGGACGCCCACCTTCTCACCCTGCTTCACGGCCCAATCGACGTATTCGTGGGTGACGTCGCAGCTCGAGCCCATGGTCACGACCACGCGCTCGGCCTCAGGGTGGCCATAGTAGTCGTAGAGACGGTAGTTGCGGCCCGTCAGGGCGCCGAAGCGGTCCATCTCCTGCTGCACGATCGCGGGGAAGGCGGCGTAGAACGGGGTGCAGGCCTCGCGGGCCTGGAAGAAGGTGTCGGGATTCTGGGCGGTGCCGCGCAGGACGGGGGCATCCGGCGTCAGGGCCATCTTGCGGAACTTGGCCACCAGCTCGTCGGGCACCATGTGGCGCAGGTCCTCGTCGTTGAGGATCTCGATCTTGGCGATCTCGTGGCTGGTACGGAAGCCGTCGAAGAAGTGGAGGATGGGCACCCGGCTGCGCAGAGTGGCGGCGTGTGGCTGATGGCCGCGAAGTCGTGGGCCTGCTGCACGCTCTCGGAGCTGAGCATGGCGAAGCCGGTCTGGCGGCAGGCCATCACGTCCGAGTGGTCGCCGAAGATGCTGAGCGCGTGGGCGGCCAGGGTGCGGGCGGTGACGTGCATGCAGAAGGGCGTCAGCTCGCCGGCGATCTTGTACATGTTCGGGATCATCAGGAGCAGGCCCTGGGACGCCGTGAAGGTCGTCGTGAGGCTGCCGGCCTGGAGCGAGCCGTGGACCGCGCCCGCGGCGCCGCCCTCCGACTGCATCTCGATCACCGAGGGAATGGTCTTCCAGACGTTGGTCTTGCCCTGGGAGCTCCACTCATCCGCCCACTCGCCCATGTTCGAGGAGGGCGTGATGGGGTAGATGGCGATGACTTCGCTGAGGCGATGGGCGACCGAGGCGGTGGCCTCGTTCCCATCCAGGGTCTTCATCACTCGCTGGGTCATGGTTCGCTCCTTCCGGGGGTGGCACGCGGGGCGCATCCGAAGATAGATTTCAGGACAGGCAATGGCATTTCAGGACAGGCAATACAGCACGGCCATCATATCTGATGGATGGGTCAATATTCATCACAACCCGGTCGAGTGGTCAGACCGCAACCTGGGGCTCCCCCATGAGGCGGCGGTGGATGGCGGCGGCGGCCCGGCGACCCTGGCCCATGGCCAGGATGACCGTGGCACCGCCGGTGATGACGTCGCCCCCGGCGAAGACGCCGGGAAGAGAGGTCTCGCCGGTTTCATTGTCAACCACAACAACCCCGCCCTTGAGGGTCTTGAGGCCCTTGTCGGTCTGGGCGATGAGCGGGTTCACGTCGAACCCGAGGGCCACCACCAGGGTGTCGCAGGGGATCATGATGCGTTCGTCCGTCATCTTGGGGCTGCGGCGGCCGTCGGGGCCGGGCTCGCCCAGTTCCATGACGGCGCACTCGGCGTGGGTCATCCAACCCTTGTCGTTGCCGTGAAGCTGCACGGGCGTGGTGAGGAACTTGAACTCCACGCCCTCTTCCTGGGCGTGTTCGAGCTCCTCCTTGCGGGCCGTGGATTCCTTCACGGTGCGGCGGTAGACCACCGTCACATGCTCGGCGCCCATGCGGCGGGCGGCGCGGGAGGCGTCCATGGCGGTGTTGCCCGCGCCCACGATGATGACGTGCTTGCCGACAGTGACCGGGGTGGAGTACTCCGGGAAGAGGTCGGCGCGCATGAGGTTGATGCGGGTGAGGAACTCGTTCGCGGTGTAGACGCCCTTGTACTCCTCGCCCGGGATGCCCATCATCTTGGGCAGGCCGGCGCCGGTGCCCATGAAGATGGCGTCGTTCTCCTGGCGGAGGTCATCCAGGGTCATGCTGCGGCCCACGAGGGTGTTCATGACGAACTTCACGCCCAGGCGGCGGAGGGTCTCCACCTCCTGGTCCACGACCTTGTTGGGGAGGCGGAACTCGGGGATGCCGTAGAGCATCACGCCGCCGGGCTTGTGGAGGGCGTCGTAGACCGTGACGCGATGGCCCTTCTTGATGAGCTCGCCGGCCACCGTGAGGCCCGCGGGGCCCGCGCCGATGACGGCCACCTGCTTGCCCGTGGGGGCTTCGACGGGGGGCAGCTCCGTGGAGCCCAGCATGGAATCACAGGCGAAGCGCTCCAGGCGGCCGATGGAGACGGGCAGGCCCTTGATGCCCACCACGCACTTGATCTCGCACTGCTTCTCCTGGGGGCAGACGCGGCCACACACGGAGCCCAGCGAGGAGCTTTCCTTGATGACCCGGGCGGCGGCCTGCGGATCCTCGTTGACGATCTGCTGCAGGAAGGCCGGGATGTTGATGCTCACCGGGCAGCCCTCGATGCAGGCGGGGTGTTTGCACATGATGCAGCGGGCGGCTTCCAGCTTGGCCTGCTCGGGCGACAGGCCCAGGCTCACCTCGTCGAAGTTGCACACGCGCAGCTCGGGCGGCTGACAGGCCATCTCCTGGCGGGGGATCTTCATCTTCTGGCTGGGCTTGATGGCGCGCAGGTCGAGGTTCTGCCAGTCGAGCTCGGTGACGGGGTCGTTCAGGTACTTGGAGTAGTCCACGGGGCCGGTGGCGGCCACGCGGCCGATCTTGCACTGGTCGGGCTCACAGATGTCCTTCTCTTCCTGCTTGTACCAGTCGGACCGCATGCGGAGCATGTTGAAGTCCACCTGGTGGCCATCGAAGTCGGGGCCGTCGAAGCAGGCGAACTTGGTCTGGCCGCCCACGCTGACGCGGCAGCCGCCGCACATGCCTGTGCCGTCCACCATGAGGGCGTTGAGACTCACCAGGGTGAAGATGCCGTGGGGCTTCGTCAGGTCGGACACGGCCCGCATCATGGGCAGGGGCCCCACGGCCACCACCTGGGCGACCTTCTCCCGGGCGATGACATCCTTGAGGGCGTCGGTCACCAGGCCCTGGCGACCCAGGGTGCCGTCATCGGTGGTGACGATCAGTTCAGCGGAAGCCGCGCCCAGCTCGTCGGCCAGCAGCACGCGCTCCTTGCTGCGGCCGCCCAGGATGGTGATGACCCGGCGGCCCTGGGCGTGGAGTGCCTCGGCAGCGGGCAGGATAGCGGCGGAACCGTAGCCGCCCGCCATCAGCACGATGGTGCCCTCCTCCACCAGCTCGGTGGGGGTGCCCATGGGGCCGGCCACGGCGTAGAACCGGTCGCCGGCGCTGAGGCGGCCCATGGCCTTCGTGGTGGCGCCGACCTCCTGCATGATGAAGTGGATGTAGCCCTTCTTCGCGTCACCGCCCGCCAGGGTGAGGGGGATGCGCTCACTCTCGGGGAAGGGGGCCACCATGAAGAACTGACCGGGCTTGCGGCCCCGGGCCACCTGGGGCGCCTGCACGATGAAGGACCAGGTCTCGGGCGCGATGAGCTTCTTCTCGAGGATCAGGTAGCCGTCCTGGGTCTCGTCCTCAGACCAGTACAGGGACTTGCCCTTGAGGAGGGGCAGCATGAGCTTCTCCTCCGTCTCGATGTGGTCGCGGATCAGGTCCACGAGGCGCTGGCCCAGCAAGGTGAGGGACCGGGGAGCCCGGACCTGGCCCTCGTTGATTTCGGCCAGCAGCTGCAGGTCCAGGTCCCACATCTGGCGGTGGTCCTCCTGGAGGCGCTGGAGCAGGGCTTCCGCCCCGATTTCCTCCAGCAAGGGGAAGAGCTCCCGCTCCTCGGCCTCGTTGTGGGGCTTCAGCACTTCGAAGATCCACTTGGCACCGAGGTCCACGGCCTTCCAATCCCCGGCCCCCAGGGCCTCCGCCATGCGGGTGAGCCGTTCCTGGGCCTCCTGATGGGTGGCATGCCAGTGCGGCGCGGGCAGATTCTCGGCGGTGATCAGCTGATTGGCCGTGTCGGACATGGACGCCTCCAGATCCGTTCAGCATGCGACGACCTGGGAGGGATTTCTGTGTCTAAAAACCTAATCGGGACCACTTGTGACTCATGCCACAGGAGGCTTGAATCACAAGGACTTAGCTAAGGCATTTACCATTCTGTATGGATTATTTGGTTGTATATCTTCCGGCTTGGCCGCCCAGGACTTCCCGGGCCCTGGTGACCAGCTGCCGCACTCGGAAGGGCTTTTGGAGGAAACCGTCCGGGGGCAGGTCGGCCAGGCCCTCCAGGGATTCCACCTGGGTGTAGCCACTGGTGAGGAGGATGGGGACACCCGGGGCCAGGTGACGGATCAAGCGGAAGGCTTCGGCACCGCCCATGCGGGGCATGATCATGTCGAGCAGCACCAGATCCACCGCCTCGCGGCCGGTCCTAAACAGCTCCACGGCCTCCAGGCCATCGCGGGCCTCCAGGACGCGGAAACCGCCCTGCTCGAGGGCGATGCGAGCCAGATCCCGGATGATGGGCTCATCGTCCACCACCAGGATTGTCCCGGATACCAGGGGCGTTGGGGACGCCGCCGAGGCGGCCGACCTCCGGTCCACGCGGGATCGGAGCGTCGCCACCACGGAGAGGACCAGGGCCACTCCGCCCATGAACAGGAGCCGGGGCGGGGGATGTCCGCCCACGCTGCGGCCTGCCGTCCCCCAGACCAGCAGGGTCCCTCCCACCACCAATAACAAAACTGCGGCCAGCCGCTCCGGCCCGCGGGCAGGGGGCCGTTTGGAGGCAGTCGGAGGCGATGGCAGGGGCGGAAGCATGGGGGCCGGGGATGTCCCATGGTAACGGTCTTTGAGTGGGGGCCGGCCACCATGGATTCCCGGCCTGCGGTAGGGTGGAAGCCCCGGAGGCCTCACCTGTGGACCTGCTCGATGAATTCCTGCCCTATGCCCAGAGTTGCCTGAAGCACCCCTCCGAACGGGCCCGCCTCGCGGCCCTGCTGACGCTGTGGGTGGCCAAGTGGCGCGGGAAGCACCGGGTGCTGGACCACTCCCGCAGCCACCACGGCGCCTTCCTCCACTTCAACCAGTTCATGGATGGCAAGTGGGTGCAGGCCTTCACCTTCGTGGCCACTCGGCGCGAGGGCGTCTGCCTGCGGGGCCCGGATCCAGACCGCACCCGCAAATCCCACAAGTTCCGGCACAACCCCCTGGACGCCGCACCCCTGGATGCCTTGTTCGAAGCCTGGACCCTGCACCCGGAAGCCCGGCCCGCGGGCCATGCCGTGGAGTTCTTCCTGGAAGAGACGCCCGACGAAACCTGGGCGGCCTGCCTGGCCGAGGTGCTGGCGAATCTGGGCGCCTGAATCCCTTGCAGATCAAGGCCTTTTCCGTCAAAGTGTCTAGACCGCGATGACTACCTCCCGCCGCTTCTTCCCCTTTAGCTTTCGCACCTCGGGTGCGAGGGTAGGCGGCGTCTAGAATCCGGAACCGCTTCCGCCATCGCCCCCGAGACCCACAAGGCTCGGGGGTTTTTGCATTCCAGGAGTGCCCATGACTGAGCTCCCATCCCTTCCCGGCCTCCGTCAGGCCATCGACGCCGTGGACGACCAGATGCTGGATCTGCTGAACCGCCGGGCGGCCCTGGCCGCGGAGGTGGGTCGTCTGAAAGGGGCCGCCGCGCCCGAGGCGCTCTTCCACGCCCCGGCCCGGGAGCGGGAGGTGCTGGCCCGCCTGGAGGCCGAAAACACCGGGCCCTTCCCCCCGGCGGCCGTGCGCACGGTCTTCCAGGAGATCATGAGCGCCTGCCTCAGCCTGGAGAAGCCGCTGCGGGTGGCCTTCCTGGGCCCCGAGGGTACCTTCACCCACCTGGCGGCCCGGCACCAGTTCGGCGGTTCGGGCCAGGCCCTGCCCCAGGGCACCATCCAGGCGGTGTTCCAGGCCGTGGAACGTCAGCGCGCCGACTACGGCGTGGTGCCCGTGGAGAACGCCACTGAGGGTGCGGTGGACACCACCCTGGACGCCTTCCTCGACAGCCCGTTGCGCATCTGCGCCGAGATCCTCCTGCCCGTGGATCAGGCCCTGCTGCTGCGGCCTGGCCTGGATCTGGGCGGCGTGCGTCGGGTCTACTCCCATCCCCAGGCCCTGGGTCAGTGCCGTCGCTGGCTGGAGACGCACCTGCCCCAGGCCGATCGCGTCGAGGCGCCCTCCACCTCCGAAGCCGCCCGCCTGGCCCGGGAGGACGCTGAGGGCGCCGCCGTGGCGTCGGAGCTGGCCGCGGACCTCTTCGGCCTGCAGGTGGCCGAAACGAAGATCCAGGATCTGGCGGCCAACGCCACCCGGTTCCTGGTGCTGGGGCCCAAGTCCGCCGAGCCCACGGGCCGCGATCGCACCACCTTGCTGGCCATGGCCCAGGACGGCCCCGGCGCCCTGCTGCGCCTGCTGGAACCCCTGGCCCGCCGGGGCCTGAACCTCAGCCGCATCCAGAGCCGGCCCACCCGGCGCAAGCTCTGGGAGTACGCGTTCTTCCTCGATGTGGAGGGCCATGCGGAAGAGCCCGCCATGGCCGAGGCCCTGGTCGAACTGCGGGACGCCTGCGCCTCGCTCAAGGTGCTGGGCAGCTATCCCAGGGCCGCGGAGGTGGCGCGATGACCACAGCGGCGATGGCGAAGGACTGGACTCCCGATTCCTGGCGCGGCCGACCCGCGGCTCAGCAGCCGCGCTACCGCGATGCCGCCGCCGTGGAGACCGCTCTGGTGGAGCTGCGGGAGCTGCCGCCCCTGGTGGTGGCCGAGGAGGTGGACCACCTGCGCAGCCTGATCGCCGAGGCCGCCGCGGGGAAACGCTTCCTCCTCCAGGGCGGCGACTGTGCCGAGGCCTTCGCCGACTGCCGCGGCGCCATCATCCAGGACAAGCTCCGGGTGCTGCTCCAGATGTCCGTGCTCATCACCCATGGCGGGCGCACGGGCGTCGTCCACCTGGGCCGCATCGCGGGCCAGTACGCCAAGCCCCGGAGCGGCGACACGGAGGTGGTGGATGGCCGCCGAGTGCCGGTCTACCGCGGGGACCTCATTAATGGACTCGATCCGGATCAGCGCGAGGCCGACCCCCGGCGCCTGCTGGAGGCCTACCACCGCGCCGCGGCCACCCTCAACCACCTGCGGGCCCTGGTGGACGGCGGCTTCGCGGATCTGCACAACCCCGAGCACTGGGACCTGCCCTGGAGTCGGGAGGACGCGGGCCACTACCTGGAGACGCTGGAGCAGGTGCGGGCCTCCCTCGACTTCGTGAAGTGTCTGGGCGGCCTGCCCGAACACCTCCGCACTGGCGAGCTGTTCACCAGCCATGAGGCCCTGCACCTGCCCTTCGAGACGGCTCTCACGCGCTGGGTGCCGGAGAAGCAGGCCCACTACAACCTGGGCGCCCACTTCCTCTGGATCGGCGAGCGCACCCGCCAGCTGGACGGTGCCCACCTGGAGTACATCCGCGGCCTGGCTAACCCCATCGGCCTCAAGGTGGGTCCGGCCATGACGCCCGATGACCTGCGCGCCACCCTGGCGAAGCTGGACCCCCAGCGCCAGTCGGGCCGCCTCACCCTCATCACTCGCTTCGGTGCCGGCAAGGCCGGGCGTGTCCTCCCGGCCCTCATCGAAGCTGCCCGGGCCGAAGGCCACCCAGTCCTGTGGAGCTGCGATCCCATGCACGGCAATGGGCGGACGACCAAGGGGGGGCTCAAGACCCGGGCCTTCGGCGACATCCTCCAGGAGCTGCAGGAGGTGGCCGACGTGCACCGCGCCCATGGCTCGAGGTTGCGCGCCGTCCACTTCGAGCTCACCGGCGAACCCGTCACCGAGTGCACCGGCGGCGTCGAAGGCCTCGACGAAGCGGGCCTCCACGCCGCCTACCGCAGCGGCTGCGACCCCCGCCTCAACCGCAGCCAGAGCCTCGAAATGGCCTTCCTCATCGCGCAGATGATGCGGCGACCCTGAAGAGCGCGGCTATTCCCTGACGCTCCACGCCATCTGGTGGCGGTAGTCCGTCACGAAGGCCTTCTTTTCGGCGGAGTAGTTGCAGCCGCCGCCGGTGGTGGCGGGGCCCACGGCGATAAGGCCCAGGTCGATGTCGGGGGGAAAGGCCTTGAGGGCTCGGTCCACGGCCTCCTGGGCGGTGAGGCCCTGGGCCAGCAGATCGTAGGTCGTCTTGGCCACCAGGTGCTTGATGATGTCCTCGCCGTTGCCGGTGCAGGCCACGGCGCCCTTGGGCCCGGCGTAGATGCCCGCGCCGAACATGGGCACGTCCCCCACGCGGCCGTAGAAGGTGATGGTGGTGCCGCCGGTGCTGATGGCGGCGGCGAAATGGCCCTTCGCGTCGCGGGTGACGCAGCCCACGGTGTCTGAGGGGCCGAGAGCCTCTTTCAGGGGCGTGGGGAAGTTCCAGGCCTTCTTCCAGTCGTAGCGCTTCCAGGCCTCGAGCTGGCGGGGATCCGAGCCCTTGAGGATGGCCTGCACGCGCTCGAAGCGGGCCTTGTTCTCGGCGCAGGTGGGGTCGTAGTCGGGGAAGCCCATGGCCCGGGCGAACCGCGTGGCGCCTTCGCCCACGATGAGAATGTGGGGTGTGTCCATGACCTTGCGGGCCACCAACACGGGGTTCTTCACCCGCTCGATAGCGGCCACCGCTCCGAAGCCGCCGGTGGCGCCGTCCATGCAGGCGGCGTCCATCTGGATGGTCTTGCCGTCGAGACGGATGTTGGCGCCGGTGCCGGCGTTGAAGCGGGGATCATTCTCCAGCACCACCACGCCGGCCAGGGCGGCATCCAAGGCGGAGGCGCCGGATTTCAGCGCCGCCAGCGCCTTCGCTGCCGCGGGGTCCGTGCCATCCATGCGGGAACGGGGGCTGCCGGCCCCGCCGTGGACGACGGCCGCGGGTGGGAGGGCCGGTGGCGCGGCCTCGAGGAACGAGCCCAGGAGGAGGGCAGTGAGGGTGATCCGGAAGGGGGAGGACATGCCGTGATCCTACCCTCCGATGCGCGACATCTCCACCTTGGGCAGGTTGGGCGTGGCGCCGTGCCGGATCTCGGAGTAGTGGTCCTCCCGCCGTTTCCAATGGAAGGCCAGCAGGGAGGCGAGGCTCGCGTCCGTGTGCCCCCCGCGGAGGAAGCTCCGGAGGTCCAGGCTCTGGCCCGCGAAGAGGCAGGTGTAGAGCCGCCCCTCGGCGGACAGGCGCGCCCGGTCGCAGCCTCGGCAGAAGGGGGCCGTGACGGAGGCGACGAGGCCGACCTCGCCCTTGCCATCCCGGTAGCGCCAGGTCCGGGCCACCGCACCGTCCCCGTTCACCATGGGTTCGAGGGGCCACCGGGATTCGAGAATCTGGCGCACCTGGGTGGCGGGAACCACGGCCTCCATCTGCCAGCCATTGGTGGTGCCCACATCCATGAATTCGATGAAGCGCAGGGTATGTCCGCCCTCCCGGGCGAAGGCGGCGAGGTCGAGGATCTCGTCGTCGTTCACGCCACGTTTGAGGACGCAATTGAGTTTGAGGGGGCCGAATCCCGCGGCTCGCGCGGCCTCCAGCCCCGCCAGCACGCGCTCCAGAGGCAGATCCGTGTCGCTGATGGCCCGGAAGCGCTCGGGGCGGAGGGTGTCGAGGCTCATGGTGAGCCGCCGGAGCCCCGCGGCCTTCAGCGCCGGGGCCTGCTCGGCCAGGAGGGCCCCGTTGGTGGTGAGGGCCAGGTCATCGAGGCCGGGCACCTCCGCGAGCATCCGGACCAGGGCGGGCAGCTCGCGGCGCATGAGGGGCTCGCCTCCGGTGAGGCGGACCTTGGTGACCCCGAGGGCGGTGAAAACCCGCACCAGCCGTGTGATCTCCTCGAAGCTGAGCAGGGCCTCCCGGGGCAGGAAGGTGTAGTCCGGCCCGAAGACATCCTTGGGCATGCAGTAGGTGCAGCGGAAGTTGCAGCGGTCGGTGACCGAAATGCGCAGCGCCTTGAGGGGGCGGTCCAGAGTGTCGCGAGGCTCCATTCCACAAGCATAAATTCCTTTCCTGCGGCAGAATGGATTGTTTGATTGGACCTTCAAAAATGGGCTTTTTCGATCGATTCCGTTCTCGTGCCGAAGAGGCGCCGCTGCCGGGACTCGCCGTCCTGCTGGAGGCCCGCGGTCTGTCCACCGATCTGCCGGGGCTTACCGCCCTGTTTCCAGCCTTCGATGCCCACCGGAAGCCCGAGGAGCGCGAGGCCTGGGCGGATGCCCTGGCTGAGGTGCATCGCCAGGGCCTGCCCCTGCCGGAGCCCTGGATCGACGCCCAGGACCACCTGCTGCCGGAACTCGTGCCCACCTGGCAGGCCGAGCGCGAGGGCCGCTGGAGCCGGGGCTTCATTGATGGCTTGAGCCAGCGCATCCGCGTGGGCGAGGTGGTGATGCCCACCGCCTGGCTGCGGATTTGGGACCAGCCCGCCGACGACGTCCTGGATCTGGCCCTGGAGCACCTGCGCCTGCGCAGCGAGGCCGGGTTCGTGCGGCTGCCTTCGGGCATCTACCGCGGCCCCTGGCGCGACGGGGCCGATGCGGCCCGCTTGCTGCTGCCGGAGATCTGGCACGGCCTCTTCAAGGATCAGCACCCCTTCCTCGCCATCCCCTCGGCGGGCACCCTGCTGGCGGCACCCCAGATCCTGCTGCCCAAGCTCATCGAGGAGGTGGGCCGGTCCATCCAGGCCGGGGACCCCGTCCTCCAGCTGGCCGTGCTGGAGCGCATCGGCGACAAGCTGGTGACGGCCCGGCTGCAGGATCCCCATCCCATGTCCGCTCCCCAGAAGGAACTCAAGCACCTGGATCTGCTGGAGGCCCTGCGGCAGCAGGAGAAGGACCTGGATCCCGCCCTGGGTCGCCCAGCCCCGGTCCTCATGCTGAAAACCTCCCAGGGTAAGCCGCTCACCATGGCCACCTGGGCTGCCGGAGCGCCGGTCCTGCTTCCCGAGACGGACCTCATCGCCTTCGCCGACGAAGAGGGCGCGCCGCTGGGCATCTGCTGGCGCCAGTCCCTGCCCCGCATCAACGAGTTGCGCGGGGAGGGCGTGGCCATCTGGGGCCCCCGCCGGGTGCGCTATGACGGCTTCCCCACACCCGAGCAACTGGCCCGTTTGGAACAGTTCGCCACCGCCGAGCAGATGAAGGCCCTCCAGGCGCAGCCCGGTGCCCAGCCCGGCGCCCGGCCCGCTGCCCCGAAGGCCGCGGCTCCCGCCGGCGCCCCATTCAGCGCCCAGGGAGCGGCACCGCTGCCCAGGCATCTGCGGGGCGCTGGGTTGGGTGTGCAGGATAAGGAATAGCCCGGCTCGTCCCATGGGAGAACCTGGACGGATGTAAAAACGGCGGCGGCCTTTAGGGGACCGCCGCCGTCTGCCGACCCCTTCCAAGGGCGCGCAGGTCGAGATTGTCTACACTTCCACGGCGGTCTTCATGCCGAGGCGCTCACGGATGAGGCCTTCCACCTCGTCCGCCAGCTCGGGGTTGTCGGTGAAGAGCTTCTTCACGTTCTCGGCGCCCTGGCCCAGGCGGCTGTCCTTGTAGCTGTACCAGGAGCCGCTCTTCTGGATGATCTCTAGCTGGGTGCCCAGCTCCACCAACTCGCTGGTGCGGCTGATGCCCTCGCCATACATGATGTCGAAGGTGGCGACCTTGAGGGGCGGGGCGACCTTGTTCTTGACGACCTTCACCTTGGTCTTCTTGCCGACCACGGAGGAGTCCTCGTCCTTGGCGGCCACCAGGGGATCGCCCGTGTTGCCCTTGATGCTCTGGATGCTGCGGACATCGAGGCGCACGGAGGCGTAGAACTTGAGCGCGTTGCCGCCGGTGGTGGTCTCGGGGTTGCCGAACATGACGCCGATCTTCATGCGGATCTGGTTGATGAAGACGACGCAGGTGTGGGTCTTGCTGATGGTGCCGGTCATCTTGCGGAGGGCCTGGCTCATGAGGCGGGCCTGGAGGCCCACATGGCTGTCGCCCATCTCGCCGTCGATCTCGGCCTTGGGCACCAGGGCGGCCACGGAGTCCACCACGATGATGTCCAGGGCGCCGCTACGCACCAGCTGGTCGCAGATCTCCAGGGCCTGCTCGCCGCTGTCGGGCTGGCTGATGAAGAGGTTGGCCACGTCCACGCCGAGCTTCTGGGCATATTCGGGGTCGAGGGCGTGCTCGGCGTCGATGTAGGCGGCCAGCCCGCCCTTCTTCTGGGCCTGGGCCACCATGTGCAGGGCCAGGGTGGTCTTGCCGCTGGCTTCCGGCCCGTAGACCTCCACGACGCGGCCCTTGGGCACTCCGCCCACGCCCAGCGCCGCATCCAGGGCGATGGAGCCGGTGCTGATGACCTCGATGCCCTCGGAGGGGCTCATGCGATCGCCCAGCTTCATGATGGAGCCCTTGCCGAAGGCCCGCTCGATGTCGGCGACGGTGCGGGACAGGGCTTTCAGGCGGTCATCTTGTTCGGCTGCGGCCATGGGGTCCTCCGGAAGGGGTGCTTTCCAGGATGGAGTCAAAAAGCGAAAAAAACAAGAAAACTTTTGTCCCCCTGCCAGGGGCCGATGGAACAGCCTAGCGCAGCTTGACGTCCCGTCCCCGCCAGTGATTCACCCCCCGCAGGCGGTCGGCGAAGGCCCAGGCCGTGCCCGCCCCGAAGACCAGGGCGTCCAGGGGCCAGAGGGCCCAGAGCAGGTCCATGGGCCGGCCGGTCATGCGCTGCTGCACGTCCCCCGCCAGGGCCGGCACCAGCAACCAGAGCAGCAGGGCCAAGCCCGGGTGGCCGGTGCAGGGCAGCCACAGGGGGGCGAGCATCACCAGGACCACGGGCGGGAGGAGCAGGGGGAGGAGCCACCAGGCGGGCAGGGCGGCGGCGTTCTTCCGCATGGCCCGCACCAGCTCGCCCAGGCCGTGGTACATCCGCAGGTGCAGATCCGGCCCGCCCCGGGCCACCCGGTTCACGAAGCCGGCCCGCTTCAGACGGTGGGCCAGCATCATGTCATCGATGGCCTCCAGGGGGGCGGCGGCATGGCCGCCCGCGGCCTCGTAGGCCTCCCGCCGCACCAGGGTGAAGCCGCCCACGCCGCAGAAGGCCAGGTGGTGCGGGTTCGGCACCTGGTGGGGTGGCACCAGCAGCTGGAAGGCCGAGGCCGCCAGGGGGAGCACCACCCGCTCCGCCGGGGCCACGGCGTCCACCCCGGGGATCAGGGCCAGGATGTCCGTGGGCTGGGCCAGGGCGAAGGCCACGGCCCGCCGCAGCAGTTCTTGCGTGGCCTGCACATCGCCGTCCGCGAAGAGCAGCCACTCGGCGTCCCGGGCCTCGGGCTGGCGGGCGGCCAGATCCAGGGCGTGGTTCTTCCCCAGCCAGCCGGGAGGCAGGGCATCGTTGCGGAGGACCCGGAGGCGATCCGGCCGGGCGGCCTCCCGGGCCCGCAGGAGCTCCGTGCTGCCATCGGTGGAGCCGTCATCCACTGCGACGATGCGCAGGGCCGGGTAGTCCTGGACCAGCCAGGAATCCATGGCCGCGGCCAGCTCCGCGGCCTCGTTCCGCACGGGGATGCAGAGGCAGACGGTGGGTGGATCCGGGGGCAGGGCTGGATCCGGGTCCAGCGAGGGCAGGCGCGCCCAGTGGCGGCGAAGGACCCCCAGGGCTGCCAGGATGAGGGCAGTGACGGTCCAGGCGGCGGCGTCGGTCCAGGGCATGCCCCAGGCTAGCCGGGGAATCGCCTATTCGGCTGGAGTGGCCTGGTAGGCGGCCACGGTGGCCACCAGGGCGGGCACCACCAGGGCCGCCTGGCCGGTGGTTTCCGCCAGGAAGACCACGGGGGTGAGCAGGCTGCGGTGGACGGCTCCCGTGAAGGCGCTGGTGCCGACCAGGACGAAGAGGCCCGGCTGGCCGAGGCCCGCCCAGGCTTCGAAGGCGGCGCCGAGGGCGGCGCCCATGGTGACGGAGGGCAGCCAGGTGCCGCCCACGCCGCCCCCGGCGAAGGTGAGGGAGGTGGCCACCAGCTTCAAGGCCAGGAAGGCCATGGCCTGGGACGACGGCATGCCGCCATGGAGCAGATGGGACACCAGCTCGATGCCGCCGCCTTGCGTGACGGGCAGGCCCGGCCAGAGCCAGGCGCCGGGCAGGGCCAGGAGCAGCAGGCCCAGGCCCGCCACGCCGCCGCGGACCGCCAGGGGCAGGCGCCCGAGGTGGTGCCGCCCGAACCGCAGCAGGCGCCGGTAGAACGAGGC
Organism: Geothrix campi; assembly: GCF_024609265.1. GTDB lineage: Bacteria > Acidobacteriota > Holophagae > Holophagales > Holophagaceae > Geothrix > Geothrix campi. The sequence continues at coordinate 170,913 of NZ_JANHMP010000003.1, read as the reverse complement.
GACCACGGCGCAGGTCAGACCCAGGGGCAGGGCCCAGAACACCTCACGGGCCATCAGGTGGTACGAATGGGCGGCGCCGAGGAGCGGCGTGGTCCCGCGGAGGGCGATGAAGACCAGAAAACCCGAAGCCGAGGCCGCCAGCGACGGGGCGAGGCGATCCGCGCTGAGATCACCCTCCTGCTCCGTGGCCAGCAGGGCGCCGGCGATCGGCGCCCGGAACACGGCGGCCAGGGCGGCCGCGGAGCCCGCCATCACGATGACGCCGGGCTGGGCCAGCAGGCGCCGGGCCCAGCGGAAGCGCCGGGCCAGGCGCCGGAAGAGCTGATGGAACTGGGCGCCCACGGCGGCGCCCAGCCACCGGGCGGGGCCTTCCACGCCGGCGCTGCCGCCGAAGCCGATGGTGAGCGCGCAGGCCGCGGCCTTGCCCAGGCTGGGGAGGAACCGGAACGTGGCCAGGGGTTGATGCCTGGCCTGGGCCAGATCCTTCGGCAGCGACACCTCTCCCAGGCCCGAGAGGTGGAGCCAGAGGCCCGTGAGCAGCAGCCCGATCAGGGGCGTGACCACCATGGCCCAGGTGCGGACCCCGTGGCCTTGAAGCAGGGCTTCGAGCCATTCGATGCCGGACAGCGCCAGGGCCGCGACGAGGCCGATGCTCGCGCCCAGGGGCAGGACCGCCAGCGCCAGCCTCCGTGTCTGGGCCAGCACCCGGAGGCTGCGCAGTCGCGAGGGGAGGGCGAGCGGACCTTCCAGGAGATCTCTGCGGCGTTGGGGTCCATCGGCCATGGGCCCAGTGTGGTCCTGCTCCACCGTGCCTGTCTAGACAGGGTGGGTTATCCTCGGACCGGACATTCCAGGGGAGTCGCATGACCGCGCTGGATTACCCGCCCCCCATGCTGCGTCTCCGGGTTCCCGAGGATGTGGGGGAGATCCGCAACCTGATGGTGCGGGTCTATCCTCCGCCCCATGGGCCCGAGGCCGTCTGGTCGGCCGAGAACCTGCGCCGCCACCTGGCGGTGTTCCCCGAGGGGCAGATGGTGGTGGAGGCCGGGGACCACCTGGTGGGCACCGCCACCGCCCAGCGGGTCCCCCTGGCGGCGGCCCTGGCCCCCCACACCTGGTCGGGGATCACGGGACACGGCTCCCTGTCCACGCACGATCCGGCCGGAGAGGCCCTCTACGGCGTGAACATCGCCGTGGATCCCGCCTGGCAGGGCCGGGGCGTCGGGAGGCTGCTCTATCAAGCGCGCATCGACCTGGGCCGCCGGCTGGGCTGCCGGGCCTTCGTGGCCGGCGCCCGCATCCCCGGCTACCACCACCACGCCGCGGCGATGAGTCCCGAGGCCTACGTCGAGGCCGTGGTGGCGGGCCGGATCTTCGATCCCACCCTGTCCAAGCAGCTCCAGGTCGGCTTCCAGGTGGGGGGCGTGCTCCGCGGCTATGCCCACGACGTCGAAACGATGGGGCACGCGGCCCTCATCGTCATGGAACTCTGACGGGTTCCGTCTGCACAGGAGATCCCCCATGCGGTTCAAGGCTCCCACCCCGTTCCTCTCCCGCCCGGTCCGCGTCTGCGGGATCCAGTACGGCCTCCGTCCCGTGAAGGATTTCGCCGCCTTCGCGGAGCAGGTGGAGAACTACGTGGACGTCGGCGACGACTACGATGCCGATGTCATCGTGTTTCCCGAGCTGCTGGCGGTCCAGCTGCTGAGCTGCCTGGCCCGGGGCTTCGCGCCCGCGGATGCCATGCGGCGCCTGGCCGAGCAGTTCAACGACGAGTTCGAGGGCCTGTTCCTCGGGCTCTCCCGGAAGTACGACCGCATCATCGTGGCGGGCACCCACCCCCGCTTCGTGGACGGAAAGCTGCAGAACGTGGCCTCGATCTTCGTTCCGGGTCACGGGCCCATCCATCAGCCCAAGCTGCATCTCACGCCCACCGAGCGGAACGTCTGGCAGTTCGAACCTGGCCAGGAGATCCACATCCTCGAAACGGATTTCGGGCGGATGGGGGTGTCCATCTGCTACGACGTGCAGTTTCCGGAGGTGGCCCGCATCCAGGCGGAGCAGGGCATCCAGCTGCTCGTCGTGCCCTACCTCACCGACGACCGACGGGGCTACACCCGCGTCACCACCTGTGCCAGGGCGCGGGCCGTGGAGAACCAGATCTATGTGATCACCGCCGGCATGGTGGGCAGCCTGCCCCTCATCACGGACCTCACGGCGCAATACGCCCAGAGCGGCGTCTACACCCCCTCGGATTTCCCCTTTCCCATGGACGGCATCGCCACCGAGGCGGCCCCGAATTCCGAGATGGTGCTGGTGGGGGACATCGATCTGGCCATCCTCGATCAGACCCGGGCCCGGGGTTCGGTGCTGAACCATCAGGATGCGGCGGAAGACGGTCTGCACGTGAGCTTTGATGGCCGGATCTGCGTGCATCACCTGCCCTGGCTGAACCGGGAGCCCGTGCCCACTCCCTTCGTGGGCTGATTGATCCGCCCTGGGAACGGGCGGGGTGGTTGAATGGGTGATCCAGTACCGCTCCGCCTGTTGAGGTGTCCATGCCCCTGGCCTTCGTGGCCCACGATCCCCTGGCCGGCACCCTGATGCTGCTGGCCTTGCTGTGGCTGTCCGCCAAGGTCGGGGGCGAACTGGCGGTGCGCCTGAAGCTGCCGGCCGTCACCGGGGAGCTGGCCGTGGGCCTGGCGCTCACGGCCCTGCATCAGCTGTGGCCCGTGTTCCCCGATGTGGCGGCCTCGCCCGCGGCAGAGCTGCTGGGGGGCCTCGGCGTGGTGGTCCTGATGTTCGCGGTGGGGCTGGAATCCACGGTGCCGCAGATGCTGAAGGTGGGGGCGGCGTCGCTGCGGGTGGCCTTCATCGGCGTGATGGTGCCCATGGCCGCGGGCCTGGCGGGGGCGTGGCTCCTGCTGCCCAAGGACGCTCCCTTCGTGCTGGATCTCTTCATCGGCGCCTGCCTCTGCGCCACCAGCATCGGCATCTCCGCCCAGGTGCTGCGGGAGAAAGGCGCCGCCGATTCCCTGGAGGGCCGCATCATCGTGGGGGCGGCGGTGGTGGACGACGTGCTGGGCCTGCTGGTGCTGGTGGCCGTGTCGGGGCTGGTCGGGGCGACCGCGGGAGGAGGCCTGGGGTCCGACCTGGCCCGGACCCTGGTCCTGGCCCTGGGCTTCCTGGCCGCCGCGCTCACGCTGGGCCGCCTGGCCACCCCACGTCTGTTTCGCCTCGCCAGCCGCTTCCGGGGCGAGCAGGTGCTGCTCCCGTTGGGGCTCGGCTTCGCGTTCCTGCTGGCCTGGCTGGGCAGCCTCGCGGGGCTGGCCTCCATCGTGGGAGCCTATGCCGCGGGGCTCATACTGGAGCCCGCCCACATTGAGGATCTCGAACGCCGTGAGCGGCACACGCTGGAGGAGTTGGTGCATCCCCTGGTGACGGTGCTGTCGCCCCTCTTCTTCGTGCTGATGGGGGCGAAGGTGGATTCCACGGCCCTCTTCAAGCCCGCCACGCTGGGCTTCGCCATCCTGCTGGCCGCACTGGGCGTGATCGGGAAGTTCGTGGCGGGCTACGCTGGCGGCCGGGGCACCCGGGCCACCGTGGTGGGTTGGGGCATGGTCCCCCGGGGCGAGGTGGGCCTGATCTTCGTGGCCACGGGCGCCCAGCTCCAATGGAACGGCACCCCCCTGCTGGGCCCGGACGTCCAGGCTGGCATCATTGGTGCCCTCCTTCTCACCACCGTGGCAGGGCCCGTGGGGCTGAGCTGGGTATTGCGGAAGCCCCAGGCGCCTTAATCGCCCGGCAGTTCCGGCACCAGGCTCTCCACGAAGGTGGCTTCCACGCGGAAGACCTGGCGGATGAGCCCGGCGGTGAGGACCTCATGGGGCGGGCCGTTGCCCACGAGACGACCGCGGTCCAGCACCAGCACGCGATCGAAGCGGTAGGCCGCCCGCAGATCGTGGAGGCTCACCACCACGATGCCGCCCTGGTCCGCCAGGCGCCGGGCCAGGCGCATCACCTCGAGCGCATGGCGCACGTCCAGCTGGGCCACGGGTTCATCCCACAGCTGGATGGGAGCTTGGGTGGCCAGGGCCCGGGCCAGCCCCACGCGATGGCGCTCGCCGCCGGACAGCCGCGTGGCGGGGCGATCCGCGAGAAAGGTGAGATCCAGCTCCGTCATGGCCTCGGCCACGCCCGAGCAATCGTCGCCCCAGGCGTACCGGCCCTGGGCCACCACCTCCCGCACCGGGAAGGCGAACTCGAAGTGGGCCTCCTGGCCCACCCAGGCCAGGAGCCGCCCGCGTTCAGCCATGGGTATGTGCGACAGCGCTTGTCCATTCCACTGGACCGTCCCGTGGGCGGGCAGCAGCCCCGCCAGCGCCTGGATCAGCGTGGATTTGCCGGCCCCGTTGGGGCCCACCATCGCCACCAGCTCGCCCGGACCCAGATCCAGCGACACGGCCTCGAGGCGGCCGGGCACGGACAAGCCAGACGCGTGGAGGGCGATGGTCATCGCGGCCTCCGCAGGAGCCAGAGGAAGAAGGGGCCGCCGATGAGGGAGGTGACAACGCCCAGCCGCAAGCCGAGGGGGAAGGTGCGGGTGACAAGGTCGCAGGCCAGGAGGAAGGCCGCACCGCCCAGCATGGAGTAGGGCAGCAGGCGCCGGTGGTCCGGGCCGAAGGCGATCCGGAGGATGTGGGGTACCACCAGGCCCACGAAGCCGATGATGCCGCCCACGGCTGTGGCCAGGGCCGTGAGGATGGTGGAGAGGACGATGAGTTGGCGCCGGAGGCGCCGCACATCCACGCCCAGGCTCTGGGCGCTCTGTTCGCCCAGGCTCAGCAGGTCCATGGCCCGGCCCAGGGGCAACAGCAACAGGCAGGTCACGAGGATGGTGGGCACGCCCATCCACACGTGCTCCCAGCTGCGGCTCTCCAGGCCGCCCATGAGCCAGAAGAGGATCTGGGCGTTCACTTCGAAGTGGCCCGCCGTCGTGGTGAGCAGGAAGCTGGTACCCGCGCCCAGCAGCGCGTTGAGGGCGACGCCGGAGAGCAGCAGCCGCTCCGTGCCGGCCCCGCGCTGGGCCAGCATCAGCACCGCGCCGGTGGCACCGAAGGCCCCCAGGATGGAGGCCACGGGCAGGGCCCAGAGGGTGGCGGCGGCGAAGCCCGTGGCGGGGGCCAGGGCCAGCACGGCCACGGCCCCCAGGGCGCCGCCGCTGCTCACGCCCAGCAGGCCGGGACTGGCGAGTGGATTGCGGAAGAAGGCCTGCATGACCACGCCGCTGGCGCCCAGGGCCGCACCGGCGGCCATGCCCACCAGGGCCCGGGGCAGGCGGAAGTCCCGCACCACCGTGCGGGCGATGTCGTCCCCGCGACCCGCCAGGGCCCCGATCACCTGGCCGAAGCTCAGCCTCAGTTCGCCGAAGGCCAGCGAGGCCAGGAAGGCCAGCACGAGCAGGCCGAGCAGGATGGGGACGGCGGTGCGCGGCTTCACCGGAACCGCTCGGGATGCAGGGCCCGGGCCAGCAGTTCGTAGGCGTCGATGCGGTGGTGGGAGACGCTAGACATGAGGGCGCCGGGAATGACCGCGAAGCGCCCGGCCTTGAAGGCGGGCAGGACGCGGTAGTGGGGGATCTCGGCCAGGCGGGCGCGGGTGTCCGACGCGTCGGGCCGGTCTCCGGAGATCACCAGCACCTCGGCGTTCCAGGTGAGCAATTTCTCCGAAGGCGTGGGCGCGTGGCCCTTGAGGCCAGCCTCGGCCGCCACGTTCACCGCCCCGGAGTGATCACAGAGATCCTGGAAGGTGGTGCCGGAGCCGGCGGTGAAGGGGTAGGCCCCGGCCGTGAGCACCCGGACGGGGCGGGCGCCCCTGAGGCGCTCCGCGAGGGCCTGCACCCGGGCGTGGCACTGGGCGATGAGGGCCTCGGCCCGGGCCTCTTGGCCCAGCTCGCGGCCCAGGATGCGGAGGCTGGCGTAGACATCCTCCAGCGAGTCGAAGCGGTCGAGCACCACCAGCCGGACCCCGGCCCGCCGGAGCAGGGCCAGGGTCTCGGGGCGGGTGAAGCTGGCGGCCAGCACCAGATCGGGCCGGAAGCGCAGCACGCTTTCCGCGTCGCTGTCCTTGAGGGCGGGGAACCGCTTCGCCTCGGCGGCCACGACGCTGAACCGCGCGTCCTGGCCGATGTGGCTCAGGGCGGCGATCTGGCCGGGATCCGCGAGGGCCAGCAGCAGCTCGTCCGTGCCCACGGCCTGGCTCACCACCCGCTGCGGCCGCGCGGCGAGCAGGGGCAGCGCGGCCAGCAGCAGCAGGAAGGCAAGCCAACGTCGCATCACCATCTCCAGGTCGCGGCCAGGGTCCAGCGCGGGCCGGGGGCGGGGAAGCCGTAGACCAGGCTGGCATCGCCCTCCTGATCGTAGCGGCCGCTGAGCCAATCCTGGACCGTCTGTTTCCGCTGGAGCAGGTGCTCGCCGCGGAGAGCCAGGACGAGGTGCTGCACGGGCTCGCAGGAGAGGCCTGCACTGAGGTCGTGGTAGGGCTTGCGGGTGCTGATGACCTCGTAGGTGGTGTCGTTCAGGTCATAGCGCGACCCGATCCGGGCGAGGCGCACGTCGGCGCGCCAGATCTTCGTCTGGACGAAGCCCGCCACCGCGGCGGTGAAGAAGGGGTGTCGCAGGATGGCGGAGTTCTGCTGGCCGAAGCGGTCGGCATCCGTGTTGTGGTCCAGGTCGCGTGTCTCCTGGCTGCGCAGGATCAGGTCCCAGCCGAAGGCGACATCCTCGCCGCCGCGCCAGCCGAGGGCACCTTCGAGGCTCTGGGCCTGGATGGAGCCCTGGTTCGCGTAGTGGGAGGTGAACAGGGGCGGAAAGGCAAAGCTGGTGTCGTAGACGTAAGCCAGCAGGTCGGAGACGCGGGTGCGCTGGGCCTCCAGTCGGTACTCCCAGTGACCCGCGAACTGGCCCGTGGCGCCGATCTGGAGGGTGCGGCTGCGCTCGGGGAGGATCGGGTAGGCCCGGCCATCCTGGCTTCCCGCCTGGGCGTTGAGGCTGAACTCGGTGGTGTTGGGCATGCGGAAGCCCTGGCCCGCGCTGGCGTAGAGGCGCAGCTCGGGTGCGAGCCGCCAGTTGAGGCCCGTGCGCCAGGTGCCCGCTTCCGCGCTCCCGGCGCGGCTGCGCAGCCCGGTGTCGGTGCGGGTGAGGTCCCGGTGGCCGGCGTCGCGGCGCAGGCCCGCCACCCAGTCCAGGCCCTCGACGAGGGTCCAGCGCAACTCCAGGGCCCCGGCCAGGTCGTGCCCCTCGCCCCGGTAGGGAATGGCGGCGTAGGTGTTCGGGTCGTAGTAGTTCCGGGCGTGGGCCGTGTCCACGCGGCCCTCCAGGCGGCCCGAGAGGCGGAGGGCGGGCGCCGGCGTCCAGTGCAGGGTGAGCTGGTCCTCCACTCGGCGGAAGTCCCGGTCCGTCTGCTCCCGGTGGGGCCCGCTGGGATCGCCCGTGTTCCCCTCCAGGGCCTGGAGGGTGTTCTCCAGCGACAGGGTGGGCGCCAGGGTCCAGCGCAGGCCGGCCCCCCAGCTCTCCTGGCGGGCGCGCATCTCGCGCTGGGGCCCGTAGGCTCGCACCGCTGGAAAGCCCAAGGTGGTGAAGGGGGTGGTCGCCGTCTGGCCGCTGTTGCGGTAGAAGGCCGTCACCTCAGCCCCGCCCAGTTTCGTACCCATCCGAAGGAAGCCCCCGGCCTGGCGGAAGGCGTCATCGGGGAAGCCACTTTCCTGCTTCTGCGCCTCGCCACCGGCGGCTATCCAGCCACGGGGCCCCGTGATCTGGACCTGTGCGGTGCCGCCGAGCAGGCCGTCTGTGCCCACCTTCATGCCCACTTGGCCATGGGAACCCTTGGCGCCCCGGCCTACGCTGGTGAGCGCGATGACGCCGCCGATGGCGTCGCTGCCGTAGAGGACCGAGGAGGGGCCGAGGATCAACTCCACGCGCTCGATGCCCACGAGGCTGAGGGCCCCCAGGTCGGGGCTGAGGGCGGTGGGATCGTTCAGGCGCAGGCCGTCCAGCAGGATCACCACGTTGCGGCTGAGGGTGCCGTTGAGGAAGGCCGAGGCCTGCTTGCCCGTGCCGCCGGTGCCCATGACCGCGCCGGGCTGGAGGACCTCCAGCAGATCCGCCAGGGTGCGGCTGCCCAGGCGGGCCAGTTCCTCGGCCTCGATGATGCGCACGGGGGCCGGTGTGCGGACGACCTCCACGGGCTGGGCTTCGGCGCTGACGGTGACAGTGGCCTCGGCGGGCTTGCGGTCGGCTTCGGCCGCGGCCAGGGCGTTTGGCGCCACCTGGGAGAGAACGGCGGACATGGCCGCCAGGGAGAAGAGATTACGGGCAGAACCCATCATGCCTCCACGCATGACGTCGCGGCGGCTGGGCGGATCCCCGGAGGTGGGAAACCATGGCCCAGCCCGTTCCCACGACGGGGGGTGAGGTGCGGGACCGGTCTCCGGGCTCACACGCGACAGGGGCCTTTCAGCTCCCTCCGAGCCTTCCCGGGACGATCCCAGTGACTCGGACTTGAGGTCTCACGCCGGGTGGGGTGTTGGCGTGGTGCATACCGTTGCGGGGCAGCGCAGGAGTCTCACCTGCTTCCCGTGCATCCAGCACGAAATTGTCAGAACCCCAGGGAAACACGGCACCGGGAGCGGGTGCAAGTACAATGGCCGCATGCGAGCACCCATCGGCATCATCGGCGGCAGTGGACTCTACCGGATGGAGGGCCTGTCCCTGGAACGGACGGAGCTGGTGCAGACGCCCTTCGGCGCACCCTCGGGCCCCGTGCACCTGGGCACCCTGGATGGCACCCCTGTGGCCTTCCTGGCCCGCCACGGCGAGGGCCACCGCTTCACGCCCAGCGAAGTGAACTACCGCGCGAACCTCTGGGCCCTGAAGTCCCTGGGCGTCGAGCGGCTCATCTCCGTATCCGCCGTGGGCAGCCTCCAGGCCCGCCACAAGCCCGGCGAGCTGCGCCTCGTGAGCCAGTTCATCGACAAGACCCGCCACCGCAAGGACACTTTCTTCGGCGAAGGCCTGGTGGCCCATGTGAGCTTTGCGGAACCCGTCTGCACCCACACCACCACGATTCTGCTCAAGGCTGGACAAGCTCTGTCCATTCCCATCGAGGGCGGCGCCACCTACGTCTGCATGGAGGGGCCGGCCTTCTCCACTCGGGCCGAGAGCCGCCTACACCAGAGCTGGGGCGCGGACCTCATCGGCATGACCCAGGTGACCGAGGCCCGCCTGGCCCGCGAAGCCGAGCTCTGTTACGCCTGCATCGCCCTGGTGACGGACTACGATGCCTGGCGCGAGGAGGAGGAGGGCGTGGACGCCGCCTCGGTGCTGGAGGTCATGCACGCCAACGTGGACAAGGCCCAGCGCCTGCTCCGGAAAGCCGTACCCCAGCTCTCGGGCTCTCCTCGCACCTGCGCCTGCGGCGAGGCCCTCAAGGCCGCCCTCTTCACAGACTCCGAGGCCGTGACCGAGGACGCCCGGAAGCGGCTCGACCTGCTGGTGGCCAAGTACGGATACGGAGGCCGCTGATGCCCGTCACCGCCCCCAGCGCCAAACTCCAGGCCCTGCTCAAGGAGTTCCAGCAGGTGGCGGCCATGGCCGGCTTCCTCAACCACGGTTTCGATCCCCCGCAGCTGCGGCTCCAGTTCACCCTCTACGGCCGCATCCGGACGGGAACCGAGGTCGAGGCAGTGGAAGCCATCCCGCGCCTCCAGGCCTGGTCCGAAGCGGTGCTGCAGAAGCTGCGCGAAGACAGCGCCGGCGCCATCCTTCCTGGCCAGGTCCTCGTGGCGCCCATCCAGCCTTTCCAGGGCGGCGGGTTTACGGTGGTGGTGAACGCCACCTTCGCCACCAAGGTCACCGACAGCGGCTACTTCAAGGTGAAGACCGCCGTGCTTGCGGCCTACCAGGAGGCCGTTCGGTTGCGGGAGGCGGGGTTTGATCCTGAGACCCCAACCCTTGGGGTTGCGGAATGACCTTGGCCCGATGCCGCGTGGCGGCCCTGCTGATGGTGGCGGTGGTGGGGAAGGGGCTCATCGGCGCCGAGCCCACCTCACTTCCCTTCAAGCCCTCGCCGGTTCCCGGAGGTGTGGTGGTCATCGCCATTCCGGGCAAGGGCGCGGCGCCCGCGGTCACCTACCGTGGAGAGCCGGTGCTGGTGCGGCGGGGCGTCCGAGGCTGGCAGGCGGTGGTGGGCATCCCGCTGAGTGCGAAGCTCGGCCAGGACGCCATCGAAGTGGACGGCCATGCGGTCTCCTTCACCATCAAGCCCAAGCGGTATCCCGAGCAGCGCATCACCCTGAAGGACCAGCGGAAGGTGACGCCCAACGCGGAGGACGAGGCGCGCATCGCCCGGGAGCAGGCGTTGATGGCACCGGCCTGGAAGGCCTGGCCAGAGGGCCTGATCCCCACCCTGGGATTCCAGCGCCCCGTGCCCGGCGCGCTGACGGCCTCCTTCGGCATGCGCCGGATCTTCAACGGAGAACCCCGATCACCCCACTCGGGCCTCGACATCCGGGCACCTCAGGGCGAGCCTGTGCGGGCCCCCGCCGCGGGGACCATCGTTCTGACGGGCGACTTCTTCTATAGCGGCAACGCGGTGTTCATCGCTCACGGCGAAGGCGTGGTCAGCCTGCTTTGCCACCTGTCCAAGATCACGGTGAAACAGGGACAACTGGTGAAGGCCGGGGACCTGGTGGGTGAGGTCGGCATGACCGGTCGGGCCTCTGGCCCCCACTTGCACTGGTCCCTCAGCCTCAACAACGCCCGGGTGGATCCGCGGCTCTTCCTGGGACCGCGATGATCCGCCGGGCGCTGACGGCCGTTCTCCTGGCCCCGGCACTCGCAGGCGCGCCCCTGGCGGGTGAATCCACTGCGGCTTCCGCGACGGTGGCCTTCGAAGCGTTCTGGTCCCGGGCCGAGGGGCAGCCCTTCGACGCTCAAGTGGCGCTCTGGAACCGGATCGTCGAAGTGCCGCGCCAGGCCCTCTACGAGGCGGCCGTCTGGGAGACGCGGGATCATCCAGACGGGGGAGCCCGAAAGGCCCGGCTGCTCCGGCAGCGGTTCGCCGCCTACCGGCGTCTCGCGACCCGGATCCCGGCGGAGGAGCGGGCGCTTGAGGAGGCGATCCCCGGCACGCTGGCCCGGTTCAAGGCCCTCTTCCCCGAGGCACCCGTCCACCCGGCGATCCACCTGGTGCTGGCTCCCGGCTTCGACGCCAAGAGCGCCGTGGGACCGGACGGCGCCCCGGTGCTGCTGCTGGCGGTGGATTCGCTGGCCCTCGAAGACGCCGACCTTGGCGTCCTCCTGCCCCACGAGCTGTTCCACCTCTACCATGCCCGCCGCGCCGGGGTGCTCAACGACGGGGTGATGCCCGGGGCCACGCTGCTGCTGCCCCTCTTCGCCGAGGGGATGGCCACCTTCGTCAGCGCGACCCTGGTCCCCAACCGCACGGAGGGCCAATGGCTGCTCCAGGAGGACCTGGGGACGCTGCCCCTGGACCGCCTGCCCGAGCTCAGCCGACGCTTTCTCGCGGATGCCGACCGGTTGGCGGCCGACCCGGGACATCCGGAGGCCTTCCGCCGGTGGTTCAATGCCTCGCCGGCCGGGATCCACGGCGATCTGCTGGACCGGACGGGGTATTGGCTGGGACTACAGGTGGTCCGCCACCTTTCGCGGACCCGCTCCCTGCAGGAGATGGCCGCCTGGCCGCCCGCGCGGGCCGAGGCGGAGGCGCGGGCGGCACTGAAGGCCCTGGCCGGGCTGCCGCAGACCGCGCCCTGAGCCTCGCCTGACCGGGCCGGATCACCCCGCGGCGGGGCGGTACCCCTTCGTCTGCACGAGGATGACGCCCAGGATGGCGATGGCGCCGCCCAGGATGGTGAGCAGGGAGGGCACCTCGCTGAGCCACACCCAGGCGATGAGGCTGGCCAGCACCGGCGAGAGGTAGAGGAAGCTGGAGAGCAGGGAGGCGGGCATGCGGGAGAGGGCGAGGTTCCACAGCACGTAGGCGATGGCCCCGGGGAAGACGCCCAGGTAGACCACGGCGGCGGTCGCCGAGGGCGCGGCCGCGGGCAACCGGTGGACCAGGCCCGGCAGGAAGACGAGCATGGGCAGGGTGCCCGCCCAGATGGAGTAGCAGGTGAAGGCGAGCGCGGAATGGCGGCGGAAGCTCCGCTTGGACAGGATGGAATAGACCGCGGCCACGGCGGCGGACAGCAGGATGAGCAGGGCGCCGGGCGTGAAGCGCAGGCCCCGGCCGCTGCTGAGTGCGATGAGGGCTACGCCGGTGAAGGCCACCAGGATCCCGCCCCAGCCGAGGCGGGTGAGGCGCTCGCCCAGGAAGAGGGCCGAGAGCAGGGCGGTGAACACGGGGCCGGCAGCGATGAGCAGGGAGGCGGCGCCCGCCTGGACCGTCAGCTCCCCGAAATTGAGAGCCACATGGTAGACGCTGATGCCCAGGAAGCCCGCCAGGGCGATCATGGGCAGGTCACGCCGCTCCGGCAGCCGCATCCGCGTGGCCAGGGCATACAGGGCCAGGACGACGGAGGCTGTGCCGAAGCGCAGCAGGGCCAGCTCGCCGGGACCGTACCCGTCCACGGCCGGCAGGCCCGCCGGCGTGATCCGCAGGCCGGCCCGGATACCCGCGAAGGCCGAGGACCACAGCAGCAGTACGCCGGCGATTGCCAGCCAGGTCCGGGGGTCGCGTTTCCAGGTCATGCTTTCACGCTAGCGCGGAAGCCGGGTCAGCCGCGCCCGCAGCGCCGCGCAGGCCATGGCCCGGTGGCTGAGGGTGTGCTTGGTTTCCGGGGGCAGCTCGCCGAAGGTGTGGTCGTAGCCATCGGGGATGAAGACGGGATCGTAGCCGAAGCCCCCATCGCCGCGATGGTCAAAGGCGAGGCTCCCCTCCACGGCGCCGCTGACCGTGAAAGCCTCTCCTTCGCGAGGCGCGTAGGCCAGCACGCACACGAACCGGGCAGCCCGGTCGGCGCCGTCGGGGACCATGGCCAGCAGGCGCCGGTTCTTGTCGCGGTAGGTGGACAGGTCCGGCGCGAAGCTGGCGGAGAGCACGCCCGGTCCGCCCCACAGCGCATCCACGCAAAGGCCCGAATCATCCGCCAGCACGCCGTCCACGGGCTCACGGCCATGCGCAAGCCACCAGGCCCGGGCGCCCTCCGCCTTCTGCAGCGCGTTGTCCTGAAAGAACGCGCCGGTCTCCGGCAGTTCCGGCGCGTCCGCCGGCCAGGGAATGAAACGGACTTCAGGGAGCAGCTCGGAGAACTCCCGCAGCTTGCCGGCGTTCCGTGAGGCGAGAAGAATTTTCATCAGGGGAATCACCCAGGGAGAACTTGGAACTGCGAAAGGCGCGAAGGAACGCGAAAGAAGCCAATAGGGGGTCGGATCAAATAAAGTCGATTCTTTTTCGCGCACCCGCAGGGCGATTCGTGAATTTCGCGGTTCCCGTTTTAGTGGTTCAGCACCCCACGACCTCGGTGTACCAGCTCCGGGCGCGCTCGGGGGTCATGGGGCCGTGGACGAGGGCGCGGCCATCGGCGAAGAGGGTGATCTCGTCGGGGCCGTCCTGACCCTTGAGCATCATCCCGGCCTGTTTCCAGGGGCTGCGGGTGCGGGTCTCCAGCCGGGCTTTCAGGGTGGCCAGGTCCAGCTTCCCGGGCGGGTTCACGCGGATCTGCACGCCTTCCAGCCCGCAGAGGGCGCTGGCCTTGAGAGTCCAGCGGGCGTCCAGGAACTCGGTGACCTTCTCCATGCAGAAGCGGCAGCGGGTTTTCGGCGGCTTCAGGAACTGGCGCTCGTCGTGCCAGAAGTCGAAGCGGGCCAGGTCGGCATGGGGCGTCTTCCCCGTGAGGACCTTGATGGCCTCCAGGGCCGCCCAGCTGGCAATGACGCCCACGGCGGGGCCCAGCACGCCGACGCTGTCGCAGGTGTCCACGTCGCCGCCCGCTGGAGGTTCCTCGATGAGGCAGCGCAGGCAGGGCGTGTGCGGTGGATTCAGGGGCCAGATGACGCCTTCGCCGCCGATGGCACCGGCGTAGATCCAGGGTGTGCCCGTGAGGATGGCCACATCGTTGATGAGGAAGCGGGCCTCGAAGTTGTCGGTGCCGTCGCAGATGAGGTCGAAGCCCGACAGCAGCTCCCGGGCGTTGCCGCTGGTGAGGTCCGCCACGACGGGAGCCAGGTCGATGCTCGAATTGGCTTCACGCAGCCGCTCCGCGGCTACTTCAGCCTTGGGGCGCCCCAGGTCCGATTCGCCGTACAGCAGTTGGCGCTGGAGGTTGCTCTGCTCCACCAGGTCGCGGTCGATGAGCGTCAGGTGGCCCACACCCGCCCGGGCCAGCCAGGGCGCGATGACCGAGCCGAGGGCGCCCAGACCCAGCACCGCCACCCGCTTGGAGCGCAGGGCTCCATCGGCTTCACGGCCTAAGAAAATGCGCTGCTTGGCGTACCGGTCGGACATGGCCTCTCCGACCTTCAGTCTAAAAGCAACGGCGCCCGTCCGGGCGCCGTTGAAGACTGAAGACTTGAGGACTGTCGAGCTAGTTCCCGGCCTGGCCGGCCTCGGCCATGGCCTTCTCGTACTCGGCCTGGAGGCGGCTGGCGTCGGAGATGGCGAACTTGTAGACGTACTCGAAGCGGTCGGCGCCCTTGGTGAGGGCGATGATCACTTCATAGACGCCCTCGCCGCTCACCTCGAAGGGGGCCGCGATGACGTTGAAGGTGCCTTCCTTGGCGCCGTCGGGGATCTGCACGTCGCTGTCGCGGATCACGTCCTTGCGGTCGCCGGTGGGGCTCACGATGGAGAAGCCGAACTTGAACTGGCCGTCCATGCGGGAGAAGCGGGTGTAGAAGCACACCTTGGGCAGGGTGAAGGGCACCTGGGGTACCACGATGTGATGGTCGTACAGGCCCATCAGCGAGGTCTTGCCGCCCATCTCCTGGCGGATGTCATCGCAAAGCAACGTGAATTCGTGCTTGGGGGCCTTGATTTGGACTTCTTGCATGGGGGGGCTCCGAAAGAGGGGGCATCCTGGGGTGAAGGGAAAGTTTACCCTTGAAGACGGTACCATCCAACCACGGGTTGATGGCCGGCCCCGGAGGCTGCATGCGGCATTGGTTCTGGATCCTGTTGCTCGCCCTGGGCCTCCAGGCCCAAGAGGCCCGGATTCAGATTCTTGGAACAACGGACATGCACGGCCACGTGATGGCCGAGGAGACCTTCAGCCTCCAGCCGGCGAACCTGGGCTGGGCGAAGGTCGCCACCTTGATCCGCCGGCAGAAGGCCTTGAACCCCGACACGATCCTGGTGGATTGCGGCGACACCATCCAGGGCGAGCCCCTGAATTACGTGAGGAACGTTCTGCGCCGCGAGCTGCCAGAACCCAGCCTGGCGATCATGAACGCCCTGGGTTTTTCCGCCATGGCCGTGGGCAACCACGAGTACGATTTCGGCCTGGAGCTGTTGCGCGAGGTGGAGAAGCAGGCCAAGTTCCCTTTCCTGTCCGCCAACACCCTGACCCCCAAGGGGGCTCCCGCCTTCCCCACCCACATCCTGGTGACCGTCAGCGGCGTGCGCGTGGCCCTGGTGGGTTTCACCACCCCGCGGACCGCGGCCCTGGCCGGGCCCCGGAACGTGGCGGACCTGGCCTTCCAGGACATCGTGACCGCTGCCCGGGAGCTGGTGCCCCGGTTGCGGGAGAAGGAGAAGGCCGACGTGGTGGTGGCCCTGGTCCACTCGGGCCTTGGAAAGGTGGATGGGCGCTCCGGTGACGAGAACGCGGCCCTGCGTCTGGCGGATCAGGTGCCGGGCCTCGATGCCATCTTCACGGGCCACACCCACCAGGCCATCCAGACCGAGCACAAGGGCATCCCCATCCTCCAGGCCCAAGCCTACGGGCGGGCCCTGGCCGTGGTGGACCTGAACCTCCGGAAGGAGAAGGGCCGCTGGCGCGTGACGGGGGCCCAGGGTCGCCTGGTCCGTCCCGAGGCCGATACGCCCGCAGACCCGGAAGTGCTGAGCCTGACCGCGGAACTGCGCTCTGCCACGGACCGCTACCTGGACACGGCGGCCACCAACCTGCTGGTGGACCTGGACAGCCGCTGGTCCCGCATGGAGGACACGCCGCTGATGCAATTGCTCCACCAGGTGCAGCGTCAGGCCACGGGGGCCCAGCTCTCCGCCGCCGCCAGTCCCGGTGCGCGACTCTTCATCCCCAAGGGGCCCACCAGCGTCCGGCAGTTCTACGCCCTGGCGCCCTACGAAAACCAGGTGGCCCGCATCCGCATCAACGGCGCTCAGCTGAAGGCCTACCTGGAGCACGCGGCGCGCCACTACACCTACAGCTGGGAACCGGAGCTCTACAACCGGGAGGTGCCCATCCACGACTTCGACACGGTGGACGGGGTGACCTACGCCTTGAATCTGGGACGGCCCGTGGGCAGTCGGGTGGTCAACCTCAGCTTCCAGGGGCAGCCCGTGAAGCCGGAACAGACCTTCACCCTGGCCCTCACCACGTACCGGTTGTGGGGAGGCGGAGGCTACATGGAGGCCATCGGGTTCAAGGGAACTCCGGAGCTGGTGACCGAGGTCTCCCAGCGCAATCTGCTGCTGGCCTATGTTCTCGCCCGCCCCGCCTTGAATCCGGCCGTCACCAACGCCTGGCGGACCATCCCCTATCTGGATCGGGAGCGGGTGCTGAACCAGGCCAAGTGAACCCCCGGCTGAAGGGGGTCCAGCCTACTTGATCTTCACCAGCATCAGGCCGCCCCTGGGATTCACGAACACCGCATCGGAGTCGAGCACGCCCACGAGGACGTGGCTTTCATCCAGGCCCGTGGGCAGGAAGTCGAGACTGGTGCGCGGCAGGTCGAGCCGGGCCAGGGCGAGGCCCTGGAGGGTTCCCCGCTGGGCAGCCGGTACCTGGGAGGCCTTCAGGGAGGCGAAGATCACCCCCTTGCCCACCCAGACGGCCAGTGGGCCACGGTTGGCGGCGTCGCCCTCGAGGGTCGGGGCGGGAACTCCGCGGAAGAGCAGCGCGGTCTCCCCGACCTTCTTTCCGGTATTGGCGTCCAGGATGCTGAGATTCAGGGCGTTGCCGTCGGCCATCAGGATGTTGCCGCTGTCATCCAGGGTGAGGGGACGCAGGTTCTGGGGGGCGGGTCCATCCTTCTTCGTCGGCTTGGAACCGAAAGACCAGATCACTTCGGCGGTGCGGTAATCGCGCTTCTCGACATAGGGTTCGGCCGTGCGGTAGGAGAGGACCATGCCCATCGCATCCCAGCAGATATCGCCGACCACTGCGGGGAGTCGCTCACTACCCAGAATGCGTCCAGTCCGATCGATGTGGGTCAGGGAGGTGCCATGGGCGATCCAGGCGGCGTTGCGCGGGTCGATCACCCAGCGATCAGGTTCTCCACTGAGCTTTCCGAGCGGCAGGGTTCCCATGAGGCCACCGTCGCGGGCCCAGGTGTGCAAGGCGCGCCCGGCTGGGTCATAGAACGTGAAGGAATCATCCTTGTCCTGCTTGGCCCAGCTGGTGGCCTTGGTGGCGGCATCCCAAGCCTGGGCGGACCCCAGCGCAGGGGTCAGACATAGAAGGGCGCCCAGGAGGGACGCGCAGATAGAAAATGACCTCACGAGAGCCTCGGGAAAGTGATCGCTGCCAGGGCGGGTTGGCACCAACCATAGGAATTCCCGGAGTCTTTCGCAAGGTTTTACTTAGATGTCACGGAAGAAATTTCGGATCCTGCTCTCGAGGACCTGGGGGCTGAGGCCCTCTTCTTCCAGCAGGCGCTTGGGGTCGCCATGGTGGACCAGATGGTCGGCAACGGCGCAGCGAAGCAGGGGGCGGGTCAGGCCAGCGTCCGCCAGGGACTCGGCCACGGCCCCGCCGAAACCAGCGGGAGCGCAACCCTCTTCCAGCGTGACGATGGCCCGGCAGCGGCCGGCCCAGGCATGGATGAGCGCCTCGTCCATGGGCTTCACAAAGCGGGCGTTGAGGACGGCGCAGGAAATGCCTTCTTCCGCCAGGGCTCCGGCGATCCGGAGGGCCGGCTCCACCATGGCGCCCAGGGCGCAGAGCAGCAGATCGTGACCTTCGCGCAGCAGCTCGCCCTTGCCGACGGGCAGGGCCGTGATGGGCTCTTCCAGGACCACGCCCAGGCCATTGCCCCGGGGATAGCGCAGGGCGGCGGGATGCCCGCAGTAGAGTGCGGTCATGAGCATGCGCCGCAGCTCGTTCTCATCCTTGGGGGCCATGAGGATGATGTTGGGCAGGCAGCGCAGGTAGGCCAGATCATAGAGGCCGTGGTGGGTGGGTCCGTCGGCGCCCACGATGCCGGCCCGGTCCAGGGCGAAGGTCACGGGCAGATCCTGGATGCAGACGTCGTGGGCCACCTGGTCGAAGCCCCGCTGGAGGAAGGTGCTGTAGATGGCGCACACGGGTCGCATGCCCTGGGCGGCCAGACCGGCGGCGAAGGTGACGGCATGCTGTTCGGCGATGCCCACGTCGAAGCAGCGATCCGGGAAGGCCTTCTGGAACAGGTTCAGGCCTGTGCCATCCAGCATGGCGGCGGTGATGCCCACGATTTTGGCGTCGTTCTTCCCCAGTTCCACCAGAGCCTTGCCGAAGACGCTGGTATAGCTCGGCGGCGCCGGTTTCGACGGGTCCACCTGGACCTTGATGATCTCACCGGCCTCGGCGTCGAAGGCGGTGACGCCATGCCACTTCAGGGGATCCTGCACGGCGGGCTCATAGCCATAGCCCTTCTTGGTCTGCACGTGGAGGAGGACCGGGCCTTCCTTCATCTTCTCCTTGGCCTCGGCCAGGGCCTTGGAGGTGGCGTTCACGTCATGGCCATTCACGGGCCCGATGTAGCGGAAGCCCAGGTCCTCGAAGAGCAGCCCAGGCACCATGAGGCGCTTGAAGCTCTCCTCGCTCCACTTCGCGGCCTTGGCCACGCCCTTGCTCAGGCCCTCCAGGGGAATGGCCTTGATGGCGTGTTCGATGCGGTCGCGCCAGCGCTGATAGTACTGCCCCGACATGATCTGGTTCAGGTAACCCTGCAGCGAACCCACGTTGGGGTTGATGCTCATGTCGTTGTCGTTGAGGATCACCAGGAAGTTCTTCGCCTCCAGGTAGCCGGCCTGGTTGAGGCCCTCGAAGGCCATGCCGGCGGTCATGGAGCCGTCACCGATGACGGCGATGCAGGCGTGATCCTGCTTCTGGATGTCCCGCGCCTTGGCCATGCCCAGGGCCGCGGAGATGCTGGTGCTGGCGTGGCCCGCGCCGAAGTGGTCGTAGGGGCTCTCGTCCCGCTTCAGGAAACCCGACAGGCCGTGGTGCTGGCGCAGGGTGGGGAAGCGGTCCTTGCGGCCCGTGAGGATCTTGTGCGGGTAGGCCTGGTGGCCCACGTCCCACACGATGCGGTCCTGGAGGAAGTCGAAGTGGTGGAAGAGGGCCACGGTCAGCTCGACCGTGCCGAGGTTGGAGCTGAAGTGCCCGCCGGTCTCGGAGACGGACGTGATGATGAACGCCCGGACCTCGGCCGCGAGCCGCTCGAGCTGGTCCGGGGTGAAGTGGCGGATCTGCTGGGGGGCCGCCAGGGAATCCAGCAGCGGATAGGGGCTGGAGGGGTTCTCCACCTGGGTACCTATTTCGCGCGCTGGGCCAGATAGTGCGCCCAGGCTGCCAAGGAATTGCGGTTGGGGAGGGTTGCTAGGTGACATAGGGCGGTCTCGGTGGCTTCACTCAGGGCTTTGCGGGCGCCGTCCAGGCCCAGGAGCGACGGGTAGGTGATCTTACCCCTGCCCGCATCCTTCCCAGCCCGTTTGCCCAGATCCGCGTCCGTGGCGGTGGCATCCAGGATGTCGTCCTGGATCTGGAAGGCCAGGCCGATGGCTTCGCCGTAGGCCCGCAGGGCGGCTCGTTCCGCGGGCGCCGCGCCGCCGAGCACCGCGCCGATCTCCAGGGAGGCCCGCAGAAGGGCGCCGGTCTTGAGGCGATGGATGAGGCGCAGGTGGTCCAGGTCATAGGTGGCGAGCGTTTCACCCTCGAGATCCAACGCCTGGCCGCCTGCCATGCCGCGCCAGCCGGCGCCTTCGGCCAGCAGACGCAGGGCTTCGGCCCGCCGCACGGGATCGAGCTCTGCCGAGGCCAGTACGCCGAAGGCCTCGGTGAGCAGGGCGTCGCCGGCCAGGATCGCGTGTCCCTCGCCGAAGACCTTGTGGTTGGTGGGCCGGCCCCGGCGCAGGTCGTCGTCGTCCATGGCGGGCAGGTCATCGTGGATGAGCGAGTAGGTGTGGACGTACTCCAAGGCCAGGGCTCCGGGGAGGGCCTGTTCCACCGTGCCGCCCACGGCTTCGGCGGCCAGTAGGCAGAGGATGGGCCGCACGCGCTTGCCGCCGGCCTCCAGGCTGTAGCGCATGGCCTCGCCCAGGCGGGCGGCCTCGCCCGCTCGGAAGGGGGTGGTGAGGGAGGTGTCCAGCAACGGGAGCAGGCGGTCCAGGTCGGCCTGGACCTGCGAGGCGGCGCCGCTCATCGGCCGTCCTTCCCCTCGTCCAGGGGATCGGCGCGGTACTCGCCGCCCAGGCCCGCCTTCAGGACCTCGACCCGGCGCTGGGCTTCGGCCAGCTGCTTCTGGAGGGCTTGGCTCAGCTGGACGCCCTCTTCGAAGCGGGCCAGGGCCTCCTCCAGGCTGAGGCTGCCGGACTCCAGCTGCTGCACCAGGGCCTCCAGCCGGTCCAGGCCATCATCGAAGGAGGTTTGGGCGCTCATGGGGATTCCGAAGGAAGGGGCCCCGGAAGGGGCCCCGCCCAGTCTACCGCTTCCCCCGCATGCTTTCCTTCATCTCCTTGCCCCCGTCCTTCATGGTGTAGCCAGAAGGCAGGGTCCAGGCGCTTTCCGGAATGGTGGCGGTGGACACCGCCGTGGCCTCCGTGGTCACATCCGTGCCCATGAGCCCGGTGATGTGGGTCTTCAGTGGCACTCCCTTGAGCTTGGCGGTCTCCTGGTAGACCCGCTTGAAGAGGGTGCCCATGGGGCCGGGGACCCGATTGAGCATGGCCATGGACTTGGCGTAGTCCTTGATTGGGAACTGGAGGGAGGGGTCGATGCTCAACTCCTCCACCATCTTGCCGAGAGTGATCCGCACCTTTTTGCATGGGCGTCCCAGCACCGTATCCGCGCCCAGCTGCTCGACCTTCACCTCGGAGACGTCGCCGAACATCATCTTGGTCACCATCTCGGGCATACCGGCCATCTGGTCCTCAAGGGCCTGCATGGTCTCCTGCATGTCCTTGAAGGTGAACTTGGTGATGACCTTCTTCGCGTGGTCGATGCTGTAGAGCACCTCGTGGCCGTAGTCGACCAGACTGTCGCTCTTCGCGCCGGCGTGGTTGACCCGCATCCGCGTGGCGCTGAGGTACTGCACCTGGGCGCCATCCTTGGCCAGGGCGCCCTTGCCCGTGACCTGCGAGGTGATGGTGAGGTCGCCCGCGAAAAGGTTGGCCGAATAAAGGACCATCCCGAAGGCAAGAGCCAGAAGGGTGCGCATGGGAATTCTCCGTTGAATGGGTGTCGTGAGCATACCCTGGGAACTTGCCGGGGGCCAGGTGGGGTACCTTCATGGTGGGGGTGGGCATGGCCCGAGTGCTCGTGGTGGACGACAGCAAGGAGACCTGCGAGTTCCTGGAGGAGCTGCTGGGGACCATGGGCCTCGAAGTCGCCAAGGCCACCCATCCCGACCGGGCCATTGAGCTGTTGCGGAAGGGGGGCTTCGACCTGCTGCTCTCCGACATCAACCTGGAGGCCAAGAAGGATGGGCTGGATCTCCTCCGGGAGGCCAAGCCGCTGGGCGTGGATACCATTCTGCTCTCGGGTTTCGGCACCCTGGAAACCGCCATCGAGGCCGTGCGGGAAGGGGCTTTCGACTTCCTCAGCAAGCCCTGGAACAACGAGGAGCTGAAGGCCCTGGTGAGCCGCGCCCTCGCCCGGCGGCAATCCGCCGGCCAGGGCACTGCGCAGGGGGCCTCCCCCAAAGGCAGGCGGAGTTTGATGATCGGCTCCAGCCCTAAGATGATGGCGGTCTACAAGACCATCGCCAGCCTCCAGAACAGCCGGGCCACCGTGCTCATCACGGGGGAGAGCGGCACGGGCAAGGAGCTGGTGGCCCGGAGCATTCACCTGTCCAGCGATCGCCGGGACCGCGCTTTCGTGGCTGTGAACTGCGGCGCTCTCACCGAGACCCTGCTGGAATCCGAACTCTTCGGCCACGTGAAGGGCTCCTTCACGGGCGCCGTGAACGAGAAACCGGGCCTCTTCGAGGAGGCCTCCGGCGGCACCATCTTCCTGGATGAGATCGGCGAGACCAGCCCCAGCTTCCAGGTCCGACTGCTGCGGGTGCTCCAGGAGCAGGAGATCCGCAGGGTGGGGGGCAACAAGACCATCAAGGTGGATTCCAGGGTCATCGCCGCCACCAACCGCGACCTCCAGCAGATGGTGAAGGCCGGGACCTTCCGCGAGGATCTCTACTACCGGCTCAGCGTCGTGGAGCTGGCTGTGCCGCCCCTCCGGGAGCGGGGGGAGGACGTGGACGCGCTGCTGGACCACTTCCTGGCGGAATTCGGGCAGAAGGACCAGCAGACCTATCAGTTGCACCCGGAGGCGCGCCGGGTGCTCGTGGCCTACTCCTGGCCGGGCAACGTGCGCGAATTGAGCAACGCCGTGGAGAACCTGACCCAGCTGAGCCGGGGCCGGGAGATCACGGTGGACGACCTGCCGGCCAAGATCCAGGCCGACGTGCTCAAGCGGGCCCTGCTGAGGCCGGAGCCCTCCGAAGGTGCCCCCTCGCTGATCGAGGATTGGCCTTCCCTGGATGAGCTGGAACGCCGGTACATCCAGATCCTGGTGGGGCGGCACAAAGAGAAGCAGCGCATTGCCGAGATCCTGGGGGTGGACCGGACCACCCTTTACCGGAAGCTCAAACGCTACGGACTCCATGAAGGCGAGTAGCAGGCTGCCACGAGTGGCAGAATGCAACAAAATTTGACCCGCTCTCATTTGTTCAAGTGCTTATTTAAGGCAGGTTAAATATTGGCCCGAATACTGCTTCCTGGAGCTCACTTCCGGCCGTGCCGGATCCACCCAGGGAGAACCCCCATGAAGAAGCTTGCTGCGCTGCTCGTCGCCGCCGCTCTGATCAGCCCCGTGTTCGCGGAAGAGGCGAAGAAGCCTGAAGCGAAGAAGGTCGAGACCAAGAAGGTCGAGAAGAAGGCTGAGAAGAAGGCCGAGCCCAAGAAGGAAGAGGCCAAGAAGGCCCTGACCGTCGCCGAGGAGAAGAAGGCCGAGGCCGCTCCCAAGGCCGAGAAGAAGGCTGAAGCCGCCCCCAAGGCCGAGAAGAAGGCCAAGAAGCACCACAAGAAGGCCGAGAAGAAGGCCGAGGCTGCTCCCGCCGCCGAGAAGAAGGCTCTGACCACCGAAGAGAAGAAGGCCGAGCCCAAGAAGGCTGAGGCCAAGAAGGCTGAGAAGAAGGCCGAGCCCAAGAAGGAAGAGAAGAAGGCCGAGGCCAAGAAGGCCATGACCGCCGAAGAGAAGAAGGCTGAAGCTGCCCCCAAGGCCGAGAAGAAGGCCAAGAAGCACCACAAGAAGGCCGAGAAGAAGGCTGAGCCCGCCGCTCCTGCCGCCGAGAAGAAGGCCATGACCGCCGAGGAGAAGAAGGCTGAGGCCGCTCCCAAGGCTGAGAAGAAGGCCGCCAAGAAGGCCGAAGCCAAGAAGGAAGAGAAGAAGGCCGAGGCCAAGAAGGCCATGACCGCCGAAGAGAAGAAGGCTGAAGCTGCCCCCAAGGCCGAGAAGAAGGCTGCCAAGAAGGCCGAAGCCAAGAAGGACGAGAAGAAGGCCGAGGCCAAGAAGGCCATGACCGCCGAAGAGAAGAAGGCTGAAGCCGCCCCCAAGGCCGAGAAGAAGGCCAAGAAGGCTGCCAAGAAGGCCGAGAAGAAGGAAGAGGCCAAGAAGTAATCTGGCTTCACGGATCACGGGAAAGCGGGCTTCGGCCCGCTTTTTCGCGTACGGCTTTCCGGCGGGGCGCCCGGAGGCCATGATGAGAACCATGATCGACCCACTCCTCGACCTCACTGCCGAGATCCGCGCCCGCCTCCAGGGGTTCCCGAACGGGGGGAGGCCCCAGTTACTGGGGTGCGTGGAGGGCTCGTGCCTCCTTCGGGATGGCTCGGGCCAGCACCATCGGCTGGCCTCCCAGGTGGTTTCCCCAGCCGGGCCCTGGGACCTATCCCCTCTCATCGACCACACCCTGCTGAAACCCGACGCCACTGGGGCCCAGGTGGAGGTCCTCTGTGCCGAGGCCCTGAAGCACGGGTTCGCCTCGGTCTGCGTCAATCCCCTCTGGGTGCCGTTGGCGGCCTCCCTCCTCAGCGGCAGCGCGATCCGGACCTGCACGGTGGTCGGCTTCCCCCTCGGGGCCTCCTCGCTCCGCGCGAAGGCGCATGAGGCCGAACTTGCCGTGAAGGACGGGGCCCAGGAAGTGGACATGGTGTTGGCCATCGGCGCCGCCAAGGCCGGCGACTGGGATACGGTCCGCCGGGACCTGGCAGGCCTCCGAACGGCCGTTCCTGCGCCCACGGTGCTGAAGGTGATTCTGGAGACCTGCCTGCTCACGGACGGCGAGAAGGCGCAGGCTTCGGCCCTGGCCCTGGAGGCGGGCCTCGATTTCGTGAAGACTTCGACGGGATTCTCCACCGGGGGCGCGACGGAAGCCGATGTTGCGCTGATGCGCCGGGTCGTGGGCACCGGGATGGGGGTGAAGGCCTCCGGCGGTATCCGGACCTATGAGGGGGCCTTGGCCATGGTCCTGGCCGGGGCGACGCGTCTGGGGCTTTCCGCCTCCGTGGCGGTGGTTCAGGGGGGAGCCGGGGCGGGGACCTACTGAAAAGTGCTATCCTCACAGATAGCAGTCCCGGCGGAGGTTCTTGTGGCAAAGCTTGATCTCATCATGTTCGAGGAGGAGTACAAGCTCCTCCACGAGATCATCAGCCGCCTCCAGAAGGATGCCTCCGCCAAGGTGGTCTTCCTGGTGGACAAGAACGGCCAGCAGATCGCCTCGGCCGGGGACGTAAAGAGCATCGACGCCACCAGCCTCGCCTCCCTCACCGCCGGCAACGTGGCCGCCACGGACGGCCTGGCCAAGCTCATCGGCGAAAAGGAATTCAGCCTCCTCTTCCACGAAGGGGAGCGGGACAACCTGCACATCTCGATCGTGGGGAAACGCGGGATCCTGGTGGTGATCTTCGACCAGAACTCGAGCCTCGCCCTGGTGCGCCTGCGGGTGAAGAAGGCCAGCAAGGAACTCCAGGAGATCTTCGATCAGGTGGAACAGCGCGCCCAGAAGGAATCCGACGGCGGCAGCCGCTTCGAAAGCCCCTTCTCGGAGATCACGGACGAAGACATCGACCGCCTCTTCGGCGACTAGGGCCGGGGACGTCATGACCTTCATCAACTACGCATCTCGCGAAATCAACTGCAAGATCGTCTACTACGGTCCCGGCCTCTGCGGGAAGACGACGAACATCCAGTGGATCTTCGAGCAGGCCAACCCCGACAAGCGGGGCAAGCTCGTCAGCCTCGCCACCGAGACGGACCGCACGCTCTTCTTCGACTTCCTGCCCCTCGACATGGGCATGGTCAAGGGCTTCAAGGTCCGCTTCCACCTCTACACCGTGCCCGGCCAGGTCTTCTACGACGCCAGCCGCAAGCTCATCCTCCGCGGGTGTGACGGCATCATCTTCGTGGCCGACAGCCAGAAGGCGCGCATGGAGGCCAACATCGAATCCATCGCCAACCTGGCGACCAACCTCAAAGAGAATGGCTTCGACGTCCGAGCGATCCCCTACGTCCTCCAGCTGAACAAGCGGGACATGCCTTCGGCCGTGCCCGCCGCCGAGATGGAGCGGCTGCTCCGGTTCCGGGGCGAACCCATGATCGAGGCCGTGGCGAACCAGGGCACCGGCGTCATCGAGACCCTCAAAGCCGCCGCCCGCCAGATCCTGATGGAACTTCAGAAGAACTAGGGCGGACGACGAGGATCACAGGTCCCGCCCCTCCCCGCTTGAATCTGCGCCCACCTCCGGTAGAATAGACCCTTGCCCTTTCCGGAGTAGCTCAGGGGTCAGAGCGGGTGACTGTTAATCACTAGGTCGGGGGTTCAAATCCCTCCTCCGGAGCCAGAACAAAGCAGGGGTCCCACCGGGACCCTTGCTTTGTTCTGGTTAAGGCTTGGTGGAGTTGGACCCCCGAGTGGCAGCCGGCCCGCGAGCGCGCCGTGGAGGCAGCGGGGCGCTGCCGGAGCGGATGAAGCGCGAGTGGCTGCCGGCAACGGGTTCAAATCCTCACGCCCAACAGACCGCCTGCGCCTCGCAAGGGACCCCGGAGGTTCCGACTCCGCGATCGAGCATCGCGAGTGCGCTCCAGCGGCGGAATTCAACTCTCCAGGCCAATAAGGTACGGCCACGGTCTCACCATGGGGAACCCGGGCGGGCCGGGCCTGAAGCCGATTGAACGGGGCTTGGCAGCCCTCCCCGGCGCATCCTGGTCGGGAAAAAACGCGAGCTCCTGAAAAAAAGGTCGTCACACCTTTGCGAGTGACTGCACCCCACAGGCTGACAACCTGGCCAGCTCTGTGATCCCGCCCGACCGCCGGGCAGGACTGGCCATGGGAGGCATTTCGGGGCCGCGGGCGGCCCCTGCCGCGGCGCAGCCGCAGGAGGATTTCATGATCACCAGACTCGTTGGTGCCGCCACTCTTTTCGCCGCGGGTTCGCTCGTGGCCGGAACTTCCACCGCCGTCGCCGCCACCCCTGTGAGTGCCTTCGGCTCGGAGACCGCGCTGACCCAGGCAGGGGACTGCGGATCCAAGGACGCCAAGCCGGATGCGAAGGCTCCTGCAAAAACCAAGGACGCCAAGGAGGCCAAGGGCAAGGCCAAGGAGGGCGGCTGTGGCGGTGGCGGGGGCTGCGGCAGCGCCGACATGAAGAAGGACCAGAAGGACAAGAAAGAAGGCAGCTGCGGCAAGGACAAGAAGGAAGGGTCCTGCGGCAAGGAGAAGAAGTAGGTTCCGGGAGGTTTCGATGACACCGGACCGGTTCTCCGGCCAGGGTCGCTTCGCTGGCGTGGGCCTGGGCCTCCGCCGCCCCCATCTGGAGGCGGTGGCGGCCCGGCCGGACCACGGCGTGCCCTTCTGGGAGACCTGCCCCGAGAACGTGATCGGGGATGGCGGGCGGCCCCACCGGGACGCCTGCGCCATCCTCGATCGTGACCCCGTCCTCACCCACGGTCTGGCCATCTCCCTGGGCGGGTTCGATCCCTGGGACGGGGACTACCTGAGGGACCTGGGACGCTTCCTCGTCCGCACGGAGACGCCCTGGCACTCCGAGCACCTCTGCTTCACCAGCGTGGATGGCAGCTCCCTCCATGAGCTGCTGCCACTTCCCTTCACGCGAGAGGCCGTCCGCCACACGGTGGCGCGGGCCCGGGACCTCCAGGCCCACCTGCCGGTGCCGCTCCTCCTCGAGAACATCACCTACTACGCCGAGCTGGGCCGGGCTGAGATGGATGAGGGCACCTTCATCACCGAGGTGCTGGAAGGGGCCGGCGTGGGCTGGCTGCTGGACGTGAACAACGTCTACGTCAACGCCCTCAACTTCGGCTTCGACCCCAAGGCCTGGCTGGCGCGCATGCCCCTGGAGCGCGTGGCCCAGCTGCACATCGCCGGACACAAGCGCTTCGGGACGCTCACCGTGGACACCCACGGCGCCGACGTCATCGACCCCGTCATCGAGCTGATGCAGTGGACCCTCGCCCGCCTGGGCCGTCCCGTGCCCGTGCTGCTGGAGCGCGACAACCACATCCCGGACCTGGAGGACCTGCTGGCGGAGCGGGCCCGCCTCCAGGCGGCCTACGACGAGGTCCTGGCGGTACCCATGCGGGGAGGCGGCCATGGCTGAAGGCCTCACCCCGACTCCCACCCTCGCGCTTCAGCGGGCCCTGGCGGCCCTGGTGCTCGATCCGGAAGGGGCGACCTTCGAGGAGGATCCCGCCGGATTCGCCCGGAGCCACGGGCTGCTCGAGGCGGACGCACAGAGCTTCCAGCAGTTCAGCGCCGGGCTGGCGGCCTACCGGGAGCTGGCCCGCCTGAGCCTGCTGGACCCCATCGAGACCATGTTCCCCGTCACCAGGGCCCTGCTCGTGCGGGAGGGCGCCTGGGAGGCCTGCATCGAGGCCTTCCTCCAGGCGCGCTGCGTGGCCAGCCGGCACTACCGGGACATCGCGCCCGCCTTCCTGGGCTGGCTGGCGGAGACGGGCTGGGGTCAGGCCACTTGGCCGTTCCTCCTGGAATTGGCCCATGCGGAAATCCTGGAAGTGCTGGTGGCCCGCTTCCCGGAGACCGGCTTTCCATCGCGACTCCATCCGGTGCCGGAGCCACGGGATCACATCGTCCTGGACTCGGCGACGCAGGTGGTGTCATATCGCCACGCAGTCCACCAGGTAAGCGAGGAGGCGCCCGTACCCGAGGCCCGCCCCACCCACCTGCTGGCCTACCGGGACGGTGAGGGGCGGCCGCAACTCATGGATCTGACTCCCGCCGCCGCGGCCCTGCTGACGCGGGCCCGGACGGAGCGTCTGGCCGAGGCTGCCGCGGCCCTGGGGCTGACGGATCTGGCCGCCACCTTGAGCTTGCTCAAGGAACTGTGCGACCGGGGTGCCATCGCTGGGTTCCAGGCCGCCCCATGATCGGGATGTGTTCAGGCCACGCCTTCACGTAGACTCGGAGGCTGGAGGCGCCATGACCCGCCTGTTCACCGTTCTGGCCGTGTTCCTGCTCACGCTGCCCCTGGCCACCCAGACCCTGACCGCCCAGACCCCCGCACCCGCCAAGAAACGGGCCCGGACCCCCAGGAAGAAGGCTCCCGCCATGACTACGACCGCCAGCGGCCTCCAGTACCTCGACACCCAGGTCGGCACCGGGGTCTCCCCCCAGCCCGGCCAGCGCTGTGCCGTCCACTACACGGGCTGGCTCTCGGACCACGGGAAGAAGGGCAAGAAGTTCGACAGCTCCGTGGACCGCGGCGAGCCGCTGGTCTTCCCCGTCGGCGTGGGCCGCGTCATCAAGGGCTGGGACGAGGGGTTGCTGACCATGAAGGTGGGCGGCAAGCGCACGCTCCACATCCCAGCGGCCCTCGGCTACGGCGCGCGCGGCGCCGGAGCCGACATTCCGCCCAATGCCGACTTGATCTTCGACGTAGAGCTGCTGGGGATCCAGTAAGGGTCAGTCGAAGGCCAGGGCCTGGGCCAGGTCCGCCCGCAGGTCCCGCACATCCTCCAGGCCCACGGACAGCCGGATGAGGTCATCGGTGATGCCGGCTCGCCGCCGGGCTTCGGGCGTCATGGAGGCGTGGGTCATGGAGGCGGGATGCGCCACCAGCGATTCCACGCCGCCCAGGCTCTCGGCCAGCGTGAACCAGCGCAGCTTGCGGAGCACATGGTTCAGCCGCTCGGCGCCGCCCTCCTTCAGCTCGAAGCTGAGCATGGCGCCGAAGCCCCGCTGCTGCCGCTTCGCGAGCTCGTGCTGCGGATGGCCGGGCAGACCCGGGAAGTGGACCTTGCCCACGGCGGGGTGGGCCGCCAGGAATTCCGCCAGCACCTGGGCTGTGGCCTCGTGCTGGCGCATGCGCAGGGGCAGGGTCTTCAGGCCGCGCAGCACGAGGAAGCAGTCGTGGGGCGCCTGCGAAGTGCCCAGCAGGTTGTTCACGCTCTGGATCTGCTGAGTGAGGGCCAGGCGGCCGGGCCCTGCCACCACGGCGCCGCCCACCACGTCGCTGTGGCCGTTGAGATACTTCGTCGTGGAATGGATCACGAGGTCGGCGCCGAGATCGAAGGGGCGCTGGAGGTAGGGCGACAAGAAGGTGTTGTCCACGGCCACGAGGCAGTCCGGCTGGCGGTGGCCCAGCTCCGCCACGGCGGCGATATCCGTGAGGCGCAGCAGGGGGTTCGAAGGGGTCTCGATCCAGATCATGCGGGTGTTGGGTCGGATGGCCGCTTGCACGGCCACGAGGTCTGCCAGGTCCAGGTAGGTGACCTCGAGGCCATAGAAGCGCCGGGCGTGTTCCAGCAGCCGGAAGGTGCCGCCGTAGCAGTCCACGGTGGAGATGAGGTGGCTGCCATGGGGCAGCAGGTTGAGAGCCACCAGGATGGCGCTCATGCCCGTGCTGGTGCAGGTGGCGCCCTGGCCGCCCTCCAGCAGGGCGAGGGCCTCCTCCAGGGCGGCCCGGGTGGGGTTGCCGCTCCGGGTGTAGTCGTAGCCCGCGTTGGTGCAGATGTCCTTGAAGGCGAAGGTGGACGAGAGGTACAGCGGCGGCATGACCGATCCGTAGGCCGGGTCGGGCTGCACGCCCGCATGCACGTACTGGGTGGCCAGGGCGGCGCCGGGCACCAGTTCGGGCCGGTGGATCCAGCCGGCCCGGCTTTCCCGCACCGGCGGCTGGATGCTGAAGTGGTAGGCCGGGTTGCCCGGCACGTTGGTATCGAGGTACTGGTCGCTCACAAGAGCCTCCGGAAAGGGAGGATCTCCGTCGTTCCACTGCGATCCAAAAAAACAAAGGGGGCCCGATCGCTCGGGCCCCCTTTGCATGTCAGCTTCTGACACGTCAGCATCTCTCCGCAATCGCTTGCGGCAGGAATTGGCACCTTGCTTTCGCAGGTTGCCAAGGTTTCACAGGGCCCGTCCCTCCACCTTTCTGGATATCGCGTGATGAAACTGACAAAGATCCTGTGGACGATCAGTATGAAGACGGGGGAAAGGTATGCCAACAGGTAATTGGCGCCCGACCGCGGATCAGAGGGTGATGCGGGTTCCCAGCACCTGCAGGAACTGGGCGAGCCAGGCGGGATGGGCCGGCCAGGCGGGGGCGGTGACCAGGTTCCCGTCCGTGACGGCGCCATCGATGGCGATGTCCGCGTACTTCCCCTTGGCGATCTCCACCTCGGCACGGCAGGCGGGGTAGGCCGAGCAGGTGCGGCCCTCCAGCACGCCCGCGGCGGAGAGGATCTGGGCGCCGTGGCAGATGGCCGCCACGGGCTTCTTCGCGGTGAAGAAGTGGCGAACGACCTCCAGCACCTTGGGGTTGAGGCGCAGGTACTCGGGGGCGCGGCCGCCGGGGATCACCAGGGCGTCGTACTGGTCCGGCTTGACGTCCGCGAAGGTGGCGTTGAGGGCGAAGCGGTGGCCGGGCTTCTCGGAGTAGGTCTGGTGGCCTTCGAAGTCATGGATGGCCGTGGCGACGGACTCGCCGGCCTTCTTGTCGGGGCACACGGCGTGGACCGTGTGGCCCACGGCCAGCAGGGCCTGGAAGGGCACCATGATTTCGTAGTCCTCCCCGAAATCGCCTACGAGCATGAGGATCTTCTTCGCGGCCATGGCTGCCTCCCTGGGCTGATGGAACCGCTCCGATGATACGCGTCCGCCTGCGAAAAAGCCCCGCCATCTGCGGAGCTTTTTCGTAACGCCTGGCGGCGCGGATCAGGCCTTCTGATAGACCTCGCGACCATGTGGGACAGGAGCGGACAGCGCGGGGCGCTGTCCCGACTGGGGCCCCACAGGGAGCGAATCAAGCTTTCTGATAGACCTCGGAACCCTTCTGCACGAAGGTCTCCGCCATCTCCTCCATGCCCTTCTTCAGGGCCTCTTCCTCGTTGTAGCCGTGGCTCTCGGCGTATTGCCGCACATCATCCGAGATCTTCATCGAGCAGAAGTGCGGGCCGCACATGGAGCAGAAGTGGGCGGTCTTGGCGCCTTCGGCGGGCAGGGTCTCGTCGTGGAACTCGCGAGCCGTGTCGGGATCCAGGGCCAGGTTGAACTGGTCCTCCCAGCGGAACTCGAAGCGGGCCTTGCTCATGGCGTCGTCCCAGATCCGGGCGCCGGGGTGGCCCTTGGCCAGGTCGGCGGCGTGGGCGGCGATCTTGTAGGCGATGACGCCGTCCTTCACGTCCTTCTTGTTGGGCAGGCCCAGGTGTTCCTTGGGCGTCACGTAGCACAGCATGGCGCAGCCGAACCAGCCGATCATGGCCGCGCCGATGGCCGAGGTGATGTGGTCGTAGCCCGGCGCGATGTCCGTGGTGAGGGGGCCCAGCGTGTAGAAGGGGGCCTCGTCGCAGACTTCCAGCTGCTTGGTCATGTTCTCCTGGATGAGGTGCATGGGCACATGGCCGGGGCCCTCGATCATCACCTGCACATCGTGCTTCCAGGCGACCTTGGTGAGCTCGCCGAGCGTCTCCAGCTCGCCGAACTGGGCCTCGTCGTTGGCGTCGGCGGTGCTGCCGGGGCGCAGGCCGTCACCCAGCGAGAAGGCCACGTCGTAGGCTTTCATGATCTCGCAGATGTCCTCGAAGTGCGTGTAGAGGAAGTTCTCCCGGTGATGAGCCAGGCACCACTTGGCCATGATGCTGCCGCCGCGGGAGACGATGCCCGTGACGCGCTTGGCGGTGAGGGGCACGTAGCGCAGCAGCACGCCGGCGTGGATGGTGAAGTAGTCCACGCCTTGTTCGGCCTGCTCGATGAGGGTGTCGCGGAAGATCTCCCAGGTGAGATCCTCGGCCTTGCCGTTGACCTTCTCCAGCGCCTGATAGATGGGCACGGTGCCGATGGGCACGGGGCTGTTGCGCAGGATCCACTCGCGGGTCTCGTGGATGTTGTTGCCGGTGCTGAGATCCATGACCGTGTCGGCGCCCCAGCGGATGGACCAGGCCATCTTCTCGACCTCCTCCTCGATGCTGGAGGCCACGGCGGAGTTGCCGATGTTGGCGTTGATCTTCACGAGGAAGTTCCGGCCGATGATCATGGGCTCGGTTTCCGGGTGGTTGATGTTGGCGGGGATGATGGCGCGGCCCCGGGCCACCTCGTCACGCACGAACTCGGGCGTGATGCGGCTCTTGATGCCCGCGGTCTCGCGGCCCAGGTTCTCGCGGATGGCGATGAACTCCATCTCGGGCGTGACCATGCCCTGCCGGGCGTAGTGCATCTGCGTCACGTTGCGCCCGGCTTTGGCGCGCATGGGCTGGCGCTCCGCGTGGAAGCGGATGGCGTCGAGTTCCTTGTCCCGCTCCCGGAGCTTGCGGTAGAGGCTGGTGGCGCCGGGCAGTTCCTCCACATCGCCCCGGCCCAGGATCCAGTCCTGGCGGAGGGGTTTCAGGCCCTTGGCCACATCGATGGTGACGGTGGGGTCGGTGTAGGGGCCGGAGGTGTCATAGAGCACCACGGGCTCGTTCTCGGTGAGCTGGTCCTTGAAATCGCGGGTGGGGTGGAGCTGGATCTGCCGGAGGGGAACGCGGACGCCGGGCTGGCGACCCGCCACGTGGATCTTGGTCGAGGCGGGGAAGGGCTGGAGGCAGGCCGCCAGGGCCGTGCCATCGACAGGGGCGGAACCGGATTGCATGGTCATGAAAACTCCGGACTTGGGAAAATCGGGTGGGAATTGATCCCCGAATCAGCAAGTTTATCGCGGGGGGGCTGGGGCGACGAATTCAAAGATTGTCACAGGGGAGCCGAAAGCCCCGTAACTGGCTGGATGCGCGATAATCGATTCCCCGGGGGGACCATGCCGCGACGCGTCCTGTTCATCAGCAGTCTGGCTCTGGGCCTGGTGGCTGCACCCAGGCCCCAGGAGGATCCCGTGATGAAGGCCCGCGCCCAGCGGGCCTCGGCCCAGGGGATTTCAGAGGGTGACCTCCCCCCGGTTCCCCGGGGCATCATCGAGCCGCCGCCCCTGCCGCCTCCGGAAGCCCATGTGAAGGACACGCGGAAGGGCAAGCGGGCCAAGGGCAAGGTGAAACACCGACGCGGCAAGGCCACCTTGAAGAAGGGCAGGGGTGCCGTCACCCGGTCCGGCCTGCCCGCCCAGAGGAAGGCGAAGTGAGAATCGGCGTCCTCACCTCTGGCGGGGACGCCCCAGGCATGAACGCCGCGATCCGAGCGGCAGTGCGTCAGGCAGATGCCCTGGGGCATGAGGCCTGGGGCATCCGGCAGGGCTACCAGGGGTTGCTGGAGCGCGACTGGGCGCCCATGCCCACGCGTGCCTGCGCCAACATCCTCCAGCGGGGCGGCACCGTGCTGCACACGGCCCGCTGCCCTGAATTCATGGAGGAGGCTCGGCGTGCCCAGGCGGCCGCGAACCTCCGGGAAGCGGGCATCCATGCCCTGGTGATCATCGGGGGGGATGGCAGCTTCCGGGGGGCCGAGGCCCTCCAGCGGGAGCATGGCATCCCCTGCGCGGGCATCCCCGGCACCATCGACAACGACCTGCCGGGCACGGACCGCACCCTGGGCTTCGACACGGCCCTCAACACCGCGGTGGAGGCCATCGACCGCATCCGCGACACAGCTTCGAGCCACGGCCGCCTGTTCCTGGTGGAGGTCATGGGGCGCAGCTCCGGCATGCTGGCCGTCCATACGGCTCTGGCCTGCGGGGCCGAGGCGGTCCTTTATCCCGAGGCCATGGATGATTCCTACGAGACCCTCGTGGCGCGGCTCCACGCCAATTGGCTTCGTGGCAAACGCAGTTCCATCGTGGTGGTGGCCGAGGGTGACGGCTTGGGCAACGCCGTGGCCGTGGGCGAGCGGCTCCGCCGGGACTATGGGCTGGACCTGCGCGTGGTGGTGCTGGGGCACATCCAGCGCGGCGGCAGTCCTTCGGCACTGGACCGCATCTGGGGCAGCCGCTGGGGAGCCGAGGCCGTGCGCCGCCTGGGCGCGGGCGAGGGCGGTTTCTATCTGGGCGAATTGTCCGGGGCCCTGGTAGTCCAGCCCCTGGCCCGCATCCTCGATCCCCGCCCCTCGCCTCCGGGCGACATGGAGGATCTGGTGGACATCCTTTCACGCTAGGCAAGTTGCGATGAACGAGGTCGCCGTGGTTCCCTGAAGGAGCCGCAATCTGGCAGGAGGCCGATGATGTCGGATACCCACAAGGACTCCCTGATCATCGTCATCGTCTCGGTATCGCCTGCGGCGATGCGCGAGGCCGCCCGCGTTGGGGCGGAACGGAAGGAGGCATGATGCCGGGCACGGGCAGTCATCAGTCCCTCATCATTGTCATCATGGCCGGGGGTCGCGGTACGCGGTTCTGGCCCCGCAGCCGCAATGCCCGCCCCAAGCAGTTCCTGGCCATCGTGGGCACCGAGACCCTGCTCCATCAGACGGTCCGCCGTCTCGACGGGCACGTGGCTCCTGAACGGATCTTCGTGGTGACCACGGCGGACCTCGCCGCCGAGACCCGGCGCATGCTGCCGGAGCTGCCGCAGGAGAACGTGATCGTGGAACCCGAGGGGCGCAACACCGCGCCCTGCCTGGCCCTCGCCCTAGTCCAGATCGAGCGCAAGTTCCCCCATGGCGTCATGGCGGTACTTTCCGCGGACCACTGGATCGGCGACCGGGAGATCTTCCTGGAGGATCTGGATACTGCCGTGAAGCATGCCGCCTGGGAGCGGGAACTGGTCACGTTCGGCATCAAGCCCACCTATCCCGAGACGGGCTACGGCTACCTCGAATCCGAGGGGCACGGCCCCGTGCAGAAGGTGAAGGCCTTCCGGGAGAAGCCTCCCGTGGAAGTGGCCATGCAGTACCTCGAATCAGACCGTCACTACTGGAACGCCGGCATGTTCGTGTGGACCCTGGAGGACTTCCGGGAAGGTCTGCACCAGCACGCCCCGGAGATTCTGGGGCCCCTGGACACCTGGGTGAAGGCCGGGGCAGATCCGGCGGCCCTGTCCGCGGCTTATCGTCAGCTTCCCAAGGTGGCCATTGATGTGGCCCTCCTGGAGAAGGCAGAGACGGTGGCCGTGGTGCCCGCCCGCTTCCGCTGGTCGGACGTGGGCTCCTGGCCCGCCGCCATCGAGTTCCAGGAGACGGATCCCGAAGGCAACGTGACCCAGGGCGAGACCCTGCTGCTGGACACCCGCAACTGCGCCTTTTTCGGAGGCAAGCGGTTCATCGCCGCCAGCGGACTGGACGATCTCATCGTGGTGGATGACGACGACGCCCTGCTCATCTGCCACCGCGACCGCGCCCAGACCGTCAAGCAGATCGTCGAGCGGCTGAAAGCGGAAGGGCGTGAGGATCTGCTGTAAGGCTGGAGTCCAGACTCCGGTCTCCAGACTTGATAAGCTGTCCCCATGGACCGACCGACCACCCTCCACGTGGACAAGCCCTGGGGCTCCTTCGACCAGTACGCCCTGAACGCACCCTGCACGGTGAAGATCCTCACCTGCAACCCCGGCCAGAAGCTGAGCCTCCAGCGCCACCAGCATCGGGGTGAGCTGTGGGTGGTCCTGGATCCGGGCGTGGTGGTGGATCGCGATGGTGTGGAACTCCGTCCGGCCGTGGGCGAGGAGATCTGGCTGCCCCAGGGCAGCACCCACCGCCTGCGCTGCGATGCCAGCACGTCCCATCCGGTCCGGGTGCTTGAAGTGAGCCTCGGCACCTTCGACGAGGCGGACATCGAGCGGCTCCAGGACGACTACGGGCGCCGTTGATGCGCGCCCTCTTCCTGTTGTTCCTGGCAGCCTTGCCGCTGCTGGCCCAGAGTGGCGAGGAGATCCTCGCCCGGGTGGACCGGCTGCGCCATCCCTGGCCCATCTTCACCGTGGAGTTGACGGTGAAGATCCCGCGGGCCGCCCAGCGCTGGAAGGTTTCGGCGCGGGCGAATGGTGATGCGCGATTGGATGGCCTTTCCGACAAGGAGAAGGGCCGGTCCGTGCTGCTGCTGGGCGATGAGATGTGGCTGCTGCTGCCGGGCACGAAGCGGCCCGTGAAGGTCACGCCCCAGCAGCGCCTGATGGGTTCGGCTGCAGGTGGGGACGTGGCCCGCACGCGGTTCCGCGAGGACTACAGCGTGCAGGCGGTGGCTGAAGAGCCGCTGGACGATCGGGCCTGCTGGCGGCTGGAGCTGGCGGCCAAGCGGCCGGCCCTCAGTGCCCGCCAGGTGATCCTGTGGGTGGCGAAGGAGGGCTCGCTGCCCCTGAAGGCCGAATTCCGGCTCGCTTCCGGGCGGCTGGCCCGCACGGCCCGGTTCGGTCCCCCGGTCCAGACGCATGGCCAGCCTGTGCTGTCGCGGATGGAGATCGAGGAAGCGGGCGGGGCAGCGGTCGAACTGGCCTTCGGGAACTGGATCCGGGGCGGGGTGGCGCCGGGGGCCTTCGAACTCCCCGGCATCGACCGGTGATAGACTGGAAGGCGAGGTGCCCGCAAGGGCTTCCCGCCACCAACCATCCCACCAATCGATCCCAGTCCCGTTCGCGGGACTCCCGCTAAAAAACCCCACCACTCGAAATCCCGCCAAACTCACCCTCACGAAGCGCCCGCACCTCCGGGCGCTTCCTTTTTGGGGGGCCGGATCCCCAGGGCCGCAATCCGCCCTCGGACCCGGGGGGAGCCGCTGGCACAATGAAAGGATTCGGAGGATTTATGTCCACGCCCAAGCTCGGCCCTGTCGGCAGCTATGTGAAGCATCATTTCCGGCACTTCAACGCCGCGGCCCTGATTGATGCCGCCGAGGGCTACCGGGTGTTCCTGGAGCAGGGCGGCAAGATGATGGTGACGATGGGCGGGGCCATGAGCACCGCGGAGCTTGGCCTCTCCTTTGCTGAGATGATCCGCCAGGACAAGGTGCACCTCATCGTCTGTACCGGGGCCAACCTGGAGGAGGACATCTTCAACCTGGTGGCCCACGACTTCTACGAGCGCGTGCCCCACTATCGGGACCTGACGCCCCAGGACGAGAAGGCCCTCCTGGACCGCCACATGAACCGCGTGACGGACACCTGCATTCCCGAGATGGAGGCCATGCGCCGCATGGAGAAGGCCATGCTCGAGGTGTGGATGGAGGCCGACGCCAAGGGCGAGCGCTACTTCCCCCACGAGTTCTTCCAGAAGGTGCTGAAGAGCGGGAAATACGAGCAGTACTACCAGATCGACCCCAAGCACAGCTGGATGCTGGCGGCCCTCGAGAAGAACGTGCCGATCGTGGTGCCGGGCTGGGAGGACAGCACCCTGGGCAACATGTTCGCCGCCGCCGTCATTCGCGGGGACGTGAAGAACGTCCACACGGTCCGCACCGGCATCGAGTACATGACCTGGCTGGCCAAACACTACCAGGACGTCACGAAGACGTCGACGCTGGGCATGTTCCAGATCGCCGGCGGCATCTCCGGCGACTTCCCCATCTGCGTGGTGCCCATGCTGCACCAGGATCTGGAGCTCACCGAGGTTCCGCTCTGGGGCTATTTCTGCCAGATCAGCGACAGCACCACCAGCTATGGTTCCTACTCCGGCGCCGTGCCCAACGAGAAGATCACCTGGGGCAAGCTGGGCGTGACCACGCCGAAGTTCATCGTGGAATCCGACGCCACCATCGTGGCCCCACTGATCTTCGCCTACCTGTTGGGTTGGTAGCTCTCGACCGTCGGCCCCCGGTCGAAAGCCGACAGCCCGACAGCCGCCCTATCCCATGACCATCGGCCGCTTCGCTCCTTCGCCCACGGGGGTCCTGCACCTGGGGAACCTGCGCACGGCGCTGGCTTCGTGGCTGTCGGCGCGGGCCTCCCGCGGCCGCTGGCTCATCCGCATGGAAGATGTGGACGGGCCCCGCTGCCGCCGCGATCTCGGCGAGGCGCAGCTGAAGGATCTGGGGCTTTTGGGCCTGGAATCCGACGCGCCCGTGCTGTGGCAGTCCGATCGCGGATCCGCCTACCATGCGGCCCTGGTCGCGCTGCACCAAGCGGGCTGCCTGTACCCCTGCGTCTGCACGCGGAGGGATCTCGAGAAGCTGGCCTCGGCGCCCCATGCCGAGGACGGCCTGCGCCCCTATCCGGGCCGCTGCCGGGGGCGGAGCTGGGAGGGATTCGATCGGGCTCTGCGCTTCCGGCTTCCGGCCGGCGCTCTCGATTGGCGGGACCAGCTTCTCGGCGCGCAGTCAAATGATCCCGCAGCCCTTACCGGCGATCCCTTGCTGTTCCGGCGGGACGGCTGCTTTGCCTACCACTTGGCGGTGGTGGTGGATGACGGCGCCCAGGGCGTGACGGAGGTGGTTCGGGGTGCTGACCTGCGGTCCGTGACCGCCACCCAGATCCGGCTCCAGGAGGCCCTGGGTCTGCCACGCCCCGCCTACGCCCATCTGGGCCTGGTGGCGGCGCCGGACGGCAGCCGCCTGGGCAAGCGGGCGGGGGCGTTGGGGGTTGCGGCGCTGGCGGCCCGGGGCCTTTCCCCGGCGGGCCTCGTGGGCTGGCTGGGCTGGAGCCTGGGTTGCCTGGGGCGGCCGGAACCCTGCCGTGCCGAGGAACTCATCCCGGCCTTCGACTGGGCGCGGGTGCCGAAGGGCGAGGTCCGGGTGCCCGAGACCTGGGTCTGATTCAGCGGGCGGGCTCTAGCCGCTTCAGCTCGGTCCAGAACCAGTCCCGGGCCAGGACCGTCTGGCCGTCCTTGAGCCTGATCTCGTAGGGCTTGCCGCTCAGGGTGCTGCCGCTCGCGCAGTAGTGGATGAAGTCCGCGGCGGTCTTCACCCGGCCGCCGGCGTTCTTCCACTTCAGGCGCAGGTGGTCGGCGGCCTGTTTCGGTGTGTGCTCCGAACCATTCCGGAGGAAGACGGCGCCCTGGAGATCAGCCACGGCCTGAATCAGGGCCTCGATCTTCTGGGTCTCAGTGAGCGCGGTGGCCGTGATGAGGGCGGGGAGGGGGGCTGGAAGGATGAACATGCCTCCAGCATTTCAGGAGCCCCAAAAAAGGAGAAGAACTCGCCGGGTGGTCCCTGGTCAGGTTGTTCACTCTCTCGGTATCCCCTTGGGATACGCGAGATTACAAAACAATGGACCCGGCTCTCCGGGTCCATTTGTAAAGCCTGAAGACTGGTTAAGCCAGGTTGTTCACTTTGGCGGCCAGGCGGGACTTGGTCCGGTTGGCGGCGTTCTTGTGCATCACGCCCTTGCGGCAGGCCTTGTCGACCAGGCCCTGGGTCAGGGGCAGCACCTTGGCGGCCTCGTCCTTCTTGCCGCCGGCGATCAGAGCCAGGAAGCTCTTGACGGCGGACTTCAGGGTCGAACGGTTGCTGCGGTTGCGGAGGCGGGCCTCGGCATCGCGGCGGGCCTTCTTGGCGGCGGACTTGTGATTGGCCATGAGTCGGATCTCCAGCTTCCGGGACAGTCCCCCTCGCAGGGGCTTGGGGAAGCGCGAAAGACCATCCTATCGCAAACACCGCGTGGGTCAAGGGCAAAAGGCGGGTCCCAGGGGTCATTCGCCCCCTTCCGGAGCGGCCCTCCCCAGGGCATCCTAATCGGAGGCGAATGGCCTCCCGGGAAGGATGGGGTCATGCCTCAGCAGAAATTGGAGTCCGTCGAGGATCTGGCGGCGAGGGCGAAAGCCTTGCGGCGGGATGTGCTGCTGCAGGTCTACAAGGCCCAGAGCGGCCACCCGGGCGGGAGCCTCAGCTGGATCGACATCGGCGTGGCGCTCTACTACCACGAAATGACCGTGTTCCCTGAGAACCCGGCGGACCCGGCCCGCGACCGGTTCGTGCTCTCCAAGGGCCATGCCTGTCCCGCCCAGTACGCCATCCTCGCGGACCAGGGGTTCTTCCCGAAGGCCTGGCTTGAGACCTTCCGGCAGTACCCCACGAAGCTCCAGGGCCACGCGGAAAACCACTACACCCCCGGTGTGGAGGTCACCACCGGCAGCCTGGGCCAGGGCCTGCCCCAGGCCGTGGGCATCGCGCTGGGCCTCAAGGTCCAGCAGGCCGCCCAGCGCGTCTACTGCGTGGTGGGCGATGGCGAAAGCCAGGAGGGCGTGATCTGGGAGGCGGCCATGGCCGCGCCCCACCACAAGCTCGACAACCTGTGCGTGTTCCATGACCTGAACGGCCTGCAGATCGACGGCGAGGTGAGGAAGGTCATGAACATCAACCCCGTGCCCGACAAGTGGCGGGCCTTCGGGTGGGCCGTGATGGAGATCGACGGCCACGACTTCACTCAGATCCTGGCGGCCCTGGCCTGGGCCCGGACCGTGAAGGGCCAGCCCGCGATGATCTGCGCCCGCACGGTGAAGGGGAAGGGCGTGAGCTTCATGGAGAACCAGGCCGGCTGGCACGGCGTGGCTCCCAAGACCGAAGACTACGAGAAGGCCCTGGCCGAACTGGCGGATTGACCCTACGACATCGGGTGGCCTCCGCGCCGTCCGATGGGGACTGAGGACATACCTGATGGATGCTTTGCGACACACCTTCGAACAGCAGCTGACGGCGGCGCTGCCCGGCGTGGAGATCACGCTGGAGCGGCCCAAGTCTGGCGAGCTGGGCG
Source organism: Geothrix campi (assembly GCF_024609265.1). Classification (GTDB taxonomy): domain Bacteria; phylum Acidobacteriota; class Holophagae; order Holophagales; family Holophagaceae; genus Geothrix; species Geothrix campi. The sequence goes on along the minus strand of NZ_JANHMP010000003.1, from coordinate 129,452 downwards.
ATCTGGCCTTCCCCTGCTTCCGCGCCGCCAAGCAGCTGGGGAAGAACCCGGTGCAGCTGTCGCAGGAACTGGCCGGAGCCATCGCGGTCGAGGGCGCGACTCTGGTGGCCACGGGCCCCTACCTGAACCTGAAGCTGGCGCCGGCGACCCGCGCCCAGGCCGTGTTGGGGGCGATCCTCGAGGCGCCCGCGGATCGGCCCTATGGTTCCCGCGCGGCCAACGGCAAGAAGGTCATCGTCGAGTACAGTTCGCCAAACATCGCCAAGCTCTTCACCATCGGCCATCTGCGCTCCACCATGATCGGCCACACCCTGGCCCAGACCCACCAGTTCCTGGGCTACGAGGTGATCCGCCTCAACCACCTGGGCGACTGGGGCACCCAGTTCGGGACGCTGCTGGCGGCCTACACCCGCTGGGCCCAGGCGGAGAATGCGGATCTGGAACAGGATTTCGACTGGGCCGAGCCCGCGCCCGAGAAGCGCCGCACGCCGCTGTTCCGCCTCTTCCAGCTCTACGTGCGCTTCCACGCCGAAGAGGAGAATGATCCTGCCATGCGCGACGAAGCCCGCGACTGGTTCAAGCGCCTTGAGGCCGGCGACGCCGAGGCCCGGCGCCTCTGGAACTGGTTCCGCAAGATCTCGCTCCGGGAATTCCAGCGCATCTACGACCGCCTGGGCGTGAGCTTCGATACTCTGGACCAGGGCGAGGCCTTCTACGAGGATCAGCTCGTTCCGACCATGCAGCGGTTGGAGGATGCGGGTCTCCTGGTGGAGGGGAACAACGGCGCCCGCATCGTCAACCTGGAGGACGTGGGCATCGCCACGCCCTGCCTGGTGCAGAAGGCGGACGGCACCAGCATCTACGCCACTCGCGATCTGGCGGCGGCGCTGTACCGCAAAGAGACCTACGGCTTCGACCGCTGCCTCTACGTGGTGGGCACGGATCAGGTGCTCCACTTCCAGCAGATCTTTGCCGTCCTCGACAAGCTGGACCCGTGGTTCAAGGGCCGCATGCTGCACACGCCCTTCGGCATGGTGAAGCTGCCGGAAGGGAAGATGAGCACCCGCAAGGGCAACGTCATCTTCCTGGAGGACGTGCTGGACGAGGCTCGGGAGCGCGTGGCCGCCATCATCGAGGAGAAGAACCCCGACCTGAAGGACAAGGCCGAGGTGGCCGAAATCCTGGGCATGGGCGCCGTGGTGTTCTTCGATGCCATGAACGACCGCGTGAAGCCCATCACCTTCACGTGGGATCGCGTCATCGCCCTCGACGGCGACACGGGCCCCTACGTGCAGTACGCCCACGCCCGCATCATGAGCGTGCTGCGCAAGGCCGGCGGCGACTGGGCGGCCAAAGCCCATACCCAGTCGACGAGTGGTCCTTTCCTCTCCTTCCCGGAAGCGCAGCTTCCGGGAAGCCACGAGGGCCTCGCAGCCCCCGAAGCCCAGGCCCTGCTCTTCGAGCTGGCGGGTCTGCCCGGCGCCGTGTCCGCCGTGGCCGATGGCTGCATGGCCACGCCCCTCGCTCGGCAGCTGGTGAGCCTAGCCCGGTCTTTCAGCGGCTACTACACCAACTGCCCCATCCTGGCCCCGGAGAACGCGCCGGAAGTCCGCGACGCCCGCCTCACGCTGTGCGTCGCCACCGCCCGCGCGCTGCGCCAGGGGCTGTACCTCATGGGCATCCAGGCCCCGGAGGAGATGTGAGCCTCACCGATATTCGATCCCAGGAGCTTCCATGACCAAGTATGTGTTCGTGACCGGTGGTGTGCTGAGCTCGCTGGGCAAGGGGATCGCGGCGGCCAGCCTGGGGGCGCTGCTGGAGGCCCGGGGGCTGAAGGTCACGCTCATGAAGATGGACCCCTACCTCAACGTGGATCCGGGCACCATGTCGCCCTTCCAGCATGGCGAGGTGTTCGTCACGGACGATGGCGCCGAGACGGATCTGGACCTGGGCCACTACGAGCGGTTCACCTCGGTCCCCACCACGCAGAACCACACCATCACCACGGGTCGCATCTACAACACGGTGATCCAGAAGGAGCGGCGTGGCGATTACCTGGGCAAGACCGTGCAGGTGATCCCCCACATCACGGACGAGATCAAGGGCGTGATGAAGAAGGTCGCCAAGGACATGGACGTGGTGATCATCGAGATCGGCGGCACGGTGGGCGACATCGAGAGCCAGCCGTTCCTGGAGGCCATCCGCCAGTTCAAGCTGGAGGTGGGCCTGGATTCCCAGATGAAGGCCAACGCCCTCAACATGCACCTGACCTACGTGCCCTTCATCAAGGCCGCGGGCGAGCTGAAGTCGAAGCCGACCCAGCACAGCGTGAAGGAGCTGCGGGCCCTGGGCATCCAGCCGGATGTGCTGCTCTGCCGTGCGGAGCAGGACATCCCCCGCGACCTGAAGGACAAGATCGCCCTGTTCTGTTCGGTGACGCCGGATGCCGTGTTCAGCTGCCGGGACGCCCACTCCATCTATGAAGTGCCCCTGAACCTGCACCTGGAGGGCCTGGACACCAAAGTGGCGGCTCTGCTGGGGCTGGGCGAGAAGGAACCGGACCTCAGCGCCTGGCAGAACCTCCTGCATCGCATCCGCAACCCCAAGGGCAACGTGCGCATCGGCATCGTGGGCAAGTACGTGGAGTTCAAGGAGAGCTACAAGAGCCTCATCGAGGCCCTCCACCACGCGGGCTACGGATTGGAGACCCACGTGGACCTCAAGTGGATCGAGGCCGAAGATCTGGAGAATCAGGACCCGGCCACGTTCCTCCAGGACTGTCACGGCATCCTGGTGCCTGGCGGCTTCGGCGTGCGTGGCACCCGCGGCATGATCAAGTCCATCCAGTACGCCCGTGAACACAAGATCCCGTTCTTCGGCATCTGCCTCGGCATGCAGATGGCCTCCGTGGAGTTCGCCCGCAACGTGGCGGGCCTCGAAGGCGCCGATTCCACCGAATTTGATGACGCGCCCAAGCACCGTGTCATCTTCAAACTGCGCGAGCTGGTGGACGTGGAGGAGCTGGGTGGCACCATGCGGCTAGGTGCCTACCCCTGCCGCCTTGCGCCGGACAGCCAGGCCGCGAAGGCGTATGGCGGTACCGAGATCAGCGAGCGCCACCGCCACCGCTACGAGTTCAACCACGAGTACCGGAAGGCCCTGGAGGACAAGGGCCTGCAGTTCACCGGCATGAGCCCCGACGGCGTCTTCGTGGAGATCGTGGAGCTGAGGGACCATCCCTACTTCCTGGCCTGCCAGTTCCATCCCGAGTTCAAGAGCCGCCCCCTGAACCCGCACCCCCTGTTCACCGCCTTCGTGAAGGCGAGTGCCGCGAACCGCGGTTGATGATTCCCGTGGAGAAGAAAAGGGCGGGCCAACCGGCCCGCCCTTTTCTCTGATGGCAGATAGCCGAGTGCCGCTGCCTACTTCCGCCCGCCCTTGGCCGCCCACTCTTCGAGCATGGCGGTGGTGACGGACTTGGGGCGCTCCAGGGGGTAGCCCAGGGCGCGGTCCCAGGTGATGTTGGCCAGCACGCCCAGGGCGCGGCCCACGCCGAAGAGCACGGTGTAGAAATCGTATTCCTTCAGCCCGTAGTACCACTGGATCACGCCGCTCTGAGCATCCACATTGGGCCAGGGGTTCTTGGTCTTGCCCTGCTCCGTGAGCACGCCGGGCGCCACCTTGTAGATGGTGTTGACGAGCTTGAAGAGGGGATCGTTGGGCAGGTGCTTGAGGCAGAACTCCATCTGCGCGGTGTAGCGGGGATCGGTCTTGCGCAGCACAGCGTGGCCGTAGCCGGGGATGACGTGGCCCGAGTTCAGGGTGTCCCACAGGGCCTTCTTGACGTTCTCCTCGGTGGGTTCGGCGCCGCCCATCTGCTTCTGGAAGCTCATGATCCAGTCGAGCACTTCCTGGTTGGCCAGGCCGTGGAGCGGACCCGCCAGGCCGTTGATGCCGGCGCTCAGGCTGTAGTAGGCGTCGGACAGGGCCGAAGCCACCAGGTGGGTGGTGTGGGCGCTGACATTGCCGCTCTCATGGTCGCTGTGGAGGATGAAATACATGCGGGCCACATCGTCGTAGGGCTTGGCGATCCCCATCATGTGGGCGAAGTTGGCGCCCATGTCGAGGCCGGCCTTGGGGGCGATGATGTCGCCGTTCTTGTACTTCCAGCGGTAGATGAAGGCCGCGATCTCGGGCAGGCGGGCCACCAGGGTGGTGGCGTCCTCGTACATCGTGTCCCAGTAGTCGTTCTTCTTCGTCTCGTGGTACTTCGCCGCGAACTGGCTCTCCTTCTGCATGGAGAGGATGGCGGTGGACAGCATGGCCATGGGGTGGCTGTCCTTGGGCATGGCCTTCAGCACATCGAACACGTAACCGGGAACTTTCGAACGGCCCTGGAAGTCCGCCAGAACCTCGTCCACTTCCGCCTGGGTGGGGATCTCGCCCGTCAGCAGGAAGTACCAGAAGGATTCCACCGTGGGGTATTCGCCGCCCTGGGCCTTCGGCAGCGCCGCGAAGGTCTCGGGGATGTTCTTGCCACGGAAGCGGATGCCCTCCTGGGGGTCCAGGTAGGAGATGTCCGTCACCAGCGCGTGGATGTCACGGGCACCGCCGATGACCTGGCCGATGTTCACCTGGTCGATGACGACATCCGCGAACTCTTTCGTGAGCTTCTGGGTGCGAGGGCGGTGTTCCTGGATTTTCTCCAGAAGACGGGTTTTCAGGCGTGACATGGCTGGCTCCATAAGAAGGGCGGTGGAAGGGTGGCGTTTGGAATGAACCGGGCTCGATCATCATACGGGCATCATCTATCCATACGATGCCATTCTTTCATGACCATTGGGGAATTAATCAAAATCATTCCCACCTTGAAAATCGAGTATGTATGGAGTTCAGGAGAGATGCCGTGACCTGCGTCAATCTCAGAGTATTGGTGATTGCAATGGTGGCCGTGGGGCTGGCGGCCCAGGAGACGCCGCGGCCCAACCGATTGGCCTGGTTCGAGGGCTTCCCCGAGCCCTTGCCTGAAGGAGCCAGTGAGCTGGCGCTGGAAGTCACCAGCCAGATGCTGCGTCCCGACCTAGAGCACAGCGCCGACGGCCGCAGTTTCGCGCGCCTGGATGGCGAGGAGTGGCAGCTGACCTGGGACTGGGCCGTGAAGGCTGGCTCCACGCGGATCAACGTCCGTACCCGCGTGGCCTCCAGGTCCGGTGGCATCGCCGATCAGGCCATCTGGAACTGGCATCAGCTGTTCAATCTGCCCCAGGGTGGACGGGAGGACGCGCCGAAGAACCGGCTGGTCTATCACCTGGAGCGGGATGGCCATGTCATCGGGGACCTGTCCCGGCCCGGGGCGGCCCTCATGGATCTGGACGTGGCCTGGGTCCGGCCCTTCGGTACCGCGGACGCCGGCGGCCGCCTCGGGGTCTCGGTGCAACTGCCGACCGGGAAGCAGTCTGATTTCTCCGGCAGCGGCGGCACCGACGGCCTGGTGGGCGCCGCGGCCTGGAAGCGGTACGGCCGTTTCAAGGTCTTCGGCCAGGCGGAGCGGGTGATGCTCGGTCTTCCGAGGCATAGTCCGCTGCGGGAAGTCATGGACAGGACCTCCTTCAACCGGGCCTGGGGCTCTGTGGCCTGGCTGGGCCAGAGCCGCGGACTCATTGATGGCCTCGGCCTGGAAGTCAGCGTCGGCTACACCGGCAGCCCCTACCAGACGGGCCTCGCGCGCCTGGACCGGGCCGGCTGGCAGCAGCACTGGACCCTCCGCCACACGCGCCTGCCGCGTTGGCGCTTCGGCGTCAGCGAGGAGGCCGGCACCTTCACCGCCCCGGATATCACGGCCTACCTGGCCTATCGCTTCGGTGAGCCGTGATCCTCCGTTAAACTAGATGGTTCGTGCCGGAGCCCCCATGCAGCCCAACCAGTACCGCGACATCCGCCTTGAGAAGCTCGAAAAACTCAAGGCCCTCGGACTGGATGCCTGGCCACGAAAGGCGAAGCGCACCCATGGCATCGCCGAACTCGCGGCGACCTATGCGGACGCCGAAGCCTGGCCCAACGAGAAGCTGGAGGGTCTCGGTCTCACGGTGTCGGCCATGGGTCGCGTGCTCACCATCCGCGAGATGGGCAAGAGCGTCTTCGCGCACCTGACCGAAAACGGGGAGAAGCTCCAGGCCTTCTTCCGCAAGGATGACGTGGCGGAGCCGGGCTGGGACATTCTCAAGCTCCTCGACATGGGGGATTTCGTCAGCGTCACGGGGCCGCTCATGCGCACCAAGACGGGCGAATTGAGCGTGCGGGTGAAAGAGGTGCAGTTCCTCAGCAAGGCCCTGCTGCCACTCCCGGAAAAGTGGCACGGCCTCCAGGACAAGGAGCAGCGCTACCGCCAGCGGTACCTGGATCTCATCTCCAACGGCGACGTGCTGAAGACCTTCCAGACCCGGTCGCGCATCGTGAGCGGCGTGCGGCGGTTCATGGAGGACCAGGGCTATCTGGAAGTGGAGACGCCCATGATGCAGCCCATCCCGGGCGGCGCCACGGCCCGGCCCTTCACCACGCACCATAACGCCCTGGACATGCCCCTCTACCTCCGCATCGCGCCGGAGCTCTACCTCAAGCGCCTCATCGTGGGAGGCTTCGAGAAGGTCTTCGAGATCAACCGGAATTTCCGGAACGAGGGCCTCAGCGTCCGCCACAATCCCGAGTTCACCATGATGGAGTTTTACGCCGCCGGCCAGGACCTGCGGGACATGATGGCGCTCACCGAAGGACTGATCTCCACCCTGGCGAAGGACGTGGTCGGCTCCGAGTCGCTGCCCTGGGGCGAACAGGAGATCTCGTATGCCGCGCCCTTCCGCCGGCTCACCATGAAGGATGCCATCGCGCAGTACGGCGGCATCGACCGCCACCAGCTGGAGGATGGGGACAGCGTCCGCACCCTGGCCAAGGCCGTGCACATCGAGGATGCGGGCACCAAGACCGTGGGCACCCTCCTGGGGGACCTCTTCGAGCACTACGCCGAGAAGCAGCTCATTCAGCCGACTTTCATCACGGACTACCCCATCGAGCTGTCGCCCCTCACGAAGACGCTGGAGGGCGACGACCGCTTCGTAGACCGCTTCGAGCTGTTCATCGGCGGCATGGAGCTGGCCAACGCCTACTCCGAGCTGAACGATCCCATCGATCAGATGGGCCGCTTCCAGGCCCAGATGAATGAGCGCGAAGCCGGGAACGACGAGGCCATGCTGCTGGACCTGGACTTCGTCACCAGCCTGGAACACGGCCTCCCCCCCACCGGTGGCGAAGGCATCGGCATTGACCGTCTCGTCATGCTCCTCACCAACAGCGCCAGCATCCGCGACGTCATCCTGTTCCCCCTCATGCGGCCGATGAAGCCGAGCGAGACGCTCGACGAGTCGATGTGACGGAATCTGGCTTGACCCACTGCCATACTTGAAAACCCTGATTGGAGGCTCCCATGGCCGTCCCGATGCTTGAGCTCGCCCCGCAGAATGCCGCCGTGAAGGCCAAGGTGCTGGAAGGGCTCTCCGGCCTCATCGACCGCTCCTCGTTCATCCTGGGCGAGAACGTGAAGGGCCTGGAAGCCGAGATCTCCGCCTACGCGGGCGCCGCCCACGCCGTCGCCATGTCGAGTGGAACAGACGCCCTGCTGGCGGCCCTGATGGGACTGGACATCGGCCAAGGTGACGAAGTGATCGTGCCCAGCTTCACGTTCTTCGCCTCGGCGGGCGTGGTGTCGCGCCTGGGCGCGAAGCCCGTCTTCATCGACCTCGACCCGGCCACCTTCAACGCCACGGGAGCCCTGGTGGAGGCCGCCATCACGCCGCGCACCAAGGCCATCATGCCCGTGCACCTCTTCGGGCAGCTGGCGGACATGCCGGGCATCATGGCCGTGGCCGCGAAACACGGCATCCCGGTGCTGGAGGATGCCTGCCAGAGCCTGGGCGCCAAGGGCTGGGGCAAGTCCGCCGGCCAGTTCGGCGACATGACCGCCTACAGCTTCTATCCCACCAAGAACCTCGGGGCCTTCGGCGACGCCGGCATGACCGCCATCCGCGGCGACGCGGCCCTGGCGGCCCGGGTACGCCGCATCCGTGTCCATGGCATGGAGCCCGTCTACATGCACCATGAGGTGGGCATGAACGGGCGCATGGACGAGTTCCAGGCCCTGGTGCTGCGCGCCAAGCTGCCCATGCTCGACGGCTGGCACGAGGGCCGCCGGAAGCACGCCGCCTGGTATCTGGAGCGCATGAAGGGCCTGACCGCGGACGAGGCCGTGCTGCCCCGCGAGGTGGTGCCCGACGGCCGCCACATCTACAACCAGTTCACCATTCGCGTGAAGGGCGGCAGGCGCGATGCGCTGCAGACCCACTTGAAGGAGCGGGGCATCGGCAGCGCCATCTACTACCCCATCTGCCTCCATGGTCAGCCCTGCTTCGCCTCCCTCGGCTACAAGACCGGCCAGCTGCCCGAGTCCGAACTGGCCGCCAAGGAAGTGCTGAGCCTGCCCGTCTATCCCGAGATGACCGGGGCCATGCTTGAGGAAGTGGCCGACGCGATCCTGGGGTTCTTCGGGAAGAAGTAGGCCCTCTTAATCCAGCGCGCGTCCGGCGGCCGCAGCCGCCCCCACCCAGGATTCCAGCGCCTGGTGAGTGGGCGCATCCATGGCCTCGAAGCGCAGCCCCATGCCCACCTGATCCGCGGCCTCACCCGAGGCGTACCCCAGCACGTAGGCCACGGTGGCGGTGATGGGACCCTTGGGCAGCTCCGGGTGGAGGAGCAGCAGGCCATCGAGGGTCGCCCCCGGCATGAAGAACCGGGCGGTCCGCCCGCCCAGCAGGACGAAGCACCCGCCCACACTCAGATTCATGATGCGGATGTCCCGGAAATCGTGCCCTTTAAGGGTGAAGGAGATCTCGAACTCGGGGCCGGTGACGATGCGGGCGTCCCGTCGGTTGGCATGGTTGTTCATGGGCGGCGTCCCCCAGCTTGGAAATCCCTGCTTGGGTATCGGACCATCCGTGGATAAACTGGATTTTCTGATCGGCCTGAACCCACCGGGGGACAGGGCGGATTCCTGGGAATCCGGCCCTGACGGCGCAGGACGCCGTCTCACCCAAGCGGGGACAACGCGAGCACCACAGCGCTGGCCGGACCTTCAACACATCCATTACGCTTCCAGGAGTTCTCATGGAAATCCTCCTCATCGAAAACGTGACCAGCCTCGGCGCCCGCGGCGACGTCGTGAACGTCAAGGACGGCTACGCACGCAACTTCCTCCTGCCGCGCAAGATGGCCCTGCCGGTGACCGCCGGCAACAAGCGCCAGATCGAGCTCGAGAAGATCCGCGCCGAGAAGCTCCGTGCCAAGGAACTGGCCGACGCCAAGAGCCTGGCCGAGAAGCTCGAGGCCATCAGCCTCGCCGTGGCCAAGAAGGCCGGCGAGAACGGCCACCTCTTCGGCTCCGTGACCAACGCCGACGTGGCTGAGCTCTTCAAGGGCAAGGGCTTCACCCTGGACCGCCGCGACATCACCGTGCCCCACATCAAGGACGCCGGCGCCTACACCGTCGATGTGCGCCTCTACAGCGGCGTGCACGCCAAGGTCAGCCTCGAAGTCACCGCCACCGCGGCCGAGTAGATCCACCCGGAATCTCCCCCCCACCCGGCCGGCGCCTCGCGGAGGTGCTGGTCCCGCCGGGATTCCGCGCAGTCGGATCCCGTCCACCCCATCCCAAGGAGTCCATCCATGGCGAAGACCACTGCCAAGCCTGAAACCCTCGGCATCGCCGAGCTCGCAGCCACCCTGGCGGAGGCCCAGGACCTGTCCAAGGCCCGTGCCAAGTCCATTCTCGACGGCGTCCGCGACCACATCGTGGAGACCCTCCTCTCCGGTCAGCGCGTCAACCTCTTCGGTCTCGGCACCTTCGAAGTGCGCGCCACCAAGGAGAAGATGGGCCGCAACCCCAAGACCGGCGAAAGCATCCAGATCCCCGCCGGCCGGAAAGTCGTCTTCAAGACGGCCAAGGGCCTCAAGGATCAGATGTAATCCTTGTCAGAGCGCGACACAGAAGGCCGCCGAAAGGCGGCCTTCGTCGTTGATGGAAAGACGGCTTTCCGGCCTACGAGAAGTTGTCTTCACCATCCGACCGCAGCCACAGGCGGAGGGAGGGTGGGGCCGCATCGGCACAGCCGATGGCAGGGGCGCAGCCCCGAGGGCCGGAGGCCCGAGCCAGGACGGCCAAGGGCCTCAAGGATCAGATGTAATCCCTGTCAGAGCGCGACACAGAAGGCCGCCGAAAGGCGGCCTTCGTCGTTGATGGAAAGACGGCTTTCCGGCCTACGAGAAGTCGTCTTCACCATCCGACCGCAGACACAGGCGGAGGGAGGGTGGGGCCGCATCGGCACAGCCGATGGCGGGGGCGCAGCCCCGAGGGCCGGAGGCCCGAGCCAAGACGGCCAAGGGGCTGAAGGATCAGATGCAAGTCTGGACTGGCTGCAAAGCGTAGCTTTGCAGCACGAGGAAGGCCACCGGACGGCGGCCTTCCTCATGAAAGGGAATCTTTAGCTGCCAGCTAGGCTGGCTGCCCTTCACCAAACCGCATCGCGGTTTGGCGCAGACACCCGACCTTGGTACATGATCAATCCATGGACCTGATCTACCTTCACGGCTTCTCCTCGTCTCCCGGTGGGAACAAGGGGCGCTTCACCCGGCAGTGGGCGGAGACCCGGGGCATCGCCTTCCACGCGCCAGATCTGAATCTGCCAACCTTCAAGACGCTCACCGTCACGGCCCAGGTGGAGGCTGTGGAGGCGCTGGTGCGGAGCCTCCCCGAGCCTCCGGTGCTGGTCGGAAGTTCCCTGGGAGGATTCATCGCCACGGCGGTGGCCCACCGGGGGAACCCATTGAAAGCCATGATTCTGCTGGCCCCGGCCATCCATTTCGCCTCCCGCCGCCTGTCGAACCCAGCCTGGGCCGCCTACCGGGAGCGGGGGGACATGGAGGTCTTCCATCATGGCGAGGGCAAGCCGATGCGGCTGGGGCCAGACCTGCTCCGCGACCTGCCGAATTGGCGGGGGGATGATGCCTGGCGCATTCCCGTGCCCACGGTGATCCTCCATGGCCGTGCGGATGATGCGGTCCCTCTTGCCGAGAGCGAAGCCTACGCGGCCCGCAACCCGGAGGCGACGCTCCATGCCCTCGAAGATGATCATGGCCTGCTGGCACTGCCTTCCCTGGCGCTGCTGAGGGCCAAGCTGGAAGCGGCCTGCACGCTTTGAATCACGACCCGAATTCCGTCGGACTCAGCGACTGCAGGTAGCGCGTGAGGAGCTTCTGCTTCTCCTGGCTGGCCTTCACCTTCTTCTGGTAGATGGAGAAGCGGTCCTCCGCGGGGCGGATGGCGGGGAAGAGGGCCACGAGGTCACCCCGCTCCAGCTCCTCCAGCACGCTGTAGCGGGGTACTAGGAGGGCGCCCATGCCCTCCGCGGCGGCGTGGATCATGGCCCGGATGTGGTTCACGGCGATGAAGCGGTCCAGGTGGGGTTGCTGCCGGTCCGGCACGGCCACGAGGAAGCGGTTCCACCAGGCGCCGGCCTTGTCCAGGGAGAGTACAGGGCAGCCGGACAGGTCGGCGGGCACGCGGAGACGGTGGATCTTGCGGAAGGCGGGGGTACAGGCCACCACATAGGTCTCGCGGAACAGGGGCGCCTTCTTCAGGGCCGGGAGGGCATGCTCCACGCAATCGATGGCGAGGTCGAGGTCGTCCCGCAACAAGGGGCCGAGCAGGTCGTGGCTGAGGGTGAAGTCGATCTCCAGGTCCGGGTTCGCGGCCAGGAAGGGCTGCATGTGCCGCATGAGGATGCTGCTGCCGAATTCCACCGTGGCCCCCACCCGGAGCCGGCCCCGGGCCTGGGTCTGGTGCCGCTTCAGGTCCTCCGCCGCCGCATCCAGGGTGGCGAAGGCCTGCTCGCAGGCCTGGTAGAGGCGCCGCCCCTCCTCGGTCAGGCGCAGGCCACGGTGCTTTCGGTCCAGGAGGGCGACGCCGAGCAGATCCTCCAGCTTGGCCATGGCGTGGCTGACAGCGGACTGGGTGCGGCCCAGGCGGCGGGCGCAGGCCGTGAAGCTGCCCACCTGGGCCAAGGTGTAGAAGGTCCGCAATTGGGGAAGGTCGAGCAGGGCGTCCATGACTATGAATCATATTCATGTCTCATGTGAATCGAATGAGTTTCATCATTGACACAAAAAAAGATACAAATGAATCCTGGAGGTGGGCCATGCAGGAGGTCCTGAAGTCGCTGGGCATTTCGGACGTGAACCCGGGCGGATTTGCCGGTGCGTGGACGGGCAGCGGGAAGGCCCAGCGGGTTGTCTCCCCCATCCATGGCGAGGCCCTGGCCACGGTCACCAATGTCACTCCGCAGGAATTCGAAGCCATCCTCACGAAGAGCCACGCCGCCTTCGCGTCCTGGAAGCTGGTGCCCGCCCCCAAGCGCGGCGAGGTGGTGAAGGCGCTGGGTGACGAGCTGCGCCGGAACAAGGCGGCGCTGGCCGAGCTGGTCACGCTGGAGATGGGCAAGACCCTGCGCGAGGGGCTGGGCGAGGTCCAGGAGATGATCGACATCTGCGACTTCGCCGTGGGCCTCTCCCGCCAGCTCTACGGCCTCACCATGCCCAGCGAGCGGCGCCAGCACCGCCTCCAGGAGCAGTGGCACCCCCTCGGCGTGGTGGGCGTCATCACCGCCTTCAACTTCCCCGTGGCCGTGTGGAGCTGGAATACCGCCCTGGCCCTGGTCTGCGGCGACACGGTGCTGTGGAAGCCCTCTTCCAAGACCCCGCTGACGGCCCTCGCCTGCACGAAGATCGCAGAGAAGGTGCTGCGCAGCTTCGGCTACGACCCCGCCATCTGCAGCCTGGCCATCGGTAAGGGCAGCGAGATCGGCGATCTCATCAACACTGATCCACGTGTGGCGCTGGTCTCCTATACGGGCTCGGTGCCTGGCGGCCGCCACGTGGGCAAGCTGGTGCAGGAGCGCTTCGGTCGCCACATTCTCGAACTGGGCGGCAACGGCGCGGTGATCGTGAGCGACAAGGGCGACCTCGACATCGCGTTGCGCTCCATCTACTTCGGCGCCATCGGCACTTCGGGCCAGCGCTGCACCTCCACGCGTCGGGTCATCGTGCATGAGTCCATCTACGGGACCTTCCGCGATCGGCTGCTGGAGCTCTACAAAAAAACGCCCACCGGCGACCCCCGCCAGGACGAGATCCTCATGGGACCTCTGGTGGATACCGGGGCCGTCGCCACCATGTTGGCGGCCATCGAAACCGTGAAGGCCCAGGGCGGGAAGATCCTCATCGGCGGCGAGAAGCTGTCCAACCCTGGCGGCTGCTACATCTCCCCCTGCATCGCCGAAGTGCCCGGCAACCTGCCCATCGTGCAGGAGGAGACCTTCGCGCCGGTGCTCTACCTCATGCCCTACCGGACTATCGAGGAGGCCATCGCCCTCCAGAACGGCGTGCCACAGGGCCTCTCCAGCGCCATCATCACCAATGACCTGGGGGAGAGCGAGCTCTTCCTCTCGGCGGCCGGAAGCGACTGCGGTCTGGCCAACGTGAACACGGGCACCAGTGGCGCGGAGATCGGCGGTGCCTTCGGGGGCGAGAAGGAGACTGGCGGCGGGCGTGAAAGCGGGTCCGACGCCTGGAAGGCCTATATGCGCCGCCAGACCAGCGCCCTCAACTTCAGCGGGAAAGTGGAACTGGCCCAGGGCATCACGCTGGAGCTCTGAACAGGGCAGCACCCTTTCCCTCGGGTGGGCTTCCGCTAAGCTCTTGGAAACCTTCCATGAGGCACTCTCTTGCCAGGGCAGTTAACTACCTCCAGGCGGCCCAGTCGTCCGACCCCCTCCATCTCTAGCATGGCTCGTTGGGTGCTGGTCGTGGCCTGGGTCGCCGCAGCCCTGATCCATCTCCTCCTTCCCACCGATCGGCAGCACGTCGCCTGGCCCTTGAGCTACGCGACGCTGGAGATCCTCGCCACGGCGAGCCTGGGCTACCGGGCCTGGCGAACTCATGGCCAGAGCCGCCTGGCCTGGTGGTTGTTGACGGCCTCAACGGCCCTGGAGATTCCGAACCTGATCATCAGCCTGCTCTTGAGCCGGGGCTGGGGTGCGCACTGGGCGATCGGCCTGCCGAGCCTGCTCGGGCTGGGAACCGGCATTCTCGTGCTGGCGGGGGTTCTGAGCTTCCCCCGGGGACAGGAGTCGGGCGGGGTGCTCTGGCGGCGGATCCAGGATGGCCTCATCTTCGCTGTGGCCGTGCTCTTCCTGCTTTGGGTGCTGGGGATCCAGGGCAACCTCAGCGCGGTGGCCCACGGCATGGGCTTCCGAGTCTTCGTGGCCTACCTCAATGCGGCGCTGTTGGGTGGGGGCCTGGTCTTCATGACCTCGTACGATCCGGGTCGGATCAGGGGGCCGCTTGGATGGCTCGGGGCCTCCGCTCTGGCTTGGCTGGCCGCATTGTCCGCCTGGGCCCTGGCGGGCCTGCCACCCGTGGTGGCCACGCAGGGGTGGATCGTGCTGGCCGGGGCCATTCCCCTCTTCCAGGGGCTGGCGGCGTGGTCTCCCCGGCCGGTGGAGGAGGCTCTGGCCGGACCGGGATCCGAGCGGAGATCCACGAGGCTGCTCCCCTACCTCCCCGTGGCCACGGCCGTCGGTGCCCTGGCCGTGCTGCTCGCCGTGGCCCCTGGAACCGTGACGCGGAGCGCCTTCGCGATCTTCCTCGCCATGGTGGCGCTCCTCCTGCTGCGGCAGTTCCAGTCCATCCAGGATCTCCAGGCGGCGCGGCGAACCCTCGAGGATCGCGTCCGGCAGCGGACCCAGGCGCTGGAGCAGGTCCGGGACACGCTGCTGAGGACCGAGCGCATGAACACCGTGGCCTTGATGGGTGCGGGGCTCGCCCATGACCTCAACAACCTGCTTTGCGCCGTGAGGAGTTCCGCCGAACTAGCAGCTCTGAAATTGGATGGGGGCGACGCGCCGAGAGTGGAGGACCTCAACCGCATCGCCGCCACCGCGGATCGAGCCGCGCATTTGACCGGCCGCCTGATGGGTTTCGCCCGGCGGGAGGAGGAGGATCTGTGCCTCCTGGATCTGGGCTCGGCGTTGAAGGGGATGGAAGCGACCCTGCGGATCCTCCTCCCAAGGTCCGTGCACCTTCACCTCGAGGTCGCCCCAGGCAGCGGCCTGATCATCCAAAGCTCCAGGCTCCGGGTGGAGCAGATGGTGGTGAACCTCGTGGCCAACGCCCGCGATGCCATGCCGGATGGGGGCACCCTCACGGTGCGGACCGGCGTGGGAGAGTCCGAGAATCCGATGGCCCTGCTGGAGGTGGCGGATACCGGCATCGGCATCGCCGCGGACATTCTGGCGAGGATCTTCGATCCCTTCTTCACCACCAAGGCCCCCGGCCAGGGCACGGGCCTGGGCCTGCCCTCCCTGAAGGCCCTCGTGGAGGAGGGTGGCGGTCGGATGGAGGTCGCGAGCGAACCCGGGCACGGGGCTCGGTTCAGGATCTTCCTGCCCCTGATGCCCGTCGCGGGGATCAGCCCCCGCTGATGAGGTGGATGACCTTCACCACCGCCCCGTCGGGGATGGTGGCGGTGTCATAGTCCTTCTTCTGCACCAGCGTGTCGTTCACGTGGATGACCAGCATGGGGAAGCGGTAGTTCCGTGCCCTCAGTACATCGCGGACCGTCATGCCCTCATGCCAATTGAGCGGTTCTTCATTGACCAGGATCATGGGCGCCTTCCGCTTTGGCTTTTCACCAAGAGAATCGGCCGCGAACGCGGCCGATTCTCTCAGAGGTGCTGCTTGACCACGTCCACGACCACCCGGGAGGCCTCCAGGCCCACGTCCACCCCGCGCGCCCGGGG
>NZ_JANHMP010000003.1:0-113486 GCF_024609265.1 Geothrix campi | reverse complement strand
TTGCCCTGGTTTGCGGGCCGCTCGGTTGTTGGTTTACACACCACCCCCCGGGCCCCCCCCCCCCCCCGATTCTCTCAGAGGTGCTGCTTGACCACGTCCACGACCTCCGGGAAGGCATCAAGGCCCAGTTCCTCCAGGCGCGCCAGGGTGGGCACGCCGTCCAGGGTCCAGCCGCGGCGGGTGTAGACGCTGTCCATGAGCTTGGAGAAGCGGTCCGTGCGCCACTGGCGGTGCAGGGCCATCTTCTCCTCGGTGGTTTTGCCGGCGGGATCGAGGCCCATCTCGGTGATGATCTGCTGGTCGTAGCGCTCGGCACGGGACTCGTACTCTTCCTTCGTCACCGGGCCCAGGGAGCGGTAGGGCGCCGCGTCGTGCAGGCGGAGGCCCTTGCCCATGCGGATGTTGAACACGCGCTGGAAGTTGTAGACCTTGGCCGACTGCAAGATCAACTCTTCCTTGTCGATCTTCACGCCCGTAGTGGCGCTGAAGAGGTCCACGTAGTTCTGCACGTGCTCGGGCACCTTGTGGGCCTCGGGCTGGGAAGAATTGTCCGCGGGCACAACATCGTTCCAGGGCAGCTTGCAGAAGCCGTTGAGGCCGAACCAGGTGCGGAACAGGGGGAAGTAGTAGAGCGCTTCGGCCTTGTCCTCGAAGGTGGGCAGCTGCTTGTTCACCATGTCCATGAAGATCAGCCAGGCCTCGTCGTGCTGGGGCCCCTTGTTGGTGAGGGCGTAGCCGCCCTGCTGGGCCAGGGATTCCTTCGACATGTACTGGGAGTATTCGAGGCCCTTGTTCTCCATGCCGATGTCGTTGATGAGCTGCGGATCGCCCCAGCCCTGCTTGATGAAGTGCTCCTTCATCTTCTTGACGCCCAGGCCGGCGATCTTGCCGAAGCCTTCGCCCCGGGCCATCTGGTGCATCATCTCGAGGTCGGCCTCGGCGTTGCCCCAGGTCATCTCCAGGCCGCCGGTGCGCTCCTTGTTCAGGATGCCGCGCTGGTAGCACTCCATCACGAAGGCGGTGAGCGTGCCGTAGGTGATGGTGCAGATGCCGTAGGTATCGCAGTAGAAATTGAGCTCCAGCAGGTAGTCGGGGTCGAAGACACCGCAGTTGGAGCCTAGGCCCGCCGCGTTCTCGTACTCGGGGCCGTCCACTGTCACCATGTCGCCCTTGTACGGGCCGGTCTTCAGGACCAGGCCATCCGCGCCCTTGGCGCAGGCCATAGAGCAGCCGTACCAGCAGCCGTCCACCGTGTGCTGGGTGCAGCGCTGCTGCCAGTAGCTGCTGTCGATCTTGTGGACATCCGGGTGCGAGCCGTACTGGAAGTTGTGGACAGGCAGGAGGTCGTAGGCGTCCATGATCTCCACGATGTGCGCCGTGCCGTTGCGGCGCATCATGCACTGCGTGCCGTCGTTCTCGCGCATCTCCTTGTGGAACTTGATGCCGGTCTTGGCGATGGTCTCGGGATCCGCCGGGTGGTTGAGGTCGCCGGCCACCTTGGGCCCGCGGACGACAAGCGCGCGGATGCGCTTGTCCCGGAACACGGTGCCGATGCCGCCCCGGCCCGCCTGCTTGAAGCGCACGCACTTGCGGCGGCGGTCGTAGAAGGAGAAGTTCAGCATGCCGATGAGGCTGTGTTCGGCCGCCGCCCCCGTGGACACCACGGAGATGTTGGGCAGGTCCTTCTCGTTCTCCGCGTACATGTGCGTGAGCACTTCCGCCAGCACATGGCTATCCACAGGATCAGTGGGCGCCTCCTCGATGCGGATGATCCCCTTCACACCATCGATGAACAGGATGATGTCCTTGTCGGATTTGCCCTGGAGCTCCAGGGCGTCGAAGCCCGAGAACTTGAGCAGGGGGCCGTAGAAGCCGCCCACGTTGGAATCGATGGGGATGTCCGTCTGCGGCGACAGGCTCACCACCAGGGACTTGCCGGTGCCCGCGTACTGGGTCATGCCGGCCACGGGCCCGGGACTGATGATGATTTCGTTTTCGGGATCGTTCCACCGGGTGGTGGACTTCACGGCGTTCCACAGGTGGTAGAGGCCGAAGCCGCGGCCGCCGATGAAGACATCCTTCATCTGCTGGGTGACGGGCTTCTCGGTGATCTCGTGGGTGCCCACGTTCACGTAGAGCGTGCGGTTCGTGTAGCCCTTGTCCGGCAGGCTGGGCGTGTAGGTGATCTCCTTCAGCACCTTGTGCGCGGCCTTGATGGCCTCGAGGCCGTCCAGGTACTCGGTGCGCTGGGTGTAGTCGATGTCCATCACTTTGCTGGGATCGAAGACGAGCTGGCTCATGGGATTCCCTTTCTCAGATGATCCGGACGGCCGGCTCGGAGACGTCCACGATGGAGAGGGCCCCATGGGGGCAGACTTTGACGCAAATGCCGCAGGACGTGCACTTGTGGGGCACGATCCAATCGGGGTTCCGCATGAAGGCGTCCTTCTCGCAGAAGCCGATGCACATGTAGCAGCCCACGCAGAGCTGCTTGTCGATCATCACGACGCCCAGCTTGTTGCGCTTGAGGGCTTCCGACGGACAGACCACCACGCAGTCGCCGCACTGATCGCAGAGGATGGCCTTGCCGCCGCCGTCCTCGTAGGCCTTGATCTGGAGGGCCGCCTGGGCGGGATCATCCACCTTGAAGACCTTGATGGCGCACTCCATCTCGCACTCGTGATTGCAGTTACGTCCTGCATCGCACTTCTGGAAATCGATCACCAGCTGTTTCATGGCTCGAAGGCCTCCGGTCTCGGACCCGTTGACTACACGTCAATCAGGGATGGCCATGCCACCCCAGATGTGAGGCTAGTCCGGGCCCGGACCCCCGGCAATGGACGCGGGTCACACTTCGCCGTCGAGGCCCTCCCGGCGGATGAGGTGGGCGGCGGTGGCCTTGAAGGAGGCCACGATGGAACCGCCCGGGGCAAGCCCCAGTTCTGCCAGGGATTGCGCGGTCACGTAGGCCGCCAGGAAGAAGCCGCAATCCAGCTCCACCTTGAAAAAGGGTCCCCTGGGCAGGACCTTGGAAACGGTCCCGGGAAAGGCGTTCCGGGCACTGCTGGTTTTATCGGTTTGTAAAGACAGTGCCACGTTCTCGGGGCGGACGCCCACCAGGACCGTCTGGCCGGGCCGCGCTTCGCCGATGGCCAGCACTTCGTGGCCGCCCAGGCCCTTGCCGAGGCGCAGGGTCAGCAGGCCCTCGCCGCTGGCGGTCACCTGCCCCTTGAGGAGGGTCTCCATGCCCACGAAGGCCGCGACGAAGGGATCCTGCGGATGGTTCATGACCTCCCGCAGGCCCCCGATCTGGAGGAGGGTGCCTTCCTTCATCACCGCCAGCCGGTGCGCCAGGCGTGCGGCCTCGCCCTGGTCGTGGGTCGAGATCACGGCGGTACTGCCCGTCTCGGCGAGGATGTGGCCCAGATCGTCGAGCAGGCCCTCGCGGGCGGGCGCGTCCAGGGAGGCGAAGGGCTCGTCCAGGAAGAGGATCTCCGGGCCCAGGACGAAGGCGCGGGCCAGGGCGGTGCGCTGGGCCTCGCCTCCGGACAGCTGCCGGGCCGCTCGGTCCAGCAGGTCGCCGATGCCGAGGCGTTGGGCCCAGGCCTGCACCGCGGGCTCCCGAACCGCGGCCGGCACGCCGCGCAGCTTCAGGCCCGTGGCGATGTTCTGGGCCACGGTGGCGTCGAAGAGGAGGGGGTCCTGGAAGACCATGGTCAGGCGACGACGGAAGGCGTCCCGATCCGCCCGGGATCGGAGGGTCTCGCCCTTGAAGTGGAGGCTGCCCTCGGACAGGGGCAGGAGGCCTGCCAGGGTCAGCATCAGGGTGCTCTTACCCGCGCCATTGGGGCCCATGAGGGCCAGGACCTCACCGGCGCGGAGTTCCAGCGCAGGCACGTCGAGGACCTGGACGCGGCCCCGGTGGACCCGGAGGTTCCGCGCCTCCAGAACGGTCGCGCGGCTCATCGGGGACGGTTCCGCTGCTGGACATGGGTGAGCACGGCGTTGACCGTGAAGGCCAGGACCAGCAGCAGGATGCTGAGGGCGAAGGCCACCTCGAAGTTGCCCTTGCTGGTCTCCATGACCGTGGCCGTGGTGAGCACGCGCGTCTGGCCCTTGATGTTGCCGCCCACCATGATGGAGGCGCCCACCTCGGAGATGACGCCGCCGAAGCCCGCCATGACGGCGGCCAGCAGGGGCAGGCGGGCCTCCTTCAGCAGCAGCCACACCATCTGGGGCCGGGAGGCGCCCAGGGCCAGGATCTGCAGTCGCAGGCCGGCGGGCAGGTGCTGGAGGGCAGAGAGGCTGATGCCCGCGATGATGGGCGACGCGATGGCGGCCTGGGCCAGGATCATGGCCGAGGGTGTGTAGAGGATCTCCAGGAACCCGAAGGGCCCGTTTCGCCAGAGCAGCACGGTGACGAAGAGGCCTACCACCACGGGCGGCAGGCCCATGCCCGTGTTGAGCAGGGCGATGACCAGGCGCTTGCCCGGGAATTCGTTGAGGGCCACGGGGATGGCCACGCCCAGGCCGATCACCAGGCTGATGAGGGTGGCCAGGCCCGAGACCTCCAGGGAGAGCAGGGTGATCCGGAGGACCTCGGGATCCAGCGTGAGCAGCAGCTCCAGCGCCTTCCGCAGGCCCTCCCAGATCAGGTCCATAGACTCCTATTCTTGCTCGAGGAACGGGAACTTGATGTCCCGGGGTGGTGTGAAGCTCTCCTTGATGGTGCGCGGAGAGGTCCAGCGGATCAGGTTCAGGAAGCTCCCGGCCTTGTCGTTGGTGCCCGAGGCGCGGGCCCCGCCGAAGGGCTGGTGGCCCACCACGGCGCCCGTGGGCTTGTCGTTGATGTAGAAATTGCCGGCGGTATTGGCCAGGGCCTCGGTCAGCTGGTTGATGACGTAGCGGTCGCGGGCGAAGATGGCGCCGGTGAGGGCGTAGGGCGAGGTTTCGTCCAGGATCTTCAGCGTCTCGTCCAGCTTGGCATCGTTGTAGACATAGATGGTGAGGACGGGCGCGAAGATCTCCTCCTGCATGGTCACGAACTTGGGATCCGTGGTGAGAATGATGGTGGGCTCCACGAACCAGCCCTTGGACTTGTCGCCCTTGCCACCCACGAGGATCTCCGCGTCCTTGGAGGCCTTCGCCAGCTCGATGTATTTCATGGCGTTGTCGAAGGAGGCCTCGTCGATGACGGCATTGAAGAAGTTGCGAAAGTCGCGCACGTCGCCCATGCGGATTTCGGCCATCAGGGCGAGCAGGCGCGCCTTCAGCTCGGGCCAGCGGGACGCGGGGGCGTAGACGCGGGAGCACGCGGAGCACTTCTGGCCCTGGTACTCGAAGCTGGCGCGCACGATGCCGGCGGCGGTCTCGTCCACATCGGCGGAGGCGTGCATGAACACGTAGTCCTTGCCGCCGGTCTCGCCCACGATCCGGGGGTAGCCCTTGTAGCGCTCCAGGTTGCCGCTGATGGTCTTCCACATGCTGTTGAAGACGTTGGTGGAACCCGTGAAGTGGAGACCCGCGAAGTTGGGGTCCTCCAGCGCGATCTTGCCGATCATGGAGCCGCGACCGGGGATGAAGTTGATGACGCCGTCCGGCAGGCCGGCCTCCTTGTAGAGCTGCATGAGGTAGTAGTTCGACACCACGGAGGTGGAGGCGGGCTTCCACACCACGGTGTTGCCCATGACCGCCGGGGCCGTCGGCAGGTTGGCGGCGATGGCCGTGAAGTTGAAGGGCGTCACGGCGAAGACGAAGCCCTCGAGCGCACGGTAGTGGACACGGTTCCACACGTGGGGGTCAGAGATCGGCTGCTGCTTGTAGATCTCCTCCATGAACTTCGCGTTGTAGCGGAAGAAGTCCGCGGTCTCGCAGGTGCTGTCGATCTCCGCCTGGTAGGCGCTTTTCGACTGGCCCAGCATCGTCGCGGCGTTCAGGATGTAGCGGTACTTCCCGGAGATGAGGCTGGCCACTTTGTGGAAGATGGCGGCGCGGTCCTCCCAGGGCGTGGCCTCCCAGTCCTTCTTGGCCTTGAGAGCGGCGTCGATGGCCAGGCGGACCTCGGCCTCACCCGCCTCGTGGTAGTGGGCCAGCACGTGCTGATGATCGTGCGGGCAGACGGCCTTCTGGGTCTTTCCGGTGCGGACTTCCTGGCCGTTGATGATGAGCGGGATGTCGAGCTCAAGGGCGTACTGGCGCTCCAGCTCGGCCTTCAGGAGGGCGCGCTCCTTCGAGCCGGGGGCGTAGGCGAGGATGGGCTCATTGTGGGATTCAGGCAGGCTGAAGATGGCGTTGGACATGGGGCTTCCTCCGTCCGGCGGGCCTATTCCGGCTTGCCGGCATCAGGAAAGAATAACGGCGAGCCAAAAGTACCGATTCCGAATTCTTTGATGGTGGTCTGCACATCTTTTGACACCAGGAAGTCAGCAAATGCGCGGGCTCCGGGAGCATTCACCCTGGGATGCCGCGCGGGGTTTACCTCGATGACGTGGTAGACATTCAAGAGGGCGGCATCGCCTTCGCTGAGGACCTCCAGACCGAGTTTTTTGCGCAAGGCCAGGTAGGTGCCGCGATCTGACAAAGTGTAAGCCCGCTTTTCGGCGGCCACGGCCAGGGTCTGCCCCATGCCGAGGCCCGTCTGCTGGTACCAGGCCTGGCCCTCGGCCTTGACGCCCGCAGCGGCCCAGAGCTTCTTCTCCTGCGCGTGAGTGCCGGAGTTGTCACCCCGTGAAATGAACACGGCGTGGCCCGCGGCGATGGCCTGGAGGGCTGCGGCGGCGGCCTTCCCGCGCACGTGGGCGGGATCGGCGACGGGGCCGAGGAGAATGAAGTCGTTGTGCATGACGAGGCGACGGTTCACGCCGGAGCCTTCGGCCATCAGGGCCTTTTCCGCATCCGGCGAATGCACGAGCAGCACGTCCGCCTCGCCCTTCCTCCCCATGGCGAGGGCCTGGCCGGAACCGACGGCGATAGTTTTCACCACATAGCCCGTCTGCTTCTCGAAGCGGGGGATCAGCTCATCCAGCAGGCCCGAGTCCTGGGTGCTGGTGGTGGTGGCGAGGATGACGGCTTTCGTGACCGGGGGTCCGGCCTGGAGGCCCACGCAGGTCAGGGCGGCTGCCAGCAACCAGTCGCACCCGGGGAGTCTTGAGGTCCGCATGGTCGCCTCCGCAGCGATGGTTTCGTCAAGATACAACGATGAGATAGGTCCGTCCGGCCTGCCTGGCCGATTTGTGACGTCAGTCCAGCAGCCGCTTCCGGAAGGCCCGGACGTCGGCCTCGATGGCGGTGGCAGCCTTGGCCTGGATCGCCCGGAAACGCTTCAGGGCCTCTTCCCCGATGGGCGTCAGGTGGGCGCCACCGCCCTGGGTACCCCCCTTGGCCGCCAGCACCACCGGGGACCGGAAGCACTGGTTCATCTCGTCCACCAGCAGCCAGGCCTTGCGGTAGCTCATCTCCAGAAGGCGCGCGCCGGCCGAAATAGAGCCGGTCTGCCCGATGGCCTCCAGGAGGTCGGCCTTGCCCTGGCCGATGGCGATGTCGCTGCCGTAGGCGATGCGGATGCGGATGGAGGCGGCGGGAGAGGCGGGTTTGGCCATGGGGATCTCCGTCGGGGCCATTTCAGCACGAAGCCCAGCCATCGGACTCTGCTAGAAGGGAAGCATGGAACCCGTGCCCCAGGACAGACCCGCGCCGCGCACCCTCCTCCAGGTGCTCTGCCCGGAGTCGCCGCGGCACTTCCCCTGGGCGCGGCCTGCTCAGCTGGTGCTGCGCAGCCTCCACATCGCGGCCATGGCGCTGGTGCTGGGCGCCATTCCCTTCGGGGCGGGCTTCCACACCCTCCTGGTCCCGATCCTCCTTACGGTGGCCACAGGCGCGCTGCTCTTCGCCATCGACCTGGCCCGGGATGCCGCCATCCTTACCCAGGGCAGCGGCGTGGCCGTGCTGGTGAAGTTGGCCCTGCTGGGCCTGGGGGTTCTGCAGCCTGCCTCACGTCTGCCCTGGTACCTGGCCGCCACCCTGGTCGCCTCGGTCGGCTCCCACATGCCCGGGGCCTGGCGGCACTTCTCCTTCCTCCAGTGGAAGGTGATCAAGCATCCGGATTGAGGCCATGACCACTCCCGCCGAAGCCCTCCAGTTGATCCTCACCCGCGTGGCGCCCCTGCCACCGCGCACCCTGCCGCTGGCGGAGGCGCTTGGTCTGGCTGCGGCCGAGGCCATCACCTCCACCGAGCAGGTGCCCCCCTTCACCAATTCCGCCATGGACGGCTACGCGGTGCGGGCCGGCGACCTGGCCGCAGCCTCGCCGGAACACCTGGTCCGCCTACGCGTGCTGGGAGACCTCGCCGCCGGGGCCATGGCGGACCAGGCGGTGGCTGCCGGGACGGCCTGGCGCATCATGACCGGCGCGCCCCTGCCGGAAGGGGCCGACTCGGTGGTGCCCGTGGAGGACACGGAACGGGGCGCGGACTGGGTGGAGGTCCATCGGCCGCTCCGGAAGGGCATCCACATCCGCCTGGCCGGTGAGGACATCCAGGCGGGCCTGGCCCTGGTGGTGGCGGGCTGCGCGCTGCGCCCCGGCGACCTGGGCGTGCTGGCGGCGGTGGGCCTTTCCTCAGTGAACGTGCATCCGCGGCCGCGCGTGGCCGTGCTCACCACGGGGGACGAGTTGGTGGATGCCTCCGAACGGCCCGGCCCGGGCCAGATCCGCGACGCGAACATCCACGCCATCTGCGCCCAAGTGGCCGCCTGTGGGGCCATCCCGATCCCCTTCGCTCGGGTGCGGGACGACCGGGCCACGCTGACGGGTGTGCTTCGCGAGGCCCTGCGGGCCGACGCCATCCTCACCACCGGCGGCATCTCCGTGGGGGACTACGACTTCGTGAAGGCCATCCTGGAGGAGCTGGGCGCGGAGCGCGTCTTCTGGAAGGTGGCCCAGAAGCCCGGTGGACCACTGGGGTTCTGGAGGCTGGGAGACAAGCCCATCTTCGGCATCCCCGGCAATCCCGTGGCCGCCATGCTGATGGTGGAGGAGTACGTGCGGCCGGCCCTGCGGCGCCTGATGGGCTTCGCGAAGCTCCACCGCCCGGTGGCAGAGGCGCGTTTGGAGGGCGGCTGGAGCGGCAAGGCCGGCGACCACCGTACGACCTTCCTCCGGGTCATCGCCCGACGCGAAGCCGGTCACCTCCAGGCGCGGCTCACGGGCCCCCAGGGCTCCGCCATCCTTTCCTCCATGCTCCACACCAACGCGTTGGCGGTGATCCCCGCAGGCATGGATCTCGTGGAACCGGGCGGCGCGGTCACGCTCCACCTCACCGACGAGGCAGAGGACCACTAGGGGTCAGAGTCTCCGGATCGCGTTGGAAGAGAGCTGCCTCCCACCTGCGGCCCGTCTTCGGATCCCTCAGGGTTCGCTTGAGAACGAAGTCGAAGAGGAGCGGATTCCGTCGCCAGATCTCGTTGAGGGCCTTCCGCTCGTCGGGGGTGATCATCTTCAGCTGCACGAGACGGCGGGTCCAGATGATGAGGTTGACGCCAGGCAGGGGATAGTCGCTGCCGTTGAGCAGGCGCTGGTCAAGATCGGTGCGGGCGAGCAGCGTCCGCAGGGGCGCGGGTAGGCGGTTGATCTGAGTGATGGCGGACAGGTCACCGTAGAGGCGGCCCTGGTAATTTGGATCCGCCATGAGGCGCAGGAAGAGGTCGAAGTTCGTGGCGGTCTTCCCAGGTTGATCCAGATCCGCATTCCGCCCCAGGCTGGCGCAGTGGGCCACGATCACGGTGACGCCCAGGTCCAGGGGGCGGCGGAGGCGGAGGGGATTGCCCAGCGCCTGTGCCCCTTTGACCGCCACGGCCTTCTCCTCGCCGGCGTGCGTGAGCAGGACCATGCCGAGTTCCTGCATGCGGCGGTAGAAGGCGTCGTAGCGTGGGTCCGCGGGGTCGATGTTCTGGGCGTTGGGCAGCCACTTGAGCAGGCGGGCGCCCCGGGCAGCGCAGGCTTCCAGTTCCTGGATCGCGTCCTTGCGGGCCGGGTGGATGGAGACCACCGGCACGATGAGATCGGGTTGCAGCGCCGCCACCTCGAACACGTAGGCGTTGGGGACGTGGAACTCCGTGCGGACCGGATCTGGAGTGCCGTCGTCCCGGTAGGCCTGATCCATGGCCAGCAGGTGGATCTTCACGGGGCGGGGGAAGGCCCGGGCCCGGGCGATCAGCCTGTCCAGGTAGTCCCGGTCGAAGTGGGCCAGACCCTGCACGCCGGTGGCCTTGAGGTAGAGTCCGGTCTCGAAGCGCTTGAAGGGATGTCTGGGGCTGAGCTTCTTCGAGTTCACGGAGGTGCCGTCGCCGTCCTGCCCCAGGCCGATGGCGTGGACGTGCACATCCATCACGGGGCGCGCCGGATCCAGATCATCGAAGGCGCGATCGATGAGGTTCTGGGCCGCGGGTGAATAGGCCTGGCTGGCCTTCGGGGCTTTGGCCAGGGCCGGGAAGGCCAAGGCCAGGGCCAGAAGGAGGCAGAGTCGGGCTGGGCGGAGAGGCATCCGCCATTCTTAGCAGGCCTCGCCGCTTGAGCAAACGATGAAGCGCGGGTTCATGGCCTGCGCACCGCCGCGCGATGCTACAAAGGTTGGCGTGGCCGTGGAATCGGCTTCAAGGGAGGGCACCATGGCCATCCGGGTGGTTCGGCTGGGCAGTCCGCGAGTGCCGGGCGAGGGCCTGCGGATCGGAACGGTGCGCCGGCCCCCCCGGGGCGTGCCCAAGGCGGAGTTCGCCAGTCGGGATTACTACGACCTGTGGTTGCCTGAGGCGGCTCCCAGCGAGGAACTGGTGAAGCAGGCCCAGGCGGCGGAGAGCGACCGGGATTGGGCGGCGTTCAAGAAGAAGTACCGCACGGAGATGGCACACCCCGAGAAGGCCCGGCTCCTGGACTTGCTGGTGGCGTTGTCCCGGCAGGCGGATTTCTCCGTGGGCTGCTACTGCGAGGACGAATCGCACTGCCACCGCTCCGTGCTGCGGGACCTGCTGGCCGAGCGGGGTGCCGAGACCCGCTGAGAGGGCCGGGACGGAGACCATGGCACACTGAATCCCCACCTCGAGGTCCCCGATGGAAGCCCAGCTGTCCTTTCGCGAGAAGTACCATTTTCCTGCCAGCTACTGGAACGCAAACCTCACCGAGCTGTTCGAGCGGGCCGCCTACTACTCCATGGCGAGCTTCATCGTCATCTACCTCGGGCGGCTCGGCCTAGGCGACTACTGGCCCAGCACGCTGAACGGCGTGCTCTGGTTCCTGGTCTACTTCCTGCCAATCCTCAGCGGCACCATCGCGGATCAGATCGGCTTCCGCCGCAGCCTGCTCCTGGCCTGCGTGCTGCTGGTGGGGGGCTACTTCCTCATGGGCTATCCCGTCTGGTTCGGTGGGCAGACCCTGGCCCTGCAGGCCGGGAAGGAGGTCACGGCGGGCATGGGCGTGATGGTGCCCGTGGCGGCAGCCATCGTGCTGGTCGGCATCGGCGGCTCCTTCGTGAAGCCTTGCATCGCCGGCACCGTGCAGCGCACGCACCTGGGCAAGGCCACGCTGGCCTTCGCCATCTTCTACATGGTCATCAACATCGGCAGTGTATTCGGGCGCCTTACGGCCTTTTTCGTACGCACGAAGCTCGGCAAGCTCGACACCATCTTCCTCGTGTCCATGGCGGCTTCGGTGCTGGCCTTCCTGGTGGTGGCGCTGCGCTACCGGGATCCCGAATCGACGGTGGATCCCGGCAAGCCCCGGCGCACCATCTCCGAGATTTTCTTCGGCATGTTCAAGGTGCTGGGCAGCGGGCGTTTCGCGTTGTTCCTGTTGGTGAGCAGCGGCTTCTACTTCATCTACAACCAGGTCTACAACGTGCTGCCGCTCTACGTGAAGAAGACCGTGGAGCTGAGCCCGGCCATGGACCTCTACACCATGGCCAACCCCATCACCATCGTGCTGTTCCAGCTGCTCATCACGAAGCTCTTCGGCAAGCTACCCCCCATCAAGTCCATCATCGTGGGAACGGTGATCATCGGCCTTGCCATGCTCATCAACGTGGCCCCGCTCTACATGGCGGGTGGCGTGACCATGAAGCTTTGGCTCCCATTGGGCAGCCTCTTTATCGTGATGACCGTGGCCCTCATCGCTTTCGGCGAGCTGTTCGCATCGGCCCGTCTCTATGAATACATCGGCTCCCTCGCCCCAAAGGGGCAGGAGGGCCTCTTCCTGGGTTATTCCAATCTGCCCATGGCCATCGGCAGCCTGGTAGGGGGGCCTGCTGGCGCCTGGTTGTTCAACAAGGTGATGTGCGCCGGTGCCGTGCCGCAGGCGAACGGCCTGCTGAAGCTGGACCCCAAGGCCGCCGCCACCGGCTGGATCATCCTCACCCTGTTTGGCCTGGGCAGCGCGCTCAGCCTGTGGTTCTACAACCGCTGGTTGCAGAAGCAGGGCTGAAAGTACAAGGAACCGACATGAGCGGAGGAGAGCGGAGACAGAGAGGAAAGCGGAGAAAAATTGGCCGGTCTTTTCTCTGCTCTCCTCTGCCCCTCCGCTTATTGAATTCTTTTTGAGTGATAATGGATCCTCGCTCCGAGGTCCCCCATGTCCAAGAAGGAAACGCCGCTCTTCCCCCTGCGCAAAGGCCTGCACACGCGGCAGGCGCACGTGGACCTGCCTGCGGGGACCTTCGAGGAGGAACACGCGCGCAACGGGTTCTTCGGCCGCACCACGCACCTCTACCGCCTGCACCCGGTCACGGATTGGACCCGCATCGAGGGGCCTCTGCGGCCCCACAGCTACGACCTGAACGGCCTGGCGGATTCGGCGGACGCCAAGGTCCGGGCTTCCATGTTCGGCTCGATCGAGCCTACCTTCGCCCCCATCTGCATCCTCCACAACGGGGACGTGGCCCTGCACTGGGTGGCGCCCTCGGCCATGGACTTCTTCTACCGCAACGCCGACGGTGACGACGTCTACTACATCCACGCCGGCGGCGGGAAGCTGGAGACCACCTTCGGCGTGATCGACTACGCCACGGGCGACTACCTGGTGATCCCCCGGGGCACGACCTACCGTTTCCTCCCGGATGCCACGCCCCAGCGCTACCTGCTGATCGAGAGCTTCAGCGAGGTCACCATCCCCGACCGCAACCAGCTGGGCCCCAACGCCATCTTCGATCCGGCCATGGTGGACACCCCGGAGCTGGAGCCCTACGATGCGACTCCGAGGGAGTGGGCCGTCCACATCAAGCGGGAGAACCAGATCACGAAGGTCTTCTATCCCTTCAATCCGCTGGATGTCGTCGGCTGGAAGGGCGATCTGACCGTGTGGCGCATCAACGTGAAGGACATCCGGCCCGTTGTCAGCACGCGCTATCACCTGCCGCCTTCGGCGCACTCCACCTTCATCGCGACCAACTTCGTCATCTGCTCCTTCCTCCCCCGGCCCTTCGAGGAAGAAGAAGGCGCCATGCGCGTGCCCTTCTTCCACTCCAACATCGACTACGACGAGGTGCTGTTCTATTCGGCGGGCCACTTCTTCTCGCGGGACGGCATCGGCGCCGGGATGATGACCTGGCATCCCCAGGGCATCCACCACGGGCCGCACCCCAAGGCCATCCCCCTCAGCCGCACCAAGGACCGCACGGACGAGGTGGCCGTCATGGTGGACGCCTTCCGGCCGCTGAAGGCCACGCCCGCGGCGGAGCTGATGGAGAACATGAACTATTGGGCTTCGTGGAAGTAGTGCTGGTCTAAGGAGGCAACACTATGAAATGGGCTGTCATCGCCGTGCGCAGCCTGGTGGGGCTGCTGTTTCTCTTCGCATCCATCACGTTCCTGTTCAAGCTCATCACGCCGCCGCCGCCCACGGGTGCCATGAAGACCTTCAGCGACGGCCTGATGGCCTCCCGCTACCTCATGCCCACCGTGAAGGTCATCGAGTTGGCCTGCGGCCTGGCCTTCCTGTCGGGACGCTTCGTGCCTCTGGCCACGGTGTTGATCGCACCCATCATCGTGAACATCGTCCTCGTCCACGCTTTCCTGGGCCCGGAAGGGCTGCCCCTGGCCATCTTCCTCGTGCTGGCCAACGGCTTCCTGGCCTACCACCACCGGGAGAGCTACAGGCCCCTGTTCCGGGCCTAGCCTTCAGCGTATGCCGACGTGGGCGCGCACGGAGTCGATGAGCTTCGCTGTGTCGTAGCCCAGGCCATCCTTGAAGACCGTCACGACGTTCTCCAGGTCCTCGATCTTCGTCGAGGGGTCGCCCTTCACCACCACCAGATCCGCCTGCTTGCCGGGAGCGAGGGTGCCGATGCGCTCGAGGCGACCCAGGAAGGCGGCGCCGTTGGCCGTGGCGATGTGGATGGCCTCCACGGGGGTGAAGCCCGCCTCCACCAGCAGCTCCAGCTCCCGGTGGTCGCCGAAACCCGGCAGCACGCCGCCCATGCCTGTGGGATCGGGCCCGGCCAGCAGCAGGCCGCCGGCCTTCACGAAGGCCAGCTCGAAGGCCATCTCCTTCCGGAGGAGCTGCTCGGCGCGGCCGTTCGGCGCCGTTGGCACCTTGGCCCGGGCCGCCAGGTAGCTGGCTTTGGATTCCGCGGACATGGCCGCGAGCATCCGCGTCTGCAGGGGCGGCCGGCCGGGCACGCCCAGCTCGAAGACGGGGAGGGTGGAGGTGACGGCCACGTGCTTCGCCACCAGGTCCCGGATGAGGCCCTGCACCTCGGGGTCCGCCACGTTGAGCTTGAGCCAGGAGCCCCAGGACGCGGAGACCGGCGGGGCCACGTCAGGCTGCTTGCCGGGGGTGAATTCCGTATCCGTGTACACGGGACCATGCTCGAAGTCGTCGATGCCCAGGGCCATGGCCTCGGGCCAGGTGACGGAGCCCAGATGGCCCGTCACCTTGAGGCCGCGCTTGTGGGCCTCCTCGATGGCAGCGCCCAGGTCGGCCCGGGTGATGTTCATGTACGCCTTGAAGGAGGTGACCCCGGCGTCCGCCCAGTAGGCCACGAAGCGGCGGGCATCCTCGGGGCCGCGCAGGGCGTGCATCTGGGGCGTCATGGGCTCGAGGCCCTCGAGGTAGGGCCCCGTCACCTCCATCTTCGGGCCGGGCATGAGGCCCGCGTCGATCTGTCGCTTGAGGTTCAGGTCGGTGTAGGGCTCCAGGCTGCCGGTGGTACGGATGGTGGTCACTCCGCAGGCCAGGTAGAGGCGCGGGGCCGAGTAGGCGATCTCGGCGAAGAGCCGCCCGGGTGGCACGGCGGCGCCCTTTTCGTCGCTGTGGATGGAGTGGGTGTAGAAGAGGTGGTTGTGCATGCCCACCAGGCCCGGGAGCACCGTGTGGCCAGTGAGGTCCAGCACCCGGGCCTCCTTCGGGATCGCCACCCGGGAGGCCGCGCCCATGGCATCGATGCGGCCGTTCCGCAGGACCAGGGCCTGGTCCTCGAGAGCGGGCGCGCCGGTGCCATCCACGACCCGGGCATGCACCAGCGCCACCACCGGGGCGTCGACCTTGAGAAAGGAGCGGACCTCGGGGGAAAGGGCCTGAGCCCGGACCGGGAGCGCGCAGAGCAGGAAGGCGGCAAGGAGGCTTGCGTGGCGCATCGGATGCTCCCTGGGTCGAGACAGCCACGCTACTGGCGCCCAGGGGGACAGGCAAGGGAATTCGGGGCCCGAGCCTTGGTAGCCTGGAGGCAGGAGATGGCCGCATGGTTCTCGTCGATGGGATGTTCAGTTTCCTCCAGTCCTCGCCGGGAGGGGCCACGCAGCATGCTGGCCGGTTCCTGGGCTGGATGGAGCGGACCGGCTGGGAGAAGCTCCAGCACCTGTTCCTGGTGGCCCTGGCGGGGCTGGCCCTGCTGCTGGCCGTGAAGCTGGTCACCCGGGCCGTGCGGCGGGCCGTGGATGATGGCAACGAGGACGTGACCACCGACGCCGAGCGCCGGGCGGAGACCCTCGGCAGCGTACTCACCAACACGGCCCGGGTGCTCGTCATCGCCTTCCTCCTGCTGATGGTGCTGTCGGAATTCGGGGTGAACATCGGGCCCCTGGTGGCCGGCGCCGGCGTCGCGGGCGTGGCCCTGGGCTTCGGCGCCCAGAGCCTGGTGAAGGACGTCATCAGCGGCTTCTTCCTCCTGCTGGAGAACCAGTTCGGCGTGGGGGACATCGTGAACGTGGACGACAAGCACATCGGCACCGTGGAGCGCATGACGCTGCGCGTGACCCAGCTCCGGGATTCGGAGGGCCGCGCCCACTTCGTGCCCAACGGCTCCATCATTCGGGTGGTGGTGCTCTCCAAGGACTTCGCCCGGGCCCTGGTGGATGTGGAAGTGGACTACGACGCAGACCCCGACCGAGTTTTCGACGTGCTGAGAGAGCTGGGGCGGAAGCTGCACGCGGACCGCCCCGACCAGGTGCTGGAGCCGCTGGAGGTGAAGGGCGTGGAGGCCCTCGGGGCCAGCGGGTTCACCATCCGGACCTTCACCAAGACCGCGCCGGGTGCCCAGTGGGAAGTGGCGCGGGAACTGCGCCGGCGCATCCTCCTGGCCTTCCGTGAGGCCGGCATCGAGATCCCCTATCCCCAGCGGGTGGTGCACCATCGGGGCACCGCCGGGCTCGATCTGGACGCCGAGGGCTAGGCCCTCAGGCGCAACGCGGCCAGCCGCCAGGCTTCCTGCAGATCGTTCCGTTCAAGGGCCGCCTGCAGGGCCTGCTCCAGGTCCCCGGCGCCGTCAGGATCCCCGGGTCGCCCGGTCATGGCCTCCAGGTCCGGCAGGCCGGGGCTGTTGGCGAGCTGGCCCAGGTCGTTGGCGGTGAGGATGCGGCTCTGCTTCAGAGGTTCAGGCAGGGCGTCGTAGCCCAGGGGCCTCCCCGTGGGCTTGGGCACCTGGAATACGGCGGCCCCGCTGGCCCGCGTGTAGAAGGCGCCGCCGTTGCGGCCGATGAGATCGAGGGTATCCGGGTGGAGAAGGCCATCCACGAAGCAGTCCTCGCGCACGTGGAAGGCCAGCACCTCGCCGATGAGCATGAGGCCGGACCCTGGACCGCTGCCCAGTTCCACCACCTGCAGGAGGCGGCACTCCATCTGGAAGGGGCTCTCGGCCACGAGGGCGGGCCGCACGAGCTGCGCGGGCAGGGGTGTGAGGCCGCTCTTGGGGAACTCGTCCACGCCGTCCGGCCATTCGGCGCTGGCCACGTTCATGGGGTGCAGCATGGCGTGGCTCACGGCGGCGATGACGAATTCCCCCGTGGCCACGGCGTTCAGGTAGGTGTGCTTCACGGTGCCGTCGCGGCCCCGGCGGTTGGGCGCGAAGGCCACCGTGGGTGGGTTCGAGCCGAAGGCATTGAAGAAACTGAACGGCGACAGGTTCCGGATGCCGTCTTTCGAGATCGTGCTGGCCAAGGCGATGGGGCGTGGGGCCACGCCGCCGCAGAGCAGGGCGTTGGTCTCGATGGGCGTGAGGTCGCCGGGAAGGATGGTGCGCAGGGTCATCGCTGGTCCAGTCAGTCCCCGGCCTCGCCGCTGGGTGTACCGGCGTAGAGGTCTGGGAGGGTACCGCCCACCAGGGTCGGGGGCACATCCACCAGTCGTTCCGGGGCGTGGGTGATGGTGTTTACCAGGCGGCCCAGGCCCTCGATCTCCAGCACCACCTCGTCGCCGGCCTTGAGCCAGAGGTTGTCGGTGATCTTCGAGCCGTTCAGTTCCAGGAGGCAGCCCGTTCCCACAGTGCCGCTGCCGATGACCTCGCCCGGATGCATCTGGATGCCGTAGCTGGTGCGTTGGAGGATCTGGGCGAAGGTCCAGTTCATGCTGTCGGCGTTGCCATTCGACAGCCGATGTCCATTCACGTCGCAGGTCATGGAGGCGTGGAGCAGCTCGCCGGCGGCGGTCCGCTCCAGCTTCAGCTCATCCTTGGTCACCAACCACGGGCCCAGGCTCGTGGCAAAGTCCTTGCCCTTGCATGGGCCCAGCGAGAGCTTCATCTCCTCCATCTGGAGCATGCGGGCGCTCCAGTCGTTCATCACCATGAAACCGAAGATGGCCGCGTCTGCCTCCTCCAGGGTGGCGTTCTTCAGGGGGTGGCCCGTGACGATGGCCACCTCCAGCTCGAAGTCCAGGCGCATGAGGTGGTGATCCTGCACCCGCACTTCGCCGGGGCCCGTGACGGCCAGGTGGTTGGTGAAGTAGGTGACGGGGAAGAGGTCGAACTCGGGGATCATCTCCAGCCCGCGGTTGCGGCGCGCCGTGGCTACGTGCTGGCGGAAGGCGTAGCCGTCGCGCATGGACACGGGCCGCGGCACGGGGGCCAGCAGGCGGACGGACGTTTGGTCGATCAGGGCGGCGGCCGGCGGGGCAGCGGCGAGGGCCCGGGCCAGGGGCAGCAGCTCATCCTGGCGGCGGATGAGGGCCAGCATGTCCACGGCCAGGCGGGGTTCGGCGGCGGCGAAATCGAGGATACGGCCGTCCGCCATCACGGCGCCGATCTTCTCCGCATCGGCCTTCAGGAACGTCACCAGCTTCATCGGAATCTCCGCAAAGACCCAGTGTAATGCCGGGAAAACACGACTCTGGCATCGTCATTCGCCGGATGAGACGAGGTACACTTCGGGTTATGCGCGCCCTCCTTCTGGTCACGACCCTCCTTCTGCCGGTAGCCGCCATGACGCCACCCGCCCCGACCAAGGCCTCCCGCCTCGAACCCCTGCGCGTGGGCCAGCTGCAGGTGTGGCGGCTGCAGGACGGACGGATCTCCCTCGCCGCGTCGCTCCTCAAGGGCCTCGATGCCGCTGAGGCCCGGCGGATGCTGGGCGGGAAGGACGCCGCGGACACGCCGGTGAACGCGTTTCTCGTGCGGATGCCCGGCCGGACCGTCCTGGTGGACACGGGCATCGGCAAGGATCCCGAGGAGGACTCGGGCCACCTGACAGAGCAGCTCGCCGCCGCGGGCGTGGCGCCCTCGGACATCGACCTCATCCTCATCACCCACGACCACTTCGACCACATCGGCGGCCTGCTGAAGGCCGACGGTACCCGAGCCTTCCCCAAGGCGGTCCTGCGGGTGGCCCGCCGAGAGCACGCATTCTGGACGGAGGACCCCTCGCGCCTGCCCGAGCGCCTGCGGGATCGGGCGCCGAAGCTGAAGGCCCTCTTCGGCGTCTATGAGCGGGCCGGGGCCTTCCGCCCCTTCGACGACGGCGAGGAGCTCGCCCCGAGCCTCCGCGCCCTTTCGGCCCACGGCCATACGGGCGGTCACACCATCTATGCGTTCACTTCCGAGGGACAGGAACTCTGGTGCATCGGCGACCTCATCCACTTCGGCGCGGTGCAGTTCCGGCGGCCGGAGGTGGGCGTCGCCTTCGACTTGGACGGAGACCGCGCCGTGAAGATCCGCCAGGAGCTGTTCCGCGAGGCCGCCCGTCGGAAGGTGGTGCTGGCGGGCGCCCACCTGCCGCAGATCGTTCGCATCATCCCGAAGGGCGCAGGCTACGAAGCGGTGCCCGTGCCCTGATTCACCTATTCGCGGGACAGCAGGTCCAGCAGCGTCTCCGCGGCCTCGTGGATCCGCCCCGGGGGCGTGCTGAGGGGCGGCAGCAGGTAGAGGCAGTCGCCCATGGGGCGCACCAGCAGGCCGCGGTCCAGGGCCCGGCGGTGGAGGCGCCAGCCGAAGCGGTCGTCGGGCGGGTGGGCCGCGCCGGTGGCGGGATCCACCAGCCGGCAGGCGCCGATGGTGCCCAGCACGCGGGCTTGGCGCACGGCGGGATGCGCGGCGAGGGCGGTGAAGGCTGCCGTCATCGCTTCGTTCAGCGCGGCCGCGTTCGCCAACACGGGCTCGTCGTCGAAGAGGGCGAGGCTGGCGCAGGCGACTGCACATGCCGTTGCATTGCCGGTGTAGCTGTGGCCGTGGAGGAAGGCCCGGCCCGAGGCGGGCGTGCCCCAGAAGTGGCCGTAGAGCTCCTCCGTGGCCCAGGTCATGGACAGGGGCAGGGTGCCGCCCGTGAGGCCCTTGGAGAGGCAGAGCAGGTCCGGGGCCACGCCCGCCTGTTCGCAGGCCAGGAAAGTGCCGGTGCGGCCAAAGCCCGTGGCCACCTCGTCGAGAATGAGGTAGACGCCGTGGGCGTCGCACTGGGCCTGCAGCTCCCGCAGCAGTTCCGGCGGCCACATGCGCATGCCCCCGGCGCACTGGATGAGGGGCTCGGCGATGAAGGCGGCGAGGCGCTCTCCGTGCGTGGCGAAGAAGCCGGCCATGGACTGGCGGGCCGCCTCCAGGCGTTCGGGCCAGTCAGTGAGGTCGGGCGCCACCTCCCGGCGCGGATCCTCGGGCACCTCCAGCCGCTCGCAGGCCAATAGCAGGGGCCGGAAGAGGCCCGTCATGAAGTTGTCCAGCTCCCCCACGCCCACGGCGCCGAGCGTGTCGCCGTGGTAGCCGCCGCGCAGGGCGCCGAAGCGGTCGCGGCCCTTCTGGCCGCGCTGGAGATGGGCCTGGAAGGCCATCTTGAGGGCCACCTCCACCGCCGTGCTGCCGTCGTCGGAGAAGAAGGCGCGGGTGAGGTTCAGCGGGAGCTTCGGCCGCAGCCGCACCACCAGCTCCAGGGCGGGCTCGTGGGTGAAGCCCGCGAACATCACGTGGTCGAGCTTCGCCGCCTGGCGTTCCAGAGCGCTCACCAGCCTCGGATGGCCGTGGCCGTGGAGGCAGGTCCACCAGCTGGAGATGCCGTCCAGCACCCGCTCGCCATTGGCCAGCAGCAGGTCGCAACCCTCGCCGCCGACCACGGGCACCGGCGGGTCGGCCTCGTGCACCTGCATCTGCGTGAAGGGGTGCCACACATGGGCGCGGTCCAGGGCCAGGCGGTCGGTCCAGTCGGGGGGTAGGGGCGTCGGCATGCCTCCAGTCTAGGCCAGCCTCGTTCAGGTCTTGGGCGGATCACCTTTGACTTCGGGGTAGAGCCGCCGGACACAGTCGGGACAGATGCCGTGGGTGAAGTCGGCTTCCGTGTGCTCCGAGATGTAGGTCTCGAGCTGGTTCCAGGAGCCCTGGTCGTCGCGGATCTTCTTGCACGAGGCGCAGATGGGGATGATCCCGTGGAGGGTCTTGATGGTGTCCAGGGCGGTCTGGAGTTCCTGGGTGCGGGTGGTGACGCGCTGCTCCAGCGTGTCCTTCAAGTCGTTCAACTCGCGGAAGGAGACCCGGAGCGCATCGGTCATCTGCTGGAAGCGGTCGTTGAGGTGCTGGATCTCTTCGATGCGGCTGGGAGCCAGGGCCAAGTCGGCGCCCGGAGCCCCGCTGAGGCGTCCAGGGAAGGCGCGGGTGGCCTCCTCCAGGCGGGCGACGGCCCGGGTGAACCTCCGGCTGAACAGGTGGGCCAGGCCGATGGTCAGGAGGATGAGGAGCAGGAGCGTGCCGAGGCCCTGGATGGTGATCCGGCTCAGCCCCGCGATCAGCGGGGCCTGGGGGGATTCCACCACCAGTTTCCAGGGGAGCTGCGGGCTCAGGATGCCCTCCTGGACGATGAAGGACTCGCTCCAACGCTGCAGGGCGCTGCGCCCCGGCCTGGCCGGAGGGATGACGTGCCAGACTCCCTCACCGAGGGGGCGGCGCTCGCCGGGTGGCGGCGCAAAGACTGACATCATGGCCAGGTCCTTCCGGGTGCTGGCGACCACGTGTCCGGAGCGGTCGAGGAGGGTCAGCTGGGCGTCGGTGGAACTGGCGACGATGGCGAGGACTTCCTGGATCAGGCTGGCATCCACGATGCCGATGCAGTAGCCGTCGTACCGTCCATTCCGGACCACGGGGACCACGAGGGAGATGACCGGCTCCGGCCTGCCGATGCGGCCCATGACCACGTCGGCCACCCAGGGCCTGAGGGACTCCCGCAGGATCGGGATGTAGGGCCGATCGGAGAAGTTCCTTCCGAGAGAGGAATGCCCCAGGCTATCAACAAGGGGACTGAAGACAATGACGTCCGCATGGACATCCAGCACGCCGGCCCGCTTGAAGGCCGGCATGGCCGTCCGGATGGCCTCCACGACGTGCTGAAGGTCCTCCCGGCGCTGGTTGGGCTGGGAGGCCAGGCTCGCCAGGGTGGCGATGCTCTGATGGCGGTCCTCGATCCAGGTCTGCAGGACCTGGCGGGCTACCAGGTCCAGCCCGGCGCTCTGGCGCACCAGGTCCTGCTCGCCCCGGCGGACCTCCTGGCGGACGGAGACCGTCAGGTAGAGGAGGGCCGGAAAGGTCACCAGCGACACCATCGTGACGAAGACCACGGAGCGGAAGGCCGGGCGGGCCGCCCCGACCCCGCGGAACCGCGCCCGCCATGCCAAGTGGAGGATGCAGGCCAGCAGGGCGTTGATGATGCCGTTGACCGCCTGCTTCAGGAAGACCAGCGCCGTCGTCTGGACCGGGGTCAGCAGCACGAGGTGGTAGAACGCCCAGATCAGGGGGAACCCCAGTGCGCACCAGAAGAGGAGATCTGCGAGAAGGAGATCCCACGACCGGCGCCGTACGAGCCAACCCACGAAGAGGGCCTCGCCCGCGAGGATCACCATGGCCCAGGGATGATTCCAGAGAATCCAGGTGGCGCTGCCCGCAATCAGGGCCGCCACCACGCCGGGCCTCTCGCCGAGGTGGAGGATCGCGAGCATCACGAAGACCGATCCGAAAATCAAGTCCACGTTGAAGAAGATCTCGTAGCGCAGCAGGTTGACCAGCAGCCCCGCCAGCCCGAAGAGGAGCGCGGGCAACAATCGGTGACGGAACAAAGTGGGGGCTGGCATGAGACCCATTCCTGCGGGTGGAAAGGCTGGATCAACGATCGATCCGAGAGGTGATTCCACCTGGGCGTGGAAATCCAGAGCAGCCTCTGGCGGCTTGGCCCAGCAGAGGATAGTGCCTGGATCGGACGGGAACCGCCCGAAAGTTAGTTCAGGACGTGGACCGGGACGGGGAGGAAGGTCCGCAGGACGGACGCGTTCTCTTCGGTCGCCTCGGAACTGGTGCCGTCGGCCCCGGGATTGAGCAGCACAGTCTCAATCCGCCACCCGCGGAGCATGAGGGCCTCGGCGCTGAGCAGGGTGTGGTTGAGGGTGCCGAGGCCGCCCAGGGCCACCAGCACGCAGGGGATCTGGAGGTCCGTGGCCCAGGCCAGGAAGTGAACCTTCGGCGCCAGGGGCACCATGAGGCCGCCCACGCCCTCCAGCAGGATTCGTCCCTCGGCGGGGCGGCGGCACCAGGCCGCGGTGGCTTCCAGATCCAGCACGCGGCCTTCCCGCAGGGCCGCAGCCAGGGGCGAGAGCGGCGCCCGCAGGAGGACGTGGCTTTCGGCGGTGATGGCCGGACCTGCCACGGCGCTGGCGTCAGCTTCGGGATGATCCGGCCGGTCCACCCCGGTCTGGAAGGGCTTGCGGTAGCTCACGGGGTCCGAGGCCGCCCAGGCGCGGGCGATGCGCGAGGCTACGAAGGTCTTCCCCACGCCCGTTCCGGTTCCGAGGACCCAGAGCGGGCTGGGGAGGGCGTCGAGGTTCAGCATGGCCGAGCGCCGCAACGCCTCAACGGGGCATGCCGCCCTTGTTGAGCTGGGCCAGCAGCTGCCGGGCCTGGGTGGCCTGCTCGCTGTTGGGGGCAAGGACCAGCACCTTGTTGAAGGCCTTGGCCGCTTCGTCGGGCTTGTTGAGATCGCCGGCATACACAATGCCGAGGTTGAAAATGCTCGGCACGTGGGAGGGGTTGATCTTGCCGGCCTTCTGGAAGTTGGCGATGGCCTTGTCGAACTGGTTGAGCTGGCGGTACATCACGCCCTGGTCGGTGAGGATGTCGGGATCGTCGGGTTTCAAGGCCAGGGCCTTGGCGTAGGCGTCCACGGCCTTCTGGGGCTGATGGGTATCGAAATAGTCGTTGCCCAGGCCCACCCAGGCGTCACGGTTCTTGGGTTCGGCCTTCACGAGGCCTTCCAGCTTGATGATGCGGGCCTGCATCTCCGCATTCGGAAGGCCCATGCCCGGCGGGATCTGGCCGGGGGCCGCGGCACCGGCCGCGCCAGGTGCCATGCCGCCGCCCAGAGAGGGCGCGGGCAGGACCACGGCGGCGGTGGGCGCGGCCGTGGTGGGGCCGGCCTCCCTGGCGTTGCCGGAGCCGACGAAGTAGCCCACCAGAAATCCTGCGGCGAGGCCTCCAGCCAGGGCGAACATGATGTTCCGGTTCAAAAGCCACCTCCTGAAGACCTTCCGGTCACCTGCGATTCTCCCACAGGTCGTGTCTGCGGCCGGTTGGGCGAAGAAAAAAGACACGGGGCTCCCCGAAGAGAGCGCTCCATGCCAGGATTATTCCGACCCCATGCTCCCTGAGGTAATCGTGGCCGACCCTTCGTCCCGCCCCCCCGCCCCGGGTCGATCCCGGGCGGCGGTCGTGCTGGTGGTCGGGGTGGCCATGTCCCTGCTGGGTTTTTTCCTGGCCCGGGACGCCCACTACCGCCAGGTGGAGGCCCAGTTCCGCGAGGCGGCCCGCGATCGAGCGGAGAGTGTGGCCGAGGGGCTCCGTCATGGCTTCGAGGATGTCCTCGTGCTGCGGAGCTATTTTGAATCCAGCGATGAGGTGAGCCGGGCGGATTTCGACGCCTTCACGGCGCCCACCCTCGCCCTGCACCCCTACATCCAGGCCTTCCAATGGCTGCCGGAGGTGGGCCCGGAAAACCGGAGTGCCTTGGAGGCGGAAGGGCGGCGCTTCCAGCCCGGCTTCCACTTCTTCCGGCGGGATGAGGCGGGACGAAGCAAGCCTTTGCCTCCGCAGGCCCGGTTCTACGCGATCCAGTTCGTGACGCCTTTCCCGGGGAACGAGGTGACCCTGGGCTATTCGGCCGAGCACCTGGCCACCCGGCAGGAGGCCCTGGCAAGGGCTCTGCGCACGGGCGAGGTATGCGCCAGTGGCCGGATCCGCCTCCTCCAGGAGACGGGTGAGCAGGCCGGAATCCTGGTCATGGCCGCGGTGCGGGACCGGCGAGGCCGCACCCTGGGTGTGGTGCAGGGTGTCTTCCGGGCCGGGGATCTGGTCCAGAAGGCCATCGCCATCCTGGAGCCCCGGGGAGTGGACCTGAGCCTGATGGACGATAGCGCCCCAGAGGCCGAGGCCCTGCTGCACCGCGAGCCCTCGCCGCTCCCCCCGTCCGGCCAGGGCGGTCCATCCAAGCTCCGGCATGCCCTCGGTTTCGACCTGGCCGGCCGACGCTGGGAGGTGGTGGTGACCCCGGCGCGGGGACACTACGACCTGGGGGCCGGGTGGCGGGCCTGGAGCGTTCTGGCCGGAGGCCTGGCCTTCAGCCTGGTCCTCGCGGCCTACGTGCGGGGGTTGTTGGCCGGCCAGGCTCAGATCCGGACCCAGGTGGAAGCCCGGACCCGCGAGTTGGCGCAGGAGACGGAAAGCCACCGCCGCGACGCCCAGGCCCTGCGGGAGAGTGAAGCGCGCTTCCGCCACCTGGTGGAGGTGATGGGAGAGGGCATGTGGGTGGTGGATCCCCAGGGGAACACCACCTTCGTCAACCGCCGCATGGCCGAGATGCTGGGCTACGCGCCCGAGGAGATGCTTGGCCGGCCCCTGTCCGATTTCATGTTCGAGGCCGACCGCGCCACCTCGGATCGCAACCTGGCGCAGCGCCGGAACGGGATCGCAGCGCAGCATGACTTCCGGTTCCGGCGGAAGGATGGCTCGGAAGTCTGGACCATCGTGACGGGCAATCCGGTGATGGACGACGAGCGGCGGGTCGTGAGCGTGCTGGGCATCATCACGGACATCACCGAGCGGCGCCGGGCCGAGCAGGCGCAGCTCCAGAGCCAGAAACTGGAGAGCCTCGGGGTGCTCGCCGGGGGCATCGCCCACGACTTCAACAACCTGCTCACCGCCATCCTGGGGAATATCAACCTGGCGCAGATGTGCACCCCGCCGCTGTCCCCCGCCCAGCCCTATCTGGAGAACCTGGAGAAGTCGGTCCATCGCGCCACGAGCCTCACGCGGCAGATGCTGGCCTACTCCGGCAAGGGCCGCTTCACGGTCGCCCCCCTGGACCTGAACCAGGCGGTGGAGGAGATGTCCCACCTGCTGGGGGTGTCCATCTCCAAGAAAGTGACCCTGAGGTTCCAACTGCAGCAGGGACTCCCCGCCCTCATGGCCGAGGCCTCCCAGATCCAGCAGGTGGTCATGAATCTGGTCACGAACGCCTCCGAGGCCATTGGCGACCGGGAGGGCATCGTCTCGATCCGGACCGGAACGCAGGTCTTCCCGGAAACCACCCTGACCCGGGACTTCCCCGGCCAGGCCATCGAGCCCGGGACCTTCCTGACCTTGGAAGTTTCGGATACGGGGCAGGGCATGAGCCCCGAGGTGCAGGCCCGCATCTTCGAGCCCTTCTTCACCACCAAATTCACGGGCCGCGGCCTGGGGCTGTCGGCCATGCAGGGCATCGTCCGGGGCCACAAGGGCGGCATCCGGGTATACAGCGAGCTCGGGAAGGGCACCACCTTCAAGCTCATCTTCCCGGCTGGCCTGGATGCCGCGCCGGCCTGGACGGAGGAGGACGAACCGGCGGCCTGGACCGGGTCAGGCACCATCCTGGTGGTGGATGACGAGGAGGGCGTGCGGACCGTGGCCGATGCCCTCCTCCGCTCCATGGGATTCGATGTGCTCCACGCCAAGAACGGGCTGGAGGCTCTGGAGCAGTTCAAGGCGAGTCGAGACGCCATCAAGGTCGTGCTCATGGACCTCACCATGCCGCACATGGATGGAGCCGAGACCTTCCGCGAACTGCGGCGCCTGGATCCCCACTGCCGTGTGGTGCTGACCAGCGGCTACAACGAGCAGGACGCCATCCATGAATTCCTGGGCAAGGGCCTGGCGGCCTTCGTCCAGAAACCCTTCCACCACTCGGATCTGATGCGGGCCATGCGCAAGGCCCTGAACAGCTGAACGGCTGGGAGGCGAGGGGGGTGGATCGCCTCAGCGGGCCGGCTTCAGGACCGTGCACACCGAGGCGCAAATGGGGCCGCCGATGTTGAAGGTGACCGCGGCGCGGGCCCCGGGGACCTGGAGGTCCGCCGGCACCTTGCCGAGAAGCTGCCAGGCGGACCAGCCCACCATGGCGATGCCCGTGGCGCCCACGGGATGGCCCTTGGCGATGAGGCCGCCCGAGGTGTTGATGCCGCACTCGCCTTTGGGAGCGGCCTTGCCGTCCACCCAGTAGGCGGCACCTCGCCCCGGCTCGGCTTTGCCGATGACCTCCGTGCCCAGGGCGGCCATCACCGTGAAGCAGTCGTGGATCTCCGCCACGTTGATGTCCGCCGGGCACAGTCCCGCCAGCTCGTAGGCCCGGGCCATGGCGCGCTGGGCTCCCGCGGGGTGGAGCACGTCGCGGCCCGCCTTGAGCAGGGGATCGGTGGCCTGGGCGTAGCCGGCCAGCTCCACGCAGT
This sequence comes from Geothrix campi, assembly GCF_024609265.1. Lineage (GTDB taxonomy): Bacteria > Acidobacteriota > Holophagae > Holophagales > Holophagaceae > Geothrix > Geothrix campi. The sequence goes on along the minus strand of NZ_JANHMP010000003.1, from coordinate 86,029 downwards.
CGGCCTTCGTCACGCCGAGGCGGGCCAGGCCCTCCTCCGTGGCGATGAGGAGGCCCGCGTAGCCGTCCGTGATCTGGGAGCAGTCATAGGTCTTCATGGGCAGCCCCTCGATCAGGTAGCGGTTGCGGTCGCCGATGGTGGCGGCCTCGTCGAGGGTGACCTTCACCTTCTGCATCTGGGCGTACGGATTGGCGTTCGCGTTGGCGTATTCCTGGACGGCGATGGCGGCCAGATCTCGCTCGGACACGCTCCAGTGCCTCATGTAGACGTCCATCACTTCGGCGAAGAGGTGGGGAAAGATGTAGGTCTTGCCAGGGCGTTCGTCCGGATGGGAGAAGTAGCCCAGCACCTGGCCGATGAGCTTGCCGTCCATCTTGCCTTCGTCGTCGCGCATCTTCTCGTAGCCGAGAGCCAGGCCCACTTCGCCGTCGCCGACCAGCAGCTTGTGGGCCACGGACAGGATGGCCCCGCCGCCGGACGCGCAGGCGTTCTCCACGGATTCGATGGGCTTGCCGCCCAGGCCGGGCACCATGGCCACGAGGCCCGACAGGAGGCCCTGGGCGTTCAGGGAGACGTTGCACACGGCACCCACGGAGGCCACGTCCACCACGGCGGGATCGGCGCCCACCTGGGCGACGGTCTCCGTGGCGGCCCGTTGGAGGATCTCCGGCACGGTCATGCCCAGCAGCTTCCCGAACTTGGACTGGTGGTAGGCGGCGATGTAGAGCTTCTTGCGCATGGAAGCCTCCGTGGCGTCAGGGGTGGTCCGTGCGGGCCTGGGACCCTAGGTGGAAGGATAGACAGAACGGGGCGGGCCGCGCCGGATTCAACCCCGGGACTCGCCCCTTGGGCGCCTGGCTCAGGGAAGGTCCAGGGCCTCACAAAGCGCGTCGACCTGGGCCTCGTCCAGGTGGGCGCCGGTGGTGATCCTCAGGCGCGCGGTGCCCTCCGGCACGGTGGGGGGGCGCACGGCGCGCACGTCGAAGCCGCGGGTCTGGAGGCGCGTCGCCAGGCGCACCGCTTCGGCGTCGGGGCCCACGGGCACGGGGACGATGGCGGAGGGCTGGTCGGGCTGCCCCAGCCTGCTCCGCAGATGCCGGGCGAAGGCCAGCGCCCGCTCACGCCGCCAAGGTTCGGTGCGGGCGAGGCGCACGCCCTCCAGGGCCGCGCCCACCACCGGCGGAGGCAGGGCCGTGGAGAAGATGAAGCCACGGGCGGTGTTCAGCAGGTGCTCCCGCAGCAGGCCTTCGCAGCAGATGAAGGCGCCAAAGGCTCCCAGGGCCTTGCCGAGGGTGCCCATCACCAGCGGCACCCGGCCGTGGACGCCCTGGAACTGGGCCAGACCAGCGCCATCGGCGCCTAGCAGGCCCGTGGCGTGGGCTTCGTCGATGAGCAGGAGGGCTTCGTGGCGCTCGCACAATTCGAGGAGGGCCGGCAGGTCCGCGGCGTCGCCGTCCATGCTGAACACGGCATCCGTGGCCACCAGGGCCAGGGCGCCGGCCGGGGCGGCAGATCGCCAGGCGGTCAGCTGGTCGGAGAGATCCGCCAGATCCAGGTGCCCGTAGATGCCTATGTGGGCCCCTCCGGCCCGGGCCAGGCGACAGCCGTCCACCAGCGAGGCGTGGTTGAGGGCGTCGGAGAAGACGGCGTCGCCGGAGCCCACCAGGGCGGGCAGGAGGGTGGCATTGGCCTGGAAGCCCGTGTTGAAGAGGAGGCAGGCCTCAGTACCCTTCCAGGCGGCGAGGCGGGCTTCCAGATCGTCGTGCAGGGGGGTGCTCCCCCGCAGGAGGCGGGCTCCGCCCGCGCCGGACCCGTGCTCGCGGGCGGCCGACGCGGCGGCCTCGGCCAGGCGGGGATCCCGCCGCAGGCCCAGGTAGTCGTTGGAGCAGAAATCCACTCCTGCGGGGGGGTGGATGGCCCGGTCCCGGCCCAGGGCCCGGCGGCGTTCGGCCTGCTGCCAAAGGCGTTGCCGCCAGGGGGAGGGGATCATGGAACCTCAGGGTCCTTGGAGGCAGGGTAAGGGTGGGGGAATGTTAGGATCTGAGGGGGATCCACCACGGGTCCCCCTTGGAGCGTGGCATGGATTATCAGCAGTCGTGGCAGGGAGCTTCCACCGGAGCGCAGTCCCGCGTCGATTTTGTCCGAAGCGTCTACTTGTGGCTCATGGGCGGATTTGCCGTGGCGGCCCTGGGCGCCCTCAGCGCGCCCCTGGTCGGGAATGCCCTGATCGCGGTGGCCGGCCGCTTCTGGTTCTGGGTCCTCTTCGGCGTCCAGTTCGGGTCGCTGATGTTCGCCTCCCGGGTCAGTCGGCGGAAGCCCCTCAACCGGGTGGCCTATGTGCTGTTTACCTTCATCTCGGGGGTCATCGCGGGCATCGTGGCCTTGACGCTGGCCCAGGGCGCCGGGTTCAGGCCCGTCTTCATGGCCTTCGGCCTCACGGGCGTGGTGTTCATGACCCTGACGGTCACCGCCTTCGTGTCCAAGAAGGATTTCAGCTTCCTGCGGAACTTCGTCATCGTGGGCATCGCCGTGATGTTCTTCGGCAGTCTGGCCGCGGCCATCTTCCACCTGGAGACCTTCAGCCTGATCATCTCCGGCGTGGCCGTCATCGCCTGCTCGGCCAAGCTGCTCTGGGACACGTCCGCCATGCTCCGCACGGACGACTTCGGCGACCCTGCCGGCTTCGCCCTGGCGCTGTTCGTGAGCCTCTACAACATCCTCATCTCCCTGATGAACCTTCTCGGGGGGCGTCGCCGCTAAGGCAGCCCTCACCTCAACCAAGGAACCCCATGCTCCGTGCCTCCCTGATCTCCCTGATCGCCCTTGGTGTCGTTGCGCAGGAGCCTGCGAAGGCGCCCGCCACGGCTCCCGTCCAAGTCCAGGCTGCCGCGCCCGTCCAGGCCCCCACCCCCAAGCCCGAAGAGGTGGTGCTGGCCAAGGTGGGCGGCGAGCCCATCACCGAGGCCGATTTCCAGGCTGCCTTCCGTTTGCTGCCCCAGCAGGAGCAGATGCAGATCCTCATGCTCCAGGGCGGCAAGGAGGAGTTCGTCAAGCGCATGGCCGAGAGCAAGCTCCTGGCCGTGAAGGCCAAGCGCATGGAACTGGACAAGACGCCCGAATTCCAGCGGGCCGTCGATCGCACCAGGGATGACCTGCTGGCCCGCGAGTTCCTGGCCAAGGAGGGCGAGGCCCTCCAGAAGAAGCTCGTGGTTTCCGAGGCGGATGTGCAGGCCTTCTACGAGAAGAACAAGGACCGCTTCAAGCAGCCCGAGCTGGCCAGCGTCCGCCACATCCTGGTGTCCGTGAAGCATGAGGGCGAGGCCACGGGGTTGACCGAGGCCGAGGCCAAGGCCAAGGTCGCGAAGATCCAGGCCGAGCTGAAGAAGGGGGCCAAGTTCGAGGCTCTGGCGAAAAAGTACAGTGACGACCCCGGCAGCAAGGAGAACGGCGGGCTCTACGAGGACGCCGATCCCTCCGCCTGGGCTCCCGAGTTCGGCGCCGCCGCTCGCACCCAGCCTCTGGGCAAGGTGGGCGCGCCCGTGAAGACGATGTTCGGCTACCACCTCGTCAAGGTGGTGAGCCGCAAGGCCGCGCGTCAGGTGCCCTTCGAGGAGGCCAAATCCGTGGCCGAGCAGGGCGCGCAGCGCGAGCGGCAGGCGGCGGTCTGGAGTGAACTGATGGAAAGCCTCCGGAAGGAGATCCCCTTCGAGCTGGCCAAACCCGCGCCCACGGAGAAGGCTCCGGCCCCCAAGGCTTCCGAGGCGCCGAAGGCCGCTCCCAAGGTGGATATCCCGACCGACCCCAAGACTGGGGAAGCCCCCAAGGGAGGTGCCCGTTGAAGGCACTGAACCCCATCCTGGCATTGGCGCTCCTGGCGCCCGCGGGGCTGATCGCCTCCGCTGAAGTGCGCGAGGAGATCCTCGTCATCGTGAACAGCCACATCATCACCCGCCGTGATCTCACCCAGGCCGTGGAACAGCAGAACGCGGCCCTCTACCGTCAGTTCTCCGGCAAGGAACTGGACGAGAAGCTGCAAGGCGCCCGGGAGAAGACACTGCAGGGGATGGTGGACGCCTACCTGCTGGAGGACAAGGGCACCGAGCTGGGTTCGCCGATCACAGACGAGTACGTACGCGCCAGCATTGACGGCATCAAGAAGGAGAACAACTTCGCCACGGACGCGGACCTGGAACGGGCCCTGCGGAGCAGCCTGGGCATCGGCCTCCCCGAGTTCATGAAGCGCCAGAAGCAGCAAGCCATTCAGCAGTATGTGCTTCAGCGCGAGGTCTACTCCAAGGTGGCGGTGGAGGACAACGAGCTGCGCGCCTACTACGAAGACCACAAGGAGGAGTACCGCCTCCCCAGCCGCTTCCGCATTCGCGAGCTGGTGCTGGCGAAGGGCGCCACGGCCGAGGAGCAGACCGAGGCCCGCAAGAAGCTGGAAGCCATCCAGGCCGAGCTCAAGGCCGGCAAGTCCTTCGAGGAGCTGGCCAAGCAGAACTCCGTGAGCCCCAGCAAGGCCACCGGCGGCGATTTGGGTTGGATGAACAAAGGCTTCCTCCGCGCCAGCATCGAGGACGCCGCGGTGAAGCTGAAGCCCGAGCAGGTTTCGGCTCCCATCGAGACCGACAAGGACCTCTACCTGATCCAGCTCATCGCCTTGGAGGACGCACCGGTGAAGGACTTTACCGAGGTGAAGGCCAAGATCCTCGAGAAGCTCCAGGAGCCCAAGGCCCAGAACGCCATCGAGCAGTACCTTTCGAACCTGCGGAAGCGCGCGAATATCCGTTACCAGGTGCCCAAGGAACAGATCCTGAAAGGCTGATGCCGTGCGCCTCGATGCCTTCCTCAAGAAGAGCCTGCTCATCAAGCGGCGCGAGCTGGCCAACCAGCTCTGCGACGAGGGCATGGTGCGTGTGAACGGTGTGCCCCGGAAGGCCAGCCACGAGCTGAAGGTCCAGGATGAGCTGGAGTTCCCGCTCTACAACCGGGTGCTAAAGGTCCGGGTGCTCTCTCTGCCCGAAGGCAATGTGAAGAAGGCCGACCAGTGGTCGCTCTTCGAGGTGCTGGAGGACAAGCGGCTGCCCCTAGACCTGGGCTACGGCGACGAGGATCCCTTTTCGCCGCCCTCCAAGCCTCCGCGCAATCATTGACATCCGCTGTCGCATCGGCCGCCCGAGCCTGATGGGACGCCAGGAGCATCCATGCCCGACCAGCCGATCCTCCGAACCCTGAAAGAAGGCGGCGCCTTCCAGGGCTTCCTCCTGGCCCAGGAGGCGGCGTACAAGATCAGCGCCAAGGGCAGCGAGTACCTGGAGCTGAAGCTTGTGGACGCCTCGGGTGACCTCAAGGCCTTCCTGTGGGATGTGCGGGCCATCGAAGGCGACATGGAGGCCGTGCGGGCCGATGTCTTCCTCTGGGTGAAGGGTTCGGTGACCAGCTACAACGGCCGCCTCCAGATGAAGCTGGACAAGGTGCGTTTCGCCCCGGACGCGGAGGTGGGCGATTTCTCCCGCTTCTTCCCCGTCAGCGCCCGTCCGGTGACCGAGATGCTCGCGGAACTGGATGGGCGCATAGCCTCTGTGCAGGACCCCTGGATCCGCCGCCTGCTGGAGGCGCTGTTCGTGGCGGATGCGGATCTGCGCGCCGCCTTCGCCCAGGCCCCGGCCGCCAAGTCCATGCACCACGTCTACCTGGGGGGTCTGCTGGAGCACACCCTCTCGGTGGCGGGCATGGCCGATCACGCCTGCCAGCACTACCAGGACCTGAACCGAGATCTGGTACTGGCCGGCGTCTTCCTGCACGATGTGGGCAAGACCGCCGAGCTGAGCTACCAGCGCAGCTTCGGGTACACGGATGCGGGCAACCTGCTGGGCCACATCGCCCTGGAGGCCGATTGGATCAGTGGGGCGGTGGGCAAGATCCCCGAGTTCCCGGAGGACCTGCGCCTGCAGATCCTGCATATTGTCCTCAGCCATCACGGCCGCCTGGAATTCGGGTCGCCGGTGCTTCCCAAGACCCCGGAGGCTCTGCTAGTCCACTACCTGGACGACCTCGACGGCAAGCTGGAGGTGATGTTCAGGGCCACCAAGGACGAATCGGACAGCGGTTCCTGGAGCCCCTACAGCCGGGCACTGGACCGCATGATCTACCGCAGGCGTTGGCCCAAAGTCGAGCCTGTCGAAAAGTGATCAATAACGAATTAGATATGGCCACTTGTGGTCATGTGTAAAGAGAATGAGCCTCATCTGGGCAGGTCCGGCTCGGCAGAAGATGAAAGGAAGTCCTGATAATGCAGGCAATGTGCTAAACATGCCGCGGCATTGATTCCCTGGCACGGCTCTGGCCCTAGAGGAAGGTCCCACCCTTCCGAGGTACGCCATGAAGCTGTCCCGCAAGGCCAAACGCTACGACGATTCCGTCCTGCCAGGTGAATTCCAGGGGTTCGAGACCTTCCGCCAGGCAGACCTGGAGTTGGACGGCACCCTGGAGGGCTTCCTTCGGCGGGGCGATGACGGGGTCCAACTGGGCGAGATGGTCCTGGAGTGCCATGCACCGAAGCGGCTCAGCTTCGCCAAGCTGAAGACCAAGGCCGAACGCCTGTCGGAGCAGGTGAACTACCTGAAGGAGCGGCTGGAGATCGTGGACCACGACCGTCGGGGGATGTATATCCAGCTCCGCAGCCTGCCGCCCTACAAGGACGACAACCAGATCCAATTCAATGAGATCAGCCTTGGGAAGAACAAGGTCGTGGTGAAGCGCATCGCCTTCTACCGCAAGGAGGAGGTGAAGCAGCAGGTGCCGCTCAACCTCTCCGAGCTGGAGCTCAAACGCCTCCTGTTCGATATTCGACAGGCCATTGCGTAGGGGGAGTACTGCTTTTTAAGTCTCGCTGTTACTGCAAAAAAGGCGCCGACAGCGCCTTTTTTGTATACGCTGCGTCGGGACATGGGATGGGATGGCCGACCTGGTCGTGATGCTCTGCTCGACGGATCTCAGGCTTCGATGGGGTGTGAGGCCTACCTGGGTGTGATGCTCTGCTCGACGGGTGCCCAAAAATGACGCTGCATTGCAGCGCCATTTTTGACCCGTCAGAGCATCGCCATCCAGCTGCCCGACTCCCCTCCGCGGATGGGGTTCTCGGGCAGATCGCTTTCCTTGAAGAGGAAGTGGTTGCTGTTCCAGCTGCCACAGCTGTCGCAGCGGTCCACATAGTCCTGGGTCTTGTGGCCGCAGACGGCACACTCGAAGCGGAGCTTGAGGACCCCCAGGTTGCGGAGCAGCTGCCGGTACTCGTTCAGGGCGGCGTCCAGGCGGCCACGTCGGCTGTGGATCTTGGCCATGAAGAAGAACAGGATTGGGCTGTAGACCACCTGGCTGCGCACTTCCTGGAACAGGTCCAGGGCCTCGTCGAGGATCTCCAGGCGGTAGAGCATCTTGCCCAGGAAGAACTTGGCGGTGGTGCCGTGCTTGGAGGTGGCGGCCACCTTGCGCATGAGGGCCAAGCCATCCTCGGGGCGGCCCAGCTGGATGAAGTAGTCCTCGATCTCCTGCAGGAAGGTGCCTTCCCCGGTCTTGCGGAAGCCCTCCAGCCAGATCTCCAGGCCCTGGGCCTCCTGGTCCTGGAGGATCATGCAGCGGCCCAGGCTGAGGTAGGCGGGGACGAAGTCGGGCTCGTCCTTGATGACCTGCTGGAAGATCTGGGCGGCGTCCTTGAACTGGTCCGCCTCCACTTTGGCGATGCCCACCTGGAAGGCGAGGGCGGCACCCTGGGCCTTCTCACCCTGGGTGAGGTCGCTGGCGAAGTGGGCCTGCAGCTTCTTCTGGGCCTCCAGGGCCTCTTCCCAGCGCTGGGCGTCCATGTGGATGGCCCGCAGGCGCCGCCAGGCGCGCAGCGCCTTCTTGGGATGGCTGGAGGCCAGCTTGCCCAGCACGGCGGCGGCGGCATCAGGATTCCGCAAGGCGACTAGGGCCTCGGCCAGATGATAGGCGGCCTCGACCAGGTCCGGTTCGTCATCACAGAGGGCCTGGAAGAGCTTCACGGCCTCATCCGTGCTGCCGGTCTTCAGGAGGACCTCACCCATGAGCAGGCGGGCGGGCACGTGTTCTTTGCGCTGATCGAGGATGCTCTCCAGGATTTCCTTGGCTTCCCGGGGCAGGCCGTGGGCCATGAGGTCGCGGGCGTCCTGCATGCGCTCGGAGATCCGCTTCACCAGCCGCGTGTCGGCGGAGGCGTTCAATCCGCGCACCAACCGCACCACTTCCATGATGCCGGTGTAGAGCACGTTCAACAGGAAGCCCAGCAGGAAGGCCAGGAGGATGACGCTCTGGATCTTGATGTCTTCGCCGAAGATGACGACTTCGCGCACCAGCAGGTCGTGGTTGGTCAGGTACAGGTTGCCCAGTACGAAGAGTACGAAGGCGAGGAGCACGAAGAAGAACACGTTCACAAGACGCATGGGCCGACCTCGAAAGCTGGGCCTAGCATGACACAGGTGGCCATTGGCTCTCAGCTACCGGGTGTCCGCTCCCGGCGGGTTGGCCCGTCCCGGCCCTCACCGCCTTCTTCGCCCTTCGGGTTCAGACCTCCCCCGTGTTGTAGTCGGAGGCTTGGGGATTACGCTCCTTCGGCCTTGTCCACCCACTCCTTCGCCGCCTTCAGGTCCTCCCACACGGCGCGACGCACATCCTGGGTGTACTGGCGCAGCACGTAGGCGGGGTGGAAGGTGGGCATGACCGGGATGTCGCGGTCGCCGATCCGGACGCGCTTCCACTGGCCCCGCACCCTCGTGATGCCTTCGCTGACGCCCACCAGCTCGCGCAGGGGCGTGGCGCCCAGCGTGACGATCACGGCGGGCTGGATCAACTCGATCTGGCGGCGCAGGTAGCCGAGACAGGTCCGGGCCTCGTCGGGGCTGGGCGTGCGGTTGTCCGGGGGCCGGCACTTGACCACGTTCGCGATGTAGGTCTCTTCGCGTTTCAGGCCGATGGCGCCGATCATCTTGTCCAGCAGCTCGCCGGCCTTGCCCACGAAGGGCCGGCCCTGCAGATCCTCATCCCGGCCGGGCCCCTCGCCCACGAACATGAGCCGGGCCCGGGGGTCCCCCTCCCCGAAGACGAACTTCAGGCGGTTTGGGCCCAGCGGGCAGGCGAGGCAGCCCCGGATGGCCTGCTCCAGCTCCAGGAGGGTGGTCGCGGCGGCCACGATCTCCGGCGTCGGGCAACCCATGGGGTCCGTGGGGGGGGTGTAGGCCACAGAGGGGGCAGGAGCGGGCCGGACCGTAGGGCGGGGTGCGGCGACGGGCCGGGGGGCCGCCGCCGGCAGGGGCGGCTCTGGGGCGGCGGCCATCGGCTCGCGGACGAAGCCCATCACCCCCAGTTCCTCGAGGGTGTCGCGCCAGGCTTGCAGGGGCGAATCCATGGACTCCAGCCTAGCCCGGAACTTCACCTCTGGTTGGTGCATCCTAGAACGTCGGAGCCCCGCATGGAGCAGTCCCCCCAGGAAACCCCGTTCGGCAGCGAGGAGGCGTTTCACAGCGCCTTTGCAGAGCTTTACCCGCGGCTGGTGAGTTATGCCCGCCGCTACGGGGCCACCTTCCCGGAAGACATTGCCCAGGAGGCCTTCGTCATCCTCATGCAGCGGGAGGTGCGGGTGGAACACCCCACCGCCTTCCTGTATGGCACCGTCCGCACCCTCTCCCTGACCGAGCGCCGCCCCATGAAGAACCAGAACCTCAGCCTGGAGTCCGTGTCCGAGCCCGGCTTGGCCGGAGGGGCCGACGACCAGGTGCTGAACCAGGAGGTCCGGGAGCGGATGCGTCTGCTTTCGCCCACCTTCCGCGAGGCGCTGTGGCTCTTCGTGGTCGAGGGCCTTTCCATCCGGGAGATCGCGGACATCCTCGGCATTCCCGAGGCCACCGTGAAGACCCGCATCCACCGGGCCAAGGCCCAACTCAAAGATCAGCTCAACCCCACTGGAGGCGTGCATGTCCTGGTCTGATCCAACCCGGCGTTTCGAACCCGCCGAAGATGTCCAGTTGCGGGCGGAACTCCGCGATCTTCTGGGCCTCGGGCCCGTGACCGCCAGCGCCCCCGCGGTGCCCAGTGTGGAACTCGCCGCCCTGGCCGACGATCTGCGCCGGGAGGCCCAGCGCCGCCGCCGCACGGAGCGCAAGCGCCCCACCTGGGGCCTGCTGGCCGCCGCGGCCCTGCCGCTCCTGGCCGTCCTGACCGGCCTGGGTGCCTGGGGCTTCCAGCAGAAGCAGCGGGCCGATGGGCTCGCCCTCCAGGCCCAGCACCAGGAGCAGGAGCTCAGCCGGATGGCTGCCTCCCATGCCGCCGAGGTGGCCAGGGAGCGCCAGGCCAAGGAGGAGGTCCAACAGCAGCTTCAGTTAGCCTCGAAGCAGGGTGGGCGCAAGACTGAGCCCTACCTGGTCATTCCCGTGGAGAAGCCCCTGAAATTCCAGGGCGACGACTACCAGCGGGTGAAGGTCAAGCCGCAGCAGTAGCCGCAGCACCGCGCCTCCGGGGGATGGGGAAAGAGAAGAGCCGGCAAAGCCGGCTCTTCTCTTGTCTCATCCTGCCTGGCTGTGGTTGGCCGGGGTCCAGCCGCGCTCGTTCAGGAGCTTCACGCCCTGGATGCGGGTGAGGCGGAAGGCCATCTCCTCCTGGTGGAGGTGGCAGAAGGCCAGCAGGTGGTCCTCCTGGATGGTGCGGGGGGAGACCCGCCGCAGCTGCGTGCGGTGGGCGGCCGGAGGCAGGTAGGTGAGTTCCACCATGAGCGTATGCCCCGCGGCGTATTCGAGGATGCGCTGCACCTCTTCGGCCAGCTGGTCCTCGCCACCCAGGTGGAGCATCGGGATGCGGCGCTGCACTTCCTGGTAGAGGGCCGGATCCTCGTCGTGGAGCTTCTGGAGGGCCGAGCGCACCATCTGCTGCACGGGTTCCAGGTGGTGGTTCATGCCCTTCTCGTCCACGAAGGCGAGTGCCGCCAGCGCCCAGAGGTAGAACTTCTCGTCCGAATCCACGCTCAGGGCCAGGAAGCGTCCGGGCTTGGGCATGAAGCCCGCCTGCTTGAGGAGGGCATGGGCATTGCCGTCGCCGCGCACCTCCAGGACAGTGTCGGACAGCGTGGCCAGCTTCAGGGGGGCCAGTTCAGGGCGCAGCTTCAGCTCGTCGGCCAAGTGGGCCGTGCGGGCGCGCACGAGCCGCACGCCCTGGTGCACCTCCACCTCGCCCACCCGGCGCGAGAGGTCCTCCAGCAACTGGAGCAGGGGCTGGGGCAGGGTCTGCGTGGAGGCGCCCAGGCGTTGGCCCAGCTCCTCGAGGAGCACGCCGGCGTCGAGGGCGCGCACCAGGGTGGCGTGGCTCACGCGGAAGGTGCCCATGGCGTCCAGGGCCTCGACATCCGCCAGCTGGGCCACCTGGAGCAGGCGGTGGGGGTTCTGCAGCAGGGGTGTCAGCAGCTCCAGCGTGGGCTGCAGGATCATGGGCTGATCGATCTCCAGGGGCTGCCAGTGGGCGGCGGTGCCCTTCAGGTCGCGCAGCAGGTACTCATGGGCCAGGGCCTCGCCGTGCTCCGTGAGGCGCAGGTGCGCGTAGCCGTCATCCCCCTGGATGATGCCCATCCGCCCCAGGAAGGGCAGGAACACCGTGCGGGTGCGCTCCTCGTCGAGGGGGTGGAGGGTCTTGAGGAAGGCCAGGAAGGGCTGGACGGCGAGGGTCTGGCTTCGGCGTTCCAGCAGATGCTGCATGAGGAAGTGGCGGTCTTCCGCGGGCGGCATGCCCCAGGCTTTGAGGTCGTGCTCCAGCAGACTGGCGAAGGCCCGCTCGGCCACCCAGCGGGGCGGGTGGCTCGTGACGGCGGGCAGCAGGGTCTCCACGCGCCCTTCGCGGCTCCACAGGAGGCCCAGGCGGTGCAGCAGGGTGAAGAGCAGGGTGGCGTCCTGTTCCTCCTGCAGCATGGCGTTGCGCTGCATGAGCTGGCCCAGCTCTTTTTTCGCGGGCAGACCGCCCTTCAAGACGCGCAGTCCCGCCACGCAGCGCAACAGGACGCTCGTGAGGGCCAGGGAGAACCGGAAGGGCTCGGCGGCCCGTAGCTTCACGCCCTCCGGAGCCTGGAAGGTCAGGGCGCCGTCATCGAAGTCATCCAGGGCATCAGCCACGCGCTCGGGCACGATCCAACCCTCGCCGCCGGGCAGGATCAGTCCCAGCCCCCGGAGAATATCAATCACGGGTTCGGAGGGCACTGTGCCCTCGTTCGCCAGGTGCTTCAGGGCGACCAGGGAACCGCTGTCCAGGTCGGCCAGGGTGTCGGACAGACGCTTATGGTCCTCCAGGTGGAAGACCATGGTCTTGAGCAGGCGGACCCGGCCCTCGGCCTCATCCTCCCAGCGCAGGGGAATGGGCAGGCGGCGGCGCTCGCAAATGGTCCTGAGCTGCTCATCCGAGCAGTTCGAAAGGAGCTGGTAGTGGTTGAACGGCATGGACACCTGGGTACAGATGATCCTCCAGTGTCCCACGGAACCCCGGAACGCTCACGCGGAAAAAACGCCCGACAGGCCTCGGGCGTTTTTCGCGGGGCGGGCGGGGATCCTGTCTACTCGGGAGTCTTGACCTGGAAGGCGCGTCCCGCCACGCCATCGCTGAGCGCCAGATCGAAGCGTTTCGCCCGGGTCGTGAACGTCTGGCGACCGCCGGTCAGAATGGCGATGACCTCGCCGGTGTCCGCATCGCGGACGAGGGCGGCGGGATGCACCGAGACGTCCCAGGTGAGCTGGACCTTGTCCGGCGAGAGGCGCTGGACCTCGGGTGCCGGGGCCACTCCGGAGGTGGCCCGGAGGCTGGTGAGGACCTTGCCGTTCTTGAGGACGTTCAACCTGGCCAGAGAATCGAGAACAGTCGCCTCGATGGGAAGCGCCATGACGAAGTGCCGCACGCGTTCCTTGGGCCAGCACCCGAGATCCATCAGCTCGAGGGGCGTGGTGAAGACGGGGAGGCCCTTCTGGTCCAGGCATTCCAGCGAGTAATCTCCGGCCTCGGACGCAGCGGACGGGAGTGCGCGGGTCCGGAAGGAGGGGAGGAACTCCACCTCGCCATTCTCGTGGACGATCCCCCGGACGATCAGGCACTCCCGGGCCGCGGCCTGTTCCTTGGGCAAGGGAGCGTCCTCGGCGCCCACCGCGAGGAAGCCGCCGGTGGCGCCCCGGAAATCAAGGATCTTCCTGTAGACGTAGTCGCTGACCCAATTGGGTGAGCAGTAGCCCATGATGTCGTTGTAGGCGCTGGGCGATTTCAGCTGGCTCGCAGTGGTGTCATAACCCCAGACGCCAATGAGTCCACCGGCATAGGGGTAGTTGGGATCGGGGTCGGCGGCACCGCCGCAGGGGCTGTGCGGACGGCCCATGTTGTGGCCGGTCTCGTGGGCGAAGACCTCCGGGAAATTGCCACCATCCTGGAAACCCGTCTTGTCCCACCCGATGGCGGTGCGGTATTTGAAAGAGCTGCTCGAAGATGGAACCCAGCCGAGGCCGGCCTCCCCGGAGTTGTAGGTGACTTTCAGGGCGCCAAAGTAGTAGCGATCCGTGGCGTTATCGGCCAGGTGCTTGGCCGTGAGGTCGTTGAGCAGGGTGTCCCATCCCGTGCCATCTGACTTGAGAGTCACCGAGGAGGTGAAGGTGGCACCCACGACGACATCCACGCTGGCCACGGGGTACATCTTCGCCAGCCGGGCGACCCATGCGCCCTTGTTGGCCTCGGTGATGTTGCCGGTGCCGGTGGAAAGCGTGACCGGGAAGATGGTGGTCCTGAAAATCGGGACCGTGGTGCCACTCAGGGCCACCGCCGCAGTGTTGTTGGTCTCATCGGCTTCGGGAATCGAGCCCCCAGGATCCACCATGGCCTGGAGGCTGTATCCGCTGCCGGTGGGCGTCGTCAGGTCGGTGCCAGCGACCGGCAGGTTCCAACTGTTGGTGAGCAGGGACTCGTTCAGGGAGAGCGGGGTGCTGCTGGCAGGGGAGGCGAGCGTCTTCGGATAGCCGCTCACGGGGAGGCCATTGTTCAGGAGGGTGACCTGGACAGCCGGAGCCGCGGAGTTCGTCTTGTTGGCGAGGACGAAGACCCGGATCAGACCATTTTTCCCGGCCACGATGGGGACCGAGTTGTCGAGGGTCTGCGTGCTCTGGGTGAATTGGATCTTCTCGATGTGGAGGTCCAGGGAGGTGCTGGCCGAGTTGACGGTGAAGGTCTGGGTCACCGTCCCGCCGGGCGTGCTGATGACCAGGTTGCCGGAGGTGGCCCCCGTGGGCACCGTGAAGGTGATCTGGGTGGCGCTCAGGCTGGTCGGCGGGATGGTCACGCCGTTCAAGGTCAGGGTCGTGCCTGGATAGCCCAGGTAGCTGCCGGTGATGACCACGGGCGTTCCGACGGGGCCCTGGGTCGGGTTCATGCCCTTGACCAGGGGAACGCCATAGATCACGGAGAAGGCCTGGCTGGAAACCCCGGTGCCCTGGGCGTTGGTCAGGCTGATGGGGGCGCTTCCGATGGTGGCGTTGATCGGCACTCCGACGGAAAGGCTTGTGCCATCGGTGAGCGTCGGAACGGCGCTGGCACCCCCGATGGTCACATTGGTCAGCCCGAAGAAGTTCATTCCGGAGATCTGGACGGTCACTTCACCCGCGATGCCGGAGGAGGGTGAGAAGCTAGAGATGATCGGCTTGAGATCCGCGGTTGGAGCGCCGATCTTGGCCACCACGTCGTCGAGCAGGAAGCTGGTGGCATTCTGGGCATCCTCCTGGCTCCTGAACGACAGGCGGATGACCTGTCCTTTGTAGGGGAGCAGGTCCACGGAATAGGCCGTGTAGTCGGAAGCATCGAGGTTCGTCTTGGTGAGCAGGGTACTGAGGGCTGTGCCGGAGGTGTCCAGCGCCTCGATGATGACGGAGTCCTTGGCCCCTCCACTGCTTGGCTCGGCGGTGAGGATCTTCAGGTAGAAGGTGGCCGTCGCGGATTGGGCCGACCCGGGGATGTAGAGGTCCTGGGTGATCTGATCCGATTGGATCGACCCGTACCCGCCCAGCCAGGCAAACAGCGTTCCGCCATGGGGAACCACGCCCGGGGTGCTGGCCGAGGCCCCCTGGATGATGCCGGTATCGCCCTTCCAGATGATGGGCGAAGCCTGCTCGAAGCCAGTGTTCATCAACACCTGGATCGCATTGCTCACGGTGTAGGCGGTACTGGAGGTGGCGGTGCCACCCGGGGTCGTCACCGAAAGGGTCCCAGCCGTCAGGCCGGCAGGCGCGATGGCCAGGATCTGGGTATCGCTGGTGATGGAGAAGGAGGCGGCTGCCACGCCGTTGAACCGCACCTGGGTGGCGCCCACGAAGTGCAGGCCTGTCAGGGTGACCACGGAACCGGGGCTGAGGACGGACGGTGCGAAGAACGTTAGGCTGGGAGGCTGGGCAGCATCCACCGAGAAGGTGGGGGAGGAGGCCGAGCCGGTGGGGGTGGTGACCCGGATGGCTCCTGTGGTGGCGTTGCCCGGCACCACGGCATCGATTTCGGAGGCACTCACCACCAAGAACGAGAAGGCGGGCTGTCCGTTGAAGGACACGGCGGTGGCGCCAAGAAGGTTCGTCCCGGAAAGAACCACCGGGGTGCCGGGGCTTCCGTGGGTGGGGTTGACGGCGCTGATGGTCGGAAGCGGTGGGGGGGGCGGAGTGGAAGACCCACCTCCGCCACCCCCGCACGCCAGGAACGTGATCAGAGCCACGAAGGTGAGGCATCGGACCGATAGGTGATTCATGGTGGCCCCGCAGCGAATCGCCGCCCGCATCCCTCAGCGGATGGATTCAGGCCCTACCTTACCTGACTTCCGCATGGCTGGTGGCCTTCTAATTCATCCTCAAGGCGGCGGGAGTTCGCCCGCTCAGAGTGCCCTCATTGGGTGGCGAGGGTGCCGACAGAGATCAGGATGGGCGAGACGATGGTGCCCGTTCCGTCGAGCACCTGGCACTTGGTGGCATCGGCGCTGAATGCGACGGCACCTGGCGGCTGAGAGGCCTTGAGATCGAGGGCGACCCGCAGCAGGGTTGCGCCCAGGGAGACGGGACTACCGGCGCCTTTCTGTGCCGCCGTGACCTGGAGGGTGCCGCCGCTGGCTTTCCCATGGAGGATCAGGGGCGCCGTGCCGAGGTTGAAGGCCATGCCGTTCTGGACGAAGGTGCCGGCGGGATCCGCGGCGGAGACGTTGACCCAGGCCACCCTCGCCGCGTCCCCGCTGAAGGTGGCGGTGATGCCGCTGCCTGTGCCGGAGGTGGGTCCCACGAGATCCAGGACGAGATGAGTGGCGGTGGAGAGCGCCGGGTTCTTCTTGAGCAGATAGGAGCCCGAGGTGGGGTCGGTATAGCTCAGGCTCGTGGCCGGAGGTGTGGGGGCCGGGGCAGAGGATCCGCCGCCGCCTCCGCCGCAAGCCAGCATGGCCGCCAGGGCCAGCCCAGCGGAACCGGTGAGGAAGGTCTTCAGGTAGGTCATGGTCGTTCTCCTCACAGGCCGGCGAGCAGGAGGGTGAGGTCCTTGTCGTCCACGACGCCGTCGCCGTTCAGGTCGCACGTGGCGTTGGCGGTGCCGTAGTACTTCGCGAAGAAGAGCAGGTCGCGCAGATCCACCACGCCATCGCCGTTCAGGTCGAGGTTCTGGGCGGTCCGGATCTCCCACACGCCCCGGCCGTAGGTGGCTGCACGGAGGAAGCTGCCGTCCGGGGCGACGTACAGGTCCCGCACGGCCACCAAGGGCAGGTTGCTGCCGAAGCGGCTCCAGGTGGAGCCCCCGTTGCTACTCACATACACGCCGAAATCGGTGCCGGCGTACACCTTCTGGGCGGTCACGGGATCGGGCTTCACCACATGGACGGGAATGCCGAACGGGAATCCGGCGCCGGTGTCGATGGCGGTCCAGCTGGCCCCGCCATTGGTGCTCTTCCACAGGTGGTTGGCCGTGGCGTTGGTGGCCACGGACCCCACGTACACCGTGGCGGTCGATGCCGGATCGAAGGCGATGCAGCTCAGGGAGGCCCCGGTCCCCGGCAGGGCGGCGGCCTTGCTCCAGGAGGACCCAGCGTTGGTGGTCAGGTAGACCCGGGACTGGTTGGCGGCGATGCCGAGGGTGTTGGCATTGCTGGGGGAGGCCGCCAGGTTCCGGATGAACAGCTCGGTCGTCGTGGTGGTGGAGGACATGTTCAGGGGCGCCGGCAGCCCGCCGGTGCCCATGGCCACCCAACTCGCCCCGAAGGCGGTACTTTGATAGACCTTCCCGTTGGTGGAGGTGTAGACCACGGCCGGGTGGGCGATGTCACCAGGGACCAGCTTGGGCGCGAAGGGGGCGAGGTCCTTGTTGTTCGCCTCGGTGATGCCGGAGATGGATTCGCCGAAGGTGCCACCGCCATTGGTGCTGCGGTAGATGTCTGTGTAGTAGATGCTGCCGAGCACCTGGGTTCCATCGCCAGGATGGAAGACGGTGGCGAAGCCGTCCCCACCGATCTCATCTTCGAAGACGCCCTCGGTGCTCGTGAGCGTTCCTCCGGGGGTGGTGGGCTGCCGGAGGCGCGTGCCGTTGTCCTGGAGGCCGAGGGAGACGCGCCACTTCGAATCCGAGGGGCTGGTCGCTGTGGTGGAACCCACGTTGTAGACCATATGTGAGGCCAGGCCTTTGTTGCGGCGGTTGTCCAGGAAGCCCAGGTCGTAAGAGGTGGTGGGGATGGTGGCGCGGAAGGGATCCCGCACCACGGCCAAGCCACCGTCGTTGGCCACGTAGAGCATGGACCCATCGGGCGACCAGGCCGTGGCGTGGAAGTCGGCGTGGGCATAGACATGGCCGCTGCCGTACCAGTGGGTCAGCTGAACCCAGCTCTGGCCGCCGTCGCTCGAGCGGTAGAGGGCGAGGTTGGCGCCGACGAAGATCCGTAACGGGTTGTTGGGGTCCACGGCAAGGCCGTGGTTGTACCAGCCCTGGCCCCCGTCGGTGGTCATGTCGGGTCCCGTGCCCTGGAAGAGGCCGCCACTCACTGTGGGGGCCGCCTGCCAGGTCCAGGTCACGCCCTTGTCGATGCTCTTCAGGACGCCCCGGGCGACCTTGGAGCTGCTGGCATTGGTGGGATCTTCGAGGATGGCGTAGGCCGTGGCGCCGTCGCCCGCGGCCCGGATGGTGATGCGGCCGGGCGTGAAGCTGAGGCTGGGGAGGGTGGCCAGGGTCCAGGAGGCGCCGGCATTGCTGGAGTAGTAGATGCTGCCGGTGCTGGTGGAACCATTGGTGACCTCCACCGAACAGAGGAGATCCGAGGCCGTGAGCTTCTGCAGCGACCAGACCTGGTCAGTGGCCGGGCCTCCCGTGGCGGTGACAAATGAGGAGCCGCCGTCCGTGGAGATCTTCAGGCCGTCGTTCGTGGCCCAGAGGATCCGGCTGGCATCCAGGGGGAGGATGGCGTAGGAGCGGGTGGCGGTGCCGAGGCTCGAGATGGGCGCGGCGGTCCAGGTCGTGCCTCCGTCCGTGGTCTTGAAGAACCCGCGGCCCTCAGCGTCGAAGAAGTCGCCGGCTCCGAGGTAGAGCGTGGTGGGACTGGCCGGGCTCATGGCCAGAGCCCCCACGGCGACATTGCCACCGCCGCTGCTGGCGGGCAGGGCATCCGTCACGGAATACCAGGTCCAATCGCCCGAGGCGGCCGGATCCGCGTTGTCGCAGCGGAACACACCCCCGCCGCTGGTGGCCAGATAGAGGGTGGGGGCCGTGGGGTGGGGCACGATGGCCACGGGTCGACCGCTGTCGATGTCCGGCGTCGTGCTGGTGAGCTGGGAGAAGGGCCCCAGGTTCGTCCAGGTGCCGCCCACGCCCGACGGGCCGGTGGCCAGGGCGTCCGGAAGGGCGGATCCGCTGGTGATCTGGAGGTGCTTGGGCGCCCAGATGCGGGTCTCCTGCCCCGCGAGCCGGTTCTTGTAGTCAAGGTAATCGGGGCTGGGCTTGCCGCTGAACCAGAAGAGGTTCCAGTCCCGCCGGAGGTCGGCCCGGTCATGGCCGCCGAGGGCATGGGGGCTCTGCCGGTAGGGCAGGTTCCGGCGGCGCTCGGCAGGATTCCCCTCCTGGGCGAGGAGGCCGGACAGGGCTGCGGACAGAATGAGGAGGGATACGGATTTGGTCGCCCGGCCGTTCATGGCGTCTCCAGAGAAGAAGCCCCGGAGGCCTTGGTGGGAAACGGAATCGGGGGCCGGGGGGATTTCAAACTATACGACAGGCAAAGGCACGTGCCAGTTGGCTTTTGCACCAAGGGTCGGGCCTTTGGCCAGAGGCCCGCATTGACCCTGCCGCCGTTGGCCCCTAGGCTGAAGGTTTGGGTCTGCCGCCACCGTGATCGCCCTCCGTCCCGACAATCCGCTGATCGTCCAGAGCGACCGCACGCTGCTGCTCGAGGTGGCCAACCCGGCGTTCGAGCAGGTGCGCGACGAACTGGCCCGCTTCGCAGAGTTGGTGAAGAGCCCCGAGCACATCCACACCTACCGCATCACGCCGCTCAGCCTCTGGAACGCCTCCGCCTCGGGCGTCGCATGCGCGGACATGATCGAGACCCTGAATACCTGGTCCAAGTACCCCGTACCGCAGAACCTGCTCCAGGAAATCGAGGACCATGGCACCCGCTACGGCAAGTTGCGCCTAGTGGCCAAGGGCGATCGCCTGGCCCTGGAGATGGACGATCGCGGCCTCTTCTGGGAGCTGGAGAACCAGAAGTCGCTGCAGGGGATGCTGGCCGAGCCCTACCCCGATGAGAAGGGCATATACCTGAACACCGGCATGCGCGGCGAGGTGAAGCTGCAGCTCATCCGCCTGGGCCATCCCGTGCAGGACATGGCCGGCTACAAGCCCGGCGATCCGCTGCCCTTCGAACTTTCGCCCATCACCAAGCAGAATGGCAAGCCCTTCGGCCTGCGTCACTACCAGCAGGCGGCGGTGGATGTCTTCCATGCGGGCGGCGGGCCCGACGGTGGCGCCGGCGTGCTGGTCCTGCCTTGCGGAGCCGGCAAGACCGTCATCGGCATCGGCTGCATGGGCACCCTGCAGACCCACACGCTGGTGCTCACCACCAACGGCACGGCCGTGAAGCAATGGAAGCAGGAGCTGCTGGACAAGACGACACTCACGGAAGACCAGGTGGGCCTCTACACGGGCGACACCAAGGAGATCAAGCCCGTCACCATCGCCACCTACCAGATCCTCACCTATCGCAAGAGCAAGACGGGGCCCTTCGAACACTTCAAGCTCTTCGAGGCCGCCAACTGGGGCCTGGTGATCTATGACGAGGTGCACATGCTGCCCGCGCCGGTGTTCCGGGCGGTGGCGGAGCTCCAGGCCAAGCGGCGCCTGGGCCTCACGGCCACGCTGGTGCGCGAGGATGGCAAGGAGGAGGACGTCTTCAGCCTCATCGGCCCCAAGCGGGTGGACGTGCCCTGGAAGATGCTGGAGAAGGACGGCTTCATCGCCACGGCTCACTGCCTGGAGATCCGCGTCCCCCTGCCCACGGACGAGCGCATGGAATACGCCGTGGCCGACCAGCGCCAGCGCTTCCGCATCGCCTCCGAGAACAGCCTGAAGATGGCCGTGATGGACGAGCTGTTGGCAGGCCATCCGACCGACAACATCCTCATCATCGGCCAGTACCTCGAGCAGCTCCGCATCATCGGCGAGCGGCTGGGCGCGCCCGTGCTCACCGGCCAGACGCCCGAGAAGGAGCGCGAGACGCTCTTCCGGCAGTTCCGGGAGGGCCAGCTGCGGGTGCTCATCGTGAGCAAGGTGGCCAACTTCGCCATCGACCTGCCGGACGCGTCCGTGGCCATCCAGGTGAGCGGAACCTTCGGCTCCAGGCAGGAGGAGGCCCAGCGCCTGGGCCGCATCCTGCGCCCCAAGGGCGAGCGGAACGTGAGCTACTTCTACTCGCTCATCAGCCGTGACACCACCGAGCAGGAGTTCGCCCGCAACCGGCAGTTGTTCCTCACCGAGCAGGGCTACCGCTACCTCATCGAGAGCCGCCACTTCGACGAGACCGGCCGCCTCAGCGAGCCCGCCGTGTGGAAGAAGCTGCGGGAAGAAACCGCCGGCTGAGGGTTGCTAGCGCCACATGCCCGGGTGCAGGAGCGACTGCGCGCCCAGCCAGCGGTCCAGAGGCCAGACGATCAGGGTGGCAAGAAGGCCGGCCAGCACGTCGTCCATCACCACGCCCCAGCCGCCGGGCAGCCGCTGGGCGCGGTCCACGACCCCGGGCTTCCAGATGTCGAAGAGGCGGAAGAGCATGAAGGGCGCCACCAGGCGGGCGGTCCAGAGCAGCCAGGGCTGGGGCTGGACGGTGACCGTGAACAGCAGGGGCGTCAGGGCGATCCATAAGCCGGCCCATTCGTCGACCACCACGAAGGAGGGATCCTTCTGGCCGGATTCCTTCACCACGCCATCCGCGGCCCAGACGGCCATCAGGGCGAGGGCCGGCGGGGCCGCCAAGAGGACCCAGGACGGGAGGGCCCAACCCCGGACGATCCACACCAGCACGAGCCAGGCCGCCAGGCCGGCCAGGCTTCCCCAGGTGCCCGGCGCGGGTTTCAGGTAGCCGCTGCCGAAGCCGGTGGCGAGCCACCAGGCGGGGCGAGGTGCCTTTCTCTGTCGGACCTGGTCAGGCGTCATCGAATCCATGACTCATGGTAAGGCACCGTCCCACTCGGGCGTGATTTTGAGCCTCCCCGGATCCCGACTTCGCAGGCTGCCCCGCAGCCTGCGAAGTCACCCGAGGGGCTCAGACATGTCTCAGGGCCTCCACGATGCGCAGACGCGCGGCCTTGAGGCCCGGGAACAGGGCGCTCAGCTGGAGGGTCGCCTGGAGGCCGAGAGCCACGATGGCGTAGACCGCGGGCACGAAGTGGATGTCTAGTTCGTAGCCGTGGCTGGTGCCGGGCGGGGCGGGCATCTGGATATGCAGGGCGTTGAGGCCTGCGCGGAGCAGCAGCGTCGCCACCAGGCCCAGGGCGCTGCCCAGGAGGCCCAGGAAGGCGCCTTCCCACTGGAGCAGCGAGACCAGCTGGCCGGGCTGCAGCCCCATGGCCCGCAGGACGCCGAACTCGCGGACGCGCTCCATGACGGACATCAGCAGCGTGTTGGCCGTCGCCAGCAGCACCACCAGGAAGAGCACCAGACCCATGAACCCAAAGATCGCGTAGTACAGCAGCTTGACCTGCCGGTAGAAGGAGGCCAGCTCGAACCAGGGCTTCACCAAGGTCTCCGGCAGGAGGGCCTGGATCCGCGCCAGCTCGGAGGCCGTCTCCTGAGGCCGCTTCAGCACGATGGACAGCCGTGATCGGGCCGGGCCTGCGTCCAGCAACTGGTTCGCGGTCGCCAGGCTCACGGTGAGGAGGCGGTCGTTCAGCTCCCTCAAGCCCAGGTCCTGGAGGCCGACCACCTCCACGTCCACCGCGTTGAGGGCGCCATCCCGCGTGGTGGACATGAGGGTGAGTGCGCTGCCCACGGAGGCGCCCAAACTGCGGGCCAGCCCCGCGCCGAGGATCACCTCACGGGTCGCCGGATCCGCGGACAGCCAGCGGGAACCCGCGCCGCCCGGGGCCTTGGCGCCATCCTTCAGCGCGCCGAGGCAGGCCATGTGCTGCGGTTCGAGCACGGGATCCACGGCGGTGCCCAGGAAGGCCACACTCCTCGCGCCGCTGGAGAGCAGCCCCATGAACTGCGTGCGGGGCAACACCTCCGCCACAGCAGGATCTTGGCGGAGCCGCGCCGCCAGGGCTTCGCCGTCGGGCAGGGCCTTCTCCAGGCTCTGGGCTTCATCGCCTTCCATGGCCCCGGGGGGCATCACCTGGAGATGGCCTAGGCCGCCGCGGATGGCCGAATCCGAGAGGCCCTGGAAGGTCTGGGCCATGAAGCCCCCGGCCAGGGCGAGGGCCAGGAAGCCCGCCACCACCACCATCAGGGTGAGGGCCGTGCGGCGCCGCTGGCGTAGCAGGTTGCGGAGGGCCAGGCGCGGGAGGATCACAGGTGCTCCTCCTCGATGAGCTTCCCGTCGGCCAGCCGGAAGACGTGGTTGGCCCGGGCGATGACGGCGGGGTCGTGGCTGGCCACGAGGAAGGTGGCACCGCGCTCGGCGGCCAGCTCGGCCATGAGGTCCATGAGTGGCCCGCCATGGGCATGGTCGAGGCTGGCGGTGGGTTCGTCAGCCAGCACCAGCAGAGGGTCCGGCGCCAAGGCGCGGGCGATGGCGGCGCGCTGCTGCTGTCCGCCGCTCAGCTGCCCCGGCCGGTGGTGCAGGCGGTCCGCGAGGCCTACGCGATCCAGTACCCGCTCGGCGCGGCTGCGGGCTTCGTCCTCGGCCAGGCCTTGGAGTTGCAGGGGCAGCATCACGTTCTCCAGGGCAGACAGCACGGGCACCAGATTGAAGGCCTGGAACACGAAGCCCAGGTGCCGCAGCCGCAGGTTGCAGCGCTCCCGCTCAGACAGGCTGGACACTTCCTGTCCGTCCAGAAGGACGACGCCCTCATCGGGCTGATCCAGCAGTCCCGCGAGCTGGAGCAAGGTCGTCTTGCCGCTGCCGCTCGGGCCAGCCAGCACGGCCAGGCAGCCATTCGGCACCTCCAGCGACACGCCGAACACGCCGGCACGTTCGCCGCCAAGCTCGTAGGCGCGGGTCAGGTTGCGGAATTGCAGCATCGGACCAGTGTAACGGTCCTCCGCCTCAGAACTGCATGGCGTAAGCCAACTTCGCGAAGAGGCCCCGCTCCACCATGCGCTCGGAGGGGATCACCGCCGTGGGATCTTGCCGCCGCTGGCCCGACCAGCCCAGGTAGGCGTTGGTGAAGGCGTTAGGCTGCCAGCCCACGAAGGCCTTGAGGAACTTGTCCACCCCATCGATCTCGGAGCCGTCGTACCGCACCACGAAGGCCTGGGCCTTCAGATAGAAGGCGTGGGGCATCTGGTAGGTGGCCGTGGTGGCAAGCTTCCGGGCCCGCACGAGCCGGAGATCGTCGGACTCGCGATTCAGTTCGGTTTTCTGGGCGGAAAGGTCATAGGACACGTCTCCGACCGCACCGTGGGAACTGAAGCTGGTGGTGCGGATGTTCGCCGGGGCACCAGAGGCCAGGTCGATGGTGCGTCCGGTCGTGGCCCGCACCAGCATCTGGGCCCAGATGAGTTTCTTCCAGCTCAGTGCCATGTTGATGTTGCGGGTGGCGTTCGAGGTCACCTCATCGTTGGCCCAGGTCCGTCCGGCGATATCCCAGTCCAGGCTCCATGCCCAGCGGTTGGCGGTCTCCACGTAGCTGCTCAGGCCCACGGCGCGGTCGAAGGGATTGCCATCCCACCACACCAGGCGGCGGACGCGCAGGTAGGTGTTCGCCTGGGAGAACCGTCCCCCGTTCCAGTTGCCCTGCCATCCGAAGGTTCCATTCTGCTGGCGGTAACCCCGGAGATCGGTGAAGCCCGACACCAGCACCAGGCCGGGGCTCGTGGTCTGGCTGACGGCCGAGCCGAACCAGTGGCGCGTGTTCCAGTCCAGCTCGGCGGAGGTCGAGGTCCCGCGCTGCGAGAGCAGGCTGCCGTCGACCTGGGGCAGGTGCGAGGTGGCGCTCATGACACTGCCGATGAAGTGGAATTCCGAACCCAGGTACTGATCCAGGTAGAGGCCCCCGCTCTGACCTCCGGTGGTGTCCGGCCCGCCCTGGAGGCGCTTGTCCGTGCCGAGGAAGGAGAGGCCTGAGCCCCGCCCGTCCAATTGGAGGCGCAGCGCGGCCGCCGTGTCCTGGGTGGGCAACCCCTCGACGCCCTGGGCGCCGTTGGCGCTCAGCATCAGGCCGCCGTCATCGTCCTTGGCATGGAGGAGGGTCCAGCTGGCCAGCGAGCCCTGCCCCGAGGCCTTGAGGCCGTACAGCGGGCTCTGGATGGAGCGGCTGAAGAACTGCCGCTGGGCCGCCGGGGGGGAAAGCAGGTCCATGCCTTCCAGGAAGAAGGGCCGGCGCTCCGGGTAGAACACCTTGAAGCGGCTGTTGATCTGGAGCGGGTCCACATCCGCGTCCGCCGTGGCGAAGTCGGGTCGGTAGGTGCCTTCGAACGTGAGGGCCGTGGTGGCGTAGCGGACGTCCATGCCCAGGCGGGCCTTCGATTCCACGGGCGCACCCGGGTTGGTCTCCAACGACTGGGTACGGGTGTAGGTGGCGAAGGGGATGACCAGGAAGGGCGAGCCCGGCTTGTCCACCGGGGCCCCGGATACCCGCGCCATCTGACAGATGTCGCACTGTACGTCCTTGCTCATGCGCGGCCAGGAGATGCCGTAGCGCCGCTCCCGCGGGATGATGCGCAGGATGCGCAGGGCCCAGTCGCCAGGTCGCCGGCGCAGGCTGCTGTAGGGGATGCGCATCTTCACGACATAGCCATCCGGCGTCAGCACTCCCGTGGAATCCCAAAGGCAGTCGTAGGAGGCGTTTTCTCCCGTGCTGTCCGTCATGATCTCGTCGATCTGGCCGCCCAGAGGGGTCACGAAGAAGCGGGCAATGCTTTGGCCCTTGCCGGAGGGGTCCAGGTCCACGCCCACGAAGTCGAAGTCGCCGTTGTTGGTGTCACGCATGTGGCGGGCGGCATGGATCTTCGAGGGCTCCGGGTCCTTGGCCTCCACGGCGACGTAGAGCGCATCGGGGCCCCAGCCCACATGGACGATGGTGGGCCAGCGGTTCTCGCCCTTGTCATCCGGCATGATCATGCCGAACTCGGTGATGACCTGGGCATCCTTCCAGGTGGAGAGGTCCGCGTCCCGAGTCATGGAGGGTGCCTGGGCCAAACGGGGAATGGCCAGGTGGGGCGGGTTGGGGGCCTGGGAGGCCAGGATGGGCAGGCAGAGCAAGGCCAAGGCCGTATGGCGCATGAAAGATCCCCGGAGAACGGTTCTCGAAGTCCTACGAGGCCCTTCGGAGTCCGTTTAGGCTTTCTTCAGCTGGTTGCCGGCCCCTCAGCGTTTGGCGGGAACCTGCTTGGCCGCGCCCTTGGCTTCCTTGGCGCGTGGATCGTCCAGCTTGGGGCCGATGGCTTTGGGGTCCTTCGCCTTGGGATCATCAGGCTTGGGACCGATGGCCCTGCAATCCTTGGCTCGGGGATCGTCGGGCTTGGGGCCGATGGCCTTGGCTGGGGCCTGGGCGGTCAGCGGGGTGGCCTGAAGGGCGGCGAGCATGGCGAGGCTGATCGGCAACAGACAGGCCAGGATGGCGGCTGGGCGCATGAAAGCTCCTCTGGAGGCTGGGTTGGGATGTGCACCCCAGGTTAGCCGGGTTCGCACCGAAGGTGCGAGCGGGGCCAGGCTGGGCTAGTCGACCTCGCCCTGGCTATTTCCAGGTTCGATGTGTTCAAGTGGTGGAACCCAAATCGAGGAATGCGACATGCCAGAAGCAGAGGAAGCTGCTGTCCCGGGACCTGGGACCGACCGTGTCAACCGGGCCTTCGCTGGCGTGGGCGCAGCCCTGGGCCTGTTCGTCTGGCTCAATTTATTCCCCCTCCCGCTGGTCATCGCTTCCGGCATTGCCAGCAAGTCCCACGCGCACCTTGGGTTCTTGCTCGGATTTCTGGCCATGCTGACGGTGGTTCCCGGGGTCCTCTGGGTGGCGAAATCCGCCTGGGGGGAGCACTGGCGCAGGGCCCTGCCCCTGGCTCCGGTGGGCCCGGGTGTCCTGGCGTGGACGGTCCTTGGTGTCCTGGCTCTCCTGCCGGTCGTGATGGCCTGGACCTGGGCCATCGACCGCACGGTGGGCTTGCCCAGCTTCCGAGATCCACTGGCTTCGGTGGGGGTGCTGGGAGTGGTGCTTGGTGCCCCCATCGCGGAGGAAGTTCTCTTCCGGGGTTACGGCTTGGCGCGGATCCGCGAACTCGGCGGAGAACGACGGGCCCTCCTGCTCACCGCCTTGGTGTTCGCCCTGGCGCATGGCAGCTGGGTCAAGCTCCCCGGAACCTTCGTCATTGGGCTTCTCCTGGGTTGGCTGGTGCTGCGCACCGGTTCCCTGTGGCCAGCCTTCCTGGGACATTTCACCAACAACGGAGCGGCCCTTGTCCTGGGTCGGCTGAATCCGATGCCCTCCTTCGACCCGGCCAAAGGATCCTGGACGGCCATCCTGCTGGTGGGGGCCGCGGGCCTCGCCGGCCTCGCCATCCTATGGTCGCCGCAGGTTCGCGGACGGATCAGGGGGCTGAACGCTTCGACCTGAAGGCCGCTTCATAAGCGGTGGTACTGGCCTCCAGGCCGCCCTCTTCGACCTCGCCGATGAGGTCGTAGGCGTGGGCTTTCACGATGCGCACCCGCTGGATGGTGTTCACCTGGGGGGCGCCATCCACCAGGAGCACGTTGCCGTCAATCTCCGGGGCCTGGCCCTGGTGGCGGCCCTTGACGAGCAGGTCCGTCTCCTCGTGGGCGCCTTCCACAAGCACGTCGATGACCTGGCCCACCTTCTCCTGGTTCTTCTCCCGGGCGATCTTCTGCTGCAGCTCCAGGAGGCGGCGCTTCCGGGTCTCCTTGGTGCGCTTGAGAACAGGATCGCCCAGGTCGAAGGCCGTGGTGCCCTCCTCGGGGCTGTAGGTGAAGACGCCCACGTGGTCGAAGCGGGCCTCCTGCACGAAGGCCTTCAGCTCCTCGAAGGCGGCCTCGTCCTCGCCAGGGAAGCCCACGATGAAGTTCGAGCGGATGGCGATGCCCGGCACGATGTGGCGGACCTTCTCCAGCAGGTTCAGGAACTGAGCCCGGCTGCCGCCCCGGGCCATGGCCTTGAGGATGGCCGCATCCGCGTGCTGGAGGGGCATGTCCAGGTAGCGCGCGCAGTTGGGGGTTTCGGCCATGGCGTGAAGCAGGCCGTCGGTGAGGCGGTTGGGGTAGGCGTAGTGGATGCGGAACCACCGCAGGCCCTCGACCTGGCCCAGGGCACGCACCAGCTTCTCCAGGGCGTCGGGATCGCCGAAGTCGCGGCCGTAGTCCGTGGTGTCCTGGCCCACCAGGCTGATCTCCAGCACGCCCTGGGCCACCAGGTTCCGGGCCTCGGCGACGACGCTTTCGACACTGCGGCTGCGCTGGCTGCCGCGCAGCTGGGGGATCACACAGAAGGCACAGGCGTGGTCGCAGCCCTCGCTGATCTTCAGGTAGGCACTGGCCTTGGGCGTGGTGAGCATCCGAGGGCTGGCCTCGGTGTAGAGGTAGTCGGGATTGGGATTCAACTCGAAGGCGGCGCCGGCGCCGATCACCTCGGCGATCTGTTCGATGTCGCGGGTGCCCAGGCAGGCATCGATCTCAGGCATCTCGGTCATGAGCTCGTCCCGGTAGCGTTCCACCAGGCAGCCGGCCACGATGAGCTTCTCGCAGGCGCCCTCCTTCTTCATGGACGCGGCCTGGAGGATGGCCTCGACGCTCTCCTGCTTGGCGGCGTCGATGAAGCCACAGGTGTTCACCACCAGCACCTGGGCCTCCTCCAGCACGGGGGTGATCTGGTAGCCCTTGAGCCGCAGATGGCCCAGCATGACTTCCGAATCCACCAGGTTCTTGGGGCAGCCCAGGGACATGAAACCGACTTTGGTCAACGGATCTCCAACCACCTGCTGGTGGAACCTCATAGAATACCGCGCCCTGCCTTTGCCGTCTGCCTCGCGTGCTAAACTCAATCCCCCCTCCGGATTGGCCATGAAGCTCACCCTCCAGGTTGATGGCGCTCTGCATCCCGTGACCCTCACGGAGGATGGCGTGACCATCGGCCGGGGCGACCAGGCCACCATCCGCATCCAGGCCAATGCCGTGAGCCGGGTCCACGCCCGCATCTTCCTCAAGGATGGCCTGCCCCACGTCATGGACATGAAGTCCCTCAACGGGACCTCCCTGAACGGCGCGACCCTCACGGAGCCCGCCCCGCTCCATCCCGGCGATACGGTGCTGCTGGGCGAGGCCATGGTGAGGTGGGTCCCTGACAACACGTCGCCCGCGCCCCCCTCGGGGATCAACACCACTCTGGCGCCGCGGCCCGGCACCTCCAGGATTTCCCTGGAGGACCGTGCCTTCGACGCCTCCGGGTCGATCCTCGTCCCCCACGCCAGCCTGGAAGCCATGCTGGCCCAGGCCAGCGGCCAGCACCCCGCGGGCGAGGCGGTGACCCTGTTCCAGCGCCTGGCCACCATGGCGGGCACCCTGCTGCGGGCTGCGGGACTGACGGAGCTGCTGGAATCCGTCATGAGCCTGGTGACCTCCCAGATCCCCTGCCAGCGCGGCTTCATCCTGCTCGCGGACGCGAACGGTGAGCTGGTGCCCGAGTTGGCCTGGGAGGAGCAGCCGGGCCTCAACCCCAACCCCATCAGCCGCACGATCGCCCGCACGGCCATGAAGGACCGGGTGGCCATCCTCACCACGGACGCCCGCATGGA
The DNA here is from genome assembly GCF_024609265.1 of Geothrix campi. Lineage (GTDB taxonomy): Bacteria > Acidobacteriota > Holophagae > Holophagales > Holophagaceae > Geothrix > Geothrix campi. Next base: position 56,578 of record NZ_JANHMP010000003.1, on the reverse strand, counting down.
CCCCCGGTTCAGCGCGGGGGAGAGCATCAAGATCCACGGCATCACCTCGGCCCTCTGCGCCCCGCTCATCGTGGAGAACCAGTCCCTGGGCGTCATCTACCTGGAGACGAGCCTCAGCAAGGGCAGCTTCAAGCGCGAGGACGAGCACCTGCTCAGCGCCATGGCCAACTTCGCCGCCGTGGGCATCCAGCGCGAGCGGGAGGCCAAGTTCCGCCAGCGGCTCGAGCGGTACCACAGCCCCCAGGTGGTGGACCAGATCCTCAAGTCGAGCCAGAGCAAGGAGGCCCCGGTCCTCCAGGCGCAACGCTGCCAGATCAGCGTGCTCTTCGCCGACATCTCGGGCTTCACCCGCATGAGCGAAGGCATGGAACCCCTGGTGCTGGCCGGCATCCTGAACCGGACTTTCGAGGCCATGATCGACCAGATCTTCAGCCGCGGTGGCACCCTCGACAAGTACATCGGCGATGCCATCATGGCCTTCTTCGGGGCGCCGAACCCCGATCCCGACCATGCGAAGCACGCGGTGGAAGCCGCGGCGGCCATGCAGGAGACCCTGCGGGCCCTGAATGCGGATCGGCCCGAGGGCTATCCCGAGCTGAGGATGCGCATCGGGATCAACAGCGGTGAGGCCTTCGCGGGTGACATCGGCTGCGAGAAGCGCATGGACTACACGGTCATGGGCAGTACCGTGAACCTGGCCTCCCGCCTGGAGAGCGGCGTGGCCAGGCCCGGCCAGATCGTCATCGGTCCCCGCACGGCCGAGCTGGTGGGCCAGGAACAGCTCCGGCAGCTGGATGGCTTCCTGCTCAAGGGTATCGAGCAGGAGGTGCGGCCCTTCGAGGTGCTGTGGGAGCAATACTGTTCGACGGCCGACCAGGGACGGGATGACCAGAGGGCTCGTTCTTAAAAGAGGCCCACTCTCCCCGGCCAGAGTCTGACGTGGGCATCTTGTATCTCGCCTAAATCACAATTATGCTTTGGGTAGTCTTTCGTCTTGCGCCATTTTATTGATCGTATCTCCAGTGTGCGTTTCGCCTTTGTTGAGGAGGATTCATGTCTCATTCCGATTCCAGCGCTCTTGCCGCCTTGCTCGGCGGAGGGTGCCTGATCTTCGCACTATTGGCCGCAGCGATCGGCATCGCCGTCGCGATCTTCTACATCCTGACGATGCAGAAGGCCTTGAATCTGACTGGAGAACGTCACCAGAAGATGAACCCCAGCATGGTCTGGCTCATGCTCATCCCCCTGTTCAACCTCGTGTGGCATTTCTTCGTCGTGAAGAATGTCTCTGAATCCATCAAGAGCTGGGCGGCGGAGAACGGGAAGAATGTTGACGATGCGGGTTACACCATCGGCCTGATCGCCTGCATCGCGCAGTGCTGTGGCCTCATTCCTCTCGTGAATGTGCTTGCGGGCCCTGTCGCTCTCGTCTGCCTCATCATCTGGTGGGTCAAGATCGCCGGATTCAACAAGCTCATGAGCGCCCAAGCTTAGGTCTCCTGGCCCTAAATCTCGCAGTGATCACGAAAAAGCGGCGCACCTGCGCCGCTTTTTCGTGATCAGGCGATGCGCGGCCGCGCTACTCCTTCACGAAATCCTTCCACAGCATCGAGGGCTGAATGCCGGAATTGCGCTGGTACTTGCCGGACTCGTAGCTGTCGTAGCTGCCGCTGATGGTGTGGTAGAAGATCTGGCAGATGCCGACGCCGGCGTAGATGCGGACGGGCTGGATGCAGCTGATCTCCAGGGTCCAGAAGCCGCAGAAGCCGATGTCGCCGAAGCCCGCGGTGACGTGAACGAAGAGGCCCAGGCGCCCCACACTGCTGCGCCCCTCCAGCATGGGCACCATGCCGTGGGTCTCCGTGTACTCCAGCGTGCGTCCCAGGTAGAGGGTCCCAGGCTTCAGCAGCAGGCCCTCGGCAGGGATCTTCAGAAACTCGATGCCGTTGGGCTTGGCCATGTCGAGCTCATGGTCGGTGTAGACGGCCAGATCGTCGCCCAGGCGCAGGTTGTAGCTGTTGGGGTTCAGCTGGACCTCATTCCAGGGATCGATGCGGATCTTCCCCTGGTCCCGGGCTTCGAGGATCTGCTTGCCGGTGAGGATCACCGCTAGCGGTCCACTTTGAGCACTTCAGACTTGGCCAGCATGTCGCTGAGGCTGATGCGCTCATCACCCTTCACGGCGAGGACGATGAGGTTCAGGAAGAGAAAGTTGCCGATCTGGCGGAGGATCGCGGGTCCGAGATCGATGCGGCCCTGGGGGTTTCCTTCGGGCACCACCCGCAGCTTCATGACCTTCTTGCCGATGCTGGCACCGTACTTCGATACGCACCATGGCACGAAGAACCAGTAGTAGCCGAGCTGGGCGGCGATATTGAGCGGCAGCAGGATGCAACCGACGTAGGGCACCGCAGACAGGATCATGAAGACGATCGAGATGAGGATCGCGGGAACGACATCGATGAGAACGGCCACCAGGCGAGTTACCAGATCGCCGCGCTCCCCTGTGGTCAGGGCGTCGTCGGGGATCGGGGGCAGGAGGGAGCCGAGGAAGGACAGTTCCGCGGGCCGGGCCGGGGCGGTTGGCCTAGGTGCCATGAGTGGCGCCACCGGGGGAACCGGGGGGACGACCTTGACCGGGGTGGGGACGGGCCCGGTGGAAGGCTGGTCCGGGGCGGTGGCTTTGGCGTCTCCCGTGAGAGGTTTCCCGGTGTGGATGGCGGCCAGCTGGTCGGCGGACATGCGCACGGTGCCAAGGGGGGGCTGGGGTGCATCTTCGCGGCTCACCGCCACCGTGGCGCCGACCTCGGAGAGCGGATCCTGGAAGGTGAGCTGGATCTGGCCCAGCGTGATGCGGTCACCGTTCCTGAGCGGGGAGGACTGCACCCGGTTGCCATTCACCAGCACCCCGTTGCTGCTCTGGAGATCCTGGATCTCGTAACCGCCACCCACCTTGCGGAGCACGCAGTGATGGCGGCTGATGCTGGGGTCCGGGAGGCGCAGGGTGTTGTCCAGCTCTCGTCCCATGTGGACTTCGTTGTCCACGATCTCGAACTCGCGGATACCCGCGCTTTCGTGCACCAGCAGCTTGGCCATGGAAACCCTCAGGGATGGTGGGATGGCCGGAAGTGTAGCGCATCAGGGGCGGCCTGGGGGATAGTACGCCTATCCCGGTTCTTTCTTGACGGCCTGCCGTAGACCCGCCAATCTTCCCGGGACATCGCGAAGGTGCAGGCATGGTGCTTTTCAATGCGGCCACTAAGGAGCTGACGGCCAAGATCGTCTACTACGGCCCGGGCCTTTGTGGGAAAACGACGAATCTCCAGCACGTCTACGACACGCTGCCCGGCGAAGGGCGGGGCAAGATGCTGTCCCTCGCGACCCAGACGGACCGCACGCTCTTCTTCGATTTCCTGCCCATCGACCTCGGCACCATCCGGGGCATGAAGACCCGCGTCCAGCTCTATACCGTGCCTGGCCAGGTCTTCTATGACGCCACCCGCAAGCTGGTGCTGCGCGGCGCCGACGCGGTGGTGTTCGTGGCGGATTCGCAGGCTCCGGCCCTGGAAAGCAACAAGGAGAGCTTCCAGAACCTCATCGCCAACCTCAAGGAGCAGGGCACGGATCTGTCGAAGATCCCCCACGTGATCCAGTGGAACAAGCGGGACACGCCGAACGCCCTGCCGGTGGGCACCCTCGACAAGGAGATCAACATCTTCCATGTCCCCACCTTCGAGGCCTGCGCCATGCGAGGCGAGGGCGTCAAGGAGACGCTCACGGGTGTGGCCCGGCTGGTGCTGAAGAGCCTTGCCGAGAAGTACGGGGGCGGCGTGGTCGAGGAGCCGCAAACTGTCCTGACGGGAGGGGCGCCCCCCCCGCCTCCGCCCCCGCCCCCCGCCATGACGGAGTCCACCAAGCCCCTGGAGGTCGAAGAACTGTCCGCCGGCGAGTTGCTGGAAGAGATCGACGAGTTCCCCGTGGATTCCGCCTTCTCGGCGACCCACACCTTCTCGCCCACCCACATGCCCCATCGCAGCGTGGTCGAGGTGCCCATCGTCCTGGATCGCAGCCTCTTCAGCGGCGAGGGCCCGATCGAGATCAAGCTCAAGCTTTATATCAAGTAGGACGCACTACGCTGCGCGTTTTGCAGATGCGCGCAGACGGAGTCAGCGCGCTTGGGGCACACTGGGGGTTTGATCAGAGGCCATTCCATGTCCCGCCAGGTCGTCACCCGCTTCGCACCGTCCCCCACCGGCATGCTCCACATTGGCGGGGTGCGCACGGCGCTGTTCTGCTGGCTCTTTGCCCGCAAGCACGGCGGACGCTTCATCCTGCGCGTCGAGGACACGGATCTTTCCCGGAGCACGGACGACAACATCCGCATCATTGAGGAGGGCATGGCCTGGTGCGGCCTGGACTGGGACGAGGGCCCGGTCATGGGCGATCCCACCCGATGGAAGGGACCGCACGGTCCCTACCGCCAGATGCAGCGCATGGACCTCTATCGGACCAAGATCCAGGAGCTGCTGGACAAGGGCCTCGCCTACCGCTGCCGCTGTTCAAGGGAGATCCTGGACGAACGGCGCAAGGCCGTGGAAGCCGCGGGCAAGGTCTTCCAGTACAACCGGGGGCTGGATGCGGGGAAGGGCTGCGCCAGCGCGAACCATGACGCCAGCCAGCCCGCCGCCATCCGTTTCCGCATGCCGGTGGACGGGGACATCGTGGTGCCCGACCTGATCAAGGGCGAAACCCGCTTCCCGGCGGACAGCCTGGACGACTGGATCATCGCCCGCACCGGCGAGGGCCCTGGCGACATCGGCGTACCCACGTACAACTTCTGCGTGGTGGTGGACGACACCCACATGGAGGTGACCCATGTGATCCGGGGGGACGACCACCTGAACAACACCCCCAAGCAGATCCCGCTGTTCGCCGCCTTTGGCTACGACCTGCCCGCCTTCGCCCACGTGCCCATGATCCTGGGGGCCGACGGCGCCAAGCTCAGCAAGCGCCACGGCGCCACCAGCATCACCGAGTACCAGGCCATGGGCCTGCTGCCATCCGCTGTTCGCCTGGCCCTGGCACGCCTCTCCTGGACCCCCAAGATTGATGGCAAGGCCGTGGAGACCGCCGAAGAGGAACTGCTCACGGACGAGCAGATGATCCAGCTCTTCGACCTGGCCGATTGCCAGAAGAGCGCCGCCCGCTTCGACATGGACAAGCTCCAGTGGCTGAACCAGAAGCTCATCCAGCGGGCCTCCTGGCAGGAACTGGAGCCGCACCTGCGGCCCTTCATGCCGGCCGGCTGGACCGGGAAGCCTGAGGGCTGGAAGGCCCAGGCCATCCAGGCCACGCAGAAGGGCAAGTCGCTCACGGACATGGCCGAGGCCCTGCGGTTCGCGTTCGAGCGGCCCGCCGCCTTCGACGACAAGGCGGTGGAGAAGTTCATGACGCCGGCTGTGAAGCCCGCCCTCCAGGAGGTGAGCCAGCTTGCGGACTACACCCACGAAGGGCTGGAGGCCGCGTTCGCCGGCATCCTCGAGCGCCACGACCTCAAGACCAAGGACCTGGCCCAGGCCCTGCGGGTGGCCCTCTGCGGCAAGCCGGTCAGTCCGGGCATCTTCGACACTCTGATGCTCGTGGGACGCGCGGAGGTGGTGGCGCGTCTGGAGCGATGGCTCTGATGGACCTCCAGGAGTTCACCCACATCACCCTCGCGGTGCTGGAGGACCAGGGTGCCGCAGCCTACGCGCCCACGATCATTGCGGGCGAAACCGTGCAGGTGATCCAGGGCATTCCCGAGGGCATGGATCACCGCGAAGCCCTCCAGGAGACCGCGCTACGCCTGGGCCTCGAACAGTCCGAGTTCTTCTTCGGGGTGCGCTCGGGTCCGGGCGAGATCACCACGGGCTTCCACAGCCCCGTGGGCGATACCTTCCAGCTCATCTCCGAGATGCGCCAAGGTTTCGTCGTCTCCGATCTGGAAGACTGCGTCTGGTGGACCCTGGGGCAGGGGCGGGACCAGTAGCTGTTTTCTCCCGCCGGGGGTCTGATCCCGCTATATTGGTCCGCATGATCCTCATTCTGGTCGTCCACCCGCGCCCTAGCACCTTGAGTGCGGGGGGGAGTCGCACGACGAGTTGACCTGGTTCCAGGTCCCGCCATCCACCCCCGCCCTCATCGGCGGGGGTTTTTCGTTCCAGGGAGTCGCCATGAGCCGCCATCCCCAACTCGCCATCCTCGGTTTCGGCACCATGGGCCAGGCCATCAGCGCCGGCCTGGTGGAGGCTTCGGGCTATCCCGCCGACCGCATCCATGCCGCCACGCGGCACCCCGGAGCGGCACGCACCCGGGCCGAGGCCCTGGGCATCGCGCTCTCGAACGATGCCAGCGAGGTGGTACGGCGCGCGAAAGTGGTGCTGCTCTGCGTGAAACCCAAGGAGCTGAAGGGCCTGCTGGCGGGCTTGGCCGCCTCGGGGGCCCTGGACCACCACCCCCTGGTGGTCTCCATCGCCGCGGGCACGACTCTGGAATTCCTGGCGGCCCACACGCCAGAGGGCACGCCCCTGGTGCGGGCCATGCCCAACACGCCCTGCTCCATCCGCCGGGGCATGACGGTGCTGGCCGCGGGGCAGGGGGTTACCGAGGCCCAGCTGGCCCAGGCCCGGGCCCTCTTCGAGCCCCTCGGCCGCGTCATGGACCTGGATGAGCGGCACATGGACGCGGTCACGGGCCTCAGCGCCAGCGGTCCGGCCTTCATGTTCGTCATTCTCGAAGCCCTGGCCGAGGGCGGGGTCCAGTGCGGTCTGCCCCGGGCCGTGGCACTGGAATTGGCAGCCCAGATGACCCTGGGGGCGGCATCCATGGTGCTGGAGACGGGGAGGCACCCCGCCGCCCTCAAGGACGAGGTCACCACTCCCGCCGGTTGCACCATCGCCGGCCTGCTGGCCCTGGAGGACGGCCGCATCCGCTCCGTCGTCGCCCGCGGCATCGAGCGGGCCACCCAGGTGGCGGCGGGCCTGGGGTGATCCAGAAACTGAAACCGCGAAATCCGCGAAAGGGCGCGAAAAGAGGTGTGCAGGGTTTTCAGAACGTCCTTCTTCCTTCGCGTGCCCGAAGGGCTTTCGCGCCTTTCGCGGTTCCCAACGCCTTTTCAACAAGGGCTTGGTATCTTTGAGGTTTGTATCCTGTGAGCCCCGATGTCCGCTGACCTGCCCAATTCAGAATCCAGGCCCGAACCCAGGAGCCTCCACTTCATTGAGGAGATCGTGGAGGCGGACCGCGCCTCGGGGAAGCATGGGGGGCGGGTGCTCACCCGCTTTCCGCCGGAACCCAACGGCTACCTGCACATCGGCCACGCCAAGAGCATCTGCCTGAACTTCGGTCTGGCGAAGGTCTATGGCGGCGCCACGAACCTGCGCTTCGACGACACCAACCCCGTGAAGGAGGATGTCGAATACGTGGATTCCATCCGCGAGGATGTGCGCTGGCTCGGCTTCGACTGGAAGGGCGAGCACTACGCGTCGGACTACTTCCCCTTCCTCTACGACTATGCGGAGTACCTGATCCGGCAGGGCAGGGCCTACGTCTGCGACCTCACCGAGGCGGAAATCCGCGAGTACCGGGGGAACTTCCACAATCCCGGCCGACCCAGCCCTTTCCGCGACCGGAATCCCGAGGAGAACCTGGACCTGTTCCGCCGCATGAAGGCCGGCGAGTTCCCGGACGGGTCGAAGGTCCTGCGCGCGAAGATCGACATGGCGAGCGGCAACATGAACCTGCGGGATCCGCTCATGTACCGCATCCGCCGAGCCCACCACCATCGCACCGGCGACACCTGGTGCATCTACCCCATGTACGACTATGCCCACGGCGTGTCGGACGCCATCGAGACCATCACCCATTCCATCTGCACCCTGGAGTTCGAGGACCACCGGCCCCTCTACGAGTGGTTCCTGGAGCAGGATGTCGACGGGAAGTTCTTCCAGCGTCCGCTGCCGCGCCAGATCGAGTTCGCCCGGCTCAACCTCACCTACACCGTGATGAGCAAGCGTCGCCTTCTCCAGCTGGTGCAGGATGGCGTCGTCTGCGGCTGGGACGATCCCCGCATGCCCACCATCTGCGGTCTGCGGCGCCGCGGCTATACCCCCGAGGCCGTGCGGGCCTTCGCCGAGCGGGTGGGCGTGGCCAAGCGCGACATGGTGGCCGACGTGGGCCTGCTGGAGTTCTGCATCCGCGAGGACCTGGAGAAGCGGGCCCCCCGCCGCATGGGCGTGCTGCGCCCCCTGAAGGTGGTCATCACCAACATGACGGAGGCCGAGGCCTTCGAGGTGGAGGTGGCGAACCACCCGGACGACCCCTCCATGGGCACCCGCAAGCTGCCCTTCACCCGGGAGCTGTTCATCGACCAGGAGGACTTCCGCGAGGAGGCCCCCAAGAAGTGGTTCCGCCTGGCCCCCGGCGCCGAGGTGCGCCTCCGGGGCGCCTGCCTCGTCACCTGTCGTGAGGTGGTCAAGGATGCCGCCGGCCAGGTGGTGGAGTTGCGCTGCGAATGGGACCCCGCCAGCCGGGGCGGCAACGCGCCGGACGGCCGCAAGGTGAAGGGCACCCTCCACTGGGTGAGCGCCGTCCATGCGGTGAAGGCCGAGGTGCGCCTCTACGAACCCCTCTTCACCCAGGAAGACCCCATGGACGTGGCCGACGGCCAGGACTGGAAAACCCTCCTGAACGCTGGCAGCCTCGAGGTTCTGGCCGAGGCCCGCCTGGAGCCCAGCCTGGCGCGGGCGACTCCCGGCGAGCGCTTCCAGTTCGAGCGGACCGGCTACTTCGCGGTGGATCCGGACAGCGTTCCCGGGAAGCCCGTGTTCAACCGGACCGTGGGGTTGAAGGATAGCTGGTCGAAGATCGAGGCCAAGGGCTGAGACATCGCAGTCTGCGGATGCGTTTTCCCCTGGGCGGCACCGCCGATGAAAACAGACCCCGTTTTCCTTTTACCGGGCCAAAGTGCCAGCTTTGGCCCTCGGGTGTGACCCAGGTCGCATCGCCGCCCGGAGAGTTCTTTCCCTCCATGTCGGGAACGCCGCGGCTCTGATAGGCTCGATGGGTTGGGCCTCCCCGCGGGTGGCCCTGCCGGGAAGCCGCCCATGGACAAGCTCGCAAGCCTGCTGCATACCTCGCCTGCCATCGCTTGGATGGTGGCGAAACTCATCATCGTCTTCGGTGGTGTCTTCTCGCTGGCGGCCCTCTGGACCTGGGTGGAGCGTCGGGGCTCGGCCATGATCCAGGACCGCATCGGGCCCAACCGCGCGGCCCTCTTCGGCAAGATCAAGATCCTCGGACTCGTCCAGCCGCTGGCGGACGGCATCAAGTTCTTCTTCAAGGAGGACCTGGTCCCGCACGACGCCAACAAGGCGCTCTTCTGGCTGGCGCCCTTCCTGGCCCTCGTGCCGGCCCTCATGGGCTTCGCCGTGATCCCCTTCGGCCGCAGCTTCGTGAGCGGCGGCCAGGAGTACCACCTGGCGCTGCTGGATCCCGGCAACGGCATGGGGCTGCTCTATCCCCTGGCCATCGGCGGCATGGCCGTCTACGGCGTGCTGGTGGCGGCCTGGTCCAGCAACAACAAGTGGTCGATCCTCGGTGGCATGCGGGCCTCGGCGGCCATGGTGAGCTACGAGATCGGCATGAGCCTGGCCGTGGTCACGATCTTCATGACCACCGGCGGTTACGATCCCTCGGAGGTCATCAGCGCCCAGGGCCACCTCCCCTGGGCCTGGAACATCGTTCGGCAGCCCCTCGGGTTCATTGTGTTCTTCACCTGCATGTTCGCCGAGACGAACCGCCTGCCCTTCGACTTCGCCGAGGGTGAGAGCGAGATCGTGGCCGGCTTCAACACCGAATACGGCAGCATGAAGTTCAGCCTCCTGGCGCTGTCCGAGTACTGCCACTTGATGACCGCTTCGGCCCTCATGGCCACCCTCTACTTCGGGGGCTGGCAGGTGCCCTTCGTGAAAGACCCCACGGTGATGTTGTCCGTGGCCAGCTTCCTGGTGAAGATGCTCTTCTTCGCCTGGGTCTTCGTCTGGATCCGCTGGACCCTGCCGCGGTTCCGCTACGACCAGCTCATGCGCCTCGGATGGAAGGCGATGCTGCCGCTGTCCATGGTCAACCTGATCTTCCACGCCTGGCGAATGAGCCAGGGTCACTGAGGAGTAGGACGATGGGTGTCGTCGTCAAGAAGGTCGAGCTGAGTTGGCTGGACCGCACCTATGTCTGGCCTGTGATGGTGGGCATGGGCATCACGATCCAGCACTTCCTCAAGCAGCTCTTCACGCCCACCGCGAAGCGCTTCACGATCCAGTACCCGGACATGAAGAAGGAGATGCCAGAGGGTTACCGCGGGCTTCACGAGCTGAAGCGGTTCGAGGATGGCGCCATCAAGTGCGTCGCCTGCTTCATGTGCCAGGAGGCCTGCCCGGCCCGCTGCATCAGCATCGAGGCGGAGGAGTTCAGCGACCTCAACATCACGCAGGGCTTCGAGGAGAAGCGGCCGGCCAAGTTCAGCATCGACATGCTGCGCTGCATCTACTGCGGCATGTGCGAGGAGGCCTGCCCCAAGGATGCCATCTGGCTCCGGAAGGACTATGAAGTGGCGGCCTATGACCGACTGTCCATGCAGTTCGGCAAGTGGGACCTGATGAACACCTACACCGAGGTTGATGGCAAGGAAAGCATCTCCCAGGATCCCACCCCCTCCGTGCCGCGCCGCACGATCGCGTTGTAAGGGAGCGGCCATGTTCATCACCTTTGCCCTCATCACCCTCCTGGGCGCCCTGGGGATGCTGCTGCAGAAGAACGTCGTCGTGGCGGGCCTCTGCATGGTGGCCGCCTTCTTCGGCGTGGCGGGCCTCTTCGTGCTGCTGGCCAATCCCGTGGCCGCGGCGCTTCAGATCATCGTCTACACCGGCGCCATCCTGGTGCTCGTCCTCTTCGTGATCATGATGCTGAACAGCCACCAGGAGGAGGAGGCCCAGGCCGCCCGCCCGGTGCAGCGCTGGCTCTCGGTGGCCCTGGTCGCGGGCCTGGCCTTCGGCGCCATGAAGCTGGTGCTGGGCTCTGCAGGCGTGAAGGCCCTGGCGGTCAAGGGGGCGGAGATGCCCCAGGCCATGACGCTGCAGAAGGTGGGCACCACGCTCTTCGCGGATCACCTGCTGGGCTTCGAGGTGGCGGGCCTGGTGCTGCTGGCCGCGATGATCGGCGCCGTGGCGCTGACGAAACGGAACCTGTGAGGAGCCCACGATGACCGGCATGGACGCGATCCTCCACGGCGGGCTCCAGGGGTACCTGGTGGTGGCCCTCCTGCTCTTCTTCCTGGGGCTGGCCACGGTGCTTCTGCGCCGGACCCTCCTGCTGCAGTTCATGGGCGTGGAGCTGATGCTCAACGCCGCCAACGTGGCCCTGTTGGCCTTCGCCCGTTTCCATGGGGGCGATGCCCAGGCCATGGTGTTCTACCTCTTCATCATCGCCGTGGCCGCCTGCGAGGCGGCCATCGGCCTGGCGCTGGTCATCGGCCTCTACCGTCACCGGGACACCACGGACTCGGACCGGGCCACCAGCCTGAAGCAGTGAGGATGTGATGAACAAGTGCTACTGGCTCATTCCGATCCTCCCCCTGCTGGGCGCGGCCTTCAACGGCCTGCTGGGCAAGCGCGCGGGCAAGTCCGTCGTCACGGTCGTGGGCGTGGGCCTGGTGTTCGCCTCGCTGCTCCTGGCCTTCTCAGCCTTCTTCGCCATGAAGGCCCTGCCGGACCATCGCCTGGTGCTGAACTATGGCGAATGGATGGTGACCGGGTCCATGGCCGTCCCCTTCGGCATGGTGATCGATCCCCTCAGCGGCACCATGATGCTGGTGGTCACAGGCATCGGCTTCCTCATCCACCTCTACTCCGTGGGCTACATGCACGCGGAAGAGGGCTACGCACGGTTCTTCAGCTACATGAACCTCTTCGTGTTCTTCATGCTGACGCTGGTGCTGGGGTCGAGCCTGCCGCTGATGTTCGTGGGCTGGGAGGGCGTGGGACTCTGCTCCTACCTGCTCATCGGCTACTACTTCGAGACGGATTTCGCCCCCCAGGCGGGGCTCAAGGCCTTCCTCTTCAACCGCGTGGGCGATCTGGGCGTGTCCATCGGCATGCTGGTGCTCTTCGCCGCCTTCGGCACGCTGACCATCTCCGACATCCTCATCCAGGCCGGCCACCTGGCCCCCGAGGCGAGTTTCGGCGTCCTCACCTTCGCCACGCTGATGCTCTTCGTGGGCGCCACGGGCAAGAGCGCTCAGCTGCCCCTCTACCTGTGGCTGCCGGACGCCATGGCGGGCCCGACTCCCGTCAGCGCCCTCATCCACGCGGCCACCATGGTGACCAGCGGCATCTACATGATCTGCCGCCTGGCGCCGGTCTACACCATGACCCCCATCACCATGACCGTGGTGGCCTGGGTGGGTGCAGGCACGGCCCTCTTCGCCGCGACCATCGGCCTCTTCCAGCGCGACATCAAGAAGGTGCTCGCCTATTCCACCGTCTCCCAGCTGGGCTACATGTTCCTGGGTCTCGGCGCGGCGGGTTTCTCGGCGGGCTTCTTCCATGTCTTCACCCACGCCTGGTTCAAGGCCCTCCTCTTCCTCGGTGCCGGCAGCGCGATCCACGCCATGCACCACGAGCAGGACCTCTTCAAGATGGGTGGCCTGAAGAACAAGACCCGGATCACCTTCCTCACCATGGTGGCCGGCACCATCGCCATCATGGGATTCCCCGGCACCTCCGGCTTCTTCAGCAAGGACGAGATTCTCTACCTGGCCTATCTGAAGTCCCCGGCGTTGTGGGTGGTCGGCGTGGTTGCCGCCTGCTGCACGAGCTTCTACATGTGGCGCCTCATGGCCCTGGCCTTCTGGGGCGAGCCCCGCGACAAGCATGCCTACGAGCACGCGCACGAAAGCCCGCTGTCCATGACGGTGCCGCTGATGGTGCTGGCCGTGGGCTCGCTGCTCTGGGGCTTCTGGGGCGTGCCTGAGGCCTTCGGAGGACACTTCAGCATTGGCGAGTGGCTGAAGCCCGCCCTGACCTTCGGGCAGACCCACGCCGCCCACGGCCACCACGAAGGCCCGGCGATCCTGCTGGCGGTCATCTCCACGACCCTGGGCCTGGTGTTCGGCTTCCTGGGCTGGTCGAAGTACAAGACCGGCCCCGCGTGGGAATTGGCCTTCGCGGAGAAGCATGCCTTCCTCCACCGGGTGCTGGTGAACAAGTACTACGTGGACGAGGGCGTGGAACTCTACCTGCTCCGGCCCATCCGCTGGTTCGGCAACCTCATGTGGAAGCTGTTCGACGTGATCATCATCGATGGCGTGGGCGTGAACCTGCCGGGTGCGCTGGCCCGCGTGTTCGGGGACTTCACCGCCCTCTTCCAGACCGGCCGAGTCCGCAACTATGCGCTCAGCATGGCGCTGGGGGCCGCGATCCTCCTCTATGTCTTCCTGAAGTAGGTGGGGCGATGACCTGGCTGAACCTCCATCCCCTCACTTTCCTGGTCTTCGCGCCGACCCTGCTGGGTTTCGTGCTGATGGCCCTGCCGCATTCGCTCGGCAAGCTGTCGCGGCTGCTCGGTTTCCTGGGTGCCCTGGCCATCTTCATCCTGAGTCTGGCCTGGCTGCTGGGCCATGCTCCCGCCGCGGGCGGCGCGATCCTGGCGGAACGGGCGCCCTGGTTCACCCTCGTGGGTCTGCCGGTGGACTACGCCTTGGCCGTGGACGGCCTGAACCTCTGGCTGGTGCTCCTCACCACCTTCCTCGTGCCGCTCACCATGCTGGGCACCTGGAACAGCCTCAAGGACCGTCTCGGCACCTTCGCGGCCCTGTTCCTCCTGCTGGAGACCGGCATGCTGGGCGCCCTGGTGGCCCAGGACCTGTTCGTGTTCTACCTGTTCTGGGAAGCCATGCTGATCCCGATGTACTTCATGATCGGGATCTGGGGCGGCGATGAGCGTCGCTACGCGGCCAACAAGTTCTTCCTCTACACCCTGAGCGGCTCGCTGCTCTGGCTGGTGGCGCTGCTCTACCTGGCCAACAAGGCCGGCGGCTTCAATCCCGCCGTGATGGCCCAGGCGGCCTCCGCGCTGCCCTTCGGCGTGCAGGGCTGGCTGTTCATCGCCTTCGCCGTGGCCTTCGCCATCAAGGTGCCGCTGTTCCCGCTGCACACCTGGCTGCCGGACGCCCACGTGCAGGCCCCCACGGCGGGCTCCGTCATCCTCGCCGGCGTGCTGCTGAAGCTGGGCGGATACGGATTCATCCGCTTCGCCATCCCCATGTTCCCCCAGGCGGCGATGCACTACGCCAAGCCCATCGCCCTGCTGAGCGTCATCGCCATCGTCTATGGGGCCCTGGTCGCCATGGTCCAGCGCGACATCAAGAAGCTGGTGGCCTACTCCTCCGTGAGCCACATGGGCTTCGTGATGCTGGGCCTCGCCTCCATGACCGTTATCGGCACCCAGGGCGCCATGCTCCAGATGCTCAACCACGGCATCAGCACGGGCGCGCTCTTCCTCCTGGTGGGCATGCTCTACGACCGGGCCCACACCCGGATGATCGCCGACTTCGGCGGCGTCGCCGTGAAGATGCCCATCTTCACCACCTTCTTCATGATCGTCACCCTCAGTTCCATCGGCCTGCCGCTCACCAACGGATTCGTGGGCGAGTTCTGGATCCTCAACGGCACCTTCCTCTCCGGCTTCCCGTGGGGCCGCCTCTACGCCATCCTGGCCACCTCCGGCGTGGTCCTGGGCGCGGTCTACATGCTGTGGATGTTCATGCGCGTGTTCTGGGGCCCCGAGAACAAGGATGAGGACAGCGGCACCCACCACCTGCACAGTGACCTGAATGCCCGCGAGATCGCAGTGATGCTGCCCATCGTGATTCTCATCGTCTGGATGGGCGTCCATCCGAAGACATTCGTGGCGGCCAGCGAGGCCCCCGTGACCGCTCTGCTGCAGGAGATCAAGGCCCCGGCGCCCCAGGTGTTCGTCCTGAAGCCGGCCGTCCACGAGGCTCCTGAAATTCCAGTCTCCGGAAGCCCGGCCCCTGAAGGCCCCGCCGCCCACGAGGTGCACTGATGAGCCTCACCCCCAGCCAGTGGGCGGCCCTGCTGCCGCTGCTCATCCCGGTCTTCGGCGCCTGCGTGGTCATCTTCATGTCCCTCGACAGGGACCAGACCACCACCAAATGGATCCGGGGCGCCATGTACGGCACGGCTCTCCTCGCCGTGGCAGCGAGCTTCTGGTACCTCACGGACCTCTGGAAAGCCGGCAGCCAGCCAGCCTTCTTCCAACTGCACATGGACCGCCTGGCCCAGTTCACGGGCATCTTCGTGATGGTGGCCGCAGCCCTCACCATCCTCCAGAGCTGGGACCACTTCCATCAGGAAGGCTGGGTGAAGGGCGAGACCCTCGCGCTGCTCCTGTTCTCGGCAGTGGGCATGATGCTCTTCGCCTCCACCACCCACTTCGTAGTCCTCTTCCTGGGTCTGGAGCTGTTCAGCATCCCCCTCTATGCCCTGGTGGGAACCGTGCGCGCGCGGCCCGAAAGCGCCGAGGGGGGCATGAAGTACTTCCTCACGGGCGCTGTGGCCTCCAGCAGCTTCCTCATGGGGGGTGTGCTGATCTACGGCATGAGCGGTACCTTCGACCTGGCCGCCGCCGCCGCCACCCTCAAAACCCAGGGCCTGGTCCTGGATCCCCTGGTGCTGGTGGGTGCCGCCCTGATGTTGCTGGGCTTCCTCTTCAAGGTCTCCGCGGTGCCCTTCCACCAGTGGACGCCGGACGCCTATGAGGCGTCGCCCCATCCCATCGCCGGCTTCATGTCGGTGGCCACCAAGGGTGTCGCCTTCATCGCCCTGCTGCGCGTGTTTCCAGGCAGCTTCGCCCCCATGGGCGCCGTGGGTGTGAAGATGCAGGCGGTGGTGGCCGTGCTGGCCGTCGCCACACTGGTGCTCGGCAACCTCACGGCCCTGGTCCAGTCCAACGTGAAGCGCATGCTGGCCTACTCCAGCATCAGCCACGCAGGCTACCTCCTGCTGGGCTTCGTGGCCGGCACGCCGGCGGCCTACACGGGCGTGCTGTTCTACCTGGTCATCTACCTGGCCATGAACATGGGCGCCTTCGGCCTGCTGACCGCCTTCGGGCTGGTGGGCGAGCATACGACTTTCGAGGATCTGCGGGGCCTGGGCTGGAAGCGCCCGGCAATGGGCTTCGCCGCCGCCGTCTTCATGCTGAGCCTGGCGGGCATCCCGCCCCTGGGCGGCTTCTACGGCAAGTACATGATCTTCCGCGAGCTGGTCGGCACCGGCCACGTGGGGCTGGCCATCCTCGGCGTCATCGCGAGCCTGGTGTCCGCCTACTACTACCTGCGCCTCCTGGTGGCCCTCTTCCTCCAGGCCCCCAGCGCCGAGGCTGAGCGCCTGGCCTCCGACCGCCCGGCGGTCCACGCCCCCCTGGCGGGTGCTGCTGTCCTGGTCTGCGCCGCCATCGTTCTGGCCGGCGGTTTCCTCCAGTACGCCCTGGTGGATGGGTTCGCCAAGCGCGCTCTGATCGAAGGGCTGGGCCTGATCCGCTAGATTTTGCTTTTTCCGCCTCAACCGGGAACCTACCCTGGTGGTCCATACATCGTTATGCGAAGGTACAAGGCTGGGCCCTGCCCGGCCCCTTTGAGAAGCGGAGCGCGGCGTCATGAAGCGGAACACCTGGATTGGCCTGGGCCTCGGCGTCGCGGTGGTGGCAGGAGGGACCACCTACCTGCTCAACCGGCCCAAGGACGAGGTGAAGTGGCGCCTGGCCAAGCTGGACAAGGGCAACATCACCCAGCGCATCAATGCCACGGGTTCGGTGAGCCCGGTGGTGCAGGTGGCCGTGGGCACCCAGGTGTCCGGCGTGATCTCGGCCCTCTACGTGGACTACAACAGCATCGTGAAGAAGGGCCAGCTCATCGCCCAGATCGATCCCACCGTGTCGGATACCCAACTCCAGGACGCCCAGGCGAGCCTGCTCCGGGCCCAGGCCGCCTACGATTTCGCCAAGGCCGACTATGAGCGCAGCAAGCGGCTGGCGGAAGACAAGCTCCTGGCTCTCCAGGATCTCGACACCAAGGACACGGCCCTCAAGAATGCCAAGGGCAACCTGGAATCCGCCAAGGCCAGCCTGGATCGCGCCAGGGCGAACCGCAGCTACTGCGACATCACGGCTCCCGTGGATGGCGTGGTGATCTCCCGCCTGGCCGATGTGGGCCAGACCGTGGCCGCCAGCTTCAGCACGCCCAACCTGTTCCAGATCGCCCAGGACCTCTCGCAGATGAAGGTGCAGGTGTCCATCGGCGAATCGGATATCGATGAAGTGCAGGTGGGTCAGCGCGCGCTATTCACAGTGGACAGCCTGCCGGACAAGCAGTTCGCCGCCACCGTGAGCCTGGTCCGGCAGGAGCCGATCACGACGCAAAACGTCGTGAACTACGTGGTGGAGATGATCGTGCCCAACGAGCCCCTGGCCGGCCCCGACGACGGCGGCAAGGGACGGACCGGCTCCTCGCGGTCCGCGGACGCGGGCAACCCGGGGCGTGACGCGGCGCCGGATCCGGAGAAGGCATGGGAGCGCATGAAGGACCGCATGGAGGCCCAGGGCGTCACCAAGGAGCAGTTCCTGAAGCGGTTCAAGGAGCGGACGGCCGGCCAGTCCCAGGGGCGCCCCGGCGCGGCCGGAGGCATGGCTGCGAAGGCTTCGGCCCCCGTCGGCGACCCGAAGC
The DNA here is from genome assembly GCF_024609265.1 of Geothrix campi. Taxonomy (GTDB): domain Bacteria; phylum Acidobacteriota; class Holophagae; order Holophagales; family Holophagaceae; genus Geothrix; species Geothrix campi. Next base: position 38,742 of record NZ_JANHMP010000003.1, on the reverse strand, counting down.
TGCTGGCGCGGATTCCCGGCGGCGCCAGCCAGCTCGGGGGCCCCAAGTTCACGGGCACCCTGGCCTTGCGTTCCGGCATGACCGCCAACGTCACCATCATCACCAACCAGCGCAAGGATGTACTCCGCGTGCCCAATTCAGCGCTGCGCTTCAATCCCGCCGCCTTCATCAAGGAAGAGAAGAAGGCCGAAGGTCCCCGGCTGGGCCAGCCCATGATGATGGGAGGTCCCCGGCCCGGCGCTCAGAGCACCACCGGCAGCAAGGGTGGCATGGTGGGTCGGCGGGAAGACCGCATCTGGGTGCTGGAGAACGGCAAGCCCAAGGCCCTGGTGGTCAAGGCCGGCATCACCGATGGCCAATACACCGAGGTCACGGGTGAGGGGCTCCAGGAGGGCCTGCAGATCCTGATCGGCGTGGAAAACACCAAGCAGGCCAATGGCGCGGCGAGCCCGGGCGCGACCGGGGGACGGCGCTAGCCGGGGGGTCCATGCGATTCCTGGAATTCCTCAAGCTCGCCTTTCTCTCGGTATCGCCTGACGGCGATACGCGAGACGCCGTTGTAATCTCTTGGGCCCGGTAGGGGGTGAATCGTGGCTCTGCTGGAGTTCCTGAAGCTTGCCCTTTTCGCCATCACGCGGAACAAGATGCGGGCGTTCCTCACCATGCTCGGCATCATCGTCGGCGTGGGGGCGGTCATCGCCATGATCGGCATCGGCGAAGGCTCGAAGCGCGCCTCCATCGCGCTCATCCAGAACATGGGCTCCAACATGCTCACCATCTTCCCGGGCAGCGCGGGGAACCGCTTCGGCCCCTCCGCCATGGGCAGCGCGGACATCCTGCTGGAAAGCGACCCGCCCCTGATCCAGCAGGAGCTCTCGCAGAGCAGCGTGGTGGCCGCCTCCGCCCAGGTCCAGACCACGCGGCCCATCATCTACCAGAACAGCAACTACGTGACCCAGGTTCAGGGCACCGGCCCCGAGTTCCTCCAGATCCGCGGCTGGGAGGTCGAGAACGGACGCTTCTTCACCGATACCGAGGTGCGCGGCATGGCCAAGGTCTGCGTCATCGGCCAGACCGTGAAGGACAACCTCTTCCCCAACGGGGAGGACCCCGTGGGCCTGACCGTGCGCGTGGGGCCGCTGCCCTTCCAGGTGGTGGGCGTGCTGGAGAAGAAGGGTGCCGGCATGTGGGGTGACCAGGATGATCTCATCGTGGCGCCCTACACCACGGTGATGCGCAAGATCATGGGCCGCGACAAGATCCAGCGGATCATGGTCAGCGCCCAGGAGGGTAAGGCCGAATTGGCCGAAGCCGAGGTCACGGCCCTGCTGCGCCAGCGCATGAAGGTGGCGCCCAAGGACGACAATCCCTTCCAGATCCGCAAGCAGGACGACATCGTGCAGATGCAGACCCAGCAGGCGGGCATCCTCACGGCCCTGCTCGCCGTGGCCGCCAGCATCTCCCTGGTGGTGGGCGGCATCGGCATCTCCAACATCATGCTGGTGAGCGTCACCGAGCGCACCCGGGAGATCGGCATCCGTCGCGCCCTGGGCGCCACCCAGCACAGCATCCTCTGGCAATTCCTCGTCGAGGCGATCGTGCTGTCCTTGCTAGGCGGCATCATCGGCGTCGGGTTCGCGTACTCGGCGGTGTTCATCCTCCAGAAGTTCCAGGTGCCCGCCGTGACCGAGTCCTGGGCCGTGGCTCTGGGCCTGGGCTTCTCCGGGCTGGTGGGCGTGGCCGCGGGCTTCCTGCCAGCCGTGAAGGCGGCGAAGCTGGATGTCATCGACGCCCTGAGGTACGAGTAGCCTGCCGTGGCTGAACCGGCGGTACCGCACGATCCTTACGCGGCCCTGAGGGACGGGAACTACCGCTGGTTCGTCGCGTCCATGGGGCTCGTCACGCTGGGGCTGCAGATGCAGGGTGTGGTGGTGGGCTGGCAGGTCTACGACCGCACCGGCGACCCCCTGGCCCTCGGCCTGGTGGGCCTCTCCGAGGCGCTGCCCTTCATCACCCTGGCGCTCTTCGGCGGCCATGCGGCGGACCGCGTGAATCGCCTGCGCCTCTGCATGGCCGCGACCCTGGGCCTCGCCTTCTGCTCGGCCCTGCTCGGCGCCTTCAGCTGGTGCTACCAGGCCGGGCCCATGGCTCAGGCGGTGTGGCCCATCTACGGGGTGATCTTCCTCACGGGCATCATGCGGGCCTACTACCGCCCGGCCAACCTCGCCCTGGGCACGGACCTGCTGCCCAAGGCGCTCTATGCGAACGGGTCCACCTGGCGGGTCTCCGTGTTCCACTCGGGCATGGTGCTCGGGCCGGCCCTGGGAGGCCTGGTCTATGCCTGGCGGGGGCCGGTGGCGGCCCACTTCCTGGTGATGACCCTCCTCGCCAGCGGCTTGCTGGGGCTCTTTTTCATCCGCTACACGCCCCGGCCGGTGGCGCCGCGCGGCGGCTCGATCCTCGAGAGCCTGGGCGAAGGCCTGCGTTTCGTCTTCTCGCAACGGCTGCTGCTGGGGGCGATCAGCCTTGATCTGTTCGCCGTGCTCTTTGGCGGGGCGGTGGCCGTGCTGCCCATGTTCGCGAAAGAGATCCTGAAGGTGGGACCCCAGGGCCTCGGGGCTCTGCGGGCGGCCCCGGCCCTGGGGTCGGTGCTCATGGGGATCACGCAGGCCCACCTGCCGCCCTTGCGGCGGGCGGGGCGAACCCTCCTGATCTGTGTCGGCGCCTTCGGCGGAGCCATGATCGCCTTCGCCCTGAGCCGCAGCTTCCTGCTCAGTCTGCTGCTGCTGGCGGCCAGTGGGGCCGTGGACAACGTCAGCGTGGTCCTGCGGGCCACCCTGCTCCAGACCCTCACGCCCCAGCACATGCTGGGCCGCGTGTCCTCCGTGAACCAGGTCTTCATCGGCTCCAGCAACGAGATCGGCGCCTTTGAAAGCGGCCTGGCGGCCCGGCTCCTGGGTTTGGTGCCTTCGGTCATCTTCGGTGGCTGCATGACCCTGCTGGTCGTGGCCACCACCGCCTGGAAGGTCCCCGGACTGCGGAAGATGGATCGCATCGGGTGAAGGGACCGGCGGCCGGGGGCTGGGCGGGTGATTTCGATCAAATGTGACCATCAGGTCTATTGATTGTGTCCTGGACATTCCACACTGGTGGCATCTGTTGACTCTGCCTGGGTGACCCATGTTCTTCGACCTCCTCCACGTCCGAATCCGCACCAAGCTCCTGGGGCTGGTGCTCCTCCCCGTGGTGGGCGGCGGGCTGCTTTCCGGCCTGGTGGTGGCCCAGCAGACCCGCCTTCTGGAGCGGATGCAGCGCCTGAGGGCGGCCTCCAGCCTGTCGGTTTCGGTGGGGAATGTGGTCCATGCCCTCCAATCCGAATCCGCCGGGACGGCCCTCTTCCTCGGCAGCGAGGGCACCCTCCAGGCCTCCATGGCCACGGGCCGGGAGGCCGTGGACCGCGAACGGGTGGCTCTGAACGCAGCCTTGTCCGACACGGGGCCCGAGTTCAAAGCGCTGTTCCCGGCGCAGGTCAAGGATGGCAGCCGCCTCAAGGACATCCGCCGCCGGGTGGACCGCAAAGCCGGCGACATGGACCTGATCGACGACTATGCGCGGGAGGTGGATGTCCTGCTTCGGGTGCAGAACCAGCTCATGCTGCCGGCCGCCGGAACCCCCCTGGAGGGACGGTCCCAGGCCTTCGCGACCTTGATCCGGGCCAAGGAATCCGCGGGTCTCGAGGCCGCGGTGCTGGCCCACGTCTTCTCGCATGGCACGCTGGATGTGGCCACCCAGGAACGGTTCCTGTCGCTGCTGGATGCCCAGAAGGCGCAGGGCGAAGCCTTCCTGTCCTCGGCCCCCGAGGCCGTTCGCGAGGACTACCGGAAGGCGCTGGCAGGGCCCTTCAGCGCCGAGTTGCAGCGCATGCGTGACCTCGTCCAGGCGGGACGGGTGATCCAGGATCCGGAGGTCTGGGCGCGGGTGGCCGCGGAGGAGCTCCAAGCCCTCAAGGGGGTTCAGGACCGCATGAGCCAGGATCTGCTGGCGGACGCCCAGGGACTGGAGCGGGGTGCCCGCACTAAAGGCTGGTTCCTGGCGGCGGGCTTCAGTGTCTTCGGCCTGGTCGTGCTGCTCTGGACGTGGCGGGCCACCGTGCTGATCACCGAACCCATCCACGCTCTGGCGGACGGCATGGCCCGCATGCAGCAGGGCGACCTGAGCATCCAGCTTCCCGTCCACAGCTTCGACGAGACCGGCCGCATGACCGAGACCTTCAATGCCATGAGCGCCCACCTCAACGAGCTGGCGCGCACCCTCCAGAACCAGGCCGCGCGCGTCGCCAGCGGGGCGGGGCGGTGGTCCACCAGCGTCGAGCAGATCTCAGGCGCGACCCAGCAGCTCGCGAAGAGCAGCCGGGTGCAGCGGGAGGCCTCGGAGGACGTCGCCGCCGCCGTGACCCAACTCCAGGCCACGGTGGTCCAGGTCCGCGCCAGTGTGGACACCATGATCGAGGAGGGCCGCGAAGCCGCCGGCATGGTGCGCGACACGGGCCGCCGGGCGCAGCTGCTCCATCACGTGCTGGAGGACGTGGCGAAAAGTGGCGATGCCGCGCTCCTCGCGTCCCTTCGCGAAGGCGCGGCCCAGGCCGCGGCCATCATCCAGGCCATGGCGCATGTGAACGAGGCGCTGGGGGCCATCGAGTCCGTGGGCGGCGAGATCCACAAGGCGACCGAGGCCCAGTCTGCCGTCAGCAGCGACGTGAGCCGGCGCATGCAGGCGAGCCAGGCGGCTACCGGCGAAGTGCAGCTGACCGCCGCCCAGCTGGCGAACACCGCTCCGGAACTGGCCATCACCACCCGGGACCTGGTGAGCGTCGCCCAGTCCCTCAAGACCTCCGCCGCCGCCTTCCGCGTGGAATGAAAAGCGGCCCCGAAGGGCCGCTCACCGAGGATTGAAGGCAGAGAACCCGCTACAGCACCGCCAGCGCGGCGTTGTAGTCGGGTTCCTGGGCGATCTCAGGCACCAGCTCCGTGTGGACCACCTTGCCGGCTCCATCCACCACCACCACGGCGCGGGCCAGCAGGCCCTTCATGGGGCCGTCCACCAGGGTCACGCCGTAGGCCTTGCCGAAGTCGGGGGCGCGGAAGACGGAGGCGGGCACCACGTTGTCCAGGCCCTCGGCGCCGCAGAACCGCTTCTGCGCGAAGGGCAGGTCCGCGCTCACGCAGAGGATGGTCGTGTTCGACTTCTCATTGGCACGGGCGTTGAACTTGCGCACGCTGGCCGCGCAGGTGGGCGTGTCCAGGCTGGGGAAGATGTTCAGCACCACTCGCTGGCCGGCGAGATCCTTGGCGGAGACTTCAGAGAGGTCCGTGCGCACCAGGGTGAAGGCGGGAGCCGCCGAACCCACCTTCGGCAGATCGCCGGCGGTGTTGAGGGGATTGCCTTTAAGGGTGACCTTGGCCATGAGAACTCCTCCTAGAGGACTTCCAGTTTACGCCCGCGGGAGGTTTTCGAGCGCTTCGAGGGCGGTTTTGTCCCAGGAGGAGCCCCGTCTGGCGATAGCCGCCAGAGTCGTCGTCTGAAGTAACGCCCATGACCCAGCTGGCATCATACGGAAAAATCCGGGCCAATCCCATCAAGGAGGAACGACATGGCGATCCAGTTCACCGGAATGGATGGCGGGAAGGTGGACCTTCCGCCCGAGGCGGTCCAGGCGTTTCGCGCCGCGTTCAGCGGGACCCTGCTGGCCTCCGGGGACGAGGGCTACGAGGACACGCGGCGGATCTGGAACGGGATGATCGACCGCCGGCCGGGCCTCATCGCCCGGTGCACGGGCACGGCGGACGTCGCCCAGGCGGTCCGGTTCGCCCGCCGCCACGGGCTCCTGCTCTCGGTGCGCGGCGGCGGCCACAACATCGCCGGGCTGTCGGTCTGCGAAGGCGGGCTCATGATCGACCTCTCGCCGCTGCGGGGCGTATGGGTGGACCCCGAGGCGCGGGTGGCCCGGGCCCAGGCTGGCTGCACGCTGGGTGATCTGGACCGGGAGACCCAGGCGCACGGCTTGGCCACGGTCCTCGGGTTCGTGTCGGCCACGGGCATCGCCGGGCTCACCGTGGGCGGGGGCTTCGGCTACCTCACGCGTCGCTACGGGTGGACCTGCGACAACGTGGTCTCGATGGAGGTGGTGACCGCCTCCGCGGAGATCCTGCAGGTCTCTGCCGAAGCGCATGCGGACCTCTTCTGGGCCCTGCGGGGTGGCGGCGGGAATTTCGGGATCGTCACGTCCTTCGCCTACCGCCTGTTCCCGGTGGGCCCCGAGATCCTGGGCGGGGCCCTCGCCTGGCGGGGCGAGGACGCCCGCGAGGCGCTCGAGGCCTATCGGGCCTTCAGCGCGACCGCGCCGCGCGAGCTGACCTGCGTGGCCGCGCTCCGGGTCGCCCCTCCGGCGCCATGGCTGCCCAAGGAACAGCACGGGAGGCTGGTGGCGCTCATGTTCATCTGCTACACGGGCCGGATCGAGGAGGGCGAGGCGCTGCTGGCCCCCCTGCGCCGGGTGGGAAACCCCATCGCCGACACTGTGACCCGCAGGCCCTACACGCAGATGCAGAGCCTCCTGGACGCCACCCAGCCCAAGGGCCGCCGGTACTACTGGAAGTCCCACTATCTGTCCGGCATCAGCCCGGAACTCATCGACCTCGCGGTGGATCACGCCGGGCGCCTGGTGTCGCCCCACTCCGCGTTCTTCCTGTTCCACCTCGAGGGGGCACTGAACGAGCTGCCCGCCGGCCACTCGCCCGCCGGGAACCGGGATGCTGCCTACGTGCTGAACATCGCCAGCGCCTGGGAGCGGCCGGAGGATGACGCGGCCAACATCCAGTGGGCCCGGGATTGTTTCGAAGCCGCGCGGGGCTGCTCGACGGGGGGCGCCTACGTCAACTTCCTCACGGAGGAGGAGGGGGCGGACCGCATCGAAGCCGCCTACGGCCGGTCCACCCTGGACCAGCTGGCGGCCATCAAGCGGGCCTATGACCCGGATGACCTCTTCCGCCATACGAAGCGGATCTCGGGCTGATCGACCGGTCCTAGCGCGGCGGGAACTTGGCCAGGATGTCGCGCACGGCCCGGGGCACCACCTCGTCGGCATCTTCGGGATTGTTCAGGCCCGTGAGCGCACCGGCGGCGGCGCCCTGCCAGATCATCTGGTTGGACTTGAAGTCCACGATCTCGATGACGATGGTGCCTTCCTGGTAGGTGTGGACCTGGCTCATGCTCGTGCCGACGCCCCCGTAGAAGGGCCGGTAGCCCCAGCCCCATCCCCAGCCCATGTGGGTGGTGGTGCGGAACCTGCGCTCATGGACGACGGGGTAGTAGGTCACGAGGAAGTCCGGGTCGGCTTTGGTCTCCATGATGAAACCCTTGGCCTGGAGTTCTCTCTCGACGGCAGCCCGCACCCGCTTGTCCATGAGGTTGGTGGTGCCGCCGGTGCCCTTCTTGGAGGTGTAGTAGTCGAAGGTCTTGTAGAGACTGAACGGGATGGTCACGTCGTAGTCGTAGTTCACGCTGTAGCCGGTACAAGCGGCGAGGAGAAGCACGGGCAGCAGGGCGGCGGACAGGGCAAGGCGGCGCATGGAACCTCCGGTTCACCATTATGGATGCCCCGAAAAGGCGATGGTTGAGCCCTCGTGGTGGTCTAGGGTGGTCTGGGAGATGGGGCGATCCCTCGTGACCCGGGGTAATGGTCTGTTCCGGGCTGTGAATTTCGTCGTTTTTCGATGGGGAATGACCGATCCTGGTGGAGATGGTTCTCGATCCCACCCTCGATCCGGGCGCATCCAGCCCCTTGTATCTGCAGCTGCAGCGGCGGCTGCGGGTACTCATCCAGGAAGGCGAGTGGCGGCCGGGTTCCCGGTTGCCGGCGGTGCCGGAACTGGCCCAGCGCTGGGGCGTCCATCGCCTGACCGTCCTGAAGGCGCTGGCGGGCCTGAAGCGGACAGGCTGGATCCAGACCGTGCAGGGTCGGGGCAGCTTCGTGGCGCCACGGCTACCGGAAGCCCCGGGCCTGCGGGCCAGCAGCGAATTCCCCTTCGAAGGCTCCCCCCTGCTGGTCCACGACGGCGAGCTGGGCTCGTGGCTGGGCGAAACCCTGGAGCGGGTCCAGGATCGCCACCTGGTGAGCTTCTCCGCGGGCTTCATCCCCTCCGATCTGCTGCCCGGCGAGCAGTTGCGCCGCATCACCACCCAGGTGCTCAAGGAGCTGGGCTCCGAAGTCTGGGTCTACTCCGCCCCGGCGGGCCATCCCCCCTATCTGGAGGCGGTCAGCCGTTGGCTGGCTTCCGAAGGCGAACCCATCGACGAGGGCTGGGGCATCCGCTCGCTGCCCGGCGCCCAGTCCGGCCTGGCGCTGGCCCTCGAATCCTTCACGGTGCCCGGCGACCGCGTGCTGGTGGAAAGCCCCTGCTACGTGGGCATCCTGGCCCTCATCCGCGCCCTGGGCCGCGAGGCCGTGCCGGTGCCCGTGGATCGCCAGGGGCTGGATCCAGAGCGCCTGGCCTCGGCCCTCCAGCGCAGCGAGGCCAAGCTGCTCTTCACGGTGCCCAGCTTCCACAATCCCACGGGCATGACCCAGTCCAAGTCCCGCCGGGAACGGGTGCTGGCCGTCGCCCGGACCCACGGCGTGATCGTGGTGACCGATTCCGCCTACGGTGATCTGCGCTTCTCCGGCAGCTCCCTGCCGCCCTTCCGCCGCCTGGAGGGGGCCGATAACGTGATCCACCTGGGCAGCTTCTCTAAGTCGCTGGCCGCGGGTCTGCGCCTGGGCTACCTCATCGCCAAGGACGACCTGCTCCGGCGCATGGCCCTCATCCAGGAAGTGCAGACCATCGGCCAGCCGCCCCTCATGCAGGCGGTGGTGGCCCGGTTCCTCGATACCGGCGGCTTCCGGCGCCACCTGGCCCGGCTCCGCCGCGCCCTGAAGGAGCGCCGCGACGCCATGGTCGAGGCCCTGGCGGAGCACTTTCCCCCCGGCACCCAGGTCTCCGAGCCCAAGGGCGGCATGCACCTGTGGGTGGTGATGCCCGAAGGCTTCTCTGCCCTGGATCTGCATCGCGACGCCTTGCAGAACGGCATCGGCTTCGCGCCGGGGCCGCTCTTCTTCGCCGACGGCCGAGGCACCAACTGCCTCCGCCTGAACTTCTCCACACACGACCCAGCGACCACCCGGGAGGCCATCGCGCGGCTCGGGCATCTGGTCCACCGGGCCTGACCTTCCCTTTCCAAGGAGCGCCTGTGAATCCCGTGATGCCCACTTCCACCCTCGAGATCCACCCCTCGGACCACGCCGCCAGCCCCGAGGAGCGTGCGAAGCGCATGACCAATCCCCGCTTCGGCCAGGTGTTCACCGACCACATGGTGGTGATCCCCTACAAGGAAGGCGAAGGCTGGGGCAAGGGCGTGCTGAAGGCCTACGGTCCCATCGAAATGTCGCCGGCCTCCTCCGTGCTGCACTACGGCCAGGCCATCTTCGAGGGGTTCAAGGCCTACAAGCAGAAGGACGGCAGCATCGCGTCCTTCCGGCCCGAGGCCAACGCCCGCCGCTTCAACAAGTCGGCCGCCCGCCTGGCCATGCCCGAGTTGCCCGAGGAGCGTTTCCTTGAGGCCGCCAGGACCCTGATCACGCAGGACCAGGCCTGGGTGCCCGGCGCCGTGGGCGAGAGCCTCTACATGCGCCCCCTCATGATCGGCACCGAGCCCGCGCTGGGCGTCCACGCCAGCAGCGAGTACCTCTTCATCCTCATGGCCAGCCCCAGCGGCGCCTACTTCTCCGGCGGCGTGAAGCCCGTGACCGTGTGGATCTCCGATGACTATGTCCGCGCCGCCCCCGGCGGCACCGGCTTCGCCAAATGCGCGGGCAACTACGCCGCCAGCCTTGTGGCCCAGCGCCAGGCCAAGGGCGAGGGCTGCGACCAGGTGGTGTGGCTGGACGCCATTCACCGGGAGTACATCGAGGAGATGGGCGGCATGAACATCTTCTTCGTCTACCAGGAGAAGGGCGAGACCGTGGTCGTCACGCCCGAGCTCACCGGCACCCTGCTCCCCGGCATCACTCGCGACAGCCTCCTGCAGCTGGCCCGGGAGCTGGGCTACCGGGCCGAGGAGCGGAAGATCAGCGTGGCGGAGTGGAAGGCCGCCGTGGCCGAAGGCCGCATGACCGAGACCTTCGCCTGCGGCACCGCCGCCGTCATCACGCCCGTGGGGCAGGTGAAATCCAAGCGGGGCGAATGGCTCGTGAACAACGGCGAGACCGGCCCGGTGGCCGCCAGGCTACGCGAGGCCCTCCTCAACCTCCAGCACGGCCTCACTCCCGATTCCCACGGCTGGATGAAGAAAATCGTCGGATAATCCCGGGCGAACCGGGGCCTTCCCCCGGAGCACCGGAGGGGGCCATGCCCACCGTCCGCCAGCAGGGATCCGGCTGGGGAGTCCGCCTCCTCGCCGGGTCCCTGGCCGTTCTGGTCTGGGGTTGCGCCACGCCGCACCCCCTGGCCTATACCCCCGCCGTGCCTGAACCGGTCCGCCGTGGAATCAGGGTGGTGGAGGTGGTGCCGGTCGTGCCGGAAGCGGGGACTCAGCCCCACCTGGACGGCGAGATCGGCAAGGGCCACGCCACCGGCAAAGGCGCCGCCACCGGCGCGGCCACCGGGGCCACCGCCGGGTTGCTGGCCTCCCTGCAGACCGGCCCCTTCTTCGTGATCCTCGCGCCCATCCTCGTTCCGGCGGGCACCCTGGTGGGCGGGGCGGGGGGTGCGGCGGTCGGCTATGCCGGGGGCATTCCCGAGCAGGAGGCCCAAGCGGTGCGGGCGCTGCTCACCCGCCATCAGGCGGACCTCTCCGCGGAGCTCGCCGGCCAGGTGCTCAGGCGCTTGCCCCAGGCAGGGAAGGCCCAGGCCTCAGCTGGTTCCGCTCCGGATCTGCGCCTGGAGGTCTCCGCGCTTTCCTGGGGGCTGTACGGCGGGGCTGGGGCCCATCCCGTGGCGGATTTTGAACTGACCGTCTTCTACCGTGTGCTGGATCCGCAGGGAACCTCCCTGCTGGACCGGCGATTCACCGTGGGAGGGCCCCGGCGCCCCTTCCAGGACTGGTGTTCGGAGGATGGGAAATGGTTGCGGGAGGCCCTGACGGCCACGGTGGAATCCGCCGCCGAAGCCGTCGCGGATTCAGCCTTCCTCATCCAGGACTTCTACCTCTCGAAGTCCACCACCCCTGCGACCTGCGGACTGCTGCCCCGTCGGCCGGGGCAGGTCTTCCTGGCCGGGTCTCCGCTCCAGGGCGCCGCGCCGAAGGTGGAGAGCCTCAGCCCCGCCTTGCAGTGGGAGGCGTTTCCCCGGCGGGAGGATCTCGATCACGATGCCGGCCGGTTGTTCGAGCGCATCTCCGAAGTCCGATACGATCTCCGGATCTGGACATCGGTCGGAGGTGGCCCCGGCCAGCTGGTGTATGAGCGGCTGGGGTTCAGGCTGGAACCACGGACCGATCCGGTGGAGATCCCGGCGACCCCCGGAGATGACCCCAGACCTGCCGTAGCGGCCTTCGTGGAACACCGCGTGGACTGCGTCCTGGCGCCGGGCACCGAGTACCTCTGGTCCGTGCGGGCCCGCTTCCGCCTCGATGGGGAAGAGCGCGCCTGCCGCTGGTCCATGAATCAGGCTCCGGATATCCGGGCCCAGCCTGCCTTCCGGCGCTGGCTCCCCTACAGCCTGCCTCCCGCCCGCGGGCTGTGCGTCTACGATGGCATTCCGCCCCTCCGCCACCATCGGTTCTGCACGCCCTGAGCCCCGATTTCATTCTTGACCTCAAGGTTGCGTGAAGATTCCGGCCCAGAGGCGTAGCCTGGGGACCTCATTCAAGGAGGAACTCATGGTGTTGATCCGTTCCTTGGCGCTGGGCCTCCTCGCGAGCGCCGTGGCCCTTTCCGCTGCCCCGACCAAGGTCGGTGCCGCGGCCTGCAAGATGTGCCACAAGGTGCAGTTCGAGTCCTGGAGCGCCTCTGAGCATGCCAAGACCAAGCCGGTCCTGGACTGTGAAGGCTGCCACGGCGCCGGAAGCGAGTACAAGGCCGTCAAGATCATGAAGGATCCTGCCGCCGCGAAGAAGGCGGGGCTCATCATGCCGGACAAGGCCCAGTGCGCCACCTGCCACGGCAAGAAGAAGGTGTCCCCCATGACTGACGCGATGTTCGCGAAGGTCCACGCGCACAAAAAGAAGGCCTGAACCACCTGTGCCCACCTCCGCCGCGTGCCCGCCGGACCGGGGCGCGACGGATGTGGGTGTGCCTGAGCGTGGAGGAGGGGTGTGGATGGGCGGTGGTGGGGCCCCGCTCCTCGGGGAGCCCGGCTGAGGGACGCTAGACTCCCGCAGTCGCCAGCCGGTCTTGAAGCCAGGGTTCAAGCCCGGGGGCGAGGTAGAAGCGGGGGTAGAGCAAGGCCTCTTCGCTCGCGATGACGCCCTCCTGGAGGGCCCGGCGGGCGAGCGCCGTGCCCGGGTAGATGCGGATGCCCGCGGTGACCCTCAGGCCGTCCAGCTGCAGCGAGCGGGCGAAGGCCAGGCTCTCCTCCACGGTCTCCCGGGTCTCGCCAGGGCCGCCCAGGAGCAGGAACCCCATGCGCCGGATGCCGTGGGCCGCGAGCAGGTCCGAGATGCGCCGCACTTCGTCCGGCGTGAAGCGCTTGTTCATCTCCTTGAGGATCGCGGGCGTGCCGCTTTCGAAGCCCAGGCTGGCCTCGACGCAGCCCGAGGCGGCCATGGCGCGGACCAGTTCCTCGCCGACGCCCTGCGGGTAGAGGATGCACCGCCACTGCACGGCGGGAGCGAGGGTCAGGAGGCCCCGGCAGAGCGCCAGAGCCTGGGCCTCGGGAAGGTTGAAGGAGTTGTCCACGAAGTAGAAGCGCCGGTAGCCCCGTCGGGCCAGGCCGGCGATGGTGTCCACCACCTGCCGGGGGGAACGGCAGCGGTACGTCCGTCCCTGGATGCGGGCCGTGGAGCAGTAGGAGCAGTCGTTGGGGCAGCCGCGCCGTGATTGCACCGGCACCCAGAACTCGGGGGATTCCCGGTCCGCCGGGCGGTCCAGCGCCTTGTCCCAAAGCGGGAACCGGTCCAGGTCGGCGACGGCCGCGCACGTCGTGTCCCCGCGGTCGCCGGCGACCTGGACGCCCGGGACGTCCCGGAGATCCCGGCCGGCTCGGAGGCGCTCCAGCAGGGCGGGGAAGGCCGCCTCGCCATCACCCCGGATGCCGTAGTCGGCCGCCAGATAGGCGAGGGTCTCCCGGGGGAAGATGCTGTAGCCAGGGCCGCCCAGCACGATGGGGGCTTGGGAGGCCGCCCGGCAGGCGGCCACGACCTCCCGCGCCTTCTCCAGCAGGAAGTGGGGCTCCTGCCGGCTCTGATCATCGATGTTCCGGATGGAGAGGCCGATGACTTCGGGAGCGCTCCCGTGGATGGTGCGCTGGATGGCGGCGCGGAGGTCGCCAGCATCGAGGAGGTCCAGGAAGGCCACCGTGTGCCCGGCCCGGCGCAAGGCCGCCGCCACGAGGCCCAGGCCGTAGGGCAGGGCCACCATGCTGATCCGCTCGGTATTCGCGGCGATCAGGAGGACTCGCATGGCCCCCCCGGGGAGTAGACCCTTTCCAGGGGGCCCAAGGTCTCGACCTCCCGCTCGAAGGCGCCGGCCGGTGCCTCCGGCCGGGAGGCAGTCTCGTCCAGGGCGTGCATGATGCCCAGCATCCGCGGGAAGGGCACCGAGACCAGGAGCAGGTCCTCATCGAACCCCGCGAGTCTCCTCGCTCCGAAATCCAGCAGGGAGAGCCCGAGGTTCCCGGTCGCCAGGGGGTAGGTGATGCCGGTCCGGCAGGCCGGCCCCGCCAGGTCCGTGGCCAGGGGCCCGCCTTCCCAGTAGTCGGCGAGGCCGATGAGCCGGTGCAGCGAGCCGGGGCGGCCCAGGAAGATCACCAGGTCCGGGCGGAAGGTGGCCGCGGACAGCGGCGCGAAGCAGACATGCGAAGCCAGGCCGAGTAGAGGCGGGATGGTCTACTGGCTCCGATGGAGAGCCACCCTGGAGCCGTACACCTGCTCGCGGCGGATGAGGAAGTCCGCCAGCCGCTCCTGCCCTTCAGGCGACAGGCGGCCGAGCCCCAGGTTCAGCAGCCCTCCGGGGCATCCGCACGTGTCCGCCGTGAGGGTGACGGGCGTGCCTTCGCTGGCGTGCCGGAGGGCTTGGCAGACCGAAAACCTGGCCGAGGGCGGGGCCGCCCCCTCGGGCAGCGCCCCCGCGAACGCCACCGCCACGGGCTCATGCGCCAGTCTGAGGGTTCCGGTCAGTCTGGACGACCATCCGCGCCATTCCATGACGGCCTCCCTTGGTTGATGCCGTTCCCGCCCGCGGTTCAGCCCATCCTTGCGTGCTTGGCGAGCCACGTGGGCAGGGAGCGCAGGTTGTAGTAGGTGCCCAGGTTGTAGAAGCAGGTGGAGGAGCAGTGGGGCAGGCAGGCCTCCTTCGCGGCCCGCAGCGCCTCGGGGTTGAAGTCGGGCTTCCAGATGCGTCCCCAGTCGTAGGGATGCGTGATGAGGTCGAAGCAGGGCGCGATGGAGCCGTCCGGCTTGATCAGCGCGCCGTTGTGCCCGGCGCGGCAATCCCAGGGCTCGATCTTGCCCCGCAGGCGGTCCTTCATGGCCCGGAGGTGCTCGGGCGCATTGACCATGCACCAGCCCAGGCCCTGCTTCTCGATGAGCCAGTCCAGGAGCGCGTCCACCTCCTCGTACTGCTCGGGCCGGATGCTCAGGCCGTTTTCCCGATGGGCGTAGTGGTCGATGTCCACCATGCGCTGAGGCTCTTCGTTGAGGTGATAGTCGGTGCCGATGCCGTTCTGATGGGCGATCTCGGTGAGCATCTTGACGTCTTTGAGGTTCGTCCCGCAGATGTTGATGTTGAAGAACAGGATGTAGCCGTAGGTCTTCTGCTGCTCCACGAGGTAGCGGAACTGGGGCTCGATGGCCAGCAGCGCCTTCGGCAGCCCCTTGCGCGGCGCGACGCAGTCCACGGCCAGGTTGATGGCGGTCACGCCTGCCTGGCCCGCCGCGTCGATGAAGGCCCGGTCCATGAGGTAGCCATTGGTGGGCAGGTAGACGAAGAAGCCGTTCTGGCTGCCGTAGCGGATCACGTCCAGGATGAACTCCTTACGGATCAGCGGTTCGCCGCCCATGATGGCGAGGACCCGGCAACCCACGGTCTTGAGCCAGTCGATGGAGGACTGGGCCGTTTCCAGGGACATCCCCTCCCGGCCGTTGTCGTTCTGGAAGCAGTAGTGGCAGTCGATGTTGCACTTCCAGTCGGTGAAGAGGTAGCAGAGCAGCGGCCGGAATTCGTCGGGCCGCAGCCGCGACCCGACGTAGGGGACGGCCCAGCGCCGGATGGCCCGGGCCCCGTTGAGGCTCCTGTACCGAAGCGTGTCCAGCATCGCCCCCTCCTTTCATTCCCCGATCGTTGGACGATCGGGCCTTGAAAACCGGAAAGCCGCTTTGACCATGATCCGTCCAGCTCGCCCGCCATCCCCTTCAAGGACGCAAAGGCAGATCGGACGCCCCCATGGTACGGCGCTGGCCCGGGGATGGATCCCTTTTTTCTTGACGGGCGCTCGGCCCATCAAGCGATTGGAACCGGCTGAGCCCGGGGAAGGTTGCCGCTGTGGGGGATTTCCGGGTTCGAATCCCCCGCTCTCCGCCACGGCTTCGATGAGCATCTGGGCAGACCGGTCAGGGGGATTCCCTTCGCATCACGCTGCGCATGACACCCCGGTCGCACGAATCGCGCGTCTCTCTGTCTCGGGTCCAACAGCCCCCGGCTGTCTCCCCGGGCCAAGACGAGAGCCGGCGATTCTGTGATTTCGAATCCCCCGCTCTCCGCAAAAGCAAAGCCGCCTTTCGGCGGCTTCAGTGGCGGAGAGAGGGGGATTCGAACCCCCGGTACTGGTTTACCCAATACACTCGCTTAGCAGGCGAGCCCGATCGGCCACTCCGGCATCTCTCCAAGGTCTCCCAGATTACCGTTGGGGGCGGCTTGGCACAAGGCTTCTTGCCCAGAGCCGCGCCCAGCCTTCAAGATGGAGGCACGGAGGGATGGCCGAGCGGTTTAAGGCAACGGTCTTGAAAACCGTCGTGGGTGTGAGCTCACCGCGAGTTCGAATCTCGCTCCCTCCGCCACCTCAGCGCCCCGCGAATGCGGGGCGCCTTCATGAAGGCGCGGGGGGAGCGGGATTCGAAGTCACTGAATCGCTGGCAGGCTGACTCGGACCTCCGGCCCTCACCCCTTCGGGGCGGCACCGGCCTCTTGCGAGGCCGGTCCGTCCTATCCTCCCCGCACTTCGTTGCGGTCGGATGGTGACCGCAGGCTCCAACAGCCATTGGGGCGGAAGTTGTCATTCCGTCAACCTGGGCTGGAATTTCTGTCTGCACACGTATAGTCGGGGATCAGCCGTTTGGAGGTCGTGGTGCGGATGCTGCTTCCCTTGATGATCCCTTCCCTCCTGTGGGCGGCCCAACCGGCCCAGCCGGCGCGGCTGGTCCACGACCACTACGACCGCCGCCTGGCGCCCCGGCTGGTGCCCCTCCTGTCCGAGGTGATCCGCTTCCCCACGGTCGCCGGCAACACGAAGGCCTGGACGGACCAGAAGGCCTGGCTCCAGAAGCTCGCAGGCGATCTCGGTTTTGAGGTGCGGGACGCGGGCAAGGTGATGGAGGTGGACCTGCCGGCCACGGGTGGACGGGCAGGGGCGCCGGTGCTCGGCCTCCTCGTCCATGGCGACGTGCAGCCCGTGGACGACCACTGGAGCATCCCGCCATTCTCGGGGACGGTGAAGGATGGGCGGGTCCTCGGCCGCGGGGCCGCGGATGACAAGGGCCCGATGATCCAGGCCCTCATGGCCATGAAGGCCCTGAAGGAGGCGGGCCCCGCCCGGACCAGCACCATCCGGCTCCTGGTGGGGAGCGACGAGGAGAGCACCAACACCGACATCACGGACTACCTGAAAACGAACCGGCCGCCGGACTTCAGCCTCGTGCTCGACTCCGCCTTCCCCGTGGTCGTGGGCGAGAAGGCCTGGAATGCGCTCACCCTCGCGACCCAGCGGCCGACCGCTCCCACGGCCGACCGCCCCTGGACCGTGGCGGCCCTGGAGGCGGGCCTGGCCACGAGCATCGTTCCCGATCGGGCGGTGATCCGCCTGACCTCCGCGGCCGGGAAGGACCCCCTAGCCGCCCTTCGGAAGCGCCTGGAGACCCGGCCGCTGGATGCCGGATGCCGGGCGGATTTCAGCCTCACACCCGAGGGGGCCGGGGCCTCCCTGACCGTCACCGTCCACGGCAAGGCCGCCCATGGCGGCGTCAACCTGGAGGGGGGCCGCAATGCGCTCGTGGCGCTGGCGCGGCTGCTGGACGGCGAACTGCCGCCGGGCGGGGCGGACGACCTCCTGGCCTTCGCGCGGCAGGCGGGCCGGGACCTGTACGGGACCGGGCTGGGACTCACCGAAACCGACCCGCTCTGGGGTCGGTGCGCGGTGAACGTGGCCACCCTCAAGCCGGAGGCAGACGGCAGCCTGAAGCTCACCCTCAACATTCGCGCGACGCCGAAGCGGTACGGGTCCGCGCTGGAGGCGCACCTCCGGCAGATGGTCGCCGAGTTCGCCACTGCCCGGCACGCGACCTTCAGCTTCGGGGGCTTTTTCGGAGACACGCCCCTGGCCTTCGACCCGCAGTCCCGGTTGGTGATGCGCCTCATGGCTGACTACGCCCGCGCCACCGGGAGGGCGGATGGCCCTGCCATCTCCGGGGGCGGCACCTACGCCAAGCGCATGCCTCATGCCATCGC
The DNA here is from genome assembly GCF_024609265.1 of Geothrix campi. Classification (GTDB taxonomy): domain Bacteria; phylum Acidobacteriota; class Holophagae; order Holophagales; family Holophagaceae; genus Geothrix; species Geothrix campi. Next base: position 20,831 of record NZ_JANHMP010000003.1, on the reverse strand, counting down.
CTTCGGCATGTGGTTTCCCAACCGGCCCTACCCGGGGCACGACGTGGATGAACAGGTGCCGATCGAGGATCTGCACCGTGGCGTCCACGTGCTCATCGAGACCCTTGCCGACCTCGCCTGCGGGGAGCCGCTGAAGGAGCCGTTCAAGCCCTAGCCTCGCTGGTCCCAGCCTTCGGCCGCGCGGAAGCTGTGATAGCGCTCGTGGCCGAGGATGAGGTGGTCGGCCAGGGGCACGCCGAGGGATTCCCCGGCGGCCTGGAGGCGGCGGGTGAGCTGGATGTCCTCGCGGCTGGGGGCGGGGTCGCCGCTGGGGTGGTTGTGGAAGGCCAGGGCGGTGCTGGCGCCGTAGCGGAGGGCTTCGCGGAAGAACTCGCGGGGACTGATGAGCGTGGCGGTGGAGGTGCCCTGGCTGAGGATGCGCTCGGCCAGCAGGTCGCCCTTGGCGTTGAGGGCCAGGAGGCCGAAGCGCTCCTCCGTCCAGCCCTGGCAGCGGGGCAGCAGGTAGCTGCCGGCGGCGCGCGGGCTGGTGATGCGGGGGCGGTCGGTTCCACGCTGGGCGCGCCGGGAGAGCTCCAGGGCGGCCCAGAGCTGGCCGGCCTTGGCGGGGCCGAGGCCCGGCTGGTCCAGCCAGTCATTCAGGCCGAGGCCCAGGAGACCGGCGATGCCGCCGGTGCGGCCCAGCACCGCCTGGGCCAGTTCCACGGCGCTTTGACCTCGCAGGCCCGTGCCCCAGAGCAGGGCGAGGAGGTCGGCATCGGAGAGGGTTTCGCCGTGGCCCGCCAGCAGGCGCTCGCGGGGGCGCTGGTCGGGGGAGAGATCCAGTATGCGCATCAGACCCTCATCCACTTCTGGCGGTCCCGGTGCCACCACAGCACCTGGAGCCGGCCTTGTCCGGAGAGCCGCATGCACAGGGCCTCCCGGCCATCGTTCAGGAACCAGGTGCTGGCCAGGGCGGTGTGGCGGGGCGTGACGGTGAGGATGGGATGGGCCTCGCCCGTGCGAGTGGCCACCGAGGGTTCATCCATCCCCGGAGGCAGGGGGATGTTGGCGGGCTTGCCCCACTTCACCCGGCGACTGAACTGCACTTGCAGATGTTCCCCGGCGCCGCTGGCTTGGCCGAGTGCCACGCTGACGTTGGTGCCCCGGGCCCGGGCGAGGCTGAAGGCCTGTTCCAGGCTGCCGCGGATCTCATGGTGGGCCACCGAGAGATCGGCTCTGCCCGGATCCCACTGGGCCAGGCACACCATGGTCATGGCGGCGGCCACGGCCATGGAGACGGTGAGGTCCAGCAGGGAGGTTCCCGACTGGGATGCGCGGCAGCTCTGGAACATGGCTGCCCCCTACTTCGTCGCAGCCGCAGCGCGCGGCGCAGCGGTGAGGGCCAGGTAGGGCTTGAGCTTGGCGTAGGACTTCTCGCCGATGCCCTTGACGTTCATGAGCTCTTCCGGGCGCTGGAAACCGCCGTGCTGCTTGCGGAAGGCCACGATGCGCTCGGCGGTCTTCTGGCCGACGCGGGGCAGCTGCATCAGCTCGGTCACCGAGGCCGTGTTGAGGTTCACGGCCCGCTGGGGAGCCCGGGACGGGCGGGCGGTCGCGGCGGAGAGGGGAAGCGCCAAGACAAGGGCCAAGGCGAGGGTGGTGAAGGGGTTGGACATGGTTGCCTCCTTTCAGGCAGCTAGGTCCAATCGAAGGTCGTGCCAGTTGATAACTCTTTTATTTGCAGATTAAATACTTCGAATATGAAAGAATTTTGTCAGTTAAATATGACAAAATAGCTTCAAAAATTGATAATTAACATTATTTCAATATTTATATTCTGTAATAAAGTTCAGAAAATTTTTGAAACAATGACATGAAATAGAATCGGAGGAATCCACCCCCATCCCTGTCGTCACCGCTATCCTTGAGGAGTCCGAGGAGCGCTGCAGGACCCGGCAGATCGGCTGTGCGGGATCTCAGGCTCGGACCCATCCTTTCTGGAACGGCGCTCGCCTCAACCCTGAACCAGGGCGCTGGGGTGGGCCAACCACCTTGCCGACCTGGCCCTCTGTGGAGGTCCTCATGACCGTCGCCACCACCCCCGACTTCATCGTCGCCGATCTCAGCCTGGCCGCCTGGGGCCGCAAGGAGATCGCCATCGCCGAGGGCGAGATGCCCGCCCTCATGGCCATCCGCAAGGAGTACGCGGCCAAGCAGCCCCTGAAGGGCGCGCGCATCGCGGGTTCCCTGCACATGACCATCCAGACCGCCGTGCTCATCGAGACGCTGAAGGCCCTCGGTGCCGATGTGCGCTGGGCCAGCTGCAACATCTTCAGCACCCAGGACCACGCCGCCGCCGCCATTGCCGCGGGCGGCACGCCGGTCTTCGCGATCAAGGGCGAGACCCTGCCGGACTACTGGGACTACACGCATCGCATCTTCGACTTTGACGGCGGCGCCAACATGATCCTCGACGACGGCGGCGATGCCACGCTGCTGCTGCACCTGGGCACGCGGGCCGAGCAGGACCTCCACGTGCTGGACCATCCGGACAGCGAGGAGGCCACCGTGCTCTTCGCCGCCATCCGCAAGCGCCTGGCCGAAAAGCCGGGCTGGTACTCGGCCCAGCTGGCCAAGGTTCAGGGCGTGACGGAGGAGACCACCACCGGTGTCCACCGCCTCTTCGAGATGGCGAAGAAGGGTGAGCTGAAGTTCCCGGCCATCAACGTCAACGACAGCGTCACCAAGAGCAAGTTCGACAACCTGTATGGCTGCCGCGAGTCCCTGGTGGATGCCATCAAGCGCGCCACGGATGTCATGGTCGCCGGCAAGATCGCCGTGGTCTGCGGCTACGGTGACGTGGGCAAGGGCAGCGCCCAAGCGTTACGAGCTTTGTCCGCCCAGGTGTGGGTGACCGAGATCGATCCCATCTGCGCCCTGCAGGCCGCCATGGAGGGCTACCGCGTGGTCACCATGGACGAGGCCGCCGACCAGGCGGACATCTTCGTCACCTGCACGGGCAACCTCCGGGTCATCACCCACGACCACATGAAGCGCATGAAGCACAACGCCATCGTGTGCAACATCGGCCACTTCGATAGCGAGATCGATGTCGCCAGCCTCGAGCAGTACCAGTGGGAGGAGATCAAGCCCCAGGTCGACCACATCATCTTCCCCGATGGCAAGCGCATCATCCTGCTGGCCAAGGGCCGGCTGGTGAACCTGGGCTGCGGCACGGGCCACCCCAGCTACGTGATGTCCTCCTCCTTCGCCAACCAGACGCTGGCCCAGATCGAGCTGTGGACGAAGAAGAGCAAGTACCAGATCGGCGTCTACACCCTGCCGAAACACCTGGACGAGCAGGTGGCGCGGCTCCAGCTGCAGACCCTGAACGCGAAACTCACGGCCCTGCGTCCCGAGCAGGCCAAGTACATCGATGTGCCGGTCGAGGGGCCGTACAAGGCCGATCACTACCGCTACTAGGCTGAAACGCTGCGCGTTTCACCAGACACGGCGCCGAAAGGCGCCGTGTCTATTTGCAGGCTGGATTGAAACCTCTCTGCCATCAGGTCGGCATCTCCGTGGGGAGCGGCGTCACGTTGGGGGGCACCTCCACGGCCTTCATCACGGCGTGGCGGGTGACGGCCTCGCAGTCCAGCTGGGGGGTCTGCGTGAAGTGGGCGGCGCTGAGGTCGGAGCGGATCTTGGCCAGCACCTTGGCCCGGGTGAGGTGGTTGCCGCTGGCCATGGCCTCGCGGCAGAAATGCCAGGTGAAGGCGCCGTGCCAGTCGCCCTGCATGAATGCGTCCGCGGCGGTCTGGCTCTCCTTGCAGGCGGTCCAGAGGATGTGGTGCGACAGGCCCTTCTCCAGGAGCTTGATGTGGCCGGGCCGGGCGCGGCGGTACTCGATGTCGCGGAAGGCCTCGACCGAGGGCGGCGGCAGGTAGCGGGGCTTGCGGTCCATGAGCAGATCCGCGGCGCGCAGACCAGCGCCGCTGTGGGAAGTGTCGAGGAGGATTTCCAGGATCACGGTCTGGGGCAGCTGCACGAACAGGTCGTGGAGCTCGTCGTCCACGATGAGGTGGTCGCGGTCCCACTGGGGGCCGCTCTTGGCCAGATCGTGGGGGCAGAAGGCCTCGTCGGCCCGATCGAACTCGTCGAGGTTCAGGTCAGGCACCTGGGTGCCGTGGCCCGCGTAGGTGAAGACCAGGTGGTTGTACCGGCTGGCCAAGGCGCCTTCCACCATGCGTCGCAGCTCACGCATGATGTTGGCTTTGGTGGCGGCCTGATCCGTCAACTGGATGATGTCGGAATCCTCGAAGCCCAGCAGATCCTTCAGCAGGGCGGCCATGTCGTGGGCGTCGTTGACGCACCCATTCAGGTTGGCCGAAGGGAAGTTCTGGTACTGGTTGATCCCGACGCAAAGCGCAGTGCGATGCAACATGGGAGCCTCCTAGGCTTTGCGCTCTGATTCGGCGACATGGGGACGGACGCCCCGCGTCCGCCCCCGGAAAGGGCAGCAGATCCCGGCAGGATCGGAGGAGGACTGCGGCATTCGGCGCACATCCCGGAGGACTCCACTTCCCACGATAGGCCTGGGTCAGGCGGGTTCAAGCAAGCGGCCATTTTTCCGTAAGATGGAGGAAGCTAATTGCGGCGGAGTCCCATGAGCGACGAGAAGAAGGAACCTTGGCTGAACCTGCTGGCCCTGACCACGGTGATCCTGGCGGTGTGCGCCACCCTGGCCACCTTCAAAGGGGGCGGCTATTCGACTCGCGCCGTCCTGAGCCAGAGCCAGGCCTCGGATGAGTGGGCCCACTACCAGGCCAAGGGCATCAAGGGGAATCTCTACGAAGTGGAGGCCATGCGTCTGCGCCGGGAGCTGGAACTGGCCCCGAAGACGGCCACACCCACCCTGGAGAAGAGCCTCGCCGACGTGGAGAAGAAGACCGCCAAGTATGAGGCGGAGAAGGCCGACATCATGCAGGTGGCACGCGGCTTCGAGGACACCAAGGCCGACGCGCAGAAGCACGGCGCCGCCTTTGGTCTGGCGGTGATCTTCCTGCAGATCGGCATCCTGCTCTCCTCCATCGCGGCCCTGCTCAAGCAGAAACCCGTCTACTACCTCGGCCTGCTGGTGGGCGTGGCGGGCATCGTCTACTTCGTCAACGGCTTCTATCTGTTCTTGCGCGTCTGATGTGGGCCCTCACCGTCGCCGCCATCATCGAGCGGGACGGCCGCTTCCTCTTTGTGGAGGAGACGGACGGCGCCTCGCCTGAGCGTGTCTTCAACCAGCCCGCGGGGCACGTGGAACCCGGAGAGGGCCTCCTCGACGCGGTGCGCCGCGAGGTGCGCGAGGAAACCGGCCTGGCCTTCACCCCCGAGGCGCTGGTCGGGATCTATCAGCTGCAGGCCCGCAATGGGAAGGACTACTGCCGCGTCTGCTTCCGGGGCACCGTGCCCGAGGGAACCGAGGCCATCCCCGAGGATCCGGACATCCTGGGCTGCCGCTGGCTCAGCCGAGGGGAATTGGCCTTCGCCCCCCTGCGCTCGGGCCTCGTCCTGCGCTGCGTGGACGATGCCCTCGCCGGCACCGACTATCCGCTGGCGCTCGTGGCGGGCGTTCGGCGGGAGCGGTAGCCGGGAATCGGGTTGGTTCGAACCGCGCGGGGGAAGTTCGTCTCCCTCAGGCTCCAGGAGGGGGGTCCACCGTGGGCGCCACTGGCGTTCCGCGCCGCTTCCGGTACCAGACCGAGGCCACCAGCGACGTGAACAGGCCCGTGATCCAGGTGCCGAGAACCCCGGCGAAGGCGCTGCCCAGCGGCCTTTGCATGGGGGCCTGGGCCTTCACCACGGCCTCGATCTGCTCGGGAGTGAAGCCCTGCTGGGCCATGCGGAGCCGCCCCAGGGCCTCCAACTCAGCGAAATAGCTGGGAAACACCACCGCGGTGAAGAGCAGACTGCCCACGAAGATGATGGCCGAGGCGACGAAGGAGGCCCCCACGCCGTTCTGGACCTGGCGCAGATAGCCCGTGGTGGAGGCAGTCTGGCGGAGCATCAGCACCAGGACGCCGACCTGCAGGGGGATCACCAGCCAGAACAGGAAGAGCAGGCCGGGCTGTCGATACCAGCCGGTGAACCCCATGACGAAGGTCCAGAGCACCACCAGGATGCCGAGGAGGAAACCTGAGCGAAGCGCCACCATGGAGTTCTCCTAGAAAGCGTAGCCGCCGCCGTTGACGGGGAGGGTGGCGCCGGTGACGAAGCCGGCCTGGAGGATGCCGACCACGGCTTCGGCGATATCCTCGGCCCGGCCATTGCGCCGCAACGGCGTGTGTTCCGCCGCGGCCTGCTTGTTCTTTTCCGGAAGGTTCGCCGTGGCATCGGTGAGCGTGAGGCCAGGGGCCACGGCATTCACGCGAATGCCCATGGGGCCCAGCTCGAAGGCCAGGGCCCGCACGAAACCCTCCAGGGCCGCCTTGCCAGCGCTGTGGGCGCAGAAGCCCCAGCCCGGGTTGCGGGCGAGGCCGCTGGTGATGGCGATGATGGCGCCGCCATCAGCGCCGGCCTTCTGGCGTGCCAGCATCTGCGGCACCACGGCCCGGCAGCCGTGGAAGGCCGCCCCCATTTCGCCCAGCACCTTGGCTTCAAAGGCCTCCCACGGGTAATCGAGGAAGCCCTTCATGGGAAAGCTGATGGCGGCGTTGAGCACCAGGATGCCGATGGGTCCCAGCTCCGCCTGCACGGCGGCGGCCATGGCCTCCACCTGGGCGCGGTCGCGGGCGTCCGCCCGCACGGCCAGGGCCCGCCCACCTGCGGCCTGGATCTCGGCCACCACGGTCTTGGCGGCGGCTTCCGAACCGAAATAATTCACCGCCACCGCGGCGCCCTGGGCGGCCAGGGCCTTGGCCACGGCGGCCCCGATGCCGCGGCTGGCGCCGGTGACGAGCGCGACATTCCCCTGCAGGGCCATGGAGCCTCCTTATGAGTGCCTCTGATTCTCCGCCGGCTTCGCAGGCGGCTCAAGGCTCCGCGAGGTACAGGATGGCCATGCCGCCGGCGCTGGCGGCATCGCCCGTGAGGGCCCGGCGCAGGTAGCCCGCCTGACCCAGATGGAAGGCGAGGTGCGCCTCCAGATGCAGGAGGAAGCGTCGGGTGGACATCCGGTGGCCGCCGATGGGCACGGGGAAGGGGGCGGCCAGGGAGGTCTCCGTCAGTGCCGTCAGGCCCGCCTCCACGGCGGCCACGGTGGCTTCCAGGTTGGCGGCGACCGCGGCCCGCGTGCCTGCCCGCTGGGCGAATTCCTGCTCCCGCTGGCGCACATAGCCCGTGGCCCCCAGCACGGCGCCCACGAAGTGCTGAAGGTTGCCCGCCACATGCAGGGCCACGTTGCCGGCACTGTTGGTGATGCCTGGGACCGTCCGCCACAGGGTGACATCATCGGGGAACAGCTCGACCTCGCGGATGAGGCAGAGAAGGTCGCGGCGGAACAGCAAGAGGAGGTCGGCGGCGAGGGGTGTCATGGCGACCATCCTAAACCCATTGCTCCTGTGGGATTCTGGAGGCATGGATCTCCAAGCCCTCCTCGACGACCTGGCCATGGAATCTGCCCCCTGTGCGGCGCAGGGGAAGGTGGCGGACTACATCCCCGCCCTGGCGGCGGTGGATCCCGCGCGCTTCGGCCTCGCCCTGGCGACCATGGATGGGCAGCTCGTGGGCAGCGGCGACTGGCGGACGCCTTTCTCCATCCAGAGCGTGTCCAAGGCCTTCTCCCTGGCCCTGGTGCTGGCGCGGGACGGCGAGGCCCTGTGGCAGCGCGTGGGCCGCGAGCCCTCGGGCAACCCCTTCAATTCCCTGGTGCAGCTGGAGTACGAGAAGGGCATTCCGAGAAATCCCTTCATCAATGCCGGAGCCCTGGTCCTCATCGACCGGCTGCTCACGCTGACCGGGGATTCCCTGGGCACCCTGCAGGATTTCCTGCGCGCCGAGAGTGGCAATCCGGCCCTGGACGTGGATCCGGAAGTGGCGGCGTCGGAGGCGTCCCATGGCCACCGCAACGCGGCCCTGGCTCATTTCATGGCCAGCTGCGGCAACCTGGAGAATCCGGTGGACCGGGTGCTGGACCACTACGTCCGTCAGTGTTCCCTCCGCATGAGCTGCGCGGACCTGGCGAAGGCGGGCCTCTTCCTCGCCAATCACGGCCTGCGGGCCGACGGCACGCGCCTGCTCACCCGCAGCGAATCCAAACGCATCAACTCGATCATGCTCACCTGCGGCACCTACGACGCCGCCGGCGACTTCGCCTACCGCGTGGGCCTGCCGGGCAAGAGCGGCGTGGGCGGCGGCATCCTGGCTGTGCTGCCTGAGCGCGGAGTCCTCTGCGTCTGGAGCCCCGCCCTCGACCCCCACGGCAACAGCATCGCCGGCGTCGAGGCCCTGGATCGCTTCACCACCAGGACGGGGTGGTCGGTCTTCTGAGTTTCAACTCTGTCCTTTCTGTTCCCGCAGCATCCACGCTGCCCAAGCAGTAAACAGGGCCACACCGCCCAGGATGAGCGCCAGGCGCAGCCAGGGTTCGCCGAAGGCCAGCCGCTGGCGGACATCCTCCACCAGGGTCCACAGCCACACCATCGAGCCCAGCGCGAGGGCCCAGCGTGCCACCGCCTGCGCCCAGGGTCGCGGCACGAAGAGCGGTACCAGCAGGGCGAGGCAGAGCAGCACCAGGGCCAGCTGCCCGAAGCGGAGGAAGTGCGCCCCCAGCATCAACAGGGCGAGCAGGGCGGGCAGGCGGCGCAGGACGAACATGGACACTCCCGTAACGGAAGAATCATACTTGTTTGTCCTAAATATCAGATCACAACCCGGACCACCGCTTCCGCCATCGGTTGCGGTCCTCCGGGGAGAGGAAGGTCCAGGCCACGAAGCGGCTCTGCTTCTGGCCCTGGGCCATGGGGATGATGCGGACTTCTCGGGCCCCCGCCTGCCGCAGGGCGCGCTGCACCGCGGGCAGGTTCGCCGACGTCGAGATGAGCGTCGTGAACCAGAGCACCTGGCCTGGCATCCGGGCGCTCTCTTCGACCAGGCGCCGGGTGAAGCCCGCCTCGCCGCCCTCGCACCAGAGTTCCGCGCCCTGGCCGCCGAAGTTCAGGACCGGCTTCGCGTTCTGGCCGCGGCCCAGGTTGCGCCACTTCCGCTGGGTGCCTTCCCGGGCCTCGCGGAGCGATCCGTGGAAGGGCGGGTTGCAGAGGGTCAGGTCGAAGGCCTCATCCGGCCCCACCACGCCCGCGAGGACGGCCTTCGGATGGGTCTGCTTCCGCAGAAGGATGGCCTCCTCCAGGCCCGGATTCGCGGCCAGGATGCGGGCCGCCGAGGTCAGGGCGGCGCCGTCGATGTCCGAGCCCACGAAGGACCAGCCGTACTCCCGGTGCCCCACCAGCGGATAGATGGCGCTGGCGCCCGTGCCGATGTCCAGCACGCGCACGGCAGGACCGCGCGGGATCGTCCCGCCCTCCGCCAGCAGATCCGCCAGGTGGTGCAGGTAGTCCGCCCGGCCGGGGAGGGGCGGGCAGAGGTAGCCCGGAGGGATATCCCAGCCCCGGATGCCGTAGGCTTCCAGCAGCAGGGCGCGGTTCAGGGCCTTCACCGCCGCGGGGTCCGCGAAGTCGATGGAGGGGCCGCCGTGGGGCGCGCGCCGCACGAAGGGTTCCAGCTCCGGGCAGGCTGCGACGAGCTTCGGGAAATCGTAGCCCCCGGCGTGACGGTTGCGCGGATGCAGGCCTGGCTTGGCGGGCCGGGCTTTCTTCAGACCTGGGGCAGGGCGCGGCCGCATGTCAGCGGCCCTGGTCCGGGGCCGGCCCGGGCGTGGGGTCGGGGTTCGCTTCCGTGCCCACGGCCAGCCGGGTGGACAGGAACCAGAAGCTGACGGCGAGCAGAACCGTCAACCAGGCCACCGTGAAGGCCAGCGACCGGCCGTGCCAGAGCCCCTCGAACCAGCGCTGGAACTCCGTACCCACCACGTTCGCCTTGCCGCCGACGACTTCCAGCTGCCGCAGGTACCGTTTGGTGTTCTCGGGCTCGTAGCCCAGGGGGTTGGCCGCCGGCGGGCTGGCGGTGAAGTAGATGAGCGTGGCTGCGCCGAGGCCCGCGGCCAGGAGACCGGCCGTGATGCGGCGGATGCGCGCCAGCCGGGCGACCGGAGAGGCGCCGAGCAGGCTGTCGGGCCCGGGCTCCAGCTCGGCCTGTCGGGCGGCGTCGCGTGCCTGGAGCCGGTGCCGGGCCCGGGCCAGGGCCTCCGCGGGGATCGCGTGTCCGCGCCGATCCAGCTCCGCGAGGGCCGCCTCCACCGCCTCGGTCTTGTAGGCCAGTGGCTGGTCCAGGTAGCGCCACAGGTCGGCATCGGACAGCGTGGGAATGCGGGCGTGGAACGAATCGGCCATGCCATAAGCATAGGGCCGGTCGTCCCGCTCAGAACCAGCGCCGCACTGTGCGGCAGTAGGCCTGGTACTCGGACCCGAACAGGCCCAGCAGATGCCGCTCCTCCCGGGCGATGACATGGAGGCGGATGACGAGGAGGACCGGCAGCAGCATCAGCGCCGGCCACAGGGCATTGGCCAGGAGGGCGAGGCCCGCCTGGAGCAGTGCGAGGCTGAGGTACAGAGGATTCCGGGTGAACCGGAAGGGGCCCTGGGTCATGAGCGTCGAGGCTGCGCGGTCGGGCCGTACGGTGGTGTGGGCGCGATGGAATGTGCGGAACGCCCAGAGAGCCAGCGCCGCGGAACTGAGGGCGAGGAGCCCGCCCAGCCAGCGGGGGAGGGGCTGGCCCTGGGCGGCGAAGGTCAGCGGGGCGGCGTGCTGGAGTAGGAAGCCGAGGCCGAGCCCCGCGAGGAACACCAGGGGCGGTGGCAGGCGGACGCCGGGGCCGGCGGCCAGGTCAGGCTTTGCCGATGCCAATGCAGGCCTCCACGCTCAGGGTCGGCACACCGTCCTTGGACTGGGCCCGGAGGGCCTCGATGTACTCCCGTCCTACGGCGGTCGTGCGCTCGGGCCCCAGCCGGCCGAACAGGTAGGCCAGGGGCGGCGCCGAGCGTGTGAAGCCGGACCAGTAGGTCTCTGGCGTGTCGATTCGCTGGATGGCCGTGGAGGTCACGACCTCCACCCTCCGGAAGCCGGCCGCTTCCATGCGGGTTTTCAACGCCTCGGCACCCGCGAGGCGGGCCCAGGTCGGCGGTGCGGCAGGTGGCTGGAAAGCCGGGGCGACCTTGTGGATCGCCTGCCTCACGAGGGTCATCAGCGACAGGCTGGCGGGATCGCGCCAGCAGACGACCGCGGCGCGGCCGCCCCCGCGCAACACGCGCCGCAGTTCCGTCAGGCCGCGGTCCAAGTCCGGGAAGAAGATCAGGCCCAGCACCGAGGCGCCGGCATCGAAGGAAGCGTCAGGCAGGGCCAGGGCCTGGCCATCCATGACCTCGGCGGAGATGCCGGCGAGCCCTTCCTGGGTGGCGCGCTCCCGGAGCCGGGCCACCATCCCGGGTGCGAAATCCGTGGCGAGGACTTCCGCCCCGACCCGGGCCGCCTGCAGGCTGAAGGCGCCGGTGCCGGCGGCCACGTCGAGGACGCGCTCGCCAGGGCGGAGATCCAGCAACTGGAGTGCGTGGGTGGCGTACTGGGTGCTCAGGCCTTCAAAGGCCTGCTCGTACTCCGGAGCGATGGCACCCCAGTTTTCTGCGATCTGGTCCGGACTCCGTTCGGCCATGGTGGAAGCCACCCCCCGTCCCTCACCGCGGCAGCCAGGTCCCTGCCGGTTCCATGATTTGAGATTGAGACTGTATTTGGTAAAACCGGCGCCGGCAATGGGAATCATGCGAATCCGGGGCGGGGCCAGGCGCCTTTCCGGAGGAGGACACTGCAGGGGCGGTCAGGCCCTCCGTTGTTCCCGGTACAGCAGCACCGCCAGGATCCCGCAGAAAAGGAAGGCCACCAGGCTCATCCAGGAAGGGACGAGGGCCCGGCCGACCTGGACCTCAAGGCCGAGAATCACCCGCAGCAGATGGCTCAGGGAGACGATCCCGAGAAAGGCTGTGGAGAGCAGCGAGGCAGGTTTCATGGGGGCCTCCCGAGGCGCCGGCTGGACCGGCGTCCGATGGAAGAAGGTAGGCCGAGTGGGCGCCCATGACAGGACAAGCTGAGGTCGAACGGAATGGCGTCTTTATTTGGTGAGTTTCGACCCCAGGGACCGTACGACCCAGGCAAGGTACGAAAAAAGGTTATTGCTGCGCCGATCCTGCCCTCTCTGTTCAAGGGGCCGGGGTTGGTGCAGCTGCCTTCGATCGGACCTGCGCCGCTCATCTTTCCGGATCGTATACAGGGCCATGCCGAAAAACAGAACCACCGCGAGCAGGGTGATGACGACGATTCCCATAGGTACCTCAGAAGGTCAGTCAAGGGAAGGCGCGGTGATCCGGGCGGGTGGAGCCATCACCGTGGGGTTGGCATTTCGGAGTGCCTTGAGGGTAGCTGGAGCGTGGGATGGAGGCGATGCCTAACGCACGAAAGCGACCAAGCCTGCCTTTCCCACCCGATTGGACCTGTAGCCCGGCCAAGTCGATCTCGGTTCCGCCTCCTCGCGTTGTTCCGTCCGGCTATGATCTTCGTACTTGTCCGCAATGGGGACGGCTGGTGAGGGTCGCCATGCTGCATACCAAGCTGATCAGGGATCTGGATGAACTGCGCACGCTGGCCTTCCCGCCACCGTACGCCCTGCAGGAGACCCTCGAAACGGCCGAGGGGCGCGGTGAGGCGTGGTGGGTCCTCATGGCGCATGAGCGGTATTCCGAGCAGGCGCGCTGGGTGGTGATGTTCCCGGAGGAGGGGGAATCCTGGTTCTTCACGGACGGTGACCGGTTGAGAGGGCGATGGGATCCGGAGCGCGAGATCTTCCTTCCGGATGAAGGCCCGCCTCTGGACCTCCGCGGCAATCCCGTGTCCCTCGCCTCGATCGAGGAGGACGAAGAAGAAGAGGACGCCGAGGAAGAGGAACGGAGGCGCTAGCTACCTGAGCGGGGCCAGGCGGGTTTTGTGCAGGCCTGGGGGCCCGAGGCAAGCTCGAACACCTGTCCTACGGGGCAACCTGCGAAACCAGCGAATCGAGTGGACCTCAGTGCCTGCCAAGGGCCCATTACGGATCAGCAATCCGAAGGGTGGGATCGGCGACGTTCGCGCAGCCCGGAGCGCCAGACCAGGCCACCCATGCCGCCGGGCCTGGGTTCTGCGGGAAGCTCGGCCGATTCACGTCACGGTCGTCTTGATTTCAAGGAGTTCAGCCACCGCTGGGAGGTCCTCGGGGGAATGAATGGGAAAACGTATCCCTCGACCTTCTGCGTAGGGCCTGGCTTCGAGAAACAGATTCTTGATCACCTCGGGGAGTGAACTGGCCAGGGCGAGCTGAAAGGCACGTTCGCCCAGTACGATGGCGACCCAAATCCTGTCCTTGTCGGGAGTGAGGTAGAGCAGGGTTCTCTTCTTGTGCTGGAGCATGCACATGCGACCGAACCCTGTTCTGGAAGGCTTCCAGGCCGTGCTGAGCGGAGCATGGGCGGCTTCAGCGCAGGCGAGGATGGCCGTCCAAATCGGTAGAGCTGAACCCAGAGCCTCCTCAAGTTCAGCCTGACTTGGGGGCTCTGCATGGGTGGTCATAGGAGACCTCACGAAGGAAGCTAACAGGGTCCTGCCTGCACCGGGCGCTGAGCGGAGTCGGGGAAGCGGGTCGGGGAGAGCGTGCGGATGGCCATGCAGGCAGGTCCGGGTTGAATCATGGGGTGGCACGCAGGCTTTCAGGTGCGCGCTACCAGCAATTCTTCTGCATTGTTTGGCGGACGAAGGCCATCGGTCCTGCCCGAAAAGTAGCGTTGGGTAAGCGTGGCAGCCGATACGTGCTGGACCTCTCTGAAGCCGGCTTCGCGGGCAAGTGCCAGCATCTCCGCCGGCGTGAAGAAGCTGATGAAGGGAGTGCCGTTGGCTCGCGCCCCCGCGATCGCCCGCTCGATCCCGGGACGCACCTCTGGGTCCGCCAGCTCGATCGGAAGGAGGAACGACATGGCGAGCGTGGAGCCCGGAGCGAGCGCTGCAACCTTCCGCAGCGTCGCGGTGATCGCGTCCCTGGTCAGGTACATGCTGACACCAGTGGAGGCCACGACCGCTGACCGCCTGGCGTCGAAGCCCGAGGCTGCCAGCCCCTCCCACCACGTGTCGCCAGCCTCGAAGTCGACGGGCACGAGCCGCAAGAATGGCGGGATACCGAGGCCGAGGTCGACGAGGCGCTGGCGTTTCCATGCCTGCGGGCCGGGTTGGTCAATCTCGAACACGAGCAGACGGGAGGCAACCTCTGGCCGACGCTGGACGAAGGTATCCAGGCCCGCTCCGAGGATGACGTACTGCCCGACGCCATGGGCGGCCTGTTCGGCGACGAGATCTTCGATGAAGCGGGCCCGGGCCACGATGGAGGCACGGAAGGGCCGCGTGAACGGGCTCATGTCTGGGCGATCACGCCATCCGTCATCGGGAGCCACCAGCTTCAAGCCGACGACATCCTCGAACACATGCGGCGGCGAGTCCCTTTCGACGTGCAATGCCCGCCACAAGGCGGTCCGCACCGCCGTGTTGTCTGGCGCCGCCACTGGTCTATCGGGCATGACGTCCTCGCGTCTGGAGTGCGGCTATTGCCGGTCTATCGCTGGAAGCCAACCGACCCCGAGACACGGGGCGGTGCCGAGGCAGCAGGAAGCTGAGAGAGAGCGGAAGGCCAGGTCGTGGAGTTGAGCGGAAGGTCAGATACCGTTGCATAAAGCCTCGATTACCATGCCTTAAGATGCAATAGGCTACGATAGAAATGGGCAAATATACGCTAAATCTAATTATTTTAAACAATAAAAATTGGAATGTTGATTGCTAAGGCTGTTCCAACCTATTCAAAAAGGAGCTTATATGAAACGGATCTCGAGAATCTTACCACTGCTTGCCCTGGCCCTGGGTTTGGCGGCCCAGGCGCCCACCCAGATCAAACTCAAGGTAAAAGAGTTGGGCTCAAATCCAATCCGAGTCGGACAACTCAATCTGACCATTCGCAACTTCCAGCCAGACACACGAATTTCCAAACGGCGAGTCGATCTTCATCTTCAAAACATGACAAATGAGACTGCCAGGTTGGCCTTGGATGAATTGCTCATCGTGGGTAGCAATGGGAGTCAATCAAGCCTTTGTGGTTGGAGTGAAACGTTTGATGGCTGCACGGTGCATCATCTGTTGCCCACCCAGCCTGTTCTGATTGCTCCAGGTGCCTACCGGGACATGAGCTTTTTCCTTGAACACTCGGTGAAGTTGCCAGCCCGAATTTACATGGGACGCGACCTTATCGCCGAGGTCTCAGAGTAGTGGACTTGTCGAGCCAACCTACCAGTGAAGGTACTCCACTCCGCCTGCACCGAGGCGCCGAGCGGAGCCGAGAAAGCAGGGAGATGAGAGAGCGAAAGGCAATGCAGGCTGGGTTCGAGTTGAGCGAGAGGTTAGGCCTTGTTCGACCCGGCTCCATTTGAGGCTGGTTCATGCTGGCGATCCTTCAAAATCGAGAGGAATCGCCCCCAGGGGCCGACAGCGCTGGTGTGCGCCTTCGCAAGGGTTCGAGCAATTTGACCGAGATGGTCAAGATCATGCACTGCCCAAGTTGCCAGTAGTTGACCCAGGGTGACTTCACCTAGTTCTGGATGATGCCCAACGCGGAAGAAGTCCGTATCTGTAAGGTTCATTCCAGCGAGAGTGGCCAAATTTTCTCGCCTGAGCATTTCGAATGTCTTGAGCAATTCTGATAGTTCCTTGCCTTGGCTCTGTGTGAATTGAGCCGTTCGATCAAATGGGTCAAAGGGGCGGGTCTCGCCCGCTAGGATGTGTCGCGCGCGCGGGATCCAATTGACGCGTTCGCCGTAAATGAGGTGACCGATAACGTCATATGGAGACCATGTATTGCCGCCTTCGGTGACTGTTACCAAGGCTTGAGGCAATCCTTCAAGTAAGGCCGATAGGCTGGCGGGGGTGCGCGCCAGAATGGCCACGATGTTATCAAGGGAAGGCTTGTGTGGAGTCATGAGGACATCCTACAGCTGCAGAATTCGAACGAGTATTTCAGAACATGTCGTCTTGGTTGCAGGACCAACGGATGAAGCTGACGAGCCCCGCCTGCACCGAGGCGCTGAGCGGAGCCGAGGAAGCAGGGAGGTGAGAGAGAGCGGAAGGCAATGCAGGCGGAGCCCCAGCTAAGCTAAGGGTTAGGCCGATGGCGGGTATTGGACCCATACGGACTCCCCTTCATGGTGTTCTAGAATGGTCCAAATGTCCTTCGTGATTGCCTGAAGATCCTCAGGATCACGATGCTCAGAGAACACAGTCACCATAATTCCGGCTTCTCTCAGTCGAGCCACTTCTTCCTTGGCGAGAACGCCCTCGTTCAACCAGATAGGTGAAGGCGTTCGACCCAGCTCCGCCACGAGGTCTTGGTATCCCGTTGTGGTTAGTACGTAAAAATCCATGGAGGCCTAACGAATGAAGCTAACCGGCCCCGCCTGCACCGGGGCGCTGAACGGAGCCGAGGAAGCGGGAAGCTGAGAGAGAACGGAAGGCAATGCAGGCGGGGTCCGACTTGAGCGGAGGGTTAAGAGGCCTGAAATACTTATTTTTGAAAATTCTGTTAATTTCGGTAATTTTCAACCTTAACAACAGCCCCACTACCATCGTCTCCTCCTGCAATAAGAACTGTGCCGTCCGACAGGAGTGTTGATGTATGAAAACACCTCCCCGTGATCATTGACCCTGTGGCCGTGAAGGTTTCTGTTGTTGGGTTATAGAGAGAAGTCGCCAGGAGAGCACGATTCTTGAAGTTACCTCCAGCAATGAAGACCTTGCCGTTCGACATCAGCGTTGCTGTGAAGCTATCCCTTGGCGAGTCAAGGGACCCCGTGGCCACGAAGGCACCAGTTGAGGGATCGTACAACTCTGCAGTGGCAAGTTGTTCTATTTGGTTGCTCCCGCCTGCGATTAGCACCTTCCCGTTTGGTAGCAGCATCGCTGAATGGCCTGCTCTTTTAGCTGCCATGGACCCTGTGGCCGTGAAGGATCCAGTCAAGGGATCGTACAGCTCTGCAGTCGCAAGCCAATCACCGTTGCCAGTTCCCCCGGCGATGAGGACCTTGCCATTAGGCAACAGTGTTGCGGTATGACCTGACCTAATGCTGGCCATGGAACCCGTAGCCGTGAAGGTTCCTAAGGCTGGGTCAAAGAGTTCCGCGCTCGCCATTTCGAGATAACGACCCCACCCCCCGGTCACGAGAATCTTGCCCGTCGGAAGAAGCGTCGCCGTGTGGGAACATCTCCCCGTGACCAGGGATCCCGATGCCGTTGTGAAAGCTTGTGTAGAGGGACTATAGATCTCTGCGCTTGATAGAAAACCAAGGACGTAGTCAACTCCCCCGATAAGAAGCACAGTGCCGTTTGGTAGCACAGTGGCCGTGTGCTTTTGCCTTACTGTGGTCATGAACCCTGTATCTGTGAAGGTCCTTGTGGAGGGCGTGTACAGCTCCGCGAGCGAGAGGGAACCGAGGTGGGTATTCCATCCACCCGCGATGAGAACCCTGCCATCTGGCAACAACGTTGCTGTGTGGTTTTCCCTTGGTGTCGCCATAGAGTTCATGGCTGTGAAGTTGGGTATGCTGTTACCGCCACTGTTCTCACCACCACCACCACCACAATTGAGCATCACTACGGCTAGCCAAAGACCAACTAGGCCCGATACGGCACACTTGAGGCGATTCCGATTTTTAGCGACTATTGATGGCATATAACTCCTAACGAAGGAAGCTAAGCGGCCCCGCCTGCACCGAGGCGCTGAGCGGAGCCGAGGAAGCGAGAAGTTGAGAGAGAGCGAAAGGCAATGCAGGCGGGGTCCGAGTTGAGCGGAAGGTTAGGCGGGCGAAGCATGATTGTTTGGTTGAAGGAGAGACTTTTCCACCATTACATCTTAGAAAACCGTTCCAGTGGTTCATTGAACAATGTGGTGAATGTGCTATTGAAATGAGTGGCGAGAATACCAGAGGGATTACCCTCAATCTCTGACACATACTTCCCCAGATAATTCTCAAGACATCCCAGAAGCAACCAAGGATCGACGAGCCACCCCTCAAGAACGGTGTTCTTCGCTAGGGGCCGACCACTAAATTCAACCGCATCGACTAAAAGATCCGAGGCAAGAAGTGATGAATGGAATAAGCCACACCGAGCCCATTTATAAATCTTTTCCGAAGAGAGTCTATCTGTGTCTTCAAGGATTTGAGAATGAGATTTAAGGTATTCACGGAATCTGTCAAAGGCAGTGCAGAATTTGTTTCTTGAGCCCGAAGTCGCAGGATTAAGAAATTGGCCATGTGGCTCAAAAAACATCAATTCAAGCGCAAGGATTGCCATGCCGTGATCGGTATTTCGCGGCAGATGCGCTGCCAACACCTTGGCTGGACCAATGACCCACTCCATTACTTGAGTCTTATAGGCTTGGATCGCGGAGACAGCTCCACTTTGCACTTCATCGAAGCCAAGGTTTCTTGTGATACGGACAATTTTCGCGGACATTGGTTGCGCCTAACGAAGGAAGCTAACCGGACCCCGCCTGCGCCGAAGCGCTGGGCGAAGCCGAGGAAGCGAGAAGCTGAGAGAGAGCGGAAGGCAATGCAGGCGGGGTCTGAGTTGAGCGAGGGGTTAGGTCCCACGGGTGAGGGTCTGGTTCTAAGATCCCGAGGCGCCTTGAATCCATTGATCATTTTCCTTGGGCAAATGGTCCTGTGATGACGCAGATGGGACCAAGACCACCTCCCAATACCAAGGCTGATGGTCCGCAACGGAGGATTCGATTGGGCGAGAAACCATAAGTATTCGGTATGCTAATAAGGGGAACGGTCGTCGTTGAGAAAGAAGAATACTGAGCGAGATCGTATGAGTGAATGGCCAGGCTGGACGTACCATTTGATTGTGGGGGATGAAGATCAAGGAAGAAGCCAAGTCCTAGAATTGGATCTGGAGTCATTCCATCCCAGCCAGAACCGCATGCCCCGATCATATTGTGGGTAGAGGGGTCCAGCACTTGCCCGTTACCGACATAGATTTTCCCCGTGGACGATACGTAGTGGATATCGTGGCTACCCGAGGAAAGAATCCCAGCTGCATCAGACTGCAGGGTCAGCCCACCTGTGTTCACACTCAAGGTCATGTATTCCCCGAGCGAGGGCCAATTTTCTGCAACATAAAGCATGGAAGCATCTTGGCTCCACTGCAGGTATGAGAATGGAAGGCCGTCTACTGAAGCAAGAATCGAAGAGGCTCTCTGCACCGTATCGTCAAAAACCATGACCCCGGCGTTGCGGCCCCCAGGGGCTGCCATCGCAACTGCAAGGGTATGAGGAGCCCCGGGAGCAACAGTCATGGCAGAGACGGAATTGGTGCTGAGAGGAATATTGAACGTGGTATCAAGAGTCAAAGAAGGAAGGGCGTATCGCTGAAGACTGCAAGAAACCCCGGGTTGGTTCACATAAGTGAACGCATAAAGAAAACTGGAGTCATCTGAAATGGCAAGGAGGAAAGGGCCGGTTACTGGAGGATAGATGCCACCACCTGTGGAAACTGTCTTGATCACCTTGCCGCGAATGGGGTCGATCACGGCGATGGTATTCGGGAAGACGGTATTAGGCCCGTACTGGAGAATGTTTGGAATTGCGGCGTAGATAACCTGATTCAACTCATCCCAAACGAAATCCTCTGCCGGGATATTAATAAAGGTTGCCTGGGAATTACCAATGGTGAACGCGATGGGGCTAGATGCCGTCAGGTCTGGCCCACTCACCGTGATCTGAGCGGTCCCGGCAGTGGCGATGGCCGTTGCTGGAATCGTGGCTGTAAGATTGGTGGCCGAAACATAAGTGGTTGGCATGAGGGTGCCATTCCACTGGATCTGGGCATCAGGAGGAAAACCACTGCCTATGATCGTCAACGTGAAAGCAGGGCCTCCGACATATGCCGAAGCGGGACTCGACATGGTGATTTGAGGCGGTGGAAGAAGCACCTTGTAGGTCGAGCTGATGGTCTGGGGGCTGTTTGCGATCTGATTGTTGCCGGCCTGGTCGGTCGAGACGATTACTGAAATGGTGTCACTGTAGGTGCCGACGGCAAGTGTGCTGGCATTCTTGTAATTGATTGTGATCGCCACCGTGTTGTTGCTCGCTGGCAGTGCCGAAATGCTGTCAATCCCGTTATTAGTGAAATTCCCTCCCACATAGAGCCCACCGGAAGGTATGACCCCGGAAATGGTGAGGTTGACCGTAGCAGTGGCCAGATACGGGTCCTGAGCATACGAAGATGCCGTGATAGCGTGGGTGGAAAGCGACACGCTGAGTGGTGGAGGAGTCGCCTGGGTGGATCCACCACCACCGCCACAGTTAAATGAAAGCAGTGCCACAAATGCGATAAGTAGGTAATTAATCGTGAATTTTGCCTTGATTTTCATATGATTAACTCCAGATTGTTCAGAGAGCCTAACGAAAGAAGCTAACCGGCCCCGCCTGCACCGAGGCGCTGAGCGGAGCCGAGGAAGCGAGAAGTTGAGAGAGAGCGAAAGGCAATGCAGGCGGGGTCCGAGTTGAGCGGAGGGTTAGGTGGCCCCTGATTTTAGAACCCTTGCGGCCTTGGAAGGCCGACTTCTTGAAACCATTCGGGGATTTGCCGGCTACGAATGAATACCGCTAGCGTGAACTGCCATTGGCATTCGCCAT
>NZ_JANHMP010000002.1 GCF_024609265.1 Geothrix campi | reverse complement strand
ACCCTCAAAGGCTTCCTATCTTCTATCCGGTTTTCAAAGACGCTCACCGTGCTTCCGCACAGTCCGAAGTCGCCTCGCGGCCCCTTCCAGCACCTCGCAGCCTCAACTGCGCAGGACATTCAGACTAACATCGCGCAGCCAGCATGCAAGGGGAAATTTCAAGGGAGGCCCTGAAACCGAATGATCCGGCCCTTCGGGGACCTCCAGGGCCATCCGGAACGGGGAAGGTCGGATGGCCCTGACGTAGAATCAACCCCCTGGGGGATGCGTGATCCACATCATCGGGGCGGGCCTAGCCGGTTCGGAAGCCGCCTGGCAACTGGCCACGCGGGGTCATGAGATCCGGATCTCCGAGATGCGGCCGCGTTGGATGACCCCCGCCCACAGCACAGAGCGGGCCGCAGAGATGGTCTGTTCCAATTCCTTCAAGAGCGACGACCCCAACTCTGCCACCGGGATTCTCAAAGCTGAGATGCACAGGATGGATTCGCTGGTCCTGCGCTGCGCGGAGGCCACCCGCGTGCCTGCCGGAAACAGCCTGGCGGTGGACCGGGACGCCTTCTCAGAAGCCGTGACTTCCGCTCTGAAAGGCCATCCCCGCATCCACTGGGAGGAGGCTCGCATCGACGCGCCGGAACCCGCGGTGCCGACTATCCTTGCCACGGGCCCGCTCACCGCGGAGCCGCTGGCCGACTGGCTGGCAAACGCCACCGGTAGCGATCGCCTGCACTTCTACGATGCCATCGCCCCGATCGTGGAGCGCGACAGCATCGACATGGGCGTTGCCTGGATGGCCGCGCGCTACGACAAGGGCGGAGCCGACTTCATCAACTGCCCTTTGGACAAGGCGCAGTACGAGCGCTTCCTGGACGCGCTGCTCGCGGCGGATCGCGTGCCTCTCCATGACATTGATACCGCGTACTTTGAAGCTTGCCTGCCCATTGAGGTCATGGCCGACCGCGGCCGCGAGACACTGCGCCACGGCCCCATGAAGCCCATGGGCCTGGACGATCCGCGGACCGGACGCTGGCCCCACGCCGTGGTCCAGCTCCGCCAGGACACCCTGGCGGGGGACTTCTTCAACATGGTGGGCTTCCAGACGCGCCTGAAATGGGGAGCACAGAAGGATGTGTTCCGGCTGATCCCGGGCCTTGAGAAGGCTGAATTCGCCCGCTTCGGCAGCATCCATCGGAACACCTACATCCAGGCCCCGAAAGTGCTCGATGCGACATTGGCTGTCAAATCCTTGAATAATCTCTGGATCGCAGGGCAACTCTCGGGCGTGGAGGGATACCTTGAATCCGCTGCCAGCGGCCTTGCCGCCGCCTTCGCCACGGATCGAGCCGTGCGCGGATTGGAGCCACTGCCCTTCCCGACGGATACGATGCTGGGCAGTCTGCTGAACTACCTCGCCCATGCCTCCAGCAAGGACTTTGGTCCGACCAACGCCATGTTGGGCCTGATGCCGCCGCTTCCCGAGGGCCTCCTGGACCTGCGGGGCCTCAAGCGGGAGGGCGGTACCCGCGCCGTGAAGTCCGCCAAGGGCCGCGCGCATCGGGAGCGCGCCCTGCAAGCGCTGGAGCAGCACCTGAGATCCGCTGGAGGTCTGTCATGACCCGCCCCACCCTCGCCCTGGGCGCCGCCATCCTGATCGTCGCCCTCGGCAGCGGCGCCTGGTGGTTGACTCGCCGCGACCCAGGCGCTCCGCCCCAGGAGGAGACCCTGGAACCCTTCCGGGCTGTGGCGATGGGAGTGGGCCAGCTCATCGACCTCCAGCCTCCGTCCGCGCCTCTGAGAAGCGTGCGGTGGACACTTCCCCTGCCCGGGGAGGCCGCGGTCGCCCAGATTCTGACCCAGACCGGTCGGCAACAGGCGGTCCTCTTCGTGAAGGGGGCGCCCGGTCCCGCCCTCTCCCTGCCCACGCCGACAGGGGTGTCTGATCGGTTCTTCCAGTTCGCCGATCTGGTGGATGCCGCCCTGGCACCGGACGACGCCCTGGTCCTCCTCTATCGCAGCTCTGAGGATCCCAGCTCCCCTGCGCTGGCCCTGGCCTGGGATCTGCGCAACCAGCAGCCCCTGTGGTCCCACCGCGCGCCGGGCGAGCACCTGGCCCTGGCGCCGGATCGGCGCAGTGTGTTCCTCTTCGGCACGGGCACCCCCGTCTGCATTCTTGATCTGGCTCACCGGGCAGGCAGCCGCAAACCCACCTCGACCACGGTTGAACTCCCCCTGGAAGTGAAAAACATCTCCAGCCTGCTTCCCATCGGGCCTCGTTCCTTTCTGGTGGCCCACGACTTGGGATTCTCGGCTTTCCGGAATGGGGAATGGACTCATGTGCCGGCCCCGCCCCCTTCTGCCCTTGGGTTCGCGCACGGGTTGGGCCTGGTCGCCGGTAATGCCAAGGCGGGCTGGTGGCAACCGGAACCCGGAACCCTCATTCCCTTGGGCCCAGGGGCCAAGACCGGAGCTCCGCAGGACTTGAAGCGATTGATTCCCGAAGCCGCCGCCATGGATGCAGACCTGCTCCACCTGCTCGGCGAAGAACCGGACGGACACCTGTGGTTCGGATTGACGCGGCCGACCCTCCCGGCGCCTGCTCCAGCACCACCGGCGGAGATCCCGGGTGCGGCTGCTTTTGAGGCAGCCGTGGCGCCACCACCAGCCACCCTCCCGCCCTCCCGGGAAGCCTGGGAGGCCTACCTCGACAAAGGGCTGGATCGGCTCTACACCTGGAAGCCCGGCGAGGACCACATGAAGGTGATCCCCCTGGCGGAGGCCTGGAAGCGGCTGGCGCCACCTCCCGGACTTCCCGGCCCGCCTGGAGATGGGAGCCTGCGCCCCGAGGCCGGGGCCCTGCTCTGCGGTGGCCCGGATCGCGTGTGGTGGCTCCCGCTGAAGGCCCTTCGGGCCTGGTGATCCTAGCCGTCCGTCTTCGCCAGATACTCGCGGATGAGCCCCTCGGCTACGGCTCCTTCATCGGGGTGGTAGGTCCCCGCCTCCAGCTGCCGCTTCAGGGCCTTGAGCTTCTCGGCGCGCACATCCGGTGTTTCGGCCAGGACCTCATGCGCCACGGCCACGAGATGGTCGGCGGCGGCATCCTTCCGTCCCGCAGCCTTCTGGATAGGACCGCCGCTGCCTGATCTACCGGTACCGCTCATGTCCACCTCAACAAAGCGTCTATCGGCAGGGAACCGGGATCCCTCAAGCATTCAGGTTCCCCAATTTTCTGCTTTAAGCCCATTTCGAGACATTCCAGCCAAGCCTTGCGCCCCTCAGACCAGGGCCACAAGAATTCGGTCATGGCCCACAAAATCCTGATGGACCAGGGCTTTACCCCATCCAAGCCCGAGCGCTCTGCGGCACAGTTCCCCCCCCTGACCTGCCCCGATCTCCAACAGGCACGCCGGTGCCTGACGGACCCTGGCGGTGGTCAGCAATGCCACCGACAGAGCCAGCCCCCGATCCGGGGCGAAGAGGGCCGAGGCGGGTTCGAAGGCCAGCTCCCGCTGAAGGGTCGGCTCATCCGCGGGATCCACATAGGGGAGGTTCGCCACCACCAAACCCAAGGGGTCCGGCACCGGATCCAGCAGGTTTCCCTCGAGGAAGGCCACCCGGGCACCGAGATCCGCCGCGTTCCGCCGGGCCACGACCAGGGCCCCGGGACTGAGATCGGTGGCTGACACCTGCCAGCCCGACTCCAGGGCCAAACTCACGGCGATGATGCCGCTGCCGGTGCCCACATCCACACATCGCTCCACACGCAGGCGCTTCCCCACCTCCAGGGCCGCCTCCACCAGCAGGTCGGTCTCCGGGCGGGGAATCAAGGTGTCCCGGGTGACCTGGAAGCGCCGGTCCCGAAAGAGGCACCAGCCCAGGATGTACGCCCAGGGCTCGCCCGTCTTCCGCCGGCGCACCCAGGCACTCACCTGCCGCCGGGCGGACCCGGGCGCGAGCTCACCCCCGTGGGCCGCCATCCAGGAACGCGACAGGTTAAGCCCCTCTTCGAACCAGCGGATGCTCTCAGCATGGGCTTCGGAAGGATCGAGGAATTCGGCGAGGGCCGCGCTCAGGTCGAGGCGGAGCTGTCGATAGGTCTGGACCATCCCTCCAGCCTAGCCTGGGAGGGACGATTCCAGAACGCCAGGTAGCTCAAGCCATCAGGGCCTTGGCCCGCTCCTGGCTCTGCTGGGCGACGATCTCGTGGAGGCTTCCGCCGTGACTGTCCATGGTGACGACCAGGGGGAAGTCCTCCACCTCGATGATCCAGAAGGCCTCGGGGCTGCCGAACTCCTCCAGCATCTTCACGTCCACCACGCGCTTGCAGCGCTCGGCCAGCAGGCTGCCGGCGCCGCCGGTGGCGTGGAGATAGACGGCCCCGGTCTTCTGGAGGCCCTCACTGGTCTTCTTGCCCATACCGCCCTTGCCGATGACACCGCGCACCTTGTAGGTTTCGATGACATCGGCCTGGTAGGGCTCCTCGCGGATGGAGGTGGTGGGACCCGCGGCCACGAAGGACCAGCTGCCGTCCGGGTTCTTGCGGACCACAGGGCCGCAGTGGTAGATGACCATGTTCTCGAGGATGGGCTTCAGCCACTCGGGCTTCTGCTCCTTCATGTACTTGTGGCCCATGTCGCGGCTGAGGACGACGCGGCCGCTGAGCAGCACTTCGTCGCCGACCTTGAGCTGGCGGATCTGGTCTTCGGTGATGGGAGTGGTGAGACGGATCATGTTGAGCCTCGTCGTCGCGGTCAGTCGAAGGACACTTCGCCGTTGGTCTTGAGCGTGATCGAGCCCCGGCGGCTGCTCCAGCACATGTAGCTGATGCTCACGTAGAAGCTGGCGGGGTGGCGGTACATCTCCTCCACCAGAACGCCCAGCACGGTGGTGTTGCCGCCGTAGCCCATGGGGCCGATGCCCAGAGTGTTGAGATCGTTCGTGATCTCCTTCTCGAAGGCGTCCATCTTCGGATCGGGGTTGGGGGTTCCCAGCTTGCGGAGGATCAGTTCCTTGCTCTTCTCGTAGCTGCTGACGCGGTCGCCGCCGATGGCCACGCCGAGGATGCCGGGGCTGCAGCCTTGGCCCTGGGCCTTGACCACGGCATCGATGATGCACTTGCGCACGCCCTTGATGTCGCGGCCCGCGCCGATGGCGGCGTCCGGCAGGCGGTACTGGGCACCCACGTTCTCGCAGCCCCCGCCCTTCTGCATGACGGCGATCTCCACTTCCGGCTTGTCCCACTCCTCGAAGTGGACGGCCGGGTGCCCCTCATGGAAGGGATCCATGTTGGTGCCCGTGTTCTTGCCGCTGAGGGCTTCCACGCAATTGGGGCGCAACCAGGACCGCTTGGTGGCCTCGGCCACGGCCGCCCGGATCTGCTGCTTGGCGGCGCGCTGGCTCAGGCCGAAGGGATGGCGCACCCAGACGATGATGGTGCCCGTGTCCTGGCAGAGGGGCGACACGTTGCCATCCGCGAGGATGATGTTCCGCACCATGTCGTTGAGCGTGTTGAAGGCCCGGCTGCCCTCTTCCTCGGCGTCGCGGCCCTTCACCAGGGCGTCGATGACATCCTGGGGCAGGCGGCTCGTCGACCGGCGCAGCAGCTCCAGCATGGGCAGGGTCAGGTCCAGGCCCTTCAGATTGGACAGGTCCGCCTTCCATCCCGCGGGCAGCACAGACTTGGATGCCACCACCTCGTTGGAGGTCAGGGTGGGAACGACGCATTCAGACATGGGCCCTCCGGAATCCAGACCCCCATCATCCGCCCGCCGAAGCCGAGGCTCAAGTGATCAATGCCCGGTTCCTCTGCCTGCGGGCTGGAATTCAGCCGGGGCTCACTGGGTCGACTCCTGCGGTGATCCCTTGGGCAAGCACCTGCTCATCCTCAAGGCGCCTACACGGCACGGATGCGGAGCCACAACCTGGATGCTGGGAGCAGACCAGGTGCTGATGCTCTGAACCGGCTCAGCGCCCCCAGGCCCGGCAGAGGGTAAGCGTCAGATCCAGCAGGGGGGCTTCGCTGCGGGAGATGGCCATGCCCTTGAGGTCGCGCTCGCATTGATTCAGGCGGCCCAACAGCCCTTTGACGCCCCTCGGTTTCAGCTTGTCGAAGGCCCCGCGATAGCCATCCAGCAGGAAAGCCTGCTTGGGCGACAAACCCAGGGCGGAAGTCAGCTCGGCCCCTTTCAGGCCCACGGCCTGGGCTTCCGCGTATCGCAACAGGCGATCCACCTCGCGCCGGGCCTGTCCCAGCAGCATCAGGGGCTCATCGCCATCCTCCAGGGCCATGCGGAGGGCCTTGAGGGCCCCGGCGGCATCCCCTCTCTGCCAGGCTCCCGACCAGGCGAAGGCTTTCTGCTCTGCCAGCCGGAAGGTCACCTGGTTCACCATGTCCTCGGTGACGCGGCGATCCTCCGCCAGCAGATCCAGCACCTCCAGGGCCCGCTTGAGCAGGCCGGGGTTTCCGCCCTGCCGCTGGGCCAGGAGGGTGGCCGCGGCCCCCTGAAGCGAGAGGCCCAGGCGCTTGGCTTCGGCCTCGATGAAACCGGGGATCTCGGCGACTTCCAGGGCCCCCACCTTGAGGATCCGGCCCGCCTTGGCCCAGTCGGTCCAGGGTTTTGCGCCCAGGGCCTTCCCCGGGGCAGCCGGCAGCGTGGTCCAGGCCACCAGCAACAGGTTCACGCCCTGCGGCGGCTTTTCCAGGAGGGCCTTGACCGAGCCGGGCAGTTCCTTGGCGCGCGTGAACAGGTTGTCCGCCGCAGGCACGATCACAGTGCGGGCCTCGGCGCCCAAGGGCGCCGCCTCCTGGAGGGCCGCCATCACCTCGGGCCAGGGACACCCCTCAGAGCAGACCGTCAGGGTGAAATCCGCCCATTCCGTGTCCACATGCCGCGCGGTCCATTCCGCCACGGCTTTCCGCCGGCCATCGCCATCTTCGCCATGCACCAGCGCGAAGGTGTGGTCCAGCCAGGCTTGAGCGGTGGCCATCAGTCCGTGCCTTCCAGCAGCTGGGTGAGGAAGCTCTCGGCGAAATCATCCGCGAGACTCTCCAGGACCTGGAGCTCCCGGTTGTCGAAGCTGGCGAAGTTCTGGTCGACCCGGTACTGGTTGGAGAACGTCAGGCCCCGGCGCGACAGCACCACGGCGCCCGTTTGCCCGTCCAGCAGTTCCACGCTGGCCACCACGGCCACCTCCACGCGGGAAGCCGACCCGGCGCTGCTTCTCAGGCGGTCGTTGCCCTGGGGCAGCGCGGTGCCCAGAGACAGGCCAAGAGCGCGGGACGAGTAGCCCTCCAGCGTGCCCTGAAGCACCCAGCGGGAAGGCTCGCCGGCCCCCACCAGGCGCCAGGGGCTGGCCGCGACAATGCGGTTCTCCAGAGCCTTGGTGAAGCGATCCTCCAGCCCCAGCCGAGGGGTCAGGTTGCGGAACCGCGCCAACCGGATGGTCTCACCCTGTTTCGCCCACGCCGCCGACCGTGGCTGCCGGTCCAGACGGTGGTACCCGCAGCCGGCACTGACCGCGATCAAGATGGCGACAAGGAAAAAACGCGGAGAAGCGGGCACGAAGATCCTAGGGATGATAGACACCCACATAAGGCAAGTTGCGGAGCTTGCCGTCGAAGTCGAGGCCATAGCCCACCACGAAGTGATCCTCAATGGTGAAGCCGATGTAGTCCACAGGCACCTCGATCTTGCGGCGACTGGGCTTGTCCAGGAGGGTGCAGATCTTCAGACTCAGGGGTTCCCGGTCCTGGAGCAGGTTGCGGACCTTGAACAGGGTGAGCCCGGTGTCCACGATATCTTCGACCACCAGGGCGTGGCGTCCCTGGATGGAGCGGTCCAGGTC
Organism: Geothrix campi; assembly: GCF_024609265.1. GTDB lineage: Bacteria > Acidobacteriota > Holophagae > Holophagales > Holophagaceae > Geothrix > Geothrix campi. The sequence goes on along the minus strand of NZ_JANHMP010000002.1, from coordinate 576,647 downwards.
CTTGAGGATGTGCACTTCCCCCGTGCTTTCGGTACCGGCACCGTAGCTGGAGACCTGCATGAAGCTCACGTCGATATCGAGGTCCATGGCCCGCACGAGATCCGCGAAGAAGGGAAACACGCCGTTCAGGAGCCCGATCACCACCAAGTCCTCGCCCGCATAGTCCCGGGACAGCTGGGCGCCCAGTTCCTGGACCCGGGCCCGGATCTGCGCTTCCGTGAGCAGCGGGGTGATGCGGTTGCGCATGGATACTCCTGAAGATTGAAGACTGAAGACTTGCACCATTTCCATTCAACCCCAGAAGGGCTTCCCGGGTCCATCCAGTGACGGCGATTCCACCCCATTGTCCCTGGCGCCGGAGCCTAACATGATGGCGGAAGCCGCCTTGAACGAGCCCCTGATGCCCCAGACGATCCCCCGGACCGCCGATCGGCTCCCCGACCCGGCCTCGCCCTACCACACACCCGAGGTGCTGGGCTGGGTCGAGGCTGCCCAGGGCGGCGATCAGGCCGCTTTCGCCAGCTTGGTGCGCCTGTTCTCCCGGGATGTCTACGGCAAGGCGTTTTCCATCGTCAAGAACCACCAGGACGCCGATGACGTCGTGCAGGAGACCTTCATCCGTGTCTTCCGCGCCCTGCCGGGTTTCCGCTTCGAGTCCTCCTTCCGGACCTGGCTCATCACCATCGCCACCCGCCAGGCCCTGAATTTCCGTGAGCGCATGGCCCGGGAACACGAAAGCCTCGAGGGGCCCGAGGGCACCCTGGACCATCCGGCCCTCCGGGTGGAGGAGACCCAGGTTTCCTCCTTGCTGGACCAGGAGGCGCGGCGCCTGTTGCACGAGGCCCTTCCGAAACTGCCCCGCCGCCAGAAGGAAGCCCTCACCCTGAAACTGCAACATGACTGGAAATATGAGCAGATCGCCCAACAGATGGGAACCTCCGTGGGCAGTGTGAAGGCGCACATCTTCCATGCCATCCAGAACCTCACCCGCCATGTCAAAGGAGGCCGCGCATGAATTCCGGACCCCTCCCTATTCCCGAAGCCTGCGTCGCCGCCCTGGCTGCCATCGAGGCTGACCCTCTGGATCCCGGCCCTGCTGTCGAGACGCACCTGAAGGGTTGCACGGCCTGTTCCGAGGCCCGGGTCTGCTTCCTGGCCCAGGAAGACTGCCCCGAGGTACTGGCCCCGGCCGGCTATTTCGACCGCCTGCCAAGCCGAATCCTCCGGAAGCTCCCCGCCCGACCCGCCCTGAGGCACCGGCTGGGCCCCCTCGGCTGGACTGCCGCCGCCGCCGTACTCATGGCCGTGAGCGCCGGCGCCTTCCTGGCGGGCCGTGCGAACCGGACGCCCTATGTGGAGGCCACGCTGCCCCGGCAGCCCGACATCCTCGAACTCTCCACCACGGACACGCCATTCCACAACCACGAGGAGGAGGCCGCCCAGATCCAGGCCCTCAGCCCCGAGGAAATGAAGACACTCTTGAAGCGCCTGGATACGGCTCCGGCCCCCGCGAGGTGATCCCCATGCTCCGCCCCACCCTATTGATGACCTTCCTCCTGCTTGCCGGCCTGTCCGCCCACGCCCAGGCCCAGGCGGAAGACGAACGCCCGCTGGCCCGCTTCCGGATGGAACAGCTTCAGCAGACCGTGGGGCTTCCCGAGGAGCAGGCGCGGGTCGTGGTGGAGCGCTGGTCGCGCTACGACCGGGAACAGTTTGAGAAGACCCGGCAGATCCAGCAGATCCGGCGCAACTTCAACGACATCCTGATAGGCCCCGGCTCCGAGGACGAAAAGAACGCCAAGGTCCGCCCCCTGCTGGAACAGTTCGTGGAACTGCGCCGCCAGCAGGCGGAACTCAAGTTCAAGTTCGAGGAGGATATCCGCGCCCGGCTGAGCCCCGCCCAGCAGGTGCGCCTCATCACCCATGTCGAGGAGATGCAGCGACGCATGGTCGAGGCCCTCCGCCAGGGCCTCGGCAACCGGCCCGAGCCCGGCCTTCGACCCGGCGCCGGAATCCGCCGGGGTCGGCGGTAGGGCTCAGATCTGAGGCGCCTCCAGAACCACCGGGATCACCAGGGGTCGGGTCTGGGTGGTCTTGCGGATGATGCGGCGCAGGGCCAGACGCAGGGTATCGCGCAGAGCCTCCCCATCCTTGCGGACGGAGGGCGGCGCATCCTCGTAGGTCTTGCGGGCCACCCCTGCCAGCAGCTCCGCATAGGCCTCGTCGTCGGAGAGCATCACGAAACCGCGGCTGAGGATGGTAGGTTCCGCGGCCAGGTCGCCGGTCTGGGGATCCACCAGGAGGGTGGCGAACACGACGCCATCCTCCTGGAGGATGAGCCGGTCCTTCACCACGCGGGCGTCCACCATGTGGTCGACACCCTCGCTCACGAAACACTTGCCCACGGGGACCGCCCCGGGCATGTCCAACCGGCCATCTGCGAACAGCCTCAGGCAGAGGCCACCATCCAGCAAAGAGATGCGCTCCGGTGTCCAACCCAGGGAAGCCGCCAACTTGCCGTGAGACCTCAGGTTCCGGTAGGTGCCATGCACGGGCACCATCTGGGCGGGCCGCACGGCGCGGATGAGATCCGCCAGTTCGTCGCGACAGCCATGGCCCGAGGCATGCACGGGACCCAGCCCCTCCAGCGAGGTTTCCGCCCCCAGGCGCTCCGCCTGATCGAGCATCCGCGAGATGGACACTTCGTTGCCGGGGATGGAACGCGCGCTCACCACAAGGCGGTCGCCGGGTTCCATGCGCAGGCCTTTCACCTCCCGGCGCAGCAGCCGCGCCAGTCCGCTCATGGGCTCACCCTGGCTGCCGGTGCAGAGCACGAGCAGTTCGTCGGGATCGTAGAGCTGGGCGTCCTTGACCTCGATCAGGATGTCGTCAGGCAGATCCAGACGCTTGAGCGACCGGGCCAGCCCCAGGTTGCGGTCCAGGCTGCGCCCCAACAGCACCACGCGGCGGCGGAACTCGTAGGCCAGGTCGATCACCGTCTGCAGGCGGTGGATATTGGAGCTGAAGGTGGTGACGAAGAGGCGCCCCTTCGTCTGCTCGAAGGCGGCCTCCAGACCCTCGCGGCACAGGGCTTCCGCGGGCGAGCGACCCGGTCGGCCCACATTGGTTGAATCCGCCATGAGCAGCCGCACCCCGGCATCACCGAGAACCCTCAGGCGATCCATGCCCGTGAGCCGGCCGTCCAAGGGCTCGGGATCGATTTTGAAGTCGCCGGAGTGCACCAGCACACCCTGGGGCGTGTGCAGGGCCAGGGCGCAGGCATCGGGAATGCTGTGGGTCACGGGGATCCACTCGGCCTCGATCTCTCCGTCCCCCACTTTCACGCGGCCATAGTCCCGCACGGTATGCAGCAACCCCAGGTCCAGGCCGTGCTCACGCAGCTTGCCTTCGACCAGACCGAGGGTGAAGACCGTGCCATACACGGGCACGGGCCAGCGGCGCAGGAAGTAGGGCAGCGCGCCAATGTGGTCCTCGTGCCCATGCGTGAGCAGCACCGCCTGGATACGCTCCGCAAAGGGCTCCAGGTAGGCGAAGTCCGGCACGATGGAGTCGATGCCCGGCTGGTCGTCCGACGGGAAGAGCTGGCCGCAGTCCACCAGGAAGAGGCTGCGGGCGCTGTGCACCACCAGCGCATTCATGCCGAATTCGCCGAGCCCGCCGATGGGGATCAGCCGCAGTTCATCGGCGGCGGGGGCCTCCGTCCAGGTTTCGAATTCGGGTGCCACGGGCATCACGATGGGAACACCTCCGGGTGCTGGATCAACAAATGACGGGTGGCCGAGAGCCAGACAGGGGGGGTGATCACCTCGGCGCGGAGCGCCGGGGCCAATCCTGCACTGGACAAGGCTTCTGCCGCCAGGCTCCCCTGCCAGTTGTTGGCCAGGGTCTTGCGGCGGTGGGCGAAGGAGCGGTGCAGGACGGTGAGCAGGGCCTTGCGTTCGGCCAGACTGGGTGCCTCTGCCCGGGGTTCGAACTGGACCACGGCGGACTCCACTTTGGGGGCAGGACGGAAGGATCCGGGCCCCAGCTTCACCAGCCGGGTCAGGCGCGCGCAGAGCTGCGCCAGCACCGACAAGGGCCCGTAGGCCTTGGTACCGGGCTCACCCATCAGCTTCTGGGCCACTTCCAGCTGGAACATCAGGACCATGCGATCCCAGGGGATGCCCTCCGTGAGCAGCCTGGCCAGGATCGGCGTGGCCGCGTTGTACGGCAGATTGCCCACCACCGACCAGGGGCCACCCTCCGGGAAGGGCATGCGCACCGCATCGCCCTCCAGCAGGTGGAACTGGGCGACGGCGGCAAAGCGTTGCCGCAACAATGCGCAAGCCTCGGGATCCAGGTCCACCGCCCACAGGGGCCGCCCGTCCGTCAGCAGACGTTCCGTCAGCACCCCCGGGCCTGGGCCGATCTCCAGCAGCCTCGGCGCCGGTGAACCCAGAGCCGAGTTCACGATGGTGGCGATGGCCCCCTCGTTCATCAGGAAGTTCTGGCCGAGCCGCTTTTTTGCCCGGAGTCTGGGGAGCTGGGCGGATTCGGACACGATTCAGGTTAGCACATGGAGCAGGCTTTCCCGGGCCGGTGCGGACAAGAGTGTATTCTTTTTATACATATCCAGACTCCGCCTTCCATCCACGTTAAGATTGCTGCGACTATCCGTTTATTCCATTTGATTTAGAATTAGAAATATCCCCAACCAGAGCCACCTATCCTTCCTAAAACGAGGCGCCTATGGGATTCCGTCCCCACGCTAACTCCCCCCAGCGGGGATACACCTTGATCGAGTTGCTGGTGGTCCTGGCCATCCTGGCCATCGTGACCATGTTCGTGGTGCCGAATCTGGGACCCAAGTCCCCGAAGGCCGTGCGCACAGGCCTCCAGGACCTCAAGGCCTCGCTTCAGCAGGCTCGAGGGCTCGCTCTCGCCAATGGCAAGAGCATCAACATCCACATCGTCACCTCCGGGAACGTTGTACGGATGTCCGCGGTCGACATCAACGACAACGGTACCGAGAAGGCCACCCCACTCATGGATGTCGCCGTAGGCCAGGACTGGACCAGGTATGCCAGGTTCACGACAACCGATCCGCCGATCCTGGATGAAGGCAGTACCGCGGTAAAGGACTTGGCCTCCCTCACCACCCTTGGGTTCTCCGGCTGGAGCACGCCGATTCAACCAGATGCCCAAGCCACGTCCTACCTCGGATTCTCCCCCCAAGGTTCCCCCCAGTTTGTCGACAAGGCTACCAAGGTCCGCTCCGCCATCACCGGAGGAACCTGGGTCGGCGTGAGGGGGCTGACGATCAAGGATAAGGGCCTGCCCTATGGCTGCGTCTTCGTGCTGGAGAACGGGCTTATCACGGCCTATTACAAACCCGATGCCCTGATGACCGACACGCCCAACCAATGGCAAAGGCTGGAGTAGGCCCATGACGTCCACCACCCCATCCCCCACCACACACTCGCGCTCACAACGCGGGTTCACGATGATCGAACTGCTCATGGCCATGGCCATTTTCGCCATCGGCATGCTGGGGCTGGCCGCCCTCCAAGTCGTGAGCATCAGCCAAGGCGCAGGCGGCCGCCTGCGCGGCACGGCCGCCTTCCTGGCCCACAGCGTCCTGGATCGCGCCGGCAGCGAAGGTCAGGTGACGGCTGCCGAGCGTCTTCTGAACCCAGCAGGGGTGGCCAACACGACGGGGGGAACCTTCATCGGAGCGGCTGACGGCAAGCCCAAGGCGGACGGTGCCGCCCTGCTCTTCGACATCAACGGGCGGCCGATCGACGCTGCCGACAAGGTCACCCCGGCCGTGTTCACCGCCACCTGGTTCAGCCGCCAAGGTTCAGTCAACACAGGCACCCGTAGTGCCATTCAGGAATTCGTCGTGAACGTAACTTGGCAAGAAGCCAACCCCAAGAAGGGGACTGCCCCTGATACCAAAGCGATTTCGGTGAGCCGCCATGTCCGTATCTAAGCCGCACTCCTTCCAATCCGGCTTCTCCCTCGTGGAACTGCTGGTCGCCTTGGTGTTCACGGCGATCCTCACCACCGGTATGCTGCGAATCTTCGCCTCAAGTGTCAGTGGGTTCTACACACAGCAGGAATCCCTCGGCCTCCAAAGGGCCTCAAGGTTCGCCCTGGGAGCCGTGGAGGACGAAATTCTCCAGGCAGGCTACCTCTTCCCTCCCCGGAACCTCCATGGGGAGCTGAAGATCGGTTCCAGTGCGGTACAGCCCCCCGTGCTGGTCCAGCAGACCGACTATCAGCCGGTCTGGTCCGATCCCAACGGCACCACCGTCACACTCCCCAATGTGGACGAACTCCAGTTCGTCCAGGATCTCAACCTCGAGGTGGAAGGCGCCATCGCCACGGGCGCGGATGTCGCTGCCGGCGCGACCTCGGCCTCAGTCTCCATCCCTTCTGGGAAAGCGGCTCTCGACAAATACCTGAAAGACACGACCAACAACCCCCTCGTCATGGTGATGCTCGACTCTCAGATCAACTCGGTCGACATGCTCCGCATCAGCTCTCTATCCGGAAGCGGTGGTACCTATACAGCCGCGCTTGACACCGCAAGTACCGGGGTGGACGCATTCGGCAACGTCCTGGGAGGTGGCTTCTTCACCGGGATGTTCAACAACCCGCACAAGGCCAAAGCCCCCTGTGCCTTCATCGCCACGCTTCAAGTGGTCCGCTACACCGTGGTTCCCCGGGCCCTGGACCCTGCCGATCCGAAACACATGATCCCCTGCCTCGTCCTGCAGACGGCCCCGCTGGATCGCGATGCCTACTTCGCGCCCGATAAGGACTCCGGCCCGGCCGCCTCGGCCAATTGGACAGAACGGATCCTCGTGGAAGGTGTCACCGGCTTCAAGGTCGATCTAAGCCTCGATGGAGGCAAAACCTTCCTGCGCTACAACCCTGACGGCACCTTGAAGGCCGGCATGGATTCCTGGGCCAACGTCTACACCGCCCTGGACACGAAGGTGAAGGAAGCCCTCTCGGCCTCCAGCCTTCTGTACACATACACATCCATGGGCCTGAGCAATCCAATCGATCCCGTATGGACCAACTACCTCCCCGTGACTTTCCGACTTGACGTGGAAACGCGCACCAGGCTGGCACGCGCGGAGTACCGCAATGACCAGACGGCGCCGCCTGCCTTCCGCACGCGAACCGTGACCATGATGATCTCGCCCAAGAATTTCGCACTCGGGAGCTCGCAATGAGGCGCTCTGATTCATCCCGGCGTCAAGAAGCAGGCGGCATCACGATCCTGCTCGCCCTGGTCCTCCTTTCCATGCTCGGCGCCATGGTCTTCGGCTTGGGCCGGGACTCCCTTCGGGAGATCGCCATCACCGGCAATGAGTCCCTGGGCCGAAAGGCAGCCGAGGCGGCCGACAGTGGCATCGACTGGACTGTCACCTGGGGGCTCAGTAATGGCGCCACCGCGGACCAGCAGGCCGTCTACACAGCCATCAATCAGCTTTCCCTCGCCATCGCGGATCCCACCCTGCGGACGCTGGGGACAGACGCCACCACCAACACCAAGGGCACCGGGTACATGAGCGACTCGGGAACGGGCATTCTCAGGGCCTACATCTACCCATCGACTCCCGGCTCGGATTTGAGCCCATCCACTTCGGGGTACACCCAGCAGTCCGTGGTCACTCAGGCGATGGAGACGGAAGTCCGCTACCTGGGGCCCTATCCGCTCGCCAACACTGGCGCGTTGACCGCCGGCAAATCCAGCGGCGGCGGCGCCACAGGTTCGAAGAGGTTCTTCTTCCTCGTCCGGTCCACGGGCCGCGCCAACGTCGGGGATACGGGCCAATCCTTCGCCGCCCGGCGCGACGCCATCGTCGACATCACGTTCTAGTCCACCCAGTCACGCAGCCCGCCAGACGGAGCCCTTCATGCGCCTTTCCAAGCTGCTCTCCCCCTTCCTCCTGCTGGCCTTCCTGCCCCTCACCGCGCAGGTTGAGCGCAACCTCAGGACTGTCACGGATCTGAGCGACGCCTACCAGCAGATCCCCTCGAAGTCCGAGGTAGCTGCCATCTACGATTTCACTCCCGTCTCCCGAGCGGTGTTCGAGCCCTACAAGTACCTTACTTATCAAGCAAGGACAGCTTGGATCGGCACTGCCCCCAGCGGCCAGATCCCCTCGGGGACCGACACGAAGATCCAGGCAGTGTTCAATCCCTTCACGGCCGGGGTGGCTGTCGCCGGAAACGGGAACAATCCCGGCAAGTCCTACGCGGCCGGCATTGTGTTCGGGCTTCGGATCCCCACGGTAGGCGGTCCTCAGGTGCGGATGTACTGGTGGCCCCAGGGCAACAGCAAGTCCCCGGCCACCGCCATCCAGGATCCCTCGACGTCATCAGACATCGTCGGCATCCCCCTCTACGCCGATCCCGCCGGCAACGTCACGCCCATCATCACTCCTGGATTGACCCTAGCCCAGGTCATCGCCGTGACCACCCATGTCCGGTTCACGATCACCGGCAGCCACGGTGCCCGCACCGTCGATCTGCCCTGCCCCTGGAAAATCTGGGACAGCCCGACAGCCGCGGCTCTCGCCGCGAAGAGCCTTGCCTATGATTCCGGATTCAGCCCCCAGACCAATGCCTTCACATCCTCCTCCGGATCGGCCCCCTTCGATCCCTGGTCCCAGAACCTCAACACGGCCTCGACCACCAGCGGCCCATTCGCCATCAATGTTTCCGGCACCACCTCCATCCTCGGTCCAGACACGACCTACCCAAACAGTGATACCGCCCTGCTCTCCACCAATTGGGTGAGCGGGATCATCAACGCCGCCAAGAACATCAACGACTTCCGGATCGGCCAGTTCTACTACACCCCCGACTTCCTGACCTGGGTTTTCGGCGGCACTCAGGTTCGCTATGTCGACCCCACCAACGGCCAGACGAGTTGGGTCGACGCGGGCAGCACCTTGCTGAACACGACGGCCTACCACTCGACCACCTATAAGAACGGCTACGCTGTCCCCGACACCTTCAACGACGGCATCGCGGGGTGGGCCAACGGTCTTCCCAACATGACCCGGTACCAGGCCATCAAATACGCCTCCATCAATGTGATGTTGTCGAAGATGGGCACGCTCCAGTTTGCCTACCGCTTCCTGGATCCCACGTACCCCACGTCCAGCAATACCGCGGATACGGGCAACCATGAGGAGACCCAGACATCCTCCTTCTCCAGCTTCGGTGGCAGCACGACCGCGAACTACACAAGCCAGGGCATGCGGACATTGCGCATGATGAGCCTCGCCAATCTCCTGGCCCAGACCGAACCCCTGCAAGCTTGGGGCCCGCGCTCATGGGACTGGGATCTGTCCAATTACACCAACTTCGCCACCTACGATGTAGGTTCGCCTGACCCCTTCACACCTGAGGCCCTGAACTACGCCTTGGCCAACACCTACCGGCAGATTGCCGACAATCAACCCGGCTACAAACGGGATGCCCAGAACTCTGGATGCGCCAACACCTATGTCATCGTCTTCCCTGGCCAAGGGTTCGACGACAGCTACTCTGCAGCCCTGAAGGGCGACGCGGCGAACATCCCGGGCAACGGCAACAATGCCGCTGGCGGCAACGCCAACGGCGCCTATGGGACCGGGAACAATGCCGCCAGCCTCTCGCCCACGGATGCCAGTTTTTCTTCTCCGATCCTCTCCTCCATCGCAGCTTTCGGCACCGGGCCAAAGCGGGCCACGGCCTGGGGGGCGCCTTGGACTCTGAGCATCAATGGCAATACCCGCCGCATCCAGACCGTCGTCATCAGCGTGGGTGTTCCCGGGGCCTACCGGTTCAAGAACACCAATCCAGGTAGCCGGTCTCCCCATGAGCAACTCTTCCGGATCGCCCAGTGGGGCGATCCCGGCCGCCCCGCCTGGCAGCCTTCCAACGGGTCGAGCAAGCAACCCGACCTGCCCATCCAACTCTCCGGCTATGTCTCCGGAGCCGCCACCCAGTACACCAAGGTCTACTATTTCACCGGTTCTGATCCCACGAACCTTGAGAAAGCCTTCGACCAGGTGGCCCAGTACATCGTATCCGCCGGCGCGGCCCTGTCCGCTCCCGCCACCCCGGCCACGGGTGTGCGCGCTGCCAACGCCGCCTATTTCGGCATCTTCAAGACTTCGCTGGGTTCTGGAGCCTCCATCAACAAGACCCCGCTCTGGTCCGGCAATCTGTACGGGATGGGTGTTCTCCAGAGCACCCAGTTCATCGATCCCACCAATACCGGACTTGGCACCCACGATGTGCTGAGTTTCTATGGCTATGACAGCAAGGGCAACCCTGGGACGGATCCCGCTGACATCGCCACTGGCATCCCGAACTTCAATAACGCCCATCTTTGGGATTCCTACGACCTCTTCGGGAAATACCTTGCGGCGGACCTGACCGCCAACGCAGCTCCGACCCCGAACACCAGTGGGCAGTTGTTCCCCTCGGGAGCCATGCTCTGGACCCAACGGGCCATGTTCACCATGGTGGGCGGGAAGAAGGTGCGCTGGCCCAATGTCGAGAGTGCCGGCACCACGAAACCCACCGCGAGCGATCCCGACGGGGTCATCACTGCCCTCACCTCAACTGTGAAAGATGTGAATACCAATGATGGGACCTTGCTGAGCACGAACATCACGGCGGACCAGGCCTTGAATTTCATCGCGTGGGTTCGCGGCGCGCAAAATGCTGATGACCTCAAGGATCCGAACAACAGCACCAGCAACCGCCTGGACATCATGGGCGACATCGTGAACTCTGCCCCCTTGGCCGTGGAGTTGACCCTGAGCGATGTCGATTCCACCGGCGCCGTGAACACGGATCCAATCATCCCGAGCGAGGTCGACGCCGCCCCCTCAGCCGTCAAAATTCCAGGGAATCCCTTCACTGGGAGCGCCTACTCTGACCCCCATGCCCGCCTGATCATCGTGGGTACCAACGTTGGCCAGCTGGAGTGCTTCTTCGAATGGTCCGCCAGCAGCTATTCCGGCAAAAATGATGCCGCCAATAATCCCATCAACTTCGTGGACGCCAAGGCCATAGAGTTATGGTCCTTCATCCCGCCAGACTTCTGGCAGGCCCTCTACCGGCTCTACATGACCAGGAATACCCCCAGTAAAGACCCTTCGGAATACCCCAACCTGAACCACAGCTACATGGTCGATGGAGATCCCGCCCTCTATCACGTGGATCTACCTCCCTCTTCCGCCTTTGGCAATGCCCTGCCGGATGGACGCGTCTCCTTCGGTGAGAACGCAGTGGTGATCTTTGGGAACCGCAAGGGCGCTCGAAGCTACTATGGGCTCCAGATCTCGGATATCGGCAAATCCATCACACCGGCCACCTTCAAGGTCGCCTGGGTCCTCAACCCGCGGGATCCGCTGGGTGCCACCCAGGCACTCCCTCAAGTGGCGACGAAGTCCTTGACTGATGCCGCTCCTCTCATCTCCTCCATGGGCATGAGCACTTCCGTTCCAGCCATCGCCACGGTCAATTACCCCGGATCCACCGCCTCACCGATTTCCACCCCGCCAACGACTCAGGATGTGGTCTTCCTCGGCGGTGGGTACAGCAACCCTGAGATGGATGCCCGGTATGGCCAGAAGATGGGCCGCCTCGTCCTGGGGCTCGACCCCATTAACGGGTCAATCCTCCGAAGCTGGGACCTCCGAAGCCTCACGGGAGCCGTTTCCGAGGGTGTCACCCCGCTGAAGCTCTTTTCCGGTGCCCAGAGCCAGCGTCTCTACTTCGCCGACACACTTGGGGGCATCTGGTGCATCAATAACGACCAGAAGCCCACCGATTTCGTTTTGGCCGACGGTTACAGGATCGACACCTCCTACCTCGATGATTGGAATGCCGTGAGGCCCATCTACAAGGCCGGCGGAAACCAGGACAGTAGTGGGAAAAATCTGGTCATGCGCTTCACAACCCGGCCGGACGTTTTCAACCTCCAGGGCGGCTTCCCGTCCTCCTCCACAGATTCCACCAATCCCAATCCCAACCCCATGACTGTCATTGTGGCGATCGGCGCTGGCGATCGAAACAATCCCACGGACAAGGAGGAGACCTACAATATCGGGGGCACCTACACCAGTGGCAGTTGGGTTGGTGGTGTCACCACTCCCCAGTACCCGCCCAAACTGAACCGGTTCATGGTGCTTGCGGACCGGCAAGACAGCAAGAAGCTCAGTTATGACGGCAACAATAGCGCTGGCACGGGAACCGGCATCCCCGATTCCGATATGACCAGCATCCCGAATGATGGAACTGGGTGGGCCACCAACTACAGTGATGCGCGCGTGGTTCCTGGAAACCCGTCCTATGTGCTGAAGAACGACGACAAGCACAATGGCTATTACGTTGACCTCAGCACAGGCTCGCTCCCCAGCAACAATTGGAGCGGCGGCCTGTCCTTCGATAAAGTTCTGGTCAGTCCCCTGATCAAGCAGGGACTCCTGTTCTTCTCGGTCTACGACATCTTCAATGCGAGCGGGTTCAATTGCTCCCCGAACTCCTTCACCCGTACCTTCCGCCAGTGCGACATCACCCGGCCGCTGGCATTGAACCTCCAGACCACGGATCTCACCGTGGTTGCGAACATCCAGGGCAGCGCATCCAAGAACGACTCGAATTGCTCCGGCCTCGCGTTCTACTTCAATTCTCTTTCGAGCCAGCTGGTGGATGCGGGTAACCGTGTGCTTCAAGGCGGCGCCCTCACCCAAGGACAGTCGACCCTCGGGTCGACCATCAACACCGAGACACAGGCTGGCCAGAACACTCCGAGCATCCAGAGTGTGAAAGATACCGATCTGACCAAGGGCATCCGTATCCGCGCTTGGCGCATCGTCCGCTAGTTCCAGCTTCCGCCAACCATGGGCCCCTTCGGGGGCCCTTTTTCATCCGAACTGGATGGGGTCCCGATCGAGGCTGATGGGGCCTGCGGGGGCGAGGGGATGCCGGGCGAGGACTTCGCCCAGCGCGCCCCGTGGACCCTTGAGCAGCAGGTGCATGCGCCAGCGATCGCGCACCCGCGGAACGGGCGCCTCCAGGGGGCCGAGCACACGCAGGCCCGGGACCGACAGGCGCTGCCGGAACCCATCCAGGGCCTCCCGCGCCTCTTGCAGGGTATCGGCCTCAGCTCGGTAGAGGGAGAGGGCCGTGAAGGGCGGGTAGCCCAGACCTTCGCGGAAGGGCAGCTCCGAGGCCGCGAAGCCTTCGAAATCCTGGGCCAGGGCGAAGGTGATGGCCGGGTGTTCCGGCGAGTAGGTCTGGAGGATCACGCGGCCCGACAGTTCGCCCCGGCCAGCCCGCCCTGCCACCTGGGTGAGCAGCTGGAAGGTGCGTTCCGAGGCCCGGAAGTCGGCCACCTTCAACCCCTGGTCCGCGTTGAGCACGCCCACCAGGGTGAGCTTCGGGAAGGTGTGCCCCTTGGCGAGCATCTGGGTGCCGACGAGGATGTCCACCTCCCCGGCCTCGGCGGCCAGCAGCCCAGCCTCGAAGGAGCCACGGCGCCGTGTGGTGTCCCGGTCCAGGCGCAGGATGCGGGCGCTGGGAAAGAGCTGGTTCAGGTGCTCCTCCACCTGTTCGGTGCCTTCGCCTACGCCGCGCAGGTGGTCGGCCCCGCAGTCGGGGCAGGCCTCCGGCGGCACGGTCTCGTGGCCGCAAAGGTGGCAGCGCAGGCGAAAGTCGCCCCGGTGGTAGGTGAGTGAGATGGCACAGTGTGGGCAGCCCAGCGTCTTGCCACAGGCCCGGCACATCCAGAAATTCTCGTAGCCCCGGCGGTTCAGCAGCAGGAGCGCCTGCTCGCCCTTCGCCAGGACGTCTGACAGGGCCTGCATTAGCATTGGCGTGAGGATCACCTTCCGTCGCAGCTGCCGGTAGGCGTCGCGCAGATCCACGATCTCCACCGTCGGCAGGGTGATGCCAGCGGGTCGCTGCTTCAGCTGGAGCAGGCGGTAGCGTCCGGTCTGCGCGGCCTGCCAGCTTTCGAGGCTGGGCGTGGCGCTGCCCAGAATGATGGGGCAGCCCTCGAGCTGGGCCCGCTTGATGGCCAGATCCCGGGCGTGGATGCGGGGGTGCTCCTCCGACTTGTACGAGCCCTCGTGCTCCTCGTCCACAATGATGAGGCCGATGTCGCGCAGAGGCGCCAACACGGCGTTCCGCACGCCCACGAAGAGGTCGGCACCGTTGAAGAGCAGGCGCACCACATCGCCGTGCTTCTCACCAGCGTTCAGGCCCGCGTGACCCACGGCGATGCGGCCCGGGAAGCGGGCCTCCAGACGATCGAGCAACCGGGCCGTGAGTCCTATCTCCGGCACCAGCCAGAGCACGCGGCGACCTGTCGCCAGCACCCGCTCGGCCAGCTCAAGGTACACCTCTGTTTTCCCTGACCCCGTGACGCCCTGGAGCAGGTGGACGCCGAAGGCCCCGAGTGTCACCGCCTCCAGGGCCGTCCGCTGCTCCTCGTTCAGGACTACCGTGCGGTCCACACCCGCCTCGCGCCGCTGGCCCAGCAGATCCACCCGCTTCATCCGTTCGATGAGCCCCCGCTTTTCCAGGGTGCCCAGTACGGAGGCGCCAACCGCTGCGGCTTCCAGCAGCTCCGGCTCCATCAGGGCCCCGCCCGCATCCTCCAACGCGAGCAGCACCTTGGCCTGGGATGGTGTCACCCGTGGCGGATGTGGCGCGCCGGTGAGGCGGACCTCCGTGAACCCAGCCCCGCGCAAGGCAGCCCTGTGCAGCAGGGTAGGCAGGATGGCCGGGTCGCGGTGCCAGGCCTCGCCCAGCTCGACGAGCACCTCCCAGGCACCCCGGTCGCGGTGGAAGGAGAGCCGCTGGCCATCCTCATCCGCCTCCCAGTGGGGCAACATGGCCTGGGGCAGGCTGAGGGGCAGCAGGTGCGCCTCCAGACAGCCGTAGTAGCGCGCGGCGAAGGCTTGCAGCTCCCGTAGCTTCGGCGGCAACAGCGGGAAGGGATCGATGACCGCATCCACGGGCCGCAGCTTCGCCGCCGGCGGCGCGGGGTCAGGCCCCATGACCAACCCCACCGCCAGGCTGTTCCGCACCCGCACCCGCACCCGCACCCCTGCCGGCAGGCCCTCGGGGGCCAGGTAGGTGAGGGGCGGTAGCGGACGGTTCAGCTGGATGCGGGTGGGGACGAGGCTCATCGGCCCTTCACGGCGAGGGCGCCCCAGCGGGCGGCAAGATCCGGGCGCTTCAGACGCATGCC
The DNA here is from genome assembly GCF_024609265.1 of Geothrix campi. GTDB lineage: Bacteria > Acidobacteriota > Holophagae > Holophagales > Holophagaceae > Geothrix > Geothrix campi. Next base: position 561,361 of record NZ_JANHMP010000002.1, on the reverse strand, counting down.
CAGGTCCTGGGCCTTGGCGGGCAGGCCCGGCCAACCGGCCACCTCGGCCGCCTCGTTCAGAACCTGGTCGGCGGCCCCGACATCTCCCTGGGCGACCTGCGCCTCAAGCAAAGGTCCGAGGATCCAGTCCCAGAGCAGGGCGTTGTTCCCGTATTCCAGCCGTCCATCCAGCACGGCATCCCTCTGGCCGGCCCACCGGGGCTCCAGGACTTCACGGATGGCTCCCCAGTCGCCGCGGAACTTCGCATCCTTCACGTACTCTGCGAGGACACCCTCAGGCGGCCAAGCGCCAGGTCCCGTTCCGGGTAGCGGGTGGAGTGAGGCCAGTAGGGGCTGGAGAGGCCACCCGCCGCACTTCTGGGAAGCCATGATCCAGAGGTCCCAGGCCTCGAAAATCTCGGGCCGTCCGCGCAACACTGCCTCCATGGCACCCTTATGCCGTGTCAACACCGCCACCATGACCGGGGAGTGTTCCGCCGCGGATCGGCGTACCCGCTGGATGAACATCATCCCCTGGAATCCGACAAGCATTCCTTCGACATCCCAGAGAATTGCATCCAGCTGCTGGGCGGCCTGGGCCCAGATCTTCAGGTCCGGCTCAGGGTCCAGCTGCTTCACGGCGGCGGAACCCTGGGGCGTGGCTGGCTGGGTCGCCGGAGGGCCCAGGACCTTCCGGGTCCGCCGACTCGCCACGAGGAGATGCTCGTCGCACAGAGCCATCCGGGCATCCAGCCGATCCGGATTCTGCCGGAGGAAGGCCTCCAGTTCCTGGGCACGGGACAAGGTTCCCGCCTGGTCCACCGCCCGGCCCAGGGCGGCCGGGGCTGGAGTTTCGGCCCCTTCCGCCCGCACCCGGCCCTGGGCGTCCACCAGGGCCCAATGCGCCCCCTTCGGCCATCCGAAACGTTCCCGGAGCACGGGCGCAAGCGCATCCGGCTTCTTGCCCCCCGCCACCACCTTCAGCGGGAGGTTCAGGAGCACCATTGGCTCCTCGTCCAGAGCGGACCGCGTGGCCGCGCCCCAGGCTGCGCCCTCGTCCTCCAGCACCAGCCAAGTGCCGAACCGGTTGCGCTTCAGCTCACGGTTGAAGGCATCGGCGGGGGAGGCTGGTGGGCGCTGGGCCATCAGGACGGCCGGCAGCAGCAACAGCATCAGACTGCGCATGAGGTAGGCTCCTGGTGCCAAGTTACACTATCCGGATGCTGATCCTCGGCCTGGAATCCTCCTGCGACGACTGCTCCGCCGCGGTGGTGGAGGAGACGACCTCAGGCCCCGTGCTGCGCTCCCTGGTGCGGGAAAGCCAGGATGCCATCCATGGCCCTTTCGGCGGTGTGGTCCCTGAACTGGCCGCGCGGGAGCACCTGCTGCAAGTCCGCTCGGTCATGGCCGGGGCCTTGGCGCAAGCCGGGATTGGGCTGAAGGACCTCGACCGCATCGCCGTCACTCGTGGCCCCGGTCTGGTGGGCAGCCTGCTGGCTACCTTCAGCGCCAGCAAAGCCGTAGCCTGGCGTGAGGGCCTGCCCTGGGTGGGCGTCCACCACCTGCTGGGACACCTCAACGCCGCCCGCTTCGCCAATCCGGACCTGCCCTTCCCGGCCCTCGTGCTGCTGGTGTCCGGGGGGCACACGCATCTCTACTTGGCGAAGGACTGGACCTCGCTGCAGCTCCTTCAGAAGACCCGCGACGATGCCGCGGGTGAAGCCTTCGACAAGACCGCCCGCATGCTGAACCTGGGCTATCCTGGCGGCCCGGTGGTGGATGCCTGCGCCCGGGTCGCGGCTCGCGCCGCGGAGCCCTTCACGCCGCCCAAATTCCGCGATGGCAAGGCCTCCTGGAGCTTCTCCGGCCTGAAGACAGCCGTGAAGCTGCGGGTGGAGCGGAATCCGCGCCTGGCCACGGCGGGATCCGAAGATCCTGAAGTACTGGGCCTCTGTCGCAGCCTGCAGGAAGCCATCTCCACCTGGCTCCTGAAACCCATCCCGGCGCTGGCGGAGCAACATGGGGCCCGCAGCCTGGTGATCAGCGGCGGGGTGGCCTGCAATTCCAGATTGCGGGCCGACGCGGCGACACTGGCGGCCCGCGAAGGACTCATCCTGGCCATCCCCGAACCCCGCCTCTGCACGGACAACGGCGCCATGATCGGCGCGGCCGGTGCTCTGCTGGCGCCGGACCCAGAACCCTGGATCCAGAATGCCGACGCAGACCTGAAACTCGGAGCTTGAGATGGATGTCACCCGCGAGGATGTACTGCGCTGCGCCGCCCTGGCCCACCTGAGCCTGAGGGAGGAGGAGATCGAACCCATGCGCGTCGCCATGACCCGCATGCTCACCCATGCAGCCAGCCTGGACGAACTGGACCTGGATAGCGTGGAGCCCATGCTGGCCGGCCTCGGGAAACCCCTGCCCCGGCGGGATGACGCACCGCGCGACACCTTCACCCAGGCGGAGGCTTTGGCCAACGCGCCTGAGCAGGACCGGGGGCACTTCGTCGTCCCCAAGGTGTTGTAGAGCGCGACGACAAAGCGGCCCCCTGAGGAGCCGCTTTGCCTATATCCGCGCGAGTTTCAGAAACTGTATCGAATGCCTAGGCGCACGGAGCGTGGCGCCTGGAAGTAGAAGCCCCCCTTATAGTTCGGATTGACAGGTCCGCCCTGGGTGAAGTCATACCTTTGGTCGACCACGGTCGTTGTCTGGGAATCCAGCAGGTTCGTGACCTCGAGAACAAAACGGAGGCGCTGCTTGTTGGTCAGCTTCAGGGCATAGGCCAAGTTCACATCCAGGCGGGTGGTGTCGGGGGTGCGCCCCTCGGTCCCCCGGGGCAGCAGGAACAGTTCATACCGGCCATACCCGCTGTGGTAGCCCAGCCGGCTTATGGGCGTGCCGCTCTGGTAGACCAGGTTGGCCCCCAAGGTCAGGCCGAAATCCCACTCGTAAGCCCCATTCGCCTTGAATTGGTGCTTTCGGTCTCCGCTCAGAAGTCCGTAGCTGTTCACGATGAACTCGGGAAGGTCGAAGGCGGCATTGATGTTGGGATCCAGCTGGCCCGTCCCGTCTGCTCCGCCGATCCCCTGGAAGGCACCTTCGTAGTTGCCCTTCAGTTCGCTCCAGAGGTAGCTGACCTGCCAGGTGTAGTGGTCCGACAAGCGGCGCTGGGCCGTGAACTCGAAACCCTTGTAGTCCCGGATGGCCTGGGGATAGGTAACACCCGCGGGAGAACTCTGACCGGGGTTCATGATGAAGTAATCACCCAGGGGGGAAGTCACGTCCAGACCGTCCTCAATGGCCCGCCCAAGGTAGCGGCGGATGAACTTGCCGCCAAAGATGTAGAGGTTGTCGAAGGTCGTCTCGGCCCCGATGAGAATCTCATCCGAGTAAGACCCCTTCAGGTTCTTATCCACCGGCTCGACATAGGACCCGACGATGGTCGAGACAACCGGTGGCGCCGTTGGATCGGCGGCCTGGGCCTGGGCAGTCAAGAAGGCCTCGGCAGTCGCGTTTGGCGCCATGCCAGTGCCGCTGTAGTTGTAGGTGGTTGGATTGCGTTCCACGCTGAAGGAGCGGATCACCAGATCCAGGGGAACCTGCTCGTAGTAGCGGGAGAAGCTGCCATAGACCTTGTCCTGGCCTTTGCCGCGGAAGTCGTAGATGAACCCCAGACGTGGGGCGTACTCGTTCTTCAAGGAGAAGGCGGTGACACCGAACTGATCCTTCACATCCGTGTTGTCCACACGGACACCCAGGTTGATGTTCAGCCGGGCAGTGGGGCTCCATTTATCCTGAAGGAAGAAAGACCTGCTCTCGTGCTTGGGCTTGGAAGCGAAGACGATGCTGGGCGCGTTGAAAACCGAGGTGGGATCCGGGTCATAGGGAAACCCAAGGGTCCCGGCAGCGTTGGTCCACCAGTAGTGGGAATAGATCTTCGAATCCGCATTACCCAACCCATCGTCGTTCAGGAGGGTGACCTGCTGCCCACCCGTGTAGCTGCGATGGATGTCAGCCTTGTCGCTCTGAAGATCGAAACCAGCCTTGAGTTCGTGGGAACCGAAGAAATCCAGGAACGCAGTGATGGAGCCTGTGATGTTGTTGCGGGTGAACTTCTTGTCATCCCAGCGCCCAAAACCGCCACTCTCGGATCCGCCCAGGGTATTGTCCACCAGCTTGATATCGTTGGCCCCGGCGCCTGGAAGGGTCGAGTTTGTCTCTTCGTGCTGGCTGTACTGCAGCTGCCCAAACCACTTGTCCCCTGAGATCTCATAACGAAGGCTGAAGTCGGTACCACCGATCTTCCTCTCACCATCCCAGGTGCCCTGGGTGCCCTTGGGTGCAACCACTGCGCCAGTGATCTTTTCGGGATCACCCACCACGGAAGCAATGAAACTCTGGCCCTCGGTAGGATGCCAAGTGAGTTTCAGGGCGAACAAATCACGGGTCGAATCGGTAGGCGCCTTCAGCCCATCAACGGTGGGATCTGCTGATCGAATCAGATTGGTCTGCTTGTTCGTCCGGCGGTCAAATGCGATGAAGTACCAGAGCCTGTCCTTGATGATGGGGCCACCGACATCAAAGCCCAATTCCGTTGTCTTGTTTTCCAGAAGAAGAGGCTGTGAGAGGTTGCCTTCATTCTGGTGCTTGTTCCCAGTCTTGAGAAATCCCCCTTCGGAGTAGGCAAACACATCCCCCGCGAAGTCGTTGCCACCGGACTTCGTGATCACGTTGATGATGCCGCCCAGCGCCTTGCCATATTCGGCTTCGTAGCCCCCGGTCTTCACCTGGAATTCCTGGATGAACTCCATGGGGATCTTCTTCCCCTGAGTTCCAAACTCCACGTTCGTGGCGTTCATGCCATCTACAACATAGTTGTTTTCGGCACCCGAGGCCCCGTAGATCTTCATTCCCTGATTGCCGTTGGGCATGCTGCCCTCGGTGGTGACGCCAGGTGCCAGCAGGGCGATGTTGGCGAAATCCCGGGACACATTCAGCTTTGAAATGGATTCGGCGGTGTAGTTCCCACCAGCGGTCGTGGCCTTCATGTCGACCACCGTGCTGGTGCCGAGTACTTCCACCTCGGCGGACGCCACGGACGCCATCTTCAGTTCGACCGTAGCCGTCTTGTCCAGGCCCACCTGAACTTGTGCCTTGGCCGTATTGAGACTCTCCTTCGTGACAGTCACCGTGACCACGCCGGGAGGCAGGAGGCCGATCCGGTACGAGCCTGAGGCATCGGTAAGTGTCGACCTTTCGCCCTGGACACCGGCCCCAGTCACGGCGACCCGGGCGCCTGGAACGGGGGTCCCCTTGGAATCCAGCACGCGGCCCTGGAGGGCCCCGGTGGTCTGGGCGGACAGGATGGCCCCAGAGGCGAGAAGCAGAGTCAGATAACGCATGCGATGGCAGGCCACAGCCGCTCCAGAAATGATTGGCCACCACGGGATGGCCAAGGTCAGAAGGAAAGTGGCTTCATAGTGGGCATTTGAATGTCCATATCAAGGAAAATATCCAATAGGCCTATTAGCGATACAAACGTCGCTATTCATAGACGTACGGCTATCTCGTTGATCTCAAGCAAGATCAATTGAGCTGATCACCTTGTTCTGGTGACGCTGAATCTACCAATCCCCGCCGGAATCACCCCAGTCGCTGGACCCGGAATTGGACTCTCCCCAATCGCTGGAGGAACCGTCTGAAGACCCGCCGCCCCAGCCGTCGCCGTTGTTCTGCCCGTCGTGATGATGGCCGCCACCACCCATCATGTTGCCGATCATCATGCCGGTCAGCAGCCCGCCCATGCCGCCACCGGGCTGACCGTAGCCGCCCTGCTGCATGGGGACCGAACCCTGCATCGGCGCGTCCAGGCCCAGGCGCCGCCGTGCGGAGGGCGGAAGCTCCTCGTCCTTGAGAGTCTGCACGCCCGCCAGGGCGCCGCAATAACCGCAAGTCCACTTCACGGCGCGCAGGCCATCCCAATCCTGGACCATCTTGTCGCCGGTGGCTCCGCAGGCGGGGCACTTGGGGTAGGGGCAGGGAAAGGTGTGCGGCTCCAGCGGGCCCGTCGGCAGGGCACGACGCGAGGCGCCGAGCTGCTCGGGGCGGTCCTTCTTCCCGCGCATGACGAAGAAAAGCACGATACCGGCGATGAGAATGATCCAGAACATGGGGAACCCCCTGGGAACTCCAAGGGTACCCCGAAACCGTTCAGGGCCTGTTTTCAAAGTGGGGTGTGGCCGCACAAGGGGCGCCGCCCAAGCGAGGCGAGGAAAGCGACGAAGGCGATAGCGGTACTATCGATGAGGAGCTTGACGCAGCATCGCACCGGGCGCCGCCCCTTGCCCTCCGGGACGTCGCCCAGCCGCAACCCTGGCTGCGTTGGCGACCTCGAACGATGTCCCGCATCGCCCTTCGGCCGTCGCCTAGCCATGGTCGCGGCTGGACGGCGTCGCGGCTCGCATCCATTTTGAAAACAGGCCCTAACCGCACTTGCTGGCATGATCAGCGTCATGCGTTCCCGCATCCCGCTCCCGGAGGACCGCCCCTGGCGTGTGCTGGGCCTCATGTCCGGCACCAGCGCCGATGGGGTGGACGTCGTGGCGGTAGAAGTGGATCCCGCCGCCTTCCCCGATGGGCTCCCTTTCCGCGCCCTGCTCGGCCACCGTGCCACGCCCTACCCTGAATCCATGAAGGCCGAGGTGCTCGCGGCCGCTTCGAACCGCCTGGATCCAGCCGGGCTGTGCATCCTCCAGCGGCGCCTGGGGGATCACCACGCCCGTGCCGCGGCGGATCTCTGCGCGAACCTCGGCCTGAAGCCCGACTTCGCATCTCTTCACGGCCAGACCGTCCAGCACCACCCTGCCGAGGGCGCCACCCTCCAGCTGGCGGACCCCTACGTGCTGGCCGAAGCTCTGGGCTGCCCGGTGGTATGGGATCTCCGCCGCCGCGACTTGGCTCTGGGCGGTCAAGGCGCCCCCCTGGTGCCCCTGCCCGAGCGCTGGCTGCGCGGAGCGGAACCTTGGCTGGCCCTGAACCTGGGGGGTATCGCGAACCTGGCCTACTGGGACGGCACTCGCCTTCGCGCCTGGGATACGGGCCCCGGCATGTCGCTCCTGGATCTGGCCGCCCACCGCTGGCTGGGCCTGGCCTTCGATCCCGGCGGTGCGGCAGCGACGGGAACCGTCCACGCGGATCTGCTGGAACGGTGGCTGCGGCATCCCTATTTTCTGCAGGAACCACCCAAATCCACGGGCCGGGAAGTGTTCGGCGAGGCCTGGCTTGAGGGACAGGCCCCGGCGCTGGAATCCATTCCCCTTCCGGACCGCCTGGCCACCTTGGCGGCCTTCAGCGCTGAAGCCGTGGCCCGGGAGACGGCCCGTCTCACCCCCCTGGCCGCGGAGACCCGCGGGCTGGTCAGCGGGGGCGGCGCGCTGCACGGGCGCCTGCGCGCCGAGCTCGGCGCCCGCCTGGCACTGCCTCTGGAGGACGATACGGTCTTTCCGTCTGGTGCGCGGGAGGCGGTGAGCTGGGCCCTGCTCGGCGCGGCCAGCGCCCTGGGCCTGCCGGGAAACCTCCCGGAGGTGACCGGCGCCGCACGACCCGCGGCGCTCGGGAGCTGGGTCTGGCCGTGAGGTGGGCGCGCTGGATCGACCACCTGCCGCTCTGGGTGGCCTTCGGAGCATCCGTCTCCACGGACATCTATGAGCCTGCGGAACTGGCCGTCATGGCCTTCCCACTGGTGGCTGCGGCCCTGGTGGAAGTGCTGCGCTGGGACCTTGGCCGGCATCACCGCTGGCTGGAGGTGGGTGCCCTGGTCTTCTTCCTGGCGGATCTGGCCCGGGGCCGCGGCATCTTCCCCGTGGCCATCCACACCCTCTTCCTGCTGGCGGGACTGAGGCTGATCCTGCCCCGGGAGCTGCCCCAGCGCCGCCAGCTGGTACTCATGGGCTTCCTGCTCTTCCTCACCACGGCCGTGAGCACCACGGATCTGGTATTCCTCCTCTGGGCCATGCTCTGGCTGGGTTCGGCGGCCGCAGCCCTGCTCCAGCAGAGTTGGGAGGCCTCCGCCAGCCTCCGCAGGGGGGTCCTTTCCCGTCCCCCGTTCGGGCGCATTCCCGCCTGGATGGGCGCGACGCTGGTGCTGGGGGTGGGTTTCTTCCTGATCCTGCCGCGCCTCAATGCCGGCCTTAGGCCCAGGGGCTTTCTGGGAACCGCCGCCATGGCGGCCCGAGCGGGGTTCGGCGATCAGATGGACCTCGCCGGGGGCGGCCCCATCGAACCCAACCCCGAGGTCGTCCTGCGCATCGCCCCACCTCCTGACAGGGGTCCAACCCCGTTGACCGGACTGGACCTGCTGCGCGGAGTGGCCCTGGAGACTGTCCAGGAGATGCGCTGGACCACCTCCGAGCTGACGCCAACCGCCTTCCGGGATCCCCGCAGCAGGACCGGGGCCCAACGGGCGGAATTCCTGTTCTCCCCAAGTGCCCAGGGCATTCTGACCTTGCCCTATGGGACTTCCAGTCTGGCGCCCGACCTGGCCCTTCGCCGCGGCAGCGGAGGCAGCATCCGCTGGCGCTTCCCCCGGACTCGCCCTGTTCCGCTGGAAGTGACGTGGAACGATGGAGGGCCTGATCCTTCCGAGCCCTCACTGTCCCCCCGCAGGCTCGAAACATTGACCGAGTTGGGACCCGAGCACGAGGCAGCCCGGCGCTGGAGCCTTCGCTTCGCGCCGGACCTGCTGCCCACGCCCGAGCTGGCCCGTGTGCTGGAACGGTCCTTGCATCGCTTCCGCTACACCTTGGACAACCCGTCCGGCCGGGCGGCAAATCCCCTGGAGGATTTCCTGGATCGCACCCAGGCCGGCCACTGCGAGTACTTTGCCTCGGCCATGGCCCTGATGCTCCGGGCCCGGGGCGTGCCGGCCCGGGTGGTGAACGGTTTCCGCCTGGGCCCCTGGATCCCCGAGGGCGGCTACTTTCGCGTGAGCCAGGACCAGGCTCACAGCTGGGTGGAGTACTGGGACCAGGGCCACTGGCATGTGGCGGACCCCACCCCTGCCGCCGCCGGCCAGGATGCGCAGGGAGGTCCCCTCGGCCTCGGCGTCCTTTCACGCTGGCTGGACACCCTGCGCTATCACTGGGATCGCCACGTGGTGCGGTTCTCGGACCAGGATCAGGTGGCCGGGCTTTCCTGGATCCAGGCCCGGATCCAGGGCTGGGAGTGGCGCTGGAAGGCGCCGCCGCCCGGTCTGTCCTGGGGCCTCGCCCTGTTGGCCTCGGTCTGGATCGCCTGGCGCACCAGGAAGCTCTGGCGACCCGTGCCGCCGGGTCCCGGGAGCATCCGCGCCCTGCGCCCCCTCCTGGCCCGGACGCACCGCGTGGCGGCCCCGCTGGCCGGCGAGACGGCCCGGGCCTGGCTGCTGCGGCTGGGAACCCTGAGGCCCGAGCGGGCGGGGGACCTGCTGAGGCTCGCGGAGGCCGTGGATGCCGAAGCCTATGGGGCCCGGAACAGCGCGGCCTCCACCCTGGCGAAGGCGGAGGCCGCTGTGTGGCGAAAGTGGGTACCGCCTACTTCTCCATGAACTTCTCGAAGGCCTTCATGATCTCCATGGGCAGCGGGAAGACGATGGTGCTGTTCTTCTCCACGGCGATCTCGGTGAGGGTCTGCAGGTAGCGCATCTGGATGGCTGTGGGGTTCTGGCTGATCTTGTTGGCGGCTTCCAGCAGCTGCTGGCTGGCCATGAGCTCGCCCTCGGCGGCGATGATCTTGGCCCGCTTCTCGCGCTCGGCCTCGGCCTGCTTGCCCATGGCGCGCTGGATCTGCTCGGGCAGGTCCACGCTCTTCAACTCGACGCTGCTCACTTCCACGCCCCAGGGTTCCGTGGAGCGGTCGATGATCTCCCGCAGGCGGGCGCTGAGCTTTTCGCGGTCGGCCAGCAGTTCATCCAGACTCACCTCGCCCAGGATGGAGCGCAGGGTGGTCTGCGCGATCTGACTGGTGGCGTAGTAGTAGTTCTCGACGCCGATGATGGCCTGCTTGGGATCCAGCACCCGCGAGTAGACGACGGCGCTCACCTTCAGGCTCACGTTGTCGCGGGTGATCACATCCTGGCTGGGGACTTCCAGCACCGTGGTGCGCAGGCTCACGGTGATGGCCGTCTGGAAAGGCCGCCACACGAAGCAGAGGCCCGGGCCCTTGGGCTTCTCCTCCACCTTGCCGAGCGTGAAGACCACCAGCCGCTCGTACTCGTTCACGACCTTGAGGCAGGCGAGGAAGTAGATGATCAGGATGATCGCGATCGGGCCGAAGCAGCCGAACGATGAGGTGAGCAGATCGGGCATTGGGGACCTCCGGGGGGATCACCCATCATGCCAGCAGAGCCCCGGGTAACCATCGAAAAGCAACCTTCACCTCTGCTATCCTTACGCCGCTTGCTTTCGGAGGAACCATGCGAACCCTCGCCCTGCCCCTGCTCCTTCTGGCTGGCTCCAGCCTCCTGGCCCAGTCCCCCACGCTCAATGGCGGGCTGCAGGCCGGCTTCAACTTTCCCGTCGGTGATTTCGCCGACAAGAAGGAGGCCGGCTACTACGTCGGGGCCAACGGAGGCCTCGGCCTGCACTTCGGGGGCCACCTGGATTTCAATTTCACCTCGAACCACCAGCTGCGGCTGATCCTCAATGTGAACGGCTTCGCGAGCAAAGAGCAGACCATCCTCGGCAACACCCAGCAGAACACGTTCAGCGTGGCCCAGTTTGGGGGCGACTATGTGTTCAACCTGGAATCCCCCTCTCGTGGCGGATATTTCCTCGTTGGGCTGAACGTCAACAAGGTCAAGGCCACCTACGAACTCGCAGGCTACCCCGATGTGGAGGCCAACCAGTCCGGACGCATGGGCGTCCGCGTGGGCGGCGGCTACACCTTCAACCGCGTCTTCAGCCTCGAAGGCCACCTGAACAGTGTCTCGGTGGAGAAGACCGGAGCCGACGGCCTGGGCATGGATTCGCTCACCTGGTTGTCGGTGAGCGCCGTCTTCCGCTTCGGCCGCTGATCTATTTCCGCACGAACGGGTTGTGCTCCGCCTCCTCCCCGAGGGTGGTGGCGGGGCCATGCCCCGGGATGACCAGGGTGGCGCCATCCAGCACGTAGAGTTCTCGCCGGATGCTCTGCTCCAAGTGTTCCCAGCTCCCGCCCCAGAGGTCCGTGCGGCCTACGCCCCCGCGGAAGAGCGTATCCCCTGCCAACACCACCTGGCCTTTGGCGAAAGCCCCGTGGAAGCAGCACGAGCCCGGCGTGTGGCCCGGGGTATGCAGCGTCGAGAAGCCCAGGTGGCGGTCTCCGGCGTTCAAGGCGGTCATGTCGGGCTGGGGGATGGCGGTCATCCCGAACATTCCGGTCTGCTGCGGCAGGGCTTCGATGAGGAAGGTGTCGTCTCCGTGCAGATGGGCGGGGCACTGCCAGAGGTCCTGCAGTTCGCGGGTGGCGCCCACGTGGTCGAAGTGGGCGTGGGTGTGCAGCAGCGCCGTGACCTTGAAGCCCAGGACCTCCACGCGCTTCCGGATCTTCCCGCCATCCCCGCCCGGATCCACCACCACCCCCAAGCTGGTGGCCGGGTCCCACACCAACGAACAGTTGCAGCCCAGCGGGCCCACAGGGAAGGTCTCGAGGTTCAGCATCCCTCCATTGTCCCAAATCCCAGCCCCGCGGATAGCCGCCAGCCGACCACCGACAGCTACACTGAGTCGTGGCCAACGTCCGGAACAACATCGACAAGTCTCCCGCCCTCCAGCGGAAACTCTCGGATCTCCCGTTGCGCCCCGGCTGCTACCTCTACCGCGACCAGAAGGGGAACCTGCTCTACATCGGCAAGGCCAAGGTGCTTCGGAACCGGGTGAAGTCCTACTTCCAGAACAAGCACCTCGACGCCAAGACCCGTCGCCTGGTCGCCCGCGTCTGGGACCTGGAGTTCATCGTCTGTGAGACCGAACTCGAAGCCCTGGTGCTGGAGAACAACCTCATCAACGAGCACCTGCCGCCCTTCAACATCCTGCTGCGCGACGACAAGAGCTACCCCTACGTGAAACTCACCTGGAAGGAGGCCTTCCCGAAGGTGTTCGTGACCCGGAAGGTGCGGAAGGACGGCAGCCTCTACTACGGGCCGTTCTTCCCCGCCAGCACGGCCTACCGCACGGCGGAACTGGTGTACCGCTTCTTCCAGATCCGCGATTGCGACATCGAGATCGACGGCAAGCGCGGTCGGGCCTGCCTGAAATACCAGCTGCACCGGTGCACCGCTCCCTGCATCGCCGCCGTGAGCCAGGCGGACTATCGGGAACAGGCCAAGGAGGCGCGACTCTTCCTGGAAGGGAAACGCGACGAACTGAAGGCCAGGTTGGAGGCCGCCATGTGGAAGGCCGCCGAGGCCGCCGCCTTCGAGCAGGCCGCCCAGCACCGCGACGCCCTTCAGCAGGTGGACGCCTGGTTCACGCGGCAGAAGGCCGCCGGTCCGAACCTGGAGGACATGGATATCTACGGGAGCGCCGTGCTGGACGGCCGCGCCTGCGTCCACCGCCTCATGCTCCGCGATGGCCGGATGATGGGACGTCAGGAATACGTGCTGGAGGAGATCGAGGCGTTCGACGGTGCTGTGCTGGCCCAGGTGCTCCAGCGCGTGTACAACGCCGACCCCGTGCCCGGCCGCATCCTCGCCGAGATCGAGCCGGAGGACGCGGATCTGCTCCGGGATTGGCTCGGAGGCATGCGCGGCTCCCGTCCCCAGATCCAGATCCCCAAGAAGGGCGAGAAGGTCGATCTGCTGGCCATGGCCCAGGAGAACGCGCGGCTGGCCCTGGAGCGCAAGTTCGAGCCGGCACGGCTGAACGAGGCCGTGCTGGAGGGGCTCCAGGCCTTCCTCGGCCTCAGCCACCTGCCCCGCCGCCTCGAGTGCTTCGACATCAGCCACGGGCAGGGCCGCGAGGTCGTCGCCAGCTGCGTGGTGTTCAGCGACGGCCTGCCCGACAAGGCCCGCTACCGCCGCTTCAAGATGACCAATGAGCAGAACGACGACTTCGCCAACATGTTCGAAGCCGTCACTCGCCGGTACAAGCGGATGCGGGACGAAGGCCAGGAGTTCCCGGATCTTGTGCTCATCGATGGTGGACTGGGACAACTCCATGCGGCGGAAGCCGCCCTGAAGGAACTGGGGCTGGAGCAGTTGGAACTGGGCTCTCTGGCGAAGAAGGAGGAACTGGTGTTCCGCCCAGGCTCCAGCGAGCCCCTGCGCATCCCCAAGTCCTCGCCCGTGTTGCAGCTGCTCCAGCGCACCCGCGACGAGGCCCACCGCTTCGCGATCACCTATCACCGGGCCCTGAGGGCCAAGCGCACCCTCCAGACAGAGCTGACCCAGATCCCGGGCATCGGCCCGACCACGGCGAAGAAGCTGCTCCAAGCCTTTGGCAGCGCCGCCCAGGTGCGTGCGGCAGAGGAGGGCGCCCTGGCCGAGGCCATCGGCAAAGCGGGCGCCGCGAAGGTGCTGGCCTGGCGGAACGCCCCGGAGCCAGCCGAGGCTACTTCGCCGCAACCTCCAGCCGGCTGAGCTCGGCCCGGGCCACTTCACTGCCCGCTTCCGCCGCCTTGCGATACCAGAAGAGGCCTTTCTCGTGGTTCGGGGGGACGTTCAAGCCGTAGTAGTACATCGCCCCCAGCATGCGCATGGCATTGGCGTCACCCGCCTTGGCCTGGTCCAGATAGGCCCGGGCAGCCCCCGGGATCTCCTCCTCCGGGGCCACCGGCTGAACCTTCGCTGGCCGGGCCACGGGGCCCCGGGAGGACAGGAGCAGGGCCGCACCGCCCAGCACGAGGATGCCCCCGACGGCCAGAGCCAGCTTCCAGCCCCAGGATCGGGATGAGGCGGTGGGCGGGCGCGGCATCTGGGTCTGCCCGGCGGTTCCGGCCGGGAGCGAGATCTTCTGGGTCCGCTGCGGGGCATCGGACGTCAGCGGAAGGACCAGCTTCTGGGTCTGGTCCGGGGAGCCTTCCTGGCCTGGCTGGGTCTCGTGGTTACGCATGGGGCGCCCCCGGGGTCTCGAACAGTCCCCAGGATAAGGCCAGCAGGCTCATGAGGCCGCCCCGGATCCCCCTCCCGCCTCCACCCAACGGTGTAGCCGGGGCGCGAGCGCCAGGAACAGGAGGGGGGAGAAGAGGATGAATCCGAACACGTGGCGTGCCGCGTATTTCCCCACCAGGATCCAGTAGATCAGGCCGTAAAGGCTGCTCAATTCGAACAGGGCGGCATAGAGCAGGGTCTCCCGCAACACCACTCCCGGCCGGCCAGGCTCAGGGACTTGTTGGAAGGATCTCAGCACGGATCCCCGGCGCCAAAGCACCCACGCGGCCGACAGGAAGACCAGGCCGGTAAAAATGTGGCCGAGTTGGAGAAGCGTGCCTTCGGGCAGCTGCTCCCCGGGAGGCACGAGGCCGGACAGGATCAGACCACCGATGAGGGCCGGTGTGCCCAGGCAGAGGGCGAACCCCACCAGGCGGGCCCGGCGGTAGGCGGCACGGATCAGCATCGGCGCTGCTTTCACGCAGCCTCGGCAGCCTTGACGCGGATCTCGCCGAAGGCCTCACCCTGGACCAGCGAGATGCGGCCCGTGCGGACCAGTTCCAGCAAAGCCAGAAAGGTGAGCACCAGCTCCTCGCGGCTGCGGGCTTGGCCCAGCAGTCCCTGGAAAGGCTTCCAGAGGCCGTCCTGCAGGTCGCGCAACACCTCCACCACCCTCTGTTCCAGGGTCTTGGGCTGGGTCCGGACCTCGACCGGTGGTGGGGGCAGCAGTCGTTTCAGCGCCTCCCGGTAGGCCCCCAGCAGATCGAAGAGGGTGGCACGGATGGGTTCGTCTTCCACCCGCTTGTGGTCCTCCAGATCGAACCCCGGCGCGAAGGCGATCTTCTGCCAGTCGGATTCGCGATCCGACAGTACCACGGCCGCGGCCTTCACCTGCTGGTAGTCAAGCAGCCGCTGGACCAGGGCCTCGCGTGGATCCTCCTCACCGGTCTCCTGGGGCGGGCGGGGGAGCATGAGCCGTGACTTGATCTGCAGCAGCTGCGCCGCCATCGCCACGAACTCCGCCGCGATCTCCAGGTTCAGCTCCTCCATGAGCGCGAGGTAGTCCATGTACTGCCGCGTGACATCCGCCATGGGCAGATTCAGGAGGTCCAGCTTCTGCTCATGGATGAGGTGCAGCAGGAGATCCAGGGGGCCGTCGAAAGCGGACAGGTGCAGCGACAGGCCGCGGAACTTGGTCTCGAAGCCCTTGGGGGCTTCAAAGGTCTTCGGGGCCTCCGGCGCAGGCGGAACTTCAGCCACGGATTCGGGGAGTTCCATGGGGGTATCGGACATGACTCCATTCTAGCCGGGGCGCAGGTCTGGGCAGCGCCACCGAAAACGCAATTCGAACCACCGACGAACACCGATAAAGATGAACTGATTTCCCCATGCAGTTATCGGTGTTTATCTGTGTTCACCGGTGGCTAATTGTTTTTTTGTTTTCCTTTAAGTTTTAAAGCCACGCAAAACACCCGCTCAAGACATCGCTTGGCGATTGATCGGTGGCCAAGGCGCAGAGGCAGGCGACAATGGAAGGCCATGGCCCGCCCCCCCGTCCTCCCTGGTCCCCGTCCTGATTGGCTGAAGATCCGCGTGCCGGCCCCGGAGGTGGTGGCGGAGGTCGAGGGCCTCATCCGGGAGCAGCGGCTGGTGACGGTCTGCGAGGAGGCCCGCTGCCCCAACCTGCACGAATGCTGGGGGGTGCACCGCACGGCCACCTTCATGCTCATGGGCGACATCTGCACGCGTCACTGCGGCTTCTGCAACGTGGGCAAGGGACGCCCCGGCGAACTGGATCCCGGCGAACCCCAGCGCGTGGCCGAAGCCGTGGCCCGCCTGGGTCTGAAGTTCGCCGTGGTCACCTCCGTGAACCGCGACGACCTTCCGGACGGTGGTTCAGGGCACTTCGCCGCGACCATCCAGTGGATCCGCACGTTGTCGCCCCACTGCGGCATTGAAGTGCTCATCCCCGATTTCCGCGGCAACGAGGCGGCGCTGCTCACGGTGCTGGAAGCCCGACCCGAAGTGCTGAACCACAACGTCGAAACGGTGCCTCACCTCTACCGGCGGGTGCGACCTGACGCCGACTACCTGCAGAGCCTCGCGGTGCTGCGCCGGACGGCGGAGTGGCGCGATGCCCACGCCCCGGCCATGCGCGTGAAGAGCGGCATCATGGTGGGCCTGGGGGAGACTCCTGAGCAGGTGCTGGCCCTCATGGCCGACTGGCGGGCCTCCCGGGTGGACATCGCCACCATCGGACAGTACCTGCCGCCCTCGGAGTTGCACCTGCCCCTGGAGCGCTTCGTGGAACCCACCGAGTTCGACATGTACCGCCAGAAAGGCCTCGAAATGGGCTTCCAGCGCGTGGAGTCCGCCCCCCTGGTACGCTCCAGCTACCACGCGAAAGAGAGCTTCGAAGCCTAGGCTTCGAAGCTCTCCAGGAAGTCCCGGGTCTCAGGCCTTGGCGTGCTCGCTCTGGCCCAGGAACTGCCGTTCGAAAATGGACCAGTCCAGGGCGCCGGCCCCAGTCACCTGGGGCGAATCGGGATTCCGCAGGCGGGTGATCTCGTCCTGGTACCAGTCGATGACGGGCTGACCGATCTTGAGGGCGGGCAGCTCGCCAGCCAGATCACTCGGCGTCATCAGGCAGACCCAGCCCCGATCGTAGGGGCTGTGCATCAGCTCGGCGGGTTCCGTGAGCAGGCCGGCGTTGTCGTGCTCGATGCGGCCGCTGAGAGGCGCAGCTACATGCACGACTCCCTCGGGCCCCTTCAGGGTGAACAGCGTCTCGCCCTGCCGGAAGGTCTTCCCGCGCTCCGGCAGCACCACGGTCTTCACGGTGCCAAGCGCCTTCCGCACGAAATCGTCAATGCCAACGCGGACCTGCCCTTCCGGCTCGATCCGCACCCATGCGTGGCCCGTGGACAGGAAGGCGCCGCCGGGCACGCAGAACTCGCTGGCGGATACGACCTCGGCCATCTCGGGAGCCACCACGCGCACGTTGGGCCGCCGCTGGGCCTCGATGCGGGCTTCGCGCTTGATGAGGATCTTCTTCGCGAAGTCCGCCAGCTCGTCGGCGGTGAACGGCTTCTGGATGTATTCGCAGGCGCCGTGCTGGAGGGTCTGAACCGCGGTCTCGATGCTGCCGTAGCCGGTGATCACGACCACATCCACGTCCGGTCGCAGGTGCTTGGCCGCCTTCACCACTTCGACGCCATCCATGTCCGGCATCTTGAGGTCCGTAAAGAGGAAGTCGTAGTCATGCCGCTGAATCAGCCCCAAAGCTTCGGGGCCGTGCTCGACGGTATCCACGCTGAAGCCTTCAAGTACCAGAATTCGGCGGAAGGAGTCGAGCACCACCGGCTCGTCGTCCACCGCCAGGATGCGGGCCTTGGGATTGGGAACCTCCACGCGCTTGAGACTCTTCGCCTCGTGGGTGAAGTCGAGGTGGATGGCGGTATTCAGCACGGCTTCCCGGGCCTGGCGCTCACGCTTTTCCCGCGCGCGACGGAGGCTCGTCCGCACCAGGAAGTCGATGCCCACGAAGGCGACGAACATGAAGATGATCAATAGGGCGGTCATGGAAACCTCCTAGGTGGTGGTGGGAATGGGAATCTGGCCGCTGCCTGCGGACGTGGGAATGCGAAGGGTGAAGCAGGTGCCCTGGCCGGGATCGCTGCGAACCTCCAGGGCTCCGCCGTGGGCCTCCACGATCCCCCAGCTGACAGCAAGGCCGAGGCCCGTGCCGTGATTGCCCTTGGTGGTGTAGAACGGCTCGAAGATCCGTGGCAGGTCTTCCGCCGGGATGCCGCGGCCATTGTCCTGGACCAGCAGTTCCACGGAATCCTCCGTCCTGGTGCGCGTGGTGACGCGGATGGTGCCGCCACCGTCGCCGATGGCGTCTCCCGCGTTCAGCAGCAGGTTCACCGCCACCTGCTGGATCTGGTTGGCGTCCGCATGGACCATGGGCAACTCCGTGGCCAGGTCCAGCGACAGATCCACCTGGTTGAGGGAGAGCTGGGTCATGACGACGGATACGGCCCGCCGCACCACTTCATTGAGGTCCATGGGTTTGCGGGCAGGCGGCGTGGGCCTGGCGAAGTCCAGGAGGCCCCGGATGATTCCGCGGCAACGCACCGTCTCCCGTACGATCACGTCCAGGTCCTCGCAGGCGGCGGTATCCCCCTCCATCCGCTTGCGGAGCAGCGAGGCGTAGCTGAGCACGCCCGTCAGCGGATTGTTGATTTCATGAGCGACCCCTGCCGCCAGGCGGCCCACCGAGGCCAGCTTGTCCGCCTGGGCCAGCTGGCGTTGGGTTTCAGCCAGGCGCTGGGTCATGGTGTTGAAGGCCCCCGCCAGTTCGCTCAATTCGTGGTTTCCACTCACTGGGATGGTGGTGCCGAGGTCCCCTTCGCCCACCCGCCGGGTGCCGGCCACCAGGGCCGCCACGGGCCGGACCACCAGCCGCCGGTTGAGCCACCAGAGGATCAGGCTGCCCGCCAGGATGGCCAGGACGGCGGAGGCCGTGATCAACATCCGGCTGTGGGCGATCTCGCGGTCCACTTCAGTGAGGGAGATGTTCACATCCAGCACTCCCAGGAGGCTCTGTTTTGAGCTATGGGCGTGACAGTCGGCGGTGGAGCAGGAGGGTTCGTTGGGGATGGGATTGATGAGGCCCAGAATCCGGCCTCCGTCGGGAGTCCGAAACGTCCGGGCCCGGGCCTGGATGCCCAGCCGTTCCAGCGGCCGGCCCTCCGCATGGCAGGCGTAGCAGGCCTCGCCCCGGATATCCAGGCTGGTCCCGATCTCCTCTTCGGCGGAGGAGAACATGATGCGCCCCTCCTTGTTGAAGACCCGGACCTTCTGGATGCCCTCCCCCGCGAGCCCTCCCACGGCACGAATCTGCCGGTGCAGGTTCTCGCGGCGGTTCTCAAGCATGTCGAAATGGGTGGCGCTCTTGATCGTCTCGCTCAGCTGATCGGCGCTGCGTGTGCGCTCCGCCAACAGCTGGGCCGTGTGCGACCGGAGGATCACCACCGCCATGCCGCCGATGACCAGCGCGGTGGCAAGACCGGCGCCGAGAATCAGACGGGTGCCGATGCGGGTCCGCATGGCTCAGGCTCCTACTGCCGGTTCCTTGGGGCGGCTGGCCACGGGGCCTTCCGGGAAGATGGAGAAGTTCCGCACCGCGAAGGCGAAGACCGCCATGCCCGTGCCCACCAAGCCCAGCGAGACGATGATCTCCATGGCTGAGGGGAGGTACCGCGTGCCGGAGGCCGCCTCCATGCCCGTGATGCTGACGTTCAGTCGGTTCATGACGAAGCCGAGCACCGCCAGGAAAGCACCGCCCACCAGCCAGTCCTGGTTGGTGCGCAGCTTCCGGAAGGACATCAGGACCACAGGCAACACCACGCCGAGCATGAACTCCACAAGGAACATCCGGCCTTCGTAGCTGCCGAGAGTCCCGAAGGCGTGGTTGCGGGCGATCCCTTGCAGGCGCATGAGGCCATAGATGCCGAGGGCCACCACCATGCCGCGGGCCAAGGGCTCCAGGAGGTCCATCTCAAGGTGGTGATGGAAGGCCCGCTTGCTGAGGTAGGACTCGAGGATGATCATGCCGATGCCCGCCCCGATGGCGGAAATGTAGAAGTGCAGCGGCAGCATCGGGGAGTACCAAAGCGGATGGAGCTTGCTGGGAACGATGAGGTAGAGGGATCCCAGCGAGGATTGATGCAAGGTCGAGAGGATCACGCCGAGGATGACCAGGGGGGTGATGAGCTGGTGGATGAGCCGCGCCGGGGCGTGGAACCCGAACCGCTCAAGGACCACCGGGGCGAACTCCACCGCCAGCACCGTGGTGTAGAGCATCACGCACCAGGCCACCTCGAACATGACGGAGTGCGTGTTCCAGTAGACGATGGCGTGCCAGATGCGCCAGGGTTGGCCCAGATCCAGCAGTAGCGCCACGATCACGAAGGCGTAGCCCAGGAACCCGGTGAGGATCGTGGGGCGAACGATGGGCTCGAAGCGCTTGAGGTTGAAGAGGTGCACCACTGCGGTGAGGGTGAACGCACCGGCGGCCAGGCCGACCCCGCAGAGCAGGTCGAAGCCGATCCAGAGGCCCCAGGGGAACTGGTCACTCAGATTGGTGACCGCGCCCAGGCCCTTGGTGTAGCGGAAGACGGTCACGGCGCAGAAAGCCAGGAAGAGGACGGCGAATACCGCGGTCCAGAAACCGGGACGGAACCGGCGGGGAGCGAGCGTAGCAAGGGTGTTCATGACCGGTCCTCCCGTCCGTTAGCTTGTCCATGACCGCCACTGGCTCCGGCCTTGGCTACCACCTCCCGCCGAGCGGTGATCCAGTGAACGCCGTAGAGGAAGACGGCCCATACCGCGACGAAGTCGGGAATGTTGGACAACACCTGCCAGGTCTTCATCGCCGGGGGTTCCCCAGGCAGATTGGTCTTCAGGCCCAGCTTGTCGAAGGGCACATTGGAGATCATCAGGACTGAGGTGCCACCGGCCTCGGTGAGCCCGTAGATGTGGTCCACATAGGCGCCAGGCTTCTGCCGGATGCGGGTTCGGGCCTCCCAGATCAGGTCCTCCTTCTTCCCGAAGATCGTGGCCTCGGCCGGGCAGGCCGCGGCGCAGGCGGTCGGCTGCCCCTCCTTGATGCGACCTGCACAGAGGATGCACTTGCCGACCACGGGCACGGGCCGGTCCCACTGGTACTTCGGGATCTCGAAGGGGCAGGCCATCATGCAGTAGCGGCAGCCCATGCAACGCTCGGCATCATAGACCACCGGCCCTTCGGGCGTCTTCTTGAGCGCGCCCACTGGACAGACGGAAGCGCAGGTCGGCACCTCGCAATGCATGCAGAGGCGGCGGACATTGAGGCCTTCCCTCTCCTGGACTGTGGTCCAGGTATAGGCCGTCAACACCTCCTCTACCTTGCCTGGTAGCTTGTTCTGCTCCTTGCATGCGGAGCTACAGGCGCCGCAACCGATGCAGCGCGTGGCGTCGAAGAGAAGGCCCATGCCCATGGGTTCCCCTACCTTTTCAAGGTCCCCGGGAGGTATTCCCGGGGGGTTCGACAGGAAGCATCCGCCCGACTGATTCCATAGTCAACCCATTGGTGTGAATTAAAAATGACTATGTTGTCGCATATAAGGAAAAGGCCTCGCTTGTACGAGACACTTCCCAGAAACGACGCGGGTTAGGCCTGTCCTTGCCCCGGCTTGTCCTGTCGGACCCAGGTAGTTTTTTTTCTCCGCGTCTCAACCCCCGTGCAGGTGGGTTTTTATCACTTCGTGAGTGTGCTTTCTGGAAATATAAGTCTTCTCATTGCGGCACACCCACGCGGCCAGGCACAAAGAGAAAAGGCCCCGCAACCGCGGGGCCTTTCCATGAACCGCAAGTCGCGGCTGATTAATACATGTCTTCCATGCCGCCCATGTCGCGACCATGTGGGTCGCGCAGCAGGCTCCGGCGGAGCCTGCGAAGCGGGGCCCCACAGGGAGCGAATCACGACCGTCAGAGATGCACGACCAAGCTCTCCCCTCCAGCGCATTACAAAAAAAGGCCCCGCAAACGCGGGGCCTTTCCACAAACCGCAAGTCGCGGATGATTAATACATGTCTTCCATGCCGCCCATGCCGGGGCCCGCGGGGGCCGCGGACTTGGGCTCAGGGAGCTCGGTGATGATGGCTTCGGTGGTCAGCATCATCGCGGCCACGGAGGCAGCGTTGCGCAGGGCGGACTTGGTCACCTTGGCAGGATCGACCACGCCGAACTTCACCATATCGCCGTACTCGTTGGTGGCCGCGTTGTAGCCGTGGTTGCCCTTGCTCTCGCGGACGGTGTTCACAACCACGGAACCTTCGACGCCGGCATTGTTGGCGATCTGGCGGAGAGGCTCCTCCAGGGACTTGCGGACGATGTCCACGCCGGTGGCCTGGTCGCCAGTGACCTTCAGCTCGGCGAGCTTGGTCAGGCTGCGGAGCAGCGCGACGCCGCCGCCAGCCACGATGCCATCCTCGACAGCGGCCTTGGTGGCATGCATGGCGTCTTCCACGCGCGCCTTCTTCTCCTTCATCTCGGTTTCAGAGGCCGCGCCCACCTTGATGACGGCGACGCCACCCACGAGCTTGGCCAGACGCTCCTGCAGCTTCTCCTTGTCGTAGTCGCTGGTGGAGGTCTCCACCTGGGCGCGGATCTGCTTCACGCGGCCCTGGATCGCCTCGGTGGCGCCGGCGCCCTCGACGATGGTGGTGTTCTCCTTGTCGATGACGATCTTCTTGGCGCTGCCGAGGTCGGCCAGCGTGAGGTTCTCAAGCTTGAGGCCCAGATCCTCGCTGATGGCCTTGCCGCCGGTCAGGGTGGCGATGTCTTCCAGCATGGCCTTGCGGCGGTCGCCGAAGCCGGGGGCCTTCACGGCGGCCACGTTCAGGGTGCCGCGGATCTTGTTCACCACGAGGGTGGCCAGCGCCTCGCCGTCCACGTCCTCGGCGATGATCAGCAGGGGGCGGCGGCTGTTGACGACCTGCTCCAGCAGGGGCAGGAGGTCACGCATGTTGGAGACCTTCTTCTCGTAGGCGAGAATGTAGGGATTCTCCAGCTCGACCTTCATCTGATCGGGGTTGGTCACGAAGTAAGGGCTGAGGTAGCCACGGTCGAACTGCATGCCCTCGACCACGGTCAGCTCGGTGTCGCGGCCCTTGGCCTCCTCGACGGTGATGACGCCGTCCTTGCCAACCTTGGCCATGGCTTCCGCGATGATCTTGCCGATCTCCTCATCACCGTTGGCGGAGATGGTGCCGACCTGGGCGATGGCGTTGCCCTCGACGGGCTTCTTGATCTCGTCGATGGCCTTCACGACGGTCTCGACGGCGAGATCGATGCCCTTCTTGATCTCCATCGTGTTGGCGCCGCTCACGACGGCCTTGATGCCCTCGCGGTAGATGGCGCGGGCCAGCACGGTGGCGGTGGTGGTGCCGTCACCGGCGATGTCGGAGGTCTTGGACGCGACCTCACGCACCAGCTGGGCGCCCATGTTCTCGTGCTTGTCCTTGAGCTCGATCTCCTTGGCGACGGTGACGCCGTCCTTGGTCATGAGGGGAGAGCCGAACTTCTTCTCGATGAGGACGTTGCGGCCTTTGGGGCCGAGGGTGACCTGCACTGCGTCGGCGAGCTTGTTCACACCGCGCAGGATCGCCTGGCGGGCATCTTCGGCATAAATGATGGACTTGGCCATGTATGTCTCCTTGGTCTCTGAGTCGTTAGCTGACGATGGCGAGGATTTCGTCTTCGCGCACGATGACGTGGTCCACGTTGTCGATCCGCACTTCGGTGCCGCTGTACTTGCCGATCAGCACCTTCTGGCCGGCCTTCACGGACATGGGATTGCGGGTGCCGTTCTCGTTGATCTTGCCTTCACCGACAGCCACCACTTCAGCCTCCATGGGCTTCTCCTTGGCGGTGTCGGGGATGATGATGCCGCCCTTGACGGTCTCGGCGGCGTCGACGCGCTTCAGCACGACACGGTCGGAAAGAGGCTTGATGGCCATGGGACCTCCTTGGAAAGAAGTGAAAAGGAACGAAGGAAGCTGTTAGCACTCAGCCACAGCGAGTGCCAAGTCTGTCACCCACCCCCAACCCGGTCAAGCAGGATCTTTCAAGATCTTCCAATATTTTAGTGTAATTGATTCATATTTTCTTCTTCATAATGTCAGATATTCAATCTCGAGCCGCCACCCCTTCGCGGGTGTACCCTTAATTTCATGGAACACCTTGCCATCCTGCGCGACCTGCAAGCCACACTGGACTACCTTCGGACCATTGAGCGAGACCTGTCGGCCCTGCCCCCGGATCTGGCGGCTCTGGATGCCCGGCTCAAGGCCATCGAGAAGCAGACCGCGGACAAGACCAAGGCCCTGGATACGGCTCGCAACTACATCCAGATTAAATCCAAGGAACTGGTCCAGGCCCTGAAGGATGAAGACCGCGCCCGCGCCGCTGTGAAGACCACCAGCCAGAAGGTGCAGTACACCTCCGCCATCCGCGAGCTCGACGAGAAGGAGCGCATGCGGGCGCAGATTGCCCGGCCCCTGAAGGCCCTGGAAACAGAGGCTCTGGCCCTCGAACAGGCCCTGGCGGCACTCGAAGCCGAGCGCCTCACCCTCAAGGCCCAGTTCGATGAACTCCACGCCGTCTTCCTGGATGAGCATGCCAACCAGGTGGAAGGACGGAAGAAGCTGAAGGCCAAACAGGCCCAGCTGGAAGCCAAGCTCGCCGTGCCTGAAGTGACGCGCTTCCATCGGCTCGCCGGCGCCCGCCAGGGCCGCGTGGTGGTGCCCGTGGAGAACGGCGCCTGCTCGGGATGCCACGTGAAGCTGCGCGGCCCCTTCCTCTTCCAGCTGAAGGAAGCCAAGGATGCCGTGGCTTGCGAATCCTGCCAGCGGATCCTCTTCCTGCCGTGAGCCTGACCGATCGGATCGAGGGCCTGCGGACCCGCATCGTCCGGGCCTGTGAGGCCGCGAATCGTGACCCGGAAGGCGTCGAGTTGCTGCCGGTGTCGAAGAAGCAGCCCCTGACGCTGATCCAGGAGGCTGCCGCTCTCGGTTTCACGCGTTTCGGCGAAAACTACGTGCAGGAAGGCGCCGACAAAGCCGCGGCGTTCCCAGACTTGGCCTTCGTCCTCCTCGGCCCACTCCAGCGCAACAAGGCCAAGTCCGCCCTCCAGCACTTCGCGGAGATCCAGAGCCTGGATCGCCTGGACCTGGCAGAACGCCTCCGGCGCCTCGCGGAGGAGCTGGCTGTGGTGCGCCCCGTCTGGATCCAGGTCGATCTCTGGGACGAGGCCACCAAGCTCGGCGGCTGCGCCGAGGCGGATCTGCCCGCGTTGATCGCGGCCCTCGGCGACGATCCCCGCCTGCCCCTTCGCGGGCTCATGGCCATCCCGCCGCCCGAGGATGAGGGCGCCTTCGCGCAGCTGGCGGCCCTGCGGGACCGGCTCCAGCAGGACCTGGGATGCCCCCTGCGCCTCAGCATGGGTATGAGCGCCGATTTGGAGGCCGCCATCGCCGCCGGCTCGGACCAGATCCGCATCGGCACCGCGTTCTTCGGCGAACGGGTGTACGCCCGGTGAACCCTCCTGCCCGGAGGTAAGGCCTCGCGGCCCCGCCCGCTTCGTGGTTCGATGGATCCTTCGTCTCCGGAGCCCCCATGACCACGATCAAGACCGCCTCGGCCTCGCTGCCCGTCTCCGCCGAGGCGCTGTACGCCTTCCTCTCGGACCTATCGAAGCACCGGGCCTTCCTCGAGCCTGCCGCCATGAACTTCCAGGGCGACGCCGACAAGCACAGCTACGTCATCGAAGTCATGGGCATGAAAATGCCCCAGGAGCTGGTGGTGAAGGAGCGTGTGCCCGGCCAGCGGGTGGTGCTGGTGCCCGGCACCCGGAAGATGTTCGATCACGAGCTGCGCTTCGAGATCGCTCCCGCCGGCGAAGGCTGCACCCTGCGCCTGGTGGATGAAGCCGACATCCCCATGATGATGGCCATGATGGGCGCCGAGAAGCTCCTCCAGGGCCAGCTCGACAGCGGTCTGGCGCGCATCCAGGAACTGGCGGGGGCCGGGCAGATCTGAAGGTTCACGGAAGTAATAAGCGGAGGGAGCCGGAGGAGTTGAGGAGAACGGGGAAAGAAGGCCTTGCCTGTGGGTTTTCCTCCGTTCCTTCCACTCCTACACCATCCTCCGCTTCACAGGTTTCCTTGCGCATTCGTGCCCTGGCTGGACGATGGCATTTCCGCCATGCTGGGGCATTCCCATGCGCACCCTGCTGATCTTCTTTACCTTGGTGCTGGCCCCCCTCCAGGGTCAGTCGCCAGAGATCCGCACCACTGCAAAGGATCGTACGGCCCTCAGCGTCACCATCTATCAGAACGGCCTGGCCGCCGTGCGCGACACGCGCCGCGTGAGCCTGCCCGCGGGCCTCAGCCGCCTGGCCTTCGCCGACCTGCTGCCCACCCTGCGCCCCAAGAGCGCCACCCTGCTCGATCCCGGCAATGAATTCCAGGTACGCGAGCGTAACTTCGAGTTCAACCTGCTCTCCCCAGCCTCCCTCGTAGACGCCAGTCTGGGCCTGCCGGTGCGAATCAAGGGGGAAGAGGGAAAGTCGAGGCAAGAAGGCACCTTGGTTTCAGTCCCGCTCCTTAATCCCAGATTCCGTCCAGACGCCAAGCCCTTGGAGCGGATCGCCAGAAAGGCCAGCGCCTATGCTCATGCCCCCGATCCAGGGGTGGTGGTTTCAACCTCGGAGGGACTTCGGATCGGCGGATCTGGCCAAGTTTCATTCCTGAATCTACCGTCCGCCCTCCGTCCTTCACCGACATTGCTCCAGGACATCAGCCTGCCTGCTGCGAGCGACGCCGCGGTCACCCTCCTCTACACCGCCACGGATTTCACCTGGAACCCCTTCTACATCGCCACCATCGCCAGCGATGGCCGGCACATGGATCTTGATGTACTCGCCACCGTGAAAAATCAAAGCGGGGGAGAACTTCCGGGAACGCTGCTCCAACTCGTGGCTGGAGCCCCAAACATGGTTTATGACCCACCCCCTTCGGACCAGAACACACCTCAAGTCGATAAGACAGAGACAAAGACCGCGGTTGTGGTCGAAGTCCTCGCCTCCGCTCCAGTCTTCAGAGAGGAGAAGCTCTCGGAATACCCCCTGTTCACCCTTGACCGGCCCGTGACCCTGGTCGCCCGCTCGGAGAAGCAACTCCGGCTCATGGCCGTTGAGGGCATCCCCATTCACCAGCGCCTCCTGGTCCAGGCCCCCTATGAGGCACCCGACACCACCCCATCTGGGTTCCTGGAGGGGTCCTTGTTCAAGGAGAGGGAGGACAGTGATTGGTACCGCCATCCGCGCGTGCATCGCACGGCCATGGTCCCCAACACAACAGCTATGAAGCTGGGTCGGGCTTTACCGGGTGGTGACCTCCTCATCCGCTACCGGGATCCTGTCGGTGGGTTGGTGATTCTCCAGAACGAGGCCTCCGCATACCTAAGCGAGTTTCCCGGAACACCACCAGGAGAAGAGATTGAGCTCGATTTCGGGCTCGCCCGGGGACTCTACGTGGAGCGGCGAGGCCTGGACACCAAGCGGGAGCCAGTGGGCTGGTTGGCTCGGCTGTGGTTGCGGGAAAGCCCCGCCTTCCGCTGGAAGTACCGAGTCGAGGTGAGGGTTCGGAGCGTCCTGGCTCATTCCGTCGCATTGACCGTTCGCGAGCCGCTTCCAGCCGACTGGAAGATCATCCGTGCGAACCACTCTGGCCACCGGTCTGGCGGAAGCTCGTGGGACTTCACCATCGAAGTCCCACCCCACGGCGAGGTGCTTCTTACCTACGAGGCCCTGACCAGCCCTGAGGAAAGGGCTGCAAGCAAGCCCTGAGGCAGAAAAAACTCCCTTCCATGAAAGGAACTCCACAGTCTCGGCATTACCCCATTATCGGGCCCTTGATGAGCCCGCTCTCCCCGGAGGTTCCATGCGCCCCGTCCTGTTGCTCGCCGCCCTGCCCTCGCTCCTGATCGCCCAGGAGTCCGTCACCACGCTCAAGGACCAGAAGGCCCTGGCGGTCACGATTTATAACGACAACCTGGCCCTGGTGAAGGACACCCGGGAGGTGCGGCTGCCCAAGGGTGAATCCCGCCTGGCCTTCCAGGAGGTGTCGGCACAGATCCGGCCCGAGACGGCCCTGCTGCGGAACCTCACCCATCCGAAGGATTTCTGGGTGGCCGAACAGAACTTCGACTTCGACCTGCTCACACCCCAGAAGCTGCTGGAGAAATACGTGGGCGAGAAGGTGATCGTGGTGCGCAGCGTGCCGAACGAATCCGGCGCGGGGGCGAAGGAGGTCCGCGAGGACGCCACGGTGCTGGCCACTAACAATGGCACGGTGCTCCAGTTCGCGGATCGCATCGAGACCAGCGTCCCCGGCCGCCTCATCTTCCCCAAGGTGCCCGGCAACCTGCGGGCCCGGCCCACCCTGGTGATCAGCCTCAACAGCGGGGCCGACCGGGAGCAGAAGCTGGAGCTGAGCTACCTCACCGGCGGCCTCTCCTGGCGCGCGGACTACGTGGCCAACCTCTCCGCCGACGAAAAGGCCCTCGACCTCAGCGGCTGGGTGACCCTCACCAACCAGAGCGGCGCCGCCTACCCCAACGCCACCCTGCAGCTGGTGGCGGGGGATGTGAACCGGGCCCAGCAGCGCCCGGAGCGCGCCTACGCCGCCGTGGAAGTCCTGGCGAGAGCCGCTCCAGCCCCGCCGAAGATGGCCGAGGAGAGCCTCTTCGAGTACCACCTCTACACCCTGGACCGCCCTACCACCCTGGCCGTGAACCAGACCAAGCAGGTGGCCCTGCTCAGCGCCAGCGCCGTGCCCGTCCGCAAGGAGTACCTGCTCCAGGGGCAGACCTACTACTACACCGGCAGCTACGGCGACCTGGGCGACAAGCAGAAGGTGGGCGTCTTCGTGGAATTCGACAACAAGGAGTCCAGCCGCCTCGGCATGCCGCTCCCCAAGGGCATCATCCGCGTCTACAAGCGGGACAGCGAGGGCCGCGCGCAGTTCGTGGGCGAGGACAGCGTGGACCACACGCCGAAGAACGAGCTGGTCCGCCTGAAGCTGGGCGACGCGTTCGATGTCACGGCCCGGCGCAAGCAGACCGACTACAAGAGCCTGGGCCGGCAGGGGAAATACGGCTTCGTCCATGAATCCGCCTTCGAGATCGAGCTGAAGAACGCCAAGAAGGAACCCGTCACCGTCACCGTGCTGGAGCCCATGCCCGGCGACTGGGAGGTGCTCCAGAGCAGCCACCCCTGCACCAAGGCCGCCGCCGGCACCGGAAAGTTCCAGGTGGCGGTCCCGGCCGAAGGCAAAGCCACGCTGACGTACCGCGTGCGGGTGCGGTGGTAGAACGAAGAGGGGCATGAAGGCGGTGCGGACCTAGGCCATACTGAACCTCCATGCCCCTCCCCGCCCGCTTCCTCGCCCGCCTGCGACGCCTGCCGCTGCGCCTTCGTGGGCGGCTGGGCGGCGGAACCGAAGGCCTGCACCCTTCGAAACTCAAGGGCGCGGGACTCACCTTCGTGGAGAACCGGCCTTACGTGCCGGGCGACGATCCCCGCTTCATCAACTGGCCCCTGACCGCCCGCACGGGCGAGCCGATCATGAAGCGCTTCGAGAGCAGCCGCGACCTGGTGCTGTGGCTGGTGGTGGACCCCTCGCCTTCCATGTTCCTCGGCGATCCCGTCTCACCCCTGCGCTGGGCTCTGGAACTCTGCGGCGCCGCCTTCGCCACCCTCCAGGCCACCGGCGACCGGCTGGGGCTCATCGTGCCCGGCGACGGCCGCACCCCCGCCCTGCGCATCGCCCCCAAGCGAGGGCGCATCCATGGCCTGCGCATCTTGGAGACCCTCGCCGAGCGGGGGCCGTCCATTCCCACGGAAGCCGCCTGGCGGGAGGCTCTGGGCCACTGGGGCGAGCACGGGAAGGGGCATCGCCTCTGGCTCTTCAGCAACGGCGCGGGGCTCCAGGGCCTGGCCCCTCTGCTGAAGCCCCTGGCGACGCGACACCGGCTCGTCTGGTTCCAGCCGGAGACCCCGGAAGGCCCCAAGGCCCCGGCCTGGCCCGATCCGGGCTTCTCCCCCGCCATCGAGCGGCAGCGCTGGGACCTGCTCGAGGATCCCGTGGTGAAGCTGAACGCCTGGCTGCGGGCGGGGGGCGCATGAGGCCGGGTGGTTCCCTCCATCGTCTGTCCACGCTCGGATTTCGTGCACCAAATCCGAGATATGGGAAAACAGCAGTCTTGATGGTCGTAACCCTGCTGGCCGGAGCCGCCCCTACCTGGAAGGCGCCAGCCCAGCTGAAACTTGGCGAACTGCAGGTGCTGGAGCTGCGGGAGGCGGATCCTGCCCTGCCCGCTCCGCCCCGGCCCACGGTGGAGGATCGCCTGGGTCCGCTGCGCCTGCGCTCCATGGAGCCCCTGCCCGATGGCCGCGGTTGGCGCTTCCAGGTGCAAGCCCTGGAACCGGGCCATGCCATGATCCCCGGCCTGGACCTGGGCAACGGGCAGCGGAGCCCCGAACTGCGCCTCGACGTGCCCCGCACCATTCCCTTCGGCGGTCCCTGGGTGGGCTTCGGCGGTGGGAATGAAGACCTCCTGCCCGCCATCCCCTTCCCCTGGGCCTGGGCCAGCCTGCTGCTGCTACCCCCCTTGGGCCTGGCCGCCTGGGTCATACGACGCTGGCGGAAGGGTTCGGCCAAGCGGCACCTGCATCACGCAGCCCACACCTTCCGCCGGCACTGGCCTCCGGCCCGACGGGACCGCGCCGCCCTCGACGCCGCCCATGCCCTGGGCCGCGAGCTGCTGGCCGCCCGCTTCGGGGAGGCCGCCCGCGCTTGGGGGCCCGCCGAGTTCCAAGCCCGCAACCTGGGTCCCTGGGATCAGTGGACGAAGAGCCTCGACGCCGCCCGCTTCGGCCGCACCGAGCCCCCCTTCCCGGCCCCAGAGCCGCTGGTGGCCGCGTTGGACGCCCGTGGCGACAGCAAGGGGGATGCATGATCGCCCTGCGCCATCCCCTGCTGCTGCTGGTGGCGGTGCCCCTGCTCATCTGGGCCTGGCGGGTGGTCTACCGCTGGGGCATCCCCTCCTCGCGGCCCTCGACTTCCCTGGCCCGGCTGAGCTCCCACTGGCTGCCGCCTCTGCTGGCGCTGGCCCTGGGCCTGGCCGCGGCAGGCCCGGAATGGCGCCGGCCCGTGCGCGGCGAGGCACCCGTGGTGGATTTCGCCGTGGTGCTGGATGGCAGCAGCAGCATGCGGATCCTCGACCGGCCCGACGAGGACCGCTGGCACGCGGCCCGCCGCACCCTGGCCCAGTTCGTCCAGCGCCGCCCCGACGACCGCTTCGCCCTCATCCTCTTCAGCGCCCATCCCGTGACGCTCAGCCCCCTCACCGCCGATCACACGCGCCTGCTGCGCATGCTGGCCCGCCTCGACCTCGACAGCCGCGACGACGGCACCGCCATCGGCTCGGCCCTCATGACCGCCGTGCGGCGTCTGGAGGACAGCCCGGCCCGCAGCCGGGTGATCCTGCTCATCACCGACGGGGTGCAGAACCGGGGCCGGGTGACGCCCGTGGAGGCCGCGGAAGAGGCGCAGCGCAACGGCATCCGCATCCATGCCGTGGCCATCGGCACCGACGGTGAGAGCCTGGTGCCCCTGGAGGGCGGCGGCTTCGCCCGCCTCCGGGTGGAAGTGGACCACGCCACCTTGCGGCAGGTGGCCCATCTCACGGGCGGCGAATCCTTCAGCGCCGAGGATCCCGTCGGCCTGGCCCGCAGCCTTGCGTCGGTGGACCAGCTGGAGAAGACGCTTCTGCCCGTGGATCAGCCCACGGAAGGGCAACCCCTGGCCCGCTGGTGCCTCCTGGTGGCCGCCCTGCTGGCCGTGCCCCTGGCCGCCGACCTGACCTTCAAGCGCGGCAAGCCCCGCCCTGCCTGGGTCGAGGGACCATGAGCCTCCCCTTCACCCATCCCTGGCTGCTCGCTCCCTTCGGGGGGGCGATCGTGCTGGTTCTCGCGCTGGCCTTGCGGGCGCATCTCCGGCCGGGCCTGGGGGTGCAGGTGGTGGGCCAGCGCCCGCTCTGGCAGGGCCTGGGCATGGCCCTGATGCTGGCCGGTCTGGGCATCGGTCTGGCGGAGCCCCGCTGGGGCCTGCCGGAGTTCCCGCGGCTCACGGTGCATGTGGTGCTGGACGCCAGCCGCTCCATGATCGTGCCCGACGCGGCGGGGCGTTCCCGGTGGGATGCGGCCGTGGGTGCCCTGGACCGCATCTGGGCCCAGCCCCAGGCCGGCCTCCGGTGGAGCCTGGACTTGCTGACCGGCGATGCCATCCCGCTCCAGCCGCCTGGGGAGGACCGCACCCTGCTCCGTGAAGCGCTACGGGCCGTGGTCCCTGGCGAGGTGGGCTCCCCGGGCACGAGCCTGGGCCGGGGCCTGCCCCAGGTGGCCGCCCAGGCGGACCGGGAGGCGCCCGCCGTCATCCTGTTGCTGAGCGATGGCGAGGAGACCTGGGAGGCCCCCGAAGCCGCCCTGGACCGCGCCGTCACCGCCCTGAAGAAGGCGAAGCTCCCCGTCTGTGTGCTGGCCTTCGGCGACGGCCAGTCCCACGCCGTCCCGATCAGAGCCCGCCCTGGGGACCAGCCCCCCGCCCAGCCCTCCTCGCAGGAACCCGCCGTGAGCACCGCCCGCCCTGAGTTCCTGGCGCGTCTGGCCCAGGCCACCGGCGGCCAGGTCTTCACCACTGGCGAGACCGCTGCCACGGGCCTTCAGGCCCTGGCCGCCGGCAGGCTGCCCCTGCCGGCCCAACGGTCCCTCCAGCCGGCCCATCCCGAGGTGGGGGCCTGGTTGGCCCTGGCGGGGCTGGCCCTCTGGCTGGCCTTCGCCGGGAAACCCATGGCGCGCTGGCGCCCCGCCCTGCTCCTCCTGCTGGCCCTGGCGGCCCCCCTCCGCGCCCAGGCGGGGAAAATATGGGCTCCCCCCAGCGTGAAGGCCTGGCTCGCCCAGCAGGCCCTGGAGAATGGCGACCTGCCTGGCGCCCGCCGCTGGCGGCCCGGAGACGCCAAGCCCTCCCACCTGCTCCTGGCTGCGCAGATCGACCTGCGGGCGGGCCTCCCCGAAGAGGCCCTCAAGACGCTGTCGCCCCTGGTGGGCCAAGGCGCCCCACGTCCCCTGCCTCCCTGGCGGGCCCCGGCCCTGCTCCTGGCCGCTCGTGCCCACCGGGAGGCCCAGCGGCCCGCCGAGGCCCGGACCCTCCTCGAACGCCTGCTCCTGGAGCAGCCGGGCCAGCGGGAGGCCATCCACGACCTGCAGACCCTCGTGAAGGATGCGGCCCCGCCCCCTCCACCCGACCCCAAAAAGCCCCCACCGCCTCCCCCACCCAGACCCAGCATGGGCGCCCAGCAGGACGAGTTGGAGGGCATCAAGCAGCGCCTCCCCAAGCCCCCGAAGACAGCGGGCGGAGTGAAGGATCTGTGAGGGCTGTCAGCCCTCGCCCCCCAGCAAAAAGAAGGACGGCGGCCCACAGGCCGCCGTCCTTCTCCTGAGGGCTGACAGCTACTTGCTACCCAGCCAGGCCGCGAACTCGGCTCCGGTGCGGAAGGCACCCACCTGGCGGCGGACCTCTTTGCCATCGGCATCGAGAATCACCATGGTCGGGAAGGCTTCCAGACCGAACTTATCGGCCAGCTTCTTCCCCTCGGGTAGAGGCGTACGATCCCGCTTCTCCACCAGCGCGGAGAAGGGCACCACCTTGGCCAGGGCAGCCTGGCCCTCGGCGCTGGGGAAGACGTTCTTCTGCAGGTACTGGCAGGGCGGGCACCACTCGGTCCAGAGGTCCATGAAGATGACCTTCTTTTCGGCTTTGGCGCGCTTGAGGGCGGCCTGGTAGTCGTGCTCCCACTTCACGGGTCCCTGGGCCACCAGGGGCGCGGCGATGAGCAGGAGGGCGGCGAGGGCTTTCATGCTGGGACTCCGGAAAGAGGGCGGACGGACCGCACATGGACCTTGGATGGAAGCAGGCGGCCTTCCGTTCCACCTTCCAGGATATCCGGGCTAATCCTCCGCATCAGCACCCCGTAATCTCTTTCGACCCGGCGAGTGCCGACCCCATTCCTTCCAAGGAGGACGCCCATGCGCGCCATCATGATCCCGCTGGCCCTGGCGGCCAGCCTCGCCCTCCCTCTGGCCGCGCAGAACGCGCGGTTC
Organism: Geothrix campi; assembly: GCF_024609265.1. Classification (GTDB taxonomy): domain Bacteria; phylum Acidobacteriota; class Holophagae; order Holophagales; family Holophagaceae; genus Geothrix; species Geothrix campi. Next base: position 527,444 of record NZ_JANHMP010000002.1, on the reverse strand, counting down.
CTCAAGGTGGACATCGTCTCCAAATCCTTCCATCACCATGCCAAGCGCCAGGGCGTGGACGGCCCCAACGAAGTGCATATCCGCATGCCCATCAGCCTGGCCAACGGCATCCTCGACATGGCGGGCGAGGGCGAGATCAAGATCAACGGCGAATCGAAGAAGGGCCTGAAACCCGAACAGCTCCAGAAGCTGCTCTCCGACGCCAAGCCGGGCGACCTGCTCCTGGAAGTCACCACGGACAAGGGCGATCACATCCGCGTCACCGTCGAGTAGCCGGGAGCCCGGTCCGCGCGCACCACAAGCCCCGCTCCGGCGGGGCTTCTTTGTGTACGCTGGAGTCATGGAATCGCTGACCGAACTCCGAGTGCGCTATGCCGAGACCGATGCCATGGGCATCGTCCACCACGCGACGTATCCCGTGTGGATGGAGCTTGGTCGCAGCGATTTCCTCCGTGAACTCGGCCAGAGCTACGCGGACTGGGAAGCCCGAGGGGTGCGTCTCGTGGTGAATGAGATCCGGGTGCGCTTCAGGGCACCCGCCTACTACGATGAACTGGTGCAGGTTCGGACTTTCCTGCGGGAGACCGGTCGCCGCCGCATTGTCTTCGGCTACCGCATCGAGCGGGACGGCACACTGCTGGCCGAGGGCGAGAGCATCCATCTGGTGGCCGGTTCCGACAACCGCGCACGGGTGCTGCCGGAGGACCTCCTGGCCCTGGTCCAACGAACCTGAGCGGCCCTTCAGGGGTGCTGAAGGGTCTCCTGCTGGCACATGCAGGTCGACAGCAGGGTCGCCAGGGCATCCATGACCCGCCGCCGACTTTCGCTGAAGGCGTCTGTCTGGAAGCTCTGGAAGCTCACGAGCCCCGCCGGATGGGGTCCCTTGCCCAGCGGGACGCCGTACCAGGAGTTGGGGATGAGCCCAGTGGCCTGTTCTGCCGCGGTCAGCAGGCTGCCTGACGCCTGGCCCTCCTCCATGGTCCGGATGTAGATGGGGCGTCCATTGGAGAGAACCCGCTCAGACAGGCCGGCCCGGTCGGAAAGCCGCCGGGACGGATGCTGCCGGACGCGTCCACCCTCGTGGTAGAGCACGAACTCCAGTTGATCCCGGTCCCAATCCGCCAGAGCCACGTAGAAGCAGGCCAGGCCCAGCGGCTTGAAGCAGACCTCCAGGAGGGCCTCTCCCAGCTCCCGGGGAGGGAGCCCCGGGCGGAGCCGCTCCACGGCCCCCAGGAGGAGATCCCGATCCTCATCCAGGTGGCGCACCAGCTCCTGGGTATCTTCCAGGCGGCTCTTGAGGGCCCGGTTCTCACCCTCCAATTGGTGCAACCGCTCGTCCCGTCCGATCGACGCCTGATCTCCGGATTTTCTATCGAAGAAACCCATGAGGACACACGAAGCCTTTAGAAGAACGGATAAAGATGGTTACCTAGTGCCATGAAGATGCAGCGGCGGATCTCCCTTTTCAACACCCTGACTCGAAAGATCGAACCTGTGGTACCCGTGGTGCCCGGGATTGTTTCGTTGTACACCTGTGGCCCCACAGTTTACAACTACGCACACATCGGAAATTTAAGAACCTTCCTCTTCCAGGACCTGCTCAAGCGCACGTTCCAGACCGCGGGCCACGAAGTCCGCCACTGCATGAACATCACGGATGTCGAGGACAAGATCATCCGCGATTCCCAGGGCGGTCTGCCCGCGGACGCCCCCAACGGGGCCCGCCACGAGGCCATGAAGGCCCTTACCGAGCGCTTCACCGCCGTCTTCCTGGAGGATCTGGAGACGCTGGGCGTCCAGCGGGCGAATTTCCTCCCCCGCGCCACGGCCTACATTCCCCAGATGATCCACTTGGTGCAGGAACTCGAGGCGAAGGGCCTGGCGTATGTCCGCGAGGGCAGCGTCTACTACCGCATCGCCGGCCTGCCCCAGTACGGCTGCCTGGCGCACCTGGATCGCGAGGGCATGCAGGGCGGAACCTCCGTGGATGCCGACGAGTACGAGCGCGATTCCGTCACCGACTTCGTGCTGTGGAAGGCGGCCAAGCCCGGGGAACCGTGGTGGGACAGCCCCTGGGGACCCGGGCGGCCCGGGTGGCATATCGAGTGCTCGGCCATGGGCATGGAACTGCTGGGTGAGCGGGTGGATATCCACAGCGGCGGGGTGGACCTGATCTTCCCCCACCACGAGAACGAAATCGCCCAGAGCGAGGGCTGCCTCGGTCACCGCTGGGTGAACCATTGGGTCCACGGCGAGTTCCTCATGGTCGAAGGCCAGAAGATGGCCAAGAGCCTGGGCAACTTCTTTACCCTGCGTGACCTGATGGCCAAGGGGGTGGATCCCATCGCCCTGCGCTACGCCATCCAGAGCAACCACTACCGCAAGGTGCTGAACTTCAGCTTTGAGGGTCTGCGGGCCGCCGAGAATTCGCTGAAGCGCATCCGCGCCTTCCGCAAGCGCATGGAGGGCGAAGGCCAGGCTGGGGGCGGGCCCTGGGCCGAGGCCATCGAACCCGCAGCCCGCCTGGATCAGGCCCGGGAACAGTTCTGGGCGGCCATGGCCGACGATCTGAACACCCCCGAAGCCCTGGCCGCCCTCTTTACCCTCATCAGCGATCTCAACGCCCAGGACGACCACGTGGCCCTCACCCGCGAGGAGCGCGACGCCGTGCTGGCCTTCCTGGACGAGGCCGATGCCATCTTCGCCGCTTGGCCCCACGAGGAGGCCAGCCTCGACGCCGAGGTGGAGGCGCTCATCGAGGCGCGCCGGGCCGCCAAGGCCGCGAAGAACTGGGCCGAGGCCGATCGCGTCCGCGACCACCTCAAGGCCATGGGCATCGTGCTGGAGGACCGCAAGGACGGCACCGTGGGCTGGCGGCGAGCTTAATGCTTTCCGGGGGTTTCCCTCGCAACGCATGCGTTGCGAGGGAAACCCCCGGACCCCCGCGCAGAAACACGGCAAAGCCGGGCTTCTGCTTGTACCCTTACACGGCGCAGGAAGACCCTCGTGTCTGGGCACGAGGGCCTTCCTGAGTGGTGGACCTACCGGCTGAGGCGCTTCAGGGCGATCTGGATGAACTCCGGGGGGCCGGGGAGCAGGCCGGAATCGGCCACAGCGTTCTGGCCTTCCTGGGTCAGGAGGAAGTGGATGACCTCGTTGACCGGCCCGGGGAGGGGCTGCCCAGGCGTCCGGTTCAGGTAGGCGTAGAACAGGCGGGGCATGGGGTACTTGCTGGTGGTGACGTTCTCCTGGTTGGGAGACCGGGCATCGTCGATGTGGTAAGGCGTCACAGGGAGCACCTTGTTGGCGAAATACCAGGAGGCCATGGTCCCGAAGGCGATGCCCGCCCGATCGGTCATGACGGCTTCCGCCAGGGCCGAAGAATCATCCCGCTCCTGGATGCCGGGCCGGTATTCGCCCTTGAGCATGGCCTGGGCGGCAAATGAAGTGCGGGTGTTCGTGCCTTCCGCCCTTGCGTAGGCGACGATGGGCAACTTGGCGTACTCGCCCTTGACTCCCAGGTCACCCCAGACCATGGCGGGGGCCTTGCTGCCACCGAGGCGCGCCCTGGAATAGATGGCGTCGAGCTGTTCCATGGAGATGGAGGTGATGGGGTTGGCCTTGTTGACGAAGACAATGTTGGCGTCCAGACAGACGGGAATGCGCATCGGCATGTAGCCGAACTTGGTCTGGAAGGTCCTGGTCTCCTCCGGCGTGAGTTCCCGGTCTGCGAGGATGAGCAGAGCGGAGCCCTCCTGGAAGTCCTTCACGGCTTCCTTCGTGAGCTTCGACCGGTAGATCAGGTTGGCCTGAGGATGGAACTTCTTGAACCCGCTGGACCATTCGTCACCGAGATCCATGAGCTCATCCGCCCCCGGCAGATCGATGGGGCCCTTCACCGCGGCTTGCGGCTGGTAGCGGGGGATGGTGGTGGGCACCTTCGCCCGCGTCTGGGCTGACTGGGCCTGGAGCCCCGTGAAACAGGACATCCACAACACCACGGCCAAGCCCGCGGCGAAGTGCGTGCGATTCCCTCTCATACAGACCCCTTGGTTGGATCAGGGACAACGACAGGAATACCCCCTGCTTCGGTCCCCTGAAAGTTCATTGGATAACTAGCAATGATCTGGAAAGATGCCGCCATAGATGCCTTCTGGGTCATGATCCTACACCTGAACCTTCGACGTCCGCCCGTATGGACTCAAACGTGATTGAGGTCACGCGTCCGCCAAAATCCCAACCAGGGCCTGGATCTGGGGGGCCACCCAAGGCACGCTGCTCAGACAAGGTCCAGGCCTTTTGTAAACTGCCTAGAAATCTGGCGGCTGCCACCGCCAGGGTTTGAGGAATCGCCATGACTCCCGTTCGTTGCGTTGCCAACCTGCTCTCCTGTCTGCTCCTGACGGTTCCCGCCCTGGCTCAGGAAGCCGCTGGCCACAAACTGCCCGACCATCACGCCAAGGCCGGGGTCCACTGTTTCGACTGCCACCATGAGGAGAAGCCCACCAAGAAGGCCGTGGCTTCCGATTCCTGCATGACATGCCACGGCGACTATCCCGCCATGAAGGCCCTGACCAAGGATGCGAAGCCCAATCCCCACGATTCCCATCTGGGAGAGATCCCCTGCACGGAATGCCACCGCCAGCACCAGCCCCCCAAGGTGAAGTGCCTGGAATGCCATGAGGGCAAGTTCAAGTTCAATATCCGGTAGTCCACCGGGGAGTGGAGCGGGAGGCCCCCCTCTGCCGGCGGCACTCAGATCTACACCAGGGCCGCGTGCACTATCCGCGCCAGATCGCCGGCACTGAAGGGCTTCTGGATGAATCCGGCCAGATCGCCCTGCACGAACCGGTTGATGGCCTCCTGCTCGTTGTACCCGCTGGTGAGAACCACCCTGACGTCCGGATCCAGGATCCGAAGGGCCTGGTAGGTCGCCACCCCGTCCATCCCCGGCATGGTCAGATCCATGAGCACCAGCCGGATCTGCCCGGGGGAGGCCTTCAGGGCCTCAAGACAGAGCGGTCCGTCGGAGGCCTCCAGGACCTCGAATCCCTCCCGCTCAAGGACCCCGCGGGCGGTGGCCCGCACCAGTTCGTCGTCATCCACCACCAGCACCTGCCCCCCTGTGGACCGATTGCCGGCAAGCCCCCCCGTCGGCTCGGCCGGATGGGGTTCCCGGGTGGAGGCGGGCAGGAAGATCCGGAAATTCGTTCCCCGGCCCTCTTCGCTGTAGACCTTCAAGACCCCACCGTGGCTCCTGATGATGCCGAGGATGGCGGAAAGGCCCAGGCCGCGTCCCTTCACCTTGGTGGTGTAGAAGGGATCGAAAATGCGCCCCAGGCGTTCTGGAGGGATCCCGCACCCGGTGTCGGAGATCTGGAAACAGACATAAGGCCCTGGGCTCACCTGCTCCGCGGGCGCGAAGGTGCTCTGGATGTAGGCAGCGTCGAGCGTGGTCGACTGCGTGGTGATGCGGATGGAACCCGGCTTCCCGCCCAGCGCCTCCGTGGCGTTCGTGGCCAGGTTCAGCACGACCTGATGGATCTGCGCCGGATCTCCCAGCACGGGAGGCAGTCCCTCCTCGAAGTGGAGGTGGAGCTCCGTCTTCGTGCCGAGGGACAGCCGGAGCATGTCCAGCACTTCCTCCACGGTCTTGTTCAAATCGAGGGGCCGCACATGGAACCGCCCCTTCCCTGAATATCCCAGAAGCTGGGAAGTCAGCAGGGCCGACTTCTCCGCGGCTGCGGCGGCCAGGCGAAGGTGGCGATGAGCCGGGTTGTCCTCCGGAATCGACTCCGCCGCCAATTGGAAGTTGGCCAGCATGGCGGTGAGGAGGTTGTTGAAGTCGTGAACAATGCCGCCGGCCAGCAGCCCCAGGCTTTCCAGCTTCTGGGACTGGAGGTCCGCCATCTGGCGCCGGCGGGCCTCTGTCACATCCTGGGCCACGCCCCAGAGTTGGGTGCGCCGGCCGTGTCCATCGCGGACCACCTCGGCGGACAGATGGAGGATGCGTTCGTCGCCTGAATCCAGGAGCAGGCGGTGTTCGAAATCGAAATTCGCGTCTCCCTTCAGGGCCTTCAAGATCCAGGTCCGGACCCATTTCCGGTCCTCGGGATGTACCAAGGCGAGGTAGTCCTCTGCGCTCCGGACCGGCTGCTGTCCCTGGAGCCCAAGGATCTCCATGGCCTCGTCCGGCCATTCCAGCCGCTTCGCCAGCAAATCGTAATCCCAGGCCACCAGGCGGGCCAGCCTCCGGGCCTGAGCCAGCCGGACGAGGCTCCGCTGGAGTTCCCGCTCCTCGGCATGCCGGTTCGAGACATCCCGGGCCATGACCAGGACCGCGTCACGCCCCTCGAATCCAAGAGCGTGCGAGGTGATCTCCACCTGGAGGATCCGGCCCGTGCGGGTGGCGTGCCGCCAAGTGCCGCTGCGCTGGAAGGGTGGCCGCCCCTTGCCGACATCGTCCTCCAGCAGGAACACATCCTCAGGCGGGCGGATGTCGCGCAGGGTGAGGGTGAGAAAGACCTCCCGATCGTACCCATAGGTTTCGCAGGCCGCTTCGTTCACCTCCAGAAACTTCAGCGTCGCCAGATCGTAGATCCACATCGGAACGGGATGGCGGCGGAAGAGTTCCTGGAAGGCGTCTATGGAGGGCATGGTGCAGATCCAATCCCCGGATGACCCATTCTTGCAAAAAAGAACGCCTGGCAGGAAAGTCTCTTGGGAATGTCCTGAGATTTCAGCAACGGCCGGTTCGATGCCTCAGATGGCACTCGCCACCTGCTCCGGCGTGAGTTCCTCCAGGCACTGTCGGCGCTGGCAGGCCCGCTCCCGGCAGGGAGAGCAGCTGATGCCAGTTCGGAGGACCTGGCCGGCGCCCGGCGGCAACCCCGCGACAACCGGATCGCTGGACCCGTAGAGCCCCAGCGCGGGAACCCCCAGCACCACCGCCAGGTGCAAGAGCCCCGTATCCGGCGCCACCACCCGGTCCGCCTGCCGGAGCGCCGATGCGAGCTGCCAAAACCCCAGCCGCGGCAGCGCGGCGACACCGGTCGCCTCCGGCAGCCAGTCCCGCAGAGCCTCTTCCTCCGGTCCGAGGGACCAGCGCAGGTCCCAGCGCTCCTTTAGCATCCGGGCCAGGCTGATCCAGTGGCGCAGGGGCCAGCGCTTGATGGCTCCGCGGCGGGAGGCACCAGGCACCAGGACCGCACGAGGCCTCGCCTCCTGAAGCCAGACCGGGCCCGGATCCGGCAGTGGCACCGTCTTCAGCACAGGCCGGAACCGGCCCAGGCCGTTCACGCCCCGGCTCAACCCAAAGGCCTCGGAAAGTCCCAGGGCCTGTTCGTACCGGGTCTGACGCCGGAAGGGCAGCGGATGAGTCTGGAGGGCTCCTGCGAACTCCTTGGTGACCCCATCCCCCCAGCGTTCGGGGAGGGTCGCCAGCCGCGGGATGAGGGCCGCCTTCAGGATGCCGTGGAAATCCAGGCTGGCCTCGGCATCCCGGATCAGGCCCGCCACACGCTTCAACTCGGGCAGGGCCGTCAGCGGATTCGAAAGCCTTTTCCGCCGCACGATCACGGGCTCCAGCCAGGGCAGAGGCTCCAGGAGGAAGGCGTGCCGATCTTCCACCACGGCCCGGAACCGGGTGTCGGGAAAGGCTTCGTGGAGGTTCGCCCAGGCGGGCAGAACGCGGAGGATGTCGCCGAGGGCGGAGAGACGGAGCAGGACCAGATCCATGCCCCCATGCTACCTGCCGATGCCGCTAGGAGCCTGCCCAAGGATTGGAGGGCCCCGCGCGCGTGGCACCGCGCGAGCGAGGCCAGGAAGGCGAGGTGAGCGTAGCGGGTACTACGCGATCCGAGCCTGACGCCGCCTCGCGACGCGCGCCGCCACACGCCCTCCGGGATGGACCCAGGCGGGCGCCCCGCGGCGTCAGCACCCTTGAACGATGCCACCACATCGCCCTGCGGGCCCTTCCCTCTCGGTATCGCCTGTGGCGATACGCGAGACAAACTGATATCTGTGGCGCATCCCGCCTGGAGCCATCGCGGGGCTTTCGAATGCTTGGACAGGCTCCTAGGCTGGAGGCATGAAGCCCTTCGCCAAGGATCAGTCCAAGAATCCGCCGCCCGCGAACTGGCTGGACCGCCTGTTGCGCCGCTTCTCCCGGATCGCCTATGGACTGGCGGTCCTGCTGATGTACACCCTGGCCTCCACCGCCCTGGGGCTCGCCCTGGCACCAGTCCTGTGGGTCTGGCCACTCCTCCACGAATGGTCCAGGTTCCTCCCCGGCCCCCTGCCCTGGATCCTGTCCGGCTTCGGGCTGGCCCTGTGCTTCTTCCTGTTCGGGCTGACCCTGCTGGTGGTCATCCCCGTCTACAACTGGGTGCTGCCCACACGCGTGAAGCCGTTCAAGGGCGGCTACTACACCATCCACGCCCTGCCCTGGTTCCTGCACAACGGACTCTTCTACCTGGTGCGGTTCACCTTCCTGCCCTTCGTGACGCTTACCCCCTTCGGCGTGTGGTTCCTGAAGGCCATGGGCATGAAGATCGGCCGCCACGCCTTCATCAATACTGAATACATCAGCGACCCTCAGCTCATCACCATCGGCGATGACGCGGCCCTGGGCGGCAGCGTGCGCATCTTCGCCCACTACGGCGGCGCGGGAAACCTGGTCATCGCCCCGGTGACCGTGGGGCATCGGGCCACCCTGGGTCTGGCCTGCTGCGTCATGGGCGATGTCGTCATCGGGGACGATGCCACCATCCTGCCGGAGAGCGTGCTCCTGCCTGGGAGTCGGGTAGGGACGGGGGAGACCTGGGGCGGCGTCCCCGCGCGGAAGATCGACCGCGAGGAGATGGAGAAAATCAAGGCCGAGATCCGGGGCATGTCCGAAGCCCTGGGGTGACGCCACCTACAGTCTCTTATGCTCACCCGCGCTGGGTCCCGACTCCGCAGGCTCCCGGGGAGCCTGCTTCACCACCCAGCGGGGTTCGCGGGGCGGCGCCCCCGCGCGGAAGATCGACCGCGAGGAGATGGAGAAGATCAAGGCCGAGATCCGGGGCATGTCCGAAGCCTTGGGATAACCCGGCATCCGATCCTGGGACTAGTCAAGGCCGGTGGATCCCGGAACAATGGGGGTTTCCCCCTGGGGTCGCCCCCCTTCATATTGGGTCATGCTGATGCGCACACTCGCCCTTCTTCCCGCCCTTCTTTTTCCCGCTGCTCTGGTAGCCCAGGCCCCTGCTCCCGCGCTCTCCCTGGGGGACCGGGTGAAGGCTGAACGCCCGGCCGTCGACAAGCTGATGGCGGACCTCCATTACCCCGAGGCCCTGAAGCGGGCCGAGAGCCTGCTACCCCCCACGAAACCTGCATTCGACAAGACCAATAATCAGACGCTGGTACAGAGCGCCGTGGCTTACATGGACCTCTGCCAGGCCTATCGGATGGCCGTGGAGACTGCGGATGCCGCCGGCAGCTGGGAGAAGGCCCTGGAATACGCGAAGACGGCCAAGGCCCTGAGTGCCGAAAGCTACGCCGCCATCAAGGACCCCTTCTCCCAGACCATGGTCTACTACACCCAGGCCGAAGCCAGGGCCAAGCAGGTGCTCGAAGAGAACGACGCCCGCATCAAGGATTTGAAGGGCAAGAGTGTCCTGGATGCCGGCGAGCGCCAGGAGCTGGACTTGGCCCTCAGCGAGGAAAAGGAACTGGTAGAAGACGCCAAGTGGGTGAAGTTCTTCCAGACCTACCTGGATGTCATCAAACGCGAATCCGAGTCCTATGATCCGCTCGTGAAAGTGATGGAGGAAAAGCTCAAGGGCGAGGCCGATCAGGTGGCGGATTACAAGGCCGGCAAGGGCGACAAGCTCAAGTGGGTGGAAGCCGTGGTGTCCAGCCCCGCCTATCTCGAAGCCCAGGGCGACAAGGCGGGCAAGGCGCGCTTCCTGTACCGCCTCGCTGTCCTGGATCCGGAAAGCAGGAAGGTCCAGCAGCAGCTGGACGTCCTGTTCGGGAGGGTCTCGGCAGCTCCCGCCAAGCCGGCCAAGCCCGTCAAAAAGGGAAAGAAGGGCTGAACCTCTCCCCAGGGCCTGTACCCTGGGGGCATGACTCGCCGCTCCGCCCCTCGCATCCCCGTCCGCGCCCCATCGCGCACCCCTGACCGGCGGGAATCATCTCAAGCCCCGCGACCCCAGGCCGCGGGGCTTCGTCCGTACGAGACCTTCGAGGCGACGTTTCTCGGCCACCCGGAAGGCGCGGGGGGCTTCCTGAGGGTGGTGGGCAGGCCCAAGGGGCCAGGCATGGATCTGCTGGTGGACTGGCGGGACGCCCACGGCGCCATCCATGGGGACCGCGTGTTGGCCGAGGTCAGCGGCGAGGGCTGGGATGGCCGCATCAAGGCCCGGGTCCTGGAGGTCAAGGGACGGGGGGAGATCCCCTTGCCCGGGACGCTCCAGAAACAGCCCTGGGGCTGGCGCGTGGTGCCCCTGGAACCCCGGCTGCCCCAGGTCATCGCCGTACCGCCCACAGACTTGGCCGAGGATGGCGAACTGGTCAGTGTGAAGCTGGACGCGGATCCCGAGGCCAAGCAGCTGCGCGGCACCGTGGTGGCGCGGTTGGGGAAGAAGACCGACCTGAAAATCGAGAACAAGCTCACGGCGGCCCTCTTCAACCTGCGCACAGTCTTTCCGGACGCGGTCATGCGCGAGCTGGCGCCCTTCCCCACGTCCATCTCCCCCGAATGGAGCCAGGGCCGCGAGGACCTCCGCGAGACGCTCACCTGCACCGTGGATCCCCCGACGGCAAAGGACTTCGACGATGCCATCAGCCTGGAGGTCCTGCCCAGGTCTGAAGGCGGTGGCTGGCTCTTGGGCGTCCACATCGCGGACGTGAGCCACTATGTCGCGGAAGGCGGCCCTCTGGACGAAGAGGCCCGGCTACGGGGCACCTCGGTCTACTTCCCGGACGAGGCCATCCCCATGATCCCGGACCGCCTCAGCGGCGATCTGTGCAGCCTCCGCGAAGGCGTGGACCGGCTCACGATGACGGCCTGGATGACCCTCTCGCCCGACCTCGATGTGGTGGAGACGCGGCTTTCCGAGAGTGTCATCCGCAGCGCCAGGCGCCTCACCTACGACGAGGTGAAGGAGGCCTCCATCGACCTCTCGACACGGAAGCGCGCCGAGCTGGGCGAGAGCCTCTGCTCCCTGCTGGACGAATCGCTGGTGCTGTCGCGCCGGCTCACCGAGATCCGCCTGGGCCGTGGCGCCCTGAACCTGGACACGGAGGAGGCCGAGTTCATCTTCGATGCGGAAGGCCGGCCCGTGGACGCCCGCCGCTATCCCCGCCACGATGCCCACCGCATGATCGAGGAGTTCATGCTGCTGGCGAACGAAGCGGTGGCGCAGTTCTTCACGCGTAAGAAGGTCCCCACCATCTACCGCATCCACGACGAGCCTGATCCCCTGAAGCTGGAGATCTTCGCGGAAGTGACCCGCACCTTCGGGCTGCTCAAGCCCAAGGAAGTGCCCACGCCCGAGCACCTCAACGCCATGCTCGACAAGATCCGCGGGGGCCCCCTGGAGGCCATGATCAACACCCTGCTGCTGCGCAGCCTCAAGCGGGCCGAATACAGCGCGGAGAACATCGGCCACGCGGGTCTGGCCCTCCAGGACTACCTGCACTTCACCAGCCCCATCCGGCGCTATCCGGATCTCATCGTCCATCGCCTGCTGCGGAAGGTTCTGCGCGGCGAGCGTCTGCCCGAGGCCCTGCAAAGCCACCTGGCCGTGCTGGCCAAGGGGGCCAGCGACGCCGAGCAGAAGGCCACCGAGGCCGAGCGCGAAAACGACAAGTGGAAGGCCTGCCTGCTGATGAAGTCCCGCGTCGGGCAGCGGTTCCAGGGCCGCATCCAGGGTTTCTCCGCCAAGGTGGCGTTCATCACCCTCGATGCCCCCTTTGTGGAGGTGGGCGTGCCCCTGACGGCCCTAGGCGGCAACTTCTGGATCGATGAGCACCGCACGAAGGCGACCGGCCTCCGCGGCACCGTGGTGCTCACCATCGGCGATGCGGTGGAGGTGGAGATCACCGCGGTGGACGAAGACCTGCGCCGGATCAGCGCCTGGGTCACGGAAGCCAAGGCGCAGGATGCGCATGGGAAGGCGTTCCGGTTCGTGCCAACGCTCGCAGCACCCGCGCTGCTGCGGGAAGGGGATCTGGAGAAACCGCGGCGGGGGCGATCCCAGACACAGGAAACGCGGGCCCGGCGGGAGCCCGCGCCGAAGGGGCGTCCACCCAAAAAGGTGCGGGAAACGACCGGCAAATCCCGGGAAGCCCATCCCAAACCACCCAAGGGCAGCGTCCGGGGTGTGGGCAAGCGGAAGGGACGATGATCGTCGCACCGTCCCCGGTCCGCTGCCTTGGCGTGGATCCTGGCTCCCTGGCCTGCGGCTGGGCTGTGGTCGAGCGTTTTGGCTCCCGAATGTCCCTGGTCGAAGCCGGCGTCATCCGCAACCCCCGCGGGGCCGAGTTCGACCAGCGGGCCCTGCGCATCCATGAGCGCCTGTCCGAGGCCATCGCCGCCCATGGCCCCTCCTTCATGGCCGTGGAATCCCCTTTCGTGGAGAAGAATGCGGCCACCGCCCTGAAGCTGGGTCAGATCCGCGGGGGGATCCTGCTCACGGCGGCCCTGCACGGGTTACCCGTGGGTGACTACAACCCCATGCAGGTGAAGAAGGCCGTCAGCGGCTACGGCTGGGCGGACAAGAACCAGGTGGGGAAGATGGTGATGACCTTGCTGAACTTGAAGGAACCCCTGGCGGCGGATGCTGCGGATGCCGCGGCCGTGGCCATCGGCCATCTTCTGGCCTCCCGGCGGGTCTGATCCGCTCCATGCACGACCCGAAGGTCATGTTTTTCAAGGCCTTGATAAAGTGTCACGCGATTCATGACAAAAAATCACGTAACTCATGACATTTCTTGTGATGTCTATCACTAGCATTGGGGATCGGCAAAGACGATGATGATGTCCAGGAAGCAACTGGAGCCACCATGCACATGGATACCAGCGTTCGACAGCACAACCCGGCCTTCTGGACCACTGCAGAGCGTTTGCACGAAGTGTTCAATCAGCTGGAGCGCCAGATGAGCACCTCGCCGCGTGGCCTCGCCGTCCTCCGCCAGGTTCAGGCTCTCGAGGCCGAGCTGGAAGCCGAAGTCATGCACCGCAGCCACCGCGTCCACGCCGCCTGAAGCAGTTCCATCCCATTCAAAGGCCCGGCATTGCCGGGCCTTTTTCGTGTCCTTGAAGCAGGCACCCAGAGGCCTATCTGGGAGCAATCTGGCGCGTTGCCAGAGGAGGAACACCCGGAGCATGAAAAGGGCACCCCAAAAGGGGTGCCCAAGTGTCTCGGCCACTAAGATCCTGGGCCGGAAGGGGCTGGCGTGAACGGTCGCCCCGTGGGAGGAAAGAGGGACTCTTCCCGCTTACAGGCTAGGTCACGCCTGAAGCTCCTCAAGGGGAAAAACTGTCCTGGCGTCAATCCATCTGGCGCGGGGCTCCAGGCCGGTAGGCCGTGTAATGAGGCTCCCACTGGGCCTTGGTGATGATGGCCTCCAGCTTCTCGTCATCCAGCAGCCGGCCCAACCCCGAATCCCGCGCCTCCTTGCTGACGGCCTTGGCCACGGCGGCCGAAACCTGACGGATGTCCTTCATCTCCGGCAGCAGCAGGCCGGTAGCCTCCTGCTCGGGCGTGACGAAGGTGCTGATGGCCTTGCTGGCCGCCAGGAACATGCTGTCCGTGATCCGGGTGGCCTTGCAGACCAGGGCGCCGAGGCCCACACCGGGGAAGATGTACATGTTGTTGCACTGGGAGGCCTGGAGCGTGCGGCCTTTCCAATCCAGGGGGGAGAAGGGACTGCCCGTGGCCACCAAGCCCTTGCCGTCCGTAGCTTTCCAGACGGCCTCGGGTGAGCACTCGCATTTGTGGGTGGGGTTGGAGAGCGCCAGCACGATGGGCCGTTCCGAGTGCCTGGCGGTCTCCGCCAGGATGGCCTCGTCGAAGAGGTTCGGCTGGGCGGTGACGCCGATGAGCACGGTGGGATGCGCGTTGCGGACCACGTCCTGGAGGCTGATGCGGGAGGGGTCGTCCAGCTTCCAGCCCTCCACCGCGGACCGGCACTGGGCCAGCGGTAGCTGCGGACCCTCCAGCAGGGGATCGCCTTCGATGAGCAGCCCCTGCATGTCCACCGCGAAGATGCGCTTGCGCGCCTCCACATCGGAAAGGCCCTCCGCCTTCAGCGCCGCGCGGATGTTCATGGCAATGCCCGTGCCCGCCTGGCCCAGGCCCACGATGACGTAGCGCTCATCCTGGAAGCGGCTCTTCTTGATGCGCATGGCCGTCATCAGCGCCGCCAGGGCCGTGGACCCGGTGCCCTGGATGTCGTCGTTGAAGGAGAGGATCCGCTCGCGGTACCGGTCCAGGTTCTTGAAGGCCGTGTGCTTGGCGAAGTCCTCCCACTGGAGCAGCGCGCCGGGGAAGTTGCGCTTCACCCCGAGCACGAACTTCTCCACCAGTTCCTCGTACTCGACGCCGCGCAGCCGGGGCCGGCGGATGCCCAGGTAGAGGGGGTCCTCCAGCAGGCGGGGATTGTTGGTGCCCACGTCGAGGGTAACGGGCAGGCAGACGCCGGGGTGGACGCCTCCGGCGGCTACATAGAGGCTCACCTTGCCCACGGGGATGCCCATGCCGTCCGAGCCCAGGTCGCCCAGGCCCAGGATGCGCTCACCATCGGTCACGACAACGAGGTTCACCTGCGGCTGGGACAACCCCTGGAAGATCTGGTCGATGTTGCCGATGTTCTCGGGGGTGACGTAGATACCCCTGTAGCGCCGCTGGATGTGGCTCATCTGCATGCAGGCCTGGCCGACCGTCGGCGTGTAGATGATGGGCACCATCTCTTCCAGGTGATCGATCAGGAGCCGGTAGAAAAGGACTTCGTTCCGATCCTGGAGGCCGGAAAGGTAGATGTAGCGCTCCAGGTCGTCGGGTTTGCGCAGGAAGGCCTCGTAGGTCCGGTCCAGCTGGGAGTCCAGGGTCGCGATGCCGGGGCGCAGCATCCCGTCCAGCCCCAGGCTCAAGCGCTCTTCCTTGGTGAAGGCCGAGGCCTTGTTCAGGTGGGGGTCGTTCAGCAGCTGCCGGCCCCGGACGTAGACCTCGTAGTATTCCTCGCCCGTCAGCGGGTCGATTTTCAAGCCAAAGGTCTTCATGGCAGCCCCTTTTCACATCACCGTGTGCGCCGACCGCACCACCCGCGCGGCCAGCTCTCAGTGTAGCCCTGCTCCCTGGGGGGATCGGGTCACATCCAGGCTGTCAGCGGAGGAGCAGAGCCAGGTCGCCTGGCGTCGTCACAGGCCGGGCGCAGATGCGGCCACGACAAACGAAGGCGAAGGGACCCGCCTCCGACGGTGCCCGGTCCTCGTGGAGCGGGAGAAGCTGATCCTCCGATACGGACAGGACCCGGCCCGGCAGGTGGCGCCGGTGGACCTCCGCCAGCAGGGCCCGCACCGCTGGGCTGCTGGGATCGCCCGAGATGGCCACCTCCACCGGCTCGCGCAAGGCCAGATCAAGCGCCCCCAGCATCCCCAGGAACGCCCGCGGCGCCCGCTGCATCCAGGGCGCGAAGCACCGGAGGGTGCCCTCGGCGGCCTGCCGCAGATCCTCTCGCTGGAGATGCCGCGACAACCGCAGCAGAGCCCGCGCTGCGAGCGTGTTGCCGCTGGGGATGGCGTTGTCGAACCCCGGTTTCTGCCGGAAGATCAGATCGGCCTGATCCGCCTCCGTGCTGAAGAAACCACCTTCTGCGGGGTCCTGGAAGCGCGTCAGCATCCCCTCGGCGAGTGTCTCCGCCCAGCGCAGCCAGGCGGGGTCGAAGCCGGCCTCGTAGAGGTCCACCAGGCCCTCCACCACGGCCGCGCTGTCTTCCAGGAACCCCCGGGTGTGAGCCTGCCCCTGCCGCCAGACCCGCAGCAGGTGGCCATCCCGCCAGAGCTCCCGGCGCAGGAAAAGGGCGCACTCCCGCGCCGCCTCCAGGTAGCGCGGATCACCGAGCACCTGGAAACCCCGGGCCAGGGCCGACAGCGCCAGGCCGTTCCAGGCCGCCAGCACCTTGTCATCCTTGCCGGGCCGCACGCGCCGGTCCCGCCAGAGTCTCAGGGCCTCGCGCAGGGTGCGGTCCTGGTCCTCCGGCTGGACCGCTCCGGTGGGGCAGGAGAACCGGTGGATCACGCTGCGGCCATGTTCGAAGTTCCCCTGCTCCGTGATGCCGAAGGCTGCACAAAAGCGGGCGCCATCGGCCTCGCCCAGGGCTTCGCGCACCTCGGCCGGCGTGAAGACGTAAAACCTCCCCTCCTCGCCTTCGCTGTCCGCATCCTCGCTGGAATGGAACCCGCCGCTGGGGTCGCGGAGGTCCCGCAGCAGGTAGTCCAGGGTCTGCCGGGCCACCTGGGCGTAGCGCGCCTGTCCCGTGGCCTGGAAAGCCGCGAGGTAGCAGGCGGTCAGCTGGGCGTTGTCATAGAGCATCTTCTCGAAGTGGGGCACCAGCCATTGCGCGTCCACGCTGTAGCGGGCGAAGCCGCCTCCCAGATGGTCGTACATCCCCCCCTCCCACATCGCATCGAGGGTGCGGAGGGCCATGGCCTGATCCGACGCCGAGCCCCGGGCCAGGATCAACTCCACCGCCATCTGTTGCGGGAACTTCGGGGCTGGGCCGAAGCCGCCCCAGCGGGCGTCGAACCCCTGGCGGAGCTGCTGCAGGGCCGCATCGAGGACCTGGGTATCCGGCAGATCGCCGCCGGGTTCCACCGCCGCCTGGCGCTGAAGCTCAGCGGCCAGGCTGCCGGCCTGGGCCACCACGCCGCTTCGATCCTCCCGCCATACTTCCGCGATGCGGTGGAGCAGAGGGATGAAACCCGGCATGCCGCTGCGGGGTTCCGGCGGAAAATAGGTGCCCCCATAGAAGGGTTCCAGGTCCGGGGTGAGCCACACACTCATCGGCCAACCACCCCGGCCTGTGAGCGTCTGCACGGCGTCCATGTAGAGGTCGTCCAGGTCGGGCCGCTCCTCCCGGTCCACCTTGATGCACACGAAATGCGCATTCAGCACCTCGGCCACGGCCGGGTTCTCGAAGCTCTCCCGCTCCATGACGTGGCACCAGTGGCAAGCGCTGTAGCCGATGCTGAGGAAGATGGGCTTCTGCTCGGCCCGAGCCCTTGCGAGGGCCTCCTCATCCCAGGGGTTCCACGCCACCGGGTTGTGGGCATGCTGGAGCAGGTAGGGGCTGAGACTTCCGGCCAAACGGTTCGGCATATCCGACTCCACGGGACCGGATTATCACCCAGGATGGCTTTCGCGACAGGGAAATGCCTGGCACCGCCGGTAGAATAAATCTTTCGTAGCGACCCGGAGTCCCATGTTCGACAGCCTCACCCAGAAGCTCAGCCAAGCGATGAAGTCCCTCCGGGGCCAATCGAAATTCACGGAAACCAACCTTGAGGCTGTGCTGCGCGAGGTGCGCATGGCCCTGCTCGAGGCCGACGTCCACGTGAGCGTGGCCCGCACCTTCCTGCAGCGGGTGAAGGAGAAGGCGCTCGGCGCGGAGGTCATGCAGGGCCTCAACCCGGCCCAGGCTTTCATTGACATCGTCCACCGCGAGCTGGTGGAGATCATGGGTGGCCAGGCGCCGGAATACCCCATCGCCTTCGCCTCGAAGCCGCCGACGGTGGTGATGATGGTGGGCCTCCAGGGCGCGGGCAAGACCACCACCTGCGGCAAGTTGGCGGTCTTCCTCAAGAAGCTGGGCCGTTCTCCCCTGCTGGTACCCGCGGATGTCTACCGTCCCGCGGCCATCGAACAGCTGCACGTGGTGGCCAAGGATGCAGGTGTGCCTTCCTTCCGCACCGAGGAAAAGGATCCGGTCGCCATCTGCGCCGCGGCCGTGGCCGAGGCCCGCCTCAAGGGCTGGGACGTGGTGGTGCTGGATACCGCCGGCCGTCTGCATCTCGATGAAACCCTGATGGAGGAGCTGGCCCGCATCAAGGCCGCTACTTCGCCCGACGAGATCCTCTTCGTGGCCGACGCCATGACGGGCCAGGACGCGGTCCGCAGCGCCACGGCCTTCCACGAGAAGCTGGGCATCACCGGTGTGGTGCTCACCAAGACTGACGGCGATACCCGCGGCGGCGCGGCCTTCAGCATCAAGCAGGCCACGGGCCAGCCCCTGAAGTTCGTGGGCGAGGGCGAGAAGCTGGAGGACTTCCAGCGCTTCCACCCGGACCGCATGGCCCAACGCATCCTCGGCATGGGCGACGTCCTCAGCCTCATCGAGCACGCCAAGGACAAGCTTGACGAGAAGGAAGCCGAGGCCATGGCCAAGCGCCTGGCCAAGAACCAGTTCACCCTGGAGGACATGCGCAAGCAGTTCCAGCAGGTGCAGAAGCTGGGCTCCATGAACAAGATCATCGGCATGCTGCCGGGCCTGGGGCAGATGAAGGACCAACTCGCGAGCGTGGCCACGGACAAGCGCATCAAGCACCTGGAGGCCATCATCAACTCCATGACCCCGGCCGAGCGCGCCAACCACAACCTGCTCGACGGCAAGCGCAAGCGCCGGATCGCCTCGGGTTGCGGGCGCCCGGTGAGCGAGATCAACCAGCTCATCAAGCAATACGTGGAAACGAAGAAGATGATGGGTCAGATGAACGATCCCAAGTTCATGGCCCGCATGCAGCGCATGGCCAAAATGGGCGGCGGCCCCAACCTTCCCTTCTAGAGGTTCCCCTGGTATTCCTCCGGTCCCTGACATCCGCCAGAATCTGGATGCTCCTGGGCGCGTGCCTGGGGGTCTGCCTGGCCGGGGCGTGGGTCTGGCGTTCCAGCACCCTCTCGGCGGGAGCGAGACGGGTGCTCATCATCAGCCCCGAGTCCTCACAGCAGACGGACGTCAATCTCGGGCTCGAGACCCTGATCACGGATCACTTCGAGGTATTGGCCGGCATCACGGTCACCCATTCCGCCACGGTCCCCACCCCGGCGGCGCTGCGGAAGCTTCCCGCGGATCTGGTACTTCTCCGTTTCCTTGGACGCCGCGAGGGGCAGCAACTGGCATTAAGCACCCAGTGGACGACCCCGGCCGAATTGCTGGCGGGACATCCCTGGGTCCGCCATGCCCAACCGCCCATGGAACCAGCACAGGCCATGGACACCTGGGTGGCGCGTTGGCCCCTGGAGCGCCGCCATCGCTTCAGGGCTGACCTGTACCCCCGCAAGCCGGAGCACTTCTGGGAGCTGCTCCACGCCATGGCCATCCGGGATGATCGCGAGGCCACCGCCCACCTGACCGCCACCCAGGCCCTGGCCGAGGCCGAGCCCATGTGCGCCACGGCCTGGGCCACCCTGGGCGATCACCTCTACCGCAGCCTGTGGGTGGACCCCGCCCATGCCGGCATCGGCCTCAGTTCCCGCACCCACAAGGCCTTCGAGCACGCCGTGAACCTGGTTCCAGGCCACCCGCGGGCCACCTTCCTGTGGTCCCTGATGCTCACGGATACCGGAAACCAGGACCTGGCGCTGCGGGTTCTCGGCAATGCCGTGCGCCTCCGTCCCAGGGTGCCCGACCTCTACCTGGGTTTCACCTACGCCGGCCGCACCTCGGGTCTGCTGGCCGGCGCCCACTCGGCCATGATCCGGCGGGAAACCCTCATCGCCCCTCTCGCCCCGGCTTCGTTCTGGACCGTCGAGACCACCAATCTCTATCTCGGCGACTGGGCCGCCTTCGAGCAGGATCTGCAGCGGGCCCGTGCCGTGCGCGAGGATGCAGGCGTCCTGTTCTACCAGGGCTACCTCGCTCTGCTGAAAGGCAACCGTGGGGAGGCCCTGGCGCACATGAAGGCCGGTGAAACGGCCACAGGCTCCAGCCCCTTCCAGGACCTCAGCCGGGTCTACCGGGCCTATCTGGAGGGACGGACCGAGGACGGGCTGGCTGAACTTCGGCGCATCGACGAGGTCCGCGGCAAGCTGCGCATCCCCGACGGGGAGCTGACCTTCAAGCATGCCGAGGCCTATTCGCTCCTCGGCGACGCGGACCGTGCCGTGGACGCCGCCACGCGGGCCTTCGTCCAGGGGTTCAGTTGCGCCCGCTGGTACGAGACCTCCCCCTTCCTCGAGAAGATGCGGACCCATTCCCGGTGGCCCACCCTGCGGCGGAACATCCGGGAACGCCAGGCCGTCCTCGAGGGGAGCTTCCCGCCCGCCAGCTTCGAGCCATGAATTAGCGCTTGGGAACGGTGGAATTCCGCGATATACTCTCCTGCTCAGGGAGTGCCCATGCTTTCGATCCGACTTGCTCGCAATGGTGCCAAGAAGCGCCCGTTCTACCACATCGTCGTCTCCGAGAATGACCGCATCCCCACCGGCCGCGCCGTGGAGGTGCTGGGCTTCGTGAATCCCATCGCCGGTTCCGGCGAAGAGGTCCGCATCGACGCCGAGAAGGCCAAGTCCTGGCTCCAGAAGGGCGCCCAGCCCTCCAAGACCGTGCTCGATCTGTTCAAGAAGAACCAGATCCTTTAGGAGGCCTTGCGAAATAACCAGCGTTGTTCTGGTTGTTTCGTTAGAGCTCCTTATTCCGCCCCCGTCGTTCTGTTCACGATCCATCTTTGATCGAGGCGGCGTAGCCGGTTTCCGACCTTCGAAAGCCGGGCCCAGGTGCGGCTTTCTTTGTTCTCCCGGAGAAGCTATGAACCCCGAAGCCTTCCTGCGTGATGTGCTGACCCCCCTGCTGGATTATCCGGAGGCCCTGCGGGTGGAGATCAGCGGCGAGGGGAAGAAGCGCGACGTGCTGGTCTTCGCCGATTCCAGGGATCGCGGGCGCATCATCGGCAAGCACGGGCGCATGATCTCGGCGCTCCGGACCCTCTGCAAGGTGGCCGGGGAGAAGGCCGGCCTGATGGTGAACCTCGAACTGGACGACGAGGACGAGCGGGAGGCCTAGATGCTGCTGGCGGGTCATCTGGCCAAGGTCCAGGGGCTCAAGGGTGAGTTCCTGTTCCATTCCGTCATGGACGAGCCGGAACGGCTGGAGGGCATGGCGGGCCTGGTGCTGGCCCCACCTCAGCTGGACCTGGAGCACGGAAAGGACGCTGCCCCGGCCCGGCCCGTGAAGCTGCGGAGCTTCCGGTGGCACCAGGAGCGCCCGTGCCTCGCCTTCGCCGAGGTGCCCGACCGCACCGCGGCTGAAACCCTGAAGGGCTGGGCCCTGTGGATGCCCGAGGCGGCGGCTGTGCTGGGCGATGGCGAGACGTTCCGCCACCAATGGATCGGCTGCGAGGTCTTCATCGGCGGGCGCAAGGTGGGCGAGGTGCTGCGCCTCGATCCAGGCCCCGCGGGCTATGACATGGTGGTGATGCGCGACCTGCGGCCCGGCCGGACCGGTCAGCGCGACATCCCGTACATCAAGGCCTGGTGGACCCTGGATCTGCCGAATCGCCGCCTGGATCTGGATCCGCCCGAAGGTCTGCTGGACGTGAACCTGGTGGGCGACTGACAATCGGAACCATGTCCCTCCCATTCGAACGCCTGAAACAGACCTTCGGCATGCGCCTGTTCGGGTGGCTGAAGATCCCCCTCCTGGCCTCGGTCAGGCCCAGTGTCGTCGAGCTGACGGAAACCCGCTGTGTGGTGCGGATCCCCCTTCGCCGCTGGACGAAGAACCACCTGGGGTCCATGTACTTCGGCGCCCTGGCCATCGGCGCCGACTGCGCCGGTGGGCTGCTGGCCATGGACCAGATCAAGCGCTCCGGGCAGCCGGTCTCCCTGGTCTTCAAGACCTTCCAGGCCACCTTCCTGAAGCGCCCGGAGTCCGATGTCTACTTCATCTGCGAGGAGGGCGCGGCCATCCGCGACCAGGTGCGCCGCACCCTGGCCTCCGAGGAGCGCATCACGGAGCCCATGCACATCCAGGCCTCGGTGAAGCTGCCGGATGGCACCTTCGAGCTCGTGGCGGAGTTCACGCTGGAACTGAGCCTGAAGCGAAAGGCCTAGACTTTAGGCCGCCCGGAGCTGCAGCACGAACTTCTGGATGCCCGCCAGCAGCATCTCGATGGCCATGGCCGTGAGCACCAGGCCCATGAGCCGCTCGAAGGCCTGGGTGACCTTCTCGCCCAGGAAGGCGGCGATCTTCTCTGCGAAGCCGAGCACCACGGCCGAAATGGCCATGGCCACGGTCAGGGCGCCCAGCCACTCCCAGAGCCGCTGGGGCTCCCGGCTCACCAGCAGCAGCACGGTGGCGATGGCCGAAGGCCCGGCGATGAAGGGGATGGCCAGGGGCACGAGGAAGGGCTCCCCGTGGAGGGGAAGGTCTGTCGGGCCCTCCGGATGGGGGAACACCATCTTCAGGGCGATGAGGAAGAGGATCACGCCGCCGGCGATACCCAACGAAGTGTCTGTCAGGTGCATGAGGTGCAGCACCCTCTGACCGAAGACGGCGAAGAAGAGCAGGATGGCGAAGGCGAACAGCACCTCGCGGACGATGATCCGCTGGCGTCGGGCCGGATCCACCTGACGCAGCAGCCCGATGAAGACCGGGATGTTGCCCAGGGGATCCGTCACCAGCACCAGCAGGACGATGGCCGAGACAAAGGAGGAGGAATCCATGGCCTTCCAGCATAGCCCTGGAACCGGTCCGGCCTGGAAGAATGGGCGGCCCCGGGGCGTCCCCTCAGACGGAAGGCACTCCCCGCTTCAGCACCTTGGCCAACCACCAGCGGAGGCCCACCAGCAGGAAGCGCCAGTCCTTGAAGAACTCCGGCGGCTTCCCCTCCACCGCATGCCCCAGGAACTGGAAGCACCAGCCTACGCCAAAGAGCAGCAGGCCGGCCTTCCAGAGGCCCGGGACCAGTGGGGCCACCACCAGCAGCAGCACCGACAGGGCCACCAGGGGGATCCCGACGGTGTGGCAGGCTCGGTTGACGGGATGCTGGTGGCTTTGCGCATAGGCCTGGATCCATTCGGCCATGGGTCTGGTTCCGAGCATGGGCATCTCCCGGCACTGCGATGCATCGCGCCCGGCGGGGCGGATCAGGTCACTTCAACTCGAGTTCGAAGGGCAGCCTGGCGTAAACGCCCTGGGGATCATTCAGGGATGTCAGCAGGTCCAGCTGATGGCGGAACGAGTCCACCAAGCCATCCACCGCCCCGGGCCGGGCCAGCTTCCTGGGCTTCCCCGCCAGGCTCTTCAGGAGCTCCTTGAGGGCGTCCGGCTCGCGTTCCGGCCCTACGACCTGATAGTCATCACCCGCCTTGGCCCGCCCCGCCGCGTGCTTCACCGCGGCTTCGAGGCCCCCGATCTCATCCACCAGGCCCAGCTTCACGGCTTCCTGTCCAGACCAGACGCGGCCCTGGGCGATCTCATGGACCGCCTCCTTCTTCATCTTCCGGCTGTCCGCCACCTTCGCCACGAACTGCTCGTAGATGCGGTCCACCAGGCCCTGGATGCGGGCCAGCTCCAGATCATTCTTGGGTCGCGCCAGGGTCATGGGGTTCGCCAGCTTCGCCGTCTGCACGCTGTCCCAGGTGATGCCGTGCTCGTTGGCCAGCTTCTTCACGTTGGGCAGCAGGCCGAAGACGCCGATGGAGCCTGTGATGGTGCTGGGCTCGGCGAAGATGCGGTCGCCGTAGGTGCTGATCCAGTAGCCACCCGAGGCCGCCAGATGACCCATGGACACCACCAGGGGCTTCGCCTTCTTGGTGAGGATGACTTCACGCTGGATGAGCTCGGAGGCCGCCGCACTGCCGCCGGGGCTGTTCACGCGGAGCACCACCGCCTTGATGCGGTCATCCAGGCGCAGCTGGCGCAGCTCGCGACTGAGCCGCTCGCCGCCCACCTGGTTGGCCTTGCCTTCGCCATCCACGATCTCGCCTTCAGCCACGATCACGGCGATGCGGGTCCTGCCACTCTTCGCTTCACCGGCGATGCCGGCGTAGGTGGCCAAGGTGATCTGGGGGAAATCCTTGTCCTTGGCCTGCTTCCCGGCCAGCTTCTTCAGTTCGTCCAGCACCTCGTCGTAGGGCGCGACGCGGTCCACGAGGCCCAGCTTCTTGGCCTCGTCGGCTTCCACCAGCCCCTTCTCATCGGCAATGGCCTGGAGCTCGACGGGGGTCTTCTTGCGATCCTTGGCGACGGTGTCCTTCCACTCGCTCCAGATGTCATCGAGCAGCTTCTGCACCTGTTCCCGGTTCGGATCGCTCATGCGGTCGGTGATGAAGGGCTCCACCGCGCTCTTGTACTTGCCCACGCGGGTGACCTGCACCTCCACGCCATATTTCTTGAAGGCCTCGCCGAAGAACATCGGCTCGCTCGCCAGGCCGTTCACCTCCATCTCGCCGAAGGGATTGATGAACACCGTGGTGGCGCCGGCGGCCAGGTAGAAGTCCCGCTTGCCCCAGCCCAGGTTGTAGGCCAGCACGGGTTTCTTCGCCTTGAAGCGCTGGATGGCCTCCCGCAGCTCGCGCAACTGGGCCGGACCGGCATTCCGAAGGCTGCCCGTGAGGAACAGCGCCGTGATGCGATTGTCCGAGGCGGCCCGGTCCAGAGCATCAATGGCCGCGGGCAGGGACTGGCTGCGGGCACCCCCGCCGCTAAGGGCCTCGCTGAGGGCCTCACTGGGCTCAGGATCGCGCTCCCCATCGGACAAGCTGGTGTCCATATCGAAAACCAGCACGGCCTTGCCAGGCACCGAGGGCTTGCCCGAGGAGCCGATGACCGCCAGCAGGCCGAAGAACAGGAAGACAGCCACACCGCCAGCCACCATCAAGGCCAGCAGCGCGGCGAAGAAGCTCTTGAAGAAATCCTTCATGGCGGCTCCGGGAAGATGCTCCAGGATCGCATGAACTCGGGTTTACGGCTCTGGACGGAGTCGTGCCGCCAGGGCCAGGAATCCGCCCAGGGTCTTGTCCACGGAGGCGGCACTGCGGGGATCCGTCGGTGCTCCGTGCTCATCGAGCTGCTGGTCCGCATGAGGGACCGTGATCGCCCCGGGATAAGCCAGCGCGCCCATGTTCGCCAGGGTCGCCCGCCATGCCACGAGGCCGCGGGCACCACCGAAGGCGCCCGGGCTGGCCGCGCACAGCAGGACCGGCAGGCCTTGCCAGGGGCTGGGCCCCATGGTGCTGATCCAGTCCACCGCGTTCTTCAGGTGACCCGGGATGCCCGAGTTGTATTCCGGCGAAACGATCACCAGACCCTGGGCCTGTCGAAGAGCCTCATGAAGGACCTGGGCCCCCTCCGGAGCTGCCAGGCCTTCCTCATAGAGGGGCAAGCGCAAGGCCTCGCCCACGAAAGTGGAGACCTCCCGACCCTGGGCCTCCAGCAAGCCGGCCAGATGGTGAAGCAGACGGGCATTCAGGGAAGCGGGACGGAGGCTTCCGCCCATCAGGGCCACGTGCATGACTCCTCCTCATGATCGTGAATTGTGACCTGGATCAATCTTTACTTAATCGGTAAACTTTAAGGCCCGAGGAGGAAGTCGTGTCGAACTATCCCGAATACATGGTCGCCCCGATGCGTGAGGAACTGGTCCGGGAAGGCTTCCAACAGCTCCTGACCCCCGGCCAGGTGGATGAAGCGCTTCAGCGCCCAGGCACCACCCTGCTGGTGGTGAACAGCGTCTGCGGCTGCGCTGCGGCGGGTGCCCGGCCTGGTGTCACCGAAGCTCTGCGGTCCCAGGGCCTGCGTTTCGACAATCTGGTTACGGTCTTCGCGGGTATGGAGAAGGAGGCCACCGCCCAGGCGCGGGAGTACTTCGAGGGCGCCATGCCCACCAGCCCCCAGGCCGCCATCTTCAAGGACGGCCAGCTGGTCCACCTCATGCAGCGCCAGGATTTCCTGGCCCACACTCCCGAGGAGATCGCCACCACACTGACCACGGCCTACCGCCGGACCGTGGCCGCCAGCTGATCCCCCGCGGGCACATGAAGTAGGCTGGGTGGCGGAGAACCCGATGCCCAAGCCCTTGTCCCACTTCAGGATCGTGGATCTGTCCTGCGTACTCGCAGGCCCATTTTCGACCCAGCTGCTGGCGGACTTCGGCGCCGAGGTGCAGAAACTGGAACCCCCGGAGGGGGACCCCACCCGCGGCTGGGGCCCCCCCTTCGAGGATGGCGACAGCGGGGAGAGCGCCTACTTCCGCTGTGCCAACCGGGGCAAACGGAGCGGCACCATCGATCTGCACACCGAGGAAGGCAGGGCCGGCCTCTTCGACCTGCTGAAGGACGCGGATGTGCTGGTGGAGAATTTCCGCGCCGATTCCGCGGATCGCCTGGG
Source organism: Geothrix campi (assembly GCF_024609265.1). Lineage (GTDB taxonomy): Bacteria > Acidobacteriota > Holophagae > Holophagales > Holophagaceae > Geothrix > Geothrix campi. The sequence continues at coordinate 501,068 of NZ_JANHMP010000002.1, read as the reverse complement.
TCTGGGCTGGAAGCGCCTCCACGCGAAGTTCCCCAAGCTCATCCTGGCCTCCGTGCGCGGCTTCGCCTCAGATGTCACGGCCTCCCGCCGGGCCGGCTACGACTTCATCATCCAGGCAGAAAGTGGCTGGATGGCCATCACCGGGGAACCTGAAGGCCGCCCCATGAAGGTGGGCGTGGCCCTGGTCGACGTATTGGCCGGGCTCTACTGCGCCAATGGCATCCAAGCCGCCCTGCTCCACCGCGAGCGCACCGGCGAGGCCATCCATATCGAGGTCCCCCTCATGGAGGCTGCCCTGGCGGGGCTGGTGAACGTCGCCGCCGGGTCCCTCATGACCGGCAAGGCTCCGCAACGCTGGGGCAATGCCCATGCCCAGATCGTGCCCTACCAGTCGTTCCGCTGCACCGATGGCGATGTGGCCATCGCCGTGGGCAGCGACCGGCAGTTCGAGGTGCTGGCCATGTGGCTGGGCCTGGATCTGGAGAAGCGTCCCGAATGGCGGAAGAACCGGGGCCGCGTGAAGGACCGAGAGGAGCTCGTGGCGCTCATCGAGGCGCGCACCCTCGCCAGCACCGTCGGGGAGGTGCTCGCCTTCTGCGAACCCAACGCCATTCCCGCCAGCCGCGTGCGGAGCGTGGACGAGGTGCTGTTCCGCCATGGCGGCGAGCTCCACAACCTGCTCCAGCCCTTGTTCGAACCCGGGACCAATGCCATGGTCCCCACCCTCGCCACCCCCATTTTGCTTAATGGCGAACGGGCCTGCGCCCCCCTGTCCCCGCCCCGCTGGAAGCCCTGATGACCAACCGCCGTCGCATGCCGCGCCTGGTGCCCCTGGGGGCTCGCCAGCCCGATCAGAAGGCCCTGGCCCGCCTCCGCCAGGCCTGGTCCTTCGTCGTCGGACCCGCCTTGGCCGACCGCACCCGCCCTCTGCGCGTAGAGCGGAACGTGCTCGTGATGGGCTGCTGGGAACTGACCCGCATCGGTCCCCTCCGCGAGGCCGCCACCGCCGTGTGGCCCCAGATCCGCGACCGCATCCAGCGCGCCCTGGGTCTCGGCCTGACCGGCCTCCAGATCGTGCCCTGCGACCCACCCGAGGAAAAGCCGGTCCAACCCGAGGACCCCGATCCCCTCCGCCGCGCCCTGCGCCTCCTTGAAGCCCGCCGCAAAGAGCGCATCCGCCTCGGCCTCGAGCAGGAATAGAGCCAGACTGGACGCCCCCGACCGTTTCCAGTAAAGTCAAACCTTCGTCGGGGCGTGGCTCAGCCTGGTAGAGCGCTCGGTTCGGGACCGAGAGGTCGGAGGTTCGAATCCTCTCGCCCCGACCAGATAGTCAAAGGGGGGTGCCCGCAGGCACCCCCCTTTGACTATCTGGATGAAACGAAAAAATGATTCGAACCTCCGAGTGGGATCGTGGAGGCGCGACTAGATGTCGCGCCGGAGCGAGACCGGCGGCTGGCGCAGCCAGACGCAGTTCGAATCCCGACCGGGTGGGCCAAAACCCTAGAAGGGTAAGCGACCGACCTCCGAGTGGGATTTAGGAGACAGAGCTGGGCACAGCCAGTGCGCGCCCGCGGTCAGACCACCCAAATGCCCCAGACAGGCCACCTGGCCTTTCGTGATCCGCCTTGGCCCCGCTCCCAAGCTACAATGACCGGTTCCGCCCGCCGGGCGGGGAGCCCACCCGATGAGCGACGCCTGCACCATCATGACCACCTGTGGCAGCGAGGAGACAGCCCTGACCATCGCCGCCGCCCTGGTGGATCAGGCCTATGCCGCCTGCGTGAACATCGTCCCCAGCATCAAGAGCTATTACTACTTCAAAGGCGAGACCCACCTGGATGAAGAGGTGATGCTCATCATCAAGACCACCCGGGAACTCTTCCCCCAGGTGTCGGAAGTGATTTCTGACCTGCATACCTACGAAGTCCCGGAGATTCTGATGTTTCCCGTGGAGGCCGGGTCCGAGGGCTTCCTCGAGTGGATTCACCAGAGCGTGAACCGACTCGCCTGACCTTGCCTCGACCAGCCTCCCCGGGAGCCCCCATGGAACAGACCCTGTCCCTCGAATTCCTGCGTGTGGTGGAACAGGCCGCCATCGCCTGTTCCTCCTCCATCGGCCATGGCCGGCGCAAGCACAGCGACAAGCTGGCGGTGGAGGCCATGCGCCACGCCATGGAGACTGTCCGCATGGACGGCACCATCGTCATCGGCGAAGGTGAGCGGGACGAGGCGCCGATGCTCTACATCGGCGAGAAGGTGGGGATGGGGGCAGATCTGGATGGTGACCACCCGGCCGTGGACATCGCGGTGGATCCCCTCGAAGGCACCAACCTCTGCGCTACCGGCGCCCCCAACGCCATCGCGGTGTTGGCGGCCACGGAGAAGGGCGGCCTGCTGCACGCCCCGGATCTCTACATGGAGAAGCTGGTGGTGGGCCCCGCGGCCAAGGGCAAGGTGAGCCTCGACGCCCCCGTGCAGGAGAACCTCGACATCATCGCCAAGTCCCTGGATCGCAAGGTCGAGGAGATCACCGTCACCGTCCTCGACCGGGAGCGCCACGCCCAGCTCATCGCCGACATCCGCAAGGCCGGCGCCCGCATCCAGCTCATCGGTGACGGCGATCTCAGCGCCGCCATCAGCGCCGCCGTCAGCGGCACGGGCATCCACGCGGTCATGGGTACCGGCGGGGCTCCCGAGGGCGTGCTGTCCGCCGCCGCCCTGAAGTGCCTCAACGGCGAGATCCAGGGCCGCCTCAAGGTGGACACCAACACCGCCAGCCGGGAGAAGGCCGAGGCCATGGGCGTGGATTTCAACCGCATCTACTTCACCGATGACCTCTGCCCCGGCAAGCAGATCGTCTTCGCCGCCTGCGGCGTGACCCAAGGCAACCTCCTGAAGGGGGTGTTGCACTTCGGCCATGGCGTCCGGACTTCCAGCCTCATCCTCACCTACGGCGCGCGCCAGGTCCGCTTCATCGACACCGTGCACATGAAGGAAGGCGAGAAGGTCACGGTCCGGTTCTAGCTGCCTCGAATCCCTTGCGCGAATCCTTCCGCACCCGCCTCTACCGCTGGGCGTTCAACGTCTGGCCCTGCTTCCGGGGCACGGGCGCCCGGGTGACCTTCATCGCCTCCGACTGGTCCGAGGTCCGCGTGCGCCTGCCCCTCTCCTGGCGGACCCGGAACTACGTGGGCACCATCTTCGGCGGCAGCCTCTACGCCGCGGTCGATCCCTTCTACATGCTCATGCTGATCCACCGGCTGGGGCCCGAGTACGTCGTATGGGACAAGGCCGCCTCCATCCGCTTCCGCAAGCCGGGCCGCGGCACCCTCTTCGCCACCTTCCGGGTGGATGAGGCCGAGGTGGCCGAGATCCGCCGCCTGCTCGAGGAACAGCCCAAGGTGGACCGCACCTACCCGGTCGAGTTGCGCGACGACCAGGGCGTCGTGCATTCGGAAGTGCAGAAAGTGATCCACATATCCCTTCGCGCACCTTCCTGATAGGCTTTTACCCTCATCTTACGAGGTTGTTCATGGCGTCCCCCCTCCGAGCCTCTCTCTACCTCTGCCTGGGCCTGGCAGCCTTCTCCCTCGTCGCCCAGTCCAAGCTCGGCGTCGACCCCGCCAACCTCGACACCACCGTGAAGCCCTGCGACGACTTCTACCGGTTCGCCAACGGCGGCTGGCTCAAGTCCCACAGCCTCCCCGCGGACAAGTCCCGCTATGGCGCCATGGAGGAACTGAGCGAGCGGAACCGGGCCATCCTCCAGAAGATCCTGAACGAGACCAGCGCGAAGACCGCCTGGGCCAAGGGCAGCGTCCAGCAGAAGGTGGGCGACTTCTACGCCTCCGGCATGAACGAGGGCGCCATCGAGAGGCGCGGCCTGGCGCCCATGAAGCCCATCTTCGCCACCATCGACGGCCTCAAGGACACGAAACAGCTCCCGGCTCTGCTGGCCAAGCTGCACGCCCAGGGCCTGCCCGGCGGCTTCGGCTTCTTCGTGCGCCAGGACGCCAAGGCCTCCACCCAGTACCTGGGCTACCTGGGCCAGGGAGGCACGGGCCTGCCCGACCGCGACTACTACCTGAAGGACGACGCCCGCAGCCGGGACATCCGCGCCAAGTACGAGGCCCACATCGCCAGGATGCTGGAACTGGCCGGCGACGCCCCTGCTCTCGCCCGGGTCCGCGCCAAGGTGGTGCTGGACCTGGAAACCCGCCTGGCCCAAGCCCAGTGGACCCGCGTGGAGCTGCGGAACCCCCAGAAGACCTACAACAAGCGGACCCTCGACCAGATGGTGGCCGAGGCCTCCGGGTTCGACTGGAAGGGCTATTTCGCGGCCCGCGGCGTCAAGCTCGCCGACCTGAACCTCAGCCAGCCCTCCTTCTTCCAGGCCTTCGGCAAGCTGGCCTCCGAGGTGCCCGCCCCCCAGTGGCGCACCTACCTGCGCTGGCATGCCCTCAGCGCCACCGCCAACCTGCTGCCCAAGGCTTTTGGCGAAGAAGCCTTCGCCTTCCACGGCAAGGTGCTGAACGGCACCCCCGAGCGGGAGCCCCACGCCAAGCGCATCGAGGCCATGACGGACGGCACCCTGGGCGAGGCCCTGGGCCAGCTCTACGTGAAGGTGGCCTTCCCCCCCGAAGCCAAGAAGAAGGTTCTCGAGCTGGTGGAGAACCTCCGCGTGGCCCTGCGGGAGCGCATCACGAACCTGGACTGGATGAGCCCCGAGACCAAGCAGCAGGCCCTCACGAAGCTCAATGCCTTCGGGGTGAAGATCGGCTATCCCGACAAGTGGAAGACCTATGCCTTCGACATCAAGCGGGATGACTACTTCGGCAACGTGCGCCGGGCGGCCGCCTTCCGCATCCAGGAAAACCTGGCGAAGCTGGGTAAACCCATCGACCGCACGGAGTGGGGCATGACGCCGCCCACCGTGAATGCCTATTACAGCCCCACCATGAACGAGATCGTGTTCCCGGCCGGCATCCTCCAGCCGCCCTTCTTCGACGCGAAGGCGGATGACGCCGTGAACTACGGGGCCCTGGGCTTTGTCATCGGCCACGAGATGACCCATGGCTTCGACGACAGCGGCAGCCAGTTCGACGCGGAAGGCAACCTCAAGAACTGGTGGACCGAGGCGGACAAGCAGGCCTACCAGTCGCGCACGGACCTGGTGGTGAAGCAGTACGACGCCTACGAACCCCTCAAGGGCGAACACGTGAACGGCAAGCTCACCCTCGGCGAGAACATCGCCGACATCGGCGGCCTGAAGATCGCCTTCGCCGCCTACCAGAACAGCCTGAAGGGCAAGCCCGTTCCCGTCCCCATCGACGGGTTCACCGGGCCCCAGCGCTTCTTCCTGGGTGCCGCGGCGGTGTGGCGCAACCACATCCGCGAGGCCGCGCTCTCCGTGCGCCTCAAGACCGATCCCCACAGCCCCGGCCGGGAGCGTGTGATCGGCCCCCTGTCCAACCTGCCGGAGTTCTACGACGCCTTCGGCTGCACCGACGGCCAGCCCATGAAGCGGGACGTCAAGGTGCGGCCGGCCATCTGGTAGCCCCTGCTCCGGAAGGTTGCGCCTTCCGGAGATCGATAAAAGGAAATGGTGTGAACACTCGATCCGCACTTCTCGCCCTGGCGCTGATGGCACCGCTATCTGCCCAGCTGCCTTACAAGGGCTTCAATCCCGCGAACCTCGATTCCACCGTGAAGCCCTGCCAGGACTTCTTCCAGTACGCCGTGGGTGGTTGGGCGAAACGCACGGCCATCCCCGCCGAATACGAGCGCTACGGCGTGGACCAGGAAATCGACACCCGGACCCACCAGATCCTGCGGGAGATCATGGAAGCCGCGGCAGCCGCCAAGGCCGCTCCGGGTTCCGAAACGCGGAAGGTCGGGGACTTCTACGCCAGCGGCATGGACGAGGCGGGCATCGAGGCCGCGGGGCTCAAGCCCTTGGCTCCGCTGTTCGCGCGCATCGACGGGGTGACGAATGCGATCACCCTGGTGGCCGCGCTGGCGGATCTGCACCGGCAGGGCGCATCTGCGGGTTTCTATTTCGGCGTCGAGCAGGACGACAAGGAGAGCAGCCGTTATTCCATGGTGTTGGCCCAGGGCGGCCTCGGCCTGCCGGATCGGGACTACTACCTGAAAGACGACCCCAAGTCGAAGGAGCTCCTCGCCAGCTACCGGGCCCATGTCGCGAAAATGATGACCATGGCCGGCTTCCAGGCCGGAGACGCCGACCGCATCCTGGCCCTGGAGACGCGTCTCGCCAGAGCGAGCATGACCCGGGTGGAGCAGCGGGACCCCAACGCCATCTACCACGCCATGACGCCCGGGCAGCTCCAGTCCGCCGCGCCGGGCTTCCCCGTGGAGCTCTACCTGAAGGCCCAGGGCGTGATTGCGCCGGACCGGTTCGTGGTGCGGCAGCCCCTCTTCATGGCCGAGCTTGGGCGGATGATGCGGGAGGTGCCAGCGGAGGAGTGGCGCGTCTACCTGCGCTGGACGCTCCTCCACGAAGCGGCCCCAGCCCTGCCCAAGGCCTTCGAGCAGGAGGATTTCACCTTCTTCGGGACGAAGCTCCAGGGCACCACCGCCCAGCACCCCCGCTGGAAGCGCGTGATGTTCGCCGCAGATCGCGGCCTGGGGGAGACCCTGGGCAAGCTCTATGTCCAACGCGCCTTCCCGGCCAGCAGCAAGGCCAAGGTACTGGCGATGGTGGAGAACCTGCGCACGGCCCTGGGAGCCCGCATCGACGGCCTCGAATGGATGAGCGCTCCCACCAAGGCGAGGGCTCGGCAGAAGCTGGCCGCCATGCGCGTGAAAATCGGCTATCCCGATGTCTGGCGCGACTACGCCAGGCTGGAAGTCAAGCGCCAGCCCTACGTCCTCAACTACCTCGAGACGCACCGCTTCGAGTTCCAGCGGCGCCTGGCGAAGCTCGGCCGACCCATCGACCGCAACGAATGGAGCATGACGCCCCAGACCAACAACGCCTACTACAGCCCCACCATGAACGAGATCGTGTTCCCGGCGGGCATCCTCCAGCCGCCCTACTTCGACGCCACGGCCGACGATGCCGTCAACTACGGGAACATCGGCGCCACCATCGGCCATGAAATGACCCACGGCTTCGATGACGAGGGCCGCCAGTACGACGCCGATGGCAATCTGAAGAGCTGGTGGACGCCCGAAGACGAGAAGGCCTACAACACCCGCGCCGAGCTGGTGGTGAAGCAGTTCGACGCCTTCGAGCCCCTGCCCGGTCTCCATCTCAACGGGAAGCTCACGCTGGGCGAGAACATCGCCGATCTGGGCGGCCTCAAGATCGCCTGGGATGCCTGGCAGCTGAGCCAGAAGGGCAAAGCCCCGGTCGGAAAAATCGGGGGCTTCACTCCGGGGCAGCGCTTCTTCCTGGGCTACGCCGAGACCTGGCGCACCCTCACCCGCGAGGAGGCCATCCGCCTCCGAGCCGTCACCGATCCCCACAGCCCCGCCAAATTCCGTGTCAACGGGCCCCTGGCCAATCTTCCCGAGTTCTACGAAGCCTTCGGCTGCAAGGATGGAGATCCCATGAAGCGGCCGGAGAAGGTCCGGCCGGCCATCTGGTAGCCTTCCCACATGAGATTCCCAGCCCTTCCACTCCTGCTTGTCACCGCGGCCCTGGCCCTCCCTGCCCAGGAGAACCCGGGGGGCAACCGCTTCGGCATCGGACTCGCCGTGATCCAGCCCACCAGCGAGTGGGGCTCGTACTTCGACCCCGGATTCCAGGCCGGCATCCAGGTCCACTTCAACCGGGAGAGCCGCTTCCTCAGCCGACTCCGGATCGACTACCTGCGGGCGGATTCCTCCGGATCGATCCAGCGGGGCCTCACCACCGCCTGGAACGGCAGCACCTGGGTCACCGTACCGAACCTGGTGCGCAGCCGCATGGAGGCCTATACCGTCGCCTATGAATGGATGCCCCACCTGGAGGACCATAGCCGGAGCGGGCTCTTCGGCATCCTCGGCGTGGGCGGGACCCTCTGGAACGAAACCCGGCGAGGCGCTGAACCAGGCACGGGGACCGACACCGACACGGAATGGAGCCTGACCTTCTCCGCGGGGGCCGGATGGCGGTTCAATCCCCATGCCACCCTGGAACTCCGCTATGTCCACGGTGACATGTCGTCCTTCTGGGGCCATCGCGTCGACTACGGCCCGACCCGCGCCCTCGTTTCACTCGGCACCAGCCTTCGCTTCTGACCCACCCTCATTTCAAGGATCTCCATGCGTCTCCGCCCCATCGTCCTACTCGCCACCCTCCTGACCGCCGGCGCGGCCCTGGAGGCCTGCACCAACCTGTTGATCACCAAGGGCGCGAGCAAGGACGGCTCGACCATGATCACCTACGCCGCCGACAGCCACACCCTCTACGGCGAGCTCTATTTCAAGCCCGGCGCGAAGCACAGCCCAGGCGAAGTCCGCGTGATCCGGGAGTGGGACAGCGGCTTCACCTTCGACACGGGCAAGGTGCTGGGCAGCATTCCTGAAGCCCCCGTGACCTACACCCGTGTCGGCAACATGAACGAGCACCAGGTCACCATCGCCGAGACCACCTTCGGCGGGCGGAAGGAGCTGCAGGTGCCCAGCGGCATCGTGGACTACGGCAGCCTCATCTACATCGGCCTGGAACGCGCCAAGACCGCCCGCGAGGCCATCCAGGTCATGACCAGTCTGGCCGAGACCTATGGCTACGCCTCAGAGGGCGAGAGCTTCTCCATCGCCGACCCCAACGAAGTCTGGATCCTCGAGATGATCGGCAAGGGCAAGGGCCAGAAGGGGGCCCTGTGGGTCGCCTACAAGCTGCCCGACGGCACCATCAGCGCCCATGCCAACCAGGCCCGCATCCGCCAGTTCCCCCTGAATGATCCCAACGCCGCCCTCTACAGCAAGGACCTCATCCCCTTCGCCCGGGAGAAGGGCTACTTCAAGGGCGAGGACAAGGATTTCAGCTTCGCCGACACCTACGCGCCCCTGAGCTTCGGCGCCCTGCGCGCCTGCGAGGCCCGCGTGTGGAGCCTGTTCCGCCGCGCCGCGCCCAGCCTGAACCTCTCCATCGACTACGTGAAGGCGGTGAAGGGCGCCAAACCCATGCCGCTCTTCATCAAGCCGGACCAGAAGCTGGATGTGCATGACGCCATGCAGCTCATGCGCGACCACTTCGAAGGCACCGAGTTCGACATGACCAAGGACGTGGGCGCCGGGCCCTACAAGCTGCCCTACCGCTGGCGTCCCATGACCTGGAAGGTGGATGGCCAGGAGTACCTCCACGAGCGCGCCATCAGCACGCAGCAGACCGGCTTCTCCTTCGTGAGCCAGGCCCGCGGCTGGATGCCCGGCCCCGTGGGCGGCATCCTCTGGTTCGGCGTGGACGACACCTACACCACGGTCTACCAGCCCATCTCCTGCGGCATCACCGCTCCCCCCAAGGCCTTCGCCATCGGCACGGGCAACTTCGACGCCTTCAGCTGGGACAGCGCCTTCTGGACCTTCAACTTCGTGAGCAACTACACCTACACCCGCTGGAGCGACATGATCGTGGATGTCCAGAAGGTGCAGCGCGAATTCGAAGGCCGCTATCTGACCGAGCAGGCGGACGTGGACCGCAAGGCCCTGGACCTCTACAAGCAGGACCCCGCCCAGGCTCAGGCCTACCTCACTCAGCGCGCCGCCAACCAGTCCGAGGAGCTCATGGGCCGGTGGAAGAAGCTGGGCGAATCCCTCATCTGGAAATACCTCGACGGCAACGTGCGCAACGGGAAGGGCGAGGTCACCCATCCCAAGGCCCCCGAGGACTGGCTGCGCTGCATCGTCCAGGATCACGGCGATGTCATCAAGATGAAGAAGGTGGAAGGACTGGCGCCGGACGAGGAATAGGGCTCAAATCAACGCATGGGGAAAGACACCTCCCATTTCGCCACGGGCATCTGGGGATCTCCACCTCCTCTGAAACTCGCCGCCTTCCGCAGGCAGAACAGCATCCTCATCCTGCTCAGCCTGGGGGTGCTGCTCTGCCTGCTTGGCATCCACCTGGTCTTCCGCCCCCTCCTCGGGTCCCTGCCCTTCGCCATCGCACTGGCGCTCTGCCTTCGGTTCCTGCTCCTCCTCGGCGAGCTCTGGCTCATGTCCGGTCGGGAGTGGCTGCGGCCAGGCACCTTCGCGCGAGTTTCGGTGGCCGTGCATCTCCTGTTCGCGGTCATCCTCGCGAGGATCAACTCTGGGCAGGAGAGCCACTATGTGGTCCTGCTCGTCATCCCGGTCCTGGCCTCGGCGTTTTGGTTATCCCTGGCCGGTTTGGCAGCCACGGTGCTGGTGGCCAGCGGCCTCACCATCTTCCAAGTTTGGACTCCCGCGGGGTCCACGCCAGCGGGGGCGCTCGTCGAATACTTCGAGGCCACCACCGTGGCGCTCATCTTCCTTCTGTTCGCCATCATCGTCCGCCTGCTCGTGGTCCAGCAGTGGCACCAGGAAGCCGAAGTGCGCGCCGGCATGGCCGAGCTGGCCCGGACCCGGGACCGCCTGGTCCAGGAGGAGAAGCTGGCGGCGATCGGCCGGCTGTCCGGGGCCATCGCCCATGAGATCCGCAACCCAGTCGCCATGATCCGCACGGCGCTCACGGCGACCAGCCGCCCCGACGCCTCGCCGGAGAACCGGGATGAATTCTTCTCGATCCTGGCCCAGGAATCCCTGCGCCTGGAGCGGCTCACGGAGGATTTCCTGGCATATGCCCGGCAGCGGCCGCCTGAGCGAAGGAGCGTGGAGATCGCCACGGCCCTCGGTTCGGCCGCTGGGCTGGCCAGGGCCAGGGCCGAGGAGGCGGGGCTGCAACTGGAGGTCGCTCCCTCCGAAGACCGGTTGGCCAATCTGGACCCGTTCCAGGTCCAGCAGGCCCTGCTCAACCTGCTCCTCAATGCCATCGACGCCACGCCCCGCGGGCGCCGGATCCGCATGGGCGTCCGGCAGGAGGCGGAATGCTCGGTCTTCTTCGTGGAAAACGAAGGCGATGCGATCCCTCCTGCCGTGGCCGCCCGGCTGGGAGAGCCCTTCTTCACCACCAAGCCGCGGGGAACCGGGCTCGGCCTGGCGATCGCCCGTTCCATGGCACGTGGACATGGGGGGGATCTGCTCCTGGAGGAGAACCGGGTGGGCTGCGTCCGTTTCGGCCTGCGGATCCCTGAGGAGGACGCCCCATGGGCACCATCCTGATCGTGGACGACGAGGCCAACCTGCGCCGACTCCTGCGGATGGTGCTGCAGGAAGCAGGGCACCGGGTGGTGGAGGCGGCGTCGGTTGCCGAGGCCAGGCAGCGCCTGGAGGACGAGGCACCGGACCTGGTGATCACCGACCAGAAGCTCGGCGATGGCGAGGGCCTCGACGTCATGGCGGCCGCCTGGCAGGGAGAGGACGCCGTCCCCATCGTCTTCCTCACGGCCTACGCCACCGTCGAACTGGCCGTGGCGGCCATGCGTCAAGGGGCCTTCGACGTGGTGCAGAAACCCTTCGATCCCGAGGGGATCAAAGCCGCCGTGCACCGGGCGCTTGAGCATGGTGGGCTCCTGAAGGAGAACCGCCGCCTGCGTCGGCAGGCGGGCCACCCGGAAGGGCTCCGCGGCCTGCTGGGCCTCAGCGCCCCCATGACCCAGCTCCGGGACACCCTCCAGCGTGTAGCCCCCACCCAGGCGACGGCGCTGATCACCGGTGAGACGGGGACGGGCAAAGAACTCGTGGCGCGGGCGCTCCATGCGCTGAGCCCGCGGGCCCCGAAACCCTTCGTCGCCGTGAACTGCGCCGCGATGCCCGAAACGCTCCTCGAGAGCGAACTCTTTGGCCATGAGCGGGGGGCCTTCACCGGGGCCGACCGGGCCCGCGAGGGGCTCTTCGAGGCTGCCCACGGCGGGACTCTGTTCCTGGACGAGGCCGGGGAGATGCCGTCTTCTCTCCAGGCCAAGCTGCTCCGGGTGATGATGGACGGGATGGTCCAGCGCGTGGGCAGCCGGACCCCCCGCCATGTGGATGTCCGGTTGATCGCGGCCACCCACCGCGATCTGCCGGCGCGGGTGCGGGAGGGCTTGTTCCGCGAGGACCTTTACTTCCGCCTCGCCGTGGTGCCCATCCGGGTCCCTCCCTTGCGCGAGCACATGGAGGATCTCCCGGATTTGTGCACCCACTTCCTCAGCCATGCGATCCGGGACATGGGCCTGCCGCGCCGTTCCCTGACCACCGGGGCCCTGGCCCGGCTGCAGGCCTATCCGTTCCCCGGCAACATCCGGGAACTCCGGAACCTCATCGAGCGGGCCTGCATTCTGGCGAAGGGCCCCGACATCGGGGCGGAGGATTTCCCCCTCGAGTCCAGTCTGGGCGCGGCGAACCCGCCCGACCTCGAGACCTTCGCGGGGGGGCTCCCCCTGCCGACGGACATGCCGGCGCTGGTTTCAGCCCTGGAGGAACAGCTGGTCGACCGGGCCCTTCACGAAAGCCGGGGTGTGCAGGCCGAAGCCGCCCGGCGCTTGGGCATCTCGCGGAGCGATCTGCACTACCGGCTGAAGCGCCGCAGCGTTCAAGAATCCTGACAATCGTTCGAAGATTGGTACGGGTACCGGGGTAGATCCTCGTGGGCATCGGTACGTAAATCTTGGAATTTCGAAGCATCCAGGCCTCTGGGACTTCTGGCACGCGCCCTGCACAATCCGGTCCGGGCCGTGCCCCACACCGGAGGACCTCCATGATCCGATTCCGATCCGCTTTTCTTAGCCCCCTGGCCTTGGGCGCCACCCTCCTGTCGGCCGCCGGCCCCGCCAACCCCACTCCCCAGACCGGCACCTTGAACGACCTGCAGGCGGCCTACAACGGCGAGTCCAATGCCCGTGCCACCTACCTGGCCTACGCGACGAAGGCCCAGAAGGAGGGCTACGCCAAGGCCGCTGCGCTCTTCCGGGCTGCCGCGAAGGCCGAGGAGATCCACGCCGCCAACCACGCCCAGGTGATCAAGACTCTGGGTGCCGAACCGAAGGCCGACATCAAAGCACCCGAGGTCAAGTCCACCCGCGAGAACCTCCAGGCCGCCATCAAGGGGGAGACCTACGAACGGGATGTGATGTACCCGGGATTCCTCACCCAGGCCCGCAAGGAGGGCAAGGTGGACGCCATCCGAACCTTCAACTACGCCAAGACAGCGGAGGCGGAGCACGCCCGGCTCTACCAGGAGGCCCTTAACAACCTGGATGGCTGGAAGACCCAGAACGCCAGCTTCTATGTCTGCCCGGTCTGCGGGTACACGAGCACCACCCGCCCGCAGGAGAAGTGCCCGTCCTCCTTCACCGCGAGCGCCCGTTTCCTCACCATCGGCTGAGGTGGTCACCATGCCTCCCTTGCCCACCTGGACCAGCCTCCATCCCCTGATCATCCATTTCCCGATCGCACTGCTCTACGTCGCCCCCCTCTTCATCCTGGCGGCGATCTTCTGGCGCCGGGCCCGGGAGGGCTGGTCCCTGGCGGCGCTGGTCTTGATGGGGCTCGGGACCCTCAGCCTGTTCCTGGCCGTGGCCACGGGGGAGGCCGCCGGCCGGCTTGCGGAACGCACGCCGCAGATCACCGCCGCCCTGGAGCGCCACGAGTCCCTGGCGGAGACTGGGCAGGTCGTGTTCAGTTTCCTCACCCTGGCCTTCGCGATCCTGGTGCTCGTCCCTCTCGTGCTCAAGTGGGAGCCCAGGGCCTGGCTCCGGCAGACCGTGTCGGTGGTGTTCCTGTTCGCCTACCTCGTCGGCCTGGGCCAACTCACCCGAGTGGCCCACGAAGGAGGGCGGCTCGTCCACGAATTCGGCGTCCATTCGATCGTGACCGCCACGGGCCCGGATGCGACGACGCCGAGCCCGGAAGCACCCCGGGAGGAGCCCCACGAGCGTGACGATCACTGAATCGTCCACCGCCACCTTTTTCTTACAGAGGCCCCGCTCGCGGGGCCTCCTAGTTGTGACGCTTGCCAATCGGGGCCCCGTGGGATGATGGCGGGTCTCCCGAGGTCCCCATGCACCGCCCTGATCCGCATTCCTACTACGATGCTGCCCAGCCCAAGGCCCGGCGCCTGCGTCTGAAGCTGGGGGTGGACTTCGCCGCCAAGCGCATCGACGGGGAGGTGGTGCTGGAGTTCGGCGAGGCGGTGTCGGGTCCGCTGGACCTGGATACCAAGGGCCTCGAGATCCGCGCCGTGCAGGTACCCGGCCACGGCCCCATCGCCTGGGTGCTGGGGGAGGTGGACGCGATCCTGGGCCAGCGTCTGCGGCTGGAGGTGCCCGCGGGCACCCGGGAAGTGGCCATCACCTACCGGACGGGCGCGGACGCCATGGCCCTCCAGTGGCTGGATCCCGAGCAGACCGAGGGCAAGGTCGCGCCCTACCTGTTCAGCCAGTGCCAGCAGATCCACGCCCGCACCATGGTGCCCTGCCAGGACACGCCCATCGCACGCATCGCCTACCAGGCGGAGGTGACGGTGCCCGAGGGCCTCACCGCCGTGATGTCCGCTGGGCCCACGGGGAATGAAGCCACCGGCGACGGCCGCCACAGCTTCCGTTTCACGATGCCCCAACCCATCCCCTCCTACCTCCTGGCCCTGGCCGTGGGACGACTGGAATCTCGCGATCTCAGCCCCCGGGCCCGGGTGTGGGCCGAGCCGGAAACGGTGGCCGCGGCCGCCTGGGAGTTCGAGGGTGTGGAGGCCATGATCCTGAAGGCCGAGGGGCTCTTCGGGCCCTACCCCTGGGACCGCTACGACATGCTGGTGCTGCCGCCCTCCTTCCCCTACGGCGGGATGGAGAACCCCCGCATGACCTTCCTCACGCCCACGCTGCTGGCGGGGGACCGCAGCCTGGTGGACGTGGTGGCCCATGAGCTGGCCCACAGCTGGACCGGCAACCTCGTCACCAACGCCAGCATGGAGCACTTCTGGCTGAACGAGGGCTTCACCGTCTGGGCCGAGCGCAAGATCCTCCGCACCCTCCACGGCGACGACGCTGCCGCCCTGGGCTGGGCCATGGGTCAGAAGGCCCTGGAGGACAGCCTCGAGCGGTTCAAGAACGAACCCCACCTCACCGTTCTGCGCCTGCATCTCGAAGGCATCGATCCCGACGATGCCTTCTCCAGCATCCCCTACGAGAAGGGCGCCCGCATGGTGGCGGCCTTGGAACATCAGGTGGGCGAGGCGGACTTCCAGCGCTTCCTCCGCGACTACATGGACGCCTTCCGCTTCACCTCCATCACCACCGAGCAGTTCTGCGCCTTCGTGGACCAGAAGCTGCCCGGCGCCCTGGCGGCCGTGAACGCCAAGGCCTACCTGGACGAACCCGGGATCCCGGCCACCGCGCCCCAGTTCCGCAGCGCCCAACTGGACAACCTCACGGCCCTGGCGGAAAGCTGGGCTGCGGGCGGGCGGCCCGCCCCCCAGCAGATCGTCGCCTGGACACCCGCGGAACTGCAGGTCTACCTCCAGAAGCTGCCACGTCAGCTCTCCGTGGCCGACTGCGCCTGGCTGGATGAGCATTTCCAGCTCATGGGCCGGGGCAACCACGAAATCCTGGTGGAGTGGCTCACGCTGGCCGCCGCCGCCGACTACGAACCCGCCTTCCCCCGCATCCGCGAGGTGCTGATCCGGGTGGGCCGCATGAAGTACCTGCGGCCGCTCTACGGCGCCCTGGGCCAGCATCCCCGCACCCGCGCCCTGGCCCGCGAGATCTTCGCCGCCGCCAGCCCCGGCTACCACGGCCTGTCGCGCCGCGTGGTGGCGTCCGTTCTCGAAGCCTATCCCGCCTAGCCGGCCAGGAGTCAGCGATGTCCCACGGATCTGAACCCCAGGAGATCAAGGGCCTGCCCTTGAATGCGCGACGGCCGCTGAACCCCGGTGAAGCCTACGTGCCCCTCGTTCCCCAGGACGGGGTGCCGGAAACCACCCCCCGCGCCATCACCATGGGCCTCATCTTCTGCGCCATCTTCAGCATGGCCGCCGCCTACCTCGCATTGAAGCTGGGCCAGGGCATCGAGGCCGCCATCCCCATCGCCATCCTCGCCGTGGGCCTCAGCCGCTTCTTCCCCCGCAAGAACACGATTCTCGAGAACGTCATCGTCCAGAGCATCGGCGCCAACAGCAGCCACGTGGTGAGCGGCGCCGCCTTCACCATCCCCGCCCTCTACATCCTGGCCCAGACGCCCGGCAGCGGCGTGCCCACACCCACGCTGTGGCAGGTGGTGCTGGTGAGCTTCCTGGGCGGCTGCATCGGCATCCTGTTCGTGGTGCCCCTGCGCCATCACTTCATGGTGGAAAACCACGGCATCTTTCCCTGGCCCGAAGCCACCGCCACGGCCGAGATCCTGGTGACGGGTGAGAAGGCGGGCAATCAGGCCAAGGAGCTGGCCGTGGCCGCCGGCATCGGCGCCGCCTACGACGGCATCACCTCGATCTTCCGCGGCATGGGCGAATACCTCCGCCTGGAGCACGTCTGGGTGGGCCGGGCCCTGCGCGACAAGTTCATGTCCTTCAATTTCCTGAACAGCGCGGCCACGCTCGGCATCGGCTACATCATCGGCCTGCGCTACTCCGCCGTCATCGCCGCGGGCTCCTTCTTCAGCATGTTCGTGCTGGTGCCCCTCTTCCACGCCATCGGCCAGCATGTGCCGGTGATCGTGCCGCCGGGCGCCAAGCTCATCGCGGACATGACGCCGGAGCAGGTCTTCTTCGCCTACGTGCGCATCATCGGCGTGGGCGCCATCGCGGGCGCGGGCGTCATGGGCGTGCTGGCCTCCATGCCCAACATGATCCGCAGCATCATCAGCAACATGAAGGCCCTCATGAACCGCGATGCGGCCGCCGAATCCCCCAAGGTGGCCGTCCGCACGGAGCGCAGCCTAGCCGGCTCCATGATCGCCGTGGGTCTCGTCACCAGCATGGTGGGCACGATGGCCTTCCTCAGCTTCGGTCTCGGCATCCAGCAGGCCCTGATGCCCGCTCTGGTCGCCACGGTCGTGGTCATGATCATTTCCTTCTTCTTCGCCCCCGTGGCGGCCCGCGCCATCGCCACCATCGGCACCAACCCCATCAGCGGCATGACCATGCTGACGCTCGTCATCACGGGCGTGCTCATGCTCAAGCTGAACTTCACCGGCGGCTACGGCATGTTCCTCACCATGATGGTGGGTGGCATCGTGTGCACGGCCCTGGCGGCCTCCGGCGCCTTCAGCACCGACCTCAAGATCGGCCACTGGATCGGCTCGACCCCCGCCCGGCAGATCGGCTGGAAGTTCGTGGGCACCTTCGTGGCGGCGCTCTTCACCGGCATCGCCATGTGGCTCATGGCCAAGCAGCTGAACCTGGACGGCACCATGGCCCTGGGCACCTCCATCCCTGCGCCCCAGGCCAGCGCCATGAAGGCCATCCTCGAAGGCATCTTCGGCACCGTGTCCATGCCCCTGCGCTGGTATGCCTTCGGCCTCGGCGTCATGCTCTCCCTCGTGCTGCGCATGGTGGAGCTGCCCGCCCTGGGTTTCGCCCTGGGCATGTACCTGCCCATCGAGCTGAACACGCCCCTCTTCCTGGGCGGCATCCTGGCGCACCTGGTGAACCGGGCCAAGCCCGGCACCAGCGAAGCCGACGCCAAGGCCCGGGAGAACCGCGGCGTCCTCATCGCCAGCGGCCTCATGGCCGGCGGCGCCATCATGGGCGTGGTGGCCAGCTTCGTGAAGCTCAAGTGGACCGAGGGTTTCCCCATCCTCTCGGTACACCAAGCCGAAGGCGCCCTGGGCGAATGGCTGGGTCTCGCAGCCCTGGTGGCGCTCTGCCTCTACGTCGTCGTCTACAGCCGGCGGGCCAAGGGCGAGGCGTAGTCGTCCACCAGACAAAAGGAATCTGATAAGCGGAGGAGAGCAGAGAGGCTAAGGAAAGCGGAGAAAAGATTTCTGGATTTCTTTTCCTCCGCTCTCCTCCGCACTTCAAATTCCGTTCATTCGTTCAGGTCTTTTCAAGCCTTCAGGCATTCGAGCAGCTCCGGCTGCACACCCCGGGTTCCCGTCACCAGGCTTCCGCTCTGGAACCACCCCTGGCCGCCCTCCCAGTCGGTGATGACGCCGCCGGCTTCCTGCACCAGGAGGGCGCCGGCGGCGATGTCCCAGGGCTTTAGACCCAGCTCGAAGTAGCCGTCGAAGATGCCGCAGGCGACATGGGCCAGGTCCAGGGCGGCGCTGCCGGCGCGGCGGATGCCCTTGGCCCTCGGAAACACTCGGCCCAGGGCGGCGTTGAAGGCCGGCCAGCGCTCGCCCAGCTGGAAGGCGAAGCCCGTGGCCAGGAAGGCGCCATCCAGGCCTGCCTGCTGCGATACGTGCATGGGCTTGCCGTTCCAGGTGGCGCCCATGCCCCGCACGGCCAGGAAGCAGTCCTCCCGCAGGGGATCCAGCACGCAGCCCACCACGGGGCCCTCGGCGTCCCACAGGGCCACGGACACGCACCAGTGGGGGAAGCCCTGGACGAAGTTCAGGGTGCCGTCCAGGGGATCGACAATCCAGCGGCGCTCGGTGTCTCCGGAAGCGCCACCCTCTTCACCCACAAAACCGTACTGCGGGAAGCGGAAGTCCAGTTCCGCCTGAATGGCCGCTTCGGCGGCGCGATCGGCATCGCTCACGAAGTCGTTCTTGGTCTTCTCGGTGATGGCGGCCAGATCGAGCTTGCGGAAATACCCGAAGAGCACCTTCCCGCCGGCCTGGGCTGCGGCCAGGCAGGCATCCCGTTGTGCGTCATACATGTCAGGCTCCCGGAGAGGTCATAGCAAGGCCCCACGGGGCCGCGCGAGAGGCGCCGGGCGAGCGAGGCGAGGAATGCGAGGAGACGCGTAGCAGGTACTACGCGCGACGAGCATGACGCTGCATGGAGACGCCCGCCGTCCCTCGCCCGTGGGGATGAACCCAGGCAGGCGCCCCGCGGCGTCAGGGCCCTTGAACAACGAGCCACGTTGCCCTGCGGGCCCTTCCTTGCGGTGCATCCTGCCTGGGTTCATCGCGGCTCCGTCGGGCCATGTTATGACCTCTCAGATTCTGCCATGGCCGCCTCGGCCCGCTTCTTCAGCGCCCGGATCATGCCGGGAAAGACAAAGAGGTGGAAGGGGAGCATCGAGTACCAGTAGATCAGGCCGAGCACCCCGTGGGGCTCGAAGAAGGCCATCTGTTCCAGGCGCGAGCCCTCCCCTTCCGGCCGCACCGTGAACTGGAGCCAGGCATGGCCGTCCAGTTTCATCTCGGACCGGAGCCGGAGGAGGCGGTCCTCCTCCAGGGCCTCCACCCGCCAGAAGTCCACGGGATCGCCCACCCGGAGCTGCCGTGGATGTCGTCGGCCCCGGCGCATGCCCATGCCCCGGAAAGCCCGGTCCAGGAGGCCCCGGATCTGCCACAGCCAGTTGCCGGCGGGCCAGCCGTTCTCCCCGCCCAGGGCGCAGAAGGTGTCGAATACCACCGACGGCGGGGCCTTGACGTGCCGGTGGTGGCGCTCCAGGAACATGCCCTCGTGGGAGCCGAGGACCTGCTCCTCCTGCTCGCTGGAGAGGCTCGTGGCCCAGGTGGTCTCCACCGCATCCTCATCCAGGCGCTCCAGGGCCAAGGCCAGAGCCTCCCTGTAGGCCATGGGCCGCACCCGGAAGACCTCCAGGGCCCGGGGATCCCGGACCACCACCTCCGTGGTCATCCCTTCGATCAGGGGCTTCACGAGCTCCAGCGGGATCGGGGTGACCAGATCCACCCACAGCGCTGAGAGGATCGGCAGCGGCACCCGCATGGGGACGATGAGGCGGCGCAGGCCCCGGGCCTCGGCGTAGCCCAGCATCATCCGCCGGTAGTCGAGGACGTCCCGGCCTCCGATCTCGAAGATGCCCGACACGTCCGGGTGCTCCAGGGCCTCGGTGAGGTAGCCCAGCACGTTGCGCACGCCGATGGGCTGGCAGCGGGTATTGACCCAGCGCGGGGTGATCATGATGGGCAGGCGCTCCGTCAGGTGGCGGATCATCTCGAAGCTGGCGCTGCCACTGCCCACGATGACGGCCGCCCGGAACTCCAGCACCGGCACGCCCGTGGAGCCTAGGGCAGCCCCCACCTCCTGTCGGCTGGCCAGGTGCTCGCTGCGCTGGCGGGCGGGATCCCCCAGGCCGCCCAGGTAGATGATCCGCTGCACGCCAGCCTTGGCGCAGGCCGCCGCGAAGATCAGGGCGTGGCCCAGATCCCGGTCGCGGAAATCAGGCCGATCCTCCCCCATGGCGTGGACCAGGTAGTAGGCCTGGGACACGCCCT
Source organism: Geothrix campi (assembly GCF_024609265.1). Taxonomy (GTDB): domain Bacteria; phylum Acidobacteriota; class Holophagae; order Holophagales; family Holophagaceae; genus Geothrix; species Geothrix campi. Next base: position 480,716 of record NZ_JANHMP010000002.1, on the reverse strand, counting down.
TCAGGGCCACCTCCAGCGAGGCTGGATCGCCCACGTCCCCCTTCACCGCCTCCACCCCCACCCAGGGACGGCCGGCCAGCCGGTCGGGGTTGCGGGCGAGGCAACGGATTCGCTGGCCCGCGGCGAGCAGGCGGGGCACCAGGCGCCCCCCGATGTAGCCCGTGGCGCCCGTCACAAGGATGAGCGGCCTGCCGGGATCCATCAGGCTCGCCCCCGTGGCCTGCGGCGTCATGCGGGCACCAGATCGGCGAAGACGAACCCGTCCCGTTCCACGACTTCGCCCCGCCGGATCAGCACCGGATGGCGGAACATGGGGCCATCCCAGGCGAAGGTGTGGAATTCCCCCCGCTCGCCGCAGGGATCCACCGAGGCGGGCAGGTCCGCCAGCAAGGGGGCGTCGAAGTCGCGCCCGGCAAAGGAGGCATCCAGGGTTCGGGGATCCACGCAGGTGAGGGTGGCCCTCAGGCCGGCGGCCACCATGTCCTGGGCCAGGGCGGCCGTGCCCAGGCCCCAGATGGGGAAGAGGGGCCTCAGGCCCGTGCCCGCCAGTTTCTGGATGCGGTAGTCCCTCACCTCCTCCAGGAAGAGATCGCCGAAGGCCATGACCTCGATCCCCTCGGATACGGCCTGGGCGCAGGCTTGGGCCATGAGGGCTTCGTAGGCCTCGTTCGGGCAGGGCCAAGGGAGGGGCACCGTCCGGAGGGGCAGCCCGGCGGCTTCGGCCTGGGTCTCCAGCAGGGACTCCCGCACTCCATGCATGGCCACCCGGTCGAAGGCGGCGTTCGTGGTGGTGAGCAGGCCCACCACGTCCACCTCGGCCCTCTGCCGGAGGACGTGGAGGGCCCAGGCGGCGTCCTTGCCGCTGGACCAGCTCAGGAGAGCCTTGGGTCGGATCATGCCCAAAGGATACGGCTCGAAAATCCTGACGAATTTGGTAAACTTTGTTGGGAGCCGTCCATGCCCAAGGTCATCAACATCGAGCCCACCCCCAATCCAGACGCCCTGAAGTTCCTGGTGCATCCGGCGATCCTCAAGGCCGGCTCCCGGTCCTTCAAGGATTTCGGTGCGGCCGTGGGCGATCCGTTGGGCTCGGCCCTCTTCGCCCTGGGCAAGGTGACCTCCGTGTTCTACATGGACCGCTTCGTGACGGTGAACAAGGAACCCTCGGCCGAGTGGACCGACCTCATCGACCCCATCTGCGAATCCATCGAGGATCTGAAGCTGCCGGAGAACGACACGGGCGATGCGGCAGGACTGACGCCCGGCGGCGACGCCGATGCCACCCTGGAGCGCATCAACCAGCTGCTGGACAGCCGCATCCGCCCCGGCCTGGCCGGTGATGGCGGCGGGTTGGAAGTCATCTCCTTCGACGGGCAGACCCTCCAAATCAGCTACCACGGCGCCTGCGGCTCCTGCCCCTCCTCCACCAGCGGCACCTTGCGCTACATCGAGGGGCTGCTCCAGGAGGAGATCAGTCCCAGCATCCGGGTGGTGAGCTGGTAGACCGGCTTTGTACCTCCGCCCTTGCGCTGTGGGAAAAGTCCGGCACCCTAGGGTTACCTTCTGGAGACATGTGTGAGCCCTGGGAAGGCGGTCAAGCGTCGCAGTGCCAAGGGAAACCATCTCGCCGCGCTGGCGGATCTGCTCAATGCCAGCCGGACGGACCCGGCGCGCCTCTTCGAACATGGGCTCGCCCTGCTGGTGGACCGCCTGGGCGTGGACCGGGCTCTGCTCACCCGCATAACGGGGCTGGGCTACGAGGTCTTCTGGTGGGCCGTGGCGGACGGCGCCAACATGAACGGCGTGTTCGAGGCCCCCGAAAAAGGGTTCTGCCCCTGGGTCATGGCCCATCCGGACCGCCCGCTCACCATCCGCGACGCCTCCCTGGAACCGCGCTGGCGGAAGAGCGATGGCTATCTGGAACTCGGCATCCGGGCCTACTCCGGCGTGGCCCTGAAGGAAGGCGAGAACGTGGTGGGGACGCTGTGCGTGCAGCACCACGGCCCCAAGCCCTTCGACCGCAGCGAGACCGAACTGATCCGCGCCATGGGCCATCTCATGGCTCGCACCCTGGAATCCGAGAGCATGAAGCAGGAGCTGCACGGGGCCCTGGATGCGCTGGAGCTCAGTGGCGCCATCGTGGAGGACAGCGCCCTGCAGAGCGCCCGCTCCGGCCTGCCCAACCGCCGCTACCTCGACATCTGGCTCCGGGCCTCGCTGTTCATGGCCCGGCGGCGCAAGGAGCCTATCGCCTTGGCGCTCTGGTCCCAGCCCCTGGTCACGGGCACGCGGGGCCGCCTGGCCGCGGCCGCGGCCCGGCTGCGCGGCGAGGATCTGCTCATCGAGCTGTCGGCGGATCAGTACCTGCTGATCATGCCGCACACCAGCGAGGAGGGTGCGGAAGTCCTGATCACGCGGCTTCGCGGGATCCTTGGAGAGCACCCCACCGGCGCCACACTGTGGTTTCCGGGAGAGGACGACATGACCTTGAAGTCAGCTTTGACGCGCGCCGCCAAAGCCTTCACAGAGGCCAATCGAGAGGGCGCAGCGCTGATCTGGACCCATCACCGGGGCTGATCCGCGGCCTGCGCGCTGGCCCGTCAGACAGGTCCATGGGATGATGAAAGGCTCTGGTACAGCCGGTGGAAGCTGGCTTCGTGGAGGTGGATGTTGGAAACTCCGACCCTGGTGAAAGCGGCCCTGAACGCGCTGGATGGTGGATCCGCCCCCAGCCATGAGGAGCTCTGCCACTGGTATGAACTGATGCAGCTCGGACGCCTGTTGGATGACAAGGCCCCGAACTACCTGAAGCAGGCCATCGGCTGGTCGTATCACGCGCCCTGCGCGGGCCACGACGGCATCCAGCTGGCCGCGGGCCTGGCTTTCCGCGCCGGCCAGGATTTCCTGTTCCCGTACTACCGCGACATGATGACCTGCCTCGCCGCCGGCCTCACGCCCGAGGAGATCATCCTCAACGGCATCTCCAAGGCCACGGATGTCGCCAGCGGCGGCCGCCACATGAGCAACCACTTCGCGAAGCCGTCCATCGGCATCCAGAACGTGTCCAGCCTCACGGGCAACCACACCCAGCACGCCGTGGGCCTGGCCCGCGCCGTCAAGTACTACGGCCGCGACAGCGTAGTGTTCTGCAGCCAGGGCGAATCCTCACTGTCCGAAGGCTACTGCTCCGAGAGCATCAACGGCGCCGACCGCGAGCAGCTGCCCGTGGTCTTCATCGTCCAGGACAACGGCTACGGCATCTCCGTGCCCAAGCATGACCAGAGCGCCAATGACCAGATCTGCGACAACTTCAGCGGCTACTCGAACCTGAAGATCATCAAGTGCGATGGGCTCGACCTCCTGGATTCCATGCGCGCCATGGCGGAAGCCATCGCCTACATCCGCACCGGCAATGGCCCGGCCATGGTCTACGCCATGTGCGTGCGCATCGGCAGCCACTCGAACTCGGACCGCCACGAGCTCTACCGGGACGATGCCGAGCGGGCCGCGGCGAAGGCGAAGGACCCCCTGCCCCGGTTCCGCGCCTACTGCCTGGCGCACGGGCTGAGCGAGGATGAACTCAAGGCCATCGAGACGGAGAACCAGGCCCGCTACCTGGCCGCCCACGACAAAGCCATGGCCGCCCCGAGCCCCGATCCCGCCACCATCCATGACTTCGTCATCCCCGAGGGCTGGATCTCCGCGCAGTATCCGGACGGCACGCACCAGGCCGAGGGCACGCCCGTCAGCGTGATCACGGCTCTGAACCAAACCCTGAGAGAGGAGTTCCGGCTCAACCCCGACACCTTCATCTGGGGCCAGGACATGGCCAACAAGGAGAAGGGCGGCATCTTCAACGTCTCGAAGGGCCTGCAGCAGGAGTTCGGTGAGAAGCGCGTCTTCAACGCCCCCATCGCCGAGGACTTCATCGTCGGCACCGCCAACGGCTTCTCCCGCCTCGACGACAAGATCCGCGTGGTGGTGGAGGGCGCCGAGTTCGCCGACTACATCTGGCCCGCCGCCGAGCAGATCGTGGAATGCAGCCACGACTACTGGCGCAGCAACGGCCAGTTCTCGCCCAATGTCACCATCCGCCTGGCCTCCGGCGGCTACATCGGCGGCGGCCTCTACCACTCGCAGAACGTCGAAGGCTGGCTCACCACCCTGCCCGGCATCCGCGTGGTGGTGCCCGCCTTCGCGGATGACGCCGCGGGCCTTCTGCGCACGGCCCTGCGCAGTCGCGGGACCACCCTCTACCTCGAACCGAAGTTCCTCTACAACGCGAAGATGGCCCAGACCGCGGTACCGCCGGACTTCGCCGTGCCCTTCGGCAAGGCCCGCGTCCGCCGCGAGGGCACGGATCTCACCATCCTCGCCTACGGCACGCCGGTGCACTTCGCCCTCGAGGCCGCCGCCAAGCTGGAGAAGGAAGGCAAGTCCGCCGAGGTGATCGACCTCCGCAGCCTCAGCCCCCTGGACACGCCCGCCATCCTGAAGTCCGTGAAGAAGACCCACCGCGTGCTCATCGCCCACGAGGACAAGGTCTTCGGCGGCTTCGGCGGCGAGCTGGCGGCCATCTGCGCCTCCGAGTGCTTCGTCTGGCTGGATGCGCCGGTAGAGCGCGTGGGCTCCGAGTTCACACCCGTGGGCTTCAACCGCATCCTCGAGCGCGCCGTCCTCCCCAACGCCGACAAGGTGCTGGCCGCCGCGCGCAAGGTCCTCGCCTTCTAGGAAGCAGTAACCGCGAAAAACGCGAAGCCCTGCGGGCACGCGAAAAGCATCCAAGGCATGGGCCTTTGCCCTTTCTTTCTTTTGCGCCCATTCGCGTCTTTCGCGGTTCCAGTCCCTTCCCCTGAGGAGTCACCCATGCAGTTCGGTCCCTGGGATGTCCAGATCGTCAGCGGCGGCACCTTCCGGTTGGATGGCGGCGCCATGTTCGGCACCGTTCCTAAAGTCGTGTGGAACAAGCTCTACCCCGCCGACGAGGAGAACCAGATCCTCATGGCCACCAACTGCCTGCTGATCCGCGGCGAGGTGGACGGGAGGAGGCACGTCATCCTCGTGGACAACGGCAACGGTGACAAGGAGAGCGACGACTTCATGGCCCGCTTCAAGTTCGAGGGCCGAGGCGTGCTGGACGCCAACCTCGCGAAGCACGGCGTGCAGCCGACTGACATCACCCTCGCCATCCTCACTCACCTGCACTTCGACCATGCGGGCGGCAGCACGCGCTTCGGCTCTGACGGCAAGCCCGTCCCCAGCTTCCCCAATGCCCGCTACGTGGTGCAGGCCAAGGACCTCGCCGACGCGAAGCATCCCCACTTGCGCGTGAAGGCCAGCTACCTGCCCCAGAACTGGGAACCCCTGGAGGCCGCGGGCCTCCTCGATACCGTCAACGGCATCGCGGAGCTCCTGCCCGGCATTTCCGTGCGTCCCGCTCCCGGCCACATCGAAGGCCTTCAGAACGTCATCGTCGAGGGCGGCGGCAACCGCCTGGTCTATCTGGCCGACCTCATCCCCACCGCCCGCCACATCCAGCCCGCCTGGGTCATGGGCTACGATCTCGACGTGGTCACCTGCGTGAATGAGCGTCAGAAGCTGCTCGACGAAGTGACCGGCACCGGCACCGTCTGCGTCTTCGAGCACGATCCCGACTTCCCCGCCGGCACCGTCAGCCGCGATGCGAAGGGGAAGTACGCCGTGGTGCCGGTCCAGGTCTAGCAGGCGCACCCAGGTCTGGCTTGGCCGGCGACCAGGAAAAATCGTCATTCCTGACGGTTATCCGATGGCGATTGATACCGGAATGGCACACACTCCTGCCATCCGCCATGACCACTACCACCGCCACGACCCCTTTGACGCTCCTCCTCCCGGGGCGCCCGCCTCTGCTCCTCCGGGGAGAGGAGGGCCAAGCCTGGCATTTCGGGCGCTCCCACGAGAACGAACTGGTCTTCCTGGACGGGGGGCTCAGCCGCAGGCACGCCCGCATCGCGCTCCAGGACGGCGTCCCCTGGCTGGAGGACCTCGGCTCCCGGAATGGCACCTTCGTCAACGATGAGCAGATCCAGGCCCCGCGCCCGCTCCGGGGCGGGGACGAGCTGCGGATGGGTTCGGTGCGGATCCGCGTGACCCAGGGTTCCCAGGGGCCCGATGTGCGGATCCAGGCCGGGGACCAGTCGGATTCCCAGCAGAGCCTCATCCTGCCCCTGGACCAGGCCCGGAAGGCCTGGATGCACGGCGTCCACGACCCTGATCGGACGGGCGCCGTCATCCGGGCGCTCCAGGAGCTGAGCCTCGAGCTCATCAAGGACGTGCCCGCGGATGCCCTGCTGGCGCAGGTACTCGATCACCTGTGGGTGCTGCTGCGCCCCTGGCGGGCGGCGATCCTGATGAAGGAAGCCTCCGGCGAGCTCCGCCTGGCCGTGTCCCGCGCGGACGAGGGCCAGGCCCCCATCCTGCTCTCCCGGAACCTGGTGGAATCCGCCCTCGGGCGCAAGGAGGCGGTCCTGTTCCGGGAATTTGGCCTGGACCTGGCCAGTCCCTCGATCCTGCTCAGCGGCATCACCACCGCCATCGTGACGCCCCTGGAATACGAAGGGGCCGTGCTGGGGCTGCTCTACCTCGATGCCCGGCCGCCGCGGGGTCCCTTCAACGAGCAGGACCTGGGCCTCGCCTCCACCTTTGCCCACATGGCCTCCGCCAAGCTCGAGCAGGCCCGCCTGCGCGAAGCGGAACTGGGGCGGCGAAAGCTGGATCACGAACTGGATCTCGCCCGCCACATCCAGCAGGGACTCCTGCCGGGCCTCCCCCCGGTGATCCCGGGCTACCAGCTCTACGGCAACAACCTCCCGAGCCGCCAGGTCAGCGGCGACCTGTTCGGGTGGTGGCCCCGCGGGGACGGTCGCTGGCTCCTCGCGCTCGCGGACGTGAGCGGGAAGGGCCTGGGACCTGGGCTCGTGATGGCCAGCCTCGCCGCGTTCCTGGAGGCCTGGGCCGGGCGGGATGTCTCGACGGAGACGCTGGCATTCCACCTCTCCAAGGCCCTGGCGCGCCATACGGACGGCCGGCGTTTCGTGACCGCCTTCCTCGCCCTGCTGGACCCGGCCACGGGGGCCGTGACCTACACCAATGCCGGCCACAATCCCGGGTTCCTGCTGCTCCCCGATGGGTCCTGCCTCGAACTGGAATCCCAGGGCCTCCCCCTGGCCATGCTGCCCGGCCAGGCCTATGGTTCCGCCACCATTTCCCTCCCACCCGGCGGGCTCCTCGCGCTCTACACGGACGGCATCACCGAGGCGGCCAATCCCAAGGATGAGGAATACACCCCGGAACGGCTCAAGGCCTTCCTCATGGCGAGGGCAATGGCGCCCGTCGAGGCCGTGGACGCCGAGCTCATGGCCGAGCTGGAAGCCCATGCCCAGGGCACGCCCTTCGCGGACGACCGCACGCTACTGCTGCTGCGGCGGTCCTGAACAGGACGGTGGGAACGCGCTCTGCGCGTCGGGCCGAGCGGATCCGCCGCCGAGAGAATAAAAGAACTCTTTTAATAAACAATTGCGGTTTATTCCATGATTGATCTAGGCTAGGCGCCGATCCTCCAAGCGCCCTTGTCCATGAACCTGGACCGCCGGCCCTCCACCCACCCTCTCTTTCCGGAGGCCACATGGCCACCAAGACGATCACCGTCAACGCCTCGACGTGCAATCCGTCCCTGACGCAGGGCAACCGATCCGTGGATTCCATCCACTTCATCCAGGCCGGTTCCAGCGCCCCCACCACCGTGACCATCACCGCCGCACCCGGGTCCACGGTGGATCCCTCCACCCTCTTCGGGACCACGACCTGCACCGTGGACGCGAATGCCAACGGACCCAACGTCTACGCCATCCAGGCCACCGCCAACCTGGGCAGCTACTCGGTGGACACCCCCTCCGGCCTCAGGGCGGTCCCCAACGCCGGCACCATTACCGTCAACGGCTGAGGGCGACCGGGACTCCCGCCCGCCGGAGCCGGGCCACCCAGGGGGCGAGGGACGGCGCCAGATGCCGGTTCCCACCCTCTGCGGCGGCCAGGTCCTCCAGGACCGAGCGGGTGCCACCGGCGGCCGGCGCCCCGCCTTCCGCCTCGAGAAGCCGCAGGGTGGCCCCCAGGGCCAGGGCCGAGGCCCAGCGGGGCCGGGCCCTGAGCAGGGCCTCGACCTGCACCTTGCCCTCGGCCAGGAAGGCGGAGGGCTCCTCACCCCGCCCCCGCGCCCAGGCCGCCTGATCCCGCAGGAGCGTCCCGAGCGCGAGCCGGGTTTCCTGGGACCTGGGGTCGATGGCCAGGGCCCGGTCGAAGGCCTCCCGAGCGGCGGCGAAATCCGCCGCCGAGGCCACGGACCGGGCCACCTTCCACCGGGTCTGCGCCGCCCGGAGCTCCCCCAGGTACCGCCAGGTATCGGGAGCTTTTGGATCCATGGCCAGGGCCCGCGCCAGGGCAACCTCGCCCGTCCGCGCCTGGGCCGCGGGATCCTGCCCGGTGGACACCGCCTGCTCGACCCGGATAGCAGCACAGCGCCCCGCTTCGGTAAGGAGCTCCTGGTTGCCCGGTGCGGCGTGCAGGCCCTTCCGCAGCGCGGCTTCGGCTTCGGCCAGGGGCCGGGGATCAAGGGACCAGCGGCCTTCGGTGATCAGCACATCGGCGAGGTTCTGGTAGCCGTAGGACTGGCCCGGAGCCGCCTGGATCGCCCGCCGGTAGCAGGCCTTGGCTTCCCTGTTCAGGGGAGCTGGGTCCTCGCCGCGGTCCCAGGCTTCCTGCGCCAGCTCGGACAGCGCCATCCCCTCAAGGTTGTGGAGGTTGGGGATGGCGGCATTGATGGCCAGCCCCTGGCGGCAGCGCTCCCGGGCGCGCAGGAGGGCCGGGCGGGGATCCCCGCCTTCGGCCCGGCTGCGCAGGGCCTGGTCCAGGTGGACCTTGCCGAGCACGAAGTAGGGCACGAAGTGATTGGGGTTCAGGGTGCGGGCCCGCTCCAGCACGTCCTCCGCCTCCCGCAGGTCCGCCTCGGCCCGGGCGGCGCCGGGCCTTGTGGCCCGCTGCTCGAGGCACACCCCCAGGTTGATCCAGGCCGGGAGGAGGTGGGGTTCCATGCCAGCCGCGGTGCGGAAGCCCTCGATGGCCGCGCCCAGGTGGGTCGAGGAGTCCTGGCCGCGGCCGTCCTCGTACTGGGCCAGCTTCTGGTTCAGGAGGCCCAGGTGGTTCCAGACCGTATAGTCGCGCTTCTCCGTCGAGAGAGCCCCGAAGGCCGAGAGCCCCCGGACCAGGGCCTCCGTGGGATCGAGGCCCCGCTGGAACCGGGCGTTGCCCAGCACGTAGCAGGTCTGGCCCAGGGCGATCCGCGCATCCGCCCGTGCGGGGCCGGCCACCACGGCCTTCTCGGCGGCGGCCAACGCCGAGCCAGCGAGGACTTGGGCGTCCTGGCCCTGGAGGACCTGCGCATCCGCGAGGTTTCGCTCCAGCGCCGACACGAGAATCAGGGAAGGCACGTGATCCGGCTGGAGGCGCAGCGCGGTATCCAGAGCCCCCATGCCGCGGTCAAAGGGCCCCTGGACATCCCCCTGCCCGTACTTCTCCATGAAGAACGCGTTGTTCTCCAGGTCGGCGGCCGCGGCGTACACCGCGGGCACGCTGCGCCCCGTGGTGGCGGCGGCTTGCAGGGCCTGGCGTCCCTCCTCGAAATCCCGGCGGGCGCCCTCACGATCGCCCTGGTTCCACTTCTGCCAGGCCCGGGCCTGCAGGAGGGAACCGCGCAGCAGGGGCGCCTCGTAGAACCAGGGCAGCTCGGTGCCCAGGGCCTTGAGCCGGACCAGGGCCTCGTCCAGTCGCCCCTCGTAGAAAGCCAGGAGGGCCTCCACGTAGGCGGGTGAGGGCACATCCGCGCCCTTGGCCTGCCGGAGGTAGGCGAGAGCCGGATCGCGCAGGGTGCGCTCCACTTCCCGCAGGCGGGCCTCCCGCTGATCCTTGGAGACGATGCGCTCCGCCTCCAGGAACCGGTCCCGGAACTGCTGGCCCAGGGCGAGGCTCAGGGCGTAGGCCACGCGCGGCTCGCGGTAGCCGGCGTCCCAGGCCATCTGCAGGTGCTCGCGGGCCTTCTCCGTGTCGTCCAGGGTCCAGTGACCCCGGCCCAGGGCGTAGTGGCCGGGCCCGTTGGCGATGGCGCCGGCCCGGGCCATGTCGGCCTGGAGCTGGGTCATCTGCTCCCGCACGGCCTGGAGGTCGGGCCGGATGTCGTGGGGGGGCGACAGCGCGGAGTACCGGGCCAGGGAGTCGATGCGGCCCGTGGCCTCGGTGAACTGCTGGGCGAGCCGCTCCCGGCGCCCCGCATCGCGCCGCGTCTTCACCGCCACGCCCAGGGCCACCAGCACCGCCAGCATCGCCACGGCGGCCACGACCGTGAGCTGCCGGTGCTTGCGGGCCTTGCGCTGGAGGCGGTACCAGAGCCCCGTGGGCCGGGCCAGCACCGGATCCGCCGCCAGGAACCGGTCGAGGTCATCGGCCAGGGCGCGCGCCGATTCGTAGCGCCGCGCCCGGTCCTTCTCGAGGCACTTGAGCGTGATGGCCTCCAGATCCCGGGGGATGTCCAGGCCAGGCCCGCGCATGGGCTGGATGTCCTCGGAGGCGATGGCGCCCAGGATCTCCAGGGCGTTGGCGCCGGAGACCGGCGGGCGGCCCGTGGCCATGTGGTAGAGCGTGGCGCCCAGGCTGTAGATGTCCGTGCGGCGGTCCAGGCGCGAGACCTCGCCCCGGGCCTGCTCCGGCGACATGTAGGCGGGCGTGCCCAGCACCGAACCCGTCTCCGTGAGGTCCTGGTTCCACTCCCGCGCCAGGCCGAAATCCATGACGAAGGTGCGCAGGGAGCCGTCCGCCACGCGCTCCACCATGATGTTGGAGGGCTTGATATCCCGGTGGATGATCCCCACGCGATGCGCTTCCTGGACGCCCAGCGCCGCGTCCCGCAGCACCAGCACCTTTTGTTCCAGCGACAGATCCTGCGCCGCGGCGTCGAAGGGCAGCCCCGCCACATACTGCATGGCGATGAAGACCCGGCCCTCCACCTCGCCCACCTCGAAGACCTTGCACACGTGGTCGTGGTCCACGCGGGCCTGGGCCCGGGCCTCCAGCATGAAACGGGCGACGTAGCGATCGTCATCGAGGCGCACGAACTTGATGGCCACCTCGCGGCCCAGGCGCCGGTCGCGGCAGTGGAACACCTTGCCCATGCCGCCCTGCCCCAGGAAGCCCAGGCATTCGTAGCGGTCCCAGGCCGGCACCGGGAAATCCGGATCGCCGGACCTGGCCGTGATTCCAAGAGGTGCGCCGAGGGTGGGCCCGCTGCCATGGGCGGCTGCGGCACCGTCCAGCGTCTCCGCCCGGGACAGCCCGGGATCCACGCCGCGCACCTTCGGATCTGCTTCCATCTGCTCAGCTCCCACGGCGAGAGGTTGGCTTCGAAGACCGCTATTCAGAAATGAATCATGGCACGGTAGATCCATTGATCGTCATCAGTCAACTTGTTAATTTAAGATCAATTAGTAGGCTACGGTGTTTTTACGAGGCGGGCCGGTGGCAGGGAAGAAAAGCTCCGCCCGGAGCATCCAAGACCTCGTTCCCCGGAGGCCCCCATGCATGGCTGGATCTCCTTCCTGACATTGGCCACCCTCCTCGCCTGCGGACATGGCGGCGGCAGCTCCTCTCAGCCCCTGCCGCCGGCGGGCGGGGCCTTCACCACCGCCACGGTGGTTTTGGGCCTCACCCGGCCCACCGCCATGACCCTGGTCCCGGATGGTCGCGTCTTCGTCTGCGAGCAGGGCGGGACCTTGCGGGTCGTCAAGGCGGGCCTCCTGCTGGCCGCCCCCTTCTTGAGCGTGCCCGTGGACGCCACCGGCGAGCGCGGGCTGATCGGCGTGACGCTGGATCCCGCCTTCGCGGCCAACGGTTTCGTGTATGTCCACTACACCGCCACCTCGCCGAGCCCACACAACCGGGTGAGCCGGTTCACGGCCGCGGGGGACCTGGCAGCACCTGGCAGCGAAACGGTGCTCCTGGACCTGGATGACCTGAGCACCGCCACCAACCACAACGGGGGGGCCCTGCACTTCGGCCCCGACGGGAAGCTCTACGTGGCCGTGGGCGACAACGCCAATGGCAGCAACGCCCAGAGCCTCACCAACCTCCTGGGGAAACTGCTCCGGCTCAACCCGGATGGCAGTGTTCCCGCGGACAACCCCCTGCTCGCGCAGACTTCGGGGAAGAACCAGCTCATCTGGGCCCTGGGGCTGCGGAACCCGTTCACCTTCGCCTTTCAGCCCGGCACCGGCCGGCTGCTGATCAACGACGTGGGCCAGAACACCTGGGAGGAGATCAACGGCGGCCAGGCTGGCGCCAACTACGGGTGGCCCGCCACGGAGGGCGCCACCTCCAACCCGGCCTACACGACCCCGATCTACACCTATCCCCACAGCGGTGGCCCGGTGACCGGCTGCTCCATCGTGGGCGCCGCGTTCTACGACCCGGGGACGCCGACCTTCCCGGCCACCTTCCTGCACAAGTACCTCTTCATGGATTACTGCGGGGGGTGGATCCGGACCCTGGATCCCGCCACCGGGACCGTGGGCGACTGGCTGACGGGTTTCTCCAGTCCCGTGGATCTCAGGGTTTCCGAGGATGGCTCGGTCCTGGTCCTGTGCCGTGGCGGCGCTGGAACCCTCCAGCGCGTGACCTACACAGCCCCCTAAGCCCCTCCGGCCTTCCCCGCGCGTGCACGCGCTAAACTGGAAGCTCTTCGTTCGAGGTGCCCGTGTCATTCACTCCAGGCAGCAGGCGCGGCGCCATGGCCGACATCAACATGACGCCGCTCATCGACGTGATGCTGGTGCTGCTGATCATCTTCATGATCGCGGCCCCCATGATGATGACCGGCGTGGACGTGAAGCTGCCGGAGAGCCGGACGGGCCGGAACCTGGAGAGTGAAGCCCTCACGGTGTCGATCACCTTCGACGGCCGCCTGCAGTTCGACAAGGCTTTCCTGGCCCTGCCCGTCCTCGCGAACCAGCTGAAGGCCAAGGCCCAGAGCGGCGGCAAGCGGCCCGTGCTGGTGCGGGCCGACCACAACGTGCCCTACGGCCGCGTCATCCAGGTGGTGGATGCCATCCGCGAGGCGGGCTTCACCCAGGTGGGCTTCGTCACCGCCGCGGCGCCCATCGCCGCGCCAGCTGCCGAAGCGAAATGAGCCAGGACCTCCAGGCCTACCTCCGCACGCGCGCCCACCTGGGCGAGCTCCGCTGGGGGCCGGGCCTGGCCCTGAGCCTGGCCCTGCACCTGACCGTCGGCGTGGCCTTCTTCTGGCCCAGGGGCGGCGGTTCCGGGCAGGCCGAAGAGGTCAAGGTCACCTGGGTAAACCTGCCCGCGGCCATGGGCGGCAGCTCCGGCGGGTCCGACGCCATGGAGGTGGGCAAGACCGGCGAGCGCCTGCGGCGGGTGGAGGAGGTGGCTCCCGTCCGAGACACCTCCCCTTCGGCCACGGCCCCGGATCCCTTCGCCACGAAGACGACCAAGTCCGCAGCCAAGGGCGACAGCAAGGACACGGCGAGCCAGGGCACGGGCACCACCGCCGCCAAGGGCAAGACCGCCTCGCCCAACCCCGTGGCTGGCGCCGTGGGCTCCGGCAACGGGGCGGCCTTCGGCGCGGGCTCGGGCATCCCGGGCCTGAACCCCACCTCCGGCGTCCAGGGCGGCGTGGGCCTGGTGGGCGGAGTGGACGGCAACTTCCCCTTCGTGTGGTACCTGCAGCAGGTGCAGGCCCGCATCACGTCGAACTGGAACCGGGTGTCCAGCACCCAGGGCCGCGTGCAGATCTACTTCCGCATCGCCCGGGACGGCAGCCTCGACCGCGTGCGGGTGGAGATCCCCAGCGGCAACGCCGCCATGGACGAAAGCGCCCGCATGGCCGTCCTGCGCGCCGCGCCCCTCCAGCGGCTGCCCGAGGGGTATGACGGCGCGTACCTGGGCGTGCGGTTCTGGTTCACCTACCTGGGGAACTGACCGTCACGTATGCACGAGCGTCCCGCCCCCGGGATCCGGATCAATGATCATCCTGGACAGGGAAGTGGGGGACTTGGCCGTGAAGGAGAGCTTGTACTCGCCCTTCGGCTCCTTCCGGGTACTCCCGTCCGGGCCAGTCAGCGTCCATTCGCCCTCGACCTGGAGGGTGATGGTGATGGATTTGTCGGGATTCCATTTCCAGGTCCGGTGGGACATGGTTCCTCCTCACGTCAGGATGGAGCTGGTTAAAAGCCGGCTCACCATCCATCCAAGAATGGCCTCTGTCAAGGCCGCTTCCGCCAGGCGGTGATCAGGGCGCGGATCTCCCCGCGGTGCTCGGGATCCTCCTTCCGGGGGTCCTCCAGGGCGCGGGACAGGCAGTCCAGGGCCTCTTTCGCCCGGCCCCGCTGGTGCATGACCCAGGCCCGGGCCCGCCAGATCTGCGGCCCCTCCCCGGCGATGCGCTGCGCTTCCTCGACCAGACGCTCGGCTTCCGCGGGATTGGACTGGCGCGCCCGGCATTCCGCGAGCGCGGCCAGGGCCTCGGCCTGATTCCCTGGCGTCCCCTTCGTCCGCAGCAGCACCAGGGCCTCCTCCAGGCGCAGGGCCGCCGGGGCCAGCTTCCCCTGGACCCTCAGGACATCCCCGAGCCGGTAGAGGCAGCGGCCCTGGACCAGCAGCAGGTCGTGCTTCCGCGCCCCGCCCAGGGCCTCCTCGTAGCGTTCCGACGCCCGCTCGTAGGCCCCCTGCATGTAGGCCGCGATGCCCAGGTTCATCAGCACCCGGCATTCGCCCTCCACATCGCCGAACTCCCGCCGCAGGGCCAGGACCCTCTGGAAAGCCTGCTCGGCCGATCCCAGCCGCCCCTCCTCTAGGTCCAGGATGGCCAGGTTGTTCCGATTGACCGCCTCGAGCCTGGGGTCTTCCAGCACGGTGGCCTCGGCGATGATCTGGAGATACAGCTCCCGCGCCTCGCCGCTCAGCCCCCGGTACTTGGCCACGTTGGCAAGGTTCACCAGGATATGGGCACGCAGCCGGCGGTTGCCCATCTCGGTGGCCATCTGGAGAGCGGGATTGAGCGCGAGTTCTGCCGCGCGATGGTCCCCTCGGTTGATCTGATGGACTCCGATCTCATCCAGGACCTGCGCCTGGAGATCCCGGTCCGCGGAGGCCTGGGCAAGAGTCAGGGCCTCTTCCAGCAGCGATTCCTCCGCATCGGGCCGGTCGTTCCGCCGGGCGAGGAGAGCCAGGTTGATCAGCGCCTGGGCCTCGGAGAAACGGTCTCCCGATTCCCGGGCCACCGTCCTCGCCCACATGAGGGTGGGAAACGTCCTGGGGTCCCCTTTGACCAGCAGCGTCCAGCCGTACCGGGTCAGGGCCGGCGCGTAGTTCGGCGCCTGGAAGACTGCCTTCTCCAGCCAGGGCAGGGCCCGGGCCGCATCGCCCTGCTGGGCCAGATCGAGGCCCAGGCCGTAGGCGTCGAGAGCTTCCTTCGAGGGCATGGCCGGAAAGGCCGGGGAGCGGCCCAACGGCGACAGACTCCGGTTCAGCCCCTGGAGGACGGCCGGCACCGCCTGGTTGGGTTCGTACTCCAAGGCCCGGGACAGCACCTCACGGCTCGCCCTCAGGCGGCCCTGGCGGTCCAGCAGCCTCACCCGCAGCGAGGTCTGCGCCGAACCGGGCGGCCGCAGGATCTCGCCCAGCACCACCAGGTCCGCGCCCGTGCGGTTCACGAGCCGCCGCACGAACTCGCGCTCGGCCGCCTCGGCGGTCTCTCCCGCGGGCGCCTCGAGCCGGGGCGGGGTCTGCCCCCGGTCCCGGTCCTGGACCACCTTCACCTGGGGGAAGGTGCGGAGGATGTGTTCAAGGAGGTCGGTGGTGGCCACCTCCGTGGCGGCGGTGAGACCGGGGGCCGAGGTAAGGCTCCGGACCGGCACCACCACCAGCCGGGCGTGGTGCGAGGCCGAGAACTCCGGGATGGCGCCCCGACCATAGGCCCAGACGCCGAACCCGGCCACGCCCAGCGTGATCACGGCCGTGGCGGCCGCCCACCACACCGGCGAAGTCGGCGCCTGGATCTGATCCAACACCTGCACCACCTCCTGGGCCCGGGGGCGGGTTTCCGGATCCAGCGACAGCAGGCGATCCACCAGCATCCGGAGGGCATGGGGCCCGTGTGGAGGCCCCGGGGCATGCGGCCCCTGGCCGGATCGCCACTTGAGCACGCGCCGGGTCCAGGGAACCGGGGTCCCCGCCTTGGCCGGGGGTGGGTCACCCGCCAGGGCCAGGGAGGCGATCACCCCGAGCGCGTACATGTCCGTCGCCAGCGTGGCGGGTTCCCCCAGCAGCAGCTCCGGGGCGATGAACCCCCGCGTCCCCATGACCGCGCCGGGCCGGGTGAGCGGGATCTTCGCGCCCGAGCTGGTCGCGGTCGTGGCGGCTTCCTCCGGCGGCGTGGACTGGGTGTCCCACAGGGCCTCCGGGGCGGCTCCCACATCATCCTTGGCCAGCCCGAAATCGAGCAGCTTGGCCGAGCCCTCCGGCGTGATCAGGATGTTCGACGGCTTCAGATCCCGATGGATGACGCCCTTGGCGTGGGCGGCCGCCAGGGCGAGGGCCACCTCCCGGAGCATCCGGAGCGCCTTCGGCAGCGGCAGAGGGCCCTGTTCCAGCAGCGTCGAGAGAGGGGTTCCCTCCACCCACTCCATGGCCATGACCAGGGTTCCGTGGTGATCCAGCCAGTCGTACACATGGCAGATCCCCGCGTGGTCGAGCTTGGCGAGGATCTGGGCCTCCCGCTGGAATCGCGCCAGAGCGGCGGTCTGGCGCGCATGATCCGCCCGGATGATCTTGAGGGCGACGTGACGCTCCAGGCTGAGGTCCCAGCCCCGGAACACCTGGCCCATGCCGCCTTCCGCGACGAAGGCCTCCACCCGGTAGCGGCCGACCACATCACCGGGCTGGAGTGGACTGGCAGTCTGAGTCGCCATGGGAGTCGCCGGAACAGGACACCATCAGGAGCCGACCATCCACTCGGGCCGCACGTCCATCCTTCGAGGAAGCCGGGATATTCGCAAAAAGTCTACATCGCCTGTCCACTATCTCTGATTTCAACCGGTCCCCAGCCCGGCCACCCCGGCGACCCTTCCGGCGGTACACTCGCAGCATGCTTCCGCTTCTGCCCCTGGTGGCCCTTTACGCTCAGGCCCCGGCCTCGTCCCCCGTCGTGGTCGTCATCGCCGAGCCGAACGAGGTGCGTCCCGGCGAATCGGTGCTGCTGACGTGGGTCTGCCCCAGGTCCCCCCAGGTGCGGCTGGAGCCCGGCGGCATGATCCTGCCGGGCCGTTCCCAGGTGACGCTGCGACCCGCCTACACGACGACCTACCGCCTCTTCGATGCGGGCCCCGGCACCGAACCTGGCGGCGCTGAACTCGGCCACGCGGAAGTGCGCGTCACCCCCGGCCTGCCCCTGGGCGAGGCCGCCCGCATCTGCGCCTTCGACGCCAGCGCCAAGGCCGTGCTGCCGGGCGATCCCGTGGTGTTGAAGTGGGAATGCGCGGGCAGCGCCAAGGTACGTCTGGAGCCTGGCGGGCTCGAGCTCGACGGCAAGAGTGAAGTCACCGTCACGCCTCTGGAGAGCACCCGCTACACCATCACCGCCAACAACGCCGCCGGCGGTCAGAGCCGCACCGTGGAGGTGGCGGTGCTGGGTCACCAGGCCCTGGCCCTCGCCAAGGCCGCTAAGAGTTCCACAGCCAGCGTCTGCAGCTTCGAGGCGAGCCGCCTGGTGGTGAAGCCCGGCGAGCAGGTGGACCTGAAGTGGATCTGCCAGGGCGATGCCAAGGTGCGCCTGGAGCCCGGCGGCCTCGAGCTGGACGGCCAGTCCAGCATCGCCGTGGTCCCGGACAAGACCACGGTCTACACCCTCAGCGTGAGCAACATCCTGGGCGGCTCCTCGCGCAGCCTCGAAATCCAGGTGGAGGCGCCCCGCCGGGTGCTCACGGAAAAAGATCTGGCCGATCCCGACGAGGCCGTGAAGCCCCTGGAGCACATGGATCTCCAGGAGGCCCTGCACCGGGGCGCCACCCAGCGGGCCGCCGCGCCCCAGGGCTCCTGGACGCTCCGGCTGGTGGTCTCCGGCCGCGCCGACGGCCTCAAGCAGGTGGCCCGGGCCGCTGGTCCCAAGGCGCCCGACGTGCTGGTGCTGCCCTACGTGCGCCCCGACGGCTTCCGCTGGTGGCAGGCCTGCTATGGCGCCTTCTCCACCCGCGCCGCGGCCATGAAAGCCTGGCGGAGCGCGCCGGAAGCCCTGAAGAAGGCCTTCCACGACGCCCTGCCCCTCCGCCTCCAGCGCCTGCCCGGCGACCCGCCGAAGGCGCTGTAGATCCACGAGCGCATCTGGAAAAGCGGAATCCAGTCATCGGCGAGCTTCAAGGAAAAAGATCTCCACGAAGAACACGAAAGCACCCTGCGGGTGCACGAAGGGCGCGAATGGAGCTCGACCCATCGCGGACACCCCTTTTCGGGGCGGCGGCTAGGGGCGGCCTCCAGGTGCTGCGTTGGCCGCCGCCCAGGCCCGGATGTCCTGGACCGGATGCCGGGGCCCGCATTCGTGCCTTCGGCCTTCCTCTTCGTGCCCTTCGTGGAGGCTGTTGAAAGCCGTGAAGGCTGACCCCACTGGGACCGGAGAAACCCCCGCTCGTCGGAGGATCCCTCAGCCGCAGGTCACGTCGATGGTAAAGGGCTCGCCGGTCATGTTGGCGTCCTTCGTGTCCACGATGAAGTAGATGGTGCGCGTCTCCTTCGTGGGATTCTCGTAGGTGGCCTGGGGTTCGCCGGTGGGAATCCGATTCTGGAGCAGACCGGGTTCCTCCTGCCCCCAGGCGTTCACCGCCAGCACCCGGAACCAGGCCTTGCGGCCCTCCACCACCTGGACCTTCACCTTGCCGCCTGCGGGCACCTCGATGGCATAGGCCCGTCGGCCGCTCATGTCGGGGATCTTGTCCGTCACCCGGACACTGCCTGCCGGCAGCTGCAGCGCCGGGATGGACGGCCCCTTGCGGGCCCCCTGCCGGGTCTCGCCCAGGATGCCCGCCTCCGCCCCAGGATCCCGGCGATGGGGCACCATGGGACCCCGCGGGGCCTTGGGCAGATCCTTGGCCTCCACCACCGGCAGGGGCGCCGGGGCCTGGAGGACCACCATGGGAAGCATCAGCAGACTGGGCAGCATGGGCACCTCCGCGCACATCCATCTCTTGGATGCTCCAAGCCCGGAATGGGTTTAGAGGTTTTGACAATACCCTACGCCGGGCCGGAAAGTGGCCTTTGCCCCAGGGCGAACTGCTTGTTGCGACAGGCGTGGCAGGAGCCTATTGTCTGTCTGCCCGGTGCGGGCTTTCTACAAGGAGGAGGCCATGCGGATCCCACGTTCCAGGTCCTTCGCACTTCCCTCGGTCATGATCGTCGGCCTGCTGGCCCTCGCGCCCTTCGCCCAAGGCGGCGAGGCCCCTGGCAAGGCGGTGGCCCTCGCCGCCGACAAGCTCTCCTGGGAGGAGCTTTCCGCCAAGAGGCCCGGCGTCCTGGTTTCGGAAATCCAGGGCCACCATGCCTCGGGGGCCTGGCGAGGTTTCCTCAAGTTCCCCGTGGGCAGCACGAGCGACGTCCGCACCCATTCCAGCGACCTGAGGCTCGTGGTGGTTTCGGGCACCTTCCGCTACGGGGCCGATCCGGCCCACGAGCAGCCCTTCGGGCCCGGCTCCTACATCTTCATCCCGGCGAACCACCCGCATTCCAACAGCCAGCCGGACGGGTCCACGGTCTACGTCGAGCAACCCGGCAAGTACGACAGACAGGGGGGCGGCCAGTAGGGCCGGCCCGTCAGCGGAGCACCTCGTACTCGCTCTGGACCAGCCCGCTCGGGAAGGACCGGGTGGCGATGTGGCGCAGGTGCACATCGTGAGGCAGGGTGCTGAAGAGCGGGATGCCTTCACCGATCAGCACAGGGACCCGGGTGATGATGAGGCGGTCCACCAGCCCCGCCCGCAGGAACCGCTGGATGGTGATGCCGCCATCCACGTAGAGTTTCGTGGCGCCGCGCTCCGCCAGCCGAGCTACGATCTCGGCTGGCGAGCCGGCCATCTGCTCGACATTGCTGCCGATGGAGCTCGGCAGCTGGAGCGGACGGCCGCTCAACACCACTACCCGCTTGGATCCATAGGGCCAGGGATCGAAGGTCAGCACCTTCTTGAAGGTCTTCCGACCAATCACCAGGGCATCAATGCCCGCCATGAATTCCTCGTACCCATGCGGCTCCCCGCCCCCCTCCGGCAGCCAATCCAGGTCATGATTCGGGCGCGCCATGAACCCGTCCACGCTCACACCCACAAAGACGGAAACGGTCATCAGGCCCTCCTCATCCTTGGGTGGCGCGGGGTGGGTGAAAGTGACCGAGTTCTGCTTCGGTGGACCGCCGAGCCCAGAAGCAGTTCTCCAGAGGCGATGCAGGCGGGTCCGAGTTGAGCGGAGGGTCAGGTGTGGTGGCAAGGTTAAGTGCTGCTTTTGGGCGGTGTAGACTACCAGGTTTCCCGTAGACCTCTGATTACAGGGAGGGCTTCTTCTTTTGAGTGCTGATGGAGAACAACAGAAAAATCCTTGTTAAAACCCGTTTCTATGTGGAATTCGAGGTACGAGGTTTCTCCAGGTTTGAGCTCAAGCTCGAATATTGCAGGTCTAGAGGGCAGTTTAGAAGTACTTGAGTAAAGTGGGTCTATGGTGAAGGTATACTTGCCAGCATCTAATTCAACTGGCAAATAGGTTTTCTTCCTCACTTGGCCAAGCAAAGCCCCATTTAACAGTATTCCAGGCCATGGATCGCCGATAATTTTAATATGTTTAATACAGTAGAAATATACCAAGCTGCGGTTCGCAGGTGCTTCTCTGGTTATAAAATCGACCCGGGGCTCTTTCACTGTTAAGCCCACTGACTTTGCCCAATGAATAGATGCACCGACCCAAGTTCTATGAATATCAGCCTCTCCCACTCGCCAAAGGATTGCTCGATCCGACTCGTCGAATGCGATAAACAGTGCTTCACGCTCTGTGATGGGAACGGTAAATCCACCTGCATAAGCCACCGCCACAAACAAATGGGATCGAACAAAGGTTGCACCATAGACAGCTATGCGCTGCGTCGGTAGCCATATGGTTGGAGCACCTAATTTATCAAATATTTCAGACCTCAATGTTTTATGTTTTTGGATAAAGGATACGTCCAAGGTAGTGCTGCGTTGCCCTTGGATCACATTTTCATGGGTAGGAACTGGAAGAACCAAACAACCAAAACTGCAGAGTAAGAGGAGGGTAACCAATCGGCATCGCATACTGGTAACTCCTTAAAACCATCCAGTTGATTCGCTCTGTCCAATGAAGGCACCTATCTTTGAATTTGAATTTGCCGACCAGACCCGTACTGAGCCCGTCGTCTGAAATGGATGGTGGAACGATACTCGCATTGCAGATCAACGGGTCATTTCCCCACCGAACGGAGTCGAAATCTGGCGCGAATGGGAGGGGCCGGCCTGAAACGAGAGACCGAAACAGCTGAACGGCGGCGGGTCCGTCCCGCTCCCTTACGCAAAGGGTTCTACCTCATAGATAACCACCCACAAAGAACACATAGCTCACAAAGAAAAGCGTCCTTTTGTGCCCTTTGCGTTCTTTGTGACCGGTTCTTTCTTTTGCGGTCACTCCCCCAGCTTGCGGAGCAGATCCTCGGCCACGCGCCCCGCAGCGCCGGGTTCCCCCAAGTGCCCGCGCACTTCTCCCAGCTCGGCGCGGATGCGCCGAGCTACCTCGGGGTCCAGCAGGCGTGCCAGCTCCACGCCCAGCCGCTCGGGGTTGACCTCGCCCTGCAGCAGCTCGGGGGCCACTTCGCGGCGGGCGACGACGTTGGCGAGGCCGAAGTGCGGGACCTTCACGATGCGCTTGGCCATCTCGTAGGTGAGGGCGTTCAGCTTGTAGACGATGGCGAAGGGGGTGCCCAGCAGGGCGGTCTCCAGGGTGGCGGTGCCGGAGGCCACCAGGGCCGCGTCCGCGTGGGCACGGGCCGCGTAGGGGTGATCCCGCACCAGCGTCACGGGAGCATCCCCGAGGTGGGCGGCCACGAAGGCCGAATCCAGCGTGGGCGCCACGGGCAGCACCCACTGGACCTCGGGGCGGGCCGTGCGCCAGCGCCGGGCCAGCTCCGCCATGGGCGGCAGCAGGCGCTCGATCTCGCCCTTGCGGCTGCCGGGCAGCAGGGCCACCAGGGGCCGCGCGGGGTCGAGGCCCGTCTCGGCGAAGAAGGCGGCGCGGTCGCACTCGGCCTGCACCACCTCCACCAGGGGATGGCCCACGAAGCGGGCATCCACGGGGTAGCCGCGGAACAGCTCCGGCTCGAAATCGAAGAGGCAGTAAAGCGTGTTGAGCACCGTGCCCAGCTCGGGGATGCGCCCCTTCTTCCAGGCCCACACCTGGGGGCACACGTACTGGTGCAGTGTCACGGC
The DNA here is from genome assembly GCF_024609265.1 of Geothrix campi. Taxonomy (GTDB): domain Bacteria; phylum Acidobacteriota; class Holophagae; order Holophagales; family Holophagaceae; genus Geothrix; species Geothrix campi. The sequence goes on along the minus strand of NZ_JANHMP010000002.1, from coordinate 458,097 downwards.
GGGCAGCTGCTTCCGCAGCGCCCTGGCCATGCGCAGGTTGAAGCCCGGGTAGTCGATGAACAGGGCGCCGGCGATGTGCTCTTCCTGGGCGGCGGCCAGGATCTGCTTGAAGAGGCGGTTGAGGCGCGGCAGGTGCTTGATGACCTCCACGAAGCCCACCACGGCCAGGTCCTTCACGTCCGCCAGCTTGCGGTCGAGGAAGGGCGTCATGCGCGGGCCGCCCACGCCGATGATCCGCAGCTCGGGACGCCGGGCCTTCAGCTCGCGCAGCAGTTCCGCGCCATGCAGGTCGCCGGAATCCTCGCCCGCGAGGACGAGCAGGGTCTGCGTCATGAACGACCCCGCGGTTCGCCACCGATCAGGTGCCGGCCGAACACTACGCTGTCATCCGGGACCACGGGCCGTCCCAGGGCCGTGGCGGGCATCTCGGCGGGGAAGAGCACCGGCGGATGGGCGGCCTCCAACGCCGCGGCCTGGGCGCGAAAGGTGGCGGGCTCCGTCGCGGGCAGCGCCATGTCCCAGCGGTAGCCCAGTTTCTGGAGGGGGCGCAGGTCCGAGCCGGGCTCGCAGATGCCGCACCAGAGGCGGTCCGCCAGCAGCTCGGCGTCAGCGGTGCCCGGATGCCAGCAGTAGCCCACGGCCTCGGCCCGGGCCTGCCGCAGCAGCTCCACCACCTCGGCCTCGGCGCCGCCCTCGACCCGCAGGGCGAGCTTCACGCCCCGGCCGCTGGTGGCCTCCAGCAGCGCTTCCAGCGTGCCCAGCAGGCGGAAGCCCGCCTCGCGATTCTGCGGCCGGGCCGCGGGCAGGATGAGGAAATCCGGGCCCAGGGCCGCCTGGAGGGCCGCCAGGGCCTCTTCCAGCGGGGCCTGGCCCGGCACGTGGATGGCATGGACCGCCAGCCCGCGCCGAATGGCCTGGGGCCAGTCGGGATGCACTCGGCCATCCCACGACAAGGTCAGGGGGGCGAAGGGGAACCAGGACCCGGGATCAAAACTGGAGGGAATCTGGGGCACGAACCGCATCGGCTTATCATGGAGCAATGGAGGCGCCATGGGCCGCATTTTCACCCTGGACGAAGCGCGGGCCCTGCTGCCGCAAGTGAAGGCGGTCACGGAACCTGTCTACACACTGGCCGCCAGTCTGGCCGAGGAACTCACCCAGGCCGAGGAGGCGAAGGACGAAGCCCGCGCCGAGCAGCTCCGCGACCGCCTGCAGACCCTGGTCCAGACCTGGCAGCAGAGCATGCAGGACCTGGAAGCCGATGTGAAGGGCCTCTGGCTCGTGGATTTCGATTCCGGCGACGGCTACTGGTGCTGGGCCTACCCCGAGGAATCCCTCGACCACTGGCACAGCTACGAAGGCGGCTTCCGCTCCCGCATGCCCGCGGACCAGCGGCCGGGCGTGCAGGCCTAGGGGATGCCGAAGCCCCGACCCGCGAAGCGCATCGAACCCGCGGCGCCGCCCGGGGATTTCCGCGCGGCCGTGCTGGCCGTGGTGGCGCGCATCCCCGAGGGCAGCCTGGCCTCGTACGGCCAGGTGGCTCTGCTGGCGGGCTTCCCCCAGCGCCCGCGCCAGGTGGGCATGGTGCTGTCGGGCCTGCCCGAGGGTACCGACCTGCCCTGGCACCGCGTGGTGAACACCCAGGGCTACGTGCCCAGCCGCGGCCGCTGGTGGGGCGCCTTCGAGCAGATCGCGCGCCTGCGCGACGAAGGCATCGCCGTGGACGACCAGGGCAACCTGGACCTGGAGGCCCACCGGTGGGATGGCGCCGACCGGGCGCCGAAGACCGCCGCCAAACGCCTCGGTACGAAGAAAAAAGCCTGATTCCAACCCCCTCCGGGCCGCCCTTCCCCGCCGGGCCCGGGGCCGCTCAGGTACACTGGGGGGGCGGAGGGCTCCATGAAGGTGCGCGTGTCGGTGCAGTTGAAGCCGGGGATCCTGGATCCCCAGGGCAAAGCGGTGGAGCAGGGCCTGCACGGTTTCGGCTTCGAAGTGGAACACGTCCGCATCGGCCGCCTCATCGAGCTGGAGGTCCCGGGCACGGATCCGGCCGAGGTGAAGGCCAAGGCCCAGGCCATGTGCGACAAGCTGCTGGTCAATCCTGTGATGGAGAAGGCCTCCATCGAGGTGTTGTGATGCGCGTGGCCGTCCCGGTCTTCCCGGGCTCCAACTGCGATCACGACGCGCTCCACGCCTGCGGCACGGTGATGGGCTGGGAGACGCTCCCCGTCTGGCACCAGGAGACGCGCCTGCCCGAGAACACCGACCTGGTCTTCATCCCCGGCGGCTTCAGCTACGGCGACTACCTGCGCTGCGGCGCAATCGCGGCCCTGGCGCCCATCATGGCCGACGTGAAGCGCCACGCGGACCAGGGCGGCCTGGTGCTGGGCGTGTGCAACGGCTTCCAGATCCTCTGCGAGGCCCAGCTGCTGCCCGGCGCCCTGCTGCGCAACGAATCCCTGCGCTTCATCCACGCGGACGTGCACCTGCGCGTCGAGCGCACCGACCTGCCCTTCACTCGCGCCATGAAGGCCGGCGAAGTGTTCCGGGTGCCCATGGCCCACGCCGAGGGCAACTTCACGCTGGACCCCGCGGACCTGACGGACCTGGAGGCCCGGGGCGGCGTGGCCTTCCGCTACTGCTCGTCCCGGGGTGAGATCGGTGCGGACCACGTGCCCAACGGCGCCATGAACGGCATCGCCGGCATCGTGAACATCCGGGGCAACGTGCTGGGCATGATGCCCCACCCCGAGCGGGCCGTGGACCCGAAGCTGGGCCCCACGGGCGGTCTGGGCGTGTTCCGGAGCCTGGAAGCGGCATTCGCCAGGGTTTGAAACGGGCCTTCCGGGTGTCCTGGAAAAAAATCAGCCTGGGCTTGTGAAAATTTCACGCCTTGTGAAAAGTTTTCCTGTCATCCTTCCGGATAGCCCCGATGGGCATGCCTGTTTATTCCTGAGCCATGAGCGAACCTGAAGCCAAAAACCTCCAAACCTATACCAGCGGCCCCCTGCGGTTGGCCGTCCTCAAACGGGACCCCGTCCCCGCGAAGCTGCTGCCGGCGCGGGATGCGTGGACGTTGCTCCAGCCCACGCACGCGGTGCGCGTGTGCACCAACGAGGACCGCGAAGAGGGCGTCATCCGCTCTGGCGACCTGGCCCTGCTGCTGCCGGGCTTCGGCCACACCCTGAAGCGCCACCACGCGAACGCGCCCTTCGGCTTCACGGCGCTGTTCATGGAGGGCCCCTTCCCCGAGCCGCTGCTCTCCGCGCTCCAGAATCCACCGCGGAAGTGGCAGGAATCCAGCTTCGCCGTGCTGCGCAGCCTCAGCCTCAAGCAGCTGTTCAGCATCTTTTCCCAGGAGCTGGCGAATCCGGATGGTGTGCAGCTCATGACCCGCGAGCTCTTCCTCATCCTGCTGGGTGCCGAACTGGCCCGCCTGACGGAGAAGGAGGACCGGGGCCGCTTCCCCTACCGCCTGAACCGCTCGACTCTGCAGCTGGTGCTGGATCACATGGAAGTCCAGATCGGCGCCAAGAACAGCGTGCCGGAGCTGGCCACCATGGCCCGCTGCACGCCGGACCACTTCATCCGCCTGTTCCGCGAAGCCACCAGCACCACGCCGCACCAGTACCTCATCGAACGCCGCCTCCAGCGCGCCGTCACCCTGCTGGCCAACGGCGAACGCCCCAGCGATGTGGCAAAGATCCTCGGCTTCTACGACGCCAGCGCCTTCACCCGCGCCTTCAAGCGCCGCTTCGGGGTTCCCCCCAGCGAATACGCCCAGGAAGCCTACGATCGGCAGTTCCCCAAGAAGTAGGGGGCAGCTCCTAATCAGAAAAGGGCGCCGGTTGGCGCCCTTTTCTGAGCCTGGCCAGAAGCCTACTTGGCGACCTTTTCGGTTACGGTCTTGGCTTTCTGGGCGCCTTTGGTGGTGCCCTTCCTGGACTTGGCCTTGGCCTTGTCGGTGCCGGTCTTGGCGGCGCCCTCGCCCTTGGCGGTGGCGGCCTTCACCTGATCCCCGGCCACGGGAACCGCGCCGGCCTTGGCATCCGCCTTGGCCTTGGCGTCCGCAGCCTTCTTGTCAGCCTTGGCCTTGGCTTCATCAGCCTTGGTGTCCACCTTGGTCTGGCCCTTGTCCACCGCCGCATTCGCGGCGCCCTTCAGATCATCCTTGCTGGGAACCTGCGCCACGAGCGCCAGCGAAGCACCCAGCATCAAAGACAGCAGCACCTTCATTGGAACCTCCTAGACATATGGGGCGGGGTGGAATCGTTTCACAGGATCTCGTTCAGCCATTCAACGGTCCGTGGCATGACCTCCTCGCCGGATCCTCGCTTCGAGGCCTGTCCCGCAGGCCTCTTCGCGATCCGGCGGTCGGTCAGGGCTTGCACACCTTGCAGGCCTTGTAGCCGGCCTTCTCGGCTTCCGCTGCGGAGGCGAAGGAGGTCTTGTTTGCTTCCTTCATCTTCGAGGCCAGCTTGCAGTCGGCGCGGTGGTAGATCTTGGAATCCTTGTTGGCGATGATGGCGGTCGAGGTCGCCGCGGTCTTGGGGGTCGCGGACTTTGCAGCGGCGGCCGCAGCGGCGGGGGCCGCAGCGGCGGGGGCGGCCATGGGAGCGGGCATGGGAGCGGGCTTCGCGGCAGGGGCCGGCACGGGTGCGGGAGCCGGCTTCGCAGCCGCCGCCGGTGCAGGCATGGGCTTCGCGGCAGGCGCGGGAGCGGGCTTCGCGACAGCGGCCTTGGCCTCCGTGGCCTTCTTCTCGGCTTCCGCCTTCTTGGCGTCCTTCTCAGCCTTCTTCTCCGCTTTCTTCTCGGCCTTCAGTTCGGCGGCGGTCTTGGGAGCGGCGGGCTTCGCGGCGGTGGCCTTGGTCTCCGCGACCTTCTTCTCCGCTTCCGCCTTCTTGGCTTTCTTCTCTGCTTTCTTCTCGGCCTTCAGTTCAGCGGCGGTCTTGGGTTCGGCCGGCTTGGTCTTGGGTTCCTGTGCCACCGCCACCAGGGAGGCAGCCAACAGGAGGGCGAACAGGGCGCGGTTCATGAGTTCTCCTTGAAAGGGAACACAAGCGTGGTCCCCAGGCCTCGGCGCTGTCAACGGGATACGCTGCAGGAAGCGGCGAAGCGGGGCGGGCGGCGGGCCTTGGAGGCCTGCTCGTAGGCGTAGGCCAGCTTCAGGAGGGTTCCCTCCTGCCAGGGGGCGCCCATGAAGGACAGGCCCACGGGCAGGCCGGAGGCGAACCCCGCCGGCACGGTGATGTGCGGGCAGCCCGCCACGGCCGCAGGGCTGGAGAAGCTGAGGCTGGAACTGTCCCCGTTGAGGTGGTCGATGAGCCAGGCCGGGCCGCCCGTGGGCGCCACGATGGCCTGGGCCGCGTGCTTCTCCAGCAGGCCCAGGATGTCCTTCCGGGCCTGGGCGCAGGTTTCGAGGGCCTTGAGGTAGGCGGCCTCCGTGAGCGGTCCCTTGGCCTGCGCCTGCGCGACGATCTCCTGCCCGAAGAAGGGCATCTCCCGGGCCTTCTCGCGCTCGTCGAAGGCCATGAGGCCCACCAGATCCTTCACGGCACCACCCCGCCCGCCGAGGTAGGCATTGAGGCCCGCCTTGAACTCGTAGAGCAGCACCTCGAATTCAGCGTCGTCATAGGCCGCGGACTTCAGCTCCACCTCCACCAGCACCGCACCGCGGGCCTTGAGCAGAGCCAGGGCGGGTTGGATGACGGCGTCCACATGTGCGTGGACGCCCAGGAGGTTCTTCACCACCAGCAGCCGCGCTCCCCGGAGGCCTTCTGCGGCGAGGAACTGGGTGTAGTCCTTTTCGCGCCGGGCCGCGAGATCCCCGGTCGCCGCATCCTTCGGATCACCGGCCGCGAGGGCATTCAACAGGATCGCCGCGTCGCGCACGGTCCGCGCCATGGGCCCGGCGGTGTCCTGGGTGCTGGAGATGGGGATGATGCCGCTGCGGCTCACCAGGCCCACCGTGGGTTTCAGCCCCACGAGGCCGTTCGCGTTGCTGGGGCTCACGACGGAGCCGTCGGTCTCGGTGCCCACGGCTACGGCGCAGAGGCTCGCCGCCGCCGCCACGCCCGAGCCTGAGCTGGAGCCGCTGGGACTGCGGTCCAGGGCATAGGGGTTGCGGACCTGCCCGCCGCGTCCGCTCCAGCCGCTGCTGCTGCGGGTCGAGCGGAAGTTGGCCCACTCGCTGAGGTTGGTCTTGCCCAGGAGCACGGCGCCGGCCTCCCGCAGCCGCTTCACCACGAAGGCGTCCTCCTTCGGCGCCGGGGCATCGGCCAGGGCCAGGGAGCCCGCCGTGGTCTTCATGCGATCCGCGGTATCGATGTTGTCCTTGATGAGCACGGGGATGCCGTGGAGGGGCCCGCGCACCTGCCCGGCCTGCCGCTCGGCATCCAGCGCCTTCGCGATGGCCAGGGCGTCTGGATTCAGCTCGATGACCGAGTGCAGTCGGGGCCCCGCCTGGTCCAGGGCCCGGATGCGCGCCTGGTACCGCCTCACCAGGTCCGCCGAGGTCCACCGTCCCGCGGCCATACCCGCCTGGAGGCCATCCACCGTGGCCTCCTCCAGCACCAGCCCTTTGGCCGTGGTCGTCGCCTTCACCTCGCCCCCCACGAGCGCCGCCGCGCCCGTGGCCAGGCCCGCGCCCAGGAAGGCGCGACGGTCGAAAGTCATGGGTTCGTCTCGGTGCGACATGGTGATTCCTTGGAGGTGTGTGGAAGGATCTTACCCCCTGTCAGCCACCGACCCCGGAGGCACACTCGCCGATCTGCGCCAGCGCCGGGTGCGGGGCGATCCCATCCTGGCCCGTGGGAGGCTTCCATGGCCGCGTTCTTGCTCTGGCTCATCCTGCTGGTGGTCTGCTGGCCCCTGGCGCTCCTGGCCCTGCTCCTCTACCCGCTGGTCTGGTTGCTGCTGCTGCCCTTCCGACTCCTCGGCTTCGCGGTGGAGGGCGCTTTCGGGATCGTGAAGGGGCTGTTCCTGTTGCCCGCCCGGCTCCTGGGTGGGAGAGGTTAAGCGCCGCTGGAGACTGGCGGAAAGGCCTCCGGGACCTGATATTGGCTGCGAACGCGGCCTCCCTGGAGTGGTGACCGCGCCGGTGGGAGGGACCGATGGAACTCTACCTGGACGCCAAAGAAACCGATCTCCTCATGCGGCTCGTGAATCGCAGCCTCGAAGATATCCAGCGGGAGATCAACCACACGGACCACGCTGCCTTCAAGGCCCGCCTGAAAGTGGATCAGAACCTGATGCTGGGCCTCCTCGCCAAGCTGAAGGCTCCGGCCGCCATGGGGATCTAGCTCCGGCAGGCCTTTGCGGGGCAGCAGCCTTCAGGCCAAGCCGACCGCTTCGGCTTCCTGAACGTGGAAGGTGAGGGAGGGTTCCTGGATCAGCGGCGCTGGTGGCCAGGGAAAGCTCACTTGGGGACGTTTTCCGGCTCTGGCTTCGGGGCCGGTTCGGGCTTGGATGCAGGCTCGGCCTTGGCTTTCGGCGCAGGCTCGGTCTTGGCTTTCGGCGTCGGCTCGGCCTTGGGGGCAGGCACGGCCTTGGTTGCGGGCGCGGTTTCCGGCTTGGCGGCCGGCTTGGCCGGCTTGGCCTTGGCCCCCTTGAGGTTGGCCACCCGTTGCTGGGCCTCGCGGGCCTTCACGCGGGCCTCGCTGGCCTTGTCGGAAGCGGCCTTCGCCTCGGCCTCGGCGGCTTTGGCGCGAGCTTCCGAGGCCCGGATCTGAAGGTCCGCCGCCCGGGTTTCCGCCTCTTTGGCTTTGGCCGCGGCGGTCTTCGCCTGTGTTTCCGCCTTGACCGCGCCCGCCTTCAGCCGGTCCGCGGAGATTCGGGCACGCTTCGCTTCCGATTCCAGGCGGGAGGCCTCGGCCCCAGCGGCCGAGGGCCGGGCTTTCCCGGTTTTCTGGGTGACGCCGGTGGCGACGAGTGATGAGGCCAGGAGCAGCAGGACCGGCAGACGCATGGAAACCTCGGGGTATGCCTCAGGGTTCCCCGGCCGCTCCCGTCTGTCAACCCAGCGCGCGTTCCAGGGCCCCGGCGTGCAGGTCCTTCAAGTCGGCGGCGTCCGCATCCAGCAGGGGCTGGCCATCCACGGCGAGGGTGATCCGGGAACCGCCCGTGGCGCCGATCTTGGCGCAGGGCACGCGATGGGTGGCGCAGAGGGTGGCCAGGCTGCCTTCGGCCTCGGGGCTCACGCTCACCACGATGCGACCCGCCGTTTCGCCGAAGAGCAGACTGTCCAGGCGCAGGGCGCCCCTGGTCAGCAGGAGCTGGCAGCCCATGCCCTCGCCATCATTCGCGCCAAAGGCACTCTCCAGCGCGGCGACCACCAGGCCGCCCTCGCTGGCGTCGTGGGCGCTGCGGATGAGCCCGAGGCGGATGCCTTCGCGCACACAGGCCTGGAGCCGGAGCTCCTCGTCCAGGCGCAGCTCGGGGCAGGCCCCCTGCACCTTGCCGGTTCGGAGCTTGAGATACTCGCTGCCGCCCAGCTCGTCGCGCGTCTCGCCCAGCAGGAAGATGCCGTCGTGGGCGGCGCGGAAGGCCGAGCCGCAGATGCGATTGCCGACCTTCGACAGCGCCGTGGCGTCCGGCGCGTCCACGGCCACCTGGCCCGCGCAATCCTCCACCAGGCCCACCGCCGCGATCATGGGCGTGGGGAAGATACTCTGGCCTTCGGTGTCGTTGTAGAGGCTCACGTTGCCGCTGACGATGGGCACATCAAGAGCCAGGCAGGCCTGGCGGATGCCCAGGCAGCCCTGCTCGAAGGTCCACATGTTCTCGGGCTTCTCGGGGTTGCCGTAGTTCAGGCAGTCCGTGAGGCCGATGGGTTCGGCGCCCACGCAGGCGAGATTGCGGCAGGCCTCGGCCACGGCGTGGGCCGCGCCCCAGAAGGGGTCCAGGTAGCAGAAGCGGCTGTTGCAGTCGCTGCTCATGGCCACGGCCTTGCCCGTGTCCTGGCCCGCCTCGTCCTTCACGCGGATGATCCCCGCATCGCCACGGCCCATGCCCAGCAGCGTGTTGCTGCGGACGGTGCCGTCGTACTGCTCGAAGATCCACCGCTTGCTGGCCACCGTGGGCTGCTGGATGAGCTGGCGCAGGGTGCGCTCCACCTCGGTGGGTTTCAGGTCTGTCGGCAGTGGCGCGGCGGCCACGGCATCCAGGTAACCGGGTCGCTGGCGGGGCCGGTCGTACTTCGGCGCGGCGTCCACCAGGGGCTGGATGGGCAGGTTGATGACGGGCTCCCCGTGCCAGCTGCCGATGAAGCGGCCGCTGTCGGTGACCTCGCCCACCACGCAGGCGTCGAGGCCCCACTTGTGGAGCACGGCGATGATCTTGTCCTCGCAGCCGGGGCGGGCCACCAGCAGCATGCGCTCCTGGCTTTCGCTGAGCATGAGCTCGAAGGGCGTCATGCCCTCCTCGCGCATGGGCACCTGGTCCAGGCGGATCTCCAGGCCCGTGCCCGCGCGGCTGGCCATTTCGAAGCTGCTGGAGGTGAGGCCCGCGGCGCCCATGTCCTGGATGCCGATGACCCAATCGGTCTGGAAAATCTCGAGGCAGGCCTCGAGCAGCAGCTTCTCCGTGAAGGGATCGCCCACCTGCACCGTGGGCCGCTTCTCCTCGCTGCCTTCGCCGAATTCCGCCGAGGCCATGCTGGCGCCGTGGATTCCGTCACGGCCGGTCTTGGAGCCGATGTACATCATCTTGTTGCCGATGCCGGAGGCGAAGCCCTTGAAGATCTTGTCGCTGCGCAGCACGCCCAGGGTAAAGGCGTTCACGAGGATGTTGCCGTTGTAGCTGGCGTCGAAGGCGCAGTCGCCGCCCAGCATGGGGATGCCCATGCAGTTGCCGTAGCCCGCGATGCCCGCGGCCACGCCCTTCACCAGGCCCTTCATGCGCGGGGCGTCGAGCTCGCCGAAGCGCAGGCTGTTCAGGTTGGCCAGGGGCCGGGCGCCCATGGTGAACACATCGCGCAGGATGCCGCCCACGCCGGTGGCCGCGCCCTGGTAGGGCTCGATGAAGCTGGGGTGGTTGTGGCTCTCCATCTTGAAGGCCACGGCCCAGCCGTCGCCGAGGTCCACCACGCCCGCGTTCTCGCCGGGGCCCTGGATCACGCGGGGGCCTTCCGTGGGCAGGTTCTTCAGGTGGATACGGCTGGACTTGTAGGAGCAGTGCTCGCTCCACATGGCGCTGAACACGCCCAGCTCGGGGTAGGTGGGCAGGCGGCCATCGAGGAGGCGCAGGAGGACCTGCCACTCATCCTTGGACAGGCCCAGCTCCAGAGCCAGGGATTCGGTGACGGCCGGTTCGTGGGCAACGGACATGGAGGCTCCGGAAGCCTTGATTCTAGCGGTTCCGGGCCATCTAGACGAGGCTTGACATCCGCCCGCCCCCCTTCGGCAGAATGTCCGCTTCCCTCGGGAATCCCTTTCCGTACACTGGAAAGTCACGCCTCCGGAGCCCATGACCCCTCCCCGCACCCTGCTCACCTACAGCGCCCCCCGCAGCGGCTTCGGGGACGAGTGGATGACCTTCCTGCCCATCGGCCTGGGCTACCTCCAGGCCATGCTCAAGGCCCGCCACTTCCCCTGCCGGGTGGCGAACCTGAGCGGCAAGGGGCGCAAGGAGGTCCTGGCCTACCTGAGGGCGCAGAACCCCGCGGTGCTGGGCGTGTCCATGTTCACCTTCAACCGGAAACGCTCCTACGAGCTGCTGGCCTGGGCCCGAGAGGCCTGCCCCGGTGCCATTCTGCTGGCGGGCGGCCCCCATCCGACGCACCTGGCCGAGGAGGTCTTCGAGGACTGCCCGGCCCTGGACGCCATCGTGCAGGGCGAGGGCGAGGCGGTGCTCCTGGGCATCGCGGAGCGCCTGAAGACGGCCCCCGACTCGGACCTCTGGCAGCACACGCCAGGCCTCATCCTCCGCGAGGGTCGCACCCTGCCCCAGCCGCCCCTGGAGGACCTTGATGCCGTGGGCATCCCCGCCGAGCACCTGGAGGCGGACTTCCTGAACGACGTGGGCCAGCTGGCCTACCTGAGCACCAGCCGCGGCTGCCCCGCCACCTGCAACTTCTGCAACACGCCGGAATTCTGGGGCACCTCCATCCGCTTCCGCAGCGCGCCCTCGGTGCTGCGCGAGATGCGCCTGCTCCGCGAGCGGCACGGCCTCACCTACTTCAGCTTCCGGGACGACACCTTCACAGCCAACCGCGACCGCGTGCTGACCCTCATGCAGGGCATCCAGGAGAGCGGCCTGCACCCGCTGTGGAACTGCCAGAGCCGCGTGAACCTGGTGGACGAGGACCGGCTGGTGGCCATGAAGCGCGCAGGCTGCGAGTTCATGCAGTTCGGTGTGGAGCACGGCAGCGAGCGCGTGCTGGCCCTCCTGGACAAGGGCACCAACCTGCGGCATGCGCGAAGGGCGTTGAGCCTGGTGCGCAAGGTGGGCATGAACCTGGGCATCTACCTCATCACCGGCATCCCCGGGGAGACCTGGGCGGACGTGGAGGAGACCGCCGCCTTCATCCGCGACACCCGGCCCCAGGACTGCCAGATCAGTCCCCTGGCGCTGTATCCGGGCACCCGCATGTTCGACCAGTACCGCGCCGAGGGCCGCATCCAGAAGGACTTCTACCGGGCTAGCGGCGACGCCGAGATCTTCGCCCGGGTGGACGGCCACACCGAAAAGGCCCTGCGCGCCCTCGACGGGGAGGCCCAGCGGGCCAAGGCCAAGTCCAGCTTCACGCCCGCGGAATTCGCCGAGCAGAAAGCCTGGCTGGGCTTCTGCGCCGTCACCAATCTGCTGTGTGGTGAGGCCGCTGAGGAGCAGGGGCGCTTCCTCGAAGCCGAGGCGGAGTACGCCGAGATCATCGCCAAGGAACCGGCCAACCCGTGGGGCTTCATGAAGCGCGCCCTGCTGCGCGAGAAACTCGGCCAGGTCGAGCAGGCCCGCGCCGACCTGCGCGAAGTGCTGGCCCTGGCCCCAGGGAACCCCGAGGCCACGGAACTGGCCACCCTCTGGGGCCTCCAGCAGCGCAAGGCGCGGACGAAGAAGCCCGCCCACGGCCCCACGGCCGAGATGAAGGGCGCCGAAGCCTACCTCAGCCGGCCGAAGATGTGACACCGTCCTGCAGGCCGGGCATGGCCTGGCCGTCTCGGAGCGCCCGCCGCCAGGCCACCCAGCCGAGGATGCAGAGGATCTGATAGAGCAGGTAGAGGCCACTGGTGACGTAGAGCCCCTTGTAGATCAGCAGGCCCACCGACAGGAAGTTGGCCAGGATCCAGACCAGCCAGTTCTCGACCCACTTGCGGGTCATCATGAACTGGGCGACGAGGCTGAGGGCCGTGATGAGCGAATCCAGCACCGGCACCGTGCTGTTCGTGTAGCGGTGCAGCAGCCAGGCCAGCAGACCGGTGGCGGTCGCCACCACCAGCGCCATGAGCCCGGCCATGGCGGGCCTCACCCGGCTGACCTCCAGGGCGCCGTGGTCCCGGCCCCCGTGCAGCCAGCTCCACCAGCCGTAGACGGAGATGGCGATGTAGAACCCCTGCAGGCCGACGTCGGCGTAGAGGCCCGTCCGGTAGAACAGCACGATGAACACCAGGTTGTTGGCGATGCCGAGCGGCCAGTTCCAGATGTTCTGCCGCACCAGCAGGCCCACGCAGGCGGCGCCCGTGACGAACCCGGAGACTTCCATGAGTGAGGGCATCACTCCTCATGCTTCAGGTTTGGACTGCGCTCCAGAATGGTGAACACCAGCCGCTCCAGCTCGTCCACCATGAGGAAGCGGAGGGTCGGATCCTTCGGGCCGTGGTGCTCCGGCTCACCGCCGCCCCGCAGCACGAAGAAGGGGCCGGAGTGCTCGAGGCGGGTGATCCGCTTCCAGAGCAGGCGCCCGGCGCCCAGCTTGCGGGCCAGGGGCGCGGGCAGGGCGTTGTGCTCCACCGCGAGCCCCAGCTCGTCCACCAGCACCTGGGAACCCTCCACCAGAAGCAGGCCCAGGAGAGTGGCCAGGAGGAGGAAGCTGCCCACCACGACGGCGGCGATGGCCGCCACCAGGGCGATCCAGAAGGACCAGGTCGGCTCGCTAGCAGCTTCGGCCACCTTCATGGAGGCGCGCAGGACGGGGAGCCGTTCCATGATCTGCGCCAAGGCGCGGACTCCCACCAGCCACGACCCGGCGAAGAGCAGGACGGCCATGGCCCGTTGGGCGAAGGAAGGCCGGAAGACGAGGGGCGAGCCAACAGACATCAGGCTTCCATCTCGGCCACGATCGCTTCCGCGGCCACGGCAGGATCCGCCGCGTGGGTAATGGGCCGTCCCACCACCAGCCAGGTGGAGCCCTGCTTCAGGGCTTGGGCCGGCGTCATGACCCGGGCCTGATCCTGGATGGCCGCGCCGGCGGGGCGGATGCCCGGCGTGAGGCGGTGGAAATCCTCGCCACAGGCTTCCCGGATGGCCGCGGCCTCCCAGGCCGAGCACACTACGCCATCGCAGCCCGCCTGCTGGGCCAGTTTCGCATAGGCCAGGGCGAGATCTTCGGCGCGCCCCGCGTGGCCCAGGGCCGCCAGGGCCTCCCGGTCCAGGCTGGTGAGCACGGTCACGGCCAGCAGTTCAGATTGGCCCCCCGCGGCGCGGTGGGCGCGCACGGCCTCCACCGCCGCCTCCAGCATGGCCGGCCCGCCTTGCGCGTGGACATTGATGAGGCGGGGATCCAGCTTGAGCAGAGCGTCCAGGGCGCGGCGGACGGTGGTCGGAATGTCGTGGAGCTTCAGGTCCAGGAAGACCGGCACCTGTTTCTGGAGTTCCCGGACGAACGCCGGCCCCTCGGCGCAGAACAGCTCCAGCCCCACTTTCAGCATGCCCACCCGGCCCGACAGGCGCGCGGCCATGGCCAGGGCCTCCGGCGCCGTGGGCAGATCCAGGGCCACCACGAGGCGCTCCCGGGGCGTGAGATTGAAAGGGGCTGGGCTCAAGGCGACTCCCGTATGATGCGGAGGACCATTCTGCCACTAAGGAAGCTCCATGCTGCTACTGACCGCCCTGCCGCCCACGCCGCCGCCAACCCCTCCCGCCGAAGTCCGGCCGGCGCCGCCCACGGCCGCAGAGCTGCAGAACCAGCTGCTGGAGGCCTACGACTGGGGCCGGCCCCTGCCCGAGGCGCCGAAGGGCCCCGGGGCCGCGGCCCACCGGTGGCTCCAGGCCGCGGCCACGTTCGATCCGCACCAGGAGCAGCCGGCCAATCCCTTCCCGCCCGGGGCGGCCCATCGGGAAGCGGAAGCCCTGCGGGCCCTGGTGAAGGCTCCTGGGAACCACCTCGCCTCGCGCCTCGCCGCCCTGCCCCTGCGCCAGCCAGGCACCGCCCTGGCCCTGTGGCGCTGGGGAAAGGCCCAGGTCCGCGAGGGCCACTTCACTCCCGCCGTGAGGCGGGCCTGGGAGGATCGCCTGCTCGCCAAGGGCCCGGGCCTCACGCGCGGCTACGCGCTCCGCCATGCCCTCTGCTGGGCCCTGGCGGACCAGGACGAAGCACGGTTCGCCGCGCTCAAGGCCCGGGCGGACGAGGCGGCCGAGCCTGTCGTAGCCCGGTTCCAGCGGCTCTTCGGCCTGCTGGGTGGGCCCTCGCCGATCCTGCGCTTCTGGACCCTGCCGGGCCAGGACTACCAGGACCTGCGACTGGATCAGCTGGGGGCCCGCCGGCTCTGGATCCTCCCCGCCGGAGAGGGCCCTCTGCCGGACCTCCCGGCGGATGTGGCCTGGATCATCCCCAGTCTCGATGCGGGCATGGACGACCGCAGCGCGAGCCTTCCCGCCGGCCTGGTGGCCGAGGCCCGGGCCCTGTCCACCCGGCTCAAGGCCGCGGGGCGGACCGCCTGCTTCGTTCCCAGCCGGGCCGCTTTCGAGAACCTCGGCCTGGCCTGGTTCCCCATCCTCCTCGAGCTGGAGGACCAGGGGAACATCAAGGCCATCCGCATGGGCGACGCGGCACCGCAGAAGCCCTAGGAGGGCGGCCGCTCAGCCGATCCCGCAGCCCTGCAGCCAGCCGGCCACGGCACCCCAGACCATCTGGGACCAGTAGTAGAAGCCCCGCTTCACGGGCTTCGGGGTGTAGCTGGCGTGGAGCCGGTCCTTGAGCATGGGGTAGTTGCCATCGGGATCCAGCACCGCAGCGGCGACAGGCGAATCAAATTCGTAGGTGATCCAGCGGTCCTGGCCATCCCACACGAGCCGCTGCTCGTCCTTGTTCTCCAGGCGCACCCAGAGCGTGATGGGCACCTTCAGGCCACCCTTCCGCTCGAGGGTGATGGAGCCCACCCGGCCCGGCGCCGCGGGCTGCGGGGCCGCGAAGACCGGCGGCTTGTCCGAAAAGAGCCAGCCGCCCTGCGTGACCTCCTGGGTCTTCACGCCGCGGATGGCGTAGTCGAGCACCTCAGTGCCTTCCACGAAATCCCGCCAGAAAGCGGAAAGATCGCGGCCCGACACCCGCTCGGCGATCCGCCGGAAGTCATTCCTGGTGGGATGCCGGAAGGCCATCTCCTGGGTGTAGGCGCGGAGGATCTGCTCCATCACAGGCCGCCCCAGCATGGCTTCGAGCTGGTTCAAAACCAGCGTGGGCTTGCCATAGGCCGTGACGAAGTAGCTCTGCATGTTCACCGTCTTGAACCCGAAGCGTGTGAGCGGGTCGGCGGAAGGCAGGGACCAGTAGCCCGCCCACTCGATGAAATCCGTGGGCACCTGGAAGCGCCGACCGCTCAGGAGGCTGTGGTAGCTGCGCTCCATGGCCTTGTGGGTGAACCAGCTGTTGAAGCCCTCGTCCAGCCAGGGTTCCTCGAATTCGTTGCTGGCCAGCATGCCGTAGAAGAACTGGTGGCCGTACTCGTGGATGGCCACCACCTCCGGCTCAAGGCGCTGCTGCAGCGGATCGAAAGCCACCGAACTGGCCGTGATCAGCGTCGGGTATTCCATCCCGTCGGCCCCCGGGGCGTCCCTGGGCGTGTCGATCACCGTCAGCGTGGGGTACGGGTACTTGAAGAACCACTCCTCGCTCCAGCGCAGGGCGTTCTCCACGGCCCGGCGCTGGCGCTGGAAGTTCCCCCGGTTGCGGTCGTTGACGTAGTAGAAGACCTGCACCCCGCGGTACTCGATCATGGCGGGGTTGCGCCAGCTCTCCCGTGGCATCACCGCCCAGGCGAAGTCGTGGACATCCTCCGCGTGCAGGCGCCAGATCACGTTCAAGGGGCGCTTGGGATCCTGCTCGATCTCGGTGATGAAGTTGGTCTGCGTCCCCGTGTGGGCCAGGCCCAGCGCGTTCGGGAGGGACAGGGATACGTCGTAGACCCCGAAATCCGCGAAGAATTCCGTGTTCGCGTGATAGGCATGGCAGTTCCAGCGGTCGCCCTGGTAGACCCCCACCTTGGGGAACCACTGGCCCGACATGAGGAAGTCGTCCGACCAGCCGCTGCGCGCGAAGACTTTCGGATAGCGGTTCTCCCAGGCGATCTCCACCTGGATGGTCTCGCCCGGCGCCACCGGGCGCGGCAGCTTCAGCCAATGGACCGTCTCGTCCTCGCCGGTGTGGCCCTGGAGATCCCGGCCCTCCATGCGGGCGCTGATCAGGCGGCAGTAGCCCCAGGAGGTGGCCTCGGAAGGGCGGTCCTGGTGGTCGCTCCGCAGGCGTCCGCCGCTCTCCTTCACGAAGAGGCTCTGAGGCCCCTTGAAGGCGTTGAGGTACAGGTGCAGCGGCAGCTCCTGGGTGGGCGCCGTGCCCGTGTTCCGCCAGGACAGAGTCTCGGTCGCCTCCAGAGTCTTGTGCTCGAAGTCCAGCACCGCATCGATCCGGTAGTTGGCGATCCGCGGTGACTTCGGTTTGTCGAACCACTTCTCCGGCGTCCAGGTCCGCGGAGCCGCGCCCAGCCCCATGGCCGCGAACACCACCAGCGCAGCCACCATGCGGCGTACCATTGGATCCTCCCAGAGCGTCCGTCGAGTCTACCAACACTCGCCCAGCCTGCGTCCTTGCTACTCCCCAGAACCCTGCTACACTCAAGTTCTACCGCGGGGTGGAGCAGTCCGGTAGCTCGTTGGGCTCATAACCCAAAGGTCGCAGGTTCAAATCCTGCCCCCGCTACCAAACCAAAGGCCCGGAAACACTACGTTTCCGGGCCTTTTCGATTTTTGGTCCGACCGGCGCAGTGTGACGAGAAATACTCCCGAATGCGACGCGATCCGAACGCCAGAGTGCAAGGGGGGGTGCCCAAAAGTGAAACACCACCAGGGTGGTGTAGAGCCTCGTAGTTGAATAGGTTTTCCCCTTTGATGGTGGATCCCCACTACCTAGTGGGCACAGGCCCCAATCGAGGGGTCCTCCAGTCCTGGCGACGTATTCCGACGAGGTAGAGCCCCTTCCCCAACCCGCCGATCTCCTCACAGATGGAGACCGCTCTGTGGCGGCGCCCACCTACTACTCGCCACGAACCTCAACCTCGGCATCCGCGATGTTCCCCTCGAACACCTCGCGGCCCTCGACGGTGCTGACGTGGACGGAGCCCAAGTCGTCGTAGTTGAAGGCCCAGTGGTCATCCTCCATGACCCCTTCGACGGGGAAGCCCTGCCCCTGGACGATCACTGGGAGGCCCGTCAGGATCTGGGCGAAGACGGCCTCCGAGATGCTGATCGTGTGCAGGTCGAAGCCGTAGTCCACGGTCACGCGGATCACGGACTACTCCCGCAAGAACAGCATTATGTGGCGGCGGCCATTAGGTGAAAATTCCAGCCAGGCGTAAAAACACGCAGGGATGTCGGAGTCGGTCAGGGCCCGAACCAGCACTGTGGCACAGCCTTCAGGGTGGTTGAGTATCGCCGCGACGTTGACCAAGCTGACCCCGAGGGTCATCGGGTCGGGGCTCCTGTCAAGCCAGTCTCGAACCTTCCCTGTGATCAAGATCAGCGGACGGGGAGACATGCTCGGGCGGCGAGGAGGGATCGTGCCTCGCTGGTCAAAGGGGATGACCACGACCTCGAACCCCGCTTCGATCAGAGGTCCTTTGAGGGCCTGAATGCGCTCGTCGAGCAGGATGGTCTCTTGGATCCGCGTGGTCGAAGGCGTTGGCACCGCTGGTAGGCCCCCCTCGGAGTGCAGGCCGTCGTTCCGGATGAGGTTGATGCCCATGTCAGCTCCAAAGTAGGGGTGGCAACGTGTTCAAGCCGACGTGCACCGTGAAGGCCACTTCCCACACCAGAGAGGCCCGAAGATCAATTCGGTGAAGCCGGTGTTCTTCTACGGCCCGGAACTCGGCCCATAGGGTTGCCGTGGAAAAAAGCCGAAAGGCCCCGGCGACGACGACGGCCATGACCTCCCGGAAGCTGATCCCCCAGGTAAGAACCCTGAACATCCCCGGGTTCCGGACGGTGGTCACCACGACAACGACGACGGCCACCCAGCGGAGCCATGGCCCTCCCAGATTCTTCAGGAACTGGTCCACGACCGACAGGGCTGCCCCGGCGGAGAGCAGGCGCCCGTGCAGGCGGAGGCGGAGCCCCAGACACGCCAGGGCCCAGAGAAGTCCCAAGGTGACGACGATCAGCAGCACTTCCCCTGTCCAAGCACAACGTCCAGCGGCACTACCTGGACGCTCGGCCAGTGAAGGCAGATGGACCCGTGCCCGTATCCGGCGACCAGAGGGACGTGCAGAGACTCCCCGTCGAGAGTCACCATGTCCTTGCCGGGCACCGGCCAGAACCTCGGAAGTCCGCAGGCACGGCAGTGGAGGGTGTTACCGCACTGGCATGGGGCCGACTGCCCCGTGGTTGGCCAGCCGCAGTCAGAACACACCCGGACGTGCTTCGGCAGACGGTCAGGGTCAACCGGGGTCAAGGGCGGGGCCGACGGGGACAGCTTCCAGGTCCGCCCGTCCTTCAGGGCCAACCAGCCGGATGCCTCGACGCCAGCAGCCCTCAGGATGGCCACGAGCTGCTCGGGCGGCACGTCCCCCGGGAGCGCAGAGCAAGTCCAGGTCCCGCTAGCCAACCATCCATCCAGCAGGACGAAAGGGCGTGGCAGGGGCAGGACTTGGGTCGGGCGCATCCAGACCGGCAGGAGGAACCGGTAGTCCCCGGCCTCGATGACCGGCTTGGCGTCGCCGTAGGTGAAGACGATGGTCTCGCCCCGGCGGAGGTCTGAGACGGTGCACCGGGTGGCCGGGCCGCAGTTCAGTTGCATGAACTTCGCGCTGCCCTTGATGGTCTCCTCGATGGTCAGGGTCGCCTCAAACGTTACTGCCCCGGGTCCGTGCCCACGGGTGCGGATCAGCCCCTGGTCCATGGCGAGCAGCAGGATGTCCCGACGGCCTCGACCGTTGAAATTCCAGGTCAGGAGACTCAGGGCCTGAGCGACTTCCTCCGAAATCCCGAACCCCCGGGCGTTCTCGGGGCGCTGAATCCATCGGGCATGCTCATCCACGAGTCGATACGAGCCGGTCTTGCCGTGGATCCAGAAGCCCTCTCGCAACAACCCCCCGCTTGGTAGGGGGCCTCGTGCTCGTCACCTTCGCCGTCAGGCGGGGCCCCTTGGCCTAGTAGGGGCCTCGGGGGAGGTAGTGCACCCGCTCACCATGACCACCCCGCCGATGAGGCCCCAGCCGGGATTACCGCCAAGGAAAGTCCAAACCCCTGGGTTAACCTGAAGGTCATCTACCAACAGGGCCTTGCCTCATGTCTAGACTTACCTTGCCCCAGCTTGAACGCCACATCTATGCCGCCGCCGACATCCTGCGGGGCAAGATGGACGCCTCGGAGTTCAAGGAATACATCTTCGGGATGCTGTTCCTGAAGCGGTGTTCGGATGTCTTCGACCAGCGACGGGAGGAGATCATCTACGACCAGATCGGCCGGGGGAGGTCCAAGGCCCAGGCCGAAGAGCGGGCGGAAGAGCCTAGTTACTACACGGCGCCGGACTTCTTCGTCCCAGAGAAGGCCCGGTGGAAATACCTCATAGACAACCTCACGGCCCAGCGGGGCAACGTGGGGGAGGGCCTGAACGTGGCCCTCGGGGTCCTGGAGGAGGAGAACACGGCCTTGGAGGGCGTCGTCCAGCACATCGACTTCCTCCAGAAGGTCGGGAAGAGCCGGAAGGCGCCGGACCCCAAGCTCCGGCAGCTCATGGAGCACTTCAACAAGCACCGCCTGAGGAACGAGGACTTTGAGTTCCCTGACCTGCTGGGGGCCGCCTACGAGTTCCTGATCGCGGAGTTCGCCGACTCGGCGGGCAAGAAAGGCGGCGAGTTCTATACCCCACGGGACGTGGTCCGGCTCATGGTCCGCCTGGTGGACCCCCGCCCGGGGATGCGGATTTACGACCCCTGTGTGGGCTCCGGCGGCATGCTCATCCAGGCCAAGCACCACGTGGAGGAGCACGGTGGCAACGTGCGGGACCTCCGGCTCTACGGCCAGGACAACAACGGCGGAGTGTGGGCCATCTGCAAGATGAACATGCTGCTCCACGGCATCGCCGACGCCGACATTCAGAACGACGACACCCTGGCCAAGCCCATGCACCGTGAGGGCGGCGAGCTGATGCGCTTCGACCGCATCCTCACCAACCCGCCCTTCAGTCAGAACTACACCCGGACGGGCATGGAGTTCCAGGAGCGGTTCCGCTACGGCTGGTGCCCCGAGTCCGGCAAGAAGGCCGACCTGATGTTCGCTCAGCACATGGTGTCCGTGCTCCGCCCCCAGGGCTGCCTCGCCACGGTCATGCCCCACGGCGTTCTGTTCCGGGGTGGAGAGGAAAAGAAAATTCGGCAGGGCTTCATCGAGGACGACCTGCTGGAGGCCGTGATCGGACTGGCCCCCAACCTCTTCTATGGCACGGGCATCCCCGCCTGCATTCTCATCCTCCGGGCCCAGGGCGCCAAGCCCGCCGTCCGCCGGGGCAAGGTGCTATTCATGAACGCCGACCGGGACTTCCGAGCCGGGCGGGCCCAGAACTACCTCCGGCCCGAGGACATCGAGAAAATGGTCAAGACCTACATGGCCTTCGAGGATGTGCCCGGCTACGCCACCGTGGTGGACCACGCCACCCTGGCCGAGAACGACTTCAACCTGAACATCCGCCGCTACGCCGACAACGCCCCCGATCCCGAGCCCCAGGACGTGCGGGCCCACCTGCTGGGCGGCATCCCCAAGGTCGAAGTGGCCGCCAAGGCCGATCTGTTCGCCGCCCATGGCCTCGATCCCCAGACACTCCTGGCAGCGCGGGATGATCGCTACCTCGACTTCCGGGCCGCCATCCAGGCCCGGGAAGACCTGAAGGCCGCCGTGGAGGCCCACCCCGGCCTCCAGGTCAAGGAACAGAGCCTCCAGGCTCTGTTCGACGCGTGGTGGACGGTCAACCTGCCGCTGCTGGTGGCCGTGCCGGGCAGCACCCAGCTCATGACCCTCCGGGGCAGGCTCCTGGCCTCCTTCGCCGAGGCCCTGGAACCCCACGGGCTGCTGAACCGATACCAGGTGGAGGGGATTATCGCCTCCTGGTGGAGCGAGGTGCAGTTCGAGCTGAAGGCCCTGGCGGCCACGGGCTTCGACGGCCTCGTGGACGGCTGGGTGACCTTCATTCAGGACGCCCTGGAGGACGAGGAAGCCGCCGGGGGGAAGTTTGATCCCCTGGAGCACAAGCTCGTGAAGCACCTCCTGGCGGACTACCTGGAGGAGGTGCGAGCCCTGGAGGCCCAGGCCGCCGACCTGAAGGCCCAGCTCGACTCCGCCAAGGGCGGCGAAGACGAGGAGGCCGAGGACGACGAGGAGGGCCTCTCCGAGGAGGGGATCAAGGCCCTGAAGAAGCAGCTCACCGCCGTGAAGAAGGACCTGAAGAAGCTCAGAGACCAGGTGAGCCAGCGATTGGTCAAGGCCCGCAGGTCCCTCACCACCACGGGGACCCAGGCCCTCGTGCTGGGGATCCTCCGCGAGGACCTCGCCACCCAAGTGGACCGCTACGTCGCCGCCCACCGCGTTGAGGTTGTGGCGACTTTCGAGGTGTGGTGGGACAAATACCGGGTCACCCTCGGGAAGCTGGAGGCGTCCCGGGATGCTGCCCGGGCCAAGCTGGATGGCTTCCTGGTCGAGCTGGGGTATCGGACATGACCTCCTCGAAGATGACCAATCCTCCCGAGTGGGAAGTCCGATCGATGATGGACATCGTAGAGCTTCCCACAGGGCAAGTGGACCCTCGACAAGAGCCATATTTATCTATGATTCTCGTTGCACCTGATCACATGGAGAGTGCGACGGGTCGACTCCTCGAAAAGGCGACCGCGAGCAGCCAGGGAGCAATTAGCGGGAAATACAAGTTCCGTCCAGGTGACGTTCTCTACAGCAAGATCCGTCCCTACCTTCGGAAAGCCGTCCTTGCCGATTTTGAGGGCCTATGTAGTGCGGACGTTTATCCACTTCGGCCCCGGCAGAACATTCATCCGAGCTTCCTACTGGCCCTCATCCTGAGCGACCCCTTTTCGGTATTTGCCGAATCAGTATCAATGCGCAGTGGCTTCCCCAAGATTAACCGATGTGAACTAGCCGAGTTCTGCGCTGTTCTTCCCCCCTATATTGAGCAGGCCCGCATCGCCGAGGTGCTGGACACCTTGGATAAGGCGATCCAGGGAACTAAGGCGGGGATCCTCAAACAGGGTGCCGTCTACCTGGGACTTCAGGAGCAGTTCTTCACCCCCTCTGGGGTTAGGGCTCGGCTGGGTTGGCAAGAGGCACAGCTTGAGAACATCGCAGAGTCCATCACTAGTGGGCCCAGGGGGTGGGCCACCTACTACGCCGACGAGGGTGACTACTTCCTTCGGATCGGAAACCTCACCCGGAAGCACTTGGATCTTCGCTTCGACGACGTGGTGAAGGTCAAGCCCCCAGGGGGAGCCGAAGGCGTTCGCACGGCCTTAGCCCCCGGAGACCTTTTGATTTCCATCACCGCCGATCTGGGGATCATCGGAGTCGTCCCAGACTGGATGGGCGTGGCCTACATTAACCAGCACATCGCCCGCGCCCGGTTGGACAGAACCAAGGTGAACCCCAGATTCCTCGGGTATCAGCTCTCTGGGCTTATCGGGCAGAAGCAGTTCTATCGCCTGAACGATGTCGGTGCCAAGGCGGGATTGAATTTACCTGCCGTTGGGGGGTTGAAGGCGTGGCTGCCCCCGTTGACCGATCAGGATCGCATCGCGAGCACTCTGGACGGTATTCAGCAAGCTCTTCGACAGGAGGAGGCCCTTCTCTCGAAGTTGAAGAGTCTCAAGGCTGGCCTCTCATCGGACCTCCTCACCGGGCGTGTCCGGATCTCTGCATGAACCCTCGGGTAGTTCATGACATTGCTTTTTCCCTAAGGTCGAAACTTTTCGTCACCGGCTTCCTCTCACGCCGAGATGCCGTTCAATTGGTAGCGTCCAGATATGGGCCCCGATACATCACGCCATGGGGCAGCCTTGCTCCAGAAGTTGCAGATGCATTCAGGGATCAGCGTGGGCCAAATGTTAAGTGGAACCCTGGTCGTCGAGGATGGGAAGATAAGTAGAGATATAGCAAAACATTGGAGAATCAATGAAACTCTCCACAATTCTTGACCACATCGATAGCGGTCATATGGCCCTGCCCGAGTTCCAGCGCGGCTACGTGTGGAACCGCGATCAGGTGCGGGGGCTCATGCTCTCGCTCTACAGATGTCACCCCGTGGGCGGCCTGCTGGTGTGGGCCACCGAGTCCCTGGGCGCCCCGACACGGGGAGACGGGCCCCTGGCGCCGGGCGTGGTCAAGCTCCTGCTGGATGGCCAGCAGCGCATCACCAGTCTCTACGGCATCATCCGGGGCCACGCCCCCAAGTTCTTCGACGGCAACGCGAACACCTTCACGGGGCTCTACTTCCATTTAGAGACCGAGGAGTTCAGCTTCTTCATGCCCACCAAGATGCAGGGTGATCCCCTGTGGGTGGACGTGACCCAGCTCATGAAGGAGGGCATCGGCCCAGCCATGGAGGCCATCACCGGGAGCCCCGACCATGCCCCCAAGCTGGTGGACCACCTGAACCGGCTGAACCAGATCCAGACGGTCAAGGACCGTGAGCTTCACGTGGAAGAGGTCACCGGGGCCGACAAGACCATCGACGTGGTGGTGGACATCTTCAACCGCGTGAACAGCGGCGGCACCAAGCTGTCCAAGGGTGACCTGGCCCTGGCCAAGATTTGCGCGGAGGCCCCCGAGGCCCGAGTGACCATGAAGTCGAGCCTGAAGAAGTGGCGAGAGAAGGACTTCCATTTCGACTTGGACTGGCTGCTCCGCAACGTGAACACCATCGTCACCGGCGAGGCCAAGTTCAGTTTCCTGCACACCGTGGACGCCCCCACCTTCGCCGACGGCTTGAAACGGGCGGAGCGCCGGATCGACACCCTGCTGAACATGGTGGCGGGCCGCCTGGGCCTGGACCACGACCGGGTGCTGGCGGGCCGCTACGCCTTCCCTGTGATGAGCCGCTACCTGGACAAGAAGGGCGGCAAGTTCGACGGTGGCGCCGCCGAGCAGGACCGGATGTTGTTCTGGTATCTCCAGAGCGCCATGTGGGGCCGATTCAGCGGGTCGGTGGAGTCCCTGCTGGACAAGGACATGGAGGCCCTGGAACGGGGCGGCCTCGACGAGCTGATCCGCGAGCTGCGCCTGTGGCGGGGCAGCCTGAAGGTCCAGCCTGACCACTTCGGGGGCTGGAGCCTGGGCGCCCGCTTCTACCCGGTGCTCTACCTGCTGACCCGCATCGGTGAGGCCCGGGACTGGGGCCTTGGCCTTCCCCTGAAGGCGAACATGCTGGGCCAGCACAGCCACCTGGAGGTGCACCACATCTTCCCCAAGGCCCAGCTCTACAAGCGGAAGTATGGACGCCCCCAGGTCAACGCCGTGGCCAACTTCTGCTTCCAGTCGAAGGAAACCAACCTGGAGATCAGCGACCGGCTGCCGGAGGAATACTTCCCGGAGTTCGAGTCCCGGCACCCCGGGGGCCTTGCCTCCCAGTGGATCCCCATGGACCCCCAGCTCTGGAAGATGGAGAACTACCCCGACTTCCTGGAGGCCCGGCGCCAGCTCCTGGCCGACACCATCAACGGCTTCCTCCAGGACCTGCTGCACGGTGAGCCCCTGGACGGCGCCGAAATCCGGCGTGAACGGACTGCGGAAGACATGCGGGTCGCGGCCATCCCCGGCGGCATCGACAGCGAGGCTGAGGAAGAGGCTCTTGAGACCCTCAATGCCTGGGTGGTCGAACAGGGGCTGCCCGAGGGACACCTGCTCTACGAGCTGGCCGACCCCGAGACCGGCGAGGCGATGGCCGTGCTCGACCTCGTGTGGCCGGACGGTCTCCAGGAGGGACTGAGCGAGCCCGTGGCGGTCCTTTTGGACGAGAGCCACGACTTGGTCGCCATGGCCTCCTCCAGGGGCTACAGGGTGTTCACCCAGCTCGACCCATTCAAGCACTACGTGGCCCGTGAGGTATTGTCCGAGGTGGCGAGATGACGCCGCCGCTCCCCAGCGAGTGGACCGAGTCCGAGAAGCCCCTGATGGAGCAGCTCCAGGGCATGGGCTGGACCATTCGCTTGACCTCCCCCGGGGAGCCCAACGACCTTCATGGCCGCGAGACGTTCCGGGAGGTCCTGCTCCGGGACCACCTGCGGGCCAAGCTCCGGGAGATCAACCGGGGTCCTGACGGACAGCCCTGGCTGGACGAAGCGCGGATCAACGAGGTCATCGCCCACCTGGACCGTCCCCAGGGCCTAAAGCTCATGGAGGCCAACGCGGAGCTGACGGACCTCCTGCTCATGGGGACGACCGTCGAGGGTATGCCGGACTGGGATGGGGGCCGTGAACAGGCCGTTCGCCTCCTCGACTTCGACCACTGGGACCGCAACGAGTTCCTGGCCGTCAATCAGTTCAAGGTCCGACCCCCGGGGGAGCGGAAGGCCATCATCCCCGACATCGCGTTGTTCGTTAATGGAATCCCCCTGGTGGTCATCGAGTGCAAGAGCCCGGCGATCACGGGGCCCGTGGAGGCGGCCATCGACCAGCTCCGGCGCTACAGCAACACCCGGGGCTACGAGATCGAGGAGGGGGTAGAGAAGCTGTTCTGGGCAAACCAGTTCATGGTGGCCGCCGCCGGGATAAACGGAGCCCGGGCCGCCTGCATCGGCGCTGCCGAAGAGCACTTCCTGGCCTGGAAGGACACCAGCCCCGTGCCCATGGCCGAAGTCGCTAAGGCCCTGGGGAAGGCCCGGCTGAACGCCCAGGAGACACTGGTGGCCGGGATGCTCCGACCCCAGCACCTGTTGGACCTCGTCCGCCACTTCATCGCCTTCAAGACCAGCGAGGGCCGCACCTTCAAGATCGTGGCCCGCTACCAGCAGTTCCGGGCTGTGCAAGAGGCCGTCCGTCGCCTGCTCACCGGCCAGGTGGGCGAGCGGGGCCGGGGCATCGTGGATCGCCGGGGCGGCATCATCTGGCATACCCAGGGCTCGGGCAAGAGCCTGACCATGGTCTTCCTGGTGCGGAAGCTCCGGACTCTGAACCTGCTGACCCGCTTCAAGGTCGTCATCGTGACGGACCGGACGGACTTGGAGAAGCAATTCGCCGAGGGGGATGCGGGCCTCATCGGTGACCAGGTGAAGGTCGCGCCGACCACCCAGAGGCTCCAGCAGCTTTTGAGGGAGGACGGCCCCGGGCTGATCTTCGCGATGATCCAGAAGTATCAGACCCGGGACACCGAGGAGCTGACCTTGGACCTCCCGTTCCCCACGGCCTCTGAGGAGACGGGCACCGGCGAGGCCGAGCCCGAGGCCAAGGCCGCCGAGACCACGACCAAAAAGCTCACCCTGCCCACCGAGGACCTGTTCCCGGAGCTGAACCCCTCGCCTGACATCCTCGTGATGATCGACGAGGCCCACCGCTCCCAGGCCAGCGCCCTGCACGCCAACCTGCTTCGGGCCCTGCCCAACGCCGCCCGGATCGGCTTCACCGGCACCCCCATCCTGGCCAAGGACAAGAAGAACTCCCTGGACATCTTCGGCTCCTTCATCGACACCTACTCCATCCGCCAGAGCGAGGAGGACAAGGCCACCGTGCCCATCTTCTACGAAGGCCGGGAGGTGAAGGGCGCGGTCAAGGATGGCCAGGACCTGGATGACCTCTTCCGCAAGCTCTTCGACGACCGGGATGCCGACACCCAGGAGGCCATCAAGGCGAAATACGCCAACGCGGCCAAGGTGCTGGAGGCCGAGGAGCTGATCCAGGCCAAGGCCAGGGACATGCTCCGCCACTACGCCCAGGTCATCCTTCCCAACGGGTTCAAGGCCCAGGTGGTGGCCACGAGCCGCCTGGCGGCCATGCGCTACCACACCGCGTTCGTGGCGGCCCAGAAGGAGCTGGTGGACGCCGTGGAGGCTCTTGCCTCGGGCGACCTCGCCCTGGATGACACCGCCCGCTTGTCGCTCCCAGAGGAAACCCAGGTCCTCTTGCGGATCCAACCCTACCTCGCGGATGTGAAGCGGCTCGACTTCGGGGTTGTCATCAGCGGGGACCACAACGACCCCCCGACCTACGCACCCTGGACGGACAAGACCAAGCAGGACGCCCTGATCGCCCGCTTCAAGAAGCCCCTCAGGCACAAGGACCCGCAGAAGGCCGACGGCCTGTCCTTTCTGATCGTGAAGAGCATGTTGCTCACCGGCTTCGACGCCCCAGTGGAGCAGGCCCTCTACCTGGACCGGATCATCAACCAGCCCCACGAGATCCTCCAAGCCATCGCCCGGGTGAACCGCACCTATGGGAATAAGAAGGCGGGCCGCGTGGTGGACTACATCGGGCGGGGCGGAAAGATCATCCAGAAGGCACTGGAGGTCTACGATGCCGCCGACATCGAAGGCGCCCTCGAAGGGGTGGAGGACCAGATCCCCCTTCTCCGGGACCGGCACCAGCGGGTGAAGGACGTGCTCACCGGCCAGGGGGTCACCGACCTGACCAAGCTGGAGGACTCCGTCCTCGCCCTCCGCGACGAGAGGGTCCGCGCCGAGTTCATGGTCAAGCTCAAAGGGTTCCTGGAGACGTTGGACACTGTCATGCCTGACCCGGCGGGCCTCCCCTTCGTCAGGGACGCCAAGCTCCTGGGCTTCATCGCCCGCGCCGCCGCCGCCCACTACCGGGACTCCCAGATCGACCTGCGCGGTGTCGGCGAGAAGGTCCGGAAGCTCATCGACGACCACATCCAGGCCCAGGGCGTGGAGCTGAAGGTCGAGCCCATCAGCATCCTGGACGTGAAGTTCGACGAGGCCGTAAACCGCCACGTGTCGGACCGGGCCAAGGCCAGCGAGATGGAGCACGCCCTCCGCGCCCACATCCGCCAGCACTTCCAGGAGGATCCTGTTCGCTACCAGAAGCTCTCCGAGCGGCTGGAGCAGGTGCTCACCACCCTGGAGGGCAACTGGGCCGAGATCCTGAAGGCATGGCGGGCAATTATGGAGGAAGTCCGGCACGACGGGAACGAGTCCTCCTTCGGCCTCGACCCCCGGACCCAGGCTCCGTTCGCCCGCGTGCTGCTGGAGGAAATGGGTGCCGGGGACACCCCCACCGGGGCACAGATCAAGCGGGCCTCCGAAGTTACCCTGGAGCTGGTAGAACACTTCCGCCAGGAGATTCGCCTCGTTGACTTCTGGCGCAACGCCCAGGCCCAGCAGGTGTTGAAGGGCTGGGTGTTCGAGCTGCTCGACCACCGGGACCTCATCGACTTCAGGAAGGCCCGGGCCGTCGCTGACCGGCTGGTTGATCTGGCCAAGGCCCTCCATGACCGGTTGGTGGACTGATGGACCAGCTCGTCCTCGGCGACCTCCGTTTCCAGGTCCGTTGGAGCACACGGCGGAGGACCCTGGGCCTGACCGTCGAGAGGGATGGCACGCTCACCCTGGCGGCGCCGCCGCACTGCCCCACGGAGCGCCTCATCAAATTCGCGAAGTCGAAGACGTTCTGGGTCTACACCCAAATCGCCAAGCGCGACCTCCTCCGCCGTCCCCATGACGAGAAGAGCTACGTCACGGGCGCGGGCTTCAGCTACCTGGGCCGCACCTACCGTCTCCTCCTGGTGGACCACGACGAGGGCGAGCCTCTACGTCTTCGCGGTGGCCGCCTGGAGCTACACCGTGGACGGGCCCGGGAAGGCGCGGCCCTTCTGCGGCGCTGGTATGTGCGTCTCGGGCAGGTCTGGCTACGTGCACGAGTCCATCGCCTTGCGGGACAGGTTGGTGTAGATGCACCTCCCGTCCAAGTTCAGGAGCTGGGCTACCGGTGGGGGAGCTGCGGGAGGAACGGCAGGCTTTACCTGAACTGGCAGGTCATGGCCCTCCCCCCGGCCCTCGTCGAATACGTCGTCGCCCACGAGCTGGTGCACCTCCGCGAGCCCCATCACACCCCGAAGTTCTGGCGCCTGCTGGGGCGGGTGATGCCGGACTACGTCCAGCGGCGGGACCGGCTGGCCGAGCTTGGTGGGGACTTGTAGGCGAAGAACTCTGTTTGGTCAGCGCGTGGACACTTCTTACGGCACCCGCTGGCACCGGCCCCAGGAGATGGAGGGATGAGTGGGATCAAAACGTTGACCGCCAACCACCCGCCCGCCGTGAGCGCCGTCTCAGTTTTATTTGCCCAGTGACTCATGCGGTAACGGCAGGGGTCAGGTTCGATTTCACGGGCGAAACGGCATGTGACACAGCGAAATCACCGCCCTAAACAGTCGAGATCACTTGTATTTAGCTGCAAGTCGATGATTCTGCGCAATGTCATCGCCGCTGGCTCTCATTGTTGGGAGGCAAGAAAAAACTTCGATTTTGAGAAGTAGAAGGAGCCGATGGACGGCTCCTCAATCCCAGAGGAGGGACAGTGAATCTACTTCTAGAACTCGAAGCTGCAAACAGGCTTCGTCTCGCCCGCACAACCATGGCCGGGATGCGCTCCCGGGGCACCGGACCCGAATGGGTCAAGCTCGGCGGCAAGGTCTTCTATCGCCCAGAGGCCCTCGACGCCTGGGTGGCGGCCTGCACCCACACCCCGAGCCCGGCCCCTGCCCGCGGAGAGGAGGGCGGCGATGATTGACCAGACCACCCAGCTCCAGATCCCCCCGGGCCCCTTCAAGTGGCTACTCGGTCTGGGAGGTCTCCTGAACCTCGACCTCTCCCACGCAATACCGGACGGCCCCCCGGGCGATGCGGTCCAACGGGCCATCGATGACCTCCGCTGGGCCCTCAGCGACGCCAGGATCTGCCAACCGGCCATGGCTTCCCTGAAGGGAGACAGCTTCTCCCGTGGCTGTTTCACCATCGAACGCGGTGTCCTGTGCCACTTGCGGGTTTGGGTGCGTGCCCAAGCACAAGGCGAAGGCACCGGTCGGATCGGCCATGAAGGGACTGTCTTCATGGTGGACAACTATGAGCGCGTGTTCTGGGCCGAGAACGACTCGAAGCTGGCCCTGGACCTTCTGAGGGACATCCTTCAGGCTCCGGACCTGCAACTTCGGGGAAGCGTTCGCTGAATACGTCCCTCGCCTCCCCCAGAGGTTACTGGGTCACTGGGTAACACCCAAATGAGGGACCCACTGCGGTGGCCCCTCGATCCGTGAAGTCGAGTAGGAGGTCGGTCGTGGGGAGGGCATCCCCTCTCCGCGACCGGAATCGTGGCCGTGAGCCTTCTGACAGCTGGGAGTCCGGCGCGATGCGGGGTCCAAGCGTTTCCCACCTTCTCGGTATCATCCCCCTAGGAAGCCATTGAGGTGGATTCCACGATCTTCGATTCCGTTACAGGGCCTGATTCAGATGTAGGCAATTCACCCACATTTGTGTTCACCTCCTGCCGGGTATCATCCTGGTGAAGAAGCTGAAGGGCCTCAAAACCCCTGGCCTAATCGGCAACAAAATCAACCATTTCATAAAATAACCGAGGGCATCAACTCGGCATACTCGTTGGAATGGCGGCGGAGATGCCCGCCAGGTAAGACCAGAACAAACGTCACGCTCCCCCTGTCGTCGAGGCCCGCGCCCAGGGGATTACATGTAACTGAATCCTCCCCGTAGCAGCCAATGGGCGAAGCCCTGCCTGGAAGCCGAGCCACCGCCCCAGTGACCTGGACCGGCAATATCCCTTGGCACCTCTGATCTAAAAACTGTGGTTTACCCACCTCCGATTCGACGGGGTGGCCTAGCCCCTACCTGCACGAGGCATCCCATGACCTGGCTTCCTCCCGGCATCAAAGATCCTGGTTATATCCCTTCTGGCGAGCATCTCGCCGAGATCCTCGACATCTCTGGATTCAAGAGCAAGAAGTCCGGCGACTACTTCATCCGCATCTTCCTGAAGTGCTCAACGGGCGAGTCCGGCCCCATCAGCATCCGCTTCTTCGCCGACGACGAGCAACGGAGCTGGATCAACGGGCGCAACGAGAAGTTCGTGGACTTCCTTCTCTTCGCCGCTCAACAGGAGACACCTCGCGGTGTCGAACCGAACTGGGCGGATGTTCTCAGTGGACTGAAAGGGATCACCTTCAAGATCACCGTGGCGGCCAAGGGTAACGGTGCGCCTTACCTCACGGGACTGGATGTCGATGAAACCGAGGAGGACTAAGATGGGCTCCTTCTTCTTCGACGGGTTCGATAACCTGGACCTGCGCTACACCGCTGTTGCCTCCAACAGTCTTCCGCCGATGCTGATTCCTGATGTTCTCCCTTTGGGTGAACCCGGCCTTTTAGTTGGCGATCCCTCGTGCGGAAAGTCTGAGTTCGCTCAGACGATCTCTGTCGGTTTGTCTCTCGGCCTTCCAGTTCTTGGGCTCCACATACCTGATCCGGTTCCGGTGGTCTACCTGGCCCTCGAAGGTTCCAAACCAAGCCTCATGGCCCGTATCCATCGGATCTCCCGGGAGGTCGCACCCGAGTTTGACGAGGACGATGCTGCCCTCCTGGACGCCAATCTTCACCTCCTGACTCCATCTCCCTTCAGCCCAATCCCCAAGGCGGAGCGCTTGGAGAACATCGTCAACAACATCGCCAGGCTCTCTGAGAAAGTTCGTCAGCCTGGCTTGGTCGTCATCGACACTCTGTCCCACCTCATCGTCGGCGATGAGAACCACGCCGATTCCGCACGGGAGCCTTGGGAGATGGCCCAGGCGATCTCCAACGGCTATGGCTGGACAGTGATCATGATTCACCACCTCCGGAAGGTCATCCAAGGAACCGGGGCTCCCTTTCGGGGTCGGGGTGTGGCCGATGTTCGTGGCTCCTCAGCTCACACCGCATCTGCCAGGTTCGTTCTCGGGCTCAGCTTGAAGAGGCGGTCCAGGTCAGCCTACACGGGTCAGGCTGACCCCGGGGTGGCCATGGAACTCAAGGTCCTCAAGTGGAACGACGGGCCTGAAGATTTCACCGTGCAGTTTCGTCGAGATCCCGATACGGGGTGCCTCAAGAAGGACGACATGGAGGTCCCTGGTCATAACGGGGAAAAGCCCTCTGACAACACCAAGGCGGGCCGTCTACTTCAGATCCTTCAAGACCCGACGTTGTCCGAGGAGGAATCACGGGAACGATCCCTCAAGCTCTTCCGGGAGACCAAGAATCCCGAGACGAGTCTCCGTTCAGCAGTCCGTCATCTCAGGAATAAGGGGTCAATACCCTGAGGGTCTGCTTCTGTGATTCTCTTCTTCTCTCTATGGAGTGCGTCGCGTCGGTGCGCGACGCACCTATATAGCGCACGTGCGCACGCCTTCAAACTCCATCCGGAAGAGGTGAATAACCAGGGGAAGCAGCCCTAGGGTTGGCCCCATTCCTGGCGATCTCTCTGTGCTGGATATCCTCCGCCTGAAGACGGCCCATCCGACCTATATCGGCCGCTGAACTTCACCCCAACTCCCGGTATCGCGGCGTCAAGCAGCCCTCGATACCACCTCCCCCAGCACCTGACTATCCGACTCCGAGTCAGGTAGTCCCCGTATGCCCCATCCAACACAGGAGCTTCCATGAAGCCCAGCAAGAACCAGCAGCCGATCACCAAGACCACGGCTCAACCCCACAACCCCAACGGGAGGCCGACCACCGAACCAAAGTTCAGCCAGCTTGATGTCCAGGATCTCCCGGCAAGCTTCTACATAGCACTGGGACGACTCCTCCAAACCGTTTGCGACCGGGGAACCAAGGGATGCCTCGCTCACACAGATGCCTTCCGACAAGCAGCGGACCTCCTTCTCCACCCGGAGGCCCTTGCCAAGGATGGTGTCCTCCTAGAAGTAATCAACCACAGCATGACGTTCCAGCTCGACCTGAATCATCACGGTGAGACATTTCACCTCCAGCTCGCCGACTACCACGCCCCCTGTGGGAGCTACTTCTTTCGGATACCTGAGGACCCGGTTTTGAGTTCCGGCTCGGCTGCATTCATCCTCCTTCACATCGCAGCCATCCTCGGCGATCCCACCGTCATCGAAGCGAGGATCTTCAACAACTAGATGGGTCGGCACCCACCGTGTGGCAACGGTGCCTCCGGGGACTTTGAGGAAGGGGCCCGGGGTGAATGCCGGTTGGGGCATCTGGACCAGGAGGTGAATCCTCCGGTGCCGGGTGCCCCATCTTCCACCCCACGCGATGGTTTGGAGTGCGCTCCGGCCCAGAGAACTACCTACTGAGTGTTACAGCGGGGTCCCGCCGTAACGAATGAGGGGGTGAAAATGGTCGAATCGAGACCGAAGCAGTCGTCGAAGGCGGTTGGATATACTCGGGTCTCTACGATTGACCAGGCAAACCATGGTGTGAGCTTAGAGGCCCAAGCTGAGAAAATTAGGGCATGGTGTGCGCTCTCGGACTATGAGCTTGCTGATATTCATGTCGATCGAGGCCTGAGTGGCGGTCGAGCGGACAATCGCCCAGCACTCCAGGCCGCCTTGCAGTCCATCAAGAAGGGTGACGCATTAGTCGTCTACTCGTTGAGCAGACTTGCCCGCTCAGCCTCTGACTCGGGAACCATTCTGAAAGATCTGCAACGGCGTGGGGCAGACTTGGTGAGTCTGACGGAGCGAATAGACACGACCAGTCCCTCCGGAAAGCTGGTCTTCACCATGATGAGTGGGATTCACGAGTTCGAGCGGGATGTGATTTCAGAGCGGACAAAACTGGCTATGCACCACCTCCAATCCCTTAGAAGGTTTATCGGGGGTGGAGTTCCATATGGCTTCCAGTTGAAGGAAGATAGGGTGTGGCCTTTTGCACCAGAAATGGTTGTTATCGCCTGGGTCAATCGATCCCGGCTGGAAGGTATGTCGCTCCGAGCCATCGCTGCGGAGTTAGCCGCAGAGGGCATCTACTCTCGAACAGGCCGACCGTTTAACCCCGCACAGCTCCATCGAATGCTGAAAATCGCCCCGAAGTATTTCACTGGGGATGATCCGGGCAAGCCCCTTCCAGGAAGTGGTGATCCCCCTGCCGTCGGCCAGACCCAGGCCAATGGTTGACCACACTGCTGGCGGCGAGCAGAGCAATCCGACCCTCAGGACCGAAGACGCTCCCCCCAGCTAGAAAATCATTCACATTCGGAAGCGCTGGCAGCCTCTGGGATCTCCACCATACCAACGAAGCAATGAGACGGGAGAAAGCGAAAAACGATGCAGGCGGAGTCCGGGTTGAGCGGAGGGTCAGGTTGCGTTGAACGGCGAGCCACTAGTTCAAGCTGAATGCGAGGATTTGGAACCTAAGGATTGGGAGTGGAACGAGGAATGCAGCCACAGGATCCGCACCCGTCACATACAAGCCAGTTACAGGTTTTACATTTCAAGTTGGTGGTTGAGGATAAATCATCTTTCTTACAATGATGACAGTGTGTCGATCTATCGGGTTGATTTGGAGGCAACCTCACTCCGGTATATTTGTTATGTAGATCATGCCATTTTAGCTTATTCCAGTGTAAATCTATCATTTTTAAGTATTGATTACTAGTATTTATTGCCACGAATCGATCTTTATATTCTTTGAATTTCTGTTTGAGCTTATTTTCATTTTTCTCTTTTTCCTCATCGAATTTGATTTTTTCTAAAGCCGACGTTTCTTCTGTTTTAATAAAGTTGATTTCCAATTCTTTAAAAATCGATTCCCATTCATCAGGGTGTTTTAAA
This sequence comes from Geothrix campi, assembly GCF_024609265.1. Taxonomy (GTDB): domain Bacteria; phylum Acidobacteriota; class Holophagae; order Holophagales; family Holophagaceae; genus Geothrix; species Geothrix campi. The sequence goes on along the minus strand of NZ_JANHMP010000002.1, from coordinate 422,894 downwards.
AACTCTGACGGGAAGTCGAATCTTATATTTTCATAACTGAAAATTTCGTCAAAATGGGTCAGACAACTCGGAATGGTTTCATATCTGATTCGACACTTCGGTAATGATACGGAGGTTATTTCACCTGTTCCGTATTCGGTTGATAGCTTGGTCCCAACCAAATAATTGATGTATTCAGGATGAATCTCAAGATATTCATTGAATGCTTTGGGGAATTTTTTCAAATATCCGAGTAGTTCTGCTCTCCCGAATTGATGTTCTTTTTCCATCGAAGCCTCAGGTTCCCGTGAGTTTTGAAAATTCGCCTCTGCGTTCATTGCACTTAATGATTTTACACCGCCACCATCAGTTCGCCGCCTAAGACGAAATTTGAAGATTGATATTGGAAACAGGGATCATGCGGCACGGGGGATGTTGGCATCTTAACCGGGGCAGGTGTCGATCGGCCGAACGCATTGTTGAGTGCGTTCTGTTGTCCCTCGGGGACCTGTCCAAGGAGTGTTCTTTGATCAATCCAAGGAGAAGTTCGTGGGACCTGCCTGTCGAGCTTCCAACCACCCTGATGGGCATGGCCTGAGGATCGACAGGAGCCCTTCCACCGGCGTCGCTGGGTCAAGCCATGCGGCCCACTCCGACGGTGCCAAGATCGCGGGCATCCGATGGTGGGGTAGCTCGGCGATCAGTTCGTTGGGCTCCGTGGTGATCACGGTCGCCGTGTCGTGGCCGACGCCCGTCTCGGGATCCGTCCAGGGCCCCCAGAGACCAGCGAAGACGAACAAGTCCCCCGTGGCCGGGATGATTGTCCTCGGCGTGCCCTTCCTGGCGCCGGGAGCCTTCGGCCACTCATACCAGGCGTTGACGACGATGAGGCACCGCTGGCTTTTGAAGGGTTTCGAGTAAAGCCGACCCGTGGCGATCTTGTCGGCGCGGGCATTGAAGGTGAAGTATTCGGAGATGAAGCCCCGGCTTGGAGCGTTCGGCGGCATGAACCCCCACATATAGCTGCCCGCCACGCGGGCGCCGTCCACAAGGCGGACGCCGGGGATGGCGTTGGTAGGGGAGACGTTCGCGTTTGGCACAGCCCAGTCCTCGATGGCACCGGCGGCGCCGAGGTGCTCAAGCACCAAGCCCTCGATGCCTTTCTTCACCCCAACCCGACCGCACACATGTCCTCCGACTTGAGCTGCCGACCATGATGCGCCAGCGGGAGTGCACCGGGCAGAGCCGGGTTACAGCACACCCACTCCCACCGCCTCTACGCCGGTCCAAGATCAGGAACCTAGCATATTATTTTCGCCTAATTTTCGCTATGCTGGGACCCCGCCGATGGGGTGGGTGGGGTTGGTCCAATGTTGGCTGTGTGGGTCCCGGAGTTGCCGTTCCAGCTTGCGCGTCAGCGCGAGTCGGAGCTGATCGGACGGCCCTTGGGGTTCCGAAACCCGGAGCAGGGCCGGGCCCCGAGACTTTGGATGGTGGACCGCATCGCCCGCAAGGCCGGGCTAGAGGCCGGGGTTCCCATAGATGTCGCCCTCCACCAGGATCCCGGGCTCGTCGTGCTCGACCCCATGCCTTCGACCTGGATGGATGCCCGCGCCTGCCTGGGCCGTCACCTGCTCGCCTACAGCCCGCTGGGCCGCCTTGGGCGCTTCGGTGAGGGCTTCGTGGATCTCCGGGGAACTGAGCGTCTGCACGGCCCCGTGCTCGACGCCGCCGAGCGCCTCCGCATGGACCTCCTCAAGGTAGACGGCTGGAGTGCCCACGGCGGCCTCAGCCATAGCTTCTCCGCTTCCCGGTTGGCGGCCAAGGCGGAGGACCGGGTGCGGATGATCGAGGCGGGCCAGGAGGCCCCCTTCCTGGCCCCGTATGCACTCGGGGCGCTGTCGGCCCTGGAGGCTCGGTCGCGGGATCGGCTCCAACATTTTGGCCTGCACCGGGTCGCCCAGGTTCAGCCCATGGAGGTCCACGCCCTCGGGCAGATCATCCCGGCACCCGAGGCGTTCCAGGTGCTCCGGCAGGCACGGGGTGAAGACCAGGACCGGCTCCCGCCGCTGGAGGTCGTCCAGGCTTCGGAGACCCTGCGAAAGATCATCATGCCCCCGGCGCACAAGCACGACCTAGGGCTCGCCTCGTGGGTGTGGGAGGCGGCGTGGGCGTGGCGCCTCGATGGCCGCTTCGTTCACCGCCTCCGCCTGTCCTGGTGGGATGTCGATGACCTCCCCCATGCGCTGCTATTCGCCCTCGGTGGCGAGGACCTCTGGGCTTGCTGCCGTGACCTCGAACTCCAGTTCATGGCCGAGGCCACCCGGCGCGTGCTCATCCAGCGTCTGGAGCTGGAAGCGTGGTTGGGGCCCACACCCGGCACCCCGCTGCTGCTCGCCGAGGACCACGTCCAGAAGAGGCTTGCGCTAGAAGCAACTGCCCTTCGACTCCATCGTCGCTTCGGCCACCAGGCCCTCCGCCAAGGGGCGTAGACCATGGCCTTGGCTCTCGGCATCTCCGCCTACAGCCTCATGGAGGGGGTCTACCTCCCCGAGGACTTGGGGAAGCTGGCGCTCCGCCTCGGCTATACGGACCTCGCCTTGGTGGACCGTGGACTTCACGGCCTTCCCAGGATGCGGGAGGCCGCCGACAAGCTCGGCCTTCGCCTCCACGTCGGCTGCCGCCTGCCGCTCGGGGACGGCGAAGTCTACGTTCTCCCACTGGACACCGAGGGCTACACCTCGATGAACAAAGCTCTGACCGACAAGGCCCACGGTCGTTCGTGGGGGTGGCCGGGAAGCTGCGTGCTCCTGGCGGACAGGTGGGGCGTGGCCTTGCATTTGCGGGAGGAGGCGCCGGACGCCGAGCTGGTGGCCATCCTCATCGGCGGCGGCGGGTGGCAGGTCGCCCAGAGGGCCCGCGCCGAAGGCATCGCGGTGGCGGGCCCGCAAGTGCTGCGGTTCCTGAAGTCGGAGGGGCTGGCCATTCACAAGGTGAAACGTGCTATCGCCATGAACGCCATGCTCCAGGACCTGAAGCCCAAGGACTACTGGGAGCCGCGCCTGGGGGCCAAGACCTGCACAGTCTGGGAGCAGGGGCTCTCCGAAGAAGTGAACGAGGGCACCCGGCGTCTCGAAGCCCAGCTCGACGGGTGGACGTTGCCATGGGGGCGATGGGTGTTGCCGAACCCTCCGCATCTCGGCCCCGGTGAGGACCTGGCCGAGCGGTTGTGGGCCGAAGCCCGCGCGGGGGTCCGACGGCGCTACGGCGCCGTGTCCGATCCGAAGGTCCACCGTCGCCTGGAGAAGGAAATGGACCTGATCCTGCGGAAGGGCTACGGCGGCTACTTCCTAGTCATGCAGGCCATCACGCAGAACGCCTCCCGGACGTGCGGGCGGGGGAGCGGCGCGGCGTCCCTCCTCAGCTACCTGCTGGGGATCACGAACGTGGACCCTGTTGGCGCCAACTTGATGTTCGAGCGGTTCCTCAATGAGGACCGCGAGGACCCGCCGGATCTCGACGTGGACTTCGCCTGGGACGAGAGGGACGACGTTCTTCAGTGGGTGTTCAACACGTTTGGGCGTGACCATGTCGCGATGGTCGCGAACCACAACATGTTCCAGCCCCGGGCCGCCATCCGCGACGTGGCCAAGCTGCACTGCCGCCCGGAGAGTGAAATCTCCAGAATGAGCAAGCGCCTCCGGACCTGGGGCTGGGAGGACGAGGCCGGGCTGTCCGTGAAGCTCGGGCGGACGACCCGAACCGATGCACCGATGCCTGAACCCTGGCCGGACATCATCCAGATGGCCACCCGGCTGGTCGGCCAGCCTCACCTGCTGTCGGTGCACCCCGGCGGCACGGTCATCACCCCTGGGCCCCTGTGGGAGCACGCGCCCAGCCAGCCCGCTCCGGCGAAGGATGGCGTGTCCATCCTCCAGTGGGAGAAGGACGGTGTGGAGTCCTACGGGCTCGTGAAGCTCGACCTGCTCGGCAACCGGTCACTCGCGGTCGTCCGTGACGGCCTGACCGTCCTGGAGGCACGAGGAGAGGCCCCAGAACGCCAGACCTGGTTCCCTGAGCAGGACGAAGCCACCCAGGACCTCATGGCCCGTGGTGACACCATCGGCGTCTTCTACGTCGAGAGCCCGGCCAGCCGGATCCTCCAACAGCGCGTAGGTAGAGGCGACTACGAGCATCTGACCATCCACAGCTCGCTGATCAGGCCCGCCGCGAACCGCTGGGTGGACGCCTATGTGTCCCGGACCAAGGGCGAGCCCTACGAGCCCATCCACGCCTCCCTGGATGACCTCCTGAGCGAGAGCTACGGCGTCCTCGTCTACCAGGAGGACGTGATGCGGGTGGCCCAGGGCATGGCCGGGTTCACCTACAAGCAGGCCGACAAGTTGCGAAAGGCGCTCGGGAAGAAGGACCACGCCGCCCGAGTCCCCGACTACAAGGCCGCCTTCATGGACGGGTGCCGGACCAACGGGATCCCCGAGAAGGGCGCCGAGGAGGTCTGGTCGATGATCGAGACTTTCACGGGCTACTCCTTCTGCAAGCCGCACTCCGCGAGCTACGCCCGGGTGAGCTACGAGAGCGGCTGGATCAAGGCACATCACCCCGGCCCCTTCTACGCCGCCGTTATCAATAACCAGGGCGGCTTCTACCCGGCCATCGCCTATCTCGGTGACGCCCGGCGCCACGGCGTGAAGGTCCTGGGCCCGGACGTGAACGAGAGTGACGCCGGGTATGCCCCCGATGGCGACCACGTCCTCCGCGTCGGGCTCAGCTTCATCAAGGGCCTTGCCAAGGCTGACCTGGAGAAGCTGCTCGCCGCACGCGAGGAAGGCGGCGCCTTCCAGGATCCCCAGGACCTCCAGGCCCGGGCGAAGACTTCTGCGAAGGCCATGGAGCTGTTGGCCAGGGCCGGGGCCTTCGACCGGTGGGCGCCCGACGGAGATCGGACCCGGCTGCTCTGGGACAGCGTGGGTGGCCTGCCGAAGGGCGTGGCTCCGAGGCCCACCGGTCTCGTGCAGAGGGCAAACCAGGAGATGGAGCTGCTGGGTATCACCCTGGAGCTTCACCCGGCGGCGCTCACCCGTGGGCAACGTTCAGGAGAGGACTACCCCCACCGCGCCGGGCAGGTGGCACACCGCATCGGCCACGAGAGCCGCTTCTGGGCGCTCGTCGTGGCCGAGAAGCTCGTGCTCACCAAGGACGACCTCCCCATGCAGTTCGTGACCTTGGAGGACGAGACCGGTCTCGTCGAGGCTGTCGTCTTCCCCGATGCCTTCCGTCGCCGGGGCCACGGGTTCACCGTGGGGGAAGTGGTCCCAGCTCGGGGGGTGGCGGATCTCCAGGATTGCGTGGTGATTCTCCGGTGGCTCTGACAATGCAAGTCGGGCGCTTTTTTTGGGTTTGATGTTTGGCGTGAAAGTCCCACAGGCTGACAAGACCCACTATCCTGTTTGCAAGTGAACGAGGCTTCAAACAGGAACGATGTTAAGGAGATGGCTGAATGGATGCCGAAGGACGAGATAAAATTTCCGCACAGTCATTCAGCCGCACATTTGAGAAAATGTGTAACTTCATCGCCGTCTCTAAGACGGGCGACCCGAGGGCCACGGTTCGAGGACTTATCACTCTCTGTCTTCTGGAGCTTAAAGACGACATTTTTAATGACAAAGATGATTTTTTCTCAGCAATTGAGACCTTATTCGGCCTTGTTATCCCTAAAGATCAGATTGAATCTGCGCTTATAGAACTTGAAAGAACTAGAATTATATTAAGACTTGGAAATACCAATTATCGCCTATCTCCTAATGCACTAGAAAGCATTAAAAAGGCGGTTGATGACGCTCAGGCATTAGAAAATAGAGTAAAAGACGGTTGGGTCGAGCAGTTGAAGTTAACATACCCGAATATTCCAGAGATAGATGCTCTTAAAGTGCTTCACAATTATTTATGCATTACATTCCGTCGTCATGGCATACAAACTGCGGCATTAATTGATCCAGGAGTAGACTCTCCTTCGGAGTATGAAGAAAGTTTGAGTAAAATTCTGCATGATGTAGTAGCGGATAACAAAGATTTACCTAAACACCTTCATAAGGATATGATTCGAGCGGTTGGTGATTTCATGGCGTCATTAGGAAGTGATGCTGATCGTTCTAAATATATTGCACAAATTGCAGATGGAGCATTTAATTTTTATACGTTAGAAGTTCCAGATGATTTGTCACAACAGTTACGGCAACAGTTGCACGACCTCACTTTGTTTCTTGATACAAATTTCCTTTTTGGCATCCTGGATCTGCATTACAACACACAAGTCCAAGTTTCTCACGACTTATTAAATGCAATCTCGAAACACCACTTGCCTTTCAAACTTCGCTTTCATATTGATACAGGCAAAGAGATGGCGAACACTATTGCCCACTACGGGGCGATATTGCGGTCACGCACATGGACACGGTCACTGAGTAGGGCAGCGTCGGTAAGTCGAAATTTATCTGGTATAGAACAGAAATTTCATGAAGAAAATTCAACAAATTCGATAGATGTTGATGAATTTTTAAGACATTTTGAACATTTTGATCACCTATTGCAAGAAATGAATATCAAACCATTCCGGCCGCATGAGGAGCGGATGGAGGCTCGGAGCACGCTGTTTCATGACTATCAAGATTTCCTGAGAGCCCACGGTCGAACAGAGAAGCCATATGAAATCATCATGCATGATGCAACGCTTTTAGAGGAAGCTCGGAATCTACGGACCCTTGCCCCTTCAAGTTTGGAGGCTGGCGCGTTGGTAGTTTCTTGCGATTATTTCCTTTACCGTTTTGATTGGGAATCAGCTCGACGCAATGGACACAGGGCCTGCGTTCTCCTTCCCAATATCTTGTGGCAGATACTTCGTCCTTTTGTTCCATCGGACCAAGATTCTGATAAGGCCTTTGCTGAGACCTTCGCATTACCCCAGTTCAGGGCAATTGGAAGCGGCGGAAGCAAGGCCTGCTCAAAAATGCTTCAAATTCTTGCTACATACAAAGATGTGCATGAAGAAACCGCAATGAAGATGTTAGCCAACGACTTATTATTGGATCAGTTAAAAACAACGAAAAATGATGCACAATTTGCAGAGCAAGTTGAAGTTGCCTTTGTGGAAGAAAACTCAAACCTCATGGAGGAGAAGGCTGCTCTAGAAAGGGAGATGCTTTCACAAAGGGCCCTTCTTGAAGAAGAGAGACAAAAGCGCTTTGAAGAGAATGCAATGCATGCTGAAAAGCACAAAAAAATGAGTAAAGAACTTGGGTCGGTAGAACAAGAGTTGGAGAGAACAAAGAGGACCCTCGTTGAGCATGGGAATGCGGCATCTGAAGCCAACCAGCGTGCCGAAAGAGCTGATGCGGCAACCAAAGAAGCTCAAGATGCTGCGACCAAAGAAGCACTTGAAAAGCAGGCGGCTGAGCAACATGCGTTCAAAATGAGTATCCTGTCAGGATTTTCAAGTGGAATATTGGGAGTCATACTGTTTATGGCATTTACCCATCTACAGCCATGGATTTGGTTAATTAATCATGATAATAGTATTCCCATACAAATTGCAATTTCACTCATGATCCTTTTTGCATTCCTTGGGGCCATGGTTAAACCTTGGCGAAAATGGTGCTTTGGAGTCGGGGTTTTTTCCCTGTTTTGTGGGGTATTACTCAAACTCATATGATCGGGGCACCATTCACATATTCAAGGTGTTGCTATCACCCTGGATATTCGGGCAAGGGCTTGAGCACAAAGGAAGAGCATGTGGGCACTCTGCCAGACATACGGCTGCTGTCGATTGACGCCCAAGTCTTCAAGCCGTTGCTCAAGGTTCGTAGCAGGCAGATGGGCATCACCTAAACGCAGGTCGTAGATGCAGAATAATGGAGCCATGATCTGCCTTGCGTCTGGTTCGGTAACCATAGTCACCAAGAATTTTTCGAGAAGTTTTAAAGACCCAAATGTTCCAGGATTCATTACAACCATCTTCAGTGAATCTTTATTCAAGCTATCCGCGGTAAGGCGGGCAATATCTTTCGCCAAGGCTAATAATCCAGGCCAATCCATGCCATCAAAACGACTTAACCTGGAAAGAAGATCCGATTGAATATCGTGATCCACAAAGAGCTTAAGGCCCGTTTTTTTCAGGAAGACCTGTTCGGTCCCTGTTAACGCCTCCGAGAAAAGCGTTTCTGGCGCCCGTGAATCAACAAATTGCCCGACCACCTGCATCCGGTGCAACTCAGAGGGCAACCCTCCCTCTGGGCTTACGTTGTATGCAGACCAAATGCGCTGTTGCCAATTTGGCAGGTATGAAATGTCTTTCGCGTAAACGGCTATCAATCCTGTTCGATTAAGCCCAAAGACAACGTCGCCATCCGGAGAGCAGCTTACAGAGCCTGTTTCCCTGGTGTTCCAGGTCAATGAGCCACCGCGTCGATTCGACAACGCGGGGATTACTCCTGGCCGGAACCAGATCCAACGCCCCCCGGCCTCAAGGTCACTACTCGCGACTTCTCCGCCGCTAGCCCCTACTACAAAGTTAATTGGAGACTCCTTGTCCCCTCTCACCCGCGTGCTTACGACACCTGGTTCAACCCACTCGGTTTTCCATAGTTGGCCGCAAATCCTATGACAGGCTGCTTTCCTTCGAAATGTTTCCTTACTTGTCTCCATGGGGTCGGAGTGGCTTACCCTTGGGTCATCCTCATTGGGGTTCACGTCTGGGCGGGTGATGTGGAGAATCGCAATGTCACCCACCGGCATCCCTTGTGCGTCTACTCCGGTTACATGTCCGGTCCATCGCCCGCCTGGGAAGGCTTCTTCTGCGGAATTGCCTTCCCAAGTGATCCCATCGGCCTCTTTTCGAATTTCAACACGTTCTTGATAACTCAACACGCAGAGCCCCAGCTTCCTGGCGCAAAGGTAATCCTTTAGCAGATCTTGTCGGATCTCAATCAATGTAGGTCGCCCTGTCGTATCAGTTTTCAATCGGACGGCTTCTCTATAATCCTCGGCAGGCCTGACCCAGGAATCACCTTCCCTTAGAAGGCCAAGGGCAAAGACAAGATCTTGGTCTAGGTGCCAAATATTGTGTTTTTCACCTGCTAATCGCTGCTCTAGGACCAACTCAATGCCACATGGCCTTCTATAGAATGAACGGAGGAAGCCTGTGGGGGTATATCGATTCCTCTCAGCAATCGGTCCCGAATTGGAGCCACAAAATGAGTCCCATTGCATCTCCTGGGCCCTGATTTTCTGGCGTTCATGGATCGCAAGGGTGTGGATGCCGAGGTAGTCTTCGATTCTCCCTAGGCGCCCTTGGGTGCCTACTTCCCTAATGTATTGTGAAGACCTCAGAGGAATCCAAACCGAATTTGAAAACGTAATTTGTTTGATTCCAGAAAATTCAAACCAAGATTGCTCCATGCCATTCCTCGCAAAATTGAAGTTCTAATCCTCCAAACCGAGGACCCATCTGGCTTTCACATCGAGCGCCTCAGCCAAGGCGAATAACAGCTCTGCCGACGGGCACGCCCGGCCTGCTCTAACCTCTTCAAGGAGGACCGACCCAAGCACCTGCTTGATTGGGTCCTCCCCCTTCATCTTCACGAGTTCCAGCACGCGTTCACGAGCGGACTCCAACTTCACCTGACGCCCAAGGCGAAGCATAGAAAGCGGCATGGCGGCCCCTGGCCGAGTGCCCAAACCAAAAATCCCAGGGTCGGTGGCGGTCCCAAACCCAAGCCCGGACTTGACACCCTTCGCCGCTGCCTTGGCCTCGTGGGTTCTTGCAGCGCTCGGCACAGGGGGTTCTCCATCACCAGTCAGCAGCCACCGTGCGTCACAGGGGAACATCGCTGCGATTTTCTCAAGCCTAGGGGTGGGAGGCACCCTCACACCTGCGAGGTAGTCATACAGCGTTCCACGGTGGATCCCGAGGAGGGCGGAAAGGGCCGAGGGCCCACCTACCTGGTTCGCCAGGATTTGAAGGCGGTCTTGGATGGAAGGACTGCGTTTGGAGCCCACGAGATACTCCCTAATACGACGCAATCAGAATGGTCACGAAAAATACCCTTGTCAAATTAGGATGTATTTCGTAGTATTTTGAAGCATCAAGGGAGTGCGACGTGGCCATCCTGAACATTCAAGCAGCCCAAGCCTGGATTGGCGAGCTACTTCATCGCTCCGGCCCGGTATCAGGGAGGACTTGGCGGGGCATGGTGGACCAGGGGCTGCCGGTCGGGCTGATCGCGGGATCGCCCTTCGTTTCGACCGATGCCGTCATGGCATGGCTTGAAGCCAGGGCCGGGTTACCACTCGCCTCCGCACCGCTGCGGACACAGACGCCCAGGCGCCGGGGACGCCCTACTAAGAGCGGTAGGTGAACGGCAGGACGCGGATCAGCCCACCGGCCACTTGACCGCTTCCCCCGACAGTCATACCCCTCCACCCTTCCTGGATGCCAAACATATGGGTTACACCAAGGGCCTGAAGCTGATCGGTGGGAAGTTCCACTATCGCTTCAAGCACAACGGTCAGTTGCTGCGAGGGTCCACGGGGTGTTCGACCCTCCCAGACGCCCAAAGATGGCTGAACAGGTATCGAGCTAAGTTGGCCTTTGAGGGCATCGGGATCCGGGATATGCCTTCCCTTGGGCAGCTCTTGATCGAGTGGATGGAGACCGCAAGCGCTACCAACCAGCCGGGTCAGATCGCGTCAATGAAAGCCGCCCTCCAAAGGCACTGCAAACACCTTCTACCCCTTCCCATCGACCAACTGACCACGGAGCGCGTCCAGGCGACGTTACAACTCTACGTGGCCACAAATGGGCGTGGACCTGGTCGTCAAGGGCACACCAGGGGCGGAGCCAATGCCCTACGACTCCGCCTCAACACCTTGATGGGCTATGCGATCCGGTGCGGCTACCTGACCAAGAAGCCCTATCAGGTGAAAAAGTTCAAGGTCCAGCAGAAGCCGCGTCCCGTGGTTAGGACAAGGCAGGCCAAGGCGTTCCGCGAAGCCCTGGATCGAATCGGGCGCTCCGTAGATCGGAAACTGGCCATTTGTATGATGCTGGGCCTCGGGCTCCGTGAAAGTGAGGCTCTCGGGATGCGGTGGGACCTGCTTGATCTTCGACAAGGCAATCTCTTCGTGGGCCGCATCCTAGATGGGGAGTTCTACACGAAGGGAGGAGAAGCGCGGAACCTAGCCATCCCCGGATGGCTCCTGGAGCGCCTTCTCGCCCACTGGAAAGCTGCGGGGAAGCCGAAGAAGGGTCTGGTGTTCCCCGGGCCTGTAAACCCTGATACCAAGGAGCGGGACCCGCACTCCCCCGGCTACACGGCCCCCTTGGTCCGGCGCATCGCGCAGGAGATAGGGCTTCCTGGCCTCACGCCCCACCGAATGAAGGCGTCGTTCGTCTCGGCACTCGTATTGGAAGGCAACATCCCCCTGCCCCAGGCCCAACGGATGGCTGGTCACAAACACGTCGTAACGACCATGCGCTATGTCGAGGGTGCCGAAGAACACAAGGACGCCGTCGATGTCCTTGAACGCCTTCAGCGGCTCGGCAAGGGGGTGCCCAAAAGGGAAACGAAACGACGGGTAAAGCCCCCGCAGAGGCAGCAGGATCGGGCATCTTCCACGGAGTAATGCTGGGGCTCATAACCCAAAGGTCGCAGGTTCAAATCCTGCCCCCGCTACCAATGAAATGTTGACCGGAGCCGAGTGCTCCGGTTTTCGCGTCCGCCCATAACGGACGGGCAGGATTTGGACCTGCGAGTGGGATGTGGAGGACGCGACTAGATGTCGCGTCAGGAGCAGACCGGGGACCGCGCAGCGGGACCAGTTCAAATCGTGACCGCATGAGCCGGCGCGACAGGCGGGGAGCGGCAAACACCTGACGGCGCGGGGGTGGCCGGAAATCGAGCCGTTCTCGCTTTCCGACCATACTGTTCGGGGCGTCAACCCGCCGGTGATGGCCTACGTGGTTCGACCACGTGCGAAGGCAGATGAAGATGTGCGTGGATGCGTAGATCGGGTGAAGGAATGGTTCTGACCTTGTCCCATTTGAAACAAACCCGCAGGGGCTGTTGGAGTCGTCCGGTGCTCCTGGTGCTGGGTTTGGTTCAGGGCCTGGCTGCCCTGGGCCAGCAGACCCAGAACAACTTCGCGACCTGCCCCCTGCTGCCGGCTGGGATCAGCTCGGTCACGGTGCTCGACAGCCATGGCAGATACGTGGGCCGCATTCCGCCCCAAAATCGCTACTGGGTCCCTCTGGAACGGATTCCCAGCTTCCTTCAGCAGGCGTTGTTGGCCGTGGAGGATGCCAGGTTCTACGAACACGGCGGCATCGATTACCGGAGCGTCGCCCGGGCCGCGGTCAAGGATGTGCTCAAGGGAAAAATGGCCGAAGGCGGCTCGACCATCACCCAGCAGCTGATCAAGAACAAATACCTGACCTCGGCCCGGACCCTGGACCGGAAACTCGAGGAAGCCAAGCTGGCTCTGGAGTTCGAGAAGCGGTACACCAAGCCCCAGATCCTGGAGATGTATTTCAACGAGATCTATTTCGGGAACGGCGCCCAGGGCATCGCCCAGGCGGCCCGGCTCTACTTCGACAAGAGCCCGGAAGAACTGACCGAGGGCGAATGCATCCTCCTGGCGGGCGTGCCGAAGAATCCGAGCCGCTACAACCCCTTCGGCAAGCCGGTGGAGGTGGCGGGACGGAGGGATGTCGTCCTCAAGCGCATGGAGGACCTCCAGCTCATTTCGTCCCAGCGGAAACGGGCACTCCAGGCCCACGGCGCCGCCACACGTCCCCTGGGCCAGGCTCCGCAGTACCTGGCCCAGATCCGGGCGCAACTGGCCGGACGCCTGGGGGCCGAAGCCGTCGAGCAAGGGGGTCTGGAGGTGATCGCCGCCCTCGATCTGGACCTGCAACGTCAGGCTGAACGGACCCTGCGGGATGGCGTCAAGCGCCTCGCCCCCGGGCTGCAGGGTGCTCTGGTCTGTCTGGATCCCACCACAGGCGACGTCCTTGCCGCTGTTGGGGATATGGATGGGGTCCAGAACGCCATCAACCGGGCCTTCATCTCAAAGCGCCAGCCTGGCTCGGCGATCAAACCCCTCATCTATGCGGCAGCCCTGGAGAAGGGCGTCACGGCGGCCAGCCTCTGGAGCGATGAACCCGTGGCCTACGACGCCGGGAATGGCCGGGTCTGGAAACCCCAGAACTACGGCCGGGAACAATTTGGCGAGCTCTCCCTCAGGCAGGCCTTGGCCCACTCCGACAACATCATCACGGTGAAGGTGCTGGAGACCGTCGGAGTGCCGGCCTTCGTGGATCTCGCCGGGAAGATGGGCCTCTCGCTGCATGCCCAGAACGGCCTCTCGCTGGCACTGGGTACGGACGAAGTCACCCTGAAGGACCTGGTGCAGGCGTACACCCCCCTGGCCACCGGTGGCATGAAGGCCGAGGCCAGGACCATCCTCCGGATCTATGACCGCAAGCGCCAGACCTGGATCGAGAACCCGCCGGTCGTTTCCCAGGTGCTGTCTCCAGCGGCTTCCTTCATCACCACGCAGATGCTGAAGGATGTCCTGACCTACGGCACCGCCAAATCCCTTCGCCCATTCAGCCAGGCCCATCCCTCCGCCGGGAAGACGGGGACCACGGACAACTACGTGGACGCCTGGTTCGTCGGCTATACCCCGAACCTGGTGACGGGCATCTGGATCGGGCACGACCAGCCCAAGCCTGGAGGGCAAGGGTTCACGGGAGGAGCCGTCGCAGCGCCGATCTGGGAACGATTCATGAACAAGGTCGTGGCCTCGCGGCCAGAAATGGATTTCCCCCGGCCGGAGACCGTCGTGACCTGCCGTATCGACCCCACCACAGGACTCCTGGCCCGGGAGGAATGTCCTCAAAAGCTGGATGAGTTTTTCATCTCTGGCACCGAACCAACGGAAAACTGCACCGCCCATGGAGAAGTGCCGACCCAGCCCGGGGATCACCCAGCGGGCCCAGTTCAAATCAGAGAACGGTAGGGCTGAACCTTCCCAGCTTCGGGTTATGACCCCATGGCCGGTAAGCCGCGGTCGAGGGGCCAGGGTGCCGCTCTTCCCCAGAGCCAGTCCAAGAACGCGGTGGTTTTGCGATTCCCGTTCGTGCCAAGTGCGGCAGGGCACTCATTTCAGGACGCCTCACTGGAAATCGACACCATCCGACAGCTCGTTGCGGTCCGCGGCTCCGGCGGAGGGGAAGTGGGTGGCTAGGCTGTCTCCCACCATGCGGATGCCTTCCACCAGGCCCTCGGTGAACGCCCCCTGGCGGAAATGGGAGGAAAGGCAGGTCGACACCTCGTTCCAGAAGGCCTGGCCGACCTTTTCGTGGATGCCGGTGTCGCCCAGGATGGCGAAGCGCCGGCGGCTGGGCACCAGGAAGATGAGCACCGCATTGCGGTCGGCGGTGTGCGCCATGCCGAGGCGGCGGAAAGCCTTGCCCGCCGTCTTTTCGACATTCCCCCAGAAAAAGGGCGCCACCGAAACCCGGATCTCTCCCGAGGTCACCTGTTCCGCCGCCCGGATGGCCGCCACAACCTCCGCCTGATCCACGCACTTCCTCAGACTTCTGCGGCTCATACCCACCATGGGGACCCTCCGTCTCTCACCATGATCCCGAGGCTCCGCCGCCCCCGGAACGGCCGCCGCCTCCGGACCAGCCGCCATCGCCACCGCCGCCGCTGCCCCGCCCCCCGGAAAGGATGTTGAACAGGAGCCAGATGGCCATGCCTGGATGCGTGACGGCCAGCACCAGGAACGCCAGGCCCAGGATCCCGATGAGGATCCATCCACCCAGCCCAATGGGTGGGCTGCCCCGTCGGCCCTGGTCCTGGGGTTCCCGGGCCGAGGCATCCCCGCCGACCACCTTCAGGATGCGATCCACACCCTCGTTCAGGGCCCCATCGGCGTCTCCGGCCTTGAGGCGCGGCAGGATGGTCTCGCGAATGATCCGGGAGGCCAGGATGTCGGGCACCTGCCCCTCCAGGCCATAGCCCACTTCGATGCGGACCTTCTGATCCCCCGTGAACACGAAGAGGACCAGGCCATCGTCCAGTCCCTGGCGGCCCACCTTCCAGGCGGCGAAGGCCCTCACCGTCCAGTCCTCCAGGGGATCCCCCCCGGTGGTGCCGCCGATCCACACCAGCACCTGGTGTCCGGTGCCCGCCTGGTAGGCCTTGAGGCGCTGGTCCAGACCTGCCCGAGTGGCCGGGGAAAGCAGGTTCGATCCGTCCGTCACCCAACGCACGGGCGGGGGCGGCGGAACCGCCTGGGCCCCCAGGCACAGCCCGCCCCAGAGGCCCGCCAGCAAACCGATCAGGACAAGAACTCGCCGCATGGGAACGGGTGGCTAGAAGGCGACTTTAGGCGCCACGTCAGCCCCAGCTTGGGCCTTGAAGTAGGCCCGTTCCCGGAACCGGTCGCCAAAGAACCCCGCCACCAGGACCGTGGGAAAACTGTTGCGCCGGGTGTTGAAGGCCTGGGCCGCCTGGTTGAAGCGCATGCGCTCCACGGCGATGCGGTTCTCGGTGCCTTCCAGCTGGGCCTGCAAGTCCCGGAAATTCTGGGTGGCCTTGAGGTCGGGGTATTTCTCCACCACCACGAGCAACCGCGACAGCGCCGAGCCCAGGCCCTCCTGGGCCTTCTGGAAATTGGCCATGGCCTCGGGGGTATCCGGCACCTTGCCGCCGGTGGCAACCTGGCCCACCTTGGCCCGGGCCTCGGTGACTGCCTGGAACGTGTCCTTCTCGAACGCCGCGGCGCCCTTCACTGTTTCCACCAGGTTCGGGACCAGGTCGGACCGACGCTGGTAGACGTTCTCCACCTGCCCCCACTGGGCGTCCACGGCCTGGCTGAGGCTGTTCAGGCTGTTGTAGGACCCCACTGCCCCCAGGCCCAGCACCACGAGCAGCAGCACCACCAGCCCGCCGCACCCCAACGCGATCTTCGCGCCCAATCCCATGGCCCCTCCTTAACGGAACACCAGCAGGATACCTTCGAGATCCACCCACCACCTGTTAGTTCCACACCTCCCATGAGATTCCATGGCGCCGATTCGCTGAAGAGGCGAGCCGCCAGGCTGGATATCAAACCGGATCCGGGACGGCGTCCGGCCTTCCAAACCAGCTGAACCCCCAGGCCAATCCCACCACCGCGAGGCAACCGATGAGGTTGTACCAGAGGAATGAGATGTTCGTGAATTTGAAGCAGAGCAGCACGCCGGCCTCGGCGACGAGGGCGGCGTAGAAGGCCGTG
Source organism: Geothrix campi (assembly GCF_024609265.1). Lineage (GTDB taxonomy): Bacteria > Acidobacteriota > Holophagae > Holophagales > Holophagaceae > Geothrix > Geothrix campi. Next base: position 406,553 of record NZ_JANHMP010000002.1, on the reverse strand, counting down.
CCGCCGCGCACCCGCTTGACGTAGAAGGCCGTGATGAAGATGCCGAGGATGGTGCCGTAGAACAGGGACCCGAGGATGTTCACCGCCTCGATGAGGGAGCCCAGACGGGCGGCATACTCCGCGAAAGCCATGGCGAGGCAGCCCCAGGCGAAGGTGGCGATGCGCCCCACCCACACTTCGCGCGCGCCCCTGCTGCCGCCGATGAGGCGCCGCCACAGGTCCACCACCGTGGTCGCGCCCAGGGCGCTGATCTCCCCGGACATGGAGGACATCGAACCAGAGAACACGGCGGCGAGCACGAGGCCCACAAGCCCGGCCGGGAGGCTGCTCAGCACGTAGGCGAGAAAGATGTAGTTGATGTCGCTGGGATGGGTGCCGGGATTGGCCTTCTCGATGATCGCCAAGCCCCGCATCCGCACCGTTTCGCTCTCGGCCTGCGCCTGCTGGAGCTGCTGCTTGGCCGCCGCGATCGTCCTGGCATCCCCGGCATGCCGGGCGGCCACGAAGGCCTCGGCCCGCTGACGCTGGACGGCCCGCGCCTTCGCAAAGTCCACCTCGGTGGCGCGGTAGGCCGGCGCATCTGGACTCGCCATGACCTGTTTCACGGGGCCCGGGTTGAAGAAGAGCGGCGGCGCGTTGAACTGGTAGAAGGCGAAGACGAACACGCCGAGCAGCAGGATGAGGAACTGCAGGGGCACCTTGACCATGCCGTTCAGCAGGAGGCCGAGGCGGCTCTGGGTGAGGGAGCTGCCCGCCAGGTAGCGCTGCACTTGGGACTGGTCCGTGCCGAAATAGGACAGCATGAGGAAGAAGCCGCCGATGAGCCCGGACCACAGGTTGTAGCGGTTGTTGAGGTCGAACCGCAGGTCGATGGCATTCAACCGCCCCAGCCCGCCGGCCACATGGAGGGCATCGCCGAGGCTCACGTGGGGGGGCAGGCGGTGGACGGTCATCACGCCCGCCAGGATCATCCCGAAGGCGATGATCACCATCTGCGAGGTGTGGGCCCAGGCCACCGCCCGGGTGCCTCCCACGACCGTGTAGGTCATGACCAGCAGGCCGACCAGGAGGATGTTGGCGTGGATGCTCCAGCCCAGCAGCACCGAGAGGACGAGGGCGGGGGCGAAAATGGTGATGCCCACGGCGAGGCTGCGCTGGATCAGGAAGAGGCCCGCGGCGAGGAGTCGGGTCTTCAGGTCGAAGCGGTCCTCCAGGATTTCGTAGGCCGTCGATACCTTCAGGCGGTGGTAGAGCGGAAGGGCCGTGATGGAGAGGACGATGGCCGCCAGGGGCAGGCCGAAGTAGAACTGCACGAAGCGCATGCCATCCACGTAGGCGAGGCCCGGCGTGGAGAGGAAGGTGATGGCGCTCATCTGCGTCGCGATGATCGAGAGGCCGATCAGCCACCAACGATGATCGCGTCCACCGCCGATGTAGCCTTCTCCTGTGGTGGCGCCGCGCCCCTTGTAGAGCCCCCAGCACACGACGAACAGCAGGGCGCCGCCCAGTACGAACCAATCGAGCCGGGTCATGAGAAGGCCCAGGAGAAGAGGCGGAAGCCCAGGATGCAGAGCAGCAGTTCGCCCAGGACCAGCAGGTAGAGGCGCTTCCAGGTTCCGAGGAGGGGCGGGATTCCCTCAGCCATGGGGGTGCCCCAGGGCCAGGAGATTGGCGAAGAGGCGGGTGGCGCCCGGCACCCCATCGGGGAGCTGGCGGAAGAAGGAGAGGCCGGTGTACACGTAGTGACCCTTCCCGTAGCCAGCCACGATCAGGGCCCCGCCATCCTCAGCTTCGCCGGGGTCGGCCATGCCCATCAGGGCCGTGTAGTGCGTATCCCAGCCTTCCGCGTGATAGAGGCTCCGCTCCTGCACCCAGCCGTCGAAATCCTTCGCGGTGATCTCGTTGGGCCAGTGGAAGACGGGGTGCCCGGGCTCAAGGAGGTGGACCGGCACGGTCTCAACGGTGACGCGCTTCCTTCCCACCTTGAAGGGATAGGGACCGATCGCCTCCGTGACCATGGCGGCATTGATGCCCGGGAAGCCGGTGTTCACGGTGTAGAGCACCAGCTCGGTGCCGCCCGCCGCGACATAGGCGTGGAGGCGCTCCTTGAGGGTGTGGAGGGCCGGGCGGGTGTTGAAGGCGCGGATGCCCAGCACGATGGCATCGAACCTGCCGAGGTCCTCCCGGGCCAGAGCCTCGTCGGTGAGGAGCTCCACCTCGTAGCCGATGCGGCGCAGGGCCAGGGGAATGTCATCGCCGGCCCCCATGACGTAGCCGATGCGGCGGCCATCGTGCTTCAGGTCGAAACGCTCCAGGCGCACTTTCGCGGGCGGCAGGAGGGTCTGCAGGGGGATGTGTGGATGGTCCAGCTTCACGAGGCTGAGCGCAGGCGTGAAGCCAGTGCCGGTGTCCACCTCAGCACGGAGCTCTCCGGAAGCCGTCGAGGCGGGTGGCGTGAGCCGGAAGGCCAGTTCCCGTTCCTCCCCGACGCGGGTCAAGGTGAAGGCCTGTTCAGGCGGGTCCACCTGCCACCCGGCCGGCGCCGGAAGGCGCACCCGCCCCGAGGTGGCGGAACCGCCCGCCATCACCTTGAGGCGCACCTCCTTGGCCAGCGGGTCCTCGAAGACCTGCACGGGATCCGCAAAGGTCACGAGGGCGGCGGGGACCACCGCCAGGGGTTGATACCGCTCACCAAGCACGGGATCCCGGAAGCGGAACTGCACGGGCACTCTGACCTCGAAGCCGCCGTCGGAAGTGGTCAGCCGGGCCCGGAGGCGGAACGGCGCCGGGGATTCGGGAAGGCCCGCCCAGGCCTCGGCGCCGGGGCCGCCCAGCCAGTGGGGCTGGCTCAGAGGCGTCTCCTTCGGCACGGTGATGGTGAAAGCTTCCTTCCGTGGAGCGTTGTCGGGCAGGGCCTTCCCATCCTTGCGGAGCTCCAGGACCTTCACGCCTTCGGGCCGGACGGATTCCAGGGCCAGGGACTCGAGGGTCAGGGGGCTGCCGCCGCGCGCCAGCAGGGCGACAGCCACGGTGAGCTGGTCCCCGGGCGCCGTCCTCTGCCGGTCGGCGATGGCTTCCACCCAGAGGCCGGCGACGGCCCGGATCAGCTCTTCCAGATCCGCAGCCTTGGCCTGGATGAGCGGTTCCGCCTGGGCGGCTGGAGGCAGGCCTCGCAGGTCCGCCAGGGCGCGCACCAGCTGGGGCAGGATGGCGGCAGGTTGATCGAGGCGGAACCCCTGGCGGGCCTCGCGCAGGAGCGCGGCAACGCCGCGGGTGCCGGGGAAGCGGGACCAGCTGAGGTCGATCCCTTCAAACGGGTCGGTCTTCGCGGGACGGCCCGCCAGCAGTTCGAAGGTCTCCACCCGCCGCCCCCGCTGGGCCAGCACGCCGAAGCCCTGGCTGCGATGCTGGCTCCGGCTCTCGGCGGCGAGTTCGCCGTAGGACCGGCCGAGCAGGGGATCGAAGGCACCCACGTCCAGCGAGAGGCTCTTGGCGGGTGGCGCGGGGGCATCGTCGGTGAACAGGTAGTGGTTCCACAGCAGTCGCGTGGCCTGCCAGGGGCGCAGGCCCGCTCGAAGCTGCTCCGGGAAGCGAGTCGGATCCGCAGCGGCCTTGAAGGCTTCGATGGCGAGCAGCGCGGAGGCGGTGTGGTGGCCATGCCCCGCCCGGGCGTCTGGGGGGAACCGTGTGAGGATGACGTCGGGCTCGAAGGCGCGGATGGTCCGCACCACCTCCGCGAGGACCTTGTCGTGGTTCCACACACGCAGGGATTCTTCGGCGGTCTTGGAATAGCCGAAGTCCACCGCCGATGTGAAGAATTGCTCGGCCCCATCGATGCGCCGCGCGGCCAGCAGCTCCTGGGTCCGGATGGCCGCGAGGCCGTCTCCCAGTTCCGGGCCGATGAGGTTCTGCCCGCCGCCGCCACGGTTCAGGGCGAGATAGGCGGTGCGCAGGTTGCGGCCCTTGGACAGGGTGGCGAGCACGGCCGTGTTCTCGTCATCCGGGTGGGCGGCGATGTAGAGGACGCTACCCACGGTCTGGAGACGGTCGAGCTGCTTCCGCAGATCGGCCGCGTCCCGCACGGGGACCTGGGCCTGGAGCCAGGGTACCAGGGCGGCCACTAGGACGATGACGAGGCTCCGGCACTGGATCTGCATGGGCTACCGCCCGCGGCCGGCGGAGGGAGGGAAGACACACGCGGAGGGACCTGGATGCATGGGGATTCCTTGGACGGAAGGGCCAGCATAGCGCCAGGCCCGATTCTCCATGGAAGAGAAGATGGGAGACGATGTGCCGACAGGAGATATCCTCAATCCAAGGCTGCCGGGTCAGCGACCCGTACTCAACCCCTGGCCGCCCTTCCCCCTTTCGCCCATGTTCATCACCCTCGGCCGCCTCCCGGACCATCCGACCGCCATCGCCCGCGCCGCCAGGCTTGCGGGTTTGGCCCCGGCGGATGGAGCCCGCCTGCTCGCGGGCACCTTCCCGCGGATCCTCCTTCGAGTCGCGACGGAGCCCGATGCCCTGATCGCGGCCCTCACGGCGGAGGGCTTCCTCGCCTGGGCCTCGGATCCGGCCGAGGTGACCACTGATGCGCGCCGGGTGCTCGTCCGGGACCTCACCTGGACGGCGGACGGCTTCCTGGCCCAGGACGCCCAAGGGGCTTCCCACGCCTGTCCGTTCACCGCCGTGCGCCTGCTTCAGCGGGGCGCACGCACCCACACATCCACCGAAATCGAAAAGACGACCACGCGGCAGTTGAGCCTGGGCCGGGCGGTGCTCAGCGGCGGCATGATGCTGACCAAGAAGGTGACGCAGACGACGGAGCGCACCACCCACGCGAAAGAGCCCTTCCTCCTGGTGCAGCGCCAGGACGGCGCGCCGGACCTGATCATGTACGAGCACCGCCTGAGCTACCAGTGCCTGGGCGCCGAGATGGGTCCGGCCACCCTGGCCAACCTCGGCTTGCTGACGGCGCGGTTCCAGAAGCTCTGCCCGCAGGCCCCCCTGGATGACCGCGTGGGCCGCCCGGGTTTCGTGGCGGGCCTGCCGTTGATGACGGCCGATCCGGTGGATTTGGGGCTCTTCCTGGTCTCCGAGGCGCGGTACCGGGGCTGCTGATGAAGGACCGGCGCCCTACCCCTTCTGGATGAAGGGCCGGAAGAGCTCGCTCGGCAGGGGGATGAAGCTGGTGGTGTTGTGCTCGCTGGAGATCTCCACCATGGTCTGGAGGAAGCGCAGCTGGAGCGAGATGGGCTGCTCCGCCATCATGGCGGCGGCCTGCACCATCTTCTCCGCGGCCTGGAACTCGCCCTCGGCGTTGACGACCTTGGCACGCCGTTCCCGCTCGGCTTCGGCCTGCTTGGCCATGGCGCGCTTCATCCCATCGGGAAGCACCACGTCGCGCACCTCCACGGTGCTCACCTTCACGCCCCAGGGCGCGGTCTGGCGGTCGATGATCTCCTGCAGCTGGACATTGATCTTTTCGCGATGGGCCAGCAGCTCATCCAGCTCCGACTGGCCCAGCACCTTGCGCAAGGTGGTCTGGGCGATCAGGGAGGAGGCCTTGAGGAAGTTCTCGACCTTGACCACCGCCGACTCTGGATCTACGACGCGGAAGTAGACCACGGCATCCACGGTCGCAGGGACATTGTCGCGGGTCATGACCTCCTGCTTGGGCACATCGATGGTGACCACGCGCAGGTCCATCCGCACCATGCGATCGATGAAGGGGATCAGGAAGATCAGGCCCGGCCCCTTGGCGCCCTTGAGCTTGCCCCACCGGAAGATCACGCCCCGTTCGTACTCGCGCAGGATGCGCGCCGCCTGGGGCAGGACGATCAGTCCCAGCGCCAGAAGCACGGCGATCCAGGGGCCCAGGTACAACAGGAATTCGTTCATGATTGCTCCTCCTTGGAAGTCCCCATCGATTTCACCGTCAAGGTCAACCCGTTCAGTGCGACGATCTCGACCGCCTGGCCGGCCGCGATGGCCTCGGCGCTGACGGCATTCCAGTACTCGCCCTCGATGAATACCTTCCCGCCCGCGGGATCGATCGGCTCCACGGCCGGGACGACCCGGCCCAGCATCGTCTCCGCGCCGGCCCTGGCGGGAAGCCGCTGGGCGCGGATGCCCGCGCCGGCCACGAAGATGAAGAACAGGGCCGTGACGACGGTGGCGGGCACCATCCACATCAGCGACAGGCGCAGATAGGGTTCACCCCGATCGAAGAGCATGACCAGGCCGAGGAAGAAGGCGATGACGCCGCCGGCCGTGAGCACGCCATGCGTCGGGGCGAAGGCGTCGATGGTGAACAGCAGGATTCCCACGGCGATCAGCGCCAACCCGGTGACATTCATCGGCAGCACCGAGGAGAGGTACAGCAGCAGCAGCAGCGCGATCACGCCCGCCACGCCCGGCAGGATGGCCCCGGGACTGGTCAGCTCACCGATGATCCCGTACACCACGACCAGCATCAGGATCAGCATCACCTGGGGATGCGCGATCATCTGGAACGCCTTCTCCCGCGGTGACATCGGGATCACGACGAGGGTGGCCCCGGCGGTCTCCAGCCTGCGTCCCCCCGCCTCCCTCCCATCGAGGCGCTTCAGCAGGTCGGGCATGTCCTCGGCGATGAGGTCCACCACGTTCATCTGGAGGGCCTTCTCGGCGGTAAGCGAGGCACTTTCGCGCACCGAGGCCTTGGCCCATTCCACATTGCGATGCCGCTTGCCGGCGATGGCCTCGAGGTAGCTGGAGGCGAAGTTCTCCAGCTTCTGCTTCATCACGTCGTCCTGCTTCTCCCCGCCGGTGCCGATGCCGACTGGATGCGCCGCTCCGATGCTGGTGGAGGGCGCCATCGCGGCCACGTCGGCGGCCATGGTGATGAAGCAGCCCGCGCTGCCGGCCCAGGCCCCCTGGGGCGATACGTACACGACCGTGGGGACGGGTGAGCGGAGGAAGCTCTGGATGATCTCCTTCGTCGAATCGAGGAGCCCCCCCGGCGTATCAAGTTCGATGATCAGGCACTCGGCCTTCTGGCCGGCGGCCTCTCCGACGGCCCTCGCGAGGTAGCTCGCCGTCGCCGGGCCAATGGTCCCCTGCACCCGCGCCACACCCACTCGCCGTTCCACGGTCTGGGTTCCCCAGGCCACCTTGGGCGCCAGCAGGGCCATCAGGGCGACCAAAGCGACAAGCAGCAGACGGACCGCCGCGTATCCCAGCGGCACTGAAGGTGCATCGGACCCGACCCTACCGCGACCTGCTCGCATGGAGACCTCGCGGGGACGGCATCATTCTACCAGGGGGGTATGCCCCTTTTGGCGCCGACCCGGCCTGCTGCGGGAGAATGTCCTCATGCGCTACGACGAGCCCCTCTTCCGCCCGCCCAGCGAGGCCGAATCGTTCATTCTCCAGGCCACCTTGGGCTGCTCGTGGAATGCGTGCACCTACTGCGCCATGTACCGGGACAAGCGCTACCGGGTGCGCCCCCTGGAGGAGATTCTGGCCGACATCGGCGAGGCCGGCGCCCGGTTCGCCGAGGACGTGCGGCACGTCTTCGTGGCCGACGGCGATCCGCTGGGCATGGACCTCGGGATGTGGGAGCCCATCCTGCTCGTCCTGGCCTCTGCCTTTCCCCGGCTCCGGCGCGTCAGCACCTATGCCACGGCGCGCAACCTGCTGGAGAAATCACCCCAGGAGCTGGAGCGCCTCCGGGCGTTGGGGCTTTCGCTGCTCTACATCGGCCCGGAGTCGGGCGATGACGTGACCCTCCACCGCATCGCGAAGGGGGCCACGGCGGCAGAACATGTCGAAGCGGCGCGCAAGGCCCGCGCGGCCGGCATGGAGCAATCGCTGATCTTCCTGCTGGGCGCCGGCGGCCGGGAGCGCAGCGAGGTGCATGCACGGGCTTCCGGGCGTCTCGCCACGGCCATGGATCCGCGCTTCCTTTCCACGCTGACGCTGACTGTGGTCCCGGACACGCCCCTGGCCAACCTGGAGGGCCACGGACGATTCGAACTTCCCGATATCCGTGGATTGCTGACCGAGTTGCGCTGGTTCGTGGAGGAGGCTCATCCCAGCGGCGCCATCTTCCGTTCCAACCACGCCTCGAATTACCTGCCCATCGGCGGCCGCCTGCCCCGCGATCGGGAGGCCATCCTGGCCGCCATCGACGCGGCGCTCGCGGGCCGAACCCCGCTGCGGCCGAAGTGGGCACGGGGGCTGTAGGAGCTGCGGGGGTTCTGCTGCCTGGGTTCGGCCGCGTCGTGTCAACCGTGCGCCAGGGCGGCCTTGACCCGCTCCGGCGTCATGGGGAGCTGGAACAACCTCACCCCGATGGCGTCATGGATGGCATTGGCGAGGAGGGCGCCCATGACGGTGATGGCTGGCTCCCCGCCGCCCTGGGCCGGGACATCCGGGTTGTCGATGAGGATGGTCTCGATCTTCGGAAGCCAGGAGAAGCGTGGGATTCCGTAGGTGTCGAAGTTCTTCTCCAGCACGTCACCGCCCTTGAACCGGACCTCCTCGGAAAGCGCGGAACCCAGGCCCATGGTGATGCAACCTTCCATCTGCTGGAGGGCCCCATCGGGGTTCACCACGACCCCCATGTCCTGCGCCATGACCACCCGCTTCACCTGCACCTGCCCGGTGGCCTTGTCCACGGCCACTTCGGCCATGGCGGCCACATAGGTGCCGCGGTAGACCGCGCAGGCGAGCCCCACGCCCCGGCCGCTGGGTGCCGGCTTGGCTGCCCAGCGGAACCTCTCGGCGACCTGGTTCAGCACGCGGGTCATCCGGGGATCCGAGAGATTCTCCAGCCGGAAGGCGAGGGGATCCCGGCCTGCCAGCGTGGCCAGCGCATCGATGTGCGACTCCCGCGCGAAGCCGTTGGTGTTGGCGGACGGCGCGCGCCAGGGGCCGATCCCGAAGGGGTGCATGCCCGGAGGGTTTCCGCCCTGCCAGCTGCCCGCGGAAGTGGTTCGCTGGTGAGGGATGGCATAGAAGGGCTTGGCCTCCCGCTCCCCGGCCCCCACCACTTGGCCGTCCCAGAAGGTGATCCGCCCCGAGGCGGAGAGACCCGCACGGAGCTTGACGACGGCGGCGGGGCGGAAGGTGTCGTGGAAGAACTCCTCGGCGCGGTCCCACACCACCTGCACCGGCACCCCGGCCGCCCGCGCAAGGCGGGCCGCCTCCACGGCCTGAGGGCCGGAGCTCTTGCCTCCAAAGCCACCGCCGACGTAGGGCGTGATCACCCGCACCTTCTGTGTGGGGAGGCCGAGGGCCCGGGCCACTTCGGTTCGTACGATGAACGGCGCCTGGGTACTGGCCCAGACTGTGGCCTTCCCATCGACGAACTGCGCCACGGCCGAGTGGGTCTCGATGGGAGCATGGGCCACGTAGCTGTTGAGGTAGGTGGCTTCGAGCGTCCGGGTGGCCTGGCGTGCTCCCGCCCGCAGATCACCAGCCTCGTACACCAGCTGGGCCGGTGGGGCGGTCTTCAGCAGGTGGTCGAAGATGCTGGTGTCATCGGGGCCTGCCTCGGGATGGCTGAAGTCGGCCTTGATGACCCGCCGGGCCTGGGTGGCCAGGTCAGGGCGCTCATGGAGCGCGGCGAGCAGGTCGCCCTCGCGCACGATGCGGACACCGGGTATCCGCTCGGCAGCGCCCGTGTCCACCCGCTGCAGCTTCGCGCCGTGAATCGGCGGCCGCAGGACACACGCGTGCAGGGTGCCGGGCAGGCCGGTATCGGCGGCGTACTTCGCCCGGCCGGTCACCTTCTCCTGGGCGTCCTTGCGCGCCACGGACTTGCCGACGAGACGGAAGGCGGACACCGGCTTCACGGTCACCTTCTCCAGGTGGCGCTCGATCTGCCGCCCCTGGACGAGTTGCCCGTAGCTCACCTGCCTCTTGGGATCGCCGATCACCGAGATGACCCCATCCTTCACCTGCAGACGTTCCGCCGACACCGACCATCTCTCGCCCGCCATCTGGAGCAGCACGGCGCGGGCCTCGGCCGCGGCGCCACGCAGGACAGGGCCGAACTGCCAGATGCTCAGGGAGCCGAAGGTGCCCACGTCCCAGGGACAGAGGTCTGTATCGCCCATGACCATGTCCACCCGTTCCAGCGCCACGTCCAGTTCCTCGGCGAGGAGCATGGCCAGGGCCGTCATGGCCCCCTGGCCCAGCTCCACCTTGCCCACCAGGCAGGTGACGCGGCCATCGGGACCGATCCTGAGGTAGGCATTGAAGTCCTTGGGATAGCCCGGCCGGGCGGCGGTCCGTTCCGACTCCTGCGCCTGGAGGGAGCCTTCGAGCGGGAACCAGAGCACCAGGCCCACGGTGCCGGTGGCCAGGAGGAAGTCGCGGCGCTTCATGCCGCACCTCCCTTCCGGGACGCCACAGCCTCGATGGCGTCCAGGATGCGGACATGGGAACCGCAGCGGCAGAGATTTCCTTCCAGGTGCTGGCGGATCTGGTCGCGGGTGGGCCGTGGCTTCTTGAGCAGCAGCGCGTAGGCGCTCAGGATCATGCCGGGCGTGCAGAACCCGCACTGGAAGGCATGGTGGTCGAGGAAGGCCTGCTGCAGCGCGTGGAGGCGGCCGTTCTTCGCCAGGCCTTCGATGGTGGTCACCTGCTTTCCGGCCACGGCCTTGAGGGGAACCGAACAGGCGCGCACGGCCTCGCCATCCAGGAGCACCGTACAGGCCCCGCACAGGGCTTCGCCGCAGCCGAACTTGGTGCCCGTGAGTGCCAGGTCGGAGCGCAGCGCCCACAGGAGCATCCGCCCATCATCCGTGGTGAGGCTCACGCGCTTCCCGTTGAGCCTGAAGGGAATCGGCTTGATCATGGGCACCTCCGGCCGGGCCGCACGGACGGTGCATCCACGGATGGGGCAGTCCTCCGGAAGGCGGCAGACGGAAATACCGGAGGGACCCGGAATGGACCGCACGTGCGCAGCACTGTCCACCCGACCCGGGTCGGGTGTCAACCCCGGCTGGGAGTTCAGGGCCCGGGGACGGGCTCAGGTTCGCGGATGGCTGGAGGACGGGTGGGCCGGGGCCTGGAAGGGGCACCGCTTCGAACAGGTGCCACAACCCGAGGCGCACCCGTCCTTTTCCCTGAAATCCTGGATGATGCCCCACAGGAACCAGAGGGCTGCAGCACCCGCCATGGCGGCGGCGGTCAGGAGCTGGAGACTCATGCGAACCCCATCCAGCGGCCGGCCACCACGGTGACCCAGGCCAGGCCCCAGCCCAGGACCAGGCCGTAGGCAACCGTGAACCCTGCCCAGCCCCAGCTCCCCGCCTCGCGGCGGATCATGGCGATGGTGCCCAGGCAGGGTGTGTAGATCAGGGTGAAGACCATGAAGGCCAGGGCCGTGAGCGGGCTCAGGCCCGAGTTGTCGCGCAGCGCCACCTGGAGCGGGCTGAGGCGCTCGCCCACCTTGGGCTCATCGCTGGCCTGGTGGATGACCGCCATGGTGGAGACCACGATCTCCTTGGCGACGAAGCCCGCCGTGAGGGCGATGACATCCTTCCAGGCCTCCGGCCGCTTGTGGTCCGGGTCGAGGATGGGCTGGAGAAGCGGGGACGCCTTCTGACCGAGCCGTGCCGCGAGACTGGTGTTCACGATCCGGCTCTCGTGGGCCAGCTGGAGGGCCTTCAGACGATCCTCGGTCTCGGCCGCAGGGAGTTGCAGAGCCTGCACGGCCAGTCGCTGGTCCTGGTACTGGGCCGTCCATTCCCCGTTGGCGATGCCGGGGTAGCGGGACAGGAACCAGATCAGCGTGGCGCCCGCGAAGATGGTGGTGCCGGCCCGGGTAAGGAAGATGGAGCCCTTCTCCCACATGTGGATGAGCGTGGCCTTCAGGACCGGCAGCCGGTAGGGCGGCAGCTCCATCACGAAGGGCGAGCTGGGACCGCTGAAGAGGGCGCTGCGCAGCATTCGCCCCATCAGCACGGCCAGGCCCAGGCCCAGGAAGTGCATGCCGATGATGGCGAGGGCGGCCTTGAAGGGTGTGAAGAAGGTCCCGGCGATGACGATGTAGACCTGGAGGCGCGCCGAACAGCTCACCAGGGGCGTCACCAGGATCGTGATGAGGCGGTCCTGGGGGCTTTCGATGGTGCGGGCGGCCTGGATGGCCGGCACGTTGCAGCCGCTGCCCATGATGAGGGGGATGAAGCTCTTCCCGTGGAGACCCATCACGTGCATGAGGCGATCCATGATGAAGGCCGCCCGGGCCATGTAGCCCGTGTCCTCCAGGAAGGCGATGCAGCCCATGAGGATCATGATCACGGGCACGAACACGATCACGGCGCTGACCCCGGGGATCACGCCATCCACCAGCAGGCTGGTCAGCTCGCCGGCGGGCAGACGGGCCCCGGCGAAGTCCGACAGGGCCTTGAAGCCCTCCGCGATCCAGTCCTGGGGGATCTTCCCGAGAATGAAGGACAGCGAATACACCAGGGCCAGGATGCCCAGGAAGATGGGAATTCCCAGCCACCGGTGGGTGAGCAGGGCGTCGAGGCGGGCCGTGGGCGTCTTCCGCTCATCCGCCGCCGAGGCCACCTCTTTCACCAGGCCGTGGGCGAAACCGTAGCGGCGCTCCGCGATCAGTGTCGCGCCGTCAGCGCCCAGATGGGGCTCGAGAAAAGCGAAGCTCTTCGCCAACTGCTGCCCGATGGCCTCGCTGGCGTGGCTCTCGGCCACCTTCCGCTTGGCGTCGGCGTTGTTCTCCAGGAGCTGCAGGGCCAACCAGCGGGGGGGCATGGAGGCTTCCAGCTGTTCGTCTCGGCTGATCTCCGTGGCGAGCTTGCCCAGTTCGCCTTCGATATCGTGGCCGTAATCCACGGTGATGCGGCGGCAGCGAGTGGATTCACCCCGGGCCAGGGTCGCCAGCAGGGCCTTGAGCTCAGGAATGCCCTGCTCCCGGTTGCCCACGGTGGGGATGACCGGGCCACCCAGCAGGATCTCCAGGGCCGGCAGGTCGATGCGGACGCCGCGGTTTTCGGCATCGTCCACCATGTTCAGGACGAAGGCGACGGGCTTGCCCAGCTCCAGCAGCTGGGTGCTGAGGTAGAGGTTCCGCTCGAGGTTCGAGGCGTCGAGCACGTTCAGGACCAGGTCCACCTCGGGGGAGGCCAGGAACTGGGCCGCCACGCGTTCATCCGCGCTGCGGGCCGCCAGAGAGTAGGTGCCGGGAAGGTCCACCACCTCCAAGGTCAGGCCGTCCTGCTCGAAGGACCCGCTGCGCCGTTCCACCGTGACGCCGGGCCAGTTGCCCACGTGGTGGCGGGCCCCCGTGAGGGCATTGAACAGGGTCGTCTTCCCGCAATTGGGATTGCCCGCCAGGGCGATGGTGAGGGACATCAGGCCACCCGATGGACGAGGATGCAGGCGCTCTCGTCCCGTCGCAGCGACAGGTGGTAGCCCTTGATCACGAGTTCCATGGGATCGCCCAGTGGGGCCAGCTTCTCGACCCGCAGGCGTACCCCTCGGATGAAGCCCATCTCCAGCAGGCGCTGACGGATGGGACCCTGGGCCTCCACCTGCACCACCTCCCCCTGATCCCCCGGCTGGAGGTCGCTCAGAGGGATTAATAGATTTTGAGTCATAATCTCAACTCCGTGATCCAGTCTAGCCCATCACCAGGGTGCTACAAGGTCCAAGTCAAAGGATGTGATCTCCGTCTAAACTGGACGCAATGACCACGACCAGCCGACTGACCTTGCCCAACGCACTGACCTTGTTGCGGATCCTGGCGATCCCCTTTTTCGCCATCGCGGTCTGGTACGGACACCACTGGCAGGCCTTCATCCTGTTCGCCGCCGCGGGGCTCACGGACCTGCTCGATGGGTTCATCGCCCGTACCTTCAACCAGGGGTCCGATCTTGGCGCCGTGCTGGATCCGGCCGCCGACAAGCTGCTCATGACCACGGCCTTTGTCCTGCTGGCCTGGCGCACCCAGGGCATGACCGCCCCCATTCCCGTCTGGGTGGCCATCCTGGCCATCACGCGGGATCTGGTGATCTCCTTCTACGCCTTTGCCTCCGTGGATCGCCTCAGCGACAGCAAGTTCCACCCGAGCCTGCTGGGCAAGGTGAGCACGGCGGCCCAGCTCATCGCCGTATCCCTGGGTCTGATGTTCAACGGCCTGGGCTATCGGCGCTGGATGGACCCCTTCCTGCCCGAGATGTACTGGGTGGTGGCGGCCCTGGTGCTGGCCTCCGGCATCCACTACTTCATGCGGGCCAGCCGGGCGCCTGTGGCTTCCTGATGGAAGGCCGGGGCCGGATTCCGCTGCGCTTCGCCTTGGCCGCCGCGGCGGCACTGCTGGCCCTGTGGCTGCTGCGCAGGGCCCTGGCCCCCTTCTTCCTGGCCATGGTCCTGGCCTACCTGCTCGGCCCCCTGGTGGACCGCCTGGAACGGCGCCTGGCCCGGCCCTGGAGCGTGGCGGCGGTGCTCAGCCTCGCCGTGGCCGCGGCGGCCGGCCTCCTGGTGCTCCTGGTGCCCTGGCTGGTGGATCAGGGCGAGCGCCTGGCCGCCTCCCTGCCCCGCTGGAGACAGGCCCTCGAGGCCAAGCTGCTGCCCTGGCTCCAGGCCCACCCGGCCTGGCAGGCCCGTCTGGACCGGGGGCTGGAGGGGCTCGACCCGGGCCTGCTGCTGCGCGGCCTCCGCGCCACGGGCGGCGGCCTGCTGGGCTGCTTCCTGGATCTGCTGGCCCTCATCCTCGTGCCCCTGATCCTCTACTACCTGCTGCTCGAGGGCCCCCGGCTCGTGGCCACCCTCCGGGGCTTGGCGCCTCCCCGGCACCGGGAGCGCCTGAATCGCATGGCCGGATCCATCCATCAGCGCCTGGGCGGCTACATTCGCGGCCAGGCCGCCGTGGCCGCCGCCATGGCCCTGCTCCAGGGGCTGGCTTTCGCGATCCTCGGCGTGCCCTACGCCTGGCTGCTGGGCCTCGTCGCGGGGGTCTCCAACGTAGTGCCCTATTCCCCGTACCTGACCGCCCTGCCGCCAGCCCTGGTGCTGGCCTACCTGGACGGGGGGCGCGCCGGGCATCTCCTGACTCTCGCCCTCGTGTTCATCGCCGTGCAGAAGGCCGAGGCTTTCTACTTCACGCCTGTCTGGGTGGGCCGCGCCAGCCGCCTGCACCCCCTGGAGGTACTGCTCGCCCTCACGGCCTTCGGCTTCTGGTTCGGCGTGCTGGGGCTCATCTTCGCCGTGCCTCTGGCGGTGGTCTTGAAGGTCGTGGCCGAAGAACTGCTGGCGGACTACCGCGCCCATGCCTGGTTTGGAGAAGAAGGCTGATAGACTGGTCCTTCCGCGTCGGGAGACGCCGAAGGAGCTGCCATGAGTAAGCCCGCCCCGAAGGGGCCGCGCACCGCGCCCACCACCCGCAAACCCGCCACAAGCCGCGCAGCGGCTGGCCCCGCCCGCTCATCTGCGCCGGCCCGCCCAGCGACTGGGCGCGCCCGGACGACCGCGTCGGCTCGTCCGACGGCCGAGGCAACCCGCGCATCCTCGACCACCCGTACCTCGCCGTCGGCTCGTCCGACCTCGCGCCCAACCTCACGCCCTACCTCGCGCCCGGGCCCCCGTTCCGCCTCTGGCGCTCCGGCCGGAGCGAGGCCAAGGCCTGATGCCGCCAAGCCAGCGCCACGCAAGGCCAGCGCGCCGCGTCCCTCCGGCGCCCCGCCCCGCAGCCCCCAGGCCGGGCAGGATCGCCTCCAGAAGATCCTCGCCGCCGCAGGCATCGCCAGCCGCCGGGCCTGCGAGGAGATCATCCTTGATGGCCGCGTGCAGGTGAACGGGAGGACCGTCACCGAATTGGGCACCCGCGCCGACCCGCGCCGGGATGAGATCACCGTGGATCTCCAGCCCATCGAGCGCGAAGCGCCGATCTACATCCTCATGAACAAGCCCAAGGGCTATGTCACCACCGTGAAGGACGATCAGGGTCGGCCGACCGTCATGGCTCTGTTGAAGGGCGTGCCTGGCCGCCTCTACCCGGTGGGCCGCCTCGACTTCAATTCCGAGGGTCTGCTGCTCATGACCAATGACGGCGCCCTGGCCCAGGTGCTCATGGGGCCCGAGCATGAGATCCCCAAAGTCTACCTGGTGAAGGTCCACCGCAACCCGCGGCCTGAACTTCTGAAGGAATTCCAGGAGGGTTTCCTGCTCAGCGGGCGTCGCCTGAAACCCTGCCATATCGAGATCGCCGAGAAGGGCGACAACCCCTGGTTGAAGGTGACGCTCACCGAAGGCAAGAACCAGCAGATCCGGCGCATGTTCGCCGCCGTGGGGCATCCGGTCAGCAAGTTGCGCCGTGTGCAGTTCGGCCCACTGTCGGACCCCCTGCTGAAACCCGGTGCCTGGCGCTTCCTGAACCCCCAGGAGATCGCGGCGATCAAGAGCCTGTAGGTCTCCGCTACAGCAGCGACGAGATCGCCCCGCCATCCACCGCCAGCGTGCTGCCGGTGATGTAGGAGGCGCCGGGGCTCGCGAGGAAGGCCACGGCCTCGCCGAATTCCCGCGGCTCGCCATAGCGGCCGACGGGGATGCGGGCGCCCTGCTCCGTCTGGATGTCCTCCATGGAGCGGCCACTGGCCTTCGCGGCCTCGCCGTCGAGGAACCGCACGCGGTCGGTGTAGATGCGCCCCGGCGCCACGCAGTTCACGGTGATGCCATCCTTCGCCACCTGCCCGGCGAGGGTCTTCGCCATGGCCGTCACCGCGGCCCGCAGCGAATTGGACAGGATCAGCGCAGGGATGGGCTGCTTGACCGCGCTGGAGGTGATGAAGAGGATCCGGCCCCAGTTCCGCTCGGTCATGCCGGGTACCACGGCCCGCGCCAGGCGCACGGCCGGCATCAGCAGGCTCTCGAAGGCCCCCTGCCACGCGGCGTCGTCGAAGGCCATGAAGGGTCCCGGCGGAGGGCCGCCCGTGTTGGAGACCAGCACGTCCACGCGGGAGTAGGCGGCCAGGGTGGCCTCCACCAGCCGCTGGACGTCCCCGGCGCGGCCCAGGTCCGCCACCACCGGCAGGACCGCGCGCCCCGTGGCCCGGCGGATCTCCTCCGCCGCCTTTTCCACGGCCGCCTGATCCCGGCTGCAGATGGCCAAGTCGCAGCCGGACCGCGCCAGGGCTTCGGCCGAAGCCCGGCCCAGACCTTTGCTGGCCGCCGTCACAAGCGCCACTTTGCCTTCCAGATCCTGAGCCATGGGCAACCTCCCGCTGGGAATTGTGGCACTCCTGGCCTTCGTTCGAGTCCCGGATCAGGCCAGGTGCAGGCTCCGCACCGCCAGCAGGATCTCCCGCAGGAAGAACACCAGCGCCGCCACGAAGGCCGCCATGGCCAGGATGAAGAGCAGGGCCACGGGCACGGCCACGCTGGCCTTCAGCACAGCCCCCAGGAACACGGTGGCGATGCTGACGCAGACCAGCAGGGCCGCGGTGGTGCCGGAGGTGATGGCGAAGTTGATGAAGCGCCGCCGCCGCGCCAGCGTCAGCATCTCGTCATGGATCGCAGGGTGCCGACGCTCCGGCGCCAGCTCCAGAAGATCCTTCAGCGCCCGGGCCCGGTCCACGATGCGCGCCAGACGGGTGGACAGCACACCGAGGATCGTCCCGATGGACGTGAGCAGGAAGACTGGCGCCACCGACAGCTGGATGACGTGGGAGATGTCGGTGATGGTCTGGGCGGAGACGGGAGGCACGGGGACGGGCATGGCTCTATAGCTATCAGCACTTGCCTGCCAACGGTCAGGGAAAAAATGGCCTCGGCCCGGTCGGAACCGCCCTCCGGCGACTCCCTAGAGCACCTCTTCCTCGAAATCCAGCATGTGGCCGCTCTTGCGGGCCTTGGTCTTGAGGTAGCGCAGGTTGTGGGGATTGGAGGCCAGCTGGTGGCGCTCCCGTTCGACCTCGATGCCGGCGGATTCCAGGGCCCCAATCTTGCGCGGATTGTTGGTGAGCAGCTTGACCTTGGTGATGCCGAAGAACTTCAGCATCTCCACGGCGCAATCGTAGGTGCGCAGGTCATCGGGGAAGCCCAGCGAGTGGTTGGCTTCCACGGTGTCGAGCCCCTGCTCCTGGAGCGCGTAGGCCTTGAGCTTGTTCAGGAGGCCGATGCCGCGGCCCTCCTGGCGGAGGTAGAGCACCATGCCACCGTGCTCGGCGATGTGGCGCAGCCCCCCCTCCAGCTGCTGACGGCAGTCGCACCGGAGGCTGCCCAGCACGTCGCCCGTCCAGCATTCGGAGTGGATGCGCACGGGAATGCGCTGGCGGGCGTCGATCTCACCGGACACGATGGCCAGATGCTCCTTGCCCGTCGCGTGTTCCAGAAAGCCGTAGACCATGAACTTCCCGAAGATCGACGGCACGTTGGCCTTGGCGATGAAGGGGACCTTCTCCGCCTGCAGCTTGCAGAACAGTTCGAGTTTCGGGGCGCTGCTGGGTTCTTTGGGGGACATGGGGTTCCAGAAAGAAGGTGCGGGTCCGTCCTTTGGATGCCGCCCGAGGGGAAAATGAAGTCTGGGACCTGCGCCTTTTCGGGGCAACCCGGCCGGTCCCGCGATTGCCCTAGACCATATCGCGTTCCAGCTGGGCCACCACGGCGGCCTCCACCTGGGTGATGAAGGTTTCCAGGGGCATGGCCGCCTTGGCGCCGGAGGCCAGGCGATGCCCGCCTCCGCCGAACAGACGGCAGACCGCGTTCACATCCACCTTCTCGCGGGAGCGGAGGCTCACCTTGGCCCGACCGTCCGCGGCTTCGGAGAACAGGGCGGCCACCTCCACCCCCTTCAGTTTGCGGGGCTCTTCTACCAGCTCGTCCAGATCCTCGTGGGTGGCACCGCAGGCGTCGAGGTCAGCCTGGGTGACGGCCACATAGGCGAACCGGCCAGCGTCCCGCATCTGCAACCCACCCATGGCCCGGCCGAAGAGCTTGAGCTTCGCGGGTGTGGCGGTCTGGTAGAGGGCGTTGAAGGTGCGCGATGGGTGGACGCCCTGGGCGATGAGATCGGCGGCGGCGTGGTGGATCTTGGGGGTGCTGTTGGAATGCCTGAAGTTGCCAGTATCGCTCACCATGCCCGCATAGAGGGCCTGGGCCATCACAGGCGGGAGGTCGCCCCCGAGGCGGGGCCGCACCAGATCGTAGACCAGCTCCGCGCTGGCGCTGGCGGTGGAATCCGTGAACTCATCGTCGAAGCCCTTCGGCTCGTCCTTCATGTGGTGGTCAAGGCAGGCCCGTTCGGCCTTCGTCGTCTCGAACGCGGCGTAGAGCGGACCCATGCGGTGGGGTTCGGAGGCGTCGATGAGCAGCCAGGCGTCCGGCCAAGCGGCCAGGTCCGCGTGGGCCCCCGAAGGCTCATAGGCCTCGATCCAGCCTTCGGGATCCAGGAAGCGCAGGTTTTCCGGCAGGGCGGGCGTCACGACGATGCGCGCCTCCTTGCCCTGCCCCTTCAGGTGGGCGGCCAAGGCCACGGCCGCGCCCACGCCATCCCCATCCGGGTTCTCGTGCGTCGTGAGAAGAATCTTGGCGTGGCCATCGAGAAAGTCGGCGAAGCGATCCAGCATGAATCCTGACCTCAATAGTCAGGATACCAGGATCAGAGCTGCTCTCGTTTACTCTCCAGGCTGCCCGGCTTGAAGGCCTTCAATTCGTGGACGACCTCCGCCAGGAGGGCCCGCTTCAGGGCGTAGGGCAGGAAGGCGCTCTTGAAGCCCATGATGATGAGCTCCTTGATCTCCTCAAGGTTGAAGTTCAATTCCTCGTGGATGACCTGGAATTCCCGGCTCACCGTGGTGTTCGTCACCATGCGGTTGTCCGTGTTCACCGTGACGCGCAGGCCCAGGTCATAGAAGAGGCGGATGGGGTGGTCGGCCATCTTCTTCACGGCCTTGGTCTGCACGTTGCTGGAGGGACAGCACTCCAGCGGGATGCGGTGGTCGTTCACGTAGTTCAGCAGATCCCCATCCTCGATGAGCCGCACGCCGTGGCCGATGCGGTGGGCTCCGCAGAGGTGGATGGCCTGGTGGATGCTCTCGGGGCCGTAGGCCTCGCCTGCATGGAGGGTGCAGTTGATGTTGTTCTGGAGTACGCGGCCGAAGGCGTCCTTGTGGCGCTTGGCGGGAAAATTCTCCTCGGCGCCGGCGAGGTCAAAGCCGACGACACCCTTGTTCTTGAAGGCCACGGTGAGGTCCGCCAGGCGCAGGGAGATGTCCGGCGAGATGTGGCGCATGCCACAGAGGATGACGCCGGTCTTGATGTTGTACTTCCGCTCGGCCTGGGCCAGGCCCTCCAGCACGGCCTGGACGATGGCGTGCAGGGTGAGCCCCTTCTGCTGGTGGAGGATGGGGCTGTAGCGGACCTCCATGTAGCGCACATTCTCCTTCGCCGCGTCCTCCGCCAGCTCGAAGGCTGTGCGGACCAAGCTCTCGTAGGTCTGCATCACGGACAGCGTGACGTCGAAGGCGCGGAGATACTCCACGAGGGACTTGCAGTCTTCGCCCACCTCCACGAAGGGCCGCAGGCCCTCCGGCGTATCCGCGGGCAGCTTCACCTTCTGCTGTTCCGCCAGGTCGAGGATGGTGGGGATGCGGAGGCTGCCGTCGAGGTGGACATGCAGATCCGTCTTGGGAAGGCGTTGGAGGTCCTGGAGGCTGAGTTTCGACATGGCCTAGCCTAGCGCTTTGAGGGGCGGGTGGCCATCCGATGAGGGCCTGGGAATAAGCAGAAGCCCGGCTTGGCCGGGCTTCTGCTTGGGGGTGCGGGGGTGTGCGCGCAGCGCGCCCTTAGATCCGTGCAACGCATGCGTTGCGCGGGGGACCCCCGTCATACATTCAATTGGCTCATGCGGTGAGCGAGGGTCGCGCCATCCGTATCCTGGGACTGGCAGGCCTTGCACAAGCCGAAGATCTGGTGGCTGTGGTGCATGGGCCTGAAGCCGTACTCGTGGCAGATGGATTCCTGCAGGGCTTCCAGGTCCGGCCGGAAGAACTCGATGATGGCGTCGCAGTTGAGGCAGATCAGGTGGTCGTGGTGCTCGTTGCTCCGCACCGCCTCGTAGTGCGCGTGCTGATCACCGAAGCTGCTCTTCCGCACCAGACCGCACTGCACCAGCAGGTCGAGGGTGCGGTACACCGTGGCCCGGCTGATGGCCTTGCCCTTCTGCTTGAGTGCCATGTGCAGCTGGTCCGCGTCGAAGTGGTGCACCTGGCCGAAGACCTCCTCCACCAGTTCGAGGCGCTCTCCCGTCAGCTTCAGCTGACGAGACCGGAGAAAGGTTTCGAAGCGCTGCTGTTCTTCGGGACGTTCAATCTTCGGTTTGCGCATGGCACCCCCGGTGGGAAGTCTATCCAGTCCACTCTGCAGATCGTATTTTACAGATGAAAAGCGAAAGTGTATTATGTATTCACCGTATACATATTGGAGTCGTCATGGCCATCGTCATTATTCAATCTCCCAGTCTATCGCCGGATCAGAAGTCCCGCGTTGGGGAGCGGGTCATCACGGCGCTCCAGCAGGAAGGACTGAATCCCGGCTCTGTGGTGGTGCTCTTCCGCCCTGAGCGCGGCGACATCTACCTCGATGGGATGCTGGTGCAGGCCCAGGCTCCCCTGGCCGCGCAGGCCCCCGCGCCGCCTGCGCCCAGGCCTGCCGCCCCCGCGCCCGTGGCCGCTCCCCCCGCCTTCAAGACCAAGGCCCGCCGTTCGAAACCTGAGTTGGAAGACCTGAAGAAGGATCTGATGTTCGCCCTCCAGGACCGGGGCTCCCTCAGCAGTTTCGAGGCCCAGGTCGCCTTGGATCTCAAGGATTGCGACTGGGCCCCGGCCACCCTCCGCCGCCTCTTCACGGAACTGGAAGAGGCCAAGCTGATTTCCAAGAGCGGCCAGAAGCGTGGCACCCGCTACGTCTGGAAGGGCATCGTCAACACGCCCCAGTCCACGCCCATCGTGAAGCTCGTCAAGGCCGAGACTGATGAAGCCTGATTGAACGGTCCCATGGACTGGTTCGCCTGGGACTTCGATCGCCCAGCCTACTTCCAGATCTACGCGGACAAGGACGCGGAGGCCGCCACCGAAGGGCCGGCCCTCGCAGCCTTGCTGGATCTGCCCCCGGGCAGCCGGGTCCTGGACCTGCCTTGCGGTTGGGGCCGTCTCCA
The DNA here is from genome assembly GCF_024609265.1 of Geothrix campi. GTDB lineage: Bacteria > Acidobacteriota > Holophagae > Holophagales > Holophagaceae > Geothrix > Geothrix campi. The sequence goes on along the minus strand of NZ_JANHMP010000002.1, from coordinate 384,385 downwards.
CCCCCATCTGGCTGCCCGGGGCCTGGAAATCGTGGGAGGCGACCTGAGCCTCCTGAATCTGCGGCGGCACGCCGCGGAACATCCCGCGCCCCTGGCGCGCCTCGACTTCCGGGCCCTGCCGTTCCGGGAGGCCTGTGCCGACGGGGTCTTCTGCGCCTACACGAGCTGGGGCTACTTCGCCACCGGGGAGGAGAACCTCCAACAGCTGACCGAGTTCGCACGCGTGCTCCGACCTGGAGGCGTCCTGCTACTGGACTTGGCGGGCCGGAACTTCCTGAAGGAGGCCGTGGCGGAGGTTGAAGGCCAGTGGCTGGAATTCCCCGACGAAGGCTACGAGGAACGCGCCACCTGGAGCCCCGACGGCCGTCGCATCCGCACCGAACGGCGCTGCCAGGGCGAAGCCTTCCGTCATGACATCTGGATCCCCACGGATGCTGAGGCCCGGGCCTGCCTTGCGGAGGCGGGCTTCGGCGCCGTCCGTCCCTACGGCGGGCTGGATGGGCGACCCTGGGCGGCGATGGCGGAACGGTGGATCTACCGAGCCATCAGGACCTGATGCCGCGCGTGGCCAGCAGGTAGGCCCCGAAGCCCAGTCCCGACAGACCCATGGCCACGGGCAGGCCCAGCCCCTGGACGAGGGCGCCCCCCACCAGCGGACCCACCATCAGGCCCACGGAGTACGCCAGGTTCAGGATGGAGAAGGCCGAGGCGAAGCTCTGGCTGCCCAGGCGCTCCACCTGGTCTGCCACCGCCGGGCTGCAGGGGCTCATGATGAAGCTGGCCGTGCTCCCCAGGGCCATCATGGCCAACACCACCATCCAGGGCCGGGGCAGCAGCACTGGCAGCGGCAGGAGCACCACCGTCAGCGCCAGCCCCATCCGCAGCACCCGGACCCGGCCGATGCGGTCCGAGAGGCGTCCCATCAGCGGTGAGGTGAAGGTGTGGGTCAGGGCCGCGGCAGCGAAGAAGAGGCCGATCTGGGAGGGCGATTGGCCCAGCCGACGGTCCATGTCCAGTGGCAGGGTAGATTCGAGCAGGGCCCAGAAGCAGGACCCGAGGGCCATGGCCCCGGCAAAAACCCGGATGATGGGATTGGACAGCAACTGTCGGAAAGGTAGTCTTGGGCCACGGTCGGGTTCCACTTCCGGCAGCAGGAAGGCCCGACCCGCCGCGTCCAGGGCCACCAGGACCGCCCCCAGCAGGAAGGGTGTGGAGGGCCCGGCATGCTGGTCGAGAAAACCCGAAAGCGGCGGGCCGATCAGCACGCCCAGATTGGCCGCCGCGAAGGCGGTTCCCATGGCGCGGCCACGTGCCTCCTTGGGGAAATGGTCCGCCAGCAGGGCCATGCCCGGCAGCCAGGTGGCGGCCCCCGCCACACCCTGGCAGAACCGCGCCAGGACCAGCAGCCAGTATTGGTTCGACACCGCGAAGACCAGCGTCGTGACTCCCAGCCCGGCAAGCCCCCAGAGCATCGGCCCGCGCCGCCCGTACCGATCCGTGAGGATGGCCACGGGAAAGGTGGCCGCCAGCAGGGCCACGGCGTAGCTGCCGAAGAGGATCCCCACTTCCATCTGGTTCAGGTGCAGGTCCCGCGCATAGCGGGGGAGGAGTGGCACCAGCAGGTAGTAGAGGAGCATGTCCACGTGGAAGGCCAGGGCCGTCACGAGGAGCGCGGCGGTGGGGGGAGCGGGGCGGCGCATCCCCCCACTATCGCATCGCCGCCGCCAGGGTTGGTTTTCAGACCGGGGTGTGGCCGCGCCCCCACCTTGAAAACAGACCCTAGCCCAGCGCCATCTCCACCTTGGGATAGGCCACGTGAAAACCGCAGGCCTCATAGGAGCCCTGGCTGGCGGTGCCCGGAGCTGTACCCGCGCAGGCCAAGTCACAGCCGCGTTCCCGGGCGAAGGCCAGACGCGAGCGGATGAGGGTCTTCTGGAGTCCTCGGCCCCGGTAACGGGGTAGCACGCCATCGCCCGACAACAGCGCCACGCCATCCACGATCCCGAGCATGCCGCCGCCGGCGGGTTCCCCGTTCACGAACGCGAGGAAACCCCAGGCATCCACCACCTCGAGAGAAACCTCGAAGGGTGGTTCCAGTTCGGACCAGTCATCGCGTTCCAGGAAACCCGCGCAGATGATCCGATTGTAAAGGGACGCTTCCCCGGGTCCGGCAAGCCGGATGGAGGGCTCCAGCGTTGGCTCGACTTGGAGGAGGGGCCGCACCCACAGCTGCTGGAACTGATGAAGTCGATAGCCCCGCAGGGCCAACAGCGGCCATAGGGAGGGATCAGCGCCGGGGCTCAGTTCCAGCACCGTGGGAGCCCCGAGGAAGGCCTCGATCACCTCCAGATCCGGCTCGGCCATGGGATCGATCAGCCCCAGAGCCTGGTTGAGGGGATGGCCTTCTCCGCGGAAGTGGGCGAAGCCGCCGCCCACGGGCAGGCTGCGGCCACCGGCGGCCTGATTGAAGCGCTCGTTCTGAAGGGCCTGGGCGCGCTCAAGGCGGCGGGCCAGGCTGGTCAGGTCTTGAAACATGGGATCTCCGGAGGAACAGGTCCGGCTGGCCGCCTCGATGAGGGTTGACGGCGCCCCGGGCCTGGAACATCTGACAACACGCGACGATGCCGCGCCCTTGTGTCAGCCGAGGCGCACGGCTGCGACGCCAGGTCCAGGCGTGCCACGGTGGCGATACAGGGTGCAGGTCAGAGGCCTATCCAGAGAGACCTCCAGACTAGCGGATGTTCCTGACGAAAAGCGAAGCTCGGCTTCGCCGGGCTGAGCGCGGAGGCCCGGGGGGGAGGCTCCATGTCCACGCGCCAAAGGCGAGTGGGAACGACGCGAAGCGTCGTGTCACGTGGAGGCGCGCAGCGCGCCCTTAGATCCGCGCGACGCATGCGTCGCGCGGGAGACCCCCGGAGGATATAAGCGCGGCCCCCTTGCGGGGGCCGTGGTGGATCGGTAAGCCGGGTTCTGTCGTGGGACGTCATTCCTCTGGGATGGATGTCACCAACCACCTCGTGCGACCTACCCGCCGGCTCGGTCGGGTCAACCCTCGCCGCTTGCGCGGTGCGCCGGCCTATTTGGTCTTGCTCCCTGGGGGGTTTGCCGTGCCCGTCCTGTTGCCAGTCCGGCGGTGGGCTCTTACCCCACCGTTTCACCCTTGCCTGTGATCCGGAGATCCATCGGCGGTTTGCTCTCTGTTGCACTTTCCGTCGGGTCACCCCGCCCTGGTGTTACCAGGCCCAGCACCCTGTGGAGCCCGGACTTTCCTCTGCCCTCGCGGACAGCGACGCCCTGATCCACACCTTCACGGTATCACCTCAGCCGGAAGTTGAGGGTGAGCCGGAAGCTCGCCGGCACCGGGTGGCCATCCATCAGGGCGGGCTCGAAGCGCCACTGGCGGGCCGCCTGGAGCGCCACCTCCTGGAGGGCCGGAGGGCCGTCGAGGACGTTCACCTGCATAGGTACGCCCCGGTCGTCCACGATCATCATGAGCACCACCGTTCCCTGGACATGAGCCCGGCGTGCCAGATCTGGATAGATGGGATCCACGCGACGTAGGATCGCCGGCGCGGTGGCCGTGAAGTCGTGGATCACCGGGCCGGTGGCAGGGCCCGCGGCGCCGGAGGCTGGAACTGCAAAGCCCGGTATCGCAGGTCCCGCACCGGGACCCTCCAGGTGGCGATCCGTCGTGGGCAGGCCTGCCGCGGGCTCCACCGGATCCGCTCGGGTGGGCGCGCCGGAGTTGGTGGAGACCACGCCGCCTCCACCGGTCCCGGTGGGAAGAGGCGCAACGCGTTCGATTGAGCGCAGCCTTGGCGGCCCGTCGAACGTCACGGGCCTCCAGGGAGGTGCGGTCGGGAGGACCGGCGCCAAGGCGGCCTTCGGCCCGAAGGACGCAATGGCCACAGTTCCGCCGGCGAGCAGGAGGTAGACCAATCCGGACAGCGAGGCGGCGCGGAGCGTATCGGAAGGTGGTGCCGCAGCCAGGATGGCGTGCGGCTGGAGGGTGGGCGGAAGGTCCGGGAACATAGGCCCCCGGCCGCGCCGGAGCGCGAGGCTGGACATGGGATCTCCTGTGGGTGGCGCCTGTGGCCTCCCTCAGATCCCACGCCCGCCGGGAACGGCGGACATCGGTTGGTGGCAATCCCGGGCCCTGGATCACACACCGTCTGGAGGAGGTCCAAAGATCGCTTGCATCAGGTATCGGCGGCCCACCACGGCTGTCAAGGTACCTACCTGGATTAAGCGCAGATCCTTCAACTCATCCAAGAGAAGGCACCGGAAGCGCCCAGCCCTTCCGCTGGAGATCCTCCAGCAGGGTCCAGGCCGCGCGATAGGGGCTGCCATCGCTCCCGCCCAGCACCTCGGTTTGGAAGCGGGAACGGAAGGGTGCCAGGTCCGGATGTGTGGAATCCGCCAGGCCTGAGCCAGACTGGAAGAGCCGCAGGAGCAGAGCCTCGGGGTGGACATGACCGAGCCTGACTGCGCAGAGGATGGCCCCCCCTTCTCCTTCCTCCGCCCCGGCCTGCAGCAGGCGATCCCGCAAGGGGTGGAGGCTCTGGGCCTCGGCGCCCAGGCCCACGCAACGGACCTTCGGCCGCCCCTCGAGCGCGTCACCCACCTCGGGCTCCGCCAGCCAGGGACAGGGCGGACGATGCCCCTCGTATGGCAGCCACGGCATGAAGCTTTCATGCTGAGGGTCGTCCCGCATCCAGGTATGAACCAGATGCATGAGCCCGGTCCTCTGGGCCGGATCCATGTCCGGTCCACACCAGAGGAGCTGCTGCACGGGGACCTTCCTCGTTCCGGCCTCTCGATGGGGATCGCTCCATTCCGTGGCGCCCACCGACAGCTCCAGCCCGAGGCCCGCCAGGAACAGGGGAAGCCCGGGATAGGGGAAGGGCAGCCGAAGATCGACGCCGTCTGCGGCAACCCGCACGTCGGTTCCGGGCAGGCAACCCTGCAGCGGGCTCTCCCTTAGGACTTCCTGCAGGGAATGGCGATGGCCTTCGGTCCTCAGGCTCTCGATCAATCGCAATCGCCAGATTCGGCCCTCGGGGTCGCAGGACCAATCGCCCACGGCGGAGGGTTCGGGGCGATCGAGGGCATCCAGGCCAAGCACGAGCAACCGGATTCCACCTGTCGAGTCCGCGCGCCCGAGCGGCGGCAGCGGACCGCCCTCCTCCAGCAGCCGCGTGCGCCGCTGGGCTCGCGCCCATGCGGTGTGGCTCCACGTGATGTCAGCCGCTCCGTCCGGTCCAAGCAGGCGGGCCAGCTCGCCGGAAACGATCTGGCGGTAGGCCTCGCTTTGACGGAGTTTCTGGTGGCCTTCGAGGATTTCCCAGATCTCCTCGACACTCCTCCGGCTGGTTTGGTGGAGCTGGCCGCCCACTTCAGCCATGTGTCTCCCGGTCCGGAGCAACTGGTCGACCTCGACCGCGGCCTTGGCCTCCACCCCCCATTGCCGGCCCAAGGCTGTCTGGATGGCCGACGAGCATTCACCGATCTCGTGCAGGGATTGTTCCGCCCGCTCAGAAGCCTGCCGGACCTGACCCACCAGGTCGACATGGGTCTCCAGCACCCGTTCCATGTCCTGTCCCTGCCGATCCAGGTGACCAGCCACATGGAGCAGTTCCTGGATGCTCGCTCGCAGGTGTTGGGTCACTTCCTGGAGGTCCCACAAACCGGTGCTCTCTCGCTCCATGCCCCGCTGGTGCTCATCCAGGGCGCGCTCCAGATCGGCGGCTCCCTGGGAAGTCTGGTCCGCGAGGTTGCGGAGACGTCCCCCGATGGCCTGCATGCCTGCTCCCCCGCCCCCCTGCAGGGCGAGGATCGCGGCGTTCACCGCCAGCAGCCCGGTCTGCTGCGCCGCCTGATCAATGGTGTGGATGGCCCCCTGCGCACCCCCGAACGAGGAGATGCGACGCTGGGAGTCGGCCCGGAAGGCCTCGATGCGGCGAGCCAGGGCCTCCGCCTGGTCCCGCACGCCATCGGCGGAGGTCCGGAACCGCCGGAGCTGTTCCGCCCGCGCCTTCGTCTCCTCGAGAAGCCTCGGGGTATGGGCCGCCAGGCCCTTGGCCGCCAGATCCAGGCGCGCACCCTGGCGGGCACCGGCATCCGCCAAGCGGCCCAGCGCATCCTCCTCCTTCTGCAACCGGGGGAAGGTGTCCCGGAGTTCCTTCAGCAGGGCCTCGACTTGGCTCAGCCGGGCCTGCCCCTGCTCCAGCGCGGCCCTGAACGCCTGCCCCTGGAGACGATGCTGATCCGCCCTGAGCCGCTGATCCAGTTCGATCTGGTCGAACTTCAGGGAGACCTCCAGGGCCTCTCTGAGCTCCTGGCCATAGATCGCCAGGCGTCCGCCCGCCGTGGCCCGCGCCGTCCGATCCGCGCTGGACTGCTGCTGGAGCTGCGCCAGCAGGTGGTCCAGTTCCACCCAATCCCTGCAGACTGCCTGGTGGAGGGACTCCAGGCGCTCGCCGGTCCGGCGGTTTTCCCCGAGGATGGTATTGAGGGCGACCACGACCTGGTGGACTTCCCTCCCGAGGCCCGTCTGCGGCACAAGCGCCGTGCGATCACCGCGGAGGATGCGACCGGCCCAGTCAGAGAGGAGGCTCTCCGGGGCGAGGCTCCGTTGCCAGGCGTACCACCGGCGCCCGAGCAGCACCAACCCAGCGGCCACCATCATCAAGATGGCCGCTTCGCCGGGCCGCAGCGAAGCCGAGGCCCTGAACAGGAGGTAGGCCGTAGCCCCCAGGAAGGGCAGCACGGCCAGATCCGCCACCCAGCGACGGATCTCATCCTGTCTCATAAAGAAGCCACCCAGCCTCATGCCGACCCCAAGCCATGGCAACCCATCGGCCGCTGGACCCTCCAGGCCAAGTTTAGATCGTCCGCCAGAGCACCTCGTAGCTCCGCAGGCTGCCCCCCAGTTCCAGGAGGAGCCGGGCCCGCAGGAGGGCCGTGACCGCTACCAGGGCTGCGTCGGCAGGATTCAGGCGGGGGGCCGTCTCCGCGCCTTCGGTCCTCAGCCGACGCAGGTGCTCCCGGGCCCCGGGCGGAAGGGCCTCGCTGGGGTCCACCGGCGTACACGCGGTGCAGCACCAGCCGTGATCGGGGCTGAGGAGAGCCAGGGGCGCGGTCTCGTTCCCGCAGCGTCCGCAGACCCTCGGATGGGGCAGCAGGCCCAGGCAGTGGAGCAGCCAGTGCTCGGCGTAGGCCAGGATGCCCAGGGCATTGTCCGGATCCGCCTTGAGGGCCCGCCCGCAGGCGCTGAGCAGGCGATAGAGGCGGTCGTCCTCCACGCCCTCCTTGGCCACCCGGTCAAAGAGATCGGCCAGGCAGGCCATCACCAGGCTGCATTCCAAGTGCCCAAGCGTGAGGGGACTGAAGGCCAACTCGCAGCGGGTGACGCGCTTCAACTCTGTCTGCTCTTTCCCGAAGAAACTCACCCGCACCTGGCTGAGGGGCTCGAAGGCCGCCACCCATTTGGCGGTGGGCTTCTTTACTCCCTTGGCCAGACCCGACAGGCGCTCACCGTGCTCGGAAAGGAACGACACCACGGCCCCTCCCTCGGCAAAGGGCACGGCCTTGAGCACGATGGCGGCGCAGGTTCGGATCACCCTTCCAGTCTGCCCGGATTCAACCCTGGACCCGGAGCCGTGTCTCACCAAGCGAGGCTGCAGAGGCCCCGCCCGGGAGATGGTCATGACACTGCTGTTCCGATCCTTCGCGATTCTCGCCCTCGCCGCCCTGCCCGGGCTGGCCCAACCCGCTCCAGGTCCTGTCCCCGGCCCTGGCCCTGCCGAGGGTCCTCGGATGGCCAGGGCCCTGAACCTCACCGGGGCCCAGCAGGCCAGCATCCAGGCCATCCGCGAGCGACATCGGCCGGACCTAGTGGTTCAACGGGATACGGTCCGGCGGGCCCAGGCCGCCCTGCGGGCCGCGCTTCAGGACCCGGACACCTCGGAAGCGCAGCTGCGCGTGCTGCACGACAAGGCCTCCTCGGCCCGCTTCGAGTTGCTGCTGGTGGGCAGGGCCCTCCGACAGGAAGTCCAGGCGGTACTCACCCCCGAACAGAGGGCCAAGGCCGCTGAATGGCGGGCCACCGCCCAGGCCCATCGCCGGGAACGCGTGCGCCACTTCCGCATGGCCCTGGGGATGAACGACTGATCCGGGCCCAGCGGACCGGTAGACTGGGGGGATGCGTGCATCCCCCCTTCTCGTGGCGGCCCTCAGCGGGATTTTTCTGGTCGCCCAGGAAGCCCCGACTCGGACATACCGGCAGTGGGTGGGTGGACAGGAGGTGGGTGGCGCCTCCCAGGAGGCAAAGACCCTCGGAGGTGTACGCGAGGTCCGAAACCGTGAGTGGATGTCCATTTCGCGCCTAGGCCAGGAGATCCGCCAGGAGGTGGATCAGACCGCGCGGCGCGCTGCGGATGGCTCACTGACCTTCACCTGGCGCCTCCAGCTCTCCAAAGAACCCTTCGAAGGCAGGGCGGAATGGTCGCCCGCGAATCCGGGTTCTCTGAGCCTCCAGCCCCTGAACGGAGCGGCGCTGCGCACCCAGGTGCCCGCCGGGGCCCTGCTCTGGCCCGAGGAGCTCGACGCCCGCCTGATCGAGGCGGCGCGGCTACGCCGCCCCGTGCAGGCCATCACCTTCTCCTTCCCCGTCCAGCAGTGGAGCACCCTCACCCTCGCCCCCGTCGGGCCGGACCCGCTGCCGGGGTTCCCGGACGCCGTGCACTTCACCGGCCAGGAAACCCAGGGGGATTCCTCGGCGCCCGTGGAAGCCTGGATCTCCCCGAGCGCCGGCGAGTTGCGACAGAGGACTGAACTCGGTGGTCTCGCTATCCTGATGCAGCGTGCCGAACTCCCGCCACCCAAGGCCCGCGTCGGCGATGCAGAGGGCTTCTTCGAACGCACCCTCCAGTCGCTGCCGCCCCACCCGTTCCAGCTCTGGCTGCGGAACCTGACGTTGAGGGCCGAGGGTTCCGTACCCACGCTGCCCGAGGATGCCCAGCAGATGCGGCTCCCCGAGGGCCGGTGGCGTCTGGCCCGCGCGGCGGACCCCAGCGCCGCCGAGGCCGCCCAGCTTCCGGTGGCGGGAACCCCCAAAGGAGAGGAGGCCCGCTATCTGGCCCCCAGCCCCCTGGTGCCCTTTCGCGACCCCGCCTTCGACGGCCTCCTCCGGCGCCTGGCCCTACCTCCGGGACTGCCACGCTGGGAACTGGCGAAGCGCGTGACCACCTTCGTCTTCGATTGGATCACCGACAAGGATTTCACCGTGGGCTTCGCCTCGGCCCTCGAAGTCTGCCGCACGCCCAGGGGTGACTGCACCGAGCATGGCGTCCTGGCCGTGGCCCTGCTGAGACGCCTGGGGGTGCCCGCCCGTGGCGTCACCGGGTGGGTGGGCCTGGGGGACACCCTGGGCCTGCACTTCTGGGTGGAGGTGAAGCTGGGCGACCGCTGGGTACCCGTGGACCCCACCTTCGACCAGGCACCGGCCTCGGCGCTCCGCATCAAGCTCGGCGACACGGATCTCGCGGACCTCGGCAGCGTGGGCTGGGAGGGTGCGGCCCTGGCCTTCTCGGGCGTCCGCTGGATCCCCGAACGCGAGGGCACCGCCTCCTGGGGCGCGGGCACCCGCATCGAAGGTGATCAGGTGACGGCTTCAGGCGGGCACCGGCTGCGCCTGCCGGGAGGGCGATGGCATCTGGAGCGCGGCAGGCTCACCTTGAACCGGACCTGGGCCGTGGAAGCCGTTCCCCACCCAGGGCAGGCCCAGTTGAAGGGGAATCGGCGACTGGCGGGCCCGCGCACCTTCCGCGAGGGCTGGTGGGATCCGGCCTCCCGTCGCCTGTGGATGGACCTGGGCCAGGGGCGCTGGCTGCGCCTGGACGGCGTGTCGGAGGTGGCCGCCTATCAGCTGCTGGATCAGTTGATGGCACCCACCAGTTCTTCCTGAAGCCCCTCCTGCTGGGTGCAGTGCTCCCGCAGGCGTTCCAGCCAGAGCGAGATGTCGAGGCACTCCTTTTCGTCGCAGCAGCTGGTGAGCTGCGTGGCCATGACCCGCACGGGCTCGTCGAGGCGCTCCATGAGGCGCCGCCCCTTGGGGGTGATGACCACGCGGCTCACGCGGCGATCCTTGGGATCCGCCACCCGCTTGAGCAGCCCCTGTGTTTCCAGGCGGTCCACCAGCCGCGTCACATTGGCGAAGCGGTAGATCATCCTCCGCTCGATCTCGTAGATGGGATGCCCCTTGACCGGGCCACCCCGGGCGATGCGCAGGACGTTGTACTGCTGGATGGTCAGCCCGTGGGCTTCGAAGAGACGCTCCTGAACGCGGACGACGGCTTCCCGCGTCAGCATCAGCTGGAGCATCAACTGAACTCCCGGGGCGGGGAGCTTTGACATCTGAAGTTCTTCCTGAAGGGACATGGCGACCTCACGGATTCTTTGCGGGCAAGGATCTCCCCATCCATGGGATTCTGGAAGGTCGTAGGAGCCCTTCTTGCCCGCTATCGCCCTTAGTTTGATCAATGTCACGAAACGATATGGCGCGACAGCCATTCTGGACAGACTGAGCCTCGGTCTCTTCCAGGGCGAGAAAGTCGGGCTCATCGGCCGTAACGGCGCGGGCAAGAGCACACTCTTCCGGCTGCTGACCGGTGACGAAACCCCCGATTCCGGGGAGGTGGTCATCACGCAGGGCCTCCGCGTCGCCCGCCTCAGCCAGGAGCCCCACTTCGCGCCTGGGGCCAGCATCCGCCAGGCCCTGGAGGCCTCGCTGGCCGACCATGCCGCCCTGCTGGCCAGGCACCAGCGGATCCACGAGACTCTCCACGGGACCACCGGCCCGGAGGAAGCCCGGCTCTTTGACGAACTGCAAAATGTGGAACACCAGATCGAGCGCTGGGGCTGGGATCTCGAGCCGCGCCTCAAGGCGGCGGCCACCACCTGGGGCCTGACCGACCTCGAAGCCGAAGTGGAATCCCTCTCAGGCGGCTGGCGCAAGCGTGTGGCCCTGGCCCAGGCCTGGCTCAAGGAACCTGATGTCCTGGTGCTGGACGAGCCCACCAACCACCTGGATCCGGACCAGGTGGAAAAGCTGGAAGCCTGGCTCCAGGCCTATGACGGCGCCCTGCTACTCATCACCCACGACCGCCACCTGCTGGACGCTGTGGCGACGCGAATGCTCGAGCTGGAGGACGGCGCCCTCCGCAGCTACGAGGGTGGCTACAGCGACTATCTGCTGGAGAAATCCGACCGGGAGTTCCGCGAGTCCCGGCTCACCGAGCACATGCAGAACCGCCTGCGCCGGGAGATGGCCTGGCTGCGCCGGGGCGCCAAGGCCCGCACCCGCAAGTCCAAGCTCCGCATCCAGGAGGTGCTGGATCTGAAGGATGACGTGGACGACCGCACCCGGCTGGAGACCCGACAGGGCCTGGCCTTCGCTGCCGGCGGCAATCGCAGCGACGCCCTGATCCGCGCGGAACGGCTGCGCTTCGCCTATCCCGGCGGCGAGGAACTGCTCGACGGCATCGACCTCAGCCTCCAGCGCGGCATGCGCATCGCCCTGCTGGGGCCCAATGGCTGCGGCAAGTCCACCCTGCTCAAGGTGCTGCTGGGCGAGCTGGAGCCCACGGCAGGCGAGGTGGTCCGCCACCCCAAGCTCGCCATCACCACCATCTCGCAGGGGCGCGGTGAGCTCGATGGCCCGCGCAGCATCCTCGACAACCTCGCGGAGCGCGCCTCCGTGGTGGACACCGGGAATGGCACGGTGCTCGCGCACGTCTACCTCACCCGGTTCGGTTTCCCCGTGGACCAGCAGGCGCGCCCAGCCGCGACCCTCAGCGGTGGCGAGCGGAACCGACTCCTGCTGGCCAAGGCCATGCTGAGCCCCGCGGACCTTCTGGTGCTGGACGAGCCCACCAACGACCTGGACATTCCCACCCTCCAGAACCTGGAGGAGGCCCTTCTGGGTTTCGGCGGCACCCTCCTGCTGGTGAGCCACGACCGCTTCTTCCTGGACCAGGTGGCCACCCACACCCTGGCCTGGAACCCCGCCGGAACCCCGCGCTGGGAACTCTATGAAGGGCCCCCCTCCACCGTGCGCAGCCTGCGGGAAGCCCGGGCGGCCGCCCAGGAAACGCCCAAGGCCGAGAGCCCCCGCGCCGCGGCCAGGGTGGATGCCCCCCGGCCTCGGAAGCCGGGCCTGTCCCAGAAAGAACAGCGCCGCTTGGCCGAAGTGGAAGGGGAGATGGAGACCCTCCACCTCCGGCTGGCGGAGCTGGATGCCTTGCTGGCGGATCCCTCCGCCTTCCTCCGGGCGGACAGCCCCGGACACCAGGCCCTGCAGGACCGGGATGGGGTAAAGACGGCGCTGCACGTTCTGGAGGAGGCCTGGCTGGAACTCGAGGAGAAACGCAGCGGAAGCTGATCCCATCACAATTTGCCAGGGCAGCGGACAGGCCCGGGGCCTTTTCGCTACCCTGGAGCCTGGACTTTTGTGGAGTGCCTATGCGCCCGATGCCCTTCCTTCTCTTCCCTGCTGTGGCGCTTGTGGCCCAGAGCCCCGCCTCCACCAACCTGACCCAGCGGTTCAACACAGAACTGCCGGGGATCAACCAGATGCTCAAGGCCTTCCAGGCCCAGGAGGCCATGGCGAAGGTGGAGGGCCTGATCCCCGCCGAGCGCCCCGCCTTCAACGGCACCAACCTGCAGACCATCGGTCAGAGCATGGACAACGCCCAGGGCCTCCTGTCCTTCTATCGCCTCTGGGCCAACACCGCCGCCGAGGCCGGCCAGTGGGAGAAGGCCGTCGAGATCCAGCAGAAGCGGCTCAAGCTTGCCCAGGGCATCAAGGCGGATCTGGACAAGGCCCAGGCCCCCATCGCCGCCCAGTGGGACAAGGCGACCAAGGATTCCCAGGACTTCATCGCCAAGAACACTGGCCGCCAGCAGGAACTGCAGACGACGCTGAATGACCTCAAGGAAGAGATCGCGGCGGTGAACGCGAAGACGAAGAAGCCCGACGCCAAAGGCCTGGAAGACCTCAAGGCCCGGGCAGCGAAGGCCCCCGAACAGCAGCAGGAACTCGATCAGATCAACGCCGCCCTTCCGGTCCACAAGCAGAACCTCATCAACGCCCCCAAGGTGACCAAGGTGCTCGCCGACAACCGCAAGGAAGCGGAGGAGATGGTGAAGGCAGCCGAGGCCTCCGTCACCAAATCGAAGGAAGTCCTGAGCAGTCAGAGCGACGAGATCACCAAGTTCAACACCGAGCAGGTCATCAAGAAGGTGAAGATCGTCGGGAAGAAGAACTGGGTGGACGCCGTCCTCCGCAACCATGAGAACGTCACCAAATTGAGTGGATCCCAGGCCCAGGCCGCCTTCCTCAATCGCCTGCTGGTCCTGGACCCCGGGAACCCGGCTGCCATGAAGGCCCTGGGAAACCTGAAGCAGGGCAAGGAGCCCTTCGCCAAGGAAGCCAGGCCCGCGAAGAAGACCGGCAAGAAGAAGTGACCGTGCTCTACACGACCCGGAAGGAGCGACCATGAGCCGCCTCGGCTTTCTGCTTGCCTGTGCCCTAGCCACGAGCCTGAGTGCCCAGAGCCTCACTGACCGCTTCAAGGAGGTCCGGGGGCCCTGGGAGCTCCAGCTGGAGCGGGGCGACGCCCCCACGGTCCGCCGGGGCGTGGAGGCCCTGCTCGGCCGGGAGGGGCTCGCCGTGAATCCCTCCGACTACAACGACATGCACGCGCTGGCGGCCCTCCGCAGTCTGGCCGCCCGGGCCTGCGTGGCCGAAGGCAGCTGGGAGGAGGCGGTCCTCCACCTGCAGAAGGCCCAGGCCGCTGCGGAAGAGAATCTGGCCACCGCCGAACCCCTGCTGGCCAAGACCCGCACCGAACATGAACTCAAGCTCCGGGAATTCCGGGACGCGATGGACAAGCAGGCGCCGCGGCTCAAGGAACTGGATGAGGCCCCAGGCCTGAACCAGGACCAGATGAAGCTCCGCCAGCAACTCAAGATCTTCATGGACGAACAGAAGGCTGCTGTCGCCCACAGCGAGCGCGCTCTTAAAGACATTGACGGCATCCTCGAGCGCCTCCGCCAGACCAAGGCCAGCACCACCAAGGCCGCCGCGGACTGGAAGGCCTTCCTCGACCGGGAGAAGGCGGAGATCACCGAGGCTGGCGGCTCCGCCCGCTTCGTGGCGGAAAAGGTGGAGCAGGTGAAGGCCGACGACGCCCGTCCCCAGCAGGAGCGCCTGGCCTACGCCCGCCGCCTCCAGAAGCTCGACCTCGCCAACAAGGATGTCACCCGGCTGGTGAACGGCCTCATGGGCAAGGAAGAAGAGGCCGCCCCGGCCAAGCCCAAGGCCAAGAAGAAGAAGGCCGCCAGGAAATAGCTCTTCCCGCCTTACGGAAAAGCGGCCCGCTCGGGCCGCTTTTCCGTAAGTGGGGGAACCCTAGAACACGAACCCGAACCCTACCTTCACGAAGTCCGTGCTGGGGGGATCACCCGCGTCCACATCATGGCTGGTGAGGGTCTTGTGGAAGGTGGCTTCCAGGGTGAATCGCGCCCCTGCGTCGTAGCCGAAGCTGTGCCCGAGGCCGATGGACCCGCCCATCCGGCTCTTGCGAGTGGTGTCGGTGTAGTCATAGAGGGGATCGCCGAAGCTGCGATCGAATTGCTCGAAGTCGGCGGAGAGGCCCATCACGAAGTACAGCCCCCGATGCCGGAAGGCCGTGCCCTCGGGGAAGATCTGCAGATCGCCGCCCAGGTTGAACTGGGAGTGGCGCAGGTTGATGGTGGTTTCACCCGGAGCCCGGTTGGTCCCATTCTCGGCCGAACCGCTGAGGTTCAACCGGATGGCCAAGCTGCGGTCCACGGGGAAGCTGACCGTGAAGCTGCCGCCGAGGCCCACGTCATAGGTCTCTTTCTGGGGCGGGATGATGTACCCCGCACTGGGGCTGTAGTAAGCGGGGTAGGTCTTGCTCGCGAAATCCCCGGTGGGGATCATCAGGTTCAGGCTGAAGCCCACGTGTGGGCTCTGGGCGTGGAGCGCGGCCCCCGGGGCGAGCAGCAGGGGCAGCAATAGCATCGTGGTTCGGCGCATGGGGCCTCCAGTGGATGTGGCAAGAGAGCTACGGAGCGAAGGGCGTGCCAGCTTACGACAAGTGGCGTCAATCCTTGGATCCAGCGCAGCATACTCCGGTTGAAGACCCACTGCGATCGCGGCGTTTTGCCTCGGAGTGGTGCGGGATTGCAACAGCAGGCTTTGGGCCGGGGCCGCGATGGCCTACTCTGGACAGGACGAGGATGGTTCATGGCATGGAAGCAGGATCTGGCGAAGTTGAAGCAGCAGTTGGGACCTGAGCCGGCCTCTCCTGCCCCCAAACCCCCGCCCAAACCCGCGCCAAAGCCCCAGGGGCCTGGCGACCTGGTTGACGAGGATGCGGTTTTCCTTTCGGCCATGGGGCTGAAGCCCTCGACCCCCCGCCCAGCCAAGGCGGCAGCCCCGACTGTATCAAGCCCGTCCGAAGCGCCTGTGGCGGCGCCCCCTCCGCCGGCCCCGCCCGAAACCTTCGAGGAAGCCCTCAAGGATCTGAAGGGCCTCAAGCCGCTGTCCCGCGGATTCCAGGCCCAGGCAGCCCCGGCCCTCCCACCCCCTGTGACTCTCCCCCCTTCCCCGGCCCCGGCGCCTCCACCTGTCGTCCCTCCCGTGAAGTTGGCCTCCCTTCCACCGGAACCGTCCGAAGCCGCACTGGAGGAATCCCTTCCCGCAGCTCCGAATGCGCCCCCGCCCGTGCCGATGCGGTTCCAACTGGCGGCCGGCATGGCCATCGAGGTCGATGGCGTCCTCGATCTCAGGGGGCATTCCCTGCAGGACGCGGTGGAACGACTGAAGGACCGCCTGGGCGACGGCCTCGTGCTGGGTTGGCGCAGCATCCAGGTCATCCTGGGCCCGGATCCGAAGCTCCATGAGGGCCTGCTGGCCCTGCTGGCCTCCGGGGAAACGCCCATGGTCGCCCGCTACGCCCAGGCCCCGGTACCCATGGGTGGTAGCCAGGCCTGGCTGCTCTATTTCACGCCTTCCCAGCCCCAGTCCTGATCCAGTGCCTGATCCGCGCGATAGGGAGTCCCCCCAATGAGTTTGCTGGTGGTCGGCAGTGTGGCCTTTGATGATCTGGAGACGCCCTTCGGTCGCCGCCAGCGCGCCCTGGGCGGTTCCGCGACCTACTTCTCCCTGAGCGCCAGCCGTTTCCACCCGGTGCGCATCGTCGCCGTGGTGGGCGAGGATTTCGGTCCGGACCAGATGCGCGTCTTCGAAGGCCGCCCCATCGATCTGGCGGGCCTATCGAAGGTCAAGGGCCTGAGTTTCCATTGGAAGGGGTCCTACGGCTACGACCTGAACGAGGCCAAGACCCTGGCCACGGATCTGAACGTCTTCGCCGACTTCAAGCCTGATCTGCCCGCCAACTACCGCGAATGCGACTACCTGTTCCTGGGGAACATCGACCCGGTGCTGCAGCTGGACGTGGTGCGTCAGATGGCCCGACGGCCCAAGTGGATCGCCCTGGACACCATGAACTACTGGATCCGCGGGGCCCGCCCGGCCCTGGATGCGGTTCTCCGGGAAGTCGACATCCTCCTGGTGAATGACGCCGAGGTTCGGGAACTCACCCAGGAATACAGCCTCATTAAGGCCTACAAGAAGGTCCGGGCCCTCGGCCCCAGCACCCTCGTGGTCAAGCGTGGGGAATATGGTGTGGCCCTCTTCACGCCCGAGGGGATCTTCGCCGCCCCGGCCTACCCCCTCGAAAATGTCTTCGATCCCACCGGGGCCGGGGACACCTTCGCCGGGGGCTTCCTCGGCTACCTGGCCTGGATCGAGCGGACGGATGTCATCGCCCTGAAGCATGCGACTCTCGTGGGATCGGTCATGGCCAGTTTCACCGTGGAACAGTTCTCCACAGAACGACTCGAGCAGATATCCCAGGATGAAGTTCGCAACCGCTTGGCATTATTTTCAGATATGATCCGCGTCGAAGACCTATAATCAGCACCACCTAAACCCCTGGGGGTCCCTGATGCACCAGCCCAATCGTCTGACTGTCGGCCGGCGGCGCGCCCTCGCGATGGCGCCCGGCCTATTCGTGGCCCTGGCGCTCGCGGTCCCGGCCCTTGATGCCCAGGAACCCGCTGGGACGATCAAGGTCGAAGCCCACAGCTCGAAATGGGATTATCCCAAGGAAATCAAGGTGCCCGAAGGTTCCCGCACCCATATCGTCGAAAAGGGGGACACGCTCTGGGACCTGGCCGGAAAGTACCTCGGCAACCCCTATGCCTGGCCCCAGATCTGGGAACTGAACCAGTGGATCAAGGATCCGCACTGGATCTACCCTGGCGACCCCCTGATCATCGACCTGACGCGGGCCGTGGCCACCGCCGGTTCCGTGCCTGAATCGGTGTCCGGCCTCCAGCCCGATCGGCGGCGGGCAGATCCCGGCGCCCTCCGGCGGCCTGAGCTTGGCTTCAGCTTCCAGGATTTCATCCAGCTGCCGTTCTTCGCTGCCGACGGGGCCGAGGCCCACTACAAGAACCAGGGCGCCTTCACCCTGACCGCCAACCGCCGCGAAGATCGGCGCTTCCTGGCCGAGGGCGAGACCGTCTACATGAACGGCGGCAGCGAGCAGGGCGTGAAAGTCGGAGACCGGTTCCTCGTTCTCAAGACCGTGGCCCGCAAGATCCAGCACCCCACCACCAAGCAGAAGCTGGGTGACGTGGTGCAGCAGGTGGGCGTGATCCGCGTGATCACCGCCCAGACCAAGGGCTCCGTGGCCACCATCGAGCGCTGCCTGGATGGCGTGGAAGTGGGCGACCATCTGGTTCGATTCACCGAGCCTGCCAACCTGCCCCTCCAGCTCCGGACTGACACCACCGACCCTGTGAAGGTGGCCCCGAACTCGCCCGTGGTGGTCTTCGCCCGTGATGACCATCAGCACACCGCCAACGGCGACATGGTGATCGTGGACAAGGGTGCCAACGACGGCCTGAAGGTGGGCGACGTCCTGCTGGCCGTCCGCACCCGGACCTTCCCTGTGGGACCGGACGGTGACCACAAGAACGCCACGGAAACCACCACCCATTATGTCGGCCAGGCCCTGGTCGTCCGCACGGACGCGCAGACGGCCACCTGTCGCCTGCTCCGGACCACCGAGGAGATCCGCCTTGGGGACACCCTGACTCACTGAGCCGGGGGGAATGTTCCAGTTGGGGCCCCTTCGGGGGCCTCAGCCGTTCTGGCGTCGGAGCGCCACCACCACCCGCTGCCCCCGGGTGGGCAGGGCGTAGGGATGGGGGGTGGCCTCCCAGCCAGGCGGGAGCGGCTCCCTGAACCAGTCCGGCCCCTTGAGGGCCAGGAACGGAGAGCCTGCCTTCCCATGCCGGGCCCACCAACCCGCCAGCTGTTCCAGGGAGCCCAAGGCCTTGGCGGTCCCCAGGTCGGCCTTCAGGGACGGCAGCTCCTCCAGGCGCCCCTGCACGGGCCTCAGGTTGGGCACTGGAAGCTCCAGCACCGCCTGGCGGACGAAGGCCAGCTTCTTGGCTGAGGCGTCCACCGCGAGCACTTCCAGGTCCGGACGGGCCAGGGCCAGCACCACGGCGGGACAGCCCATGCCCGTCCCCAGATCAACCACCCGACTCCCGGGAGGCAAGGGGTCGAGGAAGGGCAGGAGGATCGCGGCGTCCAACATTAATTCTTCCCACCGCTCAGCTTGAGGCAGGGAGGTCAGGGCGTGGGTACGGTTCCAGCGATCCAGCAGCACCAGGTACCGGCGCAGGATGGCAGTGAGGTGGGCGGGCAGTCGAGGCTCCATGCCTCCAGGATGCCAGGGATCACGTCCGGCGATTGAAACCTCTTCACTTGGCCCTTTTCTTCTTTATATTCAACATTTTTGAACTATTTTGGATCGAATTATTCAACGGCCCGTTCTATCATCTGAATGTGGAACAATCGCTGTAATTCATGCACCTAGAATGAAGACATTGACGAATAGCCCAATAGCATTCATGATGAACCCCCTTTGATTGATCTTCCACAGGAGCCAGCCATGACTGAGACCAAGCTGCCCTTCCAGATCGATTGGTCGAGTCGAAGCAAAATGCGCGGGCCCGGTGAGCAGTCCCTCGGGAAGCTGCTTCATAGCCTGCGGGATCGACTCGCTCCGCAGGCTCAAGGTGTGTCACTGACTTATGTCGATGATCGTGGCATGAGAAAACTCAACCGCGAGCACCGCGGGAAAAACATGACAACGGACGTACTGAGTTTCCCCTCAAGTGTGGAGAAGGGTGCCTTTCCGCACCTCGGCGACATCGTGATCAGCCTTCCCACCGCCGACAAAATGGCCAAGAAGTTCGGAGTGAGCCGCCGGCGTGAAGTGGAGACGCTGGTGATCCACGGATTCCTTCATCTCTGTGGCCATGATCATGAAAAGGATCACGGCGAGATGATGGCACTCCAGGTTCAGCTCGAACGCGAGCTGCTCGAGACGGAGCCCCTATCCATGAGCCTCAAGCGGGGACGCAAACCCGGCAGCAAGGTGAAGAAGCTCAAGGATGGCACCCGGGTCGTGGTGACCGGCCGGGCGGCCGCCGCCCTCGTCCGCCGGGAGCGCGTGAAGAAGGAGAAGAAGGTCAAGGTGCGCAAGGTCGCCAAGCCCAAGGACCCCATCGTGAAGCGCGGTCCCGGCCGCCCCCGCAAGGAGGCCGCCGCGGCTCCGGCCAAGCGCGTGCTGCGCCGCCGCCGGCCGAGCCCCTCCCGCAGTGGCGTCATCGCCTAGACTCCTGAAGCTCCTCATGGAAAAAGGGCCCGAAGGCCGATAAAATGGCCCTTTGGCCCGGCCCCGGGCCCCATCGGAGCCTCCGTGATCAACCTTCTGCTCGGCCTGGGCGCAGCCCTCGCGGTGATCCTGCTGTCCGCCCTGCTCAGCATCAAGCTGTGGATCAGCGTGCCCATCGGCCTCCTCGCCGGCGCCGGCCTCTTCATCTGGCAGGGCCGCAAGGTCCAGCAGGAACTCGAGAAAATCTTCACCCGCGCGGGTGAGTTGTTGAAGAAGCAGCAGTTCGAGAAGGCCATCGAGGTGATGAAGGAGGGCTACCGCTTCGCTCCGAAGCAGTTCCTCGTCAAGGGCAGCATTGACGGCCAGATCGGCGTGGTGCAGTACCTCCGCAAGAAGAACGAGGAGGCCGAGCCCCTGCTGGCTTCCGCCTCCATGCAGCACTACATCGCCAAGGCCATGCTGGGCATCCTCCAGTGGAAGCGGGGCGAGAAGAAGAAGGCCAAGGAAACCTTCGCCCTGGCCCTGAAGACCGGCAAGAAGGAGAGCCTGCTCTATGCCGTCTATGCCTACGTGCTGGTGGAGATGGGCGAGCGCGACAAGGCCATCGAGATCCTCAACCAGGGCCTTGGCGTCTGCAAGGGCGACGAGCGCCTCATCACCAACCGGAACCTGCTCCAGAACGGCAAGGCTCTCAAGATGAAGGTCTACGGCGAGCAGTGGTATCAGTTCCTCCTGGAGCGCCCCATGATCCGCCAGGAGGCCCCCGCCTTCGCGCGCGTGTCGCGCCGGGCCCTCCGGGGCTGAGGCCCCCTGCGGAATCGATGCTGCGCATCGATTCCGCAGCATTGAAATGACTCTTTTTATTGATTCAGCAAACGCGAAGCGGTTGCTGCACGGAACGAACGACTGAAGGAGCCCACCCCATGTCCGGCCACAGCAAATGGTCCACCATCAAGCACAAGAAGGGTGCCGCTGACGCCAAGCGCGGCAAGGTCTTCACGAAAATCCTCAAGGAGATCACCGTGGCCGCCCGCCTGGGCGGCGGAGACGTGAACGCCAACCCCCGCCTGCGCTTGGCCGTGGACCAGGCCAAGGGCAGCAATATGCCCAAGGACAACTGGGAGCGCGCCATCAAGAAGGGCACCGGCGAACTCGAAGGCGTGACCTACGAGGAAGTGATCTACGAGGCCTATGGTCCGGGCGGCGTGGCCATCATGGTCGAGGCCATGACGGACAACAAGAACCGCACCACCCCCGAGGTCCGCAGCTACTTCACCAAGTTCGGCGGGGAACTGGGCGCCCAGGGTTCCGTGGCCTATCTGTTCAGCAAGCAGGGCCAGATCGTGGTCGAGCCTGAAGTTTCCGAGGACAAAGTCATGGAAGTGGCGCTGGAGGCCGGCGCCGACGATGTGGTCAACGAGGGCGAGGCCTGGGTCATCAAGACCAGCCCCGAGGCCTACCAGGCGGTGAAGGATGCCGTGGACGCCGCCAAGCTCCCCGTCATCGAAGCCAAGATCATCATGGCCCCCAGCACCAGCACCGCCCTCGAAGGCTCCAAGCTCGCCAGCTTCCTCAAGCTCGTGGACCTGCTCGAAGACAACGACGACGTGCAGAACGTGTGGCACAACGGCGACTACGAGGAACCCGAGGACTGAGGTTCCGTGCCCTACGCCCTCCGGGCGAACACGGCAAGTTCGGGGCGCTGTTCGGCGCCCCGAATCGTATTTCTACGGATTGGTTATGGCGTGGTTCGCGACTACGGCAACACTTCCAATCGCACCCCATCGAACCAAGCCGACCCCATTCCCTGGATCATGCATCCGAAATTGAGATTCACCGCATCAACGGCGACCGGACCCTCGATGGCGACTTCAGTCCACTCCGCGCCCGTGACGGGCCGGCGCATCATGTTGTCGAAGAACCCCATCCCGCTTGAGCAGTCTACGCGCATCCAGAACATGGCCCTGCAATCGGGTTTCCCGTCCGTCCGGATCCACCCACTGAGGCGAACCTTCTTCCCGCGATAGGCCGTGGCATCGACGACCTGCATTCCCGTCCACCACGCGGCCGGATTCCGGTCTCCTTCGAACGCGACCTGGAGGCAGTGGGCGCCCTGCTTGGCACCCTGACCGGTTACGGCAGCCTTGAAGCCCCGATCCCGAGGATTGGACCAGCCATTCAGCCCATCCTCGAAGCCCAGATTCACGGGTTCTTTTGCCTTGGCCGTAGCCATCATGGGGATTCCACGGCCCCCTACAGGCCTGGCACTCGTAGTGCGTTTCACGAACAGGATTGCGTCATAGGCGTCGACGATGGGCTGCTTTACAAGGTAGCTGGCCGCCTGCCTCTCCCTGAACATTGCACCGATGCTCCAGGATCCTTGCGGAGAAGCGAGCCAGCGTTTGACGGGACCTGAGCTCGGCCGGGACCTGAGATCCAAGGCAAGAACCGGATGGCCGGTCGCCGCAAGCGCGGCATCCAGAGTCCCAACCTCCAGAGGTTTCACCTCGAAGACGCGCAGTCCCTGATGGGAAGAATCGCCGCTTATCGCCTGAAATCCGCCTTCGCTGAAGGCAAACCCTATGGGGAGGTAGGCCTTCCCCAACCTTTGGCGGAGGTGCCACCCGAGGCTGTTGTCCCCACCAATCGAACCGGGATGAAAGCTGATATGCCCGTTGTGAGCCCAGAGCACCACTTTTGCTCCCTGTTCCCGAGCCTGGATCCACCGGAGGTTGGCCGCCATGGATTCATCCCGAACGTGATTGCCACGGCCGACCTCGGCCTGCATCGCCGCAAACTGAGCCAACACGCGAATGTTCTGGCGCTGGCGGTTCACATCTCCCTCGGAGAGTGACTTCCCGTCGAGGCGGACGATCAAAGCCTCCAATCCCTGAGCAATCGAACGCCAAGCCGCCTGTGCATCGTCCGTCCGCTTCGCGTTATTCCATGCCGGGAGCTTCACCATGGCTGTCCTGATCGCAGCCAGATGCCCAGCCTCGGCCGGGTCCACGATGTCCAGCCAGGCCTTCGCCTCTGCGTAGGCCACCGTTTCTGTTTGCATGTCCACGCCATAGAACCGCAGCTTCTTCAGGTGGGCCGGATCCTCGTTGTAGCGTCGCATCCACCGGATCATGTCGAGGACTTCCTCCGTATTCCAGGTCCAGAAGTAGAGACCTGCGAGAGCCTTCGCGGGGTCTCCCTTCCCGGTAACCACGTAATCGTCCACCGCGAAGGCTTCCGGCAGGTTGGCCTCGATGGCGAACACGGTGAACCCCATCTCCGTAGCCAGGAATTCCAGCATCCGGTGTTTGAGCTGGAAGAATTCCCGGGTGCCATGGGTCGCCTCGCCCAATCCCACGACAGTCGCATCCCCCACAAGGGCTCTCATGGGCTGCATATCCGAAAATCCACGCCCTGCCTCCACGCCTTGCAAAGGGATGGCCTTCTGCTTGATCCACGCCAGGGTCTCCGGACCCGCGGGTTGAGGTTCTGCGCTCAGCTGCATCGTTTCGTTCTGGATATCCCCGCGGACAACCACCCGTTTTCTTCCCGTCTGCCCCTTGGCCTCGACATTGATCAGGTAGTCTCCGGGAGCGAGCGTGATGTCGAACCGGCCGAGCTTCACCTCACCGTAGAATTCGTCCCCATCATCCTGACTGATTTTAGAGAATCCGATGCGGACTCCGGTCAAGCCGAGCCCCTGTGCCGGCAGCAGCGTGCCCTGGACCCGATGCCCTCCCTTTTCCAGTCGAACCTCGAGTGGCTGTAATGAACCTTCGGCCTTGAGATCCAGGTTGCGGAAATGAGGGGAGAAAGTCCTGGCCGTGACAGTCAGGCCGAAGCGACCTGCGGAAGCCTCGAGCCAGAATTGACCCTTGGCATCGGTACGCTGCTCGGGGGTTGGAGACAAACCCGAGCGCCCACCCGTCGGAACAAGCGCCACCACGGCACCGGAAACCGGCTCACCGCCAGGTCCCAGGACCCTGCCTTCCACCCGCACTGGCACACTGGCCGCCATCAGCGGGACCGATAGGGCCAGAAACAAGGCCATTCGCATCATGACGCCTCCAGAATCACGGTTCATTCCGGCGAAGCCGGCCGGTGGATCACTCCTGCGTTTTCGCCATCGGAGATGATGGAACAACGGGAGCCGCATCATCCCCCTTCCCCACGGCCAGGATGGGGAACCTGGGCGGCTCTCCCCACATGCCGTTGCCCCGGAGCAGGACCGTGTGGAAGAGACCCCAGAACACCAGGCTGTCGGTGCTGCGGGGATCCAGCAGGTAGAAGGCTAGGCGGCCGAGGGGCTGGTTCAGCGGCACGTAGAGCGCCCGATCCAGGTCCGCGGGCGTCCAGGGCAGTTCCATCGGCTTCGGGGCCACCTCCGCCTTCCAGGCGCCCTGGAGTTCCAGCGTGAAGACGCCCTGGTAGGCCGAAGGGGAGAGCTTGCGACCCGTCTCCTCGAAGCGGAGGAGGGGCAGGGTCCGCGGCCGCGCGCGACCTTCGAGCACCTTCAGGCCATGGGCCTGGAGCAGGGGCAGCACGGTGGGGGCGAAGGCCGGATCCACCAGGTAGCCTGCCGGGACCGGCACGAAGTCCTGGCCCTCGAAGCCCACGAAACTGGGGAGGACGAGGTGGGTGCGCGACTTCTCGCCCACCAGGCGGCCCTTCTCGTCCCGGATGGGGTCCACCCAGTCGAACGAGGCGTGTTCCACTTCCTTTAGCTTCGCTGAAAGGGGCAGTGCGACTGGGCCCTGGGCCCATGCATCGGTCCACCGGGTCTGGGCGCTTCGGATCTGTGTGCGGATCTCATTGCGGTGCTCCGCCATCCAGCCCAGGCAAGCCAGCACGAAGCGGCGGGTGTCGGAAATGCGGTCGGGCCAGCTGCGGTAGACGTAGCTTTCCGACAGCACCGCCAGGCGGTTGCGCAGCGCCGGGTAGTTCGTCAGCAGCCTCGGGTGGGCGTCGTAGGTCTCCCAGGCGGTGGGCGGCTTCTCCGGCGTGGGTTTGTACGGGATGAAGTTGCCGTAGTCGTAGGTGGGCATGCCCTCGGCCTTCAGGTGCTCTCGCACCTCCACCAGCATCTTCCGGTTGAAAGCCAGCAAGTCCTCGTCCGCCCCCAGGGTGCAGGCGGGTCCGTGGGTAAGGTGGAACCCGTGGGTGCTGCCGTTGGTGGTGTGCAAATCCAGCACCGCCGCCGGGTCAAAATCCTGCAGCATGGCCAGCAGCCAGCGCGTGTTGGGCGCGGCAGCCTTCATGAGGTCGCGGTTGAGATCCAGGCCCAGGGCATTCTCGCGCCGGCCCACGCCGCTTTCCGTGGGATTGGGCTGCCAGGGCCGGATGGCGGGATCCAGCGCATCGGTGCCGTCGGCGTTGTAGGCGGGCATGACCACCAGATCGAGGTCCCGCCGCAACGCCGGGTGCTTCCCTTGGAGCAGCTCCCGGAGGATCTGCTGGATGGCCTCCTTGCCTTCGACTTCCCCGGCATGGATGTTGGCGTTCACGTAGACCCGCAGCGGGTCTGGCCCCGTCCCCTTCAGACGCCAAGCCAGGAGAGGCCTGCCCGTCTCCGTGGCGCGGGGGGAATCCTTCGGCTGGTAGGGTTCCAGGCCTGGCGCCTGCTTGCGCAGGGCCTCCATGAAGGCCTGCACCTCCATGACCGTGGAAGTCCGCTTCAGCTGGGTGCGTTCAGGGACAGTCTGGGGCCACCCGGCGAGGAGACTCGTCCCCACCAGGGTCAGCAGCAGGCGCCCCACGCCAAGAGCGCCTGACAAGACTCCACGGCGCCGCGCGAGGGGCGCCGGGCGAGCGAGGCGAGGAAGGTAAGTGGCAGCGTAGCGGGCACTACGCGAAACGAGCCTGACGAAACATCGAGAAGCCCGCCGCCCCTCGCCCGGAGGGATGAAACCAGCCGGCCGCTCGACGGCGTCCGGCCCCTTGAACAACGAACCACGATGCCCGGCGGGCCCTTCCTTGTGGAGCATCCCGGCTGGCTTCATCGCGGCATCGTCGAGTTTTGTCAGGCGCTCTTTAGCGCGCCGTGAAGGAACTGTCCGCCGCGGCGGGGATCACCGTGGCTGGGGCCGGGGAGGCGCCGAAGAGCCCCTTGTTGTAGACCGTGAAGGCAGAAGCCAGGAAGAGCACCAGCACCAGCAGGGCCGAGCCCCGCTTCCCAGCCGCCAGGGCCTTAGGTGTCATTTCGGACAGGCCCACCAGCACCAGGACCAGCACCAGCTTGATGTGGAAGTAGTGACCGTGCTTCATGGGATTCTGGCCGCCCTGGATCATCAGGATCAGCAGACC
This sequence comes from Geothrix campi, assembly GCF_024609265.1. Taxonomy (GTDB): domain Bacteria; phylum Acidobacteriota; class Holophagae; order Holophagales; family Holophagaceae; genus Geothrix; species Geothrix campi. Next base: position 358,232 of record NZ_JANHMP010000002.1, on the reverse strand, counting down.
GATGCCAGCGATGAGGGCCAGGCGGAAGGACCAGGCCACGACCTTCGCCCAGATGGTGGCGGCCAGGCCGCGGATGTCCTCGCGGCCTTCCTCGAATCCCGACAGGAGCAGGGCCACCACGGCCGCGCCGCCGCCCACAGCGAGGGTCACGAAGTGCAGCCAGCGGACAAGGTTCACAGCTTCGAGCTTGAGATTCATGGTCGCCTCTGGAGTAAGGAACCTCAGGGTAACAGCCCTGGTAGGCTCAATAGGAATCGGAGGTTCTCATGTCCAAGCTGCGCGTCGCCGTCGTCGGTGTGGGACACCTCGGGCAGCACCACGCCCGGATCGCGGCCTCTGCGCCGGAGGCCGTCCTGGCGGCCGTGGTGGATCCGGATCCCGTCCGGGGTCCCGAGATCGCCGCGAAATTCGGTGCCCCCTGGGCCGCTTCGCTGGACCAGGTGCTCGCGGAGGTGGACGCCGTCCAGATCGCCGCCCCCACAGGCTTCCACCACGCCCTCGGAACCCAGGCGCTGAAGGCCCGCAAGCACGTGCTCATGGAGAAACCCCTGGCCGCTTCCCTCGACGAGGGCGTGGCCCTGCTGGAGGCCCTGGCGGCCGCCCGCGCCCTGAAGCCGGACCTCGTCGCGCAGGTGGGCCATCTGGAGCGCTTCAATCCCGCCGTCACGGCCCTGCGCGACCGCGGCTTCAAGCCCCGCTTTCTCGAGGCGGTGCGCGTCTCGCCCTTTCCGGCCCGCAGCCTGGAGGTGGACGTGATCATGGACGTGATGATCCACGACCTGGACCTGCTGCGCGCCCTGGTGGGTCGGCCGGTGGTGGATGTCGTGGCCGTGGGGGTGCCGGTATTGACCCCCTATGCGGATCTCGTGAACGCCCGCCTGAAGTTCGAGGGCGGCGCCTACGCCACCGTCACCGCCAGCCGCGTGGCCCGCAAGAAGGAGCGCACCCTCCGCGCCTTCGGCGACAAGGAATACGCCAGCCTCGACTTCGCGGCCCAGAAACTGGAGCTGCTGCGCCTGGTCATGGGTCCCGACGGCCCTGAGGTGCAACCTGAAACCGCCAGCATCGAGGAGGGCGAGCCCCTCCGCCTGGAAATCGAGGCCTTCCATGCCGCCTGTCTGAGCCGGGGTACCGAGGGCGTGACCTGGGAAGAGGGCCAGGAGGCCATGCGCGTGGCCGACCAGGTGCAGAAGGCCGTGGCCAAGAGCCTGGCGGAAATCCGGCAAGCGTGACCAGGTTCTACGACCTCGCCTCGCTCACCAAACCCCTGGTGACGGCACCGCTGGCGCTGGCCTTCCTGGATCTGGATGCTGATCGACGCTGGGCCTTGGGTTTCCACGACCGTGAAACGCCACTGACGGTGCGGCAGCTGTTGTCCCACAGCTCGGGCCTGCCTCCCTGGCGGCCCTTCACCAGCGAGCCCCTGGCCACCCAACTCCAGCGCCTCGTGCCGGATCACCCCCTGCTCCGCCCCGCCACGCCCGACCTGGCCACCTACTCGGATCTGAACTATCGCCTGCTGGCGGAATCGGTGGTCGCTGAAACCGGTGTGCCCTTCACGAAACTGGGCACCGCCTCGGGCCTGGATGCCGCCCCCTGGCGGGAAACTCCCATCAGCCTACCGGATGCCCCCGACGCCGAGGCCTGGCGGCTGGCGACGGACCGGCCCCTGCCTCCACGCGATCCCCACCTGCCCCAGGATGCCAACGCCCGGGCCGGCATGCCCGGCCACGCGGGCTTCGGCGCCACCGCCCCCCAGTTGCGGGCGGCCCTGGCCCGCTGGGTGGCCGCTGGCTGGCCAGACCGCATGGCGGTGGAAACGGCCGAGGGCGAGAACGGCACGCGCTGGGGTCTGGGCCTCCAGATCCTCTTCGATGGGAATGGGCGCTTTGGACAGTTGCTGGCGAAGCTTCCCCTCGGCCTCGGCCTCCAGGTCCTCGAAGATTCCACCCAGGAGGCTCCCGCCGCGGCGCCTCCCGCCGTTGCCCCGGATCCAGGCAGGCCTTCCGGCTGGTGGTTCCACCTGGGCTACACAGGCCCCGCCCTGTTCTATCGGCCCGCCGATCGAAGCTGCATCGCCCTGCTCCTCCACCGGCGCGGACCAGGCGGGGCGATGCTCGACGTCGAGACGCTGCGGGCCCGGCGCTGGGAGGCCTTGGTGCAATTCGTGGGACAATGCGACGGATGAAGACCCTCTTCGTTCCAGCCCTGGTCCTGTCGCTCGCTCCCACCTTCGCCGCCCAGCCCCCGCTGAAGATCGGCCTCGACACCCAGGCCACGGAATGGATCGTGTCGTTGGAAGGCGGCGGCCAGGTCTGCGACCGCGCCGGGAAACCGCTGCTGAGGCTGGCCCCGGATGAGAAGCTGCGCCTCTGGTGGGACAGCCGCGGCGTCTCGGATCCCACCAGCGAGTACCGCATCCAGGTGGGACGGCCTCTGGGCGCCGACGAAGCGGCCGCCCTGATGAAGCGCCTGAGCAAGCTGGGAGAACCTTCGGACCGCGTGAAGGTGCCCGACGCGGATACCTGGCGCGTACTGACAGGCCATTTCCCCGACGCGCCAAAAGCCGAGCCCCTGCTCCAGAAGCTCCAGGACCTGGGCTTCGACGAATTGTGGGTGGCCTCGGAATCCCGCGGCAGCCAGCCCCGCAAGGGCCGCGCCCTCTACGCCGTCAGCGAGCGCTACGAGCGGCGGGCCCTGCCCCTCGGCGGCGTATGGCTGAAGCCCGCGGGCGAACTCACCAGCCTCAACGGCAAGGGGCGCTACCGCGGCAAGGTGGAGATCTTCCCCAACGCCCAGGGCCGCCTGACCGTCGTGAACACGCTGGACCTGGAAACCTACCTGCGCGGCGTGGTGCCCAAGGAGATGGGCGCCTGGGAATTCCCCGCCATTGAAGCCCTCAAGGCCCAGGCCGTGGCGGCCCGGACCTATGCCGTGGCCAACCGCGGCAAACGCGCAGCCGACGGTTTCGACATGGGCGACACCGTGGCCGACCAGGTCTACGGCGGGCGCGACGGCGAGCAGCTCCTCACGGACCGGGCCATCCAGGAGACCGAGGGCCTCTTCGCCACCTACGGTGGCAAGCCCATCCTGGCCCTCTTCATGGCGAATTGCGGCGGCCACACCGTAGACGTGTCCCAGGTCTTCGGCGGTGATGCTCCCTACCTCAAAGCTGCCACCTGCTATCCCGCCAAACCCCTTACGCTGCCCTTCACCTCCGGCGTGTCCGTCACCCCGGAGGCCCAGCAACCCTGGCTCACCTGGGACCTGCTGAGGCTGGCCTCGGGCATCATCCCCGTGGAATGGCTCAACGGCGAGCGCCTGGCCCGGCCTGCCACGGCGGAGGACCTGGCCGGTCCGGTGCGGGCCCTCCAGCAGCGCCTCGGCATCGACCCCACGCCCCTGGCCCGCGAAGGGAACCTCATGCTCGCCCTGGCCCGGGCCCTGGGCTTCCAGAAGGTGGTGGAAGGCCAGGAGCGACCCCAGGACGCCGCCTACTTCCTGCCCGCCGACCTGCCCCCGGGGGATCGCCTGCTGGCCGCCTTCCTCACCCGGCGGGGCCTCATCCCTCCGGCCACCTGGGCCGCCAGGGAGCCCTCCACCCTGCGGCAGGCCCTCGTGACCCTGGGCCGGATGTGGCAGGATCTGGATCCGCTGGTCCCCGGAGAAGGTGCCCTGCTGATGGACCGGCAGGTGCGCCGGAAGCGGGGCGGCCCCGAGCCTCTGGCCCTCGCCCCGCGGCTGCTGCTCGCGGAGGAGGCGCCGGACGGCAGTCTCCGCCTGCTGTCGAAGGCCGACGTCCAGGTGGGCGACCGCCTGAAGTGGATCCCCGCCGAGGACGGTTCCGCCGTGGTGCTGGTGCGCCGGCTCGATCCCGACGGCGCCGCCTGGGACCGCTACAACCCCACTGCCCACTGGCGGGTGGAATACACCGAGGCCGACCTGCTGGCCCTGGTGCGCAAGCGCATCAAGGTCTCCGGCATCCGCGAACTCAGGGCCCAACACAACGAGGAGGGCCGGGTGCTGGATCTGGCCGTGATCGACAGCCAGGGTGCGGCACACCGGGTGCGCGGCATGCACATCCGCGGCCTGCTGGGCCTCAAGGACAACGTGTTCCGGTTCCTCACCATGGGTCAGGGTGCTCAGCGCCGCTGGGTGTTCTACGGACGGGGTTGGGGGCACGGCGTGGGCATGTGCCAGACCGGCGCTTACGGCATGGCCCTCGAAGGCGCGACGTTCCAGCAGATCCTCCAGCACTACTACCCCGGGACTGAACTCCGGAAGGTCGACTGATTTTCGACCATGAAATCCCATTCTGGGATTGACGGAAGGGCCTGGTGGCCTCAGGTTAGCCTCCCCGGGAGGTGATGATGTCTCTGGACGCCTGGATCCTCGGCGCGCCGCTGAAGGTGCTGCGGCAGGAGGACCATCCGTACCGCGAGACCACGCTGGCCACCCTGGGCCGCCATGAACTGGGCCTGAGCCGGCGGAAGACCCCGACGGCCCAGCCGGGCTGCGAGATCTTCCTCGATGGGCGATCCATCTACCTGCCCGGGGCCCCCGCGCCGGAGCGCCCCTGGTTCGATCTCTGCCGCGAACTGGGCTACGAGCCCACCCGCCACTGGGACTGGGACCCGGCCCTGATCCTCTTCCAGCAGGTGCTGCCGGCTCTCGCCGCGGACTGGCACGAACCACCCCTGGCCCTGGACGACCAGGGGCTCCCAGAGGGCGTCCTGAGCCTGGCCAGTCTCCGGCAGACCTTCGCGGAGGCCGTTTCCGATCTGCGCCGGGACAGCCTCGGCCCCGTGGGCACCAAGGTGGCCGAGACCTTCGAATGGCTGCCCCTGCGCGCCGTGGTCTTCCACGATGACGCCCAGCTGCCCCTCGATTTCGAAGGGGCCGGCTCCTGTGGGCGGGTCTCCCTCTGGCTCGGCATCCACCGGGACCGGGCCGTGGCGCTGGATGGACCCGCCCCCTTCGGGTCCGGCCTGCGACGCTGGGTGGCCGGTGGCTCCGGGGACCTCCCGCCGGCAGAGGCTTTCCTCCGGGCCGCCGGCCTGGATCCGGAACCGCCCAAGGGCTTCGACGCCGCCTTCGAATCCGCCCTCCATCACCTCTGCTATCGGCTGGAAGGCTCCCTGGATGCCTACCGTCGCACCTACCCCGTGGGCATCCCATGGCACCACGACCAGCGCGAGCGCCTGCTGGGCCGGACCATCGTCGATGTGCGCCCCGGCGATCCCCCGATGCTCCTGCTGGACGACGGCACCGAGGTGGCCTTGGACAACACGCCCGTGCCCACCTGGGAGCACGGCGGGATCTGAGGTCAGCCGGCAGGCTCAGGCATCCGCCTCATCCGCCGCACCAGGGCCACCACGAGCATGGTGAGGATCGCCCCGGCCGCCGCCGCCGTCATGTCCTTCTGGGCGTCCCAGATGTCGCCCTGAGTGCCCAGGAAGGCGTCGCCCAGCTCCGGCGCACTGAGACGGGCCGTGATGCTCTCGATGATTTCGTAGACGGCGGAAGCCGCCAGCACCACGTCCAGGGGCAGGTAGTAGTTCCAGAAACCGCGCGTGCGGGCCACCCGCATGAACACCTCCCGCACCGGATAGGCGAGCAGCAGGCCGAAGCTGAAGTGGACGATGCGGTCGAAGGGATTCCGCGCCAATCCCCAGTGGGCCTTCATCCAGAAGCCAAGGGGCACATTGGCGTAGGTGTAGTGGGCCCCCACCGCGTGCAGGGCGAGGAACACGGCGATCAGGAGGTAGCTGAGATCCGACAGCGGAAACCGGGAGTACGTCCAGCCCAGGCCCCCCACCGCAAGGACCACCAGCAGGTTCTCCATCCGCCAGTCGCCGGGATAGAGCGGCCGGATGGCGGTCACGATCCAGACGAGGCCATAGGCCACGCAGAGGACCTGGAGAAACCGGTTCTCGCGGAAGGGGCGCGGGTTGGGGCTGGCGGCATGGCTGAGCATGCTCCAGGTTATCGGCCCTTTGACTTGGCCGCAGCGCTCAGGTTCACCGCCGTGACCTTGTACTCGGGCGTCCCGGTGACGGCATCCCGCCCTGGGCCCGTGGCGAGGTTCACATAGGCGGCCACGGCATGGAAGGTGGCGAAGGGTTCGCCCCGCCGGACCCGGTCCGTGAGATGGGCTCGGAGGGTGAAGGCTCCGTGCCGGCTTTGCACATGGACCGGGTCCCCGGCGGAAAGGCCCAGCTCGGCCGCGTCGTCGGGATGGAGGTCCAGTGCGTCGTCCGCCCGCAGTTCGCGGTTGCGGGTCCGGCCAGTCATGGTCGAGGCGTTGAAGTGGAAGAGGCTGCGGCCCGTGTTCAGCAGGAAGGGGTAATCCCCACTGGTCACCTCCAGGCTGGGCGTCCAGGTGAGGGGGCGGAAGGCCGCCCGGCCCCCGGGGAAAGCGCCCACGTGGAGCACCGGTGTGCCCGGGTGGTCCTCTGCCGGGCAAGGCCACTGAAGGCCCCCCTCCCGATCCAACCGCTCGTGGCTGATCCCGGCGATGGCCGGCCAGACCTGGCGGGCCTCGTCCCAGACGGCGGCGGCGTCCGAGTGCCGAAAGTGCCGCCCGGCGCCCAACCGCTCCGCCAGGGCCCCAAGGATCGCCAGGTCGGTGCGGCTCTCTCCCTTCGGCGCCACCACCCGGCGGATGCGCTGGATGCGCCGCTCGCCGTTCATGAAGGTGCCTTCCTTCTCGAAGGGGCTGGCGGCGGGCAGGAAGACCGTGCCGAAGGCCTTGGCCGTCTCGGTGAGGAACAGATCCACCACGATGAGGGCATCCAGCCCATTCAGATTCTCCGCTGTCTCCCGCGCCCCGGGGTGGCTGAGCAGGGGGTCGTAGCCGATCACCAGCAGGGCCTTCAGCCGGCCTTCTCCGGCGGCGTCGATCATCTCCAGGGCGTTGAGCCCGGGCTCCTGGGGCAGCTCGGCCCCCCATACCTGCGCGTGGGTGCCCCGGGCCAGGGCCACCTTCTGGTAGCCGGTGAGCCTGGACGGCTCGCAACCCATCTGCGCGCTGCCCTGGACGTTGTTCTGGCCCCGCAGGGGATTCACCCCGCCCCCCGGGATGCCCACATTCCCCGTGAGCAGGGCCAGGTGGGCCAGCGCCGAGACACCATCCGTGCCCTGGCGGTGCTCGGTGACGCCGAGGCCATGGAAGATCATGGCGGGGCCCGTGGTGGCGTAGAGCCGGGCCGCGCGGCGGATGGCCTCCGGTTCGATCCCGCAGAGGGCCCCGGCCCGTTCGGGGGTCCACTCCCGGAGCGATGCCGTGAAGGCTTCCAGGTCCCCGGTGCGGGTCGCGAGGAAGTCCGCATCCACCAGCCCCTCGCCGAGGATCAGGTTCGCCATGGCCTGCAGGAGGGGCAGGTTCGTGCCGGGCCGCGGGGCGAGGTGGACCGTGGCCAGGTCGGCCAGTTCCGTGCGTCGTGGATCGATCACGATGAGCGGCACGCCGGCCCGGGCCCGCTGGCGGATGCGGACTCCCACGATGGGATGGTTCTCCGTGGGGTTGGCGCCCACCACCATCAGCAGGCCAGCCCGTTCGATGTCGGCGTAGCTGTTGGTCGCCGCTCCGGTACCGAAGGTCTGGCCCAGGCCCGCGGCGCTGGGGGCGTGGCAGACCCGGGCGCAGCAGTCCACGTTGTGGGTGCCCAGGGCGAGGCGCGCGAATTTCTGCGCCAGATAGTTCTCCTCGTTGGTGGCGCGGCTGGAGGCCAGCACGCCCACGGTGCCTGGACCACCCACCCGCAGGGCCTTCCGCAACGCCGAAGCCGCGGCCTCCAGCGCCTCCTCCCAGGTGGCCGGCTCCCAGGCACCGTTGCGCCGGATCATGGGCGCCGTGATCCGGTCCGGTGCGTCGTTGAAGCCCCATCCATAGCGCCCCTTCACACAGAGATGGCCGCGACTCAAAGGCGAGGCGAACACTGGACGCGCCTCGGTGATGCATCCGTCCTTCACCCCCACGTCCATCTCGCAGCCGGTGCCGCAGTAAGGGCAGGTGGTGCGCACCCAGCGTTCCGGCACCCCCGCCGCCAGGCGCGAGACATCCTCGATGGCCCCCGTAGGGCAGGCATCAGCGCAGGCGCCGCAGCTCACGCAGGCGCTCTCGCGCAAACCGGGTGACAGTGCCGGTGCCAGGGCCAGGTCCCCACCGCGGCCTGTGAAGGTCCAGATGTTCTGTCCCTGCACCTCGTCGCAGATTCGCACGCAGCGGCCGCAGGCCACGCACCAGGAGAGGTCCACGTCCAGGTAGGGATGCTCCGGGTGCTTCGCCTCCGGCCTCCTCGCGCCTGAAGGTGCCACACCGTAGGCGTCCAGCAGCTTCCGGAAGGGCTTCCCCGCCAGCCGGGCCGGGTCCTCCGCCGGGATGCGTTCCGCCAGGCGTTCCAGCATCGCCCGGCGGAAGTCCTCCAACTCCGCCGTGTGGGTCGCGACCACCATGCCCTCCTCCACCGGAGTCGCGCAGGCGCAGGGGGGGCGCTCCCGGCCTTCCACCTCCACCTCGCACAACCGGCAGCTGGAGGCGGGCTTCAGCCGCGGATCCGAGCAGAGGGTGGGAATTTCGATGCCGTTCTGCCGGCAGGCCTCCAGCAGCATGGTGCCCGGTGGCGACGCGACGTCGCGGCCATTCACCCGCAGGCGGATGAGGGTTCCGGTCACCGGCTTGTCTCCTGAAGGAAGGGGCGCTCAGCAGTATGCGCCGCCCGCCCGCGACTTCAAGCCTCGCCCTGCTGCTCCCACCGCACGCTGAAATGATCGAGGATGTGCTGGCGCTCCACGCGTTCCTGCTCGCCGATGCTCGTATAGGGGTGGCGGAACACCACGCGTCGCACGCCCCGGCGCACCAGGGCCCGGCAGCAGGTGAGACAGGGTTCGTGGGTGACGAAGGCGGTGGCGACGGGACCGTCGCAGAAGCCGAGGGCGTTCTCCTCCGCGTGGCTCGTGTGCAGGCAGCGCTGGCCCGGCTTGCAGGTTTCCGGCGTGCAGTGGGGCATGCCCGGCAGCGCGCCGTTGAAGCCGGCGGCCGCGATGCCGCCGTCGCTCCGCAACAGCACGGCGCCCACCTGGAGGCGGCAGCAGGTCCCCAGGCGGCTGAGCTCCAGCGCCATGTTCATGAAGACCTCGTCCTTCAATTGGGATCGCGTCACGGGGCCCCTCGAGAAAACTCCATCATCGCAAGAAGTTGAGGGTCATGGATGGGCCGGAAAGGAATCAATGGACATGGGCGTCCTTGGAATAAATCGTGCGTTTCGTCACAGCCTAAAGGATTCAACTGAAGTCTCGCATAGGCATAATAAAATATAGGCAGGTAATATATGAAACTCCGCCTTCTGACCCTCCTTCTTGCCACCATGGCCCTCTGCGGTCCGACACCTCTGCGCGGCCAAGCCCGTGCCCAGGCCCGCACCGAGGGATGGGACCCCGCCCGCGCGACGGGGGGATGGGCCTATCAGGAAGTGGATGGGTCCCTGGTGTTCTTCGATCCGGCCACCCGGTCGCTCCGTGCCTGGATGAAGGGCACCGGCCTCCTGTCCACCCTGCAGATCGTCCTGCCCGAAGTCCGGAAACCCGCTCCGGCCTCGAAACCCGCGGCGGTCGCACCCTCCCGCGTCGCCACAGACTACGATGCCGCGGGCGCGCTGCTGTACGGCATTCCGCGACACCAACGACCCCAGCCCGCCGCCCCCAGACCCGCACTCCAGCAGGTTCCCGAGGCCGCTGCCTGCGACGCCGTCCCCGAGCGCTGGGTGATCGACTCATACAGCCGGATCTGGATGATCTGCGACGGACGCCTGGTCATCCTCAACAAGGACGGACAGATCGAGACCGCCTCGGCGCTCCCCGCCCCGGTCGAGGACATGGCCGTGGGCCGTGAGGGCATCCTCATCCTCTACCGCACCCTGAAACCATGCCTGGAAAAGCGCGACCTCCGGACCGGCTCCGTGCTCTGGTCCTATGGCGACCGCTCCCAGCTGAAGGACACCGCGGCCCAGCCCCTGCTGGTCCCCCTCAACCGCATGGCCCTGGGAACGGATGGAACGGTGTACCTGGCTGAGGGTGCCAGCCTTGCCTTCACGGTCCTCGATCCCGTCAAGGGCCCCAAGGATCCGGGCCAGACCTTCTTTACCTGCCACGACGCCCTCCCCGGCCGCGCCGCGTTGGGCCGGGTGGGCCGGGGCCCCATGCTCTCGTGGGCCGGCAAGGATGTGATCTTCTGCGTCTTCGCGCCAAGCCAGGTCAAGGCCTGCGGCGCCCCGGAGTCCACGGGCCTGATGCTCGCCCGCTTCGATCTCCTCAGCGGCGCTCTGGAATGGATCCCCACGCCCCTCGCCGAGGGCCACCAGCTGGTGGGTCTCCTCGATCGCGAAGCCGTCTTCCTCGCTCCTGGCGGTGGCCTGGCCTACACGCCCATCCGCTGATCAGAAGAGAGACCTTCCCTTCGTCCTGACTTGCGAGCAGAAGCTCTGAAGGAGCTTCTGCTCGCAAGTCAGGACGGGTAAGGCCCAAACCGAATGGTGGCCCCGATGCGATTTGAACGCACGACCTGCTCCTTAGGAGGGAGCTGCTCTATCCAGCTGAGCTACGGGACCCCGAACGTGCAGTTTCTCACACTCGGAACCCGGTCTCAGCCCCTGAGCGCAACTCCTCAGACTCATCCACGGGGAGGAGATCGCCCTCCGCCTCAAATATCTGCACTCCGAGGTCAAGTTTGAACCCGAAAGGAGAGGGCATTTTCTGACCTGTTTTTGACAATCGATTATCAGGCCTGTCCCACGGATGCGGGCATATCATTCCATCCCAAGATCGATGCCTGCATCTATCATGGGAGAAGTGCTTCCGGATCCCCTGATCCCCCCACGAGCGAGCCCCATGCCCCCCCTCTTCAATGCCCACAGCCACCTGCCGAAGGTCGGCGCACTGGAGGAAATGACGCCACACGGGGATCATCGTCGGGTCGTCTGCGGGACCTGCGAAGCCGACTGGAGGGCCGTCCTGGCCCACGCGGCCTCCCATGATCAGGTCCTCCCGATGCTCGGCCTCCACCCCTGGTTCGTCGTGGAGGCCGCCACAGGCTGGGCTTCCCGACTGGAATCCCTGCTCCGCTCCGACCCAGCTGGCGTAGGGGAGTGTGGTCTCGATTTTTCGCGGAAAAACGCGGATCGGGAAAGGCAGGAGGAGGCTTTCCGCACCCAACTGCGCCTGGCTCACCTCCTGCGGCGGCCTGTCGCGATGCACATCGTCAAGGCCTGGGGTCTTCTGCTGGACGTCCTGCGCGAGGAAGGCGTGCCACCGGCCGGAGCCCTCGTCCACGCCTACTCGGGAAGCCCGGAAACGGCTCGGGAACTGCAGGCCATGGGTGTCTTCCTGTCGTTCTCCGGCGACCTCCTGAACCCCGAGCGTCCGGGCGTGCGGGAATCCCTGCGATCCGTGACCAACAACCACCTGCTCCTGGAGACCGACGGCACGGCGGAGTTCGAGCGTGTGATCGCGGCTGCCGCCACGCTCCGTGGCATCTCCGTGCCCGAGCTGGAGTTCCTGATCTGGGACAATGGCGGTCGGTGTTTCCAGGAGCTGATGGCATGAGGTGGTATTCCCGCAGTGAGCTGCTGCTTGGAGAAGCGGCACTGGAGCGGTTGCGCGCCTCCCGCGTCACCATTTTCGGCCTGGGTGGCGTGGGCTCCTTCGCCGTGGAGGCCCTGGCCCGCGCCGGCGTGGGGCACCTGCGTCTGGTGGACCATGACGTGGTGGGCCCCAGCAACCTCAACCGCCAGCTCTTCGCCCTGCGCTCCACCATCGGCCAGCCCAAGGCCGAGGTGGCCGCCGCTCGTGTGCGGGATATCAATCCCGACTGCGACGTAGAGCCCCGCGTGACCTTCATCCACACGGACACGCTACCGGACCTGCTCACGCCACGGCCCGACGTGATGATCGATGCCATCGACTCGATGACCTGCAAGGTGGCTCTCATGCGCACGGCGCACGAGCAGGGCCTGCCGATCATCTCGGCCATGGGCGCCGGCGGCCGCACGGACAGCAGCCAGCTCTGTGTCGGCGACCTGGGCGACACGCGCCTGTGCCCCCTGGCTGCCCGCGTGCGGAAGGAGCTGCGCAAGGTGGGCATCACTCGGGGCATCCGCTGCGTCTATTCGCTGGAGCCCGCCGACAACAAGCGCCCTGCGAACCCCATCGACATCGAACCCCACCGCGGTCCCGGGCGCCAGCGTCGCCCCGTGGGCACCATCTCGTACATGCCCGCCATCGTGGGGCTGAAGGTGGCCGAAGAAGTCCTGCGGCTGCTACTGCAACCCTCTGTCTAGTCCCCTTCCACGGCCTGTCGCAGCACGGTCTGGAACTGCCCGCTCTGGTAGGGCTTCGCGAGGAAACCGGCCAATCCGCGCCCCAGGAAATCCGCTAGAACATCCTGTTCGCTGTAGCCGCTGGTGAGCACCACGGGGACACTCGGATCCACCGCATGCATCCGGAGGAAGGCCTGCCGCCCATCCAGATGGGGCATGGTCAGGTCCATCAGCACCGCGGTGATCTCCCGGTGGCGCAGCTCGAACAGGCCAACGGCCTCCTGGCCATCCGCGGCCTCCAGAACCTGGAAGCCCAGGTTCTCGGCCAGATTCCGGGCCACCCCCCGGGCGCCGGGCTCGTCGTCGACCACCAGGAGGATGCCCCGGCCATGCCAGCCCGCCTCCCTCGGCGGCAGCAGGGGTGTCTCGTTCGCGGGGAGCAGGGCCGGAAGGAACAGCTTGAAGACGGAGCCCCGGCCTGGCTCGCTGTAGACCTTGAGGCTGCCGTGATGGCTCCGCAGGATGCCCAGCATGGCGGAGAGACCCAATCCCCGCCCCGTGAACTTGGTGGTGAAGAAGGGATCGAAGATCCGGTCCCGTACTTCCGGCGCCATGCCGCAGCCGGTGTCGCTCACCTCCAGGGTCACGTAGCTCCCGGCGGCGAGCGGCAGGGCGGGCAGCAGGCCGCCGTTGTAGGCCTCGTCCACCGCCTGGAGGCCGGTCCGGATCGTGATGAGACCGCTGACCTCGTCCCCGATGGCCTCGGAGGCATTGGTGACCAGGTTCATGACGAGCTGCTGCATCTGCGAAGGATCTGCGGAAATGTGCGGCAGCCCGGGAGCCAGGTCATACCGCACCATCGCCTTCTTGGAGATGGATACGGTGAGGAGCTGGGTCATCTCCACCACCAGACGGTTCAGATCCACCTCGATGACCTGCAGATGACCCTTCCCCGCATAGGCCAGCAGCTGCCGGGTCAGGTCCGCGGCCCTCAGCGTGGCCTGCTCGATCTGGTGGAGATAGGGCAGGGCCGGGCTCTCCGGCGGGAGCTTCATCGCCCCCAGGTTCGCGTTGCCCAGGATGGTGGTGAGCAGGTTGTTGAAGTCGTGGGCGATGCCGCCGGACAGGACGCCGAGACTCTCCAGCTTCTGGGACTGGCGCAGGGCCTCCTCTGCCTCCTTCCGCTGGGTGATGTCCGCCCGGATGGCCACGAACTGCACAGGCCGCCCACTCTCATCCAGGAAGGGGACGATGGTGGTGTCCACCCAGTAGTGGCTCCCGTCCTTCGCGCGGTTCTTGATCTCACCCTTCCAGACATTCCCCACCAGGATCGTCGCCCATAGGCGCGTCATGAAGGCCTTGGGGTGGTGCCCCGAGTTGATGATCCGGTGATCCTGGCCCAGCAGCTCCTCGCGGGAGTACTTGGAGATGGCGCAGAACTTCTCGTTCACGTAGGTGATTCGCCCCCGGGCGTCCGTGACCGCCACGATGGCGTGCTCGTCCAAGGCGCGTTTGAAGTCCTCCAACTCCCGGAGAAGGCGGGCCAGCCGCGAACCTGACCGGCCGGACAGCCCGGTTCCGCTGCCTTCCTCCGGGGACATGCCCTTGTTTCCCTGCCGAAGCGTCACAAATGGCCTTCTTTCCAGATTAGGGATCACGCAGAACAAGACTCAGTATAGGTACCCCTCACAACTAGGCAAGTTAGGCCCAAAGCACTAGGGCCTGCCTTCAAGACGGGGTTTCGACCAGACACACCCCGGCCGGGGCCCTGCGGTCCCTTCCCGAAATCAGATGGCTAGGGTCAGCGTCCCAGTGGCGCGCCGTACTCCGCGTAAGTGCCCTGGAAATCCTCGATGCCGTCGTCGGTGAGGTGCCAGATGCGAGTGGCCACCTCGTCGATGATGTCCTCATCGTGGGTCACCAGGAGGATGGTGCCTTCATATCGCTGCAGCGCATCGTTCAGGGCGATGACGGCTTCCAGATCCAGATGGTTGGTGGGTTCGTCCAGCACCAGGATGTTGGGCTTCTGCAGCATCAGCTTGCAGAAAAGCAGGCGGCAGGACTCGCCGCCGCTGAGCACATCCGTCATCTTGTTGCCTTCCTCGCCCCGGAAGAGCATCTGGCCCATGACGCCGCGGATCTGCTCCTTGGTGGCGTCGGGGTCGAACTGGTGCAGCCAGGTCACCAGCTCGTAGCCCTTGGGAATGCTCTCCGCGAAATCCTGGGAGAAGTAGCCCACGTTGGCCTCGTGGCCCCACTTCACCTCGCCCGCGTCCAGCTTCAGCCCCAGTTCGGTGACCTGGGGGGCGTTGGCAAGCAGCGCATTCAGCAGCGTGGTCTTGCCGATGCCGTTGCGGCCCATGAGGGCCACCTTCTCGCCCCGCTGCACCATGGCGGAAAAACCCTTGATGACCTCGAGACGGCCCTTGTCTGTATCGTAGCCCTTCTTCACGCCTTCGAATTCCAGCGCGTAGCGGCCCCCAGGCTTCGCCTGGCTGAACTTGATGAAGGGCCGCTGGATGTTGCTGCGGGCCAGGTCGCTGGGCTGGAGGCGCTCCACTTCCTTGCGGCGGCTGTTCACCTGGCTGCTGCGAGTGCCGGCCGCGAAGCGCTGGATGAACTCGTTCAGCTGGGCGATCTTCTTTTCGCGCTGCGCGTTGTCCGACTCGATGCGCGACCGCACCTGGATCTTGGCCATGACCATGTCGTCGTAACCGCCGGTGTACTGGATGATCGTCTGGTAGTCGATGTCGGCGATGTGCGTGCAGACATTGTTCAGGAAATGGCGATCGTGGGAGATGACCACCACCGTGCCCTTGTAGCGGATGAGGAATTCCTCCAGCCAGTGGATGGAATCCAGATCCAGGTGGTTGGTGGGCTCGTCCAGCAGCAGGGCCTGAGGATTGCCGAAGAGGGCTTGGGACAGCAGCACGCGCACCTTCTGGCCACCCTGCAACTCGCCCATCTTGCGCCCGTGCAGGGACTCGGGGATGCCGAGGCCATCCAGCAGGACGGCCGCATCCGCTTCAGCCGTGTAGCCATCCTCGTCGGCCACCACGCCTTCGAGCTCGGCCACGCGCATGCCGTCCTCGTCCGTCATCTCCGCCTTCTCGTAGATGGCGTCCCGCTCCTGCAGCGCCTTCCAGAGGCCCGCGTTACCCATGATCACCGTGTCGATGACCCGGAACTGATCGAAGGCGAACTGGTCCTGGCGGAGGATGCCCATCTTGCGGGGGCGGATCACGTTCCCCATCTGCTGTTCCAATTCGCCCGCGAGGATCTTCATGAACGTGGACTTCCCCGACCCGTTCGGCCCCGTCAGGCCGTAGCGGCGGCCAGGGTTGAAGGTCGTGGTGACGTCCTCAAAGAGGATCTTCGCGCCATAGCGCATGGTGACGTTCTGCACTGCAAGCATGGAAACTCCCGAACCGACCATTGTACGGGAAGAATCCTGTTTCTCCGAGCACCTAGCTCCAAATGGCGCCCTGCCGGGCCCCGTTTGGAGTTACGGCGGCTTCGCTGCCGGACGGATCTTTCCCCAGCTACAAAACGGCGCCCGCATGGGCGCCGTTTTGTAATGGTGCCGAGGCCATCGGCGGGACATCACCCATCAGAACGGAATGTCGTCATCCGGGAAGCCGCTGCCCGCGGGGCTGGGGGCGCCATGATCCTCGAAGTCCTGGGAACCGCCACCCGTCGCCTTGCCGCCGTAACCACCGGAATCGCGGCCGCCACCGTCCTCCATGCGGCCCAGCATGACGAAGTTGTCGCAGCGGATGTCGCAGGCGGTCTTCTTCACGCCGTCCTGGCCGGTGTATTCGCGGTACTGGATGCGGCCTTCCACCATCACCTGCTTGCCCTTGCGCAGGTACTTCTCGGCGATCTCGGCCTGCTTGCCCCACACGACGATGTTGTGCCATTCCGTCTTGCTCTGCTTCTCACCGGCCTGGTTCTTCCAGGTCTCCGTGGTGGCCACGGAGAAGCGGGCGACGCTCTGGCCCGAGGGGGTCGATTTCAGCTCGGGATCGCGCCCCAAGTTCCCGATGAGCAGCACTTTGTTCAATGAACCGGACATGATGTCCTCCTTTGTATCGGCGGAGCTCTCCGCCTCACCGTCGACTCAGACCATCTGAGGGGGTGGTAGGGTAATCACGATTCTCTTGAGGCCTTCCCGTGTCAAGCATTCTGGTGAGCTGCAAGAACAAGTCCGGCGCCGAGAAGCATTACCTTCCCGCCTTGAAGGCGGCCGGCTGGGCCGGAACCATCCAGCTGGTGGCTCCCGGCGACCCTCACCCCGACCTGGGGGGTGTCGCGGGCTTCCTCCTCACCGGGGGCGACGACATCCATCCCCGCCATTGGGACGAGGCCGAGGCCGTGCATCCCAAGGCCGAAGTGGATGAGGGTCGCGATGGCTTCGAGATCCCGCTCATCCGGGCGGCCTGGGAGCGCAACCTGCCCATCCTCGGCATCTGCCGCGGCGAGCAGATCCTCAACGTGGCCCTCGGCGGCAGCATGATCCAGGACGTGCCGGACCACTACGGCTGCGAGCCGTCACGGCATCAGCACGGCACGCCCGAGGTTCCGGACATGCACCACCGGGTGCAGCTGGCCCCGGCCTCCCGCCTGCGCGCCCTGTTGGGCGAGGATGTCTTCCTCGTGAACAGCCGCCACCACCAGGCGGTGAGGCGCGTGGCACCACCCCTGGTTGCCGTGGGCTGGCATCTGGACACAGCCCACCCCATCACCGGCCCCCTCGTCGAGGCCGTGGAGGCCACCGATGCCGCCCGCTGGGTCTTCGGGGTCCAGTGGCACCCCGAGAACCTCGTGGGCCTCAAGGGCCCCGCCGGCGACGCCGCGCGCGACCTGTTTTCCGCCTTTGTGGAAGCGATTGGCCACAGATGAACACGGATGAACACAGATGGTAGTTTTTTATCCGCGTTCATCTGTGTTCATCCGTGGCTAACTCCCTGGAGTCTCCATGTCCTCTCCCATCCGTTTCGAGATCCGCGATCGCATCGCCACGCTGACGCTGGACCGGCCGGACAAGCTGAACGCGCTGGTGCCCGAGATGAAGGAAGGCTTCGAGGAGGCCCTGGCGAAGGCGGCGGAACCCAACGTGAAGGCGCTGTTCCTGCGCGGCGCGGGGAGGGCCTTCTGTGCGGGCGGCGACCTCGGGTGGATCTCGAAGGCGCTCTCCGAGGGCCGCTGGGCCGATCTGGAATCCCTGCTCGACCTGGGCGCCGCCGTGGCCCATGGCCTCGCCACCCTGCCCAAGCCTGTGGTGGCCGTGGTGCAGGGCCCCGCCGCGGGCGCAGGCATGAGCCTGGCGCTCTGCGCGGACCTGCGCATCGCCACCCCCGAGGCCGCGTTCAGCATGGCCTTCGTGAAGATCGGCCTGCACCCGGACTGGGGTGGCAGCGTCATGCTGTCGCGCCTGGTGAATCCCGCCCTCGCCGCGGAATTGATGATGACCGGCGATACCCTCGATGCCGCCCGTGCCCAGGCCCTGGGCCTCGTGAACCGCATCGCGCCCGGCGATCAGCTGGAGGCCATCGTGGAAGCCCTGGCCCAGCGCCTGGCGGCCGGGCCTTCTGAGACCTTCGCCCGCATCAAGGCCACCCTGCTGCGCAACCAGGGATTGGACACCGAGAGCCTCCGCGCCCGTCTAGAGGCAGAAGGCGGCCAGATGAAGGCCGCCATGCGGCATCCCGACGCCAAGGAGGGACTGGCCGCCTTCTTCGAGAAGCGCGCGCCCATGTTTGCCTGAGAGAAGGGCCCGCCGGCTCAAGGATCTGCTTGGCTTGTGTCGGCATTGTGTGCAATTTTTATTTCTATGCCCGTTCTCACCATCTGTGCCGATTGCGAACGCCAGGCCCTCCGGAGTCCCCGGCGCGGCAAGGCCATGACCGAGGCCCTGACCTGCCTCACCCAGCTGCTCCTCAGCCGCAAGCGGCTTCAGGGGCTCCAGATCGTCCGTGAATCCTGCCTGCAGAACTGCCCCTTCGGGCGGATCTGTGTGGCCCTGAAGCAGGGTGGGCTGGAAGTGCGGCACCACCTCTCGCCCGAAGAAGACCTCAAGAAAGTCGCGGCGAAACTGGCAGGCACTGCGAAGGGCTAACGCATCCCCCGGCTCTGGGCGGCCTCGATGAGTTCCTTGATGCGGCGGGCGTCGGCCTTGGTGTGGCCGTGGCTGGCCAGGGGGTCGCTGCCGCCGGTGCTTTCGACCGTGATGTCGGACCAGAGCAGGCCGGTCTCGATGCGGACGCTGGCCACCTTCGACAGGTGGATGCTGATCTCGTTCACCGTGAACCAGGACCGCTTGCGGCGGATCACGGCGGTGTCCGTGACCTCGATGACCGTGGTGAACAGGTGGTTGCCCTGGGTCCAGCGGCTGGCGTGGAAGGTCTCTGTGGCCATCAGAGGGCCCCCTTCGCGGCGGCGGCCACGGCCTTGGGCGTGACGCCGTAGGCCTCCAGAAGCTTCTCGGGCTTGCCGCTCTGGCCGAACTGGTCCTGCACGCCCACCCGGCGCAGGGGCATGGGATGGGCCTCCGAAAGAATCTCCGCCACCACGCCGCCCAGGCCGCCGTGGGCCTGGTGCTCCTCGCAGGTGACGACGGCCCGGTGGGCCTTCGCCAGCCTCAGCAGCGTTTCGCGGTCGAAGGGCTTGATCGTGGGGCAGTGCAGCACCGTGGCCTCGATGCCCTCGGCGGCCAGCAGCTCCGCCGCCGCAAGGCAGATGGAGGTGCCCAGGCCGCAACCCACCAGCAGCACGTCCGTGCCGGGGCGCATTATCACGGCCTTGCCGATCTGGAAGCGGTAGTCCTCCGCGTGGATGCGGGGGAACTTGTCGCGGGTGAGGCGGACGTAGACCGGGCCCTTGTGGGCGTAGGCCGCACGGATCACCTGCTTCGTTTCGATGCCGTCGGCGGGCGAGATCACCGTCATCCCGGGGATCATCCGCATGAGGGCCAGGTCCTCCAGGCACTGGTGGGTGCCGCCGTCCTCGCCCACGGTGAGGCCCGCGTGGGTGGCCACGATCTTCACGTTCTGGTGGCCCACGCCCACGGCCTGGCGCACGAATTCGTAGGCGCGACCTGTGGCGAACATGGCGAAGGTGCTCACGAAGGGCACCACGCCCGTGGTGCTGGCCCCGGCGGCGGCGGCCACCATGCCCTGCTCGGCGGCGCCCATGTTGAAGAAGCGCTCCGGGAAGGCCTTGGCGAACTTGCTGGTGCGCGTGGACCCCGCCAGATCTGCGTCGAAGACGACGAGGTTGGCACCCTCATTCCCCAACTCCACCAGGGTGTCCCCGTAGGCGTCCCGCAGGCTGTCCATCACGACACCCGCCTTGCCGCCCACACCCGCCGTCTCCATGCCTGCCATGCCAACTCCCATCGAAGGATCCATTCTACGCGAGGCGCCGCCGCGGTCCGGCACCCGTCTATGAATCCACGCTGCACCCCGCGAAATCCAGGGGAACACCGTAGGCTGGAAGGATGGCTCTGCGC
Source organism: Geothrix campi (assembly GCF_024609265.1). Classification (GTDB taxonomy): domain Bacteria; phylum Acidobacteriota; class Holophagae; order Holophagales; family Holophagaceae; genus Geothrix; species Geothrix campi. Next base: position 338,408 of record NZ_JANHMP010000002.1, on the reverse strand, counting down.
CTCCGCTCCCCTGCCCTGATCTGGGGCCCCGCTTTCATCCTGGCTGCGACCGGGGCGACCCTGCGTTTCCTGAGGCCGGGCCACCCGGCCCTGCCGGCCATCAGCGCCACCTTGCTGGGCCTCCTGACCCTGCGGATGGGGGTCATGGTCCTGGACTGGCGGCGGGGGCACCTCCCCGGGACCCGGATCCTGCTGCCGGCCGTGCTGGTGGCCGAAGGATTGGGACTTCTCGTGACACCGGCCTCCGCACTGGCGGGCAGAATTCGCCTGGGTACCGCGCTGGTGCTGGAGATCCTGCTGCTGGGGCTCGCGCTGAAGGTCTGGAAGGGAACGAAAGGCGTTCCGGGAGCCTGGCCCGAGGAGCGCCTCGCCCTGGCGTTCGAGGCGTTCGTGCCGCCCCGGGCTGCCCGGCTCATGGCCCTGGAGCTGGTCATGCTCGGCAGCGCCCTGCGCTTCCTCTGCGGCGGTTTTCGCGATCTGGCGCCCACAGGCCTCAGCCACCACCGGGAGTCGGCTCTGCGGAGCTTGCTGCCGGCCCTGCCCCTGCTCATCCCCGCGGACATGCTCCTGATCCATGCCCTCTTCCCCCGGATGGCCCCCTGGATGCGCTGGACGCTCCACGGGTCCACGGTCTACGCCGTGCTCTGGATGTTCGGCTTCTACGCCACGCTGAAGGCCCGGCCCCACCAGATCGTGGATGGCCAGCTCCACCTGCGCCTGGGTTTGCTGAAGTCCGTGGTGGTACCCAGGGGGCAGGTCCGCAGTGCCGCCCCCCTTCCCGAGTTCGACGACGACTGGGCCCGCCACCGCCACATGAAGGGCGTGCAGAAGCTCGTGGCCGCGGGCGCCCCCGTGCTGGAGCTGCGCCTGGCCTCCCCTGTAGCCGTACGGGGTCTGCTTGGCCCCGGACGACCCACGGATCGGCTGGCGGTCTCCATGGACGATCCTGCCGCCTTCCTCGCGAGCCTGGAGAGCTCTTGCGCCTGAGCCTTCCCATCGACTCCCTGCTGCCGCAGATCGCGGAAAGCCTGCGCAGGCACCCAAACCTGGTGCTCCAGGCCGACCCTGGCGCCGGCAAGACCACGCGGGTGCCCCCTGCCCTGCTGGAGACGGGCCTGCTGGGGGACGGTGAGTGCTGGATCCTGGAGCCCCGCCGCCTCGCCGCGCGCCTGGCCGCTACCCGCGTGGCCGACGAGTTGGAGGAACCCCTGGGCCAGCGGGCGGGTTACGCCGTGCGCTTCGAGCAGAAGGTGTCGAAGGCCACGCGCCTGCGCTTCGTCACCGAGGGCCTGCTGCTGCGGCGCCTGCACGGCGACCCGCAGTTGCGCGGCATCGCCGCCGTGGTGCTGGACGAATTCCACGAGCGGCACCTGCACACAGACCTGGGCATCACGCTGTTGCGCCGCCTCCAGCATTCATCGCGCCCGGATCTGAAGCTGCTGGTCATGTCGGCCACGCTTGATCCCGGCCCCGTGGCGACCTACCTCAACGCCCCGGTCATCCGGAGCGAGGGCCGCGCCTTTCCCGTGGATACCGCGTTCCTCCCCCGCCCCGACGACCGGCCCATCGAGCAGCAGGTGGTCGACGCCCTGGACCGCCTCTACGGCGAGGGACTGAAGAACCACACGCTCGTGTTCCTGCCGGGCGCCGCGGAGATCCGTGCCTGCCTGAAGGGCTGCGAAGCCGTGGCGGCGCGGCGAGGGCTGAGCCTCCGGCCCCTGCACGGCGAGCTGTCACCTGATGCCCAGGCCCATGCGCTGGAAAGCAGCACCGCCCCCAAGGTCATCCTCAGCACCAACGTGGCAGAAAGCTCCGTGACCCTGGATGACATCGGTGCCGTGGTGGATTCGGGCCTGGGGCGCGAGGCCTCGCACTCGCCCTGGTCGGGCCTCTCGGGCCTGCGCACGGTCCGCATCAGCCAGGCCCGCTGCACGCAGCGCACAGGCCGCGCGGGCCGCACGGGACCAGGGCGCTGCCTGCGCCTCTACACCGAGGCTGACTTCGGAGCCCGGCCCGCCTTCGACACGCCTGAACTGCAGCGTTCGGACCTGGCGGAGCCACTGCTTTCGCTGCATGGCATGGGTATCACCGAGCCCGGTGCCCTGGACTGGTTCGAGGCGCCGCCGGAAGCCGCCACGGCCGCCGCCGAAGCCCTGCTCACGCGCCTCGGTGCCCTGGCGGACGGCGCCCTCACGCCCGTGGGTCGGCGCATGGCCGACCTGCCCCTCCACCCGCGCCTAGCCCGCCTGGCCATCGCAGGCCAGGACCTCGGCATCCCACAACTATCGCTGCGAGCTGCCGCCCTGCTGGAGACCGGCAGCCTGTCCGCCCGCCAGGGCCTGGACCGGATGCCGGTGAAGACGGGTCATGGTGCGGACTCGGACCTGCTGCTGCGCCTGGACCAGTTCGAGGAGGCCGAGGCCGCGGGCTTCAGTGCCGGGGCCTGCCGGGCCGCCGGTCTGGATGCCGCCGCCGTGCACCGGGCCAAGCGGGCCGCGCAGTCCCTGTCACGCCTCCTACCTTCGCCTGCCGAACCGGCGGAGGCTGAAACCCGCCTGCTCAAAGCCCTGCTCCAGGCCTACCCGGATCGCGTGGGACAGCTCTCGGCCAACGGCACCTGCGCCTTTGCGGGCGGCGGGGGCGCCAAGCTGGATCCCGCCAGCCGGGTGCGGCGGCCGGGCCTGATCCTGGCCCTGGAAGCCGAGGCCGTGAAGCAGGGCACCGGCGGTCAGACGCTCATCCGGCTAGCCTCCCGCTGTGAGGCCGACTGGCTGCTGGAGGCCTTCCCCGAGCGCCTGGAAGACGTGGACGAAGTGCTGTTCAACGCTTCGGCGGGCCGCGTGGAGCGGCGCTCCGAGATCCGCTTCGAGGGGCTGGCCATCGACAGCAGCCGAGGCCCCGCGGACCCTGCGGACCCGCGCGTGGCGGGCCTGCTGGCCCAGGCCCTGAGGGAACGGCCCCTGGAGGAAGTCCCCGCGCGGTACCTGGCCCGCCTCTCGTTCCTGCGGAAGCACCGGCCGGAGCTGGACCTGCCGGAGGATCTGCTGGGCCCGCTGCTCGCGGGCGCCTGCGCGGGCCGCACGACCCTGCGCGAGGTGCAGGATGTGGACTGGCCCGGAGCCCTCCGCCAGGCCTTCCCCGCCGAAACCCTGCGCCTGCTGGACGCCTGGGCGCCGGAGGCCATCCAGCTCCCCAAGGGCCGGCCCACCAGGGTCCACTACGAGGACGACCCGCCCTGGATCGCCTCGCGGCTCCAGGATTTCTGGGGCCTGAAGAAGACGCCCGCCGTGGCGGGCGGGGCTGTGCCCCTGGTGCTGCACCTGCTGGCCCCCAACATGCGCGCACTCCAAGTCACCACTGACCTCGCCGGCTTCTGGCAGCGGGTCTACAAGGATCTGCGTCCGGGCCTATCCCGGCGGTATCCCAAGCATCATTGGCCGGAGTAATCAGAGGTTCGGTCCGGAGTCCAGACTATCCCCGCAGTTCCGCCAGCATCGCCCGCGCACCGGCCTCCAGCAAGGTTCCGTCCAGACCGGTGGCCAGCAGCGTGAAGCCGTCCTCCTCGTGGGTCCGGATCTCGGCCGCGGTCATGCGGAAGATGCCTAGGGGCATCGAAGCTTCGTGGCAGGTTCGGGCGATGGAGGCCACGGCCTCCAGGAAGGCCGGATGGCTGAACTGCTCGGAGATTCCCAGGCTGGCGCTCAGGTCGTAGGGGCCCACAAAGATGGCGTCTACGCCCGGCACGCGGGCGATGGCACCGATGTTCGTGGCGGCTTCGGCGGATTCCGCCTGCACCACCACCAGACCCCGGCCGTGGACCGCCTTCACGATCGCCTCGGCCTGGGCCGCGGTGTCCACGTGGGGCACGATGAGGCCATCCGCGCCGCAGGCGGCCGCGTCACCGAGCACCTCGGGATCCTGAGATGGGACCCGCAACAGGCAGGGCACGGCCCCCTTCAGGGATGCCAGCGTCCGCGAGGTCTCCGCCGGGCCGAAGCCGCCATGCTCGCCATCCAGGAAGAGCCAGTCGAAGCCCTGGCCGGCCAGGCGGAGGGACACCTCAGGGCGGGGGATCTGCACCAGGGTGCCCAGCAGGCGCTCCCCGGCGCGGAGACGATCGCGGAATGCGGACGAAGCCATGACGCACCTCTCTGACAGCATGAACCCGGGCGCCTCCCCGGGCGATGGTTTGGGCTACCTTAGACCCATGCTGACCTTCCGCCCCATCCAGCCCGAGGACGACGCCGCGATGGCGGCCATCATCCGGACCGTCATGCCGGAATTCGGGGCGGATGGCCCGGGCTTCGCCATCCACGATCCCGAGGTGGATCACATGAGCCGGGCCTACTCGGCCCCGGGGGCGGCCTATTTCGTGGTGGTGGATGCGGCCGGGCGCCTCGTCGGCGGGGGTGGCGTCGCAGCGCTCGAGGGCGGCGATCCGGGCACCTGCGAGCTGCGGAAGATGTACTTCCTGTCCGAGGCCCGCGGCCAGGGCATGGGCGAGACCCTGCTGCGCCACTGCCTCAAGGTGGCGAAGGATCTGGGCTACCGCACCTGCTACCTGGAGACCCTCACCGGCATGGACCAGGCCCTGAAGCTCTATGGCAAGGTGGGCTTCCAGCCCCTCTGCGCGCCCCTGGGCCGTACGGGCCACGGCGGCTGCGACCACTGGTTCGCGCGGGAGCTCTGATGATCCTTGGCCTCGGTACCGACATCTGCCCGCCCTCTCGCTGGCGGCACCTGGTCGAGCGGTTCGGGGCCGAGAAGTGCGCGGGGCGGATTCTCCATCCGGAGGAAGCGGCCTACCTGCTGGCGGGCAACCGGGAACGGTTGCCAGAACGGCTGGCGGGGCGCTGGGCCCTGCGGGAAGCCTTCGGCAAGGCCCTGGGCACGGGCTTGGACGGCTGGTCCTGGAAGGAGTTGCGCTTCGTGAATGGGCGCCTGTGGGCCGTAGGCGTCCTGGTGGATCTGCTCGCGGCCCGCGGCATCCGCAAGCTCCACGGCAGCGTGAGCCATGACGGGGATCTCGCCATGGCCGTGGTCATCGTGGAGGACTGACCGGGCGGAACGGCCACCGTTCCCATACCGGACCGAGGTTCGAAGCAGCACCTGAGCGGCGAGGAGCCGACCATGCCCATCACCCCTCACGAGCTTATTGCGAACCTCGGCGACCTGCCGCCCCTCCCAAAAGTGGCGACCCAGGTATTACGCCTCGCCATGGATCCGGCGGCCACCGCCGGGGATTTCCACCAGGTTATCGCCATGGACCAGGCCCTTGCCAGTCAGGTGCTCAGGATTTCGAACTCCACCGCCTTCGGCATGATGCGCGAAGTGACCACGCTGACCCAGGCCATCACCACCCTGGGCGTGTCTGCGCTCAAGAGCGTGGTCATCGCCAGTTCCGCCCGGAACCTCTACCACCGCGGCGCCGTGGGCCCCCAGGAGCGGCTGCTCTGGGAGCACGCCCTGGTGGCGGCCATGGCGAGCCGTGCCTTCGCCGAACGGCTCGGTCTCGCTCTGGCAGAGGAGGCCTTCGTCGGCGGGTTGCTCCACGACATCGGGAAATCCGTCCTGGGTGCCAAGTTCCCCGAGCGCTATGGCCCCCTGCTACGCCTGGTCCACGAGGAGCAGGGCGCCTGCCTCGACCTGGAGTTGGAGGCCTTCGGGTTCGATCACGCCATGGTCGGCGAGGCACTGGCCATCCAATGGAACCTGGCCCCCTGTCTTCAGGCCGCCTTGCGCTGGCATCACGAGCCCCACCGCGCGGGCAGGGATCACCGCAGGCTGGCCGCCGTGGTGGCCCTGGCCAACCACCTGGCCTTGGAACAGAAGGTGGGCCTCGGGGATCCTTCACGCCTGGAAGACGCCTCCCGGCAGGCCATGGACATCCTCACCCTCGACTCCGGAGCCTTGGCCAGCCTCAAGGCGGATATCCGCACCACCCTTGAGCGGGACCAGACCATGATCGCGGAGTTCTGAGGCCACCAGGAAGGGGCTCAGCCCTTCCGCAGCTGCTTCATGAGCCGCGGCAGGCGGTTCAGGGCGGCCTGGGCCTCGGTCCATTCGCGGTGAGGGCGGGCCGGGAAGCCCGTCACGAAGCTGCCTTCGGGCAGGCTCTTGGCCACCACGCTGTTGCCGCCCACCACACTGCGGCTGCCGATCTCGATGTGGCCCACCACGCCCACCTTGCCGGCCAGGGTCACGTAGTCGCCCAGCTTCGTAGAGCCGCTGATGCCCGTCTGGCTCACCAGCAGGCAGTGGTTCCCCACCTGCACGTTGTGACCCACCTGCACCTGGTTGTCGATCTTAGTGCCCAGGCCGATGCGCGTGGGGCCCAGCACGCCCCGGTCGATGCACACGCAGGCGCCGATCTCCACGTCGTCACCCACCTCCACCCAACCCACCTGGGGAATCTTGGCGTGGCGGCCCTCCACCAGTACGTAGCCGTAACCGTCGCTGCCCACCACAGAGTTGGCGTGGATGGCCACCCGGTTCCCCAGCCGCGTGCGGCGGTAGAGCACGGTGCCGGAAAACAGCTCGCAGCCCTCGCCCAGCACGCAGTCATCGCCCACATGGACGCCCGGATGCACCACGCAGCCCTTCCCCAGCACGGTGCGGGCCCCCACTGTGGCGCCCGGGGCGATGCGGCAGTCCGCCCCGATCACCGCCGTGGGATGCACGGGACGATCGCCCCACTCGGGGGCCGGTTCGGGGTGGAGCCAGCCGATGGCTTGGGCGAAGGCCCAGTAGGGATGCTTCACCCTCAGCACGGGGTGCTCGCCCATGTCGGCCGTCGCGTCCACGAAGATCAGACCCGCGGCACTTTCCTTGGCCTTCGCGGCATATTTCGGATTGGCCAGGAAGGATACGGAGCCCGCGCCGGCCTCTTCCAGGGGCTTCACTTCGGAAATGGGGCGTTCCGGGGGACAATGCTCGAGGTTGCCGCCCAGACGTTCCGCCAAATCCCGGGCTGTGATGATCGGCATGGCATCCTCCTCGTCAATCTTCAGTCTTCAGCCTTCAGTCTTCAGTTTCCAGTCATCCGTTCGGATTCCGCCATGCATCCAGTTCTTTTTGACATCGGGTCCTTCCCCCTCGGCACCTACGGACTGTTGCTGGCCATCGCGTTCTTCGCGGGCACGGCCCTGGCCAAGCGACAGGCGAAGCTGGACGCCCTGAACCCCGCCGCCATCACCGACCTGGCCATCGCCGTGCTCATCGCGGCGATCCTGGGTTCCAAGCTCCTGATGATCCTGGTGGGTCTCTTCACACCCGCCGGCCAGGAAGGCGCCATGGCCTTCCGGGATATCTTCACCCTCTCGACCCTGCGGGCCGGCGGCGCCATCCATGGCGGCATCATCGCCGCCACCGCCACCTTCTTCTGGAAGCTCCGCAAGGGTCAGGGCCTGCCCCTCCGCCTCACGGGCGATGCCCTGGTGCCCGGCGTGGCCCTGGGCCAGGCCATCGGCCGCCTGGGCTGCTTCTCTGCCGGCTGCTGCTACGGCACGGAGACCCACCTGCCCTGGGCCGCCACCTTCACGAATCCGCTGGCCCAGGCCTTCAGCAGCACGCCCCTGGGCATCCCCCTGCACCCCGTGCAGCTCTACAATTCCCTCGCCAACCTCACCGTGATGGCAGTCCTGCTGGTGGCCCGCGGCAAGCGCTCGTTCCATGGCCAGGTCTTCGCCCTCTATTTCCTGGCGGAGGGCCTTGGCCGGGTCATCACGGAAACCTGGCGGGGCGACGTGGATCGCGGCACGGGCTGGCTGGGCTGGGTGTGGCTCAGCACGGGCCGCCTCACCGGGATCGCCTTCTTGATGCTGGGCCTGGGCCTTTGGTTGTTCTGGAACCGTCGCAAGGAGTCGAAGTGACCCAAATCGTCGCCGAGGATGGCGCCCCCCGACTGGACCGCTTCCTGGCCGACCGGTTTCCTGAAGTGCCTCGTGCCCGCTGGGATAGCCACGTCCGCACGGGAGCGGTGAAGGTGAATGGACAGCCGGTGTCCAAGGGTGGCGTGAAACTACGGCCGGGCGATGTGGTGGAGACGGAGTTGCCGGTGATCGCCGTCCCTGCCGCCCACCTGGAAGCCGAGGCCATCGACCTGCCCACTCTGTTCGAGGACGCCCACCTCTGGATCGTGGACAAGCCCGCGGGCATGGTGGTGCACCCGGGTCCCGGCCATGCCGGCGGCACCATCGTGAACGCCCTGCTGCACCGCCTCAAGACGCCGCTGGTCCTCGAGGCCGATGGCGAGGATGTGGAGGACGCCGAGGAATTGGCCTCCGGGTGGCCCGGCCTCGTGCACCGGCTCGACCGCTACACCACCGGCTGCCTCTGCCTCGCCAAGACCGCCGAGGCCCAGCGCGCCATCCAGGACCAGTTCAAGGCCCGCACCGTGGAGAAGCGCTACCTGGCCCTGGTGCGCCATTCCCCCAAGCTGCCCCAGCTGGGCAGCCTCCTCATTGACGAGCCCATCGCCCGCCACAAGCGGGACCGCCTGCGCATGGTGGTGGCCGATGGCGGACGCCCCGCCCAGACCCGCATCCGCGTGTTGGCCCGCACCACGAGCGTGGCCCTGGTGGAATGCGAGCTGCTCACGGGCCGCACCCATCAGATCCGCGTGCACCTGGCCCACCTGCGGGCTCCGCTCATGGGTGATCCCCTCTACGGCGGGCCTGGGCGCTGGAAGGATGTGGATGGCGGTGCCCTGCTGCTGCCCCATCCGGCCCTCCATGCCTGGAAACTGTCGGTGGACCACCCCGTGACGGGTGCCCGGATCGACGCGGAGGCGCCCATTCCCGAGGCCTTCCTGGCCCTGGCCGAGGCCCTGGGCTTGCCGAGGATCTGAGGCGGGCGCATCATCCCCGTACCGGGGGAAGCCATGTCAGCCATCGCACAAGCCCTGACGACGCTGAGAGGCTGGATGGAGACCTATCCCTTCCTGCCCGGCCTGGTCTTTGCCGCCCTCTGCCTCCTCCTGATGTTCGCGGTGGCCCTGCCCCGACTCCGCTCCTGGCGTCGCGGGAAGGGGCGGCCCGTCCTGGATCCCCTCCAGGTCGAGGAACTCCTGCAGGGTCCTGGCGTGCTGCTGGTGGACCTGCGGGAGGATGAGGCCTTTCGCCAGGGTCACATCCGGGGCTGCCTCCATGTCCCCTTCGCGGAACTCACCCGACGCTTCGCGGCCCCGGATCCCAAGGCCAAGCGCGCGCTCGTCCTGGTGGACGAAACCGATGCCCTCTCCCACCGCGCCCTGCGCCAGCTCCTGGCCCGGGGCTTCGACTGGGTCTACGTCCTCAAGGGCGGCATGCGCGCCTGGCGTGGGGAAAGCCGGCCGCTCGTGAAGTAGTTCAGGCCCCGTCCGTCTCCGTCAGCCCCCAGCGGTCCCACAGTAGCAGGAGGAGCAGGCCGGGGATGGCCGCCGCGGCGCAGACGGGGAAGTAGAGTTTCCAGCCGTAGGATTCCGCCATGAAGCCCGTGAGCCCCCCGAAGACTGTCCGGGGCAGGGCTGTCAGGGCGCTGAAGAGGGCGTACTGGGTGCCGGTGTACGAGCGGTTGCAGCTACCCATGAGCAGCGCCACGAGCGCACTGCCGCCCATGCCGTACGCCAGGTTCTCCAGCGTGTTGGCGGCCACCAGCAGGGGCAGGTGCCGGCCCAGCATCGAGATGGCCCAGAAGCCCAGGATGCTGCCCGCCTGCACGAACCCGCAGATCCAGAGCGCTTTGCGCAGACTCATGCGCATGAGCATCCACCCTCCGAGCAGGCCGCCCAGAATGATGGCCACCATGGCGGTGGTCTTCTGCACGGTGCCGATCTGCATCTTCGTGAAGCCGATGCCCCGCATGAGGAAGGGCATGGTCATGGCTTCCGCCAGCCAGTCCCCCAGCTTGTAGAAGACGGCGAAGGCCAGGAGATAGCCAATGCCCTTGCGCTGAAGCAGATCCTTCAGGGGGCCCGAGACGGCCTCCTGAAGTGTGCGGGGTGCTCGAGCCACGCCATCCGTGTTCATGGCCAGCCAGGTCCCGAGGGTGCCCAACAGCGTGAGACCGGCCATGCCCAGGTACGTGGCGCGCCAGCTGAAGACCTGGGCCAGGATCATGGCCAAGCCGCCGCTCACCAGCATGGCCACGCGATAGGCGGCGATGTGGATGCTGTTGCCCAGGCCCAGGTGCTTCTGATCCAGGGCCTCGGCCCGCCAGGCGTCCACGGCGATGTCGAAGGTGGCGCTGGTGACGGCCACGGCCAGGGCCAGGATCACCACCCGCATGAGATCCAGGTTCGGCTGCGTGACGGCCAGCAGACCCAGGGCCAGAGCCATGCCCAGTTGCATGAGCAGCATCCAGCCCCGACGGCGCCCCAGGCCCGGCAACGCAAAGCGATCCAGGAAGGGCGCCCAGAGCACCTTCAGGCTGTAGGGCAGCGTCACGAAGCTGAAGAGCCCGATGGTGGCCAGACTCAGCCCCTCGTCCGTCATCCAGGCCTTCAGCGTCGAGCCCGTGAGGAAAAGCGGAAGCCCCGAGGCAAAGCCGAGGAGGATGAGCGTGGTGAGCTGACGGGGCTTCATCCCACCAGCCTAACCGGAGGGCCGCTCAGGGTGCCTCGCCCCCGTGGGTGTGCAGATCGTGGACCATGTGGCCCCCCAGGTGGCCCGTGCGAAGCAGCGCGGCGACCCCCAGGCCACTCACCAGCAGCCAGAGGATGAAGAGGCTGCGGGCCAGGCGCGGCGAAGGCTCCCGGTGGAGGAACCGGGATGCCCCCAGGTAGACAAGCCATGCCGCGGTCAGGAGCCCGAAGATGGCCATGGTCCACTGGGCCGACAACTCGTGGGCATTCAGGGCGACCCTCAGTTCCGGTGTCCGGTGCGCGAGGTTCTCCGCCGCGTCGCCGGTGGCCAGCGCCAGCAGCCCTCCCAGCAGCCCCAGCAGCAGCAGGAGCAGCGCGGCGGTGTGGATCCCCCGCCGCTGGGCCGGCCAGAGAGCTCCCAGCAGGAAGAGGAGCGGAGCCGTCGCCAGCAGCGCGATGGGGAAATGCACGATGGCGGGATGAAGGTGATTGAAGGGAGGCACGAGGAGCTCCTGGAAAAACGCCCACGGGATCTGCCCAAAGGATGCGCCAGCCTCCCGGTGGAACGCCAGACCGGAGGGGCCGGTTTCTGCCATCCGGATCTGGGACCTCCCCGGGGGGCACCGCATCCTCATCCCCAAGCCACCCCGCCATCGCTGCGGCCCCGCCCCAGGGAGGTCCCATGTCTCAACCCGAACCAGCCACACCCACCGGTACGTCCAGCGGTCTCGACCGCCGGGAGTTCTGCGCCTGCGCCCTCGCCGTGGCCGCGGCGGCCGCCGCCGTCTCCTGTGGCGGCGGCGGCGGGGGGTACTCCAATCCGGCACCCCCTCCGCCCCCACCCCCGCCCAGCCCGGTCACCACGTCCGAAACCAAGACCAGCATGCTGGGTCAGCCCTCCGGGACCGTGCGGGACTACACCACCACCGCCTCCGGTGCCTGCCCCCTGATCCTGGGGGCCGCCCAGGGCTACTACCTGGTCCGGGACAGCGCCGGCATCTATGCCTTCAATGCCAGCTGCCTGCACCAGGGGGGGCGACTCAACACGACGCAGACTGGCTTCGGCTGCCCCTGCCACGGCAGTCAGTACGACCTCAACGGCACCGTGACCGTCGGGCCGGCCCCGGTCGGGTCGGTCCTCCAGCACTACCAGGTGAGCGAATCCACGCCCGGCGGAGTGCTCGTGATCGACCCCTCCAAGCCCGTCTCCGCCACCACGCGGCTCACCTGACCGCCGGCCCGGATCGCCCATGCCCCTCCGACCGATCGCCCCGTCCTCCTTCCTCCTGCCCCTCCTCCTGTCCGCCCCCCTGCTGGGCCAGGACTCGGAACTGCCCCTGGGGCTGAACCTGCCCACCGCCGACCATCTCCAGGGATGGCAGCCCGCCATCCGCTTCACCCACCGGTTCGCCGAACCGGCCCGTGGGAACTCGAAGGACTTCTACGGCCTGGATGGCGGCAACTTCGCGGGTCTGGGCTTTGATCTCGGCATCGCCGCGGTGCCGGGCCTCAACGCCCAGGTGTACCGCACCTCGGATGGCAAGACCGTGATCCTCGCCCTCCAGGAACAGCTCCTGGACGGCCCGCACGTCCGCATGGCGATCCGCGGCGAGCGTTTCGATGAAACGATCAAGCGCGCCACCTACACCTTCGGAACCGTGGGCGTGACCGGTGCGGCCCTGCAGCTCCCCGTGGAATTCGTGGCGGGGCCGGTCACCTTCAGCCTCGTCCCCACCTGGCTTTCCCGCACCACCACGGAGGACCGCGCCCTCTTCACGGCCGGCGCGGGCGTCCGCTGGCGGATCCTCGATGGCCAATCCATCCTCGCGGAGTACTACCCACGCCCTGCCCGCCTGGACTCCTCTGCCTACGAACAGGGCTTCGCCCTGGGCTACCGCTTCCAGACCAAGGGCCACCGCTTCACCCTCCTCGCCACCAACGTCCAGGGCACCACCGCCCATCAGGTGCTGGGCGGCGACTATGCCGGTGGACCGAGGTCCCCGGGCCAGTGGGCCCTGGGCTTCAACCTGGTACGGGTCTTCTAGCCCCTAGGGAGAGTGGAAGCGAGGCGCGGCTCCGCCGAGCTGAGCGCGGGGGCCCGGGGGTGTGCGCGCAGCGCAGAACCCCCGGACAGCATCAATCGGCCAGCGTGCTCAGATCCCCCGGATCCTGTCCGAGCGCCTCGGCCTTGAGGGCGCGGCGGACGATCTTGCCGGAGCGGGTCTTGGGCAGGCTGGCGCGAATCTGGATCTCGCTGGGCATGGCGATGCCGCCCAGATCCTCGCGGACGTGATCCTTGAGGCTGGCGATGAGGCCCGGGCCCGTGGCGACCCCCGCCCGCACCACCACGAAGGCCATGATGCGTTCGCCCTTGATGGGATCGGGCAGGCCCACCACGGCGCTTTCGGCCACGGCGGGATGGCGGATGAGCGAGCCCTCCACATCGGAGGTCCCGATGCGATGGCCCGCCACGTTCAGCACGTCATCCGAGCGACCCAGCACGGCGAAGTAGCCGTCCGCGTCCTTCACGGCCACGTCGCCGACCGTGTAGTAGCCCGGAATCTCCTTCCAGTAGTCCTCGTAGCGCTTGTGGTCGTTCCACACGGTGCGCAGCATGTACGGGAGCGGGAACTTGATGACGAGCAGCCCGCCCTGGCCGTCCGGAACCGGGGAGCCGTCCTTGTTCACCACGGCCAGCTGGGCCCCGGGCAGGGCCTTGCCGGCCTTGCCGGGCCGGACCTCGAAGGTGGGCAAGGTACCGATCACCGGCCCCGCGATTTCCGTCTGCCACCAGTTGTCCACCACCTGGCCGTTCCCCTGGCCGACCAGGTGCTGCTGGGCCCAGCGGTGGGCCTCGGGGTTCAGCGGCTCGCCCGCACAGGCCAGGAGGCGCAGCTTGCTCAGATCGAACTTGCCGGGAGCCTCGGCGCCATGGCTCATCCACATGCGGACGGCCGTGGGCGCCGTGAACATCACGTTCACGCCGAACCGTTCGCAGATCTCCCAGGTGACCTCCGGGCTCGGGTAGTCCGGGGCGCCCTCGCGGCAGAGCACCGTGGCGCCGATGCTGAGGGGGCCGTAGACGATGAAGCTGTGCCCCACGATCCAGCCGATGTCCGAGGTGCTCCAGTAGATGTCGCGCTCCTGGATCTGGTAGAAGGCCTTGCTCAGGTAGTTCACGCCCACCAGGTAGCCGCCGGTCGCATGCACCACGCCCTTCGGTTTCCCGGTCGTTCCGCTGGTGTAGAGGATGAATAGGGGGTGTTCGGCATCCACCATCTCGGGCTCGCAGTGGATGTCGCGCCCCTGCTGGATGTCGTAGAAGTCCTTCTCGCGCTCGCTGGCGAAGGTCACGGGGGCATCGCCGGGCCGGGAGCCACGCCGGTGGACGATGACATGGTCCACGGAGGCCAGGTCGCGCACGGCCTCATCCACAATGGGCTTCAGGGGGATGGCCTTGCCGCGCCGGTAGGTGAAATCGGAGCAGACCACGACCTTGGCGCCGGCATCCTCGATGCGGGTGCGCAGGGCAGCTTGGCCCATGCCTGCGTAGACCACGCTGTGGATGGCGCCGATGCGGGCGCAGGCCAACATGGAGATGATGCCTTCCGGCGTGAGGGGCATGTAGAGGATGACCCGGTCGCCCTTCTTCACGCCCAGGCGCTTGAGGGTGTTGGCGAAGCGGTTCATCTCGCGGTAGAGGCGGTTGTAGGTGTAGGAGCGCTCGTCGCCGTCCTCGCCCACCCACAGCAGGGCGGCCTTGTTGCGCCGGTCGCTGTGCACATGGCGGTCGATGCAGTTCACGGTGGCATTGAGCTTGCCGCCCAGGAACCAGGCGTGGTTGGGCGCGTTGAACTCGAAGACCTTCGTCCAGGGCTCGGCCCAGTCCAGGGCCCGGGCCTTCTCGCCCCAGAAGGTCGCGGGATCGTCTTCGGCCAGGGCCCGCTCCACTTCGTAGTTGATGGCGGCCTGCTTGGCCAGCCAGCCCCGCATGGGGATGGGGGCCTCCCCCTTCTGCAGCGCCTGGATGGTCTTCTGCTGGGTGATGCTGATTTCCACGTCGCTCATGGAAGACTCCGAGAACGGGGTGAGGTGGATCGGTTGGATTGGTTGGGAGGGAAGGTAGCACGGGACCGCCGCAGCGTCTGCGAAGGATGACGGGGATCACAGGTACACTTTCCGGGGAGTTCCTCATGTCCAGACCCCCGAGCACCACCCACCCCTATGACCTGCATCCGAGCGTGGCCTACGTCCAGGGCATCCTCGCCAACCTCAAGTCGAAGACCGGGCGCACCCTGGAGGAATGGGTCGCCCTTGCCCAGAGCGAGGGCCCTCCGGATCGGAAGGCCTGCCAGGCTTGGCTCAAGATTCAGGGCCTGGGCACCAATCAGGCCGGGCTGGTCGCCCGGAGAGCCGAGGCCGTCCCCGGCCACGCCTTCGACGACACTCCCGAGGGCTACCTGGCCGCGGCCCCGGGCCATGTGGACGCCCAGTACGCCGGCAGAAAGGCTGCCCTGCGCCCCCTTTTCGAGCGCATCGTCACGCTGGCCCGAAGCCTGGGGGAGGACGTCAAGGTCTGCCCTTGCGAAACCCTCGTGCCCTTCTACCGGAACCACGTCTTCGCCGAAGTGAAGCCCTTCGCCTCTCGCCTGGACCTGGGCCTTTCCCTGGGTGATCCCGCCGCCGTGAAGGACTCCGGGGGTCACCTCAAGGACACCGGCGGCTTCGCGAAGAAGGACCGCATCACCCACAAGCTGGAGGTCACCTCCCAGGCGGACCTGGAGCTCGTTCGGCAGTGGCTGGAGCGGGCCTACCTGCGGGACCGGAACGAGTGAGCGCTTAGTACCGGCTCGCCGCATCCAGAGCGGCAAGATCCTCGCTCGCGAGTGCCAGGGAAGCGGCCCGGATCATGCTTTCGAGCTGATCCAGCGAGGTGGCGCTGGCGATGGGAGCGGTGACCTCCGGGCGGGCCATGAGCCAGGCCAGGGCGACCTCCGCAGGCTTCGCCTCAAGCCGGGCGGCGACCTCGTCGAGCGCCTGGAGGATGCGGAAACCACGCTCGTTGAGGTAGCCCTTGATCCCACCCCCGCGAGGGCTCTTCCCCAGGTCCGCCACGCCGCGGTATTTGCCGCTGAGGAAGCCCCGGGCCAGGCTGTAGTAGGTGATGACACCGAGCCCTTCGGCCATGCAGAGGTTGCGCAGCTCGTTATCGTAATTATTACGATCGTAAAGGTTGTACTCTGGCTGCAGCACCTCGTAACGCGGCAGGCCATGGGCCTCGGCGGCCGCCAGGGCCGCGTGCAACTGGGTCGCGTCGAAGTTCGAGGCTCCGATCGCCCGCACTTTGCCCGCCTCGATCAGCTTCTGATAGGCCGCCAGGGTCTCCTCGTGCGGCGTGTCCGGGTCGAACTTGTGGGACAGGTAGACATCGATGTGGTCGGTCTGGAGGCGGCGCAGAGAGTCCTCCACCGCCCGCTCGATCCAGGCCGCCGACAAGCCTTTCCGGTCGGGCGCCATCTGCATGCCGACCTTGGTGATGATGACCATGCGGTCCCGGTTGCCACGGGCGCGCATCCACTCGCCGATGAGGGTCTCCGACTCCCCACCGCTATTCCCGGGTTTCCAGGCCGAGTACACATCGGCGGTGTCGACGGTCTCGAAGCCGGCCCCGACGAAGCGATCGAGCAGGGCGAACGAAGTGGGCTTGTCGGCGGTCCAGCCGAACACGTTGCCGCCGAAGACCAGCGGTGAGATCGCGATCCCGGTCCGGCCGAGCTGGCGTTTGTGGCTCATGGCAGGGTTCTCCTTGGGTCCGGGGCGCTAGTGTATCGCCACACTCACGCGGGCCACCTTCAGCACGCGGTCGAGATCCTTCGGATCGAGCCCCACGAGGAACCCCCGGCTGCCACCATTGAGGTAGATGCGATCCAGGTCGAAGATGCTGGCCTCGGCATGGACGGGCATGGGTTTCTTGGTGCCAAGGGGGCTGGTGCCGCCCACCAGGTAGCCGCTGTGTCGGTTGGCCACCTCGGGCTTGCAGGGGTGCACTGCTTTGGCCCCGATCTGCCGGGCCAGTTCCTTCGTGCTCACCTCGCGGTCACCGTGCATGAGGATGATGAGGGGCGAGCCCTTTTCGTCTTCCATCACCAGGGTCTTGATGACGGCATGCTCCTCCACGCCCAGCTCCCGGGCGCTGACCGCCGTGCCGCCGTGGTCCTCGTAGCGGTAGAGGTGCTCGGTGTAGGCCACGCCCACCTGCTTGAGCAGCCGCGTGGCATTGGTGGAGGGAACCTTGGGACTCATGACGGAACCTCGGCCATGGCACCATGATTCCACGACTCGGCTGGAGGCCTCGTGTCCATGACGCCACCCGACCCCCTCCTCGCGATCGCCCTCGCCCTCGTGGCCCTGGGTCTCCTGGATCGCCTGGGGCTCTGGATGGAAGCCCGCGGCTGGATCTACTGGCGCAGACGGAGCGCCCAGGGTTCCGCCCTGGGGTCCACTTTCCTGGAACTGCAGAAGATCTTCGAATCAGGCAAGGCCGAGCACATCATCGAAGCCATGAACGACGGTCGGAAGGAAGCCCAGGATTCTCTCGCAGCCAAGCTGGCTGCGGATCACCGTGAGATCGATCACCTGTACCGGGAAGCCCGGGCGGCCGTGGAACAGCGACTCCAGGCCGAGGCCCATCGGGCCTTGGACCGGATCTGGATGCGCCTGGCGGTGCACATCCGGGCCGAACACAAGGCGCTCTTCCCCGCCGTCGCGGCGGCCCGGCCGGACCTGGGGGCCACCCTCCAGGCCCTGCGTGAAGACCACGACTTCTTCATGGCCACCCTGGCGGGCACCGTGAAGGCCCTGGAAGGGGCCGAGGTGGAATGGGCCACGGTCAGATCCGCGCTGGAGGCGGTCCACCGTCGTCTGGCCTCCCACAACACCCTTGAGGAGGAGCGGATCTACCCCCTGGTCGATCAATTCCCGGACGAACAGCGAAGGCAGCTGGTCGGCGATGTGTCCCGGGAACTGGCCTTGCTCCCCGCCCGCTACGAAGAGAGTTAGGGTTTGTTTTCAAAGTTGGGTGTGGCCGCGCAAGGGGCGCCGCCCAGCCGCACCCCTGGCTGCGTTGGCGACCTCGAACGATGTCCCGCATCGCCCTTCGGCCGCCGCCTCGCCATGGGCGCGGCTGGACGACGTCGCGGCTCGCATCCACTTTGAAAACAGACCCTAGCCCTCGAAAGCCCGGAACCTCGCCTCCTCCATCACCTCAATCCCGAAGACCTCGCGCAGAAGGGGGATGACCTCCTCCGGCGCCAGCTCGCGACCTTCGATCTTGTCGCCCCGGATCTCGGCGTAGGCACGGTTGCGCAGAATGCGCCGCACTTCGGGGCCCGACAACTGGGCCGTGAGCGTCTTCACGAAGCGCGACTCGGGGTAGGTGCTCGTGTAGTGGTTGGCCATCTCGAAATCAGGAGGAAAGCGCTCCTCGGCCCGGAACGCGTAGAGGTCCTCCCACGCGCCCTGCTGCCAGGACTGGAGGACGTTCAGGCGCTCCCCAACCGCCTCCTCCACCACGCGAAAGGTATTGAGGAACTGGGTATGGGCCTGCCCGTCCAGCGGCAGGGGATGAAGCAGGCCCTCCCCGCCGAAGCCCACGTCGCAGAGCCAGTGAAGACCCTCCATCCGGACCAGCAGCAGCATGTGGGTGCGGGGCAGCAGGGTCGTCGCGCCGCGGCGCACCCTGGCCTCGCAGGGGATGACTTCGAAGCCCAGCTGTCGCAGGACCGCCAGAAACAGGCTGTTCTGCTCGAAGCAGTAGCCGCCCCGTCGCCGCCGCACCAGCTTGTCCTGGAGCGAGGCCAGATCCAGGCGGATGGGCAGGCCCATCTGAACATCCAGGTTCTCGAAGGGGATGCTGGATGCGTGGGCCAGATGCAGGGTCCTGAGGCCAGCCAGATCCGCCCGGGGCGGGGCTGCGAGGCCGATGCGTCCCAGGTAGGCTTCCAGATCCAGGTCAGCGGACATACTGGGCTTCACCATTCCCGAAGGACCAGTCCACCAGCTCGTTCTCCACCAGGCAGATCAATACATCCTGGGGACGGAGGCCAGGGGCCTTCACCAGGTTCTCGACGATCCGGCGGTACAGCGCCTGCTTCGCCTCCACGGTGCGGCCCTTCCTGAGGGTGATCTGGATGGCCACCCATTCGGGCGACCGTTCGATGCCCAGGTAGTGCGCATCGAAGATCAGCCCCGTGGCGTGTTCCGTAAGGATGTGGAAGCGGTCGTCAGGGGGCACGTTCACGGCCGTGGCCAAGGCCTCCTGCACCCCATCCGACAGGGCTTGGCGATAGGTCTCCGTCACTCCAGCACGGTGGGAGATGCGGACGAGGGGCATGGGACCTCCTGGGGTGGAAAGTCGCCCATTCTAGCCTTGGTCGAGGTGGCGACAACCGTTTCTGAAGCCTTAGCGGCTGCCCCAGGCCGCCAGGTTTCTGCGGATCTGGGCAGTGTGGGCTTCCAGGTGGGCCGCGTAGCTGCTCAGCCAATCGTCGGTGCCGTAGGGGCCGCTGTGGGTGTGGCGTCCCATCCGGCCCCAGGCCTCGTCCGGCAACCGGTGGAGCGTGGCCACCGTATGGGCCCGCACCACCTCGATCAGCCGCAGGGCCAACTCCGGATCAGAAGCGTGATAGTCGAACCGCTTCGCCCATACGTTCTCGTCGTAGCCCACGATGAGCGGTTCCGGCTCGGCCAGCAGGAGCCGGATGCGGATGGCCGCGTAGGTCTCCGAATCCGCGCAGTGGACCACCACCTCGTGGGCGCTCCACTTGCCTTCGCCGGGGCGCCAGGTGCGGGCCTCCGCCGGCACTTCCTCCCAGGCCTGGCGGAGGAACGCGGGTCCCTGGCGGTAGCGGAGGAGATGGGCTTCGCGGGTGGCGGCATCAAAGGACATGGGCACCTCGGGCTCAGTGTCCCATTCTTCCTGGCCCTTCAGGAATGGCTCAAAGGGCAGCCTGATCATAGACCTCGAATTGCGATGCAAGGCTGTCTATCATGGGCCAGATCCCCCTTCGGAGCCCCCATGTCTTCCCGATGCCTGACCAGCCTCGCCTTGGCCCTCGCGGCCAGCCTGCTCAACGCCCAGCGCCCCACCATCCAGGCCCCGCCTGCCAATGGAGGCACATCCGCGCCGCGCCCCGCGGCCGCGCCAGAGGCAGCCGAGCCCAAGCCCTACGACAAGGTGATCACCGCCGAGGCGAAGTCCCAGGAGGGCATGATCAAGGTCCACCAGCTGAAGGGCCGGCTCTACTTCGAGATCCCCAAGGCGCTGCTGGATCGCGAGCTGCTGCTGGTGGTCTCCGCCAACCGCACCCCGGCCAACATCGACCATGCGGGGAGGGTGCTCGATGCGGACACGGTGCGCTGGATCCTGAAGGAGCACCGGGTGCTGCTGCAGCAGGTCTCCCATTCGGTGGTGGCCGATCCCACCCAGCCCATCGCCAAGGCTGTGGCGGCCTCCACCAATGACACCATCCTCATGAGCTTCCCCGTGGAGGCCTTCGCCAAGGACGGTTCGCCCGTCATCGAGGTCACCCGCCTCTTCACCACGGAGATCCCCGAGTACAGCGCCCGCCAATTGCTGGGCGCCCAGCTGTTCGACCCCTCCCGCAGCTTCGTGGACAAGGTGAAGGCCTTCCCGGCCAACCTCAACATCGAAGCCCTGCAGACCTACAGCGTGCCCTTCAGCCCCGCGGGCGCCACGGCCCTTCCCGCGCCCTCGCCCTTCGGCACGCCCACGCTGCGGCCCGGCACCAGTGGCACCGTGGCGATGTTCTACTCCTTCGTCGAGTTGCCCGAAAAGCCCATGATGGCCCGCGTCTCCGACGAGCGCCTGGGCTTCTTCAGCGTGCGGAACACGGACTACGGGCGGCCCGAGCATGAGGCCGCCCGCCGGACCTACATCACCCGCTGGCGCCTGGAGAAGAAGGACCCCGCCGCCGCCGTGAGCGAGCCCGTCAAGCCCATCACCTTCTACATCGACCGCGCCACACCGGCCCAGTGGGTGCCCTTCGTGAAGAAGGGCGTGGAGGCCTGGCAGCCCGCCTTCGAGGGTGCGGGTTTCAAGGGGGCCATCGTCGCGAAGCTGGCGCCCACCAAGGAGGAGGATCCCGACTTCGACGCCGGGGACGCCCGCTACTCGGTGATCCGCTGGGTGCCCTCGCCGGTCGCCAACGCCTACGGGCCCCACATCAGCGATCCCCGCACCGGCGAGATCCTGGAAGCCGACATCGTGATCTACCACAACATCCTCCAGCTCCAGCGCGACTGGTACTTCACCCAGGTGGCGCCCCTGGACAAGCGAGCCCAGACCCTGCCCCTGCCGGACGACCTCATGGGCGAGCTGCTGGCCTACGTCGTGACCCACGAGGTGGGCCACTCCCTGGGCTTCCCCCACAACTTCAAGGCCAGTTCCCAGTACCCCTTCGAGAAGATCCGCGACAAGGCCTGGGTGAAGAAGATGGGCCATGTGTCCACCCTCATGGACTACTGCCGCTTCAACTACGTGGCCCAACCCGAAGACGGCTTCGATCCTGCAGACCTGATCCCGAAGCTCGGCCCCTACGACAAGTTCGCCGTGAAGTGGGGCTACACACCGATCCCCGCGGCGAAGACCACCGATGATGAGAAGGCCACCCTCAACGATTGGCTGAAGGTCCAGGAGGCGGAGCCCTGGCTCCGGTTCTCCACCGCCGGCGGCGCGGGCGTCGATCCTGGCGAGCAGACCGAAGCCGTGGGCGACGCGGATGCCGTGAAGGCCACGACGCTCGGCACGAAGAACCTCCAGCGCGTGGTCGGGTTCCTGCCGAAGGCGGCCTTGAAGCCGGGCGAGGACTTCAAGGACTTCGCCCACCTCTACGAGGCCATCTGGGGCCAGTGGCGCCGGGAGCTGGGCCACGTGGCCGTGCTCGTGGGCGGCTTCGACACCGAGAACAAGCACGCCGGACAGGACGGCGGCCGGTTCACGCCCGTGCCCCGGGCCCGCCAAGCCGAGGCCGTGAAGTACCTCAACGGGACCGTCTTCAAGACGCCCACCTGGCTGATGGATCCGGCCCTACTGGCCAAGCTGGAGCCCGACGCGGGACAGGTCCGACTGCTGACCGCACAGCGCGGCGTGCTGACCACCCTGCTGGACCGTGCCCGCCTGTCCCGACTGGAAGAACAGGAGGCCCTGCAGGGGGACAAGGCTTACACCGCCACCCAGCTGCTGACGGACCTGCGCGGCGGCGTCTTCACCGAGCTGCAGGCCCCCGGGGCCAAGGTCGCCCCGGCCCGGCGGAACCTCCAGCGCGCCTACCTGGAGCTCCTGGGCAACCTGTTGAACCAGGCTCCGGCCCCCAGCCTGGCCATGGGCGGGCTCGGCATGTCTCAGCTGCCCGTGAACACCAGCGACGACACCCGCGGCGTGGTCCGCGCCGAGCTGAAGGCTCTCCAGGCCCTGGTGTCCCGACCCGGCGGCGACAAGGCCCTCCGCGCCCACCTGGATGACCTGAAGGACCAGATCGCCCGGATTCTCGATCCTAAGTTCGCGGCGCCCTCCGCGTCCACCGGTGCCACGATCACCACTCGCCGGGCCAGCGAGACCTGCTGGCCCGGCCTGGAAGACCTCCAGGATTGAAAGAAGGAGATTCCATGCGCTCCCCGCTGCTCCGCTCCCTGGCTCCGCTCGCTGTCGGCCTGATGGCCCTGTCTCCTCTGCGTGGAGGGGACCGGGTGACGGGCCGGGCCTTTGCCACCCGCTCCGAGGTGGCCGCCCAGCACGGCATGGCCTGTACGAGCCAGGCCCTGGTAACACAGATCGCGCTCGACATCCTCAAGCAGGGCGGCTCCGCCGTGGATGCGGCCATCGCTGCGGACGCGGCCCTGGGCCTCATGGAGCCCACGGGCAGCGGCATGGGGGGCGACCTCTACGCTATCGTGTGGGACGCGAAGGCGAAGAAGCTCCACGGCCTCAACGGCAGCGGACGCTCGCCGAAATCGCTCACCCTCGATCACTTCAAGAAGCTGGGCCTGAAGCACATCCCGGCCCAGGGGCCGCTCCCTGTGAGCGTGCCCGGCTGCGTGGACGGCTGGTTCGAGCTCCACAAGAAGTTCGGCAAGCTGCCCATGGCCCAGGTGCTGGCCCCGGCCATCAAGTACGCGAAGGAGGGCTTCCCCGTCAGCGAGCTCATCGCCTACTACTGGGACCGCAGCGTGCCCGTGCTGGGCAAGTATCCGGGCTTCCTCGAAACCTTCACCGTGGACGGCAAGCGGGGCCCCGTGAGCGGCGAGGTCTTCCGCAACCCGCGCCTGGCCCGGACGCTGGAGCTCCTGGCCAGGGATGGCCGCGACGCCTTCTACAAGGGCGAGATCGCCCGGAAGATCGATGCCTACATGGAGGCCAACGGCGGCTTCCTCAGCTACGAGGACCTGGCGGCCCACCACTCGGACTGGGTGGAACCCGTCAGCGTCAACTACCGCGGCTACGACGTGTGGGAGCTGCCCCCCAATGGCCAGGGCATCGCGGCGCTCCAGATGCTGAACATCCTCGAGGGCTACGACTTCTCGAAGATCCCCTTCGGCAGCCCGCAGCATGTGCACCTGTTCGCGGAGGCCAAGAAGCTGGCCTTCGAGGACCGGGCCAAGTTCTACGCCGATGCCGCCTTCATGAAGGTGCCGCTCTCCTGGCTGCTATCAAAGGACTACGCGGCCCAGCGGCGGGCTCTCATCGGTGACCGCGCTTCGCGCCGCCTGGAGGCCGGCCACCCGCCCCTGAAGGAAGGCGACACGGTCTACCTCACCACCGCCGACGGCGAGGGCAACATGGTGAGCCTCATCCAGAGCAACTACCGCGGCATGGGCAGCGGCATGACGCCCGGTGACCTGGGCTTCTGTCTCCAGGACCGCGGTGAGCTGTTCAATCTCGAAGAAGGCAACGCCAACACCTACGCGCCGGGCAAGCGGCCCTTCCACACCATCATCCCCGGCTTCATCACCAAGGACGGCCGGCCCTTCCTCAGCTACGGCGTCATGGGCGGCGAGTTCCAGCCCATGGGCCATGTCCAGATCGTCATGAACCTCATCGACTTCGCCATGAACGCCCAGGAGGCCGGCGACGCCCCCCGAATGAGCCACGACGGCTCCCCGGAGCCCACGGGCGAGAAGGGGAAGCTGCCAGGTACCATCCAGCTGGAAAGCGGCTTCCCCTACGAGACCGTCCGCGAGCTGATGAACCGCGGCCACGGCGTGGGCTGGATGTTCGGCGGCTACGGCGGCTACCAGGCCATCCGCTGGGACCCCACGCAGAAGGTCTACTTCGGGGCCAGCGAGTCGCGGAAGGACGGCCAGGCGGCAGGCTACTAGGAATTAGCCTCGAAGACGGCGCCCGTGGGCGCTCCTCCCGAATCGCCCATGTAGAATGGACGTGGCGGGAGTCTATGCCTGCCCTCTGCGGGGGATGGTGCCCCGCCAAAGCCATATCGTTCGCGCCAAGGGGCGTTTCCAGGGGAGTTGACCGTGCTGCAAGCCTATCGCCAACACGTTGCCGAGCGTGCCGCCCTCGGGATTCCGCCCCTGCCGCTCACCGAGGCCCAGACCGACGAGCTCACCCACCTGCTGGCCAACGCTCCCAAGGGTGAGGAGGCCTTCCTCCTCGACCTGCTGACCCACCGCGTCCCCGCCGGCGTGGACGACGCCGCCCGCGTGAAGGCCGCCTTCCTGGCCGCCGTGGCCAGCGGCAAGGAGAAGGTGGCCCTGGTCTCCCGCGAGAAGGCCACGGAGCTGCTGGGCACCATGCTGGGCGGCTTCAACGTGAAGCCCCTCATCGACCTGCTGGACGACGCCACCGTGGGCGGGATCGCCGCCGAGGGCCTCAAGAAGACCCTGCTGGTCTTCGATGCCTTCGCCGACGTGAAGGCCAAGGCCGACCAGGGCAATGCGAACGCGAAGGCCGTGCTGAAGTCCTGGGCCGAGGCCGAGTGGTTCACCAGCCGCCCCGAGGTGCCACAGAGCCTGACCCTGACGGTCTTCAAGGTCAGCGGCGAAACCAACACCGACGACCTCTCCCCCGCCCCCGATGCCTGGAGTCGCCCCGACATCCCACTTCACGCCGTGGCCATGTTGAAGAACGCCCGCCCCGGCATCACCCCTGACGAGCCCGGCAAGGTGGGCCCCCTCAGGCAGCTGGAGGCCCTCAAGGCCAAGGGCAACCTCGTGGCCTACGTGGGCGATGTGGTGGGCACGGGATCGAGCCGCAAGTCCGCCACCAACTCCGTGCTGTGGTTCACGGGCGAAGACATCCCCTTCGTGCCCAACAAGCGCTTCGGCGGCGTGTGCCTGGGCTCCAAGATCGCCCCCATCTTCTACAACACCATGGAAGACGCTGGTGCCCTGCCCATCGAACTCGACGTCAATGGCATGGAGATGGGCGATGTCATCGAGCTGCGCCCCTACGAAGGCAAGGCCCTGAAGAACGGGAAGGTCATTTCGGAATTCAAGGTGAAGTCCGACGTGATCTTCGACGAAGTCCGCGCCGGCGGCCGTATCCCCCTCATCGTCGGCCGCGGTCTCACGGCCAAGGCCCGGGCAGCTCTGGGTCTGCCGGCCTCCACCACCTTCCGGCTACCGGCCGTGCCCAAGGACACCGGCAAGGGCTTCTCCCTGGCCCAGAAAATGGTGGGCAAAGCCTGTGGTGTGGCCGGCATCCGCCCCGGCACCTACTGCGAGCCGAAGATGACCACCGTGGGTTCCCAGGACACCACAGGCCCCATGACCCGCGACGAGCTGAAGGACTTGGCCTGCCTCCAGTTCTCTGCCGACATGGTGATGCAGTCCTTCTGCCACACTGCGCCCTACCCCAAGCCCGTGGACGTGAAGACCCACCGCGAGCTGCCGCCCTTCATCACCAACCGCGGCGGCGTGTCCCTGAAGCCCGGCGACGGCGTCATCCACAGCTGGTTGAACCGCCTGCTCCTGCCCGACACGGTCGGCACCGGGGGCGACTCCCACACCCGCTTCCCCATCGGCATCTCCTTCCCCGCGGGCTCGGGCCTGGTGGCCTTCGCCGCCGCCACGGGCGTCATGCCCCTGGACATGCCGGAGTCCGTGCTGGTGCGCTTCAAGGGTGAGCTGCAGCCCGGCGTCACCCTGCGCGACCTGGTGAACGCCATCCCCTACTACGCCATCCAGCAGGGGCTGCTCACCGTCGAGAAGAAGGGCAAGAAGAATATCTTCAGCGGCCGCATCCTCGAGATCGAGGGCCTCCCCAAGCTCAAGGTGGAGCAGGCCTTCGAGCTGTCCGACGCCTCCGCCGAGCGGTCCGCCGCCGGCTGCGCCGTGCGCTTGGACAAGGAACCGATCATCGAGTACATGACCTCGAACATCACGCTCATGAAGTGGATGATCGCCAACGGCTACGAGCACCGCGAGACGCTGGAGAACCGCATCAAGGCCATGCAGGCCTGGATCGCCCAGCCCGAGCTGCTGGCGCCGGATGCGGACGCCGAGTACGCCGCCGTCATCGAGATCAACCTCGCCGACGTGAAGGAACCCATCGTGGCCTGTCCCAACGATCCGGATGACGTGAAGCTGCTGTCCGCCGTGGCCGGTGACACGATCGACGAGGTGTTCATCGGCTCCTGCATGACCAACATCGGCCACTTCCGCGCCGCCGGGAAGCTGCTGGACGGCAAGACCGACCTCGCCACCCGCCTGTGGATCGCCCCGCCCACCAAGATGGATGCCTACGTCCTCACCCAGGAGGGTTACTACGGCATCCTCGGCCGCACCGGGGCCCGCATGGAGATGCCCGGCTGCTCCCTGTGCATGGGCAATCAGGCCCAGGTCCGCAAGGGCAGCACGGCCATGTCCACCTCCACCCGCAACTTCCCGAACCGCCTGGGCCTCGATACCCGCGTCTACCTAGGCTCCGCGGAACTCGCCGCCATCTGCGCCCTGCTGGGAAAGATCCCCACCGTGGCCGAGTACATGGCCCAGATCGGCGTCGTGGGGCAGAAGGCGGGCGACATCTACCGCTACATGAACTTCGACCAGATTGCGGACTTCCGCGAGATCGCCGACACCGTCCAGGTGTAGTGAATTCGCCACAGATGGACAAGACCCTAGACCCCCGCCAACGCATGCGTTGGCGGGGGGATAAACACAGATGAGACGGAACCAATCCGTGTTCATCTGTGTTCATCCGTGGCAACAAACTTCTTTTGTGCTAGTCTCATCAGTTCTTGACCACCTTTCGGGGGGTTCCCATGGGGATCTTTGAGGGCCACATCCGCGTCCATGACGGCGATCGCTTCGCGCTGGTGGCCTCGCGCTGGAACGATTTCATCGTGGACCGCCTCATCGAGGGCGCGAAGGACTGCATCCTCCGACATGGGGGCCACGAAGATCAGATGGACCTCATCCGCGTCCCGGGGAGCTTCGAGCTGCCCCAGGCGGCCAAGCTGGCGGCCCAGAGCGGCCGCTACGCCGGCATCATCGTGCTGGGCTCGGTGATCCGTGGTGGCACGCCCCACTTCGACATGATCGCCGCCGAGGTCACCAAGGGCGCGGCCCAGGTGGCCCTGGATACCGGCTTGCCGCTGTCCTTCGGCGTGCT
The DNA here is from genome assembly GCF_024609265.1 of Geothrix campi. Classification (GTDB taxonomy): domain Bacteria; phylum Acidobacteriota; class Holophagae; order Holophagales; family Holophagaceae; genus Geothrix; species Geothrix campi. Next base: position 311,202 of record NZ_JANHMP010000002.1, on the reverse strand, counting down.
GACCACCGACAGCGTGGAGCAGGCCATCGACCGCGCCGGCGCCAAGATGGGCAACAAGGGCTGGGAGGCCGCCCAGAGCGTCCTCGAGATGGCCGACCTCGCCCACACGCTGAAGGCTGGAACCAAGGGGCGGAAGTAGATGGGTGTCCGTCGTCGGGGGCGCGAGTACGCTCTTCAAATGTTGTACGCCATGGACCTTACCGGCTACCAGCCGGACCAGGTCTTTGCGGGGTTCTACGCCATCCAGGATCTGAATCGGGACGCCTTCTACTACGCCCGGCGTCTGGTGGACGGGGTTCACGGCCACATGGACGAGATCGACAACGTGCTGACGAAGTACGCTGAGCACTGGAAGATCCACCGCATGGCCGCCGTGGACCGCAACCTGTTGCGGCTGGGGCTCTACGAGCTGATGTACGTCAAGGAAGTGCCCTTCCCCATCGTCATCAACGAGGCCCTGGAGATCGTGAAGGAATTCAGCGACCAGGAAGGCACGCAATTCCTCAACGGCATCCTGGACGCGGCCCGCAAAGAGTTCCGCCCCGAAGAAACCGGCCCCCGGCTGCGCAAGAAGGCCGTGGCCGCGGATCCCCCTGAAGAATCGTGACCTGACCCTCTCAGGCTGGTTTGGTATGCTCGTTCCCTTCCCCAGCCCGATCCGATCGTTGGAGCCCTGATGAGCACCTCCCGCAAGAAGTCCGCTGCCCCCAAGAAGCCCACTCCGGCCCCCAAGCCCGCCGCACTCAAGGCCGCCGCCCCCAAGGCCACCCCCCCACGCGCCACTCCGGGTGGCCCCCTGGGCCTGGAGGAAATCAAGGCCCTCATCGCCCTGGTGGGCCGCGAACCCTTCCAGGAATTCGAGTTCGAGGCCGGCGACATGCGCTTCCGCATCCGCAAGGACGGCCCGGCGCCCATGATCCAGGCCGCCCCGATGATGGTCGCCGCGGCCCCCGCGCCCCAGCCCTTCCCCACCATGGCAGCCCCCGCCGTCCAGCCGACGGTCCCCGCGGATGAGCCTGGCATCCACTACGTCACCAGCCCCATCGTCGGCACCTTCTACCGCGCCTCCAATCCCACCGCCACGCCCTACGCCTCCCCGGGCGATTTCGTGAAGCCCGGCCAGACTCTCTGCATCGTCGAGGCCATGAAGCTCATGAACGAAATCGAGTGCGACGTGGCCGGCGAGATCGTGAAGGTGCTGGTGGAGAATGGCACTCCCGTGGAGTACGGCGAGCGCCTCTTCGCGGTCCGGATCGGGTAGGCCATGGGCGCCGCCATCAAACGCAAGGCAACCCCCGTCGCGGCACCCGTCGACGCGCCGCCCTTCAAGAAAGTGCTCATCGCCAACCGCGGCGAGATCGCGCTCCGCGTGATCCTGGCCTGCAAGGAAATGGGCGTGCAGACCGTGGCCGTCTACTCCGAGGCCGATCGCAACGCCCTGCATGTGCGGTTCGCCGACGAGGAAGTGTGCATCGGCCCCGCACCCTCGTCCAAGTCGTACCTGAACATCCCCCAGGTCATCGCCGCGGCGGAAGTCACTGGCGCCGAAGCCATCCATCCGGGCTACGGCTTCCTCAGCGAGAACGCCCACTTTGTCGAAGTGTGCCAGGCCTGCGGCATCACCTTCATCGGCCCCAGCCCCGAGATCATCCGCAAGATGGGCAACAAGGCCCAGGCCAAAGCCACCATGCTGGAAGCGGGCGTGCCCCTCATGCCTGGCAGCGACGGCATCATCGAAACGGTGGAAGAGGCGTTGATCGTGGCCGAGCAGATCGGCTATCCCGTCATCGTCAAGGCCAGCGCGGGGGGTGGCGGGCGTGGCATGCGCATCTGCAACAACGCCGAGGAGCTGCCCGACCTCTACAACAACGCCCGCAGCGAGGCCAAGGGCGCCTTCGGTGATGACAGCGTCTACATGGAGAAGTACCTCCTGGAGCCTCGCCACATCGAAGTCCAGATCATGGGGGACCTCTTCGGCAATGTGGTGCACCTGGGCGAGCGCGAGTGCTCCATCCAGCGCCGCCACCAGAAGCTCATCGAGGAAAGCCCCAGCGCCGTCCTCGAACCCGCCCTACGCCAGCGCATCTGCGATACGGCCGTGCGCGCCGCGAAGGCCGTGGGCTACTACAACGCAGGCACCATCGAGTTTCTCCTCGACAAGCGCGGCGACTTCTTCTTCATGGAGATGAACACCCGCGTCCAGGTGGAGCACCCCGTCACCGAGCTGGTCACGGGCATCGACATCGTGAAGGAGCAGCTCCGCATCGCGGCCGGCCAGAAGCTGAGCTTCCGGCAGGAAGACGTGGTCCAGAAGGGCCACGCCATCGAGTGCCGCATCAACGCCGAGGATCCCTTCAAGTTCACGCCCTGCCCCGGCCGCATCACGGCCCTGCACTTCCCCGGCGGCCCCGGCATCCGCGTGGATACTGCCATGCATCAGGATGCCGTGATCCCGCCCCACTACGACTCCATGGTGGCCAAGCTGATCGCCTACGGCGCCAACCGCACCGAGGCCATTGCGCGCATGCGCCGCGCCCTGGACACGCTGGTCATCGAGGGCATCAAGACCACGGCCCCCCTGCACCGCCGCATCATGGACCACCCCGACTTCATCGCCGGCACCTTCTCCACCAAGTGGATGGAGACCTTCATGGAAGAGCTGAAGCGCGACCCGACCGGGGATCCGCGATGACGGGTCGCTCGGCAGGCGACTAAATATCGCCTGCCGAGCGGGGACCCGTCCGCGGATCCATAACAACCAGGTTGGCCACAGCCTTCACCTGCGCAGTTCAGGCCCGGCCAAGAATCCGATAGACTGGACACCGTGCCGCTATAGCTCAGTTGGTAGAGCGCCCGCCTTGTAAGCGGATGGTCGTTGGTTCAATTCCGACTAGCGGCTCCAATCCCGGGAGCCTCATGGACCACTCCGCCCAGTGCCGACCGTGAGCGATCCCACCCCCGCCCGCCCCAGCCTGCTCCGCTCTGCGGGGGTCGTGGGCTTCATGACGCTGCTGAGCCGGCTCACGGGCCTGCTCCAGACTTTCTTCCTCAGCCATGTGCTGGGAGCGGGTGCGGCGGCGGATGCCTACGCCGTCGCCTTCCGGCTGCCCAACATGCTGCGCCGGTTCACCGCCGAGGGCACCATGACCGCGGCCTTTCTGCCGACCCTGGCGGAAGCGGAGGCGACCGAGGGCGAGGCCGCCGTGAAGGCCGTGGCGGCGCGCTTCCTGGGCACCCTGCTGGCTCTGTTGTTGGCGGGTGTCGTCCTGGTACTGCTCTTCATGGGGCCCCTGGCAGGGCTGCTGATGATGGGGCGCCCGGAATCCCAGGGAGAGCTCACCACCCTGCTGGGCCGTATCATGTTCCCCTACCTGGCCCTGGTGAGCCTGACGGCGGGGTTCACCGGCCTGCTGAACCTGCGCCACCGCTTCGCCCTGGCCGCCTCCGTCTCGGTGTTCTGGAACCTGGCCTTCATCGCCTTCGGGTGGACCGCGCTGCGGGTGCTGGAGCAGAAGGGACGCCTCCCCCTCGAGACCGTGGCCGTCATTTGCGCCATCGCCGTGCTGGCGGGAGGGGTGCTCCAGCTGCTGGTGGTGCTGCCCGCCGTCCGGAAGGAGGGCTTCGGCCTCTCCTTCGGCCTGCACTTCCGGGATCCCTGGGTGGCGAAGGCCCTCAAGCGTATGGGGCCGGGCCTGCTGGCGGCGGGCATCTACCCCATCAACGCCCTTATCAGCGCCATGCTGGCCTCCCTGCTGCCCAACGGCGCCCAGATCGTGCTCTACAACAGCGGCATGATGGGCGAGATGGTGCTGGGTCTCTTCGCCATGAGCCTCGCCACCGCCAGCCTGCCCACGCTGTCGCGCCAGGCCGAAGCCAGGGACTGGCCCGGGATGGGCCGCAGCCTCACCCAGTCCATCTCCGCCTCGGCCCTGCTGGTGCTGCCGGCCTCCGTGGGGCTGGCCGTGCTGGCGCGCCCGATCTGCGCCTTGCTCTTCCGCACGGGCGCCTACACGCCGATGGCCTCGGATTGGACGGCCCTCACTCTCGTGTTCCAGTCCGTAGGCCTGGTCTTCGTGGCCGCCCAGCGCCTTGGCAACCAGGCTCTGTACGCCCTCAAGGACTATCGCGGCCCGGCGGCCCTGGCCGGCGGCACCCTGCTGCTGAACGTGGCCCTCAGCCTCGCCCTGCTGAAACCCCTCGGCACCGGCGGCCTGGCCCTGGCCAACGGCCTCGCCAGCCTTGCGGGCCTGGCGGGCCTGCTGCTGCGCCTGCGCCCGCGCCTGCCCGGCCTGGACCTGCGCCCCCTCCTGAAGGCCACCGCCCGCGCCCTGGCGGCCTGCATCCTCATGGGCCTGCTGGCCTGGATCGGCGCCCGATTCCTTGCGCTGGATGCGCCCCACGCCTTCACCCGGGCCCTGCTCGCCTTCCGCCTGCTCCCCCTCGTGGCCCTGTGCGCGCTGCTCTACGGTGGAGCCGCCGCAGGGTTCGGGCATCCCGAGGCCAGGGAATTGGTGGGGAAGCTCCAACAGAAGCTGCGACTGAAATGAGACCTTCCCAACAGAAAGGGCCGGGTGATGCCCGGCCCTTTCTGTAGTCGTCCAGCGTTCAGTTCTGCAGTTCCACGGTCACCACGGCGCCACCCATCTGGGGGCCGGTTTCCACAATCTTGAGCAGCTTGCGGCTGGTGGTGTCCACCCACAGCGTCTTGCTGCCGGGATCGCCTTCGGCGGAGGTGAGCTCCACCTTCCATGCCCTGAAACTGCCCGCGGGCACCTTCAGATCCTCCTGGCCCAGCACCTTGGCCTGCTTGAGCTGGACCTTCTGGCGCTGGAGGTCCACATTGCGGAAGGTGACGGTGTAGCCTTCCGCCAGGGGCAGGCAGGCCAGGGCGTCCTCGGCCCCGGAGCCTTCGGCGTAGGCCCCGCCGCCCAGCTCGATGCTGAAGGGCTTGGCGTTGCCGCCCATGGCCATCGTCCCGGTGGCCTTGCCGCCGTCGAAGGCCATCTCGATGACCACCGGGCCCTGCTTCACCTGGCGCTTCAGGGGCACCAGGGTGTCCAGGGCCATGGTGGTGGTGTCCATGGCTTCACCGCCCGGCAGCTTGGTGGCATCGGCCACCACCCAGAATCCGCCTTCTTCCTTCACCGTCCGGACCATGGTGATGGCCATGGAGCGGGGCCCCACCGCGAAGGTGCCCGCATAGTTCAAGGTTCCGGCGGTGGGCTTGGCGATGGGTTTGGGAACGGTCGCCGAGGCCGCATCAGTCTTCTTCGCCAGCACCACGGTCTTGGGATCGACGGTGATCTCCGGCAGGCGCTTCATGACATCCGGCTTGCCGCCCTCCTGATGGCGGGCCTTGAGATACTTCGCCAGGAACGTCTCCGCGGCGGCGAACATGGCCTGGCTGTTCACGGGGCGGGCGAAGCCGTGGCCTTCGTCCGGCGCGCACAGGTACTCCACCGGGAAGCCCCGGTCGCGCAGGGCAATGACGATCTGATCACTCTCCGCCTTCTTCACGCGGGGATCGTTGGCGCCCTGGATCACCATGAGCGGCGTGTGGATCTTCGCCGCGGAGTTCAGGGGCGACTGGCGCTCCAGCTGCTTCTTGCCCTCGGGCGTGTTGGGGTTGCCCATGCGCTCGTGGAAGATGATGCGGCCGGCCTCCCAGTAGGGCGGGATGGTCTCGAGCAGGGTCAGCAGGTTGGAGGGTCCCACGATGGAGACGGCCGCGGCATAGAGGTCCGGGGTGAAAGTCACGCCGGCCAGCGTGGCATAGCCGCCGTAGGAACCGCCCAGGATGCCCACGCGCTTGGGATCGGCGATGCCCTTGGCCACCAGATACTTCACACCCCAGGTGAGGTCGTCCTGCATGAGGTCGCCCCACTGCTTGTTGCCTGCGTTGAGGAACTTCTTGCCATAGCCGGTGGAGCCGCGGAAATTGGGCTGCAGCACGGCATAGCCGCGGTTGGCCAGGAACTGGGCCAGGCTGTTGAAACCCCAGGTGTCCCGGGCCCAGGGGCCGCCGTGCGGCACCACCACCAGGGGCAGGCCCTTGGCGGGAACGCCCTTGGGCAGGCTCAGGTACGCGGGGATCTCCAGGCCGTCGCTGGATTTGTAGCGGATGGGCTGCATGGCGACCATGTACGGCCGGGGCAGGTCCTCCCGCGATACGTATTCCAGGCTCAGCTTCTTGGTGCGGCGGTCGAAGAGGTAGCGGGTGCCGGGATCCCGGTCGCTGTAGGCGGCCACCATCACCAGCTGCTCGTCGTTCGTCATGGAGGCCAGGCTGATCTCCCGACCCGGCAGCTTCTTCTGGAGCAGCTTGTAGTCCGCCTCCCAGGCCTTGTCCTTCCAGTAGATCCGGGTGCGGTCATCGTTGTAGGTGGTGGCGATCAGGTCGTCCGTCAAGTCGGAGAACACGGCGGAACCGAAGTCCACGCGGCCCTTGGGATCGGATTCGAGCTTCTCCTCCTGCCCGGAGGCGGGATCGAAGAGCACCAGCTCGCTGAGATCCCGGGCGCCCTTGTTGGTCTCCAGGAAGACCCGCTTGCCGTCCTTGTGGAAATTCACCGGCGCCGCGGATTCGAAGACGGTGCACTCGTAGACCTTCTTGAAGCCCTCGGGATCCACGCGGAGGATCTCGGTGTCGCCCTTGTCCGTGGTGCGGAGGGCGAGGCGCAGGTTCGCCTGCTTGTCGAACATCCAGCCGGCGATGCGCTCGGTGTTCTTCCGGAGCAGGGTCCGCTCGCCCGTGGAGATCTTCACCTTGTAGACGTCATGCCAGGCGGCGTCACGGTCGTTGAGGCCCACATAGATCGTGTCGGGGTCCGCCTTGGGCACGGAGTAGATCATGGCCCGGGCGCCCTTGGCGGCCGTCAGGTTGCGGGCCTCGGGCACGTCCTTGCCGGGCGCGGCGGAGGCCGCCGGATCGACGGCATAGACATTGAAGTTCTCGTCACCGTCCTTGTCCTGCACGAAGAGGATCTGCTTGCCGTCCCGGCTCCAGAAGAAGGCCGGGATGGGGCGCTTGGGATCCGCCGTGAGCAGCCGCCCCTTCGAGTACGGCTCGCCCACCTTCTTCACCCAGATGTTGCGGGTTTCCTTGTAGGGCTTGAGGAAGGCGATCCATTTCCCATCGGGAGACAACTGGGCCGCCGCGATCTCGGGGTTCCCGAAGAACTTGTCCCGATCGATAAGGGGCGGCAGCTGGCTCTTCTTCGCCTCGGCGGCCGGGGCCTTGGCTTCCGCGGCGGCCAGAGGCAGCGCCAGGGCCAGGGCTAGGCCAGACCACAGGAGGCTGGACATGGTCGAATGGCGTTTCATGGTCTTGGGCTCCTTGGAAAGAATGGGTGAGGAAATCAGGTTACGCCGAAGCGGACCTGGAGGTTGAGGATGAATGGCGGGCTGGGCGCCCACCGATGACCTGGCGCCTTCCCCATGGCACAGTTCGAAGGGGGGTCCGATGAAGGCGGTCATCCAGCGGGTGAAACGGGCTTCGGTGCGGTGCGGGGGGCTGGAATCCGCCATCGGGCCCGGCCTGCTGGTGCTGGCGGGCCTCGAGACTGGGGACACGGAGGAGACCTGCGCCTGGGCTGCGGCCAAGATCGCCTCCCTGCGCATCTTCGAGGATGGCGACGGGAAGATGAACCTCGGCCTGCAGGAGATGGGTGGCGAGATCCTGGCCATCAGCCAGTTCACCTTGGCCGGCAGCATCGTCCGGGGCCGGCGGCCCTCCTTCGATCAGGCCATGAATCCCGAGGCGGCCCGGGTGCTCTTCCGCAAGTTCCTCGATCTGCTGAAGGCCCAGTACCCCCGCGTGAAATCCGGCTTCTTCCAGGAGCACATGGAGGTCGAGCTGGTGAACGACGGTCCGGTGACCTTCATTCTGGAGCGGTGAACAGGCGGGTGCCGATGTCCAGGCCACGCGCCAGCGGGGAGGCCAGCGCCAGGGTGAGACCCGCCAGCAGGAGGCCCGCGGCCACGTCTGCCAGGTAGTGGACGCCGATGTAGACGGTGGCGAACACGATGGCCAGAGCCCAGACCCAGAAAAGCACCGCCAGGCGGGGGAAGGCCCGCGTGGCCAGGTAGGCGGGCAGCACGGACAGGGCCGTGTGGCCGCTGGGGAAGGCATCCAGGGTGGTGGCCTCGGCACCGTGGAGGAAGGCCCGGACGGCCTGGGAGATCGCTCCCCCTCCCAGTTGGGCCGCTGCCAGGGCCTCAGGCACCCGGGGGCCCTCTGCGGGCCAGAGGAAGTAGCCGAGGAAGGACAGGTAGAACCCGAGGAGGATCACGAACGCCACTCGCTCGTAGCCCTCGGGACCCAGGCGGAGCCGCGCCAGCACGCCCACGGCGATGGGCAGCAGGTAGAAACTCGCATAGGCGAGGTAGACCAGGTCGGTGAAGACCGCGGGCCGGCCGAAGGCGCCGTGCCAGGCCGCCGCCAGGCTGCTGAACCAGCGCTGGTCGAAGGCGGCCAGCGCTGCGTCGCACCGATGCGGGTTCACGGTCACCACCAGAGGCTGCAGGAGTAGGAACACGAGCAGCACCACCGCCACGGGGGCGAAGTCGCGCAGCCACAGGGCCCCCTTTCCCCTGGACCGGCCCAGCAGCAGGACCGCCAGGAGCAGTCCCATGAAAGTCGCGGTCCGGAGGCCCCAACCTTCAGGGTGCGCCAGGAGGGTCAGCAACAGCAGGCCAGCAAGGACCAGGACCGTGAGCCGCTCGGAGGGCCGCAAGGTGACGATCGCCCCGGCCGTCATGATTCCCGCGCATCCATCGCCGTGCCCTGCCACACGGGCGTCCCCTCCGGCGCCCCCAGCCACCGGCCGGGGTCCTCCAGGATCTTCTGTACCAGCACCAGGGAGCGGGCGCAGGAGAACGCGTCATCGATGCGCTCATCGAAGGTCCAGCGCACCGCAAGGGCCTCCTCCACGGTCACGCCATCACGGTTGACGAAGGCCGCGCGCCGGGGGGCGGAGACGGCTCCGAAGATGGACACAGTGCCGTACTCGTAGAGGTGGTGGAAGACGTCGGACACGCCCACGGACCCGAGGTTGGCGAGGAAGATGCTCGCGTACATGGGATCGTCGCGGATCATGAACGCCGGGAAGAGATTCCAGTGATCCAGGCCCCGGGCGAAGGCCACCAGCAGACGCACCAGGGGACCGGGGAGCCGCATGATCAGGGCCACTTCCTTGTCGACACCCCGTACCGTCTCCCGCGCCTCGTCCACATGGGTCGAGATGCGCGCAGAGAAGGCCGGAAAGCTCTCACCCTCGGTGGCCGCAAGTTTCACGGTGGCCCCCGGGGCATCCTCCGTGAAGGCCTTCTTCGCGACGAAGGAGAAGAACACGCCCCGGCGCTGGTAGATGCGCCCCCCGGAGACGAACCGGTTCAGGCGCGGTCGGACCTCCAGGGCCACGGCCACCGCGTAGGCCACCAGGTGGAACAGCGTGGCGCGAGGGTGGTGGGAGCGATTGTAGGCCTTGAGCCAAGTGCGCGCGGCGGCGATGCGGAAGAGGGACTCCTGGTAGACGCAGCTCTCGTTCCGCCCCCACATGAGATACGGCATGATGCGCCGCACCGGGGCCTCGCCGCGGACCAGGTCGCCATCAGGACGGGAGAAGAGGGGCATGGACCAGGGTTGTCATCCGGACCGGACCTGTCAAGAAGACCCGGAAATCGTCTTTTCGCATTGACACCCTGGAAGGCCGGGATTATCCATGGGGCAACCTTTCCGGGGATCCCATGCCGACGCCCTCCGCACGCCTCCGCCTGCCCGCCTCCGGCCTGCTCGCCGCGGGCCTCCTCCTGAGCGGAGCCCCGGCCCGGGCCCAGGAGGCCCCGAACCCCTGGACCATGACCGTCTACCTCCAGCAGAGCTGGCCCAAGCAGACGGAGACGAACCGCCAGATCAAGGACATCAACGCGGCCCTGGGCTCGTCGTTCAAGACCTGGGACGACGTGGCGAATCTCAATCTTGGCGTGCAGGCCTACCGAGAACTGGAACCGCGCTGGAAGGTGGGCCTCGAACTCGACTACTCCCGCGGGAAGATCGACGGCTCGACCACCGTGGACACCCTCGCCGGCCCCGCCACCCTCGCCTTCGAGCAGAAATACTCGATCTACGCTGACCTCCTGGCCCTGGTCCAGTTCCGGCCCATGGGCACCAACCACCGCTGGATCCCCTTCTTCCAGGCAGGCCTCGGCATCGCCTACGAGAAGGACCAGACGCTCCTGACCCTCCGCAACGACCTGCTGGATGAGACCCTGGTCCACGTCGACAACGACGGCTGGTTCCCCATGTTCACGGTCGGCGCTGGCGTGGACGTCTACTTCTCGGACAAGCGCACCTGGTACGCCGAGGCTGGCGTGAGCTACTCCTGGGCCCGTCTCAAGCATGATGTGCCGGCCAGCGGTTCCATGGCCCCGCCCACCGTCACGGCCGACACCGATTCCACCGGACCCAACGTGTGGCTGGGCATCGGGCGGAGGTTCTAGACCCTATCCAGCGGGAAGGAGGTGGACCGATGGGGCGGCGCTCCCTCGCATGGCTCATGGCGCTGACCATGGGCATCTCCCTTCTGCAGGCCCAGGACTTCCGGGCCGGGGTCGGGGTGTTCCTCGTGGCCGATCAGGGGCAGGACTTCCAGATCAGCTTCCGGCCGGCCTCGAGCCACTGGCAGTTCGGCTACCGGCACGTCCAGTGGCGGGACCACTTCAATGATCCCTTCACTGGTCGCAGGCTGACGGAAACGACCGAAGCGCGAACTGGTCCACTCGTGGACTACCTCTTCCGCCCCGAGTCCCCGGGCACCTGGTACCTCGGCGGGGCCGTGTATCGATGGTCCAAGCGCGAGGAATCCCTGATGACCGGCGAGGTGAGCCGGGCCGCCACCACGGCCCCCTTCATCGGGGGTGGCTACACCCGGACCCTGGGCCGGCACGCCTACTTCAACCTCGGCCTCTACCTCAGCCCCGGCGCCAAAATCTCCACCCGGACCAGTGTCAGCTCCGAAGACGACAGCGGCGCCTTCGACATCCAACTCCAGATCGGAGCCCGATTCTAAGGCTGTTTTGAAGCGGCACCCACCAATGTCAGGCGGCTCCGGAGAGACCGCCGATCCAGGCGAGGACGTCGGCCTGCATTTCTGGATTCAGGGTGTGGCCGGCGGGGTATACGCGCGTGATGTGGGGGATGCCCAGGTCGTCCAGCCAATGGTCCGCCCGTTGCGCCCAGGCCAGGGGGAGGGTGGGGTCCTGTTCGCCGTGGCCGATAAAGCCGCGCAGGTGCGCCAACCATTCCCGGCCAGCGATGCGGGGTTCGAGCTCCGGCAGGATGCGGCCCGACAGGATGGCGAAGCCGCCCACGCGCTCGGGTGCACTGAGAGCCACGCTGGCACTCATGATGCCGCCCTGGCTGAACCCCGCGATGACGGTCCGGCGGGCCTCCACGCCATGAAGCGACTGCATGTGATCCACGAACCGGATGAGCGCGTGGCGGCTGGCCTCGGCTTCCGCGATGGCGATCTTCGGGCCCTCCACGGTGAAGGTCACGCGGAACCAGCCGAACTGTCCGGGTCCAAGCGAAAGGCCGCCACGGACCAGCACCACCAGGGTTTCAGGATCAACCCCGGCCGCGAGGTCGGCGAGGTCCGTCTCCTGGCCACCCACCCCGTGCAGGAGCACCACGAGGGCCCTGGGCCGGGCGGGCTGCGGCAACCTCAGGCGGTAGGACAGTCCTGAACCCGGGTTCTCCTGGAGGGGACCAATCGATGAGGCTGGGAAAGACATTGGGATCTCCAGAGGGTGAGCCCGCTCGCCAAGCCGCCGGCCTCCCGGGACCGCGGATGGCGGCCTCCGGGAAGGGGTGGGCAGGGCTTCGAGGGCCGCGGGTCGAGCGTTACTTCTTAGCGGTCGGGGCGACCTTGCCGGCTTCGGCATTCAGGCTGACGGCCACGGTCTCGCCGACGACGCCGGGGAAGGTCTTGATGCCGTACTCATTGCGGTTGAGGCTGAGGGCGCCGTCGATGAAGCCCGCGATCACGGTGCCGGGCGCCATGCCGGGCTGGGTCCCCGCGTTGGTGATGGGGAAGCTGATCCGCTTGGTCACGCCGTGCAGGGTGAAGTCGCCGGTGATCTCCAGCTTGCCCTTGGCCACTTCCTTCACGGCCGTGCTCTTGAAGGTGATGACGGGGAACTTCGCCACGTCGAAGAAATCGGGGGACTTCAGGTGCTTGTCCCGGGCCTCGTTGTCGGTGGTGAGGCTGGTGGCGTCGATGGTGACGTCCACGCTGGACTTGCTCATGTCGGCGGTGTCGACCTTGATGAGCCCCTCGAACTTCGTGAAGCGGCCGCTCACCTTGGCCAGCAGGTGGCTGACCTTGAAGCTCACCTCGCTGTGGACGGGATCGATCTTGTAGGTGTCCTCACCGGCCAGGGCAGGAACCGTCGCCAGGGCGAGGGTGGCGAGCAGAACGCGGAAGGGGTGTCGCATGAAGCCTCCAGGGAATAGGTGTTTCACCATGCAATCAAGTCTAGGCCGTTATTAGCGTGTTGCAACATCTTTTTCTAAATTTCTTTTTGTCTATATCTAAAATATTGTTAAAAAATAGCTTAAACAAACAGATCGATCGCCTGGACCACCGAGTGGCCCCCTGAGGCCTACATTGGGGCCATGGATTCGGGTTCCCTGGTGCTCCAGCACATCCCGCTCCCCCTGAATGGGGCCGCCCAGGAGCTGTTCCTCCGGGCCGAGTACTTCCTGGGCCAGATTGATTTCCGGGCCTTCTGCACTCGCCACCCCCACTACCGGGTCCTGTCCACCAATCCCCTGGTGCTCGAACCCGAGGCCGGAGCCTGGGTCTACCTTTCGCGCTTCGGCGCCGTGGTGTTCTGGAACGCCTCCCCGGGGATCGTGGAGGCAGTGCTCCGCGATCTGGATGACCTCCCGGGAACGGGCGCCCGGGCGGAGGGCGCCCGGGATGACCTGCGGGTCCACCTGCAGGCAGAGGCGGACCGGGTGGGTTTCTCCGAGGTCTGGCTGCGCGAGCTCTCCCTGGACAAGCTGAAGGTCGTCTCCCTGGCCCTGGCCCAGAGCGTCGCCTTGGACGAGGTGGAGGTGGAGGTGAGCCTGGCCATGTCCCGCTTCGGGCCTGTGGTGACGGCGCTCCGCGACGAGGGGCGGCTGGTGTTCGGCCAGAAGGACTTGCTGCGGACGGTGGGCTTCGCCATGGCGGTGCGGGCCGCGGTGCTGGACACCCTCACCCTCTTCGATGATCCGCCGGAGACCTGGGAAAGCGAGGCCCTGGCCCACCTCGACAGCGCCCTCTTCGACCAGTTCGACCTGGAGGAACGGTTGTCGGCTGTGAACCAGAAGGTGGCCTACCTCCAGGATGCGGGCGCCACGGTGCTGGACGTGCTGGCCCGCCGCAAGGATCAGCGGCTGGAGTGGATCATCATCGTGCTCATCCTGGTGGAGGTGGTCCTGTTTGTCTGGAAGGAGTTCCCCCTGAAGTAAGCGAACGCTAGACCTTGGGCGCCTCCATCCCGAACGCAGCCCAGCCCTCCTTGGTCGGACCGTAGAGGCTGGGGACATGCAGGCCCGCCTGCCGCATGAGGACGGTCATCTGCCCCCGGTGGTGGGTCTGGTGGCTCACCAGCACATACAGCGCGAAGGCACCGGTCCAGGTCTCGCCATAGAGGGTGAAGTTCCGGCCCAGTTCGGTGTTGCTCCAGCTGCCCATGTGATCCAGCAGGGACTCGCTCACCGCGCGATACGCGGCAGCGGTCTCGGCCATGGTGGGAGGCGGCGGGGTGGCGATGAAGCCATCGGAGCCCAGACCGACGGGTCCCTTCACCTTCAGACCCAGGTTCTGGGGCAGTTCCAGGATGGTCTCCACCAGGTGCCAGGCCATGCGCCGGAGGTCCCGGTGCTGCTCATCCACGGCCTGGTGGGCCGCCGCGTCGGGGATGGCCGCGAAGACCGCCAGGGTCTTCTCCGCCTCCTGCTGCCAGATGGTCTTGAAGTCGTCCACGCGACGGAACATGTGAACCTCCCGAAAGCTGCAGGAAGCATAGCGCAACGACCTGGGTGTGAAGCGAAGAGCACCTGGATCCAAGTGAGCCCTGCACCGAAGTCAACATTACCGGCTGCAGACCGATAGCGAGTCGGTATCAGACCGGGAATGCCGTCCAGACCGCCCCGTTCAGCCCAGACCTTTTCTCAAAGCAGAGCGTGTGATCATTCTTGCTCCTGGTACGCCTCTCTCGGACCCCCTCACGCAGATGGAACAAGCCCACCCCAGAGCCTCGATGTTCTACCGGCAATGCCTTCTCGCCCTGGCCTACTTTGCAACGGGGTGGCTGGGCCTGAAGACACCTTATGCGGGAACGCACATCACCCTCATCTGGCTTCCGACGGGCCTCGCGGTGGCCGCGGTCCTCCGATGGGGCCGCGGGGTCTGGCCCGGCATCGCCCTGGGGGCTTTTCTGGTCAACCTCACCATCGGCTCGACCTGGCACCTCGCCGCTGCCATCGCCGTGGGCAACACCCTCGCGCCGATCCTCTCCCTGGTCTACCTCACCCGGTTCCAATTTGACACCGCCTTCTCGAGGCAGAAGGATGTCGGCCTGTTCATCGTCGGGGCGGCCCTTGGCATGACCGTTTCGGCCACCTTCGGCACTGCGAGCCTCTTCCTCATGGGATCGATGCCGCTGAAGGCCGCAGGGCCAGCCTGGCTCTCCTGGTGGATGGGAGATACCGTGGGCGTGTTCCTGGCCGCCCCGCTCCTCTTGTCCCTCAACCAGAAAAACCTCGATCGGCTGAGGCAAGCCCGGAGGGAATACGTCCTCTGGCTCATCATCGCCGCCGCGGTCGTTTGGCTGGCCTTCATCCATCCCCCTTCGCAGGCAGGCCGGTCACTGCCCATCGCCTTGCTGACCCTCCCCTTGCTCACCTGGGCCGGCCTGCGCCTTGGGAGAACGGGTACGGCCCTGGCCGGACTGGGGTTCTCCCTTGCGGCAGCCTGGGCCGTGCTCATGGGTCATGGGCTTTCCCGCTTCCTCAATCCCCAGCTCAGCCAA
This sequence comes from Geothrix campi, assembly GCF_024609265.1. Lineage (GTDB taxonomy): Bacteria > Acidobacteriota > Holophagae > Holophagales > Holophagaceae > Geothrix > Geothrix campi. The sequence goes on along the minus strand of NZ_JANHMP010000002.1, from coordinate 296,118 downwards.
TTGATCCTGTGGAGCTACATGACCGCCCTGGTCCTCACGGGTCTCCTGATCACGGCCCTGCAGGCCGAACGGGTGAGAATGGAGGAGCGCCTCCGCGACCGGGAGGCGAGGCTCCGAGGGTTGTACGAGATGTCACCCCTGGGCATCGCGCTGACGGATATGCAGGGCCACTACCTGGAATTCAACGACGCCTTCCAGGCCATGACCGGCTACACCGCACAGGAACTCGCCCACCTCGACTACTGGACCTTGACCCCCAAGTCCTACGAGGTGGAGGAGGCCCGCCAGCTGGAATCCCTGAAGCGCACCGGGCGCTACGGACCCTACGAAAAGGAATACGTGCGCAAGGAGGGCAGCCTCATCTCCATCCGGCTCAACGGCATGCTGATGAAGCTGCCGGATGGCCAGCCGTCCATCTGGTCGATCATCGAAGACATCACCGACCGCAAACGGATCGAGACGGACCTGAGGGTGGCGGCGACCGTCTTCGATTCCAGGGAGGCCATGATCATCACGGATGCCCAGGAGACCATCCTGCGGGTCAACCAGGCGTTCACCGAGATCACTGGCTACGCCCCAGAGGATGTCGTGGGCCGGACGCCGCGCATGTTCAAGTCGGGCCGCCACAATCAGGACTTTTACAAGGCCATGTGGGAGGCCATCGGGCAGACCGGTGGTTGGCAGGGTGAGGTGTGGGACCGGCGCAAGAACGGTGAAGAGTACCCCAAATGGCTCACCATCTCCGCCGTAGCGGGGGAGGATGGGGCAGTTACCCACTACATCGGCACCCACTTCGACATCACGGCACAGAAAAGGACCGAAGAGAGGATCCAGGCACTGGCCTTCTTCGATCAGTTGACGGGACTGCCCAATCGGACCCTCCTGATGGACCGCCTGAAACAGACCATGACCGCCACCGCCCGGAATGAAGGCCACGGCGCCCTGCTCTTCATTGACCTCGACCACTTCAAGACGCTCAATGACACGTTGGGCCACGACCGGGGCGATCTCCTCCTGAAGCAGGTCGCGCAGCGGCTGACAGCTTGTATCCGGGAGGGCGACACCGTCGCGCGGATCGGGGGCGACGAGTTCGTGGTGGTCCTGCCGGGGCTGAGTCCGGTCCCGGAGGACGCCGCCCGGTCGACGGAATTGGTTGGGGAGAAGATCATCCAGGCGCTCAATGCGGACTACCAGCTGGGCGGACATCCCTACACGAGCACGGCGAGCGTGGGGGCCACCCTGTTCATGGGCAAGGACACCACCCTCGATGACCTGATGAAACAGGCCGACCTGGCCATGTACCGCGCGAAGGAATCCGGACGCAACACCTTGCGGTTCTTCGACCCGGACATGGAAAGCGCCGTGATCAGTCGCGTCGCCCACGAAAGGAGCCTGCGCGAGGCCATCGAGCAGCAGCAATTTTGCATCCATTACCAGGCTCAGGTCCTGGAGAATGGGGCCCTGATTGGCGCAGAGGCCCTGGTGCGTTGGCTACATCCCGAACGGGGAACAGTGCTCCCTGCCGAGTTCATCCATCTGGCCGAGGAGACCGGCCTGATCCTACCCTTGGGTCTGTGGATCCTTAGGACAGCCTGCGTTCAGCTGGCAGCGTGGAGCCAAGATCCCGGCATGGCCCATTTGACGATCGCAGTGAACGTCAGCCCTCGCCAATTCCGGCAGGCAGGCTTCGTGGACCAATTGATCGAGGTGATCGGAAGCACGGGCGTGAACCCGGAGCGGCTGAAGCTGGAATTGACCGAGGGCCTGCTGGTCGAGAATCCCGAAGAGGTCGCCGGAAAGATGACCATCCTGAGAGGCAGGGGCGTGGGCTTCGCGCTGGATGATTTCGGAACGGGCTATTCCTCCCTGTCTTACCTGAAGCGGATGCCATTCGATCAGCTGAAAATCGACCAGTCCTTCGTCCGAGATGTGTTGAGCGACCCCAATGATGCCGCTATCGCCGGCACCATCGTGGCGCTGGCCGAGAGCCTCGGCCTGGGCGTCATCGCTGAGGGAGTGGAGACCGCCGAGCAAAGGGACTTCCTGGCCAGCCTCGGGTGCCATGCCTTCCAGGGGTACCTGTTCAGCCGCCCTCTTCCTGTCGTTGAGTTCGAGGCACTCGTCAAACGGGGGTGACGGCCCGCCGCTTGGCGGGCCAGACGTCCCGGCGGCGGGCACGGGTGAGGCGGGTGATGAGCTCAGCGCGGAGGTCTGTCGGATCCACGATGGCGTCCACGTGCAGGTCGGCGCCCAGCTTCTTCAGGTCGATGTCCTCGTTGTACTCGTCGCGGAGCTGCTGGACATAGGCGACGCGCTCCTCCTCCGGCTTTTCCGCGATCTTGTTGGCGAAGACGGCGTTCACCGCGGCCTCGGCGCCCATGACTGCGATGCTGGCCGTGGGCAGCGCCAGCGTGGCGTCCGGGTCGAAGCCCGGCCCGCTCATGGCGTAGAGGCCTGCTCCATAAGCTTTGCGCACCACGACGCAGACTCGCGGCGTGCTGCAGCTGGCCATGGCGCTGATCATCTTGGCGCCGTGGCGGATGATGCCCTGCTTCTCCACGGCACTGCCGATCATGAAACCCGGTACGTCGCTGAGGAACACGAGGGGGATGCCGAAGGCGTCGCACAGTGTCATGAAGCGCGTGGCCTTGTCGGCGCTGTCCACGAAGAGCACACCGCCCTTCACCCGGGGCTGGTTGGCGAGGATGCCCACGGGTTTGCCGCCCAGGCGCGCCAAGCCGGTGATGATCTCGCCCGCGTAAAGCTTCTTCACTTCCAGGAAGCTGCCCTCGTCCACCAGGCCCTCGATGAGATCCTTCATCTGGAACGGAGCCATGATGTCCATCGGCACCAGGGTCCGGAGGTCCTTCGCCTTGGCGGTCACGGCCTTGGGCTCAGCGGCGGGGACGGGGGCTTCGCAGTGCTGGGGGAAGTAGCCCAGATAATGGCGGCAGAGGGCGATGGCTTCCACCTCGGTCTTGCAGAGGAAATCGCCGCAACCGCTCACGGAGCAGTGCATGCGTGCGCCGCCCAGGTCCTCCAGGCTGATCTTCTCGCCAATGACCATCTCGGCCATGCGCGGCGACCCCAGGTACATGCTGGCGTTCCCTTCCACCATGATCACCACGTCACAGAAGGCGGGGATGTAGGCGCCGCCGGCGGCGGAGGGCCCGAAGAGCAGGCAGACCTGGGGCACTAGCCCCGAAAGCGCCACCTCCATGTGGAAGATGGTTCCCGCATGGCGACGACCCGGGAACATGTCGAGCTGGTCCGTGATGCGCGCCCCGGCGCTGTCCACCAGGTAGAGCATGGGGATCTTCATCCGCATGGCCACTTCCTGGATGCGGATGATCTTCTCCACCGTGCGGGCGCCCCAGCTGCCGGCCTTGATGGTGCTGTCATTGGCCATGAGCGCCACCGGGCGGCCGTCCACGGTGGCCGTGCCCGTGATGACGCCATCGGCCGGAAGGTCCTTGTGCAGCACGTTGGCGAAGAGGCCGTCCTCCACGAAGCTGCCCTCATCCACCAGCAGGCGGATGCGCTCGCGGGCGAAGAGCTTGCCCGCCTCGGTGTTTTTCTCGTGGGCCTTGGCCGAGCCGCCCTTCTTGACACGCTCAACTTCGGAATGGAACTGCTCCAGCTGCATGGCGACCTCGGGATGGATCCTCCAGCATAGCGGGCGGCCCCGAGGCCGGTGACATGCGATCCTGGAGGGATGCTGGACGTGGATGGATCAAAGCGGCCCGGGTTCCTGACGGTGCCTTTCTTCGTGGTCTGCGTTTTCTATTTCCTGGTGTTCGCCGCCGGCTACCAGCTCTTCCCCGTGGTGCCCCTGCGCCTGCGGGAGCTGGGCGCGAACTTGGCGGAAAGCGGGCGCTTCCAGACGGCCTTCATGCTGGGATCCGGGTTCGGCGCGCTGTTCACGGGCCCCCTGGGCGATCGGCTGGGGCCGCGCCGCGTGCTGCGGGTGGCCTCCCTGGCGGTGGTGGGGATCCTCGTGGTCTACGCCCTGCTGAGGGTCCGCTGGGTGTTTTACCTGCTGGCGCCGCTGCACGGCCTGTTGTGGTCTGCGCTGCGCACGGCCTCCGTGGCCAAGGTGGGCGGCATCCTGCCCCTGGAACACCGCGCCCAGGGCCTTTCGATCTTCGGCCTCACTGGCCCTGGCGGCGTGGCAGTGGGCCCCCTCATGGGCCTCTGGCTCATGCCCCATCTGGGCTTCACCTGGATGCTCGTCCTCCTCGCGGGTGTCTTCGCGCTGCTGTATGCCCTCATCGGCGCCCTGCCCCGGGAGGCGACCCGGGAGATCGAGGGCCCGATATTTCAGTGGCCGGATCGCTCCGTGTGGGGGGGCGTGGCGGTGATGGGGCTGGTGGGCCTCAGCTTCGGTCCCATGACGCCCTACAGTGCCCAGGAGGCGAAGGCCCTGGGCATGGCCTGGCCTGCCGCCTTCCTGACCTGTTTCGCCCTGGGCATGATGGCCATGCGCGGCCTGCTGGCACTGACAGGCATGGGTCGGCGGCCCGTGGCGCTGATGCCGGGCATGGCCGCCCTGACCGCGGTGGGCTACGCCATGCTGGCCTTCCTGCCGGGGGGCCTGGCCCGGCATCTGTCCTCGGGTCTCGTCTACGGCGCCGGCTATGGCATGGTGCACACCCTGATGCTCACGCACCTCATGGAGACCACCCCGCCCCAGCGGCGCGGCGCGGCCACGGGAGCCTTCTTCTTCGCCTTCGACGCCACCACCGCCCTGGGCTCCCTGGTCCTGGGCTGGGTCATGCAGCACGGGGGCTTCCGCTGGGGCTGGGCCATCGGGGCGGGCCTGATGACGCTGTGCATTCCCGTGGCCCAGCGCGTGGTCCGCAGACCGGCCGTTGCATCCGCGCCGGCGCCCTCTGTCATCGTAGAGGGATGATGGATCTTTCGAGCCCGCGGCCGCGCCTGATCACGCGGCAGTTCGCCCTAGTCTGGGCCATCACGTTCCTTACCTTTTTTGCTGCCTTCCAGCTCTTCCCCACGGTGCCGCTCCGCCTGCGCGCCCTGGGGGCTTCGCTGGCCGAAAGCGGCCGGTTCATGAGCCTCTTCACGGCGGGCAGCGCCCTGGGCGCCCTGTTCACCGGTGCCCTGGGTGACCGCGTCGGGCACCGTCGCCTCGTGATCACCTCCGCCCTCCTCTACGCCGCCTTCCTCGGCGCCTACGCCGTGCTGCCCGTGCGCTGGGGCTTCTACGTCCTGGCCTTCCCCCACGGCATCGTGTGGTCGGGCCTGCTGACGGCCACCATGGCTTCACTAGCCCACGTGCTGCCGGATGGCCGCCATGCCGACGGCCTCAGCCTCTACGGCCTGGCCAGCCCCGGTGGCGTCATCGTGGGGCCTCTGCTCGGTTTGTGGATCCAGCAGCGCTGGGGCTTCGCCCCCATCGGCTGGTACTTGGCGATCCTCTTCCTCCTCCTCGGCGCCCTGGGAACCACCCTGCCGAAGGATCATCCCCATGGTCGCGCCGAGGGCTTCAAGTGGCCGGATGCCGCCGTCCTCGTCCCCAGCCTTGTACTCTTCTGCGTGGCCTTGGGCTACGGCGCCCTGGGCAGCTACACGGCCCAGGAGGCCCTGGCTCTGCGCATGCCGGTGCCCTCGGCCTTCCTCTCCTCCATGGCCGTGGGCATGGTGCTCATGCGCCTGGCCATGCTGCGGCGAGGCTTCGGGAAACGGCCCATCCGCAAGCTTCCGGCCATGCTGCTGGGGGCCTTCGCTGGAATGGCCCTGCTGGCGGCGCTGCCCGGCGGGACGCTGCGGCATGTGCTCTCCGCCCTGCTCTACGGCGCGGGCTACAGCATGATGCACACGCTCATCAACGCGAAGCTGCTGGAGTCGGCGGATCCCAAACGCCGCGGCTCGGCCTTCGGCGCCCTGCTTTTCGCCTTTGATTCGGGCATCGGCCTTGGCAGCTTCAGCCTCGGTTGGATCATCGGCACCTATGGCTATCGCGCCGGCTGGGCCCTGGGTGCCCTGGCCATCCTCGTGTCGCTGCCGCTGGCGTTGAGGCTCAGCCGGGACTGATCACCATTCCCATCGGGAAAGATCTCCACGAAGCGCACAAAGGGAAGCCAAAGAGACACGAAGGAGGAAGGGGCGGCCCAACCTTCTTCCTTCGCGTCTCTTCGTGCGTCCGCAGGACGCCTTTGTGTCCTTCGTGGAGTTCCTGATTCTTGGGATCTCACGCCCGTCGATGCAGCTTGTGGACGCTGGCCTGATCCACGCACTTCACGAGGATCTCGTCGATGTTCACGTGATCGGGCAGCATGAGGCACCAGCGCACGCACTCGGCTACGTCGAAGGCGGTGAGGGGCTTCACGCCCTGGTAGACGGCCTTGGCCTTGTCGTCATCCTTCAGGCGTACGTTCGAAAATTCGGTCTCGGCCATGCCGGGATCCACGGAGGTGACGCGGATCTGCTCACCGTTCAGCTCCAGGCGCAGGCTCTGGGCCATGGCCTTCACGCCGAATTTCGACGCGCAGTAGACGCTGCCGCCCTCGTAGGGCTGGTGGCCGGCCGTGGAGCCGATGAAGAACACATGGCCCCAGCCGGCCTTGCGGAGGTGGGGTAGGCCCGCGCGGACCGTCTTCACCACGCCCTCGACGTTGGTGCGCATCATGGCTTCCAGGTCCTCGTCCGGTGTCTCCCACATCTTGAAGGTACCGCTGGCCAGGCCCGCGTTGGCCACCAGCACGTGCAGCCCGCCGAGGGCTGCGGCAGCTTCCGCCACGAAGGTGTCCACGCTGGCGGTGTGGCGGGTATCCACGGCCCCGGCGAAGACCTTCACGCCATGGGCCTTCGCGAGTTCGCCCGCCAGGGCCTGCACGCGCTCCACGCGGCGGGCGCCCAGGGCCAGGTGGCAGCCCTGCGAAGCCAGCAGCCGCGCCATGGCTTCGCCGAAACCGCTGGACGCGCCGGTGATGAGGACGATCGGATGCTCTGGACGCATGGGGACTCCTGGAGGTTCTAGCGGTAATTCCGGTGGAATTCTGCCAAGGCTTCGACCACTTTCTGGATCTTCTCGGTGGGCGGCAGGATGGTGGTGCGGAAGTGGGCGGTGCCTTCGGCCTGGCCAAAGCCGGAACCCGGCACCACGCAGATGCCTGTCTGCTCCAGCAGGGCCATCGCATAGTCCGAGTCCGTCCGGCCGGGTGGAAGAGCGATGCTGGGGAAGGCATACATGGCCCCGGCGATCACGTTGCAGGTAATCCCTTCGATGCGGTTCAGGCCCTCGGCCAGGAGAATGGCCCGCCGCTTGAGGGTATCGAGGATGGCCCCCTTCTCTTCCACGTACCGGGGGTGGGAGGGCATGCCGGGTTTCGGAGGACGCACCATGGCATAGGTGGCCACCTGGCCCGCGAGGTTGGCGCAGAGGCTCACGCTCTGGAGCTTGAGGATCTGCGCGGCCACATCCTGGGGGACGTTCCGGTACTCGAAGTAGCCGCCCCGCACGCCGCATTCGCCCAGGAAGCCCTTGGAGCAGGAATGGAAGCTGAAAAGGGAAACATCCTTCGCCTCCAGCTGGTGGAGCACCTTGGCGAACGACACGAACTCGTCGCCGGGGAGGTAGATGTTCTCCTGGTAGACCTCGTCGGCCAGGATTGTCAGCCCGTGAGCCTTGGCGAAGTCGATGACCATCTCGATGTTGGCCTCGTCCAGCACCGCGCCGGTGGGGTTGCCCGGATTGATCACGCAGATGGCCTTCACATGCGTGCCTTCCATTTTTGCCTGAGCCAGGGAGGCCTCCAGCATGGTGCGGCTCAGCTTCCAGCCGTTGGCCTCGTCCAGGTAGTAGGGCACCATGCGCCCTTCATAGAGCGTGATGGTGGCCGAGTAGAGCGGGTACTGGGGGATGGGGATCATGATGCCGTCCCCCGGGCCGCTGATCAGCATCCGGAGGGCGGTCTGCACGCCCTTGCTGGCGCCGTCCGTGAGGAAGATGGCGTCAGGATCCACACCGATGTGGTCGCGTTCCAGGATGAACTCGGCCACCGCCTCGCGGATGAATCGTACGCCGCGGCTTTCACTGTAGGCGCCCAGCCCATGCTTCGTGCCGGCCAGGATGGCCCTGGCGGTCTCGATCACGTCCGCCGGGAAGGCACCAGGGGCCAGATCCATGAGGGCCGGATACTCGCAGAGAGCCAGGATCTGCCGGTTCCAGGTGAGGGGCCTCTGCCCCAGGGATTGGGGATTGCCGATATTGCAGTAGATGATCTCGCGGCCCGATTTCTCGAGTTCCGCCGCCCGGGCCACGATGGGCCCCCGCACGGCGTATTCGGTCTCGAGGACGGCCTTGCCCAGATCGGTCAATCGGATGGTCATGGATACTCCAACCGTCAAGTTTAACCCGGGCCCGCGGTGTGACCGCCGTCATCCTACTTCGCGTCAGGGCCTCTGGCCTTGGGCCGGGACAGGCGGGCAGATAGACTGATCCTTCCGGATTCTTCCAGCCAGGTCACCTCCCCTCCCTTTTCCATAGAGGTATTCATGCTCGGTTTCTCCCTTTCCCCTGAACAACTGGCCGAAAAAGAACGGGCCCACACCTTCGCCGAGAAGATCATGCGACCGGTGGCTCGCAAGTACGATGAGACCGGCGAGTGGGCCGTGGACGTCTACAAGGCGGCCTGGGACCAGGGCTACCTCCAGGCCCTGGTGCCTGAGGACTGCGGCGGCCCCGGTGCCAAGCAGGTCGAGGAGGCCATCGTCTGCGAGGAGCTGGCCTGGGGCTGCGCCGGTCTCTACACCTCCATCATGGCCAACGGCCTCGCCATGACCCCCCTGCTCGTCGCGGCTTCCCCCGAGCAGAAGAAGAAGTGGCTGGGCATGCTCGCCGAGGAGCCCAAGTTCGCGGCCTTCTCCCTGTCCGAGCCCAATGCCGGCTCCGACGCCGGCGGCATGAGCTGCCGCGCCGAGAAGAAGGGCGACAAGTACATCATCAACGGCACCAAGTGCTACTGCACCAACGGCGGCTACGCCGACTGGTACGCCCTCTTCTGCAGCACCGATCCCAGCAAGGGCGCCCGCGGCACCAGCTGCATCGTGGTCCCCCGCGACACGCCGGGCCTGGTGGTGGGCAAGGCCATGGACAAGATGGGCCAGCGCGCCTCCAACCAGGTGGAGCTCTACTTCAACGACGCCGAAGTGCCCGTGGAGAACCTCCTGGGCAAGGAGGGCATGGGCTTCGTCATCGCCATGAAGACGCTGGACCAGACCCGCGCCGCCGTGGCCGCCGGAGGCGTGGGCGTGGCCCGTGCCGCCTTCGAGATCGCCCTGGAGTACGCCAAGACCCGCATCCAGTTCGGCCAGCCCATCTTCGCGAACCAGGCCATCAGCTTCATGCTGGCGGACATGGCCAAGAAGATCGAGGCCAGCCGCCTGCTCACCTGGCAGGCCGCCTGGATGACCGACAACGGCATCAAGAACTCCAAGCAGAGCGCCATTGCCAAGACCTTCGCCACCGACACCGCCATGGAAGTCAGCACCGACGCCGTGCAGATCCTCGGCGGCAATGGCTACAGTCGCGACTACCTGGTCGAGAAGTGCATGCGCGACGCCAAGCTGTTGCAGATTTACGAGGGCACCAACCAGATCCAGCGGTTGGTCATCGCCAAGGAAATCCAGCAGGGGAACTAGTCCGACCCACTCCGGCCTGATTCCCTCCTCGCCGGATCCTGACTTCGCGGCCTCCACTGGAGGCCGCTTCGTCATCCGGTGGCCGGGAGATCCAGCGGCTGGTCATCGCGAAAGAGAGCCAGCAGGGTAATTGATCGAAAGAGAACGCTCTATCCTGAGAAGGCGGCCTCCGGGCCGCCTTCTCAGTTCCGGGAGCCCCATGCGCAGCTGGACCCTCCTCCTCATCGCCGGTCTCCTCGAGACGGCCTGGGCCGTCGGCCTGAAATACACGCAGGGGTTCACCCGGCCCGTAGCCTCGGTCCTCACGGGGCTGGCCATCGTGGGGAGCATGGTCCTGCTGGGCCTGGCCGCCCGCGACCTGCCCATCGGCACGGCCTACGCTGTGTGGGTGGGCATCGGGGCCTTCGGCGCGGCGGTGCTCGGCATGGTGCTCTTCAAGGAGCCCGTCACCCCGGCTCGGATGTTCTTCCTCGTGCTGCTTCTGGTGGCGGTCATGGGCTTGAAGGCCACCGCTCCGGCCTGATTCCGGGATTTGGGTCTTGAAGGCCACAACACTCGACCCTAGAATCCCTGTCAACCATCCATCTTTACCAGCCCAAGAGCCGTGAAAGTGGGGAGGGACTCCCGCCGGGGATCCCGGTTTCACTCGGGCGCAAGCCCCCGCGACCCGCATGCCTGGTGCGTATCGCGTGATCAACCTCCAGGCGTGAGGGGCTTGGTCCCCGGGAAGAAAGTCATGTCCGAAGGCACCGTCAAGTGGTTCAACGCCGAGAAGGGGTTCGGCTTCATCACCCCCGATGAGGGTGGCGCCGACATCTTCGTCCATTACTCTGCGCTCCAGTCCAAGGGTTTCCGTACCCTGGATGAGAAGCAGCGCGTCAGTTTCGAGGTGGTGCAGGGCCCCAAGGGTCCCCAGGCCGCGAACGTCATGAAGATCTGACCACCCGATTTCTCCCGAGCCCCGGTTCCGGCCGGGGCTCGTCGCGTACCCTGGAGCCATGGCAAAAGTCTCACTGCGCCCGGCTCTGGGCATCCTTCTGTTCCTCCTGGTGGTCCTCCTGTCGCTGGAGGGCTTCCGGCGCGAGCCCAGGTTCGGATGGGTCCTGCCCCTCACTGTAGCCGCCGGAGCCTGGCTGGGCTGGGCCCTCCGGCAGGCCTGGGTCTACCCGACGCGCCTGGCCCGGGCCGAAGCCATGTGGGCCGCGGGCGAGCCTGCCTCGGCCGTGGCGGAGTGCCTATCCGGCGCACCCCTCGCCACCGGGGAACTGGGCTACCGGATCCGGCTCCTGCGCAGCGCGGCGCATCAGTCCCTGGGCTACCGGGACCGAGCCTGGCTGGAGGCCCTGGAGGCCCAACTCTTCCGCCTTCCCCTCTGGAAGCGCCTGGTGGTGTCGCAGGCCTTCCGGCGGATTCCGGAAAGGCCCTCCGAACGGCGCCTGGCCTGGGGGGGCTGGCTCCTCCGGCTGGCCCCACGCATGGCTCGGCTGCGTCATCTGCAGGGGATGCTCCTGCTGCGCTCCGGCCGTGCAGACGCCCTCCACGAAGCCTGGGTCCACTTCGAGCTGGCCCTGCCTTTGGCCTGGGACGATCCCCTCGTCCTCGAGGACCTGATGCTGGCCGGACTCCAGCACGGACGGGAGGACGTGGCCGAGCGCGCACTGAACCTGCTGGCCTCCCGCCACGGTGATCCCCGCCTGCCCTGGGATCGCGGCGCCGCATCCATGCACCTCTTGCGGAACGGCCGTCCGGCCGAGGCCCTGGCCCTCGTCCAGGGGCTCCCCCGGGAGCGTCGCGACCAGCCCCTGCTCTGGCTCGCGGAAACCATATCCCGCCGGCGCCTGGGGGACCTGAAAGGCGCCTGGCGGCTGGTGGAGGCCGCGGTCCGCCACCTCCCGGAGGCTTTCCGGCTCTGGATGGAGCGGTACCAGACCGCTCTCGAATTGCGCCAGGAGCAAGCAGCCCTCGACAGCCTGGAACGAGCCTGGCAGACCATCCCCGCCGGCGCCGCGGGCGATTCGCTCCGCGCGGAATGGCAACTCCGCCGGGCCGAGTTCGCCTTCTGGTGGGAGGACGATCCAGCCTTCGCGAAGGAGCTGCTGGAAAAACTCCCGCTCGAAGGCCAGGGCGACCATCACCCGCCCCTCCTCCTGCAGATCCGGGTGGCCCTGGGGGAGTACGAGGCCGCCTACGAGGAGGTCGCCGCTCTGCTCCGCAAGGCGCCCGACGACACGGATCTCCTCCTGCTCCAGGCCGACTGCCTCGCCGGCCTGGAGGCCTGGGAGGCTCTGCTGCCATACCTGAACGGCCTGGGCGGAGCCTGTCGGGAACAGGCCGACTTCTGGCACTTGCGGGGCCTCGCCCGGGCCAACCTGGGCGAGCACGCCCCGGCGCGCCTGGACCTGGAGCGCGCGGTACACATGGATTCCCGCAACATCAGGTACCTGCTGGACGCGGGTCATGGCTGCGCCGAACTCGGCGACTGGGACCGCGCCGAGGGCCATTGGCGGCAGGCCCTCCAGGTCGACGGCCAGTCCGAGGAGGCCCTGCTCCACCTCGCCGAGGCCAGGCGGGAACTGGAGGATCTCGACGGCGCCCGCCGCTACCTGCGCGAGTGCCTGCTGCATCATCCGGATAGCGCCGATGCCCAGGCCGCGCTGGCGGAGCTGGAGGCGAACTGAGGCGGTTCACTCCTGTTTGATGTTCCGGAGGAGTGTGAGCTTGCTGTCGTAACGGGCCTGTGCCTCGGGCTGGGCCCACTTCCGGGCCTTCTCCAGGGCCTTGATGGCGTCCTTGGTCCGCCCCTGGGCCAATGCGACGCGAGCCTGGATCCAGTAGAACTCCGGTTCCATGGGAAGCAGCCGGATGGCCTGCTTGATCCGCCGCCCCGCCTCTTCCCACTGTTGTTCGCCGAGAGCCTCCTCGGCCAGGAAGGCATTGAAGAACGGATCCCGCTTCCGGATCTCCAGCCCGCGCTCCCGGTAAGTCTGCGCCTCCTCCACCCGACCCTGTGCACGCAGGAGGTTCTCCAGGTTCCCGCAGGGAGCGCCGTCCTTGGGATCCACCGCCAAGGCCTTCCGGAAGGAGGCCTCGGCTTCGACCTCTTGTCCCTGGGCCCGCTGGACCACTCCGAGGATGTTCCAGCCCACGCCCAGGCCAGGGTCCACCTCGAGCGCCCGGTGAGCCGCTGCCACCGCGTCCTCGATGCGGGACTCTGCCATCAGTTCGACCGCCCGGTTGCTGTGGTAAAGCGCCAACACCCGCTTGGGCTCCAGCGGCGCGATGAGGAGGCTGACCCGCCGCACCTCCGGCAGGAAGTCGGCCACCAGCTCCTGGCCCGGGGTTCCACACTGCACCACGGCCACCACGTGCCGTTCGAACCGGATGGTCGTACCCACCCGCCGCCAGCGGCTGATCCGCAGAGGTTCGCCGTACCGCACCTCGAGACCGATGGATCTGCAGGCACCAACATAGAGCGTGGTGAGGCTGAGGCAGTTGGCTTTGCGATCTCGCCACACTTCCTTGGGGGTTCTGGTGTAGGCGTTGTCATAGGTGATCCCCAGCCCACCCTCCTCAGGAGAGGCGAAGAAGGCCTTGAGCAGGGCCGAGACCTTGGCAGGCACGCCATCCTTGGCTATGGTCTGCTGCCTGGCAAAGGCCTGGATTTCAGGTGGTGCTTCAAAGGGATCCTCCCCGGCCAGCAACAGCGCAGCGCCAAGCAGCAGGGGCAGGACGCGCACACGCATGGGACGACTCCCGACACAACATACGGCTACGAAGGGGAAGGTCAATGGGTTATGAGATGCTTGATGGGGAGGGATTATGCCGAACCCGAGCGCCGTGGTGTGCGCCTATTCCAGCGTGGGGACCGCGGCCCTGGAGGGGCTGCTGGAGGCCGGGATCGACGTGAAGGCCCTGTACACCTATGCCCAGGGTGCGGACGAGCGGTGGTTCACGCCCCCCGCGGTCGTGGCCGAGGCGCATGGCATCCCCGTCCACCTGGTTCCAGTCTTCAATACGGATGAGGTTTTCGAGACCATCCAGGCCCACCAGCCCGACTTCCTCTTCAGCTTCTATTTCCGGGAGATGATCCAGGCACGGTTCCTGGAGACCCCCCGACTCGGCGCCTACAACCTGCATGGGAGCCTGTTGCCGAAGTACCGGGGACGAGCGCCCATCAATTGGGTGCTGGTGAAGGGCGAGACCGAAACGGGAATCACCCTGCATGCCATGACCCCCAAGCCGGATGATGGCCACATCGTGGCTCAGGCCCGGTTGCCCATCGACTGGGACGAGACGGCGCTGAGCCTCACCCTGAAGGCCGCGGATGCCGGTCGTGGCCTGGTGCGTGAAGCGGTGCCCGGGCTGGTGGATGGCAGTACCCCCCGGATCGATCAGAAGACCCTCGGCCCTTCCACCTACTTCGGCGGACGGAAGCCCGCCGACTCGCGCCTTGACTTCACCATGACGGCTCGGGAGGCGTTCAACCAGATCCGTGCCGTGGCCGATCCCTGGCCCAATGCTTTCATCGAAACCACGGAAGGGACCCTCAAGGTGGCCTGGGCCCTGCCTACGGAGCTGCCCTGCCCTGCGGGCTGTTTCCGAGCCTCACGGGAGGGAGTGCTGCTTGGCTTCGCCGACGGCGCCCTGCGGATCCACACCCTGAGGGCTGCCGAAACTCGCCTCGAGCGCCCCACCGAGCAGGCCATCGCCCTCCGCCTCCTGGGTGTGCCCGAGCGGTGAGAGTTGCCGACCAAAACCCCTGACGCCGCGTCAGGGGTTTTGTGGGGCGCTTCGAATCCGGATATGCTGACGCGCTCCCGTCCTCCCGAAAGGCGTTCCATGCAAAGTGTCATCACCGGAACCGGCATTGGCCTGCCTCCGCATATCGTGACCAACGAAGCCCTGTCGCGGCTCATGGACACCTCGGACGAGTGGATTCGCGTGCGCAGCGGCATCCAGGAGCGGCGCTATGCGGAACCGGGGCAGGGTTCCACGGATCTTGGCGTGATGGCCGCCCGTGCCGCCATCGCCAAGGCGGGCCTCGGCATGGCGGATATTGATGCGGCCATCTTCGCGACCATGACGCCGGATCACGTGCTGCCGGGCAACGGGCCACTGCTCCAGGCGGCCCTGGGGCTCCGCACGAACCTCCCCACCTTCGATCTTCGGCAACAGTGCAGTGGCTTCCTTTACGGCCTGGAACTGGCGGACCTCCTCCTCCAGAGCGGCCGCTACCGGCGCGTCCTGCTCGTGGGGGCCGAGGTGCACACCGCCTTCATGCCATGGCACCTGGGCTGGGACACCCTCATCGGCCAGTCCACCCGCGAGATCACCGAGGCCGAACGCGCCGAGAACACCCTCAGCCGTGACCGGACCGTGCTGTTCGGCGACGGCGCCGGCGCGATGGTCATCGAGGCACGGGAAGGCACTGCGGGCCTGCTGAAAACCCGCCTCTTCACCGACGGTACCGGCGCGGGCGTGCTCACCATGCCGGGCGCCAGCTTCAAGCGAAGGCCCTTCGTGACGGTGGAGCAGATCCAGGCCGGGGAGACCCTCCCGGTCATGTCCGGCAAGGAGGTCTTCAAGTCCGCGGTGACCCTGATGCCCCAGGCTGTGTGCGACGTCTGCGCCGAAGCTGGCGTGGCCGTGGAAGCCCTGGACCTGGTGCTGGTCCACCAAGCCAACCTCCGCATCATCGAAGGCGTGCAGAAGGCCCTGGGCCTGCCTGCGGAGAAGGTTCCCCACAACATCGAGCGCTACGGCAACACCACCGCCGCCACGCTGCCCATCCTCTTCCACGAATGCCTGGAGGGTGGATTGGTCCAGCCGGGCATGCTCGTGGCCTTCACCGCGCTCGGCTCCGGACTGCACTGGGGCGCCGCACTCTACCGGGCCTGATTGCGGGCTGACCTCGGCTGGGACTAGAATCCAGCAAACCCCGGAGTCCCCATGCGTTCCCTGACTCTCGGCGCCACCTTGGCGCTGATTCCTGCCCTTGTCCTGTCTGCCGGAACGACCAAACCCCGTCGGCATCACACGACCGGGCCCCTCAGCTCGGCCAAGGAGGCCAAGGCCATCGCCGAACGGGAAACCGGTGGCAGGGCCGTCAGCGCCCGGCGCATCCCCCTGAACGGCGCCTCCGGCGGCTGGGAGGTGGATCTCCACATGCCCGGCGAGGAGCGCGGCTGGCGCTGCATCATCGACTCGGACACCCACATGGTCCACAGCAAGGCGCGCATCGACCAGCCCGGTGCCAAGGCCAAGGCCGACGGCCCGGTGCGCATAGTCAAGGGAAGCCGCTGAGGGGGACTCCCCGGCCCGCGCCGACCGTTCACCGGTTTTTCCCACCGCACAGCCTGCCCGGCTTGACAGCCCGGCCTAGAATCGTACCTGCGGCCAGTGCCGCAAGGAGAACGACACATGGGTCTGATGGACTGGGGCAAAGCCCAATTCCTCGACATCCTCGAATGGCTGGATGATTCCAACGACACGCTGGCCTGGCGCTTCCCCATGCGCGGACAGGAGATCCAGAACGGCGGCAAGCTCGTGGTGCGGGAAAGCCAGGAGGCCGTCTTCGTCAACGAAGGCCAGCTGGCGGACGTGTTCAAGCCCGGCACGCACAACCTCACCACCCAGAACCTGCCCATCCTCGCCACGCTGAAGGGCTGGAAATACGGCTTCGAAAGCCCCTTCAAGAGCGATGTCTACTTCATCTCCACCAAGCTCTACAACGACCTGAAGTGGGGCACCTCGAACCCGATCATGCTGCGCGACGCCGACTTCGGCATGCTGCGCATCCGGGCCTTCGGCATCTACTCCATCAAGGTCGCGGACAGCGGCACCTTCCTCAAGCAGCTCGTGGGCACCAACGGCGTCTACACCGTGCCCGACATCTCCGAGCAGCTCCGCAAGACCATCATGAGCCGCTTCACGGACACCCTGGGCGAGGCGAAGATCCCGGCCCTCGACCTGGCCGCCAAGTACGACGAGATCTCCGACCTGGTGAAGCAGAAGCTCCAGGACGAGTTCAAGACCATGGGCCTGGAGCTGTCCAAGTTCTTCGTGGAGAACATCAGCCTCCCCGAGGAAGTGGAAGCCATGATGGACAAGCGCACCGGCGTGGGCATGATGGCCCCCGTCATGGGCGCCTACACCCAGATGCAGGTGGCCGACAGCATCCCCCTGGCCGCCCAGAACCCCGGCGGCGTCGCCGGCATGGGCATGGGCGTGGGCCTGGGCTTCGGCATGGGCAACATGATGGGCCAGCAGATGACCGGCGCCGCCCAGCAGATGGGCCAGCAGGGCTTCCCCGCCGGCAACGCGTCCGCGGCCCCTCCGGCCGCACCTGCCAAGTCGCTCAAGGAGGAGCTCACCGACCTCAAGGAGCTCTTCGACGGCCAGCTCATCACCCAGGCGGAATTCGACGCGCAGCGCACCGCCATCATGAAGAAGCACGGCATGGGTAACTAGAAGCGGTCAGCCGGCAGGCATCGGCCAACGGACTGGGGCGGCGCGAGCCGCCTCAGTCGTGATGGTGGCCATCCTCCACATCGTGCTGGTGGATGAACCGGTGGTGGTGGCGGTCCGCCATTTCCCGGGTCTCGAAGTGCACGGTGAGGTGGCGGACGCCGTGGCGCTCCCATAGCAGGTGCTCGATGCGCTCCAGGTGGGCCTCGGTGTCACCCAGCCGGTCGGCCGCCACGATGATGTGGGCCGTGGCGATGGTGAGGTGGCTGCACATCTTCCAACTGCGGAAGTCCTCCACACCCAGGACGCCCGGAAGGCCCATGAGTTCGGCTTTCACGGCCTCGTGCTCGAAGGCGGCCCGGTGCATGAGGATGCCCACGGCATCCCGGAGCAACAGCACAGCCCCGCGCAGGATGACCAGCAGGATCACGAGGGCGATGGCCGGGTCCACCCAGCGCCAGCCCGTGAGCCGGATGAGGATCATGCTCCCCACGAGGGACACGCTGGTGAGGCTGTCCGCGAAGGCGTGGAGGTAGGCGGCCTTCAGGTTGGCGTCGCGCTCCAGCAGGCTGCGGTCCCGGGGCACCAGCACCACCGTGGCCAGGATGTTCAGGACGAGGCCGATGCCCGAGAACACCAGCACCCAGCCCGTCTGGATGGGCACAGGGTGGCGAAACCGGGCCAGGGCCTCCCAGCCCACGGCCCCGGCTAGGAACATCAGGAAGCCCACGCCCACCAGGCTGTTGAACACCTCCAGGCGGTGCCAGCCGAAGGTCCAGCGATCATCCGGGTCCCGGTGGTTGGCCAGCCAGAGGCTCAGGATGCCCAGGCTGTTCACCAGCACATCGTTCAGATTCTCCAGGCTGTCGCTGATCAGGCCGATGGACCCGGTCCACCAGCCACCGAGCCCCTGGAGGACGAAGCTGGCGAAGAAGATCCCGGCGCTCCAGGCCAGGCGCCCCGTGGTGCTGGGGCCGTGGTGGTGGTGATCCGACATCATTCGCCCCGATACAGGGGTTTCCGCTTATCCCGGAAAGCGGCCAACCCCTCCAGGCGGTCCTTGGTGGGGATCACCTGGGCATAACAGGCCTGCTCAAGGGCCAGCCCCGAGTCCCGGTCCAGGTCGAGGCCCCGGTTCACGGCCTGCTTGGCCATGCGAAGCGCCACGGGGCCGTTGGGGAGGATCTCCCGGGCCAGGGCCAGGGCGGCATCGAGAGCTCCGCCAGCGGGCACCACCCGGTCCACGAGGCCCAGCCGCCCAGCCTCGACCGCGCCGATGCGCCGGGCGGTGAAGATCAGTTCCTTGGCCCGGGAAGCCCCGATGAGCCTTGGCAGCCGCTGGGTGCCCCCGGCACCGGGGATGATGGCCAGGGCTGTTTCCACCAGGCCCATCTTCGCGTCGGTCCCCGCCACGCGGAGATCCGAGGCCAGTGCCAGCTCCAGGCCGCCGCCGAAGGCCGCGCCCTCCAGGGCGGTGATCACGGGCATGGGCAGATCCTCCAGTTCTGTGAAGGCGGCCCGGAGGCCCTGCACGAACGCCGCGGCCTCGGCCTGGGCCATGCCGACGCGCTCTTTCAGATCAGCCCCGGCGCAGAAGACGCCGGGCACGAGGCTATGCACCACCACCACCCGGACGGCCGGATCGGAGCGCAGGTCCGCCAGGGCCCGGCGAAACTCGTCCATGAGTTGGCGGCCCAGGGCGTTCTTCGCGGCAGGGCGATCCAGGCCCAGCAGGATGATGCCCGCATCATCCCCCTCCAGGCGCTCCAGCCGGAGTTCCATCAACCCAACTCAACGATGGAGTCCCCTTCGTTCAGGAACTGGTCCGGGGTCACGAAGACCTTCTTGACCGTCCCCTCCTCGGGGCTGCCCACGGGAATCTGCATCCTCTCGGTATCCCCTGCGGGGATACGCGAGACCTCAACACCAAGCATTCTGCGCACGAGGAACCTCAGCCAAGTTCAACGATGGAGTCCCCTTCGTTCAGGAACTGGTCCGGGGTCACGAAGACCTTCTTGACCGTCCCCTCCTCGGGGCTGCCCACGGGAATCTGCATCTTCATGCTCTCGATGATGACCAGGTCCTGGTCCTCGCCCACGGCATCGCCTTCGGCGACACAAACCTCCAGAACCTTCCCAGCCATCTCGGCACGAACCAACGCCATCGAGCACCTCATCAGGACAATGGCTCCAGTCTAGCCGTGAGCCGGGCTATTCGTCCTTGTCGGAGTCGCCGATCACCACCAGGTCGTCGTCCTCGTAGGCGAAGTCGCCCTCTTCCATGAGGACCTCACGGACCTTTCCGCATTCAGGGGCGTTGATGTAGAAGGCCGTGCGGGAGGAATCCGTGCCCTCGAGGATCATCAGGGGCTCGTCCTCTTCCACCTCCTGGCCGGGGCGGACGAGGACGTCCACCACATAGCCCGGCCATTCCGCCCGCACGATCATGCTGCCTCCCCTGGCCCATCTGTGACCTTGGCCGGGAGAGTATGGCGCCCGGGGCCCCCGCGCAAGTCCTGGAAGCCGTTCTTTTCGTCACATCTCCGGTAGGTGATACTGGAGGGCTTGGAGGATGGAATGGCTGTCGCCTGTGGCATCGTGGGTTTGCCCAATGTGGGAAAGTCCACCCTTTTCAACGCCCTCACTCGTGCGGGCGCGGCTTCGGCCAACTACCCCTTCTGCACCATCGAGCCCAACACGGGCGTGGTGGACGTGCCGGATCCCCGCCTGGCGGCCCTGGCGGAGATCGTGAAGCCCCAGCGCATCCTGCCGGCCGCCCAGGAGTTCGTGGACATCGCGGGCCTGGTGCGGGGCGCCAGCAAGGGTGAGGGCCTGGGCAACGCATTCCTGGGCCACATCCGGGAGACGGACGCCATCGTGCAGGTGGTGCGCTGCTTCGAGGACACCAACGTCACCCATGTGGAGGGCGGGGTGAACCCCGAGCGGGACCTCAGCATCATCGAGACGGAACTGGTCATCAAGGACCTGGACGCCGTGGAGAAGGGCCTGGAGCGCCACCGGAAGATCGCCAAGACCGGCAACAAGGAGTCCCTGGCCCTGGTGGCCGTGCTGGAACGGGTCTTCGGTGCCCTGGACGACGGCAAGTGGGCCCGCACCGTCGGCCTCTCCGCCGAGGACAAGGCCCTCATCAAGTCCTACGGCCTACTCACCCTCAAGCCCACCCTCTTCGTGGGCAACATCGGGGAGGAGGACATCCGGAACCCCGAAGGCAACGCCCACTACCGGAAGCTACAGGAGCTGGCCGCGGCGCGCCACGCCCCCTGCATCCCCATCTGCTCCAAGCTGGAAGCCGAGATCCAGGATCTGCCGGAAGAGGACCGCCCCCTGTTCCTGGAGGAGGCGGGACTGGCCGAGCCGGGCCTGAACGTGCTCATCCACGCCAGCTACGACCTGCTGGGCCTCCAGACCTACTTCACCGCCGGGGTGAAGGAAGTCCGCGCCTGGACGATCCACAAGGGCGATACCGCCCCCCAGGCCGCCGGCGTCATCCACACAGACTTCGAGAAGGGCTTCATCCGGGCCCAGGTCATCGCCTACGAGGACTTCATCCAGTACAAGGGCGAACAGGGTGCCAAGGACGCCGGGAAGATGCGCACGGAAGGCAAGGACTACGTCGTGAAGGACGGCGACCTGATGAACTTCCTCTTCAACGTCTAAGAACCGGCGGCCCGGCTACCGGGCCTCGATGGGCATGCGCCGCAGCCGCTCCACCCGCACCTCCATGGGGGGGTGGGTGGAGAAGAGGCTCATGAGGCCGCCCGCGCTCAGGGGGTTCACGATCATCATGTGGGCCGTGGCGGGCTGGGCGGACTGCATGGGCAGCTGCTGGTTGTAGCTCTGCAGGCGCTCCAGGGCCGAGGCCAGCATGTCCGGCCGACCCGTGAGGTGGGCGCTGTAGTCATCCGCCAGGTACTCGCGGGAGCGGCTCACGGCCATCTGGAGCAGGATGGCTGCCAGGGGGCCGAGGATCATGATGGCGATGCCCGCCAGGGGGTTGGAGCGGCCCTCCTCGTCCCGGGGGCTGATCCACATCGCCATGCGGGAGAGGAACATGATCGCCTGGGCCAGCACCGCCGCCAGGCTGCCGATGAGGATGTCCCGATGCTTCACGTGGCCCAGCTCGTGGCCGATGACCGACTCCAGCTCAGGCCGGCTGAGGATGCGCATGATGCCCTCGGTGACCGCCACCACGGCGTGCTCGGGGTTCCGGCCTGTGGCGAAGGCATTGGGGGTGTCCTCGGGGATGATGGCAATGCGAGGGATGGGCAGGCCGGCCCGCTGGGCCAGGTTCGCCACGATGGCATAGAGTTCGGGGGCCTCGGCCTGGGTCACCACCCGGGCGCCATAGCTGGCCAGCACGATCTTGTCGGAGAAGAAGTAGCTGATCCCGTTCATCACGAGACCGATGACGAGCGCCAACACCATGCCGGACTGGCCTCCGAAGTACCCGCCGATCCACACCAGCAGCCCGGTCATGGCCACGATGATGAGAAGGGTTTTCGCCTGGTTCATGCAACTGCCTCCAGGTACCAGGATACGTAGCCGATCAAGGGGCGTTCAGCCCATGCGCTTGACCACGACCAGGGTCACGTCGTCCCGGAAGCGGCCTTCCTCCAGGTGCTGGAAGGCCTCCACCAGCAGGGCCTCCAACAGCTCGTCCGCCCCGGCGTGGGGGCGCCGGCGGATGACTTCGGCCAGGCGGCTGTCCCCCAGTTCCTCGCCCGCGGCGTTCTCGGCCTCCACCAGGCCGTCGGTGAAACTCACCAGCACATCTCCAGGCGCCATGGTGGCCCGGCCTTCCGCGAAGGTGGCGCCGGGCAACAGGCCCACCATGGGCCCCGTGGGCGCCAGCCGGACGACTTCGCCACTGGCCCGCACCACCAGGGGGGGGTTGTGGCCCCCGTTCACGAACCGGAGATCGCCGTTGATGGGATTGAGACTCGCGGCGAACAGAGTGGTGTAGCGGTTGCCGTCCCGCACGTCGTTCATGCGCCGGTTCAGGCGCTCCGCCAGCTTGCCCCAGTCCTGCACGCGCCGGCCCCCGAGGGCCCGGAGGAAGGCGGAGAGCTGGGTCATCATCAGGGAGGCGGGGAGGCCCTTGCCGGAGATGTCGCCCACGGCGATGTGGAGCCGGTCGCCCAGCTGCTCGTCCCGGGCCATCCAGAGGTCGTAGAGGTCGCCGCCCACGGCCTGGTACGGCAGGTTCGCCGCCGCGCACTGCCAGCCGGCAGGCTCCGGGAGTGTTTTCGGGAGCAGGCGCCGCTGGATGTCCCGCGCGAGATCCAGGTCCTTCTCCATGCGCTCGGCTAGGCGGCGGGCCTCGCGGAACTCCAGGCTCGACAGCTGGGAGGAGGTGAGGTTCAGCAGCGTGTGCAGGAACACCTCATCGTCATCCGACAGCATTCCCACGGCCGGATCGGCTGCGTAGGCGAAGCCGTGGCTGTGGTTCTGGTCCAGCAGTTCGACGGCATGGACGAGGCCCTTCGCCTCCACCAGTTCGTGGAGGCCATCCCCCTCGAGCACCGCCGGAACCGGGCCGAGTCCCTTCGCGTGCAGGACCGCGCCCTGGGCGTCCACCACCAGGAGCCGCATGATCCGGAACTCGCCCATGAGCGTGTTCGCCATGAGCCGGACGAGGTCCTGCCGGGTCTCCACCAGGCCCAGGTTGCGGGTGAGCTCGAAGACCGTGTTCAGACGGGAGAGCTGCAGGGCCAGGGCCTGGTTCTGGGAGCTGCGCACCGCCTCGGCTCGGCGCCAGGCCAGCAGGGGCGCGCTGATGGAAAGCAGCAGGGGAACTGCGCCCGGCAACTGGTCCACCCGGAGCACAAGGTGGCCGTAGACCTCGTCGCCATAGGCCCAGGGCAGGACCTGCCAACCCTCCCCCGGGTGGGTGGGGAAGGCCGGGGCCGCTCCTCGCAGGAACAGCCACTTGCCGCCATCCCACAGACCGCCCTGCCCTGTCTTGGCGATGCCCATGACGGTGACGCCCACCAGGTGGACGAGGTCCTCTTCGCTGCCCTGGTCCGGGAAGGTTTCCAGGAAATCGATGAGCGGAAGCAGCTCCTGCGCCCCTTCCGGGATCTTCAGCGCCAGCTGGCGGAGGCGATCGAAGGGATTGGTCGACATGAGAGGCGGACCTGCGGCGTCAGTCGAGTTTCTTGATCAGGCAGCATTCATTCCGCCCGGAGGCCTCATCCGCCTTGAACCGCACCTCGTCCATGAACCGGCTCATGAGCAGCAGGCCGAGGCCGCCCTTCCGGGGGTGTTTGATGTATTCCTTGGGATCGGGCAGCACCACCTGGTCGCCGCGGATGCCCTGGCCGGAGTGGAGGATGTGGATCTCCAGGGCCTGCTCGGTGAAGCGCAGTTCCAGTTCGACGCTGTGCTCGCCTTCGCCGTGATAGGCGTGGATGATCACGTTGGTCACCGCCTCGTCCACGGCGATGCTCACCTTGGCGGCGGTGGCGTCGTCGAGGCCGGCCACCAGGGAGGCCCGCTTCGCCAGCCCCGTCACCAAGTTCAGGTAGCGGGTCTGGCTTGGGATCACGAGTCGGAACTCGGCTGGTTCCATGGTGGCCGCCACGCTCACCCCTTCCGTTCTGGCGTGACCGCGGCCAGGGCCTGATCTTCATCCCCGAAGACCCGGTAGAGCTGTGTGAAGCCCAGGGTATCGAAGATGGCGAAGACATTCGGCTGGAGGTCGGAGAGCAGGATGTCGCCCTGGTGTTCGCGGACCGTCTCGATGAGGCCCATGATGGCACCCAGGCCGGCCGAGCTGATGTAATTGAGGTTCTTGCAGTTGAGGAGGATGGTGTAGCGCCCATCCTTCACCAGCCCCTCCAGAGCCTCCTCGAACTCGCGCACGGTGTGGGCGTTGATGAAACCGGCCGGGAGGAGCACCGCCACGTCGCCAGCCTGCCTCACCGCAATGGAAAGATCCGCCATCCGCCATCTCCAAGGAACCTGGGCCATCCTATCGGTTCCATGGGGCAATTGCCAGTGAGCGCCCCTGAACTGGGATACCCTGGACCCGAACCTTTCGATCGAGCCCCCAATGAGCGCCCCCCGCCCTGAGGACCAGCCCACCCACGACGCCCTCCGCGGGCCATTGGAATCGTGGCTGAACCAGAAGAACCAGAGTCTGCTCGAGGAGGTGATCGCCACCTGGCAGTTGGCCATGGAGCGATTCCATCCTGACGAGGCGCTGCTGGAGCGGCTCCGCCAGGCCCTCCCGGCCCCGGCTCCGGCGGAGACAGAAACAGGCGGCGCCATGGCGGCCTTCGCAGGAGCCTTGGACCTGGTGGAAGGGGCCCCCTCCCAGGGCGATCTCCTCAAGCGCCTCCTCGACGGCCTGGAGCCTCTCGTCGAGCGCAGCGCCCTCTTCATCCTCAAGCAGGGGCTGGCCTCCCTGTATGCCCATCGCGGCTTCGAGGCGAACGCCCCCCTGAAGCCTGGCGCCGTGGTGCCGCCCCCTGACCTGGAGGCGGTGATCCAGGGCCTGGGGCGATCCCTGCGCAAGAAGGGCGCCGGCTATTCGGCCCTGCTCGCGGTCCTCAGCCCCTATGAGGCCGCCGACCTGGTCATCCTTCCCATCCGGCACAAGCGGAAGACCGTGGCCCTGCTGCTGGTGGACAGCGGCCTGCGCCAGAAGCTGGACCACCCGGAGCTGGTGCGGGCCCTCGTGCTGGCGGCCTCCGCCTCCCTGGGCAGCCTGGCAGCGGGGAAGGACGAACCAGCCCATCCCCAGGCCATGCCGCAATTCAGCACCGGCACCCACCCTGGGACCAGCACCCAGTCCAGCGCCCCCACGCAGATGGTGCCCGAGACCATCGAGGCCCCTCCGACGGCGGAGCTGGATCCCAAGACCCGCGCCGCTGCCGAGCGGTTGGCCCGCGTCCTGGTGGGCGACGTGGAGTTGTACTTCCCCGGGAAGGTCGCCCAGGCCCGCACCCAGGGCAACCTGTTCGGGCTGCTCCGGGATGAACTCGAACGGAGCCGGGCCACCTTCGTGGAGCGCTTCGGGGAGGACGTCGAAGTTCGACACCGGATTTTCACCAGCACCGTCATCCATCAGTTATGCGATGACGACGCTTCCAAGCTGGGTGGGGCCCCCTGGGCCTGAGATCTCCCATCAGAATGGGTGACAACCCGAGTGGACTCTGGTAGAACCTTGTTCCTTTGGGCATGGGCGAGGAACAAGTCAATGGCGGATCTCGGCAAGAAGTTTTCGTGTTTCCAGTGTGCGACGAAGTTTTACGACTTCGGCAAGCCGGAGGCGGTGTGTCCCAAGTGCGGCGCGAACCAGAAGGCGGCCCCCGCCAAGCCTCGTGCCGTGAAGAAGGAGAAGAGCGTCCATGTCATCGAGGACGACTTCACCGCCGAGCCTGAAGCGGAGAGTCTCGAAGAGACTTTCAGCGAAAGCGGCGTGGCCATCGAACGGGGCCGGGGCGAGGGCTTCGATCCCGGTGACCTGCGCATGGACGACTACGACGAGTAGGCGAACTCCGCCGGATCGCTCGACAGGCTGCTGCGCAGCCTGGCGAGCGATCCGGCGAGCGGTGAGCATAATGTCCGGGTGAGCACAGCCGCCCCCTTTCCTCTCATCGACCGCCACACGCACCTCGAGGGTTCCCTCGATCCGGCGTGGGTCCGGAACGAGGCGGCGCGCCGCGGGCTGACGTTGCCCAGGCCCCTTGAAACCCTGTGGGCCGGCGCCGCCGTACCCTTCGAGGGCTTCATCGAGGCCTTCCTCTTCGGGGCGGCCCTGCTGGACAGCCGCGAGGCCGTACACGAAGCAGTCCGGGCCGTGACCCGGCGCACGCAACGGACGGGCGGCGCGGGCTTCGACCTCTGGGCCTCGCCCCACTTCCTGGTGGTCCATCGCGGTCAGCTCCCCCTCGATGCCTTCTGGCGCGGGGTGGAGGAGGGGCTGGCCGAAGCGCAGGCGGAGGGCGTCCGGGGCTGCGTCGTGGTGGATGCCGTGAACCACTTCGGCCCCAAGCATGGCCACGCGGTCCTGGATCTCGTGCTGCCGGGCCTGCCCCCTTTCGTGAAGGGCTTCTCCACCGGTGGGCTGGAGGGCTGCCCGTTCCGGGACTGGGCCCCCGTCTTTGACCGGGCCCGGGCTGCGGGCCTGCGCGTCGCCGCCCACGCCGGCGAGAACGGGCCGGGCTCGAATGTGCGCGAGGCCGTGCTGGAGGGCGGCGTCTCCCGCATCGTCCACGGCCTCCGGGCCGACGACGCCACCCTGGAACTGCTGGCGGAGCGTCGCATCCCCGTGGATGTCTGCCCCAGTTCGAATGGAGCCCTGGCCGCCGACGTGGTCCCCCACCCCCTGCCCCGCATGCTGCGCGCCGGGGTTCGCTGCGCCCTGGGCACGGACGACCCGGGCCTCATCCCCTGCGACCTGGGGACCGAGGCCACCTCCGCCCGGTCCATGGGCCTGGAGGACACCGTCCTGGCCGTCCTGAGACGGAACGGAGCCGAAGATGCCTGGTGTCTCCTGCCCTGACGCTTCCGGGGTCGAAGCCAGGGGGTCTTCCCGGTAGACTAGGGGATTCGGTGCGCGCCCATAGCTCAGCTGGATAGAGCATCAGGCTTCGAACCTGAGGGTCGGGCGTTCGAGTCGCTCTGGGCGCACCACCGGAACTGACAATTTGGCATCCCTGCGAGCGTGGCGGAACTGGTAGACGCACTGGATTTAGGTTCCAGCGGTTCACACCGTGTCGGTTCGAGTCCGACCGTTCGCACCACTTCAGATCAGAAGCACCTGCACCAAGTCTGAAGCGGAAGAAGCCAAGCCAAGAGGACCGAAACAACCGCATTACACGGAGCATCCATGTCCGCCACCCTGCACCACCAGTCCCCCACCCGCAAGGCCGTCGAAGTGACGGTGCCCGCCGCCGAGGTGAGCGCCACCTTCAACGAGGTGGTGGCGAAGATCGCGCCGAAGGTCCGCATCCCCGGGTTCCGCCCCGGCAAGGCCCCCCGGCCCGTCCTGATGCAGCGCTATGCCCGGGAGATCCAGTCGGACGTGGCCCAGCAGCTCGTGGAGAAGCACTTCTGGAAGGCCGCGCAGGAGGCGGGCGCCTTGCCCATCTCCCACCCCTCCCTGGAGAAGCTGGACCTGAAGGAGGGCGCCGACGCCGTCTTCCGCGCGCAGTTCGACGTGGCCCCCGAAGTGGCGCTGCCGGACTACAAGGCCATGGTCCTCACCAAGAAGAAGCGGGCCATCGATGCGGCCACCGTGGCCGAGCACCTGGAGGGCCTCCGCCAGCGGGCCACGAAGTTCCTGCCCGTCGAGGACGGCGTGGTGGCCCAGGGCCTCATTGCCACCTGCGACATCCGCGTGAAGCCCCAGGGCCTCAAGGCCCAGACCTATCAGGATCAGGTCCTGGAGGTCGATGGGACCCGCCCCTTCGATGCCCAGATCCTGGGCATGAAGGCCGACGAGAAGAAGGCTTTCACGCTCACCCACCCCGCGGACGACAACAACAAAGTCCTCGCCGGCAAGACGCTGGCCTACGAGGTGCAGGTCAAGGATGTCCGCCGCAAGGAAGTGCCCGTGCTGGGCGATGACTTCGCCAAGGACATGGGCGCCTTCGAGGACCTTGAGGCCCTGAAGGCAGCGGTGACGAAGGATCTGGAAGAGGCCGCCGAACGCGATGCGGTGGCGCGCCTCCACGCCTCCATGCTCGACACCCTGCTGGACGCGGCGCCTTTCGAGGTGCCCCGCTCCATGGTGGCCTTGCAACTCGACGACTACTGCCAGGAATTCGCCCAGCATGTGGCCCGCCAGGGCATGGACCCCAAGAAGGTCAACTGGCAGGCCTACCGCCAGTACCGCCTGAACGATGCCGAGCGAGCCGTCCGCAGCGGCTACCTGCTCCAGGCCATCGGCAACACCGAGTCCATCGAGGTGCCCGAGGCCGATATCGACGCCGAGATCCGGTCCTTCATGGCCGAGAACCAGGTTCAGCAGCCCTTCGAGACCTTCAAGGCCGAGCTGGAACGCCGTGGCAGCACCACCGAGATCAAAGGCCGCCTCCGCACGGACCGCATCTTCACCCAC
Organism: Geothrix campi; assembly: GCF_024609265.1. Classification (GTDB taxonomy): domain Bacteria; phylum Acidobacteriota; class Holophagae; order Holophagales; family Holophagaceae; genus Geothrix; species Geothrix campi. Next base: position 267,897 of record NZ_JANHMP010000002.1, on the reverse strand, counting down.
CTGCTCGGCACCGCCAAGGTTACCGAGGAGCAGCTGGACAAGGCGGCCTTCGAGGCCCTGGTCGAGCTGGAGCGCAAGCGCGAGGCCGGCCTGCCCGTGAACCGCTTTGATGCCGGTGGCCTCGAGGGCGGCGACCTGGAAGGCCAGGAGGGCGGCGAGCCCGCCGCCGTGGCCCCCGCTGGCCACGTCCACGGCCCCGACTGTGACCACGACCACGATCATGGCCACGAGGAGGAGGCGGCTCCGGCCAAGAAGCCTGCGGCGAAGAAGGCCGCAGTGAAAGCCGAGCCCGAAGCCGAGGAAAAGCCCAAGAAGGCAGCCAAGAAGGACGAGGCCGCCGCGGAGAAGCCCAAGAAGGCCGCCGCCAAGAAGGACGAGCCCGCCGAGGACAAGCCCAAGGCCAAGAAGCCCGCGGCCAAGAAATAGCGGTCTGCGCAGACCACCCAGAGAAGGCGCCCCATGGCGCCTTCTTGCTATCCTGATGAGTCAGCCGGAGGGCCCATGCCCAGCAGCTACTATCCCCCCATCGTCATCGAGCAGACGCCGCGTGGCGAGCGCAGCTACGACATCTATTCGCGCCTGCTGAAAGACAACATCATCTTCCTGGGCACGGCCATCGACGACAACGTGGCCAACGCCATCGTCGCCCAGATGCTCTTCCTCGAGAGCGAGGACCCGGACAAGGACATCCAGATCTACATCAACAGCCCCGGCGGCAGCGTCACCGCGGGCCTGGCCATCTACGACACCATGCAGTTCGTGAAGAACGACATCGTCACCTACTGCATCGGCCAGTGCGCCTCCATGGGTGCCCACCTGCTGGCGGCTGGCACCAAGGGCAAGCGCTTCGCCCTGCCCAACGCCCGCATCATGATCCACCAGCCCAGCGGCGGCGCCCAGGGCCAGGCCACCGAGATCGAGATCACCTTCAAGGAGATCCAGCGTCTGAAGGAGAATCTGGCGGCCACCTTCGCCAAGCACACGGGCCAGCCACTGAAGAAGGTCATGAAAGACATGGACCGCGACTACTTCATGGGCGCCGAGGAGGCCCTGGAATACGGCATCGTGGACAAGGTCCTCTCCGAGCGGCCCGCCTGATGACCAGCAGCCTTTCCGCCCTTCCCGCCTTCGAACACCTGGCGCGGATCCCGCTCTACATCCCCGGCAAACCCATCCAGGAGGTTCAGCGCGAGCTGGGCCTCACCGCCATCGTCAAGCTGGCCTCCAACGAGAACCCGTGGGGGCCCACGGAAGCCGTGAAGGCCCGCGTGGCCGCAGTGATCGAGGGCTCCGAGTTCGAGGGGCTGGGCCTCTACCCTGTGAGCGACGGCTACTACCTCCGCCAGCGCATCGCCGAGCGCAAGGGCCTGGCCCTGGAGCGCGTGGTGCTGGGCAATGGCAGCAGCGAGATCCTGGAGATGGTGGCCAAGGCCTCCTTCCTGGACGGGGGCAGCGCCGTCATCCCGAAGCACAGCTTCGCCATCTACGGCATCGCCACCCAGACCGCCGGCGGGCGTGTCATCGAATCCCGGGCCACGGCCACGGAACTCGATGCCGACGACATCCTGCGCTCCGTGGCGGCAGATACGCGCCTCGTCTACCTCGGCAATCCCAACAACCCCACGGGCATCCGCCTGGAGCGGGCCGCCCTGGAGCGGCTGGTGCGGAACTTGCGCGAAGACATCGTGCTGGTCGTGGACCAGGCCTACGCCGAATACGAGGATCCCGCCAGCTACCCGGATGCGGCCGCCTACCTGGATGAGCGCCCGAACCTGCTGGTGCTCCACACCTTCTCCAAGATCCACGCCCTGGCCGGACTCCGCATCGGCTACGGCCTCGGATCCAAGGAGATGATGGGCTTCCTGGAGCGCGTCCGCAGCCCCTTCAATACCAACCACCTGGCCCAGGCCGCTGCCGAAGTCGCCGTGCAGGATCTGGCCTTCGAAGCCTTCTCCCGCCAGAAGAACACCGAGGCCCGCGCGGCCTTCGTGACGGAGGCCGCGAAGCACCGCTGCCAGCTCTCGGGAACTTCGGGCAACTTCATCCTCGTGGAGACCGCCTTCCCCGCCGCGGAGCTGTTCAAGGAGCTACTTCAGCGCGGCGTGATCGTGCGGCCCATGCAGGGCTACGGTCTGCCCAACCACATCCGCGTGACTTTCGGGAAACCCGAGGAGATGCAGGCCTTCTGGATCGCTGCCGGCCCCCTGCTCGACGGCGGCTGCTGAGTGGTGCAGGTTCCAGGCGAGATTGAGCGGTTGCGCGCCCTGCTGGCGCAGGGTGCGCAAGCGGCATGCCGCCAGGGACTGGAAGCCCTCCGGGCCCGCTACCGCAGCGAAGCCGGCGCCTTCGACGCCGCTTCCATCGCGGCCCTGAAGGCCCTGGCCGCCGACCTGGAAGCTCCGGCCGACCTGGAGTCCGCCCTCAAGGCCACCTTCGGCTATGGGGCCTTCCGCCCCGGCCAGCGGGCCATCATCGAAGCCGTCATGGCGGGCCGCGACGTGGTGGGCATCATGCCCACGGGCGCCGGGAAATCGCTCACCTACCAGCTGCCCGCCCGCCTGCTGGGCGGCGTGACGCTGGTGGTCTCCCCCCTCATCGCCCTGATGAAGGATCAGGTGGATGCGCTGACCGAAGCCGGCCTCCGGGCCACCTTCCTCAATTCCAGCCTCAACGCGGAAGCCCGCCGCGAGCGCATCCGCGCCCTCAAGAGCGGCGAGCTGGAACTGGTCTATGCCGCGCCCGAGGGCCTCGAGCTCTACCTGGCGGACCTGCTACAGGCGGTGGACCTGCGCCTCATCGCCGTGGACGAGGCCCACTGCATCAGCCACTGGGGCCATGATTTCCGACCGGCCTACCGCACCCTGGCGGGCTTGAAGCGGCGCTTCCCCGGCGTGCCCGTGCTGGCCCTCACCGCCACCGCCACCCCCGAGGTGCGCCGCGATATCGCGGACCAACTGGAGATGCGGAATCCGGTCGAGGTACAGGGCTCCTTCTTCCGCTCCAACCTGCGCATCAGCGCCTACCGGAAGGGCGTCGAAGGCCTGCCCCCTGTCCGCGAGGCCCTGTTGCGCCTCGTGCTGGCACGGCGCGGCGAGAGCGGCATCATCTACTGCCTGTCGCGCAAAGCCGTGGAGGCCACCGCCGCGTTTCTCGTGGGCGAGGGCGTGCGGGCGGCGGCCTACCACGCGGGCATGGACGCCGCCGCCCGCTCCGCGGCCCAGGAGGCCTTCCAGCGGGATGATGTGGATGTCATCGTCGCCACCGTCGCCTTCGGCATGGGCATCGACAAGAGCAACATCCGCTACGTCATCCACCGCGACATGCCCAAGAGTGTGGAGGGCTGGTACCAGGAGATCGGCCGGGCCGGCCGCGACGGCGCGCATGCGGATTGCGTGATGTTCTACAGCTGGGGCGACGTGCTCAGCTACGACCGCTTCACGGACGGCCTCGACGCCGGCCTGGCCCAGGCCCAGCAACGGCAGACGCGGGACCTCTTCCGCCTCGCCGATTCCGTGCGCTGCCGCCACCAGGCCCTGCTGGCCCACTTCGGCGAGCGCATGGAGCCCTGTGGAGCCTCCTGCGATGTGTGCTCCGGCATCGATCCGCTGGAAGCGGCGCCGAAGCCTGGCAAGGCCAAGCGCGGTTCGCCCCGCGGTTCCCGCCCGGCCCTTCCGGAGGGTCCGGTGGACGGGGAGGAAGCGCTGTATCGCGAGCTGAAAGGCCTCCGGAAACAGTTGGCCGATGCCAAGGGCGTGCCCGCCTATGTGATCTTCAGCGATGCCACCCTCCAGCAGATGGCCCGGTTCCAGCCCGCCACGGAAGCCGAATTCTTGGCCTTGAGCGGGGTGGGGCCGAAGAAACTCCAGCAGTACGGCGAAACCTTCCTCCGGTTGCTGCGCGGAACCTCGAACTGAGGCCTGCTGCCCGTCCCAGGACCTCTGTCACAACCTGGAACGCCCCTTACTGATATCAAAGAAGATAAGTCGCCACCACCCCCGCGACGGGCTTGTTTCGGCCCCCTGGGGAATTTAGGGTGGAGGAGGACATTACCCACTCGGTTGTCATTTGTCTTTTGCCCCACGTCGCGGAGGTGGATACATGAGCTTGAAAGAACGCATCAGGGATCTCGTCAGGCTCGCCTTCCAGATGGGCAACAACTGGATGACCCTGCTGGGCGTGGCCATGACGACCAGTTCGGCCTTCACGCTCGTCTGGTTCTGGTTCATGGAGCTGACCAGCCCCAGGGCCGTCCATCCCTACGTCGGCATCCTGCTGTTCCTGGCCCTCCCCGCCCTCTTCCTGGTCGGCCTGGTGCTCATTCCCGTCGGCATCCTCCGCACGCGCCGCAAGCGCCGGCTGGCGGGCGAGGCCACCACCCCCCTCCAGAAGGTCGACTTCACCCAGCCCGGCATCCGTCGCCTGCTGCTGGTGGTGGGCGCACTCACCTTCATCAACGTCGGCATCCTGGGCACCGCGGGTCTCAAGGGCGTGGAGTACATGGACTCCAACCGCTTCTGCGGCCTCACCTGCCACACCGTGATGGCCCCCGAGTACACCGCCTTCCTGAACTCCCCCCACTCTCGCGTGGGCTGCGCCCAGTGCCACATCGGCCACGGCGCCCCGGCCCTGGTGCGAGCGAAGATCTCGGGCACCCGGCAGCTCTTCGCCGTCGCCTTTGGCACCTACTCCCGCCCCATCCCCAGCCCCGTCGAACACCTGCGCCCCGCCCGCGAGACCTGCGAACAGTGCCACTGGCCCCAGAAGTTCACGGACGACAAGCTGCTGATCCGCACCAAATACGCCGATGACGAAGCCAACACCCCCTCCACCAGCATCCTCCTGCTGAAGATCGGCGGACACACCGCCAACGGCACCACGGGCATCCATGGCCGCCACCTCGACGCCATGGAGCGCATCAGCTACATCAGCACCGACCACCGCCGCCAGGAGATCCCCAAGGTCACCTACCGCGATGACAACGGCCAGCTCGTGGAATACGTCACCGACGACTACAAGAAGCTGAAGCCCGAGCAGCTCGCCAAGGCCACCGAGCGCAAGATGGATTGCGTGGACTGCCACAACCGGCCCACGCACGCCTTCGAGCTGCCTGACCGCGCCGTCGACAAGGCCCTCAACCAGAAGCGCATGAGCGCCGATCTGCCCTACATCAAGAAGAAGGCGGTGGAGCTCCTGAAGGTCGAGTACGCCAGCCAGCAGGAGGCCGGCTCGAAGATCGTCCTGGGCATCAACGAGTTCTACCGGACCAGCTATCCCGAGGTGTTCAAGCACAAGCGGGCCCAGGTGGACGCCGCCGCGGAAGCGGTGAAGGCCATCTACCTCCGCAACGTGTTCCCCGAGATGAAGCTGCTCTGGGGCACGCACCCCAACAACATCGGGCACGAGGAATCCGTGGGCTGCTTCCGCTGCCACGACGGCAGCCACACCGCCGCCGATGGCCGCACCATCAAGGGCGACTGCGACACCTGCCACACGATCCTGGCCCAGGATGAGAAGGATCCCAAGGTCCTCAAGGACCTCGGCATGAAGTGATGGAATGGGTGGGAGCGGTCCTCCAGAATGAAGACATGACCGCTTCCGCCCTTCCCCTGATCGCGATCGACGGCCCGTCGGGGGTGGGGAAATCCACCACAGCCCGGCGGGTCGCCGTGCGTCTGGGCTGGCAGTACCTCGATACCGGTGCCATGTACCGCGCCGCCACCCTGGCCCTGCAACGGGCAGACCTGTCCCTGGAAGACCGCCCCGGGCTGGAACGGCTCCTGGAGGGCCTGAATCTCGCCCAGGAAGGCACGCGCATCTTCCTGGCCGGTGAGGATGTCAGCGAGGCCATCCGCAGCCAGGAGGTCACGCGCGGGGTGACGCCCGTGAGCGCCGATGCCCGCGTGCGGGAGGTGCTCGTCGAGCAGCAGCGCCGCATCGGCGCCTCCGGCCGCTGGGTGGTGGACGGCCGCGACATCGGCACGGTCGTCTTTCCCCATGCCTGCTGCAAGATCTTCCTCACCGCGAGCCCCGAAGCCCGGGCCCGGCGACGGTTCCTCGAACTGGAAGCCAAGGGCCAGGCACCGGTCTTCGAAGACATCCTCGCCGACCAGCACCGTCGCGACGAGGCCGACAGCACCCGCGCCGTGGCGCCCCTGCGCAGGGCGGCGGACGCCGTGGAACTGGATTCCAGCGCCATGACCCTCGACCAGGTGGTGGACTGGATCGTGGCGAGGCACCTGGCGCATCCGTGATGCCCCTCCTGGAGCCGCTGGCCGAAGCCTGGGAGGCCGAGTGGCAGCCCGTAGGAACCGCCGCCCTGGCCGGCGTCTCCCTGGGCTTTCTCCTGCTCGCCGTTCTAGCGGTCCGCTCCGAGCAGGGCTGGATCCCGCTGCTGGACGGCGTGAACCTCGTCTTCCATGAAGCGGGCCACCCCCTCTTCGGCCTCCTGGGCTGGGAGGTCCTGACCATTCTCGGCGGGACCCTCATGCAGCTTCTGGTGCCCCTGCTCGCGCTCGGGACCTTCTGGTTGCGCCGGGATGCCGTGGGCACCGCGGTCACGGGCATCTGGGTGTTCGAGAACCTCCTGAACATCGCGCGCTATGTGGCGGATGCCCGGGCGCAGGTCCTCCCCCTGGTGGGCGGGGAGGAGCACGACTGGGCCATGCTGCTGGGGCGCTGGGGCCTGCTGGCCCAGGACACCGCCCTGGCCCACGGACTCCAGACCCTGGGCTGGCTGGGCATGGCGGCTTGCTGCGCCTGGCTGGCTTGGCGGTGGCACCGGAGCCGGCCGGAGCAGGCGTAGAAGCACCGGCCCCCAGCCTTTCCTACCTCAGAAAACGGGCGCCAGAAGGCGCCCGTTTTTCTGAGGCGTGCACGAAAGCGCGTCAGTAACCCTCGCCCTCGCCCGCCGCCTTCACCTTCCCCCGGTTGAAGTGGAAGAGGAAGGCCAGGTAGCCGATGGCGATGGGGAAGCCGATGAGCCACCACACCAGGCCTGCGCGGAGGCCGTGGGTGCCCACGCTGGCATTGAGGGCCGTCAGGTCGAACTGGGGGCCGAAGGTGGACTTCAGCATCACCGGATAGACGCAGGCCGCGCTGGCGGCGAGGATGCCGAGGATGAAGGCCCCCGACCCCAGGAAAGCCAGCAGGAAGCGCTCCCGCTTGAGCCCGACGAACACCAGGCCCAGGCCGGCGAGGAAGATCAGGGAGGCCACCCAGCCCAGGGGCGCCTGGGGCAGTCGGTGGAAGATGCCGGGGTTGACCACCGAAGTGGCATAGCTCGCCACGAGCCAAAGGACCAGCACGGCGCCCCACAGCTTCATGGCGAGGCCCCGGGAGCGGTCATGCACGGGGCCCCCAGTCTTCCAGGCCAGGAACAACGCGCCGTGGGCGGCCACCGTCACCAGGGCGAACACCCCGATCAGCACGGTGTACCAGTCCAAGATGCCGGGCCGGGCGCCCATTCGGAAATCGGTCCAGAGGGCCATCTCGAAATAGCCGCTGCCATCGACGGGCACGCCCCGGAGAACGTTGCCCAGCGCCGCCCCGAAGAGCACCGGCAGCAGGACGCTGGCGATGGCGAAGGTGCCATCCCAGAAGCGGCGCCAGAGGCCATCGTTCAGGTGGGACCGGAACTCGATGGAGATGCCGCGGAGCATCAGGCACCAGACCACCAGCCACATGGCGAGGTAGAACCCTGAGAAGCCCGAGGCCAGCACCTTGGGGAAGGCCAGGAACATCGAGCCGCCTCCGGCCAGCAGCCAGACCTCGTTGCCGTCCCACAGGGGGCCGATGGCGCCCAGCACCTCGCGGCGTTCCTCGTTGGTCTTGGCGACCACCAGATGCAGGATGCCCGCGCCAAAATCGAAGCCGTCCATCACCACGTAGATCGCGACCATCACAGAGACGAGCCAGAACCAGAGCATTTCCATGGCGGACTCCTAGGCCTTCTGCGTATGGGAGACAGGGCCGTGGGAGATCTCCCGGCCGACGAGGAAGAGCCAGAGAACGCTCAGCACCACGAAGATTCCGGCGAAACCGAGCGTGGTGAAGGCCGTGTGGCCCGCGTTCACCGTGGGGGAGGCCCCATGGACGGTGCGCAGCACGCCATAGATGAGCCAGGGCTGCCGACCGAACTCGGCCACGGCCCAGCCCGCGGTGGTGGCGATGTACGGGAAGGGGAAGGCCAGCATCAGCACCCAGAGCATCGGCCGGTTGACGTCCAGGCGACCCTTCCAGAGCAACAGGGCCGCAAGGCCCATCACGGCGATCATGATCGTGCCTAGGCCCGCCATGATGTGGAAGCTGTAGTAGAGCAGTTCGATGTTCTGCGGCCACTGATCCTCGGGAAACTCCAGCAGACCCTTCACGTTGCTGGAGAAGCTGCCGTAGGCGATGAAGCTCAGCACGGCGGGCAGCTGGATGGGGTTCTCGATCCGCCGCCTGGCGACATCCGGCTGGCCGATGAGGGTGAGGTTCGCGCGGGGACCGCTCTCGAAGCGGCCTTCCATGGCCGCCAGGGTGATGGGCTGGTACTTGGCCACGAGCTTGCCGGAGATGTCCCCCGTGGGGAAGGCGACGAGGACGCTGAAGAGCAGGCCCATGATCGTGCCCACCCGCAGGTTCAGCCGAGCCTGCTCGGGATGGATGCCCTTGAGGGTCCAGAAGGCCCCGATGGCGGCCACCACGAAGGAGGCGGTCACCACGGCAGCGATCATGTTGTGCGCGTACTGGCCGAGGGCCCAGGGATTAAGGAGGAAGGCCCAGAAGCTCGCCAGCTGGAGGCTGCCGTCCGTGGCCACCGTGTAGCCCACGGGATGCTGCATGAACGCGTTGGTGGCGATGATGAAGTAGCCCGAGAGCCAGCTGCCGATCCACAGCGCCAGCGCGGCCCCGAAGTGGCCCTTGGGCGAGAGCTTCTTTTCGCCCCAGATCAGCATCCCCAGGAAGCTGCTCTCCAGGAAGAAGGCGAACATGCCTTCCATGCCCAGGGTCTGGCCGATGATGCCGCCGGAGAAGCGCGAGAAGGCGGCCCAGTTGGTGCCGAACTGGAACTCCAGGGGAATGCCCGTCACCACGCCCACGGCGAAGTTGATGCCGAAGATCTTGATCCAGAAGCGGGCCGCATCGTTGTAGCGCGCCTCGCCGGTACGGAGGCCCATGGCCTTCAGCACCACGATCACCAGAGCGAGCCCCATGGTCAGCTGGGGAAACAGGTAGTGGTAGGTCGCCGTGAACCCGAACTGAAGCCTGTGCCAGAAAAGCGGATCACCCATGATTTCTCCCGGAATGAATGCTCTGTGGTGTCTCTGGAGCCCAGATGCGCGGCCAGTATCCCACGCCAGCGCCCGGCATCCCTCTCAAAGAATTGAAACCACAGGAGAATACGCAGAGTGACCAAGGTCACATTGTTTTTAATAGTCTTTAATTGTTATTTAGTCATATTCTATTTTCACCCCAGCACCGGACCGCTCGTCGGACCCGGATGGCTCAGGGGTAGGGGAGGCGGGCCCGGGGTGGGCCCGCCTATTTTTTTTAACGCTGAGAATTCTCCACCACGATCTCCGATGTGATGGGCACGGTGGGGCACAGCCTGACGGACCCACCACGATAGGTGCCTCCGGACAGCTTCACGGCGCGTTCCTGCTTGTCCATGGGCAGGTTTCTGCCTCGGCACACCTAGAGGATGTGGATGCAGTCGGTCAGGACAAGAGGGTTTGGAGGCGGCGCCAGGAGCCCAGGTTGTGCACCTCCTTGAAGCCCTTGCGCTTGAGGATGGAGGCCGCGAACCCGCTGCGGCTGCCGCTTTCGCAGCAGAGGAGCACGGGCCGGTCGGGATCCAGTTCCTTCGCGCGCTGTTCCAGCTGGTCCGCCGGGATGTTGATGGCTTTCGGGTGCGAGGCGGTGCGGAATTCGCCCTTGGTGCGGACGTCCACGATCTGGGCGCCCCGCTCTAGGAGCGCCTTCACGTCCGTGGCTGAGGCGGTGCGCCGGCTCCAGAGCAGGTACCCGATGGCGGCCACCGGAATGAGGTAGATCCAATACTCGGCCATCAGGCGCCCGCCTGCTGGAGGGCCGCCAGGAGTGCGTGCGCGGGCTGGACGCCCACCATGCGGCTCTGGATGCGACCGCCCTTGAGAACGATGATCGTGGGGATGCTCTGGACGCCGAACTGGCCGGCCAGCAGCGGCTCCTCGTCCACGTTGACCTTCGCGACGACGGCCTTGACGCCCCCGGTCTTGGCGACCTCATCAAGGATGGGGCCCTGCATCCGGCAGGGACCGCACCAGGGTGCCCAGAAGTCGATGAGCACGGGGGTGTCATGGGACGAAACCTTGTGGAAGGCCTCGGTGGTGAGATGGATGACCTCGGACATGAGAACTCCAGTTCGAATCCGGCCGGGCCGGGAAATCGTGGGTTAGCGCGCCAGGGCCCAGATCAGACCCATGACCGCGCCGTAGCTGATGCCGCGGAGGGGGGTGGCCGTCAGGGGGCAGGTGCCGGTGCTGCACCCCACCAGGCGGTGCCAGCCATAGCCCAGGGCCCCGCCAATGAGGAGGCCCAGGGCGATGCGGATCGCCGTGGCCTTCACCGGGAGCACCCCACACCGGCGCCTTCGGGCACGCCCAGCTTGCGCAGGATCGTGGACATCAGGCACCAGTTGGTGAGGCCGCTCTGGAGCAGGTTGGCGCCCACGAAGACCGTGAACCAGATCCAGTTCGGGTTGTGGAAGCGGGCGAGCGCAAGACTCAGCAGGATGAAGGTTCCGGCGACGGTATGGACGATGCGATCGACGTTCATCGGTTAATCCTCAGGAGAGGCGGCGAGGGCCGCCTGGCGTTGCAGGTTGGCCGCGTGGCCCCGGCGGGCCACGACGTAATAGAGCACCGGTACGGCGATGCGGGACAGCAAGGTGGCAGCCACCTCGCCCGCCATGAGACTGATGGCCAGGCCCTGGAAGATGGGATCCGCCAGCATGACGGCGCTCCCCACCAGCACGGCGGCGGCCGTCAGCAGCATGGGGCGGAACCGCACCACGCCGGCCTCCTCCACCGCGGACTCCAGCGACATCCCCTCCTTCAGCTTCAGCTCGATGAAATCCACCAAGATGATGCTGTTGCGGACGATGATGCCGGCTCCGGCGATGAAACCGATCATGCTCGTGGCCGTGAAGAAGGCACCCATCAGCCCGTGGGCGGGGATGATGCCGATGAGGGAAAGCGGGATGGGCACCAGGATCACCCACGGGATCTCGAAGCTTTCGAACCAGCCCACCACCAACACGAAGATCAGCACCAGCACGGCGGCGAAGGCCATGCCGAGGTCACGGAAGACTTCGAGGGTGATGTGCCATTCGCCGTCCCACTTCATGATGAGGTTCTCGGTGTTCTCGGGGTGGGCCAGGCCGAGGCGCTCGACCTTCGCGCCACCGGTGCCCTTGAGGGCGTCGATCTTCTTGTTCAGCGCGGCCAGGGCGTAGACGGGGCTCTCGATGGTCCCCGCCAGGTCGGAGAAGACGTAGGTGACAGGCATCAGGTTCTTGTGGTGGATGACCGGTTCTTCGGCGCCCTCCCTCACGGTGACCAGTGCGCTGAGCGGCACCATGCCGCGCGCGCCGGGGACGTAGAGTTGGAGAATCTGGTCCAGGTGCCGACGTTTCTCAGGCGCGAGTTGCACCACCACGGGCACCTGACTGGAACCGCCCAGCACGTGGAAGGTCCCAGCCTGGTGGCCGTAACCCGCCATGTAGAGCGTCTGGATGACGTGGGCGGGGGCCACCCCGTGGAGGGCCGCCTTCTCGCGATCGAGAACAAGGCTGATCTTGGGCGAGGTCGGGTTCAGGGTGGAGTCCACGTCCACGATGCCGTTCACGCTCTTGAAGACTCCGAGCACCTCTCCGGCCAGGCGGGTGCGCTCGGCGTCGGAAGGCCCATAGATCTCCGCCACGATGGTGTCCATGACCGGCGGCCCAGGCGGGATCTCCACGAGTTTCATGCGGGCTCCCGCCGGCTTCGAGATCTTCTCGAGCTCGGGCCGCAGGCGCACGACGATGTCATGGCTCTGCTCCTTGCGGTCGCCCTTGGGCACCAGGTTGACCTGGATGTCGACCATCTCGGCCGCCTGGCGGAGGAAGCTGTGGCGCACCATGCCCACGAAGGTGAAGGGCGCGGCTTCACCCGCATAGACCTGTACATCCTTGACCGTGGCGTCCTTCAGCAGGCGACGGGCGATGTCCTGACCGGCGGCCAGGGCATCCTCCTTCGGCGTGCCGGCCGGGAGGTCCAGCTGGACCATGAACTCCGACTTGTTGTCGAAGGGCAGCATCTTGACCTTGACCACGCCGAAGCCCACCAGGGACATGGCACCCGCCAGCAAGACCACCACGCCGGCGAAGAAGGCCCACCGGACCCGGGGCCGGGTCAGCAGGGCATGCATGGAGGTCCGGTAGATCCGGGTGAACCGGGTCTCGGGCACCTCGTCCGGGCCCCGGTGATGCTGGGCCGGTTCGGGGGCTGCCTGGTCGGGGCTGCCGGGATGGAGGCCGGAGGGATCGGTCTCGGGGAGGTGGGCCTCCTTCCGGAACACGATGAGGCTGGCCCAGGGGCTGATGACGAAGGCGATGATCAGGCTGAAGATCATGGCCAGGCTCGCGCCCACCGGGATGGGCCGCATGTACGGGCCCATGAGGCCGCGCACGAAGGCCATGGGCAGGATGGCCGCGATCACCGCGAACGTGGCGAGGATCGTGGGGTTGCCCACCTCGTCCACCGCCTCCACCACCATGCGGGCGAAGGTCTTCTTCTGGCCGGGCAGATGCAGGTGCCGGTGGATGTTCTCCACCACCACGATGGCGTCGTCCACCAGGATGCCGATGGAGAAAATGAGCGCGAACAGCGTGACCCGGTTCAGCGTGTAGCCGAACAGGTAGGTGATGAGCAGCGTCAGCGCCAGGGTGACGGGCACGGCCACGCCCACCACCACCGCGCTGCGCCAGCCCATGGCCAGCAGGATGAGTGCGATGACGCTGAGGGTGGCGATGAGCAGATGCTCGATCAGCTCGTTGGACTTGTCTCCGGCCGTCTCGCCGTAGTTCCGGGTGACGGCCACCTTCAGATCGCGGGGGATGAGGGTTCCGCGCAGGGCTTCTGCCTTGGCCAGAACTTGCTCCGCCAGGGCCGTGGCGTTCGCCCCGGCCCGTTTGGACAAGGAGATGCTGACCGCGGGCTCGAAGCCGGGCCGCGCCGCATCGGCGAAGAGGACCATGGGCGGCTCAGGCTCGGGGGCGTCCCCCACCCGGGCGACATCCGCGAGGTAGACGGGCTTCATGTTCCGCACGCCCACCACGAGGCGGCGCAGCTCGGAGGCCTGGAGCACGAACCCGGCCGCTTCAAGCTCTGTGCGCTTGCCGTGGTCCACGAGCGCGCCCGCCGGCAGCTGGGCTTCGGCAGCCTGGAGGGCCGGCTGGAGCTCGCCAATCGACATGTTGAGGGACCGGAGGCGGTCGGGATCCGGCTCAATCCGGACCATGCGCCGGGCACCGCCGACCACCTTCACCTGGGCGGTGTTCGGCACATCGGACAGCTCGCGCGCCAGGACTTCGCCGACCTGGCGGAGCTGCCCCGGCGTCTGCCCGGAGCCAGCCTCGCCGTGAAGGGTGAGCACCAGGAAGGGCACGTCGTCGATGGTCTGGAGCTTGATGATGGGCTTCATGGCCCCAGGCGGCAGGATCTGCGGGTTGGCCGCCAGTTCCTGGTAGATCTTCACCAGGCTGGGCTCCTGGGGTTCGTTCACCTTGAAGCGCACCGTGATGAGCGCCATGCCCGGCATGCTTGTGCTGTAGAGGTACTCGACGCCGGGAATGCCCCAGAGGCGGCGCTCCAGGGGCGTGGCGACCTGGCTCTCGATCTCTTTGGGGCTCGCGCCCGGGTAGGGCACGTAGAGGTCGACCATCGGGACGATGATCTGAGGCTCCTCCTCCCGCGGCGTGAGAACCACGGCGAGGACGCCCAGCAGCAGCGAGGCCAGGACGAGGAGCGGTGTCAGCTTGCTGCGGAGGAAACTCTTCGCCAGCCGGCCGGCCAGGCCCAGTTTGGGCTCACTTGCCCCATTTTCACTTGCCACGGCTCACCCCGCTGGAGATTTCGATGGGCTGGCCATCCAGGAGCGCCCCGGGATGGTCGATGACCTTCTCCCCCTCCTTCAGCCCCGAGCGGACAGGCAGGTAGGCCCCTTCGGCCTCGCCCAGGGACAGCCAGCGCAGCTCGGCGCGGCCATCCTTGGCCACGAACACGCCCGTGAGCTCGCCCCGCTGCACGAGGGCGCTGCGGGGCACGGAGAAGCCCTGAGCAGCCGCCTTCACGCCCGGCACCAGGATGCGGGCGAAGGAGCCCTGCCGGAGGCCCTTGGGCTTGAGCACCTTGGCCCGCAGGGTGCCCTTGTGGCTGGTGGGATCGCCGCCGGGCGCCAGGCCCGTGACCTGGGCCTCGCCTTGAATGCCTTCGATTTCGAACGCCACCCTCGAGCCGGTCTTGAGGCCCTTGGCCTCCGCCTCGGACACGGTGGCGACCAGTTCCTGTTCGCCATCACCCACCAGTTCCAGCAGCGGCATACCGGGACCGACGAAGTCGCCTTCGTTCACCTTGCGGGACTGCACCACCCCGGCGAAGGGGGCGCGGATCTGCGTGTAGGCGATGTTGGCCTTCAGGGAAGAGACCCCGGCCTGGGCCTGGGCCACCTGGGCTTCCACCTGCTCCAGCTCGGAGAGGGTGCTGGCCTTCTGGGCCTGGAGGGCCTGGATGCGGCGGTGGTGGGCCTCGATGGTGGCTAGGCCAGTCTCGGCGGCCTTCAGCTGGCCCTGCAGGTCCTCGTCACCCAGGGCGATGAGGAGGGTGCCGGGAGCCACCCGCTGGCCTTCCTGGACGAGGACGCGCTTGACCTGGGCCGCCATGCGGGTGGACATCATGGCCGTGCGGCTGGACTGGAGCGTGGCCGCCACCCAGGCGCCGCCCTCCGGCGCGCCATCGGCCACCAGGGAGACCGCGACTCGAGGCAGTTCCTTCTCCACTCGGGAGTCCCGCTTGCTCCCGCAAGCGAGATTCCCGAGCAACGCCACACTCAGGCCGGCGAGCACAAATGCTGACTTCATGGCTTCACTCCTTCGATGGGGGTGCCGGTCGCAAGATCCAGGCTGGCGCGGCTCACGCGAAGATCGAACAGGCTCTGGAGGATGAGGGTGCGGGCGCCTTGCACGGCGGCTTCGGCATCGAGCACCTCGATCAGGGGGGTGAGACCCTCCTTGTGGCGGGCCTCCCGCAGGCGCTTGGACTCTTCGGAGGCGACCAGGGATTCCTTGGCGGCGGCATAGCGGGCCTGGGCGGCCAGGACGGATTCCCTCGCCACCCGGACCTCGTGTTCGGCCTGCTGCTGCTTGAAGCTGCGCATGTCGCTGGCGGCGCGCTCCTGGGCGCGGGCGGCCCTCGCCTTGGCCCGGTCCGGCGCGGAGAACACCTTCCACTTCACGCCCACCCCGGCCCAGGTCCAGTTGCCCTTATCGGACCAGGAGTGATGGAGGGTGCCCGCGCCGAGTTCCAGGCCCACCTCGGGCAGCAGGTTGCCGTGGGCGGCCTTGGCGCCCTCCCCGGCGGCCTTGGCTTGCAGTTCCGCCGCCAGCAGGTCGCCCCGCGGCCCGGAGGGCAGAGGGGCTGCGGGATCGGTGGGCTCCAATGGGGTGGCCAGGGGGCCTTCCACCGGTCCGCTGCCGGTGAGAAGGCCCAGGCCCGAGCGGGCTGACCGCACCTGCTTGGTGACCTCGGCCTTCTGCGCATCGATCTGGGCATGGAAGGCCTTGAGGCGTTGGAGTTCGGATTCCAGCATCAGGCCCTGCTTCACGCGGGCGCCCACGAAGTCCTCCATGCCCTGGATCCAGGTCCGGGAGTCCTCCACCCACTTGAGGGCCTGCTCGGCCACCTGGGTGCCGAAATAGGCCTCCACCACCGCCTGGGCCGTCTCCTGCTTCCGGCGTTCCTGGCTGGCGGCTTCGGCCTGGGCCATGAAGTCGCCGGCCCGCCGGGCGGCCACGATCCGCCCACCCGCGTATAGGGGCTGCTGGAGCACGGCCGAGCCGCCGTAGGCGCCGATGGGATCCGGGTGGTTCAGGGCCTGCGGGTTGAAGTCCGCCGCTCCGATGCGGGCCTGGTTCAGCTTGATGCCGAAGGCCATCATGGGCTCGTTGGTGCGGATCCCCTGGGCCTGGAGCGTGAGGTTCGGCAACCGGAGGTCGCGGTAACCCTCGGCTTCCGCCTGGCGGGCTTCCACCATGGCCTGGCCCGCACGGAGGCCGGCCTGATCCGTCCAGGCCTTCCGGATGGTCTCGGCCACGGTCAAGCCCCCCTGCCCCAGGAGGCTACCCCCCGACAGCAGCGCCAAGCTCAATCCCGTTATGGCTTTAATGTTCATAAAGGAATACTCCTAGGCAAAAAAAAGCAACTGCATATAGAATCATTCGTTCATTTAAGCGCCTTATAGGTCATCTTTGCGCGATCGGTCACGTGTCCGCAGACAAGGTCACACAGCTCACCCACCAGGGGCATCACAGGGGTGAAGTAGACGGCATTGCCTTCAGGCTCCCGGGCCACAAGCCCCACCCGCACCAGGCAGGCCAGGTGCTTCGAGGCGTTGGCCTGGGACAGGCCGGAGGCTTCCGCCACCGCGCCCTGGCTCAGGGGGCCCTTGCTGTCGAGGAGGGAGCGCAGGATCTTCAACCGCGAGGCATCACCCAGGGCGCTGAAGAGGCCGCTCACTTCATCGATCATCGGATTGCTGAGCTGGTGGTTCACAGAATCAACTCCATGCGACTATGATCATCCAGTTTCGATCCAAGTCAACCGGAAAATGACCAGCCACCCAAAAAACTGTATACCCATTGGATCATTCGACAAGCCAACATTCCAGTTTTCTGGCGGTCTCCGGGCCGGATCGTGACCGTCGTCATGGCCCGGGGTAGGCTGGTCCTGGAGATTCCCGTGGACGACCTGGACCTGCGCGCCGCCAAGATCCGCCTGCTCTGCACCGACATCGACGGGGTCCTCACCACCGGCGCCCTGCTCTACGGCCCGGAACCCGGCCACACCAAGGCCTTCCATGTGCGCGACGGGGCCGCCATCAAGCACTTGCAGCGGTCGGGCATCCCCGTCGCCTTCATTTCCGGCCTGGACGCCGGGGCTACCGTGCACCGGGCCCGGGACCTGGGCGTGGAGGACTGCTTCGCCGGTCATCTCGACAAGCTGCCGGTGCTGGACCAGCTCTGCGCCAAGTACGGCCTGACCTACGACCAGGTGGCCCACCTGGGCGACGACCTGCCGGACCTGCCCCTGCTCCGCCGCGTGGGCCTGGCCTGCTGTCCCGCCGATGCCGTGGAGGAGGTGCAAGCCGTCTGCCACTGGACCGTGCCCGTGGCGGGTGGCCGGGGCGTGCTGCGGCAAGTGGCCGAACGGATCCTCAAGGCCCAGGGTCGCTGGGCCGAACTCGTGAACAAGTACTAGGAGTGGACCCTAGGCTTCGTACGCCCACTTCTCGCAGTGGCTGCCGTCCTTGGAATCCACAGCCCGGGCGAGCGGCTTGCACCAGAAGCCCTTCCCATGCGCGCTGGCGGGCGTGCCGGCGGGATCTCCTTCTGCGGCGTGCATGCAGGCGGAGCAGCCGTTCATTTCCTGGAACTTGGTGACTTCGGCCATGTAACTCTCCTTGGCGATGGACGGATGATTCCCTTCAGGATTTCAAGGGTGCTGGGCCCGTCGGTCCCGAAGCATTCAGCTACTTCAAGCCTCGCTTCTCCAGCAACGGCTCGACCTTCGGATCACGGCCGCGGAAGTTCCGGTAGAGCTGCGCCGGATCGATCGTGCCGCCCTTCGAAAGCACCTCGGCGCGGAACTTGGCCGCGGTGGCGGGGTCGAAGAGGTTGCCCTTCTCCTTGAAGGCCTGGAAGGCGTCCGTGTCCAGCACGGCGCTCCAGATGTAGCTGTAGTAGCCCGCGGCGTAGCCGCCCATGATGTGGTTGAAGTAGGGGCTGCGGTAGCGGGGCGGGATCTCGGCGATGAGGCCCCACTTGGCCAGCGAGGCCTTCTCGAAGGCGGCGGTGTCCTGGGGTTTCGTGGTCGTCAGCGTGTGCCAGTCCATGTCCAGCAGCGAGGCGGCCATGTATTCCACCGTGGCGAAGCCCTGGCCGAAGGTGGCGGCCTTCTTCATCTTGGCCACGAGGGCATCCGGGATGACCTCGCCGGTCTTGTAGTGCTTCGCGTAGAGCTTCAGCATCTCCGGCTCCATCGACCAGTTCTCCATGACCTGGCTGGGCAGTTCCACGAAGTCCCGGGGGGTGCCGGCGGTGCCGCGGTAGCGGCCCTTGTAGAAGAGCCCGTGCAGGCCGTGGCCGAACTCGTGGAAGAGCGTGCGCACCTCATCCGAGGTCAGCAGCGCCGGGCGGTTTCCCGCCGGGGCCGTGAAGTTGCAGACGTTCACCACCACGGGGTCCACCTGCTTGCCGTCCTTGACCCAGGCCTGGCGGTAGCTGCTCATCCAGGCGCCACCCCGCTTGCCAGGCCGGGGGTGGTAGTCCACGTAGATCAGGCCCAGGTGCCGGCCATCCTGCTCCTTCACTTCGAAGCAGCGCACGTCCTTCTGGTAGAGGGGCATGTCCTTCAGCTCGGTGAAGGTGATGCCGTAGAGCCGGCCGGCGAGGGTGAAGGCACCCTGGCGCACGGCGTCGATGGCGAAGTAGGGCTTCACCGATTCTTCGTCGAAGTCGTACTTGGCCTGCTTCACCTTCTCGGCGTAGTAGCGCCAGTCCCAGGGCTCCAGCTTCTGGCCCGGCAGATCCTTCGCCATCATGGCCTGCAGCTCGGCGCGCTCCTTCTTCGCGACGTCCAGCGCGGGCTTCCAGAT
This sequence comes from Geothrix campi, assembly GCF_024609265.1. Taxonomy (GTDB): domain Bacteria; phylum Acidobacteriota; class Holophagae; order Holophagales; family Holophagaceae; genus Geothrix; species Geothrix campi. The sequence continues at coordinate 248,961 of NZ_JANHMP010000002.1, read as the reverse complement.
CTGGTCCAGCAGGCCGTAGACGCCCTTGGGATCCTTGGCCATGTTTTCTTCGAGCACGAAGTCCGCCCAGGTGCGGTAGCCCAGCAGCTGGGCCTTCTCCACGCGCAGGGCCGCCACCTGGGCCACGATGGCGTTGGTGTCGGTCTCGCCGCCCTGGTTGCAGCGCTCCAGGTAGCCTGTGAGCAGGCGCTTCCGCAGCTCGCGGTTCTGGGCGTATTCCAGGAAGGGCCAGATGCTGGGACCGTCCAGGGTGAACAGCCACTGGCCCTCCTTGCCTGCCTTTTTGGCGGCGGCGGCCGCGGCCATGCGCACGCCCTCGGGCAGCCCGGCGAGGTCAGCGGGCTTCTCCACCACCACCTGGAAGGCCTTGGTGGCCTTGAGGAGGCGATCCCCGAAGTCCACGCCCAGCTTCGACTGCTCGGCATTGATGGCGCGCATGCGGGTCTGCTGGTCGGCAGTGAGGGCCGCCCCCGAGCGGACGAAGCCCTTGTAGGTGCGCTCCAGCAGGCGGGCCTGGTCCGGGTCGAGCTTCAGCGTGGCGCGGGCGTCCCACACCGCCTTGACGCGCTGGAACAGCTTCGCATTCAGGTTGATGTCATCGCGGTGCGCAGCCATCAGCGGCATGACTTCGCGGTTCACAGCCTGGAGCTTGGGATTGGTCTCTGCGCCCGTGAGGTTGAAGAACACGGAGCCCACACGATCCATGAACTGGCCCGATAAGTCCAAGGCCACGATCGTATTCGCGAAGGTCGGAGCCTCCTTCGCATCCGCGATGGTGGCCACCTCGGCCTTCTGCCGCGCCATGCCCTCGCGGAAGGCTGGCAGGAAGTGGTCTTCCTTGATATCGGCGAAGGGCGGCACGCCGAAAGGCGCCTTCCAGTCCCCGAAGAACGGGTTGGCGGCGACGGCCGGATCGGCGGCGAGGATGGGCAGGGTCATGAGGGCAGCCAGAGCGGGAGCGGGGCGCATGGGGACTCCTGGAAAGTCTGTTGATGACCATATCATCATGTTACGAGGCAGGCTGGTTCCAGGTCCCAGAGCCTGGAGTATTCTCAAGGCATGACCAAAGCCCTTACAACCCGGATGGCTCAGTTCGGCGCCCTGCTCGGTCTCACCCTGCTTCTGGCCTGCCAGACGCCGGCTGTGGTGGTGCCGCCACCCGTCGTGGTGGCCCCGCCCCAGCCCCAGGGTCCGCCGCCGAAACCGAAGATCGCCCTGGTCCTGGGTGGCGGCGCCGCCCGTGGCTTCGCACACATCGGCGTCATCCGCACCCTGGAGCAGGAGAAGATCCCCGTCGACCTCGTGGTGGGCACCAGCGTGGGCAGCCTCATCGGCGCCATCTATGCCGCCGACCGCAACAGCTTCGAGCTGGAGTGGACCGCCTTCCAGCTGCAGAAGGAGGACCTCTTCGACTTCGGCGTCCTCTCCACCGTGGCGGGCATGGGCTTCGCCAAGGGCGACAAGCTCGAGGCCTGGGTCAAGGGGCACATCAAGCCGGCGAACATCGAGCAGCTGAAGATCCCCTTCGCTGCCGTAGCCACGGACCTCAATTGGGGCCAGAAGGTGGTGCTGGACCGGGGCTCCGTCGCCCGCGCCGTGCGGGCGAGTTCGGCCATCCCCGGCGTGTTCCAGCCCGTACAGCACCAGGGGAAGATCCTGGTGGACGGCGGCGTGGTGGACAACATCCCCATCTCCGTGGCCAGGGCCCGGGGCGCCGATATCGTCATCGCCGTGGACATCAGCGCCAACGTGGGGAACACGGACATCACCAACCTGCTGGGCGTGAGCCTCCAGGCCGCCAATATCATGTTCGCCCTCAACGTGGAGCACTCGAAGAAGGACGCGGACGTGCTCATTTCGCCGGCCATCGGCGACGTGGGCACCCTGGACTTCACCCAGAAGAAGCGCTGCATGGAGGCGGGCATCGTGGCCGCCCAGCAGTCCATGCCTGCCATCCGCCAGGCCATCGACAAGTGGGTCGCCGCGCGAACCTCTGGCACAGCCCCCGTCAGCCAGCGCCCCTGAAGAACCTTTCCCCTCAGGGGCGCCGGTCTCTGGGGGGAGGCTACTTCACGAACACCATGTCGCCCATGGGGTTGAGGTAGAAGCGCTCGCCGCGAGCGTTCTCCTGGATCACGTGGCCCTGGGCATCCACGCCCGCCACGGAAATCCGCTGTTCGCCCTTGATGCCGTCGAACTTCAGGAAGGTGGCCGCTCTTCCGAGGGAGGCCGTGGGCGTCTGGGCCCTGGCATCGCGAATTTTGATGAACCCCAGGGATTCAGGGCTGTGGAACTGCAGGTCGCCGGTATTCGGCTCCACCTGGAAGAACTCGCCCTGGGCAGTCTTGAAGACCGGGCGCCCGTTCAGCATGCCCGCCACGGACAGGCTGCCCCGCCACTTCATGAAGTTACCGGCGAACTTGATGGTGTAGGCGGCAGCCTCGCGGTTGCCCGCGGGCTTCTGGACCGCAGGCAGCGCCTGCGTGGCCCCCTGGGGCGCGGCGGGTGCCTTCTGGGACATCGGCTGGACCTTGCCGGGAGCCTGGGCCGAAGCCCCAGAGGCCAGGAACACGCCCGCCGAGAGCACCGCGGCCGCCGAAGACTGGGATTTGCTGCTGGGTTTCCGCTTCATGGTTCCTCCAATGGGATGGGTAGGCCGCATCAACCCTGCGGCGGGGAAACCTTTGCCTGCGACTGACGCGCGGATCTCACGCGTTTTTTCGGTGTGGCCACCAGGGTGCCCCGGCAGGTCGGAGCTCCGCAGTGGCAGGGGAACAGCTCGCGGCACAGGGCGCGGGAAATACGTACGGAGCTGACGGATTGCAGCTGGTAGTCGAAGGTCAGCTCAGCCTCGGCGGGGATGTCCTGCATGGCGTAGAGGTAGGGCGTGCCGTCGAAGATGTAGACTTCGCAGTTGGGCTCGCAACTGTGGTTGACGAAGCGCGCATCGTTGCCTCCCTCGGCCCCGTCGATGGCCCGCTCCTCGTCCAGATTCAGCACGTACGTCAGCTTCCGCTCACCCCGCCCCGCCGCGGCGAGCAGGTCGGCCTTGGCCAGCCGCCGACCGGCATACTCGATGACCCGCGTCCCCTTGGGAATCGCGCGCTTGGCGAAGACCCCCGCACCGTGGATGTCCGAAGCCTGGACCCGGATGAAGTCCCTGTCCTGCCCTGAAGCCTTGGGGTTGGACATGTCACCTCCCGGGAAGGCGTGCAGCGGAAAGGATGAACAACGGATCGACACAGCGGCGTGGGGACTGGTTGAGATTGGAGGATCCCCCATCATGATCGCCCGTCATCTGTGTGAACAGGAAATTCCGGCCCCCCGATTTCACGTGGGCGCGGCAGGTGAACGCCCTTCCACGACAGGTGCACCCCACCCCCGCCGGGAATTCCCGCCCACCCTGAGACAGGCCTGGCCGGGGACGGATCCACGGACGTAGAATCCGGTCACCCGAAGAAAGATAGGCGGTCCCTCCCCTTGCCCTTCGCGCCGAGGATGCCATGTCCCTACCCCAGCTCCGATGGATGCCCTGCCGGCCCTGGTGGCCCCTGGCGATCGCCGGGCTCCTGGTGGCCTGTTCCGCCCGTCCGCCAGTGGCCTCGCCGGCCCCCGCTCCACCACCGCCGCCACCGCCAGCGACCTCCTCTGCGCCTCCCGCGCCTGCCGCTCCCGCACCCGCCCCAGTGCCGCGCCCCCGGGTGGACCTCGACGAACCGCGGGACCGCGACTCCCGGATGGCGGAAGCCTCCGCGATGCCGCGGAAAGAGGGCCCGCCTGCTCCCCCCAGGTCCACTCCGCAGCCCACTCCTGTGGGCGGCAACCCCAACGTGGAGCACGATCAGGCCTATGCGCGGGTGTCGGTGATGTTCGGCACCGACCGGAAGCTGGACCCGCGCACCGGCGGCTTCGGCGGCGGGCGGGGCACCGGGATCTCCTACGGTGAAGTCACGGTCAGCGTCCCGCACGGCCACAAGACCGGCGAGATCGAGGCCCCCTCCATCTGGCGGCTGGAGTTCCGCGAGGATCCCCGCAAGCACATGGCCATCCTCGATTGGACCCCGCACACCCGGTTGGGCTTCCTGAACCGCGTGAAGGCCAAGGTCCAGGCGCAGGGCTCCTCCGGTTCCAGCTTCGTGTTCGTGCACGGCTACAACGTATCCTTCGACGACGCCGCCCGCCGGACTGCACAGATCACCTACGACCTGGACTACCGCGGCGTACCCGTGTTCTATAGCTGGCCCTCCCAGGGGAGCCTCCAGGGCTACACCACCGACGAGAACAACGTCCAGTGGAGCGAGGCGAACCTGAAGAAGTTCCTCGTGGACTTCGCTCAGAAGAGCGGTGTGAAGGACATCTATCTCATCGCCCATTCCATGGGCAACCGGGCCCTGACTGGCGCCCTCCGGCAGGTCTTCGCCGAGCAGCCGAAGCTCAGGGGGCGTTTCAGGGAGATCATCCTCACCGCTCCCGACATCGATGCGGAGATCTTCAAGCGGGACATCGCCCCCGCCCTCGCCGCCGGGTGCAACCGCATCACCCTCTACGCCTCGGATGGGGACAACGCCCTGCTGGCCTCCAAGAAGGTCCACGGCTACCCGCGCGCCGGCGATACCGCCGAGGGCATCGTCGTGGTACCCGGGATCGAGACCATCGACGCCTCCGGATTGGACACCAGCTTCTTGGAGCATTCCTATTTCGCCACCGCCCCGCCCGTGATCAGCGACATCCGGCGGGTGCTCCAGGACGGCCTCCGCGCCGCCCGCCGCGGCCTGGAGCTGCGCACGGCGGGCGGAGGGAGCTACTGGAAGCTGAAGGGCTCGGAGCCCTGACGAAAATAATTCAATGGATTCCAGGTATTGCGCCCATGCTCGCGACGGTTCCCGGCTCTACCTCCCCGGGGCTCCGAAACGAGGATGCATGTCCAACGATAAGAAACCCAAGAAAGCCAAGCCCCCCGTCGTGCACGGGGCCACCTCCCGAGGTTCGGAATTGTCCAGCCGCCTGGCCGCGCCCGTGGCGCCAGCGGGATTCACTCCGGCCAAGAAAAAGAAATAGTTCCTCCACCGGCATTGCCAGGCAGTTCCGTCAAACGCTCTAAGCCTTGTGCGCGTGCGCCCGGGGCAGGATTGAGGCATCGGCCTTGGCCCCGTGGCACTTCCGGCAGAAGTCGAGGGTAGGCAGGACCAGGCCCGCGGCCTTGGCCGCCACCGGGTTCTTCATGACACCCATGGCCTTGTAGTCGGCGCCGTTGCCAGGCAGGCCTCGCAATCGAGCCCCTTCTTCGCGTGGGCCGAGGCGGACCAGGAGTCGTGCTGGAGACGGTGGCACATCCTGCAGGCTCCGGCCCCCACCGCGGCGTGGCCGTTGCTGGCCATGGAGGGCATGGGGCTCGCGGCAGCAGGCGCAGGCGCCGGCTTGGGGGCAGGCGCAGGGGCCGCGGCTGGCGCCGGAGCAGCCACGGGGACTGGCGCGGCCACGGGTGCGGGAGCAGGCGCAGGAGCGGGCGTGACAGCTGACGCAGAGGCCGGCGGGGCCGTGGCCGGTTTCGGAGCCGTCTCGGCGGTCTTGGGAGTCGAGGCCGTGGGCCCTGCTTGTGTCCCGGCGGTGGCCGGCTGCGTCGGAGACTGGGCGGCGGGCGCGCCGGCGGCCGGAGTTGCGGCCGGGGTCGTGGCGGGAGCCGCGGCTGGAGCCGGGACCTCCTTCTCGGCGCAGGCCAGCAGGCAGGCGAGCATCAGGGCAGGCGCGGCCAATCGACGCATGGGATCTCCTTGGGGACTGCCTGATGCTACTTCCCGACCGGGCCGAATGCCAGGTTCCGCACCATATCCTCGGTCTTCCAGGGGGCGGCCCCGCCGCCCAGGTATTTCTGGAACCACTCGAGGTGGGCGTTGTAGTAGACGGGCATGGACTTCAGGTTGTCGGGCCAGTGGCCGTCGTTCTTGAAGACGATGAGGCGGCTGGGCACGCCCATCTCCTGGAGTCCGGTGAAGAACTGCAGGCTCTGGGTGTAGGGCACGCGGTAGTCGCGCTCGCCCGTGATGACCAGGCACGGGGTCTTGAACTGCTTCACGTGGCTGCTGGGGTTCATGCGGTCGTAGGCAGTGGCCTTGTCCCAGGGCGTGCCCGTGAGGTCGTGCTCGGGGAACCACAGCTCCTCGGTGGCGCCATGCATGGACCGCAGGTCGTAGACGCCCATCATGGCGGCGATGGCCTTGAAGCGCGTGGTGTGGCCCTCCAGCCACATCATGGCGTAGCCGCCCCAGCTCCAGCCCATGGCGCCCATGCGGGCCTTGTCCACGTAGGGCAGGGTCGCGAGGTGGTCGGCCACCTTGTCGATGTCAGTCATCACCTTGCCGTCCCAGTCGCCGCTGATGGCGTCCGTGAAGGCCTGGCCGTAGCCCGTGGAACCGTGCGGATTCGGGAAGGCCACGATGTAGCCCGCGCCGGGATAGACCTGCCAGTCGCCGCGCAGAGTGTCGGACCACATCATCTGCGGGCCGCCGTGGACGTTGAGGATGAGCGGGTACTTCTTCGCGGGATCGAAGTTGTGGGGCTTCACCAGGAACACGTGGATGTCCTTGCCGTCGGCGCCCTTCACCCACTGCTCTTCGGCGGGACGGATGTCCACCTCGTCAGCCAGGGCCTGGTTGAAGGCGGTGAGCCGCTTCAGCTCTTTGGTATCGAAGGTGTAGCGCCAGACCTCCACCGGCTCGCCGACGCGGGTCTTGCTGAGGAACACCGCCTTCTGATCCGGGCTCACCACGAACTCCCGGATGCTCTGGCCCTCGAGCATGCGCGTGGTCATCCCGGAGGCCACGTCCACGCGGAACAACGGCCAGCGGCCCTTCTCCTGCACCGTGAACCAGATCGACTGGCCGTCCTCAGACCACTGGAAGGCATCCACCCAGTTGTCGATGGCCTCCGTCAGCACCTTCCGCACCTTCGTCTGCCGATCGTAGACGGCCAGCCGGAAGCGGTCCGACTCCACGGCTGGGCGGGTCTGGAACTTGTACGCGATGTAGCGGCCATCCGGCGAGTACTTGGGATCGCCATCGTAGGCGGCGTTGTCGGTGATCCGACGGGGTGTGCGGTCGCCGTCCAGGGAGATCAGGAAGAGGTCCTGGTTTGTGGAGCGGGCCGGCACGGGATCCGTGTTGGTGACCACGCAGACTTCCCTGCCATCCGGACTGAGGTCGAAGCTCTGGGAGCTCGGCGTCGTGGCATCCGCCGGATAGTCCTGCTTCCCGGAGGTGAGCGCCTCCACCTTGCCTTCGAAGGTGGCGGTGAAGAGGTGGCTGTACTGGAAGTCGCGCCACTCGGTCCAGTGGCGGTAGAGCAGCGTGTCCGCCAGGTGGGCCTGCACGGGACCCTTCTCCAGCTTCTCGGCCAATTCTTTCTGCTTCGCGCCATCCGCCATGGCCTCGGGGAAGACCGTGGCCTGGAACACCACCTGGTTCGCGCCCGGTACCACCTTGGGGGATCCGACGCCCGCCTCGAAGGCAGTCACCTTCCGGGCCTCGCCGCCCGCCAGGTCGAGCGCCCAGAGCTGGCTGCCCTCGGCGCGGCTGGAGAGGAAATAGAGCGTCTTCCCATCCTTGGACCACTGAGGGGTCGTATCCGATTTGCCCGAGAAGGTGAGCTGCCTCGCCTGGCCCGTGGCCGTCTCCAGAATCCAGATCTGCGTGTTGCGCGTGGCGGCCTTGAGATCCTGGCTCGACACTTCGAAGGCGAGCTTCGACCCATCCGGACTCAGGGCCAAGTGTTGTACGCCCTTCAGGCGGTAGAGGTCCTCGATGTGGAAAGCACGCTTCTCAGCGGCCCTCAGGGGCAACGCAAGCAGCAGGGCGGTGGCTGGGACGAGGCAAAAAAGGCGCACAAAACCTCCAAAGGAGCCCTTCAGCATCGCATAGAAGAAACTGATGACCTTGTGATCATGTTCGATTTGCGCGGGGCTACCATGGGGGCACTCATCTTTCCAGCCGACCCATCCGCCGTGCCGGAGGCACCATGCTGATCGCTGCGCTCTTCCTGGGTCTGCTGCAGGCCCAACCACCCCCCGCGCAGCCAGTCTCCCGCGGGTACGAGCCCTCTGCGCCGGCCTTGGCGGCCAAGGCGCCGGGCACTCCGGGTTATGGCCTCCAGACCACCACCCGCTCGGGCAAGATCCTGCTCACCGGCCTCCGGTTTCATCCCGTCACGCGCAAGGTGCAGGCGCAGCTCTACCGGATTCTCGGGCCGGCGGGCATGGGGCCCTACCGGCTCGGAGTCCAGTTGCAATTCCATCCACAACAACAACCCCCGAACGATGTCCTCCATCCGATCTGGTTCGCCAACTATTTCGCCATCCTGAACGCCCAGGACGGATTCCCGGCGAAGGAAGCCGGTCTGGAGGGGCGCTGGGTCATTGAAGGCATCGATGGAAGCAACTTCGGATGGGACCTGGGTGCCCTCATCTTCCATATCTCCAACAACCCCGTCATCAATGTGGACGCCGCGAAGTTGCCGATGTTCGGAGGCCCGTCGCGGAAGACCTTCCGGATCACCACGCGCAAGGTGGACAGACCGGCGGATCCTGGCGATGGGACCCTCGAACCCGTCCAGGCCAACAGTGAGATCCAGGAATGGTTGAACGGCAGGCAGACTTGGCGCGACCTCCTCATCCTGCGGTCACGGCAGGCGCGATTCGCGCCCCTTCCCATCGATCTGGCTGGCCACAGGATCTGGGTGGTTCGCAACTCCGGGCAGCCATCCTCCGGCGCATCCCATGTGCTCGAATTCTGGCGGGAGGATCCGCTCACCGGCGCTTGGGATACCGGGCTCCTCGACCTCTGGCCTGAGCCCCCGGATGGCCTCCGACCTGGCAGGGCCATCCGGATCGAGGATCACTGGTACCGGATCCTGGCCAGCGGCCAGGACCCTGCAACCGGACGCCTCGACCGTCTGGAGCTCCGTTCCTGGGAGCCTGACATCGCTGCGCTGCTGGGTGGCGCCACCCTGGCGAAGGACCTGGGCGGATTGAACGCCCCTCCCCTCCAAGAATCCATCGAACTCCTGGCCAACGAGTCCCTGGTGGAATGGAAGACGCGCACCCTGCCGGGCCTGCTGGCCGCACAGAACCTCGGACCAGCGGAGGATTTTGTGATCCGGATCGAAAAGGGTGTCCTCGCACTCGATCTCGAGGCCAAGGGCATCCGCGCCCGCCTGGACGCCGCCGCCCGCGCCGAGGCCGAGCGCAAAGCCCAGGCAGAACTCGCCGCCAAGAGCGGCCAGCCCGCACCTCCAGCGCCGGCTGGCCCCGCCGCCGAGAGTGAACGTCTCGCGGATCTGCTGGAGCAGCGCAAGGCCATCCTCATGGCCATCCTCGGCAGCGCCAAACAGTCGCTCGCCAACCTGCGGAGGTGATCCATGCGCCGACCCACCCTTTTGATCCTCGCCATTTTCGTCCCGGCTCTGCTGCAGGCCCAGATCGGCCTCCACAATGAGGCACCCCCACCCAAACCCCAGAGCAGCCAGAGTGGGGATGCCCTCAGCCAGCTGGAGGCGATCGGCAACACCAAGGTGGATCGCAGCAAGGTCGGGACCTCCTTCAAGGTCCAGAAGACCGTCATCCCAAAGCTGAAACCCGTTCCGTGGATCAATACGGCCAGTGGCCAGAACGCCACGATGCTTGTGGGCATCTTTGGCAACCTCCTGAGTCAGGCCCTTGCGCCCACTTCCCCAACTGGCCCCAGTCCCGCAGAGCTCGCCCGCATCGAGGCCGAGCGGCAGGCCGCTCTTCAGCGGGAGCAAGCCGAGCTGCGTGCCTGGACCAACAGTTATGCCACCCGGATGAATGGGCTCATCGAGCACCAGCGACAGGAGCGCACGACCCAGAACAAGGAGAGCCTGGAGGGGCTTCGGGCTTCCCTTTCCGACGGCTTCGATTCCGCTGCCGGGGGCGGCCTGGCTGGGGCCCTCAGCGATCCTGCACCCGCGGTGGACCTGAGCCAGAGCCAAACCTTCACACCCAGCCTCCTCCGGGAGGCCAATGGCACCAAGCGCACCAAGCCCATTTCGGCGGATGATCTGCTGAAGCGCCGGGAGGCCGCCCAAGCCAGGCTCAAGACCATGATGGCGGAGAACAAGGACCTGCGCGTGCTGGGCCAGCGCTTCTACGAGCTGGAAGCCCAACTGGAACGGCTGAAGCGCCAGGCCGCCAGCCTTGGCTCCGAGGGCCGCGCCATCCAGCGGGACATGGACTTCTGGGGCTGGAGAATCGATCAGGCGACTCAGGCCTGCATGGAGCGGGGCACGAGCCTCCTCACCGACATCATCATTCCGGAAGGCAACAGCGCTGGGCTGGCCCGCCTCAAGAAGAATCCCAAGACCTTCAACAAGCTCGTCCAGGCCTGCTCGCACCTCAACGACTACACCGAGTTCACGACCACCCTGGGGGATCGCTACGATGCCGCAGGGCAGGCCCTGGACTGGCCCAAGGCCAAACACACCCTCATGGAGAATGTCGACTTCATCGCTTCCAACCTTCAGAACGTCTCGCCGGTCTTCAAGCCCGTGAGCACGACTTGGAATCTGGGCAAGACCATCATCGGCACCAGCGTGGACCTGGCGGCGGAGCTGGATGGCTGGGGCGCCATCTTGGAACGCCAGGGCGATGTGTCGCTGATCCTCCAGAAGCAGAGGGCCCTCAAGAGACCCCTCGAGGCCATGATCCGCGACCTCCAGGCCTCCCGCGCCCAGATCGCCGCCCAGCTGGGCGTGAAACCCGAGGACCTGATCCCCGCCCAGGCCCGGCCCAAGGGGCTGGGTTCCAATGTGGCTCCGCTGTGAGGCTGACATGATCCGCACCTCCGCCCTCCTGCTCGTCGCCGGCCTCTCCCTCCCGCTCCTGGCGGGGTGGAAGCAGCCCATCCCGCGCTACCCCGCTGTGGTGAAAACGGATGACTTCCGTGAGGAACCCATGCCAGCCCACTGGGGATCTCAACTCCCGGAGGCGCCCCTCACCGGGGCCATGCTCACGACCTACCTCGGTCGCTTCGCCATCTATCCCACGCGCTTCGATGTCCAGGTACGCCTGCGCTGGCGGGCGCTGCGGGTGGAAGGCCCGGCCGGCCTGGGTCCCTACGAACACGGCCTGTCTCTGGAGATGGTCTCCGAGCCGGGAGACACACAGGGCATGGCCCGGATCACAGCCATCCGAGACGAGCTGGGCATCGACCGGCGTCATTCATGGGGTGTCGGTGACTTCATCGAAGATCCTGCCAAATTCCATTACCCTGCGGTCTTCCACGATCTGACCCTGGGGCTCTTCCTGTTCCAGTATCGGATGTCAAACTTGCCGGGCTCCATATTCCCTGTGTACAGGCCGAACAAGCTCTTCGAAAAACGAGGCAGCGGTGGGGTCCAGAGCGTGGCTCGTACTGAGACGCCAGCCCAGCTGCCAGCCACCTTCAACCCGAACGGACCGATCCCCATCGAGGCTAGCGCGTGGCTCAAACAAGCCTCCGTGCGCCTCCTCTTCCTCCGCGCAGCCCACCCGGCCTACCAGCCCCTCGTTGTCGACTGGGCCGGCCGGAAGTGGGCGGTGGTGGGTCCCTCCCGTTCCGAGCGCCCCCTCCAGCTCGAATTCTGGGCGGAGGCTTTCAATCCTGATTCCAGGGGTTCGAAACCAGAAGCCACCTGCGATCTTCCAGGGGCTTCCAGCGCCGTCGGCGCGATCCTCTCTCTCGGGGGCCAGGCGGCCCGCATCCGCGAAGCGGCATGGGATCCCGGCACAGGGTGCCTGACCCGTCTCGAACTGGAGCCCTATGCGCCCGACGCCTTGGCCTTCCTCATGTCGGGGAAGTCCGAAGCCATGGCGCCGGAGAGTTCCGCGCTGGCCCTCAACGATGCGCTGGTGGACTGGAAGGTGAAGTCCCTCGCCTCGCATGTGCGGAACATCGACGAGGCTGCGGCCGGGGACTTCCTGGCCCGGCTGGAGAAGACCCTGCTGAGGATGGACATGGACATTCGGCGCCTGCGGCAGACCCGGGAATCCCAGGAGCGGGACGCCTTGAGCCGTCAGGCGGCGGATGGCGTCCAACGGCTGCAGCAGGACGAATCCCGCCGCCGGTTCCTCCTGCCAGCGGAGCTGAGGGAACTGGGCGAGGACGATGGCCGTACCGCCACCGTCACCAGCCCCGAGCTGATGGATCTGCTGGACCAGCGCAAGGCCATCGTGTCGGCCATCCTCGCCAACGCCAAGCAGATTCTGGCGGCCGTACGCCGCTGACGGCGCGCCTTGGTATCCTGCCCTGGACATGGAAACCCTGGACAGCCTCCGCATTCCTCCCCCCGGCCGCGGGATCTTCTGCAACCGGACACTGAACCTGCGCTCCGTGCGGGCCATCGGCTACGACATGGACTACACCCTGGTGGACTACCGGGTGGCGGCCTTCGAGCAGATGGTCTATGCCCAGGCCCGGGAGCGGCTGGCCGCGGAGGGTTGGCCCGTGGATGCCATAACCTTCGATCCGCGGATGGTGGCCCGCGGGCTGGTGATCGACACCGAGTTGGGCAACCTCGTGAAGGCCAACCGGTTCGGCTTCGTGAAGCGGGCCATGCATGGCACGCGCATGCTCGAACATGCCGAGCAGCGGGATGCCTACGCCCAGACCCTGGTGGACCTGAGCGATCCGCGCTGGGTGTTCCTCAACACGCTGTTCTCGCTGTCCGAGGGCTGCCTCTTCGCCCAGGCAGTGGATCTGTTGGATCGGGGCGCCCTGCCCCACCCCTTTGAATACGCGAGCCTCTACCGCCACGTGCGGGCCCGAGTAGATGCCCAGCACATCGAAGGCCACCTGAAGGCCGAGATCGCCGCCGCGCCAGAGCGCTACGTGATCCAGGACCCCGAGGCGGCCCTCGCCCTGCTGGACCAGAAGGCGGCGGGCAAGAAGCTGTTCCTCATCACCAACTCGGAGTGGAGCTTCACCGCGAAGATGATGGCCCACGCCTACGATCGCCATCTTCCGGAAGGCATGACCTGGCGCCAGCTCTTCGACCTGGTGATCGTGGCCGCCCGGAAGCCCGCCTTCTTCACCGAGCGCGGCCCCTTTTTCGAGGTGGTAGACGAATCAGGCCTGCTGCGTCCCCTGATGGGCCCCCTGCATGCGGGCGGCCTCTACCTCGGCGGTTGCGCCGCCCAGGTGGAGCGGGACCTGGGCATCTCCGGCGACGAGATCCTCTACGTGGGTGACCACATGTTCGGCGATGTGCATGTGAGCAAACGTTCCCTCCGCTGGCGCACGGCCCTGGTCCTGCGGGAGTTGGAGGGTGAGGTTGAAGCCCTCGCCGCCTTCCGGGAAACGGAGCTGCGCCTCGTGGCCCTGATGCGGGAGAAGGAAATGCTGGAGGCCCGGCTGTCCCAGGCGCGCCTGGCCCTCCAGCGCCTCCACGCAAGTTACGGTCCCGCCCTTGCGGCGGATGCGGCCACGCTGGAAGCACGCGTCCTCGACCTCCGCGGTCAGCTGGTGGCCCTTGATGCTGAAATCGGCCCCCTGGCCAAGGCCGGCACCGAACTGGTGAACTCCAGGTGGGGCCTGCTCACCCGGGCAGGCAACGACAAGAGCCACCTCACGCGACAGATCGAGCGCTACGCCGACATCTACACCAGCCGCGTGTCGAACTTCCTGCATGCCACCCCTTTCGCCTACTTCCGATCGCCGCGGGGAAGCCTGCCGCATGATCCGGGCAGACCCGCCCCCACCTCCGACTAAGAGCGAGGTCTTCCCGCCCCGTACGGCCTCCCAGAGACACCAAGCCATGTCGAACCCACTCTCCTTCACTCAGTTTCCCTGCGCCCACAGCCACTCGTGCCCGTTCTCCAAGGAGCCCTGCCCGGGTGTATGCGTCTTCGCCGACGGGATGCAATCCATGCACCTCATGATCCTCGTCCTCGATGTGGGTCGCCGCATGGTGGTTTTCGAGAATCAGGTCGCGAGACGCCTTCTGGACGAAGTGGGAGATCATTCCTACCAGGGATTGACCACCCTCCTGATGAAGCGAGGCGGCACCTTCGAAGACCTGTTCGCTGATCACGTGAAGGGCGATTCCGTCCGCGTGGGATCCCGCCTCTACGGCTATTCGTTCTATCGGTCCGACGGGTTCGTCTGGGTTTTCCTGCTTGACATCACGGAGCGGCATCGCCTCGAAGCGATTGCCGAGTCCGTGGAGCAGATGAACAGCCTGGGGTTCATCTTCTCGGCCGTGCGCCATGAACTCGGCAATCCGATCCACTCGATCAAGGCAGCGGTAAGCGTGCTCCGCGGCGGACTGGACCGGTTTCCGAAAGAAACGGTCGCAGACTACCTGGAAGGCATTGAGGCTGAGCTGGGCCGGGCCGAGAACCTCCTCCGATCCCTGAGGAATTTCTCGCTCTTCGAGCAGCCGGAAATGAAAGCCGTGGATCTCGCCTCCTTTTTCGAGTCGCTGAAACCCCTGGTCGAACCGGACCTCCGCACCCGTGGCATCGGATTCGAGATCGAGGTCGACCCGGGGCTCCCGCTGGTGGGCGCGGATGTCCGCGCCCTGCACCAGATCCTGATTAACCTGGTGGCGAATGCGGCAGATGCCTTCCAGGATGAACCCGATCCCCTCATTCGGGTGCAGGTCGCAGCAGGCGAGGGAGGGGCCTCTGTGAGCGTGGAGGACAACGGCCCTGGGATTCCAGAACATCTCAGGCCGCGGATCTTCACGCCGTTCTTCACGACAAAGGAGCACGGAACGGGCCTCGGCCTCATCATCGTGAAGAAAATGGTGACTGGAATGAAGGGGACGATCTGGATGGAGCCGGTCCTGCCCCGGGGCACCCGCGTGTCGTTCACCCTGGGGAGCGCCTGACATGGAATCTCAGAAAAAGTTGCTGATCGTCGACGACAACCCCCTGTTTCGGAAGGCGATCATGGGATTCTTCGGGGACCGGTTCAAGGTGCTTGAGGCCGGGACCTGCGCCCAGGGGCAGGAACTCCTGGGGCGGGAATCCGTGGACCTCGCCATCCTCGATGAGCGGCTGCCGGATGGCAGCGGCCTCGACCTTTGCCGCAACCTCTTCCAGCTCCACCCCTTCGCCAAGGTCATCTACGTCACAGCATTCCCCTCGTTCGACCATGCGGTCAATGCCCTGAAGGTGGGAGCCCACGACTACCTCTCCAAACCCTTTGAACTCGCGGCCCTGGGCCATGCCGTCGATCGGCTGATGTCCGTATCGGCTCTCGAGCGGGTAGGGCGTCTGGAGGCCTGGCGAGCCCAGGCGGACAGTCACCAAGCAATTCTGGTCGGCGGATCAGCGCGCATGTCGGAAGTCCGGAGGATCGTCCACCGGGCGGCCGGATCGGACGCCTCCGTGCTCATTACCGGAGAGACGGGAACGGGAAAGGGCCTGGTCGCAAGAACGATCCATCACGCCAGTCCCCGGGCGCAGGCGCCCTTCGTGACCCTCAACTGCTCTGCCCTGCCAGAGAACCTCATCGAGGCTGAACTGTTCGGCTGGACCCGGGGAGCCTTCACAGGGGCTGTCAATTCCCGGGAAGGGGTGCTGGAAATGGCCGAGGGCGGGACCCTGTTCCTGGACGAGATCGGGGAGATGCCCATGCACCTCCAGGTCAAGCTCCTGTCGGTGCTCGAGGACCGCACAATCACGCCCCTGGGCGGTCGGGTGGGAAAGCGGGTTGATGTTCGGATCGTCGCCGCCACCAACGCCCAGCTCGAGGAAGCCATCAAGGCCCGCCAGTTCCGGGCGGATCTGTACTTCCGCCTCAACGTGTTGCGCATCGAGATGCCTGCGCTCCGTGATCACCTCGAGGATCTGCCTGAACTCTGCACCTTTCTCCAGTCCCACTTGACGGGCCACGGGTCGGCCACCCCGGTGCTCCCCGGAGAACTGGCCCTCCTGGCCACCTATGCCTGGCCGGGGAATGTCCGAGAGCTGAAGAATGTCCTCGAGCGTGCCTACCTCCTCGAGTCGCCGCCTTCCACCTTCCTGGTGGGTGTAGGCGAGACCCGGACCGTTCCCACGGCCCCGAACCTGGCGGCGCGCCCCCTCCAGACCCTCGAGGAATTAGAGCAGGAGCACCTCCTTCGCGCCCTCCACATGCATCAGGGCAACCTCACTCGCGCGGCTGAGGCTCTTGGCATTTCACTTTCGACCCTGAAGCGCCGGGTGAAAACACCACCCAGCACCGGGTCAAAGTGACCTTCGCCAATCAAATCGGCTGGTTCAAACTGAACCAACGCCTTCTGAACAGATTAAATGCAGGTTGATTTCAAACAACTTAGATTATTGGAGATCTTGGCATCATCCATGCTCTGACCAGGGATGGATGGATTGCGATGAACCCCCTTCCCACCGTGCTGGTTGTGGACGACGAGGAACTGTTTCTGAGGACCGCTTTGGATGGGTTCTCTGGATCGTCCTCGGAGATGACAGTGCTCACGGCCAAGAACGGCCGGCTGGCGGCCCAAATTCTCGATGCCCGCCACGTGGATCTCGTCGTGACCGATCTGAAGATGCCCGAGATGGACGGCTATGGGCTGCTCTCGCACATGAGCCAGCATCACCCGGCCATTCCCGCCATCGTCATGACCGCCTTCGGGACGCCGGAGATCGAAAGCCGCCTGCGCGAGCAGGGCGTCACCAGCGTGCTTGACAAGCCCTTCGATTTCCCCCGGCTCCGGAAAGCTGTCACCGACGCCCTTTCCGCCATGGCCAGCGGCCACCTCACCGGAATCAGCCTGGCCACCTTCCTCCAGATGATCCAGATCGAGCGGAAGACCTGCGCGGTCCGTGTGGGGTCCAGAGAAGGCCAGGGGCTCCTCCACTTCAGAGACGGTCAGCTGATCCAGGCCGAGACCGGGGAGACCTCTGGGGATGCCGCGGCCATGGCCATCCTGGCCTGGGGCGAGCCTGTCATCGAATTCCTGAAAGTCCGCACCACTGTTCCCGGACAGGCCATGCAGTCGCTGCAGGCCCTCCTCATGGAGGCCTACCGCCTCAAGGATGAGTCCCACAGGAACCAGGTCAGCGACACCAGCCATCCGTCTCCGGGAGCTGTCCCCCTCTCCCCGGAAGATCTGGAAGATACCCCGACCCCTCACCCCCCCACACCCACCCTCACTTCTCACAAGGAGCCCACCATGGCTGCTGCTGACAAACTGAAAGAACTGGCCCAGATCGATGGGTTCGCGGGCTGCGGCCTGTTCACCCCCACCGGCGAAGCACTCGCCATGCTCGGCGCCGAGGGGGTGAACCTCAAGGACATCGGGGTTCTGGCCAACAATGTGCTGATGAACGCCCAGAAGGCCTCCCTGGACATGGGTACCGGCCGCGGCCAGCAGGTGCACGTGGAGGCGGAGCACGCCCACATCCTGGTGCGCTGCCTCAACGAAGGCACGGATCCCCTCCGTTCCCAGCCCGGCAAGGCCCACATCCATCTGGTCCTGATCCTGAAGAGCGACTCGTCCATCGGCATGGCCAAGCTCAAGATCAACGCTGTGATCGCCAAGCTGGCAGACGATTTCCGCGCCTGAAGCAC
Organism: Geothrix campi; assembly: GCF_024609265.1. Taxonomy (GTDB): domain Bacteria; phylum Acidobacteriota; class Holophagae; order Holophagales; family Holophagaceae; genus Geothrix; species Geothrix campi. Next base: position 231,394 of record NZ_JANHMP010000002.1, on the reverse strand, counting down.
TTCGCTCACCAAAGCGGCAGGGGAACCGGTTCCACCGGGACCCCTGCCGCTTTGAGTTCATCGCACTCCGTACAACGTCACGCCGTAGTGCTCGGGATCCCAGGGGGCGTCACTGTTCCAGCGACCGTAGGCGTGGCTATCGTCGGTCCTGAAACGCAGGGTGTAGGCACCCTTGGGCAGGCTGACCACTTCATCGGCCAGGCGGTTCTTGGAGGCTCCACCTGCGTGCCGGGTACGGATGTACTCCAGGGTCCATACATGCTTACCAGAGGCGTCCTCGATCCAGGCCTCATCGGCCATCTCGTCTCCGCTGCTTTCAGCGATGGCGTAGACACGGACGGGCTGCGCCGCGGCGAGGGTGAATGCCGTGCTGCGGTCCTGGGCGTCCCCCACCCGCACCAGCTCGGCCAGTACCGGCCAGGTCAGCGGCTTCGTCAGCGTGACCGCGGCCAGGTCGGCGGTGGCCGGCACCGTGAGCGTCAGGCCATACAACCCCGGATCGCAGGGCGGGGCGGCATTCCAGTCCGCCGGGGAATGGGAATCGTCGGTGACAAAGACAGCCTCGTAATCGCCTGCGGGCAACTGGATCGTCTCCACCTGACGGCGGTTCTTGGGCGCGCCACCAGCGAACTGGGCCTTGTCCGCGCTCATCTCCCATACCCGCGCGCGGGTGCGGGCCTCGATGATCCAGCCGTAATCGTGCAGGCGCCGCCCGCTGCCCTCACCCTCCGCATAGAGGTGTAGCGTCACGGGCTTCTTCACGTGGAAGACCTGGAGCCAGTGGCCGTTGTCGGTATTGGCGGAGAGGGACACGACGATGTTTTTCCAACGCAGGGGAGCCTCAAAGGAGGTCACCTCCCCGGCGTCGCCGCCCGGCAGGTAGATCTCCAGGCCGTAGTTCCCCACCTGCTGCTGCCAGTGGCGCAGCAGGCTCGCCTGGTCGGCGCCGAAGGCCGCCAGGAAGCCGCGGCGCCGTTCCGACTGTTCCGTGTGGAGGGCGCGCCGGTCGATGTTGCGGGTCCACTGGGCGAACAGCAGGCTCTGGCCGAAGCCATGATTGGCGAAGTAGGCTTCGTAGCTGCCGGCGGGCAGCTCAAGGTACTGATCCGCCACGCGGTAGTCCCAGTCCCGCTTCGTGTTGGCGCCATCCATCTGCCAGACCACTTCGCGGGTGGTGGCGTTGAGGATCCAACCGTAGGCGAAGAGCGGGTTGTCGCGTTGGGCGTGCATCAGGCTCCGGAGCCCCCCGCCCTTGGCATAGACATGGATGTTCATGGCCCTTGGGAGCGTGAAGCCCTGCTGGCGCACTTCGACAGCCTCAAAGCCCTTGAGGGAGACGATCCGCGGTTCAGGTCGCGGTTCCGCACTGCGCAGAACGATGGGCGCGAAGGCCATGCAGAGGATGAAGGCGACCGCGGCCTGGACCGTGCGGACCAGGGCGATCGCTTCGGACATCAGGAAGGACGACATGGGGACTCCCGGGTACTCCCCCAAGGTAGGCTCCCCGCTTCCGGGAATCCCGGCGAACCGGCCAATGAACGTGGCAGGCCGGCGGATGGTCCGCCCCTCTAGCCCAGCGCAGCCCACTCCGCCAGCACGCGCTGGGCCTGGATCACTGGGCCGTCCTGGGTACCCTGCAGGGGCAGGCGCACGGCGCCATCGGGACTGAGGCTGGCACCCTTCTGGCGGCCCACCCAGGCCAGCAATTTCGTCGGGTCGATGGCCGTCTGGGGACTGAGGCGCAGCTTGAGGTGGCCCTTGTCCACCGCCACCTCGGAGACCGCCAGGGCCTGGGCCCGCAGCTTGACCCGGAGCACCTCGAAGAACCGCAGGGTTTCCGGGTCGTCCTCGGGCACGTGGCCGAAGCGGTCCTCCAGGTCCAGGCGGTAGAGCTCCAGATCCTTCTCCTCCCGCAGCCGCGAGATGCGCTTGTAGGCCACCAGGCGCTCGGCGGCCTGGTCGATCCAGCGGCGGCTGAGCTGGGCGCCCGGCGCCAGGCCGTCCACCTTCACCTCGAAGGCGCCGCTGGGCTGGCCCTGCAACTCTGAAAGCGTCTCCTCCAGCAGCTTCACGTAGAGCTCGAAGCCGATGTCGTGGATGTGGCCGGACTGCTCGCCGCCCAGCAGGTTGCCCGCGCCGCGCAGTTCCAGATCCATGGCCGCCACGCGGAACCCCGAGCCCAGTTCGGAGAAATCCTCCAGGGCCTGGAGGCGTTTGCGGGCGTCCTCGCTGATCTCGTGCTTGGGGGGGATCATCAGGTAGGCGTAGGCAGGCACATCGCTGCGGCCCACCCGGCCCCGCAGCTGGTAGAGCTGGCTCAGGCCGAAGGCATCGGCCCGGTGCACGATGAGTGTGTTTGCATTGGGGACATCGAGGCCGTTCTCGACGATGGTGGTGGCCACCAGCACATCGATGCGGCCCTCCATGAAGCCGAGCATCACCTGCTCCAGCCCCTCGTCCGTCAGCTGGCCGTGACCCACCCCCACCCGGGCATCGGGCACCAGCTCGCGCACCCGCGCGGCGATGGAGACGATGGACTCCACGCGGTTGTGCACCAGGTAGACCTGGCCGCCGCGGCGCAGCTCGAACTGGATGGCCGTCTGCACCAGCTCGTCGCTCCAGGGCGCCACCACCGTCTCGATGGCCAGCCGGTCCTTGGGCGGCGTCTCGATGAGGCTGATCTCGCGCAGGCCCGTGAGGCTCATGTGCAGCGTGCGGGGGATGGGCGTGGCGCTGAGAGCCAGCTGGTCCACGTTGAGGCGCAGCTTCTTCAGCTTCTCCTTGTGGCCCACGCCGAAGCGCTGCTCCTCGTCGATCACCACCAGGCCCAGGTCCGCGAACTTCACGCGGGCGCCCAGCAGCTGATGGGTACCGATGACGATCTCGATCTTGCCATCGGCCACCTCCTGGAGGATGCGCTTCTGCTCAGCGGGGTCCACGAAGCGGTTGAGCATCTCGATACGGAGGGGGAACCCCGCGAAGCGCTCCTTGAAGGTCCGGAAATGCTGGAAGCAGAGCACGGTGGTGGGGCACAGGACGGCCACCTGGCGGCCTTCCAGCGCCACCTTGGCGGCGGCGCGCATGGCCACTTCCGTCTTGCCGAAGCCCACGTCGCCCACCAGCAGTCGGTCCATGGGGCGCGGCGACTCCAGGTCCGCCTTCACGGCCTCGATGGCCTCGATCTGGTCCGGCGTGGGGGTGAACGGAAAGCTCGCGTCGAAGGCGGCCATGTCGGGCCCGTCCGGTGGATAGGCGTGGCCCTTCTCCAGCTTGCGCAGGGCGTAGAGCTTCAGCAGCTCGTCGGCCATGTCCCGGATGGCCTTCTTGGCCTTGCGCTTGACCTTGGCCCAGCTGGCGCCGCCCAGCTTGTCCAGGGGCGGCAGGTGGCCCTCAGCGCCGGTGTAGCGCTGCATGAGGTCGGCCCGCTCGAGGCTCACGTTCAGCTGGCCGCCGTCGGCATAGCGCAGCTGCAGCACCTCCTGCTCCTCGCCGCCCGCCACGAGGGTGGCGAAGCCGACGAACTCGCCGATGCCGTGATCCAGATGCACCACGCGGTCGCCGGGCTTGAGGTCCCGCAGATCCGACAGGAAGGCCGCGCTGCGGGATTTCTTGGGCGCCGCCTGAATGGCCTTGCGGCCGAAGATCTCGCGCTCGGTGAAGACGACGAGCGCCGGTTCCTTGAGATGGACGCCCGCGCTCAGAGACAGCTGGAGGGCGCGGCAGCCCGTCTCGGTGCCATAGGCCTGCGGCAGATCGTAGTCCCTGAGGAATTCGGCGAACCGTCCCTGCATGCCGGGCGTCGAGCCCGCCAGGAACACGCGGTGCCCCGTGAGCGCCAGCTCCTGGACGTGGGTGGCCAACTCGGGCAGCCGGCCCTGGAATTCCCGCAGGGGCAGGGCCGCCAGAGGCACGGTGGCCTCGCTCTGCCATTCGGTGAGGTGGAAGGTAGGGCGACTGGGATCCGAGGCCTGGAAGCGATCCTCGAAATCCGGGCACACCACGCCGCCCCGCCGGAGCGTGACCAGCCCCTCCTCGATGCGGGCCCGCTCCGCCTCGCGCAGCGCCTCTTCCCAGGCTTCCTCCAGGCGCACCCTCAGGCAGGGCGGCACCCAGTGGGTCAGCTGCCCCTTGGGCTGGGCCAGCAGCGAGTGGAACAGCTCCTCGCCGGGGAAGTGGCCGTGGGTGGCCAGCCGCGCCCGGCGGAAGGCCAGGTCGTCTTCGGGCTCGGCCGTGCGATCTGCCCGGGCGGCTACGGCGTCCAGCAGGGCCTGACCATCGCCGCGCTCGCCCTCGAAACGCGGGTAGAGCGTCAGCGCCTCCAGAGCCTCGCCGGTGCGCCGCTGGGTATCCGGGTCGAAGGGGGACAGGCGCTCCAGCTCATCACCGAAGGTCTCCAGGCGCAGGGGCTGGTCCAGGTGGTCGGGCCAGAGGTCCACCACCATGCCGCGGGAACTGAACTCTCCAGGGGCCGAAGCCATCTCCGTGCGGCGATAGCCCAGGGCGATCAGGGTCTCCAGCAGCAGTTCCCGGGGCACCTCCGCGCCCTTGCGCAGCTCCAGCTTCTGTTTCTGGAACCAGGTGGGATGGGGCAGCTTCTCGCAGGCGGCCAGGGGCCCCGTCACCAGTACCTGGATGCGGCGCTCCAGCAGGCCCACCAGGGCCGAGAGCCGATCCCGCAGAACCATGCCCGGCGGGCTGCTCTCTCCCCCGGCATAGGGCGCGAACCCCGGAAAGTGGGCCACGCCCGCTTCCGGCAGCAGGGCCTGGAGATCCTGGGCCAGGATGCGGGCCTCGGCCTCGGAAGGGGCATCCACCCACAGGGATTGGATACGCCCCTCGCGGGTGATCCAGCGTGCCAGTACCAGCGCCAATGCGGGCGGGGAGGTCCAGCGGAGGCGGGCGCCCGGGGCGGTCAGGACCTCCGCGGGGGCCTCGGCGAGGCACAGCAGATCCTTCAGGTCAGGGCTGGCAACATTCATAGCGTTCTTCAGAGTGCCTCAAGCGGCGCCCCGACACGAGTGTTCATATCTCCCGCACCGCCCAGTCCCGCGGCATGAGCACCCGATCCCACCACACGCCCTTCTCGCTGCGCTTTCCCACCGCCAGGAACATGTTCACCTCGGCCCCCCGGGGAAGCCCGAGCAGGGCCTTGGCCCGCCAGGGGTCGAAGCCTTCCATGGGGCAGCTGTCATAGCCTTCGGCCCGCAGGGCCAGCATGAAGGTGGCGGCGGCCAGGGCCGTGCTCTTGTGGGCCATGATCCGGATGTCCTCCCGCGCCATGAGGTTCGGCGTGGGCTTGAACAGGGAGGCCAGGCGGCTGAACACGCGCTTCAACGGGCCCAGGAGACCGTACGGGCCCGTGGTGTAGACCAGCGGAATGATGCGCCGGTAGTAGGCCTTCTGGCTCCTGCGCAGGGGCCCCCGGGTCTCGAAGATCCGGAGGATCTCATCCCGGTTCCGCCGCCAGGTGTCGCGGTGGGTGACCAGGGCGATCAGCAATGGCGCCGTCTTGGCAGGTATCTGGTCCAGGCAGGCGGCGTTGGCCGCCTGTCTGACCAAGGGATTCCTGATGATGATGAACTCCCAGGGCTGGAGATTGCTGGAACTGGGGGCCAGCCGGGCGGCGTCCAGGGCACGGTCCAGGACCTCCTGGGGGATAGGCTCTGCCAGGAAGTCGCGGACCGTGCGCCGTGATTCCACGGCTGAATAGAACGAAGGCTCAGGCATCTGGCGCTTCTGCCATCGGGGGGACGATGACGGATTCAGCTTTTACCTTGCCCACGCGGGCCCGGATCCAGGCCCAGACCTTGGCCAGGCTGAAGTCTTCGATGATCTCGAAGAACACCGGCACCACGATGAGCGTGAGCAGGGTGGAGGTGATGAGCCCGCCCACCACGGCCCGGGCCATGGGGGCCCGCATCTCGGCCCCGGCACCCAGCGCCAAGAAGAGCGGCAGCATGCCGCCGATCATGGCGAAGCTGGTCATGAGGATGGGCCGCAGCCGCACGGTACCCGCACGGATGATGGCCTGGCGGCGGGAGATGCCTTCCTCGCGTTCCAGATGCAGGGCGTGATCCACCAGCAGGATGGCGTTCTTGGTCACCAGGCCCATCAGCAGGATCATGCCGATGCTCGTCATCATGGACATCGAGTCGCCCGTCACCAGCAGCATCAGCACCATACCCACCATGGAGAGTGGCAGGCTGGCCATGATGGCGATGGGCAGCTTGAAGCTTTCGAACTGGCTGGCCAGCACGAAGTAGATGAAGAAGACCGCCAGCAGGAGCGAGGTGCCCATGTAGCCGGCCGTCTCCTTGCTGTCCCGGGTCTGCCCCAGGAACTCCACACGGACGCCTTCGGGCAGCTTGCCGCCAGCCTTCAGCTCGGCCACCTTCTTCGCCGCGCCGGCACTGACTTCGCCCAGGGTGGAGCCATCGAAGTTGGCATCCACTTCCACTTCCTCCATCAGGTCGTGGCGCTGGAGCTTGGCGGGGGCGATGCCCTCCTCGAAGCGCACCACCTGGTTGAGGCGGACCAGCGGATGCTTCCCGCCGCCCAGGTCCTTGGTGCTCTGCACAGTCATGTTGGCCAGCTGCGCCGTGAAGCGGCGCTCCTGGTCGGCGAGTCGGACACGGACATCGCGCTGCTCGCCCTTCTCATCCTCGTACTTCGCGACCTTCTCGCCGTCCACCAGGGGACGGACCATCTGGGAGACCAGCGCCGGGCTCACGCCCAGGTCCGAGGCAGCTTTGCGGTCCACCACGAGCCTCAGCTCGGGCTTGCCGCTGTCCAGGCTGGTGGTGACATCCACGGCTCCGGGAACGCTCCGCAGGGCCTCCTTCACCAGGGGCACGGCCTGGATGACCGCATCCCGGTCCGGCGCCTGCACCGCCACCATGATGGGGAAGGTGGTGCCCCAATCGTTCGCCGTGCCGATGGCCGCGTCCACACCGGGTACCGAGCGGAAGGCTTCGCGGATCTGCCGGCGGATGACCACGTGGTTCGGGCGGTGTCCATCTTTCAGCTTCACGTAGATGCCGCCGGAATCCACGGTCCCGTTCAGGCCCGTGCCGATGGTGGTGTAGGCGAAGTCCACGCCGGGCACGGCCTGGATGGCCTTCTCCAGAGCCAGCGCCTTCTCGCGCGTGGCCGTCAGGCTGGACCCGGGCTCGGCCTTGAAGGTGGCCTGAAGGTCGCCGCGATCGTAGTCGGGCATGAAGTTGTTGCCCAGCAGGCCCGAGAGCATCATGGCCAGCACGAAGCTGCCCCCACCCGCGAGCATCACTGTCCAGCGATGGCCCATGGCCCATTCGATGGCCGATTTGTAGAGCTGCTCCCAGCGATCCAGCATGCGGCTGAAGGCCTCGACGCTGCGCATGATGGGATTCCGGCCCTTGTAGTGGACATGGCCATCCGCGCTCTTCTCATGCTCGGGATCGGGCCAGACGGCACTGAGCATGGGATCCAGCGTGAAGCTGACGAAGAGGGAGATCGCCACGGCGAAAGCCACGACGATGCCGAAGGGGAAGAAGAACTTGCCGACGATGCCGCCCATGAAGGCCACGGGCACGAACACCGCCAGGATGGACAGAGTGGTTGCGATGACGGCGGGCCCGATCTCGGCGGTGCCCTCGCGGGCGGCGGTGATGTGGTCCTTGCCCATCTCCGCGTGGCGGGTGATGTTCTCGCGGACCACGATGGCATCGTCGATGAGGATGCCGATGGCCAGGCTGAGGCCCATGAGGGTCATGGTGTTGAGGGTGAAGTCCAGGACCCGCATGATGATGAAGGTGGAGATCACGGATACGGGCAGCGTGAGGCTCGTGATCAGCGTGGACCGCCAGCTCTTCAGGAAGAAGAAGACGATGATCACCGTGAGCAGGCCACCCACGTAGATGGAGACATTCACGTCGTCCACGTTGTCGATGATGAAGCGGGCGTTGTCTTTCGCCGTCACCACTTCGACGCCCTGCTTCGCCAGCTCGGGCTTCAGCTCCTCCAGGGCCTTCTCCACCGAGGTCACCATGGCCACGGTATTGCCGCCGGTCTGCCGCTGGATCTCCAGGGCCACCACATCCTTGCCGCCCAGGCGGGCGATGCTGCGCTTCTCCTTGATGCCGTCCACCACCGTGGCCACCTCGCGGAGCTCGATGGGCCGGCCTTCCTTGTTGCCTACGATCACGTGCTCGAAATCGCCCACGGACCGGGCCTTGGCATCCACCTTCACGGACATCTCGCGATTGCCCTGGAGCAGGTTGCCGCTGGGGATGGCCATGGTGTCGCCACCCAGGGCGTTCTTCACAGCCTGGAGGGCCAGGCCCTGGGATTCGAGCTTCTGGGGATCCACCTGGACGAGGATCTCGCGGGTGCTGCCACCCACGGGATCCACCTTGCCCACACCCTGGATGTTCTCGATACGCCGCTTGAGGAAGTCCTCGGCGATGCGCGTCAGCTCGCGATCATTCATCTCCGCATGCTTCGCGTCCGGCTTCACCACCAGGGAGAGCACGGGCAGCTGGGCCGGATCGAACTTGGAGATGACGGGTTCCTCGATGTTGCCGGGGAGGTCGCGCCGGATCTGGCCGATCTTCGTGCGCACGTCGTTGAGAGCGTTGTCTACGTTGCGGCCCAGGTGGAACTGGATCACGAGCGTGCCCAGGCCCTCCTGGCTGGTGGAGCTGATCTCCTTGATCTTCTCGATGGGATTGACGGCCTCCTCGATCTTCCGCACGACGTCCTGCTTGACGGACTCGGGGCTCGCACCGGGGTAGACGACGGAAACGGTGACCGTGGGGATGTCGGTGTTGGGGTACTGGTCGATGCCCAGGGTCTTCACCGAGAAGAGGCCCAGCACCACCAGCGCCAGCATGATGCAGACCGTGAAGACCGGCCTGCGGATGGAGAAATCGGACAGGAACATGGGTCACTTCCCTCCTGCGGCGGAGCCGCCATTCGCGCTGGTCGGGGCGGCGCCGCTGATCACGCGGAGGCGGCTGCCTTCGCCCACCAGGTCCTTGCCGCTGTCGACGACCTGGGCACCGAGGCCCAGCCCACTCACCGGGCGGTAACCATCCTGTTCCGGGCCCAGCACCACCTTGTGACGGTGGGCCACGTCCTGTTCGGCCACATAGACTTCAGCATCGCGATCCTGGGCTTTCACCAGCGTAGCCGGCAGGGACGGCGCCTTGGTCTCGCCCTCGCCGAGGATGACGCCTTCCACGAAGAGGCCGCCCTTCAGGGTTCCGTCCGGGTTGGGGACTTCGACGCGGACTCGCAGCGTGCGGCCATCCTGGGAGAGGCTGGGGCTCACCTGGGCCACCCGGCCCTCCACGAGCCGGTCGACGCCGATGCTCCGGAAGGTCGCCCGCTGACCCACCTTCACCTGGGCCATGGCCTCGGCGGGCAGGTCCGCGCGGATTTCCAGCTTGCGGTTGTCCACGACCTCGAAGGCGGTCTGTCCGGGATTCAGCATCTCGCCGGGCTGCACCGCCCGCCGGGCCACCTGCCCCGCGAAGGGCGCGACGAGGCGGGCCTTCCTCAGTCGCAGACGAGCCAGGCCCAGATTGCTCTGCGCGGCCTGGGCCGCGGCCTTCGTCGCGTTGTAGACGGTCTCCGCCTGCTGGGCAGCCTGGCGGGTGATGCTGCGCTTCTCCAGCAGCGCGATCGAACGGTCGTTGTCGCGCTGGGCCTGGAGCGCCTGGGCCTGGGCCTGGGCCAGCTGGGCCTCGGCCGCCTGGACGCCGAGCAGGTAGTCGTCCTCGTCCTGGGCTCCCAGCAGGGCGCCGGCGGCGACGCTGTCACCCTCCTGCACGGCCACGCGGGTGACCCGGCCGGTGACCTCGGCCTTCAGTTCGGCGCGGTTCACGGCCAGCAGCGTGCCGGTGAAGGCCACGGCCGGACGGAAGCTGCGCTCCTGCACGGGCACCAGGGTGACCGCCACGGAGCCTTCGGCTTTCACCGCCGCCTGGTGGTCGAGTTCGGTGTTCCGCTTGCCGCGGTGGAAGGTGGCGGCTCCGGCGATGAGGGCAGCGGGCACGCCGATGTAGAGAAGAATGGCTTTCCGGTTCATGGTCGACTCCAAGCAATCATCGGGATCAGAGGGGGGCGAGACCGAGGGCACGGCGCTGGTCGAAGCGGGCGGACCAGAGACCCAGCTCGGCGCGGCGGCGTTGGCTTTCCGCCTGGCGCTCAGAGCGCTCCGCCTGCAGGAGGTCAAGGGAGGTGATGAGCCCCTGGTCGAAGGATTCGCGGCTCATGCGGAGGGCTTCCACCGTGGCGTCGTGGGCCTTGCGCGAGGCTTCGGTCAGGGCGATGGCCTTCTCGAGTTCGCGGTCCGCGGTGCTCTGCTCGATGGCGATGGATCGCTCGCGATCCACGCGCGCCTGCTTCACCTGCTCGAGCTGGGCCGTGTTCTGGGCCCGCTTGCCCGAGCTGCGCAGCCCATCGAAGATGGGGAACTTCATGGTGACGCTGACCCTCCAGGTGTCGTACGGCTCCTTGAAGAGGTTGTCCGTCTTGCCCGCCTGGTAGCCGTAGCTGGCACTGAAATCAAACTTGGGCCGCAGATCCGAGGTGATGATCTTTTCGTTGGCCCGGTACATGGCCTCCTGCTGCTTCAGCTGGGCGAGTTCGCTGCGTTCGGTGCCGGCGGGCCTGGCGGCGGGCTCCGGCTGTCCCAGCTCAGCCAGGGCCAGCGGCGTCTTCGGATCCAGGCCCAGCTGCCCGTTCAGCACCTCGAGGGCCCGCTTCACGTTGGCCTCGGCCTGGAGCGCCTCGGGAATCACGGCCAGCAGCTCGCTCTCGGCCCGCAGCCGATCCAGCTCGGTGGCGGTCTGGGCCTCCAGCCGCGCCTTCACATCCGATACGAACTGCTCGGCGGTCTTCCGCCGGGTCTCCACGACCTCCTGCTCCGCCTGGGCCACCAGCACGGCCAGGTAGGCCTTGGCGACCCCATGCAGGGTGTCGAGTTCGGAGGTGCTGAAGCCGTAGGCGGCTTCCTTTTCGCCCATCTTGGCGATGTCGATGGCCGTGCCCAGCTTGCCCCAATAGAAGAGCGGCTGGGTCAGGTTGGCCTGGCTGGTGTAGACGCTGCGGGTCCCTGCCAGCGCACTCAGAGGGAGGCCCAGTGACGGGGCCAGGTCTGCGAAACCGCTGTTGAGCATGGAGACGTCCCGGGCCCGCGTGAAATCACCGACGAGGGTGAGCTGCGGCAGGGCATCCGCCCGGGTGCTGGTGATGAGGCCGCGGCGCTCGTCCACGCGGGCCTTGGCGGCCCGGAGCATGGGATTCTCGGACCGGGCCCGGGAGAGGGCACCGGGAAGATCCAGTGCGAGGGGTGCACGCGGGGCTTCGACCGGAGCCTGGGCCTGGAGGGCGGGAGGGGCGAACAAGAGCATGTCAGTTCCTCGGCTGGGGGAAGGCTTCGGGGATGCCGAGTCCCCGCAGGCTGAAATCGGTGAAGTGCTGAGTGAGCACGGAGAGATCTTCCGGATAGTCGGGGTTCCCGCGGATGAGGCGGGAGATCCCCAGGGAATTGCGGAAATAGAGCAGCTGGCCCTGGATGCTCAGGCCCATGTTCAGGAGTTCGTCGGTGGACAGGTCCGGGCGGAGCACCCGGAGGCAGTGCATCAGATGCTCGACATGGGGTCGGATGTGCTCCATGAGCAGGGCCGAGGAGGCTGGCCGAGGGGCCTGCATCTCGCGGGCCATGAGCGCCATGGCCGCCTCTTCCACCGGGTCGATCAGGCGGTTGCAGGCCATCAGGTCCTCCATGAAGGCCCGGATGTGCTCCTTCACCCCCTGGAGGGCATCCTCGCGGGCGCCCGGGCCTTCGACCCGGGGCCGCAGAGCGAGCTGGGCCACCTGGCAGGCCTTCCGGTTGAAGATGTACCTGAGGGCTTCCAGGTAGAGGCCCTCCTTGCCGGCGAAGTGGTAGGTCACCAGGGCTGAATTGGCGTTGGCCCGCTTGGCGATCTCGCGGATGCCGGCCCCGTCGAAGCCCTTTTCAGCGAAGGTCAGGATCGCCGCCTCGATCAGTCGTTGCCGCGTGTCAAAAGATGCGTCGGTGGGTTGTGCGTTCATGGCCCCTCGTTTCCAATCAACCGATTGAACAACAGGGTCCAAGAATTAATCAATCGTTTGAATCGGTCAAGGGGAAAAGTTCTCCTCGAGGTGATTTGATTGAAGACTTGACGGTAATAATTAAAATTCTAGATTCGGAATATGGATTCGGAGTCTCCGATGACCATGGACCGGAAGGGCTTGGAAAGACAGCAAAGAAAGGGCCTCCTGCTGGAAGCGGCCGGTCGGGTGTTCGGCCGGAAGCCCTTCGAAGAAGCCACGATGCAGGAGGTCGCCTCCGAGGCCCAGATCGGGATGCAGGGGCTCTACGAGCACTTCGCCTCCAAGCAGGATCTCTACGAACAGGTGGTTGCCCGCCGGGCGGAGCATTTCCTGGCCCAGGCCGAGGCGATCCTCCGGGTGGACCGCCCACCCCTGGAGCAGCTGCGGGCCATGTTCCTGATCTACGCGGACCAGTTCAAAGGCCGGGTCATCTGGCTCCCCATGTTCATCCATGACCGGGTCCACTACGACTGGGGCTTCGAGTCCCGGTTCCTGCCCCGCCTGAAGGAGATCTACGAAACCGAACGGGCGCGCCTGAAGGGCATCCTCCGCGTAGCGGTGGAGGTGGGGCAGCTCCAGGATCTGGATGTCGAGTTCCTCACGCAGCTCTGTTTCGGCGTCCTCGAGGCTTCGCTCTACCACAGCCACAGGAGCGGGATCGAGGAGGAGCCCAGCGCCTGCGTGGAGCGTGCCATGGCCTGTTTCCTCCGTGGGGCGGGGGCACGGGCATGAAGCTCACGACCCTTCTCCTGGCCGGCGCGACGCTGGCTGGAACCCTGCGGAGCGATGAGCCCCTCAGCCTTCCCCGGGCCCTCCGGCTGGCCGGCGAGGGTTCCCAGGCGGCGGAGGCCGCCCGCTCGGGCCTGGCCGGAGCCCGGGAGGAGACCGCCCAGGTGAAGGGGCTGTACTGGCCCGAGATCCAGATCCAGGGCGGCTACTGGACAGCGGATCACCGGCCGGAACTGCTCAGCCAGCCCATGGCGATCGGCCCGTTCACCGTGCCCACCCAGCTCTTCCCCCTCTCGGACAGTCAGGCCTGGCGCTACAAGGCCTCGATCCAGTACCTGCTATGGGATTTCGGTCGGCGAGGGGACGCGCTCTCGGCCTCCCGCGCCCGGGAGGAGGCCGTGGCGCGCGCCGGCCACGCCGACCTCCTGAAGGCCCAGAGTGACGCCGCCAGCCGCTACTTCAGCCTTCTAAACCTGAAGGCCCAGAGGCGCGTCCTCGACCAGCGCAGGAAGGCCCTGGAAACCCACCTGGGCCATGCCCAGGCCCTCTTCGATCAGGGGGTGGTGGCGCGCAACGACCTCCTGCGCACAGCGGTGGCCCTCCGGGCCGTCGGGGATGGCGAACACGCCCTGAACCAGGCCTACACCTCGGCCCTGGAGAGCCTGAACGTGGCCATGGGCCTCCCCCCCGGAACCGCCCAGCAACTGCCGGAGGCCCTCGCGGGCCCGCCCGCCCTGCCCTGGGATGAGGCCGAGTGCCGGAGCCGGGCCAGGGAGCAGAACGGGGCCGTGCGGGCGGCCCGCGCCCGGACCCGGGCCCTGTCCGACCAGGCCGCCTTCCGGCGGAAGGACTTCCTGCCGACGGTGGCCGCGGAAGCCAGCCACACCTATGCCGAGAATCCGTTCATGGCCCGCGAGCACGAGACGAGCCTGTTCGTCGGTCTCTCCTGGAAGCTCTTCGACGGCGGGATCCGCACGGCCCGCGTCCGTCAGGCCGATGCGGAAGCCGGCCGCGCCCGCCGGGACCTGCAGGAGGCGGAACGCCAGGCCGAGACCGCCGCCGCTTCGGCCCTGCGGGCCTTCCACCAGTCGCTCCGCGAGGTGGAGACAGCCCGCCTGAACGTGGCGGCGGCCGAAGAGAATCTCCGCATCGTGGGGGATCAGTACCTGGAAGGCCTGGTCCGGAACACGGATGTGCTGGACGCGGAATCGGTGCTGGCCGAAAGCCGCAGCGCCCTGGAGGACCGGCGCTACCGGGCCTATGCCCAGCAGACCGTCCTCCTCGCGGTGCTGGGCGAGGACCTGCCGGCCTTCTTTGAGACACACGCGCCCCAGGAGCAGTGACATGGATGCGAAGACGAAGAAGTGGGTCTCCCTGGGGATCATCCTCACCCTCGCCGCGGCCGGCACGGTGTGGGCCCTGGTCCGCTGGCGCCACGGGCAGGTGTACGTGGCCACCGACAATGCGTACGTGAAGGGTCACGTGATGACGGTGTCGAGCCACATCCCCGGGCCCCTGCTCCAGGTGGCGGTCCAGGAGAACCAGGCGGTCCGGATGGGGCAGACGCTGGCCACGCTGGATCCCCGGGACTACGACGCGGCCATCGCGCGGGCCGAGGCCTCCCTGGCGGAGGCGCGGAGCGCTCTCGCCCTGAACCAGGCTCAGATCGCCCAGGCCCAGGCCCACCTCCAGTCTGCCGAAAGCCAACGGGCCCTCGCGGATCTTGAAAAGCAGCGCATGGCCGCCCTCCATTCCCGACAGTCCATCCCCCGCCAGAAACTCGACCAGGCCACCACCGCCGAGGAGGTGGCCACGGCTCAGGTGGCGGCCGCCCAGAAGCAGGTGGCCGCCACCCGGGGGCTCCTGGGCGTGAGCCAAAGCAAGGTCCAGGTGGCCCAGGCGGGCTTGGCCCAGGCCCAGCTCCAGCGTTCCTACTGCGCCATCGTGGCGCCCTGCGACGGGACCGTGAGCCGTAAGCTGGCAGAACCCGGCATGGTGGTGGCCGCCGGGCAGCCACTGCTGGCCGTGGTGCCGCTTGGCCAAGAGGATCTCTGGGTCGAGGCCAACTTCAAGGAGACCCAGCTCCACCGCGTGCGCCCCGGCCAGAGGGTGAGGATGAAGGCCGACATCGACGGCCGGATCTTCACGGGTACCGTGGACAGCCTGTCGGCGGGCACCGGGGCCGCCTTCAGCCTCCTGCCCGCGGAGAATGCCACCGGCAATTGGGTCAAGGTGGTCCAGCGGCTCCCCGTGAAGATCAGCCTCGACCGGAACGCGGATCCCGAGCGCAAGCTCCGCCTGGGGCTCAGCGTGGAAGCCGAGATCGACACCCGGAGCCGCTGAGGCCGCCGTGGACATGCCCCGGGGAACTTCCCACAAGTGGATCGTGGCCCTGACCACGATGCTGGGAACCTTCATGGAAGTGCTGGACACCTCCGTGGCCAACGTGGCACTCCCGCACATGAAAGGCACCTTCGCCGCAGGCACGGACGAGATCACCTGGGTGATCACCAGCTACCTGGTGGCCAACGCCATCATCCTCCCCATCACCGGGTGGCTAGGCGCCGCCTTCGGCCGGAAGCGCCTCTACCTCTTCTGCCTGGCGATCTTCACCCTGGCCAGCCTGGGCGCGGGGGCCGCCCCCACCCTGGGCTGGCTCATCTTCATGCGAGTGATCCAAGGCCTGGCTGGGGGCGCCATGGTGCCCATGTCCCAGGCCATCACCCTCGAGGCGTTCCCCACGGAGGAACACGGCATGGCCTCCGCCCTCTTCGGCATCGGCGTCATCTTCGGTCCCATCCTCGGTCCCCTGGTGGGCGGCTGGATCACGGACAACTGGACCTGGCCCTGGATCTTCTGGATCAACATCCCCGTGGGCGTCCTCGCCTACTACCTCGCCTTCAGCTTCGTGGAGGATCCAGTCTACCTGAAGAAGCCCGAAGGCGCCGTGGACTACTGGAGCCTCATCTTCATCGCCGTGGGGCTGGGCTGCCTGGAGTTGTTCCTCAGCCGCGGCGAGCGCATGGACTGGTTCGCCTCGAACACCGTGAAGGTCTACGCCGGCCTGGCCGGCCTAGGCATCACCCTGTTCATCTGGCGCTCCCTCACGGCTGAGCATCCGCTGGTGGATCTGAGCATGTTCCGATTGCCGGAGTTCGCGGGCGGCATGGCCATCATCTTCATCGTCAGCTTCGGCCTCTACGCGGCCTTCGTCCTGCTGCCGCTGTTCGTCCAGAACCTGCTGGGCTTCACCCCCACCTGGGCGGGGCTCCTCCTGAGTCCCGGCGGCGTGGCCTCTGTGGTGGCCATGATCGCCGTGGCGCTGGTCATGGGAAAGGTGGACGTGCGGCTCATCGTGGCCGCAGGCGCGGCCTCCCTGGCCTACTCCGCCTGGCTGCTGATGCAGGTGAACCTCCAGACGGGCATGGCCTATCTCGTCACCGCCTGGATCTTCCACGGACTGGGCCTCGGTTTCGTGTTCGTCCCCGTTGCCACGATCGCGGTTCAGCGCATCCCGCCATCGCTGGTCGGCACGGCCTCGGGCATGTTCAACCTGATGCGGAACGAGGGCGGCAGCGTCGGAATCGCCGTCGCCAGCACGTTCCTGGCCCAGCGGGCCCAGTTCCACCACGCCCGCCTGGCGGAGCATGTGACCCCGTTCAACGGGGCGCTTCAGACCGGCTACGTCAGCCTCAATCAAAGTCTGTTCCCGCACGCGGGCCTGGACCCGGTTTCGGTGAAGAGCCTGAGCCAAGGCCTCATGGACGCCGAAGTGACCCGCCAGTCCTTCCTCATGAGCTTCGTGGACGTGTTCGGGTTCCTCGTCGTGGTCTTTCTCCTGGCGCTGCCCTTCGTCCTGACGCTTCGAAACCCCAAACCCGGCGGCCTCGTCCTGCATTGAGGCCATCCCCGCGGAGCGGCTCATCTGCCGTTCCGCCCATCTCTCCAGCAAAGGAGTCCACCATGACGATCCGCACCCGAACCATGCAGCTAGACGATGCCTCGGGAGAGCTGGCCCTCTCCCTGGCCAAACTCGAAATGGAGGCGGCCCGGGGAGTGGCGAACAAGGACGAGCAGATCGATTTCGTGCGGGATCTCTCCAGGGTTGCCCTCAAGGAGCGGATCCGCCCCTGGCGCCTGCGGGCCACCCAGGCGGGAGCGTTGGGGGTCATCGGCCTCGGTGCGGCTGCCGCCCTCCCCGCCCGCTGGCCTGCCTCCGCGAAGGAGTTGGAACTCGCCCTCCTGGGCCTTGGGCTTCTCTGTTTCCTCTTGGCCGGCACCTGCCTGGTCACCTACTTCCGGCGGCGGCAGGATGAGCGCCAATGGCTGCGGCAGAAGGAGGAGGCCATCCTGGCGGGTCGGAACCTCCTGAATGAGCCCTGAAACCACGAGGCTCGGCAGGCTTCCAGGGGGCGGCAGGTTGTGACTCCTGCACCGAATTCCGGCCAGGGGCCGTGAGATCATGTTAGGAAGAAAAGTGAGGGTCTACTCATGCTCTTCTTGGTCTTCTATTTCATCCTCTTCTGCGTCCTGATCTTCCAGGGCACCCATGTGGCTGGCGAAGTGAAGAATCCCCTCGGGACCGTGCCCGAAGAAGTGGGACAGGCCTCCCTGGCCTCGGCCCGCTGGGGCCTCCTGCTCATCGGAACCGGCTTCCTCGGCCTGATCATCGGCCTGCTGGGCTTCCACTGGACCGGCCTGGTGGCCCTCCGGCACGCCTTCATGGCCCTGGGCCTCGTGGTTCTGGGACTCTTCGGCTTGTGGGTGATCTTCTTCGGACGCAAAGCTGAATTCGTCGGCACGCCCGCCGCCACCGACGGGCATGGACATCACTGAAGCAGAACCTCTGCATGCGAAAAGGCGGCCCGATGGGCCGCCTTTTCTTTGGAACGGTAGGAAGAACTAGATCTTCTGGACGTTGGTCGCCTGGGGGCCCTTCTGGCCCTGAGCGACTTCGAAGCTGACGCGCTGGTTCTCGTCCAGCGTGCGGAAGCCGCCGCCCTGGATGGCGGTGTGGTGGACGAAGAGATCAGCGCCGCCCTCATCGGGGGTGATGAAGCCGAAGCCCTTCTCGGCGTTGAACCACTTGACGGTGCCCTGTGCCATGACTGTTTCCTGCAGAATGTCTGGTGATGATTTAGCGATGACATTCCCCAGACAAGGCCGTCATTGCGTTGATGTGAATTCCGCCCCTGGCGGGTCACGCCAAACAGCATGACAGGATTGCCGGCGTCCACCGTTTTTTTCTGCGGAGGCTCATTCGCCCAGGGCCATCAAGGAGTCTTCCGGTGTTCAGAACCGGATCACCACGCCCAGGCCCGCGATCCGCCGGTCGGCCCGGAGTTCCAGGTCCCCCTCCACGGACCCCCGGGGAACCCGCACGCGGCCATCCTCGAAGAACGCCCTCAGCCCGAACCTTGGATACAGATAGGCCCGGGCATCCAGACCGTAACGGAAGGAGGTGGCCCCCCGGTAGGTGACATACCGGGCGTAGACCCGGGATTCCAACAGGCCATCGGCGCCCGAGGACCACCCGGTGAGGCCCACCTGCGGGACCACCCAGCTGGGCCGAAATGACTGGGCGCTCGGGGCGGATGTGAGCGCGAGCGCCTTGAGGTCCAGTCGGAAGACCTGGAGACCAAGGTCGAAGCCCAGCCAGGCATCTGGACGCCGGACGAACTTGTAGGTCCAGGTACCCTCCAGAGCCTCGATCTTCGCGTTGGTCCGGAGGGGAGTCCCCATCGAGTAGGGCGTGCCATCCAGGCTGATGGACCGCGGCAGGGTCCGCTCCCCCAGGTAGCGCGCGGAATCGTAGGTGAGCTGGAAGCCGTGGACCTCGCCCTGGTATTCCAGGAGGGCTCCGAGGGGGGTGCCGTCCCTCTCCAATCCGAGGTCCGCCTCTGTATCCACCAGGGAGGCCTTGCCATCCCGGCTCCCCTCGATGCTGGCGGAGAGCGAGGGTTGAACCCTCTGGAACCCAAGGGTCCAACCCGTCAGGTGGGCGCTTCCCCCATCAACCGAGCGTCCCAACTGTGCGAAGGCCGGGAGGCTGGCAAGGAAGAACAAGATTGGGGCCAGGCGCATGGGCCCTCCGATCATCGGCCCATCTTATCGGTTTTTTGCAGGGACTGACCGATTTAGACCGCGGCGAGCTTCCGGTAGGCCTCGAGGAAATCCTTGGGCTGAGGCAGGATCTCGTCCTCCAGGGCCGGATAGTACGCCACCCAGGTGTCCTTGGCCGCCACCCGGCGCACGGGGGCGTCCAGATGGAAGAACAGCTCGTCGGCGATGCGGGCCGCGATCTCGCTGCCATAGCCCCAGCTGAGCGTGTCCTCGTGGGCCACGATCACGCGGTGGGTCTTCTTCACCGTGCGCTCGATGGCCGCCCAGTCGTAGGGATTGAGCGTGCGGAGATCCAGGATTTCGACGGAGATGCCCTCCTTCTCCGCCTCCCGCGCGGCCTGGACGGCGCGGTGGACGGTGTTCCCGTAGGTGATGACGGACAGGCTCGTGCCCTCGCGCACCATGCGGGCCTTGCCGAAGGGGATCGTGAAGTCCGGCCCGGGATCGTTGCCCTTGTTGTGGGTCTGCCGGTAGAGGTGCTTGGGCTCCAGGAAGAGCACGGGATCATCGCAGCGGATGGCCGTGCGCAGCAGGCCCGCGGCGTCCAGGGCAGTGCTGGGGCAGACGACCCTCAAACCCGGGATGTGGGTGAAGGTGCTCTCCCCGCACTGGCTGTGATACGTGGCTCCGCCCATGAGGTAGCCCGCGATGGGCACGCGCACCACCATGGGGCTTTTGAAGGCCCCGTTGGAACGCCACCGGATGGTGGCCAGCTCATCGCGGAGCTGCTGCATGGCGGGCCAGATGTAGTCGAAGAACTGGATCTCCACCACGGGCTTGAAACCCCGCGCGGCGAGGCCGATGGCCCGGCCGATGATCGTGGCCTCGGCCAGGGGCGAGTTGTAGACGCGGTGGCTGCCGAACTGCTTCTGGAGGCCGTGGGTGGCCTTGAAAACACCGCCCTTGCCCTTCACCTCGCCGAGGATCTCGTCCCGGCTGGCGTCGGCCACGTCCTCGCCGAAGATGAGGATGCGCGGATCCCGCGCCATCTCATGCTTCAGCGTGGCGTTGATGAGATCGATCATCGTCTTCGTGCCGGTCGCCTGGTTTCCGGCCGCATGTTCGGTATCGAAGGTGGCGGCGGTGGGATCCACCTCTTCGCTGTACAGATGCTGGTAGAAGCTTCCCGGCGCGGGTCTGGGGGCGGCCTCGGCCTCCTCCCAGGCGAAGTCGATCTCGGCCTGCACCTCCTCCTTCAGCATCTGGAGCTGCTCAGGGCTCAGATCGCCCCAGGCCACCAGCTGGTTGGCGAAGGCGGCCACGGGATCCCGCAAAGCCTCGGCTTCCCGCTGAGCTTTGGACTTGTAGAGCTGCTCGTCGTCGGAGAGCGAATGGCTGTAGGGGCGGATCACCCTGGCCCGCACCAGGGCCGGCCCCTTGCGGGCCCGGGCGTGATCCACGGCGGCCTTCATGGCCTCGTAGCTGGCGAGGGGGTCGCAGCCGTCCACCTCATCCAGGATCAGCAGACCGTGCGCTTCGTAGCCCTTGAGGAGGGCGGCGACGTTGCCGCCGGGGTACTGCACCTCGCTGGGGGTGCTGATGGCGTAGCCGTTGTCCTCCACCAGGAAGACCACGGGAACTTTCAGATTCACGGCATTGCTGACGGCTTCCCAGAACTCGCCCTGGCTGCAGGTCCCGTCGCCCGTCGTGGTCAGGGCCACCTGGTCGGAAGGGATGCCCAACAGCTCCTGCAGACCGCCCTGCTCGGCGCGCACAACCGCCTCTGCCGCGCCCACGGCATGAAGGAACTGGCTGCCGGTGGGACTGGAGGTGGTGAAGATGTTCAGGCCCTGGTGGCCCCAGTGGCTGGGCATCTGGCGGCCACCGCTGGCCGGGTCCTCCACCGAACCCACGGAACCCAGGAACATCTCCTTGGCCGAATAGCCCAGGCCGTAGGCCAAGGCCCGGTCGCGGTAGTAGAAGAAGAACCAGTCGTGGCCAGGCCGGAAACACATCGCCGCCGCGGCCTGGATGGCCTCATGACCCACTCCGTTGATCTGGAAGAAGACCTTGTTCTGGCGCTTGCCCATGATCTCTTTGTCGTCGATGCGGCGGGCCGCATAGATCGTGCGGAAGAGCCGGACGCGCTGCTCGCGGGTCAGGGTCGTGGCGGGCGCTGACAGGTCGGAACGGGCGGCCAAAGGCACTCCTCACAAGGGGTTCTGAGCCATTCGGGGCTTCTCAATCTAGCACGGGGGGCTCATGCCCCGGGATAACCCGTCTACACCGGTATTCCCCCGACCCCATTGGGCAAATTTCCAGGATCGACACAGACCAGTGCAGATCAATAAGTGATCCATGGGTGATAAATCGCCGTGCCGATGCTTATGGATAGAATGGGCGCTTTGCGAGTGGCCCATGCCCATGTCCCCTGCCGAGATCCGAGCCATCCACGATCTGCCCGTGCCCGAGCTGCTCTACCGGGCGGCCACGGCCCACCGGCAGCACTGGAACGCCGAGGAGATCCAGTTCTGCACCCTGGATTCCATCAAGACCGGCGCGTGCCCCGAGGACTGCGCCTACTGTCCCCAGAGCGCCCGCTATCAGACCGCGCTCAAGGTCGAGCCGCTCAAGGATGTGGAGAAGGTGCTGGCCGGCGCCGCCGAGGCCAAGGCCAACGGCTCGACCCGCTACTGCATGGGCGCCGCCTGGCGCGAGGTGAAGGACGACGCCAACTTCGACGCCGTGCTCGACATGGTGCAGGGCGTCTCCGGCATGGGCATGGAGGTCTGCGTCACCCTCGGCATGCTCAACGAGGCCCAGGCCAGGCGCCTCAAGGCCTCGGGCTGCCAGGTCTACAACCACAACATCGATTCCAGCCGCGACTTCTACGAGACCATCATCCACACGCGAAAGTTCGACGAGCGCCTGGAGACCATCGCCGCCGTGCGCGCCGCAGGTCTGGAAGTGTGCTCCGGCGGCATCGTGGGCATGGGCGAAACGGTGGATCAGCGCATCCATTTCCTCCAGGAACTGACGGAGCTGGAACCCGCCCCAGAAAGTATTCCGATCAACCAGTTCGTGGCAGTGGACGGCACGCCGTTGGCGAACGTGGACCCTCTGCCCCCGCTCGAGCTCGTACGCATGATCGCCACGGCCCGCATCCTCTTCCCCAAGAGCCGCATCCGCCTCAGCGCCGGCCGCACCCAGATGAGCGACGAGCTGCAGGCCCTCTGCTTCTTCGCGGGCGCCAATTCCATCTTCACGGGCGAGAAGCTCCTCACCACGCCCAACCCCGGCGGCAACCACGATCACTGGCTGTTGAACGCCCTGGGCATGCGGGTGGAGGGCGCCGCCGTTAAGCTGTAGGCATCATGAAGCTCATCGACGACCTCCGCAGGGAACACGAGCTCATCGAGCAGGTGCTGGGCTCCCTCCGGGCCTTCGTGACCGCCCGTCTCGCCGACCAGGGCGACCCCGCGGATGGCACCCGCTTCATGGCCTTCTTCCGCCGCTTCGCCGGCGACTTCCACCACCACAAGGAGGAGGAAGTGCTCTTCAAGGCCCTGGCGGAACGGGCCGAACTGCCCCCGGACCGGGGCCCCATCGCCGCCCTCACCGGCGAGCACCGGCGCATGGCCGGGCTTCTGGATGGCCTGGAGGGCCTGCTGAGTGCTCCGCAGCTGGCGGAAGCCGACCGCCAGCGGATGGAAGCCCTGGCCGTGGACTACAGCCGCTCCCTGTGGCGGCACATCGACGCCGAGAACTCAGTCATGTACCCCGAAGGGGAGGAGCGTCTGCGCCGCTTCCACGTGCGCGACCTGCCCTCACGCCCCATGACCGGGGCCGAAGCTGCCGCCCGCGAAGGCGCCCTGGCCCTGCTCGCGATCTATCCACCCCAGCACGATGCGGAAGTCCACCGCGGCGACGGCTGCATCGCCTGCCCCTCGTTCGGCGTCACCTGTGATGGCCTCGAGTTCGAGTGGTGGACCGAACTGGAATGGGAGGAGATGGAGGAGCGGCGCGGTGGGGGTGATTGAGCCCCGATTAGGAGGGCGGGGGTATAGTGGATTCCGCTATCCAACGAAGGCACCCCGACAAGGAGGATTGCCATGACGGATCCCACGCCCCACATCGCCCAGAAGGGCCCCTACCAGGTGGAGGTTGAAGCGGGTAAGACCTACCACTGGTGCGCCTGCGGCAACAGCAAGAAGCAGCCCTTCTGCGACGGCTCCCACAAGGGCGGGCCGTTCGTGCCCATGGCCTACACGGCTGATGTCACGGGGACGAAGTGGTTCTGTGGCTGCAAGCACAGCGGCACCAAGCCGATGTGCGACGGCACCCACAAGAAGCTCTGATCCAACCGGGAGTGGGAGGTCGCGGTCCCCTGTAGGATTCTTCAGGGGGCCTCGGGAACCATGACCTGGGCCCTGAGCCCGGCGCGGAACCGTCCCTCCGGGTTCGCCACCACCACCTTCACGCGGACCTTGCCTGCGGCATCCGCGCAGGGGTCCACGAGGGCCACCTCCCCCTCGGCGCTCATGGTGCCACCCGGATCGGGAAAGAGCACCCGTACCTTGCGGCCGGGCGTGAGCGCGGCCAGGAACCCCGGGCTCACGGCACACTGGATCATGACCCGGCTCAGGTCCATGAGGCGGAACATCGGCTGGGCCCCAGATACCGCCTCACCTGCCTCGTGGTACCGGGCCACCACCACGCCATCCATGGGGGCCACGATGGTGTGGAGCCGCACCTGCTCTGCCGCGGTCTCGTACTGAAGCCGCGCCAATTCCAGATCGATGCGCGACTCCAGGGCCCGGGCCTCAGGGA
Organism: Geothrix campi; assembly: GCF_024609265.1. Taxonomy (GTDB): domain Bacteria; phylum Acidobacteriota; class Holophagae; order Holophagales; family Holophagaceae; genus Geothrix; species Geothrix campi. The sequence continues at coordinate 207,649 of NZ_JANHMP010000002.1, read as the reverse complement.
TGATCTTGCTGTCGTAGAGGCGTTTTGCGCCCTTGGCCTCGAACTCCCGGCGCTCGAGCAGGGCCTTGGCCCGCTGCATCTCGAGCTCTTCCAGCTTCCCGTAGAGCTGGGCCAGAGGCTGACCCGCCTTTACGGCCTCACCCTCCGTCACGCGCATTTCCGTGATCCGGCTCGATACCGGCGCACTGACCTCCACCTGGCGGAAAGGAAGCACCCGGCCATCCAGGACCAGCCCTCCTGCAGTGAGAGCCTGGCCGACCAGGAACAGAGAGAGGAGACGAGGACTGGAGCCCATCCTCCTAGGGTACCGCATGGCCGGTGGCGGCCTCCAGCAGCTCGAACCAGCCTCCGCGGTCGAGGCCCGTCGCCATCGCGGCCACACCCTCTCAGATCCGCTCGATGCGGCCCGTGCCAAGCACTGGCAGCATCCGGGCGGGATGGCGGGCCAGCCAGGCCAGGGCCACCTGGGCCGGCGTGAGCCCCAGCGACCGGCCCAGGCGCTCGAGCGCGGCCCCAAGGATCGGCGGTGCGGGTCGACCGCCTCCCAGGGGCGACCAGGCCATGGGAGTCAGGCCGGCGAGGCGGGCATGGTCCAGCGTCCCATCCAGCACGGGATCGGGATGCCAGAGGGAGGCCTCCACCTGGTGCGCGACCAGAGGCAGGTTGAGGCGGGCCCGGAGGAGGTCCGCCTGGGCAGGCCTGAAATTGGACAAACCGAAAGAGCGGACCCGGCCCGAGGCCCGTAGATCCGCGAAGGTCCCGGCCAGATCGTCCGGATCCAGAAGTGGGTCGGGCCGGTGGAGGAGCAGGAGATCCAGGTGGTCGGTTCCAAGACACCGCAAGGTCCGGTCCACCGAGGCGGTCAGGTGGGCGCGGGAGGTGTCGTAGTGCTTGACGGCCACCTCCCCGCCCCGGTGCCGCACTTGCCCACGAGGCGGAAGCGGTCGCGCAAGCCCGGCGCCTCCCGGAAGGCCGCCCCCAGCGCGGGCTCCACCTCCCCGGCGCCGTAGATGCCGGCCGTGTCCAGGACACCCACGCCCGCGTCCGCGGCCTGGGCCAGGAAGCTCGCCAGGGCCCGAGGGTCCAGATGCCAGTCCAGCAGGCGCATGGTCCCCAGCGCCAGCCGCGCCGCGCCGTCCGGCTGCAGGGTCACGGGGCATTCAGGAGTGTCTGCGGAGTCCATGCAGGCACCCTGCCAGGAATCCACGGCGCCGCGGCGATCACCCGCTCGCAGAGGCTCACTTGATCTTGAAGGTAAACTTCCCCTCGTGGCATTCCAGGCATTTCACCACCGGCGGCTTGTGCTGGCGGTGGCAGTCCGTGCAGGGGTAGGGCTCGTGGGGCGAGGCCTGGGGAGGGGCGTGGGGGTTGGGCTTGGCGTCCTTGGTCAGCGCCTTCATCGCGGGATAGTCGCCGTGACAGACCATGCAGGCCTCGTCCGGCACCGCCGCCGTGGTGGGCTTCTCCTTCTGGTGACAGTCGTGGCAGATCAGCTTCGCCTTGATGTGGGGCGCCGGCAGCGGCCGCTCCTGGGCCAGGCCGATCCCTGCGACCAGCAGCCCCGACAGCCCCAGAGTCCCCATCCGCAGAAGACGCATGTGCCCTCCCATCCTTGCCGCAAAAGTAATGATGACCATGATATCCCATTACTTTCAAGATGCTCCGCCTGGAAGCCCCTGCCTGGAAGGCCAGTCCTCCCACGGGTAAACTGATTCATTGGGCTGGCCGCTCCAGATGCAGTTCCGTTCACATCCCTCCAAATCGGCGAAGTCGATTTGGAGCCGGGAAAGGCAAGAAAAAGATGGCAACGCGAGAGATGGACAAGGCTTTCGATTTCAGGACGGCGCAGACCCGCTGGTACTCGGTGTGGGAGGAGTCCAAGGCCTTCGAGGCCGCTCCCGCCAGCGGCAAGGAGCCCTGGTCCATCGTCATCCCCCCCCCCAATATCACGGGCAACCTGCACATGGGCCACGCCCTGGTGAACACGCTCCACGACGTGCTCACGCGCTTCAAGCGGGCCCAGGGCTTCGACGCCCTGTGGGTGCCGGGCACGGACCACGCCGGCATCGCCACCCAGATGATGGTGGAGCGCCAGCTCAAGGCCGAGGGCACCGACCGCCACAAGCTGGGCCGGGACGCCTTCGAGCAGCGCATCTGGGACTGGAAGGAGAAGAACCAGGGCGCCATCGAGCACCAGCTCAAACGCCTGGGCTGCTCCGTGGACTGGACCCGCAACCGCTTCACCCTCGATCCGGCCCTCAACAAGGCCGTGCGCAAGGTCTTCGTGGAAAGCTACAAGGCCGGCCGCATCTACCGCGGCCCCCGCATGATCCAGTGGGACCCGGCCCTTCAGACCGCCCTCAGCGATCTGGAAGTGAAATACGAAGAGCGCAAGGGCAAGCTCTGGTACCTGCGCTATCCACTGGCGGACGGCAGCGGGAACGTCGTGGTCGCCACCACGCGCCCCGAGACCATGCTGGGCGATACAGCCGTGGCCGTGCACCCCGATGACGAGCGCTACCGGGGGATGATCGGCAAGCTCATGAACCACCCCCTGACAGGTCGCCAGATCCCCGTGGTGGCCGACGCCTTCGTGGATCCCGCCTTCGGGACCGGCTGTGTGAAGGTGACGCCCGCCCACGACCCCAACGACTTCGCCGCGGGCAAGCGCCTGAAGCTGGAGTCCATCACCATCATCGGCTTCGATGCCAAGATGACCGCCGCCGCCGGAGCCTATGCCGGTCTGGATCGCTTCGAGGCGCGCAAGCGCGTGGTGGCGGATCTCGAGGAACAGGGTTTCCTCGTGAAGGTGGAGGATTACGTCCACAAGATCAGCCTCAGCGATCGCAGCGGCGCCGTGCTGGAGCCCCTGGTCAGCGAGCAGTGGTTCATGGATGTGAAGGAGGCCGCCGCCAAGGCCTTGGAGGCCGTCCAGAGCGGCGCCATCCAGTTCACGCCCGAGCACCACACGGCCGTGTGGGCCCATTGGCTCACCAACATCCAGGACTGGTGCATCAGCCGCCAGCTGGTCTGGGGCCATCGCATCCCCGCCTGGACCTGCGCGAAGTGTGGCGAGCTTCATGTGGAGATGGAGGCCCCCTCCGCCTGTCGCGCCTGCGGAGCCGGAGACCTGATTCAGGACCCCGATACGTTGGATACGTGGTTCTCGTCGGCCCTGTGGCCGTTCAGCGTCTTCGGCTGGCCCGAGGAGACGGCGGAGCTGAAGCGCTACTACCCCACGAGCGTCCTCATCACGGGCTACGACATCCTGTTCTTCTGGGTGGCGCGCATGGCCATGGCGGGCCTCACGTGGATGGGCGACGTGCCCTTCCGCAAGGTCTACTTCAACAGCCTGGTGCGCGATGCCAGCGGCCAGAAGATGTCGAAGACCAAGGGCAACGTCATCGACCCCCTCGAAGTCATGGAGGAGTACGGCACGGATGCCCTGCGTTTCTCGCTCGCCATCATGGCCGCCCCGGGCACGGACATCGCCATGAGCACCGCCCGGCTCGAGGCCTCCAGGAACTTCTGCAACAAGCTCTGGAACGCATCACGGTTCGTGCAGATGAACATGGGAGAGGACATCACGCTGTCCACCGAACCAGAATTCGGCGAAGCCGAATTCTGGTTGATCAAGAGAATGGGAGGCGTGCTCCAGCAAGTGACCGTGGCCCTTGAGGAGTTCCGCTTCCACGAGGCCTCGGACCTGCTCTACCACCTGGTCTGGGACGATTTCTGCGCCACCTACATCGAGCTGGCCAAGGTGCAGCTTCTGAGCGGCACGGCAGGACAGAAGGCCGCCATCCTGCACTTCCTCGACATCCTCCTGCGCGCCCTGCATCCCTTCGTGCCCTTCCTCACCGAGGAGATCCACGAGGCGGTGATCGTGCCCCGCCTGCCGCCCTCGGAGCCCACCCTCCTGGCCCAGCGCTCCTGGCCCGTGGGGGAGAAGATCCTCCAGCTCCAGGGTGGGGATGCCACGATCATCCCCCAGTTCCAGGAAGTGCTTTCCGCTCTCCTGCGCCTCAAGGCCGAGCAGGGTGTGGACCCCGCCAAGCGCGTTCCGGCCTATTGTTCCCTGGTGGAACTCGAGCCCTTCACCGAAGCCCTGAAGTCCATCGCCCGCCTGGAATCCGTCACGTTCACCAAGGATGATCTCGCCTCGCCCACCCGCACGGTGGCCGTGGTGGCGGGTGGCGCCGTGGCCCTGGAACTGGCTGGCCTCAAGGATCCGGTGGCCGAAAAGGCCAAGCTGGAAAAGGAGCTGGCCAAGCTCGAGAAGGAACTGGAACCGCTGCGGGCCCGGCTGGCCGACGAGAGCTTCGTCACCAAGGCCCCCGAAGCCGCCGTAGCCAAGCTGCGCGGCCAGGCCGAAGAGAGGGAGCAGCGCCTCACCCAGGTGAAGGCGCTGCTGGCCTGACATGATCCGGAAGGCCCTGCCCCTGCTCTTCCTGGCCCTGGCGGTCGGGGGGGTGCGGGCCATCCGGCGCCAGCAGGTCCGGCCCACTCCTCCGCCGCCCCTGCTCGCCGCAGCCACCCTGGCGGACGCCGCCACCCATCCTGAGCCCCCGGGGACCGCGCCCCTGCTGGAGGCCCTGCGGGCCGACCTGCAGGTGCACCGCCAGCTCATCGTGCTCTTCGCGGACGAAGCAAACCTCAAGGGACCGGGCCTCGAACAGGCCCTGGCCGTGGGTCACCGCCTCCACCACGAGCGCCGGGACCTGGTGCACCAGCTGAACGGGGCACTTACTCGACTCGCGGCCCAGCCACCGGCCCAGCGCGATCCAGTCGTCGGCGCCCTGCTCGACTGGATGGAGGCAGATCCGGAGCTGCTCGAGCTCGATCGCCTCGCCTTCCGGGATTCTTTGCGGGTCCTCCAGAAACCCCTCCGCGGCGACACCACGCCCGGAGGCGTGCTGCTCAACCGGCGCCTGGCCCGGGACCTCGCCGAAGTGGACCGCGTGGAAGCCCTGGTCGAGACCGAGTACCAGCGGGTCTTCGGAGGCCCGGGGCACCCGGCCCGGGGTGGCCAGCGGGAGAGCTGGAACGCCTACGTGGCTGAACTCCAGCGCCACCTGTCCCTGGACACCCTGCTGAAGGGCGCCGCCATCCCCAGTCCGGCCGCCGGGCTGGTCGGCAGCGGCGAGATCAACGGCACCGAGCTGCCCGAAAAAGTGCTCATCCTCAGCTTCGATGACGGACCGCATCGGGTCTACACCGAGGAGATCAAGGCCATCCTAGAGAAGGAACATGTGCCCGCTCTGTTCTTCGAGGTGGGCCGGAACCTGGGTTCCCAGGATGCCTCCGGGCAGATCAAGCTGGGCCCCCTGGCGGCCTACACGGAAGATCTGGTCAGGAGCGGCTTCGTCGTGGGCAACCACAGCTACACCCACGCCCAGCTCAGCAGAGAATCGGGCACCCCGCTGGACCTGGAGATCCGCGAGACCGATCAGCTCCTCCGGGCCATTCCCGGAGCCCACAGCCAGCTCTTCCGCTTCCCCTATGGCGCCCGCACGCCGCTCCAGCTGCAGGCCCTGGAGGCGTACCATCTGCGCTCGGTGCTCTGGAACATCGACAGCCTGGACTGGGCCGATCCCGTGCCCAGCTCCGTGGCGGACCGTGTGCTGAAGGCCATCGCCCACGAGCAGCGGGGCATCCTCCTCTTCCACGACATCCATGACCGGGCCGGAAAGGTGCTGCCCTTGCTCATCCCGAAGCTCAGGGCCATGGGCTACACTTTCGCCGGGCTGGATGGCGAGGGGAGGCTCCGGGTGGAGGACAGGCCCTGAAACCCGCCCGGCCGTCTCCTCATCCCGGAAAAGCGGATGCTAATCTGAAACGATGACGATGAAGACCTACTACGCTGGCCAGGATGTGGATGCGCCTTGCGGGCGTTGCGGCGGCGAGACCCGTCACCAGGTCCTGACTGTGACCAACGGCGTGCCCGACCGGCTCATCTGTGGGAATTGCCGGTCCGTGCATAAATTCCGGGCGGCCAAGCCCGAGCCCCTGCCCCGCGTCCCCCGGATCCCCTCTGCGGCGAAAGCCGGCGGGCCCCGGCCCGGCTCCCTGGTGTCCCAGTTCCAGGAGGCCCTGGCCCGCGAACAAGGTGGCGCCCAAGCCAGGCCCTACGCCGTGGCCGAGCGCTGGGAAGAGGGCGCCTGGATGGACCATCCCAGCTTCGGCCTGGGGCGCGTGCAACGGCGCATGGGCCGCAAGGTGGATGTGCTCTTCAGGGACGGCCTGAAAACCCTGGTCAGCGCATGACCCAGGAACCTCTCCTCGAAACCAGCTCCCCCGCGCTGCGGGAGCTGCGCTTCGCGGTGCTGGATCTGGAGACCACGGGCGGCAGCCCCAAGGCCCGCTGGGGCAAGGACGGGCGGTTCATCCAGCCCTCCGAGATCACCGAGGTGGGCATGGTGCGCCTCGCGGGTCCGGTGGTGGAGGATCGCTGGTCGAGCCTGGCCGCCATCCAGGGCTTCCTGCCCGAGGAGATCCAGCGCCTCACGGGCATCAGCCTGCCCATGCTGGCGGGCGCGCCGCCCTGGGAGCAAGTGGCACTGAAGCTGGTGCCGAAGCTGGAAGGCCGCATCTGGGTGGCCCATCACGCACCCTATGACGGCAGCTTTCTCAAAGCCTGGCTGCCGGAGGGCGTCTGGCGCCGCCACCGCCTCGTCTGCACCCGCCTGCTGGCCAAGAAGCTCATTCCCGAACTGCCCCGGCGGAGCTTGGCCGAGCTTTGCGATTTTCTCGGCATCACCAACACCCGGGCGCACCGGGCCCTCCAGGACGCCGAAGCCACCGCCGAGGCCCTCCAGCACCTCCTGCAGCGCGCCGAGGACAGGGGCATGGACGGGGAGGCTTTCCTCGCAGCCGGCGAGGTGGCCTGGAACAAGGTCTGAGGCGCTACTTGATAGTCTTCTTCGCCTTCTCCGCGGAGGCCTTGCCGTAGTAGGCGCAGACCCCCTTCTTGGCGTCGGGCTCGATGCCGGCCACCTTGAAGGCGTCCTTGAGCTTCTTCTCGGGCACGCCCAGGTCCTTGGCCCAGGCCGCCGCCGTCTTCAGGTCTTCCGCCATAGGAAACCTCCGCATCGGCATTCTGCCGACCCCGGCCATGGTAGCGGATGTGGCCACACTCTCCGCATGGATCTCGCCCACTTCCTCGGCCCTGGGAAGGAAGCAGGGCCGGGCCACGCCTTCTGGCGTGGCCCGGCCCCGGGGAAGCCGCTCAGTTCCAGCTGTTGGCGTAGATGTGACGGATGCCGTTGGCGTCTTTCTGATACCAGGTGGCCATGGCGCTGCCACCGGTGGAGACATGCACTGCGGGCGCGTAGGCGGGACCCGTGTCATCCGTTTCCAACAGCCTGCTCGCGCCCCATTCTCCGGTCGGGCTGAGGTTGGAGGCGAAGATGCTGGCCACTGGACCGGAGATCTGCTGCCAGGTCACCACCCCGAAGCCGCTCGGGTTCACGTTGAGGGCCAGATAGGCAATCCCGCCGGAGAGGTTGTCGAGGGGCTGGGCCACAGCCGTCCAGGCCCCTGTGGTGGAGGTGCTGGATACACACAGGTCGTTCCAGGCCCCCCCGGAGTTTTGCACCCAGGCGGCATAGGCCTTCCCCTGGCCATCAATGGCCACCTCAGGCGAAGAGCCCTCGAGGGTGGCGTTCGTGATGGTGGCGGCCGCGGACCAGGTGCCGCTGCTGGGCTTCCAGATCCGCGCAAAGGGCCGGTAGCCGGTGGCACTGACCGACTCGGCCCAGCCCAGGACCGCCCCGGCTGAACTCATGGCCAGTGAGCAGCCGTAGGCGTCATCCGCGCCTTCGACGCCGGCCTGGAGGCTTGGAATGGAGGCCGGGATCTGCCACCCGGTGCCGGCCTTGTAGGAAACGGCACAGATGGCGCCGGGACCGTTCGTGATGTCCGGCGTGCGGTTCCAGGCCACCACACCATTGCCCGAGGGATCCATCGCCACGCGGGGGTTGTAGTTGTCGAGCGCCGGGCTCGCCCCGAGGAGCGTCGGAACATCCCAGTACCCGCTGGCGGCATTGAAGCGGGAGGCCTGTACCTCATAGAAGTTGGAGGCGTTCAACTGGGTCCAGGCCACCAGCGCATTCCCCCGGCCATCCACGGCCACGGCGGGCATGCTGGCCCCGGTGGTGCCCGTGCTGATCTTCAGGGGGCCATCCCACCCGGAGCCCGGAATGTACCGACTCACGTAGATGACCGAAACCGAGCCTGGCAGCAGGTGCTCCCAGGCCATAAAGAAGGTGCTCCCGCTCACGGCCACCACGGGATATCGGGCGTCCCCATCCAGGGATTCGATGGTGCCTTCCGGCTGCCACCCTGCCCCAGGCTGATAGACCTTCGCCCAGATGTCGCCATAGCCGCTGAGCAGCCGGAACCAGACGACCAAAGCGCGTCCTTGATCGTCCACCGCCACCTGGGGGTAGTACGAATCAGCCAAGAGGTTGGTTTCCAGCCGCTGGGGCCCACGCCAGGATCGGGAGGTGTCGGGCGCAGGCGCAGAGGCACCGCCTCCCCCACCACCGCAAGCCAGGGCCGCGAGAAGCGCTGCGCCGGCCAACAGCCGGCGCCAGATCGTTCGAGTCGGGGAAGGATGATGCACTGAACCTCCAGAGGCCCGCTGGGCGGGTGGTTTGGACAAGGCGTTCCCCGGCGCGCGCGGAGACGGGGGTCGTGGCGGGCTGGGGTGATTTAAAAATGATCTTATCATCCTCTTTATCGACTTCTGCCATGGCCGCTTCCCGGGTGGCCGACCAGCAGGCATCCGCTACACTCCCCGCATGGATCTCACCCGCTTCCTCGATCTCGTCCGCACCCAGGGCTGGCAGGGCTGGTCTCTGTGGGCGGTGCTGCTGGCCCAGGCGCTGCTGTGGGTGGGGCTGGTGCGCCTGCATCTCTCCCTCCACCGGGAGGAGGCACCCTGGGAGGAGTGCATCGGGAAGATCCGCAGCGCCTTCCTGCGCAAGGTGAATGGCGATGAGGAGATCCAGGAGCTGAAGGTCCACCGCTACGCCCCCCTGGTGGACCAGCTGCTGGCCTTGCATTTCACCGAAGAGAAAAGCGACCGCTTCGACCGCTGGCTGCTCCTGCGCTGGAAGGTGAAGGAGGGCCTGCGCCCCTTCTGGATCCGCTGGGGCCACCTGGTCATCGCCTTCGGCGCCGTGACCTGGTTCCTCCAGGGCCTGCGCCTCGACCTGGGCACGGAGGTCCTCAAGCGCACGCCTGTGGATCCCCGCATCCTCTGGGTCTGGCTGGGCTACGCCATGATCCTGGCATGGAAGATCGTCCGCCTCCACGGCAACCTCGAGCGCGTCCAGCGCAGCCTGCTGCTGCCGAGGCGGGATGAGTAGCCCCTTCCGGATCGAACCCTTCCGCCCCGGCCAGGAGGAGCAGGTCCTCGGCCTCATCCTCCCCATCCAGCAGGGGGAATTCGGTGTCCCCATCACGGCCGCGGACCAGCCGGACCTCGCCCGGATCCCGGAGGTCTATCAGGTGGGTCGTGGGGGTTTCTGGGTGGGCCTCGCGGAAGGTCAGGTGGTCGGCACCATCGGGCTCATCGACTTCGGTCGATCTCCCGGGGGAGGCGGAGCCCTGCGGAAGATGTTCCTGCAGCACGACTTTCGGGGCAGTGGGTTGGCCCAGGCTCTCCTGGACACTCTGTTGGTCCACGCCCGGAAGCAGGGCCTGCCGGGGATCTGGCTGGGAACCCTGCCGCACATGAGCGCGGCGCACCGCTTCTATGAACGCAATGGGTTCCGTCGGGTGGCGCCGGAGGACCTACCCCCCGACTTTCCCCGCATGCCGGTGGACACCGTCTTCTATGCCCTTGAGCCCGTCCATGCCGCGCCGCGGTGACGCCGCCCGCCGCCTAGGGCTGCGGGTCGAGCGGCTGACACTCTGGCTCTGCTGGGCCCGGGGCTGGGACTTGGTGGCCTGGCGGCAGAAACTGGGCCGCTACGAATTGGACCTGCTCCTGAGCCGGGGCTCCGAGCTGCGCCTCCTGGAGGTGAAGGCCCGCCGGCCCGGAGCCTGGGTCGGCGCCGACACGGCCCTGGCGCCCGAGCAGCGGCTCCGCCTTCAGCGGGCCCTCCGCACCTGGCTGGATCGCGTCCCCTGGCCCGGCCAGGTCAGTTTTCAGCGGGTGAGCTGGGCCGGGTGGCGCTGGAAATTCCACCCCCCAGAGCGTTGGGACCGCCTCAAAGCAACGAGGGAATAGATGTTAGCCATCATTTCCTCAGCCGCCACCTGGCCATGCCTGGCTGACCTCTGAGCTCCGAGAGCCAGTCCTCTGACTGGCACAGCCCTCGCCCCGCACCCAGCGGGTGTCGGTATGTTGACCTTCAAGGACTGTCTGCTTCCATCAGGGGCCCGCCGGGTTTGGCGGACGGGTCCGGCTATGCACGGCCCCGCGGTGGGGCGGGTGGAGGGCCCGGAATGAACACCCACCCGGGGCCCCGGTTCCGCAGCCTCCCTCTGGGCCAGGGGACCGAAGCCCCTCTTTTCGCTGCCAGAGTCGTGGCCATCACCTCCGGCAAGGGCGGGGTGGGCAAAAGCAACGTCACGGCGGGCTTGGCCATGACCCTGGCCCAGCAGGGCCAGCGGGTGGTGGTCATGGATGCCAATTTCGGCCTCTCCAACCTGGACATCCTCCTGGGGCTCTCACCTAAATACACGCTAGAACACGTGTTGCGTGGCGAGAAGGTGCTGGAGGAGATCCTTGTCGAGGGGCCGATGGGCGTGCAGATCCTGCCCACAGGCAGCGGCCTCCAGGAACTGACCCGGCTCGACACCATGAGCGAGCTGCGCTTGGTCCAGGGCCTCCAACGGGTAGCCGAAACCGTCGATTGGCTGCTGATCGACACGGCCGCCGGCATCCACGATTCCGTCCTCAAGCTGCTCCTGGCAGCCCAGGAAGTCATCCTCGTGGCCACGCCCGAACCCACGAGCCTGGTGGACGCCTACGCCATGGTGAAGGTGCTGCACCTGCGCGAACCCTCGAAACCCCTGTGGCTGCTGGTGAACAACGCCCAGAGCGCCGAGGAGGCCCGGGAGACCATCGATCAGCTCCAGGAGGCCACGGAGCGCTTCCTGGGCAAGCAGCTCCAGGTGCTGGGCATGGTCCCTCACGACCCCCACATCCTCCAGGCCGTGCGCCAGCAGCGGGGCGTGGTGGATCTCTTTCCCGGCAGCCCGGCTGCGCGCGCCTTCGCGGCCATCGTGCGTCAATTGCTGGGCCAGGCACTCTTGCAGCCAGATGACTTTGCAGCATTCTGGAAACATCCACCCCCCGGTGACGCCCCCTAGGAACCCGAATGACCCTGCTCCCAAACCGGCTCGTCGATTCCGATCCGTCGATCGATGACGAGGTGGCCCGCGCCGTGGCGTCCGCTCCGGCCGCCCTCCGGCCCTGGGCAGCCCTGCTGGCGGCGAGCGAACGGGAACGCGAGGCGGCCGCCTCCGCGGAGACCGGCGCCGAACCCCCGGAGCCCTTCGATCGGAGCAACCGCGAACAGATCATCAAGGACTACGTCCCCCTGGTGAAGTTCGTGGCCCACCGCATCGCCTCGCGCCTGCCCGCCCATGTAGAGGTGGACGACCTCATCAACAGCGGCATCCTGGGCCTGATGGACGCCATCGAGAAGTTCGAGCCCACTCGCAACATCAAGTTCAAGACGTACGCCGAACTCCGGATCAAGGGCGCCATCCTGGACGGCCTGCGGGATCTGGACTGGGTGCCCCGCAGCCTCCGGCGGAAGAAGAAGGACATCGAGAACGCCTATCGCCTCCTCGAACAGCAGAAGGGACGGGCAGCCTCGGACGAGGAGGTGGCGCGCCACCTGGGCATCCCGCTCGAGGAGCTGCACAAGAATCTGGATGAACTCAAGGGCGTCACCCTCGGCACCTTCGTCGAGGTGGGCGAGGACGGCGAGGGTGAAAGCCTCCTCAGCTTCGTGCCTGATCCGGACGCCGAGGATCCGCACCAGATCTTCCAGACCGCGGAGGTCAAGGACATCCTGCGGACGGCCATCGAAGGGCGGCCCAAGAAGGAGAAGTTCGTGGTCCAGCTCTACTACTTCGACGAGCTGACCATGAAGGAGATCGGGATCCTCCTGAACATCACCGAGTCCCGAGTCTCCCAGCTGCACACCAAAGCCATGCTGCAGCTCCGGAGCAAGCTGTTGGAGAAGCACATCCGGGGCTGAGCGCCCCGGAGACCGGCAGCCCGCTCCAGGCACCACACCTGTGGTCGCCGTGCTACCTCAGGGCGTGTGCCCCGGGCCACATTGGAACCTCAGCCCCGCCCGGCTATGGTCGGAAGCATCGGATCGGAGTCACCCATGTGCGGAATCGTCGGCTACATCGGTCAGCAGGGTGCCGCGGGCATCCTGGTGAATGGTCTTCGGAGCCTGGAATACCGTGGCTATGACAGCGCGGGCGTGGCTCTTTCAGATCCCAAGGATGGGTTCCGCATCATCCGGGCCTCGGGCAAGCTGGTGAACCTCGCGGGCAAGGTCGATCTCGCGGATCCCACGCCCCTGGGCATCGGCCACACCCGCTGGGCCACCCACGGCCGGCCCACGGAGGAGAACGCCCATCCCCACCGCAGCGGCGACGGGCAGGTGGTGGCCGTCCACAACGGCATCTTCGAGAACTTCCTGGAGCTGCGGACGGAACTGAAAGCGGCCGGCGAGACCTTCCGCTCCGAGACCGATACCGAGTGCTTCCCCGTGATGGTGTCCCACCTGATGAAGCGGGGCATGACCTTCCCGGACGCCTTCCGCGAGGCCGTGGGCCGCATGCGGGGCATCTATGCCCTGGCCTGCCTGCAGGCTGCGGACAAGGACCGCATTCTCGCCGCCCGCAGCGGCCCTCCGCTGGTGCTGGGTCTGGGGGAGGGCGAGACCTTCCTGGCCTCGGACGTGGTGCCTCTGCTGCCCCACACCCGGCGCGTGATCTTCCTGGAGGACGGCGATCTGGTGGAATTGACCCGCGAGGGCGCCCGCATCTTCCGCCTGGATGGCAGCGAGGTGCACCGCCCGGTCCACACCATCCCCTACGACCCCATCGCCGCGGAGAAGGGTGGCTACAAGCACTTCATGCAGAAGGAGATCTTCGAGCAGCCCCAGGCCCTCTCGAACACCCTGCTGAACCGCCTGCCCCTGGATGGGGAAACGATTCCCCTGGATCTGCCCTTCACGGCCCAGGAGCTGGCGGACCTCAACCGCATCCACATCGTGGCCTGTGGCACCAGCTGGCATTCCGCGCTGGTCGGCAAGTTCCTCATCGAGCAGCTGAGCCGCGTGGCCGTGGAGGTGGATTACGCCAGCGAGTACCGCTACCGGGAACCCGTGATCCAGCCCGGCACGCTCCTCATCGGCATCACCCAGAGCGGCGAGACGGCCGATACCCTGGCCGCCATGAAGGAGGCCGCGGCCCGTGGCGCCCGCACCCTGGCCGTGTGCAACGTCATGGGCTCCACCGCCACCCGCCAGGCCGAGGCCTCCCTCATGACCCATGCCGGACCCGAGATCGGCGTCGCCTCCACCAAGGCCTTCACCACCCAGCTGGCCGTGCTCACCCTGCTGGCGCTGAAGCTCGGCGAAGCCAAGGGCACCTTGGACCCCGCACTCAAGGCCGACCTGCTCCAGGGCCTGCGCGAGCTGCCCGCCCACCTGGAGCGCCTCAACAGTCTGGAACCCCAGATCATCCAGTGGGCCCAGCGCTGGCAGGACGCCACGGATTTCCTCTACCTGGGTCGCGGCCCCTGCTATCCGATTGCACTGGAAGGAGCCTTGAAGCTGAAGGAGATCTCGTACATCCACGCCGAGGGCTACCCGGCGGGCGAAATGAAGCACGGCCCCATCGCCCTCATCGACAAGACCCTGCCCGTCGTGGCCCTCATGCCCCGGGATGCCCACCGGGAGAAGACCCTCAGCAACCTCCAGGAGGCTGCCGCCCGCGACGGCCGCATCCTGGCCCTGGTCACCGAAGGTGATACGGGCCTGGCCGGCATCGCCGAAGACGTGCTGGAACTGCCGGCCGTCCACCCCTGGCTGGCCCCCATCGTCTACGCCGTGCCCCTGCAGCTGCTGGCCTACCACATCGCGGTCTTGCGTGGTTGTGATGTGGATCAGCCGAGGAACCTGGCCAAGTCCGTCACGGTGGAATAGGAATCATGGAATTTCCAGGAAAGTCACAGCGACTTCCCGGGCTGGGCCCCATCTTCTGGGCGGACAGTCGTCCCCTGGATGGAGGCTGCCATGGCTGCCCACTTCCTCCGCCGCCACGACTTCGCGCACGATCCCTCGATCGACTGGCTGCTGATCCTGGCCGGGGCCCTATTCGCCTGGCTCTTCTGGCCGGCCACCCACCATTGACTCCGCCGAGGGGCGGGTTGGGATGGCGCCGGGCCGGCCTGCGGCCCATGTTTGGGGTGGACCGTGGTCCTCAGGATTGGAGGTCCCCATGACCGCCCATGCCCACCCTCATCCCCATCCTCATGGTCACCCCCACTTCCATCCCGAAGTACCCCTGACCCGGTTCGCCTTGGACCATCCCTACGCAGGCGAATGGGCCCTGGTGACCATCGGCACCCTGGCCGCCCTATTGCTCTGGTACTGGAACCGCTGAAAGGACCCGCCACCCCGCCTGGAGGCTCGACAGCCGCCCCCGTTCCGCTAGAATGGAGCTTCGCGCTGGCGCGTAGCTCAGGGGTAGAGCACTACCTTGACACGGTAGGGGTCGGCGGTTCGAGACCGCCCGCGCCAACCAGCAATATCAACACTTAGGCCCCTCACGGGGCCTTTTTATTGCCTCCAGTCCGCCCCGAGTGGCAAACCACTGGCAAAGTGCACCCTCTGGACTAATGGGCCGCCTATGTGGACTGAGACGGACTGAAGGCCCATTGAGACCTCAAAACAACCCGGCATTTTTGACATGGCTTGTCAATTGCATAGGCCCCATATTGGTGACCAGGAGGCTCCATGCGCTTGCTTTTCTCCATTCTGATTCTCGCAGCAGCTCTCGCCTGTGGCGGCGGGTCCAGCCCCAGCACCACCAGCACCACGCCGCCCCCACCGCCTCCGCCTCCGCCGGTGACTAACCCGCAGCCCGTCCCGCGTGCGATCTACCGCCCCCGCGTGGCACCCGCCGCCCCTGGCATGGCCGCCGCGTCCATCGGCACCATCGGGGACACCTTCATCGTGGCCGCTGACGGCGGGTTCCAGGGCATCGTGGGCGACTATCAGAACCTCCGCGGCTCCATCTACGTCGATGAGGCCGGCGCGGTCTCCCTGGTAGGGACCTGCTGGCAGACCGATGTGGATGGGGCCACCTCGCCCCTCACGCTGACGGGCACGCTTCTGAACGGGGTGCTGTCCGGCACATCCAGCGCCGGGGCCTTCAGCCTCGCCGTGACCACGCTGCAGGATCAGGTGGTGGACCTGGCCGTCCAGACCGGGACCTGGCGCAGCACCGCGTCCAGCAACGGCAGGGTCATCGTTATGAATATCCATGCTGACGGCAGTATCAGCGGCTTCGCCTATGCCAACGACGCCGACGCCACCGCCGGCAAGCCCCAGGTCGGGGCCTATACGGGCACGATCAGCAATACCAACGCGGGGAAGAACTGCTTTAACATCGGGTTCTCCTACCTCCCCGATGGGTCGTTCAGCTACCTGCCATCCACCTACGGTTACGCCTACTTCGCGGCGGATGGGTCCTTGGTGGCGCTCACCTCGAACGTCAGCAACCCCCTGGCAGGGCAGCTCAGCGCCACCTTCGTCAAGCAATAGGCGCGTCAGGTAGCACGGGAGGCGGAGAGATCACCAGTTGATCCTCCGCCTCCACTTCGTACCAGCAGCCCTCCGGGAGCCCCGCCATGGAGACCTCCAGACTGGCCGCGTCCGGGGCCTCGAAGATGTGCCCGCTGACGGGCTTGCCCTGGGGGTCGGTGATCTGGATGATTTTTCGCATCAGCCCTCCGCCTTGAGGTTGGACTGCAGCACGCCGCTGGTCTGGTAGCTGTAGGCCATGTCGACGGTGATGGCCACGACAGGCCCGCGGTCCCGGTAGGCGGCAGAGACCACCACCCGGGGGGCGTCCCCGGCCACGATGTCCCCAGGCTGCAGATCCTCAATGGAGACCTGGCGCCCATCGGTGAGGTAGAACCGATGGTGCACGGCGTCGGTGAGTACCAGCCCGTCCTCGAAGGTGACGTCCCACCGCTCCTGACCCTCGACGGTGGAGACGGCCTTGATGGGCCACCGGCCCCGGGTGCTGGTGCCCGCGTGGTAGGTCACCACCAGGTCGCCCGCCACCAGGGCATCCGCCCGCTTCCGGGTCTCCACCCCGGCCTCGATGACGTCCACCAGGACCCACGGCGCAGGGCAGCTACCGCCACCGCCACCACCGCCGCCAGCCCCGCCGCCAGATCCGCCTGTGATGCCCGCGGGCCAGGTCTGCCCATTGTCGACCAGGGCTGAACCATCCCCGTTCCCCGTGGCGGCGTAGAAGCAATGGGTTTCAGATGGCCCGAAGGCGTTGTAGAGGGTGACGAGGCAAGCGGGGCACCCGGTGCTAATGCCACCGTCTATGAGCGTTGTCGTGGTGGTTACCGTATTCGCAGCATTTGAATCGGTCGTGTTGGCAAAAAGACGATCATGCATGGAGGGATAGGTGGTATCGAGCAGGGTGAGAGTGGCCGTGGTGCCCGGGATGCTTTGCCGGTACCAGACGATCTTGGCTGGGCGCATGCCATCCAGGTTGTCCGTGGTGGGGGCTCCGGAAGGGGTGAGGGAGAGTTCCAGCCGGCCGATTTTTAAGGTGGTATCCCATCGCCGCCGGGTGATCGTGAGGCAGCTGATCTTGGGAGCTCCCCCCAGGGTATTGGGGTCGCAGTTCCCGACGTAGAACGCCCGGTCCGCCGTGGTGCCGGTGCCGAGTAGGTTCTTGAGGGCATTGGCTGCACGGAACCCGCCGTCGGTCTCCATGTGGTTGAACTTCACGGCCCTGCGGAGGCTCAGGTTGTCGAAGTAGAGGAACTGCCCAGCCCCCGTGGTGCTGGCCTGCACGAAGGCCTGCACACCCACCGCTGAGGAGCCAGCTGCCCCCCGGAAGGGCGTCATGGTCTGGTAGACGGCCCCAGCGAAGGCCACCGAGGTCGAAGTGCCCACCGTGGCGCCTGATGCGTCGTAGAACTTCAGCACCAGCTGGGCGGCCACCGTGCCATTCGAGCCCTTCACATAGCCGTCGAAGCTGAACTGGTCCCCATAGATGCAGGGGATGACCGGCGTGAGGGCGGTCTGGTTCGTGGCGGAGGCGTCGAGTTTCCGGCAGTAGTTCCCGGCGTAGGCGTTGGTGGCGTCATTCACCACCAGCTGCCCCGCATAGCCCACCACGGCGCCCAGCTCGGAGGTGGGGTTGGGGATCAGGTTGTCCGACTGGTACGCGGTCACCGGGGGCGTGGCCGGCGCCAGGCTGGACGTCGTCGCCACCCAGGCGCTCTTCCCGTCGGGATAGACCACGCGCACCGCCGCGTTCACGTTGGTGGGGGCCGCGGTGTAGGTGCGGTAGCTGTAGGTGGTCACCAGGCGCCGGTCCGTGGCCAGCAGCCCCCGCTCGGGGGACTTCAGGTACTTCGAGGTGTCCGTGGGGTCGGTGCCGGTGTAGATCACGACCTCGAAGCCCTTCACCAGCCCGGCGGGGCTGGGCTCGGTGAAGGTCCAGTTGATGTCCACCCACTTGTAGATGGCATCCGAACCGCCACCGGATCCGCCGCCGTCGTCGTCAACTTTGCGCATCGGAACCCCTCAAGTCGGCCTTGTGTCGGAAACAGCCACCGTGATCGCCGTGGGCGCTGGCACCGCCGCGGCTGCAGGCGTCCAGGTGTAGACCGCCTCCGAGGCCAGCTGCCGCCCGCCCGCGCCCCAGAGGTTGAAGCTCAGGAGCTTGATGTAGAGCAGCTGGCCGATCTGGGTGGCGGGGATGGTGTAGCGGGCCACGGTGGTGTCGAGCTTCGCCCACTTCGTGCCCGACAGGTGGGCGCCCGGGGCCGTGCCGTAGAGCCCGCGGTAGAGCCCGGAGAGGTTGTAGGCGTTGGTCCCGGTGAGCGTGGCAGTCTGGAAGCTGATCATCTCCCCATCCACCCAGATCAGGTTCAGCCCCTGCGCTGCCGTAGCGTTGTCCACGGTGTTCAGGACGCCGCCGTTGGGCAGGGTCACAGAGAGCGTGTTCGTGTTGTCCTGGGCTGTGCCCCCGGCCCAGGCCGCCAGGTTGGCGGTGAGAGTGCCGAAGCGGCAGGGGTTGCTGATGTAGCCAGCCTGGGCGTAGCTGCTGCCCGTGCTGCTGACCCAGATCGAGCAGCCGCCCCAGAGCGGGCCCCCCGCTGTGGCGAGCGTGATCTCCGGCGCCTCACCCTCGGCGTAGAGGGCCGGGCTGTCGAAGATCACCGGAGCAGCGGCCGCGCCCGGGTCGGCGTTCACGTTGGGCGCCTGCCCGTCGGCGGTCTGGGTGGTGTAGAGCGTGGCGCTCCCGGTGCCGAAGGGCCACTCCTCGGCTTCGATGGTCAGCCCCTCCTCCTCTGAATTTTCGTCGGGCATCTCGACGCTGACGATCCGGACCAGCTTGTGGTCCAGGCCCAGCAGCGGTTCCGTGATGGTGACCAGATCCACCATTGGCTCCAGTAGGATGTAGCGCCAGCCGAGTCGGAACTTGTAGGTGCGGCGGATGAAGACGTTACGCTGGGCCTTGATCCGGCTCACCTGCAGCGCCACGGCGGAGCGGGTGATGCAGTGCAGGGTCAGCGGGGAATCCTTCTTCAGCCCGTTCAGGGCCACGTCCACCGGCTCCGGGTCGTCCACCACGCTCACGTTGTAGCTGTTCAGCCGGTCCAGGAACTCCACGGGCACGCAGTTGAAGATATCCTGCGGGCTCGAGATCGTGACCTCGATGGGGTCCTCGTCCGGCGCGCCGACCAGGAAGTCATCCACCGTCAGGTCGTAGAGCGGCGTGGTGTTCGGGGTGTAGGTGGTGCCGTTGGCCGTGACCGCGGTGTCGCCGTAGGGCACGATCTTCAGCAGCATGCCTGTGGCGCCGGCGGTCCAGACGGACTCGGAGTTCGTGGCGTTCAGGACGTCCTGCAGGTGCTCGGCGGTGCTCTTCTGTTCCACGAAGGCCGGGCTGATCACGAACCCGAGCGCCTGGCAGTAGGTGGCATAGCTCCCCGCCCCGGTGACGAGGTCCCCGAGCTGGGCCGAGGGGAACCCGCTGCCCTCGTAGGGGTCGGTGAGTAGCAGGTTCACCACGGCGGAGGGCTTGGCGTCGTAGGCTACCAGGGCTGCCGGGTCTTGCTCCGTGGCCACGAAGCCCACCACCTCGAATGAGTGGTTCTTGAACGCCCCGGACCCGCCCAGGTCCCAGGACGGGGAGCAGACCGTGGCCATGCCAGAGTAGCCGATGGCCTTGGTGGGGTGCTTCGTCGTCCAGGTGGACCAGGCTGTCTGGGGCCGCGTGCCCGTGAACAGCGTGAGCCCGTAGCCGCTCAGGCTGCCGATCTCCTTGTCCCGCCAGACCTGATTGACCCCCGTGATGGGCCCCGCGCAGATGGCCATGATGCCGCCCGCGGTGTAGGTGTAGGTGGTGTTGGACGAGGTGGAACCCCCGCCGCCCTTGCCGACCTTCTGGGTGGTGGTGTGGGGGATGGCCGTGAAGTCGTCGTAGTCCAGCAGGTTCCCCGGCACGCGGGTGGTCCCGCACACCACGGGCAGGCAGCCACCGTAGGCGCTGGTCTGGATCTGGATGCCGGCCAGGACCTGGTCGACCGTGCTGGTGCTGTGCCCGCCGCCGCCCATTAAGCCCCCTCGCTCAGATGCTTGGCGAGCCACGCGGGCACCACCATCTCACCCGGCTGGATCATGCCCAGCGTGTCGGCCGGCACCTCGTCCCAGCCTTTTGCCCACGGAGACCAGAACCCCACCAGCCGCTCGGCGAGCTCCTGATTGGCCACGGCATCATCCAGCACCACCTCACCCGCGTGGATGTAGGCGTGCACGATCTCTGGCCACGCCACAACGATGGAGCCGTGGCTGATGCACCGGCCCCAGCGGAACAGGGCGATGTCCCCGGGCAGTGGGGCGTCCACCTTCTGGGCGTAGGTCTCCACGATGCCCAGGAACCGCTCTTCGCTGCGGTGGAGCATCCAGTCGGCGGGGTACTCGGCGGGCTCGACGTGGGGCGTGACGCCCGCGCCCTCGTAGACCTCCGTGAGTAGCATCCCGCAGTCCACCCCGGCACCCATGACCCGGGCCCGGTGGTGGTAGGGCGTGCGGAGCCAGCACATGGCCTCCTGGACCACGGCGAGGCGCTGCTGCTGCTCCTCGGCAGGGCGGTCCAGGATCAGGGCGTGCGCGGCCAGCATGCGTTCGGCGATCATCGGGTTACCTCGTCGTCTCGGGCGGCGGGACATAGGGGCAGCCCCGGAAGCGGTCCAGGTTGGCCCAGGTGGTGCAGGCGGCCTTGGTCCGGGCGCACCCGGGGTAGACCGAGAATGTGTCTCCGGGGGCCGCAGCGGCCGGCAGGGGGATCGACAGGACCGCGATGCCGCCCACATAGGACTTCACCGCGCGCCGGCTGCCCGTGGCGGCTCCGGAGGTCATGGTGAGCACGCCCAGGGCGTAGTAACCGTCGGCGTGACCCGTGCCCACGTTCACCTGGCTGATGTTCGTGCCCGCGCCGGCCGTGCCGGTGTCCGTGAGGGCCACCAGGTTCTTGCCACAATTCGCGTCGCCGAAGCTGTTGGAGCATCCCGGCATGAACAGCGTGCGCGGGAATTTGTTGGTGAGCCGCTCCAGGTCGGACTTCACCCGCAGCGTGACCTGGGTCGAGGTGGGGTCCACGGCGGCCACGTTGCCCTCGAACAGGACGAGGCTGCCCGCGCTGGTATCGCCCCAGGTGGTCATGAAGACCCGCTCCACCTTCACCCGGCACCCGTCGAAGCCGCCGTTGTGCGCGAAGATCGCCAGCCCCACGCCACCGATCTGGGCGGTGCTGCCGCCGTAGAGCGTGAGGTCCATGACGTCCACCTCGAGGCCCTTGACCGTGCGCACCGTCCCGCGCTCCAGCGTCGGCTGGGTGCCGTTGTCGCTGGGGCTGGTGAAGGTGTTCGCGCCCAGGGTGATGGGCAGGTCAGCCTTGGCCCAGCGCACCACCGAGGCATCGCGCATCGTGAACGTGTAGAGGTCCGCCATAAGGAAGACGTTGTTGCTGTTGAGCAACGAGATCAGGGCTCCCGAGGCGGCCTTCACTTGACACTCAGCAGCGAGACCGTGCCGCCGTTCCAGCACAGGTTGAACATCTGCTCCTGCTCGTACTCGTCCATGTCGAACCGGACGCGGCGGTAGTAGGCTCCACTCCAGGTGAGGGTGGCGCCGCTCACCGGAGCCGTGGCCAGCGTCACCAGCCCCGTCCCGCTCAGCGTGTAGTCGGTGACGGTGACGGCGGCTGTGGTGGTGGGGATGTAGGAGGTGGGGGCGGGGGCGACCTCAATCTGAGCGCCCCACAGGTAGAGGCCGCTAGCACCATCGCCTGTGTAGCCTGTAGTACCGTCTCCGGTAGCGACGGCGATCCGCACTGTGCACGCTGAAGCCCCGGTCCCACTGTTAAATACGACAGTGCACCGATACCATCCGTTGCCCAGATTAACGATAGATGCGGTGGTACCACTGTTGACGGACCCGACCACTCCTGTTGCGAGATTGAACCAAGCGCCACGAGTAGTCCCACCCTTATCGTTTGGCTGAAGCCTCAGCCAGTTGCGCTCTCCGGCCTTTGCGTGAGTGCTGACTGCATATGTAGTGTTATCAAGAATCGTCAGACCCTGTGAGGCCTGGTGGACGTTGTTGGTGACATCCTCCACGATCTTGTCGGAAGTCGTTGTCCCATCGGGCGATAGAGTGGCGTTTGCTGTCACCGTTACGGAGGTCTTCACCCACCCCGCGTTATCGAATTGATCCGAGAATTTCAGCAGATTCGTCCGCGCCGTGCTGTAGAGCAGCTGCCGCCCCTGCCAGTCCGTGCGGTAGACCGAGGGCGTGCCGTTCATGTCGAAGACCGAATAGCCCTCGATGTCCAGCAGCTGGAACGCCGTGGTAGTTCCGTTCCCCGTGCCGAAGGGGGTGAACGAGGCCGTGTTCGAGTAGGGGTCGGTGTAGAGGAAGCTGTCCCACTTCCCGCGGACGGCATTGAACAGGCTGAGGATGGCGGTCATCTCGTCCGAGGGCGTGTTCGCGCTGAACCCGGCCCGGCGCACGAAGTTCACCGGGAACTCGTAGCGCCAGCGCGGGGTGGACTGCCACGACGCCCGCAGTTCCTTGCCGCTGGAGGTCGTCTGGACCTTCGTGGCCCAGATCGGCGTGCGCTTCACGGCGATGTCGATGCCCGCCAGGGTCGGGAAAATCAATCCGCTCACGACCGCCTCCCGTTGCGCATGGCTTCACGAAGCGTCCGCAAGAGCGGCCCCTGGTTATGGGCGAACAGGCGCTCCACGCTCTTGGCGTCCACCGAATGGATGTTGATGTTGACGGGCCCACTGCCAGCCCCCGCCGCAGCCAGACCGCCGCCACCCTGGAGACTTTCACGCAGGGGCCCGGCGATGTGTGCGGGGAGCACCATCTCGTTCTTGTGGATCATGGCGACCTGATCGGCTGGCACCTGATCCCAGCCACCCTCGGCAAAGGCCATCGTCCCCGCGAAGGCGACCGCAGCCGCAACCGGGGCGATGAAGGGGCCGATGTAGGGGATTCCGACCATTGCGTTGTATGCGCCGGATGCCGCGCTCTTTGCGTTGGTGACGACCTCCTTCATGTGGGCGTCTTCTTGGAGGGCTGACCTCAGCAGGAAGTGCTTGACCCAGTAGAGGCCCATGTTGATGAGCGATTGCTCGGTCTGGTTCTCGATCTGCTTCAGGGCACCGCCCACCCCCTGGGCGAGGGACATCTCCCCGTGAATGATTTGCTGGATGCCCTGCGTCCAGCCGGTCGTCGCCTTCGTGGCCGCCTGATCCCAGAACGCGGCGGTCTGCTGGGCCGCTGTCCTGCTGATCTTCGTGATGTCTGCGGCGGCCTTCCGGTTAATGGCGTCCTTCTGGGCCTGGATCGCCCGCCACTTGACGAGGTCCTCCCGAGCCGCCGCCTGTTCCTGGTCCAGGGCGTCCAGTTCGGCACGCAACCCAGAGCGGGCCGCTGCCTGCCGAGCCGCTGTCCACTGGGCCAGGGTGATCTTGCCCCGGGCCAAATCGTCGTCCAGCGCCTGCTCTTTTTCATCCAGGATCGCCCTCTGGATGTCCAACTCATCTTTGGCCGCGATCCGCGCCAGTTCGATGTTCTGTTTCCGCGCCTTCTCGGCGTCGGCATCGGCCTGGGCCCGCTCCTTGCGCGTGTTCTCGGCGGTTTTGCGCTCCAGCTCTGACAGGTTTGCCTGGTACTTCTGGAACTCCTCCTCCATCTTGGCGT
The DNA here is from genome assembly GCF_024609265.1 of Geothrix campi. Lineage (GTDB taxonomy): Bacteria > Acidobacteriota > Holophagae > Holophagales > Holophagaceae > Geothrix > Geothrix campi. The sequence continues at coordinate 184,118 of NZ_JANHMP010000002.1, read as the reverse complement.
GGATCTTGGCCATCTCGGCAGGCTTCCCTGCGTAGGCCCTCTCCTCGTCTTTGAGGGCCTTCATGGTCTGCGCGTACTGCTTGTCGTACGCGACCTCCACCACCCGGGTCATCTCGTCCCAAGTGAGAGTCCCGGCTTCCTGGAACGACTTCAGGTCCTTGATCTGCTCAGCTGCCACATGGGCCGCCGAGCGCATGATCTCCTCGTCCACAGTCTTTCGGAGCGCCAGGCGCTCTTCGGCGGCTTTCTTTTGCTCTTCGAGTTCCTTGGCGGTGACGCCACCCTTGCCACCCTTACCGTCCCCGCCGCCGCCTTCCCCTGCCGCGCCTTCCGGCTTCGGCAAGATGCCCTCCTTGGCCCACTGAGCCTTGAGGGCGGCGATGCGGCGGTCTTCGTCCCCGCCGAGGTCCGGGAACGCGGTGTGGTAGTACTCCGAGGCCGCCAGCGTGGCCTGGGACCACATCAGCTTGACCTTGTTCCCCCAGATCGCCCAGCCCTGGCCGGAGTCGGCGAGCTTCTGGTCGATCTGTTCGATGGCCAGCTTCACCTTGCCGGTTTCGATCTCGAAGTGGTCCAGCTTGGCGATGGCCTCGTTGTCGATGTGAGCGCCGTACTTCTTCAGCGCGTCCGGGCCGTCCTTCTCGATCATCTCGTTCATCTTCATGATCTGAGGGAGGATCGCCTGGGCACGGCTGCCCAACAGCGCGATGGCCACTTCCGAGCGACGGCCCGGGTCTTCGATGGACGCAATGACCTGGACCGACTTGGACAGGGTGGTCATCAGGTCCTGGTGGGAGAGCGCAGCCTCGTCAGCAGCGATCTTATTGGCGATGTAGATCTCGGGGCTGGCCGCCATCTTGCGCTGGAGGCCGTTCAGGATCCCCGACAGGTCCCCCATCGTCCCGCCCGTGAGGACCAGGGCGTTCTTGTAGACCGACAGATCATCGAACGAGGCCCCGGTGCGCTTGTTCAACGACTCGAATTCCTCTGTGAGTTCGTTGGTGGCGTGGACGGCCTCCAGAATCTTGTCCTTGACCTCGCCCAGTGCCTCGAACGCCAGCCCGACCATGCCGATGGCCACGGCCCCGGCCCCGAACTTATCGAAGCTCTCGATGGCCGACCCCAGGTCGCCCTTCATGCCTGATACGGCCTTCTCGGTGTGCTCCTGGGCGTCCTTCATGCCCTGGAGCAGCGACTTGACGTCGGCGCTGAGCTTGACTGCTACTTCTTTTTCGTCAGCCACGGTGCACCTGTGCCGCCCACACGCGGAGCTCGTCCTCGGTCATCGGCCGGGTCTCTTCGGGTTCCTGCGGCTCGTAGCCCATGTAGCCCTTCACCAGGAGGTGGAGCGGTGGGGACTCCCACCAGTAGTCGAGGAGGTCTGCCACATCGGGCCACGGGGTGGCGTCCAGCTGGTGGATGGTCCACCCCGTGGTCGTGACGATGAGCCCAGTGACGCGGCTCCAGTTCAGGGGTTCGTCTGAACTGGAGCTTCGGCTTCCGGGCGGCTGAACGTCGCCTTGTAGAGCGCCTGCCCCGCCATGAGGAGCCCCACGGGGCTGATCCCGTCGAAGTCCTCTTCCGTGGCCTCGGGGAAGCCCAGCTTGAGGAAGGCGATGCTGGCCTCGATCCGCTGATCGAGGTCGAGGGTGGGCGCGGTGAGCCGGTCCACCACGTCCTTGTTCCGGCGGATGACGCCGTAGGTGAGGGGTTTGATCGCGGTCAGGTCCATGATCAGTTCCCCGTGAAGATGCTGACGATGTTGCCGACAGCGTCCGCCGTGGCCTCGAAGTCGATAGACTTCTCCATGAAGTCCGAGTTCTTGAAGGCGAAGCTGAGCTTGGGGATGACCACGCTGGGCAGGTAGATGCCGGAGCTGTTCGCGCCGCCAGCCATGCCCTGGTAGTTGTTGTAGAGCTTCAGCGAGAAGGCGGTGTTCGTGCCCATCTGCTGGTTCGTGAGCTTGATCGTGGTGCCCACGGCGGCGGAGGTCTTGTCGTAGGTGATCGACATGAGGTGCGTGCCGTCGGTGGCGTTGAAGGTGTAGACCCCGGCCGCCACGCTGTACTGCCCCACGGCGGGAGCCGAGGCCACGCGGGTGAGGAACTTCTGGGCCACGGTGTCGAACACGGCCAGGTCGGAGACCCAGGTGGCGGAGCCGGAGACCGTGATGGTGTTCGTGGTCGGGACGGCCTGCTCGTTGAACACGCCGACGTTGGAGCCCACCACGGTGGTGGACCCGCTGAGGATGGCGGCGATGAGCCCGCCGTGGAACCAGCCGGACTTGGCCTTCCCGGTGAGCTTGCCCTCGCCCTTGGCGGAGTCGACGGGGAACTGGAGGTTGCCGATCAGGTCCTTCTTCGCGTAGCTGATGTCGACGCTGATGTCCTTGAGGACCGCGACCTGGATGGGCGTGGGAGTGGTGCCGGCGGGGGTGAGGGCAAGGATGCCCGTGCCGAAAAGAGGCTGTGCCATGTGAGTCTCCGGAGGGCCGGGGTGACCGGCAAAGGAGGAGTTGAAAAAGGGCTAGAGCAGGGCCTTCAGGCGGGCCTTGAGAGCCTCCGTCTCTTCACGGAGGAAGTTGTGGATAGGGGTCTCGACCTTGGCCGAGACGTTGGCGAGGATGTTCTGCCAGAAGGCGTCGATCTCGGCCTCCCATGGGGCGGGGGGGATGAGGTCGGGGGGAACCCCGACAATCACGTCGAACGCCAAGCCACTATTGGTCGGCTCGGTCTTCGGCTCGGCTTCCGGCTGGATCTCTTCAGGTTCATCAGGCATGGGATCTCCTAGTTCTCGGCTGCGGTGATGGTGATGGGGACGATGGCGATGCCGTGCTGTCCCCGGTTGCCCTCGAAAACCTCGATCTTTCCGTTCACGAAGACCGAGTAGGCGAGCCCGCCCAGTTCCTGGCGACTGCCGGGGATGTTCACGGCGATAGCCGCCCGCACCTGGTCGATCAGCCCGTTCAGGGCCACCGTGGGCACCACATTCGGGTCGCTCCCGGTGTTCACGTAGATCAGGATCTCGACGGGGATGGTGAAGACTGTCCCGATGCCGGAGCCATCGCACAGGGCGTCGATCTCCAGCTGGTTCAGCATCACGGCAGGGAACTGGCCATCGGCGAGGTTCTGCGGCACGTCCGGGCGCCGGGAGAAGTGGTTCACGCCAGGGATGGCCTGGATTTTGGCCCACAGCGCGGCGTAGATGGGCTCCAGGGCGATCACTTCGCCACCGCCTTGGCCACCGACGCCTGCATGTCGGCGATGATGTCAGACCGCAGCTCGCGCAGGCTGGAGCGCAGGAAGCTCCGCTCGGGGAGGTTCATCTTCATGGTGTGGGCGCCCACTTCGATCTTGCGGGGCTGCTTCACCGGGCGCCCCCAGGCCACCTTCATCATGCGGAGGTGAGCCCGGACGGTGACGGTGCCCTTGAACCCGTACTCATGGGCCGCGGCGTAGCGGAGCTTGATGCCGACCGTGCCGACGATCCGGCCGCCAGCCTCCTCGATGCGCTGGTTGATCGCCCGCCGGAGCGTGCCCGTGCGGTTCTTCAGGACCTCGCCGGAAACCTTCTGCTTGGCCTTGGCCAGCACCTTCATGGTGGACCGAGCGATAGACGCCTTCCCGGCCGCCACCACCTTCGGGCCCATACCTTTGAGGTTGGCGATCACCTTGTCGTCGCCGACAAACCGGACGTCGAGGCTCATACCGGCACCACCTTCTTGTATTGCTGCATCACGGTCTTGGTGCTGTCCGGCATGTCCTTCAGGCTGAAGCTGATGTGCTCCGGCCCCATGCCCGTGCCGGTCTGGCCGATGCGGGACTTCTCCCGGTACTTCCAGGCGGCCAGGGAGATGCACTCCTGCGCGAGGTCGAAGGGGATGGGGTTGTACCCTGCGGTGTAGGCCACCGTCACGTTGCGCCGCCCCACCGGGAAGCTGGTGCCGACGAGGAAGATGGCGGAGTCGCTGAAGATGTAGCCCGGCTGGATGCCGTCCGGGCTGAGGGCCTGCGGGAGCCCGTTGACCGTGACGCTGGTGACCGCGGTCACGGGCGTGTTGCCCAGGACCAACGTGTCCGAGCCCGTGCCATCCCGCACCTCCGTGTAGGAGGCGGACGGGATGGTGGCGCTCATCCAGCTCTGCATGGAGACACTGGCCGCCGTGAGCAGGCGCTGGAGCAGGACGTCATCCGTGTTGTTGGTGACGACTAGCCAGGCCTTCAGGTCAGCCAGGGTGCAGAGGTCGGCGGGGTTGGCGGACATGGGCTACTCGGAGAATCCGTGCTCGCGTGGTTCGAACACGGGGTGTGGGTTGGCGTCACACCAGGCCTGGCACTCTTCCCTCGTCTCGAACTGGAGGGCGTGGTGGGGGCTCATGGTGCTGGTTGGCTTCGTGAATCCCTGGACCTTGCCGGTGTCCAGGTCCGCGCCGTTCTTGTTGGCGTAGAGACCGGGGTGCCTTGGGGCTTCGGGGATCCAGACGAATCGAGTCATGGGCTACTCGGCGGCGACGTAGCCGTGGGACTCGATGAGGGTGGCGGCGTGGGCCTGGTCGACCTCACAGAAGCCGTCGTTGACGACGTATTCCACGCCGTCCACCGCGCAGCCAGTGGCGCCGTCGGGCGCCAGCAGGAGGACGTTGCCCTCGGCGGCCTTGGGGATGTCGGTTTTGATCTTGGCCATGTGGACCTCAGAAAGGGGCCCGGGAGCCCGCAAAGGCCCCCGGGCGCTGGCTACGTTCAGCCATTCGCGATATTGCTGATCACGCCCAGACCGAAGGGCGCGTAGACCGCGAGGGTCTCCTCGACGTAGACACCGACGTCGCGCGAGCGGGTGACCACGGGCCAGAAGGTCTGGCGGTAGTCCTTGCGCACGTGGATCTCGGCGACGTTGGGGACCTCGCTGTTTTGGAACTGGGCGGGCAGATTTTCACAGAGGGCGAGGATCGTGCCCGCGGGGATGTAGGGGTGCAGGACGATGGGGATGGTCACACCCTGCTGGCCCGCGGTGAACGGGTTGAAGTAGCCCGTCACGAAGCCGTTGGCGGTCACGGCGTAGGGGTCGCTCTGGTTGGCCGCGAAGATCGGGGAGGTGTTGGAGTTCATCACCTTGTTGGTGATGTTCTGCATCTCCTGGCTGTTCACGAAGATGACCGTGGGGCTCAGGCGGGAGTTGTCCCACATGCTCTTGAGCATCACGTCGATCTCGGTGATGTTCCGGCGCCCGCCCGCGGTGAGCGGGGTGCCGGTGCCGGACACGCCGGTCGCCATGACCTTCGTGTAGGCCAGGCCGCCGCTGTTGAAGGCGGTGGTGAGCAGGCCGTCGAAGGCGTAGTTCGCGTTCTTGGAGCAGTCGGCGGTGACCGCGGTGAGGGCCTGGCCCGTGCCGGCCAGAGCGGTGCTCCAGTCCAGGCTGTTGATCGTGGTGATGGCCTCGAGCTTGGCGGCACCGGCAGCGCCGATATACCAGGCGTAGGCGACCGCGCCGAGCACGGGGGCGACGCTGGCGAAGAGGTGCTGGCCGAGGGTGATGGCCTGGGTCGCCACGGCGGACTTCATGCTGGAGCCGCCGTTCAGGTTGTAGGTCTTGCCGTCGGCCCCGGTAATGGCGACCACCTGCTGGACGCCGCCGGACAGGCTGGCCGCGAGGTAGCCCTCCATGGTCAGCGCGACGCAGGCCACGTCGTAGGTCGTGGGGGCGCCGGGCAGCGTGCCGCCGGTGCCGGAGGCGGAGGTGGTGACCGTACCCACGGTGCCCAGGGCCAGGGAGGCGTTGCCCGCGATGAGGGCGTACTCTTCCTTGGTCAGGGTGCCCTGCATGAGACGGAACGCGAGGCCAGCCTGCGCGTCGGTGAAGCCCTCGGCGGCGGAGATCGCCTCCTCGGTGATGCTGTCCTCTTCACCCAGCGTCACGTAGTTCGCGCTCTTGTTCTGGGTGGTGTAGGACATGCGGGCCGACCGCTGACCTTCCGGCACCCACGGCATGGACTTCACGCCGGAGCCGGTGAAGCCGGTCACAGCGCGCCAGTTCGTGGCGATGCCGCCGCGGCCCGGGACGCGCTTCAGGCGGGACCGGATGGGCGCGAGGAAGGCGTAGAGGTTCTTCTCGGGGGCCTGCAGGTCGTAGTTGACCAGGCCGGTGGAGGTGCTGATGGTCTTCTGCAGATCGTTGACGGCGCTTTCGCCCATCATGGACTTATGCAGAGCCAGGGTGTCGGTGATGCTTGCGCTCATGGTTCTCTCCGGGGGGCGGGTTCGATCCCGCAAAGGAGGGTTTGAAAGACGGGGTGAGGTGCCCGGATCGCCGGGGAAGGGTTGCGGTTATTCCGGCTTGTGGCCGTACTTGTGGATGAACTTGATGGAGGCCTTGAACTTCTCCTCCGGGTCGGTGGTCTCCTGGTACTTCTTCAGGTCCTCGGCCTCGGCGTCCTTGGCCTGCTTGGCGAACATCTCGGCCTGCTTCTCCGCATCGAAGACCACGGCCACGCCCTTGGCAACCTCGGGCATCGCTTCGAGTTCGGTGATACGAGCCTGAGCCTTGGTCAGCTCGTCCTGGGCCTTGGCGAGGTCGGTCTCGAGGCCGGCGGCCTTCTGGAGTGCCTCGGCAGCGGCGGCCTTGTCGGCCTCCTCCTCCTTGTCCTCGACGTTGGCGGGTTGATCGAAGCCAAGCCCGCCCATCGCCTTCTCTGCGTCCTGGAGCATCTTGTGGACGCCACTCAATGCCTCGGCGGTGGACTTGCTGAACTTCTTGCCCGCCTTGGCGAGGTCGACGCCGGCCACCTTGGCGGCCATCTCGAGAAGGGCCTGGGGCTCGCGGCTGGGTAGCTGAGACATCAACTCGGCGCACTCCTCCGCGGTCATGGCCTGGAGGATGCCCAGCCCCTGCTCGATCCACGCGCCCAGCGCGGCGGGTATGGGGCTCGCGTCGCCCTCGCACTCCGCCTCGTAGGCCGAATCCCACGCCACGAAGGCCAGGGACTGGAGCAGCCCCGCGAAGTCCGCGATGCTCCACATGCTCTTGCGCAGGACGGCGAGGGTGAGGGCCTCGGACTCGTCCCCCTCGACCTTGCCCATGCTGAATACGGCCTCGGGGTTGGCGGGCCGGTCCACCAGGGACACCTCGACGAGCTTGATGCCGGTGATGGTCGAGCGGTTGGCCGGGTCGCGCTTGGTGACCTTCCCGCCGATGCTGAAACCCTTGTAGGTGCCGGTCTGGACCTTCTTGATGGCCTCGGCGTCCACCACCAGGGCTTCGAAGTGGGTCTTCCGGTCGTCGCCCACATCGCACTTCAGGGCGGTGCCGGCGGCCCAGGCGGTGTGCATCTCGCGCAGTGCGCCGAAGGCCATGTAGTCGGGGATGGCGGCCTTCATGGCTTCCGCCGTGATGGTCTCGCCGTCGCTGTCCACGGCCTCGGAGCTGGCGATACCGGATACCTTCAGCGTGCCGTCCTCCTGCTCCTCGACCTTCTCGAATTCTCCGTAGAGTTTGAATTTCTTGGTCATACGCTCGCCCCCGTGATCGGGTTGCGCCAGACCTTCCCGTCCCAGAGGATGGAAACGCCCAGCGTGGTGTCGGTGAACCGCATGCCCTTGAAGGGGTTCGCGGGTCGGGTGGAGGTGGTGCCGGACCCATGGGGGTCGGTGATCTGCCAGCCGTTGGCCTGCAGGGTGGGCGCGTCGAAGTCCGGCACGTCCTGGGGTGTACCCACGACGCCCACATAGCGGCGGCCGCTGACTTCGTGGGTGGCGTTGCCGGTGGCGGGGGGGAGCATTCTCACAGTGGCCATTCCTTTCTCCTCGTAGGGATCAAGCGGTTTCGTCTTCAGCTACGACCGGGAGCACGTCGCACACGCACCCGGGGTGGTTGGGCGGGGCGTCGTCCCCGCCGGGGAAAGTTCCGTCCAGGGGGATCACGCCGGCGTCGGCGTTGTCGGAGCAGTCGCACTCCAGGGCGTCGTCATGCTCGGAGCCCAGCACCCACTCCTTGCCGCTCACCACGCCGGACTCGCGGTAGGCGGCCATGTTGCCCTCCACATCGGCGAAGGCCCGCTCTGTGGTGGCGATCAGTTCAGCGCGGGCCTCGCTGAAGGCGTAGTCCTTCTCCAGCACCGCGGCGATCTCATCTACAGACATGCCGAGCTCGATGGAGGCAGCCAGGTCGCCACGCAGCGCCTTGAGCGTGGTCTCCTCCAGGCCCTTGACCAGCGTCGCGGCGTGGTCCTCGGCCCAGGAGACGGCCTTCTCGTTGACCTGGTCCACGATGCTGGCGCTGCTCACGCCAATCTGGGCGAGCGCCTGCGCGGCCCCGTCCTGGGCAATGGCAGCCAGCACGCTCTCCAGGTCGTCCCCGAGCTCGTGCCAGTCCAAGCCCAGCTCGTCCAGGAGCGCCTGGGCCTCCTCGCGGCTCATCTTCTCCAGCTTCTCGGCGCTCTCCGGCAGCACGCCGTGGAGCATCTTGGCGATGGGCAGCACCTGGGCGGCGAGGAACTTGGCCACGGTCTTCTTGACCTTGGCCTCGAGCTTCACCACGGACTTCCGGTCGCGCGGGATGGGCTTCAGTGCCTTCTTCTTCAGTTCGCCGGAGCGGAGCTTGGCGATGTTGGCGGCCAGAGCGGCACCGTCGCCCTTGATGGAGATCTGGATGCTGGCGCCCTTCGAGGCAGGCTCCCCCGCCTTGGGGGTCGGTTCATCAGTGGACGCAGCCGGGGGCTGGCCTTTCGCGTTGGGATCGCTCCCAGCAGGCGGGGGAGTGGGTTCTGGCTCAGGCTCCGCGGGCATGCCCGCCACCATCGCCGAGACCTGTTCGGGGGACAGGCTGGGGAACGACGCGGCGATGACCGCGGCGGCGGTGTTGCGGGGCACCTTGGCCTGGACCACGCCCAGTAGGGCCGTGATCTGCTGGCCGTTCAGGGCCGTATCCTGGGGCTTCTCGCCCGTGGGCAGGCCTTCGGTGGCGGTCGGCTCCAGGGTAGGCTCCTCGGCCAGGGGCTCCAGGCCGCGCTCCTCGCGCACCTCGTTCACCGTGCGGATGCCCGCCTCGACGTCGCTCTTGTCGATCTGCGCCTGCTCCAGCGGCGAGGTGGCCGCCTCCTGCTTCCAGTCGAACTGGAGGTCCGGCGCGCCGAAGAAGTCCCGCAGGATGTCGTCCATGACGCCCTTCTGGTACTTCATCAGCGGCAGGAGGCCCTCCTCCTTGCTCATGTCCTTCTGCGTGCCCGCCGTGGCGCGGTTCTGTTCCTTGACCAGGGCTTGGGGGGGGACACTGAAGCAGTAGCAGATGATCCGGGCCAGCCACTCGTCGTAAGCGTCCTTGAGCAGCATGTCCTTCGTGTTGATGGGCTCCACGCCGTGCGGCACGAACATCCCCTTGCGCTTCTGGGCCGTGTTCCCGTTGGAGAGCTGCGACCACCACCACTCGGCGAACTTCTTGATGGCGTCGAGGTTCCACTCGGGCGGCGTGCTGAAGATCATGTCCGGGGCGCTGCCCTCGGTGTAGTACTGCAGCTGGGACAGCTGGCGCCGGAGCGCGATGTTGACCGTGGTGATGACCTGCTCGACCTTGCTGTAGCCGTAGAGCTTGTGCGCCCGGGGGTTGTGGGGCCGGTAGTAGAGGTCCTGCACGGTGAAGTTGGCGACGGGGATGCCCTTGATGACCTGCTGGAAGGCCGGGCCCTCCAGAGGTCGGCGGCCATCGGCGCCCACCACGGGCTTGATGGTCGTGCCGTCGATGATGTCCAGGGCGTAGGGCTGCCCGCCCACGGTGCGGCGGGGCAGGATGGCCGGCGCGTCGGGGACCAGCACCTCCTCCCAGAACATGCGGTTCCACTGGTCCCAGTTGTGCACCTTGTCCGGGCACTGGAGGAACGCCTCGATCTCGGCACAGCGTGCGTCGGGCTTGGCCTTGGGCGCACGGGGCTTGATCGTCCACTCCAGCTTCGCCAGCTGGTCCTTGCGCGTCTCGATCACCAGGCGCAGCAGGTCGTAGCCGTCCGCCAGGTCGCGCAGGGTCTGGTAGCCCACCTGCTCGCCCACGCGGGGCTGCCACTGGAGGTTGATCTGGGTGGGGTAGTCGTACTGCCGCCCGCCGGCTTCGGGCTGCTGGGGCAGTGGCGGGGCGCCAGGGCCGAACCAGATGTTGTAGGCCGAGGTGTCCCCGGTCACGGCGTAGCGCAGGCCCGCGGCCACCCGCTCGACCAGGCCGGGCTCGATGGGGACCTCACGGTAGCCGGTCAACGGCGGCCCCGCTCGACCAGACGGTCGAGCTTGTCATTGATGGACTTCAGATCGGTGCGGATCTCGTCTCGCTGTCGCCCCTGCGCGTTCTCGATCCGGATGTCAGCGGCCTCCAGGCTGGTCGCCCGGTCCTCCACCTTCGTCACCCGCGAGTCCTGCCGCCAGACGTAGGCCAGGCCCGCGGCGACCATGCCACCCAGGGTGAGCAGGGCCGGGAGGTTGATGGACTTCTCGAGGTGCCAGCCGCGCCGGTCCTGGGGTTCACCGTGGAAGGGGCAGTCCGGCGAGGAGCACTTTACATGAGCGTTCACTTCCCCCCCTGCTGCGCGATGATGGAGGTCTTGGCATCGCTGCCAGCAGAACTGCCGAAGTAGTAGGTGACGATGGAGATCCAGGCCGTCCCGAGGGAGCCCAGCATCACGTTCAGGATATCCTTCGACCCAGCCGGCACCTCGTGGCGCAGCAGGTAACTCAGCAGGCCGAAGAACCCGATGGTTACGCCAGAGGCGAGCACCCGGGGCGTCCAGTCCTTGACGGACTTCTCCCGGTCCCGTGCAGACGCGCGGTCCGCGGCCGAGGTCTGGAGGAGGTCGGTTTCGTGCTGGAATCCCAGCGCCTGCATCTTGAGGACGAACTCGTTCTCGGCGTTCTTGAGGGCCAGAAGCTGTTCAGGTGTGACGCTCTGGACCATGGCGGCCAACTGCTGATCGGTGGTCTTCGTGGGGTCTCCGCCGAGAGCACCAGCCAGAGCAGACGCAGCAGCACCACCAAGGGGACCTCCCAGCGCCGTCCCGATGAACGGGGCGACCTTCTTCACGAAGGACTTCCAGTCAAAGTCAGACATGGCCCACCCCCACGGCATAGGCCGCCAGCACTGGCACGACGCCGAGGATGGTGGCCAGCAGGTCCATCGGGTCCGCCACATGGGGCGGGTTGAAGTGGTCGTAGACCTCCTTGGCGACACCCAGCGCCGTGGGCAGCAGGAGGGCCGTCACCGGGCCCCACGCCAGCCCCAGGAGGGCCAGGAGGGCACCGCACACGGCGTGCAGCAGCTTGTCCTGGGGGATGCGGCCAGCGGCCCGGAGTGCGTTCTCGATCATCCGAGGGCCTCCTTGGCGCGGGCCAGGTACGCCGTGCGGTAGACCAGCCCGTTCAAGCCGCCATTGATTCGCCGCGTGATGTGCTCCAGGTCGTCCGCATCCGCCAGGGGGTTCAGGTGCTTGAACTCGCCCCAGAACCACCCCGCGCTCAGGCAGGCGGCCTCCTTGGTCTCCAGCAGCTCCGGCGTCTCGGCCAGGGTCTGCGCGTCACCATACAGCGCCATGGAGCACCTGAGGTAGTTCGCCCGGCCCGTGACCTGGATCAGGCCACGGCCCTTGAACTTCATCCCGTCACCAGGCTCGGTGTTGCCGAGGTCGGCGCGGCCCTCATAGCCGAGCTGGGCACTCGTCGGACCCCAGATCTCACGCATGTAGCGCAGCTCGCCGCTCTCGTGCGCCACCTGGGCCAGGAAGTGCGCCACGCGCAGTTTCGACTCACTGATCCCGAAGCGGTCCATCGCCGCCTGGATGTAGTCCAGAAACAGGGGCGCCCGCTCCCGGGCTGTCGGCATGACCGCGAGCAGTTGCGCCAGAGTAATTTCGACGGCAACCGAACCCTGTGAGGGTAGGCCCTGAGCCTGTCCCGTCTGGTCCGCCATCGAATGCCTCAGATGGCAGAATTGGGTCAGGGCATTTTTATTGCCTTCAGAGTGCGGAAAAGATTATGTGAGGGCCCGAACAGCCTCAGCTGCGGCGGTGTTTAGGGCTTCCACCGCAGCATCACAGGCTTCCGCCGCAGCGACCTCCTCCTCAGCCGTTTGGAACCCTCCGACGTGGACCCGCTCCATGGCCTCCCACAGGGCCAGGAGTTCGCTCTTGAGCAAGGCCACGGCGTTTTCCTGGTCCGTGACCTCAATCTCCCCAATGTGGTCATCATCCAGTGCCTTGATCTGTTCGAGTGGTGTCACGACGCCGCCCCCATCTTCCAAGCCCGATACACCACGCCGATGCTCACGTTGAAGTGCCGCGCGACCACCTTGTAGTCCCGGCTCGGGAACCGGACGATGGCGCGGTGGCGCTGGACCTGATGGTAGCGCCGGAGTGTGGGCAGGTACCATTGCCGCCCGCCGCAGGTCGCCAGCAGTTGCTCCACGCTGATCTCCCCCGCCGCCAGGCGCTCGAGGGTCTGGAGGATGTCCAGGACGTCTGAGGTCATGCCCGCGCCTCCTTTGCAGCCGCCTCACAGTCACCGCCCAGGGCCTTGATGCCCTCCATGGCAGAGGCCCACATGGTTGAATCCTCGGCCTTGATGCCACCCATCTGCTCGCGGATGACCGCCAAGCGAAGGGAGTCCTTGTGATAGGCCATTCCGCCTTGGCCTGGCGGTGGACCCGCCAGAGAGATGCAAGCGCAATCCGTTCTCCACCCAGGGAGCCCAACCGGTGATTCTTTTGCCGTGACCAAGATGTAGGGGCGACCGCATTGCGGGCAGTAGGGGTGCAGGATTGTCATCTCGGCGCTCCACAAGAGCCACAGCGCACGGCGGCGGTGGTGAGGATAAGGGTCTGGCAGTAGGGGCAGCGGTGGGGTGTCTCGACCTGCATCGCCAGCAGGTAGTTCACCGGGCGGGCGGCATCCTGCGCCTCGTGCCAGACGATGCGGCCCGTGCCGAAGTAGGGCTGGATGGGTGGAATTGGTTGGCCCATTACGATGCCCTCTCCTTTGGTTTGCTGGCTTCCGCCATCTCGCGCATGTAGTCCAGGAGGCCCTGGCCACCGCCGCCCGTGCTGAGGTAGGTGAGGGCCTGGGTCATCGCGTCCACCTGGTCGTCGTGCCGGCCATTCGGAAAGGCCATCACCTCGGCCTCGAAGTCCATAAGCCAGGGGGCCGATTCAGGCAGCCACACCCTGCCGGACTCGATGAGGGCCGACACCGCCAGCAGGCGGACCACCTTGTCACCCTTTGGCTCGATCGGGATGATGGGCAGGTTGGTCGTGGTGCGCAGGTCCTGGACGATGCTCTGCCCGCTGGCCTTGTCTTCCACGAGGATGGATTGCGGGTTCCACCGCTCGGCGCTGGACAGGATCGCCCGTTTGAGGTCGGGATATTCCATCCGGCGTGTCAGGTTGTCCAGCTTGTAGTAGCCGGTCTCCGTCTCGCTCCAGGTCTGCCCGCAGCTCGGGTCGTTCACGTCTCCGGCCTTCATGGCGGTGTCCCAGGACTGGATGACCCGGCGGGGATGGGCTGGCGGGGTCATGTAGCGGCGGAACCAGGGCAGCTTCACCAGGCCACCCTCGACAGGTGCGGGGCGCTGTTGGTAGAGCGCGGTCCAGTCACGTGTCCCAATGGAGCGCCGGATGGCCTCCAGCTCGTTCAGTGGGTAGGCCTCGGGCCAGAGGGCGGCGCCGGCCTTCCGCCCCATTGGGTCGCCTTCCTCGGCGATGGCGGGCAGGCTCAGGACATCCCACTGCTCGTGCGCATGGTCGCGCAGCAGCCAGCCAGCGAGGTCGTCCTCGTGCCAGCGGGTCTGGATGACCACGATGGCCCCGCCTGGCATGAGGCGCGTGCGAGCCACGCTCGTGTACCAGTCCTTGAGTTGCCGCCGCTTGGCCTCACTCTCCGCGTCCTCCCGGCCCTTGATTGGGTCGTCGATCAGCAGCAGGTGCGCCCCGCGCCCCGTGACGGGCCCGCCGACGCCGACGCCGTAGTAGACGCCGCCCTGCTCCGTGTGGAACCGGCTGGCCGCCTGGCTGTCTTCTTTGAGCCGGAAGCCGGGGAACATGGCGTGGTGCTGGGGTGTCCGGCAGTGGTTCCGCACCTTCCGGCCGAAGTCGTCTGCTAGGTCCTGGGCGTAGGTGGCCGCGATGATGTAGCGGTCCGGGTTCTGTGCCAGCCACCAGGCAGGGAAGAACTCAGAAGCCTCCATGCTCTTCCCGTGGCGAGGCGGCATGAACACCATTAGCCGCCGGCACTCACCCCGCGCCACCGCCTCCAGCTTATCGGCGATCAGCCAGTGGTGCGGGGCGGGCTTGTACCCGGCCCATTGGCCCACGGCATAGGCGAGGAGCGGCAGGGTCACTACTTGCCCCCCCGCTTAGTCTTGATGATCTCGGCCATCGCCAGGACCTGCTCCTCACTGAAGAGGCTGGCCCCGTCCTTGCCGGTAACCTCAGTCCGATCCACGAAGATTCCCAGGTGCTTGCCCAGCAACTCCAGTGCACGGTTGGCCCCCGTCGAGTCGAACTGGAAGACCTGGGCAAGCACCTCATCGCCCTCTGGCGTGGTCACAAACTCGACAGCCTGCCGCCGGTCCTTCCCGCGGCCGATCATGAGCGGCTCGCGCTGAAGGCAGCGCTTCGTCACCTCCAGCAGCCCGGTGACCACGTAGTCCTGGTCCACAGCCGTCCGGGCCGAGCGCTCCTGGATGGCGTTGCTCATATATTCTGCAATGTCAGCCCTTGTCAGCAGGCGCGCCGCGTTCCTCCGCGCAGCCTCCTCGCCACACTTGGGATAAACCGCCATGTATGAGCGGGTTGCGTTCATGGTGGGGTCCGCCAGCAGGGTGTCGGCGAACTCGCGGTGTTTTGCCCGAAGTGCCCGGCTCATGCCGCCACCGTCCCGGTCGGGTCAGGCCGCAGGCCCGCAGCGTAGAGCATCGAGCGCATGCACTGCCAGGGGTTCCGAACCTGGAACCCGGCGCCGACCAGGGCGGCCCAGATCAGAAACACGCTGTCCGCCATGAGGGCGACGTGCCCGTCAGCCCGCTTGGCGGCCAGGTAGGCGAGCTGCTCGGCGTAGTGCTCCCGCTCCGCCTTGCCGCAGGGCTCCATGCGACCCGGCGCCTTGACCTCGACGTAGATCTGGACCGGGGTGCCCACCAGGTCGGCCCGCAGGTCGCTCATGCCTTTCTGGCCGAAGTAGACGGGCCTCTTGCCGAACTGGGCGCATCCCACCTTCTGCACCGCCACCTGCCGGACAGGCAGGCCGCACCGCTTCAGGTAGGCGATCTGGAGCCGGCGCTCCTTGGTCTCGGGGGTGGGCTGGGTCTTCCGCTTGGGTGCGCAGAACCCACCGAGGGGTGGGCCGCCGTCGAAGGTCATGAGATCACCTCGCAGTTGAGAGGGGTCAACCCCTCTCGGATGAGAGACCCCTCTCGGGAAAATTCCCTTGAGAGATATGGAATAGAGAGAGGAGAGAGAGGAGAGAGAGAGATATAAAGAAATAAGGGAAAGACAGAGAGCATGCTGTGGCGGGAATACGGCAAAGTGTTGGAAACCGAAAACCACCCTCTCACCCCTCTCAGAGCTAACGCCCATGCGGGTTTGAGCCCTATTTCACACCCCTCTCTCGGGGCTCTCACCCCTCTCAAGATTCGGGTTGGACCCATACCGCCACCCTCCTCTCCCCGGTCAGGGACCGGACCCACCCCTTCTTGCGAAGGAGCTTGGCGAGCCGCTGACCGGCCGCGTTGGTGTGCTGGGCGGAAGGTATCCCCATGTGTGTCAACAGTCCCGACAGGCTGTAGCCGGCAGGCCGGCCGAGGCCCCGGCCAATCGCAGCGATGTCGATGGCCTCCACAGCCTGGTGGATCAACTCCTCCCAGGGGTCCTCAGCCTCGAACCGGGCAGCATCCTTTGCCCGCATGCCCTCCCGGGCCTCGTCCAGCCAGTGGTGCACGCCCTTGCTCTCCAGGTCCATGGCCTCGGCCCAGAGCTGGTCCCGCCACTTCTTCAGCAGGTCCATGTCGATGTGTGTGCAGCAGATCGGCCAGAAGCGGCGTGACCCGGTGGGGTCAAATAGAAATGACTCCTGGTTGGTGGTGCCCACAAGGAACCCGGACCGGCGGAAGGCCAGCGCCGTCCGGCCGTAGGGTGGGCGGTAGACGTCCTCGGAGGATGAGAGGAAGGCCTTCACCCGCTCGATGGCCTTGGTGCCCGTGGTGTGGTCCAGCTCGGCCAGCTCCGTGCACCACTTCCGGTGCATGACCATGAAGCCGTCCTTGGACTCGACGTCTAGAGGGCTGTCGCCGAACCACTGGTCCCCGATGAGGGTGCGCCAGAAGGTGGACTTGCCGAGCCCTTGGTCACCCACCAGCACGGGCAGGGTGTCCAGCTTGGTCCCGGGCTGCAGGACCCGCCGGCAGGCACCGACCATCGTGCAGCGCAGGTAGTGGGTGGAGAGGGCGCTCTCGGCCCGCAGGATCTCCCTGCCCACCCGGTGGATTCGCTCGGTGCCGTCCCACCGCAGGGTCTTCAGCCACTCCCGGACGGGGTGCACGGGGTGACCCCCAGCCGCGGCCATGATCTTCGCGGCGATGTCCTCGCGCCCGAAGGCCACGCCGTGGTGGTCCTCGATCTGCTCCTGCACCCAGTCCACGAAGGCGTCGGCCTGGTCCTGGCCGTTGAACATGACGGCCTGCGTCATCTCGTTCAAGGCCAGGGCGGGGCCCCAGCGTGCGTCCATGCGGAGGATCTTGGCCAGGTTGCCCGGGGTCTTCTTGATCCCGCCGTCCTTGGTGTGGGTCAGGATGTCCTGGAGGCCCACGGCCCCGCCGTCGTCCAGGGTGGGCGCGGCAGGCGACAGGGGCGTGTAGCTGGTGCGCAGGGGCTGTGGCGCGTCCAGGAGGTAGCCGAAGGGCTCCGTGCCGTTCTCCCGGGCGCTCGCCACCTTGACCCGGAGGTCAGCCTCGGACCAGGCCGGCACGCACTTCGAGTTCCAGGCCATCAGGTATTCCAGGGCCTGCTGGTCGTTCAGGCTGAACCCCCGGACGAGCTTGCAGGCTACACGGAAGGTGTGGGCATCTCCGCCCTGTCCCTCCACTGCCCCGGGCGTCGCGTCCAGGTATGCCACCACCCGCTTGTCCCCGTCCGTGTGGGCGGCCCGGGGGAGCGGCGTGACCTTGGTGCCCAACCAGGCCGGCTGGAACATGGGGAGCGTGGCGCCCGGGGCCCACTGGCCCTCCTCCTCGTACATCGCCCCGTTCGGGTGGATCGAACCGGGGGCCACGACATAGCCGCCGTCCCCGCGGACGTCCAGGGCCATGCCGCCGAGCTTCACGTTGTTCTTGATGACCACGCCGGGGTGGCGGAAGAAGAAGTGCTTCCCCTTGCCGGTCCGGGTGCGCATGGGGCTCGGGTGCGTCCCGTGCAGCCAGTTCACCGCGTCCAGGCTATCGCCGTCCACGGCCACCAAGTTGGAGACTGCGCCGGTGACGATGCCGATGTTGAGGTCCACCCCGCCGTCGAACCAGCTGTGCACCTCCTCCATCGTGGCCCGGCGCTCCTGGTAGGGCTTCCAGGAGTTCAGGGCCGGGCGCTTGTCCCGGGCCCGGAGGGGGATGACACTGAACCCGAGCGAGAGCAGGCGCAGGGCCTGGTCCAGCGGGTTGGGGCGCATGATCTCGGGGGCGCTCATGCTACCGCCTCCCGTCGTTGCTGGGTCCGTCCTCGCAGGGTCTCCCATGCGAGCGCAGCCACTGCTGGAACTTGGCCGTTTCCAATGGCTCTAAGTCGGTCCACCCGATGGGCCACCCCATGAGCCACTCGACCCAAGGCGGGTTCAACGCTCCATTGAGTTCCTGGGGTGTGACCATCGTCCGCAACTTCGCCCGCGCTCCGCTGCCTCCCCATTTGCAGAGGGCTGCGCCGCCTGTGTTCGTCACGGCTGTGGGCGTCGGCCAGTTCCTCACAGCGAACCCCAGCGAGGTCCCGCCCTGTGCGTAGTTCGTGGTCCTGTCCCCATCCGCTACCGGCGTGGGCCACCACTTCACGGCCTGCTCCAGGCCCACTTGGCACTTCTTCCCGTTGGGCAGGTAGGCGGTCGGCACCGCCCCACCCTTGACGGTTGCATTCTCTGGCACCCTGCGGCCGCCGTTCGGGACGTTCGGCGTGGGCCAGAATCCAGATCCGCTTTCGGATGTGAGGTGCCCCGGCATCGTCCGCGCCCAGCACACCCCATTCCGCATCGAACCCCAGCGTGGCCAGGTCGCCAAGAACTCGTCCAAGCCCGCGAGAAGTGAGCATTGGGGAGTTCTCCACAAGGACGAAGCTGGGTCGAACCTCGTCAACGATCCGGGCAAACTCGCCCCAAAGCCCAGACCTGGCACCGTCGATTCCGGCGCCCTTACCGGCACTGCTGATGTCCTGGCAGGGGAAGCCGCCGGCGATGATGTCAACCCGCCCTCGCCAGGGGTTTCCGTCGAAGGTGCAAACGTCATCCCACACGGGGAACCAAGGCAAGAGCCCGTCTCGCTGGCGCTGGATGAGGACAGACCGAGGGTATGCCTCCAGCTCGACGGCGCAGACTGGCACATGGCCGAGAAGGAGTCCGCCGAGGATTCCGCCCCCCGCTCCTGCAAAAAGGTGTAGCTCACGCATGCACCTCTCCTTCGGCAGCAAGCGCCAGCGCCTCGCGCAGCAGCTCCTCCGCCCTGGCGAAATCCCCGGCGTGGAAGGCGTAGCGGGCCTCGGTGAGCAGGTTGTCGAACTTGATGGTGGAGGCGCTCATCGTCGCACCGGCATAAAGGAGATTCGCTGCCCCAGCGCATGCGCAGCCTGCATCTCCCAGAGGAAACGCTTTGTATCGTCGGAAGGGTAGTACCACATTGATTTGATCTGGGGGGCCACATAGCGCACCCCGTGACGGACGAGTTGTGCGGCTCGTTCCGTGCTGACACCCAAGGATTCTCCGATCTCCCGGTATGTCAGCCCTTCGATCCGCATGACGACGGCGGTCACCATTCGTTCTTTGCATGGGCGCCGGCTCATGAGGCCGCCACCCACGCCACCAGGGCGATGAGCAGCGCGAAGGCCAGCAGCAGGCCCAGCGTCTCGCCACGGGTGGCGAGCACGGCGTGGGAGTTACAGTCCGGGCATGGCGTGAAGCGCAGGGTAGGCTTGAACCCATTGGGGGTGTAGGGCTCTTCGACCCAGCCCAGGTCGTTGCATCGGGGGCAGGTGGGGCGGGTCATGGCTGCGCCTCTGGCTCGGGAGCCTTGAGGCCCTTGGCGATGAGTTGGCGCAGGGCGGCGATGTGTTCCCGCTCGACCTTGAGCAGGCCCTCCATGCGGGTCTCCGCGGCCTGGAGCAGTGCGGCTTGCATAGCTTCTGGGCTCATGCCGACACCCCCACCTTCCGCTCCAGCAGCTCCTGGACGCGGATGCGGCGGCGGTACCAGCCGTAGGCCTCATGGGTGTGGACCGAGGGGTTCAACTTCCCGATGGCCTTAGCCTCGGCCTTGTGGTAGTCCTGGTAGTAGCGGCAGACGGCGACCTCAGACTCGAGGTCCCACGCGCACATCGTCTCGATGTCCGGCTGGGTGGCGTCCAGGCTGGGCTGGCGCCCGATGGCGGCGAAGGGCATCATGACCGGCCCCCTTCCGCGCCTTCGCGCTCAAGATCTTCTATGATCTGGCCAACGACGGATTGGATTTTCAGCCACCCCGGCAGGTCGATCTGCTTCTCGTGGCCCGTATAGACACCACCGCTATGAATGTGCTCGATGGTCTGCCCGGCCTGCTTCCCTGCCATTCGGATAAAGAGTGCTGCCAGGGCCTCAGCCGTCTGGTGAGCGTGGGAATGCGCATGCTCGCACTCAGAATTTATGTAATTGAGATAGCCGTGGCCGACCTCGCGCGTCCACGCCTCGACCCAATGAGAGCCCATTGAATCCCGGTATTGGTCCTGCAACCAGCGGGTGAGCTGGGACTGGTCGGCCAAGCCCATGCCGCTGGCGATGGCCTTGAGGGGGCGGCCACAATGCTCGGCCTGTTCCCGAAGTCTCCGTTTATGCCGGCGGAGGGCGGTCTCGTCAAAATTATCCGGCTGGTCTTGAGGTGAAGTGCTGCCCACACTGCTACACATGGTGAATTCCTTGGAATTTGCAGGTGAAGGGAAAACGCCCGGATCAGCTCTAACTGACCCGGGCGCAGTAGCCCCCAGTTCCAGGGGCAGCCGGAACCAGAGAGATATTCAGATCGTGATTTTCCTGTCGATGGAAGATCTGATCGTGCACGGTCCCCAGGCACTGCGGCCATGGCTGGCTCGGCGCCTGATGACCCTGAAACGCGGGCCGGGGACGGTGGTGGAGTTTCATCAGCCGGCCATCCCCAGCGATGGGGGCAGCCAGTGAGGCCGCGGCGGGACCTGCCCGGGCTGCCAGATGTCCGGGCGGATTTCCCACCCAGGAAACGCCCCATTGCTGGCGTGGTGAATGGCGGCAGCGAGGGGGGCGCCACAGTCCGCCGGCTTCGTCATGTCCTCCCGCGGCTTGATGGCGCGGTAGACGGTCCCGGGGTGGCAGCCGATGATGGTCGCCAGGGCTTCGCTCTTCTGTTGGAGGGTCGTTCCAGTGCCTCGCATACCTCCAAAACTAACACTTTCCGTAAGTCGGGCAAGGGAGAATCTTACGAAATCCGTAAGGTTGCGGAAAAGCATGTATTTACAGAAACTGTGGGCATGCGGAAATGGAATCGGGACCTGTTCGTCAAGCTGGTCAAGGCGAAAGTTGCCAGTGGTGTCCCCTTTGAGGCAATCGCCCAGGGTTTGGAGATGGCGCCCGCCACCCTGCAGGGGTTCATGGACCAGCGAGATCGACCCCCATCAAAACGAATGCTTGACCTTGCGCCCGATTTCTTCCAGGTGGACCTTGACGATCTGTGGGCCGAGGACCTGAAGCCGGAGGCCATCGAGCTGCGCCACGCCAGGTCCATGCTGCGGGACAGCCTGGGGTATGAGGTCGCCGAAACCTACTCGGATGCTGCCACCCTGCAGTGGTATCGGTTTGGGCTAACAATGTTGAATACAGCAAGAAACAACACGCCATCGCAGGGTTGAATCCCAAACACTGCGGCAATACTCTATGCCGATGGTGCCCCCCTGGTACGGCCGAAAATATCCTAAATTCGAGGACTTGGAAGCGCATGCCCTCCGGCGTGGGGCGCTTGTAGGGGTTGGGGATGTGCCTGGCGCCCTATTCGTGCCCCCCGGGTGCATTATGCGAGGTGCCCCTCCATTGATCATGTTGCCCATCACGTCGGGGCCCCTCGAGCGCATCTGGCTTCTGGCCCATGAGGTGGGGCACCTGCTCAAGCACTCGGGGGCGGCCTCGCCGGCCCGGGCGCACAAGGTGGAGGTCCAGGCCGACAGGTGGGCCGCCTGCGCCCTCATCCCCGAGGTGGCTGTACAGCGGTACCAGAATGCCAGTGTGGACGCCTTCATTGGTGCCCTGAGTCGTCACTACGAGGACCTGCCGATGCAGGACTGCCCTCAGCGTAGACTGGCCGCAGAGATCGCAACCATTCGCCTGAAGGCCATCGCCGGAGCCCCCTGATGGAGTGCTTTATCTTCTTCCTCTGGATCGTGCTGTCGTTCGCCGTCGGCAGCTACTGGAAAGGTAAGGGTCACTCCTGGGCCGGCGGGGTCCTGGTGAGCCTGGTCCTGAGCCCCCTGATCGGGTTCATCATCGCCGCTGTGGCACGGCCCGACCGGCGACAGATGGAGAAGGACTCCCTGCGCACGGGCCAGCAGAAGAAGTGCCCCTACTGCGCCGAGCTAGTGAAGCGGGAGGCCATCGTCTGCCGGTTCTGTGGCAAGGACCTCCCCGCCTGATACCCCACCACCCCCACCCCGAGCCCCGATTTATCGGGGCTTTCTTTTTGTCAGCGCAAGACTTACAGAAAGTGTAAATTTTCCCCTTGCGCTCACTAACGGAAATCGTAAGCTAGTCCTGTCGAGCACAGGAGGCCCAAATGAAGTAGCCGGAGCAGACCTTGAGGAAACCGCCTCCCAGGCAAGGCGCGGCGGTTTCTCCAGGGCCCACGTAGGGCGCTGACGCACTCACCAGCCTTTCACCCATCACCCTCGGCGGGCAGGCCGAGCGGGATACCTGCGCTCACGGCGCGACGGAGAAGCTATGCAGATCCGCACCACCGAACAGATCGCCCCCGAAGACCTCCTGGCTTACACCAAGGAGATCCAGCGCCTCTGCTTTGATCAGCCCACCACGGCCGAGATCGAAGAGGCCCTGGCGGTCCTTCCCAAGATCAAGTTCGTCCTGAAGACCTGGATCCACGCCCGCCACCTGGCGCAGGCACAGTCGGTCCAGGCCGCCGAGTTCCAGCGGCGCTTCCCCAGCCACGCGCTAGCTCTGAAGGGCTGCCCGACTGCCGATACCAACGAGGCCGAGCGCATCGAGCGAGCCCACCCCACCGTTTTCAATCTGAGCGACCTGGCGTCGCCCTTTGTGCAGCGGAAGCCAGCATGAGCTCCACCCGCTGCGACTACTGCGCCGGCACCGGCCAGACCCCCACGGACTACGCCTACGGCAGCTGCCAGTTCTGTGGCGGCCGGGGCTGGGTTCTGGACCTGACGCCGCGCACGACCACAACCGCTACCACTTCACAGGAGTAAGCATGGCCATCCAGATCAAAAAAGCAGTACGCGAGCGCGTCTACCTGAAGGTGGCCGTGGGCGGCCCCACCGGGTCCGGCAAGACCTGGGGCGCCATCGGCGTCGCCAAGGGGCTGGCCCCCACCGGGAAGGTCCTGGTCATCGACACGGAGAACCGGAGCGCCAGCTACTACGCCGGCACCGCCGATTCGGCCGGCGCCTGGGACTTCGACGTGGTGGAGATCGAGGCCCCCTTCACCACCCAGAAGTATCTGGAGGGGCTGAAGGCCGCCATCGACAACGGCTACGAGGCCGTGGTCATCGACTCCCTGACCCATGAGTGGGCCGCCAGCGGCGGCATCCTGGACCAGAAGTCCCAGAAGGATGCAAGGGGGGGAAATTCCTTCACCAACTGGAACGACATGAAGCAGCTCCACAACAAGTTCGTGGAGACCCTGCTCCAGTCGAAGATCCACGTGGTTTGCACCCTCCGGTCGAAGATGGAATACGCGCTGGAGCAGGACGACAAGGGCAAGAGCTCGGTGCGGAAGATCGGCCTGGCCCCCATCAGCTCCGACGGCATGGAATACGAGTTCGGCGTGTTCTTCGATGTGGACCGCGCCACCCACCACGCCATCGCCACCAAGGACCGCACAGGGCTCTTCGAGGGTCGCAGCATCCCGCTCGGGACCGAGGTGGGCCAGGAGCTTCGAGCCTGGCGTGACAGCGGTGCCGAACTTTCCCCCGAACCCAACCCCGCCCCAGCCCCGGCAACGGCCACACACGGAACGGCCACTCCCGCGGCACCGGCGGCATCACGGGCCACCACCCCGAGGGCGCAGGGCGCCGCTCAGCCGG
The DNA here is from genome assembly GCF_024609265.1 of Geothrix campi. Lineage (GTDB taxonomy): Bacteria > Acidobacteriota > Holophagae > Holophagales > Holophagaceae > Geothrix > Geothrix campi. The sequence continues at coordinate 160,602 of NZ_JANHMP010000002.1, read as the reverse complement.
CGGCCCAGGGGGCGGTGAAACCTGCCGTCCCCACCAATGCGAGGGAGCGGGTGACGCCGCGCCCTACCCAGGACGCGGCGAAGGCCCAGACGGCTTCGAGCGCGGTGACGAACACCTCGACTGGCGCGACTTCACAGCCGATCTCTGAACCCCCCGCCGACTGGGTGGCCGCCATGGTGGAGCTCTCCGAAGTCTCCCTGGGCATGGAGGAGAAGACCCGCAAGGCGCTCATCGCGGACTTCGAGGCCGAGGGCCGCGCTGCCATGCCCGCGCTCAAGGAGGAGATCACCAAGCTGCGGTTCATCCTGCACCCGGACGATGCCCCCACCACGGCCGGCGGCGTCATCGCCCAGATGGATCCCCCCGAGGCCAGCCCTGTGAGCCAGGAGGCCAGCGACTTCGTGGACGGGGTTGACCCTCTCCCCACCTACGACACCGACGAGGCCGGCGGTGGCATCAGCGCCGTGCAGTACGAGGCCCTGAATCAGCTCATCGGCGCCTTCAAGATCGATCGCGACTGCCTGCGCTCCTACATGGCCAAGGCCGGCCACCTGCTGCCCGGGAAGAACGGGCCGACGCTCGCTCGGATGAAGGCCGAGGAGTTCGTCAAGCTGCGCGAAAAACTCTGCAACCAGAAGATCGCCGCCAAGGGCGAGACCTGGAGCGCCCGCTACGTGCGGATCGTCAACGAAACCAAACCCACCACCTACCAGCCGCTTCCGGCTGTCTCTTAAAGGAACACCATCATGTCCTGGACGCCCCCCAACGTCACCACCCAGACCCTCGCCCCTGGCCAGCACGCGGTCTTCCTGACCGATCTCAAGGAGATCACGGACCCGCAGAAGCTCCAGAAGTTCGCCGCGCAGGCCGTCTTCGTCGCCTCCTACAAGAGCGTCGAGTCCGCCATCGAGATCGACCAGATCATCAAGTTCAACGGGTCGAAGGCGGACTACTACGCCGGCCTGAACATCGACCGCCTGCACCTGGCTGCCGGGCTCGAAGCCCCCGCCGCCGGTGAGGCCCTGGACCTCCAGAACCTCAAGGAACTCCTCGACGGCATCGAGATCCAGCTGGTGGTCAACGACCGCGGCTACGCCAACGAGATCGTCCTCCCCATGCCCGAGGCCGGGAGCTTCTGATGGACGCCACCCTCGCCCTCATCACCCCCGAGGCCCAGGCCCTCGCCCAGGACGCCGAGAGCACCCTGGGCCTGATCCAGGCCGTCAAGATCACCACCGCGGAGGAGTGCCAGGCCGCGGTGGACCAGACCCGGGAGATCAAGGCCAAGGCCGCCCGGCTGGAGGAGACCCGCAAGGCCATGACCCGGCCGCTGGACGACGCCAAGAAGGCCATCATGGACTTCTTCCGCGCCCCCGCCGAGCTGCTGGCCAAGGCTGAGACGGTCCTCAAGGGCAGCATCACCACCTTCCAGCAGGAGCAGGCCCGCATCGCCGCCCTCGCCGCCGCTGAGGCCCGGCGCCAGGAGGAGGCCGACCGCCAGCGCCAGGCCGAGGAGCAGGCCGCCGCAGAGGCCCTGCTGGTCCAGGCTGAGCAGGCTGCCGTGTCCGGTGACACCGCCACCGCCGAGGCGCTGGAGGAGAAGGCCATGGCCACGCAGGCGGCTGCGGCTCCGATTGCCAGCTACGTGGCACCGGTGGTCGAGAAGCCCCGCGGCGCGGCCATGCGCAAGATCTGGAAGGCCCGGGTCATCGACGCCGCCCTGGTGCCGGATCAGTTCAAGACCGTCAACCTCCAGGCGCTCGACGCCTACGCCAAGAGCATGAAGGCCGACGCGAAGGTGCCAGGGGTGGAGTTCTACGCCGAAGACTCGCTGGCGATTCGATGACCACCTGGCCAGGCAAGGCACGGCTGGGCGAGGCCGGGCATGGCAAGGAACACGGTACGGTTCGGCACGGCATGGCGAGGCTTGGCAGGGCATGGAACCAGGCAATGTCGGGCCAGGCTAGGTTCGGCCGGGCTGGGCAAGGAACGCGGCGCGGCGCGGTCAGGCAAGGCAAGGCGGGGCAAGGCTGGGCACGGCATGGAACGGTGCGCGGTCAGGTAAGGCGTGGCCGGGCAAGGCTAGGAACAAGGCGTTAATTCGCGGGCCTCGTAACCCCGCATCACACACGAATCCAAAAGGGAAATCACATGAAAGCTCGCACGTATCAGATCGCACTCGAAGGTCAGACTCCCCTGCTCATGCACCAGGACAACCTCGCTTTCCAGGGGTTCCTGAAAAAGTGGCAGACGGACCCCGCGAACAAAGGCAAGAGTGAGCCTGGAGATGATCGCACCCCTGCTTTCACCTGGCTTGGTTACGCCTATGTCGAGAACGGGCAGTTCGTCATCCCATCCGACAACATCATGACCTTGCTCCGCGAGGGGGGCGTGAAGTGTCCGACCGGGAAGGGGAAGGGCACGTTCAAGTCCCTGACCCAGAGCGGCATCGTAGTCGATCAGGCCTCCTGGCCCTTGCTGGTCAACGAGAAGCCTGTCCCCTTTGCGCCCTTCCAAGCGCTCATGGACGAGCCGGACTTCACCATCCACGAAAAGGCTGCTGCCGATCATGGCTTCCAGTTGTTCAGCAAGCGGGCCAAGATCGGCAAGGCCAAGCATGTCCGGGTGCGCCCGCGCTTCGACCAGTGGGCTATCGAAGGCACCGTGACGGTGCTGGACGACATGATCACCGAGGATGCGCTTCAGACCATCCTCAACTTCGCGGGCAGGTACGCCGGTCTGTGTGACTGGCGCCCCAGCAGCCCCGACAAGCCGGGGAGGTTCGGCACCTTCACCGCCACCGTGAAGTCGGTGAAGTGATGGCGAAACCAACCCTCTACTTCGGGGGAGTCCCCACCGGGCCTGACGTAGACAAACTCCTCGAACACTACGGTGTCCCGAAGATCGGCACCCGGATCCCATACGATGAGCTGGCGGCCGTGATCAACCAGTCCGCGTCCTCCAACCGCTTCAAGTCCGTCACAGCCCAGTGGCGGAGGAAGTTGGATCGTCAGCACAACATCGTCCTCCGGTGCATCCCCGGCGAGGCGTTCGAGGTGGCGGACAGTCACGCCCGCGTGGACCTCGCCTCTCGTGGCTACAAGATGGGCGTGAGGAAGGTGGTCCGGTGTTCAAACATCGCCGCCCGGACGGACCGTAGCACCCTCAGCCAAGAAGAGGCCCGCGTCTGCGAGCACCTGGAGCGTGTGGCATCTGCTCACCTCTTGGCGGCCAAGACGAGCGCGAAGGAAGTCCGGTTTCAGTTCGAGTCGAAGGGAGCCATTCAGTGACCCCCTTCGCCTACCACATCGCCGCGGGCCCGCTGCCGTTCATCCCGGCGGGCCCATCCCTCACCCAGCAGGCTCTCGCGGCTGTGGGTGAGGGGACCTGGGTGGACTTCCGCACGCTGGAGATCGGCGTGGAATGGAGGCAGGAATGAGCCGGAACCCGAAGTGGTGGAGACTCTGGAAGAGGACCACCCGGATCACCCCGGCCTCAGAGCGCCGCCTGTGCTGGCAGTGGAAGCACGCTATCAAGAATGGCCGCTGGATGGCTGACGTGTTCTACGGCGGCATCCAGCATCCCGGCCCCGGTAGGCGGAGACAGCCATGAGGGTCTACTGCGCCAGCCCCTACACCTCCACCGACCCCGCCTGCGTGGCCCTGAACATCGCCCACGCCCAGGCCGTGGGCCAGCAGGTGCGAGCCCTGGGCCATGTGCCCTTCGTGCCGCACATCGCCCTGCCGTATTTCCCTGACCTGACCATCGAGGAAGCCTGGGAGCCCGCCATGCGCGAGTGCCTGAGCCACCTGGAGACCTGTGACGTCATCGTGCTCACGGGTGACTGGCAGCGGTCGAAGGGTTGCCGCACCGAGTTGGCTGCGGCCTACGGGCTGAAGATCCGGGTGTGTTTCTCGCTGGACGAGATTGGGGAGGTGGCGGCATGAATCGCATGCACCCGGAAGATCTGAGGGCACTGGTGGCGGCCACCCTCTGGGCAGGAGCCAGGGCCGACGAAACCAACCGTGGCGCCTTCGGATGGGCCAAGGCCGCCGAATGCGCGGACAACCTCCTGGCCGAGATGAAACGCACGACGAAGGCCGAGCCCGAGCCCAAGTTCATTCTCTGCCCAGCCTGCCACGCCACCGCGCGCGAAGGCGAGACGCTGACCCATGGCCAGCGGTGCCCCGTAGCACCGGGTGCATGGGATCTGCCCCGCACCTGCTCCCACGTGGACGAGACAACGCCCCCGGACCCACCCTACACCATCATCAGCAGCCGCGACCACACCAAGCGGATGACTGTGCCCAAGTGGCTGTTCGAGGAGTGCATCGCCATCAAGGCCCAGGGCGCCCGCGAGGAGCGGGAGCGGATCATCGCAATGCTCGATAAAGACGAGCCCGGCTACGTGCTCCTACAGATTCAAGAGGCGCTCCCGCCCAAGCGTCTGCGTGGATGGGACCTCCGCGTCGCCCTGGAGCCCGGCCCATGACCACCCGCCTCCTCGAGCACCTCCGCCCCTACCTCAACGACCACGGGCACGCCAACCCGGACGCCGTGCTGGACGTCATCGGCCCCGTCGCCAAGCTGCCGGACTTCGCGCCCCTCATGGCAGTCCTGCAGGCCCAGAAGGACGAACTGGGCCACCTCGTGACCATGGACGCCCTGGCGTTCCAGTTGATCCTCGAATTCCCTGAGCAGGCCACCCGCGTGGCTGGTGAGGCCCTGGCGCGGATCCAGCGGAGTGCGGCATGAGCCGGATGTATCGAGGCACTGCCACCGGGGCCTATCTGTTCGCCGTCCTGGCTGTCCCGGTCTTCATTCTCGCGATCTGCATCGTCCTCCTTGTGAGGTTTTCATGAAAACCAACCACGCCGCCACCCAGAGCCGCCGCCGCTACCGTGCCCGCCGTGCCGCCGGAATCTGCACCCAGTGCGGGCACGCCCAGGCCGAGCCGGGCCGTCCCATGTGCCAGGCCTGTCGCCTGATGACGAACGAGGCGACCCGAAAATATCAGCGCAAGCACCGCATCGTGGCCGTGGTCCTGAACCTCTGCACCCAGTGCTGCCAGCGCGAGCGCATGCCAGCCACGAAGTGGTGCGGCGTCTGCGCCGAGGCTCACACGGAGCGCCAGAGGGCCATCCGCGAGGCCCGTCGAGCCCAGGGGCGCTGCGCCCGCTGTGGCGGCTCGCAGCCGTGCGAGGCCTGCCGCGCGGTCTACCGCGAGCGGAACAGGCGATACCGGGCACGGCTGCGGGCGCGTGGGCTGGGGAGGACGGCATGAATAAGAAGAAAGCCCCTAAGATCGTTTTTCACGTAGGCGACAAGGTGATTCTCCACGGCATCTGGGAGGGCGCTGGAGCCGGAGTGATCGTTGAACAGGACCAGTCGGCCACCCCCTGGCGCGTCAAACTGGACAAGCCGTTCATGGGCTACGAGTCGGTTTCCGTTGGCGACAGCATGATCGAACCTGTCCCGGTCGAAGTGCTTCGCGCCCCGCTGCCCCACGATATCTACACCATCGAGGAGGCCGCCGAGTACTTCCGTTGCGGCCGGTCGATGATGTTCGACCTGATCAAGGAGTGGAACATGAAGACCTTCCTTGTTGGCCGCCAGCGCCGCATCACCATCTGGGAGATGCAGAGGGTGGCGAGGGAGCGGGAGAACAGTGCGGCATAACTTCGGAGCTAGCTCGGCCACGGCGTAGCCGGGGTCCGATGCTGAGCGACACGTTAGAAAGCCGAATCGAAACCAACAAGGAGAACCCATGAAATTCCGCAAGAAACCCGTGGTGATCGAGGCACTTCAGTTTATTGATGCCATGGCGGGACGATCCATCCTTGCCTGGGTCAACAGCAACGGGGGAAAGGCCATGGCCCTTGGGTGTGAAGAAGCTCCAGAAATGGAAATCTTCACGCTGGAGGGAAACCACCGAGCCATCCCGGGCGACTGGATCATTCAGGGCGTGAAGGGCGAGTTCTATCCCTGCAAGCCTGACATTTTCGAGGCGACATACGAGCCTACCTAACGAGCCAAGCTCACCGGGCCAGCCGTGGGCCAGAAAGGAACGAACATGAGCGAGGAAACGAAGGCGGGGTCCGAGTTGAGCGGGAGGTTAGGCGATGATGAACTGCTTGTTGTGTGGCTGTCGCCACGACTCTACTGGGTGCCCACAACCGAGTAGCTTCAATGACTTTGAGAGTCTCCAGGCCCTCTATATCCAAAAGCTTGGGGACTTGGCCGCCATGGATCGCCGCTGCCGAGAGATGGAGCGGCTTCTTCGGCGCTACCGCAAGGAGACCCCATTGGGACATCAGCCTCACATGATTGCCCATGAAGTAGATGCCGTGCTGGGTGACGCCTAACGGCCACGCATAACCGGCCCCAGCGCAGGGCCGGACCCATCAGAAACCACTTCGCACCCGCGCTGGGGTCCGAGTTGATGCAGAGGTTAGGCGATGCGGAAATTGCACGTAGGAACCAGCCCTTTGACGAACAGGATCTATGCGGGCCATGTGTTGAAGGACGGATGCACATGGGGGGATGGAAAGCAGGATGTTACTGGGCCAGCTTGTGGCGCCGTAGCACAGCATGTAATTGAGAACGGGGCGCCCGTAGTCGTCACCTGCAACGGGAAGCCCAAGTTTGAGATTTCAGTGCGTGAATTGGACGCCTAACGCCCCGAGCTAACCCGGGCCGCGCTTGCGCGGGTCCGGCGACCACAGGGAGCGCAGGTTGAGCGAGATGGTTGGGCAGCGCGACGAGGAGAGAGCGATGGGAACCACTTTTGAAATCAGACAGCGAGTTTCAACCGTAAAGACCAACCGATTCGAGGTAGTCGAATCCTGGAACCAGGACGGGGAGCGCGTGGCCCGGAATTGGTTCCGCGAACTGAAGGAGAGCCACCCGGATGCATATCTGGAGCTGGTGAAGGTCACACACAACGAGGAATGCCTTGAGTTCACGGCCTTCCGATAGCGCCCAACTAGCGCTTGGCGTACTCGCCAGTTCGTCTAATCGGGGAACCGGCATACCAGATAAAGCCATAAGCTCAGCATTTTCAATTAACCGAAGTTCGCCTAAACATCCGCAACCAAGTCTAAAGGGAAGACCATGCACGTATTCATCAAGGGTAAGGAAATCCAGATAGACGAGGACGACCTTCACATCCTCGATGAACACGCTTGGTTTTGGAGTCGCCAGGGGTATCTGCTCGCCAAGATCCAGACAGCCCCCCGCAAGCGCCGAACCGTGGCCCTGCACCGTCTGATCATGGAGGCCCCGCCTTATCCCTTGGTGGTGGATCACATCAACCTGGACCGTCTGGACAACCGCAAGTGCAACCTCCGGGCCTGCACTCAGGCGGAGAACAACCAGAACAAAGACCGATACGACATCCCCGGCAAGGGCGTCACATTCAATCGTGGGAAGTGGTGGGTCATCATCAAAATCAATGGCAAGGCTAAATGGTTCGGCCATTACGACACGAAAGACGAAGCGCTGATCGTCGCACAGAACAAGTTTAAAGAACTGGCCGCCTAACACCCCCGCGCCGAACGTAACTGCTGACGCACCCGTGGGGATGCGATTTGAATAGGCAGACCGTTTTTAACCGGATTGGAGCCCCCATGACCGACACCACGAACCACGCCGAAGTGATACGCGAGGCCCTGCAATGCCTCAAGAAGAATGCTTTCGACGGCTACGGGAACCCGATGCCCGCCAATGCCAATGAAGCTATCGAGTCCCTGGACGCCCTCACACGGGAACTGGCCGAGACCAAGCGCGATTGGGCGTTCAACATCAGCCTCGCGGAAGGCGCCGTGAAGGAGCAGCAGGCCACCATCGCCGCCCAATCCGAGCGCATCGCCAAGCTGGAAAGCGAGAACCGTGATATGAGGCTCGCATTGGCAAGGGGATGTCCATCTGTTTCAGACCCCAATTATGCCGCCCTCGCCCCCAAGGAGGCGCAGGGATGACACCGCTGTTCATCCCGCTCAAGCGCGAATACTTCGAGGCGTTCAAGGCGGGCACCAAGACCGAGGAGTTCCGCCCCTACGGTCGCCGTTGGAACGAGCGCACCTGCCCCGTGGGGCGCGCGGTCACATTGAGTCTGGGCTACGGGAAGAGCCACCGCATGACGGGCGTGGTGACTGGTTTCGTGGCAAGCACCACGCCCAGCGACACGGCCGCCTGGGTCGCCTGCTATGGCCCAGGCCAGCGCATGGTGGCCTGCATTAGGATCCGGCTGGACCCGCCGAGCACTGGCGCCAAAGTGTGCAGCTAGGCCGCTCCGGCGGCCTTTTTATTAACGGTGTAGATCCCCAGCTTCGGCGCATGCTTCTTCACCGCCTGCGCCACGGCGCCCTGGACGAGGTGCCCGTAGTGCCGCTCCACCATGCGAGTGTCCCTGTGGCCGAGCTGGGAGGCGACGTAGAGCAGGGGCATCCCCTTCAGGATCAGGTGCGAGGCGTAGGTGTGGCGCAGCTCGTGGAAGGTGACCTTGGGGATGCCCGCCGCCTTGTAGGCCCGCTCCATGCGGTCCCGCTGATCGTAGGGCATCCAGTCGTCCGAGGCGGCCCGCGTGACCCGCTCCACGCCCGTGTGGCGGAACAGGGTCTCACCACCATCCCGCCCCTTCACCAGCGCGGAGAACCAAACCACGGCCTCGGCGTCCAGGTGGATGTGGCGCGACCGCCCGTTCTTCCCGAACTCGATGAACAGCGTGCGTGAGGTGGCCGAGAAGTCCCGCACCACGCAGCGCCCCAGCTCGCCGTACCGGGCCCCGCTGGACAGGCCGCCGATGACCAGGTCCCGGAACTCCGGGTCCGCGCAGGCCGCCACCAGCAGGCGCGGCTCATCGTCCACCAGGAACCGCACCCGGGAGTTGCCCACGTCTTTGAACGCCTTGACCTCCCGCCACGGGGTGGGGCCCTGTACCTTCCCGTTCGCCAGCGCTAGGTTCAGCCCCGCCTTCAGGCTGGTCAGGATCCGGTTGGCCGTGTCCTTGCGCTGCCGCTGCTCCTCCGGCGTGACCGGCGCGGGCAGGTGGTCCGGGGTCTCCCGCACCCGCCCCGTGCGGCGGCGCCCGATCTCCGCGAGGCCCTGGTGCCACTTCTGGAGGCGGGCCTTGGTGAGCGCAGCCACCTCCAGGGCGCCCAGCGAGGGCAGGATATGGGCGTTGATCGTGGTCTCGATGATGTCCGCGCTGCGCTTCCCCCGGCGCCGGAGGTCGGCTAGATAGTCCCGCATCGCGTCCGCCACGAGGTAGGGCCCCTCTGGCGGGACCTCGCCGCCCGCGGTTAGGATGGCCTTGTGCTCCTGATCTTTGAACCACTTCTCGGCCTTCGTCGTGGCCTGGGCGTAGGTGAGGATCCCCACCCCATCCGCCGCCAGGAAGTCATCAGCCACCCCGAGTGGATGCCGGGTCATCTTCTTCGTGCCGGGGTCGTAGAACCGAGCCCGCCAGCTCCCCGCCGCCCCGTTCAGTGGACGCCAGTAGAGCAGATACCGCCCCGTGGCCAGGGTCTCCGTGTGGTCCCGGCCCAGCTCCAACTTCTGCCGCTGGGCCCAGAACTCCAGCAGGGCGGAACGCTTGGTGCGGGCCATGGGGGACTCCGGTGGCAAACCACTGGCAAACGGCAGGGCGTATCAGCCTACCATCCGGACGGACCAGGACGGACGCTCGATAGGTTCTAGGGCACTTGTTCAGTCCGTGTCAGTCCAGAACGGTCCAAAAATGGCCGGTGCGCCGCCTTGACACGGTAGGGGTCGGCGGTTCGAGACCGCCCGCGCCAACCAGCCAAAGGCCGCTTTTGCGGCCTTTTTTCATGCTCAATCGGGCGGTCTCGGGCCGCCAAGAAAGTCCAGCGGGCAGGCTGATTCGGGCCTCTGGCCCTCACCCCTCCGGGGCCGCCATCGCCTATGGCGATGCGGTCCTATCCTCCCTCCACTCCGCTGCGGTCGGATGGTGGGCCCGCTTCCGGCGCTCCAGTGGAGCGCCGGAAGCGATCAGGCCCGTGCCCAGCCGGACGCATGGTGACTCGGGGCTCCGCCCCTCGCCCTTCGGGCGGCAATCCGCTCCGCGGATTCCGTCCTATCCTCCCTCCGCTCCGCTGCGGTCGGATGGTCGAGACCGCCCGCGCCAACCAGTCTAGAAAGGCCCGAATCTGAACCTCCGGGCTGTTGGTTTCCAGAAACCACATGGACCTGTAACCTTTCGGCGCCCGGATGCGTGTCGTCTGTAGAAGGGGCAGCCAAACAGGGTCCCCATCCCAAGGACGGGCGGAGCTCTGGCTGGCGTGCCAAACCCACAACAAGCATCCTTCGCGGCTTTATGCCATGGATGCCAGGAAGAAGGAGAAGCAATGCAACCTCGACTGGATTACTCCAAGGCTTCATCGGGTGCCTTCAAGGCGATGCTGGGCTTGGAAATGCACGTGAGCAAATCGGGGCTGGAGCCGTCGCTGGTCGAGCTCGTCAAGCTGAGGGTCTCCCAGATCAACGGCTGCGCCTTCTGCCTCGACATGCACACCAAGGAACTGAGGGCCACGGGTGAAACCGAACAGCGGCTCTACCTTCTGAGCAGCTGGCGGGAGGCGGCCCTGTATTCCGAGCGGGAAAGGGCTGCGCTGGCCTGGGCTGAAGTCCTCACGCGCCTCCCTGAAGGGGGGGTGCCGGATGAGGCTTTCGAACGGGTCCGGAATCATTTCAGCGGGACCCAGTTGGTCGATCTGACCCTGGCCATCATTGCCATCAATGGCTGGAACCGGCTGAACATCGGTTTCCGGACTCCGGCTGGGGGCTACGTCGCCCGGTCGGCGGCGGCGCTGCTTGCGGGCGACTAGGCCCGGTTCCTCTGGCTGATCGTAGGCGCATCTGCGATGCAACAGCCGGATGGCCAGGTCCTTTGATCTTAGGGATGCCCCCCTCCTGAACCAGTGGCCCAGGAGGGGGCAAAGGGCAGGAAATCACCATGCAAGCCAGATCGCAGACCCAAACCCGGAGTACGGAGGGGCTCCGGCGTCGGCGCGTGCGATCCTTTCCCTCCCATGCCGAGGGGACCATGGACTCCACCGCCCTGGCCGAAGCCTTCGAAGCCCATCGGAAGCTGCTGTGGGGGCTCAGCTACCGCATGACGGGATCCCCCGCCGATGCCGATGATGTCGTGCAGGAGACCTTCCTTCGCGCGCTCAAGCGTCCACCCGCGGACCAGGAATCTCCCCTTCGCCCCTGGCTGGCGGCCATTGCCGTCAACCTGTCCAAGGATCTGCTGCGGCGCAGGAAATCGCGGCCCTATCCGGGGGTCTGGCTCCCGGGCCCCGTCGAATGGGACACCTCCGACTACGTGATCGAAGCGCCGCAGGAGCATTTCGACCTGTTGGAGACCGGATCCTATTCCTTCCTGGTGGCCCTGGAGGATCTCAGTCCCCAGCAGCGGGCGGTGTTTCTTCTCCGGGAGGTGTTTGATCATTCCGTGGATGAAACGGCGCGGCTGCTGGGCATTTCAGAATCCAACGTGAAGGTGACCCTGCACCGGGCGCGGAAAGTGCTCAAGCGGCCGAGCTACCCAACGAGCAGGAAACGGGAGCTCACGGGTCGGGCCCTCCGGCGGTTCCAGGAAGCCTTGGCCACCCAGGACCTGGAGACCCTGGAGTCCCTGTTCACCCCGGATGCCAAGGCCTGCGGGGATGGGGGCGGGATCTACGCATCTGCCGAGATCCCCATTCTGGGGGCGCGTGCCATCGCCCAGTTCTTCCTGCTCATCGCGCAGCAGGACCCCTCCATGCGGCTGCAACTCCGTGAGATCAACGGACTGCCCGCCCAGGTCGGAGAGAGGGACGTCCCGGAGACCGGGCCGCGAGCCCCACGCTGGGTCCTGCTGGTCGAGGTGGACGCAGAAGGGCGCATCGCCTGGGTCCGATCCGTCCTTGCTCCCCGGAAGCTCACCCGGATCTCCTGGGAGGCCTCCAAACCCTGAAGTCGATTCCAGGCAGAGCTGCTTCGTTCCTTCCGTCTTGCCATCTCCCATTGGAGCCTTTCCATGCGCCCAGTCTCGATCCAGAACGCTGATCACTACGTGTGGGGAGATCAGTGCGATGGTTGGCATCTTCTCAAGGGCGACGATCTCCACGTCATCCGGGAGAAGGTCCTGCCGGGAAGGTCCGAGACGCGGCATGTCCATTCCATCGCACAGCAGTTCTTCTTCATCCTCGCTGGCCAGGCTGTCATGGAGTTGAATGGTGAGGACCACCAGCTCTCGGCGGGCGAGGGCCTCCACATCCCACCTGGCATGCCCCATCAGTTCAAGAACCCCTTCCGCGATCCCGTCGAGTTCCTGGTCATCTCCCATCCAACGACTCGCGGGGATCGCACCGATCTGGCCTGACCCCTCATTCCCCCCGGCCGCGACTTCCGCGAGATACCCTCGCCAGTCCTCGATAAGCAGGCCGATTGAGAGGCGAGTTCAACGCTTGAAGGAGAACGGCCCAACCGCACCAACCAGCCAGGCCACCGGCCCTTCAATCCCGCCGCAGTCCCAGGTACCCGAGGATGAACTCGGCGATGGCGCTCGGATCGTTGAGGTTCAGCACGGGGACCGCCAGTCCGGGCAGCGGGCGGTCACTGGCCACGGCCACGATCCCGGGGTCCTCGACACAGAGCAGCGGCTTCCCCTCGGACTGGCGGTGGATCTCCAGCTTGGGGTGCGGGTGGGTCTTGAAGCCTTCGATGAGGAGCAGGTCCACCGGCGTCATGCGCTCGATGAGCGCCTCGATGCTGGGTTCCGGCTCCTCCCGCGACTCGTGCATCAGCACCCACCGGGAGGAGGTGACGACCAGGACCTCCGAGGCGCCGGCCTCCCGGTGCCGGAAGGAGTCTTTCCCGGGCGTGTCCACGTCGAACCAGTGGTGGGCGTGCTTCATCGTGGAGACCCGGAGCCCCCGTTCCTGCAGGATCGGCAGCACCTGGGTCAGCAGGCTGGTCTTCCCGCTTCCGCTCCATCCGACGATGCCCATGACTTTCATTTCGAACAGCCTCCTGCCGGTTCCGCAACCGATCAGAACTGGAACCCGGCCGAGATCAGCAGGCTCTTGAGCTGGGTGTCGCGTTCGTCCTGGGTGCGGGGGCGGCCCATGATGCGCTTCCAATCGCCGGCGTATTCAATCTTGAGGGGGAACCCCAGCTTGAGGATCAGACCGATGCCTGGCGTGATGCGCAGAGGAGGGTACGCCGCGGCCTGGAAGGGCATAGGCCTGGGGGTGGGCGGAATCGTGCTCGTATCCAGGTTGTAATCCAGAGGGGCAGGGCTGTGGTAGATCTGCCCGGCGTCGACGAAAACCTCGCCCCAGACGCTCTGCCATCCGAACAGCGGGAACCTGTATTCCAGGTTCAACACCACAATGGCCTGGCCTCCCAGGGGGATGGGCTGGGCAAGGACGTTGCCCTTGGTATCCGTGTGTTGGATGTTCCCCAGCATGTCCGGCTCCACACCGCGCACGGTGAAGGAACCGCCGCCGAAGAAGCGCTCGGATAGCGGCAGGTCCTTGGCGGACTGCGCGGTGGGGCGGGCGAGTCCCAATCGGGTGCTGATCATGACCACGCCGTTCTCCGCGTGGAAACCCACGGGCCAGTTCCACTGGTATCGGAGGTCCACCTTCACGAAACTGCTATTGGCGGAGGTTCCGAAGAACTGGTTCGCCAGCTCCAGCCGGCCCAGAAAGAAGGTGCCCTGGGTGGGATCGTAGGGACGATCGCGTCGATCCACCGCGATCTGGAGGTAGGGCGCGGAAATGATGCTGCGGGGCGGTGTCCTCGCCAGCAGGAAGAGATCCTGGCCTTCAAGCAGGAGCTTGCCGTCGCGATCCGTGTTGGAGGCCACTTCGACCCGCTCGAAGCGGTAGCCGAGTTGCACAGCCTGGACCGGACCGACCTTCCACTCCAGGCTGGGTGTGAACCGCCGGCGTCGGGCGAAGAAGGCGGCCTGGGCCTCCTCGATGTAGGCGCCCTCCATCCGGAAGCGCGTGCGGGGCGCCAGCAGCGAGTCCAGCGAACCGGGAAGGAACCACGGGTCCGTGTAGCCGATGCTGTAGCTGTCGACGGAGCGCTTGATTTCACCGGTGGGAAAGGCCCGCCGGAGGAAGGGACTGTCGAGGGTCTGATCCCCAGCCCGGAGACCGAAATCCAGGGTCCGGCCCATGCCGCCCACATTCAGGCGTTGGGCATTCAGGCCGAAGTGGTAGCCCTGGGTCTTGTCGTAGCCGAACGATTCGGTGAACACCCAGGGGCTGCCCTCCTGCAGGCGCAGGGCCAGATCCCCGCGCTGCCAGGGTTCCTTCTCCTGACCGGAAAGATCCTTCAGGGTGAGCAAATCCACCCGCTGGAAGGCCCCGAGGCCGCCGAGTTGGACCTGGGCTTCGTCCAGCTTGGCGGGATCCAGTGGCACCCCCTGGGCCAGCCCGGTCTCACGCAGCACCGCCTCGGCGCGCGTCCGATCGCTGCCCTGCACCACCAGCCGTCGGGTGCGGTCAAGGGGCTGGGGGGGCACCTGGATCCGCACCAGGGGCTGGGTATCGTCGTCCTCGAAAGTGAGCTTCACCTTGGGATCGGCCGAGCCTGCCGAGGAGAGGCGCTGGCGCAGGTCTGAGACCACCAGCGCCAGGTCGTTGCGCACCAGGGGGAGCGCAGGCTTGAAGGTCAGGCGCGCTCCTTCGGGCGTGGTCTCGAGGGTGCCCTCGAAACCCTGCAGGTGGCGACGATCCGAGCGGTAGCGCGAGGTGCCGCGCACCGCCACGGGGCGGTCTGCCAGGGCCAGCAGCAGGCTCCGGGCCAGGCGGTCCTTGGGGAAGGCGGGATCCGGAGGGAGCTCCAGCACCAGCGCACCCAGGAAGCGCCGCGCGCCCTCCCGGATGATGAGACGCACATCCACCGCACTGCTCTTCCCACTCTCCACGTGGCGGCGCACGCGCACGTCGGGGAAGCCTCGCTGGAGGTAGTAGGCCGTGAGACGGTCCTCCAGGGCCTTCATGGCCTCGGCCTTGGCGTGGGGCGGCAGGAGGAGGAACCGCTTGGGCAGGCTCACGGCCCGCGCCAGCTCTGCCTCCGACAGTTCACGGTTCCCTTCGAAGCTCACGGTGCCGAGGACCCGGCGGGGCCCCTGGATCACGGTGTACGTGATGGTCACGGCTTCGGGCCGTTCCGCAGTGCCCGCCGTCACCTCGCGGAGATGGGACACCTTGACCTCGGGGTAGCCCTGATCGCGGTAATAGGCGGCGATCCGGCCGTCGCCTTCATCCAGCAGACTCGGCGCATAGCGTTCGGCACGGGCCAGCGGCACGAATTCCAACAGCCGCGGACGGCCCCACAACGGACCGAGCAGGCTCAGGCCCTTGGCCTTCAGCTTCACCTTCGGCCCCGGCCTGACCTCCAGAACGAGGACACTGCCCTCCCCATCGGCAGGGGCGAGGCGGATGAAGCCTTCCATGCGCCGGTCCTTCACCAGCCGCTGGCGCAGGCGCCGCTGGGCCTCTCGCTGGACCGCAGGCGTCCAGTGGGTGCGACCGGGCTGGATGTCCGCGGTTTTCAGCAGGGACTCCCGCGTGTAGGGCGCGGGATCCCCTTCCAAGCGGACTTCGCGGATGAGCCGGGGAGGGCCGAGGCTGAGCACCAGCTTGAGCTGCCGCCCCTCCGCCTCCACCATCGCCTTCACATCGGCCTGGCGGTACCCGGCCTCCCGCAGGCGCTGTTCGGCACTCCGCTCCAGAACCGCCAGGCGCTGAGGGCCCAGGCGCTGGCCCTTCCTCAGTTCCGGCAACAGGGACTTGCGCAGATCGGCAGGCAGGGGATCTCCCTCCCAGCGCCAGGCGGCCACCGGAACCAGCGGTTCCAGGCGCAGGAGGATCTCGCCGTTGGCCCCGAGGCTCCCCTCCACCATGCGGTAGCGGTCCACCAGGCGCACGGCGGCGAGCGCCTGCTGAAAGGTCGCTGGGTCCACCATCTGCCCCGGCTTCAGCCCGAGGGCGGCCTCGGCAAAGCGCCGGTCATCCGCATCCCCGCCCTCGACCCGGACAGCCGTCACCGGCCGGGCGGATGGCGCCTCCTGGCCCACGGCGGAAACCAGGGCCAGGAGGCTGCATCCGAGGGCGGCGCGGAGACGCACCGCCCTAGAAGCCCGCGAGGGCCTCGTCCTCGGTGTCCTTGACCTCGAAAACCGAGTGCAGGCTGGTCATCTTGATCAGGCTGAAGATCTTGGAGCTCATCCCGCAGATGCGCAGCTCACCACCCTTGCCCTTGATCGAGGTGTAGCAGCCCACCAGCTCGCCCACACCTGAGGAATCCAGGTAGCTCACCTTGCTGAAGTTGATCACGATCTTGCGGGAGCCATTGGTAAGCGAGGTGCGGACGGCCTCGCCCAGTTCCTGGTCGCCGTCGCCGAGGGTGATCTTCCCCTCGGGGTAGAGGATCAGCACGTCGTTGTGATTGCGAGTGTTCATGATCATAGGGGCCTCAGGGTGAGGGGCCAGTGTAACAAGGCTGCCAAGGCCCAGCGCAAGCCCACCACCACCTGGAATCATCCGGCACGCCGGCGGCCCCTTACCGGAAACCGGTCCCGTCCGGGCCGCTTCCCGGGATCGTTCGGCCCGGGCCATAGGTGGGTACACTGGAATCTTTGATATCCGAGGCCCCATGTCCGATCAGGAACCCCAGCCCCTCGCCCCCCGCCGGAAGACCCGCCAGATCCTGGTGGGCAAGGTGCCGGTGGGCGGGGACGCCCCCATCAGCGTCCAGAGCATGACCAAGACGGACACCCGGGACGTGGAAGCCACCGTCAACCAGATCTACGGCTACGCCAACGCCGGCTGCGAAATCGTGCGAGTGAGCGTCCCCACCAAGAAGGCCGGCGAAGTCTTCCACGAGATCTGCGACCGCAGCCCCATCCCCGTGGTGGCGGACATCCACTTCGACTACCGCCTGGCCCTGGTCGCCGCAGACGGCGGCGCCGCCTGCCTGCGCATCAATCCCGGCAACATCGGCGGCCAGGATCGGGTCCGGGCCGTGGTGGACAAGGCCGGGTCGAAGGGCATCCCCATCCGCATCGGGGTGAACGGCGGCAGCTTGGAGAAGGACCTGCTGGAGAAGTTCGGCACCGCCACGCCCGAAGCCATGGTGGAGAGCGCCCTGCGCCACATCGACGTGCTGGAGCGCGAGGGTTTCCGCGACATCAAGATCAGCCTCAAGGCCAGCGATGTCATCCGCACCGTGCAGGCCTACCGCCTGCTCGCGAAGCAGGTGGACTACCCCTTCCACCTGGGCATCACGGAGGCCGGTACGCCCTTCGGCGGCACCATCCGCTCCAGCGTGGGCATGGGCATCCTGCTGGCCGAAGGCCTGGGCGACACCATCCGCGTGTCCCTCACCGGCGACGGCGAGGATGAGTGCCGCGTGGGCCATGAGATGCTGCGCGCACTGGCGCTGCGGTCCGGCGGCTTCCGCATGGTGAGCTGCCCCAGCTGCGGCCGGGTGCAGATCGACCTCAACCGGGTGGCGAACGAGATCGAGGAGGGTCTCAAGGCCATCAACCACGAGAACATCACCTACGCCGTCATGGGCTGCGTGGTGAACGGTCCCGGCGAAGCCAAGGACGCCGACCTCGGCGTGGCCGGCGGTGCGGGCGAAGGCCTCATCTACCGCAAGGGCGAGCTGATCCGGAAGGTGAAGGAGGAGGACCTCGTCCCCGCCTTCCTGGAGGAGGCCCGCAAGGTCAAGGCCGAGGCGGATGCTGCGAAAGCCTAGGATGATCGCCTGGCTGCTGGCCCACCCCCTGGCGGCCTTCGGGCTCTACCTGGTGCTGGAGGCCTTCCTGCCCGTGGCCTTCCAGCCCACCGCCTGGGTCTGCCGGGGCGCGATCCGCACCTACCAGGTCACGCTGTCGAGCCACCTGCCCACCCAGTGCAAGTTCACGCCCACGTGCAGCCACTACGGCCTGGCCTGCATCCAGAAGTACGGCACCCTGCGGGGCGGCCTGCTCACCACCTGGCGCCTCATCCGCTGCTCGCCGCTGACGAGCGGGGGCATCGACCCGGTTCCCTGATCAACGCTTCCAATTCAATTTGAAGGTTCCCGTGAAACCCACCAAGATGGTCGGTTGGACTGGTCCTCTGGAGTCGCCCCGTGTGTGGAATCGTGTCGCTTTGCTATGGATCAGAAGTCGCCGCCATGGGGCACGAGGCCGGGGAGCTGCTGAAGCGGCTTGAGTACCGTGGCTATGACTCCACCGGGGCCTCCTTCATCGGCGCGGACGGCGCCATCAGGCTCCTGAAGAAAGTCGGCGCCCCCAGCCGGGTGGTGCCGGAGTTGGGCATCGACCAGGAGCCTGGCCAGCGCTTCATCGGCCAGGTCCGCTGGGCCACCTACGGCGCTGTGACAGACGTGAACAGCCAACCCCACCACGTGCGCTGCAAGGTGGAGATCGTGGGCGCCCACAACGGCAACATCTCCAATACGGACGCTCTCAAGCCCGCCCTCACCGCGCAGGGCCATGCCGTGGTCTCCGACAACGACGGCGAGATGATCACCCACCTCACCGAAGCCGCCTATGCCGGCAACCTGGCGGAGCCCGGGCCGGCTCTGGCCGCTTGCCGAGCCGCCTACTCTGCCGCTGGGCTGAAGGCGGCCATTCCGGATGAGGCGTTCCTCCTGCTGGATGCCGCACGGAAAGCCGATGCGAAGGCGGAGGGTTCGTACGCGGCGGCCTTCGCCGATCCCAAGGCGCCCGGCGTGGTCGCCGTGAAGTCCGGCTCCTCGCTCTACGCGGGCCTCGGCACGGATGCCCACGGCGAGTTCGTGGTGGTCTCCAGTGACCTCACCTCCGTGCTCTCCAAGACGCGCATGCTCATTCCCCTGTCCGAGGGCGAGGGCATCTGGTTCACCGAGCGCGAATACCTGGTCTTCAGCCTCGGGAAAGAGCTGGCCTTCTCCGTCCCCCGTCCCAAGCGTTCCAAGCTGAACGTGCGCGATACAGGCCTCCGGGCTCCCTTCCACTACTTCATGGAGCAGGAGATCGCCTCGGTGCCCGACAACCTCGACGAAGTGCTGCGCTACTATTTCAGCGCGCCGGAAACCGAGGGCCTGTTTGCCGCCTTCGAGGACCGCCAGGATCTCTGCAAGGCCATGGTGGGCAAGGTGCTGGCCCTGTACGAAGCGCCAGATGAATCCGCCCTGGCGAAGGGCTTCAAGGCGTTGCAGGTGGACCCGGTCCACCAGGAGCTGGCCGCCCGCGTGAAGCCCCACGCCGATGCGCTGCGAGCCCGCCAGGGCCATCCGGTATCCGATGAACGCCAGCTGCTGGTGGACCTCGGCCGCCTGGATCCCCAGGCCCCGGAAGCCCTGGCCCTCTTCGATCTGCTCCTCGTGTGGAAGAAGCAGCGCCGGGTGACGCGCCACCTGCAGGAACTGGTGCAGGCCATCCGCGAAACCCAGAAGGAGGGCGGCCGCGTGTTCCTGGTGGCCTCCGGCACCTCGTACCATGCGGCCCTGGTGGCCGGAACCTTCTTCAACAACCTGGCCGGCGTGGCCGTCTTCCCGTGCAACCCGGGCATCTTCCGGTCCATGTACCTGAACACCCTCCAGCCGGGTGACCTCCTCCTCGGCATCACCCAATCGGGCGAGACCAAGGACCTGGTGGACATCTTCACGGATGTGCGCGCCCGCGTGCCGGCCCTGCGCCGCATCTCGCTGGTGAACAACGAGAACAGCCGCATCCCCCAAGAGCTCTCCGAGTTCTACCTGCCCATCCTCTGCGGCCCTGAGATCGCCGTGGCCGCCACCAAGAGCTTCCTCAACCAGGTGGCAATCCTCTATGTGCTGGCGGCCTCCTTCTCCCTGACCGAGCGCAAGATCGCCGCGAACCTGGAGCGGGCCAAGGGTCTCATCACCGACACGCTGAAGATGTGCGGGACCGACGTGGAGGAGGCCGCGAAACGGCTCTATCTGGAGCCCTCGCTGCACATCCTGGGCACGAACCTCATCGGCCTGGCCCGGGAGGGCGCCCTCAAGATCCGCGAGGTGGTCCTGAACCATGCCGAAGGCTACGACGCCGCCGAGTTCAAGCACGGCCCCAACACCATCCTCGGCAAGAACACCCTGTTCTCCATCCAGGACCTGGCGAGCCTGCTGGAAGTCTACGAGCAGCACCGCGACGGCCGCCCCTTCGCCGGCGGCATCGAAGCCCTCAAGGCCTGGCCCGAGCTGGTGGAGACGCGCTTCTCCAACTATCCCCTGCTCTTCGTGTGCCCCAGCGAGGAGCGCGACGTGCGCATCACCATCAGCCAGATCCACACCCACAAGATCCGCGGCGCCGACATCCTGCTCATCGCGGAGAGGAACCCTGAGCTGGCGGCGGCCGTGTCCGGCCGGCCCATGGGCCAGGACCGCTACTGGTCAAAGTACATCGAGGTGCCCTCCAGCGGCGATCCCAACCTCTTCGTCTTCGCGGCCTCCGTCGCCCTGCAGCGCCTGGCCTTCCGCATGTCGGTGCTGAAGATGGAATACCTGGATCGACTGACCGTGGCGGATCACGGCGTCCACCCGGACGCCCCCAAGAACGTCTCCAAATCCATCACGGTGGATTAAAATCAATGAAATCAATTTGTTGGATCTGAGTCTTTAGGTATTAAAGAAAACATGACCTTTTTAGTCAAGATGTGATGTTCCTCACGGCCCAGAGGCCTCATCTTTGAAGTCGGGGATGGCCCCCACCAAGGAGCCGGCATGAACGTGGAACTGAACACCAAGGTGGGCGAGCTGGTGATGGCGAGGCCCGAAACCATGCGCTATTTCGAGCGCCTGGGCATCGACTACTGCTGTGGCGGACATCGCAGCCTTGAGGAAGCCTGCCGGGTGGCGAATCAGGCTCCGGCCGAGGTCCTGAAGAATCTGGAGACCCTCGAACCCTTCCAGGCCGGCGTCCCCTCTCCCCGGGACTGGGCCCAGGCCCCCCTCGCGGATCTCACCCAGCACATCGTGACCACCCACCACGACTACCTCCGGGAGGAGATGCCCCGCCTCGAGCTGCTGCTCGAGAAGGTGCTCCGGGCCCATGGCGAGCGTCACCCCGAGCTGGGCCGCGTGGGCGAGCTCTACCGGGCCCTGGTGGCTGACCTCATGCCGCACATGATGAAGGAAGAGCAGATCCTCTTCCCCTTCATCCGGCAGATGGAACAGGGCCAGTCGGGATCATCCTGTTTCGGCACCGTCCAGAGCCCCATCCGCGTGATGGAGATGGAGCATGAGGCCGTGGGCGCCCTGCTGGTCGAGCTGCGCGAGCTCACCAGCGCCTACACCGTGCCTGCCGACGGCTGTGCGACCTTCCGCGCCCTTTATGATGGATTTGAGACCCTGGAGCAGGATCTCCACCTCCACATCTACCTGGAGAACCAGATCCTGCATCCGCGCGCCGTGGCCCTGGAGGCGGTGGCGCAAGCCTGAGCCCCGATCGCAGAGTGGAAAGCGGTGGACGGCAGGCATGAGTTCGGGCATATCATGGCCTGTTCTTTGCTATCCACCTCCAATGTCTGCGTGTGCGTTTCATGCCTTCGGGTAGGATCGCACGCGTCTGACTCACCACCTGCGGATCACCCATGAATTCCGCCGCCTCCCAAGGCTTCCGTCAGGGCCAAGCCGTCCTCATCCGCAGCGCGACTGAGATCGCCGCCACGCTGGATGCCGATGGAAAGCTGGAGGGCCTGCCCTTCATGCCGGAAATGGTGAGGTTCTGCGGCACCCGCGCCAGCGTCCACCGCAACGCCGACAAAACCTGCGTGGAGGGTGCCGGACTCCGTCGCATGGCTGGAACGGTCCTCCTGGAGGATCTCCGGTGCGACGGCTCCTCGCACGACGAGTGCCAGCGGAACTGCCTGTTCTTCTGGAAGGAGGCCTGGCTTCACCCCGCGGAACAAGCGACCAGCCCAGAGCCACCCGGGGCGAGTTCCGACGGCGCCCTCACGCAACTCCCCACCCGGCGGGAGGGCCGGTATGTCTGTCAGTCCACCGAGTTGCTTGCGGCCACCCGACCCATGTCCCGCTGGAACCTCGCCAACTTCTTCACGGAGATCCGCAGGGGCGAGCTGACGATTCCTGATTTCCTCCGGATCTTCATCACCACCACCTTCAACCGCCTTCTCGGGCTGTTCGGATTCCGGAAGGTCGGCGCGCTGGCCGGCTCTCACCGGAAGAATCCGAAGGGCGACCTCGAACTCCGGCCTGGAGACTGGGTGGAGGTCCGCAGCTTCGAGGAGATCCAGGGCACCCTCGACCCCGACGGGAAGAACTGCGGGCTCGCCTTCGAGCCGGGCATGACCGAGCACGTCGGCAAGCGATTCCAGGTCGAGCACAAGCTCGAGCGGATCATCCTGGAGCAGACGGGGAAGATGATCAGCCTGGCCCACACGGTCTCTCTGAAAGGCGTGACCTGTCAGGGTCCCTGCAGCAAGAACTGTCCGCGGAACAATGTCCTCTACTGGCGCGAGAGCTGGCTGAAGCGCGTGTAAGCGCCCGGTCCGGGATCGCCTTTCAGTGGGTGTCCTCCAGGCACCACCGGTCCGTGCAGCCGTGGCTTTCAACCACCTGTTTCGCGCGCCGCAGGCGGAGGGTGTGCTGGACGGTCTGCATGATGGTGAAGAGCCGGTCGTGGATGCCCAGCCGTGCGAGGTCTGCCGCCGTGAACCAGGTGACGCCGTCAGGATCCTTGCGCGCGGCGTGATCGGTCAGGATCTGTTCGGTGATGCCCACGGGTGACCTCCGGAACTGCTAGTTTGAATAGCACGGGGGGGCGTCGTGGCCAACTGGCGAAACACGGGAGGGGGCGCGGTTGTGATGGCCGTCTGGGGCATGGTCCTGGTGCCGGCTGTCGTGATCGGGATCCTGCTGGCCGTCCCCTTCCTGGGGCGGAGGCGGGCCTTCTTCACCATCGGGCCGCTGTATGCCAAAGGCATGGCCTGGTTCTGCCACATCCCCTTCACCCTCAAGGGTTGGGAACGCCTGCCCGAGACCATCCGGGAGGGGCGCCAGCCCGTCATCTTCATGTCCAACCATGAAAGCCAGATGGACCCGCCGGTCCTGATCGGCGCCCTGCCAATCCCGGCGGTCTACATCGCCAAGAAGGAAGTGAAATACCTGCCCTTCGTCGGCTGGGCCGCCTGGGTCGCGGGCGCCATCTTCATCGACCGGGGCGACCGAGAGCGGGCCATCAGGAGCATCCGCGAAGCCGCCAACGAGATCCGGGGCGGCAAGAGCGTGGTGATCTTCCCGGAGGGCACCCGCAGCCGAACAGGCGGAATGCTCCCTTTCAAAAAGGGGGGCTTTGCCCTGGCCCTGGATGCAGGCGTACCCATCGTGCCCATGGCCACTGTGGGCGGGCGTGAGGTGCTTCCGCCAGACAGCATCCGGCTCCGTCCAGGCCATTACGTGGTCGTGGTGGGTGAGCCCGTGGATCCCGCCGCGCATGTCGACCGGGAGTCCCTGATGGTCGAGGTCCGCAGC
Organism: Geothrix campi; assembly: GCF_024609265.1. Taxonomy (GTDB): domain Bacteria; phylum Acidobacteriota; class Holophagae; order Holophagales; family Holophagaceae; genus Geothrix; species Geothrix campi. The sequence goes on along the minus strand of NZ_JANHMP010000002.1, from coordinate 137,067 downwards.
CGCATCGAGACCCTCATGGCCGAGGCCCGCGGCACGGCCTGGTCTTAGCGGAAAACCGGATCCTGCTGTGCCACCCGGCGCTTGCCCGGATGCAGCCGGTCGGCGAGATCCACCAGGTTGCGGGCCTCGGCGGCCCCACCCAGCTTCGCCGCCGTGCGGGCCATGAAGTAGAGATTCACGGAAAGCACTCGCTTTTCATTGTGCTTCTTGGCGGCCAGGTCCGAGGCCAGGAGCTTCTGTCGGTACCCCTCGAACAGGGTCAGAGCCCCTGTGGCGTCCCCCTCTATGGCCTTCTTCAGGCCCGCCAAGAGCAGGGTGCTGGAGTGGTCGGCGGGCCAGGCGCCGTCCAGTTCGCGCAAGTATCCTTCGGCGGTCCCGAAGTCCTGATGGTCCCAGGCGGCATAGGCCATGAGGCTGCGCAGGACATTGGAGTTCGGCACTTCGCGGAGGCCGGCCCGGAGCCGGATCTCGGCCTCCGGCGCGCGGCCCATCCACAGCAAGGCATCCGCGGCCGTGACGTAGGCGTACTCCGCGGCGGGGCGCAGCGCCACCGCGCGGTCCGCGTGCTGCAGGGCCAACCGCAACTCACCTTCGTTTTGCAGCAGCACGCCGTAGCGATGGTGGGCCTGCCAGCCCTCCGGAAACAGCGCCAGCGACTTCTCGAAGTAGCGGCGGGCCGCCTGATGGTTGTCCTCCCCCTCCAGGCCGGCGAAGACATCCGCCAGCACGTCGTAGGCCTTGTGGTCGGCCGGGTCGAGACGCACCGCCTGAAGGGCCGAACGGCTGGCCCCATCCAGATCTCCCAGCCGGAGCAGGATGGAGCCGAGGGCGCGGTAGGCCTGAGAGGCTCCGGGATCCAGGTTGATGGCCGCCTCGGCGGCCGCCTTCCCCTGGCGCAACAGGGCCTGACCTTCGTCGAACCGGCCCTGGCTCAGAGCCCTGGTGGCGCCCAGCTCCGCCAGGGTCCACGCGTACTCGGCCCGGGCCGGGGCGTAGTCCGGTTCGATCTCGATGGCGGATTGCAGCAGCGAGTTGGCCAGCTGGACCGAGTCCTGGTTGCCGTCCGTGATGACCTGAAGCGCTTTCGTGTAGAGTTCCCGCGTGCGCGGATTCCTCGCCTGGACCCGCGGCGCGCCGGAATCGCTGCCCAGGCCCATCTCCTGGGGCAGCCGCTGCTGCAGTTCGTCCTCCAGCTTCAGCAGATCCGCGAGGGGCCGGTCCAGCTGGAACTGGTGCCGAGTGGCCCCGTGGGCCACGTCCACCACGCGGACTCCCATGCGGAGCTGACCACCCACCACCTGGTAGCTGCCCAGCACCAGCAGCTCAGCCTTGAGCTGGCGCCCCAGCTCGCCCAGGGCCCTCGGAGCCCGGCCTGGCGTGTCGCCCAGCTGGTTCATGGCCTCCGCCACCCGCAGGCGGTCCACCACCAGCAGGTCCTCGCGCCGGACAAGCCCATAGGCCATCGCATCCGCGAAGCTGTTGCTCAGCCATGCGTGCTCCGTATCCGGCTGCAGCTGCTCCAGGGGCAGGATCGCCACCACCCGCCGCCCCTTGGTGAAGTCCTCCCGCGAGGCGCGCCGCGCTTCGCCCAGGCCCGTCGCCATCGTCCGGCGGACCACGAAAATTCCGAGAGCCGCCCCCGCCACCAGGATGGCCACCACGGAAGCCGGGATCCACCAGCGCCTGGGCTTCTGGAGCCGCGCCACCGACAGGCTGAGGTGCGGCACATTGGCCGTGGCGGTGTCTTCGGCCAACCCGGCCGCCAGGGCCTGCAGGTTGGGGAAACGGTCCTTGGCCGCCTTCGACATCAGGCGATGGATGGCATCCTGGAGGGTGCGCGGGAGGTCGGGACGGAGCTCGGACAGGGGCCTCGGTTCGTCCCGCGTCACCGCGTAGAGCGTGTCCACCAGGCTGGGTCGGCGGAAGGGGTGGGTCGCCGTGGCGAGTTCGTACAGCACCACGCCCAGACTGAACTGGTCCGACTGCCCGGTGAGCGGCTGGCCGTTGGCCTGCTCGGGGCTCATGTAGGCCGGGGTGCCCTGGCTGTACCCCGGTGCGGTGCTCTCGACCAGGGTCATGTGATGGGAGGTCTGCCCCAGGGGAAGGTCCTCGACGCCGCGGCGGGCGATGCCGAAATCCAGGATCTTGAGCTGGCCGTCGTCCGTGAGGAGCATGTTCTCGGGCTTGATATCCCGGTGGACGATGCCCTTCTGGTGCGCGTGGGAGAGGGCCGAGGCAGCCTGACGGGCCAGATCCTGGAGGGCGCTCCCCTCCAAGGGGCGGCCCACCAGGGCGCGGAGGGTGTCGCCCTCCACCAGTTCCATGGCGATATAGGGCGTGCCGTCCACCTCCCCGGCATCGTAGATGTGGGCGATGTTCGGGTGGTTGAGCTGGCAGGCCAGCTTGGCTTCGCCGATGAGCGCCTTGCGGCGCAGGTCGTCCGCATCCTTGAGGATCTTGAGGGCCACCTCGCGCTCAAGGCGCAGGTCCAGAGCCTTCCAGACCTCGCCCATGGCCCCCTCGCCCAGGCGGGCGAGCAGACGGTAGGAACCAAAGGTGGGGGCGTCTGGGGTCAAGCTTGTCCTTACAGGTCTAGGGAAGTATACCTTTCGGACTAGCGAAGCGTTTAACTCCCGGTAGCTTGACCGGAGTCTCGAAATGCCGAGAATCAGGCTGGAGGTGCCCGTGGCCGCGCCGGATCTCGAGACCGCCCTCACGGGTGCCCGCCTGGTGGAGGAAGCCGGTGCCCTCCTCACCCTCGGCGAGGAGCCGGAGCGCATGGTGGTCCATGCCTTCGAGCGCCTGGGCCAGCTGGTGCCCTACGACCTGGCCACGGTGCTGCTCCGCGAAGGGGAGGCCCTGCGGGTGGCCTACGCCGTGGGCCCCCTGGCCACGCCCCAGCTCACGGAGGCCATCATCCCCATCCGGGGGAACCTGCGCCTCCTGCACGCCCTCAAGCCGCGCTCCAAGCCCGCCACCTTCGAGGAGGATGATCCCGGCGAGGACACCTTCCACGGCCTGCTGGAGATGCCCCACGGCCACAGCTGCCTGGTGGCGCCCCTGCGCAGCCGCGGCGAGACCTTCGGCCTCATGACCCTGGATGCCATGGTCTGCCGCCAGTATCCCGACAGCGTGCTGCACCACGTGGGCGTCTTCGCCTCCCTGCTGGCGCTGGGCCTCAAGCAGGCGGAGCACCTGCTCCGGCTCGCCGAGCGGGAACGCAACCTGGCAGAGGAGGTCAGCTACTTCCGCGAAGTCCAGCGGCGGGATGTGCTCCAGGAGCCCCTGCGTGCCGAGAGCCCCGCCATGCGGACCATCCTCGACCAGCTCCGCCAGGTGGCCGCCACCGTGACCACGGTGCTCATCACGGGCGAGACCGGCACGGGCAAGGAGAAGGTGGCCCAGACCCTCCACCACCTCTCGCCCCGCCGCGAGCGGCCCTTCATCAAGGTGAACTGCAGCGCCCTGCCGGCGACGCTCATCGAATCCGAGCTCTTCGGTCACGTGAAGGGCGCCTTCAGCGGCGCGGCCTCGGCCCGGAAGGGACGGTTCGAGCTGGCCGACGGTGGCACCCTCTTCCTCGACGAGATCGGCGACCTGCCGCTGGACCTCCAGCCCAAGCTGCTGCGCGCCATCCAGGAAAAGGAGATCGATCCCCTGGGCGCCGAGAAGTCCCGCAAGGTGGATGTGCGCCTCGTGGCCGCCACCCACACGGACCTGCGCAAGGCCGTGGCCGAGGGGCGATTCCGCGAGGATCTCTTCTACCGGCTCAGCGTCTTCCCCATCCACATTCCGCCCCTGCGCGAGCGGCCCGATGACATCCCGGCCCTGGCCGAGGCCTTCCTCGACCGGTTCGCCCGGGACAATCGCCGCCCGCCCATCCACCTGCCCGGCGCCGTGCGGGAGCAGCTGGAGGCCTACCCCTGGCCCGGCAATGTGCGCGAACTGCACAACGTCCTGGAACGCGCCGCCATCCTCTCGGCGGGGCGCGAACTGCGCCTGCCCCCCGGCGCCCTGCCCGCCCGGGGTGGCAGCGACCGGGCCGGCCGCCCCCTCACCTGGGAAGCCCAGGAGCGCGTCTACCTGGAGCGCCTGCTCCACCACACCCGCGGCAAGATCGCCGGGACGGACGGCGCCGCCGCCCTGGCCGGCCTGGCCCCTTCCACGCTCCTCTCGCGTCTGGAAAAGCTGGGGCTGGCCCCGAAGGACTTCCGCGAAGCGTGATAGGTTTGAGCGCATTCCCGGAGCGACGGATGAGCGAGACCACCGGCCCCTACGATGCCCTGCCCCCGATCATCCCGCTGGATGAGCCACCCTCCCTGCCGCCGCCGGCCTTCGCCCCGCCACCGCTGGAGGCGCCGCTCCTCCGCCCCATCCCCTTCGAGGACATCGAAGCCATTCCCGGCTTCTGGGCCCGGATCGGCGCCATGTTCCGGCTGGTCTTCAGCAACCCCATGGAACTCTTCGACCGCGTGCCCGCCACCGAGGGCCTCGGCGCACCCTGGCGCTTCCTACTGCTGCTGTCGATTCCGGTCTTCCTCATCATGGCCCTGCTCTTTTTCTTCGTGGGCATGGGCATCATCCTTGCCGCCCTGGAGCAGACCGGCAAAAGCGAGGGCAGGACCATCGCCGCCGTCATGCCCCTCATCTTCGGCGCCATCCTGCTGCTCATGCCGCTCTTCACCTTCCTGGGCATGGTTGTCGGGGGGTTCTTCAACCACGTCTTCCTGTGGCTGTGGGGTGGCCTCAAGCCCGGTGTGGGAATGGGCCAGACCATCCGCGCCTACGGCTACGCCTCCGCCTTCATCCAGATCGGCGGCCTCATCCCCTACATCGGCTTCCTGGTGCAGATCGCTGGCATGGTAGTCATCGGCATGGGCCTGGCCCGCATGCACAAGACCGACACCTGGCGGGGCGTCTGTGCCGCGCTGACCCCCCTCATCCTCCTCTGCTGCTGCGGCCTCATCGCCGCCATGGCCGTTCCCGCGATCATCGCGGCGGCGGGACGGTAGCCTTCAGCCAATCGAGCACGGCGGCCCGCGCCGCTCCAGGCTCCAGGATGCGCTGCACGGCTCCCGCGGCGAGCGCGTCGGCCGTGCCCCAGGTCTCGAAATGCCGAAACAATCGATCCGCCCCTTCGCGGCCCAGGATCTCCGGCAGGCGCACCGTGCCCCCGAAGCCCGTGAGGATGCCGTGTTTCGCGGCAGGGTGGGCCAAGCGCAGGCCACCCTTTCCTGTGATGGGGTCCGCCGCCACGGCCCAGCGCTCCCGGCCATGCAAGGCCAGGTCGCAGCCGCCCCCCATGGCCACGCCCGAGATCAACGTGAGTGTGCGCCAGCCGGGCCAGAGGAGGTGGCCCATCACGCGCTGGCCCCGCCGGGCGAAGGGCTCCGCCGACACGGGATCCAGGGCGCCCACCTCGTGCAGATCTGCCCCCGCCGAGAAGTGATGGCCCCAGCCCGCCATCCAGCCGGCGCTGCTGAGGGCGACCCGGCGCACACCGGCGGCGCGCAGCTCGAGGAACAGGCGATCCAGCGCCACCAGCAGGTCGCTGTGCAGGCGGTTGAGGCCATCGCCGGACCGCAGTCCGATCCAGGCCCAGTCCGCGTCGCGCAACAGCTCCAGGGAGGTTCTGCCCTCGTACCAGATGGCCGGTGTCATGCCAGGCCCAGCCGTGCGAAGGCCACCGCTAGCGGCTCGGTGTCGGGATCCCAGGTGGGCGCACCGGACAGCTGGTTCCGGAACCAGGTGGCCTGGCGCTTGGCGTAGGCCTGGGTCTCCTGCACCACCGTGGCCTGAAGGGCAGCGGGCTCGCCCCCCGCCATCCAGGCGGCATAGCCCAGGGGTCGTAGCGCCAGCAGGTCCGCCCCATGGCCCGCGGCCACCAGGCCCCGCACCTCCTCCGGCCAGCCCGTCCGAACCTGGGCGGCCACCCGGGCAGCCACCCGCTCCCGCTGGCGCTCACGACCGGGCGTGACCACCAGGACCCGCCAACCAGCCGGAATAGCCGTATCCAGACCGGCCAGGAAGGTCGAAGGGACCCGTCCGGTGGCCAGGTGCAGGGCCAGGGCCCGCTGGATCCGGGCGCTGTCGTTGGCATGCAGGGCCGCGGCCCGGGCCGGGTCCACCACGGCCAGGTAGCGGTGCAGCGCAGGTGCCCCCAGAGCGGAACCCCAGCGCCGCACACGCGTCACCAGGGCGGGTGGCACCTCCGGCAGAGCGCTGAGCTGGTCCCAGATGCCCCGCAGATAGAGGCCCGATCCCGTCACCAGAACGGGCTCACGACAGGCCGAGAGTCGCCCCCGCACCCAGGCCCCGAAGACCGTGGGGTTCGGGCGGGTCGAGAGGGGCAGTTCGCCGTAGCCCAGGTGGGGCACGCCGCCCTGCTCGGCCGTGTCCGGCTGGCCCGTGCCGATGGCGAGGCCCGCGATGGCCTGGTAGGGATCGCCATTCACCACGGTGCCCCCCACCCGGCGGGCCACGGCCACCGCCACGGCGGACTTGCCGGAGGCCGTGGGGCCGAGGATCGCGATGGGCATGGGTCCAGTCTACTGAGTTCGGAGTCTGGGAACCCGGGGGCCGGGAACCTCGGGCCTCGTGATCTCATTCCAAAACCATGCGCGTCCTGCTCTGCATCTGCCTCGCCTCCGGCCTGATGGCCAGAGAGACGGCCCATCCCGAGCCGCTGGAACCCGGAAAGGATCGCGCCTTCCTGTCCCGGATCATGGGAAACAATGACAGCGGCACCCGGCCCTGGCGGACCTACAACCCCCCGGCGGAATCCGCCTCAGCCGTCGTGGAAGTGGTCGGAGAATTGACGAAAGAGGAACTGCGCCAGGTGGCCTTCCAGGAGTTCGTCGTCTGGTTCCGGCAGGATCTCCGGCGCTTCCTCCACACCATCGGCGGCGACATGCCCGAACCGGTGAGTCTGGCCTCCGCCACCCTGCCTGTGGACCGCTTCGGCGGCAATCCCGTGCCCCGGAACGTCCCTCTGGGCCGGGCCAACTTCTAGTTCTACTCCATCAGCCTCGGCAGCAGCAGGGCGGCCTGGTCCCGGGCCAGGCGGGCGGCCTCCAGGGCGTTGCGGGCCGCGTCTTCGGGAGATTGGCGGGGCGTGAGCAGAGCCTCCAGCTGGCCCCGAAGGCGGGCGGTCTCGCCCTCGGGATCAGGCAGATGGCGCTGGGCGGCCGTCTCGAAGACCGCCAGGAAGCACTGGATGGCGTCGCAGGCCGCGGTCACGATGGCCGCGCTGTGGCGGCGGTCGATGTCCAGGGCCAGGGCCGCGGCGAGAAAGCGGAGGCCGTCCTCGAAGCGACCCTGGGAGGAATGGGAGGGGCCGGAACCGTTCATGACGGGTTGCCCTCCGTCTCGAAGGGCCAGCGGAGGTCCGAGCGTCCCGAAAGCTCTCCCGATGGATCGAAGCGCCACTCGGTGAAGCGGGCCGAGCCATCACGGCCCAGGGTGACGACTGTGGTGCAGCGGGTTCCGTACTGGGGACTGACGATGAACGCCGGTGACAGCAGGCGCTCCAGTTCGAGCCCCACGCCGGTGTCGGGAAGGTCCGCATCGGGGGCGGGTGCCCGGTCCATCAGGGCGGCCAGCAGGGGTGTCTCATCCGCCTCCCCGGAAGCGACCCAGGCCGCCATCGCCCGCCGGAGCTTTTCCGTCTTGGGCCACGACGTGTCCAGATCCGCGTTCGAGACGACGTGCACCCCCGGCGGCACTTCACGCGAAACGAACCGCGGGTGGTTGTTCAGGTAGCACAGATCCGCCCCGTCCCAGAGCAGCAGGTTGAATCCGGCGAAAGCCATCGCCCGGTCTCCGACCTCCTCCGCGAAGGCCCGGGCCGTCTGCCGACTCCGGATGAAGTTGGCCACCAGCCCGCCCCGGGAAGGCGCGGCCGGATCCGGAATCGCCATGCGCCGCACGTTGGTGACGCAGGCCAGCCGCCCCCCCTGCGCCAGGGCGAGCCAGCTGCCACCCTGGGACAGATCGCGCCCTCCGAAGACCTCGGGGGCATCCACCCAGGCCGCGGCCGGCGCGGTGGGACGCGCATGGTACTCATCGCGGTTGGCGGCGATGACGAGTTCGAAATCCGGATGGGCGCGGTAGGCCAGCGCGATGAGGCACATAGCTAATGATAGGCCTGGCTCAACCGCTGTCGGAGGAGCCCGTAATCCTCCCGTCCGAGGATCCTCCCATGCGCCCTGCCCTCCCCTTCGCCGTCCTGGCCCTCTGCGGCTCTCTGCTCCAGGCCGACGGCCTCTCGGACTTGAAGGCGGCCCTCCGGGGCCTTCCGGCACCCGCGAAGGTGCGGGTGAAGGTCGAGGCGGAGAGCCTGGAGCGGGAGTCCGGGAAGGATGTCATCGAGCGCCGTTCCACGCTGGTGGAGGATGGGCCGGAGGGGATCCGGATTCTCGAGGACAGCCGCCCGGCGGCCGCGCCGGCGAAGGCCAAGGGGAAGGGCGCCTCCAAGGGCCCCGGATCGGCCAAGAAGGGCTCCGGCGAATTCCATGACGAACTGCGCCCCGCGGAAGGTCTGCTGGAGCAACTGGAGAAGGCCCGGGTGCTGGAGGAGAAGGTGGAGACCTACGAAGGCCGGCCGGCCCGGCGGTTGAAGCTGGCCATGGACCTGGAACTGGATGCCGAGGCCCGCAGCCACCTGAAGAAAGCCGAGCACGAGGCCACGGTCTGGATCGGCCAGGACGGCCTGCCGCTGGCCATGGTCCATCGCATCGAGATCAAGGCCCGGGTGATGCTCGTCGCCAGCGTCTGGACGAAGATCGACATCCGCCGACGCTTCCAGCGCAGCCAGAACCAGCTGCTGGTGCTGGACGAACAGGCGGAGGTCCAGGGCGCGGCCCTGGGGAAGTCCTTCAGCGCCAAGGACACCACCCGCTGCAGTGTGATCTTCTAGGCGTGGCTACTGCTTGGACTCCGGCACCACCGGGTAGTCGCCGGTGAAGCAGGCGTAGCAGTACCCCTGCCCGTCGTCCCCCATGCAGGCCTCCAGGTCCTTCAGATCGAGATAGCCAAGGCTGTCGGCTTCCACGAAGCCCTCGATCTCCTTCAGGGACATGTAGGAGGCGATGAGGTGCTGCCGCTTGGGAGTGTCGATGCCATAGAAGCAGGAATGCGTGGTGGGCGGACACGCGATGCGCATGTGCACTTCCTTGGCGCCGGCCTCGCGGACCATCTGCACGATCTTCTTGCTCGTGGTGCCGCGCACGATGCTGTCATCCACCAGCACCACCCGCTTGCCCGCCAGCAGGTGGCGCACGGGATTCAGCTTCACCTTCACGCCGAAGCTGCGGATGTTCTGCTTGGGCTCGATGAAGGTGCGGCCCACATAGTGGTTGCGGATGATGCCGAAGTCGAAGGGGATGCCGGATTGCTCGGAATAGCCGAGGGCCGCGCTCACACCGCTGTCGGGCACGGGCACGATCAGATCCGCCTCCACGGGATGGCGCAGGGCCAGCATCCGGCCCATCTCCCGCCGGGCCACCATGACGCTCTTGCCGTAAACCAGGGAATCCGGCCGTGCGAAGTAGATGTGCTCGAACACGCAGGGCTTCGGCTGGACCTTGGGCAGGGGGAAGATGGACCGCAACACGCCGCCGTCCCGCGGCACCACCACCATCTCGCCGGGGGCCACGTCGCGAATGTAGGCCGCGCCCACCAGATCGAAGGCGCAGGTCTCGGAGCTGAACACCGTGGTGCCGTTCATGTGGCCCATGGCCAGGGGCCGGAAGCCATGGGGATCCCGGGCGGCGATGAGGGTGTGCTCGGTGAGGACGAGCAGGGAGTAGGCGCCCTCGGCCTGGCGGAGGGCGGAGACCACCGCATCCTCCAGCGTGTCCGCCTTGGCCCGGTTGATGAGGGCCAGCAGCACCTCGGAATCCGAGGGGCTGGTGAAGGTGTGGCCATCCGCAATCAAGGCGGCGCGCAGGGTCTCCGTGTTGGTCAGGTTCCCGTTGTGGCAGAGGGCCACCTGGCCGAAGCGGCCGTGGATGAGGAAGGGATGGGCCGCGGAGGCCACGTTGCCGCCCGTGGTGGAGTAGCGCGTGTGGCCGATGGCGGCGTCGCCGGGCAGGCTGTCCAGGACGGTCTCGGAAAACACATCCGCCACATAACCCAGGGCCTTGTGGAGGTGGAGCCCCTCAGCATCGCCCGAGCAGATGCCGGCGGCTTCCTGGCCCCGATGCTGAAGCGCGTAGAGGCCCAGGTAGGTCTGCCGCGATGCTTCCGTCTGGGGACAGATCCCGAATACCCCGCACTCGTCCCTGAACGGCATGACCCCTCCGAGCCTTTCAGGATAAACCCTGGACGCCCGAACCCCCAGCCCGGAGGCCGAAAGCCACGGCCCTCAGCCGGATGCGTGGCTAGCGGACCGTGGCGCCCTCCTCGGATTCCTGCCGGGCCTCCTGGGCCCAGGCCTTCAGCGTGCTGAGCAGCACCGTCCCGTCCTCAGCCGGAGCCAGGGACCCGGTGCCATCCAGGCCTTCGAGGTGCAGCTCGATCCGGGCCAGGTCGCCCTTCTCGAAGCGCGCGCTGAGGTCGCAAAGGGCCAGCAGGCCCGGCGCCACCTCCACCAGGACCGTGGAGGTGTGCAGCCCGGCTGGCACCTCCAGGCTCCAGATGGGCACGCTCCGGGCGCCGAACCGCAGAGCGATGGGCTCGGCGTGGGTCTGGGGCGAGGGTCCAGCCAGATACAACAACCGCTCCGCCCGCCCCAGCAGAAGGGCCTGGGAATAGGCCGTCCCCTGGGTGCGGTCGGCTTCGAGCCGCCAGCCGCCCATGCGCGGCTTCTTCACCCGGTTGTGGCTGGTGGTGCCCTCGGTGGCCACCAGCCGGAACCGCGTCTCCAGGGGCGCGGGCTCGCCACGCATCCACATCTGCATGCGGTACCGAAGGCCCTCCTGCGCCGCAGCGGGAAGGGAAAGAGCCAGAAGGAACGCCAATCGGATCAAGGAGCCACCATCCACACCTTCGAGGATGCCATCTCGTGGCATCCTGAGCCATGCCGCTCTGCTTCGACCTCGACGGGACCCTCGGCCATTTCAGTTCCGGTTTCGTGCTGCTGAGGGAGGCCCTGGGCGAGCTCTGGGGCACGGCCCCGACGGCGGAGGACCTGGGTGGCTGCGGAGGTTCGACCGACTGGGAGATCGTGGACGAGCTGCACCGGATGAAGTTCGGTTCTGGCCTCGACGAGGCCGGCTACGGGGCCTACCAGGCCGCCTGCGTGGCCCGCTTCCAGGCGGTGTTCGCCCCCGGATGCCGGGCGGCCGTTGCCTACGGCGGCATCATCGAAGCCCTGCACCGGCTGGCGGAGCGCCACCCGGTCTGGCTGGTCTCGGGCAACGCCCCGGACCTGCTGGCCTTCAAGGCCGACACCCTGGGCATCGATCCGGCCATCCCCAGGCTGGGCTCCCTGCCCCGCCACGACCGCACGGACCTGCTGCGCCGGGCTCTGGAGGGCTGCCCTGGGCCCCATCTCTACGTCGGCGACCGTCCCCACGATCTGGCGGCCGCCCGGGCCGCCGGGTTGCCTTTCCTGGGCGTGGGCGAGGCTGTGCCCGGCGACCATCCCAATCTGCCCACGAGCGCCGCGCCCGAGCAGGTGGTCGAATCGGTCGTCGCCCTGATCAGGGACTAGAAAACCCCTGGCGGGAGGCCTTCGCCCACTGGGCCCAGCGGAACCAGGGGGCTTCCGGAGCCGCGGCAACCCGGGCCACCCAGGCGCGGAGAGGGTCCTCCAGCAGGCCGCCACCGGGGTGGCGCTCCTGTCAGCGCCCCTTCAGGGCCTCGTCCAGCGCGCGTTTCGCCATGCCTTCGCCATATCCCGCCCAGCTCTTCAGCACCCGGCCCTGGCGATCGATGATGAAGGTGGTCGGGATTCCGCGGATCTCCCCGAAGGGCTCCAGGCCCCCCGGCCCGTCAGGCACGAAGGCCGTGAGGCCCAAGTGCGGGTTCTGCGCGAGGTAGGGCTGCACGTCCTTCCAGCCGCCCCGATCCACGGAGATGGGAAGCACCACGTAGCGATCACCTCCGGCCCGCTGGAGTTCCGCCACCTCCGGCAGGGACTTCCGACAGGGGGGACACCAGGTGGCCCACACGTCCACCAGCACTACCTGACCCTTGTAGTCCGCCAGGGTGTGCCGGGCCCCCTCCGCATCGCGGAAGGCCACCCGGCTCACGTCCGTGCCCGCGGAAGCGCCGCCTTCGGCCCCGCCGGTGAAGGCTCGAACCGCCACCACCCCCGCCAGCAGCAGGCCGCCACCCACGAGGGCCGCCGCGGCAATGGTGCGCCAGCGGGATTCGGGAACATAGGCATCAGACATGGGGCCTCCCACCTTCCACCAGCAACGCCTGCGTTGCCCGTGATCCAGGGTCAGTCTTCAGGTTAATGCCCGGGCCGGCTCCTTCATACTGGTTGGATGCCGCTGATCTCCGCCACCGACCTTCGCGACCACCTCGCCTCGATCCGCCTGCTGGATGCCCGTCAGGATCCGGCCGAGTACGCCTCCGGCCACCTCCCTGGAGCGTTTCACGCGGACTTGAACCGCCACCTCAGCACGGCCACCGATCCTGGCCACGACCCGGCCTGGGGTGGGCGCCACCCCCTGCCGCCGGTGGCGCGCTTCGCGGCCCAGCTCGGCGCCTGGGGCATTGGTCCCGGCACCGAGATCGTGGTCTACGACGCCAGCGGCGGCGGGAACGCAGCGGCGCGTCTCTGGTGGATGCTGCGGGCCCTGGGGCACGAGCGCGTTCTTGTCCTCGATGGCGGCCTCCAGGCTGCGCAGGGAGCCGGGTTGACACTCACTGTCGAAAGGCCGCCCGTGGCCCCCGTTGGACCCTACCCAGCCGATCGCTGGATCCTCCCCCTCGCCAGCATGGACATCGTGGAGACGGTCCGCCGCGATGCCACCCGCAAGCTGCTGGACGTCCGCGCCGCCGAGCGCTGGCGCGGGGACAGCGAAACCCTCGATCCCGTGGCCGGGCACATCCCCGGTTCCGTGAACCTGGCCTGGAATGACAACCTCCGGCCCGATGGCCGCTACAAGTCGCCCGAGGAACTGCGCGCCCAATACGAGGCCCTGCTGGACGGCACTCCTCCCGGCCGCCTCACCGTCCATTGCGGCAGCGGCGTCACCGCTTGCCACACCCTCCTGGCCCTGGAAGTCGCCGGTCTCCACGGCGCCGCGCTCTATGTCGGCAGCTGGAGCGAATGGTGCCGCAGCGACCGCCCAAAGGCCGGAACCCACCTCCCGCCCCCTGAGGATCTGACCAGCCGATGAACCCCTGGAAAGGCCTTCGTGGCCTCCCCCGCGAAGTCTGGCTGGTCTGCGCCAGCACCCTGGTGAATCGCCTGGGGACCATGGCCCTGCCCTTCCTGGTGCTCTACCTCACCCAGGGCCGTCGCTGGACGCCGGAGGAGGCGGGCTTCGGGATGATGATCTACGGCGCCGGCGCCCTGGCGGCGGGCCCCTTCGCGGGCCGGCTGGCGGACCGGCTGGGGCATGTCCATGTGCTGAAGGCCAGCCTGTGGACCTCCGGCACCCTGCTGCTGGTCATCCCCTTCGCCACCACGAAACCCGTGCTCTTCGCCCTCATCTTTCTCTGGGCCGCCCTCACGCAGGCCTTCTGGCCCAGCGCCATGGCCCTGCTGGCGGAGCTCGCCGCGCCGGACCAGCGCAAGGCCGTCTACGCCCTGCACCGCCTCTCCGTGAACCTCGGCATGGCCGTGGGCCCGGCCCTGGGCGGCGTCATCGCCCATCGCAGCTACACCTGGGTGTTCTGGACCGATGGCCTCAGCACCCTGGCCGGCGCCGTCCTGCTGGGACTGCTGCTGAAGACGCGGCCCCGGCCCGCCGTGCCCCACGACCACACACCGGGCGCGAGTCCCTGGCGGGACCGCCGGCTGGCCTTCCTGCTGCTGCCCTTCATCCCCATGCTGATGGTGTTCTTCCAGATCGAGGGCACGCTGCCGCTGTGGGTGGTGCGCGACCTGGGCCTGGGGAGCCGCTTCTACGGCCTGCTGTTCACCGTGAACACCCTGCTCATCGTGGCGCTGGAAGTGGCCCTCAACCTGGCCATGGCCCGCTGGCCCCACGGCCGCCAGCTATTCCTGGGGGCGCTGTTCCTCGCCTTCGGCTTCGGCCTCACCGCCTGGGCCACGGGACCCACCACGCTGATCCTCACCACCGTGATCTGGACCTTCGGCGAGATGACCCTCTTCCCCGCCATGAGCGACGCCGTGGCCACCCTGGCGCCGCCGGACCGCCGCGGCGAGTATATGGGCCTGCTTTCCCTCTGCTTCGCCGCGGCGCTGGCCCTGGGCCCCTGGCTGGGTGTGCTGGCCTACGCCAAGGTGGGCCCCCGGGCGGTGTGGTTCGCCACCTTCGGCATCGCCCTGGCCGCGGGACTGCTGCTGGCGCGGTTCCGGGTGCCGAGGGCCGCCCCCATCGGCAGAGGTTGACGGGCGGGGGTCAACGCGGGTGGGGCAGCCAGCCTCCCCAATCAACGCCTCACAGATTCTCGTAGGTCATCGTGACCGTCGGCGGGACCAGGAGCATCTCCACGTAGTGATCCCGCACCACATTGTTCTGGGTACTCCAGGAATAGGGGACCCTGTCGCCGCTCTTGCCGCCAGGCAGGGTATTCCCGATGTCATTGCCCATGGTGTTCAGCCGTTGGCCCTTCCATTTGACTTCGAACATGAAGCGCCGACTGACCAGCATGTTTGGGTTCTTGACGTAGTAGGCGTACGAGGTGTGGCCGGATGGATCAATGGTCATCGCGAATTCCCAGATCAGTCCGTCTTCCCCCGCAAATTTGAACTGTTTGAGGGGCGTGTAGACGCTGAAAGTGAAGGGCACGGGTTTGGTCTTGCCCGAATAGGCAACCGTCAGCTCCGCCGCCTGCTGGATGCCTTCCTGCATGGCGGGGCTGATCCTGATGGGCAGAGGGACGGTCATCGTCTGGCCGCCTGGCACCTGAACGTTCACTTGGGCCATGGCGAACCCAGCTGGCAAGGTCTTGGCGGTGACCTGGGCGAGGACGGGCTGCTTCTCCGCATTGGTCAGGACCAGTTCCGCGCCCGACAACGCGCCGAGCTTGCCCGAGTACGCCACCACATCCCGGTTGGACATCACGGCGATCATCCCGATCTTCAATCCCTCGAAGCGCCCCGATACCGGGACGGACGCCCTCCACATGCCACCTTCGAAGGAAAGGGTGGCCTGGTGATCGCCGACATAGGGGCCATCCACCAGATCCAGTTTCGGCGCGAACACCAGAGTCGCCACCAGCTCGTTGCCTTCCCGGGCGAGGACCGAGAACGGCGCTTTGGTGAGCGTGGCCAGGAGGGTTCTGGATGCATTCGCATGCATCGCGGGGGCAGCACCTGCCCCGGGGCCGGCCACCATCTGGGAGCCCGTGGTCTGCCTCTGCACCTGGGTCGGAGCCGGCCGCGGAGTCGGGCCCGCCGGAAGGCCGAAGACCTTCACCTCGGCCAGCGTGAACGGTGAATTCGGCGCCAATGAGATGACCACTTTCCCTTCCCGCGGCGCCACCACCTTGACCTCGACCTGGCGACGGTCGCCGGAAAACAGGCGGCCGAAAGGCACCGAGGCCGGTACGGGCTGTCCCGCGACGATGGCGCCGCTATTCAACCCCGCCACACCGGCCGCCCCCGGCCCGGCCTGGGGTCCCTGCTGCACGATCCCGGCGTTGGGAGTGGGCGGCTTGGTCGTGGGCACCTGCTGGACCCCCTGGGCAGGTGCCGCGACGGGGGCTGGCACCTTGCGCTGCATGGTTTGCGCTCCCAGTGGGAGAACACAGAGCGTGGGAAACAGCCAAGCGGCAAACAGCAGACCGCGCCTTGCAGGAAGGTCGAATCGAAGCGTCATTTCAATCTCCTTACCGGACACCAATGGAATGGAAACTGAGCCTGCCTGCGGGATGGGCAGCCGCAACTCGGTCAGCGCGTGGGCGGTGGCCCGTCAATTCGGCCAGGGACTCACGCCCCGGGGACCGCTCACCCACACATTTAAGGCATAGCCAGATTGACTATCGTCCCTTGCCGGGGCGGTTAAAAACGGTGAGGTATGGAAATGCTGCATCTTCCAGCTCACACGGATGTTGTCACCAACCCATTCCGCGTTCGAGACGCCATTCTCCTGGAAGTTGACTCGTTGTTCTGGGGGCATGTCCCAGTATTCGAACACCATGCTTTCGGCAATGAACCCAGGCTTCATTTTGCTGAAGTCGAAAAAGTCCTGGCCACCGTTGAAGACAGAAGTAGCATCCCTGACCACCGAAGCAGACCTTCCAGGGAAATAGCCACTTCCCGGTGAACTGTACTGGGCCAAAACCGGATGATTCGCCATATCCGTCACGGCTGCCGGAACGAATACGCTCGGGAGAATCTTCGCCAGCAGCATGGTTTCACGCACCGCGTAGAACTTGAACCCGGCTTTCTGCACCTGCGGCGCCCCGGAAGGCACCACCACCAGCGTCACGTTGCTCTGATCCAGTTCCCCGGTGACCTGCGGATTCACCTTCGCGATGATCTGTGTATCACTCCAGAATTCGATCTGCAAAGAGACCTGTCCCGTGGCAAAGGGCCCATAGATGTAGGCCTGCCCCTGGGTGTCGCCGAACATGCAGCCCTTGATCGTGTACAGGTTGAACTGCGGATCGGGAGTGAAGACCGTTCCCTTCGCTTGTCCGTTCACCGTGCCGATGGTCGGGCGCAGGCAGGGACCCTGAGCCATCCCCAGTCCGGCGGGGGCTGGCGGAGTGATCGTGTTCCCGGACATCCGCATGGCGCCTGTCGCTGGACCTGCGGGGATTGAATTGCCCATCGTGCGCCCAGGCGTCAGCGGGCGAGCCCCCGTACCCGGCCCTTTAGGCGCCATCCGCTGGGACGCCAGAATCGTGCTTCGTTCGGCCTCGGCGGCCTGCTTCTGAGCGCGTAGCGCGGCCGTCATGCTGGCATGCAGAGGGCTGCTTGCGGCATGTGGGTTCGACTTCTTGGGGGTGCTCTTTATCTGCCCCGGTCCCATCTTCTTGGCGGGAGATTCACGAAGTTGCTGCGGAGAAACACTCGCCTGCATCCCGCTGGCCTTGGCCGAGCCCGGGGTCGACCCCTTCAACACCTGGGGGACCGGGGCACCCCCCCCCTGGGACACACCCAGCAGCCAGGCGAAACCGGCACCGGCCAACCACAGACGAATGGTACGTTCACCCTTGGATCGCATGGGCGACTTCCCTTCAGTAAGAAGCGGCTTTTGGGAATGAATTTTCTCAAATAGGTAATGCGGATATTCAACCAGTCACCTTTATTCGTCAAGCACATTTCGACACGATTCGAAATGATCGTGAATGAGCTTAAAGACCACCAATGGATCCCCAACCTCCTTGATGACCTCAGCCCACAAGCCGCCCCGGATCGGGGTCCGGGTAAACCCGGTGTCCAGCCAGGCGGGATCATTCCCGGACCAGGCCCCGCCAAACCACCAGCCGGAAGACACCACCCTTCCAGCGGGCCGCCAGGGGCTCGATCTGGGGTTCGGCGGGTACGATCCGTTCGAGCTTTGCCCTCCCCTTCTCCCTCGGGATGACGGCCTCGGCTGGGCCAAGGCGATAGAATGGTGATCAACGGGAAGAGACCCGGGGGATGCCCATGGGGGTTCTCGAACTGGTCAAGGAGGCCCTGACAGCCACCACCCGGAACAAGCTCCGGGCCATCCTGACCATGCTCGGGATCATCATCGGCGTAGGCGCCGTCATTGCGATGATCGGCATCGGCGAGGGGTCCAAGCGGGCCTCCGTCGCGATCATCCGGAACATGGGCTCCAACATGCTGACCATCTTCCCCGGGGCCCCCGGCACCCACACCCACCATGGGCCCCAGGCCATGGGCAGCGCCGAGATCCTCAAGGAGGACGACGCCGCCCTGATCCAGGCCGAGCTGGAGGATTCCAGCGTCCATGCCGCGACACCGCAGGTCCAGACCACGCGGCCGGTGATCTTCCAGAACGCGACCTTCATCACCCACGTCCAGGGGACCGGGCCGGAATTCCAGATCATCCGGGCGTGGGAACTGGAAGCCGGCCGCTTCTTCACCGAAGCGGAAGTGAAGGGCCAGGCCCTGGTCTGCGTCATCGGCCAGACCGTCAAGGCCACCCTCTTCCCCTATGGGGACGATCCGCTGGGGCAGACCATCCGCGTCGGCTCGCTCCCCCTCCAGGTCGTCGGGCTGCTGGAGCGGAAGGGGGCCGGCATGTGGGGCGATCAGGACGACCTTGTCGTGGCGCCCTACACGACGGTGATGCGGAAGGTCATGGGGCGGAACACCATCCAGCGGATCATGGTCAGTGCGCACGAGGGCGAGGCGGGACTGGCCGAGGCGGAAATCACGGCCCTGCTCCGGCAGCACCTGAAAGTGCCCGTCTCCCAGGAGAACCCCTTCAACATCCGGAAGCAGGACGAGATGGTCCAGGCCATGGATCGGCAGGCGGGCATCCTGACGGCGCTCCTGGCCGTGGCCGCGAGCATCTCCCTGGTCGTCGGAGGCATCGGCATCTCGAACATCATGCTGGTGAGCGTGACCGAGCGGACCCAGGAGATCGGCATGCGCCGGGCCGTGGGCGCCACGAGGCGAACCATCCTCTGGCAGTTCCTCGCCGAGACCGTGGTCCTCTCGGTGCTGGGCGGCCTCCTCGGCATCGTGCTCGCCCTGGTGGCGGTGGCGGTCCTGGGGCGCCTCCAGATCCCGGCGGTCACGGAGGGCTGGGCCATCCTGCTGGGCCTGGGCTTCAGCGGCCTGGTGGGCGTCGTGGCCGGGCTGCTCCCCGCCCTGAAGGCCGCCAACCTCGATGTGATCGAAGCGCTCCGTTACGAGTGACCGGGGCTAGCTCAGCGCGTCCGTGGACTTCATGCGCTGGCGCAGGACGTATTTCTGGATCTTGCCCGTGGAGGTCTTGGGGATGGGGCCGAACACCACCATGGGCGGCACCTTGAAGCGCGCCAGGTGCGCCCGGCAGTGGGCGATGATGTCCTCCTCCTTCGACGTGGCGCCCTCCTTCAGCTCCACGAAGGCGCAGGGCACCTCGCCCCACTTGGGATCGGGCTTTGCCACGATGGCGGCCACCAGCACATCGGGATGGCGGTAGAGCACGTCCTCCACCTCCAGCGAGGAGATGTTCTCGCCGCCGGAGATGATGATGTCCTTGCTGCGGTCCTTGATCTTCACGTAGCCATCGGGCTCCAGCACCGCCAGGTCCCCGGTGTGGAACCAGCCGCCGGCGAAGGCCTCCGCCGTGGCCGTGGGGTTCTTGAGGTAGCCCTTCATGACGATGTTGCCGCGAAACATGATTTCGCCCATGGTCACGCCGTCGGCGGGCACGGGTTCCATGGTGGCCGGGTCCATCACCGTCATGGCCTCCTGGAGGAGGTACGGAATGCCCTGGCGCCCGTTCAGGCGGGCACGCTCGCCGAGGGGCAGGTCGTTCCACTCCTCGCGCTTCACGCAGACCCCAGCGGGACCGTAGGTCTCCGTGAGGCCGTAGACGTGGGTGATGCTGACGCCCAGCTTCTCCATGCCCTCGATGATGGCGGCCGGCGGTGCGGCCCCGGCCACGGCCGCGGACACCGGGTGGCCCAGCCCCTCGGGGATGAGGTGGGCGGAGTTGATGAGCATGCCGAGAACGACCGGGGCGCCGCAGAAGTGGGTCACGCCGTGGCGCTGGATCAGGTCGAAGATGGCCTTGGGTTCCACCTGCCGCAGACAGACGTTGACGCCGGAGAGGGCGGCCACGGTCCAGGGGAAGCACCAGCCGTTGCAGTGGAACATGGGCAAGGTCCAGAGGTAGACCGAGTGCGGCGGCATGTTCCAGCTGAGGACGTTGGCCACGGCATTAAGGTAGGCGCCCCGGTGGTGGTAGACCACGCCCTTGGGGTTGCCTGTGGTGCCCGAGGTGTAGTTGAGGGAGATGGCATCCCACTCGTCCACCGGCAGCTGCCAGGCAAAGTCCGGATCGCCCTCCCGGAGGAGCTGCTCGTACTCGATGGCACCCAGCAGGTCGCCCTTGGCGGCGGGATCGTCCACGTCCACCACCAGGATCTCCCGGCCCTCCAGCAGCTCCAGGGCGCGGCGGATGGTGGGGGCGAAGTCCCGGTCCGTCAGCAGCACCTTGGCCTCGCCGTGCTTGAGCATGAAGGCGATGGACTCCGCGTCCAGGCGCGTGTTGAGGGTGTTGAGCACGGCCCCGGCCATGGGCACACCGAAGTGGGCCTCGAACATGGCGGGCACGTTCGGCAGCATGGCCGCCACGGTGTCGCCGGGCTGCACGCCGCGGCGGGCCAGGGCCGAGGCCAGGCGGCGGCAGCGGGCGTAGGTCTCGCCCCAGGTGATGGACCGGTCGCCATGGACGATGGCCTTCTTGCGCGGGAAGACCGTGGCGGCGCGCTCCACGAAGGTGAGCGGCGACAGCTGGACGTGGTTGGCCTGGTTCTTGTCTAGACCCGTGGCGAAGGGATTGCGGCCCATGGACATCCTCCCGGAAGGCAGGTCGTGGTGAGGGTTGTGGGGAGATCTGTTCCCAGGCTACTCCCGGGCCGGGACCACCACAGCGCCGTCAGTCACAACTCCAGCCCGTCTCCGGGTGAAGAAACCTTCTTCAGTTTCCAGAAAAACAAGACCACATCAAATTCCATGGCCTGTTTTTGAAAGGGACCATCCAGGCATAGTAAGCCCCTTGACCTCGGGTATGGCCGGGCGTATGTAGGGACAGGCAACACCGTGAAGTGTCGAGGTAACCGAAATGGCGACGGACGCACTGGTCGGGAAATCGGTTTCGCACTATCGGATCACACGCCAGCTTGGTTCCGGGGGGATGGGGGTCGTCTACGAAGCCGAGGACACCCACCTCGGGCGCCACGTGGCCATGAAGGTCCTGTCCGAGGAGATGCAACGGGATCCGTCGATCCTGGAGCGCTTCCAGCGGGAGGCCAGGGCGGCCTCTACCCTGAACCACCCGGGTATCTGCACCGTGCACTCCATCGAACAGCACGAAGGCCAGTACTTCATCGTCATGGAGCTGATCGAGGGCCAGACCCTCGCCAAGCGGATCGGCCACCGGGCGCTGGATCTCGCCGAGACCCTCGACCTGGGCATCCAGATCGCCGACGCCCTGGAATCGGCACATGCGAAGGGCATCGTCCATCGCGACCTGAAGCCGGTGAACCTCATCCTCAACGCCCGCGGGCAGATCAAGATCCTCGACTTCGGGCTCGCGAAGATCTCGCCCCTGACGAACCACCTGGGCACCGCCGACCAGGATTCCCGGCTCGATACCGAGCTGGATCGCGGGGACCTCACCGTCGCCGGGATGGTGCTGGGGACCGTGCACTACATGTCCCCGGAACAGGCCCGGGGGCAGCTGACCGATGCCCGCACCGATCTCTTCTCGCTGGGCGCCATCCTTTACCAGATGGCCACCGGCGAGTTGCCGTTCCAGGGGGACACCCAGGCCATCGTGTTCGATGCCATCCTCAACCGCGATCCGCCACCCCTGGCCGAACTCAAACCGGAGACGCCGGCCGCCCTGGGACAGGTGATCGGCAAGGCGCTCGAGAAGGATCGCAACCTCCGCTACCAGACCGCCACCGACCTGAAGACCGACCTGCTCCGCCTGAGGCGTGACCTCGATTCGGGCCAGCGGCGCATGGCCGAGCTGACCGACTCGAAGGGCGGGGCCCCTGGCCGCGCCAAGCACTCCGTCGCCGTCCTCTACTTCCAGAACCTGAGCGGTGCCAAGGAGGACGAATACTTCCGCGACGGGATCACCGAGGACATCATCACCGAGCTCTCCAAGATCCAGGGACTGGAGACCTTCTCGCGATCGACGGTGATCGCCTACCGGGACAAGGCTGCGACTGCGGTCCAGATCGGCCAGCAGATCGGTGCATCCTTTGTGCTCGAAGGCAGCCTCCGGAGGGCCGGCGAGCGGCTGAGGATCAATACCCAGCTGGTCGACACCAGGACGGACCACCCTGTCTGGTCGGAGCGCTATGACCGCGAGATGAAGGACGTCTTCGAGGTCCAGGACGAGATCGCCCGGAAGATCGCCGAGGCGCTGCGCATCAAGCTGACCCCCCAGGAGAAGGAGGCCCTCGCGACCCGGCCCACGGAGAACCTGCAGGCCTACGACCACTACCTGCGGGGCCGGAGCTATGCCCGCCGGCTGACCCGGCAGGATCTCGAATTCGCCCTCCAGATGTTCAACGACGCCGTCAAGCAGGATCCCGATTTCGCGCTGGCCCACGCCGCCATCGCAAATGCCTGCGCCCAGTGCTACTGGCTGTACGAACGTGATCAGACCTGGATCGAACGGGCCCGGGCGGCTTCGGAAAAGGCGATGTCGCTGCGCCCCGACCTGCCGGAGGCCATGGTGGCCCAGGGCTGGATCGTCTATTCCCGTGGCGAGAACCTGGACGCGGCCCAGATCGTCCGCGTGGCGATCGGCCGGAAACGCGATTGCGAGGGGGCCTACTACCTGCTGCTGCGCTGCCTGTTCGCCTCGGGCCTGTACCAGGAGGTCGCAGGCCTGGCCGAGGAGGCCATCGAGGCCAGCGGAACCGACTACAACGTCTATCCGCCCATCATGAACGCGCTGGGGGCCCTGGCGAAGAAAGAGGCCCTGGCCAACCTGAGGATCCGGGCCGTCCAGGCCTTCGAAGCCCACCTGCGCGAGGTGCCCGAGGATGCCCGGGCGCGCGGTCTGGTGGCGTCCTATTACGCCGAGATGGGACGGGCCGAAGAGGCCAAGCGGGAGGCCGCCCTGGCGATGACGCTCCGCCCGAACGAACCCCTGATCCTCTACAATGCCGCCTGCACCTTCTGCAAGCTGAACCACCAGGCCGAGGCCCTCGATGCGCTCGGGAAAGCCTGGCGGGTGGGCTATCGGGACTCCGACTGGGCCTGGCGCGATCCCGACCTGGCCCTCCTCCACGGCGAACCTGAGTTCGAGAAACTGTTCCCGAGGAAGGGCGCCCCGGTCTGATCAGCCGACCGGATCCCCCGTCCGGATCAGACTCCAGGGAACCGGGTGATCCGCCAAGGAGATCACTCCCGGATCAGATCCCGCCGGTCCACCAGCTGGAAGACCTGTCCCTTCCAGCGAGCCGCCAGGGGCTCGATCTGGAGTTCGGCCGGCGCAATCCGTTCGATCCTGGCCTTGCCCCGCTCCCCCGGAAAGAGGAAGACCTGTTCGATCTCCCGGAATTCCTCCCGTGCCTCCGGGAACATCACGTACCGCACCAGCCACTGGGCCTCGCCCGCATAGACCTCGTAGCCGTAGTGGCGACAGTCGGGATCCGCGAGGACATGGGAGTCGAGCCGCAGCCAGTCCGGCGGAGCCGGGTCGCCCCGGAAGGCTGTGATGGTTCCGGAATCGCGCACGCCAACGGGTTCCAGGGGGGGTGTCGCCTCCCCTGGAACCAGAGCCAGCAGGCAGATCATGAGGACGTTCAGCATGGAGGGCATCTCCGCGGATTGTGAAAATACCGCTCATGCCTTCCATTTTCCCACCAACGGAGCGATCCGTCAGTCACGGGGGTGTGACTTCCCTGGATTTTCAGGCCTGGAGGACCGCTTCGAGCTGATCCACGGCCCAATCGATCTGTTCCTTGGTGATGACAAGAGGGGGCGCCAGGCGGATGGTGTCCACGTGGGTGTCCTTGCAAAGCATCCCGCGGTCCTTGAGGGCGTAGCAGTACTTGCGGGCGCCGCCAGCCTCGGGCTTGAGCTGCACACCGGCCCAGAGACCGATGCAGCGGACCTCCTTGAGCTTGTCAGTCTTCATGCCCTTGAGCCGGGCTTCGAGGTGCTTGCCCAGCTCCGCGGCCTTCTCCACGAGTTTCTCGTCCACCAGCACGTCCAGGGCGGCACTGGCCACGGCACAGCCCAGGGGGTTGCCGCCGTAGGTGCTCCCGTGGATGCCCGGGGTGAAGACGTCCATCACCGCGTCGTTGGCCAGGAAGGCGCTCACGGGGTAGTAGCCGCCGCTGAGGGCCTTGCCGATGGTGATGCCGTCGGGGCGGATGCCCTCGTGCTCGAAGGCGAAGAGCTTGCCCGTGCGGCCCAGGCCCGACTGGATCTCATCGAGCACCAGCAGGAGGTTGTTCTGGTCGGCGACCTCGCGCAGGCCCTTCAGGAAGCCCCTGGGCGGGATCACCACGCCGGCCTCGCCCTGGATGGGCTCCATGAAGATGGCGCACGTGTTCTTGTTGACGGCCTTCTTCACGGCCTCGAGATCACCGTAGGGCACGATGACGAAGCCGGGGGTGAAGGGACCGAACTTGCTGGTGCTGTCAGGATCGGTGCTGAAGCCCACGATGGTGGTGGTGCGGCCGTGGAAGTTGCCGTCGGCCACGATGATCTCGGCCTTGCCGTACTCGATGCCCTTCTTGTCATAGCCCCACTTGCGCATGGCCTTCAAAGCCGTTTCGACAGCTTCAGCCCCGCTGTTCATGAGCAGGGCCTTGTCGAAGCCCGTCAGCTTGCAGAGCTTTTCCAGCAGCGGCGGGAACTGGTCGTTGCGGAAGGCGCGGCTGGTGAGGGCCAGGGTCTTGATCTGGGCGATCATGGCCTCGCCGATCTTCGGGTGGTTGTGGCCCTGGTTCACGGCGGAGTAGGCGGCCAGGAAGTCCATGTACTTCTTGCCGTCCACATCCGTGAGGAAGACGCCCTCGCCCTTGGTGCAGACGACATCCAGGGGATGGTAGTTGTGGGCACCGAACTGGTTTTCCTGCTGGATCAGGGCTTCGGTCTTGGTGAGGGTGGTCATGGGATCTCCGGAAGGGGAAGGATGAGAAGGCTCAAGGGGAAAAGGTCCATTCTAGGCCCGGCCGCCCAGCCCACCAGAATTCCCGGAAAACCCTTGACGAAGTGTCAGGCCGCGAACCGCCCGATCCCGTGCCCGCCGGGCGGGGGATTCCCACCGCTGAGAGAAGGGGTGGGACAATGAGGTCACCAATCCAGTAATGTCATGCCTTCGGAGACTCCCATGAATGAGCAGCCCTCCTCCCTGTACGGCAACCAGCCCGAGGCGCCGCGTCCCCAACCTCCAAGCCTGATGGATCAGATCGCCGGCGTGTTCACGGCCCCCGTGGAGCTCTTCCAGCGCCTCAACAAGGCCCCCAGCTGGGCCTGGGCTCTGGGCGCCATCATCGTCGCGAGCCTGGTGGTCACCGTGATCTGGGGCCTGAAGGTGGACGTGGACGAGATGCTGCGGCCCATCCTGGAGCGGAACCCCCAGATCCAGTCCTCCCAGATCGACATGATCATCGAGATGCAGAAGAAGTTCATCATGCCCTTCAGCATCCTGGGCGCCCTGTTCGGCACACCCGCCATGCTGGCCATCCTGGGCCTCTTCTACTGGCTGGTGGGCAAGGCCCTCCCCCAGGACGAAGCCCCGAGTTACCTTCAGGCCTTCAGCGCCGCTGTGGTGCCCGGTCTGGTGAAGCTCCCGCTCCTGCTCCTCATCGCCGCGATCTGTCTGATGCGCCCCATCGGCGGCCTCACGCCCGATCGGATCGCCCCCACGTCTCTAGGCTACTTCCTGCGCCCGGAGAGCCTGCGCCTCCAGGCCGTTCTCTTCAATGTGGAACTGTTCCGGCTGGCCGAAGCGGTCCTGGCCTTCCTGGCACTCCGGTACCTGGTTCGCATGAAGACCGCCGGGGCCCTGATCTGCGTGCTGCTGCCCCTGCTCCTCTCCCTCGGCTTCGGCCTGATGAGGGCACAGTAGATGGCCTCCAGGAACACCAAGCTCCTCCTCGGCGGCGGTGCCGCCCTCGTGGTCCTGATCGTCCTGGGTCTCGCTTCCGGCGGCGCCCGGGACGAGGACAGCGCCTATTCCTGGGATGCGATCGGCCGCGGTGACATCCGCGAGACCATCAGCGCCAGCGGCGAGATCCGCGCCAAGACCCAGATCAACATCGGCACCTCTGTCGCCGGCGAGATCAAGGCCATCCATGTGAAGGATGGCCAGAACGTGAAGGCCGGCGACCTGCTCGTCACCATCGACCAGGAGCGGCTCAAGCAGGCCATGGCCCAGGCGCAGGGCGCCCTCGACGCTGCCCGCCAGGACGCCTCCCGCCTGGAGGCGGCCATGAAGCGCTCTGTGGACAGCTTCCCCCGGTACGAATCCCTCCGGCAGCAGGGCCTCATGTCCGATGAGGACTTCCGCCAGCAGAAGCTCGCCAAGGAAAGCGCCGTGCTGTCCTACAGCAGCGCCAGGGCCAACGTGGCCCAGAGCGAGGCCAACCTGAAGGCCATGCGGGATGGCCTGTCGAAGGCCACGCTCCGCGCGCCCATCACGGGCCGGGTGACCAGCCTGAAGGCCGAGAAGGGCGAGACCGCCATTCCCGGCATGAGCAACCTCCCCGGCGCCACCCTCATGATCATTTCCGACATGAGCGAGATGCAGGCGGAGATCAAGGTCAACGAAAGCGAGGTCGTGCGCACCAAGGTGGGCCAGACCGCCCAGGTGACCGTGGAATCGCTGCCCGGCAAGCTCTTCCAGGGTTCGGTCATCGAAGTGGCCACGGGCACCGAGAAGACCGGCACGGACGCCAACCTCTACAAGGTGAAGGTGGTGCTCCACGGGCGTCAGGAGGATCTGGACAACCTGCGCCCCGGCATGAGCGCCCGCGCCGTCATCCTCACCCACGAGGTCAAGGGCGTATTGCGCGTGCCCCTCCAGGCTGTGCTGGAGCGCGAAGGCACCCTGGAGGATGCCCAGAAACAGGGGCTTCTCGCCCCCGCCTCGCGCAACATCGTCCTGGCCTTCAAGAGTGGCAAGGCCGAGGAGCGCACCGTGCAGGTGGGCATCGCCAACACGCAGTTCTTCGAGCTGAAGGAGGGCCTGGTTGAGGGTGACAAGGTGCTCACGGGCCCCATCCGGAAGCTGAAAGAACTGAAGGACAAGACCTCCGTGAGCCTGCGGGTCCGGTCCGACAGCGAACTCGCGAAGACCAAGAAGCCCTGATGGACATCCACGAACCCATCTCCGCCGCCGTCCGCGCCCTCAAGGCCAACAAGATGCGCTCGGGCCTGACGATGCTGGGCATCATCATCGGCGTCGCCGCAGTCATCGTGGTGGTGAGCCTCGTCCAGGGTCTCAAGACCAGCGTACTGAAGCAGGTGGAGCGGGCCGGCAGCCAGACCATCTTCATCCGCCCCGTCTTCCCCATGGACATGCCCTTCGCCGAATACACCAAGATCAAGAACAAGGACATGACCCTGGACGAGATGCGGCGGCTGGCCCGGTCGGTGCCGCAGATCACCCAGGTGACGCCCCTCTTCTTCAACGGCACCGAGGTGAAGGCCGGCGGACGCAGCGCCACCGTCAATCAGATCATGACGGACGAGACCTACCTGGAGCTCAATAGCATCAACCTGGTGGCAGGCCGCAACTTCGTGCCTTCGGATCTGCGCCTGGGCAACAAGGTGGCCATCATCGGCCCCCGCGTCATCGAGAAGCTGGGCCTCAAGGGCAACGCCCTTGGCCGCATCATCAGCACGCCCACCCTCAGCCTCGAGATCATCGGCGTGCTCGAGGAGCAGGGCGCGCAGCTGGGCAACGACCCCGACCAGAACATCCTCATCCCCCTCTCCACCGGCATGGCCCAGCTCACGGAGGCCCAGCGGCGCCAGCTCTTCTTCCAGGCCCGGGTGGACCCCCGTCTCAGCGCCGATGACGGCGCCGAGCTGGTGGAGGAATCCCTGCGCCGCATCAAGGGTCTGCGGGGCGCCGAGCCCAACGGCTTCAAGGTCTTCAGCCCCAAGCAGATCACCGGGATCATCAGCGGCATCACAGGCACCATCACCGCCGTGGCCGGGGGCATGGTCTCCATCGCCCTGCTGGTGGGCGGCATCGGGATCATGAACATCATGCTGGTGAGCGTCACCGAACGCACCCGCGAGATCGGCGTGCGCAAGGCCGTGGGCGCCAAACGTCGGGACGTGCTGCTGCAGTTCCTCATCGAGGCCGCCTTCCTCTGCATCATGGGCGGCGCCATCGGCGTGGGCCTGGGCTTCGTCCTGGGCGCCGCCATCGGCAAGGCCCTGCTGGGCACCATGGGCTCCGTGCCGCTCTGGGCCCTCGTCAGCGCCTTCGCCGTGCCCGCCGCCATCGGCCTCATTTTCGGCCTCTATCCCGCTGCCAAGGCCAGCAAGCTGGATCCGATCGAGGCGCTGAGGTACGAATGAAACCTCTGCGCTCTCTCCTGCTCATCGGAATGTTGAGTGGGGGATGCCACGCTGCCGAAGTGGACCGATCGAGGCTCCGGGAGGCGGACATCCTGTTCCAGACCTCCCGTTCCTCCCAGAGCCTGGCCATCCAGCTCGCGACGCATTCGCGGTACAGCCACATGGGGATCCTCTTCCTGCAAGGGAGGCGATGGATGGTCTATGAGGCGGTCCAGCCCGTGAAGTGGACTCCCCTCGATGCCTGGATCCGACGAGGGGCCCAGAGGCGGGTGGTGGTCAAGCGCCTCAGGGACCGGGACCGGCGGCTCACTCCTCAGGTGCTGGGCCGCATGAAGGCTGCCGGCTCCCGGTTTCTCGGCAAGCCCTACGACCTGACCTTCGAATGGTCGGACGACCAGATCTATTGCTCGGAGCTGGTCTGGAAGATCTACAAGGAGGGGGCCGGGATCGAGCTGGGCTCCCTCCAAACGCTTGGGGAGTTCGACCTGTCGCACCCAGCGGTCCAGGCCAAGATCCGCGAACGCTACCGGGGGCAGCCGCCGATGGACGAACCGGTGATCTCCCCACAACGCATCTTTGACTGCCCGGATCTGGAGACCGTGGCGGCGCAGTGATCCGGTTCCAGCAGCCGGACCTTCGGCTGTTTCCCCGCCATGGGTAGACTGGATGTCCGTCTCGATCGGAGTTCCATATGTCGAAGGTTGTGCGCATTGCCAATGGGCAGGGTTTCTGGGGGGACAGTATCGATGCCCCGGTGCGGCTGGTGGAGGCGGGGGGGATCGACTACCTCACGCTGGACTACCTGGCGGAGGTGACGCTGTCCATCATGCAGAAGCAGCGGCGGAAGGATCCGCAGCTGGGCTATGCGACCGATTTCGTGGACCTCATGAAGCGCGTGCTGCCCCAGCTCAAGGCCAAGGGCATCCGCGTGGTGGCCAACGCCGGCGGCGTGAACCCCGAAGCCTGTCGCACGGCCGTGCTGGAGGTGGCGCGAAAGCTGGGCGTGAAAGGTGTGAAGATCGCCACGGTGACTGGCGATGACGTGCTGGGGCGGTTGCCCGAGTTCCAGGCGAAGGGCCTGAAGCTGGCCAACATGGACACGGGCGAAGGCCTGTTCGATGCGCCCCGGGAGATCTT
Source organism: Geothrix campi (assembly GCF_024609265.1). GTDB lineage: Bacteria > Acidobacteriota > Holophagae > Holophagales > Holophagaceae > Geothrix > Geothrix campi. The sequence continues at coordinate 107,648 of NZ_JANHMP010000002.1, read as the reverse complement.
AAGCGCCAACGTCTATCTGCAGACCCAGGCCATGGTGGAGGCCCTCGATACCGGCGCCGACATCGTGCTGACAGGCCGCTGCACGGATCCCGGCCTCACGCTGGCGCCCCTCATCCACGAGTTCAAGTGGGCCGCCGATGACTGGAACCGACTGGCGGCGGGCACCGTCGCGGGCCACATCCTGGAGTGCGGCGCCCAGAGCACCGGCGGCAACTTCACGCGCTGGTGGGAAGTGCCCGAGCTGTGGAACGTGGGTTATCCCATCGCGGAATGTTCGGAGGACGGCACCTTCGTCGTCACCAAACATGCGGGTACCGGCGGCCTGGTGACGGTGGACACCGTGAGCGAGCAGCTCGTCTACGAAATGGGCGATCCCCAGAACTACATCACGCCGGATGTGGTGGCGGAATTCTCCAGCATCCACCTTGAATCGGCCGGGCCGGATCGGGTGCGCGTCAGTGGCATCACCGGCAAGCCCCGCACGCCCTTCCTCAAGGTGAGTGGCGCCTATCTCAGGGGCTACAAGGCCACCGGCCAGCTGACCCTCTGCGGTCCCCGGGCCCTGGAGAAGGCGAAACTCTGCGCAGACATCGTCTGGAAGCGCCTGAAGGCCGCCGGCTTCGAATACGAGCACACCGATGCAGAATTCCTGGGCGCCAGCACGGTCCATGCGGGCATCGCGCCCGCCCCTGAGAACCCCGCTGAGATCGTCCTGCGCCTGAGCGTGAAGGATCCGGATCGAAAAAAAGTGGAACGCTTCGGCCGGGAGATCGCCCCGCTCGTCACCGCGGGACCGGCCGGTGTCACCGGCTTCGCGGGGGGCCGGCCCAAGGCCCAGGAGATCGTGGCCTACTGGCCGGCCCTCCTGCCCCGGGAACTGGTCAGCTGGCAGGTGAGCGTCGAATCGGTCTGATCAGGCCTCAACCCGGGGGCCTTCCCCTGGGTCCAACCTCCTACCTGCTTGCAGGTCCCTGCCCAATCGCACATCTTTGTTTCCACAGGTTCAAGGAGTCGCCATGCGTCCACGCACCTCCCTCTTCCTCGGATCCCTCAGCATCCTCGCCCTGCTGGGCTGCTCCTACTCGGACCACGACTACAACTACGGCCCCTCGGCCAGCTACCTGGTGAACGCCATCGCCGTGGCGGACATCGACGGCAACGGCCAGCCGGACATCCTGGGTCTGGTTTCCACGGACGTCGGCGGCGTGGCCACTCAGGGCTATGTCTCCACGCGCCTCCAGGGGCCTGCGGGCGCCTTTGCCATGCCCACCCGCTTCGGCGTGGGAACCGAGCCCGCCAATCTGGTGGTGGCGGACGTGAACGGCGACGGTCGGCCCGATCTCGTAGTCGCCAACGCGGCTGACCAGACCGTGAGCGTGCGGCTGGCGGATCCTGCCAAGCCAGGCTTCTTCCTGCCTGCCATCGTGCTGGCCACCCCCGGCCGCACCCCGCTGGACGTGGCTGTGGGTGACCTGGATGGCGACGGCAAGACGGACATCGTGGTGGCGGCCAGCGGCGCCAACAACGTCATGGTCTTCCTCCAGGGAGCCACCGCCGGGACCTTCTCAGCCCCCGTCACGTTCCCGGTGGGCGGTGATCCCCAGGCGGTCACCGTGGCGGATCTGGACGGGGACGGCACGCTGGACATCGCCGTGGCCACGACCGCGAACACCGTCTCCGTCCTGCGCCAGCTCCAGTTCTCCCCGACCCTGGTCGCCCAGAGCGCCGTGGACTACCCCACCGGCGTCCAGCCCGTGGCCATCAAGGCCGCGGACTTGAATGGCGATGGCAAGCTGGACCTGCTCACCGCCAACTATGGCGCGGCCCTCAGCCCAGACACCCAGGGCCTGAGCGTGCTGATCCAGGGCGCCACCGCAGGCACCTTCCTGCCGCCGGTCCACTACACCACCGGTTACCGCTCCACCGCCTTGGCCGTGGGAGACCTGAACGGCGACGGGAAGCTGGACGTGGCCGTGGCCGATGCAGGCCTGCCCGGAGATCCGGGCAGCGTGACCGTGTTCCTCCAGGATCCGGCCACCCCGGGCGCCCTGCTGACCCCCAGGACCTACCGCGGCGCCTGGGGCCCCATGGGCGTGGCCATCGGCGACATGAACGGGGACGGCCTCCCGGATCTGGTGCTGGCGGACGGTGACATCGTGGTGCGCTTCAACAACGCCACCACACCGGGCACCTTCGGTTCCCCCCAGTTCTTCTACAACTGATGCGAAAAAGGCCCCGTTTCCGGGGCCTTTTCGTAAGCGGGATGCTCATCCCAGACTGACATTGATCTTGCGGGGCCGGACCTCAGGCCGCTTGGGCACCATGAGGGTGAGGACGCCGTTGCGGAGTTCCGCCACCACCTTCTCTCCCTCCACGTCCTCGGGGAGGGTGAACGTGCGGCTGAACTGGCCGTGGCTGCGCTCCGACAGATGGACGCGCTCCCCGTCCTTCAGAACCTCCTCCTCGCGCTTGCCGGCGACGGTGAGGCGGGTGCCTTCCAGGCTGATCTCCAGGTCGGCCTCAAGGATGCCGGGCAGATCGGCCCGGAACTGGTAGGCATCCGGCGTTTCCTTCACGTCGAAGCTCGGCATGAAGGCGGCCGCGGGGGCGCCCAGCTCGTAGTCCCGGAGCGGATCCCAGCGCATGAAGTCGCGCATGAAGCGGAAGGGTTCCAGGCTGGCGGCCGTAGCCGGCAGGGCCTGGGGGTTGCGGGTGCGAAGGATGGTCATGAGTTCCTCCTTTGAATGTGGATCCCGGTCGTCCATGCGCCTGAGACGCAGGCCATGACGCCATTGCCGAATAAAATATTAGCGCCTTTAAGTCACATGTCAACCAGTGGTCTCGAAAAAACATAATTCTTCGATCCCAAGGGGTTGACCTGTCTCTCCAAGCAGATAGATTGGGTTCCGCCTTGGAGGTCCCATGCGCCGGAGCGTTCTCATCCTCGGCCTGTTGTCCGCAGGCCTCCTCGCCGGCTGGTGCGGCCACGCCCTCACGCCAAGCCTGGCGAAACCGCGCTCCGTGGAGGCCCGCGGGCCGCTCTACGAATGGGAGAAGGTCCAGGCCCAGCGGTTCAAGGAGGCCGCTCCCAGCGTGGTCTACATCACCACCACCGAGGAACGCGCCCGTGACTTCTTCGGGCTCGACCTGGTGGAAGTCCCAGCAGGCTCCGGCACAGGCTTCATCTGGGACGCCCAGGGGCATGTGGTCACGAACTTCCACGTGATCCAGGGCGCCACCCGGGCCTTCATCACCCTCTCTGATGGCAGCCGCCACGAGGCGGCCTACGTGGGCGGAGCGCCGGACAAGGACCTGGCCGTCCTGCTGATGACGAAGACGCCGCCCAAGCTGCGGCCCATCCCCCTCGGCACCAGCGCGGACCTGCAGGTGGGCCAGGCCGTGCTGGCCATCGGCAACCCGTTCGGCCTGGACCAGACCCTGACCACCGGCGTGGTGTCCGCCCTGGGCCGCGAGATCCAGAGCGTCACCCAGCGGCGCATCTCGGGGGTCATCCAGACCGACGCGGCCATCAACCCCGGCAACAGCGGTGGGCCGCTGCTGGACAGCGCGGGCCGCCTCGTGGGCGTGAACACGGCCATCCAGAGCCCCAGTGGGGCCAGTGCCGGCATCGGCTTCGCCATGCCCGTGGATACGGTGAACCGCGTGGTGCCCCAGCTCATCGCCCGGGGAAAGCTGGAGCGGGCGAACCTGGGCTTCGAACCCGTGGCGCCGCGGCTGGTGGAGCGGGCCTTCGGCCCCCAGAAGGGCGTGATGGTGGGGAAGGTCTACCGCGGCGGCCCCGCGGCCCGAGCAGGCCTCCAGGGTGTGGGCATGGAAGGGCGGCGCGTGTTCCCGGGCGACCTCATCCAGGCCGTGAATGGCCGTGCCATCGAGGACTGGGATGGTCTTCTCGACGCCGTGGAGACCCTGCCCATGGGTGGCAGCGCCCAGCTGGACATCCAGCGCGAAGGCCGCAAGCTGCGGGTGCCCATTCGCCTGGAGGCGGCGCGGGAGTAGCCGCCTGCCTTCGGAAACGGCAGGGGCGGGATCGCCGGTTCCAAATCCTCCCTCCGGCCTTGACGGCCAAGCCTTGAAGACCGAGACTCATTCCGTCTGAACGGCCCGTGGTCCGATGGACTGTGGCACGGTCAAGCACCCCGCAGAAGACCGGGCCCCACCCCACGGTCGCAGGTCTTCCTCGAAGGCCCCTCCCGCCCTGGCGCGAGAGCGGCCGCTCGTCCACCCGGCAAGCAAGCCCGGCAGCGAAAAAGGAGGCCAGGATGAAGAACGGCAGGATGAAGAGCAGAGTGTTCATGTTGAGCGCGTTGGGTGTGCTGGTGTTCGCCCTTTCCGCCTGCGTGGTGGCGCCCGGGCGCGGGGGTGGCCTGGAAGTGGTGCCCGTCCTGCCCACGGTGGTCGAGCTGGACATGGAGCCCTACTACACCTACAGCGGTTATGTGTACTACTACTCCGGGGACCGGTGGCTCTATTCCACCTCCAGGAACGGTCCCTGGACCGAGCTTCCCCGATCCCATTGGCCCCGCGAAACCCGGCGCAGGGGATGGGAGCGTCATGAACACTGACGAGGGCGTCCTTCCCGGGATGGTTCCGAGCTGATTGGTGATCGACTTCAGCCCTGGATCCACACGGGCTCAAGCCCCAGCAGCTTCTCCACGGCCTCCCGGCCGCGGGGGCCGGGATCCACTGTGAAGTCATTCACCCAGGCGTTCACGTAGCGGCCAATCATCTCGCGGTCCATGCCGCGACCGAAGGACTGGCTGTAATCAACGCTCTCCCAGTGGCGGGCGCGCGCCAGCTCCACGCTCTTCCGCATGAGCACGGCGAAGCGCTGCTTCACCTCCTTGGGGAGGTCCCGGCGGATGGCGTTCCCACCCATGGGCAGGGGCAGGTCGTAGGCGTGCTTCCACCAGGCGCCGAGATCGACCACCAGGCGCAGGCCCGCATCGTGGTACATGAGCTGGCTTTCATGGATGAGCAGGCCGGCCTGGAAGCGGCCCTCGGCTACGGCGGGCAGGATCTGGTCGAAGGGCAGCAGCTCGACCTTGGGCTCGAAGCCCAGAGACTTGCACCAGATCCGCATGGCCAAGTAGGCGCTGGTGCGCCGGCCCGGAATGGCGATGGTGAGCCCCTTCAGCGCCGCCGGTTCCAGGGGCGCGCCGCTCACCACGAGAGGGCCCGTGCCCTCCTGGATGCTGGAGCCGGCGGTCAACAGGTCGTAGCGGCCCAGGAGTTCCGGATAGGCGCCGAAGCTGATGGCCGTGACATCGTAGCGGCCTTCCGTGGCCTCGGCGTTCAGGGTCTCGATGTCCTTGCGGACGAAGGTGATCTCGAACTCCTCCGGATCCAGCCACCCCAGCGCCAGGGGCGCCATCATGTAGGCATCGTCGGAATCCGGGCTGTGGGCGATGGTGAACTTCATGGCGGACCTCCCCTCCAGTTCAGCACAGATTCAGGCCGGAGGGCCCGCTCCTCGATCAAAGTCCTGCCCATCCGGGCCTCAACCCGGAAATAGGTTCTCCGCTACAAAGGCGCCTTCAACTTGAAATCCGTATGGCATTCCAGGCACTTCACTTCAGGGGCCTTGTGCTGGTGGTGACAGTCCGTGCAGGGGAAGGGGCCAGGGTGCTTTTCCTTCTTAGGGGGATCGTGGGGATTGATGGGCAGGTGCTTGGTGTAGGCGGCCATGGCCGCATAGTCCCCATGACAGACCATGCAGGAATCCTCGGCCACCGCGGCCTGGGTGGGATTCTCATTGCGGTGACAGTCGAAACAGGTGAGGCCGCTCTTGGCATGCTTGCCCGGAAGGGGCCTTGGCGTGGTCGCCAGGCCTGCACCGCTGGCCAAGGAAGCGGAGATCAAGACAAACGCCGTCATCGCGTTGGGTCTCATGGATTGCCCCTCATGACAGATCTGCAGGCTCTGGGTTTCCCCAAGCGTATTCGGAAACCAGGCCTCCGTCTGCGAGCAACGACGACAACCGGCCCTGCCGCTTTCCGGCGATGGCTGGGCCACTCACCCGATTCCAGGCAAGGTCAGCCGATCTTCTCCGGGTCCCTCGGCGCCAGCTTGCCCTTCACCCGTTCGACGGCCTTGGCCGCGAGGGCGTAGCGCGGGTTCTCGTCCAGGGCGTGGCGGAAATGCTCGAGGGCCTTGTCCAGCTGGCCCTTGGCCTCGTACACGCGGCCCAGGTTGAAGTGGGGAAAGCAGTAGCTTTCGTACCGCTTGGCCTTGAGGGCCATGCGCAGCCAGGGGATGGCCTCGTCGGGCTCGCCCTGCTCCACGTAGTAGGCGCCGATGTCGTTGTAGGGGTTCCCGAACTCGGGATCCAGATCGATGGCCCGGTGGCAGTCCTCGATGGCCGAGGCGTAGTCCTTCTCGAAGGAGCGGGCCCAGCCCCGGAAGGTGTAGGCCTCGGCCGTAGGGCAGATCTCGATGGATTTAGTGTAGAGGCCGATGGCCTTGGCCACTTCACCCTTCATGTGCAGCTGGTAGGCCTTCCCCACCCACTCCATGGCCTCCTGACGCTTGTCCTGGCGTTCCTGCTCGTCGCTCATGGGCCGCCCTCGCGGGCATCAGGATAAAACCTTCAGCCCCCCAGGGCCAGCTATCCTGGAATCATGGCCAACGATCTGCCTGGTTCCTACTGCCAGAATTGCCTTTCCTGGAACCCCGGGGACCGGGAGACCTGCGTGAAATGCGGCACGCGACTCCTCATCCTGGCCGGGGACCAGACCTGGGAGGACGAGCCGGACGAGCCCGAGGGCGGCGAGGACCTGGAGGAGCACCTCCTGGAGCGCATCACTGGGCTGGAGGAGACCCTGCGCCGGGTGGAGACCTATCTGGAGACCGTCTCCGACCAGTTGGGCAAGCTGGAGCGCAGCGAGGTGATGCTCCGCAACGGCCTCATGGCCCTCGTGCAGGAGATGGAGCACAAGCGCCAGCTGGACGCCCATGCCTTCTCCGAGCGCTGGGAGCAGCTGGTGGAGGAGAACCTGCACCTCATCAGCGCCCGGGAGTTGTTCACCCGCTACCGGGCCCGCATCCTGCCCATCGCCCGGCCCAAATCCATGTCCCAGCTCAAGCGCGCCCTGCTGGAGACCACGGCCCTGCTGGAAGCCGCCGACCTGCCGGGCGCGGCCCAGCGCCTGGGCCAGGCCCTGCCCCTCGATCCCAGGAACTACGAGCTGATCTTCACCGCCGCCTCCCTGCACGAGGCCGCCCAGAACCTTGAAGAGGCGGAAGGCCTGGTCCGCAAGGCCGTGAGCCTGAGCCCGCGCCACTTCGAAGCCTGGATGCTGCTGGCCAAGCTGCTGCAGGAGCTGCCGGATCAGGCGGACCAGGCCATCGAAGCCCTGCATCAGGCCTCGGATCTGCGTCCCGATGATGCCGAGCCCCGGATGCTGCTGGCGGAACTGCTGCTGGACGAAGAAGACCTGCAGGGTGCCCTGGAGGCGGCGCAGGAGGCCGTGGCCCGCCGCAAGGATGGCGAGACCTTGCTTCTGCTGGGGCAAGTCCACCTGGCCCGGGGGGAAAGCGCCCTGGCAGTGCCCACGCTCAAGGAGGCCAGCGCTTACCTGCCCGGCGACCTCCACGTGCGCGAATCCCTGGCCGAGGCCTACCTCCAGCAGGGCGACCGGTCCAAGGCCTTCGCCATCCTCCAGGAACTGCTGATGCAGAACCCCGGCGATCCCCATCTCCTGCTCATGGTGGACGCCGAGGATCACCAGCAGCTGCGCGAGGCCCGGGACGGGAAGACCGGCACCCAGACCCTGCTGGACGAGGTCGAGAGCCTGCTGGACGAGAGCCAGCTGGAGCCCGCCGCCCTTCTCCTCAAGCGCGCCCGGCGCAAGGGGAAGAGCCAGCGTTCCGAGTGGCTGGATCTGCGCCTGGCCTTCCTCCAGAATCCGGAGAAGTCCCTGAAGGCGGCCCTGGATTTCGCCTGCTCGGACCGGCATCCGCGCCTCTGCTTCCTGGCCCTGCGCCTGGGCCTGGAACACCTCATGGCCCAGAAGCGCGAGGCCGAGATCGCCCGGATCCTGGATGCCTTTCTGACCCGCCATCCCAAGAGCACGGGCGCCTGGGAGGCCGCCCTCATGCGCCAGGCCTACCGCCTGATGAACGGCCAGGCTTCGGAGCAGGACCTGATCGAGGTCCGCCGTCTGCATGCCCACCCGCTGCCGGGCATGGAGCCCCGCGCCCGCACCCTGCTGGGCCAATACCTCCTGGCCCTCAAGCGCCACCAGGAAGTGCTGGACCTGCTCGATCCCCTGCTGGAGAAGGAACCGACCCTCATCAACCACTTCCAGCTCGGCGCCGCGCTGGCCGGCCTGGGCGACCGAGAGGAGGCCCGGGCCCTGCTCAAGGCCGGTCTGGACGCCGAGCCTGGCGACCTCAACGACTCCCAGGCCAAGGGTGTGAAGAATCAGATCCGGGGTCTGCTCAAGGAATTGGACGCTCCCGGGGAAGCGTGACCGGAGCCACCGTCTATTAAGTTGACAATTTTAGTCGAGATTCCAGAATGGAGGTCTCGGGAGGCAGGATGAGTTCCACGCTGAATGTGGTCACCAGCCAGGAATACAAGTACGGCTTCGTGACGGACATCGAGGCGGATAGCGTCGCGCCCGGACTCAACGAAGACGTCATCCGGTTCATCTCGGCCAAGAAGGGCGAACCCGACTGGCTGCTCGAGTTCCGTCTCAAGGCCTACCGCCACTGGCTGACCATGACCGAGCCGGATTGGGCCAAGGTGGCCTACCCCAAACCCGACTTCCAGAAGATCGTCTACTACAGCGCCCCCAGGCCCAAGAAGCCCCAGTACGCCTCCATGGACGAGGTGGATCCCGAGCTGCGGCGCACCTTCGAGAAGCTGGGCGTGCCCATCCATGAGCAGGAGGCCCTGGCGGGCGTGGCCGTGGACGTGGTCTTCGACTCCGTCAGCGTGACCACCACCTACCGGGAGAAGCTGGCCACCGTCGGCATCATCTTCTGCAGCTTCAGCGAGGCCGTGAAGTCCCACCCCGACCTGGTGAAGCAGTACCTGGGCAGCGTGGTGCCCTCCTCCGACAACTTCTACGCGGCCCTCAACAGCGCGGTGTTCACGGACGGCAGCTTCGTGTACATCCCCAAGGGCGTGGCCTGCCCCATGGACCTGAGCACCTACTTCCGCATCAACAACAAGGAATCGGGCCAGTTCGAACGCACCCTCATCGTGGCCGAGGAAGGCGCCAGCGTGAGCTACCTGGAAGGCTGCACGGCCCCGCAGTTCGACACCAACCAGCTGCACGCCGCCGTGGTTGAGCTGGTGGCCCTGGATCGCGCCTCCATCAAGTACAGCACTGTGCAGAACTGGTACGCGGGCGACAAGGATGGTGTGGGTGGCATCTTCAACTTCGTGACCAAGCGCGGCCTCTGCAAGGGCAAGGGTTCGCACATCAGCTGGACCCAGGTGGAGACCGGCAGCGCCATCACCTGGAAGTACCCCAGCTGCGTGCTGCTGGGCGACGACAGCATCGGCGAGTTCTACAGCGTGGCGCTCACCAACCACAAGCAGCAGGCCGACACCGGCACCAAGATGATCCACATCGGCCGCAACACGAAAAGCACCATCATCAGCAAGGGCATCAGCGCCGGCGACAGCTCCAACAGCTACCGCGGCCTGGTGAAGGTGCAGCCCAAAGCCGAGGGCGCCCGCAACTTCAGCCAGTGCGATTCCATGCTCATCGGGCAATCCTGCAGCGCCAGCACCTTCCCCTACATCGAGGTGCAGAACCGCAGCGCCCGGGTGGAACACGAAGCCACCACCAGCAAGATCGGCGAGGAGCAGCTGCTCTACTTCCAGCAGCGCGGCATTCCGGCCGAAGAAGCCATCAGCATGATCATCAACGGCTTCTGCAAGGACGTCTTCCGCGAGCTCCCCATGGAGTTCGCCGTCGAAGCCACCAAGCTGCTGTCGTTGAAACTCGAAGGAAGCGTGGGCTAAGGATGGAACCGCGAAACACGCGAATGGACGCGAAACCTCACGGCCATTGCCTTTCGCGAACCTTCGTGCCTTTCGCGGTTGATTCTTTGTCTTTGGAGTATTGAATGCTTTCGATCAAGAACCTCACCGCCTCGATCAACGGCACGCCAGTGCTGAAGGGGATCGACCTGGAGATCAAGGCGGGGGAGATCCACGCCATCATGGGCCCCAACGGCTCGGGCAAGTCCACGCTGGGCAAGGTGCTGGTGGGCCACCCGGCCTACGAAGTCACCGGCGGCGAGGTGCTCTACGAGGGGCGCAATCTCTTCGAGCTGGCGGCCGACGAGCGGGCCCGCGCCGGGATCTTCATGGGCTTCCAGCACCCCATCGAGGTGCCGGGCGTCAGCAACGCCGCCTTCCTGCGCCTGGCCTACAACAAGAAGGCCGAGGCCGAGGGCCGCGACGAGCTGGACCCCCTGGAGTTCGACGACTTCATCCACGAGAAGATCAAGCTCGTGGCCATGAAGGAGGAGTTCCTGGACCGCAGCCTCAACGAAGGCTTCAGCGGCGGCGAGAAGAAGCGCAACGAGATCCTCCAGATGGCCGTGCTGGAACCCAAGCTGGCCATTCTCGACGAGCTGGACAGCGGCCTGGACATCGACGCCCTGCGCGTCCTGGGCGACGCCGTGAACAAGCTCCAGCGCCCCGATCGCGCCCTGCTGATCATCACCCACTTCCCGCGCATCCTGGAGACCATCCAGCCCCAGTTCGTGCACGTGCTCTCCGGCGGTCGCATCCTCAAGAGTGCCGGCAAGGAGCTGGCCACGGAGCTTGAGGACCGCGGCTACGACTGGGTCCTGGAAGAGGCGGCCGCCGGGGGCGCCCGATGACCACGATGGTGGCTGGCCCCAACCTGCTGGCCGATCTGCTCAGCGGCCCAAGGCCCACCGAGTGGGCTTCGCTGCGCGAAGCGGCAGAGCTGCGGTTGGCGGGGCGCGAGCTGCCCGCGACCCGCGAAGAGGACTGGAAGTACACGGACTTGAAGGCCCTGGCCGGCCTCGCGTTCGGCCCCGCCCCCAAGGCCACGGTGGACATCAGCAGTCACCTGCTCCCGGAGATGGTCGGCACGCGCCAGGTCTTCGTGAACGGGCACCACGCCCCTCACGCCAGCTGCGCCTCGGCCGTTCCCGCCGGTGTGCGCTACTTCCCCATGTCCCATGCCAGCGAGGCCTGCCATGCGCTGGGCAGCATCGGTAACGGCGTGGCCAAAGGACTTTTCGAAGATCTGAATACCGCCCGCTTCCAGGATGGCGCCGTGATCCTGGTGCCGAAAAACCTCAAGGTGGCCCTGCCCCTGCACCTGCTCTTCATCACCAAGGCCGAGACCCCCATCGCCGTCTTCCCGCGGGTCCTCGTGCTTCTGGAACGCGGGGCGGAGCTGGAACTGGTCGAGGAGCACCACGGCGAGGGCGCCTATCTGAGCTGCCCCGTGGTCGAAGTCCATGTGGCGGAAGGTGCCATCCTGCGCCACGAGCGCGTGCAACGCGAAAGCCCCGAGGCCTATCACCTCGGCACCCTCAAGGCCGAGGTCGGCAAGGGCGGCCAGTACCACTCCCGCACCCTCAGCTTCGGGGCCCGTCTCTCTCGCCAGCAACCCTGGGTGCGCCTGGCCGAGGGCGCCGAGGCCAGCCTGGACGGCCTGGTCCTGCTGGACGGTGCGCAGGTGGCCGATACCCACAGCTTCCTGCACCACGCCGAGCCCCAGGCCTCCAGCCATCAGCTCCACAAGTGCATCGTGGATGGGAAAGCCCGCGCCATCTTCAATGGCCAGATCCGCGTGGCCCCTGGGGCCCAAGGCACAGACGCCCAGCAGCAGAGCCGCAACCTGCTGCTTTCGGAAACTGCCCGGGTGGACACCAAGCCCCAGCTGGAGATCTACGCGGACGATGTGAAATGCAGCCACGGCGCGGCGGTGGGCCAACTGGACCCGGAGGAGCTGTTCTACCTCCAGAGCCGTGGCATGAACGCCGACGATGCCCGCAACCTGCTCACCTACGGCTTCGCGGCCGATGTGCTGACCCACATCCCCGTGGCCAGCCTGCGCCGGGCCCTGCGCCAGCTCGTCATGGCCCGCACCCAGGCCACCTCCCTGGGAGACCTCGGATGAGCGTCGACCTGAAGACCCTCGATGTGGCGGCCGTCCGCCAGGACTTCCCCCTGCTCTCGCGCGTATTGCACGGGAAACCGGTGATCTATCTCGACAGCGCGGTGAGTGGGCAGATGCCTGTTCAGGTCATCGAGCGCATGACGAAGTACCAGCGGGATGAGCACACCAACGTGCACCGAGGCGTGAGCACCCTCAGCCAGGAGGCCACGGATTTCTACGAGGCCGCTCGCGAGAAAGTGCGCCGGTTCATCGGGGCCGGCTCGATCAAGGAGATCGTCTGGACCCGCGGCACCACGGAGGCCATCAACCTCGTGGCGCAGACCTTCGGCCGGATGAACGTGAAGGCAGGCGACGAGATCCTTCTGTCCGCCATGGAGCACCACGCCAACATCGTGCCCTGGCAGATGCTGGCCCAGGAGAAGGGCGCCACGATCAAGGTCATCCCCATGACCGACGACGGCGAGCTGATCCTGGACTCCCTCGACGAGCTCATCACCGACCGCACCAGGATCCTGGGCGTGGTCCATGTCAGCAATGTCCTGGGCACTGTGAATCCCGTGAAGGAAATCATCGCCCGCGCCCACGCCAAGGGCGTGCCCGTGCTGGTGGATGGCGCCCAGGCGGTACCCCACCTCGCGGTGGACGTGCAGGATCTGGACGCCGACTTCTACGTGTTCAGCGGCCACAAGCTCTCGGGCCCCACGGGCATTGGGGTGCTCTACGGCAAGCTGGCCCACCTGGAGGCCATGCCCCCCTGGCACGGCGGCGGCAGCATGATCCGCTCTGTCACCTGGGAGAAGACCACCTACCTCCCCGCCCCGGGCAAGTTCGAGGCGGGCACCCCGCCCATCGCCGCCGCCATCGGCCTGGGCGTGGCCATCGACTATGTGACCGCCCTGGGCCTGGACCGCATCGCCGCCCACGAGCACGAACTGCTGGCCTACGCCACGGAACGCCTGGCGGCCATCCCCGGCCTGCGCATCCTGGGCAACGCCCGGGACAAGGCCAGCGTCCTCTCCTTCGTGGTGGAGGGCATCCACGCCCACGACATGGGCAGCCTGCTGGACGGCGAAGGCGTCGTGGTCCGCGCGGGCCACCACTGCGCCCAGCCCGTCATGACCCGGTTCTGCGTGCCGGCCACCACCCGCGCCTCCTTCGCCTACTTCAACACCCGCGAGGAAGTGGACATCCTGGTGTCGGCCGTCCTCAAGGCCATCGAGCTGTTCAAATGAAAAGGATCTCCACGAAGGACACGAAGATGGGTCAAGAGCACGAAGGAAGCGCACACGGGCCGATCTTGAATCTTCGGGTCCTGCCTTTCCCCTTCGTGTCCTTCGTGGATGTCTTTTCTGCATCTGGACCTGACCAATGACCGACCCCCGCGAGCTCTACCAGCAGGTGATCCTGGAGCACAACAAGAAGCCCCGGAACTTCGGGAAGCTTGAGGTCTGCACCCACCACGCCGAGGGCTTCAACCCGCTCTGCGGCGACCAGCTCGATCTGACCCTGGTGATCGAGGACGGTGTCGTGCAGGACATCAAGTTCCAGGGCAGCGGCTGCGCCATCGACACCGCCAGCGCCAGCCTCATGACCGGCGCCGTGAAGGGCAAGTCGGTGGCCGAGGCCGAAGCCATGGCCGAACAGTTCCGCGGCATGGTGCGCGGCGAGCTGGATCCCGCCACCCAGGCGCCCCTGCTGGGCAAACTCACCCTCTTCAGCGGCGTCAAGGACCTGCCCAGCCGCGTGAAGTGCGCCGTCCTCCCCTGGGCCACCCTCCACGCCGCGCTCAAGGGCGAGGAAGAAGTGAGCACGGAGTAGCCATGCCGAAGATCGCTGAAATCGAATACACGCCCAACCCCAACGCCGTAAAATTCGTGCTGAAGGAATCCGTGGCCCTGGGCTTTCCCAAGTCCTTCCCCAACGCGGAGACTGCCGAGCACGATGAGCTGGCCAAGGGCCTCTTCGCCGTGGGGAATGTCACCTCCGTCTTCATGCAGGACAAGTTCCTCACCGTCACCAAGACCGACGACAAGGGCTGGCCCGAGATGCTGCCCCTGCTGGCCGCACCCATCCGCGCCGCGGCTGGCGTGGGCGGCGGACAGGCCCCCGCGACCGGGGGGCCCCGGGTCTTCAGCAAGGTGGATGACGAGAACGACCCCATGCTCAAGGACATCCGCATGGTCCTGGAAAGCGCCATCCTGCCCGCCCTGGCGGCGGACGGCGGCGGCCTTGAGCTGATCGGGCGCCACGAGAAGCAGGTCATGATCCGTTATATGGGCGCCTGCGGGTCCTGCCCCGCCAGCCTCACGGGCACCCTGGTGGCCATCGAGGGCATGCTCCAGAAGGAAGTGGACCCCGAGATCGTGGTCATCTCGGTCTGAAGGCTGTCCAGCCCTTTTTCCTGGCCTCTCAAGGCATTCCCAGATAACCTGGGCGTTCTGCCGGACTTCGTGTGCCGGGATTCCAGCGCACCACCAGAGCGTGGGCGCAACCAAAAGAGGTGGACTTACATGTCCAAGTTAGAATCAATCATCAAGGGCCTAGGCTCCAAGCAGATGGGCCGCATCACCGTGCTCGACTCGGGATATATCGAGGACGGCAGCGAGGAAGGCCAGGAGTTCATGGCCGCCCTGCAAGGCGAGACCCGTGGCCTGCGCGAAGAAGAGGTCGTACGTGGCGTCGTCGTGGAGATCCGCGGCAAGGACGTCATCATCGACATCGGCTACAAGGGGTCAGGCACCGTCAATCTGGATGAGTTCAACAATCCGGATGGCACCCAGGGCGTCCAGGTGGGCGACGTGGTCGAAGTGCTGCTCGAAATGCTCGAGGATGCCAACGGCAACGTGCGCCTCAGCCGTGAGCGCGCCGAGAAGATGAAGATCTGGGACGAGGTCGAGAAGGCCTTCCGTTCCAACATGACCGTGCACGGCACGGTGCTCGAGAAGGTCAAGGGCGGCCTGGCCGTGGACATCGGCATCCGCGCCTTCCTGCCCGGCAGCCAGGTGGACATGAAGCCCGTCCGCAACCTGGATCCCTACCTCGGCAAGTCCTTCGACATGAAGGTCATCAAGGTCAACCGCCGTCGGGGCAACATCGTCCTGTCCCGCAAGCTGTTCCTCGAGACCATCAACGCGAGCCTGAAGGAAGAGACCCTCGCGGGCCTCGAGGAAGGCAAGCTGGTCGAAGGCACCATCAAGAACATCACCGAGTACGGCGCCTTCGTCGACCTCGGCGGTGTGGACGGCCTGCTACACATCACCGACATGTCCTGGGGCCGGCTCAACCACCCCAGCGAGATGTTCCAGGTGGGCGACAAGGTCGAAGTGGCCGTGCTCAAGTACGACAAGGACACCGAGCGCGTCAGCCTCGGCTACAAGCAGAAGTTCCCGGATCCCTGGCTCTCCGTCGAGGAGCGCTATCCCATCCAGGCCACCGTCAAGGGCAAGGTCGTCTCAATCACCGATTACGGCGCATTCGTGGAGCTGGAGCCCGGCATCGAGGGCCTGGTCCATGTCTCCGAGATGAGCTGGACCAAGAAGGTCAAGTCCGCCAAGGGCATGGTCAACCTGGGCGACCAGGTCGAGGCCCTGATCCTGCAGGTGGATTCCGAGAACCGCCGCATCAGCCTCGGCATGAAGCAGATCACCCCCAACCCCTGGATGGCCATCGCCGAGAAGTACCAGCCCGGCATGATCGTCACGGGCACCGTGCGCAACATCACGGAGTTCGGCGCCTTCGTCGAGCTGGAAGAGGGCATCGACGGCCTCATCCACGTGTCCGACTTCAGCTGGACCAAGAAGATCAAGCACCCCGGCGAGATCGTAAAGAAGGGCGACGAAGTCACCGCCAAGGTCCTCAACCTGGACCCCCTGGCCCAGCGCATGAGCCTCGGCGTGAAGCAGATGGAGCCCAACGTCTGGGAGATCTTCTTCGAGAACCACCACGTGGGCGATGTGCTCACCGGCAAGATCGCCCGCCTGACCGACTTCGGCGCCTTCGTCGACCTCGGCGATGGCATCGAGGGTCTGGTCCACGTCTCCGAGCTGAGCCGCAAGCGGGTGGAGGACATCCAGAAGGAGTTCGCCGCCGGCCAGGATCTCACCATGAAGATCGTGAAGCTCGATCCCACCGAGCGCCGCATCGGCCTCTCCGTCAAGCAGCTGGAGCAGGATCAGGAGCGCGGTGACATGGACGCCGCCAAGGCCCGCCAGCCCGAGTTCAAAAAGGCGACCCTGGCTGACGCATTCAACCGGGCGGAACGCGAGTAGCGATCCCTCCGATCCAGAACGACGAGGCCCCCGCAAGGGGGCTTCGTCGTTCTGGGATGCAATACTCGGGGTGCGACGCCCTCCTTCCGGAACCCCATGCGCTTCCTCCACACCTCCGACTGGCACCTCGGCAAGACCCTCTGCAATGCCAACCTGCTGGAGGACCAGGCCCACGCCCTCGAGCAGGTGGCTGCCATGGTCAGGGAGACCCGCGCCGAGGCCCTGGTGGTGGCCGGGGACATCTACGACCGGGCCGTGCCCCCCAAGGAAGCTGTGACCCTGCTGGATGACACCCTCGACCGCATCGTGCGGGGTCTCGGCGTACCGGTGCTGATCATCGCGGGCAACCACGACAGCCCCGAGCGCCTGGGCTTCGCCTCGGGCTTCCTGAAGGCCCAGGGCCTCCACGTGGCGGGCACTTTGGAGGCGACGGCCCCGGTCCTCATCGGCTCCGCGGCCTTCCACCTCCTGCCCTACGCGGATCCCGTCATGGCCCGCCATGCGCTCCAGGACGAGGGCATCCGCACCCACCAGGACGCCCTGGCGGCTCAGCTGGCCCGGGCCCGCGCCGCCCACCCCTCGAATCACCGTTTCGTAGCTGTGGCCCACGCCTTCGTGGCCGGGGGCGAGGGCTCCGATTCGGAGCTGGGCCTGGCCTTGGGCGGCACCGGCGAGGTGGACGCAGCATTGTTCAAGGACTGCGGCTATGCGGCCCTGGGCCACCTGCACCGCCCCCAGGTGGCCGGCTATCCCCAGGTGCGCTACGCAGGCAGCCTGCTCAAGTACAGCGCCTCCGAGGCGGCCCACGTGAAGGCCCTGACCCTGGTGGAACTGCCGGAGCACGGCCCCGCCCACACCGAGTCGCTGCCCCTCACACCCCGGCGCGACCTGCGGCGCCTGCGAGGCCACTTCGACGACCTGATGCGCGGGCCCCAAGGCAATCCCGACGACTACCTGTTCCTCGACCTGCTGGACCAGGGCCCGGTGCTGGACGCCATGGCCCGCCTGCGCCAGATCTACCCCAACATCCTCGGCATCCAGCCCGCTCCGCCGGCCGCACCGGCCCAGGACATCGCGCGCACCGCGGATCGCGACCTGGATCCGGCGGTCCTCTTCGAGACCTTCTTCCAGGACACCGCGGGCCGCGGGATGGACGACGAGGAGCGGGCCCTCTTCCACACCGTGGCCGGGCGGCTGCTGTCCGGGGAGGCGGCCGAATGAAGCCCCTGCGCCTCACCCTGGAGGCCTTCGGTCCCTACGCCGGACGGCTGGGGCTCGACTTCGCGGACCTGGGGGACCAGTCCTTCTTTCTCATCCACGGTCCCACCGGCGCGGGCAAGACCAGCATCCTCGACGGCATCAGCTACGCCCTCTACGGCCAGACCAGCGGCGGCCAGCGCGAGACCCGCGACCTGCGCAGCCACTTCGCCACGGCGGACCTCCCCACTCACGTGACCTTCGACTTCGCCCTGGGCGGGAAGTCCTACCGGGTGGAGCGCACGCCGGAACAGCAGGTGCCGAAGCAGCGCGGCGGCGGCCTGAAGAAGCAGCTCTACGCGGCCCACCTGTGGGAACTGGTGGATGGCGCCGAGGTGCCCCTGGCCACGGAGAAACCCACGGTGGTGGATGCCAAGGTGGCGGACCTGCTGGGCTTCAAGGCCAGCCAGTTCCGGCAGGTGGTCCTGCTGCCCCAGGGCCGTTTCCAGGAGTTCATGCTGGCGGGCTCCGCTGAGCGCCAGGCCATCCTGCAGACTCTCTTCCAGACGGCTCGTTACGCCGCCATCGCCGAGGCCCTGGCGGAGGAGGAGAAAGCCCTGCGCGGCTCGCTCCTCACAGCCCAGGCCGAGGCCCGGCAGCTCCTTGAGCAGGCCGGCGTGGCGACCGCCCAGGACCTGCCCGACCGCCTGGAGGCCGCGGCCCAGCGCGTGAAGGAACGAACCCAAGAGCAGACGGAAGCCCGGGTCGCCTTCGACCAGGCGGAGGCGGTCCTGCGCGAGGGGCAGCATCTGGAGGAGGCCCTCGCCCGGGTCCACACGCTGGAACAGGAGGCCATCCGACTGGCGGAGGCCGCTGCATCACGGGCCCTGGTCCTCACCAAGGCCGAAGGTATTCTGGCCGAGGCTGAACGCGAGGAACCCCGCCGCGAGGGCCTGCGCCGCGCCATCGACCGGCTGAAGGAACTCGAACCCAGACTGGTGGCTCTTGAGCAGGCACGAAAGGCCGTCGCGGAAGCAGCCCGGGAACGGAAACAGCTCGAGGATCTGGCCGAGAAACAGACCAGGCTCCGCGATGCCACCAGGCTGGAGGCCACGCGTCAGAAGGCCCTGCTGCAAGACCTGCGAACCGAAGCCTCCCAACGGGCGGGTCGGGAGGGCCTGCTCCGCCTGGCCAGCCAGAAGCGGAAGCAATGGGCGCAGTTCGAGCAGGCAGAGCAGGAGATCGAGCGCGCCTCCATCAATCTGGACACCGCCCGCACCCACCTGGGCGCCGCCCAACAGGCCGTGAAGCAGGCCCGCGACCACTACCGCGATCTCCAGGAACGACGCCTGGCGGCCCAGGCCGCCCATCTGGCCCAGAACCTGAAGCCCGGTGAGCCCTGCCCCGTCTGCGGCAGCGAGGTCCATCCCCATCCCGCCGGGCCCTCGGCGGATCAGCCCGGCGAGCCGGAGCTCCAACAGGCCCAGGTTCGGCAGGACGCGGCCGAGACGGCCCTGGCCCGCGCCCAGGAGGCTGCCGCGGCACGCTCCTCCGCCCTGGAGACCGCCCGTGCCCGCCGCGAAGATCTCGCCCACCATCTGGGCGAGGACGCGCACGCGGATCCCGCCACCCTGGCCGCCGAGGAGGCGCGATGCCTGGAAGCTCTGGAGCGTAGCCGCCAAGCGGAAGCCCGTCTGCCCGAGATCGAGCGGAGCTTGGCCAAAGCGGAAGAGATCCAGCAGCAGACGGAGGCCCAGCTCACCGCCACCACCCGACGGCAATCGGAGGTCGCGCTTCTGGAAGCCGGAGCCCAGGGCCGGATAAGGGTCCACGAGGAAGCCCTGCCCGAGGGACTGCGCGCCCCCGGCGCCCTCGTTGCCCAGCGGCGGGAGGCGGAAGGTGAGCTGGCCCGGTCCGAGGCCGGGCTGAAGGCGGCCCGCACAGCCCGGGACGCGGCCCAGACAGCGGCCATCGAAGCCGAGGCGGCCCTCAAGTCCCACGGGGATCGCCTGGAAGCCGGCCGGATGGAAGCCCGGAAGACCGAGGCGGATTTCCTGGCGGCTTTGACAGCGGCTGGCGTTGACCTTCCGACCGGAGAACAGCCAATTCCGAACCTGCCTTCGCTGCAGATCACCCGGGACGCTGCCCAGACGCGGTTCTCCCTGGCCGGCGAGGCCCTGGGCCAGGCGCAATCTGAGCGAGTCGCGCTCCAGCGCCTCGCCACGACCTTGGCCGCATTGGAAGCCCGGCAGGGCGCGGAGGAACGCCGCCACCGTGCGGCCTCCAGCCTGGCCCGCGTGGCCAGGGGCGAGGATGGCGCCCGGGTCTCCTTCGAGCGCTACGTGCAGGGCGCCCTCCTCGACGAGGTGCTGGTCTCGGCCTCGGAGCGGCTGCGTCGCATGAGCAAGCAGCGCTACGCCCTGCAGCGGGCCACGGCCGGCGGCGATCTGCGGCGGGCGGGCGGCCTCGAATTGGAGATCACGGACAGCCACACGGGCCGCGCCCGGGCGGTGAGCTCGCTCTCGGGCGGCGAAGGTTTCCAGGCCAGCCTGGCCCTGGCCCTGGGCCTCTCCGACGTGGTGCAGCGCCACGCCGGCGGCATCCGCCTCGATACTGTTTTCATCGACGAAGGCTTCGGCAGCCTCGACTCCGAGGCCCTGGACTTGGCCCTCCGCACCCTGGAGGAACTGAACCAGGGCGGCCGCCTGGTAGGCCTCATCAGCCACCTGGACGACGTGAAGGCGCGCATCTCAGCTCGGCTGGAAGTGACGCCAGGTCCCGGCGGCAGCCACGCACGGTTCCGGGTCGACTGAGTATTTACATCGCATGGCGTGGTATGCTCCCGGGCATCCCCCGGAGTTTCCATGTTGCGTCTCCTCGCACCCTTCCTGTGCCTGGCCCTCGCCGCCCAGCCGAAGCCCTACCAGAAGGCGCCCAAGGCCGTTGAGAAGGTGCTGGACGCCCCCGGGACACCCAACCTCGTGATCAGCCCCATGGGCGACCGCTTCCTGCTCACGGAATTCGAACGCAATCCCCCCATCCAGGCCCTGGCCCAACCCATGGCCCGCCTGGCGGGCCTGCGCCTGAACCCCCGCATCCGCGGCCCCCACAATCCGCCGCGGCTGAAGGCCCTGGCCATCCAGGACCTGAAGGGCGGGCCAGCCCGCCCCATCGTCCTGCCCTCCGAAGTAACCCTGGGTCAGCCCCGCTGGTCGCCGGATGGCCGGCGCTTCGTGCTGACCGGCACCGGCGCCGCGGCCACCGAGCTGTGGGTCGGCGAGGTCACTACCGGGAAGGTCCACCGCGTGCCGGGCCTGAAGCTCAACGCGGTGCTGGGCCAGCCCCTGGACTGGATGCCGGACGGCTCCCTGCTCGCCAAGGCGGTGCCCGCGAACCAGGGCCCGGCGCCCAAGGCGCCTGAGGTGCCCGTCGGCCCGCGCATCCAGGAGACCGAGGGCAAGGCCGCCCCCGCGCCCACCTACCAGGATCTGCTCCAGAACGCCTTCGACGAAACCCTATTCGAATTCCTGGCCCAGTCCCAGCTGGTGCGCGTGGACCTCGTCACCGGGGCGCTGAAGCCCATCGGCAAGCCCGGCCTCTACGCGGACATCCAGCCCTCGCCCGATGGGAAGCTGATCCTGGTGGCGCGTCTTCAGCGTCCCTTCTCCTACCTGGTGCCGGCCTTCCAGTTCCCCGTTCGCGAAGAGGTCTGGGATCGCACCGGCAAGGTCGTCCATACCGCGGCGGATCTGCCTCTGGCCGAGGGCATCCCCATGGAGGGTGTGCGCACGGGCCCCCGCCATCTGCACTGGCGGCCCACGGAATCCGCCACCCTTGCCTGGGTCGAGGCCCTGGACGGCGGCGACCCCAAACAGAACGCCGAGTTCCGCGACCACTTGCTGACGCAGGCGGCGCCCTTCCAGACTGCTCCCGCTGAACTCATCCGCCTCAAGGCCCGGCTCATGGGCCTGGAGTGGGGCGAGTCCGGTGACCTGGCCGTGGTGCGCGAGTACGAGCGCGACCGCCGCTGGACCCGCACCTGGCTGGTGGACCCCGCGAAATCCGCGGAGGCCCGTCTGGCCTTCGACCTCAGCGCCAACGACCGCTACAAAGCCCCGGGCACGTTCCTGACCCGCCTGCTGCCCAACGGCCACACGGCCCTGCGCGAGGAGGCCGGGAAGCTCTTCCTCACGGGGGCCGGCGCCACGCCCTCCGGCGATCGCCCATTCCTGGCCCGCTTCGATCCCGCCATTTTACGGACCGAGCGCCTCTTCCGCTGCGGCGAGGGGGCCTACGAAGCTCTCATGGCCTTGCTACCGGATGGCCGCTTCATCACCCGGCGTGAGAGCTCCACGGAGGCGCCGAACTACTTCCTGCACGGCTCCGCCCCGAACGCCCCTGCGGCGGCCCTCACGGCCTTCGCGGATCCTCTGCCCGAGCTGCGGAAGATCCAGAAGAAGCTCGTGACCTACACGCGACCCGATGGCGTGGCCCTCAGCTTCACGCTGTACCTGCCTCCGGACTACAAGGCTGGCGAGCGGCGCCCCGCCGTGGTGTGGGCCTACCCGCTCGAGTTCACGGACGCCGGCACCGCCGGCCAGGTGAGTGGGTCTGCAGACCGTTTCACGACCATCAACGGCATGTCCCATCTGTTCTTCCTGCTGTCGGGCTACGTGGTGCTGGATAGCGCCACCATGCCCGTGGTGGGCGATCCCAAGACCGTGAACGACACCTACCTCGACCAGGTCGTGGCCAGTGCCAAGGCCGCCATCGACAAGGCCGACGAGCTGGGCGTCATCGATCCGAAACGGGTGGGCGTGGGCGGCCACAGCTACGGCGCCTTCATGACCGCCAATCTGCTGGCCCACTCGACCCTCTTCAAGGCCGGCATCGCCCGCAGCGGCGCCTACAACCGCACGCTGACGCCCTTCGGCTTCCAGAGCGAGCGACGCACACTCTGGGAAGCTCCGGACATGTACCTGAAGGTGTCGCCCTTCATGTCGGCCAACCATTTCAACGCACCGATCCTGCTCATCCACGGCGAGGCGGACAACAACTCGGGCACCTTCCCCCTCCAAAGCGAGCGGCTCTACGCGGCCCTCAAGGGCAACGGCCAGACCGCCCGCTACGTCACGTTGCCGCTGGAATCCCACGGCTACCTCGCCCGCGAATCCGTCGAACACACCCTCTGGGAGATGCTCCACTGGTTCGACAAGCACCTGAAGAACTGATCACTCCACCGCGGCGCCGCTATCCGACCACCTCTTGGTGTCGGCGGCGCCTTCGGCCTGGCCGTGGTGCACCAGGATCACCTGCGCGCAGCCCTGCTTCGGGACCTCTTTGATCGCGTGCCCCAGGGCCTTCAGCGCCTCCTGGGTGACAGCGGGGAGGCTGGCCTCGACCTGGATATGGTTCGGCAGCCACTGGTGGTGGAAGCGCGGGGCGTCCACGGCGGCGCGGGCGTCCATACCGAAGTCTACGGCGTTGAGCACGGTGTTCAGCACGGTGGCGGGAATGGTCCGCCCGCCGGGGCTGCCGCTCACCATGAACACCGCGCCATCCTTCACGAGGATAACGGGGCACATGCTCGACAGCGGCCGCTGCCCGGGCCGGGCCAGGTTCGGCGCCGTGCCGATGCGGCCTGTGGCATCCGTCAGCCCCGGCACCGCATTGAAGTCACCCAGTTCGTTGTTCAGCAAGAAGCCCGCGCCAGGCACGATGCGTTTGAGGCCGTAGCTCTCCTCCAGCGTGTAGGTGAGGCTCACGGCATTACCCTCGCGGTCGAGGACGGACAGGTGGGTGGTGTGCGGGTGATCCGCCTCCCAGGAGAATCGGGCCGGATCCGAGGTCGAGGCCCGGTCGGGCCGGATGGTGGCGCGGAGCTCCGTCGCATAGGTTTTTGAGAGCAGCCGCGCCATTGGAATATCCGGGTTGAAGCCGGGATCGCCCAGGGACTGTGCCCGATCCGCGAAGGCCCGGCGCAACGCCTCGGAAGCGAGATGAATGGCCGTTGGTGAACCCGCGCCGGCGCCCTTGAAGTCGTAGCCTTCGAGGATGTTCAGGGCCTCGATCAGCACCTGGCCGCCGGAGCTGGGCGGTGGCGCGGCCAGCAATTCGAAGCCGTGGTACGCGCCGCGCAGCGGTTCGCGCATCACGGGCTTGTAGCCACGCAGATCCCCAGCGGCGATCAAGCCACCGTTCGCCTTCATGTCGCGCACCATGAGCCGCGCGGTTTCGCCGTTGTAGAAGTCCATCCAGTCCTTCGACAATCGAGTGAGGGTACGGGCCAGATCGCGCTGCACCAGGCGGTCGCCGGCACGGAGGGGCGAGCCCTTCCGGCTGAACTGCGCCAGGGTCGGCGCATGGCGGGCGAAGGCGGGCAGCTGTTCCGCCAAGCTCGCCGCCTGGTTCTGCGTCAGCACGAAGCCCTCCCGGGCCAGTTGGATGGCGGGCTTCAGCAACCGCGCCCAGGGCAGGTGGCCTTCGCGCTTCCAGGCCTCGCGCAGCCCCGCGACGGTGCCGGGCACACCCACGGACGCCAGGCTGTCGTGATGCCTCGCCTCGTCGTAGGTCCCATCCGGCTTCAGCCACATGCGGGGGTGGGCCGCGACCGGGGCCGTCTCGCGGAAATCGATAAAGGAGGCCTTACCTGCGGTAGGGCGGGAGAGTAGGAAGCCGCCTCCGCCCAGGTTGCCCGCGGCGGGATGCACCACGGCCAGCGCGAAGGCCGTGGCCACGGCGGCATCCACCGCGCTGCCACCCTCGCGCAACACACCCGCGCCGGCCTCGGAAGCCAGCCGTTCCTGGCTCACCACCACGCCCCGGAGGCGCTGCGCGGGAGCAGGCGCGGCGACGGACACCCCGCCAGAAGCGAGGCAGATGGCCAGCAGCAGGGCACCGAGGCGCATGGAAGCTCCAGGAAAAGACACCCTCAGAGTCTGTCATCCTTGAGGGATGTCCCCCAGCGCCGTGATTCCAGGCTCGACTCCCCAGACCCGCCGCGAGGAGCTGGCCAACAGCCTGACGCATGGGCTGGGCGTGGCCCTGGCCATCGCGGGACTGGTGGTGATGGTGGTCTTCGCCGCGCTCCACGGCACCGCCCGCGATGTGGTGGGCGTCACCATCTTCGGCTCCAGTCTCATCCTGCTGTACCTCATGTCCACCCTCTACCACGCCTTCCGCGGTCCCCGGGTGAAGCTGGTCTTCAAGGTCTTCGACCACTCGGCCATCTTCGTGCTCATCGCCGGCACCTACACGCCCTTCTGCCTGTCCGCCCTGCGCGGTGCCGTGGGCTGGACGCTGTTCGGCCTGGTCTGGGGCCTGGCCGCGCTGGGCATCGTGTTCAAGGCCGTGTTCTACGCCCGACTCGCCAAGCAGGTCTTCCGCCCCCCCGCGGTGGACCATCTCCATGCCCTGCCTTCGGACACGGACATGGATCCAGTCTTCGCCAGGCGCATGGGCTACATTTCCACGGGCATCTACCTCCTGATGGGCTGGCTCATCGTCTTCGCCGCCAAACCTCTCGGCCACGCCGTGTCCACCCATGGCCTCTACTGGCTCTTCGCGGGCGGGGGGTTCTATAGCGTGGGCGCCGCCATCTACAGCCTGAAGAAGCTGCCCTACCATCACGCGCTCTGGCACCTCTTCGTCATGGCCGCCAGCGCCTGCCATGTGTTCGCCGTAATGTTCCATGTGATCCCGCAGGGTTGACCCCGGCACGGTGATTCAGCGCCTCTGGGCCACCACCACCAGATCCGCCGACGTCTGGCTCCAGGGTTCGCCTGTCATGGTGCCAAACGTCTCGCGCACGTCGAAGCCGGCGTCGCGCAGCAGCGCCTCCACCTCGACCCGCCGCCAGCCGCGCAGCTGGACCTCTTCGGCAGACACCAGTTCCAGGGGCGGCTCGGCTCCAGGACGCCAGCACAGGTTGGCGGGCGTGAAGGTCACGCGCCCATCGGCGTGGGGCGTCATCAGGCGCAGGAAGACAGTCTCGGTTCCATCCTCCCCGGGCCGCACGAGCACGGGAAAGGTGCGTTCGCCACGGTCCAGGATGCGGTCGTAGTTCAGGATCTGGAGCAGGAAGACGCCGCCGGGCAGCAGGCGACCCGCCAGACTCCCGAAGCAGCGGCGCAGGTCGTCCTCCTCCGTGAGGTGAGGGAGGGTGTTGCCCACGCAGAGAGCGCCACCGTAACCGGGCTCCACCAGATCAGCCAGGGCCGTGAGGCTGCCCTGTATGTAGCGGCCCCCGGGATCGGCTTCCCGCGCCGTCTCCACCTGCGAGGGGGAGGCGTCCACGCCCGTGGTCTCGAAACCGAGGGAGGCCAACAGCCGGGCGTGCTCGCCAGTGCCACAGCCCAGGTCCAGCACGCGGCGCGAGGGCGCGCTCTCCAGCACTCGCCGGAGGAGCGGCTCCTCGCGCTTCAGGCGTTCCGGCCAGGCGATGAGGTTCCGGTACGAGATGCGTCCGTAGCGGTCGCGGCCGGATTCCACGGGCTCAGAGCTTCGGCCAGAGCCAGCCGAAGGCGCCGGCGCTCACCAGGCCATACAGGAGGCCGTCGATCAGATCCTTGACCACGCTGCGCCAGGGCTTGCCCGCCCAGATGCCCATCTGGACGCTGCCGCCCGCGTAGGTGAGGAACGAGACGGCACCCACGACCCGGAACACTTGGAGGTAATGGGTGCCGGGAGCCAGGGTGCGGGAAGCCACGTAGGCCGCCATGAAGGCCACCGCCACGGCATAGAGGAACCACAGGCCCAGGGCCTTGCCCATGTTGGGGGTGCCGTTGGGGCCCAGCATCAGGAAGCCCACGGGTCCGTCCGTGTATTTCTGCTGGACCTCGGGTTTGCCCATCTCCTTCATGTCGCCGCAGTAGGGGATCACGTACTGGCCGGGCGTGGGGGAACCTTTGCGGATGGCGGCGCGGACCTCGTCCTCGTTGGGCAGGGCCCGATAGTCCGAGTTGTGCCACTTCAGGACCATGTGGATGAGGCTGCTGACCACGAAGACGAAGACCGCGGACAGGATGATGGGCAGCCAGAGATGCGCGAGCGGAATGTGTGTCGGAACCATGGGGGGTCTCCTGGGTTGGGGTCGGGGGCGTCCGTAGGGTGGACCGGCCCCACCACCCCGTCAAGCGCGCCGGGGTTTCTTCGGGCCGGGCGCGGAGTGGACGCCCGTGGCAGCATCCACGGCATCGATCCAGCCCGCGCGGGCCTGCGGGAAGGCGTCGGCATAGGGCACATAGGGCTTCAGATCCAGCACCGGCGTGCCGTCCAGCAGGTCTACGCCCCGCAGGCGCAGGGTGCGGCCTTCCACGGCCACCAGCTCCACGCAAGAGATCCCGATGGGGTTGGGCCGGTGGGGCGAGCGCGTGGCCAGCACGCCGCGCTTGGCCTTGGGCCCGCGCGGTGGCTGCACCAGCGGGGCCCAGCCCTCGCTCAAATGGAAGGCGAAGATGAGCCACACGCGCTCGAAGCCCTCCAGGTCGCGCAGCACCGTCTCCGGCAGCGAGGGGTCCAGCTCCAGCGTGGCCTCGGCAGGCGCGCCCGTCTCCGTGCCCGCGACCACCGTGGGCTGGTGGGGCGCGTCGATGCGCGTCGCGTAGGGCGAACGCAGAGTTCCGATGGGATGGAAGGTGAAGGATGCCATGCCCAAAGCGTAGCGCCCCGGCGGCAGGTGGACGCCCTCGCCGAACAGATGACGGAGACGCGGCTGCTCAAGCTGCCCCCCGGGGTGCGGGCATGCTCCCCGCCCGGACCAGGAGGCGCAGGTGCTCGCGGCGCTGGCGGCGTCGTCGGCCAGCTGCCGCGAGGTTGAGGGCGGTTCACAGCCGGGAGGTGGCCCCACCACTGGCGGCCAGCGCCTTCAGGATCTCCACCACTTCGGCGGCGGATTGGGGCCGATCCTCCGGGCGCTTCTCCATGAGCCGGGCCACCAGGAGGCCCAGGTCCGAAGGGACATCCGGCACCGACTCCACCAGCGCGGGCGGACGGGCCTCCAGATGCAGGGCCAGCAGATCCTCGATGCGGGGGCTGTCGAAGGGCGGACTCCCTGAGCACAGCTCGAAGAGCATGACCCCCAGCGCATAGAGGTCGGTCCTGGCGTCCACCCGCCCGCCGCGAATCTGCTCGGGGGACATGTAGCGCGGCGAGCCGATGAGGTTCTCGGCGTCCCCCGGGGCGGCACCGGCGGCGGGGGCGGCGAGGCCGAAATCCATGATCTTGGCGTCGCCCCGCGTATCGAACAGCACGTTCGCGGGCTTGATGTCCCGGTGGATCACGCCCCCCTGATGGGCCGCTTCCAGGCCCTCCGCCACCTGGCGCGCGATCCGCAGCACGAGCGGCAGCGGCAGGCGTCCCCGCCCTTCCAGCAACTCCCGGAGGGTCGTGCCCCGGAGGTACTCCATGGTCACGTAGGGGATGCCGTCGCTCTCGCCGAAATCATGGATCCGCAGCACGTAGCGGTGAGTGATCTTCCGGGCGAGGCGGATCTCCTGCTTGAGCCGGTCCAGGAACGCGGGGATCGACGCCAACTCGGTGCGGATGACCTTCAGGGCCACCTCCTCCTCGAGCTGCAGATCCAGCACCTGGAGGACCACCCCCATGCCGCCGCGACCCAGCAGCCGTTCCACCCGGTACCTTCCGGCGAAGGTCGCCCCGATCCCGAGAGCGGTCGGCAGGGGCTCCTCTGGCACCGGGGTGGCCGCGGGCACCAGGCGCCGCGTGGCCTCGTCGATCCCGGTCTCCCCCAGGGACGGGGGGCGGAGCACTGGGGGTTTCGCGGAGCCCTCCATGGGCCTCTTCCGGGCCGAGGCCAGCAGGGCCAGCAGGTCATCCTTGACCTTCAACTCGGCCACCATCGACTTGAAGGCCCGGGTGAGCACGCCCACTTCGTCCTGGGTGGGGCTGAGCGCGAGGGTCTCCAGGGGTTCCCCCGCCGCCAGGGCCTCCGTGGCGGCGGCCAATTCCTTGAGCGGCGCCGTCACCTTCCGGGCGGACCGGAGGCTGAGGGCCAGCGCGACGAGGAGCCCGGCCGCCCCCACGGCGAGGATGGCCCGCTGCAGGTTGCGGAAGGGCGCCAGGAGCGGATCCACAGGCATCAGCAGGACCTCGGCCATTTCCAGATCGAGGGCGTTCACGCCCCGGATCGGCGAGACCATCCCCAGATAGTTCCGCCCACCCACGCGGAAGGCGAGCACGCCGGAGCCCTGCCCATCCAGGACCGGCCCGCGCACCGCCAGGAGCGCCGGCTCCCGGGCCAGGAGCCGATCGAGTTCCCCGGTCCCGCGGAGCGTGGTGCCCAGGGTCTGGAACCGGCTGAGCAGAGCCAGGTGGGCGGAAGGATCGCCGCGCTGAGGCCCCGCGATGGCCACGCGCCGGAGGTCACTGGCAGCCCGGTCGTCCACCCGGACACCCACCAGCATCGCCCCGAGCGACCGGCCACCGGGAGCCTTCAGGGGACGGGCTACAGCGTGGTAGACCCCCGGCCGATCCCCCCAGTCGACCTGGAGGAATCCCCGGTAGACCGGCCCGGGATGGCCTTCCACCTCGGCCTCCTCCGGAGCCAGGGCCATCTGAAGGATCCCCACCTCCGGGAAGGAGAGGCGCCCGCCTCCCCCCGTGACGGCCAGCAGGGTGCCATCCGGCTTCACCACCAGGGCGAGGTCCGCCCCCAGGCGCGGCAGGTTCTCCAGCAGCGTGTCCGCGAGGCTGGTGGCAGCCCCGGATTCCAGCGCCTGTTCGATGAGGGCGACATTGCCCGAGTACTGGGTGAAGACCTCCAGCCCCGCGTCCAGCGAACGCCCCTGCTGCTCGAAGGCGCGCTCCACGACGTACCGCCCGGCGGACAGGCTGGAATTCGCCGTGGCCTGGGCGCCCCGCTCCGCCTCGCTGTAGGCCATCCAGAGGATGAGGGCGAAGAGGGCGACGATCGCGGCCGCCTGCCGGAGGAAGAAGGTCCACGCCAGCGTTCGGTACCAGCTCATGGACTGCGACATGGGCATTCCTTGGTCGGTGGCTATACTGGCTCGAATCTACCCTGGATGTCCCGCATGATTCGAGTCCCCGCGAACGGCCTGCCGGTACTGGTCCTGGCCGTCCCCCTGCTGGCGGGTGGTCTCCAGGGGCCCGTGCGGCTGCACGAGAAGGACGGCCGGCTCCGCGCCTCCCTGAAGGACTGCGTGGCCATCCTGGAACCCATCGACGCGACCCTGCCGCCTCCGGGACCTTCGAAACCCGTGTCCATCCGGACCGTGGGGAAGCAGTTCCACCCCCGGGTCTCCCTCGCCACCCCAGGGACCGAGGTGGCCTTCCCGAACCTCGACCACATCCTCCACAACGTGTTCAGCGTGACCGAGGGCAACCGCTTCGACACGGGGCAGTACCAGCCGGGAGACGCACCGAAGGTGAAAGTGGTCCGGCCGGGCCTGGTGAAGCTCTACTGCAATGTGCATCACCAGATGAATGCCTTCCTGTGGGTGGTGGCAACGCCTTTCGCGCAGGTGCTGGACGGGCGGTCCGGCCTGGCCTTCGACGAGGTGCCCCCGGGTACCTACCGGCTCCGCCTCTGGCATCCCGAATCCGGCGAAAAGACCTGGACGGTGAAGATCGAGGCCGGGGTGTCCCGAGGCGCCTGGGATCTCAACCTCTCGTTGCCGGCCCTGGAACCGCACAAGAACAAGTTCGGCAGGGACTACGCACCACCGGCCGACGACCGCGCCTACTGAATCAGAACCGCTTCTGGAGGACCAGCATCGTCCGGGTGACCGATTCATCGGCGCCATCGGTCCGCTGACGGAGGTACACGAGGGTGACGAGCCAGCGGCGGGGAAGCGGCACGGCCAGGTCGAAGCGGGGCCCCCGCGCCTTCCGGTAGAACCACCATTCATCCCCGTTCACCGGGTAGAGGGTGCCCGTGGAGGACAGCCGCTGCCAGGTGAAGGCCAGCTGGGGCCAGTAGATCCGCAGGCGGCTCCCCACGGCGGCCTGCACCTCCTCCGCCGTTTCGCCGGTCTCGCGGTTCCTCGAACCGGACCAGCCCGCCTCGATGGGGAGCGTGGCATGCCAGGTGCCAGAGGCCCCGGCCGTATCGACAGTCAGGTGCTGGCGCTCCGTCGGATTGTG
Organism: Geothrix campi; assembly: GCF_024609265.1. Taxonomy (GTDB): domain Bacteria; phylum Acidobacteriota; class Holophagae; order Holophagales; family Holophagaceae; genus Geothrix; species Geothrix campi. The sequence goes on along the minus strand of NZ_JANHMP010000002.1, from coordinate 76,915 downwards.
ACCCGGCAGGGGGCGGAGCCGCTCGTCACCGGGGTTCCAGGACAGCCCCCACCGCCCGGCATGGGCGCTCCAGGACCAGGGGCCCGTGTCCAGCTTGAGGACCACCTGCCCGGCCGCGAGATCCACCTCCCCGCCCAGGAGGTTCCGTACCCTTCCGGCCTGGGCCCGGACGCCCGCCTCCTGGAGCAAGCCCGCTTCGTCGCGCACCCCGAACCGCCCTCCGGCCCCCAGGAAGCGGAGGTCCCGGTCCCACAGAGCCTGGGACGCCAGCAGCCCGTTCTCCTGGAACCCGAGGCTCAGGGACCCGAAGGCCCGCTCCGACAGCCACGAGAAGGTCCCCCGGGCCACATCCACCTGGGTTCCGTTGGATGGCTGCTGGTCCCACCGAGGGGCGTTGAACTGGTTCCCGTCCGAACCCAGGGCTGACCGCGTTCCGGCTTCCAGGCGCAGGTGCCCGGATTCCCAGGCCCAGCGCAGGCGGAGCTGGAGGTCCACGCGCTTGAAGGAATCCGAGACATAGCCCGGATCCGAGAGACGATCACCCCGCAGCGTCAACTCCCACGCCGGTTGCCATGACCCAGGCGCCGCCGGGGCAAAGGGGGCGGCCTCCTGGCCGAAGGCGAGAACGGCAACCAGTGGGAATGTCCAGCGACGGATCGGCATGATCATCCGGAGAGCCTGCGGTTTCGTGGATGGTAGCCCATTGTCCGGGAGACCGAAGGGGGTTGATGCCGTACCGGAGGGTTCCGGATTCCGAAATCGGATCTGGTGCCGGGTGGCCCGGGCCCCAACCTGGGCTGTGGACTTTCCCGGCCGCCTTGACGGGATCTGTCCGCAGCCAGATTCTGACCCAGCAACCACCTTCCAACCCGAGCCATGGAGTTCCATTTGGGTACCTGGGATCTCGCCATCGCACTGGATCGATCCCTTCCGGAACCCCTGTACCTCCAGCTGGTGAAGGCCATCGAGGAGGGCGTTCGGCACGGACGCTTCAAGCCGGGGGAGGCCCTGCCCGGGACCCGAGCCATGGCGGACCTCCTCGGCGTGAACCGCAACACGACGCTGACCGCCTACCGGGAACTCGAAGCGGAGGGCTGGATCGAAGTCGCCCCGGACCGGGGCACGTTCATCGCCCGGAAACAGCCTGTCGTGCTGGATGTCCCCACGGGGATCACGGCCCAGGACTCGGCCTCCTGGAAACGGGCCACCCCCCGGAGCGGCCCCTTCTTCCAGCCCGGGCTCGCCGCGCCGGAATCCTTCCAGCTGATCCCGGACACCACGGACCTGAGGCTCACCCCCACGGACGCCATCCACCGGGCCTATGGCCGGGTACTGCGGCTGCACCCGGAGCGCCTGCTCCAGCCGGGCTGGGATCCGCGGGGCCTCCTGGACCTCCGGAACTCGCTCTGCAAGATGCTGCGCGACCTGCGCGGCCTCTCCGTCGAGGCGGGCAACCTGCTGCTCACCCGGGGCTTGATGAGCACGCTCAACCTCGTCTCCCGGGTCCTCTTCGCCCCGGGCGACGCGGTGGCAGTGGAGAACCCGGGACAGTTCCGGGTGGCCGAGGCCTTCCGGGCCGCTGGCGCGCGGCTCTTCCCGGTCCCCGTGGACGCGCATGGGCTGGATGTGGAGGCCCTCGAGCTCCTCCTGCGTCGGGAACCCATCCGCCTCCTCTACCTGACCGCCGGTCCCCAGCAACCCACCCAGGTGAACCTCGACCCCGCCCGGCGCCAGCGGCTGCTCCAGCTCTCCCAGGCCCACGGGTTCCGCATCCTGGAGGGCGACCCTGCCCTGGGCTTCCACCGCGAGCGCAACCCCCACCTGCCGCTGGCCAGCGAGGATCCCCTCGGCCGCGTGCTCTACTTCAGCAGCTTCGAGCAGATCCTGGCCCCGGGCCTCCAGGTGGGCTTCCTGGCCGGTGAGGCCAGCCTCATCAAGGCCCTGGCCCAGCAGCGGCAGCTGGTGGACTGGCCCGGCAACCTCGTGCAGGAGGCCACCATCGAGGAGACGCTGCGGGACGGCGAGATCGTCCGCCACCTGCGGCGCGTCCGGAAGCTCACGGACGAGCGGCGGGAGACCATGGTCGACCGGCTCCTCCTGCACCTCCACCCGGCGCTCTCCGTGAAGAACCCACGGGAGGGGCTCTCCCTCTGGGCCGGCGTGGCCGAAGCGGTGCCGCTCGAGGCCTGGACCGAGCGCTGCCTCGCCCACGGCGTCGTCTTCTACCCCGGCAGCCTGTACGACCTGAACCGGCAACCGCTCGCCCACGTGAGCCTGGGCTTCGCCGCTCATACTGTCGAGGAGCAGAACGAAGCGTGCCGCCGGATGGCCCTGGCCCTGAAGGAGGTCACGACCCGTTGACGGGTACCATGGCCTCATGACTGGACACGACGATCAGGCCCCAGGCCGGCCCCCGCGCCGCCCCCGCTACAAGGGCAGCCACCCGCGGCGCTTCGATGAGAAGTACAAGGAACTCGCTCCGGAGCGCTACGCCGAGGAGCAGGCCAAGGTGGCGGCCCGAGGCCACACGCCGGCGGGAACCCACCGCTCCATTATGGTCGCGGAGATCCTGGAAGCCCTGGCACCGAAGCCAGGCGAGGTGGCCCTGGACGCCACGCTGGGCTATGGCGGCCACGCTCGGGAACTCCTGCCTCGCCTGCTGCCGGGAGGCCGGCTCATCGGTGTGGATGTGGATCCCCTGGAACTGCCGCGCACCGAGGCGCGCCTGCGGGAGCTGGGGTTCGGGGAGGACGTGTTCACCGCACGACGCATGAACTTCGCGGGCCTGCCGCGCCTGCGGGCCGAGGTGGGCCCCTTCGACGTGGTGCTGGCGGACCTGGGCGTGTCCTCCATGCAGATCGATAATCCGGCTCGGGGCTTCACCTGGAAGGTCGAAGGCCCGCTGGACCTGCGCCTCAACCCCCAGCGCGGCCGCTCCGCCGCGGACCTGCTGGCCACGCTGGATGCGCCGGCGCTGGCGGAGTTGCTGATGGAGAACGCCGACGAACCCCACGCCGAGGCCATCGCCCGCGAGGTGGTGGGCCAGCCGATCCGCACCACGCGCGACCTGGCGGATCGCGTACGCACCGCCCTGCATTCCGGGGGATTCGACGAAGATGAAACGAAAAAAGCCCTCCAGCGCACCTTCCAGGCCCTGCGTATCGCCGTGAACGACGAGTTCACGGTGCTGGACCAGTTCCTCGCCCTGCTGCCCGGCTGCCTGAACCCCGGTGGCCGCGTGGCCATCCTCACTTTCCACTCCGGCGAGGACCGCCGCGTGAAAAAGGCCTTCCTCCAGGGCCTCCGCGAGGGAACGTACACGGCCATCGCCCCCGAGCCCATCCGCGCCTCGTCGGAGGAGCGCCGCGCCAATCCCCGCTCCACCAGCGCCAAGCTGCGCTGGGCGGTGCGGGGTCTCTGACATGAAGGGGGGACCGCCCGCTCGCCGAAGCTCGCTCTGCGTCCCCCCTTTGACCCCCACGCGATGTCCGGGCAGAGCCCGGCCACCGCGTCTGATCCCTCAGCGCTCGGTCCCAGCCAGCCGGCCCAGCTCCAGCGCGAAGCGCACCTGCTGCATCAGGCCCGCCAGGTTCCAGGCGGGGTCGTAGCGGTCCGAAGGGCGGTGGTAGTGGTTCAGGAAGTCCGAGGCCTTCGCCTGAGCTGCGGCCTTGTCCCCCAGGTAGTCCCAGCCGCCATCCAGCGAGAAGCCCGGCGACAGGGCGGGGACGCCGGCCCGCATGAACGGGAAGTGATCCGACCGGAAGCAGAGCCCCGTGGGGTCGGCCTTGGCGGGCGTGAGCGCCAGGCCCGTGGCCGCCGCCGCCCGGGCACAGAGGGCGCGGGTGGCCGGATCATCCGAGCCCAGCAACCCGATGTCGCGGGTGGGTCCGACCACGTTGAGGCTCTCGAGGTTGATGACCAGCCGGGTCTTCGCCAGCGGCCGCAGGGGCCCGGCCACGTAGGCCGAGGAGCCCAGCAGGCCCTGCTCTTCGGCACAGGGGAAGAGGAACAGCACGCTGCGCGGGAGCAGCCGGGCCGCCAGCGCCTCCGCCAGGGCCAGCACCGCGGCGCAGCCCGTGGCGTTGTCCACGGCGCCGCTGTAGATGGCCCCGTCCGGCCCCTTGCCGAAGTGGTCCCAGTGGGCCGAGTAGATCAGGCATTCGTCGCGGAGGGCGGGATCCGTGCCCGGCAGGACGCCAACCACATTCCACTGCTCCAGGGACCGGACGGCGGAGCGCAGCGTCCCCCGGGCTCGGATGGGCAGCGGCACCGGGCGGAAGCCTGCAGAGTCGGCGCCGGCGCTCAGGGCGCGGAAATCCTGGCCCGCGGCGGCAAAGAGACGGATGGCGAAGGCCTCGGTGATCCAGCCCTGCATGGCGCCGGACTGACCTGAACCTTGCTGCTGGAAGCGCTCGCCGGTCCAGCCGTTCCGGACCACGGTCCACCCATAACCGGCGGAGGCGTCCGTGTGCACCAACAGCGCGCCTGCAGCTCCACGGCGGCGGGCTTCCTCGAACTTGTAGGTCCAGCGCCCCTGATAGTTCTCCGCCTGACAGCAGAGAGGCATGGGCGCGCCGCCCTTGCGGTCGCCCACGAGCATGACCAGGACCTTGCCGCGCACATCCAGCCCCTTGAAGTCGTCTCGGGTACCATCGGGGGTGGCGATGCCATGGCCCACGAAGACCAGGGGGGCGTCCACAGCGAGGGTGGGTTCGGCCCCGGCCACGCCCACCACGAGATCCGCCCCAAGCGCCGCCGCCACGCCGCCCTTCGGCGTCTCAAAGGCGAGACTGCTGGCGGCCGCGTCCAGGTGGACGCCCGATAGCCGTACGGCCTGGCGGTAGCTGGCGCCGTTGGCAGGCTGGAGACCCAGCACCTGGAGCTGGGTCTCCAGATACCGCACGGCCAATTCCCCGCCGCGCTGGCCGGTGCCACGGCCCTCCAGCACATCATCCGCCAGGAAGGCCAGGTGGGCGCGCAGGGCGCCTTCCTCCACCGGGGAGCGCTGGGCCAGCAGACCCGAACAGGCGAGGACGAGGCAAAGGATGGTTCGCACGGCGGCCTCCGGGAGCCACCTTACTTCAGCGAGGGCCCCGGGGCGATCTGTGTTGTCCAACGCAAGTCACCATCGGCCCTCAACCTTCCCGCCCTCTCGTGCGTAAGATGCGTGGACCCCTCAGGAACCCGGAGAGCCGTATGCGCCTGTTGCCCTTCTTCGCCACTGCCCTCGTCGTGGCAGCCTCCGTCAGCGCGACGGCGCAGATCGACGCTCGCCTGATCCGGTACCCCGACGTGTCGGCCACCCAGATCGCGTTCACCTACGCCAACGACCTCTGGCTCGTGCCCAAGACGGGCGGCGTGGCCCAGCGGTTGTCCACCCCCAAGGGCGAGGAGTCCTTCGCCCGCTTCTCGCCCGATGGCAGGGAACTGGCCTTCAGCGGCAACTACGACGGCAACCTGGATGTCTACACACTGCCCGTGGTTGGCGGCATTCCCACGCGGGTCACCCACCACCCCATGGCCGATCGCATGGTGGACTGGACCCCCGACGGCAAGTCCCTGCTCTTCGCCTCGGGCATGGAGTCCGGCAAGGACCGCTTCAACAAGCTCTTCCTCGTGCCCAAGGGCGGCGGCCTGCCCCAGGCCCTGCCCCTGCCCTATGCGGAGTTCGGTGCCCTGTCTCCGGACGGCAAGGTACTGGCCTATCAACCCATCAGCACGGACTTCCGCACCTGGAAGCGCTACCGCGGCGGCATGGCCTCGGAGATCTGGTTCTACGACCTTGAGAAGAAGACCGCCAGCCGCCTCCCCAGCGAGGGCGGTTCCAACGACTCCCAGCCCATGTGGCACGGCGGGAAGCTCTACTTCCTGTCGGACCGCGATGGCGTGAAGCGGGCCAACATCTGGTCCTACGACCTGGCCACCAAGGCCTTCAAGCAGATCACCTTCTTCAAGGACTACGACGCCCACTTCCCGGCCATCGGCCCCGCCGACATCGTGCTCGAGGCCGGGGGCCGGCTGTACCGCATCGAACTCCCCACCGAGAAGCTCGTGGAGGTGAAGGTCGAGGTGGTGACAGACCGGGCCACTCTTAAGCCCCGGACGGAGAACGCCAGCAAGCTCATCAAGAACCCCACTCTGTCGCCCCAGGGCAAGCGTGTGGTCTTCGAGGCTCGCGGCGAGGTCTTCTCCGTGCCCGCTGAAAAGGGCTACGTCATCAACCTCACGCGCACCTCCGACGCCGCGGAGCGCTACCCCGTGCTGTCCCATGACGGGAAGCAGCTGGCCTACTTCAGTGACCGTAGCGGCGAGTACGAGCTGTGCGTGCGGCCCGCGGACGGCTCCGGCCAGGAGCGCCAGGTCACGCACCTGGGCCCCGGCTTCCGCTACCGCATCTCCTGGTCCCCGGATGGCAAGCACGTGGTCTTCGCGGACCAGGCCATGCGCATCAACCTCTGCGATCTGGAGACCGGCAAGGTTCAGGCGGTGGACCGGGGCCTCTACATGTTCGAGGAGCCCCTGGAGGAGTTCCGCGCGAGTTGGTCCCCAGACAGCCGCTGGTTCGCCTATCCCCACGACACCGCCAACCGCAATAGCGTGGTGGCGGTCTACGACACGAAGACCGGCCAGCGCCATGAGCTGACCTCGCCCTTCTACAACGCCGGTGATCCCGTCTTCGACCCCGAAGGCAACTACCTCTTCCTCACCACAGGACAGCAGTTCAGCCCCACCTACAGCGACCTGGACGGTTCCTGGGCCTATGCGGCCACCACCCGCCTCGCGGCCTTCCCCCTGCGCAAGGACGTGGCCTCACCTATGGCTCCCCGCAACGATGCGGATGGCGTGAAGGATGAGAAGAAGGATGCCGGCAACGGCGCCGACAAGAAGGACACAGACAAGAAAGACGCGGACAAGAAGGAAGCCGTCAAACCCGTGGAGATCGATCTCGAGGGGATCGAGGCGCGGATGGTGCTGCTACCGCCCGCCGCCGGCTACTACGCGGACGTGACCGCCACCAAGGGCAAGCTGGTCTACCGCCGCGCCATCCAGCTGAACCCCATGGGCGAAACCAAGAGCACTCTCTACACCTACGATCTGGAGGAGCGAGAGGAGAAGGCTGTGCTGGCGGATGTGGACGGCGCCCTCCTCAGCGGCGACGGCAAGAAGGTGCTGGTGAACCGCAAGCAGGACTATGTCCTGGTGGATCTCAAGCCCGACCAGAAGTTCGAGAAGAAGCTCCCCACCACCGAGCTGATGATGACGGTGGATCCCCAGGCCGAATGGCAGCAGATCTTCAACGATGCCTGGCGCCTGGAGCGCGACCTGTTCTATGACCCGAGCATGCACGGCGTGGACTGGAAGGCCATGAAGGTCCGCTACGGGAAGCTACTCAAGGACTGTGTGACCCGTGAGGATGTGAACTTCGTCATCGGCGAACTCATCTCCGAGCTGAACGCCTCTCACGCCTACCGGGGCGGCGGCGACCAGGAGGTGCCAGCCCGGCTGGGTGTGGGGCTGCTGGGCGCGGATTTCGTCCTGGAAAACGGTGCCTTCCGCATCAAGACCATCCTCCGCGGTGCCGACTGGGATGCCCAGGTCCGGGGCCCTCTGGCCCAGCCGGGCCTCAAGGTGAAGGAGGGCGACTACCTCCTGGCCGTGAACCGCATCCCCCTCGATATCCACACGGATCCCTGGGCAGCCTTTCAGGGGCTGGCGGGCAAGACCGTGCTCCTCACCGTCAACGACAAGCCCTCCCTGGAGGGTGCCCGCGACGTGGCGGTGGATACCGTGGCCAACGACTATCCCCAGCGCTACTGGGCCTGGATCGAGGCCAACCGGAAGTATGTGGAGAAGGTCTCCCACGGCCGCATCGGCTATGTCTACGTGCCCGACACGGGCATTGGCGGGCAGAACGACCTGGTGCGCCAGTTCCGCGGCCAGTGGGACAAGGACGGTCTGATCATCGACGAACGCTTCAACAGCGGCGGCCAGATCCCGGACCGCTTCATCGAGATGCTGGGCCGCAAGACCCTGAACTACTGGGGCGTGCGCGACGGCAAGGACTGGCAGTGGCCCCAGATCGCCCACAATGGCCCCATGGCCATGCTCATCAACGGCTGGAGCGGGTCCGGCGGCGACCTCTTCCCCCACTATTTCCGCCAGGCCGGCCTCGGTCCCCTGATCGGCCGCCGAACCTGGGGCGGGCTCATCGGCATCAGCGGGGCCCCTGCCCTCATCGATGGCGGCAACGTGACCGTCCCCACCTTCGGCATCTACTCGAAGGAGGGGAAGTGGATCGTCGAGGGTCACGGCGTGGACCCCGACATCGAGGTGATCGACGATCCCGCCCTGCTCGCCCAGGGCAAGGATCCCCAGCTGGATCGGGCCATCCAGGAAGTGGAAGCGGCGATCAAGAAGCAGCCTGCCGCCACCCGCAAGCCCGTGTATCCGAACCGCGCCAACTGAGGCTGTTCACACCTGCGCCCCGCGATCGCGGGGCGCAGCCTTGTACGGTTGGCTAGAAGATCTCCTTGAAGAAGTCCTTCATGTGCTGCCAGCTGCGGCGGTGGGCGGCCTCGTTGTAGGCGGCTCCCTTCGAGTTGTCGCTGCCGGCCTCCTTCTGCGTGAAGGCGTGGACGGCGCCCGCGTAGGCCACGAACACATAGTCGGCCTTCGAGGCCCGCATCTCGTCCTGGAAGGCGGCCACGTCCTTGGCGGGCACGAAGGGATCATCCGCACCGTGGCAGACCAGCACCTTGGCGGTGATGGGACCGGGCTGGAAGCCCGTCGGCACGTCCAGACCACCATGGAAGGACACCACGCCCTTCACGGGCAGACCCGCCCGGGCCGCTTCCAGCGCACCTGTGCCGCCGAAGCAGAAGCCGATGACCGCCACGCGGGTACCGTCCACGCCCTTCTGGGCCTTCAGGGCCTCCAGGGCGGCGGCGATGCGGCGCCGGTAGAGGGCCCGATCACCCTTGTACTGACCCGCCAGCTTGCCGGCCTCGACCGTGTTCGCGGGGTGCACCCCTTCGCCATAGATATCCGCCGCCAAGGCCACATAACCCAGCTTGGCCAGGTCGTCCGAGACCTTGCGTTCGTGGTCTGTGAGCCCCATCCACTGGTGGATCACCACCACACCGGGCACCTTGCCCTTGGTGGCCGCGGGCTTGGCCAGGTAGCCGGCGAGCTTCGTGGCGCCGTCCGCATAGGCCAGCGGCTGGCCGGCCAGCAGCGGGAGGGTGGCCAGGGAGAGGGCGAGGGCGGCGCGTCGCATGAGACCTCCGGGATGGAGGGTGATCCTATAGCTGTTCAAACCAGAATTCCAGGGTGGAGGGCTCCGACCCGACAAGAAGGGTGAGCGACCGTGGTCCCGATCCCCGAGTCGACCCATCAGGAACCTGGTCATGTCGATCCACCTCCATCCGGACGTCGAAGCTGAAGCTAAGCGGCGGATGACAGTCCAAATATTCAAGAACGCGACCTTCACTTGGGGTGCGCACCTGGCCACCGCCGGGCTGCTGGCCTGGGTGAACGTGACCCAGGGCACCCCGGCAAGGATGGCCTTGGCCTGGTGGGGGCTCGTCGCGATGGCGACGACGGCCCGCTACGCGCTGGCCCGCCTCTTCACCACGACAGTTCCGGATGCCGGTCACGCCATGGCCTGGCGCCGTCGGTACGTGCTGGCCACGGCCTTCGTCTCCGCGGCCTGGGGCGTCGGCGCCGTCCCCTTCGTGTGGTACGGCAGCGAGGAGGCACGGATGTTCACCGGGCTCGTGCTGGCCGGAATCGTGGCTGGCTCCGTGCCCATCCTGGTGGCCGTCCCGGCCGCCCTCCGCGCCTTCGTGGTGCTGACTGGCGTGCCCATGGCGGTGGCGATTCTGCTCCGGGCCCATTCCGGCCTCCAGTGGGCCTTCGGGTTCATGTGCCTCCTCCTCCTGGGCTACATCCTCGCGGGTACCAAGCACCTGCACGAGATGCTCGGCGACTCGATCCGGCTGGGCCTGCAGCAGGGACGCGTCGCTGAGACCCTCGAGCGGGCCCAGGCCACGACGGAACAGGCCCTCGCTCAGCGAAAGGAGCTGCAAGAGGCGATGCGCCGGGAGCGCGATTTCGCGGAAGGGCTGATCGATACGGCCCAGGCCATCGTCATCGTCCTCGGTCCCGAGGGGCGGATCCTCCGCTTCAATCGCTTCATGGAGGAACTCTCGGGCTACGCCCAGTCGGAGCTCCAGAATGCCGACTGGTTCGCCATCTTCCCGCCGGAGGCGGAGCGGAACGAGGCGCGAGAGCGCTTCCTGAAGGCGATTGCCGGAGGCCGGGGCACCGCGAACACCAGTGAGATCATCGCCCGGGACGGGCGCTGGATCCTGGTGGAGTGGCACGACAAGCCCCTGAGGGACGCCGACGGGACCATCATCGGCTTGCTGGCCCTGGGCCAGGATGTCACCGAGCGGGAGAGGCTGGCCGAGTCCCAGCGCCTCCTCTCCGCCGCGGTCGAACAGAGCATCGCCTCCATTGTCATCACCGATACTCACGCCGACATCCAGTTCGTCAATGCGGGCTTCACCCGGTCCACGGGCTACACGCTGGCGGAGGTGCTCGGCCGGAATCCCCGCATCCTCAAATCCGGCCACACCCCCCGGAAGACCTTCGAGGACATGTGGGCCGCCCTCAACCAGGGTCTCCCCTGGGAAGGGGAACTGATCAACCGGAAGAAGAACGGCGACGAGTATTGGGAGTTGGCCCGCATCTCTCCCGTCGTGGATGCCGGCGGCCGGACGACGCACTACTTAGCCGTCAAGGAGGACATCACCCAGCGCAAGGCCATGGAGGCGGAGCTGCAGCGCCTGGCCACCACAGATCCCCTCACGGGCGTGGCCAACCGCCGCCGCTTCCTCCAGGAGATGGATATGGAGCTGGCCCGCCATAAGCGCTTCAGCAAGCCCGCGGCCTTCCTGCTGCTAGACCTGGACCACTTCAAGCAGGTGAACGACACCCATGGCCACGCCGCCGGGGACCTCGCGCTCAGGCACCTCGCGGACCTGGCCCGGATGCGGCTGCGGCGGCTGGACCTCTTCGGCCGCCTAGGCGGGGAGGAGTTCGGCATCCTGCTCCCGGGCACGGACGAGGCTGGTGCCATGGCCTTCGCCGAGCACTTCCGGCACCAGCTGGCACACACGCCGGTCCAATCCGGCCAGGGGCCCATCACCTTGACCGCGAGCATCGGCCTGACCACCTTCGATCCGGACGATGTCGCTCCAGACGGCATCCTGGCCAGGGCCGATGCCGCCCTTTACAGCGCCAAGGAGGGCGGGAGGAACCGGGTTGTGTCCAATCCACCCTCTCAGCGTCCCGTACTGCCGTAACCGCCGTCGCCGCGCCCGGTATCGCCCAGGGCCTCGACACTGGGCTCGGGGAGCCAGGTCCAGCTCTCCACCGGGGCCACCAGGAGCTGGGCGATGCGCTCGCCGCGGCGCAGTTCGAAGGGGGCCTCGCCGTGGTTGATGAGCAGCACCTGCACCTCGCCGCGGTAGTCGGCGTCGATGGTGCCGGGCGCGTTCAGCACCGTGAGGCCGTGACGCAGGGCCAGGCCCGAACGGGGTCGCACCTGCCCCTCGAAGCCCTGGGGGATGGCCAGCACCAGGCCCGTGGGCACCAGCCGCCGCTGGCCCGGGGCGATCTCCCACCGATCGCCCTCAGGAATTGCGGCCCGCAAGTCCATGCCCGCCGCGTGGGCCGTGGCCGCCACCGGAAGGTCGAGGCCGAGGCCGTGGGGGAGTTGATGGATGGGAATGCGCATGTAAAACGATCCACTCCAGGACGGGCGGGCGCAAAGAGAAATCACGCCCCTCCTTGATCGGAGCCAGGTTCCTTGGCTGGATCCAGCCGCCTGAATACACTCGAAGGGATGTCCCGGGCGTCCTGGACTGTCCTTGCTCGGGAGGGGGTCATGGTCTTTGCCGGCCGCCGGTGGTTCTCGTCCATGCTCCTGGTGGCCTCGCTCTCGACGGTCTTCACGGCCTGCAAGCGTGAGGATCCGCAAATCCTCGCCCTGACGGCGAAGGCGTCCCAGGCCGACGAGGCCGCGCAGCAGCTCCGGCAGGCCTGGAGCGAGCAGTTCCGGAGGCTCGGCCTGGCCGGGGTCGGGGACCTCCGGTTCGCGGCCGATCCCCTACTGCTGACCGAGGACCAGAAGAAGGCCCTCGAGGCGCGGATCCGGATCGAGAAGGACACCTCCCGCCAGGGCCTGCTCCGGGAGATCCTGGAGAAGGATGCAGAGCTCCGGACCCTCAACGACCATCTGGTGGATCTCAAGGCCGCCTTGCCTGCGCCGGAGATCGCAAGGCCCAATGACAGCCACTACGGACTGGCGCTGCGGTTCCTCAAGAGTCACGGGCACTCGGACGCAGAGGCCAGAAAGGCCCTGAGCCGCGTGATCCTCTCGGAGCGCCTCGCCCCGGGCTTCGAGGTCTACCACTTCTACGTCAATGGCGATTACGGCACCTGGGTCTCCCAGGGCACCGCCCCGATCACCCCCCGCAGCCTCGCCCGGCAGAATCCGAATCCCCTCATCGGCGAGCGCGACCAGGCCGTGGCCGTCGGCCGCCGACTCCAGCGGGAACTGCGGATCCTGGAGAGCCAGAAGCAGGGCATCGAACAGGAGATCGCCGCCATCCAGGCGGAGCGGGCACTCGTCCTGGAAGGGCAGGCCCGCCTCCAGTCCGAGAATGCCGAGCAGCTCGCCCGGCTGAACTCCCTGCACTACCTCGTCGGCGTGCAGGACACGCTGGAGCAGGAGGGGATCATCGAAGTCCCCCTGTTCGGCAAGAACCAGTCGGGCCGCAGCTGGCGGGACGCGGCCTTCACCCAGAACCTGGATCTCCGGTCCGACCGCACCCTCCTCATCCGGGCCCAGGATCTCGGCCTGCGGCAGATCAGCAGAGTGAGCGTCGTCCCCGGGTCCTACACCCAGAATGAACACTACCGCCTGTCCATCAGCAGCGATCGGCAGACCGCCAGGGTGGAACTGCTCTCTCTGCCCCGTTTCAAGAACGACAAGGTGGTGTTCGCCGTCGCGGAGTGACCGTCGGCTGGGATATCATGGCCGTTTGCGCGTTCTGCTGATCAGTCATCAGGTCCCGGGGCGGGATTCAGTCGAACCACCTGCGAGCGTGTCGGGTCCCCTCAGATCTGGGCCTGTTCCGGCTCTGACCTTTTGGATCCCCCATGTCCTCCCTCCTCGGCCACGCCCTCGCGGGCCTCACCATCAGCGCGGCCTTCACCAAGGGCCGGCCCCCCCGCCGGACCTGGGCCTTCGCCGTGGCCTGCGCGCTGGCACCGGACCTGGACTGGTTCACGGGATTCCTCCCGCTCCTGGATGGCACCAGCCTCTCCCACCGGGGGATGAGCCACTCCCTGATCGCCGCCGTACTCATCGCCACCGGAGCCATGCTGATCGGTTTCCGGTCCGAGCTCCGCAACCCGCGTCATTGGGCCTGCCTCCTTTCCGCGGCCTTCTCCCATGGCCTGCTGGATGCCTGCACCTTCGGCGGGACGGGCGTGGCCTTCCTGCTGCCGTTCTCCAAGGCGCGGTTCGTCTGCGTCTGGCAGCCCATCTTCGTGTCGCCGATCCCCCTCTCCGGGAAGCTCCTCGACTGGCTGCTGTTCTCCCTGGGCACCGAGGTCGTGTGGATCGGGATCCCGGCCCTGCTGGTGCTCAGCGCGCCCTGGGCCTTCCAGTGGCTCCGCCTGCTGCGGAAACGATCCGAAGAGACACCCTGACCGGTCTCCAGCTCCGGGGAATCACCTCCCCTTCACCAGCTGCCCGCAGGCCCCCTGCACATCGCGCCCCCTGCTGCGGCGGACGGTGACGAAGCAGCCGCGCGCCTTCAGCCACTCGGCGAACTGCTGCACGCGGTCCTCGCCGGGCTCGCGGAAGGCACTGGCGGCGTGCTCGTTCATGGGGATGAGGTTCAGGTTGTGGCCGCTGCGCAGGTCGCCCAGCCAGTCCGCCAGACGCTGGGCGTCGGCCTCGGTGTCGTTCTCGCCGGCGATGAGCACGTACTCGAAGCAGAACTTCTCGCCGCGCTTGGGGCCCCAGTCGTCCAGGGCCTTCCGCAGCCGCGCCAGGTTCCACACGCGGTTCACGGGCATGGTGCGGCCGCGCGCCTCGTCCGTGGTGGCGTTGAGGCTCAACGCCAGCAAGGGCCGTGGCTCGAGCTTCGCCAGCTTCTCGATGCCGCTCACCAGGCCCGAGGTGCTCACGGTGATGCGGTTCTTCCCCAGGCCCAGGCCCGCCGGGTGGCACATGAGGCGGATGGCGCGGTGCAGGTGGTCGAGGTTGTGCAGGGGCTCGCCCATGCCCATGAACACCAGCGTCAGCTCATGCCCGCGATCCGGCCCCAGATCCGCCATGAGGGCCAGCACCTGGCCCAGGATCTCGCCGGGCTGGAGGTTGCGCAGGATGCCCATGCTGCCCGTGGCGCAGAAGGTGCAGCCCATGGCGCAGCCCACCTGGCTGGAGATGCAGTAGGTCACGCGGGGGTTTCGCACCTTGCGCGGCATGTGGACGGCTTCGATGCGCTTGCCGTCCGTCAGCTCCAGGGCCAGCTTGGTGGAACCGTCCGACGAGGGCTGGCGTTCCGCGAGGCGCGGGAGGCGCAGATCCGCCACACCCTCCAGCCAGCGGCGGATGCCGGAGCCCAGGTCGGGCGCGCCGTCCTTCCAGGTCCAGGGCCGGTGGAGGCGCTTGAACGTCTCCAGGGCGCTGCCGGGGCAGCCCAGCGCCGCCAGGTCCTCCGGAAACAGCGACCAGGCCGAGGGCAGGCCCTCTCGCTCGGGGGCGGGGCGGTCCCAGGGCATGGGCGAGGCGTTCGTCATGCCTCCAGTCTATCGGCCCGGCCAGTCGCTCAGGCCTGGGCGCTCAGGCCCGAGCTCTCAGGCCCGGGCCAGGCGGGGTCGGGCCCCGGCGGGCAGCACGAGGAGGTTGCCCGCCAGGCAGAAGGCCGCGCCCAGGGCCAGGCCCCAGTGCCACCGCAGGCCCTCCACGGCCGTGGAGAGGGCCAGGGCCACCACGGGGATGGCGACCATGGCGTAGCCCGCCCGGCCCGCCCCGATGCGGCCCACGAGCGTGAGGTAGGCACCGAAGGCCAGGATCGACCCGAACACGGCCAGGAAGGCCAGGGAGCCCAGGTAGTGGAGCGAGGCGTCGAAGGTGAAGGGCCGGCCCGCCAGCGCGCAGTAGAGGGCCACGAAAGCCGCGCCGTAGGCCATGCTCACCGCGTTGCCCTGCATGACCGGGATGCCGTGCCGCTGGTTGCGCTGGGAGACGAGGTTGCTGAGGCTGGCGGCCACGGTGCCGCCCAGGGCTAGGCCCAGCCCCGCGCGGAGGGACCCGGTACCGAAGCCCACACCCGGCAGGCACACTAGGCCCACCCCGGCGATGCCCAGCGCCACCCCCGCGAGGGCCTTCCGCGCCACCGGCGTCCCGAAGAAGACCCGCGCGCCGAGGAGGTTGAGGATCGCCAGCAGGGAAAAGATCACCGCCATGAGGCCCGAGGGGATCCGTTGCTCCGCGAGGTAGACGCAGACGTAGTTGAGCCCGAACATCAGGGCGCCCTGGAGGGCCAGCCAGCCGTGCTCCCGCCGCGTGAACCGCAGCTTCAGCCCCCGCAGGAGGCACCAGGCCGCCAGCAGGAAGGCGGCGAGACCGAAGCGGTAGACCACGGAGACTTCAGGAGCCACCCGCCCGTACTGGAAGGTGATGGCGATCCAGGTGGACCCCCAGATCAGCACGGACACGAGGTAGAGGGACAGGTCGTTCATGGAGCCTCGGGATCGGGGTGGCACGCCAGGAGCAGCGCCGCTGCGGACGCGGAGAAGACAGAGTAGTCGAGGGGTTCCTTCGGGCCGAAGGAGACCGCCATGGCGACCCCGAAGACCGCCAGGAGGGCCGCGCTGGCCAAGGCCACGCCCCGGGCGGCCCGGCCCCGCAGCGGCAGGAGCAGCGCGAGGCCCAGGCCGCATTCCGCGACGGTGGCCGCCCAGGCCAGGAAGGGGATCGTGCGGGCCGGCATGAAGCTGTTCACCTGGGCCGTGTACTTCATGAAGTTGGCGAAGGTGCCGTAGCCCCGGCCCGCGCCCCACCACCCGAACCGGGAGGCGATGCCCGAGAGGAAGGCCGCGCCCAGGGCCCACCTTGCATAGCGGAGGGCCCAGCGATCGAAGGTGCGCGAAGCGGGGCCGGTCATCAGGCCTTCTCCGCCAGGTCTGCGTGCTCGGCCTGGTAGGCCTCGTAGGAGGTGGGAGTCCAGCCCGCGCGGTTCATCTTCCAGCCGTTCTCGATCTTCTCCCAGCCCACGTGGGCGTAGTAGTCCCGGGCCAGCGGCGCGGCCTGGAGCACCCACTGGATGCCCTCGCCCAGGCCCACCGCCAGGTCCAGCAGCTGACGCCCCACGCCCGCCTTCTGGAAGGCCGGATGCACGGCGAGGTCGCAGACATAGCCATCCCAGACGAAGTCCGTCCAGCCGCGCAGGAGGCCCACGAGGCGATCCCCGTCGTAGGCGGAGATCACCACGTTCGAGTCCTCGAACATGCGGCGGATGCGCTCGGGGTCGTGGATGGGCCGACGCAGGGGCGCGGCGGCGTAGAGGGCGCGGATGGCGTCCACCGGCGGAGTCCGGTCCAGGCGGTAGGTCAGGCGGGCGCTCATGCGGACACCTCTGTCTTGTCGGGGGGCAGGTCGGGCTGCAGGCCCACGCCCAGGCGGTTCCAGGCGTTGATGAGGGCAATGGCGTAGGTGAGGTCCACCAGCTCCTGCTCGGTGAAGTGCTCGCGGGTGGCCGCGTACAGAGCGTCGTCCACCTTGTGGCGGCCCAGTTCCGTCAGCGCCTCGGTCCAGGCCAGGGCGGCCCGCTCCCGGGCGGTGAACAGGGGCGCCTCGCGCCAGGCGGCCAGGACGTTCAGGCGCCGCTGGGACTCGCCGCCCTCGAGGGCCGCGGTGGCGTGCATGTCCATGCAGTAGGCGCAGCCGTTCAGCTGGGAGGCCCGCACTTCGAGGAGGTGCAGCAGGCCGTGGTCCAGCCCCGAGGCGCTGACGTGCCGGACGACCTGGAGCAGGCCCTGGAAGCCCTTGGGGGCGAGTTCGGGGTGGGGTTTCGAGGTGCGCATGAAGCCTCCGGGGCCGGGTGGCCAGCTCCAGGATCGGGCGATATGGCACATTGAAAAGATCCATTTTTGTCATTACAACTAGACCATGCGCCCCTGGACCTTCCCCGTCACCCTGCAATCCGGCACCGCCCGCGAACCGATATTCCAGCAGATCGCCCAGGCCATCAGAGGTGATATCCGCCGTGGCCGTCTGCGGCCGGGAGACCCCCTGCCCGGTTCCCGCAGCTTGGCCATGACCCTGGAGGTCCACCGGAACACGGTGCTGGCCGCCTACCGGGAACTGGAAGCCGAGGGGTGGACCGTGGCGGAGCAACGCACCACGCGCGTGGCCCGGGATCTGCCCCAGTCCCCCTCCGGCCCGCGGGCCGACCCGATGGGCCGCCCGGGCTATGACCTCCCGGGCCCGGGCCCCCGCCGAAGCCTCCGGGAGCCGGGCCTCCTGGCCTTCGGCGGCGGATTGCCGGACCTCCGCCTGGTGCCCACGGACCTCCTGGCCCGGGCCTACCGGCGAGCGCTCGGCAGCCGCGAACTGCTGGGCTATGGGGACGCCCGCGGCGAGGCGCGACTGCGGTCCGCCCTGGCCCGGCTGCTGTCGGAGATGCGCGGTCTGGCCGTGTCCGAGGATCGCCTGATGCTCACGGGCGGCAGCCAGGGGGCCCTGGATCTCGTGGCCCGCACCTTGATCCGGCCCGGAGACCGGGTGGCGGTGGAGGATCCCGGCTACCCCGCGGCCTGGGCCACCTTGCGGGCCGCGGGCGCGGAGCTGGTGCCGGTGCCGGTGGACGAGACGGGCATGCGGATCGAGACGCTGGCGAGACACCTGGCAGATGGCCCCCTCCGCGCCATCTACCTCACGCCCCACCACCAGTTCCCCACCACCGTGACCATGGGTGCCGCCCGCCGGCTGCGCCTCCTGGAACTGGCGGCCCACCACCGGATCGCCCTCCTGGAGGACGACTACGACAACGAGTTCCACTTTGAAGGCCGCCCCGTGCTGCCGCTGGCTGGAGAGGACCCCGCCGGCGTGGTGATCTACCTGGGCACCCTGTCGAAGATCCTCGCGCCCGGACTCCGCCTGGGCTTCGTGGCCGGGCCCCGGGCCCTGGTGGAGGCCCTGGCCGCCCGCCGGGAGACGGCGGATGGCCAGGGGGACCATCTCCTTCAGCGGGCGACCGCGGAACTCCTGGAGGACGGCCTCCTCCAGCGCCACGCGCGCAAGATGCGGCGGATCTACCAGACCCGCCGCGAGACCCTGGCCGCAGCCCTGCGCCGGCACCTGGGCGGGGCCGCGGCCTTCGACCTCCCGGCGGGTGGGATGAGCCTGTGGCTGCGGGTGGATCCCTCGATCGATGTGGAGGCCTGGGCGGTGTCGGCGCGGAAGGGAGGCGTGGGCATGACCACTGGCCGCGCCTTCGACTTCCAGGACCGGCCCCGGCCCAACCTCCGGCTCGGCTTCTCCGCCCTGGACGAGCGGGAACTGGAAGAGGCCGTGCGGCGGCTTGCCCGGGCCCTGCCCAAGTCGCTCTAGGCCACCAGGTCTTTCGGACGGATCTCGCCGCCCTTCCGGGTGCCGAGGGCACTGAGCCCCAACTGGGCCGGGTCGAGCAGATCCCGGGCCACCCGGAGCAGGTCCTCCGACGTCACCGCCTCGATCTCGGCCATCTGCTGGTCGAGGCTGTACAGCTCGCCCTGGTGGATGGCCTGGTGGGCCAGGCTGAACATGCGGCTGCTGCTGCTCTCTTGGCTGAACACGAGGCCGGTGCGGGCCTGGAGCTTGGCACGCTCCAGCTCGTCGGCCTCCACGCCGGCCTCACGGACCCGGGCGCATTCCACCATGGTGCGCTGCACCAGCTCGCGGAGCTGGGCAGGGGCGCAGCTGGCGCTGATCTGGAGGGCGCCGGTGTCGGCGTAGGGACTGAGGTAGCTGCCCACCTGGTAGCAGAGGCCCCGGCGCTCCCGCAGCTCCATGAAGAGCCGGGAAGCCATGCCCCCACCCAGCACGTAGCTGAGCAGATGCGCCGCGGCGCGATCCGGCGAGCGGTGATCCGGCGCGGGGAACCCCATCACCAGGTTGGCCTGCTGGAGGTCCTTCCGGGGCACGTTCAACAGGAAGGGCTGAGTGCGGGCCGGCCGATTGGGGGCGTGGTCCGTCCCCTTGGGCAGGCGCTCCAGGATGGGCCTCAGCAGGTCGAGGAAGGGGCCCTGCTCGATGGCGCCGGCGGCCGCCACCACCAGGTTCGGCGCGCGATAGGTGTGATCGAAGAAGGCGCGCGCCTCGGTGGGCCCATAGGTCGAGACCTGATCCCGGCGGCCCAGGATGGGATGGGCCAGGGGCGTGCCCTCCCAGAAGCCGCCGTAGAAGAGCTCGCTCACCCAGTCGTCCGCCTGGTCTTCGCTCTGGGCGATCTCCTCGAGGATGACACCGCGCTCCCGGGACAGTTCCTCGGCATCGAAACGCGGCGAGGTGACCAGCTCCCCCAGCAGGTGGATCAGCTCCGGCAACTGGTCCGCCAGCACCTTGCCGTAGAAGCACGCCACTTCCTTGCCCGTGAAGGCATCCAGGTGGCCGCCGAGGCGGTCCGTCGCCGCGGCCACCTCATCCGGGGTGGGGTAGGCCTCGGTGCCCTTGAAGACCGTGTGCTCCAGGAAGTGGGCCAGGCCCTCCTCCATCGGCCCCTCGTGGCGCGAACCCCGGCGCACCCAGAACCCCACCGAGCAGCTCCGCACATGCGGCAGCGGCTCGATGAGGATCTCGGTGCCTTCGGGAGTGAGAGTACGGAAGGGTTCGGCCATCCCTCCAGTCTATCGCCCCAAGGTCTCCGGCCCGCCGTTCAGCTTTGGCCGGAAGCCTTGAGAACCGCCTTCAGCAGACCAGGAAAGCGGGCTTCCAGATCCTGCTTCCGCAGGCTGTTGTAGCGGTGGACGCCTTCCACCCGCGTGTGGATGAGCCCAGCCTCCCTCAGAACCTTGAAGTGGTGACTCAGAGTGGCCTTGGTGGTGGGCAGGCCGAAGGTGCCGCAGGCCAGCTCCCCCTCCCCCGCCAACCGGCGCACGACTTCCATCCGTGTGGGATCGCTGAGCGCATAGAGCACCGCGGAGAGATCGAGCTGATTCCGCTCGGGATGGTGGGGGGTTCGCATGGACCCAGGGTGTTCCCGGGCTGGGTTGAGTGTCAAATAGTTTGATTGTTATCTAACTTTTTGTATTGACCGGCACCCTGCTCCGGAGCTACAAACACACTGTTAGGCAACAATCAAACAATAGGGGATCCCATGAACCACCACATCCAGTTCAGCGTCACTGGCGGCCCCGAAGTGCTCCAGTGGATGGAGGGCCCCCTGCCCGAGCCCGGTCCCGGCGAAGTCCGGGTGCGCCATACCGCCATCGGCGTGAACTACATCGATGTCTATCACCGAAGCGGAGCCTACCCCGTGCCCCTGCCCGCCGTTCCCGGTTTCGAGGCCGCCGGGGTGGTGGAGGCCCTGGGGCCGGGCGTGAGCGGGCTATCGGCTGGCCAGCGGGTTGCCTATGTGGATGGCCCCGCGGGGGCCTATTCGGAACGCCGAAACCACCCCGCGGAACGCTTGGTCCCCCTGCCGGAGACCCTGTCCGACGAAGCGGCGGCGGCCTTGCTGTTCAAGGGCCTGACCGCCCACATGCTGGTCCGGCGGGTGTGGCGCCCCGAAGCGAGCCCCTGGGTGCTGGTGCATGCGGCGGCCGGGGGGGTGGGGCTGATCCTGACCCGGTGGCTTGCCCGCGAAGGTGGCAGGGTCATCGGCGTGGTGAGCAGCGCCGAGAAGGCCGCCATGGTCCGGGAGGAGGGCGCCGAGGCCACCATCGTGGTGCCGCGGGGCGCCGCCTACGACCAGGTCCCCGACGAAACCCGCCGGATCACGGGCGGTCCGGGCGTGAACACGGTGTTCGATTCGGTGGGCCGGGACACCCTCGAAGCCTCCTTGGCCAGCCTGGCCCCCTTCGGCCTCCTGGCCTCCTTCGGCCGGAGCAGCGGCCCCCTGCCATCCGTGGATCCCGCGGACCTGGGAAGGCGAGGCTCTCTCGCCCTCCAGCGGCCCAGCATCTTCCACCACATCTCCGATCCGGCGGCCCTGCGCGCCGCGGCGGCGGAGGTGTTCGCCGCCCACGCACAGGGAAAGCTGAAGGCCCACATCCACGACACCCTGCCGCTGCGCGAGGCGGCCCGGGCCCACGCACTGCTGGAATCCCGGACGACTCAGGGCGCGCTGGTACTCATCCCCTGACACCAAGGTTCGTTCAGCTTGATAGGAAGAACATTCCCCGCCAGGGCGGTGATCTTTTAAGCAACATCGTACCGTTCCTGCGTTCCGGCCGAGGAGCGGCGGTCAGCCCTCCGCCTCGCTTCCCGCCAGCCCGATGGGCGTGCGATGGAGCTTCCAGCCGGCGAGGGCCCAGCAGAGGACGCCGAAGGCCAGGAGAGCCAGGAGGGCCAGGGCCGGGTGGGTTGTCACCTGTTCCTGGGCCAGCAGCTGGTTGGCCTGCACCTGGGCGGCACGGCTGCCGGCGAGGCTTTCGATGTGGTGGGTGAAGGTGAGGCGCTGGAGGAAGGGTGGGAAGATCCGCACCAGCGGTTCCCACAGGAAGAAGTACAGGGCGCCCCAGAGCGTGCCCCGCTTGAAGAAGAGGCCCAGCAGGGTCATGAAGGCCAGCTCGCCCCACCAGGCGCCCACGAGCGCGAGGATGCGGCCCGCCAGCAGGGTGGGATCACCGCCGACCATCTGGAGGCCGAGGGCCCCGAGGATGAGCCAGGCGGCACCCCAGACGAACCAGGGCAGGCCTTTGCCCAGAGGTAGGGCCCAGGCGGGCGCGGGCCGCGCCAGCAGCAGGGGCAGGGTGCGCTGCTCCAGGTCCTCGCGGATGCCCGCGGGGGCGGCCACCAGGGCCATGATGGGCAGCATCATCTTCACCAGCCCTTCGTGGAAGATGCGGAGGGCCTCGCCGGGGTTCGTATCGAGCCCCCGCATCCGGCTGATGGTGAAGATGAGGATGCTGAGGCCCACGGGCGCCATGACCAGGGCCGCCAGCACCCAGCCCCGGCCCTGCAGGACGCGGGGCGCGTAGCCGCGGGCCGTGGCGCGGATCGTCATCAAGGGAGAAGGGGCGGCGGTCATGCGTGGTCCCTCGTCAGGTACTGGAAGACCGCATCCAGGTTGAGATCCAGGGGATCGAGGGCGCGGAGCGGGATGCCGCCCTCGGCCGCGGCCTTCTGGAGGCGGGGCAGGATGTCCCGGGGCGAGCGCACCGAGATCACCACAGCATCCTCCTCCATGCGCAGGGCCGCCAGCTCCGGCTGCTCCACGGCCCAGCGGGCCAGGATCTGGGCCTCGCCCGTGAGGCGCAACTCGACAGGATGGCGGTCCAGCAGCTGGCGGATCTCGGTGACGGTGCCTTCGGCCAGCAGGCGCCCCCGGAACAGCAGCAGGATGCGGTCCGTGAGCTGGGCGATCTCGCCGAGGATATGGCTCGACACCAGGATGCGCGTGCCCTTGGCCGCGAGGTCGCGCAGCAGGGCCATGAGCGTGAGGCGGGCCTCGGGATCCAGACCATTGAACGGCTCGTCCAGGATGAGCAGCTCCGGCTCGTGCAGCAGGGCTTGGGCCAAGCGGATGCGCTGCCGCATGCCCTTGGACATGCGCGCGAAGGTGAGGTGGGCGCGGTCGCTCATGCCCACGGTGGCGAGGGCCCGGATCACGGCGGCTTTCAGGCCGTCGCCCGACAGGCCGGACAGCTCGCCCATCATGCGGAGCCAGCGGTCGGCCCGCAGGCCCGTGGGCAGGCGGTCGCCCTCGGGCACGAGGCCCAGGCGCGCCAGCACGGCGGGATTGCGGAAGGGAGCCGCGCCGAAGACCTTCACCTCGCCGCCGGAGGGCGGCAGCAGGCCCGAGAGCAGCTGCAGCAGGGAGGACTTGCCGGCGCCGTTGGGGCCCAGCAGGCCCGTGATGCCGCCGCCGTCCGGCAGTTCGAAGGTGGTGGGGCTGAGGCCGAGGATGGGGCCGTAGCGGAGGGAGGCGCGGTCCAGCGTAATCATCAGATCACCGCCTCGGAGGGCATGGTCCGCTTGGCGGCCACGAAGGTCCACAGGCCCAGGTGGAAGGCCGTGCCCAGCAGCGCGGGGGCCCAGCCCATCAGGGGGTGGTCCACGCCCAGGAAGAGCTGGGGCCAGGTCTCCGCGAGCAGGATGGGGTTGATGGCCTGCACCGTCGGGATCCCCGTCAGGCCATGGATCATGGAGGCGAGCGTGGCGGCGCCCAGCACCAGGCCCAGCACCCAGCCGATGCCGGCCCGGGGCGTGGCGGCCATGCTGGAGGCCCCCACGGCCAGGGAGCCCATCAGGGCCGAGCTGATGGCCATGGCGGGCAGCAGGCGCAGGGGCGCGGTCACCCACACGGGGCCGCTGGCGCCGGCGAGGATCAGGGACATCAACCAGGGCAGCAGGGCGAAGGGGAGCAGGATCGCGAACGGCAGGGCGGAGGCGAAGCCCAGCTTGGCGAGCAGGTAGTCCCTGGGCGCCACGGGGTGGGCGTACATCAAGGGGCGCACGCGGTAGAGCGTATCCCGGGCCACCAGGCCACCCCCGACCAGGGCCACCAGGAACCAGAGCAGGTAGCTGGCGGGGTTCAGCAGGTCCGCCTGGAAGTCCGCGCCCTGGGTGAGGATGGTCTTCGCGAACTCCTGCATGGGCTTGAAGGTCTGGTTGGTCTGCAGCAGGTGGTCCACGTAGATGCGGGCCACCTTCCAGAGCAGCAGCATGAGGAACGCGAAGCCGAAGAAGCGGCCGATCTTCTGGCGCCAGAGCCGGGCGAGGTCGAAGCGCGCGAGCACCAGGGCCGGTGGCTGGCCATGGGCCAGGTCCGGCGCGGGTGGGAGGGTGGGGGGGTAGATGGGCATGTCAGGCTCCCCCTCTGGCGGCGGTCGGAGCCCCGTGGAGGGCCCTCAGCAACACCTCGTCCAGGCGGTCGTGGCGCGGCGTGAGCTGCACCAGGGTGGCGCCCTTCGCCTCGGCCCAGCGGAAGGCGGCCACGGGGTCGGCCTCCGTCAGCTCCAGGTCATAGAGGCCGTTGCGGGCCTCCAGCACGGCCCCCAGTTCCGCCAGGGCGGCCTCCTGGACGGCGTCCAGTGGATCGAGGAAGCGCAGCTCCACGCGCCGGGCCAGGGCCTTGCGCAGGCCCGCCATGGAGCCCGCGGCCTTGATCTGGCCCTGGTCGAGGATCACCAGCTGGTCCGCCACCCGCTCCACGTCGCCCAGCAGGTGCGAGGCCAGGATGACGCCCGTGCCCAGCTCCGCGTGCACCCGCAGCACCAGATCCAGCATGCGGCGGCGGCCATCCGGATCGAGGCCGTTGGTCGGCTCGTCCAGGAAGATCAGCTCCGGGCTGTGCACCAGGGCCTGGGCCAGCTTCACGCGCTGGCGCATGCCCGTGGAATAGCCGCTGACGGGGCGATAGCGCGCCTCATCGAGGCCGACAAAATAGAGCACCTCGTGAGCCCGGTCCCGGGCCGATTCCGGCGCCAGGCCGCTCAGCTCGCCCCAGAAGGCCACCTGCTCGTAGGCCGAGGCATCTTCGATGAGGGCATCGTACTCGGGCATGTAGCCGATGCGGGAGCGGAGCTTCGCGGCCTCGGAGGCACCCAGGGGCACCCCCAGCACCGTGCCGCCGCCGCCGGACGGCTGCAAGAGGCCCAGCAGGGCCTTCAGCAGCGTGGACTTGCCGGCGCCGTTGGGGCCCAGCAGACCCACGATGCCGCGGTCCAGGGTCAGGGTCAGCCCCTTCAGGGCGGGCGCCGCCATGGCGGAGTAGCGCACTTCCAGGTTCTCGAAGGCGATCAACGGAGCCTCCAGATGACGGTCACGGCGTTCTCCAGGTTGTTGATTGCTACGAGCGGCGCGGGGAATGGATTAGGTGCCCACGGCCATCGCGGATGGATTGTTCAAGGAAAGCGACTTAGGCTGATGGCAACCATCCTCCCATCCCCCGGGGACTTCCGCATGCAACTCCTGGACTGGCCCTTCCTCGACGCGCTCCAGACCGGAGCGCTCGCAGCGCTGTTCGTCAGCTTCGGCACGGACGCCCTGTCCCGACGGGACCGCATGATGGGCTGGATGGCCCTGACCTGCCTGCTGGTGGGCTTCCGGCACGGGGTGCTGGCCGCCGGAACCCAGCCCAACTGGAACCCCGACCTGGTGGACCGCACCCAGAGCCTGCTGGTGGCCTTCGGGTTCATCTCCCTCTGCATGGCCCTCATCGAGCTGTTCCCGCAGCACATTCCCCGTCGTTTCCCGGCCTGGATCGCCCTGGGCATGATTCCCAACTTCATCCGGAACCTCCTCCTGCCGCACCCGAGCCTGGCGGAGGTCTGGACCCACCACCTCTACAACCTCACCTACCTCGTGGGGTGCGGCTTCATCATCTACTGGTCCCTCCGGGCGCGGCAGGACGGCGATCCCATGGGGCGCAGACTCTTCCTCGGCTTCCTCGGCCTGACCATCCCCGTGGTGGTGGAGATCGCGGCCCAGAGCCTGTTCGGCATGAAGATCCGACTCTCCGGCTTCAGCCTCGTGATCCTCGCCATGGCCATCGGCACCTCCTGGCAGTGGCTCGTGGTCCGGACCATGGAAGGCCGCATCCACCGGGCGGAAACCGAGGTGGAGGTCTGGCGCAGCCTCGTTCCCGGCAATGCCTTCCGCACAGACCGGCCGTCGGCGTTGATGGAGGGCCTCTTCGGAAGTGGCTGGGCCAACCGGGTGCGCGAGAACCCCGAGGCACCCCTGGTAGCCCTGGATGGCGCCTCGTATCGCTTGCGGACCCGCCTCCTGCATCACCACGAGCGCCTGGGGTGGTACGAGCGGGAGGAGGATAC
Source organism: Geothrix campi (assembly GCF_024609265.1). Classification (GTDB taxonomy): domain Bacteria; phylum Acidobacteriota; class Holophagae; order Holophagales; family Holophagaceae; genus Geothrix; species Geothrix campi. Next base: position 50,848 of record NZ_JANHMP010000002.1, on the reverse strand, counting down.
CCAACCTGGCGCCCGGGGCTTCCTGGCCGGATGGACCGTGGCCCTGGGCATGGATGATCCCGTGGCCAGCGCCCGCATCCAGGAGTGGCTCCGGAGCTGGGGAGCCGACGTGCAGCTCTGGGGCACGGTCCCCCCCCGGGAAGGGCCCTATCCCAGCGTCCTCATCTGGGCCCGGGAACCCAGCATCCTGGCGGTCTGGCGGGAGGATGACCTGCTGCGCCGCCGGCCCCGCTGGGTGCAGCTGGGCGGCCCCATCACCGCCGGACCCCATGCCCGCCTGGATCTGGGCCTGGACGCCACCAGCCTGAGGGACCTGCTCCGGGAGCTGCTCTCCCGTCATTAGCTCCCGATACCGGCCCCGAGGCCACGGCCAGGCATGCCGCCGAGTCGGCCGCCGGGCCCACCGCCGGGTGTTGATCCCCGGGCACTTGCCCGGGACCACGGGATCCAGCGGAGAATGGGGACATGAGCTTCGCCCATCTCCACCTGCACACCGAGCACTCGCTTCTCGACGGACTCACGCGCATTCCCGATCTCGTGAAGAAGTGCCGGACCTCGGGCATGCCCGCCGTGGCCGTCACGGACCACGGGAACATGTTCGGGATGATGAAGCTCTTCGACGCCTGCGAGAAGACGAAGGATGCCGAAGGCAACTGGGCCGTGAAGCCCATCCTGGGCTGCGAGGTCTATGTGGCCCCCAAGACCCGCTTCGACCGGAAGCTCGAGGCGAAGAACCTCACAGGTGAGGAGGGCCTGGAGGACTGCGTGGATCCCAGCGGCTCTCGGGATGCCGGCTACCACCTGGTGCTGCTGGCCAAGAACCCCGTGGGCTTCGCCAACCTGTCCAAGCTGGTGTCCGCGGGCTTCACCGAGGGCTTCTACTACAAGCCGCGCATCGACAAGGATCTGCTCCGCCAGCACAGTGAAGGGCTCATCGGGCTGTCGGCCTGCCTCGGCGGCGAGGTGCAGGCCCGCATCCTCCAGAATCGCCTGGACCAGGCCGAGCGCGTGGCCCGCGATTTCCGCGACATCTTCGGCGAGGATTTCTACCTGGAGATCCAGGACCAGGGCTTCGACAAGGAGAAGGAGATCATCCCTTCCCAGATGGAGCTGGCCGCGAAGCTGGGCATCCCCCTGGTGGCCACCAACGACGCCCACTACCTCAACCACGAGGACGCCGACCTGCACGACACCCTGCTGTGCATCGGCACCAAGACCACCAAGGCCAAGGAGAAGCGCATGCGTTTCTCCACCGACCAGTTCTTCGTGAAGACGCCCGAGGAGATGCGTGCCGTCTTCCCGGACCACCCGGAATACCTGGAGCGCACCCTGGAGATTGCCGCCAAAGTGGACCTGTTCCCCATCACGCGGAAGCCCGTCACGCCCCGCTTCCCCGTGCCCGAGGGCTACGACCTGGAATCCTATTTCATGCACGTGGCGAAGGAGACCTTCGAGCAGCGCATCGCGGAATGCCGCCCGCTGTGGCAGGCGGGAACGCTGAAACACCCGGAGGCCAAGTATCGCGAGCGCCTGGCTTTCGAGCTGGACATGATCCTCAAGATGGGATTCCCGGGCTACTTCCTGCTGGTCTGGGACTTCATCCGCAAGGCGCGCGAGATGGGCGTGCCCGTGGGTCCCGGCCGTGGTTCGGCCGCCGGCAGCATCGTGGCGTGGTCCATGATGATCACGGACATCGATCCGATGCAGTACGACCTGCTGTTCGAGCGCTTCCTCAACCCCGAGCGCGTGTCCATGCCCGACGTGGACATCGACTTCTGCCGCGACGGCCGCCAGAAGGTCATCGACTACGTCACTGAGAAGTACGGCCAGGACAAGGTCAGCAGCATCGTCACCATCAACCAGCTCAAGACCAAGGCCGTCATCAAGGATGTGGCCCGGGTCTTCGAGAAGGATTTCGCCTTCGCCAACAACCTCACCAAGCTGGTGCCCCAGGAGCCCGGCAAGCCCATCACCGTGGGCGAGGCCCTCGAGAAGAGCGACAAGCTGCGCGAGCTCTACGAGACCGATCCCGAGGTGAAGAACATCCTCGACATCTCCGCCCGGCTGGAGGGCTTGGCCCGCAACACCGGGGTCCACGCGGCGGGGGTCATCATCGCGCCGGACGAGCTGACCCGCTTCGCGCCGCTGTCCATGGACAAGGACAAGAAGGTGATGGTGCAGTACACCATGGTCGAGGCCGAGCGCGCCGGCCTGCTGAAGATGGACTTCCTGGGCCTGGAAACGCTCACCCAGATCGCCAAGACCCAGGAAGTCATCGCCCGGCGCCATGGCCAGCCCAAGGACATGACCACCATCCGCGCCTTCGACGATCGGAAGACCTTCGAGCTCTTCGCGGCCGGTGATACGGACGGCGTCTTCCAGTTCGAGTCCGGCGGCATGAAGCAGCTGCTCCGCCAGCTGGGGCCCGACCGCTTCGACGACCTCATCGCGCTCAACGCGCTCTTCCGCCCGGGTCCGCTGGGCGCAGGAATGGGGACGACCTACGTGGAGCGGCGCCACGGCCGCGAGCCCGTGACCTACCTCTTCCCCGACCTGGAGCCCATCCTGGCGCCCACCTACGGCGTGATCCTCTACCAGGAGCAGGTGATGCAGATCGCCAGCCTCGTCGCCGGGTACTCCCTGGGCGAGGCGGACATGCTGCGCCGCGCCATGGGGAAGAAGGACAAGGCCAAAATGGCCAAGGAGAAGGACAAGTTCATCGAGCAGGGCGCCAAGCGAGGCTATGACAAGGCCAAGGTCTCCGAGATGTTCGATCTCATCGAGTACTTCGCGGGCTACGGCTTCAACAAGAGCCACAGCGCCGCCTACGCCATGGTCGCCTACGAGACCGCCTACCTGAAGGCCAACTACCCCGTGGAGTTCATGGCCGGCCTGCTCTCCACCAAGTCGGGCCGCACGGATGATGTGGCCAAGTACGTGCAGAACTGCCGTGAGCGCGGCATCGAGGTGCTGGGGCCCGACATCAACGAATCGGCGCTCGATTTCACCGCCACGTCCGACCGGCAGATCCGCTTCGGCTTCGCCGCGGTCAAGGGGCTGGGTGAGGCGGCCCTGCAGGCCATTCTCGAGGCCCGCCAATCGGAGGGTGGCTTCAAGGACCTGTTCCATGCGCTGAAGAGCACCGACCTCCAGAAGGCCAATCGCAAGGTCTGGGAATCGCTCATCAAGGCCGGGGCCTTCGACAGCCTGGAGCCCAACCGGGCCGCGCTGCTCCAGGGCCTGCCGGATGCCGTGTCGGCGGCCTCCCGCGGGGGCGGCGACGCGGGGATGACCAGCCTCTTCGATGATGCGGAACTGGCCAGCCTGAGCGACGACTGGCGCGTGCCCGAGAACGTCGAGCCCTGGGACCGCAAGACCCGCCTGGCCGCCGAACGCGAAGTGCTGGGCCTCTTCGTCAGCGGCCATCCCCTGGAGGAATTCGTCGACGCCATCCAGGTGCACACGCACGGCACCCTGGCCAAGATCCTGGAGGACGTGGCCTCCGGCCGCCTGCGGGACCGTAACGAAGTCACGCTGGGGGCCATGGTGAGCACCGTGGCCTTCAAGACCAACCAGAAGGGCGAACCCTGGGCCATCCTCCAGGTGGAGGACATGGCGGGCAAGATGGAAGTCCTCCTCATGGCCAGCAAGTGGGATCCCCTCACCAAGAAGTCGACGCTCCGTCCCTTCGAGCGCTACCGGCACCTGGCCGTGCCCGAGGCCATGCTGCGCATCACCGGCGAGCTGCGGGTGGAGACGCTCCAGGCCAACGGGAACGGCAACGGCAACAGCGATGCCGAGGAGGAGGAGGAACAGACGGTGGTGAAGGTCTTCGCCACACTGCTCGAGCCCCTGGAATCCTTCCAGGGCCAAGGCTTCACGGGCGCCCTGGTGCGGCTGCCCGTGGGCGAATGCCCGCCCCGCCTGGAAGCTCTCCTCAAGGACCACCGGGGCGACCTGCCCGTGACCTTCGAGTACCGTTCGAAGGAGGGCCTGCTGGCCCGCGTGCGGGCCGGCCGCGACCTGCGCTTGAAGCACGATCCCGACCTGGCGGAAAAGCTCGCCAGGGAAGCCGGCTGCACCCTTTCCTGGACCTATTGACGCCCGGCTGACCGGGCGCGGAGCCACCTTGATCCCCCTTTCCCTCCTCCCTGGCTTCGGCCGCTGGGGCGTCCATCTGGAGGCCCTGCTGGCCCGGCCTGAGGCTTTGTGGATCCACGGCCCGGCGGGATCAGGCGTGTCCACCCTGGCGGCGGAATTCGCCCGGCGCCGGGGGGGAGCCTGGGTCGAGGCCGACGGGGCGGAGGCAGGGGCTGCCTGGATCGCCACCCATCCGGGCGGCGTGGTGGCCGCCCGCGATCCCATGCCCGCCGCCTTGGCCTGCCTGGAGTTGCGCCTCCCCTCACTGGATGAGGATCCCGCCACCCTCCCTGACCTCCTGGCCGCGCTGGCGGAGGAGGAAGGCGTGCCTGGGCCCCTGCCTCCGGCTCTGGCGACCCTGCCCTGCTCCGGCAACCTGCGGGAATTGCGGAATCGCCTGCTGCGCTGGAAGCTGCTGGGCCAGTTGCCGGGGCCAGAGCCGGCGGGTCCGCCCCGTTTCGAGGCCGAGGATCTGGCCACGAACCTCCATGATCTGGAGCGGTTCCTCCTTCACCGGGCCCTGCGCCGGGCCTATGGCAATCGGGTGGAGGCCGCCACCCGGCTGGGCGTGAGCCGCCGCCAGGTCTACCTGCTCATCCGGCGCCACGGCGATCCGGTCCGGGGCGAATCTGCCTCCGGGGACATGCCCCAGCGACTCAGAAAGCGCAGATCGGCACAAAACTCCAGTCTGGAGCCCGGAACCCGATAACGGGTGTGCGGTCGGTTGGCCGCTAGACGGATGTCCAGCCATGGCGACTCCCCTTCGGGTACTGGTGGTGAACGATGATCCCGGAATCCGGGATGGCCTGGCCTCGAGCCTGAAACGGTCGGGTTCCTCCGTGGAGCAGGCCCGAAGCGGCGAAGAGGCCCTGCGGATGGTGCGCCCGGGCGGCTACGACGCCGTGGTGGCGGACTTCCACGCACCGGGCATGGGCGGCCCGCAACTCACGGCCCGCCTCATGGCCGTGGATCCTGCCCTGCCCGTCCTGCTCATCACCACCCCCGGCGATGACCAACCCACCCGCGAAGGCACGCGCCTGGGCGCCTTCGATCTGCTCGCCCGGCCGTTCAGCCCCGAGGAACTCAACTCCGCCCTGCTGAAAGCCCTGAAGCCCGAGGGACACCTGCGGGCCGGGGAACCCACCGAAGCGCCCCTGACCCTCACCCAGGATCCAGCCCTGGGCGAAACCCTGGCTCTGGCCCGCCGCGCTACGGACAGCCGCGCCACCATCCTCATCCAGGGGGAACGCGGCACCGGCAAGGAGCAGCTGGCCCGACTCATCCATGGCTCCAGCCCGCGCGGCAATGGCCCCTTCGTGACCATCAATTGCGCGGCCCTCCCTGAGGACCTGCTGGAAGCCGAACTGTTCGGCCACGAGAAGGGCGCCTTCCCAGGCTCGGCCATGAAGCCCGGCGGGTTCGAACAGGCCGGCGGTGGCACCCTGGTGCTCGACGCCGTGGAGGCCCTGCCTCTGGGCCTCCAGGACAGGCTGCTGCGGATCCTCCAGGAGCGCACGGTGGAGCGCCTCGGCGGCACCCGCGCCATTCCTGTGGACGTGCGCCTCATCTCCCTCACCAGCCGCGACCTTCTGGTCGAGGTGAAGGCGGGCCGCTTTGCCGAGGACCTCTACTACCGCCTGAACGTGATCCCCCTGAACCTGCCGCCCCTGCGCGACCGGCTGGGCGACCTGGCCCTGCTGGCCTCGCACTTCGCCGAGCGCTATGCCCGGGAGAACGATCGCGCCGTGCCCGAGCTGATGCCCAGCTTCTTCACCGCCCTGGCCCGCCATCCCTGGTCCGGCAACCTCCGCGAACTGGAGAACGTCATCCAGCGCTGCGTGGTGCTGAGCCAGGACCACCGCCTCAGCCAGCAGGATCTCCGCTGGCTCCTGCCCCTCGAGGCCTTCGAGGGCCTGCCCGGGGACTCACTCGAGCCGGGATCCCCCGCCTCCGTCTCGCAGGCCCCGCCGCGGCCTGACGGGGCGTCGACCCTCGGCTCCGTGGTGGCCGATCCCCACAAACCCCTGGTGGGTCAGCCCCTGGGCACCCCCGTGATGCTGCCTCTGGGCCTGAGCCTGCCGGAGCTGGAGCGCTTCTGGCTGCTCTCCACCCTCAGCGCCCTCCGGGGCAACCGCACGCACTGCGCGGTGCAGCTCGACATCGCCCTCCGCACCGTGCGCAACAAGATCAACGAGTACAAGGCCGATGGCTACGCCATTCCGGCCAGCCAGCGGGGCCGCGACGAAGACTGAACCCTGGGCCTACTTCAGGTCCTCGCCATATCGGCTGGCCTTGAGGATCCCTTCGAAGTCGCTCGAGGTCAGGAGGTCGCGGACCGCCTGCTTCCTGTCCTTCGCCCGGTTGTAGTAGGCCTGGGCGATGCGGAACCCCATGAAGTAGCCGAGATCGGCGGGGCGGCCATCGCGCCGGCTGCTGCCGTAGAGCCATCTCGAGGCGTCCTCTCCTCCCATCTCCGCCCGGAACTGCTTCCACAGCTCGGCCTCGTGGGCGTAGCCGTAGTCGTAGGTGGCCTGGTTGAAGTTCCCCTCGGCGATGAGCGAGGCGAGGAAATCGGCGGAACCCTCGTGGAAGGCCTTCCCGAGAAGGGTGCGCGCTTCGTGCCTCTGCTGGAAGTGGATCAGTTCGTGGGCGATGATGCTGGGCAAGTCGGTGTGGGCGTGGATGACCGAACGATGCCAGCCGTCCAGCTCTTCCAGAGGCACACCCGGCCCGCCCCCGAACAGGTCGACACCAATCAGCAAACCGTTGGAGGACGAAGTCCCGCCCGAATCCAGGGCCCCCACGACGAAGGTGACGTCGGGGAACATCGCGTCAGCGTAGAGCGCCTTGAAGGCCCGGAAGGAGCGCCGCGCGGCGGCCTCCACCCCGGCGGCCTTCAACGTGTTCTCGCGGATGGCGGCGAAGTAGCGCGGGTGCTGCTGGATGACGTCGAGAAGGTTGGCGGCGCTCCGGATGCGATTCGGGATGAAGTCCTGTAACCCGGCGCTGCCCTGGTCGAGATACTCCCGCCGCAGGAGGCCCGCGGAATCCGATGAGGCCGGGAGCTGCGCGTAGGCCTTCCAGAAGAGGCCCACATCGGTGGCGATGAACCGCGCGCCGTCTGGATCCGAGTGGACGGCCTGGAAGCGCCGCGCGTTGGCCTCCGCCGCGGCCACCACCCCGGGCCAGCGCGGATCGGCATGGAGCGTGGCCAAGTCCACATCCTCACGGAGGGCGGCGGCCTCGTGGAAGCCCTGGTCCAGGGCCTTCCGGAGCAGGCCGAAGGCGGTGTCCGGGTGTCCGGCCAGGGCCTGGGCGCAGGCCCCCTGGTAGGGGTGCCGGGGGCCCTTCAGCCCCGCCGCGAGGGCCCGGTCGTAGAGGTCGGCTGCGCGGGCGGGCTCCTTGGCGAGGAGGGCCCGGTGCCCCTGCTGCGCGAGCTCCGCCGCGGAGGGGGCCTGCAGGGCCTGGACTTGGGTCCGCAGGGCCGCGTAGGCCCCGGCGAGGGCCGCCAGGGTATCGGCCTGCTCCTGGAGGTCCTCCGTTCCCCGGAAGGCGGCGGAGGCGTGGGGCTCCAGGGCCCGGACGGCCTTCTCCCAGACGGGCCAGGCCGGCAGGGTGCGGATGCGCCCGCCCTCCATGGCCCCGAAGGCCCGGAGGAGGTAGGCCTCGCTGCGGGGCTCCGACAGCCCGCCCGGCTGGACGGCCTCCACGAAGACCGGGGCGATCATGTCGGCCACCGCCGCGGGCCGGGCCCCGAAGCCCAGCCTGGCCCTGGCCCAGGCCTCGCCACCCACCACGCCCAGCGAGGAATCCGCCGGGAACCAGGTTCCGCTGGCGGGATCGCGAACCTCCAGCCAGCGGTGGTCGTTGTGCTGGTACCCGAAGACGCTGAAGCCCTTCCCGCCCTCCGCTACCTTGGCCCGGGCCGAGGCTTGGCGGCGCTCCGACGGCGCCTGGAGGTTGATCTCGTGCACCCAGCGGGCCTCGAAGCCCCCGGCCTTGAGCAGGTCCAGCAGCACCCGCGCGTGGTCCGCACAGTTGCCCCTGCCCCGGGCCAGGATCTCGTCTACGGTCCGCGTGCGGTAGTCCGTGGCCACCCAGGCCATGCGCCGGTGGAGGTGGTCCACCAGGGCCCCCACCCGGGCCTCCGTCGTCCCCGGCCTCGCCAGCACGGCCAGGGCCTCGGAACGGGACAGGCCAGGCTCCGCCTGGGCGGCCAGGACCGCGGGCAGGAGCAGCAGGAGGCCGGGATACTTCATGGCCGGGCCCAGAAGGCGGCGGGATCATGCATGATGACGCCCCCGGCCGCATCGCGGGCGGGCCGCGGCGGGAAGCTGAGGCCATCCAGCGTCACGTAGCGGCGCTCCGGCCGGGACTCGTAGCCGAAGGCGCTCTCCACCGGGCAGGTGATCCGCACCAGATTCTTGGCCATGTAGGCCTTGTAGGTGGCCGGGTTCTCGGGGCGCCCATTCCAGTTGGCGCCCTTGGCCAACTCCAGGGGCCCGCCGGAGATGAGGCGCTCGCGCACCTCGGCAATGGAGAGAGGGTGCCCCTGGCCGTCCGTGAACCAGGCCTCCATGGTGGGATCCATGTAGAGCCATTTCCCCAGATCGTTCGACCACACGGTGGTGATCACGTGGCAATCCGGGTCCTTCTCATCCAGGGGCTGGCAGGTGACCTGGCGGGACTTGAAGCCCAGGGAGAGGTAGACCTCGTTCAGGATGGTGGCCATCATGCGGCAGTTGATCCCCCGCTTCTCCGCGCGGCAGACCTCCAGCAGGTGCAGGGCGTTCATGGGCTCGGGGTTCTTCGAGCTGCCGTCGTGGCGCACCTGGGCGTGGACCCAGCGCATGAGGTTCACGATCCGCTCGAACTCGGGGCCGGTCCCGGCGGCCTCATCCAGCCGGCAGGCCTTCCGCAGGGCCACCAGATCCGGCGCGTCTGCCGCCTGGTAGGCGAAGGTCGGGGCCGCCGCGGTGGCTGAGGCCGGGGCGGGTCCGTAGTCCTTGAAGCGCTGGAGGATGCCCACGAAGTCCCCCCGGTGGCGGACGATCCCCTCCAGCCAGAGGAAGCCCGGTTCCTTCCGGAGGGGATCCAGATCCGGATCCGCACTGAAGGTGGTCCAGTCCTTCAGGCCCTCGCCCACCGCCGTGCCCAGGTAGGCCAGGGCCTCGCCGCGACGACCCAGGAGCGAGGCCGCGCAGGCCATGTTGTAGTGCACGCCCGCCCGGGTCTCGGCGGCAAGCTGGCCGAACGTCGCGGACTGGTCCCAGGCGGTCAGGATCGCCAGGGCCTCTTCGAACTTGCGCCCCTTCCAGAGCTCCTGGATGCGGGCGTTCTCGGCCTGGAGCTCCTGCGGCGGCGTGGACGCCTGGGCCCGCAGGCGCGCGGTGAGGTAGAAGGCGAGGACGAGGCACAGCGAAGTCAGCTGAAGTCGGCGCATGGGTTCCTCCCGGTCATGGGATCGATGAGCGGAATACGGAGGGGAGCGGCCATGGATTAGGAGGGGACCTTGCATCGCATGCCGAGCGCTGGCGTTCTCCCCACGCTCAACGTTCCTGTTCCGCCACCCAGTCCTTGATGCGCCGATCGAGCACATCCAGGGGCAAGGCTCCGGCGCTGAGCAGCTCGTCATGGAACCGGCGGACATCGAACTTCGCACCGAGTTGGCGTTTGGCGTAGTCACGCAATTCGAGGATCTTGAGCTGCCCCACCTTGTAGCCCAAGGCCTGACCCGCCCATGAGATGTACCGATCCGTCTCGCTTTGGACGACAACTTCCTCGATGCCGGAATGGGCGTGGAAGAACGCCACTGCCTGCTCGCGCGTCCACTTCTTGTGATGGAGGCCGGTATCCACCACCAGGCGGATGGCCCGGAGCATCTCATCCTGCAGGTGGCCGTAATAGCTGTAGGGATCCTGGTAGAAACCCGCCTCCTCTCCCAGCTGCTCGGCATACAGGGCCCAGCCCTCGATGTAGGCTGTGTAGTCGCCCTGCTGGCGGAAGGGAGGGAGCTCGGAAAGCTCCTGGGCGATGGCGAACTGCATGTGGTGCCCCGGAACGCCTTCGTGAAGCGCCGATGTCTCGATGCTGAGGGTGCGCCGGCCGGCGAAATCGCCTGTGTTGACCATGATGTGGCCGGGCCGGGAACCATCGGGCGTGCCCTGGTCGTAGGCAGCCGCCGGCGCTTCCTTCTCCCGAAACATCGGTACGGGCATCACCACCACACTGGCCTTGGGCAGCCGTCCGAAGAACTGGGGCAGCTTCGCATTCATCTGGGTCGTGTATCTGGCGTAAAGGTCCACGATCTCCTGACGGGACTTCGGATGGACCGCGGGATTGGTCTGAAGGGAGGCATTGAAGCTCTTGAGATCCTGGAATCCGAGCTTCCTGGCCGTATCGAGCAGCCGGCCTTCGATGCGCCGCACTTCCTTCAACCCGATCTGATGGATCTGATCGGGACTCAGGTCCGTCGTGGTCGATACTTTCACCTGGTAGGCATAGCGCTCCTCGCCCTGCGGCAGGGACCAGAGCCCCGCGTCGGCACGTCCTTTGGCAGCGTATTCGTTGCGAATGAATGCCGCGAATGTTCGGTAGGCGGGCACGACTTCCTCAGCGATCGCGTGCAGGATGCCTTCTTTGAGCCTGGCCTTGTCGGCCTCGGAGAAGTTGGCGGGGAATTTGGCCAGCGGCTGGGCGAAGGGGGAGTCCTCCCGTCCGGCGGCGATGAGGTTCTCGCACTGCTGGACGATCTTGGGCAGGAGGAAGGCCGGAGGCATGAGGCCATCCCGCATCCCATTCCGCATCTGGGCCACCGTTTGATCGAAGGCGCGGGGAAGCTGGTGGAGCCGAGTCAGGTAATCCTCGTAGTCCTTCACCGTCTCGAAGGAAAGCTGCGACACGAGCTGTGGCGCATCGAGGTGGATGCCCGCGTTCTGGAACACGGGCATCTCCCAATCCTTGAATCGCGCGCCCTCCAGCTCGAGACGCAATCGGCGCACCATCAGCTCTTGATTCAACCGTTCCTGGGCAGGAAAGCCTGTGGTATCAATGGCCCCGAAGCGCCTGAGGAAGTCCGCGGCCTGTTCGAGGTTCCGGTCAACGGCAGCCTGCGAAAAGTCCGAAAGCTTATCGTTGTACCGCTTGTCTCCGATGATCGACGCAAATTCCGGATGGGAGCGAAGATGGTGTTCCCACTGCTCGCGGAGCAGTGCATCAAGGGCTTTCCTGCGCGTCGCCAGGTCGGGAACGGAAGTTGCCAGGATCGCGGATGGGTGTTTTTCATGAAGGGGACGCCCCGCCTCCTGTGCCTGGAGACCCATGCCAGAAAGGGCGAGCGTGGCTAGAAAAAGCGGCTTCGGAAACATGGCGGCTCCTTAGGAGGGTGTGTTCTGGATTGGGCTGGGCCGTTCCACCAGCGGAAACAGCCACCACCGTGGGTAAAGACAGGCCTGGGGCCCTGCCCGGAGGAAGCCACCACCTGTGCCGACGCAGGATGGATCCTGGATCTGGTCCATGCTGATCTTCCTTTGCTATCGTAAAATTACGATTTAGTAAGCCAAAAAAATTGAAACCTCTAGAACACTCGCTCAACCAGGGTCCGGAACCATGCCGTGTTCTCCGGGGAGAGCTCATAGCACACCGACGGACCATCCACTTCACCCTTGATCCAGCCAGCTTCCCGAAGAACCTTCAAATGCTGGGAGACCGTGGCCTGGGCGATGGGCAGGTGGTCCACGATCTCTCCGGTAATGCAGCCAGGATGGGTGACCAGGAACTTCAGGATCTGGAAGCGCAACGGACTCCCGGCGGCTTTCATCATCCGAATGAAACGGACCTCATCCTTTTCCCCGATCGCGAGGTTGCAGCAGCGAGGAGGGACGGACCCCCGGGTTCGACTCATATCGTAATAATACGATATAAAAACCAAGTGTCAAGATGGGCGCCCACCCAACAGGACGATTCGCCCCTCTTCGGAAGACACCCTTCAAGGGGTTGACGACCCGCCCGGCTGCGCCTTTCATCGGAGAATCCACCAGGAGCCCCCATGATCGCCCGCCTGTGGCACGGACGCGTCCCCTCCACCCGGAAGGAGGCCTACCGGGACTTCCTCCGCGCCCGGGCCATCCCCGACTACCAATCCACCCCCGGGAACCGCGCCGTCTTCATTCTGGAACGCGATGAGCAGGGGGTCGCGCACTTCCAGACCCTCACCTTCTGGGAGGATCTCGACGCCATCCGCCGCTTCGCGGGCGACCCCGTGGAGACAGCGAAGTACTACCCCGAGGACCGGGACTTCCTGTTGGAGTTCGAACCCACGGTGACCCACTGGGATGTGGCCGGCCAGTCCGTGCCGGGCCTGGTCCCCTAGGGCCTGTTTTCAAAGTGGATGCGAGCCGCGACGCCGCCCAGCCGCGCTCATGACAGATATCAGTTCGTCTCGCGTATCGCCACAGGCGATACCGAGAAGGCGGCGGCCGAAGGGCGATGCGGGACATCGTTCGAGGCCGTCAACGTAGCCAGGGGTGCGGCTGGGCGGCGTCCCGGAGGACAAGGGGCGGCGCCCGGCGCGATGCTGCGTCAAGCTCCTCACCGATAGTGCCGCTATCGCCTTCGTCGCTTTCCTTGCCTCGCTTGGGCGGCGCCCCTTGCGCGGCCACACCCCACTTTGAAAACAGGCCCTAGGGCCGCCCGGCCGGCTCCCCCTTCCCCCGCAGCCAGGGTGGCACGGGGGTGGCGCCGGTCTCGTGGCGGTAGAAGGCGGCGGTGATCTCGGCGCCCAGCAGCAGGATGGCGCAGCTGTAGTACAGGAAGGTCAGGCCCGCGACGATGCCCAGCAGCGAGCCATACATGATGCCCCAGGTCATGGTGTGCTTGAGATAGACGCCGAAGCCCCACTTGGCCAGCCACCACATGGTCGTGGAGATGCCCGCGCCCAGGAAGGCGTGGCGGAACTTCACGTGCAGGCGGGGGAGGTGCTGCAGCACCACCGTCACCACGATCAGGCCGATCAGGGGGGCCAGGTAGGGCAGGAAGTCCGTCTGTCGCAGGGGCATGAAGCGCCGCAGGGCGCCGCCGAGGAGGACGGCCAGGAAGACGACCGTCATCAGCAGCCCCCCCACCAGGAAGACCAGCTGGCGCAGCAGGTGGTTCTTGCGGGTCTGCCGGTGCTTCTTGATCCGCAGGCCGAAGACATGGGCCAGGCTGGTGTCCAGCTGGCTGATGCCCCAGTAGCTGCCGAAGAGGAGCACGATCCAGGACAGTCCCATGCCGCCGATCTTCTGGCTGTTGGCCAGGGCATCGATGACGAACTCCCGGGGCAGGTAGGGCACGATCTCTTGCAGCGTCTTCAGGGTGGCTGGCCCATAGGCGCGGCTGCCCAGGATGGCGCCCAGCAGCTTGAACAGCAGGGTGGACAGCGGCACCAGGCTCACGATGAGCCAGAAACTCAGGCCCGCGGCATAGCTCAGGCAGTCGTCCTTGTGGTACTTGCCCAGCACCTCCACGGTGAAGGCCCCGGCCCGGCCCAGGGGCGGCACCGCCCGGGCGAGCTCATGCCAGACCCGCTCCAGCTTGGCGACCAGGCTTGCCCAGTGGCCCAGGACCTTCTCGACCACGGCCCCCTCCTTCCGGGTCAGAAGCGGACGGGGTGCCGGGGCAGCAGGTACATCAGCCAGGCGAGCGCCAGCCCGATGCCGATGAGCCCCGCCGCATGCTTGAGGATCGAGGCCCGCGTCCGCTCAGGTCGTGTCGTTGGATGCAAAAGCCCCAGCACCAAGGCGATGCCGAGCCCCATGACGACGAAGTGGATGACATGGCTGGAGAGAAAGCGCATGGAGTCAGGGTAGCAGGCGGAGGGTCGGGGCCAGAGCCCGGACTGCCCTACTGCATGGCCGGGTTCTCGCGGGCGGGGCTGGCCGCCTGCGAACCCGCCGCCTCCGGTCCCAGGGGCTGGGGCATGCGGGTGAGGGCCAGCTGGATGACTTCGTCCATGTGGCTCACGAGATGGATGCTGAGCTGCTCGCGGACCTCGGCGGGGATCTCCTCCAGGTGGCGGGCGTTCTCGCTGGGGATGAGCACGGCCTTGCGGCCCTGGCGATGAGCCGCGAGGAGCTTCTCCTTCAGGCCGCCAATGGGCAGGACGCGGCCCCGCAGCGTCAATTCGCCGGTCATGGCCAGATCAGCCCGGGCGGGGATGCCGGTCAGCACCGAGATCAGAGCCGTGGCCAAGGTGATGCCGGCGCTGGGGCCGTCCTTGGGAATGGCCCCCTCGGGCACGTGGACATGGAGATCCACCGTGTCCAGGAAGTCGCGCTTCAGGCCCAAGCGCTCGGCCCGGGCGCGGACATAGCTGAGGGCCAGGTTGGCGCTCTCCTGCATGACCTCGCCCAGCTTGCCCGTGAGCTTGAGGACGCCCTTGCCGGGCAGCACGGCGGCTTCGATGGTGAGGAGGTCGCCCCCCGTGGGCGTCCAGGCCAGGCCGTTCACGAGGCCCGGCGGGGCCGTGTCCTCCGCGCGGCTCTCCAGGAATTTTTCCGGTCCCAGCAGCTTCGGCACGCGATCGGCGGTGATGAGGGGATCGAAGGCCTCGTCCGCCGCATCGGACAGGTGGGGCTGAAGGGTGTGGCGGGCCAGCTTGCGCAGGATGTTGGCGATCTCGCGCTCCAGCTGGCGCACGCCGGCCTCGCGGGTGTAGGCCTGCACGAGTTTCTCCAGGGCCGCCGGCTCGAAGTGCACGCCCATATCCTTCATGCCGTGGCCTTCGAGGGCCCGGGGGAGCAGGTGCTGCTCTGCGATGGCCAGCTTCTCCTTGGTGGTGTAGCCCGAGAGATCCAGCACCTCGAGGCGGTCCTCGAGGGGCTCGGGGATCTGGTGGCGGATGTTGGCCGTGGCCAGGAAGAGCACCTGGCTGAGGTCGAAGCCCACGTCCAGGTAGTGGTCCTGGAAGCTGGCGTTCTGCTCGGGATCCAGCACCTCCAGCAGGGCGCTGCTGGGATCGCCTCGGAAATCCGAGGCCATCTTGTCGATCTCGTCCAGCAGCATGAGCGGGTTGCGGACCTTGGCCTTCTTCATCAGCGAGATGATGCGGCCCGGCATGGACCCGATGTAGGTGCGCCGGTGCCCGCGGATCTCGGCCTCATCGCGCACGCCGCCCAGGGACAAGCGCACGAAGGGGCGGTTCAGCGCCCGGGCGATGCTGCGGGCGAGCGACGTCTTGCCGACGCCCGGGGGGCCCACGAGGCAGAGGATCGGGCCGCGAAGCGGGGAATGAGCACCTTCCCCCGCGGCTTCCCCTGCTCGCAGCCGCGCCATGACGGCCAGGTGTTCCAGGATGCGGGCCTTGATCTTGTCGAGGCCGGAGTGGTCCTCATCCAGCACGCGCTCGGCCTCCATGAGGTCCAGACGCTCATCGGCCATGGCCTTCCAGGGCAGCGCCAGCAGCCAGTCCAGATAGGTGCGGCTCACGGTGGCCTCGGCGCTCTGCGCCGGCATGGCGTCCAGACGTTCCAGCTCCTCCAGGGCCTTGGCCTTGGCCTCGGCGCTCATGCCCGCGGCTTCGATCTGGTCCTTGAGGCGGGCGGATTCGTCCTTCTCCTCCTTCTTGCCCAGCTCCTGCTGGATGACGCGCATCTTCTCGTTCAGGACGTACTGCTTGTGGTCCTGGTCCAGACGCTGCCTGGTCTTCTCGTCCAGCGTGCGGTCCACTTCGGAGCGGGCCGCATCCAATTCCAGCAGGCGCATCAGGGCCTCAAGCCGGGGCCCGATCTCCAGCTGTTCCAGGATCTCCTGCTTCTGCTTCACCTCGGCGGGCACCAACCCGGCCACGGTATCGATGGCCTTCCCGAGGGGCAGCTCACGGATCTGGTCCATGCTCAGGAGGCGCGAGGCGTCGGGATTGCGGCCCAGGAAGACTTCCACCGCCTGATGGAAGGGCTGGAGGGATTCACCGGCCGGGTGGGTGGGTTCGGCCAGCAGGTAGGCCTCGGCCTGGATGACTTCGCCGCTGTCGTCGTAGCGGCGCAGGTTCACCCGGGCGATGCCCTTCACGCCCACCTTGTAGTAGTCCTTGGGCAGGGCGATGACGGATTCCACCAGGGCCAGGGTGCCGATGGCGAAGAGGTCATCCTGGCCCGGCGACTCCACCTTGGCGTCCTTCTGCGTGAGCATCAGGAGGTGGTCGCCGGCCTTGATGGCCAACTCCAGCGTACGGACCGAACCCGACCGCCCCACCACGAAGGGCACCCGAGCGCCGGGGAACAGCACCATGTCCCGGATGGGAATGGCCGGCAGGGTCAGCGTCTTTGGAACGGCCAAGAATGACCTCTCGAATCAACCTGCGGCGGAGATGGGCTGGGAGGGCAGGCCCAGCACTTCCTCCACCTTCTGGCGGGTGATGCGCAGGGATTCGCGCGAGGTGCGCTTGTCCGAGGGCAGCTCGTACATGGGCTCGAGCAGGATCTGCTCCACGAGGCTGCGCAAACCGCGGGCGCCCAGCTTGCGGTTCAGGGCCTGCTCGGCGATGGCGTCGATGGCGCCCTCCTCGAAGCTCAGGTCCACGTCGTCCATGTCGAACAGCTTCACGAACTGCTTGGTGATGGCGTTCTTCGGCTGGGTGAGGATGGCCACCAGGGCCTCCCGGTCCAGGGGCGTGAGGCCCGCCACCACGGGCAGGCGGCCCACCAGCTCGGGGATGAGGCCGAACTTGATGATGTCCTCGGGCTCCACCAGGCGCAGCAGGTTCTCCTTGTCCTCTTTCGACGAAGGCGTGGAGCCGAAGCCCACGGCCTTGGCCCGGATGCGCTGCTTGATGATGTCCTCGATGCCCACGAAGGCGCCGCCGCAGATGAACAGGATGTTGCTGGTGTCCAGCTGGATGAACTCCTGGTGCGGGTGCTTGCGCCCGCCCTGGGGCGGCACATTGGCGACCGTGCCCTCCACGAGCTTGAGCAGGGCCTGCTGCACGCCCTCGCCACTGACGTCGCGGGTGATGCTGGGGTTCTCGCTCTTGCGGCCCACCTTGTCGATCTCGTCGATGAAGACGATGCCGCGCTGGGCCCGCTCCACATCGTAGTTGGCGGCCTGGAGCAGCTTGGTGAGGATGTTCTCCACGTCCTCGCCCACGTAGCCGGCTTCCGTCAGCGTGGTGGCATCGGCCATGGCCAGGGGCACATCCAGGAAGCGCGCCAGGGTCTGGGCCAGCAGGGTCTTGCCGGTGCCCGTGGGGCCCAGCAGCAGGATGTTGCTCTTGGAGAGTTCCACCTCGGGGCCGCCCAGGGCCTTCCGGGGGGTGACGATGCGCTTGTAGTGGTTGTAGACCGCCACACTCAGGCGCTTCTTGGCGGATTCCTGGCCGATGACGTAGTCATCCAGGAAGCCCTTGATCTCCTTGGGACGGCTGAGCCGGGCATCGGGTTTGCCCAGGGGCTTGCCCTGGCGGCTCATCCGCAGCTGGAGCTGGCCCGCCTCCAGGCACTCATTGCAGATGAAGGCCTCGGGCCCTGCGAGGAGCTGCTCCACCTCGTGGGGTTCCTTGCCGCAGAAGGAGCATTTCTGCTCGCGCTTGTACTTATTCATGTCGAGCTCCCCTCCTGGGGACGGCTTAGGCTACATCGTGAATGGTCTTCAGTTCCAGGATCTCGAAGCGTCGGGCGCCCGCGGGGATCTGAACCCGCACCTCGTTGCCCTCCTCCTGGCCCACCAGCGCCATGCCGATGGGGGAACTGATGCTGAGATGCTGGGGATGGCCATCGAGTTCCTCGGGGAGCACCAGCTTGAAGGTGAACTCCTCCTCGGAGTCCAGGTCCAGGATCGTGACTTTGGACCCATAGGCGGCCCGGGACTTGGGCAGACGGCTGATATCCAGGCTGGCCACTTCCGAGATGCGCTTTTCGAGGGTGACCAGCTTGTTCTGGAACATGTCGCGCTTGGCCAGGGCCTGCTCGTACTCGGCGTTCTCGGAAAGATCGCCCTGGCCGGCGGCGCGGGCGATTTCCTGCGGGATGTCCACCAGGAGGGCCTGCTTGATGTCCTTGAGTTCCTGTTCGAGCTTCACAAGCACGTGCTTGGGCATGGTGATGTCCTGGAAAGAGAGGTCAAAAAAAGGCGGGCCGAAGGGCCCGGTCAGGCAAGGGGAGGTTGGATCGATTCTACCCACTCCTGGGGGGGAATCGGAGCCGGGAGGGGGTGGCCCGTCCCCGGTCGGGTCTTGAAGCGGCGGTGCATCCAGAACCACCAGCGGGGGTCTTTCCGGATCTGGGCCTCGATGCGGGCGGTCATGAGCTGGGTGGCCACCCAGGCATCCCGGGCCGCGTCCCCGGTGGCGGGCACGTGGAAGGGGGGCTCGAACCGCACGGTGGTGGTGCCGTCCGGGTTGGGCCAGCTGAAGACCGGCAGCACCGGCAGATCGTAGCGGGCGGCCAGACTGCCCGCCGTGGAGAAGGTCGAGGCCCACCGGCCCAGGAACCGGACGAACACGCCGCTGGTGAGGGCGTCCTGGTCCAGCAGGAAGCCCACGCCACGCCCCGCTTTCAGGGCCTTCAATGTGTCGCGCATGGCGCCATCCTTGAGGATCACCCGGTTGCCGAACCGGGTGCGGAAGGCCAGGGAGATGGGTTCCAGCAGGGGGTTGTCCAGCTCCCGCCCGATGGCGTCAATGGTACGACCGTGCCGGCTCTGGGCCAGGGCGACGGCCTCCCAGTTGCCATAGTGCCCCGTCAGCTGGATGAAACCCTTCCCGGTGGCCTGGACGGCATCGAAGTGTTCCAATCCCTCAACTTTGATCCAGCGGTCAAGTTCCTCGGCGGTGGCGTGCCGGAGGCGCAGGAGGCTGATGAAGAGGGACCCGAAGTGGCGGAAGCAGGTCCGCGACAGCGCCCGAGTCTCGGCTTCTGACAGGCCCAGGTCCGCGCAGCGCAGGTTCTCCCGGACGATGCGGCGGTGCCGGGGGTCCACGAGATAGAACAGCGAACCGGCCCCTTCCCCCAGAGCCTGGACCGTGGCCCAGGGCAGGCGCCCGAGGACCCCGTCCAGCAGGCGGAACACGCCGTACTCCAGACGATGTCTGAACTTGGGCCGGGAGCTCGGAGAGGGGGTGGGGGTCAAGTCGGCCAAAAAAAAAGGGGCGCCTCGGGGGACGAGGCGCGGAAGGACAGTCTACCAGCAACCTTGTTCAGGATTCTTTCGCAAGCATTTTCAGCAGTTCCATCCCCGCTAAGTGAGGGAAACGGAGGCGTCCGAGCCGTGGATGGGATCGGGCTGAGGAAACCTACCTCGCCTCCCGGGAGAGGGGCATGGTCATGCAGCGCGGCCCGCCCCGGGCGCGGCTCAGCTCGCTGGCCTCGATCTGGACCAGGTATTTCTTTCCGTCCAGCAGGTCCAGGGCGGGATCCGCCAGGACCTCTTTCGCGCTCAGGAGGTGGTAGCCGGCCCGGTCCAGGGCCTCGGCGGTGGCGAGGTTGCGGCCATAGCTGGTGATGACGCCGGGCGCCAGGCAGAAGGCGTTGGCCCCGTCGGTCCACTGCTCCCGCTGCTGGAGGATGAAGTCGCTGCCACCGCAGAAGATGGGCTGGAGGTCGATGCCCACCACCTTCAGCGCCTTCAGCAGGCTCGGGTGGGTGCTCATGCGCAGCTCGGGATGGCGCAGGTCGATGCTGGTCACGTTCAGCAGCTCCCGGCTGCCCTCCATGAAGTAGGGCGGGTAGACCAGGCACTCGCCTTCGCTGGTGCGGGTGAAGATGGTATCCAGGTGCATGGCGCTGCGCTTCTTGGGCATGAGCACCATGAGCAGGTGGTCGAAGCTGGTGTCGTCCTCGGCCCGGTGGGCCCGGAGGCTCTCCGCCAGGAGCTGGATGGCGTCCGCCTGGGTGCGCTCGGAGCAGCCCACCACGAGCACCTTGTGGCTCAGCACGAGGATGTCGCCGCCCTCCATGCTCACGGGCGCCTTGATCTCACCCCGGATCAGCGGCGTCACCTGATCGAACCACTTGTCGTGCTCGGTGTGGTGCCGCAGTCGCGGGTGGTGCCGGAAGACGTAGCTGAGGATCAACGGCTCGCGTTCCCGGGCCCAGGTGGCCATGGAGTTCACGCTGTAGCCGTCGCCGATGACCGAGGCTGGGTCGCGCATGAACAGCAGGTTCGGGATGGGCCGTACCCGGTAGTCGAACTCCTCCTCCCAGCGCGTGTGGCTCGGCATGTCGTCCCAGGGCAGGCCCCCGATGACGCTGCGGGCCACGTCCGCCGGGGTCATGTCCCGCAGCAGGTTGCAGGTGTCGTCCGGCAAACCCACGAGGCGCCGCAGGTCCTCCACAAAGGCCAGCTTCACCCCCTCGTCCTGGAGGGCGGCGATGAAGAGGTCCTGGATGTCCAGCACCTCGTCAGCCACCCGGGCCAGCACCTGGCGGAACTGGGCGTGCTCCTGGCGGGCGAGGTCGCCGTAGAGGATGTCGTCGAAAAGCAGCTTCTCCATCATCCCGGGCACCATCAGGTCCACCTCGGGGCCGGGGTTGTGGACCACCACCTGCCGGAGGCGGGCGGTCTCGGAGAACACAGAGAGTTGGATGGGCTGCATGCGGGGCCTCGGGGGTCCTGAAACCCCGCAGATTAGCATGGAAGCCTTGTCCCATCTGTATCTGCGTCTTTCAGTTGACCCATGGGTTCGATATACTTTACTGATTTGGTCGGATATTTTCCTTGAACCCCGGAGAGGCTGGTCCTAGCCTGATTATTCCCACCGAAACCCGGGGCAAGACCCCTTCTGGAGGCTTCATGGCCGCATTTGTCACCCAGCCCGCACCCGATTTCAAGGCCGACGCCCTGGTCAATGGTGAGTTCAAGCAGATCTCGCTGTCCGACTACAAGGGCAAGAAGGTCGTCCTCTTCTTCTACCCCCTCGACTTCACCTTCGTCTGCCCCACCGAGATCCTGGCCTTCGCCGACGCCCTCAAGGAGTTCGAGGCCCGGAACACCCAGGTCATCGGCGTCAGCGTCGATTCCAAGTTCAGCCACCACGCGTGGGTCAACACCCCGCGCAAGGATGGCGGCATCCAGGGCGTGACCTTCCCCCTGGTCTCCGACCTGAACAAGACCATCGCCCAGGACTACAACGTGCTGCTGCCGGCCGGCATCGCCCTGCGCGGCCTGTTCATCATCAACAAGGACGGCATCCTCAAGCACATCACCGTGAACCACAACGACCTGGGCCGCAGTGTGGAGGAAGTCCTCCGCCTCCTCGATGCCGTCGACTTCACCGAAGAGCACGGCGAAGTTTGCCCCGCCAACTGGCACAAGGGCGAGAAGGCCATGAAGCCGACGACCGATGGGTTGAAGGCCTACGTCGCTTCCAAGTAGACCGGCAGAGAACGCACAAAGCGGGCGCCGCAAGGCGCCCGCGGTGTGTACCCGGAGGCGGAATGGCCTTCTGGGCCATGACCATCCGACAGCAGCGAAGCGAATGGAGGATAGGGCCGCATCGGCGCAGCCGATGGCGGGGGCAAAGCCCCGAGGACCGGAGGTCCGAGCCAGGCCGACGACCGATGGGTTGAAGGCCTACGTCGCTTCCAAGTAGACCGGCAGAGAACGCACAAAGCGGGCGCCGCAAGGCGCCCGCGGTGTGTACCCGGAGGCGGAATGGCCTTCTGGGCCATGACCATCCGACAGCAGCGAAGCGAATGGAGGATAGGGCCGCATCGGCGCAGCCGATGGCGGGGGCAAAGCCCCGAGGACCGGAGGTCCGAGCCAGGCCGACGACCGATGGGTTGAAGGCCTACGTCGCTTCCAAGTAGACCGGCAGAGAACGCACAAAGCGGGCGCCGCAAGGCGCCCGCGGTGTGTACCCGGAGGCGGAATGGCCTTCTGGGCCATGACCATCCGACAGCAGCGAAGCGAATGGAGGATAGGGCCGCATCCGCGCAGCCGATGGCAGGGGCAAAGCCCCGAGGACCGGAGGTCCGAGCCAGGCCCACAACCGATGGATTGAAGGCCTACGTCGCTTCCAAGTAGACCGGCAGAGAATGTACGAAGGGGGCGCCAGAAGGCGCCCCCTTCGTGTACTCAGTGCCAGGATGGCCTCCAGAGTCTGGCCGCTGACCTGCACTTGGACCTGAGGTTCAAGGGTGAATCGGTCTGTGGCCCTCGACTCCCTGGAGCTGGGCGGGTCCGGCCGACAGATTCATCCGCGTGACCGTTCCCTGGGGATCTTCCCGCCTGGCTTTCGCCCGTCGGGAGACGGCCTGCACGACAAGGTCCGTGCCGACGAATGCGACGATCAGGAACAGGACGAGCAGCATGGTCATGGCTGGCCTCCGGATCTACTGTTTGCGGTGTGATTCCCTGCGCTGAAGGACGAATTCACGGATCGCCTCGCCGCAGATCCAGGCGACCAGCACGACAGCTGCGATTCCAAGCGCGCTGTTCGTGATGTTCAACATGAGCGTTTCTGGGTTCTTCCAATTGGCCAAATCGAACATGTAGACCTCCTGTAGAACATTCACTGAGGGGAACTCCACTCACCGGGACTCCAGGTCTCCACCTTCACGGGAGATGAAGATGGGCTCGGGCGGCCCGGTCACGACCTCCTTTCGACGGCGTGGGCCGGCCACTACGGGTTCGAAGATCGGCAGGTACTTGACGATGAAGGAGAAGGCACTGAACCCGACCGCCGTGATGCCGAGCGTGATGAACACCTCGATCAGGGACGGGAAGTAGGTCTGCGTGGGGTAGTGCTCCAGCCCGGTGATCGCGGTATTCATCCGGTTGAAGGCGAACCCGACCACCACCAGCAGGGTCGCGGCATACAGTCCCCGTCGCGAGGTCCGGACCCTTTCCATGAGCAGCATCACGAACGGGATGACGAAGCCGATCAGCAGCTCCGCGTAGAACGCGAGGCTGTAATAGGTGAGGGCCGTCAGTTCGCGCCAAGCCCCCCTTGTCAGAAGATCCTCGACCCTGACGACGAAGTACACGGCCAGCGTGACGGCGATGATCTTGGCCAGGTTGGCGCGGAGCGGAGTGGGAAGGAGGTCGCGCCCTCCGCGAGCAAAGATCAGAGATTCGAGGATGACCATCGAGATCCCGGACGCGATGCAGGAGATGAAGAAGAGGACTGGCAGCAGCGGCGTGTACCAGAGTGCGTGCAGGCGGTTCGGGACGATCAGGTACAGCGAACCGAACGAGGACTGGTGCAGGGTGGACAACAGCACCCCGAAGATCATGAGCGGCAGCGAGATGGCGTGGATCCACTTGATCGGCGAAACTATATTCAGTTTTTCGAGGACGATCGGAGCGAACTCCAGGGAGAGGACAGTGGTGTACAACATGAGACACCAGCTGATCTCGCACATCACCGAGTGCGGATTCCACATGACCAGGGGATGCCAGAAATGGTCGGGGCGGCCGAGGTCGATGATAAGAACCAGGACCACCAGCAGGTACCCGATGAAGGCAGTCAGGATCGCGGGTCGCACGATGGGCTCGTACTCCTTGGCGTGGAATAGGTTGACAGCGGCCACGATGGTGAAGCCCGAGGCGGCGAGTCCGATCCCGAGGAAGTCGAAACCGATCCAGAGCCCCCACGGGAACTCATCGCTCAGGTTCGTGGTGGCGCCGAGTCCGTAGTTGAACCGGGCGAAGGCCGCCATGGCCCCGGCCAGGATCAGGGTGGTGGCGATGGGGTGCCATCCGGTGATGCGTGGCAGACCTGGGATCTTCATGGCTTGTCCTCGGGCGGGCGGGTAGGGTCCTTCTTCTGGGAGGCCTCGAAGGCCTGGACTTTGGCGCGTCGGTTGGTGATCCACCAGACGCCGCCGAGCAGGACCCCTCCCACGGAAAGCACATTGGGAACCTTGGAAAGAGCGCTCATGGTCAACATGGGCATAGGCGTCTTCCCCATCCGGGAATCGAAGCCCAGTTGCTCGAACGGAACCGGGCTTATGTAGAACATGGATGTGCCGCCAACGTCATCCTTCCCGTAGACCCTGGGAACGAACCTGGCCGGCTCGGCGTTGATCCGGCGGGCTGCTTCGACCAGCAGCTCCTCGCGATCACCGAAGAGGGTCGCCCCAGTGGGACAGGCTTCAGCGCAGGCGGGCTGAAGCCCCCTGGCCAGCCTGGACGCGCAAAACTTGCACTTCTGAATGCGAGGCTTGGTGCTGCTCCATTCGTATTTCGGCACGTGGAACGGGCAAGCCTGCAGGCAATAGCGACAACCGATGCATTTCTCGCCGTCGTAAGCCACGGGGCCGGCTTCCGTCTTGCTGAGAGCGCCGACGGGGCAGACTGACACGCACGTGGGCACATCACAGTGCTGGCACATGCGGCGCACATACAGGTCGTTGTACTTGTCCAGAGCCGTGTAGGCGGTCAAGGACAGGTACTTTTCCTCGTTGGGGGGGAGCTGGTTCTCTTCCTTGCAGGCGCTCTGGCAGGCGTTGCACCCGACACAAAGGGTCAGGTCAATTAGCATGGCTTTCTTTTGACTCATGATCTCAGCCCACCCATCAGGAGGAAGATGTTTTTATTTATTGATTGCAAACGACATTGGCCACCAGTCAATCACCTATAGATCAAGTCCCATGCCAAGGCGAAGAAACGATCGTTATCGATCCATCTGCTTTAATAATTAATCTTAAATAATAGATGCCATCGAGATCAGGCTCGGGCCGTGCCTTGCCCGCCGCGCCATGGCGCGGAACCGTCAAATGCGACGGATGCGGGCTTGGGTTGGTACTTGATTGGAAATTAAACAGTTTGTAAAGACTCATCGCGGAATTTCGGGATTCGCGGGTTTGCGAAGGGAAAAGATCTACATTGATTGATGACCGCTGCGTATTCAACGAATCACCAGGGGCTGCAATGTCAATGGACAATGGACCTTACGCATTCCATTCCAGCGAGATCTCCGGTGTCCGTTTCCGTTTCGGCCCAGTTCGAGACCGAAGGCACCGGTCGCTCGCGGCCCTCGTGTCCGAACTGCTCCTGAAGCGGACTGAAATGAATGCAATTCTCGATACGACTCCAAACGCCGTCTGCATCATGTCCACGGCCGGGGTCACCCGGTGCAATCCCGCGGCCCTCCGGATGTTTGGTGCCACCTCGCTCGATGACCTTCGGGAAACCTTCGGAAGGAATCTTGAGGGGTTCACCCTTCGATGGCCACACAGCCAGCTCCCCCTCCGCGAGGAGGAGCGCCCTCTCACCCGCGCCCTCTCGGGGGAACGGTTGACCGAAATGGTGCTGGCCACCCACGCCGGGACCGGCGATGAAATCATCCTCCGGATCACGGCCGCGCCCATTCTGAAAATGGGCCGCATCATCGGTGCCGTCGGCGTCCACTCGGATATCACCTGGGGAAGGCGAGCGGGCGCTCTCCCTGCCCCTTCCGGCCAGGGACCGTTGATGGGGAGCGGGCGACCAGGCCAGCCCACGCACCTGCTCTTGAAGGAACAGGAACTCCGGGAACAGGCGGAAGCGGAACTCCACCGGGCTCACGCGGAGATACAGGAACTGAAGAAGCATCTTCAGACGGGGCACGCGTACCTGTTCCAGGAGATCAACCGCACCTACAACTTCGGTGAGGTGATCGGACAAAGCCCCTGCCTCGAGGACGTTTTCTTCCGGGTCGAAGCCGTGGCACCGCAGGATTCGACGGTGCTGCTGCTGGGCGAGACGGGGACGGGCAAGGGACTGGTGGCCCGCGCCATCCACAGCAGGAGCCTGCGCAAGCACCGCCCCCTCATCACCGTCAACTGCACAGCCCTGCCCGGCAACCTGATTGAGAGCGAGCTCTTCGGGCGCGAGAAGGGCGCCTTCACAGGGGCCAGTTCCCAGCAGCTGGGCCGTTTCGAACTGGCCGACAAGGGCACCATCCTCCTGGACGAGATTGGTGACCTGCCTTTCGAGCTGCAGGCCAAACTGCTGCACGTCATCCAGGAAGGTGAGTTCAGCCGTCTGGGCAGCGCGAAGACGATGAAGGTCGATGTCCGCATCATCGCGGCCACCAACCGGGACCTCTACGAGGAGATCCGGCTGGGTCGTTTCCGGGAGGATCTGTTCTACCGGCTCAACATCTTCCCCATCACCGTGCCCCCACTGCGGGAGCGCAAAGAGGACATCCCTCTGCTCGTCGACTATTTCCTTGATAAGTTCAACCGCAAACTTGGCAAAAACATCAGGATGGTCACCAACGGCACCATGGATGACCTCATGGCCCACTCCTGGCCTGGCAATGTGCGGGAGCTGGAGAGCGTCATCGAGAGGGCCGTGATCATCTCCAGGGGCACGACCTTGCAGGTGCTGGATCATTTCGAGGCTCCCTCCCTGGCCGGGCCGCAGGATGAAGGGAAGCCGCTGGTCGATCTGGAGCGCGACTACATCGATCAGGTGCTGCGGAAGACCAACTGGAGGATCGAGGGCAGCAACGGGGCGGCCCGCATCCTCGGCCTGAACCCGAGCACCCTCCGCGGCCGGATGCGGAAGGAGGGCATCCGCCGCCCCTGACCAGGCGGAGGTCCGTCGCATTTGACGAATCCGCGCCATGGCGCGGTGGGTCGGACCAGGGTTCCGGCTGGGCCAGCAGGCATGGATCGATCAAGCTGTACATTTATAATCATTAAGATGATTTTTTTATCTTTACATCGCTTGGCACGTGATTTGACACCTCCAGATCCAGGTCGTCAAAGGGCAGGTGCTGGGCCTTGGCCCGACCTTCCAACACTCCTGGACTGGATGGAACGATGCGCGTCAAAGAGGATTCCCCCCTGCCTCCCCCCTCCTCATTCTCCAGGCGAAAGGCCGACACCGAGCGGCTGGAGGCCCAGCTCGCGGAATGGACCGCCACCATCGCGCAGGCCCGGGCCAGGGCGAAGCGGTGCAGACCAGACACCGGGCTCGAATTCGACCGGATCGCGGATGAGCTGCAACTCCTGCGGAATGAGGCTGGCGCCCAGGTCATGCGCCTGAAAGGTTCGACCGCCCTCGACGGGGAGAGCTTGCTGGCGGAGTTGGACAACCGATGGAAGCTCATTCGCACCCGCCTTCGGCGGGCCGAAGCCGAGATCTGAGCGGATGTCGAAGGTGATTCATGGGGTGAGAAATCTGAATGGCGATGGGCGACCGGCGGTGCCCTTCTGTCATTAGGAAGGGAGGGCGGTTACCCTGTGAGGCCCCATCTCACAGCAGACACAGTCCCAGCTCTCCCGAGGCATCGCTTGCACCAGTCCACACCCTACCCAGCCCCGCTTGAGGCGCTGCACCAGCCTCGGGGATGGGTGTGGCGGACCATCGGACAGGCCTATCTGCGGCTGGCCGGCTGGCGCATCGAAGGCGCCTTCCCCGCCGAGCCCAAGTTCGTCACCATCGTGGCCCCCCACACCTCGAACTGGGATTTCGCGCTGGGCGTGGCCGTGGTCTTCGCCCTGGAAATGCGCGTGTCGTGGCTCGGCAAGCACTCCCTCTTCCAGAGCCCGCTCAAGCGCTTCTTCTTCTGGCTGGGCGGCATCCCGGTGGATCGCCGGGCGGCGCATGGGGTGGTGGATGCCTGTGTGAAGGCCTTCGAAGGCGTGCCAGCCCGCCTGCTGGCCCTGGCCCCGGAAGGCACCCGCAAGGGCGTGAGCCAGTGGAAGTCGGGCTTCTACCGGATCGCCATCGCTGCCGACGTGCCCATCTGGCCCGTCGGCTTCGACTTCCGCGACCATGTGGTCCGGCTGATGCCCGTGTTCAGGCCCACCGGCGACCTGGAGGCGGACCTGCCCCACATCCAGGCCTTGTTCCGCGACGTGCACGGCCTGCGGGAGCGCCGCCGGGAGGAACCGGAGGGCTGACCCCCCGGTGCCTGACTCTGGCGCAAGCCGCCGCTATTTGAGGTTGAACACCACGGCGGCGCCCTTGGCCTGGCCGGTGCGGACCTGGAAGACCCGGGCCGGGTCGGCCTTGGCCGTATCCAGGAGCCAGGTGAGAACGGCCTTGGCGCGGGTGTCTGCCAGCTGGGTAAGGTCGGCAGGATCCACCTTCAGGCTGCCCAGCAGGCGCTGCTCCATCTCTGCGGGAGGCGGAGGCGGGGCGGGCTGGGCGCCCTTGAGCTCCTTCGGCGCGGGGAAGGCGGCCTCGAAGGCGGCCTTGACCCAGCGTTCCCGCTCGGCGGTCGGCACCGGAGCTTCTTCGGTGAGCTTCAACCCCTGGGACCGGGTACGGCGCAGTAAGGCTTCCAGGGCAGCCTTGCGCAGGGCCCCCCCATCCTGCGCCTCGTCCATGGCTCCCTCCGCCTCCAGCCGCAGCTCGGGCCGTTCCTGCAGGGCCTTGGCCAGGGCCTGGAGCTTCGTGGTGGCCGCGGCATCCAGGGCCGCGGTCCCAGGCGCGAAGGCCACGCTGCTGAGGTCGCCCGCATCGCTGCCGAAGAGCTTTCCGATCAAGGTGAAGGGTGAGGTGGCGATCTTCCCCAGCAGGTTGAAGATGGCTTTCCACACGAGCTTTCCGTACTTCACATCGGGATCGTCGAGGTTGCCTTCGATGGGCAGGTCGAAGGCGATGACGCCCTTGCGGTCCCGCAGGATCGCCAGGCCCAGCTTCACGGGCAGGCCCGTGGCATCGGGGCTCTGCACCTTGTCGCCCAGGTAGAACTGGTCGAGCTTCACGGCATTCTCGGACTTCAGGTTCCGGCGGTCGATGCGCAGGCGGGCATCCACGTCCAGCTTGCCCTTCTGCACGGTATAGCCCAGGTACTTGCCCGTGTAGGGCGTGAAGTCCGTGAGGTCCGCGCCCTGGATCTTCAGGAGCACGTCGGTATCCAGGTCGCTACGCAGGGGCATCGCGTGACCCGTGATGGTGATGGGGGCCAGCCCTCCGGCGCGGCCCTTGAAATTGACTTTCGACGAGGCGTCAGGGCGGCTGGACAGCCCCAGGTAGCTGCCTTCCAGGTCGCTGAGCACCAGCGCCGCGTTCGGCTGAAGGGACCGGTCGATGTAGCTGAGCCGGCCGCCGGTGATGCCGAAGGTCACGATGGTCAGATCCGGTGCACTGGCTGGCGTGGCGGGCAGGACGGCGGCGGTCGGGGCGGCGGGCTTGCCTTCCGGGGCCAGCCGCAGGGCCCGGGCCACGTTGGTGCTGCCGTCGGGCTGCACCACGACGCGGCCTTCAGGGTCGGTCCAGTCCACGGTCTGGATGGCCACGGCCAGGGGCGCCGAGCGGACCTCCGCCCCCGACAGGCGCAGCTGTTTCCAGCGCAGGAAAGGCTCGTTCAGGGCCGCGTCCCGCACCTCGAAACCCTGCACAGAGGCGGCGCCCCGGTAGGTGACGCCATCGGTCTTGCGCCCTTCGAAGGCGAAGCGCACGCGGCCATCGGCGCCCAGCTTCCCACTGGCGATGCGCAGGTCCAGGGCCGAGTCCAGGTAGGGATCCCAGGGCGCCAGTTCCACGCCTTCGGCCTTCAGTTGGAGGTCGCCGGTGCTCTTGAGGGGGGCCACGGTACCTTCCGCCTTCAGGAGGCCGGCGCCCAGCTTCAGGTCCAGGGCGACCCTGCTGGAGGCCTTGGGCTCCAGGCTCAGCCCCTGCCAGTGCAGGTTCACGTCCGTGGCCTCCACCTTCACGGGGCGCGCCGGACCCAGGTCCTCCCACCCGAGGCGGAAGCCCCGCAGGGCCAGGTCGTGGATCAGGAGCTGCAGCGGCTTCTCGTCGGGCTTCTTCTCCTTTGGGTTGGGCGGCGCCAGCAGGCGTACCAGGTTCAGTCCGCCATCCTTGGCAGCCTGGACGCGGAGCACGCCCTGGTCCGCTGTGACGGAGCCCAGTTCCACGGAAGGCACCAGCAGGTCGGCCTTCCCGTCCCGGATCTCGAGGGCCGGCAACTCGATGGCGGGGTCGGGCGTGCCCCGCTCCGCGATCTTCAGGTCCTTCAGGCTGAGTTCCAGCCCGGACAGCTCGACCACGTGATGCCCCTTGGACCATTCGAACCGGTACTGCGCCCGCACGGCCCCTGTGCCGCTGCGGATCTCGCTGGACACCTGCTCCTGTTCGTAGGTGCGGTACTTGGGGAGGGACAGGTTCTCCAGCAGCAGGCTGCCCCTGGAGGCGAAGGGCTGGAAGCCCAGGTCGCCCTTCCAGGCGATGTGCTCCTTCGCCTCGGTCCAGGCCTCCAGGGAGATGCCACTGCGATGCCCCACCTCGGTGCGCAGGTCCTCCAGGCGGAAGGCGATGGGACCGAGTTCGGTGTGGAAGGGCGCGGCGGCCGAGCGGTCCGTGAACTCCACCCGCCCTTCCCGCAATTGGAAGCGGCGGACCGCCAGGATCCATTTGGAGGCAGGCGCGGCCTGGGCGGGGGCCTCCGTCTTGCCGTCCTCTTCGAGCAGATCCTGGAAATTGAGCCGGCCTTCCGGGTCCAGGGCCGTCCGGACCGTCAGGCCGTCCACCTCGATGATGGAGAAGCCCACGGTGCGACGCAGGAGGCGCCAGACATCGGGATTCACGTAGAGGAGTCGCAGGGTGATCCAGTCGCCCCCACCCCGTTCAGCCACCCGCAACCCCTCCAGGGTGACGCCGAAGGTGAAGGGGTTGAACCGCAGCTTCGCCACCGTGGTGGGGCGCTTCAGGGCCTGGGTGGCCTCCCGTTCGATCCGGGGCTTCGCCAGCGCCGGGAGCAGGAAGAAGCCCGCCAGGATCCATGCCACGTAGACCCCCGCCAGCAGGAGGATCAGGCGGCGCCACCGGCGGAGGAAGGCCGAGAGGGAGGCTGGAATGGACATGGAAGAAGCATAGACCTTCCCGGCCGGTGTGATTCAAGCCACAACCTCATTCTCAAGACACACCCAGGACGGCTATCCTCCCTGGGTCGCGGTGCCGTCAGGACTGCCATCCCCGAGCGTGTCGGCGCACCGCTGGACCGAGAGGCATGTGTCATGTCGGCACGACGCTTGGTGATCCTGGGAGCCGCCGGACGCGACTTCCACAACTTCAACACCGTGTACCGGGACAACCCCGCGTACCAGGTGGTGGCCTTCACGGCCACCCAGATCCCGGATATCGCCGGCCGCCGCTACCCGGCCGGGCTCGCCGGGAAACTCTATCCAGAGGGCATCCCCATCCTGGATGAATCGGAACTGGTGGACCTCATCCACCGCGAGCGGATCGATGCCGCGGTGTTTTCGTACTCCGACGTGCCCCACGCCACCGTCATGCATCTGGCCAGCCTCTGCATCGCCCACGGCTGCGACTTCGAGCTGCTGGGCGCGGACAAGACCATGATCCAGTCCACCAAGCCCGTCATCGGCATCACGGCCGTCCGCACGGGCGCGGGCAAGAGCCAGACCACCCGCTACATCAGCAACATCCTCAAGAAGCTGGGCAAGAAGGTCGTCGCCATCCGCCACCCCATGCCCTATGGCGACCTGGCCAAGCAGGCCTGCCAGCGTTTCGCCGACTACAGCGACCTGGACAAGCACGAGTGCACCATCGAAGAGCGCGAAGAGTACGAACCGCACATCGACAACGGCTTCATCGTCTACTCGGGCGTGGACTACGAGCAGATCATCCGCAGCGCCGAGAAAGAGGCGGACGTCATCTTGTGGGACGGCGGCAACAACGACCTGCCCTTCTACAAGAGCGATCTGCACATCTGCATCGCCGATCCCCTGCGTTCCGGCCATGAGATGGCCTACCACCCGGGCGAGGCGAATTTCCGCCGGGCGGGCATCATCCTCATCAACAAGTGCGACAGCGCCAAGGAGGCGGATATCCGCGCCATCGAGGACAATGCCGCCCGGGTGAACCCCAAGGCCCGCGTCATCCGCGCCAACAGCCCCGTGACCTGCGACCGGCCTGAGCTGGTGAAGGGGAAGCGCGCCCTCGTCATCGAGGACGGCCCCACGCTCACCCACGGCTCCATGACCTACGGCGCGGGCGTCGTGGCCGCCAAGGCCGTGGGCGCCCACGAGATCGTGGACCCCACGCCCTACGCCGTGGCCTCCATTGCCGCGACCTACCGCAAGTACCCCAACGCCCAGGGCATCCTGCCCGCCATGGGCTACGGCGACCAGCAGGTGAAGGATCTCGAAGCCACCATCGAGGCCACCCCCTGCGACGTGGTCCTCAGCGGCACGCCCATCGACCTCACCCGCATCCTGAAGGTCACCAAGCCCATGACCCGCGTCCGCTACGATCTGGCGGAGATCCGCGAGGGGGTTCTGGAGGCGGAAGTAAGGAAGATGCTGGGGTTGTGAAGCTGTGAATCGCGGGGTGTGCCCCGCGATTCACAGGTGGTAGGAAAGGCATTCTTCGCGGATCGCCCAATGGCTCGACTGGCCCGTCTGCTTGTTTCTCCCATCCCCTCCATCCCTTGCACTCTTGTGAATCACGAACAGATGCACAAGAACCAGGGATGAAGGGGATGCCCGCATACTGGCCGAAGGGTTCCAAAGATTGATGTAATGGGCCCTGGCCATGAGGACCCCACCCGTTTCCGGAGCGCGCCATGTCCCGATTGTTTCAACCCATGAATCTCCGCGGCGTCACGCTGCCCAACCGCATCGTGGTGTCGCCCATGTGCCAGTACCAGGCCCAGGATGGACTGGCCAACGACTGGCACCTGGTCCACCTGGGCGGCCTCGCCCAGGGCGGCGCTGGCCTGGTGTTCACCGAGGCCACGGCCGTGGTGCCGGAAGGGCGCATCAGCCCGGATGATCTGGGCCTCTGGAACGAAGCCCAGGCCGAAGCCCTGGCCCGCATCGTGCGCTTCATCGCCTCGCAGGGCGCCGTACCGGGCATCCAGCTGGCCCATGCGGGCCGCAAGGCTTCGAACCCCGCCCCCTGGAAGGGCAGTGGCAGCCTTCCCCCGGCGGCGGGCGGCTGGACACCCGTGGCCCCCAGCGCCCTGCCCTTCGACGAAGGCTGGACCGTGCCCACGGCTATGGATGAGCCCGGAATCCTGGCCCTCATCGAGGCCTACATGGACGCGGCCCGTTTCGCCGTGGCCGCGGGCTTCCGAGTCATCGAGGTGCACGCCGCCCACGGGTACCTGCTGCACCAGTTCCTGTCGCCCCTGTCGAACCACCGTACCGATGCCTACGGTGGCTCCTTCGAGAACCGGACCCGCCTGGTCCGCGAGGTGGTCGGTGCCTTGCGCAACATCCTGCCCGAGGAGCTGCCCCTCTTCACCCGGATCTCCGCCACGGATTGGGCCGAGGGCGGGTGGAACCTCGACCAGTCCGTGGCCCTCGCCAAGGAGCTGAAGGATCTCGGCGTCGACCTGGTGGACTGCTCCTCCGGCGGCCTCGTCCCCCGCGCCGAGATCCCCCTGGGGCCCGGCTACCAGGTCCCCTTCGCCGCCCGGATCCGCGCCGAGGCGGCCCTCCCCACGGGCGCCGTGGGCCTCATCACCGAGGCCGAGCAGGCCGAGCAGATCCTGGCCCAGGAATCCGCCGACCTGGTCCTGCTGGGCCGCGAGCTTCTGCGCGACCCCCGGTGGCCCCTGCGCGCCGCCAGGAGCCTGGGCGCGGAGGTGTCCTGGCCCGCGTCCTACCTGCGCGCCGCGAAAGGCCCCGTCCCGATGCGGCAGGCGTTGGCCTGAATCAACCCGGAGGCCGGCTCCAGCCTCCCGCTTGATGCGCTACAGGGCGCGGAACAGCGTCAGCACCCGCACCTCCGCCGCCCCACCCTCCATGAGGGCCTGAGCGCAGCGGAGCAGCGTGGTGCCGGTGGTCCACACGTCGTCCACCAGCAGCACGGTGCCCCCGGGTGAGGCGCCTCGCCGCAGGACGATGGCCTTCCGCGGCAATCGGCGGCGGGCGCTTTCCGTGCGCGAGGCCTGGCGGCCGCTGAACCACCCCTTGGCCAGCAGGGGCGCGAAGGGGCGCCCGATCCGGCCGGCCACCACCCGGCCGACCTCCACTCCCAGGTCGAATCCCCGCAGCAGGCGGCGGGGGAAGGCGCTGGGAGCGGAAGTCACCAGGTCCACCTCCGCGGTCCAGGCCGGCAGCGGGGCCGAGGCCAGGCGTCGGAGGAGGGCGGTCCGCCACCCCGTCTCGCCCTGCTTGATGCCAGGCAGCAGGAGGGCGCCCAGGGGCGGCCGGCCGCCGTGGTAGTCCCAGAGGGCATCACCGTGCTCCCAGGCGATGGTCTCGGGGCAGATTTCCTCCGCATGCCGCAGGGCGCAGCGGGGGCAGCGCCCCTCGGGCAGAGGCAGCAGGCCTGCCCAGCAGCGGGTGCAGAGCCCCGCCTCGGCCCCTCCCCCCACGGGGCCCAGGCAGCCGCGGCAGAGCAGCAAAGCTCCGCGGAGCACCGCGAGGCGGGGGAGGAGGCCGGCCGGAAGCATGGGGCATGATAGCGGCGGCCCCTGGTGGTAGCATCGCCGGAAGCCCTAGGCCCACCATCTTCCTGGAAATCCCCTTCCGGGTTCACGAACCCGGATCGCATGGAGTCTTGTTCATGTCGAACGATCCGAATCCCGAATCCCAGATCTTCGCGCGCAAGCCCCTGGCCCTCCTCCTGGAAGAGGCCCAGGGTGAGAACCGGCTCCGCCGCATCCTCGGTCCCGTGCAGCTCACGGCCCTGGGGGTGGGCGCCATCATCGGCGCCGGCATCTTCGTGGCCACGGGCGCCGCCGCCCACAACATCGCCGGCCCCTCGCTGATGCTCTCCTATGTCATCGCGGGCATCACCTGCATCTTCGCGGCCCTGTGCTACGCCGAATTCGCCGCCATGGTGCCCGTGGCCGGGTCGGCCTACACCTACGCCTATGCCACCCTCGGCGAGTTGTTCGCCTGGATCATCGGCTGGGATCTCATCCTCGAATACGGCGTCTCCAGCGCGGCCGTGGCCACGGGCTGGTCGGCCTACTTCCAGAGCGCCGTCAGCAAGATCGGCATCCACGTGCCCAAGCTGGTGAGCGAATCCCCCTGGAAGTACGACCCCCTCACGGGCCACTTCGCGTCCACCGGCGCCTTCATGAACCTGCCCGCCCTCCTCATCGTGGCCCTGGTCACCGCCGTGCTGGTGAAGGGCATCCACGAAAGCGCCAACTTCAACGCGGCCATGGTGGCCATCAAGGTCGCTGCCGTGCTGTTCGTTATCGGCGTGGGCGCCTTCTTCATCAACACCACCAACTGGCATCCCTTCGCCCCCTTCGGCTGGACGGGCATCAGCTTCTTCGGCCACCACGTGGCCGGCCAGGTGGATGGCGGCGGGGCACCCATCGGCACCATGGCTGGCGCCGCCATCATCTTCTTCGCGTACATCGGGTTCGATTCGGTCTCCACCCATACGGAGGAGGCCAAGAACCCCCAGCGTGACGTGCCCATCGGCATCGTCGTCTCCCTGGTGGTCTGCACGGTGCTCTACATCGCCGTGGTGGCCGTACTCACGGGCATGGTCAAGTACGACCAACTCGACATCAACGCGCCGGTCTCCATCGCCTTTAGCCA
Source organism: Geothrix campi (assembly GCF_024609265.1). GTDB lineage: Bacteria > Acidobacteriota > Holophagae > Holophagales > Holophagaceae > Geothrix > Geothrix campi. The sequence goes on along the minus strand of NZ_JANHMP010000002.1, from coordinate 15,314 downwards.
GAAGGGCCTGGGCTGGGCCGAGGGCCTCATCGCCACCGCCGGTGTGGCGGGCATCACCTCCGTGCTGCTGGTCATGATGCTGAGCGGCCCCCGTGTGTTCCTCGCCATGGCCCGGGATGGCCTGCTGCCCAAGGCCACCTTCGGCGACGTGCATCCGAAGTTCCGCACGCCCTGGAAGTCCACCATCCTCGTCGGCTGTTTCGTGGGCACCCTGGCCGGCTTCCTGCCCATCGACGCCCTGCTGCACCTCGCCAACATCGGCACCCTGCTGGCCTTCGTCATCGTCTGCGCCGCGGTGCTCATCATGCGCAAGAAATATCCCAACGCCGAGCGGCCCTTCCGCTGCCCCTGGGTGCCCGTCGTGCCAGTCATGGGCGTGCTCAGCTGTCTCATGCTCATGTTCTCCCTGCCCGTGGCGAACTGGTGGCGTCTCATCACGTGGCTGGCCATCGGCTTCGTCATCTACTTCCTCTACGGGAAGAAGCACAGCGTGATGAGGCAGCAGGCCCGCTAGGAACGTTCCATGTCTCTCTGGACTGACCTGACCCCCTCCAAGCGCTGCGACTGGATCGACCAGTTGCGGGGCTGGGCGGTGATCGTGATGATCGAAGTGCATGCGGTGAACGTCTGGCTGCACGCCGGATTGCGGCCGGATTGGTTGAACTACCTGAACGGCCTGGTGGCGCCCAGCTTCACCATGGCCGCCGGCTACAGCCTCGCCATCTCGACCTTCCGGACGGATGGCACGCTGCGTCCCTTCTGGCCCGACACCGCCCGGCGCCTGGGCTTCATCCTGCTCTGCGCCTACGCCCTGCACGCCCCGGGGATCACCGCCGCGGACTGGACGGTACTCAACACGACGCAGAAGGCCCGGGAACTCTTCAAGATCGACGTGCTCCAGTGCATCGTCTTCTCCCTGCTCATCCTCCAGGGCCTGGCCCGCCTGGTGCGGAACCCGCGCATCTTCACCGCGCTCGCCCTGGCGATCGCCGTGTTCGTGCCCGTGATCGCACCCCATCTCTGGGCCACGGGCGTGGCGGACGGATTGTGGCTGCCCATCCGAGGGTTCTTCAACGGCAACCCCGACCGCGGCGTGCAGGCCCTCTTCCCCCTGTTCCCCTGGATCGCCTTCCCGGCCTTCGGCGCCTTCCTGGGGGGCCTCTACCGGCACTTCCGCGTGGTCCAGGTCGACGGGAAGGCCCGCTGGAGCGAGGCCCGCTTCCTCGCCGGGCTGGCCGTCATCGGCGCCTTCCTGCTGGCCTGGGGCGCCTCCGCCCAGCATGCCTGGCTCTGGGGCGGCACTTGGCTCCAGGAGAACGGCGTATGGCTGCTGCACAGCCGATCCGGCGCCTTCACCTACAGCGAGCTCGGGGCCATCTCCAACACCACCCTGCCCAGTGTGGCCGCGCGCCTGGGCTGGATCCTCCTCGGCGGCACGGTCATGGGCACGGTGGATCTGCTCCGCCCCCGCTGGAAGGGGCCCAACCCCATCGATGCCGCCAGCCGGGAATCGCTGCTGCTCTACATGCTCCATCTCAATCTGATCTTCAGTGTGCTGCTGGCTCCCGCGATCATCACCCTCACCGGCTGGGGCTGGGGCAGCCTGGGCTGGACGGGCACCCTGCTGATGACCGCGGTCCTCATCGCCCTGACCCTCGCCGCCGGCGTCTGGTGGCAGCAGGTGCGCAAGGCGCCGGACCACATGCGTCGGCTCCAGCACCGGGCCGTGGCCGTGCTGGGCGTCTGGTTCGTGCTGGGCGGCTGGTGGACCTTCCGCCACTTCCTCCAGAGCCCCGAACTGGCCAAGGAACCGTACACCTTCCTGAACGCCGCCCGGATCCGCAAGGGACTGCCCCCCACGCCCGACGGCCTCTGCCGGGACCCTGAGGAATACTTCCGCGAAGCCGAACGCCGGAAGCTGCACCTCAGCGCCGCGGCCAAGGCGGACCTGGCCCGCCAGATCCTGGCCCGCTCCGGGGACCGATAGCATCGGGCGAAACCCGTTAGAATCAATCCAATCATGGCTGATCCCGGCGGCAACGCCCCCACATCCTGGTTCCTCTTCGCCGCCCTTGCGCTGCTCCTCTACCGGAGCGGGACGACGGCCCTGCTCTCGGCCTTCCATGCCCTGCCCTCGCTCCAGCGCCGGCGACTGCTCGAAGAAAACGCCATCCGGGACCCGCGCCTCGTCACGCTCCTTGAGCATCCCCGGACCCTGGGCATGGGCCTGGGTTTCTGGAACAAGGCCCTCCTGCTGGTCCTCCTGGGCCTGCTGTGGCCCTTCCGCATGGCCCTTCCCGGCGGCGGCTGGAGCCTGGGCTTCCTGGTGCTGACGGGGCTCTGGGCCCTGGATCTGGCGCTGCCCGCCCTGCTGACCTCGGGCGACCCGGCCCGGTGGCTGACCCGGCTGTTCCCCCTCTATTCGCCCATCCAGCCCATCCTCGCGCCCCTGGTGGACCCGGTGGCCCGGCTCATCGATCGCCACACCGAGGAACGCGCCAAGGATTCCGAGCCCGAGGACGCCACGGAGGAAGCCGTCACCGCCCTGCTCGAAGAAGGTGAGGCTGAGGGCATCCTCGAGGCCGGAGACCGCGAGCTCATCCGCAACGTCGTGACCTTCGGCGATACCCTCGTGCGCGAGGTGATGACACCGCGCACCCGCATCGCGGCGCTGCCCCTGGAAGCCACCATCCAGGAGGCCTGGCAGACCTTCACCCGCACCCGCCATTCGCGGCTGCCCGTCTACGAGGGCGGCATCGACCACATCCGCGGCGTGCTCCTGCTGAAGGACCTCATCCAGCTTCCGGATGGTGACCATCCCCCTCTGGCGACGCTCATGAAGCCCCCCCGCTTCGTGCCCGAGAGCAAGCCCGTGATGGACCTCCTCCGCGAGATGCAGCGCACCCGCACCCAGCTGGCCATCGTGGTGGACGAGTTCGGCGGCCTCTCCGGCCTGGCCACCATGGAGGACCTGCTGGAGGAAGTCTTCGGGGAGATCCAGGATGAGCACGAGGCCCCCGCGGGCCTGGTGGTGCAGGCTCCCGGCGTCTACCTGGTCTCGGGCCAGGCCCATGTGGAGGACGTGGCCCAGCGCCTGGGCCTCACCTGGGAGCGGGACGGCTTCGACACCCTGGCCGGCCTGGTCCTGGCCCGCCTCGGCCACGTGCCCCACGCCCAGGAAGGCGTGGAGGTCGAAGGTGCCCACCTCACCGTGCTGAGGATGGAAGGCACGCGGATCGTGCAGGTTCGTGTGGAGCGGACATAGGTCCTGTCAGGCTCGCGGAGCTTCGCTCCGCGGGTAGGGGAAAAGCGCGGAACTGCGAAGCAGTTCCTATCTCCGAACTCCACCCGCTAGGCTGGAGTTCGGAGCAACACGCATGATCCGTCGCACCCTCACCCTCCTGGCCATCCTCGGCCTGCCGATCGCCCTCTGGGTCGTCCACCGCGCGCAGCGCAAGGCGCTGGTTCCTCAGCCGCGGGGCATGGTGCTGGGGCTCTACGCCGGTGTGCCGGATTACGACTATGCCGAGGAACTGGATCGCATCGCGGCCACGGGCGCCACCTGCGTGAGCCTCCAGGCCATCTACCGCATGGACACGGGCCACAGTACCGAGATCCGTCGTCATCCCACGTCGAGCCCCACCGAGGAGAGCCTCCGCCGCACCTTCCGCCAGGCGAAGGTGCGCGGCCTGCGCATGATGTTCTTCCCCACCATCAACCTGCGGGACGAGGCCGAGAATGCCGACTGGTGGCGCGGCAACATCGAGCCCTCGGACTGGGAGCTCTGGTGGCGCAACTACACGGACTTCAACGTGCACCTGGCGGCCCTGGCCCAGGAGGGCGGCGTCGAGTGGTACAGCCTCGGCACCGAGATGGCCTCCACGCACCCATTCCCGGACCAGTGGCGGAAACTGGCCGCGGAAGTGCGGAAGGTCTTCAAGGGCAAGCTGGTCTACAGCGTGAACTTCGACAGCCACGACAGCTTCACCTTCGGCGATTGCCTGGACGTCATCGGCATCAATACCTACGATCCCATCGCCAAATACGACGACTACCCCACGCCGGACCAGATCCGCGACGCCTGGTGGTGGATCGTCTACAAGGCCCGCACGCTGTCCGCCCGCTTCGCCGATGCCAAGGGGCCCAAGCCCGTGATGATCACCGAAGTGGGCTACCCCAGCGTGGCCCACGCCCATGTGGGCCCCTGGGACTTCCGCACGGACAAGCCCGTGGACCTGGCCCTCCAGGATCTGCTGCTGAAAGGCGCCTTCGGTGTGCTGCGGCACTGGAGCGATGGCGACGCGGTGTTCTACTACCTCTACGGCGAGAACCTCAACGACAAGCCCATCGGCGGCCCCCTGGACCGCACCTACGCCGTGTGGGGCAAGCCCGTCGAGGCCACCCTGCGGCAGTACTTCCGCGAGCCCATCTGGGAGGGTCACATCCCGCCCAGGGCCGAGAACCTCCACGAAGCCATGGTGCAGGCCCTGGTGAGCTGGCACCGCAAGGTGCGGGACTACGAGGATGCGGAGCTGCCCCCCTGGGTGCTGGACTGGGAGGCCCGGCACCCCGGGGACGCCTCCGAAGCCCTGGCCATCCTCGCGAAAGAGCCGGTCCCGGCGCGGAAAATCCCCAAAGGCAAGGCCCTGTGACGGTATCCTCGGGTACCCCATGACCGCCTCCTCCCCCTCTCGTCCTGTTCCCAGCCACCAGGCCGCCACCCGGACCCTGCTGGTGGTGGAGGACGACCGCGCCACCCTCAGCCTCTACCGGGCCGGCTTGAAGGGGCTCGAGGGATTCAAGGTACTCACCGCCCCGGATGGCAGCGAGGCCATGGCCCTGCTCCGCCAGGAACCCGTCCACGTACTGGTCACGGATCTCAACATGCCCGTGATGGACGGCTTCAACCTCATCACCAAGGTGAGCCGGCTCTATCCCCACATCCCCATCATCGTCATGACGGGCCTGGACGAGAACCAGCACCTGAACACCCCCCTGGACCTGGGAGCCGTCCGCATCCTCAGCAAGCCGATCCGCCTGGGCTTCCTCATGGATGCGATCCGCACCGCGGTCCAGGCCGAGCCCGTCGGCGTGATCCGTGGCCTCAGCCTGGGCAGCATCCTGCAACTCCTCGCCTGGGAAAAGAAGTCCTGCACCCTCACCGTCCAGTCCGAAGCCGGCATGGGGCTCCTCTACCTGAACCGGGGCGAGGTGATCCATGCGGCCTTCCGCGATCAGGAGGGCTTCCCCGCCGTCTACGAGATCCTCACCTGGAACCACCCGGACATCGAGTTCGTGGAGACCTGCCGAGTGGAGCGGACCATCGACACCCCCCTCACCGAACTGCTGCTGAACGTGGCCATCATCAACGATTCGCTGGGCCCCGATCCCGACTCAGGCCCTGAAGCCGGCATGGGCCCCGACCCGTCTGCGGTCCGGTCCGGAATTTGACAGATCGCCTCATCCAGGCCCCAAGTATGGGACTTTCGTCAAAACCGGTCTTAGGGTGCCTCTAAAGGCCACCCGCCGGGGAATAATGGCGCGTGTGTGCGGCCCCATGGGGGCCCCTTCCCAGGCAGGTGTCCATGTCCCAGCTGAAGCCCTTCCGCGCCTACCGCCCCCGGCCCGAACTCGCCGCCCAGGTCGCCGCCGTGCCCTACGACGTGGTGAACACCCAGGAGGCCGCCGAACTGGCCAAGGGGAACCCCCACTCCTTCCTCCACGTGGGCCGGCCCGAGATCGACCTGCCCGCGGGCACGGACGTCCACGCCGATGAGGTCTATGCCAAGGGCGTGTCGAACCTCATGCGCATGATCGAGACCGGCACCCTCATGCAAGAGGGCCTGCCCAGTCTCTACGTCTACCAGCAGCGCATGGGCGATCACGTCCAGGCGGGCCTGGTGGGCCTCTGCTCCGTGCAGGAATACGAGATGGGGCTCATCAAGCGCCATGAGTTCACGCGCAAGGACAAGGAGGACGACCGCACCCGGCACGTCACCGAGCAGAACGCCAATGCCGAGCCCGTCTTCCTCACCTACAAGGCCGTCCCCTACATCGATCACATCGTCAATGACATCCGGAAGCTGCCGCCGGTCTACGACGTGGTCACGCCGGATGGCATCGGTCATACAGTGTGGGTCGTCACCGGTGAGACCGTGATCTACGAGCTGGTGAACCTGTTCAACGGCGTGCCCGCCCTCTACATCGCCGACGGCCACCACCGCACCGCCGCGGCCATCCGCTACGGCCAGGCCCGCCGCGCCGCCGCCGGAGCGGCCGCCACGGGCGACGAGCCCTTCGAAAGCTTCATGGCCGTGGTCTTCCCCCATGACCAGCTGAAGATCATGGACTACAACCGCGTGGTGAAGGATCTCAACGGTCTCAGCCCCGAGGCCTTCCTCGCCAAGGTGAAGGACAAGTTCGACGTGGCCGTCTCGCCGCATCGCGCGGCCCAGGCCCCCACCACCTTCGGGATGTATCTGGGCGGCACCTGGTACGAGCTCAAGGCGAAGCCCGGTACCTACCCCGCCAGCGACCCCGTGCGCGGCCTGGATGTCAGCATCCTCCAGGAGAACCTGCTCAACCCGATCCTCGGCATCGACGATCCCCGCACCAACACCCGCATCGACTTCGTGGGCGGCATCCGCGGCATGGACGAGCTGGAGCGTCGCGTGAAGGAAGGCTGCGCCGTGGCCTTCTCGGTGTACCCCACCTCGCTCACGCAGCTCATGAGCGTGGCCGATGCCGGCGAAGTGATGCCCCCCAAGTCCACCTGGTTCGAACCCAAGCTGCGCTCCGGCCTCCTGGTCCGGATGTACGAAGGCTGAACGGAGATCCGCATGCACATCCTCATCGCTGAAGCCTTCGACGCCAAGCTCCCCGAGCGCCTCACGCCCTTCGGAACCACCAGTTCCGACATGGCCACCCTCGATCGGGCCCAGGTCCTGCTCGTCCGCTCCAAGACCAAAGTGAACGCCGACCTCCTGGCCCAGGCCCCTGCCCTCAAGCTCGTCATCCGCGGTGGCGTGGGCATGGACAACGTGGACAAGAAGCTCTGCGCCGAAAAGGGCGTCAAGGCCCTGAACACGCCTAGGGCCAGCAGCGTGGCCGTGGCGGAAATGGCCATGGCCTTCATGGTGGCCATCCCCGCCCGCCTGATCGAGGCCCACACCTCGATGAAGGAGGGCAAGTTCCTCAAGAGCGAGCTGAAGCGGACGGAACTCTTCAAGAAGACCCTGGGCCTCGTCGGCGCCGGCAACATCGCCACGGAAGTCGCCAAGCGCGCCCAGGCCTTCGGCATGGAGGTGATCGCCTACGACCCCTTCCTCAAGGAGCACCCCATCGCGAAGATGGTCAGCCTCGATGAGCTGGCCGCCAAGGCCGACTTCATCAGCATCCACACGCCCCTCACGGACGACACGCGCGGCATGATCAACGCCGCCTTCCTCGCCAAGGTGAAGGATGGCGTCATTCTCATCAACACCGGCCGCGGCAAGTGCGTGGTGGACGCCGACCTCGCCGCCGCCCTCCACAGCGGCAAGGTCCGGGCCTACGGCACCGACGTGTGGCCCAGCGACCCGCCCCCCGCCGACTGCCCCCTGCTCACGGCCCCCAACGTCTTCATGGCCCCCCACCTCGGCGCCAGTTCCAAAGAGAACCTCGGCCGCATCGGCGACGAAGTGGTGGCGATCCTGACGGACTTCAAAGCCTGAAACCGCGAAAACCGCGAAATGGCGCCAAAATAGAACCACTCCTTGCTCGCGTTCTTTGGCGTATTTCGCAGTTCCATTCCTCTTTCGAATGTTCATCCGGAGGCATCCATGACCCATCGCGTGATCAACTTCTACGCCGGCCCCGCGGGGCTGCCCCTGCCCGCGCTCGAGCGCGCGCAGGAAGAGCTGCTGGACTTCGCCGGCACGGGCATGTCCGTCATGGAGGTCAGCCACCGGTCGAAGGAATACGACGCGGTGCATGAGGAGGCCATCGCCCTCACCAAGGAGCTGATGGGCCTGCCCTCCAACTACAAGGTGCTGCTGCTCCAGGGCGGCGCCCACCTCAGCTTCGGCATGATCCCCCTGAACCTCCTCCGCAACGACAAGAAGGCCGACTACATCGTCACGGGCAACTGGGCCGAGAAGGCCACCAAGGAAGCCAAGCTCGTCGCCGGCGACCGCGTGCGCGTGGCCGCCAGCACCAAGGAGCAGAAGTTCAGCCGCCTGCCCCACGCCGACGAGATCAAGGTCGGCCCCGACAGCGCCTTCGTGCACTTCACGTCGAACAACACCGTGGAGGGCACCCAGTGGCACGAGTTCCCGAAGGTGGGCAACGTGCCCTACATCTGCGACATGAGCTCGGACTTCATGTGGCGTCCGTTTGATGTGAGCCCCTTCGGCCTCATCTACGGCGGCGCCCAGAAGAACCTCGGCCCCAGCGGCGTGACCCTCACCATCATCCGCGAGGACTTCCTCGAGATGTGCGAGGCCCAGGACCTGCCCAGCTACCTGCGCTACAAGATCCACGCCGAGAAGAACTCGCTCTACAACACTCCGCCCACCTTCGGCATCTACATCCTGCGCAACGTCCTGGCCTACAACAAGAGCATCGGCGGCCTGGGGGCCATCGAAGCCAGCAACAAGAAGAAGGCCGAGCTGCTCTACGGCTGCGTCGACAAGCACAGCGGCTTCTACCGCGGCTTCGTCACCGAGAAGGCCCACCGCAGCGTCATGAACGTGGACTTCTTCCTGCCCACCCCCGAGCTGGACGACCAGTTCGTGAAGGAGGCCAAGAAGGCCGGCATGGTGGGCCTCAAGGGCTACCGCGACATCGGCGGCATCCGCGTCAGCACCTACAACGCCGTCACCGTCGACAACGTGAAGACCCTGGTGGACTTCATGGAGCAGTTCGTGAAGGTGAACGGGTAGTCCCGGGACCAAATCCCCATGCGGAAAAGAGGCGCCGGATGGCGCCTCTTTTTCATCAGGAACGGGCCTCTGAGCGTGCCTGCAATCCCAGCACGATCTCGTCGATCTTGTGGTCCTTCTCCTCCCAGATCCCATGCAGCCAGGCCTGCATGCGGGCGCGGAAAGCAGGATCGCCCTCGTAGTCACCGCCCAGCAGGTCCTTGGGGATCTCCAGCTCCCGCACCCGCACCACCACCTGCTTCACCTTGCCGGAGAGGAAGTCCCAGAAGCTGGGCACGCCCTCGGGGTAGACGATGGTGACGTCCAGCAGGGCGTCGAAGCGCTCGCCCATGGCGCTGAGGGCCGTAGCCAGGCCACCCACCTTGGGCTTGAGCAGGTGCCGGTAGGGCGACTGCTGGGCCGCCTTCTTGGCCGGGCTGAAGCGCGTGCCCTCCAGGAAGTTCATCACCGAGGTGGGGATCTGCCGGAACTTCTCGCAGGCCCGGCGGGCCGTGGCGAGATCCTTCGACCGGCTGCCGCTGCGGCGGCGCATGAACGGGAAATCCAGCGCCCACCAGGCCAGGCCCATCACGGGCACGTAGAGCAGCTGGCGCTTGAGGAAGAACTTCAGGAAGGGCACCTTGCGGTGGAAGACCTTCTGCAGCACCAGGATGTCCACCCAGCTCTGGTGGTTGCTGCTCACCAGGTACCAGCCCCGGCGGCGCAGCCCTTCGAGGCCTCGCACATCCCAGCGGATGCGCTGCACCATCGCCATCCACCCGCCGTTCACGGCGATCCAGCCTTCCGCCAGGGCATTCAGCGCGCGGTCCACCCCGCGGCGGGCCGCGCCGAAAGGCAGGGCCAGCTTCACCAGGGCCAGGGGGATCATCCCCGAGAAGATGGCCAGGGCGTTGGCCGCCAGCACCGAGCCGGCGACACTGCCCTTGAAGGTGGACCACAGGCGTTTCAGCATCAACACTCCGGGCTTCCAGGCGCGGTTCAACCCAATGGATCAGTTTATCGGAGGGCGCGAACAGCCACCGGAGGGAAAAAACGGCCGGCTCCTTCACCCTCATCCATCCTTAGGATGCTCTGCTGATCCGGCCACTTCCCGGCAGAACCCGCCTAGCCCCACCCCAGTTCCTCCAGCCGCGCCTCGCTGATGCCGAAGTGGTGGGCGATCTCATGGATGACCGTGGTGGCGATCTCCTCGCGCAGGTCGTCCTCGTCCCGGCAGTCCTCCAGGAGGGGCCCCCGATAGATCGTGATGCGCGGCGGCAGGTCGCCGGATTGCTCCGGTCCCTCCGTCAGGGCCCGGCCCGAGTAGAGGCCGTAGAGGGTCTCGTCCTCCGGCACCCCCAGGGTGTCCAGCAGGGCATCCGGCGCCCAATCCTCGATGACGATCGCCACCCCCTCGAGGTAGGGCCGGAACTCCTCTGGCACGAGCACCAGCGCCTCGTCCACCAGGCTGCGGAACCTCAAGCCGGACATGTGCATGATCCGATCGTACTGCCGCAGGACTCCAAATAGCCCGGTTATCGGCGAGCCTCAACTTGATCAAAGGCTTCAACAGCCTTCATGAAGCACACGAAGAAGAAAGCAGAGGCCACGAAGACGGATACCAGCGTTCCGGCCTGGGACATCCGGGCCTCTGGCCCCCGGTTGCGCTTGGCAGGACCGGCTTCGCGGGTGGCGACCATGGCGGCCCCTGGAAGCGGCCTGGAGCCGCCGCCCGCGAAGGGATGCCCACGGTGGATCGAGGCCCATTCGCGCCCTTCGTGCACCCGCAGGGTGCCTTCGTGTTCTTCGTGGAGATCGTTGTTCGGCTGAAGCTCGCCGATAACCAGGTGAAGTAGATCAGCTAGCGATTTCAGCTCATCACGGAAGCCCGGTCACAGCCCATCCAGCGGGCTCGCCACGCCGCGGCCGCCACGGTTCAGCACGTGGGTGTAGATCATGGTCGTGGCCACATCCTTGTGCCCCAGCAGCTCCTGCACGGTCCGGATGTCGTGGCCGGCGGCGAGCAGGTGCGTCGCGAAGCTGTGGCGGAACACGTGCGGGGTGACGGGCTTCACCAGCTCGGCGGCCCGGGCCGCCAGCCGCACGGCCTTCTGGACGCTCTCGGGATGGAGGTGGTGGCGGCGGACGAGGCCCGAGCGGGGATCCACCGAGCGCTGCGCCGAGGGGAAGACCCACTGCCAGCCCCAAGCCTGAGACGCAGACCTGCTTTTCTCCGCCAGCGCGTCCGGCAGCCAGACCATCCCGAAGCCCTCCGCCAGGTCCTGCTCGTGCAGGGCCCGCGCCCGGGCCAAGTGGGCACGGAGGGGCTCCGCCAGGCGGTCCGGAAGCATCGTGACGCGGTCCTTGCCCCCTTTTCCATCTCTCACCACGATCTCCCGCCGCTCGAATTCCACGTCCTTCACCCGGAGACGCAGCCCTTCCATCAGCCGCATCCCCGTGCCGTATAGCACCTGCGCCACCAGGGCCATGCCGCCTTCCATCTGGTCGAACACGGCCCGCACTTCCCCCGGCGTGAGCACCACGGGCAGCCGCGGCTGGCGTCGGGCCTGGACCACCTCGGAAAGCCACGGCAGTTCCACCTCCAGCAGGTTGCGGTAGAGGAAGAGCAGGGCCGCCTTCGCCTGATTCTGCGTCGACGGCGACACCCGTCGGTCCACCGCCAAATGGCTCAGGAAGGCCTGGACCTCCGGCGCCCCCATGTCCTGCGGGTGCCGCTTGCCGTGAAAGAGGATGAATCGCCGCACCCAGTCCAGGTAGGCATCCTCGGTCCGGAGACTGTAGTGCCGAACCCGCAGGCTGTCCCGAAGCCGATCCAGGAACCGGGGCGGCGGCGCCTCCGCCCCCACGTTCCGCCTTTCACCGGTCTGCCTATTCCCCTCAAGCATGGCCCCCGCTCCGATCACCCCAAGCCGCCTATTGCGCTAACCTGACCCCAGACCCTCCACCCGAACACGCTGAACTGGACTCAATTTATCGCTTTTTTTTCGCCCGTCAACCCCCACCCCCAGTACGCCCATTCCCCCAAGCACGACCTCCCAGATCTCTACCGCCCCTCCGACCTAGGCGTACTCCCCCCACCCCCACCCCAGTCGTCCAATTCAAAGTTAGGTCGCTGCCCATGCGCATCCGGTTCCTAATCGTGTTCTTGGTGCTGTCCCTAGCTGGGCTAATCCAAGCGCGCGAAACCTTGATCAAGGCTGAAGATGTGAAAGAAGTAACAATCTCCTTCATGCCATGGAAAACACAAACAAACCGCCGGCTATCGGCAGAGGACATTAGGTCAAATCCCAACTACCGCTTCTCTGTACGCATGCCATGGGATATCAAAGCTCTCCTCAAGCATCTTCCACTTCAGGAATTGAAGCCTACAACTGATGAGCCGGGTGATACTCGGCTCGTCATCGATTTCCAGTTAGCCAATGGAAGCCGCATGACACTCCATGCCTCGCAGTTCTACCTCTATACCGAGGACTGCACGTTCCGCTGGCGGGTCACGCCCAAGTTCAAACGGTTTTTCAGGTTCGAAGAAATGAGCCTACTCAAGTGACACGCGACCTAACCCTCCGCTCAACTCGGACCCCGCCTGCATTGCCTTCCGCTCTCTCTCAACATTCCGCTTCCTCGGCTCCGTTCATCGCCTCGGTGCAGGCGTGGCCGGTTAGCTTCATTCGTTAGGCATGCACAATGAGATTCCGAAATTCGACCATTTTGGTTTTAACGCTTACCGCCGCCCCTTGCTTCGCTACGGCGGATACCTTCATCGAGATCCAATCAGATGGAACTCTTGTAGGCCTACCGAAGAGCTTCCAACCAAGCTCAATCCGGATTCTGTTCGATAGCAGCGGCTCCCAAGAGCATCCAGTTGCATCCTTGTCCGTCACCCTCGGGAAGAACACCATTCAAATCCCGAAAGGGCTTTTGGGCCTCCTTCGTTCAAAAAGCATTGAGGCTTTGTCGGCATATGCTTCGTGGTACCACGAGCCAACAGTGCTTCCCCATTACCTAGTGATCACCTTCCTTGACCTGGGCTTCGATAAAAGCAGATCAGACAATCCAGGCTACTTAATGCGATTCAACCTTCATACGGGAAAGCTGATTTCGATGGCGAGTATTGTTGTAACCAAGCCAGGAGTATCCTGGGAACATCGTTCCATCAACATTTCTCAATATTGCACCGCATCCGAGTTGGCTAATTGTTTCGAGCCCCAGGTAATCAAGTAGTTTCTCCGAGGGTGAACCCTGCATGCCTAACCCTCCGCTCAACTCGGACCCCGCCTGCATTGCCTTCCGCTCTCTCTCAGCATTTCGCTAACTCGGCTTCGCTGAACGCCTCGCTGCAGGCGGGTCCGGTTAGCTTCATCCGTTAGGCCTCACCCAGTGCGAACCCACATTGAGTTCAAGTCAGCGGAATTTCCCGCCTACCCCGGCGAGGAGGAGGAGATCAATCCTGGTCGACATGGCAAGCGCCTAGCTGAGTTTCTCCACTCTGCATTAGCCAATGAAGGTTTTGAAGTGAGCGAAATCTACGCCGAAGACTGGGGTTGGGTGATTCCCATCCAGAACGATGCGTTTCCTCTGTGGGTCGGTTGTGGCAACTACGAAGAATTTGAAAATGGGTTTCTTTGCTTCATCGAACCATCAAAACCTTTTGTGCGAAGACTCTTTCGAAAGGTAAATACCACCGCAGCAGTCGAACGGCTTGCGGTGGCGCTAGAAAGAGCTCTCGCCAAGTCCCCAGGCATCACCGAACTTCGTTGGTGGCCCGAGAATCAGCGTTGATCGCCCTAACCTTTAGCTCAACTCGGACCCCGCCTGCATTGCCTTCCGCTCTCTCTCAACTTCTCGCTTCCTCGGCTCCGCTCGTCGCCTCGGTGCAGGCGGGGCCGGTTAGCTTCATTCGTTAGGCCGACGTGGGCGGGCTCGGCACAACGCTTTCTGGTCTGACTTCCCCAAGGTCCCGTCGCGCTAAAGTGGATTACTCCATCTCCGTCACTTCCCGCTGGCCCAGGCTTTCCGTTCGTCCGCTCTTTCCCATTCTCAGCGCTTGGGCCGTAAGTTCCGGCGCTGTGCCCTCACCCGCCCACCTCCGCCTAACGTGCCCGTCTCATGGGCTCGGTTCACCCAGCGATCGGCGTTCGGCCTAACCGGTCGCTCAACTCGGACCCCGCCTGCATTGCCTTTCGCTCTCTCTCATCCACTCGCTTCCTCGGCTCCGCTCAGCGCCTCGGTGCAGGCGGGGTCCGGTTAGCTCCGATCGTTAGGCCTCTCATGGACGTCTCGATAACGCACTGCCCTGTCTGTGGGTATGGGCCATTCACATCGAGCTATGCCTCAGCGCAGGAACTTCGGTGGTCCTACGACATCTGCGAATGTTGCGGATGCGAGTACGGTTGCGACGACCACGAACAGCATTACCAATCATGGGTCAACCAGGGCTGCCAGTGGTTCCACCCCGAGCGTAAGCCAGTAGACTGGCGGTTAGAATCCCAGCTTCCCCACATCATCAGGCCATGGCCCCCATCGGCCTAACCCCTAGCTCAACTCGGACCCCGCCTGCATTTCCTTCCGCTCTCTCTCAACATCTTGCTTCCTCGGCTTCGTTCAGCACCTCGGTGCAGGCGGGGCTGGTTAGCTTCATTCGTTAGGCCTCTGATGACTTCCGAAGCCAAGACAACCTCCATCGCTGACTCCGAGTTCATTATTGAGGTCTCGGGGTTCTTGCTTTTCCTGAAACGGTTCTTTCAGGTCGGAGCGATTTGGGTACTGGTTGCCTCAGTCGTTGAATCTTTTCAAGAGCGCAACTTTCTCCACATCATTACCGGCATCATCAGTTGCTGTATTTACCTGGCAGTCGCGAAATATGCCATCAGAACATTTCCAAGGAAGGTAAGCCTCGAAGGTGAATCTATCGTCTTTCATAAAGTCCCAACCACTTGGCTGAACATCAATGGCATCCCTATTCCCCTCGGCATCACTCAGAGGGTTGTGAGGCCCAAATCCGCTGTTGTGCTCGAATGGATTGGGCGAGCATTAACTTTGAACGACATGAACAACGGCAAATCCATTCGTTTAGCGGCGGGCAAGCACGCTGACCGGCTTGCAGAATGGTTCAAATCCACAGGTGTCGGCAATCCGGTCGGAGGTTGACCTTGATCTACCGTCGGCCTAACCCTCCGCTCAACTCGGACCCCGCCTGCGTTGCCTTTCGATCTCTCTCAACATTTCCCTTCCTCGGCTCCGTTCATCGCCTCGGTGCAGGCGGGTCCGGTTAGCTTCATTCGTTAGGTGGCTCGCACTCACAGGGACAAAATGCAACGAACCCTACAATTCAAAGTTTGGAGGGGGTACGCCTGGATGCACACTCTGGTGTTCTGGCTTGGCCCTGCCTACGTT
>NZ_JANHMP010000014.1 GCF_024609265.1 Geothrix campi | reverse complement strand
GGAGGGTTAGGTGGCCCCTGATTTTAGAACCCTTGCGGCCTTGGAAGGCCGACTTCTTGAAACCATTCGGGGATTTGCCGGCTACGAATGAATACCGCTAGCGTGAACTGCCATTGGCATTCGCCATGAATGGCGGACAAATTTGGTCTCGACCAGGCAAAGGTTGCGAGCGCGGGAACACGACATTCTGTTGGAAGAGTTCCCCACGGAACCAATGGAGGACGGCCAATATTCGAAAAAATGAGTTCCTCGCCCTCTCGACGGATTTGAACGATCAAGTTTCCGAACGCAAAAGGAATGACGTACCAAAGAAATGGTAGAACCGCGAGAATGGCGAATTTGCTGGGATGTGCCAGAAATAAATGGAAATTACTCCAAGTAATGTAAACAACGTAGGCAGGGCCAAGCCAGAACACCAGAGTGTGCATCCAGGCGTACCCCCTCCAAACTTTGAATTGTAGGGTTCGTTGCATTTTGTCCCTGTGAGTGCGAGCCACCTAACGAATGAAGCTAACC
>NZ_JANHMP010000013.1 GCF_024609265.1 Geothrix campi | reverse complement strand
CTAACGAATGAAGCTAACCGGCCCCGCCTGCACCGAGGCGCTGAGCGGAGCCGAGAAAGCGGAACGAAGAGAAAGAGCGGAAAGCAATGCAGGCGGGGTCCGAGTTGAGCGGAGGGTTAGACGCGATGGTACAACCTTGGGACTGGAAATCACTGAGGGTTACTATTGATTGAAACGAGGTGCGAAGATGGAATCTCGACGAGCTCCAGAGGCCAGTAGATCTTGCTACCGTAAGAAACGAAGCGGGCATTCATAGTCTTCAAATCAATGAATATGAGCTCAACTGGTCCATCATTTGCACGAGTCCCGCGCGGTTGGATGGTGGCCAGAATACCGCCAGCGAAATAATATGCGTTCCTGACGAATGAGATTCGTCTACCCTCAGTGTTAACCAAATTGGAATTGACATAGAGATGGTCGGTTTTGAATATGAAGCCTGTTCGCCTAAGACTTATCACTGGCTTGGCATTGTATTTCTGATTGAGCTCGTGGAAAGGTTGCAGTTCACCTTTGTGGACAACTTTGTGCTCGATACGAAAATTAGCTCGTGCGACAACCGGTAAGCCTTCCTTGATCGTAATTTCATGGGGACCCATGAGAGCCGCGATTCTCGGCGTTTGAGAAAATAGGGCTGGGGCCGCGAGACCTGTAAGAAGGAACCAAACCAGGATTGATCTCAAATCGACTCCTTCTACCTGGGGCCGCGGGTGAGCGTCTAACGAATGAAGCTAACC
>NZ_JANHMP010000012.1 GCF_024609265.1 Geothrix campi | reverse complement strand
ACGCGCCTAACCCTCCGCTCAAGTCGGACCCCGCCTGCATTGCCTTCCGCTCTCTCTCAACATCTCGCTATCTCGGCTCCGCTCATCGTCTCGGTGCAGGCGTGGCCGCTTAGCTTCATTCGTTAGGGCTCCACCCAATGCAGAGCGAAATTGAAACCTTCCTGAGTGAAAATGGGATCAAATTCCAACTCCTCACAAAGAAGGAGGCAAAAGCTGTTCGCCTAAAATGGCTCCAAGCCTTCGCATCAAAGGTTCTGAAAGAAAAGGGGACTGCCGTTTTTAACGGGTACATGTGGCATGGGTTCAGTTTCGAAATCGAGAATTGCTGTGAAGGTGATCCGGCAATCACCGAATATCAGAAACAGTACCAAGCCCCATTTGTAGTCTTCGACGAAGATGGTGACTTCTGCTTTCGTTGCGAAGGCAGTCCCTACCCAGACCTGACTCCATTTGAAAATGACCTATATGTGGCTCATCACAACATGAGGTGGACTATCGCGTTCACTCATGAGCAGCCAATGCTTGGCCCTTACTTCGCTATCTCACCAATGGTTGCGGCAAAATGAGCATAAGCCCAGTCATCGCCCTAACCCTCCGCTCAAGTCGGACCCCGCCTGCATTGCCCTCCGCTCTCTCTCAACATTTCGCTATCCCGGCTTCGCTCATCGCCTCGGTGCAGGCGTGGCTGGTTAGCTTCATTCGTTAGGTGGCTCGCACTCACAGGGACAAAATGCAACGAACCCTACAATTCAAAGTTTGGAGGGGGTACGCCTGGATGCACACTCTGGTGTTCTGGCTTGGCCCTGCCTACGTT
>NZ_JANHMP010000011.1 GCF_024609265.1 Geothrix campi | reverse complement strand
GTATTGAGGAGATGCCTTCTTCCGTGTATTCCAGATCTCTGAGAGCGCAATCAGATCGTCAGGCGCATTGATTTTGGAGATGAGTTTGAATTCCCCGTTCCAAACGACAACCGTTCCCCAGTTCGTACCGGGCATTGAGCGAGACTCCATTGTTGTATCAGGAGAGCTGCACCCAAAGGTGATGAGTGACGCACAAAGGACGAGGCGTTTCATGGCCACTGGTGACGCCTAACGAATGAAGCTAAGCGGCCACGCCTGCACCGAGATGATGAGCGGAGCCGAGATAGCGGAATGTTGAGAGAGAGCGGAAGGCAGTGCAGGCGGGGTCCGACTTGAGCGGAGGGTTAGGCATGTTGGGAATAATGCTCCGAATAAACTTGTAGATCCTGCCTGAAAGCCGGTGATTTGGTGCAGCAAAGAACCGGATTTCCCTCGGCGGTTGCCCTGGAGACTCCGTTGCGACCCAGTAACTCCGATCGTCCATGGCTGGCATACCTTGTCGGACACTGCTCTGAAGGTGGCGTTGAATCACTTTGAGGGCCTGCTTGGATGATTGAGTGAGGCTGCTTGAGGTGATTTTGACTGGGATAGCCTTTGCTACATCTGGTGGCAATGAATCAGGGTGTTCATGCCGAAATCGGTAAAGCAGGCCAGTGGTGGCATTCCAGGGTGGCAGTTCCCAGATTCTCACCTCGATTCGACCATCGGGGAACTCCCAGATGGCTACCTGGAATGCATCACCAAAAAAGGCTTCAGTTCGTAGGAGCGTGAAATTGGACCAGCCTTTCCGCTCCTCTCTGAGCGCAGGACTATTGGACACAAGGATGTTGATGAGGCTGCACCAATTCACCCTGCACCATTTGTGAGCATCTCTTAAATCCGGGTAGTCACTTTCAGTCGCACCGGGGGGAGGTGGAGGAGGTGGTGGGCCAAGTTCAAAACCTGCACATTCCGATTTGGGATATTGAATAACCTGGCCTTCAGCTTCTCTGGCCGAAGCCAGTAGCAAGATCGATATGCAAGCCGCACGGATCATGAACACGCCTAACGAAAGAAGCTAACCGGCCCCGCCTGCACCGAGGCGCTGAGCGGAGCCGAGGAAGCGAGTGGATGAGAGAGAGCGAAAGGCAATGCAGGCGGGGTCCGAGTTGAGTGGAGGGTTAGGTGGCCCCTGATTTTAGAACCCTTGCGGCCTTGGAAGGCCGACTTCTTGAAACCATTCGGGGATTTGCCGGCTACGAATGAATACCGCTAGCGTGAACTGCCATTGGCATTCGCCAT
>NZ_JANHMP010000010.1 GCF_024609265.1 Geothrix campi | reverse complement strand
ATCGCGTCTAACCCTCCGCTCAACTCGGACCCCGCCTGCATTGCTTTCCGCTCTTTCTCTTCGTTCCGCTTTCTCGGCTCCGCTCAGCGCCTCGGTGCAGGCGGGGCCGGTTAGCTTCATTCGTTAGCCCTCGTTCGCCTGTCTATTTCTGTCTGCTGGGTGAGCGCGGGGTTCGGCGGGTTCAACCGTTGGTTCGCGAATTCATGGCAAAGCCTCACCAGGTCTCAGTCTTCAGCGTTCAAGGAATAGGGTTATCGCTTACTCATCAACCGTCGGCCCATGGATTTCTGCCATCATCGAGGTCACTTCGCCAGTTCGGCCTTCACGTTCACGCGATAACTCCGGTGTTCTCCTTTTGGGCTCGTCGGCATGAACCTTCGCTCTCGCTCAAGCAGGCTCAAATCTAGGCGCGCCGGGCGCTCGCTGTGCCAATGCTTAGGGCTCGGCCTAACCTTGCGCTCAACTCGGACCCCGCCTGCATTGCCTTCCGCTCTCTCTCAGCATCCCGCTTCCTCGGCTCCGCTCGTCGTCGCGGCGCAAGCGGGGCCGGTTAGCTTCATTCGTTAGGGCTGCTCACCATGAGATCACCAGCATCAATAGCACTGGCCTGGCTCACTCTCGGATTCACCCTTCTCGCCTGTAAAAGCCCGACTACTACCTACGTGTACGAATCCAAGGACATTTTCGAAGCCTTCGGTCGAAGAAAGCCGAATGTATCTTCTCCCTTGTTCTTATTGACTGATGACGCCAGGAAGAACATCCCGAAAGAAAAGCTAGCGATGTTCATCCGAGCCCAGAATGACATCGACCTGATTACGTCCAATCAAGAGCCCATTTTCTGTCAAATCGGTTTCTTGACCGATGGTGGCACGAAGATCTACAGCTGTTCGGACTATGTCATCACTCATTGGTCCGAGATCAGAAAAATTGATGGCCTTCATTGCACCAAGCGCGGGATATCGATCAAATTCAACACCCCGAATCTTGGAATGAACAAGCCCTTCGATGATGTTTCTCATACCTGGATTGAATTTTGGTCCAAGCAGCCCTAACCCTCCGCTCAACTCGGACCCCGCCTGCATTGCCTTCCGTTCTCTCTCAACTTCTCGCTTCCTCGGCTCCGCTCATCGCCTCGGTGCAGGCGGGGCCGGTTAGCTTCATTCGTTAGGAGGCAGTGCATCCATGAGCACAGCCCTAAAAATCGGCCCCCAGTGCTTGGTTCTCACCCTCTGCATCTGCCTCTCGCCTGTTGGGTGCAAGAAGGCGCATGTGCCAACGAATGCTCATGCCATCGCCGCCACCGAGGTATTTCACCTTCTCTATCGTTCACCCTTCTTCCTTGAAGCTGCGGAAACATCCTGGAATGAGAGTGAGAAGCGGGGTCCAGACTTCGAAGCTCGAAAGAAGGAGTTTCTTCGTTGGATTGACACTGTCTACGCAGACAAAGAATTTGAAAACCGAACCGTTCAAATTTTGATGAAGGATTACAGCGAATCAGAACTTCAAGAATTAGCCAAATTCTATCGATCGGCTGTGGGTCAAAAATACATGCGGATTGATCATTCCCAACAGAAGGCAGTCCGCGAAGCTATTCGAAAGGTCGCCGAGTCTCATGTGGGCGACTACAAAAATCCGTCCGGCGGCGGTCCCCCTTCTATCCCTAAACGAGAAGGGCAATGAGTCTCCAAGCACCATCGGCTGTAGGCTGCCTCCTAACCCTCCGCTCAACTCGGACCCCGCCTGCATTGCCTCCCGCTCTCTCTCAACATTTCGCTTCCTCGGCTCCGTTCAGCGCCTCGGTACAGGCGGGGCCGGTTAGCTTCATTCGTTAGGCGCTACCGAAATGGCCATGAACTTCGAGTACTCCGGCAACACTCAACGATCGAAGTTCGGTCTTGTCGTTGCTTGGATATTCTCTTGGCCGCTCACCTATTTTGGGCTCCTCTCGC
>NZ_JANHMP010000001.1:1543504-1926983 GCF_024609265.1 Geothrix campi | reverse complement strand
TTCGTCGTGGCTTTTCCCCAAGGGTCACACCCGTTCCCATCCCGAACACGGCAGTTAAGACTTGGAGGGCCGATGATACTGCTCCTCACAGGAGTGGAAAAGTAGGTCGCTGCGACGTTAAATCCCCTCCGGGCCATCACATTTGATGGCCCGGAGCTGTTTTACTGATAAAATTCTTCTCCTATTTCGAGGAATCCATGCCCATCGAGGTCCGACTTCCCGACGACTCCCTCCGGCAGCTGGCCGAGGGTGCCACCGGAACCGACCTGGCGGCCGGTATTGGGGCTCGACTCCTGGAGGCGGCCCTGGCCGTCAAGGTGGATGGCCACCTGGCGGATCTGAAGGCCCCCCTGGCGAATGGGGCCAAAGTCGAAATCGTCACCAGCAAGACGCCGGAAAGCCTGGAATTGATCCGGCATTCCACGGCCCACCTGCTGGCCCACGCAGTGAAGCGCCTCTACCCGTACGCCCGGGTGGGCATCGGTCCGACCATCGAGGACGGTTTCTACTACGATTTCTGGGTGGAGAAACCCTTCACACCCGAGGATCTGCCGGTCATCGAGGCCGAGATGCGGAAGATCGTGGCCGAGGGCGTCGAGGTCGAACGGGAGGACCTGACGCGGGATGCCGCCGTAGCGCGGTTCCAGGCCATGGGCGAACCCCTGAAGGTCGAGGTCGTGTCGGGCATCCCGGCCGGCGACACCATCAGCGGCTACAAGCAGGGGGACTTCTACGACCTCTGCCGCGGCCCCCACGTGCCCAACACCTCGAAGCTGAAGGCCTTCAAGCTGCTCAGCATCGCGGGCGCCTATTGGAAGGGTGACGAGAAGAACCAGATGCTCAGCCGCATCTACGGCACCGCCTTCCATACCCAGAAGGAATTGGACGAGCACCTGAAGCGCCTTGAGGAGGCCAAGGCCCGCGACCACCGCAAGCTGGGCAAGGAGCTGGGGCTCTTCTCCTTCCATCCGGAGGCGCCGGCCTCCCCCTTCTTCCACCCCAAGGGCACCCAGGTCTACAACGAGCTGGTGACCTACATCCGCGAGCTGTACTTCAAGTACGGCTACGACGAAGTGATTACCCCCCAGATCCTGGATGTGGCCCTATGGAAGACCAGCGGTCACTACGAGAATTACGCTGAGAACATGTACTTCACCACCGCCGAGGAACGCGAATACGCGGTGAAGCCCATGAACTGCCCCGGCCACTGCCTCATGTTCGGCGCCCAGAAGCACAGCTACCGCGACCTGCCCATCCGCTACGCGGACTTCGGTCGCCTGCACCGCTACGAGCGCAGTGGCGTCACCCACGGGCTGACGCGCGTCCGCACGTTCTGCCAGGACGATGCCCATATCTACTGCACCCCCGACCAGATCAAGACCGAGATGGCCGCCTTCCTGGCCCTGCTGAAGGAGGTCTACGACACCTTCGGCTTCGAGGGCATGCGCGTGGCCCTCTCGACCCGCCCGGAGAAACGCCTGGGTTCGGACGAGATCTGGGATGCGGCCGAAGGCGCCCTGGGCGAGGCTCTGGACGAGGCCGGCATGCCCTATACCCTGAATCCGGGTGAAGGCGCCTTCTACGGGCCCAAGATCGAGTTCCAGATCCTGGACGCCCTCAAGCGCCCTTGGCAGCTGGGCACCCTCCAGGTGGACTACATGCTGCCCGAGCGCTTCGACCTGAACTACACCAAGGCCGACGGCACCGAGGGGCGCCCCGTCATGCTGCACCGGGCGATCCTGGGCAGCCTGGAGCGCTTCATGGGCATCCTGGTGGAGCACACCGGAGGGGCTTTCCCGGCCTGGCTCGCGCCCACGCAGGTGGCCATCCTGCCCATCACCGATCGGGCCAATGCCTTTGCCACTGAAGTCGCCGCCCGCGCGAAGGCCCTGGGGCTCCGGGCCGAGTTGGACCAGCGCAACGAAAGCCTGAAGGCCAAGATACGCGATGCCCAGTTGGCCAAGGTGCCCTACATGCTGGTGATCGGGGATCGCGAGGCCGAGGCGGGCACGGTGTCCGTCCGGCACCGGCACCGGGGTGACCTGGGCGTGCAGCCCCTGGACGGGTTCCTGACGGCCCTCGCGACCGAAGTGCAGGGACGGCAGCGTTGAACCTGTTTTCCTTGCTTGGCGAGAATCCATCCAAGTGGTAGACTTTTTGTCCTTGTGCAACTAGGGGAGGAACCATTCGTCCTAACGAGACCCGCATCAACGACGGCATCCGGGCCCCCGAGGTCCGCGTCATCTCCGAAGATGGCGAACAGCTCGGCTTGATGCCCCCCAACCAGGCCATCCGGATCGCAGAAGAACGTGGTTTGGATCTGGTGGAAGTGGCCGGAAATGCCAACCCGCCCGTCTGCAGGATCATGGACTACGGCAAGTACAAGTTCATGGAAGCGAAGCGGGAACACGCTGCCCGGGCCAAGCAGAAGAACATTGTGGTCAAGGAAGTGAAGTTCCGCCCCAAGACCGATGACCACGACTTCGACTTCAAGGTGAAGCACATCCTGCGGTTCCTGGAGGAAGAAGACAAAGTCAAGGTGGTGGTCATGTTCCGCGGACGCGAAGTCGTCCATCGCGACATCGGCTACCGGATCATTGAGGAAGTCATCCAGCGAGTCGGGGACAAGGCCATCGTCGAAAAGGGCGCCGGCATTGATGGACGCGACATGCACGCCATCCTCGCTCCCCGGATCATCGAAGTCCCCAAGGCGCCCAAGAAACCCAAGCCTGCCACACCCGAAACGCCAGCCACCGAAGCTCAAATCTAGCGAGGAACCCATGAGCGGTTACAAGATCAAGACCCACAAGGGCGCCCAGAAGCGCTTCAAGAAGACCGCCGGCGGCAAGTTTAAGCGCGGCTGCTCGCACCAGCGCCACATCCTGACCAAGAAGACCGCGAAGCGGAAGCGTCAGCTGGACATGGGCGCGATGGTGGCCAAGGCCGACCAGAAGGCCGTCGCCGCGATGCTGCCGTACGCGTGATGTCGTTTGGGGGTTCCGCGCTGCGCGCACACCCCCAAGCCCCCGCGCGCCGCGCAGGCATAGCCTGCTTCGCGCTTGTTCTCCCCAGCCACCGGTCCTAGAATCAGTGGTTCAACCCGGTGGCTGAGGCCACCCCCGATGAGGCCTTCAAACGCTCGTTCTGAGCTGCCTCGAGGAAAGGAAAGCACATGACTCGTGTAAAACGCGGTTTCAAGCGTGCCCAGCGCCGCAAGCGCATGATGAAGTTCGCCAAGGGCTTCTACGGCGCCAAGTCCCGCCTGTACCGGTCCGCCAAGGAAGCCGTCGAGAAGGCCCTCGGCTACGGCTACCGGGACCGCAAGGTCAAGAAGCGCGACTTCCGCCGTCTCTGGGTGGTGCGCATCAGCGCCGCCTGCACGCAGAACGGCACCAGCTACTCCAAGTTCATGGGCGGCCTGAAGAAGGCCTCCGTGGATCTCGACCGCAAGATCCTCGCGGATCTGGCCGTGCGCAATCCTGAAGCGTTTACCAAGCTCGTGGCCGTGGCCAAGGGCTGATCGCGAACGCAGCACATCGCAGACACCCGAAAGGCCGCGTGAGCGGCCTTTCTTTGTTTCGAGACACCTGCTCAGAGGGATCCATGGACCACCTGCTCCCAGTCGAGATTCTCGAGGCGGGCCACGCCTTTCCACAGGCCCTGGCTGCCTGTGGCGACCTGGATGCCCTGCTGCGCCTGAAGGGTGCCTACGTGGGCCGGGAGGGCAGCCATGCGGCCCGCCTGATGGAGCTGCTGAAGGGCGCGCCCAAGGAGCAGAAGCGGGACCTGGGTGCGGCCATCAACGCCCTCAAGCAGCAGTGGGAGGAGGGCCTCAAGGCCCGCCAGGCGGAGCTGGAGGCGGCGAAGAAGAACCTGAACGCGCTGGCCTCAAGCTGGGACCCTTCGCTGCCTCCGCCGGTGCCGGCCCGCGGCGCGCTCCATCCCCTGAACCGCCTCATGGACCGGCTGGTGGAGGTCTTCCGCCCCCTGGGTTTCCATGTGGAGGAGGGCCCGGAGATCGAGACCGAGGCTCACAACTTCGACGGCCTGAACATCCCCGAGGATCATCCGGCCAAGGCTTCGTCAGACACCTTCTACCTCGCTGCCCATCCGGAGCTGCTGCTCCGCACACACACCAGTCCCGTGCAGGTGCGCACCCTCCTGCGCGTGGCGCCGAGCCTGGAACGGCACGGTGGCATCCGGTTTTTGGCACCGGGCCGCGTCTACCGCAAGGATGAGATCGACCCCACCCACAGCCCCATGTTCCACCAGGTGGAGGGCATGCTTGTGGGCCACGACATCGGCATGCAGCACCTCAAGGGCACGCTGGAATACGCCCTGCGCGCGCTGTTCGGCCCCCACACGGAGATCCGCCTGCGGCCTTCGTACTTCCCCTTCGTGGAACCAGGCTGCGAGGTGGACGTGAGCTGCCCGCTGTGTGACGCCAAGGGCTGCCGCGTGTGCAAGGGCTCCGGCTGGGTCGAGATTCTGGGTGCGGGTCTCCTCCACCCGAACGTGCTCCGGTATGCCGGCATCGACCCCGAGGAGTGGTCCGGCTGGGCCTTCGGCATGGGCGTGGAGCGCATGGCCATGATGTTGAGCCAGACACCGGACCTGCGCCTGTTCTTCGAGAACGACCAGCGCTTTCTCAAGGCCATGGGAGGGCTCGACTGATGTGGATCGAACGCAAGGCCCTCGCCGCTGAAATCCCCGCCGCCGCGGCCCTGGACACCCGCCAGCTCTGCGAGCTGCTGGCCGCCCTGGGCTTCCCCGTGGATGGCGTCGCGTCCCGGGAAGGCACCGAGGTGGTGGATGTGGATATCACCGCCAATCGTGGCGACGCCATGTCCCACCGCGGCATGGCCCGCGAAGTGGCCGCGAAGCTCCAGCAACCCCTGGCACCCGTGGCCCCGCCCTCGGTGCACGAGGGTGCGCCCAGGGTTCCCGTGCGCCTGGAAAGCCCCGCCTGTCCCCTCTACGCCACGGCCCTGCTGAGCCTCGGGAAGGGCACCACCCCACTGGAGGCCCAGGCCTTCCTGCGGGCCCTGGAATCGTCTCCGAAATGCCTCCCCGCGGTGGACGCGTCCAATGAGCTGCTGCACCGCTACGGGCATCCCACCCACGCCTTCGATGCGGACCGCATCCAAGGCGCGGTGTCCGTGCGCTGGGCTAAGGCCGGAGAAACCCTGGTGACGCTGGATGGCGTGACCCGCTCGCTGGCAGCCCAGGATCTCGTCATCGCCGACGAGGCCGGCCCCATCGCCCTGGCTGGCGTCATGGGCGGCGAGGGCACCAAGGTGACAGAAACCACCCGCCGCGTGCTGCTGGAGAGCGCCTGGTTCGACCCGAAGACCGTGCGCGCCACGGCCCGCCGCCACAACCTGCATACGGACGCCTCCCATCGCTTCGGTCGGGGCGCGGATCCCGGCATGGCCGTGGTGGCCCGGGACCTCCTGGTGGATCGCCTCCAGACCTGGGCTGGCGCCACCCTGGAAGGAGCCTGGACCGCGGGTTCCCTGCCCGCGCCCGATGCCTCCGTGCTGCTGCCAGAGGCCATGTTCATGCGCGTGGCGGGCGAGCCATTGACCCTGGCCGAAGCCTCCGGAATCCTGCGCCGCCTGGGCTGCGAGGTGACGGTGAAGGCCGGGGCCCTGATCGTCCAGCCGCCCACCTGGCGCCACGACCTGACCATCCCGGATGATCTGGCGGAAGAGGTGCTGCGCCTCCGTGGTTACGAGCACATTCCTTCGGTGCTCCCGGCCCTGGAGGGTCCCCCCCGGCCCCTCGCCGCGGGGTACCTCCAGCGGCAGGCGCTGGCCCGTCGTCTGGCGCACCTGGGCTTCCACCAGACCGTGACCTACGGCTTCATCAGCCCGGAGGCAGACGCCGCCTTTGCGGCGCAGGACAACGCCCCCGAAGGGCGCACCCTGGCCAATCCCCTCGGGCAGGAGTATTCGGTGATGCGGGGGACCCTGCTGTCCAGCCTCCGGGCGACGGCGGAGCAGAACCTCCGCCAGGGCGCTCGGGAAGTCCGCCTCTTCGAGGTGGCCCCCACCTACACCAGTGGCCCGGAGGGGCCCACCGAGCGGTATACCCTGGGCCTCGCCTGGGGCGGCACCCTGGGGGGCGAGGACTACCTGAGCCCCGCCCGGCCCGTGCGGGAAGCCGACCTCGTCGGCATGGCTCTCGATCTGGGTCTGACCTCGCGGCCCGAGGTGCGCTCCCTGGGCGAAGGCCTGTTCGGGTTCGAGCTCCCCGTGTCGGATCTGCCCCAAGCCGGGGCGCGGATCATCCCTACCTTCCGCCCCTTCAGCCGCTTCCCTGCCGTGGAGCGCGACTTGTCCCTCCTGGTGGACCTGGGCCAGTCCCACGAGGCCCTGGCGGCGGCCATGCGGGCGGCCGTGCCGGGGGACACGCTCCAGGATCTCCGCTGCGTGGACGTGTTCCGGCACAAGAGCCTGCCCGAAGGCCGTCAGGCCTGGCTGATGCGCCTGCGCTTCCAGGCGGACCGGACGCTGGTCGGAGGCGAGGTGGACGAGTGGATGGCCTCGGCCCTGGCTGCGGCGGAATCCCTCGGCGCCAAGCTGCGGGCCTAGGGGTTGCGGGCGTAGAATCCCCAGAGAGGCATCCATGGACCTGCTGAAACAACTCGAATCGAAGATGCAATCCCTCGTCCAACAGCGTAACCAGCTGAAGGAAGAGCTAGATGCACTGAAAGCCGCCGGGGCGGCCGGAGACCAGGAATTGCAGTCCCTCCGGGCCCGGTTGGAGGAGGCCTTGGCCGAGAAGACGGCCCTGGAGAAGGACCGCGAGGCGGTGAAGACGCAGGTGGCCGCCATCCTGCAGGCCCTGGAGGCCCTGGGATGAAATCCCAGCCGCCCCTGCCGGGCGTCCAGACCGCCTCGGTGTCGGTCCTGGGGCGGGAGCTCCAGGTCCAGACGGAGCGGCCCGAGACCCTGGCGGCCGCCGTCCGGATCCTGGAAGAGACCTTCCGCGACATGGATTCGCAATGCCAGTTAAGATGGGGGAGCGTCCCGAAGGGCCTCGACACCCCGTCCTGGTACCTCCTGGGCGCCCTGAACTTGGCGCACCGCGTGGCGCGCCTGGAACAGGAAGCCAACCAGCACAACCAGAACCTGGAACAGACTCTTTCGAAGTTGCTGAACGATGTTCCGGACGAACCTTCCGCCCCCGTGCCATTCCTCGACGAGGACGGAGACTGATTTTCCCTGCGAGGCCCGTGATCATGGCCAAGCGCTTGTTCCGTAAGTCGACCTGGGAGACCTTCCCCCTGTCCTGTGCGTTCCGCGCGTCGGCGCGCCTTAGCCAGGGATTCTGGTCTCCCCCCTACTAACTAGGGAACTCGGCAAGCCTCCACGACTGAGCGGGGATTTTCTTTCACATTCTGATGCTGGTGGCTCTTCGGATCCTCATTCCCTGGAGTCGCCCATGAACCTGATCAGCTGGATTTTTCTCCTCCTCTTCTTCGCCGCGGCCGGCGTCGGCCTGCTGATGGCCCTGCGGGCGCAGAAGGCCACGGTGGACGCCTCCCAGGCCCAGGCCCGCGCCGAAGCCGACGTCAAGGTCCAGCGCGAGAAGCTGCTGGAAGAGGCCAAGCGCGAGGCCCAGCGGCTTCGGGAGCGGGGCGAGCAGGAGGCGGAGGCCCTCCGCAAGGAATCCGATCTGAAGGCCAAGGAGCAGGCGCTCCATGCCCGGCAGGAGGCCGAGAAGCTGCTGGCCGAACGCCAGTCCAATCTGGAAAAGCAGGAGCAGCGGCTCCAATCGAAGGAAACCGGCCTCCAATCCAAGGAAGAGGGCCTGGACAAGAAGCTTCAGCAGGTGGAGCAGAAGGCCAAGGATCTCGAGACCCTGGCCGAGAAGCGCAAGGCCGAACTCGAGAAGCTGGAAGCTCAGCAGGCGGAGGCGAAACTGCTCGTGGAGGCCCAGGCGAAGCGCCTCGAGGAGGTGGCTGGTCTCACCCGCGAGGACGCCAAGAAGGAACTGATCAGCCAGCTCGAATACGCCGCGAAGATGGATGCCGCCAAGCTGGTGCGGCGCATCGACGAGGAGGCTCAGGAGGAGGCCGCCAAGAAGGCGCGCTGGACCATCGGCGCCGCCATCCAGCGCGTGGCCTCGGATGTGGTGGCAGAGCAGTCTGTGAGCTCGGTCCAGCTGCCCAGCGACGACCTCAAGGGTCGCATCATCGGCCGCGAGGGCCGCAACATCCGCGCCCTGGAGAAGGCCACGGGCTGCGACCTCATCGTGGATGACACGCCGGAGAGCATCGTCGTCTCCAGCTTCGACCCCATCCGCCGAGAAGTGGCCCGGCAGGCCATCCTCAAGCTGCTGGCCGATGGCCGCATCCACCCCGCCCGCATCGAGGAGGTGGTGGAGAAGGTCAAGGTGGACATGGACCAGCACCTGAAGGAGATCGGCGAGGCCGCCTGCATCGAGCTGGGCTTCCCGGATGTCCACCCCAAGATGCACAAGCTGGTGGGCCGCCTGAACTACCGCACGTCGTACGGCCAGAACGTGCTGGAGCACACCAAGGAAGTCGCCCGCATCGCCGAGTACATGGCCGGCGAGATGGGCGCGGATGCCCGGCTGGCCCGGCGCGCAGGGCTCTTCCACGACATCGGCAAGGCCATTGACCGCGAGGTGGAGGGCACCCACATCGAGATCGGCATGCAGCTGATGCAGCGCTATGGCGAGAAGGAAGAGGTCATCCACGCCATGAGCTGCCACCACGGGGACTTCGAACCCCGCACGGTGGAGGCCATGCTCATCACGGCCGCCGACGCCCTCAGCGCCGCCCGCCCCGGGGCCCGCCGCGAGATGCTGGAGACCTACGTCAAGCGCCTCGAGAAGCTCGAGGAGATCGCCGGCAGCTACAAGGGCGTGCAGAAGAGCTACGCCATGCAGGCCGGGCGCGAGATCCGCATCCTGGTGGACGCCGGCTCCGTCAACGACGACCAGGCCTACTGGATCGCCAAGGATGTCAGCCGCCGCATCGAATCCGAGATGCAGTACCCCGGCCAGATCAAGGTCACGGTCATGCGGGAACTCCGGGCGGTGGAAATCGCACGATAGGGATGGGACGCGTCTGATAGAGTCCTGACAGACATCTCCTGTCGGTCAGCCGCCCGTGGACGCCACCCCGCCCCAGCCCCCTGATTCCACCCCTTCCGGTGAGGCTGCGGGTGCGGCGGAACTGAGGCGACACCACGCGGAGGGAATCTATTCCCTGGGCCTCGCCCGCACCCGCGAGGAGGTCTCCCGGGTGCTTCTCGGCCGCGCGTCGGAGATCCTGCCGGGCGCCCATTGGTTCCTGGGCAGGGTCGACGAACGCGAGGACCGGAGAGTCTTGGACCTGGCCGCTCTCACCCCGGTCCTGAAGGCACGCCTCGGGCCGGTGCTCCAGGCCTCCGGCCTCTCCCTCCTCGACACGGGGCTGGTGCGGGAGATCTGCGATCACCATCGGCTGGGCTGGGTCACGGACGCCCTGGCCTCGCCGGGAATGGTGCCGCCGCCCCTGGTAGAGGCCACAGCCCTTCGGAGCCTGCTCGGCGTGCCCCTGGTCTTCGAGGGGCGCCTCACGGGGGTGCTCTTCGCGGCCACCTTCCAGGAGGAAGGGGCCTTCTTCCCGGACGAGGAAATGCGGGCCGTCCTCCAGAGCCTCGCCCGGATCAGCGCCCTGGTCCTGGAGCGCATCCAGGCGGAGGCCCGTCTCGCGGAAACGGCCCTCCTGTTCCGGGATCTGGCCCGGGCCGTGCACGATCTGGCCGAGGCGGCAGACGAGGACGTCCTGGTCGCCCAGCTGTTCCAATGGGCCAGAAAACTCGCCCCCCTGCCGGAGTGGTGGTTCAACCGGTACGATCCCTCGACCCGCACCTGCCGCACCACCCATTGGACCCCCGGCCTGGAAGCCTTTGGCACGGTCGAAGCCATCCGGAGGCCCGATCCCGTGGATGGAGATCCCATCCTCGAGCGGGTCCACCTCCGGCAGAAGGCGGTCCACATCCGCCGCTGGGAGGATCTCCCGGCCCGGCCGGGTTGGCAGGCTTGGCCGGGGCCCCTCCGCACCTGGGTGGGGCTGCCCCTGGCCCATGAGCACACCGTGGTCGGATCGCTCAGCGGGGGATCCTACGGAGATCAGGGCCACGTGGCGATCTCTGAAGAGCAGTTCGAGGCCATTCAGGGCCTGGCGGAAACCGCCGGCCTGGTGCTGAACCGTCTCCACGCCCTGAAGGCCTTGGAGGCGCAGGAGAACCGATTCCGACTGCTGTTCGAGCAATCGCCGGACCCCACGGCCCTCCTGGCCCGGGGCCTGATCCTGGACGTGAACAAGGCCGCCGAGGATCTGCTCGGGCACCGGAGGCAGGCCCTGATGGGGCTCGATCCCATCCACCTGAGCCCGGCCCTGCAACCCGCGGGGGCGCCCAGCCGAGAGGCGGCCCTGGCCTTCCTGGCGGAAGTGAAGACGGGACTCCGCAACCGGTTCGAGTGGACCTTCCTTCATGCGAGTGGCCGCGAGATCCCCTGCGAGGTGGCCATCACCCAGTACCTCCTGGATTCTGAGCGCATCTACCACGCCGTGTTCCGCGACCTCACGGAGCAGAAGCGGACCGAGGCGGAGCGCGCCCTCCTTGAGCGGCAGCTGTTCCAGGCCCAAAAGATGGAAAGCCTGGGGGTCCTGGCGGGGGGCATCGCCCACGACTTCAACAACCTGCTCATGGGCGTCCTGGGGCATGCAGGCCTGGCGCTGGAGCAGCTCAACCCCCTCCACCCCGTCAAACGCAACCTGGAGGCCATCCAGAAGGCGGGCCAGCGGGCCGCGGACTTGACCCGCCAGATGTTGGCCTATTCGGGCCGCGGGCGGTTCGAGGTGCGGAATCTGGACCTCACGGTCCAGGTGGAGGAGATGCTCCACCTGCTGGAGGTGAGCCTCCCGAAGACCGTGGTGCTCAACCTCAGACTGCAGAAGGGGCTGCCCGCGGTATCAGCGGATGCCTCCCAGATCCAGCAAGTGATCATGAACCTGGTCATCAATGCCGCGGAGGCCATCGGCGAGGCCTCTGGGTCGATCACCCTCACCACCGGGGCCCAGCGCGTGAACGAGGTCGCGGCCCAGACCATGCTCGTAGGCCAGGACGTGGTCCCGGGCATCTACGTGTATCTGGAGGTGGCGGATACCGGCTGCGGCATGGACCAGGACACCTTGAGCCGCATCTTCGAACCGTTCTTCACCACCAAGTTCACGGGCCGGGGCCTGGGTCTCTCCGCCATCATGGGCATCGTCCGGGGCCACAAGGGGGCTCTGCGCGTGTACTCGGAGCCGGGCCACGGAACCACCTTCAAGGTGCTCCTGCCGGCCCTGGGCATGGGCACCGAGGGCGAGGCCGCCCAGATGGAGGAATCGCAGTGGACGGGCAGCGGCCTGGTCTTGGTGGTGGATGACGACGAGACCGTGCGGGCCGTGGCCAGGCAGACCCTGGAGATGAAGGGCTTCCAGGTGCTGGAGGCCCAGGATGGCCAGGAGGCTGTGGACCTGGTGCGGGCCCGGGGGTCGGCCATCGGTGTCGTCCTCCTGGACATGACCATGCCCCGGATGGGCGGCGAGGAGGCCTTCCGCGAGATGCGGCTGCTCCAGCCCGACCTCCGCGTGGTCCTGAGCTCGGGCTACAACGAAGTCGAGTCCATGGGCCGCTTCCGGGGCAAGGGACTGAAGGGATTCATCCAGAAGCCCTATGGCCCCAGGGAACTGCTGGCCAAGATCCAGGACATCCTGGAAAGTTGATCCATGCGCACGGTCCTGCTGCTCGTCCTCAGCAATGTATTTATGACCTTCGCCTGGTACGGGCATCTGAAGCACCATCGGGACAGCCCGCTGTGGTTGGCGATCCTGGCCAGCTGGGGCATTGCCTTCTTTGAATACTGCCTCATGGTCCCCGCGAACCGCGTGGGCTTCGGACGCTTCACCCTTCCGCAGCTGAAGGTGATCCAGGAGGTGGTGACGCTCCTGGTGTTCGCCGTGTTTGCGGTGGCATGGATGCGGGAGCGGCTGCACCTCAACCATCTCTGGGCGGGGCTCTGCCTGGTGGGCGCCGTGTTCTTCATGTTCCGGAAGTAGCCAGAAGCAGCGGACCCCCCCTTCATGGCTCCATGTGGATGATGCCCCGCCGAAGGGCGACCATGGTGGCCTCGGTGCGGTCCTTCACCTGGAGTTTCCGCAGCAGGTTGTTCACGTGGATTTTCACCGTGGGTTCCGCGAGGCCGAGTTCGTCGGCGATCTCGCGGTTCCTTTGCCCCTGGGCGAGGAGGCGCAGAACATCCAGTTCCCGGGCGGTGAGCCGCTCGGATTCCATCCCCTCCACCAGCCGCGCGGCAGTGGCGGGCGGCAGGTACCGCTGCCCTGCGGCCACGGCGCGGACGGCCTCGATGAGGGTGCCCCGCCGCATGTTCTTCAGCAGGTAGCCCCGGGCCCCGGCTTCCAGGGCGCGCTGGATGTCGGCGTCACCATCGAAAGTGGTCAGCACCAGGACGCGCGCGTCCGGGTCCTCCCGCCGGATGGCGGTGATGGCCTCTACACCCGTCTGCCCGGGCAGTTGGAGATCCATGATGGTGACCGTGGGACGCAGGGTGCGCCAGGCCGTCACGGCCTCCTTGCCGTCGCCCGCCTCGCCGACCACTTCGAGGTCGGGTTCCGCCTGATGGAGGATGGCGACGAGGCCATCACGCACCACCGGGTGGTCGTCCACGATGAGCAGACGAATCGGAGCGGAAGGGATCGTGGTCATGGGCGCCACCTCCGAAGGGGCAGGATGATGGTGATGCGAGTTCCCCGGCCGAGTCCACTGTCGATATCGATGTGGCCGTGGAGCTGCTTCAGGGTTTCACGAATGCTGCGAAGGCCATAGCCCGCAGCGCCAGCGGCGGGGTCGAAGCCCCGGCCGTCGTCCTCGATGCGGAGGCCCACCTGGCGCGCCCCGTGCTGGACGGTGACGCGCACCCACTGCGCCTTGCCATGGCGGAGGGCATTGGTGAGGGCCTCCTGGGCCATGCGCAGCAGTTCCTCTTCCAGGCGGGAATCCAGGCGCCTCGGTTCCCCCGACTGGGCCAGTTCCACCCGGATGCCCGTGCCTGCGAGCAGGCGATCGGAAAGGATGCGGATGGACTCCAGCAGGTCGGTGCCTTCGGGCTTGCGGGGGCTCAGGGCCATCACGGAGCGGCGGGCCTCCTGGAGGCTGGCGGCAGCCAGTTCGCGGGCATGGCCGATGCGCGTGAGCACCGGCTCGGGGTCGCCTTCCATGCGGGCCAGCCTGGCTTCGGCGGCCTCGAGTTGCAGCAGGACGCCCGTGAAACCCTGGGCCAGATGGTCGTGGATCTCCCGGGCCATGCGGTTGCGTTCATCCAGGACGGCAGAGCGGGCCTCGACCTGCTGGAGGCGGAGGCGCAGCAACCACCACCCGAAGAGCCCGGCGCCGGCGGCGCACAGGACCCAGAATACCGGGCGCTGGTGGAAGAAGGGCTGGACCGCGACCTCCAGGGACACCTCCTGGGCGGGGGCGAGTTCGCCCGGCCGCCAGGCCTGGAGGAGGAAGCGGCGCTTGCCCGGGGGCAGGTTCGAGTACACCGCGAACCGGCGGTCCCCGACTTCGTTCCAGCCCGGGTCGATCCCCTCCATGCGGTATCGGAATCGCACTTTCTCGGCGCCCGTGAGGCTGATGCCCGTGTAGTGGATCTCCAGCCGGTGGCTGCCCGGCGCCAGGTTCAGGGGGCCTTGGACCGGAAGCGCCGATTCGTCGCTCAGCACTTTCACCAGGCGCAAGCGGAGGGGTGGAGAAGCAGGGGGCAGATCGTGGCAATCGGCGTGGGCCATGCCCCGGCTGGTGGGCACCCAGATCTCCCCCTCCTGCGTGAGCCAGGCGGCAGGCTGGGGACCCCCGTGCGTTTCCCGGGCCGGCAGGCCGTCCCAATGATCAAAGGCGGCGAGGGGAGAGGGGCCGGAGGCCGGGAGGCCCTGGATCAGGGCGGATCGCGACACCCGCAGCACCCCCTGGCTGGTGCTGAGCCAGAGGTTCTGATCCGCGTCCTCCAGAATGGCGTGGATGCTGGTCTTCAGCAGTCCCTCCGGGCTGGCGAACCCACGGAACGAGTCGTTCTGAAAGAGGCGCAGGCCGTCCGCGGTGCCCACCCAGAGGGCGCCCGCGGCATCCAGATGCAGCGCCTGGACCCCGGCGGATCCCAGCCCCTGAGCTGGCCCGAACCAGTGCAGCCCTTCGTCGTCCAGGATCCCGAGACCCTGCGAAGGGCTGGCCAGATAGAGGGGGACGGCACCGCCGCCAGCCATGGCGGCCACGCCCCGGGCCAGGGGAAAGATCCGCGGGGCCCCGTTGGGCGGAAGCTTCAGCAGGCCCTGGCGGGGTGTGGCGATCCACAGGAGGCCGGCAGGATCTTCGTAAAGGGAGAGGATCCCATCGGGCCGGGGCCCGTCTTGCCAGGCCACGGCCTGGGCCTTCCCGCGCTCCAGGAAGAACAGCCCACCGCCTTGGGTGCCCAGCCAGAGGCCCCCGCTTCGGCGGGGCCACAGGGCGGAGATGGGGCCGGGGCCCGGCATTCCGGCGATGTTGACCGGCTCGATGTGACCCTCGCGGACTTGGCCGAGGGACTGGTCCCCCGTGAGGCACCACACCGTGCCAGCCGAGTCCTGGCAGACCATCCGGGCCGCCGCCTCAGGTTCCGGACCCTTCACCGGCACCGCTTTGAACGGCACGGCAAAGGTGGCGCGAAGGCCGCGGTCCTCGCTCCCCACCCACAGCGTGCCCGCCCGGTCCTCCAGCAGGCAGAGCACGGTCCAACGAACCTGCGGTCCGTCGGGAGCCGCCTCCACCCGGCCGTCGCGGGTCCGGTGGAACAGGCCCGCATGCTCCGTCCCGATCCACAGGCCTCCGCCCCGGTCGGCCCGGAGAGTGGTGATGGATCTGGCGGGCAGGGCTCCGTTTCCAGCCGAGGGCTCCAGATGGCCCTCCACGAGGGTGAGCAGCCCCTGAGTCCGGGTTCCCACCCACACGGTTCCGCTGGCATCCAATTCCAGGGCCGTGATGTCCCCGGCGGACAGGGTGACGAGTTCCAGCCGCCGGTTGCGGAAGCGCCAAAGCCCAGAACCGGCGGCGCCGATCCAGAGATTGCCCTCGCGGTCGGCGGCCATGGCCTGGATCCGCAGCTGGGCGGCATCGCACGGGACCGGCTCGAACCGTTCACCGGTCAGACGCAGGAGCGGGCCCTCCGCCGGGGCCGCCCAGACGGTGCCCTTGGAGTCGGCAAGCAGGTGGAGGATGGGGCGCTCGGGCAGACCTTCCGCCGAACCGAGTGCGATGAAGGTGCCGTTCTTCAGGCGGAAGAGCCCCGGTTCCGAGGTCCCGATCCACAGGCTGCCATCCGGGGTTTCAGCCAGCCCTCGCACATCATCGTGGGAAAAGACGGGTGCCTCGGTTCGGGAGAAGCGGTCGAACCGGGCCCCATCGAACCGGAACAGGCCGTCCTCGGTGCCGATCCACAGGTACCCGTCGCGGCCTTCCAGCAGGGTCGTGACGGTGTCCTGCGCCAGGCCCGCCTCGCCGCGCCAGATCCGATGGATCTGCCCCTGGGGCCGGGGTGGGATCGAAGCCAAGGCGATGAGCGGGCCGGATAGGGTGCTCCAAAGCGACAGGGCGACGGCAAAGTGCCATCCAGCCCAGCCCCGGCGGAGGCGGTGGAAGTCGGCCCATATGATGGTCATGGAAGCAGCAGGTTAGGCCATCCAGCGCCCGTGGGCAATGAGGATCTCTTAGGCAGAAAGGTTTAAGAACAAGGTTCATTCGGTGTATCGACAAGTGGCGTACCCCTGGGAGATCGTGTCTTTCAACCCCCACCAGTCCACAGCTCCTGCAGCTCAGGGACGTTGAGGTACCAAAACCCCATCTCGGTCGCTTGACGCCTTTTCCTAGGTGCTCAAGCATGCGTGGATTCGTGCGGATAACCCGGCCGCCTCTCACGCCGATCCCGAGCTCCCTCGCTCCGCCAGCTCCCCGCCCCCAACGCCCCGCCCCAGGGGCCAACTGTCTTCCCGAGGTGCCGCCATGAACAGGACCTCCGCTTGGCTGACTGGATGGTCTGGCCTTCTTCTCGCCGCCTTCGCCTTGGCGGTGGCCCTGGTCGGGTGCGGGAGGGGAAAGGGTGCCTCCGGCGCGGTGCAGTACTACGGGAACTATCACCTCGCCGGTTGGGTGGATGTGCACGGCGGGAAGGCCCTGGCCGATCTAGCCAGCTGCACGACGTGCCACGAACTGACGGTCCTAAAGGTCGGCAGCGGCGTGCCCTCGTGCATGACGTCGGCCTGCCACCATGGGACCCAGCCCGGCTGGGCGAACGCGGATATCCACGGGCTCCGGGCGAAGGCGGCGGCGGGGCCTTCCGGCGGGAGCTTCGCCTCCTGCCAGATCTGCCATGGGAAGGACTTCTCGGGCGGCGGTTCGGCGAACGCCTGCGCGACCTGCCACGGCGTCCAGGCGCCGCATCCCCCCAAACCCTGGCGCCTCTCCGCGGGATCGTCCCACACGCACACCACGGCGGACCCCTCCAATGCGGCGGTCTGCGCCCAGTGCCACTATCCAGGCTCCCCCAACAACCCCGTTGGGCATCCTTCCACACCGGCCCCGGCGGGCACGCAACCCGGCTGCTACAACGCGACGCTGTGCCACGCCAACGCCGGTGCCCCCCACCCGCTCGGTCCCATCTGGACAGACGCCACCAGCACCGCTTTCCATGGCATTGAGGCCAAGAAGGATCTGCTCTATTGCCAGAGCTGCCATGGCGCGCCCGGCACTCCGAAGTTCGATGGTGGCACGGCCGCAACGGCCTGCTCCACCTGCCACACGGCGGCCTTCGCCCACTCCACGACCTGGTACCAGGACCCGGTCCAGACCTTCCCAGGCTATGTGCCCTCCCACCGCAACGCGGGCAACCTGGGTGCCTGCGGGACTTGCCACGACGGTCTCACTAAGGGCCGGACGGCGCCCCTGCCTGCGGCTCCAAGCTGCTACTCAGCCTCGTACGACAACGGTGTTCACGGCACGGTCGGCTGCCACTCGAATGGTCCCGCCGCTGCCAACCACCCGATTCCCTTCACCGACGCCAATCACACCACCGTGACCCAGGCGCAGTTCACTGCGAACTGCGCCTCGTGCCATGCCGTATCCGGCACCTCCCCGGTGGGCGCGGCCCCTGCCTGCGCCATCTGCCACCAGGCGGCCTCGCCCCTGGCTGCGGGCAGTGGCCCGGGAACGTGCCTCTCGTGCCACACCGGACCCGCGGGACTCCCCGCCGGTCCCACCGGCACCGCCTTCCCCAGCATCGCCGGGGCCCATGCCAAGCACCTGGGGCTGCCCACGGCCCTGACCTGCAATACCTGCCACAACGGCGTCGGTGCGGGCAGCCTTACGCACTACAACAGCGCCAACGCCCGGGTCGCTCTGCCCACCTCCCCGGCCCCAGTCGCCATCTCGGCCACCTTCAACGCCATGTCCGGTGCCGCCGGGTTCAGCACCACTGCGCTCACCTGCTCCAACGTGAGCTGCCATGGTGGGCAGACAACCCCCAGCTGGCAGACCGGCAAACTCGCGGTGAACGCCACGACCTACTGTCTGGCCTGCCACCAGATCACGTCCACGGCCACCCAGTACAACGACGCCATCGGCCGCCACAACAACCCGAACGACCACAACCAGACCTGCGACTACTGCCACGACATGACGCTGGCCAAGCCTGGCGCGCAAAACCACTTCAAGTACCTGAACACCACGGCTGTCAGCGGGGCCCCCACGGGCACGCCTTCGGACCAGTTCCCCAGCGACACCATCAAGTTCGGAGGTGGCGCCACCCCGGCCACGGGCGCGCTCACTTACACCGTCACGGCCTCCACCCAGGGCCTCGGCGGCTGTGCCCTCACCTGTCACGGGACCACCCACACCACCGCCAACAACACCTGGAACTGACGGTTCCATCCGACGGCCACCATCACCCCCACAGGAGGTTTCATGCGTCGCTTCACCCTTCCCGCCCTGCTGCTCGTCGGCGCCACCCTCAGCGCCGGAGATCCCGCCAAGGACCTTCCCAAGTTCCAGGGTGATCTCCAGAAGTACTGGATGGACGCCTGCGCCCGCTGCCATGGCGTCAATGGCAACGGCCGGGACAACAACGGCAAACCGCTCCCCGACGCGGGCTTCGACTTCACGGACAGCCGCAAGGCCAACAAGAAGAAGGACAGCGACTGGGTGAAGGTCACGATGCAGGGCAAGGACAAGATGCCGGCCTTCAAGGACAAGATGACCGAGGCCGACGCCCAGAAGATGCTCACCGAGATCGTCCGCAAGTTCGCGGCCAAGCGTTGATCCGGGAGGTCCGATGCCACGGAAGACCAGCTCCACCCTCGTTTGCGCCCTCCTGGCTGGGGGGGCGCTCCGGGCCGAATCCTCCGAGTATCCCCTGGTCGTGAACCTCCCCACGGCCGAGCGGATGCAGTATTGGGACATCGGCCTTGCCTTCACCCATCGCTTTGTCACGCCCGTGAAAGACCATGGCAAGGACGTCTACGGCCTGGACGGCTACACCTACGCCGGGCTCGGGTTGATGTTCGGGATCAAGCCGGTTCCGGGCCTGAACGCCTTCATCTACCGCACGGCAGACAACAAGACCTTCACCTTCGGCCTGCAGCAGCAGGTCCTGGACCTGGATCGCGTGCGCATGGCCATCCGGGCGGAGCGCTTCGATGAGGTGGTGACAGCGACCACGACGGTCATCGGGAAGGTGGGCGTCACCGGCGCGGTCTTCCAGGTCCCTACGGAAATCTTCATCACGGATGACGTCATCTTCTCGGTGGTGCCGGCCTACATCACGAAGACCACCACCACCGATACGATCTTGGCGGTGCCGCCCGGGGCCCAACCCAACACCTCCCCCAACACGGGCGGCGTGTTCAACGTCGGCCTGGGGCTGCGCATCAGCTTCACGGAGAAGTTCTCCTTCGTGAGCGAGTACTACCCGCGACCCTCCAAATTCTCCAAGGCCGCGCCGGGGGGCGTGACGGACGGGACCACCTACCATCAGGGGTTTTCGGCCGGGGTGTCCTACAAGACCTTCAAACACCGCTTCACGGTCGTCGGCACCAACGTCCCGGGTACCACGGCGAACCAGGTCCTGAGCGGGGACTATGGCGGCGGACCCCGCCCCTCCTCCCAGTGGTCGCTCGGCTTCAACGTCACCCGCGTGTTCTGAGGCCGCCCACCCGTGACCACCGCACCCCTCCTTGAATTCATCGCCCGCGAACACCCGGCCTTCGTCCACATCCCCCTCGGCCTGGTCGCCGTGCTGCCCCTGGCGATGCTCGCCTCCTTCCATCCCAGGCATGTCCGCCTCTGGACGGGGACCTCGTTCTTCCTGGCCCTCGTGGGGTGGCTGGGGAGCACCGTGGCCCTGGCCAGCGGCCTGCTGTGGGGGCGTCAGATCGCCCTCATCCCACCCAAGGCGTACCTTCCAGTGGTGGCCACCGAGAAGCAGGTGCTGCAGCGGATCCTGCAAGTCCACGAGCTGGCGGCGCTCAGCGGCTTTGTCATCGGCGGGTTCTGCGTCTGGCTCCTGTGGCGCTCCTGGCGCCAGATGGATGCCCCCGAAGGCACCCGGCGCCGAAGGCATGGGGGGCGCCGGTTCTGGGAGCGAGGAGTGGGCGCGGGCCCCCTCCTGGTGGCCATCCTCTGGCTGGGGTGCTGGGGCCTCAGCGGAAAGCTGGGTGGCATCATGGTCTTCGGTAACGAGGAGACCAACCGGGCCGCCGCGGAGGCGGACGCCGCCAAACGGGCGGATGTCGAGGCTGACCTGCCCATCCGGGCCCTGGACTACGCAAGCCTGGAGCCCATCACCCGGGTGCCGGTGCAGAGCAGGGCCCATGGGAACCGCTGGCAACGCATCTGGGTCACGGCCTCGGGGGCCGATGCCTACCAGGCGGGCAGGCCGCTTCCGCCGGGCGCCTACGCCGTGCTCTCCACCTTCGAGGATGACAAGGGCCGGCCGAGCCATGAACCGGGCCCTCTCTACATGAAAGAGGTGAAGGCCGACGGCAGCCAGGCCTTCGTCTTCTACTGGCCCCGCGTGCCCGAGGCCCAACGTGGGGAGGTCGGAGGCCAGGACAGTGCCTACTGGCGGAG
This sequence comes from Geothrix campi, assembly GCF_024609265.1. Lineage (GTDB taxonomy): Bacteria > Acidobacteriota > Holophagae > Holophagales > Holophagaceae > Geothrix > Geothrix campi. Next base: position 1,906,746 of record NZ_JANHMP010000001.1, on the reverse strand, counting down.
CCCCGATCCCCACTTGGCGACCTGCACGGGCTGCCACGAGAAGGTCGGCAGACCTTGAGATAGGGCTCCTCGCGGCTCTATCTCAAGGCCTTGGGCCAGGATCTTTCTGCTCACCCAGCATCTCAGCCATGAGGGCGAGGAGCCGGGACAGTTCGAAGGGCTTGGGCAGGAGCCGCACCCGGGGCACCTTGGCCAGGGTCGCCTCCATGCCCTCCAGTCCCTGACCGCTCACCAGGATGAAAGGCACCTCCGAGCCCGAGGTGCGGATCCGCTCCAGCAGCTCGAGCCCCGTGCAGTCGGGCATGCGATGGTCGCTCAACACCAGATCGAAAGTGCCCGTCTGCCAGGCCCGCCAGGCCACGTCTCCGTCGGACGCGGCCGTGACCTGGGCCCGCGCGAGGGTCAGGGCGTCCGCGAGCATGTCGCGCAACAGGGCCTCATCTTCCGCCAGGAGAATCCGCCGCCCGGCGAGGATGCTTTCCTCATTGGAAGCATCAGCCTGGAGCGGAGTCTCCAGCGGTTCTTCCGGGCGGGCAGGCGGGAGGCTCACGAGGAACCGGGCTCCGCCGCCCAGCCGATTCTCCGCGCGGACCTGTCCCTGGTGTGCCTTCACGATGCCGAACACCATGGCCAGCCCCAGCCCCGTGCCCTTCGCGAAGTCCTTGGTGGTGACAAAGGGTTCGAAGATGTGCGGCAGGAGGTTTTCGGGGATGCCAGTACCCGTGTCCTGGACTTCCAGGCAGACCTGGCCGTCCGCATCCCGGAAGGTGCGGAGGCTGAGGCTGCCCCCGCTCGGCATGGCGTCCCGGGCATTCACGGCCAGGTTCATGAGGACCTGCTCCAGCTGCACCGAATCGCCGGAAACCCGCGGGAGGTCCGGTTGCAGAGATAGACGGAGACGGATGAGGCCCCCGAGCAGGCGGTCCAGGATATTGGCCGTCTCGGTGACGAGCGCGTTCAGATCGAGAGGCTTGAGTTCGGGCCGCGACTGGTGACTGAAGGAGAGCAGGGCCTTGGTGGTCTGGGCGCAGCGCCTGGTGGCCTCCTCGGCGCGGAGGATCCGGCTCAAGACGGGATGCCCCTCGGGCAGCAGTTCCCGGCTGAGGTGGAGCTGGCCCAGGATCGCGGCCAGCTGGTTGTTGACGTCATGGGCGATGCCCCCCGCCAGGGTCCCCACGGTCTCCATGCGCTGACTGTGCTCCAGCTGGCTCTGCAGGCGGGCCCGGTCTGAAAGGCTCTCATCCGCCTGGAGCAGGACCCGCTCCAGACTCCGGATCTCCTGGATGTCCGAGTGGATGGCTGGGGCAGCCGTACCCTGCCCGAGGGTCTCGGCGAGAGCCCCGAGGGCGGTGATGGGCTCCGCCACCCGTCTGGCGATGCGCTGGATGCGCCAGGCCGCCAGACCGAGTCCGAGCAGGGCCAGCCCCAGCATGCTCGCCACCCGGAACCTGACCGGCCCGAGCAGGTCCGCCTCCGGAATGCTGAGGATCATGTGCCAGTGCAGGCCCGGAAGCCCCTCGAAGGTCCGGGACAGCCCCATGGCCGCCTTGCCCTGCGAGGTGACTCGACGCGGAAGGCCCCCCCGCGCGTCATCGCCGAGTCGGCTGGTCTCTGGGCTCAGGAACCGGGCCTCCAGGGGTTTCAGGAAGGCCTGACGGCGGCCTTCGGGGGTTTCGAAAGCCGGATCCCGCGGAAGGATGAGGGCCCGTCCTCGGGCATCCACCACGAGGGATTGGCTTCCGGGCGTGGGTTGGGCGGACCAGACTCGACTGGTGAGGTCATCCAGCATGAAATCCAGGGCCGCCACCCCCCGGAGGCCTGAAGCATCGCGGATGGGCACCGTGTAGGTGATGCCGGGATCATGGGTGGTGTAGAACGCGTAGGGCTCGGTCCAGATCGGGGCCGTGGCGGCGGCGCCGGTCGCATACCAGGGCCGGGCGCGGGGATCATAGGCCATGGGCGCCCAGGGTTCGTAGGACAGGGCCTGTCCGTTCGAATCCAGATGCAGCCAGCGGATCCGGGCCTCAGGACCGGCCTTCTCCAGCTCCCGCAGGGACCAGGCCCCCCCGGACTGCAGGAAGAGGAGGGAGCGGCCATCGGCCTGGGCTAGGTTGAGGCTGGTGATGCTGTGCTGGGCGATCAGCAGGGGCATGATCAGGCGGGTGGCCTGCTCGGGCTGGGTGGGATCCAGGACTCCCTCCAGCCACCAGTCGCGAATGACACCACCCAGGGATTGGGAAGCCTCGAGATCGATCCGGAGCGCTTCGTCGAGGTGTCGCAGCGCGGTCTGGGCCCGGGCTCCCGCCTGGCGTTGCAGGGCCTGCTGCTGACCCCACCAGGACAGACCGAGGAGCAGCGCCGAGAGCCCGGCCATGAGGATCAGGAGATCCCGCAACAGCAGCCGGCGGATGGGAAGCATGGGGCAGGCGTCTCCAGGGAGGTTCACCCACCATCTTGTCGGAAACCATCGGCGGAAGATGATCCCTGAACTGATTTACAGCGCGGAACGCAGGGCCGCGAAGGCTTCGGGCAGGCCGGCAGGGTTGGTGCCGCCGCCCTGGGCCAGGTCCTTCTTGCCGCCACCCCGGCCATTCAGGGCCGGCAGCATGGTCTTGAAGAGGGCGCCGGCATCGTAGGCCAGGTCCGGCGACACGGAGACCAGGGCGGCCACCTTGTCCTCGGCGGCCTTGGAGGCCAGGACGATGACGGCGCTGTGGTGGCGGGTGCGGACCTGGTCCATGAACTCGCGCAGGGCATTGCCTTCCAGTCCTTCCACGGCGGCCGTGACCAGGGAGATGCCCTTCACCTGTTCAACCTGCTCGGCGCTGCCGCCGCCGCTGGCGGCCTTGAGCTTGGCCTCCTTCAGGTCACGCTCGAGCTGGGCGATGCGCTGCTCTCTGGTCGAGAGCAGGTCGGGCAGGATCTCGCGGCCGGCGTTCGCCTGCCGGGACAGCCCGTGGAGCATGGCCTCGTCCGCCTGGAGCAGCTCGAGGGCCAATTCGCCCGCCACGGCCTCGATGCGCCGCACCCCGGCGCTGACGGCGCCTTCGGAGAGGATCTTCACCACGCCGATCTCGCCGGTGTTCGCCACATGGGTGCCGCCGCACAGCTCGGTGGAGAAGCCGGGGACCTGCACGACGCGCACCACGTCACCGTACTTTTCGCCGAAGAGGGCCATGGCCCCGGAGGCCAGGGCCTCTTCGATATCCATCTCGTTGACGCGGGTAGGCACTGATTTTAGGGCCTGACGGGTCGCCAGGCGCTCGATCTCCGCGATCTGTTCGGGCTCCAGGGGAGCGAAGTGGGTGAAGTCGAAGCGCAGCCGGTTCTCATCCACCACGCTGCCCGCCTGCTTCACGTGGGTGCCGAGGACTTCGCGCAGGGCCGCGTGCAGCAGGTGGGTGGCCGTGTGATGGGCCCGGACGCGCCGGCGGCGGATGGGGTGGACCAGTGCATTGACGGGCGTGTTCTCCAGCAGGATGCCCGTCACCGCGACCTTGTGGAGGTGGCGTTTCTGGGCCGGGGCGGTGCAGTCCAGCACCTCGGCGTGGCCGCCCTCAAAGCGGAGCTGGCCGGTGTCGCCCACCTGGCCACCGGACTGGGCGTAGAAGGGAGTTCGGTCCAGCAGCACGTAGCCCTCGCCACTGAGTTGCTGGACTCGGTGGTAGGCCGCATCGAAGAGCGCCACCACGTGGGCTTGGCTATCGAGGTGGTCGTAGCCCGTAAAGGTGGTGGGGGGCAGGTCCGCCAGCACAGCCAAGTCGCCCGCCAGCCGCAGGTCATGGGACTTCATGGCCGCCCGGGCGCGGGTGCGCTGGGCGCTCAACTCCTGCTGGAACCCGTCCAGGTCCGGGGTGATACCCCGCTCGCGGCACCAGTCCTCCACGAGGTCCACGGGGAAACCGTAGGTGTCATAGAGGCGGAAGATATCGGCGCCGGCGAGTTTTCCGGCGGTGACTTCGCTGGCTTCGAGGAGCTTCAGGCCTGTGGACAAGGTCTGGCTGAACTGCCGTTCCTCGCGGTGGAGGGACTTCTGGATGCGGCTCAGCTCTCCCGGCAGTTCGGGGTACTGATCGCTCATGGCCTGGGCCACGGCCGGCGCCAGGTCGGCGAAGAAGAGCCCCTCGATACCGAGCTTGCGGCCGAAGCGCAGGGCGCGGCGCACGATCTTGCGCAGCACGTAGCCGCGGCCCTCGTTGCCGGGCACCACACCGTCGTAGCACATGAAGGTGGCGGCGCGGATGTGATCGGCGATGACCTGGGAAGCGGTCCGGTTCGTGTGCTCGCGACGCTCCTCTGGCTTGACCTTGGCCACCTTCCAGATGGCCTCGAAGATCGGTTCGAACAGGTCGATCTCGTAGTTGGTGTCCACGCCCTGGAGAATGCTGGCCGTGCGCTCCAGACCCATGCCCGTGTCGATGCTGGGCCGGGGCAGCGGGGCGAGCACCCCCTTGGCATCGCGCTCGTACTGCATGAAGACGAGATTCCAGATCTCCATGACTCGGTCGCCGTCGCCATTCGGCGTGGCATCGCCGGGGATGTGGGCGCCGCGGTCGTAGTGCATCTCCGAGCAGGGACCGCAGGGGCCCGTATCCCCCATCTGCCAGAAGTTGTCCTTCTTGCCGAAACGCATGATGCGGTCGGGCCGTACGCCGGCGGCCTTCCACAGCTCCTCGGCCTCGGTATCCGCAGGCACGCCATCGGCGCCCTCGAACACGGTGATCCACAGCTTGGAAGGATCCAGGCCCAGGTTGCCCTGCTCCACGGGCCCGGTGACGAACTCCCAGGCGAAGCGGATGGCGTCGGCCTTGAAGTAGTCGCCGAAGCTGAAGTTGCCCAGCATCTCGAAGAAGGTGTGGTGGCGGGCCGTGAAGCCCACCTGATCCAGGTCGTTGTGCTTGCCGCCGGCCCGCAGGCACTTCTGGCTGGTGGTGGCCCGGCTGTAGTCGCGCTTCTCCTTGCCCAGGAAGACATCCTTGAACTGGATCATCCCCGAGTTCGTCCACATCACCGTGGGATCGTCCGCCGGCCCGATCACCGCACTGGAAGCCACCCGCCGGTGCCCCTGGCGCTCGAAGTACTGCAGGAATCGCTGGCGGAGTTCAGAGGTCTTCATAGGGATACCTGAAAAGAAAATGCGGACCACCAAGGCACCAAGACACCAAGAAAACCAAGCAGTTCTTGGTGTCTTGGTGTCTTGGTGGTGAATCAGTTAGTGCCTGAAGTGTCTCATACCCGTGAAGAAGAGCCAGACACCGAGTTTCTGGGCGGCGGCGATGACTTCGTTGTCGCGGAGGCTGCCGCCGGGTTCCACGAAGGCGGTCACGCCGTGGCTGGCGGCCAGTTCGAGGCCGTCGGCGAAGGGGAAGAACGCATCACTGCCCAGCACGGAACCGCGGGCCCGGGTTCCGGCCTTGCGGCAGGCGATCTCCACGGAATCCACGCGACTCATCTGGCCGGCGCCGATGCCCACCGTGGCGCCGTCCTTCACCAGCACAATGGCGTTGGACTTGACGGCCTTGGCCACCCGCTGCGCCAGCATCAGATCCTCGGCGCGGGGCTTGGCGCCGGGGCCGGTGGCCTTCACCTCCCAATCCTCGAACGGAACGAAGCCGTCGTCCGCCCGCTGCACCAGGTAGCCGCCCCCGATGGAGCGGGCGTCCAGGCCCTCGGCGCTCTGGGGCCAGTGGTCCGGGGTCTGGAGGATGCGCAGTTGCTTCTTGGCCGCGAAGACCTCCAGGGCCTCGCCGGTGAAGGCGGGGGCCAGGATCACCTCCCAGAAGTTCTGGGCCATCACGCGGGCCACCTCCACGCCCACGGGCCGGTTGAAGGCCACGATGCCACCGAAGGCGCTGACCGGATCGCCGGCCTGGGCGCGCATGAAGGCCTCCAGCGCATGGGGGCCCTGCCCCACACCGCAGGGGTTGTTGTGCTTGACGATGACGCAGGCCGGGGCCGGGAACTGCCAGACCATACGGGCGCAGGCATCGGCATCCAGCAGGTTGTTGAAGCTGAGCTCTTTGCCCTGATGCTGGTGGCAGGCGGCCATGCCCTCCACCTTGCGGCCGGGTTCGACGAAGAAGGCGGCGGCCTGGTGGGGGTTCTCGCCGTATCTCAGCCCCTGTTTCTGAACCAGGTTCAGGCAGAGGTGGTGGGGCAGCTCGGCGGACTTGCCCGGAGCCAGCTCCCGTTCCATCCAACCGGAAATGGCGGCATCGTAGGCGGCGGTGCGCCGGAAGGCCTCCAGGGCGCAGCGTCGACGATCCTCCAGGCCCCAGGAGCCGGCCTTGAGCTTGTCGAGGAAGGGGCCGTACTGATCGGGACTGGTCAGCACCGTGACCGACGCATGGTTCTTGGAGGCGCTGCGGATCATGCTGGGGCCGCCGATATCGATCTGCTCGATGGCTTCGGCGGCGGTGACGCCTTCCCGGGCGATGGTGGCCTCGAAGGGATAGAGGTTGATCACCACCAGATCGATGGGCTCGATGCCCTGGGTCTTGGCGTCTTTCACGTGTTCCGGCAGGTCGCGCCGGTAGAGGAGGCCGCCGTGGATGCGGGGGTGCAGGGTCTTCACCCGGCCGTCGAAGCACTCGGGGGCGCCCGTATAGGCCGCCACTTCCTGGGCCTCCAGCTTCGCCTCCTGCAGGGCACGCAGGGTTCCACCCGTGGCCAGCAGCCGCCAGCCCTGGGCCAGCAGACCCTTGGCCAGGGGCATGAGCCCCGTTTTGTCGTACACCGAGATCAATGCCGTCGGCATGTCCGCCCCCTGAACCCTTGATTTTCCCATGCTGTAGAGCCTTTCGGAAGGGCTGGATGTCCGGATCCGGCTTCGGCGCGGGCCCGTGGCGATGGGCAGGTTCATGAAAGCCCGTCGCCGTCTCGAATGTGATCCCCGCCACAGGGGGCCGGGACTCGCCGGATCTGGCGGATTCCCTGGACTTCGGGGTTTCCCGCGGGGCTCGAGCCAGCGGAAGGGGCTGAGGCGTCCACCTTTACCTCCAGCGCCCCAAGCCCCATCCTGGAAAGCCTGGAGTGGGCCCATGCCGACGATCAAGATCAACGATGTCGAACTGAGCGTGAACCCCGGCACCCTGGTGCTGGATGCCTGCCGCACCGTGGGCATCGACATCCCGCACTACTGCTACCACCCGGCGCTCACGCCCGTGGCCACCTGCCGCATGTGCCTCGTGGAGATCAAGGGCCAGCCCAAGCTCGCCACCAGCTGCACGACGACCGTTCCGCCTGCGCCCAAGGACAACCCCGAGGCCGTGGTGATGGAGGTCTTCACCAACACGCCCGCCGTGGCTGATGCCCGGGCCGGCGTGATGGAATTCCTTCTCATGAACCACCCGCTGGACTGCCCCATCTGCGACCAGGCGGGCGAGTGCAAGCTCCAGGATTACTCCTACCAGTACGGCAGCGGCGATTCCCGCATGGCCGAGGTGAAACGGCGCTACCGCTACGAAGACCTGGGCGCCAAGATCGTCATCGACAAGAACCGCTGCATCCACTGCACCCGCTGCGTGCGCTTCACCCGCGAGATCAGCGGCGGCAGCGAACTCATCGTGGCCCAGCGCGGCGCGCACCTGGAAGTCACCACGTACACCGGCAAGTCCATGGACCAGAACCCGTACGCCGGCAACGTGGTGGACCTCTGCCCCGTGGGGGCCCTCACCAGTCGCGACTTCCGCTTCCGCAAGCGCGTCTGGTACCTCAAGAACACGCCTTCCATCAGCCGCCACTCGGCCCTGGGCAACCCCATCTGGATCGACCACGAGGGCAACCAGATCCACCGCTTCCGGCCCCGCCCCCTGGAGGGCAAGGAGACCACGCACTTCATCAGCGACGCGGAGCGCTACGCCTACTCGCACTACAACCGCTCGGGCCAGGTCCCTGCGCCTTCCCTGAAGGGTGCACCGGCTTCCCTGGATGCCATCCGCGAGTCCCTTCAGGCCGCCGGTCCCGTGGCCGTCATCGGCCAGGGCACCTTCGGCTGCGACACCGCCCAGCGCCTGGGCGAGCTGGCCACCTCGCCGGACCTGCGCTATGGCAGCGGCGACAAGACCATCCCCGTGGTGCTGCCCAAGTACCAGACCAGCGAAGACGGCATCCTGAACCGCCGGGGCTTCACGGAGCGGGGCTTCCGCTTTGGCGCCCTGGAGGAGCTGCTGGCCAAGATGCAGAAGGGCGAGGTCAAGGCGGTGGTGGTGCTCCACGATGCCGCCTTCACGAGCCCGAAGGAGACGGAGTTGCTGGGCCAGATCCTCAAGGCCGCGACCTTCAGTCTGGCGTTCGAGGCGGAACCCTCGGATCTGGGTCGCGCCGCCACGGCCTGGCTGCCCATCACCAACTACGCCGAAGAGAGCGATTTCATCGTCAACCACGAAGGCGAGCTCCGTCGCTACCAGAAGGCCCTGCAGGCGCCCAAGGGCGTCCGCACCGTCCCCGCCTGGGTGAAGGACCTGGCCGCCGTCCCCGCCGCCGTCTAGCGGAGAACGGGAGGGACCCATGTTCCTCCATGACGCACTGACCCGTGGGCTGGTGGGCTACCTCACGGCCGAGCTGCCCAGCTACCAGCGGCGCGTACCCAACGACGTGGAGCGGCTCCGGGCCGGACTGCGGCCTGGCGACGTGGTGCTGGTGGAAGGCAAATCCCGCGTCAGCCGCATGATCATGACCCTCAGCCAGAGTTCCTGGAGCCACGCCGGAATGTATATCGGCGACGCCTTGCTGCGCTGGGGCGGGCCCCATGCGGAAGCGGCGCTGGAGCAGTTCGGACCGGAGGCGCCTCACCTGGTCCTGGAGAGCGACATGGCCGAGGGCGTGCAGGTCAAGCCGGTGGCCTGGTACGCGGACCACAACCTGCGGGTCTGCCGTCCCCTGGGCCTGTCCACCGGAGAACTGGAGCAGGTGGTGGCCGAGATGCTGCGCCATCTGGGTCTGCGCTATGACCGGCGCAACATCTTCGACCTGGGGCGCTACCTCACCCCCGTGCATCTGCTGCCGGCCCGCTGGCGGCGACGCCCCCTGTACCTGGGCAGCTCCAGCAGCCGCGAGGTCATCTGCTCGGCCCTCATCGCGAAGGCCTTCTACCGGGTGGGCTTCCCCGTGCAGCCCCTGGTCAACGAGGCCGCCGAGGTGGGTGCGCATCCCGTGATTGCCCGGCACCCGAGCTACATCATGCCGAGGGACTTCGACCTCAGCGCCAACTTCGAGGTGTTGAAGGTGAACCTGGCCCCGCCCAAAAAAGCGGGCGCCTGGGGGCGCCCGCTGTCGGAAGCTTGAGGCTGGAGGCCTACTTCTTCACCAACTTGGCGTCCTCGACGAGGACGGCATAGGAGTAGCCGGAACCGAAATCCTTGTCCGTGCGCACCACGCCCGTGACTGTGACGGTATCGCCCTTGGCGGCCCCGTCGTTGCTGGTGACGGTGATGTCGTTGGTGCCGGCCTTCGCATCGCCGCTGCCGTCCTGCAGGTGCAGCCAGTTCTTGCCCATGATGCCGGCGTTGTACTTCACGACCTTGCCGCGCACGGTGACGGTCTTCCCCTTGAGGCTGCCCTTCTGGGCCCAGACTTCGGCCACGGTGCGCGCGTCCGCTCCGGAAGCCTTCTCGACCTTGCCCACTTCCACGGCGGCGGGCTGACTTGCGGAAGCATGGGGATCACTGGCCGGGGCGGCCGCTGGTCCACTGCCGGCCAGGGTGCCGAAATAGATCTCGGCGAAGGTCCGCTTCAGGGTCTTGGATTCGAAGTCCCGCATGATCATGGCGCCGGTCACCGTGACTTCGGCGCCCTTCTCGACCTTGGTTTCGGGCACGGCGGCCCAGATTTCGCCCTGGGCGGTCTGGATTCGCAGGTAGGAGTACGGGGTGGCGGCGATGCGTTCCAGGAGCTTGCCGGAGACGGACAGCCCTGTGGAAGGCGCGGCGGTCGGCGCGGCGGCCTGGCCCTGGACAGGGGCGGCCACCACGGGAGCCTGGGACTTGTTGGAATTGCAGCCGATGATGGCCGCGGCGATGAGCAGGACGGGGAGGGCGCTGCGCATGGGTGGGACTCCTTGTAGGGACCGGGAACAGGCCACGGGACCCTGAAGCTTAAGGTCAAACGCCTATGACCGTCGACAAAGGCCCCACCGGGGTGGTTTTTCCCTAGCCTCGGGAGGCGGGCTCCCGCGCGGGGTCGTCCCAGAAGGGGTAGAAGCAGTACCACTGGCTGGGATGGCGGCGGATCAGGGCCTCCAGATCGGCCACATAGGACCGCATTCCGGCTTCGATGGCCGCCATCCGCTCCCCGCGCCCCCCCTGGACATGGAGGGGCTTTCCGAAGTGGGCATGGAAGCGCCGGGCTTCATCCGTATAGAAGAAGCTGGTGACGATGGGGGCGCCGGTCATGGCCGTGAGTTCCCAGGGCCCTCGGGGGAAGGGGACCTCCCGGCCGAAGAAGGGCATGGGCACGCCGTTCAGGCTGAAATCCCGGTCCCCCTGCATGCCCACCAGCTGCCCTTCGCGGAGGAGCTTCACCAGGGGCAGGGTGGAGAAGCCCACGCCATCCACGGGCAGGCCCACCACGCCCCCCTGGGCCCGCAGGCGCTCCCGCAGGCGCTCCACCGCTTCGAAGCGGTCGGGCTTGTAGACCGCGTGGACCTTCAGGTTCCTGGCCTTCAGCAGCAGCCCGCCCAGCTCGTAGTTGCCGGCGTGGGCCGTGAGGAGGATGACGCCCCGGCCCTCCGCCATGGCTGCATCCATGTGCTCCAGGCCTTCGATGGTCGCGAACTGGGCCAAAGCCTCCTTCACGGGCCGCTGGCCGTACCAGAAGAAGTCCACCCAGGCGCGGGCGTGCTGGCGGACCATCTCCCGGGCGGTGCGGTCCACCTCGGGGTGGGATTCGCGCAGGCTCAGCACCCGTGCCGTATTGCCGAGGATGGCTTCCAGGTACTTGGGCCGGAGTTCCATGAAGGCATTGGCGATCTGGTCCGCGATCTCGTGACCCCGCTCCCGGCGGGCGAAGGATCTCGCGGCGAAGAAGAAGAGCGGGAACAGCGAACCGAAGACGGCCCCATAGACGAAGCCGAGGAGCCGCGACTCGCTCTGCATGCGGTCCTGCATTAGGAGTGTGTCCGAGCAATGGGTGGGGGCTGCACTGGGGCGCCAGCCGAGGGAGGCAAGAAAGGTGACGAAGGCCTTGGCGGTTTCAAGGACGAGGAGCCTGACGCAGCATCCCGACGGCTGCCGCCCCAGCCCGAAGGGTCGATGGCAAAGGGCCCCCATGCGGCGTCAGCGGGCTTGAACGGTGAACCCGCACCGCCCTGCGCCCCCTTCCTTCTCGGTATCGCCAGAGGCGATACGCGAGACGAACTGATATCTGCCTGGAGCCCCTTTGCCATCAATGCAGCCCCGATCGATTGCTCGGACACACTCCTACCTCCACACGTTCTGGTTGGGGTTGCGGCTCTCCATCTCCAGCCATAGGCGCTGGAGGCTCTGCAGGCGCTCGGGGTACTCAAGATCCAGGCGATCCAGGGTCGCCTCGTCCTCGGCGTCGAAGGCACAGGGATCTTCCAGGACTTTCGCGGGGAATTCGGGGAACACGGTGGCCAGGAGGGTGCGATCGAAACCGCGGACGCTAAGGGTGCGGATGCCGGGCGTGTCCACCAGGGTGCCGCCGGAGGCCAGAGCCAGCCAACGGGCCGCGGTGGTGGTCTGCTTGCCCGTGCCGAACTTGGTGAGGCCGCCAGTCTTCAGGGCCATCTCGGGCTGGAGGGCATTCAGCAGGGTGCTCTTGCCCACGCCGCTGTGGCCGAGCAGCACCACCACCTTGCCCTGGACGAGCCCGCGCAAGGGATCCAGGCCCTCTCCTTTCAGGGCCGAGGTTTCGTGGATGGGGATGCCCTGTTCGCGGAGGGGATCCAGCTCCGGCAGGGTGTCCTTCTTCGAGGCCCGATCGCGCTTGGTGATGAGGATGCGGAAGGTGAGGCCCGCATCCAGGGCGAGCACCTGGGCCCGCTCCAGCAGGCCGGGGCGCAGGGGCGGATCCACTACCGCGGCGCAGATCCAGAGCTCGTCGGCGTTGGCGCAGATGAGCTGCCAGGGCTCGCGATCGTCGATGCCGCCCCGCTTGAGCAGGCTCTTCCGCGGCATCACGGCCACCACCTGGGCCTCGGGAGAGCCCCCATCGCCCCGGACCGGCAGGGGGGTGGGCAGGCTGGGATCATCCGGTTCGACGGGAACGGCGGAATAGCGCACCCGGTCGCCGCATACGAGGCGCACGCCTTTGAGCTTGCCGCCCAGGGTGGCCCGCATCACGGTGCGGTCGGCCAGTTCCAGGTCCACCCACTGGCTATGCCGCTGGATGAGGGTGGCCTCGGGCAGGTGCATCCAAGGCGCGGGATCCGGCAGGCGCAGGAGCGAATCGGCGTCGTGGGACTCGATGCCGGTCTCCAGCCGCTCGGCATGGCGCTGCCGCCGCTTGCTGTCCGCCGCCCGCTCGCGGGAGTAGGCCTCGCGGTGGTCCAGGTCCTGGGCCTCCCGGCTCTGGCCGAGGCGGTACTTGCGGGTCATGCGGCAGCTCGCGGCATCAGGCCCGTCCAGCGAACTCGCCGGTCTCGGTGCTGACCTTCACCTTCTCGCCCTCCTTGATGAAGAGGGGCACCTTGATCTCGATGCCGGTCTCCAGCTTGGCGGGCTTGGTGACGTTGCCGCTGGCCGTGTCCCCCCGGGCGCCGGGTTCCGTGTAGGTGACGGCCAGCTCCACCTGGCTGGGCATCTGCAGGCCGATGGGATTGCCGTTGAACTTCTGGATCTGCACGATGAGGCCCTCGGTCAGGTAGTCGAGGGCATCACCCATGAGGCCGGTGCCCAGGGTGTGGGTCTCGTAGGTCTCCTGATCCATGAAGTGGGAACCGTCGCCGTCGCTGTAGAGGTAGCTGGCGGGGCTGAGGACGAGATCGGGTTCCTTGAACTTGTCGCCGGCCTTGAAGGTCTTGTCGAAGACGGCGCGGGTGAGGAGATTGCGCATCTTGATGCGGACCAGGGTCTGGCCGCCGCGCGCCGTGGGCGTTGAAATCTCCACATCCAGGCAGTGAAAAGGCGTGTCTTCGAGTTCGAAGAACATCTTGCGCTTGATTTCGATGGCTTCGAGAAGGGCGGCCATGGGAACTCCAGAATGTCGAATCCTCCATTCTAGCCCGGCTTGGGATGGGGATCTCGTGGTTAGAATTTCAGTTCCATGGCGGATCCCAGAACCATCGGCAGGTACCAGGTCGTGCGGCCCATCGGACAGGGCGGCATGGGGACTGTCTATCTGGCCGAGGATCCGCTGCTCAAGCGCCGGGTGGCCATCAAGGTGGTGCGGGTCACGGGGGCTGCGCGGCACCAGGCCATGCTGCGATTCCGGCGCGAGGCGGAGATCAGCGCCCAGCTTAACCATCCGAACCTGGTGACGGTCTTCGACGTGGGCGTGGAAGAAGACCTGGGGCCCTTCCTGGCCATGGAATACGTGGAAGGCAAGAGCCTCGGCCGGCATATCAAGGACCGGGACCTGGACACGGAAACCAGCGCCCGTGTGCTGATCCAGGCCATGCGTGCCCTGCGCGCCGCCCACCGCCGCGCCATCGTCCACCGTGACGTGAAACCGGACAACATCCTGCTCAGCGAAGAGGGGCGAGCCAAGCTCATGGACTTCGGCATCGCCCGGACCCTGGGCCACATGAGCCTCAGCCCCGAACAGTCCCTGGACCTGGCCCTTATGGACGAGGATGGGACGGCCCTGGCCCAGACGCTGGCCCTCCGCCTGACCTCCTCCGGCGACTTCCTGGGTTCCCCTGCCTACGCGCCCCCGGAGGTGCTACGGGGCGGCGAGGGCACGCCGGCCTCGGACCGCTACAGCTTCGCCGCCACGGCCTTTGAACTGCTCACAGGGAAGCTGCCCCATCCCGGCGGCGGCCTCACGGAGATCATCCTCCACATCCTCCAGGAGCCCGTGGCCCTTCCGGCGGATCTGCCTCCCCGCATGGCGGCCGTGTTCAAGCGGGCCCTGGCGACGGACCCGGATGACCGCCACACCACGCTCCCCGAGTTCATGGAGGAGCTGATCGACGCGCTGCCCGGCCCTGTCAGCATGCGCGCCCGGCTCTTCACCTTCCTGGGCCAGGACGAGGACGGCACCGGCAGCGTGTCGGCGGCCCGGTTCCGTCAGGCCGAACCGGCACCGGCGGGAGAATCCGGAGCGCATGACACCCGCGTCCGCCGCACCGCCCCCGTGAAGATCACCCTGGCCGAAGATCCCGTGGAGACCTACCTGACCACCCGGAAGCCCACGCGGCACCAGCCGCGCACGGGAGGCACGGACTGGGCCCAGGTCCTGAAGTGGGTCGTCCTGGCCTTCCTGGTGCTCCAACTGTTCTGGTGGTTGGCACCCGCGCTGTCCCGCCTTCAGTTCTAGGCCGGACCTCGGGCTGGGATCCGGGTCAGGCGAAGGCGCGCATCAGCAGGAAGAGCGAGCCGTTCCAGCAGGCGTGGACGAGGACGGCGGGCCATAGGCTTCCTGTCTGCCGCACGGCGAGGGCCAGCACCAGGCCCAGGGTGCCGAGGATGGGCAGGCCCGCAGGCTGCAGATGAATGGCCCCGAAGAGCAGGGCGGATGCGAACAGGGCGAACGTGATATGGCCCCGGCGGGCCAGCACGGGGAACAGGAAGCCCCGGAACAGCAGTTCCTCGAAGAGAGGGGCCAGGCCCGCCACCACGACGAACATGACCAGGCTGGGGCCCCAGCCGGATAGCCCACGCAGAAGCTCTTGGAGGTCCCGCTGGGGGCTCTGGTCGGGCTTCATCACCAGACTCGTGGCCATGGCCACGGCCAGCACCAGGAACACGGCCAGGGCGAGGAAGGCCAGGCCCCAGGCGAGGTTCTTCCGCGTGGGGCCCGGCGCCACCCGATGCCACAGCTCAGGGAAGGTCAGTCCCTCCGTCCAGCAGAGGAGCCGCACCCCGATGCCAGCGTGGAAGAGGGTGCCCAGGGGTACCACGGCCCAGCGGAGGGCGGGCCAGGGCATGAGGAACAGCGATGCGAGGTTGCCCGCGGCGAAGAAGGCCATGAACCAGCCGAGAAAGAGCAGGGTCGCCGCCCGGCCCGACAGGCCCCAGGCGGGCAGGGGCCGAACCGGCGGCTGCCGGCGGATGACCCAGAGGTAGATCCCCATGACGAGCCCGCCGACCGCGAAGGCCATCACCAGCAGCCCCAGGCCGCCGAGGGCCGCCAGGCGGGTCAGGAGGACCCCGCGGGCCTGGGCGCGCAGAACATCCCCGGAGGCCGGGCCGCCCTCGCGGTCCCGGAGCCTGGCTTCCAGCAGGATGGCCGTGTAGCTGTTTCCGAGCCGCCGGCCCACATCCGCGCGGGTGGCGGAGTCCGGGACGGGATCCTGGCCGTAGGCTGCCGCGAAAGCTTTCCGGAAGTGTTCACCACCGATCCCGGCCGGAGTGCCCTCTGCGACGAGCTCCTGGGCTTCCGCCGGGTCGCCCAGTTCCGCCATGAGCACTGCGAGCAGGGCCCGGTCCCAGGGATCCGTCAGCTGGGCTCGCGCCCGGGCCCATTCCTTCGGGGCGACCTTGGCGCTGCTCACCAGACGGGGGCCCGCCAGGGCTGCCTCCAGCATCTGCCCCTGGAGGCTGGTCCGCCCGGAGGGCCGGTGGTTGCCCTCCTGGCGGGCCCGGAGGGTGAAACCCGCGGCCGTCAGGGCGATGAGGGCCAGGAAGGCGATGAGGGGATCCGCCCAGCGGCGGTCGGGGTGCCAGGGGCTCGGAGCGATGGAATCCATGGACCCAGGCTACGCGAAGGGCGGCCGCCCGGTGCGCCGGAAGCGCCGGACGGCCACCCATAGGTACACCGCGTTCAGCAGTCGGGGCAGGCCGGGGAGGGCCAGCAGGGGGGCCGCCCACCGCCAGGCCGGCAGCCGGCGGGCGATGGGTCGAAGGAGGTCTACCCCGGCCCAGACCTTCCGCGTGCCCAGGTCGAGGCCGTGGATCTCCTTCTCGATCGGCTTCCCGGCCAGCTCGGGAGCCAGGGCCAGCAGGTCGGGATCCCTGAGAGAAACCAGGTGCAGCAGCCCCCGCCGGTCCCGCCGCGCCAACCACAGGGCCATGCGGCAGCAGAGGGTGCAGGCCGGGTCGTAGGCGAGGAGGAGGGGCGCGGGCATCGGGAGGCATGATGCCACGGGAAGGCGGTAAGGTTGAGGATCCGGAGGCCCCATGCCCTTTTCCCATCCCATCGAGGTGCGGTTCAGCGACCTGGACGCCATGGGCCACGTGAACAACGCGGTGGTGGTGAGCTTCATGGAGCAAGGGCGTTTCCAGTGGTGGCGCAGTTTCCTGGGCGGTCGGAAGTTCCAGGAAGAGGGTTTCCTCATCGCCCGCATCGAGGTGGACTACCGGATGCCGATCCTCCTGGGCGACGACGTGCGTGTCGAACTGCACTGCACCAAGGTAGGCAACAGTTCCTTCGACCTGAGCTACCGGCTCACCCGGGGGCTGGGCGGCGAGGTGTTCGCCGAGGGGAGGTCCGTGCAGGTGATGCTGGACTTCGCCACCAATCGCCCCAAGCCGCTCGTCCCTGCCACCCGCGAGTGGCTGGAAGCGCAGGCCTGATCCCATGCTGCTGGGAACCGCCGCCTGGTCCGAGGGCCCCGTGGAGCGCCGCGCCCTGGTAGGGCGCCTGGCTTCCGGCCGGCTGGCGGACCTGAATCGCATCGAGGCTATCCGCCTGCGCAAGCTGGGTGAGGGCGACCCCGAACGGCTGGCGGAGGCCCTGGTGCCGTCCAGCCTCCGACGGCTGCTGGAAGGCGGGCCCCGGGCCCTGGCCCGGGCAAAGCAGACTCTGGCCTACGCCGAGAAGTGGGACCGGCGGGACACCCTGCCGGCTTCCCTGGCCCCCCTCCCGGACTTCGTGGACCTGCTGCCCTGCCTCCCCCGGCCCTCGGCCCTGCACCGGGCCGACGGGGCCGCCCTCGACCGCCTCGCGGTGCGGGGACCGGGCGCGGAGCTTGCGGAACTGCCCCGTCCCGGGCTGGCGGTCCTGGGTCTGGCAGGCGGGGGGGTCGCGGGCTTCTGCCTGGCTCTCGAGGAGGGCGGTGGTGCCCTGCTGGGAGCCTGGATGGTGGACGCCTGGCCGGAAGGGAACCTGGAGCTGAGGGCCGGCGCCGCCCGCCGCAGCACGCCCCTCGGGGCCTGGGAGGGGCTGGAACTGCCGGTCCTCCGTCCCGGGGAGGTCCTGCTGCTTCCCGCCCCCAAGCTCAAGCCCCTCCAGGAGCTGCTGCCGGGGGCCGAGGTCCGCGTGGCGGTCGCCTTCGAAACCCTGGTCCTCCGGGCCGGGCCCGAGGGGATCCACC
The DNA here is from genome assembly GCF_024609265.1 of Geothrix campi. Lineage (GTDB taxonomy): Bacteria > Acidobacteriota > Holophagae > Holophagales > Holophagaceae > Geothrix > Geothrix campi. The sequence continues at coordinate 1,889,369 of NZ_JANHMP010000001.1, read as the reverse complement.
CCACGGTGCACTGAAGCGGTAGGTGTCACGACAGCTCCGGCAGTGCTATCGTGCAGGCTCGCGGGATCCCCCCACTCTGAAAGGGGCCTGGCCATGCCGACCAACACCATCCATCTCCATCGCGTGCTGCGGGCCACGCCCGACCGGATCTACCGGGCCTTCCTGGATCCCGACGCCATGACCAAGTGGCTTCCGCCGCATGGTTTCACGGGCCGGGTCCACCATCTGGAGGCCAAGGTCGGCGGCACCTACCGGATGTCGTTCACGAACTTCAGCACGGGCCACGGCCACACGTTCGGCGGCGAGTACCTCGAGCTGGTCCCCGGAGAATGCATCCGGCACACGGACAAGTTCGATGATCCGAACCTGCCCGGGGAGATGCACACGACCATCTCCCTGAAGGCCGTGTCCTGCGGCACCGAGGTGACCATCGTCCAGGAGGGGATCCCCGAGGTCATCCCGCCGGAGGCCTGCCATCTCGGCTGGCAGGAGTCGCTCCTGCTGCTGGCCCAGCTGGTCGAACCCGAGATCCCCGACTGAACCTAGCCTCTCATCATCTCCGCGATGAGGAAGGCCATCTCCAGGCTTTGGGTGCCGTTGAGGCGGGGATCGCAGCCGGTTTCGTAGGACTTGGCGAGGTCGGCCTCGGAGAGTCCCTCGGTGCCGCCGGTGCACTCGGTGACGGCTTCGCCGGTGAGCTCGATGTGGACGCCCCCCAGGTGCGAGGCGTGGCCGCGGTGGATCTCGAAGGCCTGGCGCAGCTCGGAGAGGATGGCCCCGAAGTCCCGGGTCTTGAGCCCGCTGGCGCTCTCGACGCCGTTGCCGTGCATGGGGTCGCAGCTCCAGAGCACGGGATGGTCCGTGGCCTGGACGGCTTTCAGCAGGGGAGGGAGGGCGGCCTGGATCTTCGTGGCGCCGAAGCGGGAGATGAGTGTGATGCGGCCCGACTCGCGACCGGGATCGAGGCGGTCCAGCAACTCCACCAGGTGCTCGGGGGTGGCGCTGGGGCCCACCTTCACCCCGATGGGATTGCGGAGGCCGCGGAGGTACTCGATGTGGGCACCGTCCAGCTGGCGAGTACGCTCGCCCACCCAGAGGGTGTGGGCACCCAGGTTGTAGTAGGCCGAGCTGTCGCCGACCCAGCGGGTGAGCGCCTCTTCGTAAGGGAGCAGCAAGGCCTCGTGACTGGTGAAGAAATCGATGCGCTCCAGGACGTCCCGCTGGACTCCGCCAAGCGCTTCGAGGAAATCCAGGGACTCCCGCACCTGATCCAGGGTGCGCCGGTATTCGGGTACCTGGTCGGTCCCCCCGGGCAGCTCCCAGCGCTCGGGATGATGCAGGTCCGCGAAGCCTCCGGCCGTGAGGGCCCGCAGGTGGTTCAAGGTGGCGGAGGCATGGAAGTAGGCCTCCAGCATGCGGCCGGGATCGGGCCGGCGCGCGGCCTCCTCGGCTTCGAGGCCATTGATGAGGTCACCCCGGTAGCTGGGCAGTTCGCGGCCACGGATCACTTCCGTGGGCTTGCTGCGGGGCTTGGCGAACTGGCCGGCGATGCGCCCCACGCGCACCACGGGTCGCCGCCCACCGTGGGTGAGAGCCACCGACATCTGCAGGAGCACGCGCAGCTTGCCTTCAATGGACGCAGGTGTGCAGTCCTTGAACTGCTCCGCGCAGTCGCCACCCTGGAGGAGGAAGCGCCGACCCGCGGCGGCCTCGGCCAGCAGGTCCCGGAGCCGGTCGACTTCCTGGGGGACCACCAGGGGGGGCAGGCGCCGCAGGCGGGCCAGCACGGCCTCCAGCTCCGAGGGATCGACATAGTCCGGCTGTTGCATCGCGGGGAAGCGCTGCCAGCTGTGGGGATTCCAGGGTGCCATCGGACCTCGGGGCGAGGATTCAGTCTACCCGCTGGGCCGGGTCCCCCGTTCCGGTTCGACCGGCGTGATCCAGCGGTAGCCTTCCCCGCCCACGGTGGTGATCCAGGAGGCGCCCAGTTCTTCACCCAGCTTGCGGCGCAGGTTCGCGATGTGGACGTCCACGGTGCGGGCGCTGGGGCGGGCATCGGGCTCCCAGGCCAGTTGCAGCAGCTCCCGGCGGCTGTGGGTGCGGCCGGCATGGGTGATGAGAATCTCCAGCAGCCGGAACTCGCGGGGGGTCAGCTCCAACGGCCTGCCATCCCGCCGGGCCTCCAGGCGGGGCAGGTCGAAGCGGAAAGGGCCGGAGCAGAGGACGGGGGGGCGGTCCATGGGCCGGGAACGGCGGAGAATGGCCTTCACCCGGGCCATGAGCTCCAGCACGGAGAAGGGCTTCACCAGGTAGTCGTCCGCGCCCAGGCTCAGGCCCTTCACGCGATCGGCCTCCTCTCCCCGGGCGGTGAGGAGAAGCACCGGGACCTGGTCCTTGCGCTCCCGCAGGGTGCGGAGAACCTCGAAACCATCCAGCTGGGGCAGCATCAGGTCCAGCACGATGAGGTCCGCCCGCCGGGCCGTATGGGCTGCCAGGGCGGGCACACCGTCCCCCACCGCCTCGACGGAGTAGCCTTCGAAGCCCAGGTTGTTGACGAGGAGCTGGCAGAGGGAGGACTCGTCCTCTACCACGAGGATGTGGATCACGGGGTCTCACTCAAGGATCGGATGTTCCCAAGATGCACGCGTTGGCTTGGAAGGGCAAGCAGGATTGGCTGCAATTTCCAAGTTGGAAGGCTCATGCGGCAGGGATTTCCAGGAGGGCGGAAAACCCTTCACCGGGGCCCGAGGCAAAGGTGAGGCCCCAGCCTTCCTGGGCGGCCACCTGCACGAGGAGGCTCAGGCCGAGCCCCTGCCCTTCCCGCAGGAACCCCTCCTTGCCCGATTCCCGGATGCGCTGGAAGGGCTTGCCGAGGACCTTGAGATGGTGGGGTTCGAGACTGCCCTCGTCACTCACCTGGATGCAGAACCGGCGGCGGGCCCGCCAGGTCTCCAGGGTGACCCGCCCCTTCCCGTGGGCCAGGGCGTTCTCCACCAGGGTGAGCACGGCCGCGCGCAGGGAGGACAGGGGCGCATGGCCCGCCTCTGGCGCGAGTTTCAGGTCGAGGGGGCGGTCTTCCGCGTCGAAGCCGGGTCGCAGGTCGTCCATCACCTCCTGGAACCAGGCCCGGTTGGCCTGGCCCCGGGGCCCGGGGGCTCCGCCGCCGCGGATCACGCGGAGGCCGGTTTCGATGATGGTGGTGAGGTGATCCACCTCCTCACTGATCTTCAGCAGTTCCTCATCGGCCCGGTCTGGATCGAGGCGGCCCAGCCGCAGGGAGTCGCAGCGGAACTTGAGGATGGCCAGGGGGGTCTTGAGGCTGTGGGTCATGGAGGCCATGCGGTCGGCGTCGAGCACGGCCTTCTTCCGGGTGCGGTACCGGAGCCAGAGGCCCAGGAGGATGGTCAGCGCCACCAGGGCCGCGATGCCCGAAACCCCCCAGTACTGCCGTTTCAGGCTCGACCGGAAGGCCTGCTGCTGGGCGTCGAAGCCCACACCCCCCAGGTTCCAGCCATCCCCGAAGGCATTGGTCTTGGTGGCGGTGCCCAGGGGGAGGGTGGCGATGCGTCGGGGATCGGCCTGGAGGTTGGGTTCCGCGCCCCAGGGCTGGAGCACCAGATCTCTCCGGTCGTAGTCCGACTCCCGGATGAGTCCCATGCGGAGGGCCCGATTGGGCGCCAGGGCCGCCTCGAGTTCCCGCTCGACCTCGGGGGAGCCTGGGCGCCACCGCTTGACCACCAGCCAGCGATCCGACAAGAGGACCACCGTGGCCACCTTCCCGAAATCGGGGTCCTGCTCCCGGGGCGGGTTCCACTCGAAGCGCTGGGCGGTCTCGGCATGGGTCATCCAACCCAGGTACTGCTGGGTCAGGGCCGGGTCTGCCGGCGGAACCAGGCGGTCACCCTGCCGTATCCACAGCCTGCGGCCTTCGAACCGGTCCAGCAGGGCCACCACCAGGGGCTGGTTCGACAGGAACCGGCGCACGTCCGGCTCGTCGCCCCGCCGCAGCGACTGGAGGATGGGCAGGCTCTTCCAGTGGCGCTCGACGGCCTCGAAGTCCACCCAGTGGGCTTCCATGTAGGCGGTCCGGCCCTTGTCCAGCTGGTCCAGGCGGTAGTAGCGCGGCACGGCGAGGAGCAGGGCCGACAGGACCAGCCCGGCCAGCCCCAGCAGGGCGATGCCGCTGCGCTGCTGGAGGTGCTGCCAGCGCGAAAGGCCTAGGCTGGGATGGAGGAGGCGGAACCGGGAGGTGCGGTGGCGGTACATGGGGGCTCGATGGAAGAGAACCTCCAGATTAGCGCCGGTCCCGGCGTTTCATCACCCCAAGGCCAGCATCCGCTCCAGGGGCTGGAGGGCCTTTCTCCGCACCGTCTCGTCCAGGCGGATCTCGGGCTGGAGATCCCGCAGGCAGAGGTAGAGCTTCTCCAGGTTGTTCAGCTTCATGTACGGGCAGAGGCTGCAGTTGCAGCCGCTGTCGGCCGGTGCGGGGATCAGCTCGGCGTCCGGTCGCCGCTGGCGCATCTGGTGGAGGATGCCCGCCTCGGTGGCCACGATGAAGGCCTTGGCGCTGTCCTTGGCCACGAAGTTGAGCAGGGCCGCCGTCGAGCCCACGAAGTCCGCCAGCTGACTCACGGTGGCATCGCACTCGGGGTGGGCGATGAGCCTGGCCTCGGGGTGCTGGGCCTTGAGGGCCGCCACGCGCTTGGCCGTGAACTGCTCGTGGACGATGCAGAAACCCGGGAACAGCACCATGTCGCGGCCCGTCTGCTTCATCACCCACTTGCCCAGGTGGCGGTCGGGGGCGAAGACGATCTTGCGGTCCTTCGGCAGGCTCTCGACCACGCGCACGGCGTTGCTGCTGGTGCAGATGACCGTGCTAAGGGCCTTCACGCCCGCGGAGCAGTTGATGTAGCTGACGACGTCATGATCCGGGTACTGCTTCAGCCATTGTTCGAAGTAGTCCGCCGGACACCGGTCCGCCAGGCTGCAGCCGGCGTCCATGTCGGGGATGACCACGGTCTTGCCGGGATTGAGGATCTTGGCGGTCTCGGCCATGAAGTGGACGCCGCAGAAGGCGATGACGTCGGCATCGGCCTTGGCGGCCTGCTGGCTGAGCTGGAGGCTGTCGCCCACGAAGTCGGCCAGGTCCTGGATCTCGGGCTCCTGGTAGTAGTGGGCGAGCAGGACGGCCCGGCGCTCGGTCTTCAGCCGCCGGATCTCGGTGGGCAGGTCGATCCCCGCGGGGATGCTTTCGAGGTCGGGGACGTAGGGGGCGGTCAGGTCCATGGGCCTATTCTAAGGCTTCTCGAGGAACCCGCGGATGCGCTCGCCCGGCCCGTCATGGTCGAACACCTCGGCGAAAGCCGCCCGCTCCCAGGCCAGGGCGCCGGAGCGGGGCATCCTCGCCTGGTGGCGCTGGAGGGCCCCGAGGAGGGAAAGCGCGCGTTCCGGAACGGAAACCCCTGTTGTCACAAGCGGGTTTCCTGTATCCTGTGCTTGGATCGCAGGATCCAATTGGATGTGGGAATCCGATGGCTGCCCCCGAGGGGCGGACATCGGTTTATTTTTATTTACATTCATCGTTCAACGTCCAAGGGGGGACACATGGCCAAGGCGCAGGCGCCAGACACTTCCAGCATCTCACGGCTGGATCAGCTCAAGATCAGCCAGTACTTCGGCTGCAACACGTTCAGCGAGCGCACCATGCGCGACCGGTTGCAGAAGGATGTCTACAAGGCCTACCGCCAGGCGCTCAAGCGCGGCGAGGCCCTGTCGCCCGAAGTGGCCAAGAGTGTCGCCCAGGCCATGAAGGATTGGGCCCTGGAGCAGGGCTGCACCCACTTCACCCACTGGTTCCTGCCCATGACCGGCGCCACGGCCGAGAAGCACGATGCCTTCATCTCCTGGGATGAGCCGGGCCAGGTCATCGAGCGCTTCAGCGGCGGCCAGCTCATCCAGGGCGAGCCCGACGCCAGCTCGTTCCCCAGCGGCGGTCTGCGCGCCACCTTCGAGGCCCGCGGTTACACGGCCTGGGATCCCGCCAGCCCGGCCTTCCTCATGGAAGGGCCCCTGGGCAAGACGCTCTGCATCCCCACCGCCTTCGTTGGGTACCACGGCGAGGCCCTGGACCACAAAGTGCCCCTGCTGCGCTCCATGGACGTCCTGTCCCGGCAGGCCGTCGAGGGCCTGGCCCACTTCGGCGTGAAGACAGATTCCGTCATCGCGCAGTGCGGTCCCGAGCAGGAATACTTCGCGGTGGACCTGGAACTGGCCCAGCAGCGGCCGGACCTCATGTTCGCCAACCGCACGCTCCAGGGCGCCAAGCCCCCCAAGGGCCAGGAGCTGGAGGACCACTACTTCGGCAGCATCAAGGAACGCGTCCTCGGCTTCATGCAGGAGGTCGAACTGGAGTGCTTCAAGCTGGGCATTCCCGCCAAGACCCGCCACAACGAGGTGGCCCCCAACCAGTTCGAGATCGCGCCCATCTACGAGGCCGCCAACATCGCCAGCGACCACAACCAGCTGCTCATGGAACTGCTCAAGTCTGTGGGTGAGCGGCACGGCCTGGCCATCCTGCTCCACGAGAAGCCCTTCGCCGGCGTCAACGGCAGCGGCAAGCACGTGAACTGGAGCCTGGCCACGGACGAGGGCCAGAACCTGCTGGAGCCCGGGCAGACGCCCGAGGAGAACCTGCAGTTCCTCTACTTCCTCAGCGCCACCCTGAAGGCCATCCACACCCACGGCGGCCTGCTCCGCGCCGCCATCGCCAGCGCCGGCAACGACCACCGCCTGGGCGCCAACGAGGCCCCGCCGGCCATCATGTCCGCCTTCCTCGGCGCCCAGCTCAGCCACATCCTCGACGCCATCGAAAAGGGCGCCGCGGCCGACGCCTCCACCCAGCGCATCCTCGACCTGGGCATCGGCAACCTGCCGCGCATCGAGAAGGACGCCACGGACCGCAACCGGACCAGCCCCTTCGCCTTCACAGGGAACAAGTTCGAGTTCCGCGCCGTGGGCTCCAGCCAGCCCATCGCCCTGCCGCTGACGGTGATCAACGCCGCCGTGGCCGAGGCCCTGGAGGGCCTGAACGCCAAGCTCGATACGGAGATCAAGGCCGGCAAGGAGCACAAGGCCGCGGTGCTGTCTGTGGTGCGCCAGGCCATCATCGAGACCAAGGCCATCCGCTTCGAAGGCAACGGTTATTCGGATGAGTGGAAGGTCGAGGCCGAGCGCCGCGGCCTCCCCCACGCCAAGGACACCGTGGCCGCCCTCCACATCTGGGAGAGCGCCGCCGCGAGGGCCGTGTTCTCCAAGCCCGGCATCCTCTCCGAGGGCGAGCTGGAATCCCGCGTCCACATCCGCCACGAGCAGTACCAGAAGGCCATCGCCATCGAGACCCAGGTCCTGCGCGAGATGGCCGAGACCCAGATCCTACCCTCCATCACCGCCGATCTCGGCGCCCGCGCCAAGAGCCTTGGCAGGCTCGCCGCCGCCGGCATCACGGTGCCCGAGACCCTGAAGGTCGCCCTCCAGGCCCAGGCCACGCTGGCGGGAGAGGCGCAGGCCCGCCTCTCCGCCATGAAGAATGCCTTGGCGGCCGCCGATGCCGTGGAAGACAACCACGCCCGCACCGAGGCCTTCGGCAAGCAGGTCAACGAGGCCAAGCACGCTCTGCGCGAAGTCCTGGATCACCTGGAAGAAGCCTGCGACGCCGACCTCTGGCCCCTGCCGAAGTACTGGCAGCTCCTGTCCCCGCTGCTCTAGCTATTGGGCGGGCACAAAAAACGGGCCGCGATCGCGGCCCGTTTTTTGTGGGTGTCGCCGAGCCTATCGGCCGAAGCGGAACACGGCGCTCACCTGGGCCCAGGTGGCGGTGTCGAAGCCGAAGCCGTCATTGCCGTTCTTGTCCACGAAGACCTGGTTCAGCGTGCCTTCGAGGGAGAACATCCTGTTGAAGGTGTACCCACCGCCGCCGCGGACGCCGAATTTGCCGCTCTGGCTGGCGCTGCCGCTGAAGCCGTTGCCGCTGTAGTCGTCCTTGACGCTGTTGATGGAGGCGCCGGCAATGGTGTACCAGCCCTGGTCGGGGCTCTGGAAGTTGTAGACCCAGTCGGCACCGACCTGCAGGATCTTGAAATCGTTCTGGACATCAGCGGGGCCACCCCAGCCGGAACCCGGGAGGCTGTGGTAGGTCAGCTGGGCGCGGACCTGGTGGTGAGAGGTGATGTTGAAGTCGAGGTGGCCGCCGATGTGGGCGCCGAAGAACTGGTTGGTGCCGAAATCGGTCTTGTCCTTCAAGTCCCCGACCGGCAGGGACAGACCCGTCTGCAAACCACCGGCGATGTCCTGGGCAGCGAGGGGCAAGCCCAGAAGGGCGAGGGAAAGGGCAATGCGATGGCGCATGAAACCTCCGACAATAACGGGCCCCAAAGCGAGGCCGCCCCCAGCCTAGCGGGTAACTGTCACAACTGGATCATCCGAACGGTCTATCCGCGCGGCTCGAGCGTGACGCCGCGCCCGCTGAGGATCCGCTGCTCGATGCGCGAAGTGCTATGTCCGGGAAGGAAGGGAAGGAGGACGAGCTTGCCGCCTCGACCCTCCACGACTTCGCGGCCCACCACGGTGTCGGGGGTGTAGTCGCCGCCTTTCACCAGCACGTCGGGCTGGAGGACGCGAATGAGCTCCAGTGGTGTGTCCTCGTCGAAGCGGATGACCGCGTCCACGCTACGGAGACCCAGCAGGATGGCCGCCCGGGCGGCCTCGTCCTGGAGCGGGCGGCTCGGCCCCTTGAGCCGCGCCACCGAGGCGTCGCTGTTGAGGCCCACCACGAGGAAGTCCCCCAGGGCGCGGGCCTCGGCGAGGTACTGCACATGACCAGGGTGGATCAGGTCGAAACAGCCATTCGTGAAGCAGAGGATCCCCGGCCGGGGAACGGCCGCGAGAAAGGCTTCAGGGCTCTGGAAGAAACGGGTCGGTGTCGGCATCACAGGAATCGGGATAAAATGATCGGTTCAGGGAGAAGTCCCGGGAGAAGTCTGCCATGCCCCTCTACGAATACCGTTGTGAAGCTTGCGGCCAGCCGGAGGAGAAGCTGGAGAGCCTGTCCGCGCCCGACACGCATGCCTGCCCGGCCTGCGGGGCGGATGGGGGCATGAAGCGCCAGGTGTCTGTGTCGGCTTTCACCCTGGCCGGAGGCGGATGGTACAAGAGCGCGGCATCAGAACCGGCGACCTCGGCCCCGGAATCCCCCAAGAGCGGCCATGGCTGTGCCGCCGGAGGTTGCGGCTGCCCCCTGGCCGGGTGATGCCGGCCTGTTGTTTTCGCTTGGTGCGTTGACTTTCCAAGCCTTTCCGTTAGCCTAGATGGTTCCGGCCCCGTGGGCCGGCGCAGGATTTCATCCGTCCGACGTTCTCCGATGACTTTGTGTTGGCGAACCTCTCGGGCCCAGGCCCGGAAAACCCGGTGCCTTCCTTGGAGGATGGTGTGCCTACCATCAATCAGTTGATCCGCATTGGGCGGAAGACGTTCCAGAACAAGACCAAGAGCCCCGCGCTCGACGCCTGCCCGCAGAAGCGTGGCGTGTGCACCCGCGTGTTCACCACCACCCCGAAGAAGCCGAACTCCGCGCTTCGCAAGGTGGCCCGTGTGCGCCTCACCAACGGCATCGAGTGCACGACCTACATCCCGGGCGTGGGCCACAACCTGCAGGAGCACAGCATCGTGCTCATCCGCGGTGGCCGCGTGAAGGATCTGCCGGGCGTGCGCTATCACGTGGTGCGCGGCACCCTGGACGCCACCGGCGTCGCGGGCCGCAACCAGTCCCGCTCCAAGTACGGCGCCAAGCGCCCCAAGGCTGGCGCCGCGCCGGCCAAGAAGAAGTAGGGGAGGTAGGCCATGGCCCGTCGTTCCGCACCCGCCAAGCGTGAGATCCTCCCGGATCCCGTATATAACAGCCTCACCGTCTCCAAGTTCGTGAACATCCTCATGGAGCGCGGCAAGAAGGCCACCGCCGAGCGCATCCTCTACGGTGCACTGGAGATCGTCGCCAAGAAGTCCGGCGAAGAGGCCCTTGAGGCCTTCCAGAAGGCCCTGAACAACATCAAGCCCTCGGTGGAAGTCAAGTCCCGCCGCGTGGGCGGCGCCACCTACCAGGTGCCTGTGGAGGTTCCCCAGAACCGCCGCCAGTCCCTGGCCATGCGCTGGCTCAAGACCTACTCCGCCTCCCGCGGCGAGCGCACCATGCGCGACAAGCTGGCCGGCGAGATCCTGGACGCCATGAACTTCCGTGGCGCCGCCATCAAGAAGAAGGACGACGTCCACAAGATGGCCGAGGCCAACAAGGCCTTCGCGCACTTCCGCTGGTAGCAGCCCATCCGACCGGAAGGAGCCGCCAACCCGGCGGCTCCTTCCGCGAAGGTCTTTGAAGCACCCCCGATTCCGATTCTGTCTTTACCCTTTCAGGAGGCCGCCGTGGCCCGCCAGACCCCCCTCGAGCGCTACCGGAACATCGGCATCATGGCGCACATCGATGCCGGCAAGACCACCACGACGGAGCGCATCCTCTACTACACCGGCAAGATCCACAAGATCGGCGAGGTGCATGAAGGTGCGGCCACCACCGATTGGATGGTGCAGGAGCAGGAGCGGGGCATCACCATCACTTCCGCCGCCATCACGGCCGCCTGGACCCCCCAGACGGGCCAGCTGAAGGACGTGGAGCACCGCATCAACATCATCGACACCCCCGGCCACGTGGACTTCACGGCCGAGGTGGAGCGCTCCCTGCGCGTGCTGGACGGGGCCTGCGCCGTGTTCTGCGCGGTGGGCGGCGTCGAGCCCCAGTCCGAGACCGTGTGGCGCCAGGCTGACAAGTACGGCGTGCCCCGCATGGCCTTCGTCAACAAGATGGATCGCCCCGGCGCGGACTTCTTCCGCGTGGTGGAGATGATGAAGACGCGCCTCAAGGCGCGGCCCATGCCCATCCAGATTCCCATCGGCGCCGAGGAGAACTTCCGGGGCGTGGTGGATCTTGTGCTCATGAAGGGCCTCACCTTCGATGAGGGCGACAAGGGTTTCAAGGTCATCTACGGCGAGATTCCCGCGGAGCTGGTGGATACCGCCAAGGAGTGGCGCGAGAAGATGATCGAGATGGTCGCCGAGACCGACGACTCGCTCATGGACAAGTACCTCGCCGGCGAAGAGCTGTCCGAGGACGAGATCCGCACGGGCATCCGCAAGGGCTGCATCAGCCTCGTCTTCACGCCGATGATGTGCGGCTCCGCCTTCAAGAACAAGGGCGTCCAGCCCATGCTCGACGCGGTCGTGAGCTACATGCCCTCGCCCCTCGACATCGCCGCCATCAAGGGTGTCGACGCCGATGGCAACGAGACCGAGCGCAAGGCTGAGGACAAGGAGCCCTTCTCGGCCCTCATCTTCAAGATCATGGCGGATCCCTTCGTGGGTTCGCTGGCCTTCATCCGTGTGTATTCCGGCGTCCTCGCCGCGGGCTCGGGCGTCTACAACGCCGCCAAGGGCCGCCGCGAGCGCATCGGCCGTCTGCTGCAGATGCACGCGAACAAGCGCGAGGACATCGAGGAAGTCCGCACGGGCGACATCGCCGCCGCCGTGGGCCTCAAGGATGTGCTCACCGGCCAGACCATCTGCGACGAGAACCACCCGGTGATCCTCGAGTCCATGGACTTCCCGGATCCTGTCATCCAGGTGGCCATCGAGCCCAAGACCAAGGCCGACCAGGAGAAGATGGGCGTCGCCCTGAGCCGCCTGGCCCAGGAAGATCCCACCTTCAAGGTCAAGTCCGATCCCGAGACCAACCAGACCATCATCGCCGGCATGGGCGAGCTGCACCTTGAGATCATCGTCGATCGCATGATGCGCGAGTTCAAGGTCGAAGCCAACGTGGGCAAGCCCATGGTGGCCTACCGGGAAACCATCCGGAAGCGCGTGGACGCCGAAGGCAAGTTCGTCCGTCAGTCCGGCGGCCGCGGCCAGTACGGTCACGTGAAGATGTATGTCGAGCCGAACGAAGCCGGCAAGGGCTACGAGTTCATCAACGACATCAAGGGCGGGGTGATCCCCAAGGAATACATCAAGCCCATCGACCAGGGCATCCAGGAGGCCATGCAGTCCGGCGTCCTCGCGGGCTATCCCTGCGTCGACATCAAGATCACCATCTACGACGGCAGCTACCACGACGTGGACTCCAACGAAATGGCGTTCAAGATCGCCGGCTCCATGGGCTTCAAGGCGGGCTGCGAGAAGGCCTCCCCCGTGATCCTCGAGCCCATCATGGGCGTCGAGGTCGTGGTTCCCGAGGACTACATGGGCGATGTCATCGGCAACCTGAACAGCCGCCGTGGCCGCATCGAGAACATGGAGGATCGGGCCGGCGTCAAGGTGGTCACCGCCAAGGTGCCCCTGGCCGAGATGTTCGCCTACTCCACCACCCTGCGCGGCATGACCCAGGGTCGCGGCAACTACACCATGCAGTTCTCGCACTACGAGGAAGCGCCCCGGAACGTGGCCGAAGAGATTGTGGCTAAGGTCAAGGGCGCCAAGTAATACCGCGGGGGTCCCGCGCTCCGCTTCGCTACGCGCACACCCCCGCACCCCCGCAACTCGGTCCGGCGAAGCCGGTCCTCATTGCCCTGCAACACCAGCAACGGTAACCAAGTCTTAGTTTTACCTGCTTTTTAAGCCCCTCTCGGGGTGAGGTCGTTACTCGAACCGCCAGGTTGCCGGGCCTCTTGATCCACCGCTTCCTCCTCCGGGAGGTCGTGCGTTCTCTCAAATAGCCGTTGAATTTCCAGCGGCTTTTGTTATGCTGATCAGCCCTGTCCCTGTCGTTGGGACGGATTTACATGGGCGGTCAGCGCCCCACGTCTATGGACGGTTTCCGTCCCAATGGAGTGAGCATGAAAGACAACATCCGCATCCGTTTGCGTGCCTTCGACCACCGTCTGCTCGATCAGAGCACCCGGGAGATCGTGGACACCGCCAAGCGCACGGGCGCCCAGGTGGCCGGGCCCATTCCCCTGCCCACCCGGACGAACAAGTACACCGTGAACCGTTCCCCCCACGTGGACAAGAAGAGCCGGGACCAGTTCGAGATCCGCACGCACAAGCGGCTGCTCGACATCCTGAACCCGACTCAGAACACCGTGGACACTCTCATGCGCCTGGACCTGCCCGCTGGCGTCGACGTGGAGATCAAGGTCTTCAGCCGTCAGGGCAACCGGTAGAGGGGGGAGAAAACATGTCCAAGGGAATCATCGGAAAGAAGCTGGGGATGACCCAGATCTTCAATGAGCAGGGCCAGATCGTCCCCGTGACGGTCATCCAGGCCGGCCCCTGCGTGATCGTGCAGCGCAAGACCTCCGCCAAGGATGGCTACGAGGCCGTCCAGATCGGCTTCGTGGACCCCAACGGCGGCAAGCGCGCCTCCAAGGCCGAGAAGGGCCACTGCGAGAAGCTCGGCGTCGCCCCGGTTCGCGTGCTCCGCGAGATCAGGGTGGACGCGGCTGACGCCTCCAAGCCCGGCGACAGCGTCCTGGCCAGCGCCTTTGAGGCGAAGACCAAGGTGAACGTCACCGGCATCAGCAAGGGCAAGGGTTTCGCCGGCGTCATCAAGCGGCACCATTTCGCCGGCGGCCGCGCGACCCACGGCTCCATGTTCCACCGCGCGCCGGGCTCCATCGGCCAGTCCAGCTACCCCAGCCGCGTGTTCCCCGGCATGCGCATGGCCGGCCACATGGGCGATGCCCAGGTGACCGTGCGCAACCTGGAGATCGCCAAGGTGGATGTCGAGAACAACCTGCTGCTCATCAAGGGTGCCGTCCCCGGCCCCAAGGGTGGGTACATCGTCATCAAGCAGGAGGCCTAGGATGGCAGCGTTCCAGCACCCCGTCGTCAACCTCGACAACAAGCAGGTCGGCACCGTTGATCTGCTGCCCGAGGTGTTCAAGCTCGAGGACCTGAACGAGCACCTGATCTGGGAAGCGGTCCGCCACTTCCTGGCCAAGCGCCGCGCCGGCACCGCCAAGACCAAGGACAAGTGGGAAGTCAGTGGTTCCGGCAAGAAGCTTTGGAAGCAGAAGGGCACCGGCCGCGCCCGCGTGGGCTCCATCCGCAGCCCGCTGTGGAAGGGCGGTGGCACGACCCACGGTCCGCACCCCCGTTCCTACGATTACGCCTTCCCCAAGAAGGCCCGGCGCGCCGCCCTGCGCAACGCGCTGTCCGCCAAGCTGGCCAGCGGCCAGATCCTGGTGGTCGAGAACTGGGACGTCGCGTCCCACAAGACCAAGGCTCTGGTCCAGACGCTGGGCAAGCTCGGCGTCACCGGCTCCGCCCTTCTGGTGGGTGCCGAGGCCAGCGAGAAGCTCTCCCAGGCCGCGGGCAACAACCCGAAGCTGCAGACGATCGAGAGCCTGGGCGTCAACGTCTATGAGCTCCTCAAGTACGACCAGGTGATCTTCTCCAAGGAAGCCGTCCTGGCCCTCCAGGAGGTGGTGAAGCCATGACCAAGATCTTCGACGTGATCCGCAAGCCCCTCCTCACCGAGAAGGGTCAGATCCTGCGCGAGAAGAACATCCAGGTGTTCGAAGTGGCCACCTGGGCCACCAAGCACCAGATCAAGGAAGCTGTAGAGCTCCTGCTTCAGTCCAAGGTGAAGGGCATCCGCACCGTGCGGATCCCCAGCCGGACCAAGCGCCTGGGCCGTTTCGTGGGGACTTCCAGCCCCCGCAAGAAGGCCTATGTCGAACTCGCCGAGGGCGCGCCCGCGTCCGAATAAGGTGACTTCAATGGCGGACGGAAAAGTTTTGCCCACTATCGCCCGCCCCTTTCAACCCTGAGGCAAGAGGACAACCATGAGCATCAAGCAGCTCAAGCCCACGACCCCCGGTCAGCGCGGCATGTCCAAGTTCGGCTTCGAGGAAATCACCACGGACGTCCCTGAACGTTCGCTGATTGCCAAGAAGAACCGCACTGGCGGTCGTTCCAACACCGGCCGGATCACCACCCGCCACATCGGCGGTGGCCACAAGCGCCAGTACCGCATCATCGACTTCAAGCGCAACAAGCTCGAAGTGCCCGCCAAGGTGGCCACTATCGAGTACGATCCCAACCGCACCGCCCGCATCGCCCTGCTGGTCTACGCGGACGGCGAGAAGCGCTACATCCTGGCCCCCGATGGCCTGGAAGTGGGCCGCACCGTGGTGGCCGGCAAGAACGCCGACATCCTGGTGGGCAACGCGCTGCCCCTGCGGAACATCCCCGTCGGCAACACGGTGCACAACATCGAGATGAAGCCCGGCAAGGGAGGCCAGATCGCCCGCGCCGCCGGCACCTTCGCCCAGCTTGTGGCCAAGGAAGACGACTACGCCCAGCTCCGCATGCCCTCCGGCGAGATCCGCAAGATCCACCTCGAGTGCTACGCGACCATCGGCACCGTCGGCAACCTGCAGCACGAGAACATCCAGATCGGCAAGGCCGGCCGCACCCGCTGGAAGGGCATCCGCCCGACCGTCCGCGGCGTGGTCATGAACCCCGTCGACCACCCGCACGGTGGTGGCGAGGGCCGCACCTCCGGTGGCCGTCACCCCGTGACGCCCTGGGGCCAGCCGACCCGCGGCTACAAGACCCGTGGCAACCGTCGCACGGACAAGTTCATCGTCAAGCGGATCAACTAGGAGACACGACAATGGCACGATCCCTGAAAAAAGGCCCGTTCATTGACGCCCACCTCCAGAAGAAGGTGGAAGTCGCCCAGGCGGCCAACGACAAGCGCGTGATCAAGACCTGGTCCCGCCGGTCGACGGTCGTCCCGCAGATGATCGGACTGACCCTCGCCGTGCACAACGGCAACAAGTTTATTCCTGTTTATGTCACCGAGAACATGATCGGTCACAAGCTCGGCGAATTCTCGCTGACCCGCACGTTCAAGGGTCACGCCGGCAAGTCCGATTCCAAGGCGAAGGGGAAGTAGCGATGGCTGAGATCGTTTCCACCGCCACCGTTCGCCACCTGCGCGGTTCGGCCCAGAAGGCCCGCCTCGTGGTGGACTTGATCCGCGGCAAGCACGTCGGCGAGGCCCAGTGGGTGCTCGCGCAGGCCAAGAAGTATGCCGCGGCCCCCATCCGCAAGCTCCTCGATTCCGCCGTGGCCAACGCCATCGACAAGAATCCTTCCGTCAACCCGGACGAGCTTCTGGTGAAGAGCGCCTTCGTGGACGAGGGCTTCCGCATGAAGCGCGTCCGCCCTGCGCCCATGGGCCGCGCCTACCGGGTCCAGAAGCGCACCTGCCACATCACCATCCAGCTCGCGTCCGCGGCCGGGGAGGAGTAGTCATGGGTCAGAAGGTCCACCCGTACGGGTTCCGCCTCATCTACCAGAAGAACTGGCACAGCAAGTGGTTCTCCAAGCGTGACTACGCCACGCTGCTCCACGAGGACATCAAGCTCCGCCGCGAACTGAAGAAGCAGCTGCACAGCCTCAACGCGATGATCTCGAAGATCGATATCGAGCGCGCCGCCGACAAGGTCACCGTCCGCATCTACACCGCCCGCCCCGGCATCGTCATCGGCCGCAAGGGCGCTGAGATCGACAAGCTGCGCGAAGACCTCCAGAAGCGTCTGAACCGCCCCGTGTCTGTGGACATCCAGGAGATCAAGAAGCCTGAAGTCGACGCGCAGCTCGTGGCCGAGGGCGTGGCCCAGCAGCTTGAGCGTCGCATCGCCTTCCGCCGCGCCATGCGCAAGGCTGAAGAAGCCGCGATCCGCTTCGGCGCCAAGGGCTTCAAGATCAAGGTCGCCGGCCGCCTGAACGGCGCGGAGATCGCCCGGACCGAGGATTACCTCTCCGGCCAGATGCCCCTGCAGACCATCCGCGCGGGCGTTGACTACGGTTTTGCCGAGGCCCATACGACCTACGGGATCATCGGCATCAAGGTCTGGGTGAATCTGGGCGACCAGATTGCCGAGACCGTGAAGCGCTGAGGTGAATCCATGCTGATGCCCAAGAAGGTCAAGAACCGTAAAACCCAGAAAGGCCGCACCCGCGGCGTCGCCACCCGTGGCAACGATCTCGCTTTTGGCGACTACGGCCTCAAGGCGATCGAGCACTGCTGGCTCACGAACCGTGAGATCGAGGCCGCCCGTATCGCCATGACCCGCCACATCAAGCGCGGCGGCAAGATCTGGATCCGCATCTTCCCCGATCGTCCCACCACGTCGAAGCCCGCGGAAACCCGCATGGGCTCCGGCAAGGGGGCTCCGGACGGCTGGGTGGCGGTGATCCGCCCCGGCCGCATCCTCTTCGAAATGGAAGGGGTGACCGAGGAAACCGCGCGTGAGGCCCTGCGCCTGGCCCAGATGAAGCTGTCCGTGGCGTCCGAGTTCGTCAGCCGCACGCCGCCGGAGGAGTGAGAGCCATGACCAAGAAGAACCCCTTTTCCGATTTGACCGGCAAGAGCGTCGAGGAACTGGCGCAGCTGGAGGCCGAACTGGCCGCCAAGCGCTTCACCCTCCGCTTCCAGCATGCTGTGGGCCAGGTCGAGAACACTGCCGAGATCCGCAAGACTCGCCGTGAGCTCGCCCGTGTCAAAACCGCCCTGGCGACGAAGCTGGCCTAGGAGATCCCATGAGCCTCGAAAACAAGATGATTCGTAACGGCGTCGTGGTCTCCAACAAGGCCGACAAGACGGTGGTGGTGAAGGTGGAGCGCAAGTTCCAGCACCCGCTCTACCACCGCACGGTCAAGCAGACCGCCAAATTCATGGCTCACGATGAGACCAACGCCTGCGGCATCGGCGACGTGGTCAAGATCGTCGAGACCCGCCCCCTTTCCAAGCGCAAGCGCTGGATGGTCCTCGAGATCGTTCAGAAGGCCGGCGAGTAAGGAGCTCACATGATCCAGATGGGAACCATGCTCATCGTTGCCGACAACTCCGGCGCCAAGAAGATCTGCTGCATCCTGCCCCTGGGCGGCGGTGTGGGCAAGATCGCCCAGCTTGGCGACGTGATCACCGCCTCCGTCAAGGAAGCGATCCCGGGCGGCACGGTCAAGAAGAAGGCCGTCGTCCAGGCCGTGATCGTCCGCCAGCGCAAGGCCTACCGCCGCAAGGACGGCTCCTACATTCGCTTCGACGAGAACGCCGCCGTCATCATCAAGAAGGATGGCGAGCCGGTCGGCACCCGCGTGTTCGGCCCTGTGGCCCGCGAGCTGCGTGAGCGGAAGTACATGAAGATCGTCTCCCTCGCCCCTGAGGTGCTGTAATGGAAGCCACCACCACC
Organism: Geothrix campi; assembly: GCF_024609265.1. Taxonomy (GTDB): domain Bacteria; phylum Acidobacteriota; class Holophagae; order Holophagales; family Holophagaceae; genus Geothrix; species Geothrix campi. Next base: position 1,871,061 of record NZ_JANHMP010000001.1, on the reverse strand, counting down.
AAGATGAAGCTCAAGAAGGGCGACCAGGTCGTCGTCATTGCCGGCAAGGAAAAGGGCAAGACCGGGACCATCTCCAAGGTCAGCCCCGCCACCAACCGGGTGGTTATCGCCGGCATCAACATGATCAAGAAGGCGACCAAGCCCAATCCCCAAACCGGCGAGGGCGGCGGGATCATCGAGAAGGAGGCCTCCATCCACGCCTCCAACGTCATGATCCTCGATCCCAAGACTGGCAAGGGCACCCGCAAGCGCCCCGAGTAAACCGCTTTCCATCCTCCTGCATTCGTGGGAGGATGGTCATTCTGCCCCGTGCGCGGGGTGGAGATCCACGGCGCATTCCGCGCCATGACAACTGAGGTTGGGGGGAAACGGGCCGGACCGCCGTTCCCAAGCCCCCCCGCTCTCCCGAACCCCTGGGGCATAGCCGCCCCACGGAAATGGAGGAATCCATGACTGCCAAGCAGGACCACGCGGAGCCCCGCGTCAAGGCTCGCTACCACCAGGAGGTGGTGTCGAAGCTCAAGGAGGAGTTTGCTTTCTCTTCCGCCATGCAGGTGCCCCGCCTGCAGAAGATCGTCATCAACATGGGCGTCGGCGACGCCATCCAGAACATCAAGGTCCTGGATGTCGCCGTGGACGAACTGACTGCCATCGCCGGCCAGAAGGCCGTCGTGCGCAAGGCCAAGAAGAGCGTCGCCCAGTTCAAGCTGCGCGCCGGCATGCCCATCGCCTGCATGGTGACCCTGCGCGGGTCCCGCATGTGGGAGTTCTTCGACCGCCTGGTGACCCTGTCCCTGCCCCGCGTCCGTGACTTCCGTGGCGTGCCCACCAAGTCCTTCGATGGCCGCGGCAACTACACTCTGGGCCTCAAGGATCAGTTGATCTTCCAGGAGATCGACTACTCCCGTGTGGACAAGATGAAGGGCATGAACATCACGTTCGTGACCACCGCTGCCAACGACGCCGAAGCGCGAGCCCTGCTCGCCCACCTCGGTATGCCCTTCCGCAAATAGCCAAGGAGATCATACCGATGGCCAAGATTTCCAAAATCGTCAAGGATTCGCGCAAGCCGAAGTTCTCGACCCAGCACCGCAATCGTTGCAAGTGCTGCGGCCGTCCCCGGGGCTATATGCGCAAGTTTGAACTCTGCCGTCTGTGCTTCCGCAAGTTCGCCCTCAACGGCGAGCTGCCGGGCGTCCAGAAGTCCAGCTGGTAAGGAGAGGGGACCATGCATACCGATCCCATCGCTGACTACCTCACCCGCATTCGTAACGGCATCATGGCCGGTCACGATGCCGTGGTGGTGCCCGCCTCGAAGATCAAGGCCGGCCTCTGCGGCATCCTGAAGCAGGAGGGCTACATCCACTCCTTCAAGCAGGTCGAGCATGAGAGCCGCGTCTATCTCATCGTCAACCTGAAGTATGTGAAGGATAAGGAGAACGTGATCCACGGCCTGCGCCGCGTGTCCCGTCCCGGCCTGCGCATCTACACCGGCGCGCAGGAGATCCCGGAGGTCCACGGCGGCCTCGGCATCGCCATCCTGTCCACCCCGAAGGGTCTCCTGACGGGCAAGGACGCCAAGAAGCAGAACGTCGGCGGCGAAATCCTCGCCCACGTCTGGTAACCCATCCTGAAATGGGCGGGTTTCCCGCCCTCATCTAAGGAATCAACCATGTCTCGAATCGGAAAGAAGCCCGTGACGCTGCCCAAGGGCGTGAAGGTCACAGTCACCGGGTCCGAGGCCGTCGTCGAGGGCGCCAAGGGCAAGCTCAGCTGCCCGATCCCCGCGGGGATCACGCTCGACATCCAGGCCGACTCCGTGAATCTCACCCGCGCCAATGACGAAGCCCAGACCCGTGCCTACCACGGCCTGACGCGCGCCCTGCTCGGCAACGCCGTCACCGGCGTGACCGAGGGCTGGAAGAAGGAACTCGACATCGTCGGCGTGGGCTACAAGGCCGCCATGGACGGCGCCAAGCTCCACCTGGAGCTCGGCTACAGCCACCCCATCAACTACGAGGCCCCCGCGGGCATCCAGATGGCCGTCGAGAAGACCACCCACATCGTCGTGACCGGCATCGACCGGCAGCTGGTGGGCCAGGTCGCCGCTGACATCCGGAAGTTCCGCAAGCCCGAGCCTTACAAGGGCAAGGGTGTCATGTACACCGGCGAAGTCATCCGCCGCAAGGCCGGCAAGACCGGGAAGTAAGGGGAACCCATGGCGAACGATATCAACATTCGACGCGACAAGACCAAGGCCCGCATCCGCGGCCGTGTGAGCGGAACGCCCGAGCGGCCCCGCCTCACCATCTACAAGAGCCTGAAGCGCATCTATGTGCAGGCGGTGGACGACACCCAGGGCATCACCCTGGCGTCCGCAAGCAGCCTCGAGAAGGACCTGCGCGCTTCGCTGAAGAACGGCGCCAACATCGAGGCCGCGAAGGCCGTCGGTGCGAGCATCGCTGCCCGCCTGAAGGAGAGGGGCATCACGTCCGTGGTGTTCGACCGGAACGGCTACGTTTACCACGGCCGCGTCAAGGCGCTGGCTGACAGCGCCCGCGAAGCCGGGCTCCAGTTCTAGGGGATGACCATGGCGACTGCAGAGCTCAAGGACAACAAGGAAACCCGCAACTCCGAAGCCGGGGAATTCAAGGACCAGGTCATCTACGTGGGCCGCGTCACCAAGGTGGTGAAGGGGGGCAAGAACTTCTCCTTCTCCGCGCTGGTGGTCGTCGGCGACGGCAATGGCAAGGTCGGCTTCGGCCTCGGCAAGGCCCTCGAAGTGCCCTCCGCCATCAAGAAGGGCATCGAGAGCGCCAAGCGCAACATGATCAAGGTCCCCGTCACCTCGAACGGCAGCCTGCCGCACCCGGTGACCGGCATCTTCGGCTCTGGCAGCGTGCTGCTGAAGCCGGCCCCCGAGGGCACCGGCATCATCGCCGGCGCCGCGGTCCGCGCGATCATGGAGGCCGCCGGCGTCCACAACGTGATGACGAAGAGCCTGGGCTCCTCCAATCCCCACAACGTGGTTCGCGCCACGTTCGAGGGCCTGAAGGAACTCATGGATCCCTACACGGTCCTGACCAACAGGGGCCTGGACCAGGCGGAGGTTTAACATGTCGCAGTTCATCGGCAAGCAGGTGGTGCTGACTCTCAAGCGCTCCATCATCTGCACCACTCCCAAGCACCGGGCCTTCATGCAGACCCTCGGTCTCAAGCGCCCCGGCGACACCCGCGAATGCGAATACACCCCCAACGTCCATGGGATGGTCAAGCTCGTGCCCCATCTCATCAGCGTTCAGGTGAAGGGGTAGACCATGAAGCTCAACGAACTCCGGCCCGCAGAGGGCGCCACCAAGTCCCGCAAGCGTCTGGGTCGCGGCAAGGGCTCCGGCCTCGGCAAGACCTCCGGTCGCGGCGAAAAGGGCCAGAAGTCCCGGTCCGGCTACCGCAGCAAGCGCGGTTTCGAGGGCGGCCAGATGCCCCTCGTCCGCCGGCTGCCCAAGCGTGGCTTCACCAACATCTTCGCTCCCGAGACCAAGGAGATCACCCTCAGCCTCATCTCCATCCACTTCAAGGATGGCGAGTCGGTCACGCTTGAGGCGCTCCGCGAGAAGAAGCTGGTCAACTCCCGCGTGGAGAAGATCGTGGTGCTGGCCAGCGGCGAACTCACCACCAAGGTGAACGTCGTCGCCGATCGCATCACCAAGGGCGCCCGGGAAGCCATCCTGGCCAAGGGCGGCACCATCCAGGAGCCCGCCGCAAAGTCTGCCGAGTAACGGCCGATGAACCGCCTCAAGAACCTCTTCGCAATCCCGGAGCTGCGCAGGCGGCTCCTCTTCACCCTGATCCTCCTGGCCATCTACCGCCTGGGAGTGCACGTCAGCGTGCCCGGGGTGAACGCGGAGAACCTGTCAGCCGCGCTCAAGCGCGGCGGCGGCGGGCTCTTCGACGTCGTTGATCTGTTCTCCGGTGGTGCGTTCAAGAAGTTCTCCGTCTTCGCCCTCGGCATCGCCCCCTACATCACCGCCAGCATCGTGCTGCAGTTGATGGGAGCCGTAGTGCCCTATCTGGAGAACCTCCAGAAGAAGGAAGGCGAGGCCGGCCGGCAGAAGATCACCCAGTGGACCCGGTACCTCACCGTGTTCCTGGCCTTCATCCAGGGCATGGGCATAGCGTCCCTGGCGCAGAGCCAGAACGCGCCCGGCCTGGAGGTCGTGACCACCGCCATCTCCCCCACGGCCTTCCGCCTCTTGGCGGCCTTCACGCTGTCCGTGGGCACCCTCTTCGTCATGTGGATCGGCGAGCAGATCACGGAGCGCGGCATCGGCAACGGCATCAGCCTGCTGATCTTCGCGGGCATCGTGGCGGGCCTTCCGCAGGCCCTCACCACCATCACGGTGATGATCACCCAGTCGCTGAAGAACGCCCCGAACGTCCCGCCCCCGGGCATCTTCATCCTGCTCATCGGGGCCATGACCGTGGTGCTGTTGGCCGTGGTGCTGGTGGAGAACGCCTACCGGCGCATCCCCATCCACTACGCCCGCCGGGCCGACTCGGCCGGCATGTCCAGCCAGCGCAGCTCTTACATGCCCCTGAAGCTGAATACCGCCGGCGTGATGCCCGTCATCTTCGCCAGCTCGGTGATCTTCTTCCCGGCCACCATCGCCCAGTTCACCCGGTGGGAGTGGCTGGCCAAGCTTTCGGCCATGATCAGCCCGCAGACCCACTTCTGGATCTACACCCCGGTCTTCGTGGGCGTGGTGATCTTCTTCGCCTTCTTCTACACCAGCATCGTCTTCAATCCCGATGAGACCGCCGAGAACATGAAGCGGTCCGGGGGTTACATTCCGGGCATCCGGCCCGGCAAGGAAACCAGCATCTTCATGGACAGCATCCTGTCCAAGTTGACCTTCGTGGGTGCCATCTACCTCGCCCTGGTCTCCCTGGTGCCCCTGCTCATCACGAACAACATCCAGGGCCTCAACTTCTACTTCGGCGGCACCAGCCTGCTGATCGTGGTGGGCGTGGCCATGGACAGCGCGGCCCAGCTGGAAAGCCTGCTGGTCATGCGCCGCTACGACGGCTTCCTCGAGAAGGGCCGCATCCGCGGTCGCTCCACTCGCGGAGGGGCCGCATGAGTCTGATCGCGAACATCCTCCTCGGGGCCCCGGGCTCCGGGAAGGGCACCCAGGCCAAGCGTCTGGTGGAAACATTCTCTTTGACTCACCTCTCAACCGGTGACATTCTGAGAGATGCCGTTTCGAAAGGGACGGAGATCGGCCTGAGGGCGAAAGCCATCATGGCCGAGGGAAAACTGGTGGACGACGACACCGTCAACGGCCTTGTCTTCGCGCGGCTGCTGGACGAGACCTCTGACGTGTTGTTCGACGGCTACCCACGCACCCTTCAGCAAGCTCAGGCCCTGGAAGACTTCCTCTCCTCCAAGGGCATGAAGGTGGGTCACGTGGTGCTGGTCGATGTCCCCCAGGAGGTGCTGGAAGCCCGTGTGGTGGGCCGGCGCGTCTGCAGCAACAACGCCTGCGGCGCCATCTACCATCTGGAATCCAAGCCCTCCAAGCAGGCCGGTATCTGCGATGTGTGCGGAAGTCCCCTGAAGCACCGTTCCGACGATACCGCTGAAGCCTTCCGGAGCCGGATGGGCGAGTTCCACTCGACCTTCCAGCCCCTCCTGGGCTTCTACAAGCATCGGCCGACCTTCCGGAGCGTAGATGGCAATCGCGCGCCGGAGCTGGTGTTTGAATCGTTGCGTCACGTCTTCGGAGAACGCGCTTGAGCAAAGAAGAAGCCATTGAGCTCGAAGCCACAGTGGTCGAGGCCTTGCCCAACGCGGTGTTCCGGGTCGAACTGGAGAACAAACACCAGGTGCTGGCGCACATCAGCGGGAAGATGCGCAAGAACTTCATCCGAATCCTTCCCGGTGACCGGGTGCTCGTAGAGGTCACGCCCTACGATCTCACTCGCGGCCGCATCATCTACCGATTCAAGTAAACGAGAGGACACCATGAAAGTACGGCCCTCCATCAAGAAGCTGTGCGAGCACTGCAAAGTGGTCCGGCGCGAAGGCATCAATCGGATCATCTGCAAGAAGAACCCCAAGCACAAGCAGCGTCAGGGTTAAGGAGACACGATGGCACGCATCTCAGGCATTGATCTGCCCATCGGAAAGCGCATCGAGATCGCGCTCACCTACATTTTCGGCATCGGGCGCGCCAAGGCGCACAGCATCCTGACCCGCGCGAAGGTCGACTTCGGCACTAAGGTCCGGGATCTGACCGAGGACGAGGTCGGCCGCATCCGCCGCGTCATCACCGCCGAGGAGACGGTGGAGGGCGACCTCCGCAAGAACATCTCCCTCGACATCAAGCGGCTCATGGACATCGGCTGCTACCGCGGCTTGCGCCACCGGAAGGGCCTGCCCGTCCGTGGTCAGCGCACGCATACCAACGCCCGCACCCGCAAGGGCAAGCGACGCACCGTAGCCGGCAAGAAGAAGTAAGGCGAGGAGCCCATGGCAAAGACCCAGACCCGGACCGCCGGTAAGAAGGTGGTCAAGAAGAAAGAGAAGAAGAACGTTCCCCACGGCGTGGCCCACGTCCAGGCGTCCTTCAACAACACCATCATCTCCATCTCAGATCCGATGGGGAACATGCTCTGCTGGGCTTCCAGCGGCAACCAGAACTTCCGCGGCACCCGCAAGGGCACGCCGTTCGCAGCCCAGGTGGCCGCCGGCATCGCTGCCGAGGCCGCCAAGGAGCAGGGCGTCCGTTCCGTGGACGTCCGCGTCAAGGGTCCCGGTGCGGGCCGTGAGAGCGCCATCCGCGCCCTCAATGCCGCCGGCATCCAGGTGACCAGCATCCGCGACGTCACCCCCATCCCCCACAACGGCTGCCGGCCGCCCAAGCGGCGCCGGGTTTAAGAGAGGAGGAGAGACATGGCACGTTACACAGACGCCGTTTGCCGCCTCTGCCGCCGCGAGGGCATGAAGCTTTATCTCAAGGGCGAGCGCTGCTTCAAGGAGAAGTGCTCCTTCGAGACCCGCAAGGGCAAGATCCCCGGCCAGCACGGCGCGGGCAAGATCAAGAAGCCCACCGGCTACGCCCTGCAGCTTCGCGAGAAGCAGAAGGTGAAGCGCATCTACGGGGTGCTCGAGAAGCAGTTCCGCCACTACTTCGAGAAGGCCGACGCCAAGAAGGGCGTCACCGGCCACAACCTGCTCGGGTTCCTCGAAGGCCGGCTGGACAACGTGATCTACCGTCTGGGCTTCGCGCCCAGCCGCTCCGCTGCGCGTCAGATGGTCATGCACGGTCACGTGCTGGTCAACGGCAAGCGGGTGGACATCCCCTCCTTCCAGGTGAAGCCTGGCCAGGCGGTGGAGTTGGGCAGCCGCGCCCGCGAGAACGACGGGGTCAAGTCTTCCGTCGAGACCTCCGCTGGCCGTGGCATTCCCAAGTGGCTTTCCCTGGACGCCGCCGCCTTCAAGGGACAGGTGCTTGCCGCGCCGACCCGCGAGGACATCACCCTGGACATCAACGAGCAGCTGATCGTTGAACTGTATTCCAAGTAAGGGGGCAGGATGCTGAATCTCAGCGATTTCCAGAGGCCACGATTCGCCGAGGTGACTCCCGGGTCCCTCACGGACTCCTACGGAGAATTCGTGGCCTACCCTTTCGAGCGTGGCTTCGCCACGACCGTGGGGCACAGCCTGCGCCGGGTGCTGCTCAGCAGCATCCAGGGCGCGGCTGTCACCAACGTCCGCATCAAGGGCGTCATGCACGAGTTCACGACCCTTCCCGGGGTGTGGGAGGACATCACCCACGTTCTCCTGAACCTCAAGGAAGTGCCCTTCAAGCTGCACAGCACTGAACCCCAGACGGTGACCATCTCCGCCAAGGGCGAAGGCACGGTGACTTCGGCCGCCATCCGCTGCAACCAGAACGTGGAAGTCGTGGATCCCAACATCCACATCGCCACGCTGGGCGAAGAGGGCGAGCTGGAAATCGAGATGGTGGTGCGCCCCGGTCGCGGCTTCGTGACCGCGGACCACAACCACGACGAGAGCCTGGGCCTGGGCTTCATCCCCATGGATGCCAACCACAGCCCCATCATCCGCGTGAACTACATCGTCGAACCCGCCCGCGTGGGCCAGAGCACCGATTACGAAAAGCTCACGCTCCAGGTGTGGACCAACGGCGCCGTCAACCCCAAGGAAGCCGTTTCCGACGCGGCCCTCATCCTGCGCGACCACTTCCTCGTGTTCGCCCGTCAGGACGAGGACTTCACCGAGATGGAGATGGGTGCCGCGACCCTGGGTGCCGAAGCCGCCAACACCTGGCTGGGCAAGTCCGTCGAAGAACTCGAACTCTCCGTGCGGGCCAACAATTGCCTCCGCAACGCCAACATCACCACCATCGGCGAGCTGGTCCAGCGGACCGAGGCTGAGCTGATGAAAACCAAGAACTTCGGCAAGAAGTCGCTCCAGGAGATCAAGGACGAGCTCGCTCGTATCGGCCTCTCCCTCGGCATGCGGCTCGAGCAGGAAGTGTAAGGAGCCCCCATGCGTCACAACGTTGCCGGCAAGCGCCTGGGCCGCACCACCAACCAGCGCAAGGCCCTCATGAAGAACCTCGCGACCGCCCTGATCCAGAGCGAGCGCATCGAGACCACCCTCGTGAAGGCCAAGGAACTCCGCACCTATGTGGAGCCCTTCATCACCCTCGCGAAGACCGATTCCGTGGCCAACCGCCGTCTGGCGATGGCCCGCCTCGGAAGCAAGGACGCCGTGCAGAAGCTCTTCGGCGCCGACTTCCGCAAGCGCTTCGAGAGCCGTCCCGGCGGCTACACCCGCATCCTCAAGATGGCCCACCGCCTCGGCGATGCGGCCGACATGGCCCTCATCGAGTTCGTGGACTACACCCTCCCCGAGCCGAAGGCCGAGGACGCCGAGTAGGATCCCGCCGCAAGCATGGAAACGCCCCGCTCTGCCGGGGCGTTTCCATGTACGGAAAGAGCGATCATCCCACCGTCCAGGGCACGTCCGATGTCTCCTCCGGTTCTTCCTTGAAATCCGATCTCCCAAGCCGGCGGGACCGCACCACCGTCACGGTGCAGGGGGCTTGGGCCGCGACCTGGCTGGACACGCTGCCCAGGAGGGAGCGACGCAGGGAGCTGGCGCGGGCGCCGATCACCACGTGATCCACGTGGTTGGCGTTCACGTACTGGAGGATGGCGGAGGCGGAATCCGGAGATTGCAGCACGTGGAAACTGATCCGGCCTTCCTCCAGGCCCAGGCCCTCTGCCCAGTGGCGGAGCTCCACCAGGCGCTGGAGGTGGATGTTCCGTCCCTGGTCATCCACGGTCTGGTCCAGGGTGATGCGCCCGAGCTTGAACACGTTCAGGCAGGCCACGCGGGCCCCGGGAAGGGCGGGCAGCATGTGGGCGACCATGTTGCGCAACAGCGCGGCGATGGGAGCGGCCTCGGGGGAGAGGTCGATGGCCACCGCGAGGATGGGGGCGTCCCCGTCCTGCCGGCTGGGAGCCTTGCCCTTGGGGACGGCGAGCTCGTGGTCCGCGAACCGCCGCCGGAGGACGGTGGTGAAGGAGTCCTGCCGCAGCTTCTCTGAGCGGGCGGTCAGCTTCACCTGGTCGGGGTGTCGCAGCGCCAGGGCCAGGTGGGCGGCGGTGGGATAGCGCCAGGCCGGATGCACCTCCAGGCAGCGCAGGATGATCTCCTGGAGCCAGGGAGGGCAATCGGGGCGGAGCCGGCGGGGTGGCATAGGATCCCGCCAGAGCCTGCGCTTCAGGCCGGCGAGACGCTGGGGATCCCCGAAGGGGCGCACGCCCGTGACGAAGAAGTACATCAGCACGCCCAGGGCGAACTGATCGCTGCGGGGGTCCTTCCGGAGGCCGAGAACCTGCTCTGGGGCCATGTATGGGGCGGTGCCGTAGGGGAGCCGGAACTCCTCGCCCATCAAGTCGGGCAGCTCATCGTGGTGGGACAGGCCGAAATCGACCAGCACGATCTCGCCAGTGGGGCGCGTCAGGAGGTTAGAGGGCTTCACGTCCAGGTGGACGACATGCTGGCGGTGGAGGTTGTCCAGGGCCGTGGCGATGCGGGCGCCCAGGGCCGCCACCTCCGTCCAGGGAAGGGGGAGCTGGGTCAGGCGCGGCAGGAGGCTGGGCCCGGGGATCCGCTCCATGACCAGATAGGGCTGGATCCCGGTGGAACCCTGGGCGATGAACTTCGGGACGTGCGGGCCTGACAGCCGCGGCAGGATCATCTGCTCCATCTCGAAGCCGACGATGGCGGCGGGGTCCGTTCCTTCCGAGAGCACGGGCGCCTTCACCAGCAGGGGGAACGCGATATCAGGGTGGGAGGCGGCCCAGAGCGAAGCCATGCCGCCCCGGTGGACCTGCTCTCCGACGAGAAAGCCGTCGAGGGTGGTCCCGGGCGTGATCGTCGTCTGCCGCATGGTCAGAGCCCTTTCCGGAGCCGCGCCGCCAGGGTCGGAGGCAGGCCCGCCTCCAGGATGGCCGTGGCCGTCGCCTGGACATCGTAGGGCACCCGGAAGTGGGTGATCTCGGACCTGGTGGTGTCCAGCAGCGCATACGCCGCGGCGGGATTGCCGTCACGGGACTGCCCGACGGCGCCGACCACGGTCAGCCAGCGGCGGTGCGGCGGCAGGGGCACGGGGACCGAGGGGACAGGGTCGAACGAGACCAATTGTCCGGTGGCGGTGATGCCATGGAGGGCCGGCAGGTGGGTATGCCCGCAGAAGACCATCTGGGCGCGGCTGGCCTCCAGCGCGCGCCGCGCATCGCGTCCCTCACGGATGTAGATCCACGGCGGGTAGGTCTGCGGGCTGGCATGCACATACAGGCGTGCCCCGTCCTCGAAGCGCAGGGGCAGGCTGGCCAGAAACTCCCTGGCCTCGGCCCCCAGCTGGCCGCGGGTCCAGGCCATGGCGGTCTCCGCGTCAGGGGTCATGGTGTCGCGGTCGTTGGCCACGGACTGATCATGGTTGCCCGCCACCGCGATCGCACCGCGGGCCGTCTCCGCCATGATGCGATCCAGCACGCTGCTCGGCTGGGGGCCGTAGCCCACGTAGTCACCGAGGAACACGAGCCGGTCGGTGCCCTGCGAGCTCGCATGCGCAAGGCAGGCCTCCAGCGCGAGCCGGTTGGCATGGATGTCTGCCAGGAGGGCGATGCGCATGGCGGAGTCCGGGTGGGTGGAGGGTCAGGACCATGATAGGGGCTAGGGCCCATCGGAAGCCGTCTCTCTCTGCGGAAGGGCCAGGGAAGCTTCGACGGGGCCTGGAATCTACCAACCCTGAGAGGCGGAGTCCTGGGTCTCGTCTCCTGGCCTGGGATCCATAACTGGAAGAAGATCGCATGGTCGTTTTAGATCAGGAGTTACGGCAATTTTTCCCCCCTTAAAAAAAATGGCTCTCCGGACATGGACTTGCTTGACCCGGAGGAAAGGAGTGCGTTAGCTAGTGGTCAGCCAACACATCCCAATCTGTTCCGCGGAGGTTCGTCCACCGCGAACCCCATAACGATCCATCGCGTTCAGGCCTGGAGCATTCCAGGCATGACCCATACAACTGCCCCGGCTTCGGCCGGCATCACGAAGGGGGATTTCGAGAGGTTTCGCATCTGATGTGCCGTCCGGCCCAATCTCGGAAGGATCACTGAGCGCCCAGCTTCAACCCGAAGGAACATTCAAGGAGGCAACACGTCATGGCAATTGCAACCGAACAAGTCGCAGCAAGGACCCCGCTCACCAAGGAAGAACGCATGGTGATCGTGGCATCGTCCGTGGGGACGGTGTTCGAGTGGTACGACTTCTACCTGTACGCGACGCTGGCTCCCTTCTTCGCGACGCTCTTCTTCCCCAAGGGCAACGACACGGCCGCCCTGCTGTCGGCCTTCGCGGCCTACGCGGCGGGCTTCCTTGTGCGGCCTTTCGGCGCCCTGGTGTTCGGGCGCATCGGGGATCTGATCGGGCGCAAGTACACCTTCCTGGTGACCATCGTCGTGATGGGCCTCTCGACCTTCGGCGTCGGCCTCCTGCCGACCTATGCCGCCATCGGCTGGTGGGCCCCCATCATCATGGTCACCCTGCGCCTGATGCAAGGCCTGGCCCTGGGCGGCGAGTACGGCGGCGCGGCCACCTATGTGGCCGAGCATTCCGCTCACGACCGGCGCGGTTACAACACCAGCTGGATCCAGACCACCGCGACCGTCGGCTTCTTCCTCTGCCTCGGCATCATCATGGGCTGCCGTGCCGCCATGACCAAGGAAGCCTTCGCCTCCTGGGGATGGCGCATTCCCTTCTGGATGTCCATCTTCCTGCTCGCCGTCTCCGTCTGGATTCGCCTGAAGCTGCACGAATCCCCCGTCTTCACGAAGATGAAGGCCGAGGGCAAGACCTCCAAGGCCCCCCTCAGCGACAGCTTCCTGAAGTACCCCAACAACAAGTACGCGCTGCTCGCGCTCCTTGGCGCCACGGCGGGTCAGGGCGTGGTGTGGTACACCGGCCAGTTCTATGCGCTCTTCTTCATGCAGATCACGCTGAAGCTGGACTACCAGACCACGTATATGATGATCGGCGCCTCGCTGCTGCTGGGCACGCCCTTCTTCATCTTCTTCGGCTGGCTGTCGGACAAGATCGGCCGCCTGAAGATCATCCTGGCGGGTTGCCTCATCGCCGCCCTCACCTTCTTCCCCTTGTTCAAGGCCCTGACGCACTACGTGAACCCTGCCCTGGAGACCTTCCAGAACACCACCGTGATCAAAGTGGCCGGGGATCCCAAGGACGAGACGTTCAACCTCTTCGTCGGCCCCTGGAGCAAGTTCTCCCAACTGGACCGCGTGAACGACTTCTTCGGGAAGCAGGGCCTCAACTTCAACAAGATCGCGCCTGAGGCCGGCAAGATGGTGGTCGCCACCATCGAAGGCAAGAATCCCACGACGGGTCAGTTCACCACCACCCGCGTCGAGGGCTGGAGCGCGGCCTCGGAAGGCGCCCTCAAGAAGGCCCTGACCGACCTCGGCTATCCCAAGGAAGCCGACAAGTCCAAGGTCAACTACCCCATGACCCTGCTGATCCTATTCATCATGCTCATCTACGTGACGATGGTGTACGGGCCCATCGCGGCCTTCCTGGTGGAACTCTTCCCCACCAACATCCGCTACACCTCCATGTCACTGCCCTACCACATCGGCAACGGCTGGTTCGGTGGCATGCTGCCCTTGATCGCGACGGCCATCGTGGCCCTGAAGGGCAACATCTACTACGGGCTCTGGTATCCCATCATCGTGGCCCTCATCACCGTGGTGATCGGCGCCCTCTTCCTGAAGGAAACCAAGGACCGGGACATCAGCACCTATCAGCACTGATCCAACTTCCCGGCGGTCCCGCCGTCCGGAAGGCTGCAGGGGTCGGGCGAAGGTTGACTTCGCCCGACCCCACCCCTTGGGCTTCAGCCACAAGACTGGGGACCCTACCCGAGGTAACGAGCACTGGACAAGGGCTCGGGCGGGCCGGAAAATGAGCCACCCCCCCCCACCCATTCAACGTCTTTCCCAGCCTGACGGACCTGCGTGGAGATCCAGGCCTCCACTGCCATCCACACGCTCCTCCGCCGCTTTCCATATCCATCTCACCATCTGGCACGGAGCTGACCCATGTCCGAAGACCTCTTCCCCGTGAAGCCCAACATCCGGGAGCGGGCCCATATCAAGACCATGGAGGAGTACCAGCGCCTGTACCGCCTGTCCCTGGACAACCCGGAGTGGTTCTGGGGGGAGCAGGCCAAATCCCTTACCTGGTTCCACCCATGGCAGTCCGTCTTTGACGCCGACTACAAGGAAGTGGACTTCTCCTGGTTCTCCGGTGGGCGCCTCAACGCCTGCTTCAACTGCGTGGATCGGCATCTCCCGCACCTGGGGGACAAGGACGCCCTCATCTGGGCCCAGGACGAGCCTGGGGTCTATACCCACATCACCTACCGCGACCTCAAGCATCACGTGGCCCGGGTGGCCAATGTCCTGCTGCACAACGGTGTAAAGAAGGGCGATCGGGTTTGCATCTACCTGACGATGATTCCCGAGCTGGTCTACACCATGCTGGCCTGCGCGCGCATCGGCGCCGTGCATTCCGTGGTCTTCGGTGGGTTCTCCGCGGAGTCGCTGCGGGACCGCATCGTGGATGCCCACTGCAAGGTGGTGGTCACGGCCAACGAGGGCCTACGGGGCGGCAAGCGGGTGCCCCTCAAGCGCACCGTGGACCGGGCCATCGAGGGGATGTCCATGGTGGAGACGGTGCTGGTGGCCCGGCGCACGGATGGCGACGTCCCCATGCAGCCCGGGCGCGACCTCTGGCTGGACGAGGAGACCGCCAAGCAGCGTTCCACCTGCACCAACGAGTGGATGGGCGCGGAGGATCCGCTCTTCATCCTCTACACCTCCGGCAGCACCGGCAAGCCCAAGGGCCTGCTCCACACCACGGGCGGCTACCTCACCTATGCCGCCTTCACGCACAAGCTGGTCTTCGACTACCACCCGGACGACATCTACTTCTGCGCCGCCGACGTGGGCTGGGTCACGGGCCACAGCTACATCGTCTACGGCCCCCTGGCCAACGGCGCCACCTCGGTGATCTTCGAATCCACGCCGCTCTATCCGGACGCGGGGCGCTATTGGCAGATCGTGGACGACCTGGGGGTGAACATCCTCTACACGGCGCCCACGGCCCTGCGCGCCCTGGCCCAGGCCGGTGACAGCTGGATCAAGAAGTACAGCCGCAAGTCGCTGCGCATCCTCGGCACGGTGGGCGAGCCCATCAACCCCGAGGTCTGGCGTTGGTACCACGACGTGGTCGGCGAAGGCCGTTGCACGGTGGTGGACACCTGGTGGCAGACCGAAACGGGCGGCATTCTCATCACGCCGCTGCCGGGGGTGACGCCCACCAAGCCGGGCTCGGCCACCCTGCCGTTCTTCGGAGTAAAACCCGTGATCGTGGACCCCGCCACCGGCGTTCCCCTGGAGGGCAACGACGTCTCCGGAGCCCTCTGCCTCGGCGCGCCCTGGCCCGGGCAGGCCCGCACCGTGCATGGCGATCACAAGCGGTTCCGGGAGACCTACTTCACCCAGTACCCCGGCTACTACTTCACAGGCGATGGTGCGCGGCGGGACGAGGACGGCTACTACTGGATCACCGGACGCATCGACGACGTCATCAACGTATCCGGTCATCGCCTGGGCACGGCCGAAGTGGAAAGCGCCCTGGTGGCCCACGAGGCCGTGGCCGAGGCCGCCGTGGTGGGCTACCCGCACCCCATCAAGGGCCAGGGCATCTACTGCTACGTGCTGCTCAACAACGGCTACATGGAGCAGGGGAATCAGCAACTCATCGGCGCCCTCAAGGAGCAGGTGCGGCAGGTCATCGGCGCCTTCGCCGCCCCGGACGTCATCCACATCTCTTCGGGCCTGCCCAAGACCCGCAGCGGCAAGATCATGCGGCGCATCCTGCGGAAGATCGCCTCTTCCGAGTACGACGGCATGGGCGACATCTCCACCCTGGCCGAACCGGATGTGGTCAACCGGCTCATCGAGGAGCACCAGAAGAACCAGAATTAGTCCGGGGGTCCCGCGCTGCGCGCACACCCCCGGGCCCCCGCGAAGAAGCCCGGCAAAGCCGGGCTTCTTCTTTCCAGTAACAGTGGGATGGCGATTGATCAGGCCACTACAGGGGCAGGTCGCGCACGAAGGCGCGGACCAGGGCCTCGAAGCGGCCGGCGGCGGCGGCTCCGGCCTCGAGCACTTCCTGGTGGGTGAGGGCCTGGGGAAGGATGCCGGCGGCCATGTTGCACAGGCAGGAGATCCCCGCCACGCGCATGCCCTCGTGCCGCGCCACGATGGCTTCGGGCACGGTGCTCATGCCCACGGCATCGGCGCCCATCACGCGGAAGGCGCGGATCTCGGCGGGCGTTTCGTAGCTGGGCCCCGTCAGCCCCAGGTAGACACCCTGGCGGAGGGTCTGGCCAAGCGCATCGGCGCAAGCGGCGAGGTGGGCTCGGAAGGCCGGGTCGTACACGGCGGTCATGTCTGGGAACCGCGGGCCCGGCTCCACATTGGGGCCGATGAGGGGGTTGGTGCCGAACAGGTTGATGTGGTCGGTGAGGGCCATGAGCTCGCCCACGGCGAAAGCGGGGTTGAGGGCGCCAGCAGCGTTCGTCAGCAGCACGGCCTTCACGCCGAGGCGCCCGTAGAGGCGCATGGGCGTGACCACGAGGGGCATGGGATGGCCCTCGTAGAAGTGGAACCGCCCGGCCTGGAGCACCACCTTGCGGCCTTCAAATTCGCAAAAGACGAGTTTGCCGCCGTGACCCGCCACCGTGGGCGCCGGGAACCCCGGCAGGTCCGTGAAGGGGATGGCCAGACCGGCTTTGGCCTCGGGGCTTTCGGCCAGGGCGCCCAGGCCTGAACCCAGCACGATGGCGAGATCCGGGGCGAAGGGCGCCCTGGCCTGCAGGGCCTGGAGGGCTGCGGAGGCGGTCATGGCGGCTCCTGAATGGACAGGCCTAAAGGCTGGGCGTGAAGCTCACGGTCACGGAGACATCTGGCTGGAGCGTGCCCGGGCTTCGCAGCCGTGCCCGAACCGGATGGTAGACGGGTGCGGTGGTGCTCACGGTGAGGACCGTGGCGGGCGTGGATCCGCCGGAGCCTGAGAAGGTGAAGGTCCGACCGAGCAGCGGCAGGTCCAGGTCGAGCTCACCGCCGGCCGCCAGCGCGGGGGAGATGGCCACGCCGATCACGTAGCGCTTGTCCGCGCTCAGGCTGAAGCCGCTGTAGAACACCTCGCCTTCGGACTGGTTGGGATAGAGGCCCCGCACCTGGACGGCCTTGGCCATGCTGAGGGTAAAGGGGGCCAGTGGCGTGGTGAGCGCATTGGGGTCCGTGCCCCAGTTCGCCGTGAAGGAGGCGTAGGTTCCAGTCGTGGGGCGGGGCCAGGGCACGCCGTACGGGGCGGTCAGAGGCGTCAGCACCGCATCCGTGAAGATGGCCGCAAGGTCAACAGGTTCCGCGCTCGATCTGGCCTCTTTGAGGCGGGTGAGTTGCGAATAGAGGTTGAGCGGTTCGATATCACGGGCGGTTGAGTCGGTGGCCCCGTTCGTCAAGGCGGGAGAACCGAAGAAGCGCGCTGCAGCGAGGGGATTGAGGGTGGACCAGGTCGATGGGGATCCAGGGGTGGCCACACTGTTGGCTTTAAGGATGATCTCCCAGCCGAGTGCGCGAATGGCCGGTGCGGAGTAAGGGGTGAGTTCAGTGGCGGTCAGGCTGCTGATATCCCGTATGTCCACCACCGGCGCCGCCAGGGTCGTCCCCTGCGTGTCCGCCAGGTAGGGGGACTTGAGGACATTGGCTGCCATGGCCTCGGCGAGGCCTTCGACCCGTGCCATGTCCGGGCTCAGATCCGGGAGGGGCACCGCGACGGGGAACAGCGGGGCCAAGGGAACGCCAAAGGTGCGCCCGAGGTTCCGGGTGAAGAGCACGCCCCGAGAGAGGAGGGGGAGGATGACGCCTTCATCCCAGGCGTCGTCGTTGGCTGGGCCTCCCTGGAGGGAGCCGAAAAAGTGGAGGCTCGCGAAGGAATCGTCGTAGGCAAGGGGGTAGACCGTGCGGTCATATTCCACGAAGGACCCACGGGCCTCGGATACCCCAGGGGCGTAGTGAAGGTCCAGGGCGGCACCGGGTGTCACGGTGCCGTAGACAGCCAGGAAGCTGGCGGCAGTATCACCAATGGCGAGGATGCGGCTACCGGTGCCGATGGTCCGGCCGGAGAGGGTGGTCTCGAGGATGGGATTGCCGGCTTCGAGGGCCAGCCGGTTGCCGGGAAGGTAATTCGAATTGACTAGCCACCAGGGGTCCGTAAGCCCAACGGCGAAATCGACGACGCTGTCCCCTGCGGGGAGGGTGGCCGGAGTCGGATTTCCTGCTGGAGCCGTGCCATCAATGGCCTTGCGCATGGCGTAGCGGTAGCGATTGGCTTGGAGGACTGAGCTGTTGATGCCAGCTGGGTCACCGATGAGGTTAAGTGGGCTTCCGATTCCGTCGTTGAAGCTGCTCAGCAACTCGACCATCAGGGGCTTGTCCTTGTCGACGGTTGCGGCGTAGTGGCCGGTGGAGTCCGTGTAAACCTCGCTGGCGACCAGCCAGACAGGGGTTTTGGTGGATCCGTCCGGGTTGAGCTGGTCGACGCGCTGATAGGTGCGAACCAATACACCCCGGGCGGGCTTCGTCTGGACGTTCGCCGCGACGGAACTGTCCATCAGCCCCGTGGGCACGCCGTTGGCGTCCGTGGCGAGAGGCACGCGGGCGTAGGTGACGGTTCCGGAGAGGGTGATGGTCGTGGCGGCGGCGGGACTGCTCCCACCCTTCTTGCCTCCACAGGCCAGCGCCGCAGCCAGAAGCGCAACGGCCCCCAGAGTCCGGAGGGAAGCTCGGTACAACGGCATGACCACCTCAAAACGGCGAAAGAAGCAAGTCTAGCATGGCACCCACGGCCGATCCCGCGTCGGGATGCGGTGGGGCGCTTCCTTCCAGTGCCGTGGGTGGCGCGGAGGTTCAGAGTGCCTATCAGTACTCTTAGCGCCGGGCGCCGGTCCCCAGCAAGGCGTTCTGGGCGGCGAGCTCGGCGGAGACGTCTTCCTCGTCATTGAGAACCGGCAGGGGATTCCGCTGCACGCCATCGACCTTGAGCTCGAAGTGGAGGTGGGGTCCCGTGGCGTTGCCGGTGCGACCCACTTCGGCGATCTTCTGGCCCCGGCGGACAATGTCGCCCTCGTGGACCAGGTTCAGCTTGTGGTGGGCGTAGAGGGTGGCGACCCCGTTCCCGTGATCCACCACCACGAAGTTGCCGTACTGCTTGTGCTTCCCAGCCATCACCACCTGGCCATCCAGGGCCGCGAACACGGCGGTGCCGGTGGGGGCGGTGAGATCGATGCCCCGGTGGCGGCCCTTGTAGCGGATCCGCTTCTTGCGCTGGTTCTTCACGCGGACGGTCTTGGTGCGCATCCGGGGACCCCAGGCCGAGCTGATGGTCCGGGTCTCCACAGGCCAAAGCAGGTCCAGCCGGTCCGGATCGGCCGGGGTGAAGGTGGGCAGCAGGGCGTTCAGCTCGGCTTCGCTCACCGGCGGCATGACCGGCTGCATCCGCGCCAGGAGCTGGGACGGGGTCCCTGGGGACAGATGCGCTTCGAGGTGCCCGGAGGCAGACGTGCCGTCGGCCACGGCGGGCACCACGGCGCGGACCTGATAGGGCAGCAGGCGCTCCAGGTGCGGCATGGGCGCCGGGGGTACGACGGCGGGCGTGGGCAAGGCCGCCAGCGCGGGCCGCGGCCGGGCCGGAAGCGCCTGGATGGGGGTGGCCTCATCCGTTTCTGAAGCTGCGGCCATGGCCGCGGGGCGGGCGGCGCGCACCTTCAGGCGACTACCAACAGAGAGCTTGGACAGCTTTTGCTTGGGGTTCAGGGCGGCCAGGTCGGCCAAGCTCATCCCGTGGGCCCGGGCCACCGCGGCAGCGGTCTCACCCTTGCGCACGATGTGGACGGCACCATCATCGGCGGGCCTGGAGGCGGTCTTCTTGGAGGTCCGTTTCGGCGCGGCCTGGAGGCCGACACTGAGGGACGCGAGAACGAGGGTCAAAACGGCAAAACGCATGGGTGAACTCCCGGCTACAACGGAAAAGCCTGCTTCGCTAGGCCTCCTTGAGGGGGTCGTGACCCCGGTCGATGATGAAATAGGAACAGTCCAGTCCCCATCCTACCGGGGTCCTGGAACCTTGCATATGCAAATGTTTTCCAACTAGGGCGCCTGCCTTCATGGTTCCCAGGGGCAGCCGGCCCAGGGCAGGGTCACGGTGCCCCGCCGGCCGCCTTCTTTGCGGAGGAGGCGGGCCGGACCGAGGGTCATGCCGTGGCTCACGGCCTTGAGCATGTCGTAGAGCACCAGCAGGCCCACCGTCACGCCGGCCAGGGCTTCCATCTCGATGCCGGTCCGCCCTTCGCAGCTCACTTGCACGCGCAGCCAGGCGCGCCGGGTGAGGGGATCCCAGTGGTGGACCACATCCACGGCCTCGATGGCCAGGGGATGGGCCAGCGGAATCAGATCGGAGGTCCGCTTGACCCCGCCCACGGCCCCGAGCCGGGCCACGGACCAGGGATCGCCTTTGGGGCCGCCCCCCTTGGACAGGGCTTCCGCGGCGGGGGCATCCAGTTCCAGGTAGCCCGCGGCCACGGCCAGGCGACGGGTCACGGCCTTGGCGGAGACATCCACCATCTTGGGCCGGCCTTCGGGATCGAGGTGCGTCAGTTCAGCCATAAGCACTCCGGGAAAGCCGGGGGGTTCCGGGGGACATCGCGAGCCACGCGAGCAGGCGGTCCCCCCTGAGTCATGTCAAGCCGACCAGGCGAGCAGGATGTCCCGCAGGGCGGCCGTGTCCGGCGCATAGGCCCGGGGGCCGCAGGCGGCCAGGGCCTCCTGGGGGTAGAAGCCGTGGCCCACGGCCAAGCTGGGCACCCCGGCGGCCCGGGCCATGTCCAGGTCGAAGGGGGTGTCGCCCACCATGAGGATGTCCTCGGGTGCGAGGCCGGTGCGCGCCTGCATGAGCTCCAGGGTCTCCGGGTGGGGCTTGCCGTGGGTGACGTCGTCCGGCGTGATGATGGGGTCGAAGAAGGCCTCCCAGCCAAACCGGGCCATCTGCCGCAGGAGGGGAACGGTCCGCTTGGAGGTGGCCACGCCCATCCGCTGGCCCCGGGCCCGCAGTTCCTCCAGCAGCTCGGGGATGCCCTCGAAGGGCCGCATCAGGTGCTCGTGCTCCGCGTGGCCGAAGCTCCGGTAGGCCTTGAGCACCGTGTCGTAGTCCAGGCCCAGGGGCCCGAAGGTGTTCCGGATGCCGGCTTCCACAGGGAGGCCCACATATTTGAGCCATTCGGCCATGAGGGAGCGGGGCTGGCCCAAGGCATCCAGGGCGTGGGCCATGCCGGCCTCGATGAGGGGGCGGCTGTCCACCAGCGTGCCGTCGAAGTCCCAGGCGATGAGTTTCAAAGAGGCCTCCAGACCTCCATCATCGCATTCTCTACGCGAGAGCGGCCGAGGGCAGGTGCAGGGCCCGGACGAAGGTGGCGTCCGTGGCCCGCTGGAGTTCAGCGATCACATGGAGAGGAACCGGCGTATCCACGGAGAGGACCACCATGGCCTCGCCTTTCCGTTCCCGCCGCCCCAGGTTCATGCAGGCGATGTTGACGTCGTGCTGGCCGAGCACGGTGCCGATTCTTCCGATCATGCCGGGGCGATCCATGTAGCTCAGCAGGAGCATGTGCTCCTCGGGCATGAAATCCATGGCGTAGTCCCGCAGGCGGACGATGCGGGGCGTCCCCTCGAAGAGGGTGCCGGACAGCACGCGGGTCTTGCCGCTGCCCTCCAGGGTGAGGGTCACCAGGTTCGAGAAGGCGCCGCCGTCCGTGGACTTGCGCTCGTCCACCACCAGCCCGATGCGCTCGGCCACCAGATTGGCGTTGACCATGTTCACGGGCTGGTCCGTGGCCCGGCCCAGCAGGGCGGCCAGGCCGCTCACGGTGAGGGGCGTACAGTCGTGATGGGCGATGGCGCCGGCGAACCCGAAGGTGACGCGGTCCAGGCTGCCCTTCAGGAGCTGGAGCCCGAATTCGCTGAGGACGGCCATGAGCTTGAAGTAGGGCCGCATCTGGTCCATCACCGCCGGATCGAAGCGGGGCAGGTTCACGGCGTTCTCCAGGGGGGCGCGGTCCAGGTAGCTGAGGATCTCCCGGGACACGTCGATGGCCACGTTGACCTGGGCTTCCTGGGTGTTGGCCCCCAGGTGCGGGGTGACCACCAGGCGCTCCTGGGCGATGAGCTGCTTGAGCACCTCCGATTGGGGCGGCTCCTCGGACCAGACGTCCACCGCCGCCAGGCTCACCTTGCCGGACTGGAGGGCCGCCAGCAGGGCCGGCTCGTCCAGGATGCCGCCCCGGGCCACGTTGAGCAGGATGATGCCCTCCTTCATGAGGGCCAGCTGGTCCGGGCCGATCATGCCGCGGGTCTCGTCGTTCAGCGGCGTGTGCACCGTGAGGATGTCGCAGGACCGGCAGAGCTCCTCCAAGTCCACCAGACGCACGCCCAGGTCCTGGGCCCGCTTGGCGCTCACGTAGGGGTCGCAGCCCAGCACCTCGCACTCGAAGGCCTTGAGGCGTGTGGCCACCCGGCCGCCCACCTTGCCCAGCCCGATGACGCCGGCGACTTTCCCCTTCAATTCCACGCCCGTGAATTTCGCCCGCTTCCACTCGCCGGCCTTGAGGCTGGCGCAGGCGGCGGGCACGTGGCGGCAGGCGGAGAGCAGCAGGGCCAGCGTGTGCTCGGCGGCGCTGTTGGTGTTGCCGAAGGGGGCGTTCACCACGATGACGCCCTTGGCGCTGGCGTAATCCACGTCCACGTTGTCGATGCCCACGCCGGCCCGGGCCACGATCTTCAGATTGGTGGCCGCGTCGAGCAGGGCCTTGTCCACGGTGGTGCCGCTGCGGGTGATGATGGCGTCATAGTCCCCGATGCAGGCGTACAGGGCCTCCTTCGACAGGCCGAGGCGCACGTCCAGCGTGATGCGCGGGTCGCGCTGAAGCAGGGCTAGACCCTCGCCAGTCACCTCGTCGGTCACGATGATCTTCATGGAGCCCCCGTCGGATCCTGATGCTGCGCCGCATTGGGAATCCATCACGATAACGGTGGAAGGCTTTCAAGACAAGGATTTGGGCCCTGAACCCGCGCTCTACCTCAGGTAGCGATCGCTCAGATTTCCTGGTCGGGCAGCGGTTCGGGATCGGTGCCGAAGACGCCTTCCCACCGGGCCACCACCACGCTGGCGAGTCCGTTGCCGATGACATTCACGGTGGTGCGGGCCATGTCCATGATCTCGTCCACCGCCAGCAGCATGGCGACGCCCGCCTCGCCGGGCAGGCCGAAGCTGCCGCAGGTGGCGGCGATGATGACGAGGGTCGCCCGGGGCACGCCGGCCACGCCCTTGCTGGTGAGCATGAACGTGAAGACCATCAGCAGCTGCTGGCCCAGGCTCATGTGGATGCCGGCGGCCTGGGCGATGGTGAGGCTGGCCAGCACCAGGTAGAGCGTGGAGCCGTCCAGGTTGAAGCTGTAGCCCGTGGGGATGACGAAGCTGGCCACCTGGCGGGGCACGCCGAAGCGGACGACCTCCTCGAGCAGCTTGGGCAGGGCGGCCTCGCTGCTGGCGGTGCTGAAGGCCGTCAGGGCCGGGTCCTTGATGGCTTTCACGAAGCCCAGGACGCGGATGCCCGCCAGCCAGGCCACCGGCACGAAGACGAGGAGGAACAGCAGGGTGAGGGCCAGGTAGAGACTGCCCACCAGAAGGCTGTACTGCTTAAGAAGGTGGAACACCGCCGGCCAGCCCTTGATGATCGAACCGTTCACGGCGTGCCCGGCCGCCATGTGGCTCACGTTGTAGGCCATGGCGCCGAACACGCCCAGGGGGGTGAGGGTCATGACGAAGTCGGTGTACTTGAACATGGTCTGGGCCACGCCGTCGAAGAAGGCCAGCACGGGCTTGCCGCGCTCGCCCACCTTGGTGAGGGCGATGCCGAAGATGGTGGCGAAGATCACCACCGGCAGGATGTCGCCTTCGGCCGCGTGCTGGATCAGGTTCGACGGGAACATGTGAAGGGCGATTTCCCAGCCCGTTTTCGCCTTGGCCGCGGCCACGGCGGCATGGGCGCCCATGTCCATGGGGAGGTTCGCGCCGGGCTTCAGCCAGTTGGCCACGCCCAGGCCGATGAACAGGGCCAGCGTGGTGATGACTTCGAAGTAGATCAGCGCCTTGGCGCCCATGCGGCCCACGGCCCGGATGTCCCCGGTCTGGGCGATGCCCACGATGATGGTGGACAGCAGCAGGGGGACGATGAGGCCCTTGATGAGACTGATAAAAGCTTTGGAGAGGAACCGGAAGGTGTCGTAGGCCCAAGGGTACTGATCCTGGGGCAGGAAACCGCCCAGCACCACGCCCATGATCAGGCCCACGAAAATCCAGAAGGTACTGGAGCGGTACCAGGGTCGCTTGACGGTCACAGAAACCTCACGCCAGGGGAAAGGGCAAGTTTGGCATGGGACGCCGATTGCTAACGTCCGGTAGAATAAAACTCTGTTTTGGAGTCAATGGCATGGTCCATGGCAAGCGCTGGAATCTACTCAATACGCTCTTCCTCACGGGGACCCTGGCCCTCGCGCTGGTGCTGGTGCCCTGGCGCCTGGCCACGTCCGGCCTGAGGTGGAGCGAGGCGCTGGTCTTCCTCGCCATGATCTCCGCCGTGGGCACCGCCATCAGCGGCGGCTACCACCGGCTCTTCAGCCACCGGGCCTACAAGGCCTCCTGGCCTGTGCGCTTCCTCTTTCTCTGCTTCGGCGCCGCCGCCTTCGAGAACTCGGTCCTCAAGTGGTCCAGCGACCACCGGGTGCATCACCAGCATGTGGACACGGAGAAGGACCCCTACCAGATCGGTAGGGGCTTCTGGTACGCCCACTGGACCTGGGTCATGGAAGCGAAGGAGCTGCCCCTGGCCGGCGTGGCGGATCTGGAGAAGGATCCCCTGGTGCGCTGGCAGCACCGGCACCACTTCCTCATCGGCGCCGTGGTGACCACCATTCCCCTCTGGATCGGCCTGGCCACCGGCAACGTCCTGGGCCACCTCGTCTTCGGCGTGGCGCTGCGCATCGTGATGACGCACCACACCACCTTCTTCATCAACAGCGCCGCCCACATGTTCGGCAGCCGCCCCTACACGGATACCAATACGGCCCGCGACAACTGGCTGCTGGCGCCCCTCACCTACGGCGAGGGCTACCACAACTTCCATCACCTCTGGCAGTGGGACTACCGCAACGGCGCCCTCTGGTACCAGTGGGACACCACCAAGTGGCTGCTGAACGTCCTGGGCTGGATGGGCCTGGTGGGCCAGTTCCGGCGCGTGTCCGAGGCCGCCATGACCCGGGCCCGCCTGCACATGGAGGAGAAGCGGCTCCATGAGCGCCTCAGCCTGGCCAGCCCGGGCGTGGCCACCCCCATGCGCGATCGCCTGGCCGCGGCCCGCCTGAAGCTGGACACGGCCCTGGCCGCCCTGCATGACCGGCATGAAGCCTGGCAGGCGAAGAAGGCCGAGTGGCGCGCCAAGGGCCTGGCCAAGGCCGAAGCCTGGCGGGAGGCCAAGACGGAGCGGAAGGCCGCCCTGGCCCTGCATCGCGCCGAGCTTCGGATGGCCTGGGCGGAGTGGAAGGCGGCCCGACTCGAAGTGCGGTCTGCGCTGGTGTACGCCTAGGGCCGCCCAGCCCCTCGATCCGGGCCCCGCCTGTGGGATCATGGGATCCCCGTTCTTTGGAGCGCAGCATGGCTTCCTTCGATCTCCTCGTCATCGGCTCCGGCCCCGGCGGCTACATCGCGGCCATCCGCGCCGCTCAGCTGGGCCTGAGCACGGCCCTGGTGGAGAAGGATGCGGGCCTGGGGGGTACCTGCCTCCACCGCGGCTGCATCCCCGCCAAGACCTGGCTGGAGAGCGCCCACCGCTTCGAGCAGATGCAGGTGGCCGATGACTACGGCATCGACGGCGTGGACGCCAAGAGCCTGAAGGCCAACCTCGCCACCATCGTCAAGCGCAAGGGCCGCATCGTCCTGAAGAACGCCAAGGGCATCGAGTTCCTCATGAAGAAGAACAAGGTGACCGTGCTCAAGGGCTTCGGCAAGCTGCTGGGCGGCGGCAAAGTGGACGTGGCCGGCGAGGTCCACGAGGCCAAGCGCATCATCCTGGCCACGGGCTCCGCCCCCAAGCCCATCCCCGGCCTGGAAACGGATGGCGTTCGCGTGCTCAACAGCGACCACATCCTGGACCTCACCGAGCTGCCGAGCCACCTGGTGATCCTGGGCGCCGGCGCCATCGGCGTGGAGTTCGCCTCCGTGTTCAGCCGCCTGGGCTCCAAGGTCACGCTGGTGGAGTTCATGGACACCATCCTGCCCCTGGAGGACGAGGAGATCGGCCTCGAGCTGGCCAAGATCTTCAAGAAGACCTACAAGATGGACGTGCGCACCAAGACCAAGATCACCCGCATCGAGAAGCGGGCCGATGGTGTGGTGTGCTTCCTCGAAGGCGAGACCCCCGGCGAGGTGGTGGGCAGCCACTTGCTGGTGGCCGTGGGCCGCGCGCCCATGGTGGAGGGTATCGGCCTGGAGGCCACCAAGGCCCAGGTGGACCGCGGCTGCGTCGTCATCGACAAGTTCATGCAGACCGGCGAGCCCGGCCTCTACGCCATCGGCGACATCGTGCGCACGCCCTGGCTGGCCCATGTGGCCAGCGACGAGGGCATCGTGGCCGCCGAGCACGCCGCCCAGAGCCTGGGCAAGGACGTACACCCCCATCCCGTGCGCTACGACCGCTTCCCCGCCTGCACCTACTGTGATCCCGAGGTGGGCACCATCGGCCTCAACGAGAAGGCCGCCCGGGCCAAGGGCTACGACGTGCAGGTGGGCACCTTCCCCTTCGCCCCCATGGCCAAGGCCAACATCGTGGGCGAGCCCCACGGCTTCATCAAGATCGTGGCCGACAAGAAGTACGGCGAGATCCTCGGCATCCACATCCTGGGCCCGAAGGCCACGGAGTTGGTGGCCTCCAGCGTGGCGCTCATGGGCGGCGAGTTCACCGTGGACGAGCTCATCAACACCATGTATCCCCACCCCAGCCTCAACGAAGTGTTCCCCGAGGCGGCGCGGGCGGTGTATGGGCGGGCGCTGAATATGTAGGTTTTTGATTCATCAACCGCGACCACTAAGGCTTGAAAACACGAAGAACCGCCCGGCATGGGCGGTTCTTCGTATGTATGAGAAGTTGGATTGATAACGGAAACTAACCGGCCCTACCTACGCCGAGGCGACGATTGGAACCGTGGAAGCGGAACGATAAGAGAGCGTGAATCGCACTGTAGGTGGGGTCCAAGTTAAACTGAAGGTTAGGCCCCATTGAGATAATCAATTGATTGCGTAAGTTTGTTCGTAGATTTCGTTTAGCGGACTGCCATTATAAGTCCATAACTGTAGTGGTGAGACATAATAATCGGTGCCGAGAATCATGCGCGTGACCGCAGAAAGATACATTGCATTTTCTCCGTATTGAACACGCCTTGCATCGAGGGTTGTGACCACATTGTCGTTGTATGTTGATTTAAGTTCAGAACCAACAGGAATGCCCATCTCTGCAAAATTGAAGTTAGGTCGTCTGCTTTTCTGCTGTTCCGCTGCTGCCGCCGACACTGTGTCAATTTCCGTCGGTTGCTGGCTGACCTCGATTGTGGTGTCTTCGATATGGATTAGTTTAAGGATAGCAATTGCTTGTTCTGCCCCGATACGAAAAAACTCACGATTAGGGTTAATCCTATACGGGTTAAAAGCAGTGTGTAAGGCCATCTCAACTTCTTGCTCGTTAGTAACCCTGCCCGCAAATTCGAGCGTAAAGGGAACTGGAACACCGGTTGTGTAGAGTTGCGCAATTCGTGTATTGGCATCGTCTTGGGATGTCCGTCCGATCTTTACCAAACCAGGCATGACTGGATTCGTAAGTACATAAACAAAGCCCATGTGGATCACCTCTGTGTGAGTAATGTAGAAGCCTGACAATGGAAGTTAACCTGCCCTACCTGCAAGGAGGCGCTGAACGGAACGGAGGAAGCGAGGAAGCGAGAGAGAGCGGAGGGCAAGGCAGGCGGGATCCTACGTCGAGCGGAGGATTAGGCCTTCAGTCGAACCAATTCGGTTTTGAAACAGTAGAAGGCATCCAAGGGTACCTGGCTGTTGCAGCAACGAAGTCGTCGTGATAGTGACTTCTTTGTCCCCAAAATTCAACTTCTTCGATCCCTGACACAGATGTCTTAAGGTTGTCCATAGAAAAACTCCAGTATTTATTACTATCCTGTCCTTCTCGAGGTATTGCATGCCCGGTTTGGGAATCTATCAATTCACCGCAAGCTAGATTGTCCTCGAGGAGCAGAGCAGTCTCTGATTCGACCTTAACGGCGATATCCCGAATCGCAGTTGAGATGTCTTCGTAAACCTTGTTTAAAGTTTTCTTTGCTAGAATGATGCTTACAGGTTTATAAGCAGCTATGGAAAAATCGTCATTAAACTGTGCGGAGATTTGATCTTCGCTCACATAAATGCAATTATCACGAATTGCTTGATACTGGCGTAGCAATTGAAGAGTCTGTAAGTTGGTAACCTTAAAGCTGCAAAAATGTTCACCATAAAGATTTTTAACGAGTGTTGCTATTGGGTAGATTAGTTCAATGCGAACCCATTCTTGATCACGACTAAAATAGAGTGATGTAGTGAGGTGTTTGCTCCCAATGGATTTTAATTCTTTATACCATGGCTCTGTTGAATTTGTTGGTACAACATTGGCAATCGTGGAAATTTGTATAAGACATCGCTCGATTTCAAGTAATACATGTTTGGAATTCTGTTTGATCAAGTCCACATCGTCCTGTTTGACGGGACGAAAATGGGCAAGTGAATTTCTTACAGTTCCAATCTCCTGCAGCTTGGTTAATACGACTGCTTTGGTTGCTTTGAAATAACCAGCGAAGTACCTCCAATACGCATCAGAGATAAGAATTTGCGTGAGTTCACCGCTATTCAAGTAGAGCACTGGTGATGTCACCTCGTCACCCAGATAGCCGTGCTCTCGAGCCTGAGCAATTCGCTTACGGGTTTCGGTCCGGATAGTCGCGCCATCGCTTACAGCCGCAAGATCCCAATCTTTTCCAAGTTCTCGTTTCAAAATGACGTATACAAAAATTCGTAAAGCATTCTCGAAACGAAACAAGATATTAAGCGCTTCATAGTAGTAAAGATGTAGCCATCTGTCCGGAATTTTTAGACCTTTTGAATCAGACAGTTCTGCGCTCTGCCAGTCCATGGAGGAACTCCTAATGAAGATGCAATCCGTCTAAAGAAGGCCTATCTAAATTTGGACGAAGGGTCAAGCATAGGTGAAGATTGCCTAATTTGAGCTGCAGCGGTGTAACTGCTGATTGGATACTGGGTGAACGGATAATTGCCGTGCCTGAGTAATCTGAGAGAGAGGCCGCCTAAACACTCGGTAGGTGAAAGATCTTAGGTGTTTTCCATGGAGACACACTGGTCCTGTATCTTCAAGAGAATCGTGCAAACGGGCGAAATCCACCTCCGAACGGTTGGCCGGCCCATCCGAGGCTCAGTCCCCGTACTCCCCCTTCAACAGCCGCGCCCTCAGCTCCGCCGGCAGCCGCCCGGCCTTGTGGTCCTGGGTGAGCATGGCTTTGTAGCGGCGGTTCTGGAGGAGGTCGACAGCGGGGACGCCTCGGGCCTGGGCGTCCTTGAGGGTGGCGAGAAAGCCTTCCAGGTCCTTGGCGCGGTACTGGACGACCAGCAGGAGGGCCAGGGCGTCGGGGTCCACCCGCTGGCCGGGCGGGGCCTGGGCCATCACGTCGCGGATGATGCGCAGGGCGCTGAGGGGGTCGCTGTCCACCAGGGCCTCGGCCCCCTTGAGGGCGGCGTCGTCCATGGCGGCGTTTCTCGGCGGGGCCGGGCGCAGGGCCCACCAGGCGCCGCCCGCGGCCAGTAGGCTCGCCAGCCCCAGGGCCCAGGCCCCGCGGCGCCGGGGCGCGGCCTTCGCGGGGTGGGGAAGCGCCACGGTGGCCTGATCGGAGGGCCGATCTGAGGGCTGGTCCTGGGGGCGCCAGGCGGGATCCAGGGCGGCGCGCAGGGCCTCGCCCAGATCCTTCGCGGAGCCGAAGCGCTCCAGGGGATCCTTGGCCAGGGCCCGGGTCACCAGGTCCCGCAGGGCGGGGCTCAGGCCCTCCAGGCGGCTCGTGTCCAGGTCCGGCGCGGGCTCGTTGAGGATGCAGTAGATGAGCGAGCCGTTGGTGTCGCCCTGGAAGGGGCGGTGCCCCGCCAGGCCCTCGTAGAGGATGACGCCCACGGCGAAGAGGTCGGCGGAGGGCGTGGCCTGGCCCCGGCTCAGGTACTCGGGGGCCATGTAGGCGAGGGTGCCCACCACCATGCCCGTCTGGGTGGCCTCCTGGCCCAGCGATTTCGCCACGCCGAAATCCAGGATCTTGGCCACGGGCCGCTCGCCTTCGCGGGCGATCATGATGTTGGCGGGCTTGATGTCCCGGTGGACGATGCCCTTCTGGTGGGCGGCCTGGAGGCCGTCGCAGACCTGGGCCATGGCCTCCAGGAAGGCCCGGGGCGCCAGGGCCTGGCGGCGCAGGAGGCTCTCCAGGCTGGGGCCCTCCACCACTTCCATGGCGAAGTAGAGCAGCCCGTCCGCCTCGCCGAACTCGTAGATGGTCACCACGTTGGGGTGGTGCAGCCCGGCGGCGGACTGGGCCTCCCGCGCGAAGCGGGCCTTCAGATCGCCCAGGGCCTCGGCGTCCGCCTGGGGCCGGATGGTCTTGAGGGCCACCTCGCGCCCCAGCGTCGTGTCCCGCGCCAGGAACACCTCGCCCATGGCCCCCTGGCCCAGGGTGCGGAGGATCTCGAACTTGCCGACGCGGTCGGGCATGGGGTCTCGATGGGAGGTTCCCCCTACCTTACCCTTCCGGCCCTGCCCGGAGGCCGCTCAGGCGGGGAACAGGTCCAGGTCAATCCAGAAGGTGGTGCCGGGCGGGCCGGTGTCGAAGCCCACCTTGCCGCCCAGCACCTTCTCCCCGAAGAGCTTCACGGCGTAGGTGCCCAGGCCCCGGCCGCTGTCGGCCTTGGTGCTAAAGGAGCGGAGGAAGATCTGGCTGCGGATGGCCTGGGGGATCTCGCCGGGGTTGTGCACCTGGAAACGCAGCTGGCCGTTCACCGGGCGGACGGACAGGGTGACGGACTCCCCGGGCGCGATGGCCTCGGCGGCGTTGACGGCCAGGTTGAGCATCACCCGGGAGAGCAGCTCGGGATCGGTGCGGATGGGCTCGGCCGAGATGGCCCGCAGGACCACAGGGCGGCTCCCGCCGGTGGCGTGGCGGGAGAGCAGGTCCCGGACGTCCTGGAGGATCTCTATGGGCGGGACCTCGCGCAGGTTGGGGCGCAGCTCGCCGTGCTCGGCCTGGACCATGGCCCGGTAGCTCTGGAGCTCGCGGTCCAGGAGGCCCGTGAGGCGCACGAGCTTATCCGCCACCTGCTGGGTGCTGGCGCCCCCGGCGCACAGCAGGTCGCTCCAGCCGCGGATGCCCTGCATGAGGTTGGCGATGTCGTGGAAGAAGAGGCGTTCCAGGGCGTCCCGGCGCTTGGTGGGGCTGACGTCATGGAGGAAGACCGCCTGGAACTCGTGGCGGCCCACCCGCAGGGGGTTGACGGCGATCTCGAACTCCGCGCACTGGGTGGTGTCGCCGTTGCGAAGCATGAGGAGGCACTCGGAGCGAGCCGGGCGGCCGGTGCGCTGCCCCTCCAGAATGGCCAGCACCGCGCCGCAGTGGGCGCAGGCCCTGCTGGTGCCGCAGCCCCCCGGGCCCTCCTCTGCGTGGATGCACCCGAAGACTTCCCCCGGGCGGCGGCCCATCAGAGCCTCGGAGGTCGCCCCCACCAGGGCCTGGACCGAGGCGTTGGCCGCCAGCACCTGGCGGTGGCAGTCCAGGATGAGCACCAGCCCGTCCAGGGAGGCGGTGAGGAACTGGGCGACTGGGTTGGCCAGGCAGGCCTCGGCTTCCATCTGGAGCGTGCGGTGGGGGGCGCGCTGGGCCGGGGCGAACCAGGTGGATCGGGGAGGCCGGGATGGCAACCGCTTGGCAAGCACCATGGGCACCCTCCCCCTTGAGTCAAAGCCAAAAATGCCGAGTTGTTGAAAATATACACATTTCCACCGGGCGCGCCTTCATGTAAAAACGGCATCCTGCGCCCGATGGCCTTCAGCAGCGCGCGCAGAAGTGTGGCGGCGCGGGCAGGCGGGAGAGCCCTTCGAAGGCCAGCTCCCAGGCCCGGGCGGGCCCGCGGAAGGCGGTGGCCTCGGGCGTGAGCGTGCGCAGCGCGTGGAGGGGGGCGGGGTCGCCGGGCAGGGGTAGGAAGGGGATGGGCTGGCCCGTGGCGGTGCGCAGGGCCGTGCGGAGGGCGTCGGTGAGGGCCGTGGCTTCCGGCAGCACCAGGGGCGGCACCCGCAGCTCGGCGCCTTCGGGCAGGGGCACGCCGGGCCAGAGGTCCGCCTCGAAGCCGCCGTGCTCCACGTGATCTGGCGCCTCCCGCCACTCCGGGCGGCGGAAGGTCATCTTGCGGCGGGCCTTGTCCCAGTCCGGCAGGAATAGCTTCAGGTCCGCCTTCTCCAGGGGGCCCATGGGGGCCTTCTCCAGGGCCACGGGCACGGTCCGGGCGATGCGGCCCGGCAGGCGCCGGACCAGCATGGGCTTCCCGTCCAGCCAGGGCAGGCCCGCGTCCAGGGCGCAAACGAGGGCGCCCAGGCGTCGGCGGTGCAGGTCCAGGGTGGAGGCTAGGTCGCAGCCGGGCGCCGGCACGAGGCCCAGCACGTTCACCGCCAGGCCCCGGGCCTGGATCGCGGCCGCAGCCGCCAGGGGCTCGACCAGGTCCTCCGCCGTCCGCCCCAGCACCAGGATCTGCGGCAGGCCGTGGCCCTGGATCCGCTCCACGAGGACGAACCCGCCGCCGGGCGCCGAGAGCACCGATCCGCCCAGCTCCGCCGCCAGCCGCAGCGCCTCGGGATTCATCCCAGGGCCTCCACCAGCTTCTCCCGGCGCCGGTCCAGGGCCGCGGCCGCCGCGGGCAGCAGCAGCAGGTGCGCCGTCAGCACCAGCCCGAAGAGGAGCGCCATGCCCGGCACCAGCAGCCGCGGCGAGCTCCAGGCCAGCAGCGCGTAGGCGCCCCCGAAGAGGCTGGCCCAGAAGCCCGAGGTGGCCACGCTCAGCAGGCCCAGGGCGAAGGGCATGTTGTTGTTCTTGAGGCTATCCATGGCCATGGGCCGCGGCGCCCAGGTGGAGGTCCACTGCCCCACCGAAGTCTGGGCCAGGAAGATGCAGCCCATGAGCAGCATGCCGCCGAGCAGGGGAATGAGCCCCGCGTGATCCACAGCCAGCAGCAAGCCCGCCAGCGCCAGGGCCTGGAGCCCCTGGTGGGCCGCCATGCCCAGCAGCTTCCCCTTGAGCAGATCCTCCGGCCCCACCGGCAGGAGCAGCAGGCCCTTCACGCCGTGCCGGTCCAGGCCGAACTGGTTGAACACGAAGTTGTTCGCCACCAGGGACAGGTAGGCGAAGGCCGCGGGCACGGTCCAGAGGGGGTTCGCCTTGAACTGGGCGAAGGGACCCTTCAGCAGCACCACGGTCATGAGGGGCATCAGGAAGGCGAAGCGGCCCAGGTGGCTGCGCATGAGCGTCTGGAAATGGAGCCGTCCGAGACCTTCGGCGGGATGCCGGAAACTCCACAGGCGATCGGGCCTACGGGTGGTGGAGGGCGGGGCCGTGGCTCCGCTCGTCTCCCGGGCCATGATCCGCGCGCCCAGGACCATCACCAGCGCCAGCAGGCCCAGCGGGTAGAGGTGCAGGGCCAGGGCCGCGCTCCACTGCCCAGCCTGCGCCTTGGCCAGACTCCGGGCGGCGGCATGGGTGGGCAGGGCTTCCAGCACCCGGGCGGCGCCCCGCCCCAGGGCCTGGGCCTTCTCGACCTGGGCGGCCTGGAGGGGGCGGGTGGACGGCCCTGCCCCGCGCTTCGGCAGGCCGGAGGACATCAGGGTGGAGCCCAGCCAGGCCAGGATCCCCAGGCCCACCAGGGCGAGGCGGAGGCGCTTCACCAGGGCCGCAGCCAGGCCCCCCACCAGCAGCTGGAGGGCCAGCAGCATCAGCAGCGTCTCGAGAAGCACGAGCGGGATCAGCGGCAAAGTCCAGGGTGCCGCCGCACCGATGCCCAGCATCAGCCCCGTCAGGGCCAGGCCCATCGTCAGCGGCAGCATGTCCGCCAGGCCCGCCGTCAGCTCCGCCAGGTAGAGGGTCCGCAGCCGCAGGGGGAAGCCCCGGTAGGTCTCCCAGGCCAGCTCCCGGGCGCCGCCCAGGACGCCGCCAATGAGGCCGCCGCCGAAGCCCAGGAAGGCGAGCAGGGTGCCGAGGATCGTGATGACGACCGGCCGTTCGAGGCGGCTCCCCAGGAGCCAGCCCAGGGCGCCCCCACCCAGGAGCAGGCCGAGGGCCCCAAGCAGGGAGAACACGCCCACCGCCAGGGCCAGGGCCCAGGCACCCTGCCGTCCCAGCTCCCGGGCCGAGCGGTTCCAGGTGGCTTGTCCGTGGGCGGCCAACAGGGCGCGGAAGGGGCTCACAACCACGAGAGGCCCTCCTTCTGGGGGCCACCCACCAGATCGACGAAGAGCTGTTCGAGGCTTTCATTGCCTCGGCGAAGTTCCTGCAGGGGGCCGAAGCCCTTGAGCCGGCCCTCGTCCAGGATGGCGATGAGGGGGCAGAGCTTCTCCACCACTTCGAGGATGTGGCTGGTGAGCACCAACGTGACGCCGCTCTGCTGCAGGCTCTGGAGGATGTCCTTGATGGTGCGGCTGGTGACGGGGTCGATGCCCTCGAAGGGCTCATCGAGGAACACGACCTTGGGCCCGTGGATGAGCGCCGCGCAGAGGGCTACCTTCTTCTTCATGCCGAAGCTGTAGTCCGCGATGAGCGTCTTCGGGCCGGGCGCCAGGTCCAGGGTGTCGAACAGCTCCGCCTGACGGCCATCGATGAGGGCGTCCGGCATGCCGTACATGCGGCCCACGAAGCGCAGGTACTGGGGACCCGTTAGCATGTCGAGGAGGGCCATGTCCTCGGGCATGGCGCCGATCTGGCGCTTCACGGCGAGGGGGTCGGATTCGAGGTCCAGGCCGAGCACTCGGATGCGGCCCGAGGTGGGCTTCAGCAGGCCCGTCACCATCTTCAGCGTCGTGCTCTTCCCGGCCCCGTTGCGGCCCAGTAGGCCCAGGAAGGCACCGGGTTCGAGGGCGAGGCTGAGGTCGTCGACGGCCGTCTTGTCGCCGAAGCGCTTGGTGAGGGAGTCCAGTTCCAGGGCGGGCATCCTCCGAGGGTAGCAGTGGCGCCCGGAGGCTTCAGGGCCGGGAGGGCCCGGTATACTTCGCGCCATGGCAACCCCCCGGATCTTGGTGTCGTCCCTGCTGACCCTTTCGTCTTTGCTGGCCCTGTCCGCCTGCTCCAAGCCCGAGGCGGCCAACCTGTCGGATGCCGCCACCGCGCCCCTGGGCGACCTCAACCTGGTGCGCGCCAAGATCCCGCCGATCCTGCTGGCGGCCCAGAAGGCCCCCTACGGACCACCGGCGGATCCCAGCTGCGCCGGCCTGGTGGCAGAGGTGCAGCAGCTGGATGCGGCCCTGCCTCCGGACCTGGATGCTCCGCCGGCAGCGGCTCCAAGCCTGGGCGAACGCGGCCGGGCCGAGGCGGGCGGCGCGGCCGTGGGCGCCGTGCGCCATACGACCGAGGGCCTCATCCCCTTCCGGGGCTGGGTGCGGAAGCTGAGCGGAGCCGAACGCCGCTCCCGGCTGGTGGCCGAGGCCGTCGCCGCGGGCCTGACCCGACGGGCCTACCTCAAGGGGTTGGGGCAGGCCCAGGGGTGCCCGCCGCCCGCCGCTCCCCGACGTCCCGAGCCGGCCTCCACCGCGGCCGCGCCCGTCGAACAAACGCCATCCGCACCCCGGTAGCCCAGGAGGAACCCATGGATCTCGGCATTCGCGGCAAGGTGGTCATGGTGGCGGCGGGCAGCAAGGGGCTGGGTCGGGCCGCGGCCCTGGCCTTGGCAGCGGAAGGCTGCGCGGTGTCCGTATGCGGGCGGAGCGAGGATGCCCTGGCGGCGGTGAAGGCCGAGCTGGAGGCCCTGGGCGTGCCCGCCCTCACGGTGGCGGCGGACGTGTCCAAGGCCGAGGATCTGGCCCGCTGGCATCAGGCCACGGGGGCCGCGATGGGTCCCGTGCAGATCCTGGTGACCAACACGGGCGGTCCCAAGGCCGCAGGCTCCGCAGACCTCTCCGACGACGACTGGGCCGCCGGGGTGGCATCCACGTTGATGAACGTGGTGCGCCTGTCACGGCTTGTCCTGCCCGGCATGCGGGCCGCCCAGTGGGGCCGCATCGTCCACATCACCAGCCTGGTGGCCAAGCAGCCCACGCCCCTGCTCACCATCAGCTCCACCCTGCGGGCCGGCCTATCGGGCTTTACCCGCACCCTAGCCCTGGAGACAGCCGCGGAGGGGATCACGGTGAACGCTGTCCTGCCTGGCCACGTGATGACTGACCGCCAGGTCCACCTGGCTGAGCTGCGCTCCGCCGCCGAAGGCATCACCATGGACGAGTACTACGCCCGCACCGCCGCGGCCATCCCCGCCGCCCGCATCGGAGACCCCGGTGAGGTCGGCGCCGTCATCGCCTTCCTCTGCGGCCAGCCCGCGAGCTACCTCACCGGCCAGAGCCTGCTGGTGGACGGAGGCCTTGTCCAAGGCACGTTCTGACGCAGAAACGCCGGCCCCTGGCCGGCGTTTCTGTGCAGGTAACGGTCTTCAGTTCTTGATCCCACTCACCGTCTGGAAGTAGTGCGCGAAGGCTGCGATGCCGCCCCCGGCCTGTTCCCAGTCGTAGTTCTCGTTGGGCGCGTGGTAGCCGTGGCTGGGCAGGCTGAGGCCCAGGAAGAACACATCGCAGCCCAGGATGTCCTCCATGGTCTTCACGGCGCCGATGCTGCCGCCTTCCCGGGTGAAGGAGCAGGGGGCGTTGAAGGCGAAGTGGTAGGCGTCCTTGATGGCCTCGGCGTAGGGGCCGGTGACATGGCCCTTGAAAGGCGCCAGGCCATGCTCTTCGTGGAACTGCACATCGGGGAAGCGCTCGTTCACGAAGGCGCGGATGCGGCCGATGGTCTTGGCCTCGTCCATGTCCGGCACCAGGCGGCAGCTCAGCTTCACCTCGGCCCGGGGCGGCACGGCGCTCTTGATGCCGGGGCCCGTGTAGCCGCCCACGACGCCGTGGACTTCCATGGTGGGCCGACCCCAGACGCGCTTCATGACCTTGATGGGATCCTCGGTGCGCATGCCGGTGATCATGTGGTCCTTCTTGAAGGTGTCCACGCTGAAGCCGGCGTTCTCCCACTCCTCCAGCTCCTGCTTGGAGGGCTTCACCACCTCGTCGTAGAAGCCGGGGATCTTTACCTTGCCGGTTTCGCCATCCATCATCTCGGCCACGACCTTGATGAGCTCGGCCAGTGGATTGCGCGCCGCGCCGCCCACCACGCCGCTGTGCAGGTCGTGGTCCGCGGTCTCCAGCGTCAGGCGGAAGCCCTTGAGGCCGCGCAGACCCGCAGGAGTGCTGGGTTTGCCGCGGGTGATCCAGACCGTGTCGCTCACCACGATGGCGTCGGTCTTCAGGCGGTCCTTGTGCCGATTCAGGCCACCCTCGAAGCTGGGCGAGCCGATCTCCTCCTCGGTCTCCCACAGGAAGTGGATGTTGAGGGGCACGCCCGCCTTGCGGGCCGCCAGGGCACCGAAGAAGGCCGTCACGGCCGGACCCTTGTCGTCCGTGCTGCCGCGGCCCCGGTAGGTGTCGCCGGCCACCACGAAGGTGAAGGGCTCCGCCGTCCACTCGGGTTCGTTGGCGGGCTGCACGTCCATGTGGTTGTAGACCGTGATCGTCGAGCAGCTGGGATCCTCGCCGAACCACCCGTGGATGAGGGGATTGCCGCTGGTCTCCAGGATCTCGGCCTTGCCCCCGTGCCGCTCGAAGAGCGCCCGCGCCGCTTCGGCCACGCGCCGCACATCGCCCTGGTGGGCCGGGTCGGCGCTGATGGAGGGGATCTCCACCAGGGTCTTCAGCTCCGCCTCGAAGGCCGCACGGCTTTCGTTGGCGAACCGGCCCAGGGCCTCACGGGTGAGAAGGGATGGATTCATAGACGCTCCGGAAAGGGTCAATCATCATCCCACATCCGGAAGTCTTGTCTATTAAGCGATCTAGGCATCTTCGATGCCTCAGCCGGGGTACCCGCCCGCCACCTTGAGTCCCGTCCACTCCGGCAGGCCCAGGGCCAGGTTGAGGTTCTGCACGGCCTGAGCGGCCATGCCCTTGCCCAGGTTGTCCAGGGCGACCATCACGGCGCCGTGGCCATGGCGCGCCGCCACCGCGATATCGGCGAAGGCGCTGCCCGTGGTGGCGGCCACGCGGGGCGACCCCTCCACGATCCGCACAAAGAAGCGATCTTTGTAGAAGTCCTCATAGAGGGCCCGAAGGGCCCCGCCTTCAATTCCCGCGGGCAGCGGGAATTGAAGGGTGGCGAAGATGCCCCGCACCATGGGCGCGCTCTGGGGCACGAAGCTCAGCGGCACCTCCCAGCTCTCCGCGGCGAGCGTGCGCAGCACCTCGGCCTCGTGCTGGTGGCTGAGGATCTTGTAGGCGCGGAAGTCCGTGGCCCTGGTGGGATGGTGGGTGGTGTCGCTGGGTGCGGCGCCGGATCCCGAGGAACCCGTGGCGGCGGTGACGGCCACGAAGGCGGGTTTCCAGGGGGCCAGTGGCAGCAGGGCCAGCTGCAGGGCGGTGGCGAAGCAGCCGGGATTGGCGATGCGCCGGGCGCCCTTCATGCGCCCGGGCTTCCAGTCCACCAGGCCGTAGACCCAGGCGGGATCCAGGCGGAAATCGGCGGAGAGATCGATGACCGTGACTTTGTCCGCGAGGCCAAGACGCGTCCACTCGGTCTGGAACTCCGGCCAAAGCCTGGCCAGCTCCCCGTGGGGGAGGGCCGAGAACACGACCGGGAAGGCGCTGTCGGCCAGGGGCGTCCAGTCCGGCGCGGCCTCGAAGGTACCCTCCACCAGCCCCTGCAGGTGCGGGTGCTGGGCATGGAAGGGCTTGCCCGCGTGGCTCCTGGCCGTGCCGCGGAGGGACTTCACCGCGGGATGAATCGACAGCCAGCGCAGCAGTTCGCCTCCGCCGTAGCCGGAGGCACCGAGGATGAGCACGTCGACCTTGCTCATGCCTTGGCCGCGATCTTGGGCTCGACGAGGCCCAGCACGAACTTGCCGAGTGCTTCCGAATCGGCGCGGGCGTTGCGGGCGGGGAGACCGAGGGTGGCCACGAAGCGCTCGCCCACGCGGTTGTCGGTGGCGGGGCCGGCGATGAGGTCGGCCTGGATGGCAAAGGCGTTCTTCAGGTGATGGACGCCACCGGCCGCGCCCACGGGATCGTTGGCGCACAGGATGAACGCGCCGCTCAGGGCCTTCAGGTCGGCGTCTTCGAGGATGGCCTGGACGCCGTACTCGCCCATGATGCCGTCGCCGGTCTCAGCCACGATGACATCCACGCCGTGGGCCGCCAGTTCCGAGAAGATGATGCGCGACACGCCGGCCGCACTGCGCGCGTCCGTGCAGACGATGCCGGCGTCGGTGAAGTCCAGGGCCACCTCGGCGCCGTAGTCGCGCATGGCCAGCGCGTCGCGCATGAGAGACACGCCCGTGAGCTTGCAGGCGCCCACGCGGTAGCCCGCGCGGCTGAGCTGGCGGATGGTGGCGCAGGCAGCGGCGGTCTTGCCCGCGTTCATGCAGGTGCCCGCCACGTACACCACGGGGCAGTGGGTGGAGAGGCCCGTACCCTTGAGCGCGCCCATGCGGATGTGGGCGGGCTGGCCAGCGCGGGACTGGAACTCGGGGAACACCAGCACTTGGCCCAGCACCTCCAGTTCGAAGGGCTTGCCCACATCAGGGTTGTGGGACAGGCACTTGCCGATGACGCCGCCCATGTTGAGCAGGTTCACGGTATCGCCCGGTTTCAGGGACTCGGGCATGACGCCTTCGTAGCCCTGGAGGGCATTGCGGTGGCCCAGGGCCCCCACGAGGATGTCCCCGTCATGCAAGGTGCTCATGCGCCCGTGGGGATCCTCCAGCTGGTTGTAGGTGGTCTTCTCGCCCCGGATGCGGCAGGCGATGACTGAGCCTTCTTCCAGCAGGATCTCCGGTGAGAGCGTGAGCGTGCGGCCCAGCCGCAGGTTGCGGGTGACCGAGGCGAGTTTGTCGACGTGGATGCGCATGGGGACCTCGGAATCAGTTCGGCTTGGCCTTGAGGGTGAGGACCTGCTGGACGCCGAAGACCTTGGCGAAGCCGGCGGCCTCGGCGCCGGTCCAGAGCTTGTTGGCCTCGCCGTAGGTGGCGATGCGGGGATCCATCAGGGAATAGGGGGATTGCACGCCCTCTACCACGAAGGCGCGGGGGTGCAAGGTGAGACGCACCTCGCCGCTCACGCGGT
Source organism: Geothrix campi (assembly GCF_024609265.1). Lineage (GTDB taxonomy): Bacteria > Acidobacteriota > Holophagae > Holophagales > Holophagaceae > Geothrix > Geothrix campi. The sequence continues at coordinate 1,830,678 of NZ_JANHMP010000001.1, read as the reverse complement.
CCTGGCTGGATTCGAGGAAGGCCTCGAGATCGCGGGCCAGCGGGTCGAAGAAGTGGCCTTCGTGGAGGAGCGACCCGTACAGGTTGCCCAGGCTCTCCTTCCAGAAGAGCTGCTTCCCGCTGAGGACGAGCTTCTCCAGCTCTCGGTGGGCGCCGATGAGCAGGTGCGCGGCCGGGGCCTCGAAGCCCACGCGGCCCTTGATGCCCAGGATGGTGTCGCCGAGGTGCACGCCGCGGCCGATGCCGTAGGGCCGGCCCACGGCGTTGAGCTGGGCGACGAGGGTGACGGGGTCCATGCTGTTGCCATCCAGGGAGACGGGCACGCCTGCCTCGAAGCCGATGACCAGCGTCTTGGGGGCCAGGCTGCCGATGACGCCGCCGGGGAAGGCCGCCTCGGGCAGGGAGGTCCAGGGATCGAGGGTCTCCCGGCCGCCCACGCTGGTGCCCCACATGCCCTCGTTGATGGAGTAGTCCTGCGTCTTCGGGGGGAAGATCACGCCCCGGTCGGCGCAGTAGGCCATCTCCTCGGCCCGGGAGAGGGCCAGGTCGCGGATGGGGGTGAGGATCTGGAGGTCCGGCGCCAGGGCGCGGAAGGCCACATCGAACCGCACCTGGTCGTTGCCGGCGCCGGTGGAGCCGTGGGCGATGGCGGCGGCGTGCATGTCCTTGGCCAGCTCCGCCACGGCCCGGGCCTGGCAGACGCGCTCGGCCGACACGGACAGCGGGTACATCTGGCCCCGCAGCACGTTGCCGTAGACCAGGTAGCGCAGGTAGCCATCGAAGAGCCCGATGCGGGCGTCCACCGTGGTGTGGCTGACGGCGCCCAGTTTCGGCGAGGCGGCCTCGATGCGGGCCAGCTCCTCCGGCGAGAAGCCCCCCGTGTTCACCGTGACCGTGGCCACGTCGTAGCCCTGCTCCTTGAGGTAGAGCACGCAGAAGGAGGTGTCGAGACCCCCCGAGAAGGCGAGAACGGCGAGCTGGCTCATGGGAGGCCTTTCAAGAGAGAAACATCAAGGGGGCCGTTCCTCAGTTCACCCATAGCGCAGCCTCCGCTTGGGCATGGGCTTGCTGCCTCGCCTCGATCCAGCCACGGGCAGCGGCGAGGTCGGCTTCGAGCGCGTCCAGGGCCAGGTTGCCGGCGCCGCCCAGGTGGGTGGCGGTGAGAGCCGTGCGGTCCGGAGCGAAGGTGCCGTCCTGGATCTGCTGGGCCACCTGGCGGTAGGCCTCGCGGAAGGGCAGGCCGCCCTGCACGAGGACGTAGGCCTGGTGGGCGGCGTAGAGCTCGTCGCTGGAGGCCGCGGCGGCGGCCTTGGCCTTCACCTGGAGGGCGGGCAGCAGGGGCTTCAGCACGGCGAAGAGGTCGTCGGCGTGCCGCAGCGCGGTGATCAGGGGCTGCTTCAGCAGCTGGAAGTCCCGGTGGTAGCTGGAGGGCAGGCCCGAGGCGAGCTGCTCCACCAGGCCCGCGGCGCCGCGCAGCTCCCGGCAGCGGCCCCGCGCCAGCTCCACCACGTCCGGGTTCTTCTTCTGGGGCATGATGCTCGAGCCGGTGGTGAAGGCGTCCGGCAGCTTGAGAAAGCCGAACTCCTCGGTGCTGTAGAGGGAGACGTCCCAGAGGAACTTCTCCAGCACGCCACCCACGGAGGCGGCCCACTGCAGCACGGCGGCCTCGTGGCGGCCCCGGCTGTTCTGCACGTCGATGGGGCTGCGCTGCACCTTCGAGAAGCCCAGCAGCTTCGCCGTGAGTTCCCGGTCGATGGGCAGGGGCACGCCGAAACCGGCGGCCGATCCCAGCGGGCAGCGGTCCAGGCGGCCGTACACGCCCTGCAGGGCCTCCAGCTCCTCCAGCAGGCCTTCGGCGAAGGCCGTGGCCCAGAGGCCGAAGGTGCTGGGCATGGCCCGTCGCAGGTGCGTGTAGCCCGGCAGGGGCGTGTCCTGATTCGCCTTCGCGAACGTGAGGAAGCCCTCGGCCAGGTCCGCCACCCGCAGGCCCAGGATCACCAGGGCATTGCGCAGGTAGAGGCGCAGGGCCAGGATCACCTGGTCGTTGCGGGAACGGCCCAGGTGGATGCGGCCGCCCACGGGGCCCAGGTTCCGCGTGAGATCGGCCTCGATGGTGGTGTGGCCATCCTCCATGTGGGGCGGGATGGGAAAGGCCCCCTGCTTGGCGAGGTTGGCGATGCGCCGCAGCCCGCGGACCAGCGAAACGGCGTCGGCTTCGGGGATGAGGCCCGTGGCGGCCAGCATCCGGGCGTGGGCGGCGCTGCCGAGCGCATCCCAGGCCAACAGGGCCAGGTCCGTCTCGGGATCCTCGCCCACGGTAAAGCGGTGGATGGCCGCATCCAGTGGCACGTCCTTGGCCCAGAGGGTGGTGGCTTCAGGTCTCATCGGGCCCCCGTCTCTTGGTTGGCCGCCTGCATCTTGAAGAACGCGGGGATGAGCTTGGCATAGAAGGCCGCACCCGCTTCAAGTTCCTGGATGGTGAGGTATTCGTTGGGGCAGTGGCTGCGGAAGGTGTCACCAGGGCCGACCTTCACGGCGGGCACGCCGCCCAGGAAGGCCCAGTCCGAGGTGGTGCCGGAGCCCACGGGGCCTGCCTTCTTGGCGGCCTGAAGGGCGGCGCGGACGATGGCGTGCTTGGGATCCGTGCCCTTGGGCAGGTAGCGCTTGGAGTGGATGGCGACTTCGCTCTCGAGCTGCCGCTGGAAGGCGGCGCACAGGGCGTCGTGGTCCTGATCGGGGCCCGTGCGGAGGTCGATGAAGAACTCGCAGGCGTCGGGCACCTGGTTGCGGCGCAGGCCGCCGCTGATCTGCGTGACCTGGGCCTTCTGGCTGCCCAGCAGCGGGTGGGCCGGGAACTCCATGGCGGCCACCTTGGCGATGTCCCGGGCCGCCTTGTGGATGGCATTCTCGGCGCCCAGCATCTGGGCGTTGGCCACGTGGCCGCTCTGGCCCCGGGCCGTGCACTTCAGGAGGAGCATGCCCCGCTGGGCGGCGCAGACCCGCAGGCCCGTGGGCTCGCCCACCACGGCGCCATCCAGGGGGCCCAGCTGGTCGAGGATGGTGGCGATGCCCTGGCCGCCGGTCTCCTCCTCGGCCGTGAGGGCCACCACCACCTCGCCGTCGAGGGGCTGCTTCGCGAGGTCGAAGGCCGCGAGCAGGATGGCGGTCACGCAGCCCTTGGCGTCATTGGCCCCCAGGCCCTGGAGCCGGGACCCATGCCAGACGGGCGTGAAGGGATCGCCCTCCCAGCCGGCGCTGGGAGGTACGGTATCCAGGTGGGAATTGAGCAGGAGCCTCGGCCCGCCCTTCTTTCCGAAGGTGAACCAGAGGTTGTGGCCCTGGCGCTGGACTTCGAAACCCTGGGTGGAGACGAGGTTCTGCACCAGGTCCGCCAGGGGGCCCTCCTCGCCGGACACGCTGGGCGTGCCGACCAGGAGCGTGAGCAGCTCCGCCGGGCTCATGGCTTGGCCCCGGCCGTGGGCGCGGCGGTTCCCGATGCGATCCCCGATACGATCATCGTTCCGCTGCCCTCATTGGTGAAGATCTCCGCCAGCAGGGCGTCCGGGGCGATGCCGCTCACCAGGTGGGCGCTGGCGACGCCGCCCTGGAGAGCCGCCTTCACCGCCGCGACCTTGGGGCGCATGCCGCCGCTGATGACACCCTTGGCCTCGAAGGCGGCGAGCTCCTCCAGGGTGGCATGGGGAATGAGGGAGGAGGCCTTGTGGACGTCCTTCAGCAGGCCCGGGACGGAGAGCAGGAAGAACAGCTTTTCGGCGTGCAGGGCCGAGGCCAGGCTGGCGGCGATGGTGTCGGCGTTGGTGTTGTAAATGGCGCCGTCTTCCCCCCCGGAAAGCGGCGCCACCACCGGCACGAAACCTCCTTCGAGCAGGTGGCTGAGAACGTGGGGATCCACGGTGTCGATGTCGCCCACCAGGCCGAAATCCACCAGCTGGGGTTCGGTGGCGCCGTCCGGCACGATGGGCACCGGCGGCCGCCTGGTGGCCTTGAGCAGGCCGGCGTCCAGGCCCGTGAGACCCACGGCGGGCACGCCGGCGGCCTGGAGCTCCGCCAGCAGGTCCATGTGCACCTGGCCCGCGAACACCATCTTGGCGGCGTCCAGCACTTCGGGGCTCGTCACCCGCCGCCCCGCCACCTTTTGCACGGGGATGTTCATGGCCTCGCACACGGCGTCCAGCTCCGCGCCGCCGCCGTGCACCACCACCACCTTGATGGAGAAGGACCACAGCAGGGCGATCTGCTCGCAGAGCGCCTTGCGAATCTTGGGCTCGGCGATGACGTCGCCGCCCACCTTCACCACGAAGGTCTTGCCTCGGAACAGGCGAACGTACCGGGAGGCTTCTTTGAGGGCGGCGTAGGGATTGGGGGAGAGCGGCATGGATAACTCCGGAATTGGACGTGGTGGCTGGGCTTTGCCCGGGCACCACGTGGGGGGACCCGGGCGGTCCCCCCCGGATCGATGTCAATCGTTCAGCAGATGGTCGATGGTGGCGCGCTGCACGTGGAAGCGGTTCTCGGCCTCGTCCACCACGCGGCTCCAGGGGCCGTCCAGGACGCTGTCGTGGACTTCCAGGTTCCGGCGCACGGGGAGGCAGTGGGTGAAGATGGCCTCCTTCGCGGCCTTCTGCATGTGGGCGGCGGTGGGCATCCAGGCGCCCAGGTCGGTCATGGGCGCGGCCGCCAGGCCCGACGTGGTGGAGGGCCCCCAGGCCTTGGCGTAGACGGCGGCGCTGCCCTCCAGGGCGGCGTCCTGGTCCGTGGTGTAGAGGATCTTCCCGCCGGTGGCCGCCGCGTACTTCTCCGCCTCGGCGCGCACTTCCGGCGCCAGCTCGTAGCCCTTGGGGTGGGCCACGCGGATCTCCGCGCCACAGGCGGCGGCGGTCAGCAGGAAGGAGTTGGGCACCGCCTTGGGCAGGGGCTTCATGTGCGGCGCCCAGGTGAGGGTCACGGGCACCTTCGTGGTGCCGTGGGCCTCCTGGATGGTGAGCAGGTCCGCCAGGCCCTGGTGGGGATGCTCCCGGGCGCTCTCCATGCTCAGCACGGGCACGGTGGAGAAGCGCCGGAAGGCGTTGATGACGGGATCCAGCTCATCGATGGCGTCGCCATCGCCGTGGGAGAAGGTCCGCACGGCCAGGGCATCCACGTAGCGGCCGAGCACGGGCACGCCCTCGCGCACGTGCTCGGCCCGGTCCTGGTCCATCACGGCACCGTCGCGGTCCTCCAGCTTCCAGGTGCCGGCGCCCACTTCGAGCACGATGGCGTGGCCGCCGTGCCGCAGCATGGCCGCCTCGAAGCTGGCCCGGGTGCGCAGGCTGGGGTTGAAGAAGACCATGCCGAGGATGCGGTCCGCGAAGATGGCGCCGGGCCGCTCCTTCTTCCAGGCGGCGGCCCTGGCCAGGATCTGCTGGACGCCCTCGGGGCCCAGGTCGGCGATGCGGGTGAAGTGCTTCATGTGGGCTCCCGGAATCAGGGCTTGGCGAAGGCGTGGATGGCGGCGACCAGGGCGGTGAGGGCCGCGTCGCTGACATTGAGGGGCGGCATGAGGCGCAGCACCTTGGGGTCCCCGGAGCCGCCCAGGAGGATGTGCTGCGCCATGAGGTGCTTCTTGAGGGCGGCGGCGTGGGGTGTGCGGAGGCCCAGGAGGAGGCCCTCGCCCTGGATGGCTTCGACGACCGATCCTTTCAGCTCCTTCCGAAGCCGCTCAGCGGCTTCGGAAGCCTGCGCCATCAGCCCTTCGGTCTCGATGACGTCCACCGTGGCCAGCAGGGCCGCGCAGGCCAGGGGCCCGCCGCCGAAGGTGCTGCCCAGGTCGCCGCCCTTGAGCTTCGAGGCCACGGCGGCGGTCATGAGGAGCGCCCCCATGGGCACGCCGGAGGCCAGGCCCTTGGCGGAGGTCATGAGATCGGGCCGCACGCCGTAGAACTGGGATGCGAAGGGCGTGCCCAGGCGGCCCATGCCCGTCTGGATCTCGTCGAAGATGAGCAGGGTGCCGCTGACATCGCACTTGGCCCGCAGGGCCTGGAACCACTCCCGCGAGGCGGTCTTGATGCCGGCCATGCTCTGGATGGGCTCGAGGATGACGCCGGCCACGTCCGAGAAGTCCGCGGCTTCCAGGGCCGCCAGATCCCCGAAGGGCAGGCGCAGGCAGGGCGTGAGGCTGTCCGCGAAGGGCTGGGTGATCTTGGGGTCATCCGTCACGGAGAGGGCGAGCGTGGTCCGGCCGTGCCAACCGCCGTCGAAGGCGGCCAGCGTCTTCCGGCCCGTCAGCAGCAGCGCCACCTTCAGGGCGTTCTCGTTGGCCTCGGCGCCGCTGTTGCAGAAGAAGACCGAGTCCATCCCTGAGAAGGCCGTGATCTTCGCGGCGGCGGCATCCCGCACGGGCAGGGCCGCGGCGGCGGAGTAGAAGAGCAGCGAGGCGGCCTGGTCGGCCACGGCCTTCACCACCTTGGGGTGGCTGTGGCCCGTGGCGCACACGCAGTGGCCTCCGTAGAAGTCCCACCAGGCTTGGCCCCGGTCGTCGAAGACGCGGTCAGCCTCGCCCTTCACCAGGGGAAAGGGATAGGGGGCGTAGGTGGGCAAAAGAGCGGGGACTGTGGGGCTGGGCAGCATGCGGAAATCCTGTGCATATGCGCGCATGGGGGTGCATAACCATGCAATCGATTGCATAATATGCACAGATCAGATTTCCCGAGGCAAGAACTATTTCATGGCTTTTGTGAAACATCTGAGTGATCGACTTGCGAATTCATGCAATTTCATGCAATATCCATGCATGGATTTGGATCAGCTCATCCTCCAGCTTCTGGAGACCCACCCCATCGCGGATCAGACCGATCTGCTGGACCGGTTGTCGGCGGAAGGCCACGAGCTCACCCAGTCCACCCTGTCCCGGCGGCTCAAGCGCCTGGGGGTGCAGAAGGTCCAGGGGCGCTACCGCCGGGTGGAGGGCTCCGCCCAGGTCCTGCCCGAAGTGACCATCATCGAGGCGCCGCCCAACCTGCTGGTGCTGCGCACGGCCCCGGGTTTCGCCCAGGCCCTGGGCCTCAGCGTGGATGCCGATCCCGTTCCCGGTCAGGTGGGTACCCTCGCCGGCGACGATACCGTGTTCGTGGCCGTGCTGCCCGAGCGCCTGGCCGACGTGAAGGCGCACCTGCTGCGAGTAGTGGCGGGGCGGTAGGGGCTTCGGGGTCGCAGCCTGTAGACTGACTCCGTATTCGCATGGAGCCCCACATGGACCGTTTCGGTAGTTCAAAGCTGCGCATCGGCTGGACGCTGGTCTGCCTGTTCTTCGCGGGGCTGGTGCTCATGGGCGTCCGAGGCCAGCAGGGCGTGGAGGGGTCCCAGATCGTCGTCTTCGGTACCCAGGTCCCCCTGGGCGCGGATTCGCTGCGGGCCTACGTCCTGGGTAGCCTGCAGAGCGTGATGTACTGGATGGTGTCGCTGGTGGTCCTGCTGGGCGCCTTTGGCCCCGTGAGCCAGTGGACCGCGGCCGCGGCCCGGGGAGAGCGGCTCAAGGGCTTCTTCGCGGGGACGGGGCTGGGCTTCGTGCATGGGCTGTTCCTCTCGCAGGTCGCGCTGATTCCCGTGTGGGTGCTGAGCTGGCGCCTCATCGGCGAGGCCTGGCCACCGGAGCTGTTGCGGGCGGATCTGCACGGCCTGCTGCTGGGCCTCCAGATGCTGCTGTGGGCGGTGCTGCTCTCGCGCCTGCTGAAGTCCAGCGCGGGGCTGGCCCTGCTGCTCACGCTGCTGCTCCGCGAGCTCGGCCCGCGGCTGAGCTTCTTCCTGGATTTCGGCCAGGATCTGGGGTGGAGCGCCGGGCAGGTGAAGGTGTTGGAGGTCTTCGTGCGGCTGCTGCCCATGGCCCAGCTGCCTTCGGACCCCTTCTCGCCGCTGGCGCTGCCCCTGTCCATCGGCGGGCCGCTGGTGCTGGGCGCCCTGGCCATGCTGCTTCCGGCGGGCGGTCGGAAGTAGGCCCGTGCGCCGCAGCCTGGCCTTCATCCTCCCGGTGATTCTGCTGGGCCAGACGGCCCGGGATCCGGCGGAGCTGCGCCAGAAACTCGCGGTCATCCAGGGGCGCCTGGGCCAGGTGGACCAGCAGCTCGCGGCATTGAAGAAGCGGCGCAAGGGCGTGCTGGTGGAGATCCAGGGCATCTCCCTGCAACGGGATCGGGCCAAGGCCCAGGTGGACGGGGCCCGCCTGCGAAGGGACCAGGCTCAGAGCGAAGTCCAGGTCATCGGCCGCGAACAGGCCCGCATCCAGGGCGAGGTGCTGAAGCTCCAGCGGGATCTCCGCAAACAGGTGCGCTGGATGCAGGCGCTGGGCCCCTGGGGGGATCTGGGCATCTACGCCACGTTCAAGGATCTGGACGCCTGGCTGGGGCGGGGCCGCATGCTGGCCTGGGCGCGCCTGCAGGAGCGGAAGCGCCTGGACCAGATCCACCGGCTCCAGGACGACCTCGCGGTCAAGGAGAAGGCCCTGAAGGACGTGCTTGCCCGCCTGGCCATCGAGGAAAAGGAATCCGCCCAGCTGCAGGCCGCGCTCCGCCTCCAGGAGGAGAAGCTCAGCGCGTTCCTGGAGGGCCTTCAGAAGGACGAGGCCGCCCAGAAGCAGGTCCAGGCGGAGCTGGCGGAGGAGGCCGTCCAGCTCGAGCGCCTGCTGACCGGCCTGCTGGCCAAGCCCAAGGGCGAGGCCTTCGAGGCCGCCGTGGCCTTCGCATCCCTGTATGGCAACCTGCCCCAGCCCACGGAAGGCACCCTGGCCCAGGGCTTCGGCGAGCACCTGCACCCGCGCTTCCACACCAAGACCGTGCAGAGCGGGCTGCTCATCGCGGCCAGCGGCGGCGCCCCCGTGGCGGCCGTGGCCGACGGCCGGGTGGCCTTCGCCGACTACTACCAGAGCTACGGCCCCATGGTGATCCTCGAACATGGCGGTGGCTGGTTCACCCTCTACACCCACCTGCTGGGTCTCCAGGTCGCCAAGGGCCAGGTGCTCAAGGCCGGTGAATCCGTGGGCGCCGTCGGCGATACCGTGGATGGCCCCCGTCTCGGCTTCGAGATCCGCCATCAGGCCCAGCCCCAGGATCCGCAGAAGTGGCTGAAGCGGAAGTACCGGTAATGCTCCGGGGGTTCCGCGCTGCGCGCACACCCCCGGACCCCCGCGCTCGGCCCGGCTGAGCCGTGCCTCGCTTCCGTTCTCCCGAAGGTTCCGCGCTGCGCAGGGCCTACCGCACCACGCTGCTGGCGTTGAACAGGGGCACGTAGATGGCCAGCAGCAGGGCGAGGACGACCACGCCCATGAAGAGGATGAGGATGGGGCCGATGAGGCTGGTGACGGCGGTGGTGGCCTTTTCCACTTCCTGGTCGAAGAAATCGGCCACGTGGTCGAGCATCTCGGGGAGGGCGCTGCTCTGCTCGCCCACGCGCACCATCTCGACCGCCAGGGGATCCAGGATCTTCGCCTGCTCCAGGGCCAGGTTCAGGCTGCTGCCGGCGCGCACCTTCTCGGTGACCGTGGCGAGGCCCGCCTTCATGCGCTCGCTGGGGCTGGTGCGCTGCACCACCTCGAGGGCCTGCACCACGGGCAGGCCACCGGAGAGCAGCACGCCCATGGTCCGGGAGAACACGCTGGAGTGGTACATGCGGTAGAGGGTGCCGATCTTCGGTATCACCAGCAGCAGGCGCTCCGCCAGCTTGCGCCCGGCTTCGGAAGCTGCCATCCAGCGGATGAGGACGGCCAGCCCGGCGAGGACGAGGCCCTGCAGCCAGAGGGTGGAGCTGACCACCTTGCCCATTCCCAGCAGGATCCGCGTGAACAACGGCATTTCGATATCGCCGCCCGCATAGAATTCCGCGAAGCGGGGCAGCACCACGTTGAAGATCACGCCCAGGGCCAGGATCAGCACCAGCACCAGGAAGGCCGGATAGAACAGGGCCTCGATGATGCGACGACGGCTGTGCTGGGCGAACTTCTGGAACGACAGCCAGCGGGCCAGCACGTCCGGCAGGGTGCCGCTGCGCTCGCCCGCCACCACATTGCTGCGGTAGACCGGCGGGAAGGTGCCGGCCTGTTCCAGGGCATCGGAGAAGGACATGCCTTCGCGGACCAGCGCCACCACCTGGGCGAGGCCGCGACGCAACTGGGGATCCTTGCCGTGGCCCACCAGCAGCTCCAGCGACTGGAGCAGGGGAATGCCGGCCTTCAGCAGGGCCAGCAGCTCCTGGTTGAAGAGCACCAGGGACTCGGTCTTCAGCTGCCCGCGGCTGCGGAAGGCCGTGTCGGTGCGGGTGATTTCTAGCGGGAAGCCACCTTCGGCCAGCACGCGGGTCCTCAGGGCCTCGACGCTCTCCGCTTCGAAGTCCCGAACAAGGACTTCGCCGTTGGAATGGGTGAGCCGGACCGTGAATCGCATGGGCACCTGGGACCTTTGAGGATAGCGGGTTGCGCGTCTGGAGTCTGGAGTCGGGAGGCTGGAGACCATCGGCAGGATCCGGGTAGCCTCAAGCGATGCCCCGGAGGCCTCGTGCCACGTCGCCCGTTGTTCCTGCTGCCCGTCCTGACCCTCGCCCTGGCGGCCCAGGCGCCACCCGCCGCGCCCCTGCGCACTGGCGTGCCGGAACCGGCAGTCCTGGATCTGCGCGCCGTGGAGGGGGTGTTGCTGGTGCCGAAGGACAACCGCGATGCGGCCCAGGTGGAGGCGGCCCGCCAGCACTGGATGCCTCTGGTGGTCGAACTGAAGGGAGCCCCCGCTGTGCGGCTGCGGCTACCCTCCGGCGAGGGACGGCTCCCCCTCCTGCTGGCGGCGGCCCAGGCCTTGAAGGCCCAATCGCCGGACCAGCACCTCTACGTGGCCTTCGATCCCGCGGCAACGCCGCTTCTGGATGAAACCGCCTGGGGCGCCGTGGATGGCGGGGCCCTGGTGCCGGCGGATTTGAACCTGGATCCCTCCGCTTGGCGAAGCCAGCTCACCCGGGCCCAGGATTCGTTCCCGGGCCGACCCTGGACCCTCTGGCTGCCTTCGGACCCCGGGGCCCTGGTGTCGATCCTTCTCGGCGATGGCGGGCGGGTGGTGGTGCCCGCCGGTGGCCCCGGAGCCCGGCTGGCCGAGGCGCTGCCCGCAGGCTTCACGGAGGTGGAGGGCGGCCTGGGCGACCTGACCCTGCGGAACCGGGCCGGGGCCATGCGGCGCTGGACCTTCGCCGAGGGCGTCTGGTCGGCCGTGCCCCTGCCCAAGGACCGGACCGAGGTGGCCGTGAGCGCCGCGGATGCCTACGACGTGGGCGCCCTGCTGGCCAAGGTGCGGGCCACCCAGCTGCGGTCCCGGGCCGCGGCGCGGACGATCCAGGCGAAGGCGGAACTGGATCTGCATCTACAAGGCCCCACGGGAGGCGGGGGCGATCTCGGCTTCAGCTTCGGCTATTTCGAGAAGGCCGGCGAGTGGCCGGAGCTTCTTCAGAAAGCCGTCCGCTTCAACGGAGTGACCGCCAAGCTCGATGGCGAGGTGCAGCTGCCGCTCATCGAAAGCCGCCAGTCCATGTCCCTGCCCGTGGCCCTGGGCATGACGGAACGCTACCGCTACCGGGACGGCGGTCCAGCGGGACCGGGCCGCCGGCGGCTGCGGTTCGAGCCCGTGGATGGGGACCCGCTCCTGTACTCCGGGGATCTGGAGGTGGATGAGGCCACCGGGCGGATCCTGGTGGAGCACCGGGAACGCACGAACCTGCCCGGCACCGTGAAGAGCGAGCGGGAGATCCTCACCTACGGCGAGGCGATGCCGGGCCTCTGGCGGCCGGTCGGCGTGCAGACCTTCGAGCGGTGGGTGAGCGCGAGCGGCGTGGTGCAGGTGCAGCGGCGCTTCACCTACCGGGATTTCCAGGTGAATGGGGAAGGCTTCGAGGCCGCCCGCGAGGCGGCCCGGGCTTCCAGTTCCACCATGGTCAAAGTCACGCCGGACGGGGCCCGCTACTTCACGAAGCAGACCGATGGCACGCGGAAGATCGAGGAGAAGGCCAAGAGCAGCGGCCGGGCCCTGGCCGGGGTGGTGCTGGTGGATCCGGGCCTCACGCCAGCGGTGGTGCCCCTGGGTGGACTCCTCTACTTCGACTACAACGCCTTCGGGAAGGGCGTGCAGCTGAACGCCCTGACGGCCATCCTCTTCAATACCGCCAGCCTGGCGATCCCCCGGGGCCTGGGCAGCTTCGACGTGAGCGCCGATGCCACCACCCTGCTGATCAAGAGCACCGAGCGCCCCGTGGTGAACGGGCGCCTGTCGGATCAGGAGGGCGTCGGCCGCCGCTTCGGGAAGGTGGGACTGGAACTGGGCCGGGACCTGGGTCTGGGCTTCCGCCTGGAGGGCCGAGGCGATTTCCAGTACGACGACTTCGGCGAAGGGGACAGCAAATACCGCACGCCGGGTTTCCAACTGCCACCCTCGGGCCTGACGCGCATCGGCACGCTGCAGGGCTCCTGGTTGTTCCGGGGGTTCCAGGTGCGGGCCTACCACGGCTGGGGTCGCCGTCCTGAGGGCACGTACGGATTGGCCTCGGCCCCGCAGGAGGTTCCCGAGGACGGCGCGTTCCGACGCTGGGGCGCCAGCCTGGGGCTGGACCGGGAGGTGGTCCCCGGCTTCTGGTTCCATGGCGAGGCCGGCTGGGCCTCGGGCCGGGCCTTCGACCGTTTCATGGCCCTGGACTCGGGGGGCATGGGCGGAGGGGTGCGCATCGCGGGCATCCGGGCCAATGCCATCACGGCGGACCGGCTGACCTACGGGAAGACCGCGCTCGCCATCCCCACGGGGCCCAACCTGCGCCTGTCCCTCAGCCTCGAGTACGCCCGCGCCCGCAGCCTGGACGATCAGAAGACCTATGGCATGAGCGGGGTTGGCATCACAGGCGACCTGCCGGGCTTCTGGGTCTTCACCGCCGTGCGCGTGGATCTTGGCGTGGGGGTGCAGAGCGACATCGCGGGGGTCCGCACCGTAAATGGGTATGTGGCCTTGCTGAGAGTGTTCTGAAACACTTAGACCTAAAGATCTATATCTTTAATTGATTGAACTTAAATGTAATTTTTTATATTGCGAAGACAACCCTCCGGGACCATGATGGCTGTCCCGATGCCTATCTCAGGGGCATTGATTCGGAGGCGAACATGCTCAAGTGGCGCACGACCTTCCTGACGTTGGCCGGCCTGGGTTTGGCCCTTCTGATGGCCTGCAGCGGATCTTCCAGCTCTGGTGGCGGCAGCGGCAGCATGAATGTGCACCTGGTGGACGGTCCCATTTCCGGCTACCAGGAGATCAACGTCAACATCCAGACCGTGGAGATCAACAGCAACGGCAGCTGGATCACCCTCGGCACGCCCAACAAGACCCTCAATCTGCTGAGCCTCGTGGGCGGTGTGGACGAGACTCTGGTCGCGGGCGCCACCCTCCCGGCGGGCCACTACGGGCAGATGCGCCTGATCCTCGGTCCCGGCAACACCGTGAAGCTGGCGGATGGCACCGTCGTACCCTTGAAGGTGCCGTCGGGCCTCCAGAGCGGCATCAAGCTGATCGTTAATTTCGATGTGGTCGCCGGCACCACGAAGGATGTGTGGATCGACTTCGATGCGAGCCACTCCATCCAGGTCGTGCAGGCCGGCATGTCGGGCCAGTACATCCTGCGGCCCACCATCTGGGCTTTTGACAAGATCGCCACGGGTTCCATCCACGGAACGCTGACCGATGCCACCACCTCGACGGGATTGCCGGGTGCCACGGTCTACGCCGAAACCCTGGATGGGTCCGGGAAGGCCCGGATCGCCCGCAGCACGGTGACGGATGCCAACGGCGCCTACACCTTGGATCTGCTTCCTGTGGGCACCACCTACTACGTGGTGAGCCAGCCGCTCACCGGCTCGGCGGCGCCCTTCACGGCGTATGACGCCAAGGCCAGCGAAGCCTTCGCCCTGACCGACACGACTCCGATGTTCACCTACAGTGCCGCGTTCACCGCGAACGCCTCGACTGGCGGTGTGGGGGGCGGCCTCACGCCGGTGGCCACCAGCAGCCAGAACGACCAGGTCAACCTGCTCCAGTCGCTCGTGACGTCCTCGGGCACCTTCAGCTTCATCGTGCGCACGACGATGGCCACCGTGGGCACCTCCACGGAGACCTACGCGTTCACCACCGTCCCGATCGGCACCTTCAGTGTCCAGGCGGTGCGAGCCACCTTGAACCTGGATGGGACCACCACCACGACCACCTCGACCGTCCAGCCGGCCACGGTGACCGCGAGCACGACGACGACCGTGAACCTGGGGCTCTGAGCCCCACTGCACCAAGGTCCGGAGGCCCTGGCACCAGGGCTTCCGGGCCTTGCTCTGTCTGCGGCCGGCCGCAGCAAGAGCTGTATCTGCTTTGAAGACACGCCCGGGTTGGGAGTAGCATGGGCCCAACCGATCTCGGCCCATCTGATGACGAGCCCCCTTCCCAGGGTGGCCCCAGCCAATACCTGATCCGCCGGGGTCGTTTCCTGAACCCGGAGCGTGCAGATGCTGGATGTGGCCTTGGTCCTCGCGTCCTCCGGATGCTGGTTCGCAGGGGCCCTGCTGTCCGCCTCCTCGCGGCCACCCGAGCGCCTGGCCACGGGCCTCGGCCTCCTGGGCAGCCTCCTGGCCCTGGGGGCAGCGCTCCACCTCCTGCTCGGGGGGGCCACCTCGGGCCTGGTCTTCCAGGTCTGGGGCCTGCCGGCCCGGTTGGAGTTGGATGCCCTGTCCGCGGCCTTCCTGCTCCCCCTCCACCTAGTCGGGGGGCTCGGCCTGATCTATGGACAGCGCTATTGGCCGATCCAGACGCCCTGGGGCTCGGGCCGTTCGCTGCGCTTCTTCTATGGGTTGCTCGTGGCGGCCATGACGCTGCTGTTCATCGCCCGGCATGGGCTGGTGTTCCTGGTGGCCTGGGAGCTTATGGCGGTGTCGGCCTTCTTCCTGGTGGGCACTGAACATGAGCGGCCGGAGGTCCGACGGGCCAGCTGGGTCTACCTGGCCTGCACCCACACCGGCACCCTGCTGCTGACGGCCATGGTGATCCTGATGGCCCAGCGGATGGGCGGGCTATTGTGGATCGCCCTGCCGACTGCCACCTCGCCGTTGTTCGAGGGCGGCATCCTCCTCCTGGCCCTGGCGGGATTCGGCTTCAAGGCGGGAGTGCTGCCTCTGCATTTCTGGCTGCCCTCGGCGCATGCCAGCGCGCCCAGCCACGTCTCCGCCATCTTGTCCGCGGTCATGCTCAAGACGGGCATCTACGGCCTGCTCCGCGTATCGAGCCTGCTGCCGGGGATTCCCCGGGGCGTGGGCGGCGCGCTCCTGGCCCTGGGCGCCCTCACGGCCGTCTACGGCGTGGGGAACGCGCTGGCGCAGCGGGACTACAAGCGGCTCCTGGCCTATTCCAGCATCGAGAACCTGGGGATCATCCTCATGGGCGTGGGCCTGGGCTGGACGGGCCGGGCCACGCACGACCCGTGGCTGACGGCCCTGGGCTTCGGCGGCGCCCTCTTCCACCTCTGGAACCACTCGCTCTTCAAGAGCCTTCTGTTTTACGGGGCGGGAGCCATCCTGCACGCCACGGGCACCCGGGACATGGAAGCGCTGGGCGGCCTGGCCCGGCGGATGCCCCGCACGGCCCTGGTGCTCTTCCCAGCGGTGCTGGCGGTGACGGCGCTGCCTCCCTTCAATGCCTTCCTCAGTGAATGGTTCCTCTACCGGGGCCTCTTCAGTTCCCTCGCCCGGGGCTATCCCTGGTCCGCGGCCCTGGGCCTGGTGGCCCTAGCCTTGGCGGGGGGCCTGGCGGCGGTGGCCTTCGCACGCTTCTTCGGCACGCTGTTCCTGGGCTCGCCCCGCAGCGAGGCCGTGGAGCATGCCCACGACCCCGCCGCCTCCATGCTGCTGCCCATGGCTGTCCTCGCAGGGCTCTGCCTGGCGGTGGGGCTGGGCTCCTTCCTCCTGCTGCCCCTGCTGGACCGCGCTGTCGCCGTGGTGGCCCCCGGGACGCCGGCCCTGCTTGCGCCGGGCCTTCGCGCGGACCTCCACCTGCTCGCCGGCGTGGAACTGGGGCTCCTGGTGCTGGTCGGGGTGGGCCTCGCCTGGCTCCGCCGACCGGAAAGCCAGATCCCGGACGCCGCCCAGGCGGACCTGCCGACCTGGGGCTGCGGTTACGCCGCGGCCGCGGTTCGGGCTCAGTACACCGGCAGCTCCTTCGCGGATGCCTGGGCTCCGATCCAACCGGGGCTGCGGAGGCGGCTCCCCCATCTGCGGGGCCTGTTCCCGGGTGGAGCCTCGTTCCGGCAGGCCTTCCGCGAACCCTTCGGCGAGGTGTTCCTGGCGCCACGGGTGGCCCGCCTTGCCGAGCGCCTGCTGCGGTTCCGCCGCTTGCAACCGGGCCACCTGTCGGTCTACCTCCTCTACGTGCTGCTGACCCTCCTGGGCGTCTTCCTCTGGATGCTGCTGAGGGCGAGGCTGCTGGGATGAGCCTCTTCCTTCTCGCCCTCCTGGCCGCGGCGGCCTCCGGTGTGCCGGGGCTGTTCCTGCGGCGGAGGGGCGGGGAGGTGGCGGCCGGGTTGCTGGGCCTGGCGGCCGTGGCGGGTCTGTGGGCTTCGCTGCGGGTGCTGTCAGGCGGCCCGGGTGGAGCGGTCACCCTGCGCACGACATCGCTGGGCTCTTCGGGGCTCCTGGTGCTCGATCCGCTGGCTGCCTTCTTCTCGGTGCCGGTCCTGCTGCTCTCTGCCTGTGGGGCGCTCTACAGCCTGGGCTACTGGGAGGGCCGCCGGGGCAACACGCCGGCCCTGCGTCTGATCTACGGGCTCCTGACGGCCTCGCTGCTGATGCTGGTGATGGCCTCCCACGCCCTGACCTTCCTGCTGGCCTGGGAGGGCATGGCCATCGCCGCCTTCCTGCTGGTGATGGCCGAGGATCGCGAAGCCGAAACCCGGCGGGCCGGCTGGATCTACCTGGTCGCCACCCACACCGGCACCCTGCTCCTGTTCGCGGCCTTCGCGCTGCTGGCCAAGGTCCAGGGGCATTCGGCCTTTGCGGCGCTGCCGGCGGGCCTGGCCGCCACCCGTGGCGGCACGGCCCTGTTCGCGCTGTTCCTGCTGGGCTTCGGCTTCAAGGCCGGCGTCCTGCCGCTGCACTTCTGGCTGCCGCCGGCCCACGCGGCCGCCCCCAGCCACGTCTCCGCGCTGATGTCCGGCGTGATGCTCAAGATGGGCATCCTCGGGATGGTGCGGTTCCTGTCCTGGGTACCGGATCCGCCCATCTGGTGGGGCGGGGCCCTGGTGGCGCTGGGCGCCCTGTCGGGCGTCCTCGGCGTGGCCTTCGCCCTGGGCCAGCACGACCTGAAGCGCCTGCTCGCCTACCACTCCATCGAGAACATCGGGATCATCCTGCTGGGCCTGGGACTCGGCGCCCTCGGCAAGAGCCTGGGGAACCCGGTGATGCAGACCCTCGGCTTCGCTGGGGCCCTGCTCCACGTGCTGAACCACAGCCTCTTCAAGGGGCTGCTGTTCCTGTCGGCGGGCTCGGTGCTGCACGCCACGGGCACCCGCGATCTGGAGCGGCTGGGGGGGCTCGGCCAGCGCATGCCCTGGACCTCCGGGGCCTTCCTCGCCGGTTCCTGGGCCATCTGCGGTTTGCCGCCCCTCAACGGGTTCGTGAGCGAATGGCTGATCTACCTGGGGGCCTTCCGGGGGCTAGGACCGGATCTGGGGCCTGGCCGACAGGGCTGGCCCGTGGTGATCCTCCTGTCCCTGGCCCTCATCGGGGCCTTGGCCCTGGCCTGCTTCGCCAAGGCCTTCGGTGCGGTCTTCCTGGGCCTGCCTAGAACCGGGATGGCGGCCCGAGCCCACGAAGCCCCGCGCACGATGCTCCTGCCCATGGGGCTGCTGGCCCTCGCCTGCCTGGCCATCGGCGTGGCGCCCATCCTCTTCGCACCCGCCCTCGGCCGCGTCGCCGATGCGATGGGCCCCGCGACCGGCGCGGCCCTGCCCGCCCTGGCCGGCCTTCCCATGATCTCCATGGTGGCCCTGGCCCTGGGACTGCTGGCCCTCCTGCTCTGGCGCTGGCTCCGCCCCATGCCGCGGGGGGACGACCGGCCCACCTGGGATTGCGGCTACGCGGCGCCGGAGGCCCGCATGCAGTACACGGCCTCGTCGTTCGCCGGTGGCCTGGTGCGAGGGCTCCGCTGGGCCTTGCGGCCCGTGGTGCATCTCCCCAGGGTGTCGGGCTGGTTCCCGCTTCCCACGCGGTACGAAAGTCATGTGCCCGATCCGGTTCTCGATCGCACGGCGGTTCCCGCGCTGCGACTTGCCGTCCGCGGTGCTTCCCTGCTCCGCGTGGCCCAGGGCGGGGCGCTGCCCGTCTACCTGCTGTACGTCCTGCTCACCCTGCTTGCGCTCCTGGTCTGGATGGTGGCCTGACATGATTCGATCCCTGCTCCCGACGATGCTCCAGTTCCTGCTGCACGGACTCACCGTGCTGCTGCTGCCGCCCCTGATCCCCGGCCTGATCGCCAAGACCAAGGCCCTGATGGCCGGGCGGAAGGGACCGCCCGTATTCCAGCTCTACTACGACCTGGCCAAGCTCGCCCGCAAGCAGGCGGTCTTCAGCCGCACCACCACCTGGGTGTTCCTCGCCGGTCCCGTGGGGGGCGTGGCCGCGGGCCTGGCCGCCTCCAGCCTCGTCCCCTTCGGGCATACGCCCGCGCCGGTCTCGTTCGAAGGGGATGTCATTCTCTTCGCCTACCTCTTCGGGCTGGCCCGGTTCCTCACGATCCTCTCCGCCCTCGACACGGGCTCCAGCTTCGAAGGCATGGGCGCGGCCCGGGAGGCGACCTTCTCGGCGCTAGCGGAGCCCGCGCTGTTCCTGGGCTTCGCGGCGCTGGCCAAAGCCACCTCCAGCCTGTCGCTGGGGACCATGCTGGCCTTTCCCGGAACGCTCACGGCGCGGTTCACGGGGCCCCTGATTCTCGTCCTCGCGGGTTGGGCCATCGTCTACCTCACGGAAAACTCGCGCATCCCCGTGGACGACCCCAATACCCACCTGGAGCTCACCATGATCCACGAGGTGATGGTGCTTGATCACTCGGGCCGCCCCCTCGCCCTGGTGCTCTACGGCGCCAGCCTCAAGCTCCTGGTGCTGGGCGCGCTCATCCTGACGCCGGCCCTGCCCCGCGCCCCGCACGCCTGGCAGAACTGGCTGGCGTTCTATGCGGCCCTGGCCGGCCTCGCACTGGGGGTGGGTCTGGTGGAGAGTTCCATGGCGCGGTTCCGCATGACGAAGGTCCCGCAGTTCCTGGTGGCCGGGGTGCTGGCCACCGGTTTCGCGTTCCTGTTGATGCTGGTGTAGCCATGCTCCCCGACCTGCTCATCGCCCTCACCATGCTGTCCAACTTCAGCCTCGTGGCCACCAGCCGCGTCAGCAAGGCCATCCAGTTCGCCGTACTCCAGGGCGTGCTGCTCGGTCTGATGCCCCTGGCCATGGGCCTGGGCCGCCACTTCCACATCGTCCTGCTCGCCATCGCGGCCGTAACGGTGAAGGGCTGGTTCATCCCCTTCCTGTTCCGCCGCGCCCTGCGCCAGGTCCACATCCAGCGCGAGGTCGATCCCTACATCGGCTACACCGTGTCGCTCATGCTCTGCGCTCTGGGCACGGGCCTCAGCCTGGTGCTGGCCCACAACCTCCCGCTCAAGGCGGGCACGGAATACACCCTGCTGGTGCCCGCCTCGCTGGCCACGCTCTTCACGGGCTTCCTGCTGCTGGTGTCGCGCCGGAAGGCCCTCACGCAGGTGGTGGGCTACCTGGTGCTGGAGAACGGCATCTACCTGTTCGGCCTGCTGCTGGTGGAGGACATGCCGGCCCTGGTCGAGGCGGGGATCCTGCTGGACCTCTTCGTGGGCATCTTCGTGATGGGCATCGTCATCAACCACATCCGCGTGGCCTTCGATTCCACCGATACCCGGCACCTGGCCGAGCTGAAGGACTGACCCATGGTGTGGCTCCTCATTCTCGTCCCCCTCCTGGCCGCGGTCGTGGCCTTCGCTGTCTCCTCGCCCGCCCTCCGCGCCTGGATCCTGCCGGCCGTGGGCCTCCTCCACCTCGGGATCCTGCTCGTGGCGCTGGCCGGCTGGCGGACCCTGCCGGCCACGGCCTGGTTCGGGCTCGACGCCCTGGGTGGCTGGGTGCTGCTGGTGATCAGCGTGCTGTTCTGCATCTGTGCCTTCTACGCCCCGGCCTACCTGGCCCTGCGCCCAGAGCGTGACCACCGCGTGCTCTCCACCTGTCTCCTCGGCTTCCTCGGCCTGGCTTCGCTGCTGGCCCAGGCCCGCCATCCCGGCATCGCCTGGGTGGCCATGGAGACCACCACCCTGGTCTCGGCGCCCCTCATCTACTTCAACCACAACCGCCGCTCCCTGGAGGCCACCTGGAAGTACCTGGTCATCGGCTCCGTGGGCATCGCGCTGGCGCTGCTGGGCACCCTGTTCATCGCCTACGCGGCGCACATGGGCGGACTGGAGGAACCCCTGCGCTACACGCGGCTCATGGAGAACGGCGCCCTCCTGTCCCGCCCTTGGCTGCGGGCCGGCTTCGTGCTGACTCTGGTGGGCTACGGCACCAAGATGGGTCTGGCGCCCCTCCACACCTGGAAGCCGGATGCCTACGGCGAGACGCCGGGTCTTGTCGGAGCTCTCCTGGCGGGCGGCGTCACCAGCTGCGCCTTTCTCGCCCTGCTGCGGATCTACGCGGTGGTGGCCGCGGCCGGCGAGGGGGCCTTCGCCCGCGAGCTGCTGGTGGCCTTCGGCATGCTCTCCATGGCCTGGGCGCTGGTCTTCATGGTGCGGCAGACGGACATCAAACGCCTGCTGGCGTATTCCAGTGTCGAGCACATGGGCATCCTGGTCTTCGGCATCGGCATCGGGGGCCTGGCCGCGAAGTTCGCCCTCTTCCACTTGGCCGCCAACGCCCTGGTGAAGAGCGTGCTCTTCCTGTCGGCGGGCAACATCCACCGCAGCTACGCCAGCAAGCAGCTGCCCTTCGTCACCGGCGCCCTCCGGCGGACGCCGGTGTCTGGCTGGCTCTTCCTCCTGGGGTTCCTTGCCATCACGGGCATGCCGCCCTTCGCACCCTTCCTCAGCGAGTTCAACATCGCCTCGGGAGCGCTGAGCACCGGCCACCTCCTGGGCGGATCGGCCTTTCTCATCCTGCTGGGCGGCATCTTCCTGGCCATGAGCGAAACCGTGGTCCAGGTGGTCTTCGGGACGCCCAGCGCCCAGCGGGTCCGCACCCCCTACAAGGACGCACCGGCCACCACGGCGCCCCTCATCGTCGCCCTGGGACTGGCCCTGGTCCTGGGGATCTGGATGCCGCGCCCGCTCCAGGCCATGCTCGACCACGCCAGCACCACCGTGGATGGCGTCCTGACCGCCCGGATGGAGGTGCAGCGATGAGTGCCGATCTGCCGATCCTCCGCAACGGCCAGAGCCTGCCTCTGCGAGAGGTACCCGAGTTTCCCGTGGGCGACTTCCGCGACATCATCCTGCGGCGCATCCAGGAAGGGGATCGACTCGCCTGCCTCTGTGCGGATGTCGATCTGCATCTCTACGCTGTGCTCGCTGATGATGCGGGGCACGCCCTTCGCGTCCTGCGGGCCAGGCTGGACGCCCCCCGCTATCCCGCCCTCACGCCGGACTGCCCCCAGGCCCACCTCTTCGAACGCGAGATCGCCGAGCAGAGCGGCATCATCCCCGAGGGCCATCCCTGGCTGAAGCCCGTGCGCTTCCACCTTCCCTGGAACGGCGCGCCGGATCCCTGGAGACGGGGCGGAGTGCCCGTTCCCGGTGTCGCCGATTTCTTCCGCGTGGAGGGCGAAGAGGTCCACGAGGTGGCCGTGGGGCCGGTCCACGCGGGCGTCATAGAACCCGGCCACTTCCGCTTCCAGTGCCACGGCGAGCGGGTCTTCCACCTGGAGATCGCCCTGGGCTACCAGCACCGCGGTGTGGAGAAGGCGCTGCTCGGCGGTCCCCATCCCCTCAGCCTGAAGCAGGCGGAGACAGCTTGCGGGGACAGCAGCATCGCCCACGCCTGGGCCTACTGCCGCGTGCTGGAGGGCCTGGCGGGGTTCCAGGTGCCGGCCCGCGTGGATCTGGTGCGGGGCGTGGCGCTGGAGCTGGAGCGCGTCGCCAACCACGTGGGGGACCTCGGTGCGCTGTCGGGTGATGTGGGCTTCCTGCCCACGGCCTCCTTCTGCGGCCGCATCCGCGGCGACTGGCTGAACCTGAGCGCCGAAGGCTGCGGCAGCCGCCTGGGCCGCGACTGGTTGCGCCCCGGCGGCCTGCGCCAGGAGCTGGAACCCGCCCTGGCCGCCCGGATGCGGCCGCGTCTGGAGCGCGCCTGGGCGGATACGAAAGACGCGGTGGAGCTGCTCTGGGGGGCCGCCTCCGTGATGATCCGCTTCGAGGCGGCGGGGCGTGTGGATTCCGACCAGGCCCGCGCGATCGGGCTGGTGGGCGTGGCGGCGCGGGCCTGCGGGCTGGGCCGAGACGTGCGCCACGACCATCCCTTCGGACCGTACGGGGAGCGTCCCATCCCCGTGGCGCAGGCCGAGAGCGGCAACGTGCACTCCCGGGCCTGGGTGCGCTGGCTGGAGGCGGGGGCGAGCTCAGGCTTCCTCTCCACGGCCCTGACCGCCCTGGCGGACAGCGCGGCCACACCCAAGCCGGCACCCCTGCCACCGCTCGCTCCCGTGCAGCTCTGCGTATCGCTCACGGAAGGCTGGCGCGGGGAAGTGCTCCATCTGGCCTGGACGGATGCCCAGGGCCGCTTCGCCCGCTACAAGATCGTGGATCCCTCCTTCCACAACTGGTTCGGCCTCGCCCTGGCCCTGCGCGGGGAGCAGGTCTCCGACTTCCCCCTGTGCAACAAGAGCTTCAACCTCTCCTACTGCGGGCACGACCTATGATCCACATCCTGCTCTCCCGCTGGCGCCAGGGCTACCGCACCTTCCCCTATCCCAGGGCACTGCCCGCACTCCCCGAGCGGTTCCGGGGTCGCCCCCAGATCGAGGCGGAGCGCTGCCCGGAAGGCTGCCGGGTCTGCGCGGACGTCTGCCCGACCGAAGCCATCCGGCTCGGTCCCGCCGGTCCCGAGGTGGACCTGGGCCGCTGCCTGTTCTGTCCCGATTGCGTGGAGGCCTGCCCGGAGGGTGCCATTGCGTTCACCCAGGAACATCGCCTCGCCACCCGCACGCGGGAGGATCTGGTCCTGCAGCCGGACGCGGAATACCGCCTCGCGGAGGCCCTGCACGGGGAGCTGAAGCGGCTCTTCGGCCGCTCGTTGAAGCTCCGGGTGGTGAGCGCGGGCGGCTGCAACGGCTGCGAGGTGGACGTGAACGTGCTGGGCACCCTGGCCTGGGATCTCGGGCGCTTCGGCATCCAGTACGTGGCCTCGCCCCGCCATGCCGACGGCCTGCTCATCTGCGGCCCCATCACGCGGAACATGGAGCTGGCCGTCCGCAAGACCTACGATGCTGTGGCCCACCCCAAGCTCGTGATCGCCGTGGGCGCCTGCGCCATCGCCGGGGGCCCGTACTTCCGGCAGGGGGAGCAACTCGGCGGAGCCTCGAGCGTGCTGCCCGTGGACCTCTTCATTCCCGGCTGTCCGCCGCACCCGCTGACGATCCTGGATGGCCTCTTGCGCCTGCTGGGAAGGCTGGGAGCCGAGGGTGAGGTTCGGCCGGGAATAAGCTCAAAAGTGTAACCAAAGTACACACTCCATCGGCAAGCAGGACTGGGAGGAATCCGAACGCCTGTTCAAACATTCATAGGAAAGCCTCTTGTGGATTCTATGGAGCTTCTGGGGGTTCAACCCAGGATTGTTCCCGGGACTCAATATCCCTGAGGAGGCAAACATGAGTCGATGGCGTGGAATGATCGCGATGGCCGCCGGGTTCGGTCTGGCCTTCCTGCTGGCTTGCGGAGGCTCCTCCGGTTCCGGCAGCGGATCCATGAACGTCCACCTGGTGGATGGTCCCATCAGCGGCTACCAGGAGGTCAACGTCAACATCCAGACCGTGGAGATCAGCGGCAACGGCGGCTGGATCACCCTCGGCACCCCGAACAAGACCTACAACCTGCTGAGCCTCACGGGCGGCGTGAGCGAGCTGCTGGCCTCCGGGGTCACGCTGCCGGCGGGTCACTACCAGCAGATGCGGCTGGTCCTCGGCGCGGGCAACACCGTGAAGCTGGCGGACGGCAGCGTGCAGCCCCTCACCGTGCCCTCGGGCCTCCAGACGGGCGTCAAGCTGATCGTGAGCTTTGACGTGATGGCGGGCACCACGAAGGATGTGTGGATCGACTTCGATGCGGCCCACTCCATCCAGGTGGTGCAGGCCGGAGCGTCGAGCCAGTACCTCCTGCGGCCCACGATCTGGGCCTACGACAAGATCGTCACGGGCTCCATCTCCGGGAAGCTGACCGATGCCACCACCACGGCGGGGATCTCCGGGGCCGTGGTCTATGCCGAGACCCTGGATGGTTCCGGCAACGCGCGCATCGCCCGCAGCACTGTCACCGACGCGACCGGCGCCTACACCCTGGACCTGCTCTCCGTGGGTGCCACCTACTACGTGGTGAGCCAGCCCGTGGCGGGAGCCACACCCAAGGCCTATGACGCCAAGGCCAGCGACGGCTTCGCCCTCAGTGGCACCACGCCCGTGTTCATCTACAACACGGCCTTCACTGCGGACGCGGCCACCGGTGGCGTGTCAGGCGGCCTGACGCCCGTGGCCATCAGCAGCCAGAGTGATGCGGTGAACCTCCTCCAGACGCTCGCCACTCCCACGTCGGGCAGCCACGCCTTCATCGTCGACAGCACCATGGCCATCGTGGGCACGTCCACGGAAACCTATGGGTTCGCGACTGTGCCGGCCGGGGCCTACAGCGTGCAGGCCGTGCGGACTACCCTGAACGGAGATGGGACCACGACGGTGACCACGTCCACCGTCCAGGCCGCCGCCGTGACGACCGGCGTCACCGTGACTGTCGACCTGGGCCTGTAGCAGCGCCCGGACGCGAAGAAGGGGCGCCTCGCGCCCCTTCTTCGCGTCCGGGGCCCAGGTGGCCTAGGCGTAGAACCCGCGGTACTTCATGGCCTGGGCCACGCGGTCCAGGGCCAGGATGTAGGCGCCGATGCGGGGGTTGGTCTTGTACTTGTCGGTGGTGGCGAAGGTGGCCTGGAAGGCGTGGGTCATGTAGTCCACCAGCCGCTCGTTGACTTCGCGCTCGCGCCAGTAGAAGCCCTGGCGGTTCTGCACCCACTCGAAGTAGCTGACGGTGACGCCGCCCACGTTGGCCAGGATGTCGGGCACCACGAGGACGCCGTGCTCCAGGAGGATGGGGTCCGCCTCGGGCGTGGTGGGACCGTTCGCGCCCTCCACGATGACCTTGGCTCGCACCTGCGCCGCGTTGGCTTCCGTGATCTGGTTCTCCGAAGCCGCGGGTACGAGGATGTCCACCGGATGGGTCAGGAGGGTCGCGGGGTCCAGGGGCTCGGCGCCCTTGAAGCCCACGACGGTGCGGGCCTCGGCCACATGCTTGAGCAAGGCGTGGATGTCCAGGCCGCGATCGTTCTTGATGGCGCCCTGGATGTCGCCGATGGCCACGATGCGGGCTCCGGCCTCATGTAGAAGGCGCGCGGCCTGGCTGCCCACGTTGCCGAAGCCCTGCACCGCCACTGTGGCGCCGGCGAGAGGCTTGCCCAGGCGCTGCATGGCTTCCCGGGCGGTGATGAGGATGCCGCGGCCCGTGGCCTCGGTGCGGCCCAGGCTGCCGCCCAGGCCCAGGGGTTTGCCGGTCACCACGGCATTCTCGGTCTGCCGGACGTGCATGGAGTAGGTGTCCAGCACCCAGGCCATGGTCTGGGCGTCCGTGCCCATGTCGGGGGCGGGCACGTCACGGTCGGGGCCGATGATGTCCATGATCTCGGCGATGTAGCGGCGGGTGAGGCGTTCCTTCTCACCGAGACTCAGGCGGGAGGGGTCGCACACGATGCCGCCCTTGCCGCCGCCGAAGGGCACATCCACCACGGCGCACTTCCAGGTCATCCAGGCGGCGAGAGCCTTCACCTCGTCCAGGGTCACGTTCATGTCGTAGCGGATGCCGCCCTTGGCGGGCCCGCGGGCGATGTTGTGCTGCACCCGGTAGCCCGTGAAGACCTCCCAGTGGCCGCTGTCCATGAGCACGGGCAGGCTCACGATCATGGACCGGCTGGGGGCCATGAACACCTTGAAGAGCGCGTCATCCAGACCGTACAGCTGGGAGGCGACCCGCAGGCGGGCCTGCATGGCTTCAAAGGCGTTGGTCTGATCGGTCGGCATGGAGGTCATCTCCTACGGACGTGCATCGGATGCGGGGTGGGCCTCGGCGGGCAGTTCCAGCTCGCGGCCGGCGCTCCAGAGCCCCTCCAAGTTGTAGTGCCGGCGGGTCTCCTCGTCCATGACGTGGACCACAAGGTTGCCGAAATCGAGCAGCACCCAATTGCCGTTGGTCTCGCCCTCGCGCGAGATGGGGCGTTCGCCGGCCAGCTTGAGGGCATCCTCGATGGCCTCGGCGATGGCGCGGTTCTGGCGGTCGCTGCCCCCGCTCATGAAGGCGAAGGTGTCGGTGAAGCTGGCGATGTCCTTCACGTCCACGAGTCGGATGCGGAAGGCTTTCTTGGACCGGGCGGCGTCGACGACGGTCGCGAGCCGGGAATCAAGGGTCATGCGGGCTCCAGAGCAGGCTAACGATACAGGTTTTCGGCGCGGATGGCAGCCAGAACTTGGGCCGGAATGCCGGCGGGATCCTGGGCAGGATCCGCCGCCAGACGCCGGCGGAGTTCCGTCGAAGCCAGGTCCAGTTCAGTGGGGGGGAGCCACACCAACTCGCCGGGGCCGCCGGACCAGACCGCCGCGGAATGGAGACCCGGCACCACAGGCAGGACGGCTTCCGCGCCCGGACGCAGGGCCACGGCGGCAGAGGCGAGTTGGAAGATCCGCTCGGGCCGTCGCCACCGGGGAAGGCCGGGCAGCTGGTCGCTGCCCATGACGAGGATCCAGGCCGCCTCAGGCTCCCGGGCGGCGAGGGCCTCCAGGGTGTCCACGGTGTAGCTGGTGCCGCCCCGCTCGAGCTCGGCCACTTCCACCCGGCAGCGCGGATCGAAGGCCTTCAGGGCCTCGGCCAGCAGGCGCAGCCGGGCTTCGGTGTCGGGACCACCGGGGTCGGGCTTGTGGGGGCTGACGGCGGAGGGCATGAAGCGCAGCTCATCCAGGTCCAGGTGGTCCAAGGCGAGACGTGCCAGCTTGAGGTGGCCTTCGTGTGGAGGATTGAACGCGCCTCCGAGCAGGCCGACGCGCACTACCAAACCTCGTCCTTGGGGACTGCCACTTTCTGTCCGGCCAGTATTTTCAGGGCATCGTCGACCGCGAACGCCAATTCGCGGAGTCCCTCGCCGGTGACGCCGGAGATGAAGATGGGCTCCTGGCCGCGCTCGGCGCAGAGGCTCACGAAGGCCTCGCGACGGGCGTCGTCCTGCAGGGCGTCGATCTTGGTGGCCACCAGCCAGCGGGGCTTGGCGGCCAGTACGGGGCTGAAGGCCTGCACTTCGCCCTCGATGATGCGGACGGCGTCGGCGGGCTCTTCGATGGGATCCGAGAGGTCCACCAACTGCAGGAGCATGCGGGTGCGCTCCACATGGCGGAGGAACTGGATGCCCAGGCCCGCGCCGCCCGCGGCGCCTTCGATCAGGCCCGGGATGTCCGCGATGACCCAGCTGTCCATGATGTCGCCGCCGAAGCGGTCCAGGCTCACCACGCCGAGCTGAGGTTCCAGGGTGGTGAAGGGGTAGTCGGCGATCTTGGGCCGGGCGGCGCTGAGGCGGCTCACCAGGGTGCTCTTGCCGGCGTTGGGGAAGCCCACCAGGCCTACGTCCGCAATGAGTTTCAGTTCCAGGTCGAGGTTGCGCTCCTCGCCGTCCTCGCCGGGCTGGTGGTGGCGCGGGGTGCGGTTGGTGGAACTCTTGAAGTTCGTGTTGCCCAGGCCGCCGCGGCCGCCCCGGGCCACGCAGACGGATTCGCCGTCGGCCAGCAACTCCGCCAGCACCTCGCCGGTGTCGCCATCCTTCACCACGGTGCCCAGGGGCACCTCCAGCAGCACGTCCAGACCGTCCTTGCCATGACGCATGCAGCCTTCGCCCTGGCGGCCGCGTTCGGCCGTGAAGTCGCGCTTGCTGCGGTAGGGGTTCAGCGTGTTCAAGGCGCGATTGGCCCGAAGGAAGATCGAACCGCCCTTGCCGCCGTCGCCGCCATCCGGCCCGCCCTCAGGGGCGAACTTCTCGCGGCGGAAGCTCATGGCGCCGGAGCCGCCGTGGCCGGCAGCGACACGGAGCTGAACATAGTCAAGGAACACGGTTAATCCTCAGCCCCTGGGCAGGGGAGAATAAGCACAGGCCGGGCTAGGCCCGGCCTGTGCGCGGGGGCTCCGGGGGTGTGCGCGCAGCGCGGAACCCCCGGACAACATCAACCCTCGATGGGATCGATGTGGATGAAGCGGCCGGACTGACCCTTGTCCTGGAAGCGCACCTTGCCGTCGATCTTGGCGAACAGGGTGTGGTCCTTGCCCATGCCGACATTGATGCCGGCCTTGAACTTGGTGCCGCGCTGGCGGACGAGGATGGAACCGCCGGGGACGACTTCCCCGCCGAATTCCTTCACGCCGAGGCGCTGAGAATGGGAATCACGACCGTTGCGGCTGGAACCGACGCCTTTTTTATGAGCCATGGAAGAACCTCTTCAAAATCAGGATTCGTGAATGGAGGGAAGGATGCGAGTGCGGGCTTGGCCCGGGCGAGCATCGGGGGTCCGGGGGTGTGCGCGTAGCGCGGGACCCCCGGAGAGCATCATCCCTTGATCGCCTTGATGCGGACCTCGGTGTAGTTCTGGCGATGACCCTGCGTGCGCTGGTAGGTGGTGGTCTTCTTCTTCTTGAAGATGATGACCTTCTTGGCGCGGTCGTGGGTGATGACCTCGGCCTCGACCGTGGCGCCCTGCACGGTGGGCTGGCCCACCTTCAGGACCCCGTCGTTGTCGATGAGCAGCACCTGATCGAAGGTGACGGCCTGCTTGGGATCCTTCGCCAGCGTCTCCACGCGGAGGATATCGCCCTCGGTGACGCGGTACTGCTTCCCGCCAGTCTTGATGATTGCGAACATGGAAACCTCTTCGATTGGGGCGTGTGGGCGGCAGTCCATCGGACGCGCTTGGGGAGCCCACGGCCAGGGCAAGGCCCATCAGTATGCGGGGAAAGCCCTGTCGGCTCAAGGGAAATTCCTGAAGCGAGGGGGATTGGGCTCCTCCCAGCCGGCGGGGGATGGGATGATCGGGATCCGGAGATTCCCATGGGCCGTGACTTCCAGACCTTCCTGAAGCAGCTCGAGGCCGCGGGCGACCTGAGCCGTGTGTCGCCTGAAGTCGATCCCTATCTGGAGATGGGCGCCATCGCCGACCGGGTGTCCAAGCAGCCCGGGGGCGGGAAGGCCCTGCTTTTCGACCGACCCAAGGGCAAGGCCATGCCCGTAGCCATGAACGCCTTCGGCAGTCTGAGACGCATGGAGATGGCCCTGGGCGTGGACAAGGAGGCCCGGGGCCTGGACACCATTGCCGACCGCATTGAGAAGCTGGTGCAGGAGGCCATGCCGAAGCCCGGCACCGGCTTCTTCGAAAAGCTGGCCAAGCTGCCGGTGCTGGCCGAAGTCGGCAACTGGATGCCGAAGACCGTGCGCAAGGGCATCTGCCAGGAGGTGGTGCTCAAGGGCGACCAGGTGCGGCTGACGGACCTGCCCGTGCTCACCACCTGGCCCGAGGATGGCGGCCCCTTCATCACCCTGGGCCTGAGCCACACCCGCAACAAGCAGACGGGGCACCGGAACACGGGCCTCTACCGTCTGCAGGTCTACGATGACCGCACATTGGGCTTCCACACCCAGCTGCACCACGACGGCGCCCGCAACCGCCACGGCTACGGGCGCGACGAGCGCATGCCCGTGGCTGTGAGCTTCGGGGGCGACCCGGCGCTCACCTATGCCGCCACCGCGCCGTTGCCGCCCTTCCTCAGCGAGGTCATGTTCGCGGGCTTCCTGCGGGGCGAGGGCATCGAGATGGTGCCCTGCGTGACCAACGACCTGGAGGTTCCCGCCGACAGCGAGCTCGTCATCGAGGGGTACGTGAATCCCGGTGAGCTGCGCCGGGAGGGTCCCTTCGGCGACCACACGGGCTACTACTCCCTGGCCGACGACTACCCCGTGCTGCACGTGGAAGCCATCACCATGCGGAAGAATCCCGTCTTCCCCGCCACCATCGTGGGCCGCCCGCCCCAGGAGGATGCCTACCTGGGCTTAGCCACGGAGCGGATCTTCCTGCCCCTCCTTCGCATGGTGCTGCCCGAGATCCGCGACATGCACCTGCCTGCGGCCGGCGCCTTCCACAACCTGGTGATCCTCTCCATGCGCAAGGAGTACCCCGGCCACGCGCAGAAGGTGATTAACGCCATCTGGGGCACGGGCCAGATCATGTTCACCAAGGGCATCGTGGTGGTGGACGAGGACATCGATCCCCACGACCTGAACGAGGTGCTCTTCCGCCTCACCAGCAACGTGGACCCGAAGCGCGACATGCTCTTCACGGAAGGCCCGCTGGACGTGCTGGACCACAGCGCGGACCGCTTCGCCTTCGGCAGCAAGGTGGGCATCGACGCCACCCGCAAGAACCGCCCATGGGACGGCTTCCCCCGCGAGTGGCCGCGGGACCTGGTGTTCCCCGAGGAACTCCTCGACCGCATCGGCAAGCGCTGGAAGGAATACGGACTCTGACCAGGGCCACGTCAGAGTCACCGGAGAGCAAAGCGAAGCCCGGCTGTGCCGGGCTTCGCGCGGGGGTCCGGGGGTATGCGCGCAGCGCAGAACCCCGGAGAGCATTAAAACCGGATGGTCACACCCGCCTGCAGAGCGTCCGCCTGGAAGCCGCTGTCGATGCGGGAATGCACGAACCGCAGTTCGGTGCCCACCGTGGCGTTCCACTGGTAGCCTGCACCGGCCGCCAGACCCAGCTTGGTGGTGTCGGCGGACACCTTCGAGACGGCATCCTTGGTCTCGAAGGACCAGCGCACGATGGCGATGCCACCGGTGAAATAGAGGCCTTCGGGCTTGCCCGCGAGGAAGTAGAGGTAGTCTCCGCCCAGGCTGAGGTTGGAGGCGTTCTGCTTGAGGCTGCCGAAGGTGGCTTCTGGATAGACCGAGTAGTCCAGGCGGGGCCGCAGCATGTGGCCATTGCCCAGGTCGAAGGTGCCATGGACGCCGAGGCCGGGGCCGGGTTTGTTGTCCACGAAATCCTTCAGGTCGCCGAGGGGGATGTTCACGAGACCCTGCACGCCGTAGCGGGGGGCTTCGGCGTAGAGGGACGACGCCGCGGCGGCCAGGATGGCCAGAGTCAGCGGGGACAAGATCTTCATGATTCCTCCCGGAAGGCGCAGGCCCAACATGGGCCCGTCGGATGCCCGGGGCCATGTTCCCACAAAGCGGGGGATCCCACCTCCTATCTGAAGCGCTAAAAGTGGGACTAGAAATAAAGATCTAGTTCGACTTGGATTCGAATATGAGGCGGTTATTTCCAATAAAAAGGCGCCCCTGCGGGCGCCTTTCGGGGGGAAGCGGGAAGCCTACTCGCCGTTCTCGGAGCGGCGCTCCTTGAGGCGCCCGGCCTTGCCGAGCTTCTCGCGCAGGAAGTAGAGCTTGGCGCGGCGGACCTTGCCGTGACGCAGCACTTCCAGCTTGTCGATGGTGGGGCTGTTCAGGGGGAAGATGCGCTCCACGCCCACACCGCTCGCGACCTTGCGGACGGTGAAGGAGGTGCGCATGCCGCCACCCTTGATGCCGATGACGATGCCCTGGAAGAGCTGGATGCGCTCCTTCTCCCCTTCCTTCACCTTGACGTGCACCTTGACGGTGTCGCCGGGCGTGATGCGGGGCAGGTCGGAACGAAGCAGGCTGGCTTCGAGGCGGTCGATGATGTGGCTCATGTGGGCTCCTGGGCCAGCGGTCCCACACCGAGATCGGCGGACATGGCTCGAAAGTCCCCAGACGGGGAGTCCATCAGTCTATCGAAAAGGCCGAAAAAGGGAAGGGGGCGTTCTGTGGACGCCCCCTTCCCGGGATTTGACCGAAGTCTAGAAGCGGAAGGTGGCGCCGACCTGGATCATATCGAGATCGCCTTCCCAGGCGCTGCTCTTCAGGTAGCGGACTTCGGCACCGACGGTCTTGTTGAACTGGTAGCCGACACCGGCGGCCAGGCCCAGCTTGGTGGTGGTTTCGCTGCTCGAGCCCGAGCCGAACCCGGGGATGGAGACATTGGCCTCCATCTTCCACTGCATGGCGGCAGCGCCAGCGGTGAAGTAGAAGCCCTGGGGGTTGCCGTCCACGAAGTACATGTAGTCGGCGCCGAGAGAGATGTTGGACATCTTGAGGCTGGCTGAGGCCCCACCGCCACTCACGGAGTATTCGGGGAACCAGGTGTAGTCCAGGCGGGGACGGAGCATGTGGCCCCCATGGAGGTTGAAGGTTCCGTGAGCGCCGATGTTGAAGCCCAGCTTGCTGTCCACCGCATCCTTGAGATCGCTCTGCGGAACGTTGATGCCTGCCTGGAGCCCGAAGCGGGGGCCTTCCTGGGCACTGAGGGTGGGAGCCACCAGCGCGGCGGCGGCCAGGATGAGTGCGCGGATCGTCATGAAATCTCCTTAAGGCCCATGCGGGGCCGAGGTCCATCAGGCAGGTCCGGGGCCTACCGAGACCGCGGCCGCCCGATGGGGCTATAAATGGTACCTACGCATCTTGTATCCGGAGGTCTAGTCCGGGGACAAGGAATATCGACCTGGATCTACTTCCAGCCCTTCCAGCCCTTGGGTTTGGCCCGCTCGCGGTCCTCGGGATGCTCCACCTGCCACGCGCACCACTGGGCAGGGCGGTCCAGGGCGGGCACACGCTCCCGCAGGTAGGCGCTCCAGAGGTCGGGCCGCAGCCGTTTTGTGCGGGCCATGGCTTCGCGCAGGCGCCAAAGGCGGATGGCACCGTGGTCGCCGCCCTGCAGGACCGTCGGCACGTCCTGGCCCTCGAAAGTGGCGGGCCGGGTGTAGTGGGGGTGGTCCAGCAGGCCTGTGGCGAAGCTGTCCTCCTCGGCGGAGGCCTCGTTGCCCAGCACGCCGGGAAGCCAGCGGCAGACGGCATCGATGAGGAACAAGGCCGGCAGCTCGCCGCCGCTGAGGACGGCCTCACCCACGCTCAGTTCCTCGTCCACATAGCGTTCCACGGCCCGCTGGTCGAGCCCCTCGTAGCGGGTGCACACCAGGATCAGCTGATCGAGGTGGGCCAATTCCAGCACCTTCGCGTGGGTAAGTGGCGGCGCAGCCGGCGTGAAGTGGATGACGCGGCAGGAACCTTCCCGGGGCACCGAGGCCAGGGTGTCCCGCAACACGTCAGGGCGCAGCACCATGCCGGGGCCGCCGCCGAAAGGCGAGTCATCCACATGGCCGAAGGTGTTGCCGGCGAAGGGGCGGAAGCTGTGGGTGTGGAGCCCGTGGCCCAGGTCGCGAAAGGCCCGGCCCGTGATGCCTAGACGGGCGGTCTCGAAATATTCCGGGAAGAGCGTGAGCGTGTCGATTCTCATGACCTGGCCATGGCATGGAAGGCTTTCATGAAGGTCCGGACGATGAGATCGAAGCTGAAGGCGAAGTACAAGGTGTTGGCCAGGGAACCCGCCGCCCCGATCCAGGCCCAGGTGGGACGCTCCTCCAGCAGGGCGGCCCCCAGCAGGCAGAGGGTGGCGGCGGGCAGCTGGTTGCCGAAGGGCAGGGGCACGGGGACGGCCAGCAGGAAGCCGGTCCAGGCGATGCAGGCTCCGATCCAGCGATGGTTGATGGGTCGGCGGAGGGCGCTGCGCCAGCGGAAGCGGTCCAGCTGAGTCTCAAGCTTGGCGAGGGCGTTCTTGATGCGGCCCTTGTGGATGGGCTGGGCCTGCACCCGCTGGGGCACCCAGGGATGGGGGGTGCCCCAGGCCAGCTGGACCCCGAGGGCCATGAGGCCGATGCCGCCCACCGGGGCCAGCCCGATGTTCAGTCCCGGCACCAGGCTGGGCAGGGAAAGCAGCAGCGTCAGCAGGCCGTAGGTCTGCTCTCCGGCCGCATCCAGCAATTCCCCGAGCGTGATCTCACCTTCCGCGTCCAGCAGGGCGTGGAGGGTCTCGAAAAAGGGTTTCGGCGCGGACAGCACCTGTCCAGGATGACGGGAAAAGGGTCTTCAGTCTCCGGACTTCAGAGCTCTTTCGGCTGCCCTCGCCGCTGTCCTTCCCGCACCAGCTGGCCGCAGGCGCCGGCCACGTCCTGGCCCCGGCTGCGGCGGACGCTGACGGGCTGGCCCGCGTCGACGAGCAGGCGGCAGAGGGCGCTGACCCGGGCTTCATCCGGGGGCTCGAAGCCGCTGCCCTCGTGAGGGTTGAAGGGGATCAGGTTCACCTTGGCGGGGAAGTGGCGGGCGAAGGCCGCGAGGCGACGGCCGTCTTCCAGGGTGTCCGTGACGCCTTTCAGCAGCACGTACTCGAGGGTGATGCGCTCGCCGGACTGCAGGGGGAAGGCCGCCAGCGCCCCCGCCAGGGCGTCCAGGTTCCAGACCCGGTTCACGGGCATGATCCGCGAACGGCGGTCGTCCGTGGTGGCGTTGAGGCTCAGCGCGAGCCGCGGCCGCCTGGCGAAGGTTCCCAGGCGCTCGATGCCGCTCACCAGACCCGAAGTGGACACGGTGATGCGCCGGGGGGGGATGGCCAGGCCCTTGGGGTCCGTCAGCACATCGAAGGCGGCCATGAGATGGTCGAGGTTGTGCAGGGGTTCGCCCATGCCCATGAAGACCAGGTTGACCGGGTGGCCTGCGGGGTGGTCGTGGTGGTTCAGCATGGCCACCACCTGGCCCGCGATCTCGGCGGCGGTCAGGTTGCGCACGATGCCCATCTGGCCCGTGGCGCAGAAGGTGCAGCCCATGGCGCAGCCCACCTGGCTCGACAGGCAGAGGGTGACCCGGTCGGCGTAGGGCATGAACACGCCCTCCACCTGCTTCCCGTCGACCAGTTCGAAGACGTGCTTGGTGGAGCCGTCCTCGGAGATCTGGCTCTGCACGATGGAGGGCCAGGCCAGGTCCACCTCGGCCGCCAGGCGGGTCCGCAGGGCCTTGGACAGGCTGGAGAACTGCTCCCAGCGGGTCCAGCGCTGCCGGTAGAGGCCGTCGAAGAGCTGATCCCCTCGCCAGGCGGGTTCGCCCAGGGTGGCCGCCAGCGCCTTCAGGTCCAACGCATCCAGGCCTGCGGCATTGGGGCGCTCGGCGAAACCGGCTTCCGGGGCCGGGAGATCCCAGAGTTGGGGCATCGCCTAATCCATCCGGATCTTGAAGGACTTCATCAGGCGCTTGTCGTCCTCGGAGAAGGGCTGTTCCGGGCCCTCCTGCGGAAGGGCCTGGTCGTGACCCTCGCCGCGGAGCCGGATGGGCGCCGCCTCGAGGATGAGCATGAGTCCGTAGCCCTGCGCCTGGATCTGGAAGGTGAGATCCCGGCAGTGATCATCCTCGGCCAAAGCCTTGACCAGCGAATCGCCCAGTTCGCTCACCAGGTGATGCAGGTTTTCGGGCAGATCCATGAAGCCTCCGCCTTCCAGGATACCAGCGCAGTCTTCAGCCCAGGCTGAACCAGGCCCGAACCTGCCGGGTCCACTGGGCGCGGCGCGACTCCCTGGGGAGGCCGGGCTCGGGCTCGCCGTGGGACCGCTGTTCCATCAGGTCCACGAGGCGCTCCAGGAGTTCCGGCTCGCGCTTGAGGGAGGCCTCAAAGGCCTCCTTGGGCACCTCGGCGATCTCGGCCTCCGTGAAGGCCACCACGGTGGCGTTGCGCGGGGCGCCGGTGAGCAGGCTGGCCTCGCCGAACCACTGGCCCGGGCCCAGCTCCGCCACCGGCTTCCAGAACAGGCCGGTGTAGGGGTCCAGGCGTTCCTCGGCGCGCACCACCTGGAGCGTACCGCGATGCACCGCGAAGAGAGAGGCCCCGGGATCACCTTCCCGGATGACACCCTCCCCTGGCGCCAACATCCGCAAGCGAAGTTTCCCGCGGAGGTCCTCCACCCAGTGCTCCGGAAGACCGAGCTGGCGGACGAGGTCCCGCATCAGCTCGGGCTCCGGGGCCGGTTCAGGTCGCGCCACCAGTGGGCTCGGCCCGTGGGGCCCCAGGAGGCGGAACCCCTCGCGCGGCAGCACGGTGGTGGCCAAGCGCGTGGCCTGGAAGGTGGCCTGGCGCCCATGGCGGAAGCCGAGCGCCCAGAAGCGGATCTCCAGGACCGCGCCACCCAGGTCGGAGCTGTGGACCACCACCTCGGGGCGATGGTGGGCGAGGTGCGGCAGGCCCGCCAGGGCGAGGGTGAGGCGATCGAGGGCGTGGTGGAGGTCGGGGCGCGGTTCCACGATGACCTTGGTGGTGCGCCGGTGCAGACCCGAGGGGGCGTAGAGGTTGGTCACCACGGCCTGGGCGATGGCGCGGTTCGGCAGCACGTCCATGTCGCCGTTCTCGGTGCGGAGCTGCACCGTGCGCCAGGTCATGGCCTCCACCTGCCCGATCAGCGTCTCGCGGCCCGGGCCGCCCCGCAGGTTCCCGGTGATCTCCACCCAGTCGCCCACCTGGAAGGCGGGGTCCAGGTGCAGGGAGATGCCGGCGAACAGGTTGCCGAGCACCTCCTGGAGGCTGAGGCCCACCACGGCGGCGGCGATGGCGCCGGTACCCAGCAGCTGGCCGAGGCTCACCTGCAGGATCTCGCGGAGGATGCCTCCGGCCGCCACCAGGTAGAGGGCCACCACGATGAGGTCCCGGGCGAAACCGGGTGTGGCGGTCTTCCGCTGGCTGAGCAGCGGGTCGAGCAGCAGGAACGAGACGAGCCGCACGGCTCCGTAGGCGAGCAGGGACCAGAGGAGAACCTTCGCCACCCGGTGGATGGCGGGGTGCGCGCTCACGTGCGGCAGGATGAGGGCCGCCGCCAGAAGCAGCAGGGCGAGGAAGATCCAGGCCGCGATCCGGCGTGGCACGCTGACCTTCTCCCTCAAGTCGCGGAACATGGGGGAGAGGATACGCCTATTCGAGGGCGCGGAAGGCCGCCACGGCGCGGCGGGGATCCCCCTCCCAGAACGGGCGGATGGCGGCGATTCCCGCGAGGCGGGGATGCGGGAGTGCAGCCGCGTGGGCGGGATCTACACCACCCAGGGCGAGGAGGCGCGGGCCTCCGGGAGGCAGGCCGTCCAGGAAGTCATGCAGCCGTTCCACCCCCCATGGCGCGCCCTTGCCGGGACTGGGAAAGATGGGGGAGATGAGCAGCTGGTCCGCGCGATTCCGCCAGGTCCACTGGTCTTCGTCGTGCAGGGGCCGGGAGAGGGGCACCAGGCCCTGCGGCACCTCGGGATGAGCCTCCGGGGCGTGGAGGCCGCAGCCTGCGGCGAAGGCGACGTCCAGGCGACCGGCCACCCAGAGGGCCACCTCCGGCGCAGTCGCCTGGCACCAGGCCGCCGCGTCCAGGAGGGCGCGAGCCTCCAGCTGCTTCTCACGGATGAGGAAGCCGTCCACGCCCGCGCACAGCACGGTCTTCCAGCGCTCGCGGTCGAAGCCGAGGCCCGGCGTGATGGCCAGGAGGATCATCCGAAGAGGCCCGTGAGGACGGCCGGATCCACCTTCGGAAGGCCCATGACCGCGGCGTTTTCGATCGCATGTCCCGGCCGGGCCATGCCGCAGAGGGCCACGGTGACACCGGGGCAGGAGCGGGGGAACTGGAGGGCGGCCTGCGCGGGAGTCGATCCTCCCAGGGCCGCCACGAGATCCGCGGGCAGCTGCGAGAGGATGCGGGCCTGCATGATCGAGGCGGAAGTCTGCACGGAGAAGCCCGCCGCCTGGGCCGCCTGGAGCGGCGTCATGCGTTCCCCCCGGAAGGTCTGGGTCGGGGCGAGGAAGGCCTCGGGCAGGGCCAGGTTCAAGGGGAGCTGGATCCAGCGGAAGTGGTGAGCCGGTCCACCGGCAGCCTCCGCGGCGACCAGCAGGCGCTCGAGGCTGAGGTGATCGGGCCGTCCCGGAGGCACCCGGAACCCGTTCCAGGTGGCCACGCCGTAGGCCCGGATCTTCCCGGCCGCGACGAACCCTTCGCAGGTCTCGAAGGCCTGTTGGATGGCGGCATAGAAAGCCTCGGGACCGAGCTGGGGGAGCTGCTGTTCCGGATTGTGCAGGTGGAAGAGGTCCACGGTCGCCACGCCCAGGGCGGCCCGGCTCACCTCCAGCTGGTGGGCCAGGTAGCGAGGGGTCATGGCGTGGCAGCCGTCCACGACCTCGTCGGCCCGGAGGACGCCCGGGCCCTCGAGCACCCGCCGGAACCAGGTCGCGGAGTCCTCGCCGGGACTGCCATCGCCCATGGGCAGGTAACCGGCCTTGGTGGAGATGAAAAACCCTCCCCGGGGCCGGTCCATGAAGGCCGCGCCCAGGGCCTGCTCCGAGCGGCCCCCACGGTAGTTGGCCGCGGTATCGAAGACGGTTCCCCCGGCCGCGAAGAAGGCCTTGGCGGCGGATACATAGCCCTCATCCACTACGCTGGTGGCCTCGCCGAGGTAAGTGCCCAGGCCAAGGGTGCTCAATTCCATGCAGCCTCCGGTGGGTGGCAGGGACCGGGTAGGGTGGGCCGCGGGGGATACCCGGGGGGGGATCGAAGCGAGGTTCGGCTTTGCCGGACCGAGCGCGGGGGCCCGGGGGTGTCCGCGCAGCGGAGAACCCCCGGACGACATCAACTATCCAGTTCTTCCTTCACCCCGCCGGTGCCCATGGTGACCAGGCGGTCCGCGGCGCGCCGGGCCCATTCGGAACCGGGATAGCTCTCCACCAGCTTCTGGTAGTAGCCCCGAGCCTCGTCCCGGAAAGTCTTGATGCGCTCGGTGGTGAAGGCTGTGAAATCCTTCGAGTACTGTTCCTTCTGCTCAACAGTGAGGGTCCTGAGATCCTCCTTCTGGAACTTGGCGGCATAGTCCTTCGCGTACTGGGTCGCTTCCTCCGGGGTGACCAGCCGCTGGCGCATGGCCTCGCCCAGGTAGAAATAGGCGCGCTCGCGATCCACGTAGTCCGGATAGGTCTCCAGCAGGGCCTTCAGGCGCCGTTCGGCTCCGGGGTAGTAGTAGACGTTCACGTAGAAGACGCCCACCACCAGCTCATGCTCGGCGATGCGCCGCCAGCACTGGAGCACCTTGGCCTTGGTCTCCCCGGCGTAGGGGCTGCCCGGGGATTCCGTCAGCAGTTGCTGGAAGCCCTCAAGGGCCTTGCGGGTCTCGGTCTGATCGCGCTCCGCGCTCTCGATGGCCGAGAAGTGGCAGAGGGCCCGGTGGTACAGGGCGTAGTCCCGGAGCTCATGGCGGGGGAAGTAGTTCAGGAAACTCGAGTATTCCACCTCGGCTTCGGGGAAGCTGGGGCTTCCCTGGAAGAAGAAGCTGTCGCCCAGCATGAGCTTGGCCTTGGGAAACTCGGGCGAGCCGGGGAGGTACTGCTCCAGCAGGCGCAGAGTCGCCCGGGCCTCGGTGAACTTGCCCTGCTTCATCTGCTTGTCCGCCGTGGCCAGGAGAACGGTGGAGTTGAGGGTCGTCTGGTCGACCGTCTTCGGTTTGCGGCAGCCCAATCCCAGCCCCGCGATCAGGAGGCTGAGGGAAAGGACGGTGAGGATGCGCTTCATGCGGACTCCGGAGACAGCATTTCAGACATGGCGGGACGGAGCGAAGGGTTCCAGGGACGAAGGGAAGGATTCCATGCCTGGCGCAGCTTCTCGAGCCAGGGTTCGGCCAGGGCCTGAGCTTGGGCTCGGCGTCGGTCGTGGAAGACCTCATGGTAGAAGCCGGCCAGGCGGTGGCGTTCCAGCAGGCCGGGCTTCACGGCTGCCCACAACGCCTCGGAGGCGTCGGGGTCCACCACGGTGTCCTCGCCGGATTCCAGCAGGAGCATGGGGCGATCGAGTTCCTGGCCCAGGGGCAGCAGTTCAGCCCGTCCCTCCTCCAGAGCGGCCCCGAAGGCGGCGGTGGCCCAGCGGTGGCAGAGGGGATCGGTCTCATAGCGCTGGACGAGGACAGGGTCGGAGCATACGCGGCTCTTGTCGCCATGGAGCTGGATGGGCCGGTGGGGCAGGAGCCAGCGCAGGAGGCGGGAGAGCAGGACGAGGGCCCTGGAATTGGAGCGCACGGCCAGGCTCGGGCTCGACAGGATCAGCCCATCCAGAGTGTCCGCATGCCAGAGAAGGGTGAGCAGGGAGACCAGCCCGCCGAAGCTGTGGCCCAGCACCACCTGGGGGCAGACCGGCAGAGGCGGCATGGGCACGCCGTCCACCATCCGGGCTGTGGCGCCGGTGCGCTCGGCGTCATGACGCCGCTCCTGGCGGAGAAAGAGCGCGAAGTTATCCACGAAGGCGCGGATGCCGTCCGCATCGCCCCGGATGCCACCGGACCGGCCGAAGCCGCTGTGGTCCATGCTGGACACGGACCAGCCCAGGCCGTGCAGCCAGTGGGCCGTGTGCCGATAGCGCTCGCCGTGCTCGCCATAGCCGTGGGAGATCACCACGCGTCCCTTGGGTTCGGGGTGTTCCCAGCGCGCCCAGGCCAGGTCCACCCCCCCATGGCCCGACAGGACCCCACGGATGGTGGGCTCCAGGTCGCTGGGCAGCACAGGGGTGGGATCATGCATCCGATCAGAATACCGTGGGGACGGCCCATCCCAGATTGCCTTAAACTCGAAGGTTCCCCGGAGGGCCGGGCTGGAGACGCGGACAATGGATTTCGAGACCCTGGTGCGGGCCAAGAACGAACTGGAGCCCCGGGTCCGGCAGCTGGTCGCCCACCTCGACCCCGAGCGCAAAGCCCTGGAACTGGAACAGATCGAGGAACGGACCACGGCTCCCGGCTTCTGGGACGATCCGGATGCCGCCAAGCCCCTCCTGCAGAAGCGGGGCTCGATCACCGATGACATCGCCCTGGCCAAGCGGCTGTCGGGCGGGTTGGAGGATCTGGAGACCGGGCTCGAACTGGCCAAGGAAGATGCGGACATGCTGGCGGAAGTCGAATCGGTGGAAGGTGATCTGCGCAAGGTCATCGAGGACGCCGAACTCCGCATGATGCTGAGCGGGGACCTGGACCACAACCACGCCATCGTGGCCATCGCCCCCGGGGCCGGGGGCACCGAAAGCCAGGATTGGGCGGCCATGCTGCTCCGGATGTACCTGCGCTTCTGCGAAGCCAAGGGCTGGGCCACCGAAATGATCGACTACCAGGATGGGGAGGAGGCGGGCATCAAGGGTGCCACGTTCATCGTGGATGCACCCTTCTCCTATGGCTACCTGCGGGCGGAGGCCGGCGTCCACCGTCTGGTGCGCATCAGTCCCTTCGACTCGGCCAAGCGCCGGCACACCAGCTTCGCCGCCGTGTATGTCAGCCCCGAGCTGGACGACACCATCAATGTCGACATCCCGGAGAAGGACCTCAAGATCGATGTCTTCCGCGCCAGCGGCGCTGGCGGCCAGCACGTGAACCGCACCGAATCCGCCGTGCGCTTCACCCACCTGCCGACCGGGATTGTCGTGTCCTGCCAGAACGAGCGCAGCCAGATCAAGAACCGCGCCACGGCCCTGAAGGTGCTGCAGGGCCGGCTCTACGAACTGGAGCAGCGGAAGTTCCTGGACAAGGTTGCCGCCGCCAGCGGCGACAAAGCCGATGTGGCCTGGGGCAGCCAGATCCGCAGCTACGTCCTCCAGCCTTACCAGATGGTCAAGGATCACCGGACCGGCGCCGAGACCAGCCAGACCCAGAAGGTGCTGGACGGCGACATCGATGTCTTCATCCGCACCCAGCTGCTGGCCAAGTCGCTCAAATCCGAGGGCTAGCCCCTCGTTCCGACGCCAGGGGTCATTCGCCCCTGGCGATCTTCTCCTGTTCGTCCTTCGGCAGGCGGAAGACCCAGCGGCCCGTGACGCGATCCCAGAGGTCGAAGCAGCAGAGCCAGTTCAGCAGGCCGGCGACCATCACGTAGGTGGCGCCATACTCCTGCGTGAGTGTGCGCACGGGCTCGGTGCCCGCGCCGCCGAAAGCCCAGGCGAAGGCGCCATACACGGGCCCGATGCCCAGGGTGCCAAAGGCGCCGAGGGTCGGCAGCCAGGCTCCCGCCACGGGTACGAAGACGCCGCCCTTCACGCCATCCACGGCACCGTGCTGCAGCTGGAACGCCGCCAGCAGGCAGAAGAGCACCCAGACCCCGAAGAAGATCTTGGCCCGGCCCTTCTCTCCGATCATCCAGTAGCCAGCTCCCGGCACCAGCCACTGGAACAGCAGGGGCTTCCAGGCCGCCTGGATGGCCTTCTTGCGACGGAGGGGCATGGGGAGCCTGAGCGTGGGCGTGGGTTCGGACATGGCTTCAGATTACCCCAGTCTTGGCGGTGGTCAGCCTGGTCGTGTCCTGGACGCAGGGACTGATGAGGCAGATCGACGTCCGGACGCAAAAAAAGAAGGGCCGCGATCCTGACTCCCCTCTTCCGCAACCCCTCGTGGAGTGAAGATACGGCGGCTCTTAGATCGAAGGCTGGTCCGGCATGACGAGGGTGCGATAGGTCAAATGATGTAGATACTTAAACTTGCGCAAACGCAGGCTGGGCACCACTCTTCTGGGCTCCACATCACCCCTCATGTCTCAAGGAGGTGCTCATGAAATTCCTGAAGCCCATCCTGTTCGGGGCCGCGCTCGCGGTCCTGCCCTTCGCCCTCACGGTCGGGTGCGACAAGAAGTCGCAATCCGAATCCGCGGAGACCAAGGACCTCGCCAGCAAGGCCGCAGAGGCCCAGCAGGCTGAAGGTCAGGTCCAGGGCGCCGCCAAGGCCCAGGCTGAAGCGATGGCCAGGGCGGGGTTGCAACCCAATGCCGCGGGGATCCAGTTGACCGAGTCCCAGCGCACGCTTCTCGAAGCGCGGGTCAAGGCAGAGAAGGACAACAGCACGGCCGCCCTCCTCCAGGAGATCCTGGATCGGGACAAGACCATCGGCGAGCTCACCACCAAGGTGGCCAGGCTCCAGGCCGAACTGCCCAAACCCCAGATCGCCACCGAGAAGGACAACCACTTCACCATGGCCGTGCGCTACCTCCGGGGGCGCGGCCTCTCCGAGGAGAAGGCCAAGACCCTCGCCGCCAAGGCGAACATCCTGGAAGAGCTCCAGCCAGGCTGGCAGGTCTACCACCAGTACATCGGCGGCTCATATCTCACGGCCGTCACCCAGGGCAAAGCTGTGGTCGGGCCCACGGAGTACCTGC
Source organism: Geothrix campi (assembly GCF_024609265.1). GTDB lineage: Bacteria > Acidobacteriota > Holophagae > Holophagales > Holophagaceae > Geothrix > Geothrix campi. The sequence goes on along the minus strand of NZ_JANHMP010000001.1, from coordinate 1,787,183 downwards.
ACAACCAGCGGGCCGCGCTCCAGAAGGATCGCGACGACCTCTCCAGCCAGGTGGAAGACCTGGTGGCCCAGCGGACCAAGGTACAGGGGGAAGTGGATTCCCTGCTGACCGAGAAGACCACCCTGACGGCCCAGGTGAACGAGCTCACCGCCTTGAGCCAAGCCCAGAAGGTCAAGCTCAATTCGCTGCACTACCTGGTCGGCCAGCGCAAGCAGCTGGTCAATGAGGGCGTCATCGTGGTGCCCGTCTTCGCCAAGGACCGCATGGGGCCCAAGGCCGTCGCTTCGCGCTTCGAGAAGGACCTGCCCCTGGATGATCCGAATCCCATGGTTCAGATCCAGGCCTCCGATGTGGGCCTTGCCAAGATCAGCAAAGTGAACGTGGTTCCCGGCTCCCTGCAGAAGGACAAGGACTACACCGTGACCCTCGCCGACGATCGCAAGAACGCCACCATCCGCATCCTGGATCCCGAACGCCTGCGGAACGATCGCGTGGTATTTGCCGTGACGGATTGAACCGGGCAGGTACCTGCAGGGATCACAACAAAGAGGGGGCCAGTTGGCCCCCTCTTTGTTGAAGGTCCACCAGCGCCAGGATCAGTCTGCGGCGAAGGGGAGCAGCGCGATATTGCGGGCGCGCTTGATGGCTTCCACGAGGGCGCGCTGGTGAACGGCGCACACACCGCTGGTGCGGCGGGGCAGCACCTTGCCGCGCTCGGGGGTGAAGGCCTGGAGGGTCTTCACGTCCTTGTAGTCGATCATGGTGGACTTCTCGACGCAGAACTTGCAGAACTTGGCGCGTCGTCCCCCAAAAGCCTTCTTCTTCTTGGGCTTGCCCTTCTTGGCGTCAGCTCGGCGCTTCATCCGACCACCTCCTCAGGTGCACGATCCTTGATGCCGGCCTGGGCCTTGCGCTTGGCCTCGCGCTCGATGCGCTGCTTGGCGCGGCCCGCGGCCTTCTCAGCCTCGTCCAGGCGGACGCTCAGGTACTTGATGACCGAATCGTTGTTGCGGAAGCGGCGCTCCAGCTCGGCGATGAGGTCGGGCCCGGCGTTCATCTCGAAGAGCGTGTAGTAGCCCTCGCTGAACTTCTGGACTTCGTAGGCCAGCTTCTTGCGGCCCCACTTGTCGGTCTTGAGCAGCTCGCCACCCTGCTCCGCAATGATCCCCTCGAACTGCTTGACGAGCTCATCGCTCTGCTCGTCCGTCAGCGTGGGGGAGGCGATGAAGATGGTCTCGTAGTGACGCATCTGTCCTCCTTGTGGATGTGAAGCCCCCCACTGGGTTCCGGGGAGCAAGGAAGACGCCCTCCAGCGGAGGACGCGAACAGGTAGTTTCGCGTGGAAAGGGCCGGAATTCAATGGAAAGTCTCGAATTCTCAGCCTTCAGCGGCCGCCCAGAACGCGGTGGGATTCACCAGGTTGGCCAGGCCGCCCAGGTCCTCTGCCTGGCCGAGCAGGTCCAGGAACCGGGCGAAGGGGGCGTCCAGCCGGTCGATGACCGCCCATTCCGGATCGGTCCAGTGCTCCAGCACATAGTCCACCAGGGGGCGCTGGAAGGGGCCGATGCCCAGGCGGAGGCGGGCGATGTCCGTGGTGCCCAGGCACTCGAACACGGACCTGAGCCCGTTGTGGCCACCATCGGAGCCGTCCAGGCGGAAGCGGCCCGTGCCCAGGGGCAGGTCCTTGTCGTCATAAAGCAGCACGAGCTTCCGCGGGTAGATCCCGGCAGCCTCGGCCTGGGCGCAGGCCTCGCCGGAGAGGTTCATGTAGGTGGCGGGCACGAGGGCTTGGAGGTGGTCGGTCAGTGGATAGAGGGTGCCGGACTGGAACCGCTTCGCGGGAGAAGGGGCCAGATCGCGGCCCGCCAGCCAGCGCTGGAGCATGAGGCGGCCGAGGTTATGGCGGGTGTCCTGGTAGTCGGGGCCGGGGTTGCCGAGGGGAACGAGGGTCCACATGGGTTGAAACTATCAGGTATCGGCCGAGACACGAGGGGCCTTCAATGCTGGTGGTGGGGCTGGTTCCCGGCGGGCGCGGCCTGGCCTTCCGCTTCCGCACCCTCGGCATGGGCGCCGCCGCCAGCCGCAGCGCGGTAGACCCCGTCCACATAGTGGAGGAAGTCCACGTAGGCGGCCACGGCCTTCCGGCCGGAGGCGGGATCAGGCGTGGCCTGGCTCCGGGTGGCGCGGGCCTCCTTGAAGCGGGCCTCGAGACCGGGCTTGAGAACCCCGTGCATGAGGTCGAACACGGGCTTCATGTCGCCGGAGGCCAGGGCCTTGTCCGCGGCGGGGATGGCCGGGCCGAAATCCAGGCCCGCGGGCTTGAGGCCCGTGTAGGGGGCTCCTTCGCCAGCCCGGTGGATCCGCACCAGCGTCTCGAAGAAGTAGGCCTCGGCCAGTTCCTGGGCCTCGGGGCTGAGGGCGCCGACCTTGAGGGTGCGGGCGAAGGCGGCCCGGATCTGGGCCTCGTCCTCCGCCTTCACCCAGGCGAGCACCGGATTGACATCACCCTTCGCCAGCGCCGCCTTGGCGGCGACGACCACGGGGCCGTCCAGGGCGTCGCAGTGGGCACCCAGGGGCAGGGCGGAAAGACCGGCCAGGAGGGCTGTCAGCAGGATGGGGGAAAGGCGTTTGCGCATGGGAACTCCAATGGGGTCGCCGGTTCAGGCGGCGGGAAGGGGTTGCAGGATGGCCAGGAGGGTCGCGCACGTCTCGCTGGCGTCGTCGACGCGGCCGTGACCAGCGGCCCGGGTGTAGACGAGGTGCATGAGCAGGCCGAAAACCACGGTCAGCAGGGACTTCGGTGGGAGATCGGTCCGGATGATGCCTTCGTGTTGGGCTTCCAGGAGCGCCTCCAGGAGGAAGGCCTGGGTCCGGGCGACCACAGCCCGCAGCCGCGCGGCGGCGGCCTCCGGCAGCGCCATGGCGAATTGCTCGGAAAACATCAGCCGCCCGATTCCCCGGTGGCCGCCCACGACCTTCGCGCGAGCCTGCAGCAGGGCCTGGATGCGGTCCAGGGGAGGGATCGTTTCCAGCGGGAAGGTGCCCAGGATCAGCTCCTCCACCCGCAGGACGACGGCCTCGAGAATCTCATCGCGATTCGCGAAGTGGCGGAAGGGAGCGCCGCTGCTCACGCCCAGCTCCCCGGCCAGGGCGCTGGTGGTCAGGGCGGCGATGCCCCGGGTCTCGATGATCCGGAGTGCCGCATCCGCAATTTCGGCGCGCTTGGGGGTGAGTTCCAGGGCAGGTCGGGCCATTCCTTGAGTGTAAGTAAGCACTTACTTCTGTCAACCCCCAGAAAAACGGGCGCCACCAGGCGCCCGTTTTTCTGACAGCTGATCGCTGAAAGCTACTTCTTCTCTTCCTTCTTGCCCTTCTTGGCCACTTCGGGTTCGGCGGCGGCGGCGACCGGCGCGGCGGCTTCCTCCTCCTCGGCGGCCTTGCCGCGGACGGAGCAGACCGTCTGGTGGGCATCGCCGATGAAGGCGACGTTGGGCATGAGGGCGATCTGCTCGAAGCGGATGCTGTCACCCACGGCCAGGTTGGTCACATCCACGTCGATGTGGGCGGGGATGATGCTGGGCAGGCACTCGAGCTCGATCTCGCGGTGGGCGAAGTCCAGGACGCCACCCATGCTCTTCACGCCGATGGCGGTGCCGATGAGGCGCACGGGCACCTTCACGCGCACCTTGTGGGTCATGTCCACGCGCATGAAGTCCACGTGGCGCAGGCGGCCGGTGACGGGATGACGCTGCAGGTCCTTGATGATGACGTGGCGCTTGATGTCCGTGCCCTCGCGCTGGAGGAACATCACGGAGTTCATGCCGGAGTCGCTGGCCAGCACCCGGGCCACGGCCTTGGGGCTGATGGCGATGGCGATGGGGGCCTCGTTCAGGCCGTAGACCACGGCGGGGATCATGCCGCTCTTCTTGAGGTCGCGAACCGCGGCCTTGCCGAAGGTTTCACGCTTGGGGACGATCAGGACTTCCTGGGACATGGGATTCCTCCTACCTGGCAGCCCCGGCTTGGGCCTGGCTGCCCTCTCGTTGGTGGTGGGTCCGGGCGGACCGTACGGCGTCTCCTCATGGAGGGCCGAACCACCGATTCTGCCTCAAAAGGCCCCAAAAACAAAGGAAGTTCTTGGAGAGGGACGCTCTATGGCCTGTACCATCAGATCGTTACATCCGGGCATCACACTGCAGCCCAGAGGCCTCCCGTGTTCCACCCCATCCCCCGTCCCGAGGAACTGCTCAACCGCGAGCTGAGCTGGCTGGATTTCAATGCCCGGGTCATGGAGGAGGCCGAGGATTCGACCGTCCCCCTCCTGGAGCGGGTGAAGTTCCTCAGCATCGTGTCCAGCAACTGGGACGAGTTCTTCATGGTGCGGGTGGCAGGCATCTGGCGGCAGATCGACGCCGGCATCACCCAGCCCGGCCCGGACGGCCTGACCCCGCGCCAGCTGCTGGAGCGGGTGGCCTCGCGGATCCACGCCTACTCCGCCCGGCAGCACGAGCTCTTCCACGCCATCCTCGAGCCCCAGCTGGAGGTCGCGGGGATCCGCATCCTGGATCCGAAGCATCTGGACAACACCCAGAGTGCCTTCCTCCTCGACTACTTCGAGCGCAGCCTCCTGCCCCTGATCACCCCCCTGGCCGTGGACACGGGCCACCCCTTCCCCCGTCTGGGCAACCGCGCCCTGGTGCTGGTGGTGGAGCTGGAGCCGGACGAGGACCTGCTGGACGGGGACCTCCCGGCCTCGGAGCTCTCCTTCATCCACGTGCCCACGGGCTTGGCCTCGCGGTTCCTGCGGGTGCCTTCCGCGCCCGGAACGAACGCCTTCGTGATGCTCGAGGATGTGGTGCGCCATCACCTGTCGCGCCTCTTCCTGGGCTACACGGTGAAGAGCTGCCACGCCATCCGCGTGACCCGCGATTCCGATCTGCCGGTGGAGGAGGATCCCTCCGAGGACCTGCTCAAGACCGTGGAGGAAAGCCTGCGCGACCGCCGCCGTGGGGCCGTGGTCCGCCTCCAGTACGAGCACGGGCTGTCGGCCAAGGTGCTGGACATGCTCATCGAGGAGATGGAGCTGAGTCCCGAGGATCTGTATCCCAGCCTGGGCCTGACGGCCTTTTCGGACCTGATGCAGCTCTGCAGCCAGCTGGACCTGCCCCACCTCAAGGATACGCCCCTGCCGCCCCTGCCCGTGCCCCAGCTCGACCAGGCGGGCAGCCTGTTCGATGTCATCGCCAAGAGCGACATCCTGCTGCACCACCCCTATCAGAGCTTCGATGACAGCGTGGTGCGGTTCGTGCGCGAGGCGGCGGAGGATCCCAAGGTCCTCGCCATCAAGATGACGCTCTACCGGGTGACCGCGAACAGCCCCGTGGCGGCGGCCCTGGAGCGTGCCGCGGAGCGGGGCAAGCAGGTGGCTGCCATCGTAGAGCTGCGAGCCCGCTTCGACGAGGCGGCCAACATCGCCTGGGCGAGGCGCCTGGAGAAGACGGGCGTGCATGTGGTCTACGGTCTGCCCAACCACAAGATCCACTGCAAGGCCTGTCTCGTGGTGCGGCAGGAGGCTAGTGGCATCAAACGCTACTGCCACCTGGGCACGGGCAACTACAACGAGCGAACCAGCCGCCTCTACTCGGACCTGGGCCTCTTCACCGCCCGGCCGGAGTTCGGCGAGGATCTCTCCAACCTCTTCAACATGCTGACGGGCTATACCCGACCGCCACGGTTCAATCAGATCCTGCTGGCGCCCCAGTACCTGAAGAAGGCGCTCAAGGAGCGCATCCAGCGGGAGATCGCCCACGCCCGGAAGGGTCGGTCCGCCCGCATGGTGCTCAAGATGAACGCGCTCGTGGATCCCCAGCTCATCCAGCTGCTCTACGAGGCGAGCCGCGAGGGCGTGAAGGTGGACCTCATCGTGCGGGGCACCTGCTGCCTGCGACCCGGCGTGCCTGGGCTCTCCGAGAACATCCGGGCCCTGTCCATCCTGGACCGCTTCCTGGAGCACGCCCGGGTCTACCACTTCGCCAATGATGGCGAACCCGAGACGCTGCTCTCCAGCGCCGATCTCATGCCCCGCAACCTCGACCGCCGCGTGGAGCTGGCCTTCCCCCTGGTGGATCCCCTCCTGGCGGCCCAGGTGATGGAGATGGTGGAACTCCAGCTGCACGACACCCTGAAGGGCCGGGTGCTCGGTCCCGAAGGCGATGTGTTGCGCCGCGGCCTCGACCCCCAGGATCCGCCCCTCCGAAGCCAGCTCCGCATCTACGAGCACACCCTGCTTGCCAGCGGCGTGGGAGCTTTGACCCAGAAGCTGGGGCCGCTGGACCCGGATATTTAATATTCTCCGGGGGTTCCGCGCTGCGCGCACACCCCCGGACCTCCGCGCCGTGGCAAGGGAACCTTGCCTCGGCTTGGACTCCCCCAGCTCCGAGAGGAAACTGTGCGGCGCTGCAACGTGTCGGCCATTCATTCCCCGTGGCAGACTAATGGGCTGGAGACCCGCATGACCAAGATCAGCCGCGCCGCCCTGTTCGAAGCCCTGAATGCCTATGTCGTTCCCGGCACCAGTGCCACCCTCACGAACCTGAAGGCGGTGAAGGGCATCGACGTCACCGAGGGCAAGGTGACGGTGCTGCTCCAGCTCATGGATGCCTACCGGGACCGCGTGGCGGCCATCAAGCAGGCGCTGGAGGAGATCATCCTCAACCAGCCGGGCGTCACGGCGGCGGACATCGAGATCGGCTGGGAGAAGACCGCTCAGGTGGAGTTCAAGAACCTCATTCCGGGCATCAAGCGCTGCGTGGTGGTGGGCTCCGGCAAGGGCGGCGTGGGCAAGAGCACAGTCACCATCAACCTCGCCATCGCGCTGTCCCAGCTGGGCCTCAAGGTGGGGCTGCTGGATTCGGACATCTACGGCCCCTCCGTCCCCATGATGATGGGGCTGAAGGATTCGCCCCTGGGCACGCCGGACGGCCAGATCCTGCCTCTCGAGAAGTTCGGCATCAAGGTCATGTCCATGGGCCTGCTCATCGAGGAGGACCGGCCCGTCATCTGGCGCGGGGCCATGCTCAACAAGGCCCTCCAGCAGTTTTTGAAGGACGTGGCCTGGGGCGACCTGGACGTGCTGCTCATCGACCTGCCGCCGGGCACCGGTGACGTGCAGCTCACCCTCATCCAGAACGCCCAGGTGGATGGCGCGGTCATCGTCAGCACACCCCAGGACGTGGCCTTCCTGGATGCGAAGAAGGCCATCGGCATGTTCGGGACGGTGAAGGTGCCGGTGCTCGGCATCATCGAGAACATGAGCAGCTTCATCTGCCCCGGCTGCGGCCAGGAAACCCAGATCTTCGGCCACGGCGGCGTGAAGGCCGCCGCCATCCGCATGGAGCTGCCCTTCCTGGGCGAAGTGCCCATCGACCTTGCCATCCGCGAAGGCGGGGACAGCGGCAAGCCCTTCGTGGCGGAACATCCCCACAGTGTCCAGACCAAGGTCTTCCAGGACATGGCCGAGACCCTCAAGGGCGTGCTGAAGCTCTGATCAGGGCGCTCCGAACGCTTCCATCCGCAGGGGCCAGTAGGGACATGGACCCTCAGTTGAGCTTGCCCGCGCTCATGGCGGCGAAGTCGCCGGGGACGGGCACGGCGCCGAAGCTGGCCACCGCCGCCTGGCCTTCGCGGGACAGCACGAACCGGAGGAATTCCTTCACGGTGGGATCCAGGGCCCGGCCCGGTGCCTTGTTCACGTAGATGTAGAGGAAGCGGGTCAGCGGGTAGGTGGCCTTCTGGATGGTCTCGAGGGTGGGCTCCACGGCGTGGTCGCTACCGAAGGAGGCCACGGGCACGCCCTTCACCATGCGGTTGGCGTACTGCAGCGGGCCATAGCTGATGCCGCCGCCATCCACGGCCGGCGCCTCCACCACGGCGAACTGGTCCATGAAGGCCTTCACGGTGGGCTTGAAGTCCCCCTTCTTCATGACGTGCTCCCGGAAGAAGGCGCGGGTGCCGGAGTTCTCGTCACGGCCGTAGGCCTGGATGTCGCGCTGTTTCCAATCGCCGTTGAGGCCGAGGTCGCCCCAGCGCAGGATGTCGCGCTTGGCGCCGCCCTTGCGGGTGGTGGAGAAGATCGCGTCGATCTCCTCCATGCGGAGCTGTTTCACGGGATTGTTCGCGTTGACGTAGACCACCAGGGCGTCCACCGCCACGGGGATCCGCGTGGGGGCATAGCCGTACTTCCCCTGGAAGGCCGCGAGTTCCTGGTCGGTCATCTCGCGGCTCATCTGGCCCATGATGGCGCTGCCTTCGATCAGGGCCTTCGGGGCGGTGGCGGAGCCTTTGCAAATGAACTGGGTGGTGATGCGGGGATGGAACTTCTTGAAATCCTCGCCCCAGAGCACCATCAGGGGTTCCATGGAATCCGAGCCCACGCTTTTCAACTCTCCGGCCGCGGGGTGCTCGGCGGCATAGGCGGGCAGCGTGGCCTCCCTCGCGCCGATCGCCGCGGCCGATGGTGGCGGCTTCACGGGTGTCTCCGCCAGGGGCTGGCAGGCCAGGGCGACCAGGAGCAGGAGTGAGGCAGCGAGGGCGCGAAGCGGCATGGAAATCCTCCAAGCCCATTGCGCCATGCGGACGTGACGCACTCGTGAAACCCGGGCTCCTTCGCCGTGACGACCCAGGGAATGGAGCTATCCTGGACCATGGCCAAGTCGCAGATCCCCGAGACCCTCGCTCCGGATCTCCTGGAGCGTCTGCGCGCACGGTTCCACCCTTGGCCCCTCATCAGCGGATGGGGGCTCACCATCGAATCGGTGACTCCCGGGGGCGCCATCATGCTGCTCCAGCCCACCAAGGCCGTGATCAACGGCGCTCGCGGCAACGTGAACGGGGGCGTGCTGGCCACCATGGCGGACATGGCGAGCGCGTTGGCCCTCAGCACGGCCTTCGACGGAGCCATGCCCTTCGCCACCTCCGATCTGCACATCCGCTACCTGGAGCCCGCCCGGGGCGAGGTGCATGGTGCGGCCCAGGTGGTGCGCATCTCCGGTCGGAGCGGCATCCTGGAGTGCCGGCTCACCTGCGGCGACCACCTGGTGGCCCTCAGCACCGCCAACTTCGCCATCAAGCCCAGCATCGGCAGCTGAGATGAAGGCCGGGACGCCCTTCCCCGAGAAGCGGAACGCGCGGCAGGACGGCCCGATGCGGCGTCTGCGCTACACCCTGGCTCTGCTGGTGGCGGTCATCGTCTGCGGAGGGCTGGGCTACCACTGGCTGTCGCACCTCAATGCCCTCGACAGCTTCTACATGGCCATCACCACCCTGTTCACGGTGGGATTCCGCGAGCTGGGCGACGTGAACGCCCGGACCAAGGTCTTCACGATCTTCTACCTCGTCATCGGCCTGGGCGTGGCCACCTACGCCATCTCGAACCTGACCGCCCTGCTCCTGGAGGGGGACCTCAAGGGCTACATCATGGAGCGCCGCATGCAGAAACGCCTGGATGAACTCAAGGATCACATCATCGTCTGCGGCTTCGGGAAGATGGGCTTCCAGGCCGCCTGGGAACTGAAGAAGGCCGGCGTGCCGTTCGTCATCATCGAGCAGGATGATTCCAAGGGCCGCAGCCCCCGCTTCGCCGGCGAGTTGATCCTCTACGGCAACGCCATGGACGAGATGATGCTGGAGCGGGCGGGCATCCGCACGGCCCGCGGCCTCATCACGGCGCTTACCACCGATGCCGACAACGTGCTGGTGACGCTCACCGTGAAGCAGTTGCGGCCGGATCTTCCCGTGGTGGCCCGCAGCGCCAAGCTGGGCACCGAGCGCCAGCTGAGGGCCGCCGGGGCGGACCACATCGTGAGCCCCTACGAGATCGGGGGGCGGCGCATGGCGGGTCTGCTGCTCAAGCCCGAGATGATGAACTTCTTCGACATCGTGCTCCAGCAGGAACAGCTGGAGCTGGGCCTGGAACGCATCGCCATCGCGCCGGAATCGGCCCTGGTAGGGCAGACCCTGCGGGAGGCCCGCCTGCGGCACGCCACAGGTTCGCTGCTGGTGGGCCTGGTGCATCCGGGTTCGGGCCTGCGCTTCAATCCCTCCGGCGAGGAGCGGTTCCAGTCCGGCGACGAACTGCTGGTGATGGGACCCTCCGATGCGCTGGAGACCCTCACGCGACTGGCCAAAGGCTGAGGCCATGGAGGGGCATGCCCGCCTCCTGTTGGACCTGGCCATGGTGCTGGGGGTCGCCGCGCTGACCTCCGTCCTGTTCCAGCGGTGGAAGCTGCCCGCCGTCCTGGGCTACCTCCTGGCGGGCATGATCGTGGGCCCCCACGTGCCGGTGCCCCTGGTGGCGGACCTGAGCAATGTGCGGCTCATGGGGGAACTGGGCGTCATCCTGCTGATGTTCACCATCGGCCTGGAGTTCAGCCTGCCCCGGCTGCTCCGCGCCGGGCCGCCGGCCCTGCTCACGGGCACCCTCCAGGTGGGAACCCAGCTGGTGATCGGGTTCCTGGTGGCCCGGTTGCTGGGCTGGTCCCCTTTGGAGAGCGCCTTCTTCGCCGCCAGCCTGGCCATCGCCTCCACCATGATCCTGGCCAAGCTCTTCGACGAACGGGGCATCCACGGCGCCCTGAAGGAGACCGTGCTCGGCATTCTGCTGGTGGAGGACCTCCACGCCGTGCTGCTCCTGGCGGCCCTCACGGCGGCGGCCTCCTTGGGCGGCCCCAGCGCCGGCGCCATCGCCGGCACGCTGTTGAAGCTGGCGGTGTTCCTCGCGGTGCTGGTGGGCGTGGGACGGCTGGTGGTGCCCCTTGCCGTGCGCTGGGTGGCGGATCATGCCCGGGATGAGGTGCTGCTGGTGGTGGCGGCGGCGCTCTGTTTCGGGCTGGCCCAGCTCGCGGCCTGGGCGGGCTTCTCCGTGGCCATGGGCGCCTTCGTGGCGGGGATGCTGGTCTGCGAATCCAGCCGGGGCCGCAAGGTGGAGCACCTGGTCCATCCCCTGCGGGACCTCTTCGCGGCCATGTTCTTCGTGGCGGTGGGCATGCTCATGGAGCCCGCGGTCGTGCTGCGCGATTGGCCGCTGGTCCTGCTCTTCTCCGCTCTGGTCATCGTCATGAATGCGGTTTCCGTCACGGTCGGCGCCACGCTGGCGGGTCTGCCCCTGGCCCTCGGCGTGCGGGCCGGCCTCGCCCTGGGGCAGGTGGGGGAGTTCGGCTTCATCCTCCTCAGCGCCGGCATCGGGCTGGGCGTGGTGGATCCTTCCCGCTACGCGCTGCTGGCGGCCATCTGTGTGGCCACGGCCCTGGCCACGCCGGGACTGCTATCCGTGGGGGAGCCAGCGGCCCGGCTGGTGGAGCGTCACCTCCCCAAGGCCCTGAAGACCTACCTGGGCCTCTACCAGTCCTGGGCTGCGGCCCTCCGCGCCCCGGCCCTCCGCAAGGCCCCCGGCGCCGCGGTGCGGCGGACCTTCCTGCACCTGCTGCTGGATGCCATCCTCATCGGCCTGGTGGGCGCCCTCGCGCCGCGGGTGGTGCGGCTGGGCGCGGCCTGGCTCGAGGGCCACGCCTTGGGGCACACCATGGCCCAGGGGGCGGTGCTGCTGGCGGCGGCGATCCTGGTGGGCCTGCTGGTGCGCCGCATGCTGCGCCGCAGCCGGGTCCTGGCGGAGCGGCTGCTGGACCTGCCGGGGCCCGGCGGCCTGGGCGCCCGGCCCGACATGCGCCGGGCTTTCCGCACGGGGCTGCGGCTCGGCGTGCTGCTGCTCACGGGCCTACCCGTGCTGGCGGCCGTGCTGGCGCTGATCCCTCTGACCTCCCTCGGGGCCCTGAGCGCCGCCACGGCCCTGGCGGTCCCCCTGCTGCTCTGGCGCCGCGCCCGGGGCCTCCAGCAGGACCTCGATGCGGGGGCTGAATGGTTGGGCGAGAACGCGCAGGATCCCTGGGGCACCCCCGGGGCCTCCGTCGCGCCATCAGCCGGCGGCTGGCGCACGCTCCGCATCGGGCCCCACTGCCCCTCCCTGGGCCGGAGCCTGGCGGAGCTCGACCTGATCGGCGGTTCCAGCGTGGCCCTGGTGGCCCTCCTGCGGGAGGGGCACCTGCTGGAACCGCGACCGGAAGTCCTGCTCCAGCCCGGGGATGTGCTGGCCCTCAGCGGTTCCGGCTCGGCCCTGGATGCCACCCAGGCGGTGCTGGGGCGGGAGCAGGAAGCCGGGCCCTCCAAGGGTTGAGGGACTGTTTTCCTGGCCTGCTCAGGTCAGGGCCGCCCCTGAGGATTGATGGCTCCCGCCACAGGCTGGGTCGGAAGGCGGCCGTGGGGCAGCCGGGCCGGCATCTCCGCCAGTTCCCAGGCCGTGACCGCCATGGCCTGGGCTCCCTGAACCAGCTGGTCCGGCACGAGGTGGTCCGCGTAGTCCATCTGGCTGTGGTGGGTGCCCAGGAAGTAGTCCACCGGTTCCTGGATGGCGGCGAAGGCGGGCACCCCGGCCCGGTCGAAGGGGGCGTGGTCCGTGCTGTTCATGGTGCGGAGGGAGAGTTCCTTCACGCCCAGGTCGTTGAGGGGGGCGATGGCCTGGGCCATGAGGCCTCGGCAATTCTCGCGGCCCTGCAGCGTGAAGCCTTTCACCATGCCCGTGCCCATGTCGTCGACCAGCACGGCCTGGATGGCGTCCATGGCGTCTTTGTGGGCCTCCACGTAGGCGCGGGAGCCCAGCAGGCCCTGCTCCTCGCCGCTCCAGAGGATCACCCGCAGTGTGCGCCGGGGCTTGAGGCCCGTGGCCTGGAAGGCGCGCAGCACTTCCAGCGCGACGGAACTGCCCGTGGCGTTGTCCGTGGCGCCGGTGCCCAGGTCCCAGCTGTCCAGGTGGCCGCCCACGATGACGACCTCCCCGGGCAGCTCGCGGCCGGGAATCTCGCCCACCACGTTGGTGGCCTGGACAGGCTTGGCCGAGCAACTGCCGCCCAGGGACAGCTCGAGCTTCACAGGCTCCTTCCGCGCCAGCAGCCGCACCAGCATCTTGTAGGGTTCCTGGGGTGCGTAGGCTGCGGGGAGCGCGGGCTTTTTCGGGTCGCGCCCGGCGCCCCCGGTGGTGAAGCTGAGCCCGTTCTTGCGGCCCGACATGGACAGCGTGGCCAGGGCGCCCTCATCGAGGAGGAACTGCGTCATGGCCGCCTGTTCCGCCTGGTAGGTCTCGAGCCCGCCGCCCCGGCGGGGCAGGGGCGGGCGCTTGTCGTCGGGATTGGTGCGCAGCAGGATCCGGCCCTTCAGCTGCCCCTTGAAGGCCCTCAGCTCCTCCAGGTTCCGGGCGTCCACCAGGATCAATTCGCCCTGCACGGAGCCTCGGGTGCCCGGAGTCCAGGGCAGCTGATCCACCCGGAAGCGGATGCCGTTGTGGGTGAGCAGGCGCGCGCTGTCCACCCCGCGCGTCCAGGCCAGGCCGAAGTCGTAGGCTTCCTCGTGGACGTTCACGGCGCCGAGCCGCGTCATCTCCGCCTTGGCCCAGGCCTGGGCCTGCCGCAGCTGGTCCGAGCCGGTGAGGCGAGGGCCGATCACGTCGGCCAGGTACTCCACCCGGGCCACCACCTCCGCGTGTTCCTTGATGTCGCGTAGCAGCTTGCCGGCGGGGGTGTCCGGATAGTCCTTCAGCACCGGCACGGGCGAAGGCGCGGGGGGAGCAGCCGCAAAGGGTGACTGAGCCTGAAGAAGGGTGGCCAGGGTCAGGCCGAACAGGGCGGCGGGGATCCGCGGCATGAGAACTCCTGGAGGGAAGGGTGGATTCAGAAAACATCAAAAAGCGAGGTATGGCAAGTTGGGAGTCAGGCGGTAAGATGACGATGTTTCGGGAAATAGCGAAATGAACTCAGACCCCCTTCGTCCCCTCGTGGACACCCTCAAGACCCTGGCCCATCCCGTGCGTCTGCGCATCCTCGCGCTGCTGCACGCGGGGGAGCTCTGTGTCTGCGAGGTGGCCGAGGTGCTGGGCCTGGCGCCCTCCACTGTCTCCGAGCACCTCACCGGCCTGCGCCGCACCGGGCTCGTGCGCGAGTGGAAGGTCGGCCGCTGGGTGCATGTGGCCCTGTCCGACGAGGCGGCCACCCGGCCCCTGCTGGAGGCCCTCTGGCCCCTCATGGCCGGGGCCGAGGCCGAACTGGCCAGGGACCGGGCCCAGGCCCGCGCCCTCCGCTGCGATACCTGTACTCCTTCTGACTGTCCACCTTCACGCACCCCCAAGGAGCATGCATGACCACCCAGGCCCAGACTGAGACCTCGACCGAATCCGGCCTCAGCGAGACCACCCTCAACCTCATCGCCCTGGGCGCCGCCATCGGCTCCAATGCCGAGCGGGCCTTTCGCGCGCACCAGAGCCGCCTCACGGAGCTGGGCGTGTCCAATGAGGACATGATCGAAGCCGTGAACATGGCCCTCCGCGTGAAGGGGGATCCCCACTCCCAGATCATGGCCCTGGCTCAGACGACGCTGGTGGGCGAGAGCACCGGCAGCTGCTGCGGCGGCGCCTGCGCCTGCGAAGAAGGCGGCGGCCAGAAGGGCGACTGCGGCGACGACTGCGACTGCAAGTAGGAGGATCCATGTCCACGGGCCGGCTGTCCTTCCTTGATCGCTTCCTGACACTGTGGATCTTCCTGGCCATGGGGCTGGGCGTATTGCTGGGCTTTGCCGTGCCCGGCTTCAACCGCGCCATCAACGCATGGAATGTTGGTACCACCAGCCTGCCGCTGGCCGCCGGCCTGATCCTCATGATGTATCCGCCTCTGGCCAAGGTGAAATACGAGGAACTGCACCTGGTCTTCCGGAACAAGAAGGTGCTGGGCCTGTCCCTGCTCCAGAACTGGATCATCGGGCCCCTGCTCATGTTCGGGCTGGCCGTGCTGTTCCTGCGCGACCGGCCCGAGTACATGCTGGGCCTCATCCTCATCGGCCTGGCCCGCTGCATCGCCATGGTCATCGTATGGAACGACCTGGCCAAGGGTGACACGGAGTACTGCGCGGGCCTGGTGGCCTTCAACTCCATCTTCCAGGTGCTCTTCTTCAGCGTGTACGCCTGGTTCTTCGCCACGGTGCTGCCCGCGAAGCTAGGCCTCCAGGGCGCGGTAGTCAACATCACCATCGGCCAGATCGCGAAGAGCGTCTTCATCTACCTGGGCATTCCCTTCATCGCTGGCTTCCTCACCCGCTTCATCCTCGGGAAGCTCAAGGGCCTGGACTGGTACCACCGGGTCTTCGTGCCGAAGATCAGCCCGCTGACGCTTCTAGCGCTGCTCTTCACCATCGTGGTGATGTTCAGCCTCAAGGGCGACACCATCGTGAAGCTGCCCTTCGATGTCATCCGCATCGCCATCCCCCTGCTGATCTATTTCGTGGTGATGTTCCTGGTCAGCTTCTGGCTGTCCAAGAAGGCCGGCGCCACCTATCCCCAGAGCGCCACGCTGAGCTTCACGGCCGCCAGCAACAACTTCGAGCTGGCCATCGCCGTGGCCGTGGCCACCTTCGGCATCGCCCACGGCGCGGCCTTCGCCGCCGTTATCGGGCCGCTGGTGGAGGTGCCCGCCCTCATCGGCCTCGTCAACGTGGCCCTCTGGCTGAAGCGGAAGTGGTACCCCGAGGCCGCGGAGGAGGTCGCCAGCGCCGGCTGCTGTCCCGCGGTGGATCCCGCCAAGAGGTAGGCCATGGGTATCTTCGACGGCAGGGGCATGGTGATCCAGGGGCTGCGCTTCCTGGCGCCGAAGGATGCGCTGGCCGTGCTGAACGAGGGCGCGATCCTGGTGGACCTCCGCCTCGACGAGCTGGCGGAGATGAAGGCCTTCAAGGTGCCCGAGACGATCCGCATCCCCCACGAGGAGCTCTCTGGCTTGCTCACCGAGCTGCCCGCGGACCGACCCCTGCTCCTGGCTGACAGCTCTGGCGTTTACACCAAGGAAGCCGCGCACCTGCTGCTCGACCATGGCTTCACCCAGGTGGCCTGCCTCAACGGCGGCATGCTCCTCTGGGACCAGGAGGGCCTGCCCGTGGCAACTGATGCCGCGGCCCTCCTCTACGGGCCCTGTCCCTGCGTCCTGCGCCCCCGGAAAGGCCACCGATGATCCGCCCCGTCCTGCCCACCGACGCCCCGGCCCTGGCCGAGATCTACAACCCCTACATCCGGGACACCATCATCACGTTCGAGGAGCAGCCCGTCTCGGAAGCGGAGATGGGCGCCCGCATCGCCAAGGTGATGGCAACCTATCCCTGGCTCGTGTGGGAGGAGGACGGCGTCGTGCGGGGCTACGCCTACGGCTCCACCTGGCGCACCCGGCACGCCTACCGCTTCGCCGTGGAGACCACCGTCTACCTGGCCCGGGGCCACCACGGGAAGGGGCAGGGTGCCGCGCTCTACCAGGCACTGCTGGACGAGCTCCGGCAGCGCGGTTTCCACTCGGCCCTGGGCTGCCTGAGCCTGCCCAACGAGCCCAGCGTGCGGCTCCACGAGAAGCTGGGTTTCAAGAAGGTGGGCCACATGACCGAGGCCGGCTGGAAGTTCGGCGCCTGGGTGGATGTGGGCTTCTGGGAACGGATGCTGTGAAGGAGTCACGGTGACCTCGATCCTCTTCCTCTGCGTGGCCAACAGCGCCCGGTCCCAGCTGGCCGAAGGCCTGGCGCGCCGCATGTTCCCGGGCTTCCGCATCCAGAGCGCCGGCAGCCGGCCGAGCCGCGTGAACCCCTCCGCCATCGAAGCCCTGGCAGAGCGGGGCATCGACGCCTCGACGCACATCTCGAAGCCTGTGTCGGACATCGATCCGGCTTCCGTGGACCTGGTCATCACCCTCTGCGCCGAGGAAGTCTGCCCCGCCTTCCTAGGCAGGGCCGAGCGCCTGCACTGGCCCATCCCGGACCCCGCCAGCGATGATCCCGCGTTGACGCCCGAGGACCTGCGGACCCGCTTCCGCGCCGCCCGCGACGAGATCGCCCGCCGGTTGGAGGCGCTCGGGCGGGAGCGGGGCTGGACTTCCTGAATTTCGAAAAAAATCGAAATTAAACCTTGCATGCTATTTCGACAAATCTAGAATTAGTTCAGGAGGAGACCATGACCGGGCGTGTGGAACAGGCGGCAGAGCGACTGAAGGCCCTCGGGCATCCGGTCCGCCTGGCCATCCTGCGCCGCGTGGTGCAGGGCCCCGAGGCGGGGACGCCCGCCGGAGAGCTGCAGTCGCGCCTGGACATCCCGGCTTCCACCCTCAGCCATCATCTGGCCACCCTCGCCGACGCCGGCCTGGTGCAGGTGGCCCGGGAAGGCACCACGCTCCGCTACCGCGCCGACTTCGGCGTGCTGCACGCCCTCACCGACTACATCTGGCAGGACTGCTGCGCCGGTGGCGCCGCGGACCCGCTGCCTCCCTCGCCCTGCTGCGACAGGGACTGACCTTCCATCGTCCTGGGACGTGGATGCCTCCGGTGTCCCAGGAAACCTCCATCTGAAAGGCCCCACCATGGAACCTGAAACCCTCAAATCCGCCGTCCGCGATCGCTACGCCGGCTTCGTGACGAAAAATCAAAGCTGCTGTGGCCCTTCCACTTCCTGCGGCTGCGCTCCCGGCGACGCGAGCCTGGACGTGGGCTATGACCCGAAGGACTTGGCCGCCGTGCCCGAGGGCGCCAACCTGGGCCTGGGCTGCGGCAACCCCGTGGCCCTGGCCGCGCTGAAGCCCGGCGAGACCGTGCTGGACCTGGGCTCCGGCGCGGGCTTCGACGCCTTCCTCGCCGCCCAGCGCGTGGGACCCGAAGGCCGCGTCATCGGCGTGGACATGACGCCGGAGATGATCGAGCGTGCCACGTCTCTGGCCCGGAAGCACGGCTACGGGAATGTCGAGTTCCGCCAGGGCGACATCGAGGCCCTGCCCGTGGAGGACGCCAGCGTGGACGTGATCCTCTCCAACTGCGTGGTGAACCTCGCCCCGGACAAGGCCAAGGTCTTCCGCGAGGCCTTCCGCGTGCTGAAGGCCGGCGGCCGCCTCCACGTCTCCGACCTCGTGCTGGCTCGGCCCCTGCCCGAGGCGCTGCTCCAGGACATGGACATCTACGCCGCCTGCGTATCCGGCGCCCTGCTCAAGGACGACTACCTGGCCGCCATCCGCGCCGCGGGCTTCGAGGGCGTGACGGTGGCTTCCGAGCGGTGCTTCGGCCTGGCGGAACTCTCGCCGGAGTTGATGGAACTCGCCAAGCAGCGCTACCCGGGCATGAGTCCTGAGGAACTGGAGCACCTGGCCAGCTCGGTGCTCAGCGTCCAGGTGGAGGCCACCAAGACCGTGAAGGCGTGCTGCGCGCCTGGCTGCTGCGGGTGAGAGTGCCATGACAGATGCTTCAAAAAGCTGCGCTTGTGCCGCGCCAACGCCCGCTCCGGGCGGCGGTCTCTGGAAGTCGGGAGGGTGGCTGCTGGCCGCCCTCCCGGCCTGGATCGGCCTCTACCTCGTGCTCCACCCGGCCGCCGACTGGCTGGCCTTCCGGGCCCTGGGTCTGCGGGCCGGCAGCCGCCTGGGCGAGGCTGTGGCCTTCTTCGCCTACGACGCGCCCAAGGTGCTGATGCTCCTCGGGGCCGTGGTGCTGGGCGTCAGCTTCGTGCAGACATTCATCAGCCCCGAGCGCACCCGCGACCTGCTGGCCAAGCGTACCGGGGCCTGGAGCAACCTGCTGGCGGCCTTGCTGGG
The DNA here is from genome assembly GCF_024609265.1 of Geothrix campi. GTDB lineage: Bacteria > Acidobacteriota > Holophagae > Holophagales > Holophagaceae > Geothrix > Geothrix campi. Next base: position 1,768,491 of record NZ_JANHMP010000001.1, on the reverse strand, counting down.
CATCGCCACCCCTTTCTGCTCCTGCTCGGCGGTTCCCCTCTTCATCGGCTTCGTGCGGGTGGGCGTGCCCCTGGGCGCCACCTTCAGCTTCCTGGTGTCGGCCCCGATGGTGAACGAGGTGGCGCTGTTCCTCCTCTTCGGCCTCTTCGGCTGGCGCATCGCCCTCCTCTACACCGTGACGGGCGTGGCGGTGGCCTTCGTGGCGGGCTGGATCCTCGGGAAGCTCCGCATGGAGCGCCACCTGGAACCCTGGATCCTGGAGATCCCCTTTGAAGCCTCCAAGGCCTCCGACGCCACCCTGGGCTTCCCGGCGCGCCTGGACCTGGCGCTCCAGGCGACGAAGGACATCGTGGGGAAGGTGTGGCTCTATGTCCTCATGGGCATCGCCGTCGGCGCGTTCCTCCACGGCTATGTGCCCGCCGAGCTGATGGCCCGCGTCATGGGCAAGTCCGCCTGGTGGAGCGTACCCCTGGCGGTCCTCATCGGCGTGCCCCTGTACTCGAACGCCGCAGGCATCATCCCCATCGTGCAGGTGCTGCTGGCCAAGGGCGCGGCCCTGGGCACGGCCCTGGCCTTCATGATGGCGGTGACGGGCCTGTCGCTGCCCGAGACGGTCATCCTGCGGAAGGTGCTGAAGCCCCGGCTGCTGGCGGTGTTCCTGGGCGTGGTGACCGCGGGCATCGTGCTGGTGGGCTTCCTGTTCAACGTAATCATGTAGGAGGTGCCATGAAGATCGAAGTGCTGGGCAGCGGGTGCGCCAAGTGCAAGCTCTTGGCGGAACGGACGGAGGAAGCCGCGAAGGGGCTGGGCCTGGACTTCACGCTGGTGAAGGTCACCGAGTACCCGGACATCGTGGCCCGGGGCGTGATGTCCACGCCAGGTCTGGTGGTGGACGGCGTGGTGAAAAGCCAAGGCCACGTGCCCACGGTGGCGGCCATCCGGGATCTGCTGCGGTAGGATTTCCTTCTGTCTCCGGGGAATCCCATGCGCATCGGCATTCTGGGTTATGGCCGCTTCGGGAGGGCGCTGGGGGCGCTTCTCCACGAGGCCGGCCATGGCTATCGGGCCTGGGAGCCGGCTGCGGAAATTCCTGTCGAACGCCGGGTGGGTGGGCTCCCGGAGCTGGCGGAAACCTCTGAAACCTTGATCTTGGCGGTGCCCATCGCCGCCCAGGCCGCGGCCCTGGCGAGCCTGCGCCCTCACCTCCGGCCGGACCAGCTGCTCTTCGACGTGGGCAGCGTGAAGTCGGGCCCCTGCACCTTGATGGACGCCCAGTTGGGAGCCGCCATCCCCCACGCGGGGACGCATCCCCTCTTCGGGCCCGTGAGCCTGGCCCGGGCCGAGCGGCCGCTGCGCGTGGTGCTCTGTCCTTCGTCCCATCATCCCGCCGCTGCTGACCGGGTGCAGGCCCTGTTCGAGAGCCTGGGCTGCGAAGTGCTGCGCCAGAGCCCTGAGGACCACGACCGGGTCATGGCCACCACCCACGCACTCACCTTCTTCATCGCCAAGGGCCTGCTGGCCGTGGGCGCCGGGGCCGAGCTGCCCTTCACGCCGCCCTCCTTCCACGCCATCGCCCGCACGCTGGAATCCGTGCGCGAGGACGCCGGCCACCTCTTCGCGGCCCTCCAGAACCAGAACCCCTTCGCCAAGGGAGCTCGCGAGGGCCTGTTGGAGGCCCTCTCCGCCATCCACCAGACCCTGGCGGAAGCCGTGGCCGAAGGCGCGGACGAGCAGCAGCTGGCCATCCCCAGCCTGGGGGAGCGGTCCCCGATCCTGCAGGAGACCCGCGACCACATCGACGCCCTGGACCAGGAGCTGGTGGCCCTGCTGGCCCGCCGCACGGAGCTGGTGCTCCGCGCCGGCCGCGCCAAGGCCGAGCTGGGCCTCCCTGTGCACGATCCCGAGCGAGAGAGCAGCCAGCTCCAGGCCCGCCGCGCCTGGGCCCAGGAAGCAGGCCTGGACAGCCAGGGTGTCGAGGACGTCTTCCGCGCGGTGCTGCGGGCCTCACGGTCCGCTCAGGGCGCCAAGGGCTGACTGCCCTCACCCGCCCAGGCCACCACCAGGGTGCCTGCGGGCCGATCTCCGGGCTGGGCTTCGCGGGTGATGCGGAGCTCCAGCGGCCAGGCCTCCGCCAGCCAGGGGGCTTCCAGGATCTGGAGGCCCTTCCCCTCGTGGTCGGGGCCCTGGAGGTCCAGATGGCGCCAGCCGGAGGCGGTCCGCACCCACAGTACAAGGCGCTCCCCGTCGGGGGCCGGCGGGAAGTGGGACAGGGTCAGTACGGCGATCCGGGCGCCGGGGGCGCTACGGTAGGCGGCGTGGAGGCCGGCCTCCGCGGCGGCCGCCCCGGGCGGCACCAGGCGCAGGACCTTCGTCTGGCTATCCGCCAGCAGGTGGATGGCCTCCTGCCCCAGGGCATCCCGCATTGTGTGCCGCTGATAGATCCAGGTTCCCGTGACTCCCACGGCGGTGGCCAGGATAGCCACCAGACCGCCCAGGTGCCGCTCCAGGATCCGAAGGCCGCTGCGGATCCGCGTCTTCGCCGTGCCCAGGGGGACCTGGAGCGCCCGGGCCACCTCCTCGTGGGTGAGATCGGCGAAGAAGGCCAGCCGCAGGGCTTTCCGCTGGGGCTCCGGCAGGGCGGCCAGAGCCTCCGCCACGGCGTCTTTCTGGTACTCCCGCCACATGGCCTCGTCGGGCAGGGGATCCTCCGCCGACAAAGCCACCTGCTCGAGCAGGGGATCGCCGGAGGACTGGGGTCGCCGGGTACGGGAGCGCAGCTCGTCCAGCATCCGGTGCCGGCTGATGCTCAGGAGCCACGTGCGGAAGGATCCTTTGGCCGGGTCGAACTCACCGGCCTTCCGCCACACCGCCAGGAAGGTGTCCTGCACGACCTCTTCGGCCGCGGCGCGGTCCAGCGAGCGGCAGGCCAGGTGGAACACCAGGCTCGCATAGCGCCGGTGCAGCTGCTGCAGGGCCTCCTCCCGCCCTTCCCGGACCTGCTGGACGAGGATCGCGTCCTCCTCGCCGAGGGGGCTGGCAGGGGAAGGGGGGACCGGGGCGGTCATCGTGGCTTCATCCTCTTCCCTCACGGGCCCCTGGGCCAGTCCCGGTGGGCCCGGAATCCGGGTCAAAGGCGGGTCTCGGGAGGCACGGTGCTGGCGGTGTCCACCAGCAGCAGCCCCTGGGGGTCGGTCTCCTTCACCTCCAGGTGCCGCAGGTGGCGCTTGGCCGGCCCATGCGTGACCTCGCCATGGCCGTCGTACTCGCTGCCGTGGCAGGGGCAGGCGAAGCCGGTGGCGCCTTCCGAATGGACGATGCAGCCCAGGTGCGTGCAGATGCCGGACAGGGCGTAGATCCCGCGTTCGTCCGCCATCAGGAAGAACGCCCCGAGCCGCCGGTAGTCCAGCACCTTGCCGGGCGTCAGGTCCGCCCGCGTGGCCTCGGTGAGCTTCAGTGGGTGGGGATCGGGCGGCAGCTCCGGCGGAGCGGGCGGCTGCGCTCCGCCCGGGAGGGCCGCGCCCGCCAGCAGGAAGCCGAGGGTGGCGCAGAAGGCGCGTCGCGGGTGGACCGAGGCATGGGGCGGGCCGTCGGGGGGCTCCGTCCTCATGCCGGCGCCCCCGCGCCCTTCAGCGAACCGGCCAGGGGCTTCTCGGCCAGCACCTGGAGTCCCTCACCACTCTTCAGCTGGGGCTGGGTGTGGATCTGCCGGAAGCCGAGGCCCCGATAAGGATGGGCCGGGTCCCAGGGCACCGGCGCCCGCTTGGGGGCGGAGCCGGGGGCCGGCAGAGGGAAGATGAGCGAGGTGGCTGCGTGGTGCTGGATGTGGCCCGTGCGGTGGTGATGCTCCTGGTGGATGTGGCCGTAGAACACCGTCACGAAGCGGTGGTCCTTCAGCAGGTCCAGGGCCTTCTGGCCGTCCGTGGTGGCCCAGTCCCAGTCGGGATAGAGGTCGAAGAGGGGCCGGTGCGCGAAGATCACCAGGGGCTCGTCCTTGGGCGTGTGGCTCAGCTCCCCCGCCAGCCACTTCAGCTGCTCGGCGCCAAGGACGGAGCCCACCTGGGAGACGTTGTCCAGGGCGATGAAGTTCACGCCCCGGTGCGCGAAGGCGTAGTGCGAGACCCCGAAGGCCTCCCGATAGGCCTCGCCGCGGTCTTCGGCCGCGTCATGCTCCCCCGGCAGGTAGCGGATCTGCCGGACCCGCAGCCGGGCCGCCTGCTGCTTGAACTCCGCCATCCGCTTGCGGCGGAGCAGCGGATCGTCCGTGTCGTGGGTGAGGTCGCCCGTGAAGATGACGAAATCCGGCTGGGGATCGAGGGCATTCACCGCGTCGATGGCCTTGCCCAGGGTTCCGGTCGCATCCGGGTTGACCTTGGGCCCCTCGAAGCCCCAGTGCGTGTCCGACAACTGCACCCAGTAGAAGTCCGAGGCCGCTGCACCGGCCTTGCTGCCCGTGGGGCCGAGCGCCTCCGCGAAGCCCGGCAGTCCCGTGGCGAACACGGCGCCACCGATGCCCATGACCTTCAGGAACGTGAGCCGATCCATCTGCGAAGCCATGCACCCCCCTCCCGGGCCCGGCCCGGCGATCCGTCCGCCCGATGGGGGACACAGAGGGATACGCCGGCTTCCGGCATCTGGATGTCGGGGGAGGTGAACTGAAGCTGGGCCGAACCGTCCTTCCAGCTACCAGGGCAGGTCCAGGGCCTTGCACAGGAAGGCGACGAGGGGAGCGGCCTGCCGGCAGGCGGCGGCCACCTGCTCGACGAAATCGGGCGCCAGCACCTGGGCATTCGTGAACCCGGTGGAGGTGTAGAAGTCCTTGAGCTTGAGGTCCTCCGCGCAGGGATGGTCGGGATCGAAGCCCTGGGGAACCCGCTTGAGCGCGTCGCCTTCGATCTCCAGACCGGACTTCCGGAGGGCCTTCCAGGCCGCAGGCTTGGCGGCGATGGCCTTACGGACCTTAAACAACGCATCGGGATCCGGGTGCCAGAGGCCGCCGCCCGCGAAGCTGCCGCCCGGCTCCAGGTGGAGGTAGAAACCCGGCCCGTGGACGCCGCCGGCCTGCGCGGTCCGGTGGGGGAAGTGGGCCGCGACATGGGTCTTGTAGGGGGTCTTGTCCTTGGCGAACCGCGTGTCGCGGTAGATCCGGAACATGGAGCCGCCCGAGGGCCGCGGGTCGGCGATGAAGTGGCGGCTGAGCGACGCCAGCGGGCCGCTGAAGGCGGCGATGAGTCGCAGCATGGGCTCCCGGGCCTCGGCCTCGTACCGTGCCTTGTTCTCCAGGAACCACGCGCGCTCGTTGTTCGCCTTCAGGTCCTTCAGGAACCGGAAGAGGCCGGGTCCCAGCGGGTTTTCCAGTCCAGAGGGAGTCATCTTTGCTGCCACGTCGCCTCCGGGAGGATGCCATCAGGTTACGCCGAAAAAAAGGCGGGCCCCCGATCCGGGGGCCCCAACCGCGAGCACGCGTTGAGAGGCGCCGAGACGCCTGCGCGCCTTACTTGTCGAATCGCTTGGAAACCTCGCTCCACTTGATGTTCTCGACAACGGGGCCCCCTCCGCGAGCCAGAGGCGAGCGGGAGGACACGCCGGGGGCGTGTCCGATCGGGGGGTAGTCCCGGCCTCGAGGTACTTCGCGCGGGCGGTGCCAGCGGGGCCCCGTCCGTGAAGCCGAGCGAAGCGAAAGCTGAACGGGAGCAGGCCCCTTGCGGGGCCTGCGATCCGGGGGGCCATGAGGCCCGCTCGAGCCTTACTTCCCGAAGCGCTTGCTGACTTCGCTCCACTTGATGTTCTCGACGAAGGCCTCGAGGTACTTCGCGCGGGCGGTGCCGTAATCCACCATGGAGGCTCCGCCTCCGCGAGCCCGCAGGGCGAGTGGGAGCACAGCGCGGGGCGCTGTGCGTCAGGCGGAGGTGTGCGACGGGAAGAAAAAAGGCGGGCCCCCGAACCGGGGGCCCAACCGCGAGCACGCGTTGAGAGGCGCCGAGGCGCCCGCGCGCCTTACTTGCCGAAGCGCTTGCTGACTTCGCTCCACTTGATGTTCTCGACAAAGGCCTCGAGGTACTTCGCGCGGGCGGTGCCGTAATCCACCATGAACGCGTGCTCCCACGAGTCCAGTACCACAAGCAGGTCCTGCTCGATGGGCAGGCCCAGGTGGTGCTCGGCCACGAAGTAGGTGTGCAGCTTGCCGTCACGGCGGTTGCGGGTGAGCAGCGCCCAACCGGGGCCGCCCATGGCGGTGGCCTTGAGGTCGGCCAGCACCTTGTCCTTGCCGCCCACTGCGTCCAGGGCGGCCTTGAGGCCCGCGCTGATGTCGCTGTCGGCGCCCAGGTTCTCGAAGTAGAGCTCGTGCAGGAAAGAGCCGTTGAAGGCCACGGCCTCGCGTCGCTTCAGTTCGCTGTACTCGTTGTAGGAGTAGTTGGGCTTGGTGTTGTCCGCCGTCGCCAGGCGCTCCTCGATCTCGTTCAGCTTGGTGACGTAGCCCTTGTAGAGGCCGAAGTGCTGATCCAGCTGGGAGTCGCTGAGCCCCTTCAGGGCGCCACCCTTCAGGTGGTCATAGTTCTTCGCGGTGTAGGCCATGGCATCTCCTTGGCAGCGCTGAGCGCGGATGATTAGTTTACTGAAAAAGTCGGAAATTGGATGAAACAGGCACAATGTTCAGGTGCGGGTCCGGTATCAGACGCGGTGGCCGGGCTTGGCCTGGACACTGCGTGGGGGTGCACGAGGGGGGACGCAGAGGACGCGAAGCGTCCGGGCGGTCCCCCCTCGTTTAGATCAGCCCAGCATTTCCCGCAGGAACCAGGCTTCCTTCTGGTGGACCTGCACGAAGCGGGTGAGGAGGTCGGCGGTACCGGGGTCGCCAGCGCCATTGGCCAGCTCGATGCCCTCGTGCATGAGGGCGATGGTGGCCTCCTCGTTGGCCAGGGCCTCCTTCAGCATGGCTTCGGGATCCAGGCGGGCGGAGGGGTTGGAGATGTCGGCTTTGGTCTGGGCCTCGATCTGCGCGGGGGCGTGGAGCGGCACGCCACCCACCATGCGGATGCGCTCCGCCAGCTCGTCCACGGTGCCGTCGGCAGCGGTGTAGAGGTCCTCGAACCGCAGGTGGTAGTCGCGGAAGTGGGGGCCGGTGACGGTCCAGTGGTAGCGCTTGGCGTTCAGGGCCAGCACGAAAGCGGTGGCCAGCTCGGCATTCAGGTGGTCGACGACGGAACGGTTCATGGCTTCTCCTCAGGAAGGCCAGGCCACCCAGGCAGCCGGCGCGGGCCAGCGGCCGGGGGCCTCGGCGTGATTGGAGACGAGGGCGGCGATGGTGCGGCCGTCCGGGATCAGGTAGCGCAGGGCCAGCACCGAGGGCAGACGGTCATCCGGTCCGGCGGTGCCGCGGTCCACGGCGGGCGGCACCAGGGAACCATCCAAAAGCTCCAGCCGCAACTGGTCCGGGAAGGTGTGGAGAAGCGCCAGGCGGCGATCCCGCACCTCATCCGGAAAACCCAGCATCAGCGTGGCGGCGATGCTGCGGGCGGCACCTTCGCGCCGGGGCGCCAGCACGGCGAAGGAGGCGCGGGCTTCGGCCAATTCGTCCGCTTCCACCGTGTCCGGTGTCTTGCCCTCGGCCCAGAGCGTTTCGATGATCTGGTCCTCCACGCTCTCCGTCGTTTCCGGCTGGAAGGTGATGCCCTCCGAAAGCTCCAGCCGCAGGGCCGCCTGGCGCGCCAGGAAGGCCTGCCGGGCCTCGAAACGGGCCCGCTCGGTGGCGGGATCGAAGGCGAGCGTCACCGGGTGCTCAGACATGCTTCGCGATGTCGGCGGCAGGTTCGGCGAACGCAGGCTTGGAGCCGGCCTGCAGCTTGGTGAGGGCCTCCTGGAAGCGGCCGGCGTGGAAGCGCTCCACCTTGGCCAGGGTCTCGAACCAGGCGGCGATCTCGCCGTAGCCCTCTTCCTTCGCGAGACGGGCGAACTCGGGGTACATATCCGTGTACTCGTAGGTCTCGCCTGCCACCGCGGATTTCAGATTGGTGAGGGAATCGCCCAGGGGCAGGCCCGTGGCGGGATCGGCGGCCTTCTCGGCCAGGAACATCAGGTGCCTCAGGGCGTGGCCCGTTTCGCCGTCGGCGCTGTGCTTGAAGAGGTCGGCCACTTCCTTCAGGCCTTCCTTCTCCGCCACCTGGGCCATCCAGGTGTAGCGGCGGTTCGCCTGACTCTCCCCGGCGAAGGCGGCTTTGAGGTTCTGGTGGGTCTTGGAATCGATGAAGGACATGGGATCTCCTCGTGGGCCGTACTCGGCGGCATCAAGGTAGAGCCATCCTCATGCCAAAGCAATAAGTCAAATCATTGAATAAATTCTGTAAATTCATACAGCCTCCGCCCCAGAAGAATCCCGACCGGCCGAGAGTCGGATTCGCGATATGCCGAGAGGCTGCTGCGTCAGCGGAGGCTGGAAAGGCTGGAGGCGATCTGGGCGGCATCCAGGCTGAGGGCCCGGCCGAAGCCGAGGACCAGACGCCCGGCCGTCGGCCGGATGAGAAAGAAGGAGAAGTCCCCCAAGCCAAGGGTCATCTCCGCTTGCGGGAACCGAGCCAGGTACGCCACGGCCGCCGTCTCGTGGCGATCCGAATCCCTGGGGATCTCCTCGGCCTCACCCTGCACGGTCACCCGGGGCAGGGCCAGGGGATCCTGCCCTTCCTCCGGCGGCACCATGAGCATCAGGCTGACCCGGATTTCCGCCAGCAGGTCGCGGGTGTGCTGGGCCAGGCGGCTCACGTGGATGAGGAAGCCCGAGCCGTCCGGCGCCGGGATCACCGGGGCCATGGACACGTAGGGGGCGCCGTCGTGCAGCGTACCCAGGGAAGCCACCGGGAGGCCGGTCAGCAGGGCATGGAGCGCGGCTTCCGTGTTCGGGTCCATGGGCGGACTCCTTCCAGGGCAGGGCAATCCATCATCCTCCATCTTCCAGCAGAGGGAGCCTAGTCCTTGAATTCGGCGGCGACGATGCGTCCCACCTCGGCCAGCACCGCGTTGCGGGCCTCCATCGGAGCGGTGGAGCCGGTGTAGTAGACCGCGACGAAGACCGGCGCCCGGTGGGGCGGGCGCAGGATGGCCACATCGTTCACGGTGCCGAGTTCCCCCGAACCGGTCTTGTCCCCGATGACCCAATCCGTCGGCAGGCCGGCCCGGATGCGGTTCTGGCCCGTGGTGCAGGCCGCCATCCAGCCCTCGAGGCGTTGGCGCGAGGCAGGGGTCAGGACCGGGCCCAGCAGCAGGGCCCGCAGGGTATTCACCATGGCGGTGGGTGTGGTCGTGTCCCGGGGATCATTGGGCAGGGCGGTGTTCAGCGCGGGTTCCGTGCGGTCGAGGCGCGTGACCGGATCACCCAGGGCGCGGGCGAAGATGGTGATGGCGCCAGGGCCGCCGAGGGTCTGGAGCAGCAGGTTGGCGGCGGTGTTGTCGCTGACCTCCACGGCGGCGGCGCAGAGGTCCGCGATCGCCAGGTTGCCCTGACCCACATGCGCCGTGGTCACCGGTGCGTACTCCAGCAGGTCCGCCTGGCCGTAGGAGAGGCGTCGGTCCAGGCTCTCCCGGCCCGCATCCACCCGGGCGAGCACGGCGCCCGCCAGCAACACCTTGAAGGTGCTGCACAGGGGGAAGCGCTCCCTGCCCCGGTGGTCCAGGCGGCGGCCCGAGCCCGTATCGAGCACGGCCACGCCAAGCCGCCCCCCGGTGCGGGTTTCCAGGGCCGCCAAACGGGCCGCGGCAGTGGGAACCGGCCCACTTGGCGCAGCCGCCTGGAGAGGCAGGATCAAAAGGACGGCCGCGAGCACGGTCCAGGTCATAGGGCCCCCGTAAAGGCTTCCCTTCTACCACGACACCGGGCGCTCGACTCCGGCTGAAAGGCGGCGGTCTACTCGGGCAGCTGGCCGCCCTCGGGGGTCTCGTCCTGACCATCAACGCCTTCCTGGTCTTCGGAGTCCGGAATGTCGTTGCCCAGGGCGTCTTTCTTCAGCGCCTTCTTCTGCAGCTTCTCTTCCTTCTTCTTCTGGCGCGCCAGGTCCTTTTGCCGCTTCTCGAAGTTGTAATTGGGCTTTCTGGCCATGGCGAGTCCGATCATGAAAAAGGTGGAAGCCGATCCAGCCCGTTTCTTAGTCTACCGCCTCGTCCGCCGGAGTGCCTGGATCAGGTCGTCCAGGCGTTGCAGGAAGGTCGAGCGGTCCCGGGCGGTGAAGGGAGCGGGGCCGGTGCCCATCTCGCCCATGGCGCGCAGGTGCGTCATCAGCTCGCGGCTGGCCAGGGCATCACCGATGGAGTCGGGCGAGTAGACCCGGCCCTTGGCATCCAGGGCTCGGGCCCCCTTCTCGAGGCAGCGGGCGGCCAGGGGGATGTCCGCCGTCACGGCGATATCCGAGGCCGTGATCTGTTCCACGATCCAGTCGTCGGCCCCGTCGAACTGCCCCTTCGCCACCACCACCGATTCGAACAGCGGGTTGCGGGGAACCCGCAGGGGCGCGTTCGACACGAGCAGCACCTTCAAGCCGCAGCGCGTGGCCACCCGGAAGATCTCCTCCTTCACCGGGCAGGCATCCGCGTCCACGAAGATGCGGATGGCGGGTGAATCGGCGCCATTCACGGGGTCATCCCGGCGGCGATCAGGGCCTGCATGGCGGTCTTCACCCGCGCTGCCTGGGCCGGATCCGCCAGATGGCCTTCAGCGTCCAGGCTGGAAGCGGCCAGGGTGAGGCAGAGCGCGGCCTCGGGCACTACCCGCGCCGACATCACCTCCAGGGTGTGGGCCAGCGAGGCCTGGGCCTTGGCGCCCCCTTCCGGCGAGGGCGAGGCGCTCCAGGCCGCCGTGGGCTTGCCCACGCAGGCGCCCGAGGAGACCACCCACTCCAGCAGGTTCTTCAGCACCGCGGGCATGGCGTGGATGTATTCGGGCGTGCAGACCAACAGCGCGTCCGCCGCCTGGATGCGGGTGCGCAGATCGGCCACCGGTTCCGGGGGCGGGTCGATATCCCGCTCGGGGCTGAAGTGGGGCAGGTCATCCAGGCGTTCCCAGAACTCGAAGGTGCAGTCCGGCGCCAGGCGGGCCGCTTCGCGGAGCAGCCGCGCGTTGAGGGAGCCGGCCCGCAGGCTGCCAGACAGGGCGAGGATCCGCATCAACCTTTCCGCCGCCAGAGGAGCACCGTGCCCACCGCCAGGGAAGCGATGGCTGCCCAGACGGGGATGCGTACGGTGTCCTTCTCCTTCAGGGTGAATTCCAGGGGGCCCAGCTTGGCATCGTGGGTGCCCTTCGTGTAACTGAACTCGGGCCAGATCAGGGCCGCGGCACCCAGGGCGATGAGGGCCAGGCCCGCGAGGGATTTGAGGGTGGCGGCTTTCATGCCGTCTTGTCCAGGCACCACTTCACGCCACCCCGGGCGGCCACGAAGAGGAACACGAAGCAGAACACCACCGCCAGCTCACCCTTGTTCACCGCGGGCCAGAAGGCGGCGCCGAACTGGAACTTCCAGTGGAACTGCATGTAGGCCACGGCCATCATACCGCTGCACAGGAAGGCGGCCAGCCGGGTCTGGTAGCCCAGCAGGATGGCCAGGCCGCCCAGCAGCTCGATCACGCCGCCGATCCAGATCTGCGAACCCATCGGGGGCCGGAAACCGCCCAGCACGCCAAAGAGTTTCTGGGTCCCGTGGAAGGCGAGCAGCAGGCCCGCCACGATGCGCAGCAGGGCGTAGGTGTGGTCGGTGTACTTCTCAAGCCACGACATGCGGGCCTCCCGGGGCGGATGTGGTGACATTTTGCCCAGATCCAACGTGGAAGGAAGTCGCCAAGGTGCTTCAGCCCTAGACATGCATGGGGGCGCTGGCCTCGGCGCCCACCACGGTGATCCAGGGGCGCACCCCCCAGCGCTGCACCAGACCGTGCAGGACGTAAGGGTCCGCCGCCGCGAACCGCTGGGCCCCGGCCGGGGAGTCGCCCTGGAAGAGCAGGACCACCATGTCCACCGGGTCCGCGACCGCTCCGTCCAGCAGCAGTTCGCCTCGGTGATGGGCCTCCCAGGCCAAGGCCAGATGCTCGTTCCGGAACTCTGCGCGGCGTTCCACAAAGTCCCGACCAACCTCGTAGATCAGGAGGAAGTGCATGGACGTACCTCAGAAGAGGGAAGGGGCCTTTGGGAGCGCCACCATCACGAACCAAGGATGGGGCCAAGCTGCTCGACGCGCCCATCGTATTTTTCCATGACCACCCGCCTCGGGCATGAGGTAGCGGGCTTCACCGAAGAAGGCCGGTGCCTTCAGGGGAGCAGCGGCCGGATCAGCTCCGTGCGCCAGGCCGCGGAATCGGGACCTAATTCCGGGCCGGTGGCGTAGCACTCCCACAGGTCTCGGGCCGGGGTGCGCCCGGCCGCCGCCAGCCAGGCGTCGAACTCGCCCCAGGCGGAGCTAAGACCCTCGTAGCCCCCGTGGTAGTTGGTCCGCGCCACTGTGCCGGCGGGCCACTGGCCGGGTTTCACGCGGCCCGCGGGCATCACCGGCGAGGGGATGGGCACGCCGATCTCGAAGTCGAACACATCGGCATGCATCCGGAAGTGGTGGGAGAACACTGGGCCCGTCGGGACGATGCCCTGGGTCGTCAGCGTGGCCAGCAACTCCTGGATGCCGGGGCCCATGACCTGCTGGATCGCCGACCGGGGGATCAGGAAGGGAATGACCGCCGTCGCCTGGGCAGTGACCTGGACGATCTGCGGCTCGTCAAGCATGGGACCTCCGTCGGGGCCAGGACGGCCCGGGCAGGAAGCATAGGGCCGGAGGCCCTGCGGGGAAAGTCAGGAGATCTGAACGGGGTTTGATTTACCCCCGAACGGTCGCCCCGAGTTCGCCGCTTCGGTGCGAAGGGTTCCGGATGCAGCTGGATGGCCCGTTCGCCCAAGGACCTTCCTCGAACGTCCGTAAACGATCTCCGGCTGAGGGCGTAACTCAGCCTCAGCCCGGAGTTCAGCATGAAGACCTTTTTTTTCAATGACGCCAAGGGCCTGCGCAACGGGTGGTGGGTGCTCATCTACCTGGCCATCCTGGTGGCCTGCATCGGCGGGTTCCAACTCCTGGCTCCGGTGCTCAAGCGGTTGGGCGTCCGCAACGGGGATTGGGTGGTGGGCCTGCTCTTCCTGTTCTCCCTGCTGGCCGCCTGGATCTGCACCCGGCTCCGCCGGGAACCCTTGTCCAGCACCGGCTGGCAGGTGAACCGCCGCTGGGTCTGGGAAGTCGCCTGGGGCACGCTGTTCGGAGCCGGGGTGATGCTGCTGGCGGCCGGTCTGCTCTGGGCGGTGGGAGGCGTCACCTGGGAGCTGGATCCTGCCCGCAGTTACCGGGCCCTGGGCCTCGGGTTCGCGCTGTTCGTGCTCGTGGCGCTGTGGGAAGAGAACCTGTTCCGGGGCTTCCTCTTCCAGCGCCTGGTGGACGGCCTGGGGGCGTGGCCCGCCCAGGTGATCCTCGCGCTCTTGTTTGCCCGGGCCCACTGGGGGAATCCTGGCATGCATGGCGCCACCAAGGCCTGGGCCACCCTCGACATCGCCCTGGCCGCGGTTTTCCTGGGGTTGGCCTATCTCCGAACACGCAGCCTGGCCCTGCCCATCGGCATCCACCTGGGCTGGAACTGGACCCAGGGCAACGTGCTGGGATTCGGCGTCAGCGGCACTTCGGTCCAGCACGGCTGGGTCCACCCGGTCTTCCAGGGGAAGCCGGAATGGATGAGTGGCGGCGCCTTCGGTCTGGAAGCCAGCCTCTTCGGTGTGATCGCGGTGCTGGTGGGCATCCTCCTGCTCTGGCGGTGGCAGGGCTCGGCCGGAGCGCGCGCCGCTGACCCGATGCCGGAACCCCGGCGCTCCGAATCAGCCTGAGGCGGGGGCCTCAGCCCTTGGAGCCGGGGGCCTTCCGGGCGGGCTTGCGGCGGCGCTCCGGCTTCTTCGGCTTGGCCGGCTGGGTGGCGCTGTCGTAGAGGCCCTCCAGACGGATGGCCTTGGCCGAGGTGTCCGCCGCCTTGTGGATCTCCTTGAGCACCGAGGCCACCAGATCCAGATCCGCCGCATCGCCCTTCAGCAGCTCCTGGAAGGCCTTGGACTTCAGCTCCTCCAGCCGCTTCGACTGCCGCTTTCCCGCCGCCCAGTTCAGCAGCTTGGAGAACAGCTCATAGCCGAGCTTGAGTTCAGGGGTGGGGAGGGACATGGGGCCATGGTACCGGAAGGCGTTGGTCAGCGCTTGTCCACACAGGCCATCAGGGCCGCCAGGCCGGCGCCCACGATGGCGTCCAGGTTCCGGGTGATCATCTCCACGGGCCAGTCCCACCAAGCCAGGGCCTCCAGGGCGGCGATGGTGGCGTCGGGGAAGCGCGTCCGTAGGGGCTTGGCCGGGTTCCCGCCCACAATCGTGTAGGCCGGGACATCGCCCACCACCACGGATCGGGAGGAAATGATGGCCCCGTTACCGATGCGCACGCCGGGCATGATGAGCGCATCGTAGCCGATCCACACATCGTTCCCCACCACGGTGTCGCCCTTGTAGGGCAGATCGCCGGGCCGGGGCGCTGCCGTCTCCCAGCCTCGCGAGAAGATGTGGAAGGGGTAGGTGGAGAAGCCGGAAAGCTTGTGGTTGGCGCCGTTCATGATGAAGCGCACGCCACGAGCCAGGGCGCAGAACTTCCCGATGATCAGCCGGTCCCCGATGAAAGGGAAGTGATAGAGCACCTGCCGCTCGAAGCCCTCCGGACCTTCCGGGTCGTCGTAGTAGGTGTAGTCCCCCACGACGATGAGGGGGTTCGAGATGAAATTCTTGAGGAAGCCCACCTGCGGGAAGCCCGGCAGGGGGTGCGGGTTCGAAGGGTCGGGGCCGTGCATGGGGCTCCAGGGGAAGGGCGGTCAGGCCGGGCCGGTCTGGAACAGGCGGCGCGTGCCCGGAAGCAGCAGGTAGATGGCCTGAAGCACCAGGACCAGCACCAGGAAGGCCAGGATCCAGGGCAGGGCGGCGGGCGGGGGATCGACGAGGAGGTAGGCGAATAGGCGGGCCTGCCCTGCGGGTCCGGTCACCGCCACGGTGGTGTACAACGCCTCCCCGGCCAACAGGATCTGGACCGCCAGAGAGGCCAGGGTGAGCCAGCGCGCCCACCGGATCCGTCGCAGCAGCCCGAGCCCTAATAGAAGGGAACCGATAGACACATCCATGCTGGGGCGGTGCTGGAGGAAGGACAGGGCCGTGCCCGCCAGGCTGAGTGCGCCCTGGACGAGCAGGAACCCGGCCGTGAGCCTCAGGGGCCAGGGAAGCTTGGGGAGCGTGGGCATAGGAGGCCTTGGGGCAGAAGGCTGAAGGGCCGAGGTGGGAGCTGCTGGGCTAGGGGGCTACGGCCAGGGAAGAGTCGGGGTTACCTTCCCCCTGATTCTACCTCTCGAAGCGAAGCGACATCCGGCCTCCGGTACGAAAGGTCGCAGCTCCCAGGCATCCACGGCCTTGTTCGAACACCACCGAAGCACGGACAGCCATGTCCTGCGACTTCTCGATGACCACGAACCTCGGGAAGGAGGTTCAGACCCGCTGCTGGTTGATGAGCTTATCGCCCAGGCTGGTGCCGAACCGATCTTTCACCGTCGCGCGGCTGTTGATGGTCTGCGTGTTGAGCTCGTTCATGGAGACCTTCCAGTAGGGCTTGAACAGGTCCAGACCCGCCTTGTAGTCCCCGCCACGAAGCTGCGTGGAGCAGCTTTCGACGAGAGTTTTAGTCTCGTATAATATTATGAGTTTACACACCTTCCCTTGGTCTATCGCGATCAAGACGGCGGCCAAGAGGAGTCACGGGATAGCTTTGATTGGCATCATTTCCCCTTTTAATATCAATGGATAACACCCCAATTTACATGTGGCGGCCGGCGGACGTCGAACACGGGAAACGTCAATTGCCCTGAGGGTCAGGGGCGGCGCTGGGTGTGGATTTTTAGGTGGGGTATTCTGATTCACTCATCAGCGCTTTCGCCCTCGCGGCCGCGTGCCGGAGACCCGACGGATCGCTGCATTCCAGCTCCGGCCGTGCAACTCAGGCATGATTGCCAATGCCCGGTGAGCGAACGCGCGATGCAGGGAGGGGCTGCTCTTCGACACCACCTCTAGGATTGTCGTGAGGTCCCGCAGGTGCTGAGTCGATAACGGCTGGTCGGGTGCGGATAGCACGCCAGGGAGTGCGGCGAACAACCGGTCCACGGCGTCACGCACCGCTGGATCGCCTGCGGCAATGCGAATAACCTCCGGGATACCCCTCCGCAACGCCTGCCACCATCGCTCCAGGCCCGGAAGAGTTTGGTAGTCCTTGGCCCGGAAGTCGCGCATGGCGGCGAGCGCGCTCGCGTGGGTATCGCCTCCGCCGATCAACCGCGAGAGCGCGTCGGCGGGGCAGGGGACAACGCCAGTGAAGGACCCTGAGATATCCCAATCCCCATCACCGGACTCATCCCCGGACCATCGCCGAGAGAACTCAATGACAGCGTTCGCAGCGAAATCATCGTGGTTGGCTGTCCAGACCTCGCTGCCAACGGTGTCGTCGTTATTTCCGAACGTGCCGTACCAGAGGAGCTGCCAGCCCGACATGGTTCCCTTGATTGCGTCGTGGACCATGGAAGCCGCGGTGTCTTTGACGGTCTGGATGGCGGCGTCGATTTCTTCCTTGGTTGGTGCGTGCGTGGCGTGCTGGAAGCCCGCAGCCACCTTCGCTACAGCGAGTTGGATGGAGTTCACGAGCGCGTTGTAACCGGTGTCGGCAAGGTCATCCGGCCAGCCGTCCTGCTCCATCAGTACGACGGCGACTCCGGCGATGCCAGGGAGGTCGTCTCCAATCAACCCCTTGATTACAGGGTCATTGATTGGGATGGGTTTCAGAGTGTTTTGCCACGTGCCCAGCGACTCCGGCACAGGAACGTCGTCGCCCGCGTCCACATCGGTGTCGCCGAGGTTGCCGTGGTGGCCGTTGCGGAATTCGATTACCGGGAAACCGATGAGCCCCGAACCGGTCTCCACGGCATAGCTGTCGCCGTCGATCTTGAAAAAGATGGGCCACAAATAGGGCTCGGCGTTGCCCCAACCATCGCCCTCGTCATAGCAGTGGACGTTTTGTAGAAAGATTTTCAGGTTCAGTGTCGCTCTTGCCATGGCTGCCCCCAGGAATGTTGAGGAAGAACATGTTGACCCATTTACCTAACGGAAGAAGTTGACCGGCTAAGGCCCTTGCACATGGTCCGGTTGAACGAGGGGTTGGACATGTCGGTGTTTGTTTGGGTGATGCAGTGAGGCGCCGAACAACATGACAATGAGGAGTAGAGTGCGCACGAGGCACTCGAAATGTACGGATCTCAAGCTCGGGTGGGGTAGAAACGGCTGAACGGTGGTTTTTAGGGTCCCAATGGATTGGAGTGGTTCTATCCAGTTCGAGAAGTACGGGCGATTAAGAGGGGCCAAGTGGGGGGGGGGTTAACCGGCAGGGCGAACGTTCGCACCTTCCCCGCCACCTTTGAACCCGACGAATACACTTAGCGTAAAGAACTGCCCGCCGTGAGGATCGGAAAAGAGGGCCCAGCGCACCTCAGTCCTGTCGACGCGAGTGCGCGGATTTGACCAGGATCGCGGGTTTGGCTCAACCTCGGAACGCCCCTGGCGGATTGGCTTCCCAGCTTCCGCCCATCAGGGTGGTGCGCACGGGGACGCCCGGGGTCTTCACGCCGCGATGGGCCATGCAGGTGTGGACGGCGACGAGCTGGACGCCCCAGGCGGCGGGGCGGAGGTGGGTCTGGAGGGCGTCGGCGATCTGCTGGGCCATGCGCTCCTGCACCTGCAGGCGCCAGGCGTAGGCCTGCACCACGCGCACGAGCTTGCTGAGGCCCACGGTGCCGCCCACGCCAGGGAGGTAGCCGATGGTGGCGTGGCCCTCGAAGGGGGCCAGGTGGTGCTCGCAGGTGCTCACGAAGGGGATGCGCTCGAGGATGACGGGGACGGGGGCCAGGTCACCGGGCAGGGGCTTCAGCTCGGCGCCCAGGTCCACCCCGTAGCCGGCCAGCCGCTCGGCCCAGAAGTCCGCCACCCGCGAGGGTGTGTCCTGCAGCTCCGGCGCGTCCGGATCCTGCCCCAGGCCCCGCAGCAGGGCGCGGACGGCGGCCTCGGAAGCGGCGCGGTCGAAGGACGGGATGCGGGAATCAGCCATGGTCCGGTCAGTCTACGCCTGGGCTCGGCGCCGGAGGAGGAAAGGCTGGAACCGCGAATGGCGCGAATGGGCGCGAAAACAAAAGCCAAAAGAGAAAAAGCTGTTTTTCCACCGATTTCAGTGATGAAGAAGGCTCTCGTCCCAACGCAGCATGGGCTCATGGGGGGTGGGGGGGGGGGGGGGGGGGGTGGGGGGGGGGGGGGGGCCCCCCCCCACAGAAGCGCCGCGGGGGCGGGGGGGGGGCCCCGGCCCGGCTCTTTTGGGCGGGGGCCCCCCCCCCACCCCCCATGACTTCCGGCGAGGCCGGAAGCCGCCTGCGGTGGGCCCATGCGGGACGCAGCCGAGGCGCAATCACCGTCAATCACCGTGCATCAGTGGCTAAAATGCCTTTCCTGGGAATGGACCGCCTCCCAAGGTTTGGCCTCGGACTCGAAAGATCCCTGTGGGATCATGGGGGATTCGGGAGTTGGCGATGAGCGAGAAGGTCAGTTACGCGTCCAGCGGCGTGGACATCAACCGCCAGGACGAGGCCCTGAAGCGCATCAAGCCCCTGGTGAAGGCCACCAAGACTCCCGGCGTCCGCAGCGACATCGGCTTGTTCGGCGGCCTCTTCGACGCCCGGTTCCCCGAGGCCAAGCCCATCCTCGTCAGCAGCATGGACGGCGTGGGCACCAAGATGAAGGTGGCCCGGCGGGCCGGCATCTGGGATACGGTGGGCCAGGATCTGGTGAACCACTGCATCAACGACATCCTCGTGCAGGGTGCGCGACCCCTCTTCTTCCTGGACTACATCGCGGCCCAGCAGCTGGAGCCCGAAGTCATCGAACAGATCGTCAAGGGCATGGCCACGGCCTGCAAGAATTCCGGCTCGGCCCTCATCGGCGGCGAGCTGGCAGAGATGCCTGGCGTCTATGCCGAAGGTGAGGTGGACGTGGCCGGCACCATCGTGGGCGTGGTGGACGAGGCGGACCTGCTGCCGCGTCTGGACGCCATGGCCGAAGGCGACGTGCTCATCGGCCTGCCCAGCTCGGGCCTGCACACCAACGGCTACTCCCTGGCCCGCAAGGTCTGTTTCGAGCTGGAGAAGCTCGACGTGCAGGACACCCTGCCCGGCACGGACCGCACGGTGGCGGACGCCCTGCTCGCCATCCACCGCAGCTACCTGGCGCCCGTCATGCCCCTGGTGAAGGCCCACCAGCTGGTGGCCATGGCCCACATCACCGGCGGCGGCCTGACCGACAACATCCCCCGCGTGCTGCCCAAGACGCTGGATGCCGAGATCGACACCGCCAGCTGGCAGATCCCGGCCCTCTTCAAGTTCCTCATGGCCAAGGGCGGCCTGGGCATCGACGATGCCCGCCAGGCCCTGAACCTGGGCGTGGGCATGGTGCTGGTGGTGAAGCCCGAGCTGGCCGGCGACGTGTTGGCCCACCTCCACGCCGACGAGGAGCCCGCCTGGGTGCTGGGGCGGCTGGTCAAGGGCGCGGGAATCGTTCGCTACCGTTAGATCGTCAATTGTTGGCCCGGCCCGAAGCCGGGACGCATATTGGGGCGTTGCCCGGGTTTCCGGCCGCCTCTTCCTGTCCGCGGAAAGGCTCTCCGAGAGGGGCGGATCGCCTGCATGGCCCGTGCCATGGAGGAGCCCTGTCCCGGCGGAGGAGGTCCTATGGAACGCTTTGGTGTGGAGTGCGAACCCAGTGGCCGGAAGCGTCTGGCCGTGCCCTTCCGCGGGGTGCGGCTCCTGCGGAACCCCATGTACACCAAGGGGACGGCCTTCTCCCAGGAGGAGCGCATGGCCCTCGGCCTGGAAGGCCTGCTGCCCCACTCGGTGACCAGCATGGAGCAGCAGGCCCGGCGGGTGTATGCCAGCATCCAGCGCAAGCAGGATCCCCTGGAGAAGTACATCGGCCTGGCGGCCCTGCAGGACCGGAATGAGCACCTGTTCTACCGGGTGCTCATCGATCACATCGAGGAGTACCTCCCCATCGTCTACACCCCCACCGTCGGGCGGGCCTGCCAGGAGTTCAGCCACATCTTCCGCCGGGCGCGGGGCATCTGGATCACACCGGAGCACCGCGGCCACATCGCCCAGGTGCTGCGGAACGCGGCCTTCGACGACATCCGGCTCATCGTGGTGACGGACAACGAGCGCATCCTGGGCCTGGGCGACCAGGGCGTGGGCGGCATGGGCATCCCCATCGGCAAGCTGGCCCTCTACACCGCGGCCGCGGGCATCCCGCCCTGGCAGACCCTGCCCGTGAGCCTGGACGTGGGCACGGACAACCTGGATCTGCTGGACGACGAGTTCTACCTGGGCTGGCGCTCACGCCGCCTGCGCGGCCCCGAGTACGACTCCCTGGTGGACGAGTTCGTGCATGCGGTGCGTCAGGTCTTCCCCAAGGCCCTGCTGCAGTGGGAGGACTTCAAGAAGTTCAATGCCTTCCACCTGCTGGACCGCTACCGGAAGGTGCTCACCAGCTTCAATGACGACATCCAGGGGACGGCGGCGGTGGGCGTGGCGGCCCTGATCGCCGGGGCGCGGGCCACGGGAACGCCACTGCGCCGGCAGCGGATCCTCTTCCTGGGGTCCGGCGCTGCGGGCATCGGCATCTCCCGCCTGGTACGGTCGACGTTGCGGCGGGAGGGCCTCGAAGGGGAGGACCTGGTGCTGGCCATGGCCAACCTGGACGTGCAGGGCCTCCTGGTGGAGGACGATCCCAGCCTGGATCCGCTGCAGCGGGACTTCGCCTGGCCAGTGCTGCTGGCCGAGCGCATGGGCCTGGGCCGCGGCCAGAAGCGGGATCTCCTCTCCGTGGTGAAGGTCTTCAAGCCGACCATGCTCATCGGCACCTCCGGCACCGCCGGCGCCTTCACCGAGGAGGCCATCCGCGAGATGGCCGCCCAGGTGGAGCGGCCCGTGGTGCTGGCCATGTCCAACCCCACCAGCAAGGCGGAGGCGAAGCCGCGCGATGTGCTGGCCTGGACCGAAGGCCGGGCCCTGGTGGCCACCGGCAGCCCCTTCGACCCGGTGGCGTACGAAGGCCGGGAATACCGCATCGGCCAGAGCAACAATGTCTTCATCTTCCCGGGCGTGGGCCTGGGCGTCCTGGTGGCCGAGGCCTGCGAAGTCACCGATGGGATGTTCGCCGCCGCCGCCCGGCAGCTGGCCGAGGAGGTCCGACCGAAAGATCTGTCGGTGGGGAGCCTCTTCCCCTCCGCCAGCCGGATCCGGGAGGTCACGGCCCACGTGGCCGCGGCGGTGGTGCGGGAGGCCCGGGAGATGGGCGTGGCGGTCCGGCCCCTGGCCGACGAGGACATCCCCGGCGCCATCGCGGCCGCCATGTGGAACCCCTGCTACCTGCCGGCGGACCCCGCCCCGGAGCCCGCCCATGAGCGGCACCAGGAGGCGACGCTGGCCTGAGGCTGGCTTGAACCTAGCCTGAACCTGGCTTGAAGCTGGCCTGACCGCACCCACCGGACGGTGGCCAAGGCGGGTCATCGGTGGTCCACTGGCTCATCACCCAGCGGAGGATGGTCCTGATCAGCGCGCCCGTGGAACCCCGTCCCACCCGCTTCGGCCTGCTGGATCCCCTCCGCGGGATTCTGGCCCTGTGCGTGGCGGTGTACCACCTGGGCGTGTGGTTCAACATCTCGCAGTCGGGCGGCGGCGCGAACATCGCCATGGCACGCCTGGGGAACTACAGCGTGTCGGGCTTCTTCGTGCTGAGTGGCTTCGTGCTGTTCCGCACCACGCCCTGGAGCCGCGTCCGGAAGGAGAGGCCGGGCCGCTTCTGGCTGCGACGCTTCCTGCGCTTGGCGCCGGTGTTCTATCTCGTCTGTGCCCTGAACGTGAGCCTGGGCCTGGGCATGGGGCCCGAGGTTTCCCTCCGGTTCATCCTCGAGAACCTGACGCTGACCTTCGGGGCCATCCATCCCAACCACGCATTGGTGACGGGCGGCTGGTACGTGGGGCTGGTGGCCCTGCTCTACTTCGCCTACCCGCTGCTGGCCTGGCTGCGGGAGAAGGCTGGGCCCCGGGGTGGACTGGTCTTCCTCGCCGCCCTGGCCCTGGGTCTCTGGGCCTGGAGCCTGCCTTCGACCCTGCACGGCGTGATGGGACAACCTCTGTGGAACCGCTTCCACACCTACGTGCTGGCCCCCAACCAGGTGTTCCTGCTGGCCTGGGGCGCCCTGCTGGCGGGACTCCACGCCGGCACGGAGAAGCGTCTGGAACCCAAGCTGGCTCTGCTGCTGGCGCTGCCGCTGGTCTGGCTGCTGATCAAGCCCACGCCGCGGTTCTTCGATCACCTGGCGGCGCTCACGGGCTGGCTGCGCTACGGCTACCTGCTGGCGGTGACGGGCCTGGTGGCCCTGGCCGCCTTCACCCGGGACGGCGAACCCGGCTGGTTCGGGAAGCAACTCACCCGCCTGGGCGCCTGGAGCTACGGGATCTACCTGCTGCACCCCTTCACCATGAAGCTGGTGGCACCGCAGGTCTCGGGCCTTCCGGGCTTCAGCCTGGCGCTGGGGCTGGCCATCCTCGCCGCCTGGGCCGTGCACCGGTGGATCGAGGAGCCCATGGGGAAGCTGGGGCGGGGCGCGAAGGGCTGATCAGCTCCCGCCGACCCGCGCGTAGAAGCTGGTGCGGCGGAGGTTCTCCTCCACCTTGAAAGCCTGCTGCAGGGGCGGGAAGGCGCGCTGCTCGCAGTCCGTGCGCTCGCAGAGGCGGCAGGTGACGCCCACGGGGATCGGCGGCTGGTCCAGGCGCAGGCCGTCGGCGTAGATCAGCTCCTTGGCGTGGCCCATCTCGCAGCCCAGGCCCAGGGCCTGCATGGCGTGCTGGCCGCGGTAGCCGCCCGTGTCCTTCTGGATGGTGCGGGCGATGCAGAAGTAGCGGCGGCCGTCGGGGAATTCGCTGATCTGGGTGCGGATGAGGCCCGGCGTGAGGAAGGCCGCGTGGGCGTTCCAGCGGGGGCAGGCGCCGGAGAAGCGGGCGAAGCGGATGCCCGAGGCGGAGAAGCTCTTGGAGATGTTGCCGGCGATGTCGATGCGCAGGAAGTGGAAGGGCACGCCTTCGGAGCCTGGCCGCCGCAGCGTCGTCAGCCGGTGGCAGACCTGCTCGAAGCTGGTCTGGAAGCGGCGGGCCAGGATGTCGATGTCGTAGCGCTCGGCCCGGGCGGCCCGCAGGAAGCGCTCGTAGGGCATGAGCACCGCCCCCGCGAAGTAGTTGGCCAGGGCCACGCGCGCCAGGGCGCGGGACGCGGGCGTGCGCAGCAGGGGGTGGGAGGCCAGGTGGTCCAGCAGGTCGCCGTGGTCCAGCAGCGCCAGCTGATGGGCGAGCTGGAAGGTGCGGCTGCGCTGGGGCAGCAGCTCCGAGAGGCTGAGGATCCGGCGGTCGGGGTCGTAGCGGCGCAGCAGGCCGGGCCCCTCGGACACGCGGTGGACGCGGATCTGGACGTTCCGGGCCTCGAAGGCCGCCGCCAGGGCCGGGTAGGGCTGGTCCGCATCCAGGCCGGCGCTGGTCCAGAGCTCCTCCGCCGCGGTCTCCAGCTCGGGGAAGTGGTTCATGGCCTGCTGGATGAAGTCGCCGACTTCTTCAGACGGGAGCCGCGTGGCCTCGGGGTCGAAGCCCTGCCCGTCGCTGAGCTTGGCGGCCAGGGTGTCCAGGCTGTCCTGGGCGTGCTGGTAGGCCCGGTACAGCTCGAAGACGCCGCGGGCCAGCTGGGGGTTGTTCTGGACCAGCTCGCGGACGTCCTGGGCCTGGAGGCCGTGGGATTCGAACAGCGGATCGCCGAAGGCCTCCATGAGGTCGTCGGACAGGCGCTGGTCCTCCTCCGGGGCGAGGGCCTTGAGGTCCAGCTTGAACTGCTGGGCCAGCCGGATGAGCAGGGGAGCCGTGAGGGGCCGCTTGTTTCCCTCGATGAGGTTCAGGTAGCTGGGGCTGATGCCCAGCGATTCCGCCAGTTGCACCTGACTGAGCCCCTCCTGGCGGCGGAGGAGGCGGATCTTGGCGCCAAGGCGGGCGGCGGGCTTGCTGGGAGCGGCGGAGGGCATGGGACCTCGTTTACATCAATTTACAAAATCAATGGAGAGAATTGACAGAAATTTTCAGTTCAACCCCTATCAAATCAGCTGTTCATTGACTCACCAAAGAATAGGTCAATCTTTGACACAACGCCACCCCCCAATCCCACCACGAGGTGCCTCATGACCCCCAAGTTCCCCATCCCGCCCATCGAGGACGACTTCGCGGCCCACCGTTGGGAGGGCATCACCCGGCCCTACGGTCCCGAGACCGTCAAGAAGCTCCGCGGCAGCCTCCGCATCGAACACACCCTTGCCAAGCTGGGGGCCCGCAAGCTCTGGAGGCTGCTCCAGAACGACGAGCCCACGCGGGCTCTGGGCGCCCTCAGCGGCGGCCAGGCGGTCCAGATGGCCAAGGCCGGTCTCAAGGCCATCTACTGCTCCGGCTGGCAGGTGGCGGCGGACGCCAACCTCTCGGGCCAGACCTACCCGGACCAGAGCCTCTACCCCGCCAATTCGGTGCCCGCCCTGGTGAAGCGCCTCAACGGTGCCCTCCAGCGGGCCGATCAGATCGAGCACGGCGAGGGTGGCGTGAGCCGCGACTGGTTCCTGCCCATCGTGGCGGACGCCGAGGCCGGCTTCGGCGGCCCCCTCAACGCCTACGAGCTCATGAAGGGCATGATCGAGGCCGGCGCCTCCGGCGTCCACTTCGAGGACCAGCTCTCCAGCGAGAAGAAGTGCGGCCACCTCGGCGGCAAGGTGCTCATCCCCACGGGCCACTTCATCCGCACCCTGGTGGCGGCCCGGCTGGCGGCGGACGTCATGGACGTGCCCACCCTGATCATCGCCCGCACGGACGCCGATTCCGCCCGCCTGATCACGTCGGACATCGACGAGCGCGACCGGCCCTTCCTCACGGGCGAGCGCACCCCCGAGGGCTTCCACCGCATCACCGGCGGCGTGCAGATGGCCATCGCCCGCGCCAAGGCCTACGCGCCCTACGCAGACCTGATCTGGTGCGAGACTTCCACGCCCGATCTGAAGGAGGCCCGGGAGTTCGCCGAGGGCGTCCACGCCGCGTTCCCCGGTAAGCTGCTGGCCTACAACTGCTCGCCCTCCTTCAACTGGAAGAAGAAGCTCTCGGACGAGGAGATCGCCACCTTCCAGCGGGAGCTGAACGCCATGGGCTACAAGTTCCAGTTCATCACCTTGGCGGGCTTCCACAGCCTGAATCACGGGATGTTCGAGCTGGCCAGCGCCTACCGCACCGAGCACATGACCGCCTACGCCCGGCTGCAGGAGGCCGAGTTCGCCGCCGAGGAACGCGGCTACACGGCCACCAAGCACCAGCGCGAGGTGGGCACGGGCTACTTCGACGAAGTCGCCCAGGCCATCAGCGGCGGCCTGGCCTCCACCCTGGCCCTGGTGGGCTCCACCGAGTCCCAGCAGTTCCACTAGGCCTTGGCGGAATGGCTGCGGGCGCCCTACTTCGGGGCGTCCGCGGCCTTCTTGTCGGCCATGGTCTGGTCGTTGATGACGCCTTCCGTCGCACGGGGGCTGGCTGCGGAGGCCCTGGCAGGGGCTTCGGAGTACCGCTTGCCGGTGTGATGGTAGGTGAGGTACTCGCCGAAGTAGACGGCCATGAGATCAGAGCAGTCCTTGAAGTAGGCGAACCCGTGGGCGTCGCCGTCCTTCAGATCCACCGCCACGCCGGGCAGGTCCTTCACGACCTGGGCGTTCTCGGCGGCGTCCTTGTCGCCACTGGAGGCCAACACCAGTACGGAGGGCCGGCTGCGGAGCACGGCGCCCTTCAGGCGGTCCCGGGCGCTGTCGCCAAAGGCGGCGGTGCCGGCGGGGCTGAGGCTGAGGACCGCCAGGGGCTTCACTTCCGGGGCGGCCAGGAGCACCGCGAAGGCGCCCACGCTGGAGCCGGCCAGGCCGATGCGGCGGCCGTCCACGCCGGGCTGCTTGCGGAGCCAGACGGCGGCCTGGGCCAGGTCGGCAGGAATCTTGTCGAAGCCCACGGCCGTGGCCGAGGATGCGAAATTGGCGGTGACCCGGGTCTCAGTCCCGTCCTTCATGACGCTTTCCCCGTGGCCGCGCAGGTCCAAGGCCAGCACGCCGATGCCCCGGGCCAGGAGCCTTTCGGTGAGGGGGGCCCAGCCTGTGCGATCAGCGTTGAACTGATGGGCGAGGATCACCACCGGCACCTTGGCCTTGGGCTTGGCGGCGGGCAGGGTGAGCGTGCCCCGGAGGGCGAAGCCGTCCGCGCTGGTGAGGGCCATGTCGGTGGAAGAGGGCGCGGTGAGTGGCGCGGCGGGCAACGCGGCGACCATGGTCATGGCCGCGAGAGGAGCCAGCAGGCGGGTTGTGCGCATGGGGACCTCGGAGAAGTGCCCCACTCTAGCACGCATGGAACCATGCATTCCTAGGGTATAAAAGAGATCTCAAGCGATTTCGAGGTGCCCATGTCCGCCCAGACCCCCGACGCCATCCTGCAGGAAACCAAGCGCCGCATGCATGCGTCCGTGGAGGCGCTCAAGAAGGAGATGGCCACCATCCGCACGGGCCGGGCCAACGCCAGCCTGCTGGACAACGTGCATGTGGAGTACTACGGGTCCATGGTGCCCCTGAACCAGATGGGCACGGTCTCGGTGCCCGAGGCCGGGATGCTGGTGGTCACCCCCTTCGACAAGAGCGCCATCAAGGCCGTCGAGACGGCCATCCTCAAGTCCGACCTGGGCATCAACCCCGGCAACGACGGCAACGTTATCCGTCTGCCCATCCCCATGCTCACGGAGGAGCGCCGCCGGGAGTTGGTGAAGGTGCTCCACCGCCTGGGGGAGGAGATCAAGACCGGTGTGCGCAACATCCGCCGGGACGCCAACGAGGATGTGAAGAAGCTGGAGAAGCTCAAGGAGGGCCACATCTCCGAGGACGCCGCGAAGAAGGCCCTGGACGACATTCAGAAGCTCACCGACGTCCACACCAAGGAGATCGACGAGGCCCTGAAGCACAAGGAAGCGGAGATTTTGAAAGTTTGAGGTGGTGATCGGCTTTCCCACCCTCGCCCTCCTGATGCTCGCCGCCCTGCTGGCGGGGTTCATCGATGCCGTGGTGGGCGGAGGCGGGCTCATCACGGTGCCGGCCCTCATGATCGGGCTGCCCGCAGGCACACCGCTGCCCACTCTGCTGGGCACCAACAAGGTGGTGGCGGTCACGGGCACGACCATGGCGGCCGGCAAGTTCGTGCGCTCCGGCGCCCTCTCCTGGCGGGAGATGGTGGTGCCGGTGCTGGCCTCGGCCCTGGGGGCGACGGGCGGGGTCTGGCTCACCTATCGGGTGCACGCCGACTTCTTGCGGCCGGTCATGCTGGGCCTGCTGGTGGCCATGCTGGCCTTCACCCTGCTGAAACCGGAGCTGGGCAGCCTGCACGCCCCCCGGTACGGCCTGCACCACCAGCGGGGTCTGGCGGCCCTGATCGCGGCAGCCCTGGGCTTCTACGACGGGTTTTTCGGCCCGGGCACGGGGTCGGTGCTGATCTTCCTGTTCGTGGCGGTGCTGGGTTTCGACTTCCTGCGGTCCTCGGCCCTGGCCAAGAGCGTGAACTGGGCCTCGAACCTCACGGCCATGACGCTCTTCGTGTGGCAGGGCAGCTGGATCCCCTCCGTGGCCCTGAGCATGGCCGCGGCCAACGGGGTGGGGGGTTACCTTGGCGCCCACGTGGCCCTCAACAAGGGCAGCCGCTGGGTGCGGGCCGTCTTCATCAGTGTGGTGGGGGCGTTGATCCTGCGCCTGGGCTGGCAGGTGCTCCTGGGCTAGCGGGTGCTCCTGGGCTTGGCCCCGGCGGGGACCTTGAACGGGGCATTCCAATTCCCCGGGCGGCCGCCTAGGCTTATGCGATGCCCTCCCGCCCCCGTCCCTTCGCCTGGGACGTCCTCATTCGAACCTTGAGATTCTTCTACCTGCTCTGGGGTGGGATGCTGCTCTCCACGCTGGCCTTCTACGGGCGGCTGAAGCTTCCCCAGGCCTTCTGGCACTGGCCGGAGCTTTGCCGCGCCTTGATGGGCCCCTGGGGGCGGGCCCTGGCCCTGGGTTTCGGGCTGGTGATGTGCCTGGCGGCCCTCCTGGAGGTCTGGGAGCTGGTGGACCGGCTGCTGGTGCGGTTCATGGGGGAGTCCGAACACTGAGCCAGAAACGCCGCTTGGTGAAACCGGCCCTTTTGGCGATCCTGGAGCCTTGGGCTTGAACCCTTCCCGGGTTCGGGCCATTCAAGAAGCGTGTCTCGGAGGCGTGGCGATATGGCGCAGGCAGTTCGTGGAGTGATCAAGGCAGGACTGATGCTGGGCGCCACCGCCCTGCCGGTGGCAGCGCAGAGCCTGGCCCTTCCGGCCGCCGATCCCGTCGGCATCGCCCGCAGCGGGGCCCAGGTGGCCTATGGCTACAGCCTGGAGGCGGCCACGGCCAATCCCGCCCTGCTGGCCTCGCTCAGAGAAAAGACCAGCTTCTACCTGACCATGGGGATGGAGTTCGCCTCTTCCCAGCAGAGCCTGGAAGCGAACCAGCACACCTCATACAGCTTCGACCGCAACCGCGTCATCGGGGGCTTCGGCCTGGCCGTGCGCCAATCGCCCACACTCACCTTCGGGTTGAAGCTGGACGAGCCGTACCTCCGCCACGGCAGGCTCCTGGACAACGCCCCCAGCCGGTACCTGGGCGACGGCATCGATCTGTCCGCCCATCGCCTGGAAGGGCAGGCGGCCTGGGCCCTCAATCCCAACATGTCCTTTGGCCTGGGCCTCGGCGTGGCCAGGCTCAGCTTCGAATCCAGCAGTGTCATGCGCCTCGGCGTGCCCCTCAACGCGCTCATCGATCCCTCCCAGCCGATCTCGGCGACCAATCCCGTGGAGGGCCTGGTGGAGCAGCGGGTCGCCCAGAGCGGGAACAAGGTGGTTCCGAGTTATTCGCTGGGCTTTCGCTGGGCCATCAACCCGCGCTGGACGCTGGGCGCTGCGCACCAGTCCGGCCTGAAGGGCGACCTGAACTTGCAGGCCGGGTTCCGGGATCCCAGCCTGGGCCTCTACGGCAACGATGGGCTGAGCCAGCCCCTGGTGGGGACCGCCCCCCGGGCCGCCGCGCTGCTGGGGGCTTCGACGGCCGTGGTGGCCGGCTCGAGGACGCTGGAACTGCCCTCGCAGACCACCATTGGGTTCCGCCATCGGGCCCATCCCATGGTCACGTGGGAGGCGGATCTCCGCTGGACCTCCGGCGGCCTGCAGGTGCCCGCCTTCGCCAGTGTGAGCACCCCTTCGGGCCTGGTGACGGCCCCTGCGGAACTGCCTCGTGGCAAGGGCCACTTTGGCGTCAGCGCCTCGGCGGAAGTCGAGCTGGGGAAGTACTGGACCTTGCGGAGCGGCCTCGCCCTTGAGCAGGGCGCGGTGGAGGAATCCATGATCGAACCCATGCTGGGCGGAGCGCGGACCGCGGCCTTCTCCATCGGCGCCGGGTACAAGATCTGGGGCGGAGAGCTGAGCATCGGCTACCAGTACCGCCAGAGCGAGGACCACGACACGAGGCGCCTGACGGGAGACTGGGCCGCCTCGGGCTTCGAGCCCACGCCCATCAACCGCGTGAAGGTGGAGGGCATGGGGCATCTCATGGCCATCGGCTATCGGAAGACGTTCTGATCATGCCTGGGCGGGAGCTCTAGATGCGCTACCTCGGTCCCCACGCGTGCGAGGAGGCCCTGGCCAGGGGTGAGCTCCACACGGTCTGGATCGCCCCCGCCGCGTTCGGACGCCTGGCAAAGTTCATCGCCGAGGCCCGCGGCGCGGGTGTGGTCATCCACCGCGAACCCATGGAAGGCCTCGATCGCCGGGGCCAGGGGCAGCGCCACCAGGGCGTGCTGGGTGAAGGCGGACCCTTCGCCTACGCCGAGTTCGACGACATCGTCACCCGCCTCAAGGCCAAGGGTGAAGCCGCGCTGGTGCTGGCTTTGGACGGCATCACCGATCCCCACAACCTGGGCGCCATCCTGCGCTCCGCCGCTGCCGCCGCGGTGGATGGCGTGATCCTGCCCGAGCGCCGCTCGGCGGCCGTGAACGAAACGGTGGTGCGCGCCAGCGCGGGCACAGCGGGTCGCGTGCCGGTGTGTCGCGTGGTGAACCTGGGCCGCACCCTCGACGACCTGAAGGAGGCCGGGGCCTGGATCTACGGCCTGGCCGCGGGCGAGGGGAGCCGCGACTACCTGCGGGAGCCCTTCGACCGCGCCACGGTCCTGGTGTTGGGCGCCGAAGGGGAGGGCCTGCACCTCAAGATCCGCGAGCGTTGCGACGGCCTGCTGCACATCCCCATGCCCGGAGGCATCGAGAGCCTGAACGTCTCTGCCGCCGCGGCGGTGACGCTCTTCCGAGTGCTGGCGTGCCGTACCCGGGAAGTTTCCCCTTGAGGCACTCCTGGACGCGTGATATCTTTCGAGTTCCCTGTCAGGAAAGCCCTGCCTCGCAGCGCCCCTGACACGGAGCCCCGGCAGGGGTTCCGAGGGGGGTTTTCCGGGTCTCCCGGGAAACATTGACAAGCCCCGGGAGGGGCGACGGACAAGCATGCCGAGATGGCCGAGTGGTTAATGGCAGCAGACTGTAAATCTGCCACGCATCGCGTTACGGAGGTTCGAATCCTTCTCTCGGCACCAGTCCTCCGGGCACCCCGGAACTCTGGAACCTGATCTCGGGTTTCCACCGCGGGAATAGCTCAGTTGGTAGAGCGTCAGCCTTCCAAGCTGAATGTCGCGGGTTCGAACCCCGTTTCCCGCTCCACCCTCCCCGTCCGCCGAATTTCGGCTGACGGCAAGGCACCCCCGCCGCGTTCCACCACGGCGGGAAGGTTCAAGGCCCACATAGCTCAGTGGTAGAGCACTTCCTTGGTAAGGAAGAGGTCACCGGTTCAAGCCCGGTTGTGGGCTCCACCCTTCGCACTGTCCAACCTTCATTCTCTCTTCCACCTTCCAGGAGGCACCCGTGGCCAAAGAGAAATTCGACCGTTCCAAGCCCCACGTCAACATCGGCACCATTGGCCACGTGGACCACGGTAAAACCACACTGACCGCAGCCATCACCTTCATCCTCGCGAAGAAGTTCGGCGGCGAGACGAAGTCGTACGACCAGATCGACTCCGCGCCCGAAGAGAAGGCCCGCGGGATCACGATCAACACCGCCCACGTCGAGTACCAGACCGAGAAGCGCCACTATGCCCACGTGGACTGCCCCGGTCACGCCGACTACGTGAAGAACATGATCACCGGCGCGGCCCAGATGGACGGCGCCATCCTCGTGGTCGCCGCCACCGACGGCCCCATGCCCCAGACCCGCGAGCACATCCTGCTGGCCCGTCAGGTCGGCGTGCCCTACATCGTGGTCTTCATGAACAAGATCGACATCGCCGATCCCGAGCTCGCCGAGCTGGTCGAGATGGAGATCCGCGACCTGCTGTCCTCCTACCAGTACCCCGGCGACGAGATTCCCATCATCAAGGGTTCCGCCCGTCTGGCCCTGGATCACGCCGAGACCCCTGAGCACCCCGACTGCGCCTGCATCCTCGAGCTCATGGCGGCCGTCGACGCCTACATCCCCGATCCCGTCCGCGCCATCGACAAGCCCTTCATCATGCCCGTCGAGGACGTGTTCACGATCACCGGCCGCGGCACCGTGGTGACCGGCCGCATCGAGCAGGGCATCGTCAAGGTCGGCGAGGAAATCGAGATCATCGGCCTCAAGGACACCGTCAAGAAGGTCGTGACCGGCGTCGAGATGTTCCGCAAGTCCCTGGATCAGGGTCAGGCTGGCGACAACGCCGGCATCCTGCTCCGCGGCGTGGAGCGCAAGGACGTGGAGCGTGGCCAGGTGCTCGCCAAGCCCGGCAGCATCACCCCCCACACCAAGTTCAACGCCCAGGTGTACGTGCTGACCAAGGAAGAGGGCGGCCGCCACACCCCCTTCTTCAACAAGTATCGTCCCCAGTTCTACTTCCGCACCACCGACGTGACCGGCTCCATCGAGCTCGAGGCCGGCCGCGAAATGGTGATGCCCGGCGACAATGTCACCCTGACGGTTGAGCTGATCCAGCCCATCGCCATGGACAAGGGCCTGAAGTTCGCCATCCGCGAGGGTGGACGTACCGTGGGCGCCGGCAACGTGGGCGAGATCCTGGCCTAAGCCAGAACCGCCCTCCGACTTAGGAGGTCCAGATGCGCGACATCGTTCACCTGCAGTGCCAAGACTGCAAGCGCAAGAACTACAGCACCACCAAGAACAAGAAGACCACCACGGGCAAGCTTGAATTCAACAAGTTCTGCCGCTTCTGTGGTGGGTATAAGATTCACCGCGAGACGAAGTAGGTCTCCGGTCGAGGGGTTTCCCACCCGGCGCTACCAACAGCCGGGTGGTCCCACAGGGGAGTAGCTCAGTTGGTAGAGCAGCGGACTCCAAATCCGCAGGTCGCGGGTTCGAAGCCTGTCTCCCCTGCCACCTTCCCGGCCCCGGCGATACAGCCCGGGGCCAGGTTTTTCTCACCGAATCCTTTCCGCGGGGTCCATCGTGATTGGCGCCATCAAGCAGCAGGCCAGGGATCTGTTCGCAGAGCTCGACCGAGTGGACTGGCCCAGCAAGGAGAAGGTCCTGAGTTCCACATGGACGGTGGTGATCGTCTCGGTCTTCACCGGCGTCTACCTGTGGGCCGTGGATTGGGTCTTCGCCAAGGGCTTCGCCTATTTCTTTTTGAAGACGCGTTGAGCCGGAGTCAGCCATGACCGATCTCATGAGCACTCCCCAGGACGCGGCGATCATCGCCGAGCCTCAGGGTCGCGAACTCAAGTGGTTCATCATCCACACCTATTCCGGCTACGAAGCCAAGGTGATGGAGCATCTCCGTCAGCGCATCAAGATGGAAGAGCGCGATGCGAACTTCGGGGACATCCAGATCCCCGAGGAGACCTACGAAGAGATGAAGGTCGACGCCAAGTCCGGCAAGAAGGAACGCGTCGTCAAGAAGCGCAAGTCGTTCCCCGGCTACCTGCTCGTGCAGATCCAGGTGGAGCGCAAGTCCGGCGGCTCCGTGGAGATGGCCGACGCCGACTGGCACCTGGTGCGCAACACGCCCAAGGTGACCAGCTTCGTGGGGGCCAACAAGAAGCGGCCCACGCCCCTGACGGACGAGGAAGTCCGCCAGATCATGCACCACACGGAAGAGACCCAGGAGAAGCCCAAGCCCAAGTACCACTTCGAGAAGGGCGAGAAGGTCCGCATCATCGACGGCCCCTTCGCCAACTTCGAGGGCGACGTGGAGGAGATCCACGAGGAGCGTTCGACCATCAAAGTCATGGTCACCGTCTTCGGCCGTTCCACCCCGGTGGAGCTGGACTTCATCCAAGTGGAGAAGAGGTAGGAACCCATATTTCCTGAAGACTTTCACAAGTCTTTCAGGTAGACTTTCACGTCCCGGTCCGTCTGGACCGGGACGTTTTCAACCCGGCTGGGCGATCCAACAGATCCCCACCCTACAAGGCGGACGTCGCCGGCATGCGCCGGAATCCTCCGCGGGAGCAGACCCATGGCAAAGAAGATCACTGGCTACATCAAGCTGCAGCTGCCCGCGGGCGAGGCCACTCCGGCGCCTCCCGTCGGTCCCGCGCTGGGCCAGCACGGCGTCAACATCATGGAATTCGTGAAGCAGTTCAATGCGAAGTCCGTGGGCTCGGTGGAAAAGGGCACGACCCTCCCCGTGGTCATCACCGTCTACGCCGACCGTAGCTTCAGCTTCATCCTGAAGACCCCGCCCGCCGCCGTCCTGATCATGAAGAAGCTCGGCCTGCCCAAGGGCAGCGCCACGCCGAACAAGGACAAGGTCGGCAAGATCACCCAGGCGCAGCTCGCCGAGATCGCCAAGGTGAAGATGCCCGATCTCACCGCCGGCAGCCTTGAGGCCGCCATCCGTTCCATCGCCGGCTCCGCCCGCTCCATGGGCGTCGAAGTCATCGATTAATGCCGATCTTGTTCGCGTGGGTCCCAGGCCCACGCGACGTTCTTTCTTGCTTTTGATTTTGTTGGAGAGCCGCGCCGTGCGGCGATCCCGGTCACCGCGACCGTCATCGCGGGAGATTGTTCGAATGGAGCCAATATGGCAAAACCTGGAAAGAAGTACCGGGCTGCCGCGGCCAAGATCGAAGATCGCCCCTACGAGCTGAAGGATGCGCTCACTGTCGTGAAGGACGCGGCTTACGCCAAGTTCGACGAGACGGTTGAAGTGCACATGCGGCTCGGAGTGGATCCCCGCCACGCGGACCAGATGGTCCGTGGCACCATCGTCCTGCCGCACGGAACGGGCAAGACGATGCGCGTGGCGGTGATCGCGGGTGGCGAAAAGATCAAGGAAGCGGAAGCGGCGGGCGCCGAGATCGTGGGCGGGGACGAGCTGGTGGAGAAGATCGCCGGCGGCTTCCTCGACTTCGATGCCCTGGTCGCGACCCCCGACATGATGAAGGGCGTCGGCCGGCTGGGTAAGGTGCTGGGTCCCCGTGGCCTGATGCCCAACCCCAAGACCGGCACCGTGACCTTCGACGTGGTCAAGGCCATCAAGGAGATCAAGGCCGGCAAGGTGGAGTACCGCGTCGACAAGACCGGCATCATCCACGCGCCCGTGGGCAAGCTCTCCTTCGGTGTCGAGAAGCTGGAAGAGAACGCCAAGGCGCTCATCGATGCCGTCCACAAGGCCAAGCCCGCCACGGCGAAGGGCAAGTACGTGAAGACGATGTATATCGCCTCCACGATGGGCCCCTCGGTCACCCTCAACACCTCAAGCGTTGAGAAGTAGGAGGCCGACCATGGAAAAGAATCAGAAGTTCGCCGAAGTCGCCGTGCTCAAGGAAACCTTCTCGACTGCCACCTCGGCTGTCGTGATCGAATTCCGGGGCCTCGTGGTGGGCAAGGATACTGCCTTCCGCAAGAGCATCCGCGAGAGCAAGGCTCAGTACCGTGTCAGCAAGAACACCCTGCTCCGCCTGGCCGTGAAGGACACCTCCTTCGCCGCGCTGGGTGATCACTTCAAGGGCGCCAGCGCCGTCGCCACCACCAGGGAAGATGTCATCGCCCTGGCCAAGGCCGTCAATGGCTTCCTGAAGGATAATCCCGCTGCCACCTTCAAGGCCGGCATCATGGATGGCAAGCAGATCGACGCCAAGCAGCTCCAGGTTCTGGCTGAGCTGCCCAGCCGCGAAGTGCTGATCGCCAAGCTGCTCTACCTCATGACCTATCCGATCTCCGGTCTGGCGGTCGCCCTCGAGGGCATCCGCAAGCAGAAGGCCGGCGAGTAAGACGCACCCTCAACCCCGAATCCAAAACCATTCATTTTGCATGTAGGAGACCATCATGGCTCTCACCGCTGATCAGCTCATCGCTGAAATCGAAACCATGACCGTGCTCGACCTGGCCAACCTGGTCAAGGCCCTCGAGGACCGCTTCGGCGTGTCCGCCGCCGCCATGGCCGCCCCCGCCGCTGGCGCTGGCGCCCCGGCCGCCGCTGCTGAAGAGCAGACCGAGTTCAACGTCATCCTGACCGACGCCGGCGCCAACAAGCTGAACGTCATCAAGGCCGTCCGCGAGATCGTCGCCGGCCTGGGCCTGAAGGAGGCCAAGGATCTCGTTGACGGCGCTCCCAAGGCCGTCAAGGAAGGCGTCGCCAAGGACGAGGCCGCCAAGATCAAGGAAAAGCTCGAAGCCGCCGGCGCCAAGGTCGAGGTCAAGTAGTTCCTTTTCCTGCACTAACGCAAAGCGTAGGGTGCGTCCCGCACCTTGCGCTTTGCGGTTTTGTCTGGACATGGTACGATTATTCCTTCCGCCCGATCCCTCGGGCGGTCCCGCCACCTTTAAAGGCCCCTGGTTGCGAAACGCCTTCCGCCGCAGCGCCAATCACCTTGTTGGGCCGCTCCCTCCACCTACGGGTGACGGGGTGGCCTTCGGTGTGCATGCCTGTCTGGTTCGCGTCGCCGACCTCTGATCCCTTCCCCGGGGCCGTGGCTCTGGGGGCACCGCCGTCTTTGCTCAAGGCCCGCAGCATAGCCTGATTCCGCCGCGTGCCGTTCATAGAAGGTTCCGCCAACTTCATCTGGAGCGAACCATGAGTGTTCAGCAGAACATCTACCGCCAGCGCCACAACTTCTCGAAGATCCGGTCCCTGGTCCCCATTCCGAACCTGATCGACATCCAGAAGCGAAGCTACGACGAGTTTCTCCAGATGAACCTGCTCCACAGCGAGCGGGAAACGCGCGGCCTCAAGGCCGTGTTCGAGTCCATGTTCCCCGTGCACAACGGCAAGAACCCGGACGGCACCGACGCCACCCTCGAAGTCGAGTTCCTCGACTACACCGTGGGCCACTGGGCCTGCAAGTGCGAAAAGTACCTGGGCCTCGAACACCTCCGCACCGCCTGCAAGCAGTGCGGCCACAGCATCGTGTCGGACCACCCGAAGGATCCCACGGTGGACTGCCCCAAGTGCGGCACCCGCAACAAGAACGCCGCCACCATCTGTGACGTGTGCCAAGAGCCCGTCTCGATGAAGCAGAAGATGGGCATGGACGAGTGCGTCGAGCGCGGCGCCACCATGGCCGCCCCCCTGAAGATCCGCGTGCGTCTCAACCAGTTCGAGAAGGACGACAAGGGCAACCGCCGCTTCAAGCAGAGCCAGGATTCGGAGGTCTACTTCGGCGACCTGCCGATCATGACCGACCGCGGCACCTTCATCATCAACGGCACCGAGCGCGTGATCGTCAGCCAGCTGCACCGCAGCCCCGGCGTCTTCTTCAGCATCGCCTCCGACAAGAGCCTCTACAGCTCCCAGATCATCCCCTACCGCGGTTCCTGGATCGAGTTCGAGCTCGATTCCAAGGGCCTGCTCTACGCCCGCATCGACCGCAAGCGCAAGTTCCTTGGCGCCACCTTCATGCGCGCCCTCGGCCTGTTCAATGAGGACCTCGGCTCCAACGAGGCCATGCTCCGCCACTTCTACGCTCCCGCCACCTTCTTCCTCAAGAAGGGCAAGCTGAGCGTGGCCCTAAGCGATCTGCTGGCGGGCCGCAAGCTCGGCGAGGCCGTGAAGCACCCCAAGACCAAGGAAGAGATCCTTCCCAAGGACAAGAAGATCACGCGCCGCGTGCTCGAGCAGATGGAGAAGGCCGGCATCAAGGACGTGCCCGTGGAGCGCGAGATGCTCGATGGCGCCGTGCTGCTGCAGGACATCGTGAACATGGGCACCGGTGAAGTGCTCATGGAAGCGAACGAGCCCTTCCTCCAGACCCACCTCGAGATGTTCCTGGCCAACGACATCCAGTCCTTCGACGTCTGCTTCCCCGAGGCCGACCTCACCGGCAAGGTCTTCTCCGAGACCCTGGCCAAGGATCACACCGAGGACAGCGAAGAGGCCGCCAAGGAGCTCTTCAAGAAGATCCGGCCGGGCGAGCCCGCCACGCTGGAATCCAGCAAGAAGCTGCTCTTCGGCATGTTCTTCGACCCCCAAAAGTACGATCTCAGCAAGGTGGGCCGCCACAAGATCAACGCCAAGCTGGGCCTGGGCACCGACCTGGATTTCCGCACCCTGGGCACGGACGACTTCGTGAAGACCGTCCACTACCTGCTGCGTCTGAAGAAGTACGACACCACCCGGCAGGACATCGGCGAGATCGCCCCCGTCCGCGCCGATGACATTGACCACCTGGGCAACCGCCGCGTGCGGTCCGTGGGTGAGCTCCTGGAGAACGGCTTCCGCGTCGGTTTGGTGCGCGTGCAGCGGGCCATCAAGGAGAAGTTCAGCATCGCGCAGGATCCCAACAGCCCCCTGCAGGCCCACGACCTCATCAACAGCAAGCCGGTCATCGCGGCCATGAAGGAGTTCTTCGGCAGCAGCCAGCTCTCCCAGTTCATGGATCAGACCAACCCGCTGTCCGAGATCACCCACAAGCGCCGCCTGTCGGCCCTCGGACCGGGCGGCCTCAGCCGCGACCGCGCGGGCTTCGAGGTGCGCGACGTGCACACCTCGCACTACGGCCGCATCTGCCCCATCGAGACGCCTGAAGGTCCGAACATCGGCCTCATCAGCTCGCTCTCCTGCTACGCCCGCATCAACGAGTTCGGCTTCATCGAGAGCCCCTACCTCAAGGTGGAGAACGGCCGCATCGTCCACTTCGCCAAGGTCACCAGCGTGGGCGACTCCAAGTTCGGCTACATGGACGTGGTCCGCCTCGACGACCTGGAAGCCGAGAACAAGAAGCTGGCCAAGGCCGGCAAGCGCGCCGCCAAGTTCGAGATGCACGCCTTCTACCTGTCCGCCTGGGAAGAGGACGAGCACGTCATCGCGCAGGCCAACGTCCCCGTGGACGCCGATGGCGCCATCCTCGACGAGGACGTGACCGTCCGCGTCGCCGGTGAGACCAAGATCCTCACCCGCGACAAGGTCACGCTCATGGACGTGAGCCCCAAGCAGGTGGTCTCCGTGGCCGCCTCGCTCATCCCCTTCCTCGAGAACGACGACGCCAACCGCGCCCTCATGGGCGCCAACATGCAGCGCCAGGCCGTGCCCCTCATCCGCACCGAGGCCCCCATCGTGGGCACCGGCATGGAATATGTGGCCGCCAAGGATTCCGGCGCCTGCGTCGTGTGCCGCCGCTCCGGCATCGTCGAGACCGTGGATGCCAACCGCATCGTGGTGCGCGTCGAGGACGATCCCGAGACCGAGGGTGTCGAATCCGGCGTGGACATCTACACCCTGGTGAAGTTCGCCCGCAGCAACCAGAACACCTGCCTCAACCAGACCCCCCTCGTGAAGAAGGGCGAGTACGTCACCGAGGGCCAGATCCTCGCCGACGGCCCCTGCACCGATCACGGCGAGCTGGCCCTGGGCCGCAACCTCGTCGTGGCCTACATGCCCTGGCGCGGCTACAACTTCGAGGACGCGATCCTGATCTCCGAGCGCGTGGTGAAGGAAGACCTCTACACCACCATCCACATCGAGGAGTTCGAGGTCCACGCCCGCGACACCAAGCTGGGCCCCGAAGAGATCACCCGCGACATCCCCCAGGTCCGCGAAGAGGCCCTCAAGAACCTCGACGACAGCGGCATCATCCGCACCGGCGCCACCGTGCGCCACGGCGACATCCTGGTGGGCAAGGTCACGCCCAAGGGCGAGACCATCCTCTCTCCCGAGGAGAAGCTGCTCCGCGCCATCTTCGGCGAGAAGGCCAGCGACGTGAAGGATGCCAGCCTGACCGTGCCCCCGGGCATCGAAGGCACCGTGGTGGACATCAAGGTGTTCACCCGCAAGGGCCAGGAGAAGGATCTCCGCACCCAGCAGATCGAGCGCGACCAGATCGCCAAGTGGGAGAAGGATCTCTCCGACGAAGAGCGCATCATCCGCGCCGAGGCCAAGAAGAAGATCGTGGCGCTGCTGAAGGGCAAGGAGCTGTCCGAGGCCCTCACCGACGACAAGGGCCAGAAGGAGCTGCTGCCCAAGGGCAAGAAGCTCACCCAGAACATGCTCGAAGCCGTGTCCTACCACCGCTTCCGGCAGATCTCCGTGGCCGCCGGCAAGAGCCGCATCGAGACCGAAGTCCTCGACATCCTCGACAAGACCGAGAGCCAGCTCAAGGTCCTGCGCAACATCCTCGACGAGCGCATGGAACGCCTGCTCAAGGGCGACGAGCTCATGCCCGGCGTCCTCAAGACCGTGAAGTGCTACGTGGCCGTGAAGCGCAAGCTGCAGGTCGGTGACAAGATGGCCGGCCGCCACGGCAACAAGGGCGTGGTCAGCCGCATCCTCCCCGTGGAGGACATGCCCTACCTGCCCGATGGCCGCCCCGTCGACATCGTGCTGAACCCCCTCGGCGTGCCTTCCCGTATGAACATCGGCCAGGTGCTCGAGTGCCACCTCGGCTGGGCCGGCAAGACCCTCGGCGTCC
Organism: Geothrix campi; assembly: GCF_024609265.1. Taxonomy (GTDB): domain Bacteria; phylum Acidobacteriota; class Holophagae; order Holophagales; family Holophagaceae; genus Geothrix; species Geothrix campi. The sequence continues at coordinate 1,728,260 of NZ_JANHMP010000001.1, read as the reverse complement.
ACTTCTCCACGCCCGTCTTCGACGGCGCCCGGGAAGCCGACATCAAGGGCTTCCTCACCCAGGCCTGGGAGAAGAACAACAAGCTGGGCCCCGATGTCACCGGCAAGACGATGCTGTTCGACGGCATGACCGGCGAGGCCTTCGAGCAGCCCGTGAACGTGGGCTGCGTCTACATGCTCAAGCTCCACCACTTGGTGGACAACAAAATCCACGCCCGGAGCATTGGGCCCTACAGCCTCATCACCCAGCAGCCTCTCGGCGGCAAGGCCCAGTTCGGTGGCCAGCGCTTCGGCGAGATGGAAGTCTGGGCGCTGGAAGCCTACGGCGCGGCGCACGTGCTGCAGGAACTCCTCACCTACAAGTCCGACGACATGCACGGCCGCACCCAGATCTACCAGGCCATCATCAAGGGCGAGACCATCAAGGATCCCGGCCTCCCCGAGAGCTTCAACGTCGTGAAGAAGGAACTCAACGCGCTCTGCATCGATGTCGAGATGCTCACCCGCGACGAGCTGGATCCAGGCCTGGTGGAGGAAGAGCCCGCGGCCTTCTCCATCGAAGGCTGATCTCCTTCCGCTTCCGTTCCCGACGAATCCTGAGAGGTCACCATGTATCCTGAGCAGCAGAACATCAACGCCTACGAGTGCATCCGGGTGTCCCTGGCCAGCCCGGACAAGATGCGCTCCTGGTCCAAGGGCGAAGTCACCAAGCCCGAGACCATCAACTACCGCAGCCTGAAGCCCGAGCGCGACGGCCTCTTCTGCGCCCGCATCTTCGGCCCCGTGAACGACTGGGAATGCCTCTGCGGGAAGTACAAGCGGCAGAAGTTCAAGGGCGTCACCTGCGACAAGTGCGGCGTCGAAGTCACCAAGAAGTCCGTGCGCCGCGAGCGCATGGGCCACATCGCGCTGGCCAGCCCGGTCAGCCACGTGTGGTTCTTCAAGGGCGTGCCCAGCCGCATCGGCTACCTGCTGGACATCCCCCTGAAGGATCTGGAGCGCGTGCTCTACTTCGAGGCCTATGCCGTCACCGAATCCGGCGGCACCCCCCTCAAGGAAGGCGAGATCCTCAACGAGGACAAGTTCCGCGAGGCCCGCAGCATCCACGGTGAAGGCTTCAAGGCCCAGATGGGCGCCGAGGCCATCAAGGAACTGCTGAAGCAGGTGGACATCGAGGCGCTCACCATCGAGCTCCGCGACCTGATGAAGAAGGAAACCTCCAGCCAGAAGCGCAGCAAGGTCGCCAAGCGCCTCAAGGTGGCCGAGTCCTTCCATCGCTCCGGCAACAAGCCCGAGTGGATGATCCTCGACGTGGTGCCCGTGCTGCCCCCCGAGCTGCGCCCCCTGGTGCCCCTCGACGGCGGCCGCTTCGCCACCTCCGACCTGAACGACCTCTACCGCCGCGTCATCAACCGCAACAACCGCCTCAAGAAGCTCCTGGAACTCAAGGCCCCCGATGTCATCGTGCGCAACGAGAAGCGCATGCTGCAGGAGGCTGTGGACGCGCTCTTCGAGAACGGCAAGCGCGGCCGCCTCCTGCGCGGCGTCAGCAACCGCCCCCTCAAGTCCCTCAGCGACGCCCTCAAGGGCAAGCAGGGCCGGTTCCGCCAGAACCTGCTCGGCAAGCGCGTGGACTACTCGGGCCGCTCCGTCATCGTGGTGGGCCCCGACCTCAAGCTGCACCAGTGCGGCCTGCCCAAGAAGATGGCGCTGGAACTCTTCAAGCCCTTCATCTTCAATCGGCTCGAGCACAAGGGTTTCGCCGCCACCATCCGCCAGGCCAAGGAAATGGTCGAAGAAGGCCGTCCTGAAGTCTGGGATGTGCTGGAAGAGGTCATCAAGGACCACCCGGTCCTGCTGAACCGCGCCCCGACCCTGCATCGCCTCGGCATCCAGGCCTTCCAGCCTGTGCTGGTCGAAGGCAAGGCCATCCGCCTGCATCCCCTGGTCTGCACCGCCTTCAACGCCGACTTCGACGGCGACCAGATGGCCGTGCACGTCCCCCTCAGCCCCATGGCCCAGATCGAGGCCAAGGTGCTGATGATGTCCACCCAGAACATCCTCAACCCCGCCAACGGCCGCCCCAACGTGGTGCCCAGTCAGGACATCGTCCTCGGCGGCTACTACCTCACCAAGAAGCGGCTCAACCGCAAGGGCGAGGGCATGGTCTTCGGCAACGTCAATGACGTGGTCGCCGCCCATCAGGCCGGCGTGGTCGATACCCACGCCATCATCCAGCTCCGCTACACCGGCGAATGGGTGGATACCGAGGCCTGGCACGCGAAGGATCCCAAGAAGAACTCCGAACAGGAAGTCTTCGAGGCCCCCGCCGAGACCGTGAAGAACCAGATCAAGACCACCACCGTGGGCCGCGTGCTCTTCAACCGCGCCCTGCCCGCCGAGCTGCCCTTCATCAACGGCCTGCTCAAGAAGGAGGGCCTGCTCTCCCTCGTGAACCGCGCCTACAAGCTCAACGGCCCCGAAGTCACCATCCGCATGCTCGACGCGATGAAGGACACCGGGTTCATGTGGGCCATGAAGGCCGGCGTGTCCGTGGGCATCGACGATCTCGTCGTGCCTGACACCAAGGCCAAGCTGCTCAAGAAGGCCACCGAGGATGTCCGCGCCATCGAGAAGGAGGCCTATGAGGGCCGCCTCGACTCGTCCACGCGTTACAACCGCATCCTGGAAGTCTGGGGCAAGACCAGCGACCAGGTGGCCAGCGACATGATGAAGGAACTGGAGAAGCGGAACGAGAACGACACGTTCCTCAACTCCATCTACATCCTGGCCGATTCCGGCGCCCGTGGTTCCAAGACGCAGATCCGCCAGGTCGCCGGCATGCGTGGCCTCATGGCCAAGCCCAGCGGCGACATCATCGAGACGCCCATCACCGCGAACTTCAAGGAAGGCCTCTCCGTTCTGCAGTACTTCATCTCGACCCATGGTGCCCGTAAGGGATTGGCGGACACCGCGTTGAAGACGGCCGACTCCGGCTACCTCACCCGCAAGCTGGTGGATGTGGCCCAGGACGTCATCGTCAACGAGGACGACTGCGAAACCCTCGGCGGCATCGAGGTCGAGGCCATCGTCAACAGCGACGGCACCATCCGCTCCCGCCTGCGCGACCGCATCATGGGCCGCGTCTGCCTCGAGGACATCGTGGATCCCTACGATCCCACGATCGTGCGGGCCCCCGCGGGCACCCTCATTTCCGAAGAATTGGCCTTCAAGATCGAGACCAGCGGCATCGCCAAGGTCAAGATCCGCTCCACCCTCACCTGCGAAGCCCGCCGCGGTATCTGCGCCAAGTGCTATGGCCTGAACCTCAGCACCGGCCGCCTGGTGGATCTGGGCGAGGCCGTGGGCGTCATCGCCGCGCAGTCCATCGGCGAACCCGGCACCCAGCTCACCATGCGTACCTTCCACGTGGGCGGCGCCGCGAGCCGCACCTCCGAGAAGAGCACCCACGAGGCCCAGATCGCCGGCATCGTCCGGTATGAAGGCCTCGATGGCCGCACCGTCGTCAACCGCAAGGACGAGACCGTGGCCCTCACCCGCAACGGCTACCTCCTGGTGACCGACACGGACGGCAACGAGCGCGAGCGCTACAAGATCACCTCCGGCGCCATCCTGAAGGTCAAGGACAAGGAGGCCGTCGAGCCCCGCACTGTGCTCGCCGAGTGGGATCCCTACAACGACGTGCTGCTCACTGAAGTGGGCGGTGTCGCGGACTTCAAGGAATTCGAAGTCAACGTCTCGTACCAGGAAGAAAAGGATCCGATCTCCGGCAACTTCCGCAAGAAGGTCATTGATCCCACCGACGACAAGATCCACCCCCACATCAACGTCAAGGGGGACAACCACAAGGTGCTCAAGCGCTACAACATCCCCACCGGCGCCTACATCGAAGTGGAAGAGGGCCAGGAACTGCTGCCCGGCGACGTCATCGCCAAGACCAGCCGCCAGCAGGCCAAGACCAGCGACATCACGGGCGGCCTGCCGCGCGTCACCGAGCTGTTCGAAGGCCGCAAGCCCAAGGAACCAGCCATCATCAGCGAAGTCACCGGCATCGCGAAGTACGGCAACCGCGTCCGCGGCAACCAGAAGGTCATCGTCGAGGCGGAGACCGGGGAGAAGGGTGAATACCTCATCCCCCGCGGCAAGCACATCCAGGTGCAGGACGGCGATGAGATCCGCGCCGGCGAGAAGCTCACCGAGGGCGCCGTCAGCCCCCATGATCTGCTCAAGGTCCAGGGCGACCGTGCCCTCCAGGCCTTCCTCGTCAACGAAGTGCAGGAGGTCTACCGGGCCCAGGGCGTGGTCATCAACGACAAGCACATCGAAGTGATCATCCGCCAGATGATGCGCTGGGTCCTGATCACCGACGTGGGCGACACCCCGCTCATCGTCGAGGAGAAGGTGGACAAGCACCGCTTCAAGGAGATCAACGAGCAGGCCCTCAAGGATGGCGGCACCCCCGCCACCTGCGAGCCCCTGCTGCTCGGCATCACCAAGGCCGCGCTCACCTCCGAGAGCTTCATCTCCGCCGCCAGCTTCCAGGAGACCACCCGCGTCCTCACCGAGGCCGCGCTGGAAGGCCGCGTGGACTACCTCCGCGGGCTCAAGGAGAACGTCATCCTGGGCCGGCTCATCCCCGCCGGCACCGGCATGGTCCACTACCGCAACCTGGAGATTGAGGAGGGCGAGTACCCCGAGCCCACCCCGAACGAGTTCCAGGGCGGCGAGGACTTCGACGACGAATACGCCCGCATGGCGCAGCACGTCGAAGAGCTCCAGGGCATGACCGAGATCGACGGCGAAGACCTGTAGCCGCAATCTTCACAGCACCAGCAAGGGCGGGAGCGATCCCGCCCTTGCTTTTGTGTCTGTCAGCACAGGCCATAAGGGGCGGTCTCTAGGGAGATTCTGATAATCTATGCGCTTATGCCCGTCCTGCCTGAACCCCCGGTCCTGAACCTCAAGTCCAGCCTGAAGAAGCCGCTCCGGTGGGCCTTTGTGGCGGGTTTACTGACGGCCCTCATCAGCCTTTTCATGCCGAACTACTACAAGTCCGAGGCCCGGCTTCTGCCGGTGGATGCTTCGGTCACAGGCAACTTGGGCAGCCTCGCCGCCGCCGCCGCGGCATTCGGAGTCGGCATCGGTGGTTCGGGCGGCAGCGATGCCAACTTCGTGGACATCCTGAACAGCCGCTGGCTGGGGGAGAATCTGCTCAAGTCCGAGTTCCGCTTCCAGGTCCGGTCCTGGCGGTTCGGTTCCGAGAAGCTTCATCAGGAGACGCTCTACACCTATCTAGATGAAAAAAATACAGATAGAGCGCTCAAATCGCTCGACAAGATCCTGAACGCGACCAAGGATCTCAAGTCCAGTGTCATCACGCTCAGCGCCGAGACCAACTCTCCCGAGTTGTCCCAGCAAATCGTCCGCCGCGCCACGGACTTGCTCAATCAGTTCGTGATTCAGAACAGTCGGACGCGGGGGAGCGAGAAAGCCTCCTTCGCTGAAGCCCGTCTGGGGGATGCCCGCAAGGAGATGGATCAGGTCGAAGCCGCGTTCCGCGTATTCCTGGAATCCAACCGCAATTATCAAATGAGTGCCGATCCAGCGGTACGCCTCCGAGGCGCCCGCCTGGAAGCAGAACTCAATCTTCGCCGACAGCTTGTCAGCACTCTTGCCATGAACAGGGAGCAGGCCCTCCTCGATGCCAAGAACGATATCCCAATCCTCAATGTGTTGGATCCAGGTAACCTACCCATCGAGAAGAGCAAACCGTCCAGATCTGTGATCGTCTTGTTGGTCACTTTCCTTGTGGGGGCGGGCAGGTGGGCATGGCTCAACCGTGAGTGGGTGCGGGCGCGGCTCCTAGCTGATGAAGTTAAAACCTTAACCCCTGTCCAGGAGTAATCATGAAGGGCGTTGTTCTCGCCGGGGGCACAGGCTCCCGTCTCTTCCCGCTGACCAAGGTGACCAACAAGCACCTGCTGCCGGTGGGGATGGCTCCCATGATCTGGCACCCGCTGTGGAAGCTCCGCGAGGCGGGGATCAAGGAGATCCTCATCGTCACCGGCACCGAGCACATGGGTGACGTGGTGGCACTGATGGGCTCCGGCAAGGATTTCGGCTGCCGCTTCACCTACAAGGTGCAGGACGAGGCCGGGGGCATCGCCCAGGCCCTGGGGCTGGCGGAGAACTTCGCGGGCGGCTCACCCGTCTGCGTGATCCTGGGCGATAACATCTTCCAGGACAGCCTGCAGCCCGAGGTCGCGGCCTTTGAGCAGCAGGGGCAGGGGGCCCGCATCCTCCTGAAGCCCGTGGAGGATCCCCAGCGCTATGGCGTGGCCGAGGTGAAGGATGGCAAGGTGTTGGGCATCGAGGAGAAGCCCAAGCAGCCGAAGTCGAACCTCTCCGTGACCGGCATCTACTTCTACGACGCCACCGTGTTCGACATCATCCGCACCGTGCGGCCGTCGGGCCGCGGCGAGATGGAGATCACCGACGTGAACAACGCCTACATCGCCAAAGGCCAGCTGAGCTTCGGCACCTTCCAGGGCTGGTGGACGGATGCCGGCACCTTCCCGAGCCTGGCCCACGCCAACGAGCTGGCCCTGGGCGAACCCACGCCCTTCCCCCAGGCCAACGGGAGGGACTAGGCATGGCATTCCAGAAAGGCCCCATCGAGGGCGTGGTGATCACGCCCTTCCGCAAGTTCGTGGACGAGCGCGGCTGGCTGGCGGAAATCTTCCGGCATGACGAGCTGCCCGCCCGGTTCCGGCCCGAAATGGCCTATGTGAGCGTCACGAACCCCGGCGTGCTGCGCGGGCCCCACGAGCACGTCGACCAGGCCGACCTCTTCTGCTGGGTGGGTCCTGGCGACTTCAAGCTCACCCTCTGGGATAACCGCCCGGACAGCCCCACTTACCGGAACCGCATGGAACTGGCCATGGGTGCCAACAACCCTGGTTCCGCCATCATCCCCAAGGGCGTGGTCCACTGCTACCGCTGCATCAGCGCCGAGCCCGGCTTCGTCATCAACTGCCCCGATCGGCTGTTCATGGGCAAGGGCAAAGCCGAACCCATCGACGAGATCCGCCACGAAGACGACCCCGAGAACCCGTTCGTGCAGGACGAGCGCGCACGAAGAGCAAGCCTGTGATAATGGGTTCTAATAACTACAATGAAAAAAGAAATTAGCCACCGATGAACACTGATGAACACCGATAAATACTGATAAGGCTATTTTGGTTGTCTTCCTTCTTTTATCTTTTGCGGTGTTCATCGGTGTTTATCGGTGGTTCCTTTCAGTTTTGTCAACAAAGTCAGCTGGCACGACATTGCTGAAACGTGCGTGCCAGCGTTCAATCGCTCTTATTTAAGGAAGCCTCTGTGGCAATCATGGATTCCCAGACCCCAGGGAGTGGCGCGAACTACGAACACGACCCTCTGTCGGAGGCTGTCATCAAGTGTGCCTTCACGGTGGCGAATGCGCTGGGCTCTGGATTTCTGGAGAAGGTCTACGAGAATGCCCTCGCCCACGAGCTCCGGAAGACGGGCCTGAAGGTCGAGCAGCAAGTGGGAATCACAGTGCATTACGACGGCACAGTGGTGGGCGACTATGTGACAGATCTGAAGGTCGAGGGGCGCCTTCTGATCGAGCTGAAGGCATGCAAGGCGCTGGAAGACATTCATGTAGCCCAATGCCTGAACTACCTCAAAGCCACCGGAATCCACACCTGCCTGCTCATCAACTTCGGCACCCCCAAACTCCAGATCCGAAGGCTCTCCCTATGAAGCCCTCCAGCCACCGACACAAACCAACGAACACCGCAAGCAAACCGCACAATAGAATGAGAACCAGATGCACTGCTTTCATCAGTGTTCATCAGTGTTCATCGGTGGCCAAAAGTCCTTTTGCAAGCCACCGATACACACCGATAAACACCGCAAGCCAACCACATAAAAGAGCAAGAACACAGCGCACCTATTTTATCGGTGTCCATCGGTGTTCATCGGTGGCCAAAAGTTCTTTTTCAAGCCACCGATACACACCGATAAACACCGCAAGCCAACCGCATAAAAGAGCAAGAACAAAGCGTACTTCTTTTATCGGTGTCCATCGGTGTTCATCGGCGGCCAAAAGCTCATTTTCAAGCCACCGATACACACCGATAAACACCGCAAGCCAACCGCATAAAAGAGCAAGAACACAGCGCACCTATTTTATCGGTGTCCATCATTGTCCATCGGTGGCCAAAAGTTCTTTTTCAAGCCACCGATACACAGCGATAAACACCGCAAACCAACCGCATAAAAGAGTAAGAACAAAGCGTGCTTCTTTTATCGGTGTCCATCGGTGTTCATCGGTGGCTTCTTCCCTCTTTCTTTCAGTGACCGCTCTTTCTTTCGGTGGCTTGTCATGAAGGTCCTCGTCACGGGCGCCTCTGGCCAGCTGGCCCATGCCATTCGCCTGATCTGGAGGGAGCACGACCTGGTCCTGCCCGAGGAATCCGTGTTGGACCTGAGCCAGCAAACCGCCATTCAGTCGGTGGTTTCCACGGTTCGCCCTGATGTGGTGGTCAACTGCGGCGCCTTCACCCAGGTGGATCGCTGCGAATCCGAAGCGGACCTGGCCCACCTCATCAACGCCACCGCCGTGGGCTGGCTGGCGGAGGCCTGCGAGGAGCAGGGGGCCATGCTCATCCAGATCAGCACGGATTACGTCTTCGACGGCATGGGCACCCGCCCCTACCGGGAGGACGACCCCACGAATCCGGTGTCGGTCTACGGCCGCACCAAGCTCGAAGGCGAGCGCCAGGCCGCCCGCTGTTCCCGGCACTTCATCGCCCGCACCAGCTGGCTCTACGATGCCTGGGGCAAGAACTTCCTCAACACCATGCTGAACGCCGCCGCCCAGGGCCGGCCCCTGCGCGTGGTGGCCGACCAGCGGGGCGCCCCCACCACCTGCCGGGCCCTGGCCCGCCAGCTCCAGGTGGCCGCCGAGCAGGGCTGGCAGGGCCTCGTCCACACCACCTGCGCCGGCGAGACCACTTGGCACGGCTTCGCCCAGGCGATCTTCGCCGCCAAGGGCCTCGCCGCCGACCTCAGCCCCTGCACCACCGCCGACTACCCCACCCCCGCCCGCCGACCCGCCTACTCCGTGCTGGATGGCGCCCACCGCCGCACCCTCGGCCCCGACCTCATGCCCGACTGGCACGAGGCCCTTCTTGAAGTCCTTGAAGAAGGAACCACCGATGGACACAGATAAAAAGTCTTTCATCGGTGTTCATCGGTGGTTTCAAATCGCTTTCCCTTGGCATTCCACGGCAAAAAAGAGGAGCCACCGATGCCCACCGATGAACACCGATAAAAATGAAAGCATTCATCTGTGGCTCCCATAGCCTTTCATCTTTTGTGAGATTCCATGTCTGAAACCATCCTCATCACCGGCGGCGCGGGCTTCATCGGCAGCAACCTGGTGCATCGCTGGCACCGCAACCACCCCGGGGACCGTATCCTCGTGCTGGACAAGCTCACCTACGCGGCCGATCCCAAGCAGATCGAAGGCCTCGAGGGCGTGGAGCTGGTGGTGGGCGACATCCAGAACCTGGAGTTGGCGCGCCACCTCCTCGAGAAGCATGGCGTCACCAAGGTCTTCCACCTGGCGGCGGAAAGCCATGTGGACCGCAGCATCACCGGCCCCGCGGCCTTCATCCAGACCAACCTGGGCGGCACCTTCGCCATGCTGGAGGCCGCCCGCCAGGCCTGGGCCGGGCAGCCGGATTGCCGCTTCCTCCACATCAGCACCGACGAGGTCTACGGCTCCCTGGGCGCGACCGGCAAGTTCCACGAGGCCATGGCCTACGCCCCCAACAGCCCCTACAGCGCCAGCAAGGCCGGCAGCGACCACCTGGTGCGGGCCTACCACCACACCTACGGCCTGAACGTGGTGACGACCAACTGCTCCAACAACTACGGCCCGCGCCAGCACCCCGAGAAGCTCATCCCCCTCGCCATCACCCGCCTGGCCAAGGGCGAGCCCATCCCCATCTACGGCGACGGCCTGAACGTGCGTGATTGGCTCTTCGTGGAAGACCACTGTGCGGCTTTGGAAACCGTCATGCTGAAGGGGGTGGCTGGCGAGACCTACTGCGTGGGTGGCGACAATGAGCAGACCAACCTCGCCCTGGTGGACCTCCTCTGCGACTTGGTGGACCAGCACCTGGGCCGTCCCCAGGGCACCAGCCGCAATCTGAAGACCTTCGTCCTAGACCGCGCCGGGCATGACCGCCGGTACGCCATTGATGCGGGGAAGATCCGGTCAGAACTCGGCTGGTCTGCAACGGTCACATTCCCAGAGGGTTTGGCAGAGACTGTCCGTTGGTACCTGGGGGCCATGGCGGCGACCATGGTTCCGCGGCCATGAGTGGGTTGGAGTCCCGCGAGATGTCTGGAGTGGACAATATGAATCGACCCATTTATGTAACGCGTCCATATCTTCCACCACTGGAAGAATTAATCCCTTCGCTTCAACAGATATGGGACAACAAGGTTCTGACCAATGGAGGTCCTTTCCATCAACAGCTCGAAACCGCTCTCTGTAGCTACCTCGGTGTGACTCATGTCTCGCTCTTCACCAACGCTACGATCGCTTTGGTCACCGCGTTACAGGCCCTTCGTGTTACTGGCGAGGTCATCACAACACCATATTCTTTCGTGGCGACTTCTCACTCCCTGCTCTGGAACGGCATTCGGCCCGTATTCGTGGATATTGATCCCGACACGCTGAATCTAAATCCGGACCTCATCGAATCGGCCATCACGCCTCACACTACCGCCATCATGCCGGTTCATTGTTATGGCCACCCTTGTGACACCGGGGCCATCCAACGCATCGCGGATAACTACAATCTCAAAGTGATTTACGATGCGGCCCATGCCTTCGGCGTGGAAGACGATGAGGGAAGCATCCTGCGCCACGGCGACCTGTCCATTCTTAGTTTCCATGCAACCAAGGTCTTTAATACCTTCGAGGGCGGGGCCATAGTCTGCCCAGATGCTAGGAGCAAGACTCGAATCGACCAGTTGAAGAATTTTGGCTATGTGGACGAGGTCACCGTGGTGGCACCTGGCATTAATGGGAAGATGAGTGAATTCAACGCCGCATTGGGATTACATCAGTTAAATTACGTCGGCCGGGCTATCGAAGAACGCAGAGTCATCGACCGGGCTTACCGGGAGCGATTGCATCGAATCCGAGGGATCCGCTGTTTGGACACTACCGGAGAACGAGTGCCGAACTATTCGTATTTCCCTATCCTTGTGGAAGCTGACTACCCCGTCAGCCGCGATGATCTTTACTCAGGCCTAAAGGCCCTCAACATACATCCTCGGCGTTACTTCTACCCACTGATTTCCAATTTCCCGATGTATAAGAGCTTATCCTCCGCCCATCCGAATAACCTTCCTGTTGCAAACTCAGCAGCGCAGAAAGTACTTTGCCTACCTATCTTTCCAGGCTTAGAAATGTCAGTCCTTGAAGAAATCACCGATTTTATTGCGACCCGTTGAGCGACATTATGAAAGGTGATTCAATACACAATCAGGAGAAATTAAGAGTTGCCATAATGCAGCCCTACTTTTTACCCTACATCGGGTACTTCCAGTTAATCGAAGCAGTGGATCTGTTTGTCATTTACGATAACATCAAGTACACAAAGAAGGGATGGATTAATCGTAATAGGTTCCTTGTAAGCGGAGAGGCTGCTGATTTCGCCATCCCGATTAAGAAAGAAAGCGATTCCCTAGATGTGAGAGATCGGCATATTGCGGAGGATTTTGATCGCAAAAAGTTGCTCAATCGGCTTCGCGAGGCGTACCGTAAGGCACCACATTTTGCCGAGATATTTCCTCTCATTGAGGGCTTGATTAATTATTCAGAATCCAATCTTTTTGGATTTATTTATCATTCGGTGGAAGAGATCTGCCGAATAACTGGAATTCATACACGAATAATTCCATCATCTACACTAAATATAGATCATACTTTAAAATCCCAAGATAAGGTGCTGGCAATCTGTAAGCATTTGGGGGCTACCACATATATAAACTCCATCGGAGGTAGACAATTATATTCCCGAGAGGCCTTCTTTGCCGAGGGCGTCGATCTCCAATTCATCCAGACTCTCTCGATCGAATATCCGCAGTTCGGGCAACAGTTTGTTCCATGGCTGTCAATTTTAGATGTCTTGATGTTTAATGAGCCTGAGAAATTAAAGAAACTTCTGACTCGGTACGATTTTATTCAATAGGGAGTCAACGGTTGTTCCACTGGAAAAAACGAAGGAATGTAGTTGGTCAGAAGGTTGTCGTAAGACAACCGGGAGTCAAGGGGATTCAATCAAGGGGCCACCACATCGGTCTCCTTAAAATCGTTTACGATATGTATTGATTGCTATCTCTCCTTGGGCGAATCCGAGGTGTATTCGGGCTGATGGTGCTGGAGTATATTCAATGACCCTCGAATTCAGATCTGGGCGAGCCACGGATGCAGACATACTTTCGCATCTCAGAGAGTGTGATGCGTCCTTCTCCTCGGCCCTTAGCGCGCGCGTAGATCTCACGAGTTACGCTGAAAAGATCAGGAAGCATGCTGTAACCTTCGAAGCATGGGATGGGACTCGGCTCGTGGGCCTAGTCGCAGCCTATTTTAATGACAAACAGTCAGCAATTGGATTTATAACTTCAGTAAGCATCGTTCCTGATTGGGTGGGAAGAGGGGTGGCGCGAGTGTTAATGGCTTCAGCCCTAGATTACGCACGAACCAATCAGTTTTTCAGAGTTAATCTCCAGGTAGAAGAAGGCAATTATGTCGCCTTGAGTCTCTACCGCAAGATGGGATTTGAGAATCAGAACTGTGAGGATGGCTTGGTGAACATGACCTGGGTGAGGCCCAAAAAATAGGAGTGAATGAGAAAATGCAATACATCAAGCTAAGTATATGAATGTATTATAGATATAAATTGATCGGATAACTAGAAATTTCTGCTATCTTCCATTTTGTGTCACACATTCCCTCCCGGAGGGATAGATCTTGGATATTGGGCACGGCCGAGAAACAAAACCCATGCTCCCCTGGGGAAACAAGACAAGATTCATCTGGCGGTCTTCATTGGCCTGAAATAACCCAATTTTATTCCATTCTGTCGCGAGCGTGTGCTGATGTCCCTCAAAAAAAATGTCGTCGCTAACTATATTGGCCAGTTCTACTTGACTGTCATTGGTATTGTTATGGTTCCAGTTTATGTAAAATATATGGGGGCCGAAGCATACGGTTTGGTTGGATTCTTCACGCTAATGCAGTCTTGGTTTCAGCTGCTGGATGTCGGACTCACCCCCACCTTGGTGCGGGAGACAGCTCGGTTCCAAGGGGGGGCGGTAGATGCACTTGGACTGCGGCGTCTGCTTCGGGCCCTTGAGGGATTTTTCATCGCCATTGCCTTTATCGGCGGCCTCTTTCTAGCGCTCGAGTCGGGTCACATCGCTCGTGGCTGGTTAAAGGTTCAACATTTATCATTAATTGAGGTTCAGCAATCCATTGTGCTTATGGCCATTATTGTGGCTCTTCGTTGGATCTGCGGGTTATATAGAGGGGCCATCAATGGATTCGAACGCCTGGTATGGCTCAATAGTTTTAATGTCATTATTGCTAGCGCACGATTCTTATTGGTGATCCTCGTATTTCGCTGGGTGGGGACGCGTCCAGTTCATTTTTTCGGGTTTCAGCTTTTGGTGGCTGGGGTAGAAGTCGTAACGCTTATATCCAAGACTTACCGATTGCTTCCTGCGTCAAATTGCGCGCCATTGGTCCCCTGGGACTGGAAACCGTTAAGGGCTAGCCTCGGTTTCTCGCTGAGTATTGCTTTCACTGGTTCGATATGGGTATTTGTAACTCAGACGGACAAGTTGGTGCTTTCAAAGTTGCTTCCACTAACCGAATACGCCTATTTCTCTTTGGCAATTCTAGTGGCAAGTGGAATCCTAGTGGTCATCGGGCCGGTAAGCGGGGTTCTCCTCCCCCGGCTAGCCCGTCTGGTTGCGGAGGGGGATGAGGGAGAGTTGGTGGCTCTTTATCGCCGCGGCACTCAGGCCGTAGCCGTAGCTGCCGTGCCAGCAGCCTTGATGCTGGCGTTTTTCCCCGAACAGGTGTTGTGGGCCTGGACGGGGCGCCCCGACATAGCCCATCAGGCTGCGCCTGTGCTGCGCCTCTACGCCCTAGGGAATGGGTTTATGGCTTTGGCCGCCTTCCCTTACTACATCCAGTTCGCCAAAGGTGACCTGAAACTACACCTGCTAGGAAACATAATGTTCGTAGTTGTTCTGATCCCTAGCCTCATATGGGCTGTTGGGCTCCACGGTGCCACGGGGGCAGGGTGGGTATGGCTTGGTTCGAATATCTTATCCTTTCTGCTGTGGACGCCCGTGGTACATCATAGGTTCCTAAAGGATATCCATGCATTATGGCTCCTAACGGACATCGTTCCGATTGTGGCTGGGCCTTTGGTCCTCGGCTATATTTTGCATGGGATGGTGATTTGGCCGGGGGGCCGATCGACGGCGTTGCTGGTCGCCATCGTTCTTGGTTCCGGCCTGCTGGTGACAGCTCTGCTAGGGTCATCCTATTTCAGAGCACGAGTTAAAGATCTATGGATTAGGCATACAACAGGCGTTCCTCCAGATTTGAAACCCAATTGAACGGGTTGATAATTAAAAACCGGATAAGGCTGTAAATTAAATAAAAATAAAGACGATATATATAATTCAATGCGACATATTTGATCGGGTCGACATGATACATTGTGACTTGTGGTTCCGTTTAATTGTGAGGATAATGTTTTTTGTGGGCGGTCTCGATATATGAATCACGGTATGAATAATTCATTGCCTGTCGTTTCTGTATGTGTGGTCACATACAATCAGGCAGCTTACATCGAAAAATGTTTACTGAGTGTCCTAGGGCAAGAGGTCGATTTCCCTATAGAGATACTTGTAGGGGATGATGCATCTACCGATGAGACTCGTCATATTATTGAGCGTATCGTTAATCGATTTCCAGATAGGCTACGTGTAATCACGGCAGCTAAAAATCAAGGAGCTAGCGCAAATTATCAGCAATTAGTGCGAATTACTAAGGGAGAATTTATTGCCCACCTCGATGGAGATGACTATTGGTTGGCAGGGAAACTGGCTGCTCAGGTGTCTTTTCTGAAGAGCCACGAGGACTGCGCGGCTGTGTACTCGAATGCGATTGCCGTGAATGAGCAAGGGGAGACCATCGGGCGGTTCTTTGATGAATCTCCCGCGATCATCGACCTAGGATACCTTCTCAGAAGAGGCAATTATTTGCCGCACTGTTCGCTAGTATATCGATCAATGCACCGCAACATTGTGATAGATGCAAATCCTCCATTTTTGGATTATTCACTACATTTAGGATTCGGTCGCTGCGGTCAATTGGCAGTCCTATCGCAGCCCTATGCCGTCTACAGAGTGGGCGCACCCCTGTCAGCAGTGGCCACTCAAACGGCTCTCACCCTTCGACTCTATTGGAATGCCATTGAGGGCTGTAACGGTATAGCGAACGAAAAAAGTATACATCGCGCCAAGGCACGATTTTTGAGTGGGTGTTTTGCCTATCTTAGCCACAAGAAACCAGGGATTTCAGTCATCCAGTGGATTCGCACAGTCCTGAAAAGCTTACCAAATAAGAAAATCAGATTGCTTGCATTCGCGATTTTTGCTGTCGTAGGTCGTAAAATCTCCCAAATCATTGACAGCCTCAAACAACCAAAAGGCCAACGTATTTTATATCGAACCCCCCGTCCGTAGCACGTATATAGTTCACCTCAAACGACATATCTTAAGAGGTATATCTGTTACCCTACTATATTGTCCTATTCCCAATTTGCATTCTGCTGATGTTTTTTCGGTACTCCCCTTGGCGTGTACAATATCGGGTGGCAGTCATCAGTATCATTATGGTCACTATTTTTGCTGGAATACGAGGGTATGTTGGCACCGATACCTATTCTTATCATATGATGTTTCGTAATGCAGAAGAAGAATCTCTATTAAATTTGGTCTGGAGCACTGAAGTATTATTTGCAGTTTTTATTAAACTTATAACCTTCGCAACAAGTAATTCATTCATATTTTTGGCATTAATTGCAGCGCTACAGGGAGTTATTTTAATTAAATTAATTAACAGAACAAAACATCCAGCGGAATTTATGGCGCTCTATATATCTTTGTTTTATTTGAACTTTCAGTTCAATATTCTTAGAGGCGGGACTGCAATTCTATTGTTGATTCTCGCTAGTAAATTATTTTATGAAAAAAATGCAAGACCCTTTTATTTAGTTGGATTGGTGGCTGTTACCACGCATTATTCAGCAATCATTGGATTATTCCCTATGTTATTAAACAAAGGAGAGGGCTTTTTAAGGAAAGTATTGATTTTTGCTTTCTCTATAATGGCGGGATTTGGGTTATATATGCTAATCGTAAATAGTAGTGTCTTGAGTGGTAAATATCTATTTCTCTTAGCTTCAATCTCTAGCTCTGAAGTTGTTCCCTATGGACTGGGGCTATTTGCGAAGATTTTGATCTATATTATTATTTTTGCCTGTGTGGTGAATCGAGTCAACAGGTTCACGCTGACGCCGGTTTTCATCGTGTTGATTAGTTTGATGATCGCGACAATTCGATTCAGTGTGGTGGACCGGATCGAAGTAATTGTGAATGCTTTATTTGTTTTTTGGGCATTGGAAGTTGATTCAGCAGGGATCAAAAGGGAGATCCGTAATATTTCGATAGTTGCCTTGGTTGCTTTGGGATTGTATTCTAGTATTTTTAAAATTGCAATGACTAGTGATAAAGATATGGCTAGGGGTGCTATATTGCTTGATGAGGCTCACGCTCGGTCGCCATTCAACCCCTACCGGTTCTTCTGGGAAGAAAAATAAACATAAGTTAATGACATCATCGTATTTTAGTGAATAGCCCGAAGTGCGTTGTTTCTGATGGTGTAAAATCTTAATCTTCGAGGTGCAAATTCAATGGATAATCTTGATATTGTGATCGTCAACTGGAATTCTGGGCAGCAGCTTCAGGAATGTCTTGATTCCATCCTACAATATGGGCAGTGCTCGACTGGCCATATTATTATTGTCGATAATGGCTCAATCGATGATTCCGCATCCCGGGTAGAAGAGATTCCTACGGTTACACTTATTCGAGCCGGAACCAATTTGGGTTTTGCTCGCGCCTGCAATATGGGAGCATTACATTCGTGCAGTGAATTTTTGCTTTTCCTCAATCCTGACACACGGTTGCTCCCTGGTTCACTGGGTAAAGTGATTGAATTTGCGAGAGCGCCTGAAAACAGGAAGGTTGGCATTTTCGGTGTACAGCTAGTGGATGAGGATGGGCATATCACAAGCAGTTGCTCCCGGTTCCCTTCTGTCAGTGGTTTTATTGCACATGCAACGGGACTGAATCGAATCTTTCCAGGACTAGGTCATTCTATGAAGGAGTGGGATCACCTCACTACTCAGCGCGTGGACCAGGTCATGGGCGCATATTTCCTGGTCCGTCGAGATCTTTTTAAAGCCATTGGAGGCTTCGACGAACAATTTTTTGTGTATTTTGAAGAAGTCGATTTTTCATATAGGGCGATGCAACTAGGATGGTTTAGCACCTATTTTTCAGGGGCACAGGTCTTTCATGCTGGTGGTGGGACCTCAAAGCAAATCAAGGCAAAACGCCTTTTTTATTCGCTGCGCAGTCGAATTCTCTATGTATTCAAGCATTTTAATATCTTTGGGGCAATAACCGTGGGATTAGTTACCTTGTTGATTGAACCAGTGTCACGATCCATGCTGGGCATGAGGAGACATTCGATTTCTTCCGTAAAGGAAACCTGGGAAGCATACGGTATGTTATTGCGGTGGCTATTTCGGCGGATATTAGTTAAGAAAACGGACTGATTTTCAACCTTCAATTGTAAAATGGATGTAAATAATTAACGCTAATGGAATATATTAAGATTTGGAGCGAATTGCTTTATTGATGCCTCGGCCCTCGGGCTGGGGTGTGATAGTCGAAGAGTGCCTTCGATAAAATTGCCCCCCGACACCTTACCCTCTAGGCCGATTATAGCCCGAGGTCGAGAATCATTCATTTCACAGTTAATAAATTTAATATTCCCAATATGTCTAATTATTGAATCTTTACTTAATTTAATTATAATGGGCGAAGTTGAAAGATGTTCGCCGTTATTTTCAAAGCGACAATTTTCGAATTGAAACAGTGCTCCTTTGTCGGATTTATCCATAATCAGTAGCCCAGTTCCTCTTGAATTTGCGATTTGGCAATCAATAAAGTTCAGCAGGCCATTTGGGCCATAATCACTAATGCCCCCGATCGCAACACCAGGCCCGAAATTACTTTCGATGTGGCAACGTCGGAGCTCAATCGAGATTTTTGGGCTACTAGATGAAAGCCTTCCTAGATATGCCAATACGCCAAATCCCTGGTTCGTGCTAAAATAACAATCACTAATTAAACAATTATAAAGGAAATCCGTAGGTTTATTTGGTTCAAAATCAATTCCAGCTGCTGGCGGCGTACCATTTGTATTTTGGAATATACAATGTACGATCTGAAGATTTTTTACACTAACGACGGAAATTCCTTGGCGTAAATTGTTATTGCTCGTCACATCCTTGATTAATACGCTTTCACAATAGCCTCGGTCTAGTGACGCCCCACCGAGGTAGATACCGTCTCCGCCGCTGTCCTGGATCAATATTCCAGTAACTTCTATATTGTTACAACCATCAAAAGAGAGTGCATGGCGCCATTCTCCTTTCACATAGGGAGTGTGTATATAGTCATATTTTCGCATTTTTAGAATAGATCCGTATCCATGAATCTGGATGTTGCTTTGCCGAACAGCCCGGAACAGGCAGTCATTCGTGCCCATGAAAAGGCCACTCTTTGCGATGATCACCACTCCTGGTTCTATAAATAATTCCAAGTTTCCCCTTAGTGTGATCGGACCTACTATCCATGGCTTGCCGGTATTTGAGACGATTACTTTCTTTGCCTTGGAATCTATGGCCTGCTGTAAGGCACGCGTGGCGTCGTTCTCATCAAAGCCCCACCAGACTGCGTTGGCTATTTGCAGCTCACCGTTGGCTACTTTGGCCACTTTCCCGGGCTCTTGTTTAGTAATTGTTTCAGAAAAAGGGGTAATTTGAGAGAATGCCTGGACAGTTCCAAAGGCCACAACCAAGACTGCGAACCATTTCGAGACCTGCGTTTTCATGGTCTACTCCATTTAGTTGCCTTGGTTCTAAAGGGCATCGGTTATGAAGAACTTTGATCATCAAAAACAATGGTCGCTTTGATTTATTGAAGGTTAATGGACGTCAATATTATTATCAACCATCATTATCTACGTTCGGTCCGATAAGGTCTCGGAAGGGCTTTAATTTAACTATTAATCAATGAAGATAGCAATGCTTCTAATTTAGGAGCTACCGCCTGAATTGTGTAATTCGAGACTAGGCAGCGCCTGCCTTGGATCCCCATGCTTGTCCGAAGACGCCCATCCATTGCGAGGGCAAGAATGCTTTTCTCCCATTCTTGAGGTGACCCTGCCAAGAATCCATTAACCCCTTGATCGACCAAGTCACAATTCGCTCCTATGGGCGAGGCCACAACGGGCAATCCTGCCCCCATGTACTGCAGGAGTTTAAACCCGCACTTTCCCCAAGACCAGGGTGTATCTGGAAGCGGCATTACACCAATATCGCAGTCGGCGAGATCAGCCACCTCAGTAGCCTGGGTCCATTGGACACTGCGGACTGGTACTCCCGGTATACTGAAATTTGCGGACCCACCGATCACCACTAATTCAATGGCAATCTGCCGATGCACTCTAGCCAGTGCATCGGATATTTCGTAAAGGTAAGACTCGTTGAGCGTGGATCCAATCCAGCCAATCCGGATGGGACCTGCTGATTGAGGCTCTGAGTTTACCGGTTCTGGATAGCGATCCAAGTCGACTACAGTCGGAAGGATCTCGACTCGTCGAGCTCCGGCAGTCCATGCTCGTTCGGCTAGATATGTATTTCCTGCTATCACAAGATTGGACGAAGCCATGATGCGATCAATCCTGTGCCCAAGAAGCCTGCGGACAAGGGGCGAGTGGTGTTGGTCGTAACGGTGGAAGATGGCATCGTCATAATCGACGGCGAAAGGATACCCCAACCTTGCGAGGATCCGCTCTGGCAAGGAGGATACCCAAGGCAGGCTCTCCTTCTCAATCCACAAGGCGTCATATCGCCCAGAAGTTGCTAAATCCTTGCATCGGGCAGCGAGCCTGGGAATGATACGGCCCATCCCCCATCTGCGGTCCGCATAAAGGTCTTTTACATAGGCTTCGCCAAGGAATGGACGAACCGTTATATCCCACCCATGGTCACGAAGGTAGGGCAGGAATTGGTAGGTGCGGTAACGGCTACTGGGACCTACCTCGCTGTACCGTGGCAATGCGAGCAGGCGATGCATAAAATAAATCCTTTGTTTTAAAATGATACCGAAGAAGGGGACCGATCCAGAGGGTGAAATGATATCTGGATTTTGCTAATACGGCCCCATCGACATTGAACCTACTGAGTACACGAATAATCCTTATCCTTCCATGGGCTCGGGGCGGTAGAGGGGCCGGGACTTGATGGACGATGGTGTGAAGGCCTGGTGAGCTTTGTCTTATGAGTTGAGGGCATTGGTACCGTCTCATTCACTACAGAGTAAGGATAGGGTAACGCTGCAAGGCGGTCCAAGTGCGAATTCATGGCTCAAGATGATGAGAGAAGGCACTTGGCTTTTTGGGCTAATATTCGCCCATTGGTCCAAACTGCCATCCGCGTATGTGAATGCTTCGCTGACCATCATGGGACGTTTAGGTGATGACATGCCCGGCCGCCGATCGCACCTAGTCTTTTGCACGATAACACTGTCCGATTTTAAAATTCAATAAATATAGCTTTCTATGGTATAATATTCAAATTATACCCTAGGTCTTTAGGTGACGATTTAGGTAGATGAAACAAGCAATCCATACCTAGTTGGAGCGAAAGCCTGAAATCAAATTGCACTTAGTGTTCGAGGTATTGATTGCTCTTTAGCCATGCGTGGTAACGAGAAAGACCATCCATCAGCAGCGTTTTAGGTGCCATGCCTAGTAGCTTGGTCGCCTTGGATGCGTCTGCCCAGGTGGCAGGTACATCACCAGGCTGAGCAGGTTCAAAGCGAATATCGAGCTTGCGATCCGATACCTCACCTATGGCTTTCACCATCTCCAGTACCGTTACCGTATGCGCACCACCTAGGTTGATAATCTCGTGTTGAAAGCGACGGTCTAGTGCTGCAGTCAAGCCGTCTACAATATCCTCGACGTAGGTGAAATCACGTTTAGCAGACCCATCACCATAAATCGTAATTGGAGTGCCATCAAAGGCGGCCCGGAAGAACTTGGCAATAGCCATCTCTGGGCGTTGCCGAGGCCCGTAAACTGTGAAGAAGCGCAGAGAACAGGTGTCAAGGCTGTAAGTTTGGTGATAACTGAAACAAAGTAGTTCGCCGGCCCGCTTGGTGATCGCATATGGACTAATTGGGCAATCAACAGGATTGTCCTCGCGCCAAGGCAGGAGAGGGCTGATGCCGTAAACAGAAGATGATGAAGCAAATACAAAATATGGTTTGCCATGCCTGACGGAGGCTTCCAGCAAATTCAACAAGCCCATGACATTGGCTGCTTCGTAAAGAGCTGGGTGTTTAAGGCTGGGACGAACACCAGCCCTGGCAGCGAGATGGATAACTGCATCAAAGTGATTATTGTGAAATAGCTTCTCAATTAGATCTTCGTCGCGAATATCGCCCTCAATAAGAGTAAATCCTCTTAGAGTCTGGGCCCTAGCGATGTTTCTTCGCTTAATGGTGGGGTCATAGTAGTCGTTGAAATCATCGAGACCTACCACCTCATCTCCTCGATCAAGAAGACGCTCGACGGTATGAGATCCAATGAACCCAGCCGCCCCAGTGACGAGGATTTTCATAAATTACTCCAGAGTAGAATTGGGTACTCAGCCTACCATGAGGTCCCGATAAATTTGAAGGGTACGTTTTATCACTGATTCTTCTGAAAATTCTGTTTCCACTAGGGTTCTACCCTGCACTCCCATGGTAATCATTTGGTCTGAATTCTTCAGTAGTTTTCGGATAGCGTCTGCTAACGCTTGAGAATCTTTTGGCTGTACCGTGAATCCATTGACACCGTCAAGAACAATTTCTCGGCAACCAGGATGGTCAGTAGCAATTAGAGGTAGACCACAAGCTGCAGCCTCAATAAGTGATCTTGGAACACCTTCCCCATAAGCAGTCGGGAGCACCATAAATGACGCCCCACGGTAAATTTGCACCATGTCCTCGACATGGCCAAGGAATTCAAGGTATGGTCGTTCTGATGAAATTTTTTTAATATCAGATATTTGAAGACTACTCGGATTACCCGCATCTGCCGATCCTGCAATCCGAAAGCGTAATGAGGGATGAGTTTTATGTAACTGTTCTGCGGCAGATATAAAAGTGAGGATTCCTTTGTCCTTCAACAAGCGCCCAACAAACAGAGCGACCGGTGGATCGGGCGAAATGAGAGCTGGTGTGAAGCGTGCTGTATTTACTCCGGATCCGCGAATTAGCGCGGCGGTGCAGGGATCAACACCAAGTTCCTTGACGGCCAGCTGGAGATCGTCTGGATTCTGGAAGATTACCCTTTGGCGATGGCCCGAAAGGCTGCGGCGAAGTAGACCTTTGATTACAGGACGGATCAGGGCGCCCTTCATCGTGTCACCGCGAAACACGGAACCCATGCCCGCGAGAGCATTAACCAGGGCAGGAATCCCTTCGGCTCTTGCCGCCCGGGTTCCCCATACCACAGATTTTAAGGTGAAATTGTGCAGGAGATCTGGTCGAGTTTCATGTAGGACCTGGCGGACGCGCTGAAGAAGTTTCCATTCAGCAATAGGGTCTGTGCCCTGACGCTCAAGTGGTGTCTCAAACCAACGGAACCCCATCGCCTCAAGTCGTGGGCGGTAAGGGCCATCTGGGCAAAGACAATGAATCTCAGCCCCAAATGTTTGTTTGGCCGCTTGAGCCAATGGGGCGCGAAAGTTGAACAAATACCAGTCAGAGTTGGCGAAGTACGAGATGGTTTTCAACGTGTGAGCAACCTTGTCAGAGGCAGTGATGCCGGTTTGAACCATCTAGTATGCCCTTGGCACATGCGATACGGATCACTATTCCCGGAACCCACTAATCCAGCCTTTGAAGTAAGTTGGGAAGTCATGGGATCGTTGTGTATTACAATAAAATTCTCACTCTAAGAAGTATTCTATGAAAATCAACTAGTAATAACACAAACTAGATGTACGAAATCTATTCGTATCACTATGAATCGATTTGCTGCAAACAGTAAACAGGGGGCCAAAGCCCCCTGTTTGTGATTTAAACTGTAAAATTAATCCTTAGCGCCGGGGCCTCGGGCGACGCTCGCGGCGGGGCTCTTCGCCACCTTCGCTGGCGGGCTCTTCTTCCATGCCTTCGGGCTTGGGGATGAGGGCCTTGCGGCTGAGCTTGATCTTGCCGCTCTTCTCGTCGATGCCGATGCACTTGACCATGACTTCCTGGCCTTCGGTCAGCTCATCGGCGGGCTCCTTCACGCGGTGATGGGCGATCTCGCTGACGTGCAGCAGGCCGTCCAGGCCGGGGAGGATGGTGACGAAGGCGCCGAACTCGACCACCTTGGCGACCTTGCCCAGGTAGGTCTTGCCAACCTCGGCGGTCTGGATGAGGTCGCCGATCATCTTGAGGGCGATCTGCAGCTTCTCCTGGGTGGGGCCGGCGACCTGGCAGAGGCCGTCGTCGTCGATGTTCACCTCGCAGCCGCTCACCTCGATGATGTTGCGGATGGTGGCGCCGCCCTTGCCGATGACGTCGCGGATCTTCTCCTTGGGGAGCTGGATGCTGTGCATCTGGGGGGCGTTGCTGGCGAACTCGGCGCGCGGGGCGGCGAGCACCTGGCCCATGAGATCCAGCAGGTGCAGGCGGCCGGCCTTGGCCTGATCGAGGGCCTTGGTGAGGATCTCGGTGGTGATGCCGCCGATCTTGATGTCCATCTGGAGGGCGGTGATGCCCTTCTCGGTGCCGGCGACCTTGAAGTCCATGTCGCCGTAGTGGTCTTCCTGGCCGGCGATGTCGGACAGCACCACGAACTTGTCGCCGTCGCTGACGAGGCCCATGGCCACGCCCGCCACCGGGGACTTGAGCTTGATGCCGGCATCCATCAGGGCGAGGGTGCCGCCGCAGATGGTGGCCATGCTGGACGAGCCGTTGCTCTCGGTGATGTCAGACACCACGCGCACGGTGTAGGGGTTCTCCTCGGGGGTGGGGAACACGGCGAAGAGGCTGCGCTCGGCCAGCATGCCGTGGCCGATCTCGCGGCGGCCGGGCCCGCGGTTGGGCTTGCACTCGCCCACGCTGTAGCCGGGGAAGTTGTAGTGGAGGTAGAACTTCTTCTTGTACTCCTCCTCCAGCCCGTCGATGATCTGGGTGTTGTTGATGGTGCCCAGGGTGGTGGTGACCAGGGCCTGAGTTTCGCCGCGGGTGAAGAGGCAGCTGCCGTGGGCCGCGGGCAGGACGCCGATCTCGATGTTCAGGGGGCGGATCTGGTCGAACTTGCGGCCGTCCAGGCGCACGCCCTGCTTGAGGATGGCGTTGCGGAAGAGGGTCTCCTTCAGCTCGTCGAAGCAGGCGACCAGATCCTTCTTCAGCTCGGGCTTCTCGGTGCAGAACTGGGCGACGGCTTCCTTCTTGAGGAGGTCGATGGTCTTGTAGCTCTCGATCTTCACCTTCATGGTCAGCGCCGCGAAGAGCTTCTCGGCGAAGGCGGCGGCGACGTCCTTGTAGAGGGCCTCGTTGCGCTCAGCCTTGGCGGCGGCGACCTTGGGCTTGCCCACCTTGGCCTGCAGATCCTTCTGCAGCTTCACGAGGGTCTTGATCTGCTCATGGCCGAAGGCGAGGGCCTTCACCATGTCGGCTTCCAGCACTTCCTTGGCGCCGCACTCCACCATCACCAGGGCGTCGGCGGTGCCGGCCACCAGCAGGTCGATGTCGCTGTCGGCGCGCTGCTCGACGGTGGGGTTCACCACCAGCTGGCCATTGACGCGGCCCACGCGGACGCCGCCCACGGGGTTCACGAAGGGGATCTCGCTGATGATGAGGGCCGCGGAGGCGCCCACCATGGCGAGGGTCTCGGGGGCGTGCTGGCCATCGTAGCTGAGCACCTGGGCGGTGATCATGGTGTCGCCGTTGTAGCCCTCTTCGAACAGGGGCCGCAGGGGGCGGTCAATGAGGCGGCTGGTGAGGGTTTCCTTGGTGGTGGGGCGGCCCTCGCGCTTGAACCAGCCGCCGGGGATCTTGCCGGCCGCCAGCACGGGCTCGCGGTAGTCCACGGTGAGGGGGAAGAAGTCGATGCCTTCGCGGGGGGTGCCGTAGCACACGGCCACGAGCACCATGGTGTCGCCCTGGCGGACGACGACGGCGCCGTGGGCCTGCTTGGCGATACGGCCGGTCTCAAGGCTGATGGGCGCGTCGCCCAGGTCCACGGAGACGGTCGTGGGGTTGAATTTCAATGCGTTCATGCAAGCTCCTGGGCCCTCGGGCCCACTGGGCTCCCCTGAGACCGGCTCACGCGTCCGGGTCTCCCGCGATCACTCCATGAAACCCGTCCGCCGAATCCTGAGCCAGGAGGGGGAGGTGGGCTTCCTGCAGAGGTCGCCGCCGAAGGGGAGCAGGTGAAAATCGGCTTGTCAGGATACCACGGGCTGGCCAGACCCGGTCCCGGGGCTTTGATCTGGCAGGCCTGGGCTTAGCCAGGGATTGAGGAGCTCCGGGGGGGCTTGGGAACCATGGAGCCTGGCGGACCTCCGCTGGCGCCGGGGAAGGGTGGGAGGCCTCGCGGGGAAGGAAGCCTCATTTTGTGATACTTGAGTGAGAGGCTAGAATGGGCGGGCCGACCTTCGGACTTGGAAGCGGAGCGACTGCGTCGCCAACCCGCTGTTGAACGACCTTGACGGGATTTAGGATCCCAGGCTTCCAGCACATAAAGATTCATAGAGGATCAACCCATCCCGAGATACCCCGGTCCAAGGGTTCAGACGGAGAACAGACCCTTCCCCCTGCGCAAGGCCAGACATGATCCAGGCACCCTACATCGCGGCATTGACAGCCCTGGCCACGGGCGGGCTCGTGCTGCTGCTTGCCCGGACCATCGGCCCCAAGGGTTGGATGGATGTGCCGACCCACCGCAAGGCCCACGCCCATCCGGTGCCGAGAATCGGCGGGCTGGCCCTGATCCTCGTCCTGCTGGCCGCCAAGGTGCTGGGCGTGCTCTCCCTGGGGCTCTCCTACCTGGAATGGTCCGTGGTGGTGAGCATGGCCACCATCGGGGTGCTGGATGATCGGCTCAACCTGAGGGCCCGCTGGAAGGCCATGGCCGGCATGCTGGTGGCGATCCCCCTGGCCGCGGTGCATACCCGGCAGCTGCTGCAGAGCGGGTTGGACGTGACCCTGTTCGGGATCGACATCCCGGATCACGCCGTCGTCCTCTTCCCGCTGCTGATGCTCTGGTACTGGGGGATTCCCCAGGCCTTCAACCTGATCGACGGGCTCAACGGCCTGTCCCTCGGGTTCTCCTGCGTGCTGCTGGGCGCGCTCAGCCTGGGCCCCGGGTCGCTGCTGGGGGCCGGGTCGGCCCCCCTCTGGGGCGCCCTGCTCGCCCTGCTGCTCCTGAACTACCCCAAGGCCCGGCATTTCATGGGGGACGCGGGTTCCCTGACTCTGGGCAGCCTCTTCGCCGTGCTGGTGATGGAGCGGGCCCTGCCGGTCCATCGCGGCCTGGGTTTCTGGCTCATGGCCTACCCCATTCTGGACGTGACCACGGTGGTGGCCATCCGCCGCTATTCGGGCCGCCCCCTCGGGCAGGCGGACCGGAGCCACCTCCATCACTGGCTGCTGGAGCGCCTGGGTGGCCGGGCGTGGCTGGTGACGCCCCTCCTGTTGGGCTTGGCCGCCCTCCCCATGACCCGCGATCTGCCCTGGGCGCATGCCAAGGCGATCTCGGTGCTGGGGCTCGGCGCGCTGGTCCTCCTCGCCCTCCGGGTGTTCCTGGACAAGGCCATTCTCAACCCCCTCTCCGCTTATGTGCCGCGGAAAGAACCCCGGCACGCGTTCCTGAACGAGCCTTCCGGCGCGCATGCACCGGCCCTCCTGAACCGGACATCAGGCACCCATCCGGCGGCCTGATCGCGTGCTAGCGTAGGGGCTGGGTTCCTTTTAACCTGCGATCAGGGGTTGTTTTTATGCGTTCGAGGATGCTCCTGGGCCTGATTTGGGCCTGCACGGCTGTTTTCGCCCAGCTCCCGCCGGGTTTGGATCTGCAGGCGCTCAAGCAGGCGGCGGCTGCCGCCGGCGTGCAGGGGACAGGCTCCCAGGGGGATGCCACGCCATCCCGGTCGACCGCCAGCCTGCCGGCTGCCACGGCCAACCCGGAGGAAGTCGCCCGGGAGCGGAGCGAAGACGAGAAGCTCGAGGCGGAGATCAAGGCCATGAAGGCCCGGGAGAAGGGCCCGCGCCGCTTCGCCGCGGACCTCTTCCTGGTGCGTCAGCGCGGCACGGCCGCCACCGAAGGCGGCATCGCCGAGGATTACGTGCTGGGTACGGGCGACCGGCTGAACCTCAATGTCTTCGGCAGCGCCACTTTCGACCTGCCCGTGCAGGTGGACGGCCGCGGCGAGATCGTGATCCCCAAGGTGGGCACGGCCAAGGTGGGCGGCCTGACGCTCGGCAAGGCCAAGGCGGCGATGCAGGGCCTGGTGAGCCGCAACTTCTCGCGCTCCTCGGTGGATCTGCAGGTGATCGAGCTCCGTGAGGTGCGGGTCTTCGTCATGGGCGAGGTCTACAAGCCCGGCAGCTACCTGGTGTCGAGCCTCAGCTCCCTGGTGAACGTCCTTGGTTTGGCCGGCGGCCCCACGGCCGTGGGCAGCTACCGCGACATCCGCGTGATGCGCGGCGGCCGGCAGGTGGCGGGCCTCGATCTGTATCCCCTGCGGGCCGAGGGCCTGGGCAATCCCAACGTGGCCCTGCAGAGCGGCGACACCATCTTCGTGCCCCTGGCCCAGAACCAGGTGCTGCTGGAGGGGGCCTTCCAGCGGGTGGCGGGGGCCAGTTACGCCCCTGGCCAGGAGTCCGAGGGCGGCCCCTATCAGGAGATGGATGCCCAGGAGGAGCAGCGGGCCCGCCTGCTGCGGGAGAAGAAGGCCATCGAGACCCAGCTTGGGATCGCCCGGGCGGATGCGCGCAAGGCCGAGGCCCAGAAGGAGCCTGAGGCCAAGCCCGGCCCCACCCTCGCCGAGCTGGCCAGCCTGGAGGACCGCCTGCAGGCCATCCAGTTCCAGCTGGAGGATCTGCGGTCCGCCCCGATCTCGGATCACCGCCTCCGCCTCAACCCGGCGAACGGCCAGCCCCTGAAGGCCAAGGATGCCTCCACCCCCGATTGGCTGCGGCAGTGGATGGAGTACGGCAATGCCCCCCAGATGCAGTTCGAATTGCGCGCAGGGGAGACGGTCCTGGATGCCCTGCGGTGGGCGGGCGGCTTCGCCCCCGAAGCGGGCGCGGGTGCCTTGACGCTGCGGCGACGGGAGCTGGATGGCACCGTGGCTGGGCGCGATGTGCCCCTGGATCGGGCGGGTCAGCTGACCCTCCAGCGGGGCGATGTCCTGTCGTCGCTGCCGCGCCGGGAACGGAAGGGGGCGGTGGTGGAAGTGGCCGGATGGGTGCGTGTGCCCGGCCTGTTCGCGCGGACCGAGGGCCTGCGGGTGGGGGATCTGCTGAAGCGGGAAGCCCAGGTGCTGCCGGATGCCTACCGGGCCCGGGGCGAGGTCGTACACACGGCCCTGGATGGCACGACGCGCCTACAGGCCTTCGACGTGGACAAGGCCCTGGCGGGGGATCCCGCCCACAACCTGGTGCTGGAAGACCGCGATCGCATCGAGCTGTTCCGGCTGGAAGAGCTGCGCCTGCCCCAGTCGGTGACGGTCATGGGACCGGTGGCCCGACCGGGAACCTACGATTTCCACGAGGGCATGCGCGCCTCGGATCTGATCTTCCGGGC
Source organism: Geothrix campi (assembly GCF_024609265.1). Lineage (GTDB taxonomy): Bacteria > Acidobacteriota > Holophagae > Holophagales > Holophagaceae > Geothrix > Geothrix campi. Next base: position 1,698,887 of record NZ_JANHMP010000001.1, on the reverse strand, counting down.
CGGGGTGCTCCAGAAGGACGCGGACCATCTGGTGGCGGAATTGGCCCACAGCAAGGATGGCCAGTCCAGTGACGTGGTCCGGTTGGACCTGACCCGGCTGCTGTCCTCGGAAGCGGCGAGCCCCATCGCCCTGCTGGATGATGCGGTGAATCCGCGCATCCGCCCCGACGATCAGCTGAGCCTCTTCGCCCGGCCGGATTTCAGAGTCCATCGCACCGTCCGCATTTCCGGCCAGGTGGCACGGCCCGGGGCCTACGCCCTGGATCAGGAGCGCCCGAAGCTGTCGGACCTGGTCAAGCGGGCCGGCGGGCTGACGCCTGAAGCCATGCCCAAGGCGGGAATCTTCATCCGGCGCCTGGGCCGGGATGTCTCCCGGCAGAAGGCGGCGGCGGCGACCGGAGTGTCGCAGCAGGATCCCACGGCCCAGGGGATCAACGACATCCTGGACCGGCTCAGCGAAACCAAGCGCCAGCCGCTCACGGGCCAGCTCTTGAGGAACCCCATCCTGCACGGCCTGTTCGCCGGGGATCTCAACCGCCTGGTGGTGGACTTCGATCAGGCGCTCAAGGGCAATGCGACCTATGACGTGGACCTGCAGGACGGGGACGAGATCCTGATTCCCAGGCGGGTGGATGCGGCCTATGTGGTGGGCGAGACGGCCAGCCCCTTCGCCTCCTTCAAGGTGGTCCAGGGCCAGAAGGTCTCGGACCTGCTGCGGCTGGCGGGCGGTCTCACCCGGAATGCCGATAGCGGCGCCATCCGCCTGCTCAAGGCCGATGGCCGCATCATCGACAGCTGGGTGGAGGGGAAGCCGGTGGAACCTGGCGACACGGTGCTGGTGCCCCAGCGCTTCCGCCGCGACACCAGCTGGCAGGAGAATCTCCAGGCCCTGACGCCCCTGGCCCTCATCCTGAATGCCATCAAGTAGGGCCGCACCTGCTGATAGAATGAGAGGCCCCGCGACCGCGGGGCCTTTTCTATCGTGAGTGCCATGATCCTGCGCAAAGAGTACTGGTTCGAAGCGGCCCATTTCATCTACAACCACCCGGGCAAGTGCAGGAACCTGCACGGCCACAGCTACAAGCTGTTCGTGCTGCTGGAGGGCCAGGTGAACCCGGAGACGGGCATGATCATCGACTTCGACGACCTCTCGAAGGTGGTGGTGGAGAACGTGATCTCGAAGCTGGACCACCGCTTCCTCAACGACCTGATCCCCCTGTCCACGGCCGAGAACATCTCCGTGTGGATCTGGGACCAGCTCAAGCCCGCGCTGCCCCAGCTCTGCCAGATCGAAGTCTACGAGACCAGCGACAACTGCGTGATCTACCGCGGAGCCTGAGATGAAACGCGCCCTCGCCCTCTCTGCGCTCGTGCTGCTGGTCGGCTGCGACGCCATCAACCCGGCCCTGCAGTACCAGGAGGCGGCGCGCCAGCTGCGCTTCTCGCTGGATCGCGTGGAGCCGCAGATCGAACTGGCCTATCCGCTGGAGCGCTCGCGCCTGCGCCTGCGCCTGGACGTGGGCGTGGACAACCCCACGGACCAGCGCCTGCGCACTCGGCGCGTGCGCGGGGACCTGCGCCTGGCCGCCCAGGGTGGCGACCACGCCCTGGGGGCCATCGGTTTCCCGGAGGGCATGGACCTGGCGCCGAAGGGCCGCAGCACCCTGCACGCCGAAGTGGTGCTGAGCTATGCCGATCTGAAGAGCGCCTGGGGGCCCCTCACGGCGGCGGCCACCCGCCACGAGCCCGCCACCTGGAGCCTCAACGGCGAGGCCCGCTTCGAGGTGCTGGGCATCGAGTTCGGCGTGCCCTTCCGCACCTCGAAGGCCACCAACCGATGAACCACGGACCTGCATGATCCGCGCCGTCGTCTTCGACCTGTGGAATACGCTGGTCTACAGCCCGGCGGGGAGCCCGTTCCAGCGGCTGAAGGGCCTGCTGAGGCCGGAGCAGGAGCACCTGCACGCGGCCCTCATGCGGGATGGCATGATCCGGCCCTATGCGTCGGTGGAGGCCTTCCTCGAGGCCTGGCGCGAGCCCGCGGGGCTCGACCCGGAGCAGATGGAGGCCATGGCCCAGGCCTTCCGGGAGGCGGGGGACGAGGCGCTCTGTTTTCCCAGCGCGCCGGAGGCCGTGGCCGCGGTGCGCGACCTGGCGCGGGTGGCGCTGCTCTCCAACACGCAGAGTTTCGGCCTGGAGCTGCTGGATCGCCTGGGGATCTCCGAGCGCATCCGCCTCCAGCACCGGAGCGCCGATCTGGGTGCCCTCAAGCCGGAGCCCGCGGCCTACGAGGCGGTGCAGCGGCGGTTGGGCCTCTTTCCCGGCAACCTCGCCATGGTGGGCGACAGCTGGACCGATGATGTGCTGGGCGCCTTGGCCGTGGGCTGGACGGCCATCTGGGTGAACCGCGACGCCAAGCCGCGCCCCGATCACGACCCCGACGCCCCTCTGTACGAAGTGCGCAGCCTCGACCGGGTGCCCGAACTCATCGAGAACCTCCAGCTGGGCATGCGCTGTCCGACCTGTCTGGGCTGAAGCTCAGGCGGTGGCGCTGTTCTGGCCGGATAGCTGGACGTCGAGGACCACGGTCTGCCGGGGGGTGTCCTGGCGCTCGATCCACTGGACGCGGGCGCCGAGGAGACGGGCCAGCTGCATGAGGCCTTCCCGGGCCTCCTGATGCAGCGCGCCCGCCAGCTCGGGATGCAGGGTCAGGCGCACATCCGCGCCGCGCAGGCGTTCGCCCATGCGCACCAGCTCGCGGTAGGCCTTCAGCAGGGAGGTCTCCGGGCTCTGGGTGCGGCCCGCGCCGTTGCAGACAGGGCAGGGCTGGGTGAGCTGGCGTTCGAGCGAGGGGCCCGTGCGCTTGCGGGTGAGCTCCACCAGGCCGAACTCGGAGATGCCGCCGGCGCGCGCGTGGTTGCGGTCCCGCTTGAGCTCCTCCTGCAACTTCGCCAGCACCTCGTCGCGGTGGGCGGCGTCCACCATGTCGATGAAGTCGATGACCACGATGCCGCCCAGGTTGCGCAGACGCAGCTGGCGCACGATCTCGGGGATGGCTTCGAGGTTGGTGAGGTAGACGGTCTCCTCCAGATCCTTCTTCCCCACGAACTTGCCGGTGTTCACGTCGACGCTGACCAGGGCCTCGGTCTGGTTCAGCACGATGGAGCCACCGTGCTTGAGGAACACCTTGGGCTGGCGGGCGGATTCGATCTCGCCCTCGATGCCGAAGGCCTCGAAGATGGGCAGGTCGGAAGTGAAGTGCTTCACGCGGTTGGCCCAGTCGGGATGCAGCTTCTCGACGAAGGACAGCACTTCGCGGTAGGCCTCGGGATCATCCACCCAGAAGCTGGAGACCTCCTCGCGGAAGATGTCGCGCAGCACTTTCTGGAGCAGGTGCAGGTCATGCCAGACCAGGCCCGGTGCGGGCACGGTCTCGGCCTTGGCCTGGATCTCCTGCCAGGCCTGGCGCAGGAAGGCCACATCGCCCACCAGGTCCTCGTCCTTCTCGCCGATGGCGGCGGTGCGGACGATGAAGCCCTCGCCCGGCTGGGCGTGGCTGCGGATCAGATCCCGCAGGCGCTCCCGCTCCACGGGATCGGTGATCTTGCGGGAGATGCCGATGTGGTCGATGCCCGGCATGAAGACCAGGAAGCGGCCGGGGAAGCTCAGGTGGCGCGAAAGGCGCGGCCCCTTGGAGCCGATGGGATCCTTCACCACCTGCACCAGGGTCTCCTCGCCCTCCTTGAGGGGCGGCAGGGGGGGCGGCGGGGGCGGGAGGTCATCGGCGACGGGCTCTTCCCCCTCCTCGTCGGCGGACAGGTCGGCTCCCAGGCGCTGGGCCACGGGATCGTCCAGGTAGAGGAAGCCATCCTTGGCCCCCCCGATGCCCACGAAGGCGCTCTGCATGCCAGGGAGCAGCTTGGCCACCCGGCCCTTGTACACATCCCCCACCTGGCTTTTGTTCATCGTCCGCTCGAGGAACAGCTCGCAGAGCTGGCCGTTCTCAAGCAGGGCGATGCGCGTCTCCAGGGGGGTCGAATTGACCACCAGGGACTTGCGGACTTCCATGGAACCAACCTTTCAGAACTTTACAGGAGGGCGCCGTGCCCCGACTGCGGGCCCCAGGGCCGTACCAGGCCGAAGGGTAGGTCTTTTCTACCATGTTCTTAGGATGCCGCGCCAACGGTCGAAGGTTCCGGAGTTGGTATTTATTCCCTGAAGGAAACAAGGCGGAGACGGGATTGGCAGGATTAAAAGGTGAATTAAAAGGGTTTAAAAAACAAGATTGGCCAGTGATTTCAATGATTTCCGCCCGCAGCTCAGCCAGGGTTCATGGGGGAAGCATCCCAGGGTCGGTCACCCTCATCACAGTGCATCACCGGCAAAAAAAAGCCATTCCCCCGGCAGGCACCAGGCAGGAATCCTGTTCATCCTGTCCCGCTCTTTTCAGTCCGTGAAGGCGCTGACGCAGAGGGGGGTGCGCTCCTGGCGGCGGCGCTCGGTGATGCGGTTGCGCTCGTCCACGAAGACCACCTTGGGGGCCACGGTCTCGGCTTCCTCGGCGGTCATCCAGCCATAGGCGGCGATGATCACCAGGTCGCCCTTCTGGACCAGGTGGGCGGCGGCCCCGTTGATGCCCACCTCACCCGACCCCGGAATCCCCGGGATGACATAGGTGGACAGGCGCGACCCGTTGGTCACGTCGTAGATGTCGATCTTCTCGTTCTCCATGAAGCCGGCGGCTTCGATGAGCAACGGATCGAGCGTGATCGATCCCACGTAGTCCAGATCGGCCCTCGTCACGGTGGCGCGATGGATCTTACCGAGCAGGAAGTGGCGCAGCATGCATCCTCCGGTCCAGGCTCCGTCGGGAGTCCCGGCCAACGCATAAGGATGGACTCAGGTGTACCCTGGGTCCATCCTCGATTTTTGCCTAATCAGCCAAAGGTCAGTTGAACAGCACCACGTGGAGGTCCACACCCAGTCGGGGCGGGGCCACCGGGGGCGGGGCCACGGGCAGCCGGAAGGCTCCTTCCAGGTCCAGGCGGGCCCGGGGGTCGCGGACCTGGCGCAGCACCCACCGACCCTCGATGAAGACATAGCAGCGGGAGGGGTCCCCTGGCACGAGGGCCACGTAGCGCCGGCCTTCGCCGGGACGCCAGTAGCCGTCCATCCAGGCGGGAGCGCGGTAGTGGCGGCCCCCGCGGTCATGATCCTCGTACTCGTAGCGGTGGCGCTCGTACTTGCGCGCCTCCTTGTCCCTTTCCTTCCAGTATTTGCGCTCGGCCTTGTCGCGTTCCTTCCAGTACTTCCGGTCATCGCGGCGGTCGTCCCGGCGATCATCGCGGTCGTCCCGGCGATCGTCACGGCGATCATCCCGCTCCCCGCGGTGGCCGCGGCGTTCGTCATCGGGACGGGCGGTGGCAGGCAGGGCCGACAGGGTGAAGACGGCCACGAGGCCGGCACCCAGCAAACGTCGGAACATGGAACCTCCTTATTCAGTTGAAGAGCACGACATGGAGATCGACGCCGATCCTGGGCAGGGGCACGGGCGGCGGGACGGGAGCCAGCCGCAGGGTGTCGCGGACCTCGGCCTGGAGGCTCACGTCGAATCCACGGCGGAGTTCCCAGCGACCATCAATCAGGAAATAGGCCCGGTCGGTGTAGCGCGGATCCACGGCGATGTAGGGCCGCTCGGGGATCCTGGGGCCGAACTTCTTGGCCAGGCCGGGGGGCATGCCGCCCTTTTTGGCCAGGCCGGGGGGGACTCCGCCCTTCTTCGCGAGCCCTGGAGGGCCTCCACGGTCATGTCCGCGCCCCTGGGGCATGGCAAGGAGGGCGGCGGAGAGCAGGATCGGGACGAGCATGGAACCTCCCGGAATCGGTTCCGGTGGACTTCCCCGGAAGCACCCGACCATTCTACCCCCGCACCGGTGGAATGCCCGGGATGCGTCCAGGAATGAACCCACCGTGGGGCGGCCCGGGCCGAACCTATAGGTTTCAGGCGCTTTGGCTGCTGTTCTGCCCGGCCAGATTGGGGGAGGGAACCAGGAGCACGTTGTCGATGAGACGAGTGCTGCCCACGTAGGCGGCCACGCACAAGGCGACGGTGCGATCCACGGGCCCCTTGAAGGGTTCCATGGTCTGGGCATCCACCAGCTCGAGGTACTGGATGGAATCTGCGCCCGTCATGAGTGCCCGGGCCGCCTTCACCAGCTTCGACGACTGACGCTCCCCGGCGTCGAATGCCGCCTGGGCGGCCAGGAGGCCCTGGCTGAGGGTCGCGGCCCGGCGCCGGGCCTCCTCATCCAGATAGGCGTTGCGGCTGCTCAGGGCCAGGCCATCCGCCTCCCGCACGGTGGGCACGACCACGACATCCACGGGCAGGTTCAGATCCCGGGCCATGCGCCGAATCACCACCGTCTGCTGGAAGTCCTTCTGGCCGAAGAAGGCCAGGTCCGGCTGGACGATGCTGAAGAGCTTGGCCACCACGGTGGCGACGCCCCGGAAGTGGCCGGGTCGGTAGCGCCCGCAGAGGGTTTGAGCCAGGCGGCCCGGCTCCACATGGGTTTGGAATCCCGTGGGGTAGATTTCGGCGACCTCGGGCAGGAACAGCACCGTGGCCCCGGTCTCCAGACAGAGGTTCTGGTCCCGCTCCAGGTCCCGGGGGTAGTTGGCCAGGTCCTCGCTGGGGCCGAACTGCGTCGGATTCACGAAGATGGAGACCACGGTCACGTCGCAACGGGCGGCGCTCTGGCGGATGAGGGCCCCGTGGCCCTCGTGCAGGAACCCCATGGTGGGGACAAACCCGACCCGTTTGCCTTCGGCCCGCAGGGGTCTCAGGATGGCGCGCAGATCAGCAATGGAACGGACGACTCGCATGGACAAAAACGGGATCCTTCAGAAAGCGCCTGTCAGTTTACCAAGGGCGCGATCAGGGGTGCCACTGGGTCAGAACCGGACGAACAGCTTCTGGAAGGGTATAGGATTCCCGGCCATCGGGGAACCCTCCCGACCGCACATCCTCGGCCCAGGTCGCCAGGGCATCACGCAGGTCTTGGAATCCTTCGGCATAGCGCCGTACGAATTTCGGTGAAGTCCCGGGCAGCAGGCCAAGCACATCGTGGATGACGAGCACCTGACCCGAGCACTGGGGGCCGGCCCCGATGCCGATGGTGGGGATCTCGATGGTTTCCGTCACTTTGGCGGCCAGGTCGGCGGGAATGCCCTCCAGCACCAGGCTGAAGCAGCCGGCCTCCTGGAGCTTCTGGGCGTCCTCCAGCAGGCGCAGGGCCTCGGCCTTCTGCTTGCCTTGCACCTTGAAGCCGCCCATGGGGTTCACGCTCTGGGGGGTGAGGCCCAGGTGGCCCATGACCGGGATCTCCGCGTCGATCAGGGCGTGGATCATGGGCAGGCGCTTGGCGCCGCCTTCGAGCTTCACGGCCTGGGCCCCCCGCTGGAGGAACCCCCCGGCGTTCCGCAGGGTGTCCTCCACGCTGAGGTGGAAGCTCAGGTAGGGCATGTCGGCCACCAGCATGGCCGTGGGGTGGGTGCGGGCCACGGCTTCCAGGTGGTGGTTCATCATGGCCATGCTGACGGGCAGGGTGTTCTCGAAGCCCAGACACACGTTCCCCACGCTGTCGCCCACGAGGATGATGTCCACGCCAGCGGCATCCGCGATGCGCGCGGTCACGGCGTCATAGGCCGTGGTCATCACGAGTTTCCGCCCTGCGTGGTGCCAGGTGTGCAACTGGGGAAGGGTGACGCGGGGGCGCGCGTCCGCAGGCAGGTGGCTCATGGGGTCTCCGCTGGAAGGTCGAAGCCGTGGGCCTCCATGAGACCACCAAACAGTGGGAAAAGGATGAGCTGGATTTTCATTTCTAAGGTACCGCCCTCCCGTCGCCGATCCGGTGAAGGCAAGCCCGATCGGGTGGGGTCAGGAGTCGAACACCTGGCGGGATATTGGTTTGTACGTAGAGGATATAAATGCCTAGTTCATAGCTCAAATAGCTAGAAATGACGGAGATCACAATAGGTTTTTCCCTGCATTTTTGCGTTGAACCCAGAGGACCTGCAGGTGGAAAATCAAAGCATTCGGAGTGGTCGCGCCTTGGGTCGGAGTGGGGTGGGTCATGCCCTTCCCGTACCGGTGTCCTCAGTGGCCTTGTCCAGAGCCACCTCCGCCTGATGGCTGGAATGGGCCGTTCGACGCCAGCCACAACCCGCTTTTGATAGGAATGGAATGTCAGTGAGTCTCCCGATCTGCCCGGCCCTGGAATCTGCCACCCCATCCCACTCAACCCTCCATCGGCGCCCCCTTCAGATCTTCGTCCAGGCCTTCGCCGTCGGGCTGACCCTCCTGCTGGCGGCCTGCCGGGCGCCGGGCATGAAGTTCGATACCCGGGCCTACGACCGGGATACCCGCACCCAGGTGAATGGCCAGGACGTGACCTTGCACCCGCTGAACCCCGAGACGCTCAAGCGGTACGGCGCCCGCCCGGCGCAGGCCGGCTTCGAGGACCTGCTCGCCACGAAGATGGAGCCCTACCGCATCGGCGCCCAGGACATCCTCATGGTCACCGTCTGGGACCATCCGGAGCTGACCCTGCCCCTGGGCCAGTTCCGCACCGACGCCGCCACTGGCATGGTGGTGGACGATTCCGGATTCCTGTTCTACCCCTACATCGGGCGGGTGAAGGTGGCCGGGCTCACCGTGGTGGAGGCCCGCGACCTCATCACCGCCAAGATGGATGATGTCCTCCAGAAGCCCCAGGTGGATCTGAAGGTCCTCGCCTACCGCTCCCAGAAGGTCTTCGTCAGCGGCGAGGTGCGCAGCCCGGCCGTCTACAACATCACCGACATTCCCTTCACCCTGGCCGAAGCCGTGAACCGCGCCGGGGGCTTCCTCCCCACGGCGGATCAGAGCCGCATCATGGTGTCCCGCGGGGACCGGACCTGGTCGCTGAACTTCCTGGAACTCATGACCCGGGGCAACCGCATCGGCCAGATCCTGCTCAAGGATGGCGACTCGGTGCATGTCCACAACCGGGACGAGGAGCCGGTCTACCTGCTGGGCGAGGTCCGCAACCCCCGCTCCGTGCCCACCTATCACGGCAAGCTCTCCCTGGCCCAGGCCCTGTCCGATGCGGGCGGCATCAACCCCGCCAGCGCCGAAGCCCGGTCCATCTATGTGTTCCGGCGCGGCCAGGCCGACAACGCCGTGGAGGTGTTCCACCTGGACGCCTACAACCCCGTGGCCATGGTGCTGGCCGACCGCTTCGCCCTCCAGCCGCGGGACCTGGTCTACGTGGACGCCGGCCCCCTGGTGCGCTGGAACCGCGTGGTGAGCCTGATCGTGCCCACGGTCTCCGCCCTCACTTCCACCGCCTCCGAAGTCAAGTACCTCAGCCAGTAGCCCATGTCGATCGCCATCCGCCGCATCCTCGTCCTGTGCGAAGGCAACCACTGCCGCAGCCCCCTGGCCGAAGCCCTGCTCCGGCGGGCCCTCGGCCCCGCCAGCGACGTGCGCTCCGCCGGGCTCAGGGCCCTGGTGGGGGAACCGGCCCACGAGGAAACCCGGCGCCAGGGCATGGAACTCGGGCTCGATCTGAGCACCCACCGAGGGCGGCAGGTCACGCTGGATCTGGCCAAACGCGCGGATCTCATCCTGGTCATGGACCGGGCCCAGAAGGCCGCCTGTGAAGCCTTGGCCCCCAGCGTCCGGGGACGGGTCTTCCTGCTGGGCCACTGGCTGTCGCCGGATCGCCCCGAGATCGCCGATCCCATCCGCCGCAGCGCAGCGGACCATCGCCGGGTCGGCGCCCACATTCAGGGCGCCATCCAGACCTGGCTCCCCCGTCTCGCCAGAAGGACTCCATGAGCGCCAGCGACCCCTCCTCCATGCCCACCACCAGGGACTTTAGCGGCGCCGAGGACGGGGAGGAGATCTCCCTGGGGGAGCTGCTCGGCAACCTGTGGGAGGGCCGCATTCTCATTCTGGGGGCCACCCTGATGGCACTGCTGCTGGGCGGCTACTACGCCTGGCGCAAGAGCCCGGTCTACCAGGTGCAGGCCATGCTCCAGGTGGAGGACAAGAAGGGCGGCAAGGGTGCCCTCGGCATGGAGGCCCTGTCCAGCCTGCTGGAACAACCCACCGTGGCCCAGGCCGAGATCGAGATCCTCAAGAGCAACCTGGTGCTGGGCCGCACGGTGGAGGCCCTGGCCCTGGATGTCGTCGCTCAGCCCCGGTTCAACCCCCTGGTGGGCGATGCCCTGGTACGGGGTCGGGCCGATGCCCCGACCTTGCGCATCGAGCGCTTCGAGCTGCCCACCCCGGTGCAGGGCAAGGTCTTCCGCGTCATCGCCGGGGAGAACGGCGCCTTCCGCTGGGAGGATCCCGAGGGCCAGCTCCTGGCCCATGGCCGCGAAGGTGAGGAACTCAAGGCCACCTGGCTGGGCCAGCCCCTGGTACTTCAGGTGCGCCGCCTGGTGGCCCCGGCGGGCCAGCGCTTCAACCTCACCCGGCAGCCCTTCCTCAAGGCCATCGAGGGCCTGCGCCTGGGCCTGCTGGTCGCCGAGAAGGGCAAGCAGACCAACATCCTGGGTCTGAGCTTCGAAGATCGCAGCCCCCTCCGCGGGGCCGAGATCCTCAACGAGATCGTGGCCCAGTACGTGCGCCAGAACATCGAGCGCAAGGCCGAAGAGGCCTCCAAGACCCTGACCTTCCTCCAGGAGCAGCTGCCCCAGGTGCGGGCCAAGCTGGATGCGGCCGAGAACCAGCTGAACCAGTACCGCATGCAGATCGGTTCCGTGGACCTGCCGGAGGAGGCCAAGCTGGTGCTCAAGCAGAGCGTGGATCTGGAAGGCCAGATCCTGGGGCTCAAGCAGAAGAAGCAGGAGCTGCTGCGGACCTACAAGGAACGTTCGGACGTGGTGGCGACCCTCGATCAGCAGATCACCAAGCTGAGCGCCGAATCCCACCAGGTGGAGGGCAAGGTGCGCGGCCTGCCCCGCACCCAGCAGGAGCTGGTGCGCCTCATGCGCGAGGCGCAGGTGGGCACGGACATGTACACCGCCCTGCTCAACAACGCCCAGCAGCTGCAGGTGACGAAGGCGGGCGAGATCGGCAATGCCCGCATCGTGGACCACGCCCTGCCCAGCCTCGAACCGGTGAAACCGCAGAAGGCCATGGTGATCAGCTTGTCCGTCCTGCTGGGCCTCTTTGGCGGCATCGGCCTGGTCATGGTGCGCCGGGCCCTGCACCGGGGTGTGGAGGATCCCCGCCTCATCGAAGGCCACCTGGGCCTGCCGGTGGTGGTGACCGTGCCCCACAGCGAGCAGCAGGCGACCATCCACCGGGCCATGGAACGCCGGGAGGAGGGCCTGCACCTGCTGGCTCAGGCCAACCCTGAGGACCTGGCCGTGGAGAGCCTGCGCAGCCTGCGCACCAGCCTCCACTTCACCATGATGGATGCGAAGAACCCCGTGGTGCTGATCACCGGGCCGACGCCGACCATCGGCAAGACCTTCGTGAGCAGCAACTTCGCAACCCTGCTGGCCCAGGCCGGCTCGCGGGTGCTGCTGGTGGATGGCGACTTGCGCAAGGGGCTGCTGCACCGCCCCTTCGGCCTCCTCGAGCGCGGCCGGGGTTTCTCGGAGATCCTGTCCGGCCAGGTGGATTGGAAGGACGTGCTGCACGCGGCGGTGCTGCCGGGCCTCGACCTCATCACCACCGGTGCGCTGCCCCCCAATCCCGCCGAGCTGCTGATGACCAGCCGCCTGTCGGAGTTCATCCAGCAGGTGTCCGCGGCCTACGATCTGGTGCTCATCGACGCGGCCCCCGCCCTGGCGGTGACCGATCCCGTCATCCTGGCCAAACAGGTGGGCACGGTCCTCCTCATCGCCAAGGCCCGGGCCCACTCCCTGGAGGAACTCCGCATCGCCCTCAAGCGCTTCGAAAGTGGCGGTACCAAGGTCAAGGGCTGCATCTTCAACGATGTGTCCGCGGTGACGGTGGGCTATCAGCGCTATCGCTACGCCTACCACTACACCTACAAGTGATGGCTCTGCCCGTCGGTCATCCGCGCAGGCGCCTCGGGGTCAGCTGAGTCCAGAAGTGGTTCACTCACCTTCTGGGACAGCGGGCAGGTTCATCTGGGTGGGAGTCCAGTCCTGGAGGGGGTCGGCGCGTTCGGGAAGGATGAAGCGCAGGCCGGCGGCCTCCACGGTCTGGCGGAAGCGGTGCAGGTCCTCGCGGCCCAGGAAGGCGGTGCCCTGGTTTTCCGGCAGGTGGGACCAGAGCTCCTGGAAGCTGGGGAAGGCATCCTGCAGGCGGGTCTTGGCGCCCAGCTTCTCGCCGCGCTGGAGCAGGAGCTGGGCGCCCTCGGCGCAGGCCTCCACCACCTGGGCGGGAAACTGGAGGTCCCGGGCCGCGGCCAGCACCTCGCTCCAGGCCTCCAGCCCCTCCTCGGCCACGGTTTCCGTCGGGGGCACCGTGGACAGCAGCAGGGCGTGGGCCCGGTGCCACTCCAGCTCCAGCCAGCGCGAGCCGGAGCCCTCCACGGGGCCCTTGAGGTTCTCGAGAATGGCCCAGCCCTGCTCCGGGGCCTCCTGCCGGGTGCGCTGGGATTCCCGGGCCAGCACCTGGGCCAGGCGGAGCTGGGCCAGGCGGTGGTGCCAGAGCATGCCGGAGGCCTCGAACTGGTCCGCGGCGGCCTTGAAGAGCCGCGCCGCATCTCGCCAGGCGCCGCGGAACCGCGCCACGTCGCCCTGGAGCAGGGTGTGGTCGCCCTGCTCCTCCGGGGCCAGCAGGAGGCGCTGGGCTCCCGACGAGGGGCCCTGGGCCTGGAACTGGGCATGGTCGGCGGCTACGGGATCGCCCATGGCGGCGAAGGTGCGCGCGCGCCAGACCTGGATCATGGCCACCTGGGGAGCGTCGCCCAGCCGCTGGGCCTGGCCCAGGGCCCGGTCCAGGTGCGTCAGGGCCGGCCCCAGGAACTGCTGGAGGCTGCGCATGGCCCCCAGGGCCAGGTGGCTCTGGCTCTGGAGGCCGAGGTCGCCCTGCAGCCGAGCGGTCTGGAGGGCCTCCTGGAGCAGGGCGATGCAGGGGCCGGCCTGGCCCTGGGCGAGGCGGACCTGGGCCAAGGCGATCTGGGCCGGCACCAGGCCGCGGAAGTCCTGCCCGTGCTCCAGCAGCCGCTGGGCTGATTCGAGGTGGCCGGCCGCGCGCTGGAACTGCCCCTGGGCGGTCAGGGCCCGGCCCAGCGCGGTGAGCAGGGCCGCCTGGTCCTGGGGCTGGGGCCGGCCGCCCTGACTATGGGGCCCCTGGGGATGCAGGCCCTCCTCCAGGGCGCGGATCCCCTTGGTCAGGTGGCCCTGGAGCAGGTGGAGCTGGCCCAGGGCCAGACGCAATCGGGGCTGTTCGGGATGGAGGGGGTGGTCCTTCAGGCGCCCGGCAGCGGCCATGACGGATTCCTGGGCTTCGCCGGCCCGGCGCAGCTGGAGCTGCAACATGGCCCGCTTCCGGAAGACCCGGACTTCAGCCAGCCGGATGCCTTCGTGGAAGGCGGCCCGCCCCAGGGCATCCAGGGCGTGCTCCAGAGCTTCGAGCGCGCGTTCGGCCACGGAGTGCGGCGGGCCTTCTCCGTCGACGGGGGGGGCCTGGGAGCCTGCGGCCCAGGCATCCGCCAGGTGCTCGTGCAGGCGGGCCTCGTCCCAGGGCCGGGGCTGGAGCTGGAGGGCCTGCTCCACCATCCGCTGGGCCTCTTGCGGAGGTGCGGGGGGGTGATGGTCGAGGGCTTCGAGGACGGCAGCCAGGGCCGTGGCTTCGTCCGACGCCAGGGCCTGGAGCGTCACCGAGTGGGCCACGGGGCCGCCCTGTTCCTGGATGACGGCCAGGAGGGCCCGGGCCAGCCGCTTGAGTTCCGGCTGGGGCGTGTGGGCGAGCACCAGCTCCCGCCAGCGGGGATCGGGCATGAGGGCCTGGCCACCCTGGAGCTGGACCAGGCGGGAGCCCAGGGCGCCCTGCTGGGCATCCTCCAGCGCGTCGCCCGCGAGACCCAGCAGGCGGCCGAGGGAGCCGGCGGGCACCGGCCGGTCGGCCAGGGCCAGCAGGCGCACCAGGGTGGCGGCGGCGGGGGTGAGTCGCTGGAGGCGGCCCAGGAAGACCTGCTGCACGAGGTCGGCCTCGGCCCGCAGGGTGGCGGGGCGTCCGGGCGCCAGGGTCCAGTGATCCTGGTCCCAGGCCACGGCGCCCTCCTGCTGGGCCAGCTCCAGGACGTTCCGGAGCAGGCCCGGGTTGCCGAGGCTCTGGGTGAGCAGGTCCGTCACATAGCCGGCGGGCAGGGCGTGGCGGCCCAGCAGGTCCTCCAGGATGCGGCGGAGATCCTCGTCCTCCAGGCGGTTGACGCCCACGAGGGCGGCGGAGGCCTCCTGGCGCAGGTCGGCGAGTAGGGGCCTCAGCCCGGCCCCCTGGGCGCCCGTGGTGAGGGAGAGCAGCCAGGGCAGGTCCGAGCGGTGGACCAGTTCCCGCACCAGCGACAGCACTTCCGGCGTGGCCCGCTCCAGGTTCGAGAGGTGGACGAGGCGGGGATGCAGGAGGCGGGCGAAGTCCAGGACCTCGAGGGCGGCTTTCACCTCCTCGGGCTCGGGGCCGGCCTCCTGGCGGTTCAGGTGGCGCCCGCCGGTGAGGAAGGCGAAGGCCTGCAGGCGCAGCGACAGGGCCCGCGCGGCCTCGGGCCGCTGGGCATAGAGATCCGCCTCGCTCCCCGCGAGCAGGGCCTCCAGCAGCCGGCCGAGGAAGCGCCCCGGGGCTTCCTCCGTGGAGGCCTCCAGGTGGTGCACCCAGATGCCCTCCCCCTCGGCCACGGCGCAGGCCCAGGCGGCCAGATGGGCCTTGCCGATGCCCTCCTCGCCCTGGAGGAGGACGATGCGCTCCATGGGGATGGGCGCGCTGAGGCCCAGCATGAGGGACTTGAGGTAGGGCAGTTCCTGGATCCGCCCCCGCAGGGGTCGCGAGATGAGTTCGGCCAGATCCCGGGCGTGAGTCCAGGGCAGATCCTCGGACAGGGCCGGGGTGGGCACGGTGGTGGGCAGGAGGGCCGTCAGTCCGGGCAGGCCCCAGGGGGCATCGCCGAGGGCGCGGGGGATCTGGGTGAGGCCGGGGCGGAAGGTGATGACCTCGGGATGGAGGAAGCGCGGATGGAGGTCGCGTTCCAGCCGCTGCGCCAGGTGCTGCGCCAGGGCCTGGCGCTGGGCGGGCCCCCAGCCTGGCCAGAGGCGGGAGAGGGGGGTCCCCTGGAGGGCCTGGAGGTGCCAGACCTGCTCGCCGTCGAAGCCGAAATGGCCGATGACCGGATCCAGCGGATCGGCGTCGAGGAAGCGGGCCAGGAAGGTGTCGCGCAGCTGGTCGAGGTCGCGGTCCGCAGGCAGGGGCGACCAGAGCTGCGCGAGGAAGCGGGCGCCGTCGAGCTCCCGGCGCAGGAGCTGGAAGGTGCAGCCGGAACCCCGGCCCAGGTCCATGAGCCAGGCATACCGGTGTGTCCCGAGAAAGCGCGTCACATCCACGGACGAGGCTTTCGCGCGGGTTCAGCGGGGCGAGGAGGCATGGCCGAGAGTGTACCCCAGCGAGGCACGCGAGCTAGCGGCTGAAGAAGGGATCCAGGATGACGGCCGCGGTGAGGACGAGGGCGAAGAGGTTGATGTTCATGAAGACGCGGCGGTAGAGGGGCGCATCCTGACCCTCCTTCAGCAGCGGCAGGGAACCGGCGATGAGCCAGGCGGCGCCCAGGCCCA
Source organism: Geothrix campi (assembly GCF_024609265.1). Lineage (GTDB taxonomy): Bacteria > Acidobacteriota > Holophagae > Holophagales > Holophagaceae > Geothrix > Geothrix campi. The sequence goes on along the minus strand of NZ_JANHMP010000001.1, from coordinate 1,683,095 downwards.
GCATGACTTCAGCGGGCCAGGAGACCAGCACCCGGAACAGGGGCAGCAGGCCGCAGGCGGCGGCCGTGCCGCAGGTCCAGGTGAACGTGAGCCGCGACAGCCGGGGCCGGCCGAAGACCGAGACCAGCGTGGGGAAGCCGGCCTTCTCGTAGCCTTCGGCGTGGAGCCCCACCAGCAGCCAGAAGTGCGGCACCTGCCAGATGAAGAAGACGAAGGCCAGCGCCAGGACGGAAGGATGCGCCACGCTGCCGCCCGCGGCCGTCCAGCCGATGGCGGGAGGCAGGGCCCCGATGAGTGAGCCCGGCACCACGGCGAAGGGGCTGAGGCGCTTCAGGGGCGTGTAGAAGCCGTTGTACCAGCCCAGGGCCAGGGCCCCCAGCAGGGCCGAGGCGAGGTTGTGGGCCAGCAGCAGGACCAGGAAGCCCGACACGGCCAGGATCACCGCCACGAGGGCGGCCCGGCCAGCGGAGATGTCGCCATGGGGGATGGGCCGGCCCGCCGTGCGGGGCATCATGGCGTCGAAGCGCCGCTCCTGAACTTCGTTGAGGGCGCTGGAACCCATGGCCAGGAGCAGGATGCCGATCAGGGTGGTGATCAGTCCTGCATTCGCGCCGCGAAGGAAGGCCACATAGCCCGCCGCCGCCGTGAAGGTGGAGGCCCCGGAAATGCGCAGCTTGGTCAGCTCGAGAAAGGTCGAGACCGGACTGGGCTTGGACAGGGGAAGGGCGGCCACGCTCAAATCATCGCTCCTGGTTAAGCCGGAGCCCAGCTTGGCTGGGCGAGGGCGGGGGCCCGGGGGTGTAGGGCGCAAGCCCGGTCCCCCGGGGAGTGTCAGCCGGAGCCCAGCTTGGCTGGGTGAGGGCGGGGGTCCGGGGGTGTAGGGCGCAAGCCCGGTCCCCCGGGTCGTCAGAGGGTCTTGATGTAGCGCACGACCTCGTTCAGCTCCTGCTCCGTCATCGGCGTCTGGGGCATGGCGGGCGGATAGCCGCGCACCACCTGGTCCATGGGGTTGGTGATGGCCCGGCGCAGGTAGGGCTCATCCACGGTGACCTGTCGCATGGTCCCGGCCACGAGGATTTCCTCCTGCTTGCCGTACAGGGCCTTGAGGGTGGGGCCGACCTTCGGCTTGCCGTCCACGGAATGGCAGGCGAGGCAGCCCTTGGAGGTCAGCACGGCGAGGCCGGGCGGCAGGTCTTTGAGGTCAGGATGAGCCTCGGCCGCACGGAAGCTCTTCCCGGGCTCAGGCGCATCCTCGCCGCCGAAGTACCAGGCCTTGAACTCGTCCTCGGGCACCACGATGACCTTGCTCAGCATGAGGCTGTGGTCCACGCCGCAGATGACCGTGCACTCGATGTCGTACGAGCCCAGCTTGGTGGCCTGGAACCAGGTGGTGTTGGTGCGGGCCGGCACGGCGTCGATCTTCAGGCGGAACGAGGGGATGAAGAACCCGTGCACCACGTCGGCGCTGTGGACGTCCATCTTCATGGGCTTGTTGATGGGGGCGAAGAGGACCTTGCTCTTCTTGCCATTGGGATATTCGAAGGACCAGGCCCACTGGCGGGCGGTGACGTTCACCACCATGGCGTCCCGGGGGGCCTGGCGCATGTACTCGTAGTTGGTCCAGCCGTAGTAGAAGATCGACAGGAACAGGACGAGGGGGACGCTGGTCCACAGGATCTCCAGGCCCAGGTGGCCTTCGATCTGTTCGGCGACCGGGTGGCGCTTCTTGCTGTAGCGCACCACGAAATAGATCATCAGCGCCGTGATGAAGACGAGGAACGCGACGGAGAGGCCGAACACGTAGAAGAAGACCGCATCGGACTTCTGGGCCGAAAGGGCGGCTTGATTCATCCAGTCCATGGGTGCCTCAGTGGAAAGCGACGTCGGAGAAGAGCAGGGCGAAGAAGATCAGCAGCGTGCCCAGGGTCACCAGGATCACGATCTTGAGCAGGGGGCCTTCGTATTTCAGGTGCATGAAAAAGTAGAACACCAGGCCCGCCTTGAGGGGGGTCATGGTCAACAAGCCCCAGACGGCGTAGGTCTGGCTGACGTGGCTCATGCCCACCAGGCAGGCGGTGAGGATCAGCAGGGCCACCCAGACTTTGATGAAGGTGCCGTAGCCCGGGTGCTCGGCCGGGTGCTCGGGCTGCTGGACGGTGTTGAGATCGGCGGAATGCTCGGCGTGTTGGCTCATGGTCATGCCCTTACGCGGCCAGGTAGAACAGCGGGAGGAGGAAGATCCAGATGACGTCCACCAGGTGCCAGTAGAGGCCGCTGTTCTCCAGGTGGATGTAGCGGTCCGGGCGGACGCGATCCGTGGCCACCCACCAGAGCATGACGCTCAGGACCGAGAGCCCGGCGATGACGTGGAGTCCGTGGAGGCCCGTCATCGTGAAGTAGAGGCCGAAGAAGACCTGCTCCCCCGGAGGCAGCGTGCCCAGGTGGGCGGAGTTCGGGTAGAGGCCATGGTGGAACTTGGCGGCCCACTCGAAGGACTTGATGACCAGGAAGGTGACGCCCAGGACCAGGGTGGTGCCGAGGAAGGCCATGGCCCGCTTCTTCTCGGCCCGCTGGATGGCCACGATGGCGAGCACCACCGTGAGGCTGCTGGTGAGCAGCACCACGGTGTTGATGACGCCCAGGGTGGCGTTCAGCTCGGCGCCGCCGTGGTGGAACTCCATGGGGTACTTGTACCGCATGTACGAATAGCCGATGAAGAGGCCCCCGAAGAGGACGATCTCCGTCACCAGGAACAGCCACATGCCGAGCCGGGCGCCGAAGTCGTCGCGATGGACGTGCTCACTCATTTGGACTCCTGCTCGAAGTGGTAGGGGCCGTGGGTGATGGTGGGGATCGTCTCGAAGTTCTCCTGGATGGGCGGGCTGGGCAGGGTCCATTCCAGCGTGACGCCGCCCCAGGGGTTGTCCTCCGCCTTAGGGCCCTTGAAGAGCGCGTAGAGCAGCGTCCCGAAGTAGGTCAGCAGGCCCAGCACCAGGAACCAGCTGCCAACCGTGGCCACCACGTGCATGGTGTGGAACTGGGGCAGGTGGACGTAGTAGCGGCGGGGCATGCCCATCATGCCGAGGATCAGCATGCCGAAGTAGAGCATGTTGAAGCCGATGAAGATGGGGAACCAGGAGACGTAGATGGCCGTCTTGGAGTACATCTTCCCGAACATCTTGGGGAACCAGTAGAGCAGGGCCGCGAAGAACCCCATGCCGGTGCCGCCGAACATCACGTAGTGGAAGTGGCCCACGATGAAGTAGGTGTCGTGGATGTGCACGTTGATGGCCAGTGCGCCCTGCATGACGCCCGTGAGGCCGCCGATGGCGAAGAGGAAGATAAAGGTCAGGGCGAAGAGCAGAGGCGGCTGGAAATCGATGCTGCCTTTGTAGAGGGTGCTCACCCAGTTGAAAACCTTGATGGCGCTGGGCACCGCCACGATCATCGTCAGCAGCGAAAAGAGAATGGTGGCCAGGTTGCTCATGCCGGAGGTGAACATGTGGTGGGCCCACACCAGGCTACCCACGCCGGCGATGGCCATGCTGGAGAACGCGATGGCCTTGTAGCCGAAGATCGTGCGCTTGGCGAAGGTGGGGATGATCTCGGTGATGGCGCCCATGGCCGGCAGGATCATGATGTAGACGGCCGGGTGCGAGTAGATCCAGAAGAGGTGCTGGTAGAGCAGCGGATCACCGCCCTTGGCGGGGTCGAAGATGCCGATGCCGAAGAACCGTTCGAGGATCACCAGCACCAGCGTGATGGCGACGATGGGGGTGGCGAGGAGCTGGATCCAGGAGGTGGAGTACAGCGCCCAGCACATGAGGGGCATGCGGAACCACTTCATGCCCGGAGCCCGCAGGCGGTGGATGGTGGTGATGAAGTTGATGCCCGTCAGCATGGACGAGAAGCCCAGCACGAAGGCCGCAAAGACCGCCAGGCTCACGTTGGTGCCTGTCTTCAGGCTGAAGGGGGCGTAGAAGGACCAACCGGTATCCGGGGCGCCGCCGCCGGTGAAGAGCGACAGGACGGCGAGGATGGCGCCCGCCATGAAGAAGTACCAGGAGGTCAGGTTCAGGCGCGGGAACGCCACATCCTTGGCACCGATGAGGATCGGCAGGAAGAAGTTGCCGAAGACGGCGGGCAGGCCCGGGATGACGAACAGGAAGATCATGATCACGCCGTGCAGCGTGAACAGGGCGTTGTAGGTCTGGGCGGTGATGAGCTTCTGGAAGGTGGTCAGCTGCACCAGGCGCATGACGAAGCCGACGCCCATGGCGATGAGGAAGAAGCTGATCATCGAATAGAGGTAGAGCACCCCGATGCGCTTGTGATCGGTGGTGGTCAACCAGGCCAGGAGGCCCTTGCGCTTGCCGGTGTCCACCAGATAGCTGGGCTGTGCGGTGGCAGCGTGGGTGGTCATTCGGTCTCCTCTGGCTTGGACTTGCGGCCCCGGCGGACGAGGGTCACCACGAAGATCAGGGCCGCGAGGATGATCACGGTGGCGCCGATGCTGGTGGTGTTCAGGACGTACCTGCGTCCCGCAGGGTCATAGCTGAAGCAGAACTTCAGGAACTTGTTGATGGTGGGCTGGGCCTCGCCGCGAGCGGCCTCCTGGGCGGCCAGCTGGAGGTCCGCGGGCAGGTAGGTCACGCCATACATGTACCGCGTCACCTTGCCCTGGGGGCTGATGAACATGATGGCGGCGGCGTGGACGAAGTCCTCGCCCACCTTCTTGTATTTGAACCCGACGGCATCCGCCAGGGCCCGGGTGGTGGTGCCGGGGCCGGTGAGGAAGCGCCAGGCGGCCGGGGGGAAGGGCCGGGTGAGCTCGCCCAGGTAGTTGGTGCGCTTCTGGGCGGCGATTTCGGGCTCATCCCGCTCGTCGAAGCTGACCGTGATGACCTGGAAGTCCTTCCCGGGGACGGCCTCGGTGCGGTTGAGCACCTCGACCACGCCGTTGAGCTGGGGCGTGCAGATGCCGGCGCAGCGGAAGTAGTTGAGGGTCAGGATGGTCGGCTTGTCGATGAGCTGGCGGAGGGTGATGGGCGTGCCGTCCTCGGCCTTCAGGACCAGGTCCAGGGGCAGGGTGGCGCCGAGCTTCTCGTCGATGCCCACTTCCTGGGGGGTGAAGGAGGGCGTGGCCGGACCCTCGACAGGCCTGGGAGCGGGGACCTGGGGCGGCTTGGGGGCCTGGGCCTGGGCGGGAGCACACAGGAACGCGGCGGCCAGAGCCAGGGTCAGGCCCAGGGGCGAAAGGGTGGTGCGGATCTGGCGGAGGTTCATGGCCGGGCCTCCGTCCGGGGCTGGGGCTGAGGATGGCTCTCGGCGTACTCGCGGCAGAGGAGGTCGACGGCCCGGGCGACGGGGATGCGGTTGGGGATCACCTCGCCGGCGCTGGCGAAGAGCTGCTCCATGGCCGCGATGGCCTTGGGATCGCTGGCGCCGTGATCGAAGGCGCCCAGGGACTGCACCACATGCACCAGGGCCATGCGGTCCTTCTTGGAGAGATCGTTGTAGGACACCATGGAACTGCCCTTGATGCCCTCGTTGAGGGTCTTGTAGATGTCCTCGACGCGGGTACCGTTCTTCCAGCCCGCGTTCAGGGTGAAGTTCCGGGGCTTGGGGGTGAGGCCGGTGCCGCCGGGGCCGTCGCCCTTACCGTCCGGGCCGTGGCAGGTGGCGCAGGTCTGCGCATAGATCGCCTTGCCCCGGGCCATGAGGGCGGGATTGGGCGTCATCACGGTCTTGGGATCGATGGGTGGGATGATCTGGCTGATCTGGGCGGGATAGTCCGTGGGATCCAGCCAGCCGGTCTCGCCCTGCACGGCCTTCACGGGAGCCCCGGTGGTGGCCGTGTGGGCCTGGTAGCGCAGGCCGGGCAGCACGGTGAAGCCGAAGAACGCGGCGATGAAGATGAAGCAGATCACCACCAGCAGGGCGGAGAGCAGGCGCTTCAGCTCTTCGGGGGAAAGGTAGTCGTGGATCTTCATAGGCGGAACTCCAGGCCCTCGCGCAGGAAGGGATCGCCGACCGGCATGTCCTCGCCTTTCTGCATGGCGCCGCGGATCCACAGGAGGATCCCGCCCAGGAAGAAGAGGGCGAAGCTGAACTCGGGCCAGGAGAGGCGGGGGGTACCGAGGATGGGGAAGATGAGCCAGTAGATGTCCAGCACGTGCGCCCCGAGCATCAGGTAGGCCACGCGGCGGAGGCGCCGGGGATCCTTCTTGGAATCCCGGGTCACCAGGGCGAAGAAGGGCAGGACGAAGTGCAGGCCCGCCAGGGCGAGGGTGATGAGCCGCCAGGAACCGGCCAGGCGGACCTTGTACCAGATGACCTCGTCCGGCAGGTTCGCGTACCACATGAGCATGTACTGGGCGAAGCCGATGTAGGACCAGAACACCGTGAAGGCGAAGAGGAAGCCGCCCAGGTTGTAGAGGTGGTCGCCCTTCACGCCCTCCAGCCGGCCTTCGTCCTGGAGGTGCAGGACCGCGAGGGCCGTGGCCGCGAGGCCGCTGAGGAAGGCGCCAGCGAAGACATAGACGCCGAAGATGTCGCTGTACCACTCGGGCGTGAGGCCGGAGAGCCAGTCGAAGGCGATCAGGGTGATCACCAGGGCGAAGATGGCCATGAAGGCCGGGGCGAACTTCCGTGCCCGGAAGTTGAAGGCGGGGTCCTTCGTCGCGTCCTGCTTGAGCGAGCCGCCCACCAGCACCCACAGGCCCAGGAGGCAGAGGGCGAGGCTGATGACCGTGCGCGCGGAGAAGAAGGGCAGGCTCAGCCAGAAGGCCTTGCCGGCCAGGAGCGGATGGTGGGCCGCCTCGGGCCGGGCGCCGGGGTAGAGCACGGGAATGGCTGCCAGGGCGATGAGGCCGATGGGCACCGCGGGGATCAGGAGGGTGGCCAGGCGCTCGGGGATGCGCCGCACCGGCACGCTCCACTTGGCGCTGACGAGGTGCTCCAGGGCCACGATGAACAGCGACCCCAGGCCCAGGGTGAAGAGCAGCACGAACCAGAGGATCCAGTTGGCCCAGAAGCGCTCGGGGCCCGCGGCGGCGTAGCTGCCGAGGACGCCCAGGGCGCCCAGGGCCACGGCGCCCCAGAGGAGGTTGGAGGCGTTCTTGTTCTGGCTCATCGGGTGGCCACCTTCAGATCCTCGTCCTTGGCGTTCTGGGCGCGCTGGAGGGCGCGCACGTAGTGGACCACCGACCAGCGCTCCTGCTCAGAGAGGTAGGGAGCGTGCGAGGGCATGGAATTCTTTCCATTCACGATGGCCCAGTAGATCTTGCCGTCCGGGTAGTCGCGGAACTGCTGGGCCTGCAGGTTGGCGGGCTTGGCGCCGTAGGCGGCGGTCAGGCTGCCCACGCCGTTGCCGACGGCGCCGTGGCAGACTTCGCAGCGGTTGGTGTAGACCTTGCGACCGGTGGCGAAGACTTCCCTGGTGCGGGGCAGGGGGTTCACCAGGCTGGCGGCCTCCTCCTGGGTGCCGGTGGCCGTGGGCAGGTAGCCCCGGGCCACGGTGCCGACCACCGGCTGCTGCATGCCATGGCCGTCCTTGAAGAAGGCGGAGGCCTTCTGGGCGTTGAGGCGGGGCTGATCCTGCATGTTGGCCATGGGCTTGAGCAGGGGGAACCACTTGGTGGCGAAGTACATCGCCAGGCCCGCCACCACGCAGGCGGCGAAGATGCCGCCCAGGGTGCGCAGGATGTAGTCGCTGGTGAGGAAGGGGCTGCGATCCGGCGCGGGCAGGACCTCGATCTCCGTGGCGCCGGCTTCGCGGAGGGCCTTCGAAGCAGCAACGCTATCGAAGCCTTCGTCCTCGGCCTCCAGGGCCAGGATGTAGCGATCCCGCGTGATGCCCTTGATGGACTTGGACGACAGCACCGGGTGGCCGAAGAAGGGCAACCTGTTCAGCAGGTGCAGCATCCCCAGCCCTGCCGTGAAGGTGGCGAAGAGCACCGTCACTTCGAACATGATGGGGATGAAGGCTTCCCAGGAGCCGGCCCCCTTGCCGCCGGTGATGATCGGGTAGTCGATGGCGCTGATCCAGTACTGGAAGCCGAGGGCGGTGATGGCCCCCAGGATGCCCATGACCAGCACCATGCCGCCCAGGGGGGAGCGGCGGAGGCCCAGGGCCTCCTCGATGCCGTGGATGGCGTAGGGCGTGTAGGCCTCCACGGTGCCCAGCTTGCTTGTGCGCACCTTGGGGATGGCGTGCATCAGGGCATCGGGGGTCTCGAAGACACCGAGAACCGAATAGGAGATCTCAGGCATGGTGATCGTCTCCATGGTGAGAGGGCTGCGCGTCCGGCAGGATCGCCTTCACTTCCGTGGTGGCGATGACCGGCAGGACCCGGGCGAAGAGCAGGACCAGGGTGAAGAAGATCCCGAAGGTGCCCAGGAGCACGCCGAAGTCCACCATGGTGGGTTTGTAGATGCGCCAGGCGGAGGGCAGGTAGTCCTGGTGCAGCGAGATCACGATGATCACGAACCGCTCGAACCACATGCCGATGGTCACGCCGACGGCCACCAGGATCATCCAGAAGTAGCTGGCGCGGGCCTTCTTGAACCAGAGGATCTGGGGGATGAGGATGTTGCAGCTGATGGTGACCCAGCCGGCCCAGCCGTAGGTGCCCGTGATGATGTTCATGAAGGCGTGGTGGAGGTACTCGTTCATGGAATACCAGGCCGTGAAGCCCTCCATCATGTAGCTGTAGCCCATGATGCAGCTCATGGCGAGGATCACCTTGTTCATCACATCGAGGTGCCGCATGGTGATGAGGTTCTTCAGCTGCATGGTCTCGCGCACGACCACCAGCACCATCACCACCATGGCGAAACCGGCGAAGATGGCGCCCGCCACGAAGTAGGGCGGGAAGATGGTCATGTGCCAGCCGGGGACCACCGAGGTGGCGAAGTCGAAGCTCACCACCGAGTGCACGGAAAGCACCAGGCCGGTGGCGAGGCCTGCCAGCAGGAGGTAGGCCTTCTCGTAGTGCTGCCAGTGGGTGGCGGCGCCGCGCCAGCCCATGGCCAGCACCGTGTAGATGATCTTCCGCAGCTTGCTGGTGGTCCGGTCGCGCATGGAGGCGATGTCGGGAATCAGGCCCAGGTACCAGAACATGGCGGACACGGAGAAGTAGGTGTTTACCGCGAAGACATCCCACAGCAGGGGCGAGCGGAAGTTGGTCCACAGGGCGCGCTGGTTCGGATAGGGGAACAACCAGTAGGCCAACCACGGGCGGCCCACGTGGATGAGGGGGAAGATCACGGCGCAGATGACGGCGAAGATCGTCATGGCCTCGGCGAAGCGCGCGATGGCGTTGCGCCACCGCTTGCGGAACAGGAAGAGGATGGCCGAGATCAGCGTGCCGGCGTGGCCGATGCCCACCCAGAACACGAAGTTGATGATGTCGAAGGCCCAGAAGACGGGGCTGGTGTTGCCCCAGGCGCCGATGCCCAGGTAGAAGGTGTAGCCGATGGAGATGACACCGATGAGGGCCGCGGTCAGGGTGATGGCCAGGGCGAAGTACCACTGCCTGGGGGGCTTGGTCTCCGGGAAGGCCAGCACCTGGTCGTCGAGGCTGCCGGGCGTGACCTTGCCCACGTAGAGGGACGGTTCAATCAGGCCCTCCGGGATGTCGCCGGCGGACGTGGCGGCATCAAGCTTCATGGTGACCTCCCTCGAGGGCGGGGTTCTTCAGATCGGCCAGGTAGGTGATGGCGGGCTTGACGCCCAGCTCCTCCAGCACGCGATAGGCGCGGGTGGCGGCCACCAGCTGGGAGACCTTGCTCTTGGGGTCCTTCAGGTCGCCGAACACGATGGCGTCCGAGGGGCAGCCGGCCATGCAGGCGGTGGTGATCTCGCCGTCGAGGATGGCGCGGCCATCGCCCTTGGCACGGATCTTCACGTCGTTGATGCGCTGCACGCAGAAGGAGCACTTCTCCATGACGCCACGGGGGCGGACCGTGACCTCGGGGTTGTAGGCGAGGGTCTCGGGCTCGGTCTTGTAGGCGGTGTATTCCAGGAAGTTGAAGCGGCGCACCTTGTAGGGGCAGTTGTTGGCGCAGTAGCGGGTGCCCACGCAGCGGTTGTAGGCCATCTGGTTCAGGCCTTCGGGGCTGTGGTTGGTGGCGTTCACCGGGCAGACGTTCTCGCAGGGCGCGTTGTCGCAGTGCTGGCACAACATCGGCTGGTGGACGACCTTCGGGTTCTCCAGCTCGCCCTCGTAGTAGCGGTCGATGCGGATCCAGTGCATCTCCCGGCCGCGGGCCACCTGCTCGGGGCCCACCACCGGCACGTTGTTCTCGGACTGGCAGGCGACGATGCAGGCGGAACAGCCCACACAGGCGGCCAGGTCGATGACCATGCCCCACTTGTGGTCCGGGAACCGCTGCTCCTCGTAGAGGGTCACCAGCTCAGGTGTGTGGTGGTGGCCCTGGGGGTTGTGGGCGAACTCATCCATGGTGAGGGAGCGGACGAGGTCGCGGCCCTCCATGCGGTGATGGCTCTGGGTGCGGGAGAGCTCCTTCCTGCCGCCGGCCTTGGCGAGGCGGACGCCCTTGCGCACGTTGGGAGCGGTGGGGTCCAGGCCCAGGAGCGGGAAGGCGTCGACGCCCACGCCCTTGGCGACCCCGCCGGTGGTGCGGCCGTAGCCCAGCGCCAAGGCCAGCACGCCCTTGGCCTGGCCGGGCTGGATGACGGCGGGCAGCCTGAGGGTGACGCCGTCGAGGGAGAGGGTGACCAGGTCGCCTTCATCCACGCCCAGCGCCTTGGCGTCCTGCACGGACAAGGCCACGGGGTTGTCCCAGGTCATCTTGGAGATGGGATCCGGCGTCTCCTGGAGCCAGCTGTTGTTGGCGTGGCGGCCATCGTGGGTGGCGAAGCCGGGGAAGAGCACCAGCTCCAGCCCCTCAGCCTTCGATTCGGCGGCGCGCTTGGCGGCGGCAGCCACGGAGGCACCCTTGAAGGCGGGCGAGGAAGCCTTGGCCTCGACCTTCACCAGGCCGTCATGGAGGGCCTGCTCGAAAGAGGTCCCGAGGGGCAGCTCCTTCTTCCAGCGGGCCTGGAGGTAGGCGTGATAGGCCTCGGGCACCGCGGCACCCAGGGCCTTGAGGGCGTCCAGAAGGACCTCCTCGCCCTGGCGGGTTTCATAGAGCGTGCCGATGGCGGGCTGCTGGAGGACAGCGGCGGTGGGGGTGCTGAAGTCGCCCCAGCTCTCCAGCCAGTGACTCTCCGGCAGCAGCACCTGGCACTGGGCGGCAGTCTCGTCCTCCACCTGGCCGATCCAGGCGCGGAAGGGCACCTTGGCGACAGCAGCCTTCCAGGCGGCGGCCTGGGGGAAGGTGTAGGCGGGGTTCACGTCCCAGAAGATCGCGGCGGCGTAGGCGCCGGAAGCCATCTTCTGCGCCGCGGCCTCCAGATCCTTCACGGTGGCCAGGGGCTCGGCCGGGACCGCCGCGACGGCCTCGGAACCCAGCATGGCGTTCAGCAGGTGGGCGGCCTGGTGGGCCTCGGCGGGCATCTGGGCGCCGCAGAGCACCACGGCGTTCCGGCCGGCCGCCCGGAGATCCTTCACCAGACTGGTCCAGGCCTTGGCCGGGATGTCCACGCCCTGGGGAACGCCGGTCGAGAGGGCGGAGAGGTCTGAGCCGGCGGGCAAAGGCAGGCCCTTGGCGGCCAGTTCCTTTGCCAGGGCGAAGGCGGCGGCGCCCAGGCGCGAGGGCGTCACGGGGAAGCGCTGGTCCGCGTTCGTGCCGGTGAGCGTCAGGGGGCCTTCCAGCACCCAGAGGCGGTTGATGGGGTCATGGGCGTTCTTCAGGCGGCGTTGGGCACCCCAGGCGCCAAGCGCTTCGGGATCTTCGCCGTTCAGGAAGTCCGCGCCCAGCGACAGGATGACCTTGGCCTTGGCCAGCCGGGGCTGGAGGTACACAGGCTGCCCGAAGCTGGCCTTGGCGGCCTCCTCGGCGGCGTCGCCGGCCACAGGTTCGTAGGCCAGGTGTTCCAGGGTGGGCAGGGCGGCCTTGAATTCCGCCAGCAGGGCCTTGCGGCTGGGCGAGGCCACGGCGCCGGAGATCAGGAGCACGGGTTTGCCCGCGCCCTTCGCGCCCTTCAGGGCGGCGTGGAGGCGGGATTCGGCTTCCGGCCATCCGACGACCCAGCCCTCCGACTTGGGCGCCCGCAGGCGGTCGGGGTCGTAGAGGCGCAGCACGTCGGCCATGGTGCGGGGACTGGTCTTGCCCTTCACACCGGGGTGCTCGTCGTTGCCCGTGAGGTGGATGGGGCGGCCCTCGCGCGTCTTCACCAGCACCGGGTAGACGCGGCGACCTTCCTGGTGGGCGCTGGCGTAGTAGTTGGCCACGCCGGGCACCACTTCCACGGGGCGCTTGGTGTAGGGCACCACGGTGCCCTGGCCCTTGCGGTCGCAGGCCACGGTGGCGGCTAGGGCGGCGGCAGCGCTCACCAGGCCCAGGAAGTCGCGGCGGGAGACCCCGCTCTGGGGGGGCAGGCCGTGGACGTCGTCGTAGTTGATCCCACTGGGGACACCGCCAGGCAGGAACTCGTCATGGGCGGCCTGCCGGGCCTCGGGCGTTTCGATGCGTTCTTCGAGGGTCCGCCAGAAACGCGGAGTCTCAACGGGGCCATGTTCGGGAAGTCGTGTCTTCATCGGGTCATCCGCGGCGCTTGATGGCGTGTTCAGGGGGCGTGACGGTGAGGCGGAGGGGCGTCAGGTCCGGAGGGGTCTCCGGCGGCGCGGCCTTGTCCGGCCGGAAGGCGAGGCTCACGGCTTCGCGTCCCAGCAGGAAGGGGCCCGCCACCAGGGCGGCCAGGCGGTCGAGGATGGGCTTGCGGATCTCGTCGGCCATCGTCCAGAGCTCCCGGTCTAGCGGTGGCAGGCGGCGCAATTCTCGGCGCCCCTGATGATCTTGGAGCCCGCGGGCAGCGCCGCGTGGGGATCCCGGTGGCAGGCCAGGCAGTTGCCCATGCGCATGCCCATCTCGCGAGTGACCACCTTCATGGTCTGCACTTCGCCGTGGCAGCTCTGGCAGGTGATGCCTGCGTTCACGTGGGGGCGGTGGTCGAAGAAGACGTGGTCGGGCAGGGTGTGGACCCGCTGCCAGAGGAGGGGCTGGCCGGAATTGGCGATCTGGGTCAGCTTCTGGATGGCGGGGGTATCGGTCCTGGTGACCTTGTGGCAGCCCATGCAGAGATCCACGCTGGGGATGCCCGCCGTCCGGGATTTGTCCACGCCGGAGTGGCAGTACTGGCACTGCATGCGAAGCGTGCCGGCATGCAGTTCATGGGAGAAGGGGATGGGCTGCTCGGGGGCGTAACCCTTGGCGAAGCGGTCCGGCTGCGTGAACCAGCCCACGGTCAGAACCGTGAGCAGGACCGCCACGGCCCCGGCCGGCAGGACGAAGCGGAACGCTCGATCGAATCGGTGCATGCACAACCCCATGGAAAGCGCTGTCTCACGAAGGGAGCGGGAGGGCCATCGGGAAACGGTGGGACGGGTGGACGCGGGCCGGGTCTGGAGGGTGTGGATAGCCGAGATTCTGGCACGCACCGAGGTTCGGGAAAGGGTTTCCCAGAAATCCGGCGCCTCCGCCCGGGGGGTGTCGGTGGAATGTTGTCAGGAGCAAGAAACCGGACCGCATTCCAAACCAGGGGGACCAAGCCCGCTGGGGCGACATTTCGATGAGTTGTGTCGCAGATCACGATGATAGATCAGTGGACCTAGATTGTTTACCTATTTTTTCTGAGGAAGTTCCAGACACTAAGGGGATTTTCGGGTGGTCTATCTGGGCCTCCCCGGAGGGGGCGATTTCCTCCAGGGCGGGTGCAGACGGCCCATGCCCACCCATCACCGTGGGCGAAGGGCAGCTGCCGACCGAGATTCCTGCCCGGAACCTCTTCTTTGCTAGTGATTTCGGGGTTCTCCGACCGCTCCCGGGCCTACCTCGGCAGACCCAACCAGGGCTGGAGGAGGCCCAACTGGAGGAACAGGGCGCCCATGCGTTCCACCGGCAGGCCCATGACGGTGGAGAAGCTGCCTTCCACCCCTTCGATGAAGAGGGCGCCCACGCCCTGGATGGCGTACGAACCCGCCTTGTCCATGGGCTCGCGGGTGTTGACATACCAGCGGATCTGGGCTTCGGTGAGGGGGCGGAAGACCACCTGGGCCGTGTCCACGAAGCTGTAGGTGGTGCTGTCCCGCTGCAGGCAGAATCCCGTGTGCACCTGATGGGCCCGGCCCTGGATCAGGGTCAGCATCCGCACGGCGTCCTCCACATCCACGGGCTTGTTCAGGGTGTGGTGGTCCACGGCCACCGTGGTGTCCGCAGCCATGACCCAGCGGTCGGGGTTGCGGTGGGCCACCACCTCGGCCTTCAACTCCGCCAGGCGCAGCACCAGGTCGCCGGGCTCCTCGTCCAGCAGGGGCGTCTCATCGACCTGGGGGGTCTGGATCTCGAAGGGGATGCGCATGGCCTCCAGCCAGTGGCGGCGGCGGGGGCTGCTGCTGGCCAGGATCAGGGGCTGCAGGGCCGTGGCCGGCAGGCCGGGCCGGGTCTCGGTCATCGCAGGCCCCGCTGCTCCAGTTCGGCGACTCCCACGCGCATGTGGAAGCTGTCGACCTCGTGTCCCAGGCGGAAGCCGAACCGTGGGTAGAAGTCCGCCGCGTCCCGGGTCTCGAGCACATAGCGCTGGACCTCGCCCGCCCAGGGGTGGCGCAGGGCCCACTTCACCAGCTCGCTGGCGATGCCCTGGGCCTTCAGGTCCCGGGCGGTCACCACGTCGTAGAGCTTGGCTTCGTAGGCATGATCGGACCAGAGGCGGGTGGCGCCCACCAGGCGGCCACCCCGGTGTCCCTCCGGCACCAGCCGGGCCGTCAGGAGGCGCGAGCAGGCCAGCAGCCGGCGCCACTGGCCGATGGTGCGGTCCGCGGTCCAGTAGACCTCTTCCGCCTGGAAGAAGATCTGGAGTTCGCGGGGATCCACGCTCCAGGTCTCGTCAAAAAAGGCCACGGTGCCGTGGGGGGTCGTCAACGGCTCGGGTACGAGGAAATCGCGGTCCATCAGGCCTTCCGGGGCAGGACCTTCCATCCTAGCAGCAGCGTGATGGCGGCCAGCCCGGCCATCAGCCCCGGCAGCAGCCACGCGGAGCGGGCTGGTGTGCGGACCGGGCGCCATTGCAGTTCCAGGGCATAGGCGCCTTCGCTGAGGGGTTCGCCCCAGAGTTCAAAGTGGCCGTCCTCATGGAACACCCCGGATTTTCCGGTGAGCGTCGCCCGCAGCAGGGGCACGCCCAGCTCCGGGGCCCGCAGGCGGATCTGCGCAGCGTGCAGATCCGTGGCGATGCTGCGATCGAACCAGCCGTCGTTGGTGTGGTTGCTCAGCAGGTCCGCCCGGCCCAGTTCGAAGCCCCGGCGGGTGCGCCCGGGCAGGAGGGCCTCGCTGCAGAGGAGGGGATGGACGCGCAGGTCGCCGGCGGGGGTGGGTACGGCGAAGGCGCAGCCCTCCTTCAGTTCCCCCGCTTCCTGGGAAACGAAGCCCATCTTCTCGTCCAGCCACCGGCGGAAGGCCTCGGGACCAGGTGTGCGTTCGCCGAAGGGCATGGGTTCGGTCTTGGCGAAGACGAAGGCCGGGCGTCCGGCGGCCTCGCCGCGCACCAGGTTGTACGGGCCGCCCTCGGTGCCGAAGAGCCAGGCCACGCCGCGGGAGGCCGCCTCGGCGGACAAGCGCGCATCAGGGCCGCGATCGTCCCGTCCCAGGATGGAGCTCTCGGGCCAGAGCAGCAGGGTGGCCCGCCCGGCGCGGGGCCAGCCCCGGGCTTTCAGCAGCGCCTCACTGCGCCGCCACATCTCGGCCTCCATGCCCGGCCAGCGCACCCCCGCCGGGAAGTTGGGCTGGATCATGGCGACATCCAGGGTGCGTTCAACCCCCCGCGGCAGCAGGAACCAGGCGCCCCCCAACAGGAGCATCAGGCCCACCGCGAAGCCTGGACCCGCCAGCGTCCGCCGCAGAGAAGCCCCTTCCGCCAGGCTCGCCGCCGCCCAGGCCCCCGCGCCCCAGGCCAGGGCCGAGAGGCCCGAGGCGCCCAGGAAGGCGGCCGAGCGCGCCGGCCAGGGCAGGGCGCCGAAGGCCGCGCCCCAGGTCCAGGGATAGACGTGGAAGCCCCAGGATTCCCAGCCGAGCAGGAGGAGGGCGGCCACGCAGGCCGCCCCCAGAGCTCCGAGGCGCCGGAAGGCCCAGCGGGAACCCAGGGCCACCAGCCAAAGCCCGGTGGCCTCCCAGAGGCTCAGCAGCACGGTGCCCAACACGGCCAGGCCGAAAGGCAGACCTCCCTTGGAGGCGAGGGTCTGGGGTACCCATTGGTAGAGCAGGAGGAGGCCCCCCAGGATGGCGACCCAGGTCCAGACCGCGTGGCGTCCCTTGAACAGGCCCTCCAGCAGCAGCAGGGGAAAGAGCAGCGCCAGGGCCGGCTCCAGCCAGCCTCCCAGCACGCCGGGAAAGCGGAAGGCCAGCACGAAGATCCCCGCCAGGACGGCGGTCTCGAGGGGGCGGAGGAGGGAGGGCATCTTCAAGGTCGGGACCTTCTCGCCACTTCGTAGCACGCGATGCCCGCCGCCACCGCGGCGTTGAGGCTTTCCACACCTTCGATGGGGATGGCAAGACGTTGCACGCCTGCCGGCAGGGCCACGCCGTGCCAGCCGTGGCCTTCGCTACCCACCCAGAGCCGCAGGGGGCCGGAGAGGTCGGCCTCGGCCAGGGGTACGGCACCGGGGCCACCATCGAGGGCATACCAGCGGCCGTGATCGGGTTCCAGCCTCTCCAGTCGGCGCAGGGGCATCAGGAAGGCGGCGCCCATGCTGCCCCGCAGGGCCTTGGGGCTGAAGGGGTCGGTGCACCCGGGCCCCAGCAGGGCCTCCTGGAAGCCGAAGGCGGCGGCGCTGCGGAGGACGGCCCCCAGATTGCCGGGATCCTGGATGCCCCAGGCGCCGATGACGCGATCGGCCAGCGGCCCCGCCGGTTCAGGCCCCAGTTCCATCAGCAGGGCGTGTTCCGGAGGGCTGCCCGCGTCGGCCAGCTCGCGCATGAGGCCTTCGCCCAGCACCAGGGTGCCCACGGCCAGGGCAGCCTCCAGCGGGTGGGGATCGGTCTGTTCCAACCTCAGCCAGAGGGCCGGACGCAGGCGTTTCCCGGCGGTGGTCTGTCGGGCCTCGGCCCAGGCCTCGATGAGCTTCCCACCCAGCAGCAGCGTGGCCTCACGCCGGGTGCCACTGGGCCGGAGGCGGGCCAGCAGGTCCTTGAAGCGCGGATTGGCCTTGCTGGTGAGTGTGGGAGTCATGGGATGGGGAAATCGGCAATGTATTAGACTAACCGCTCCATCCGACCTTTCTTTTCTCCCTACGTGCCTTTTCAGGAGCACCGATGCAACCCTTTGTCCCCTCCGACCAGAACCTGCGGGAGTTCTCCCTGCGGGCGGTGCTCATCGGCCTCGTCATGGCCGTGGTGCTCGGTTCCGCCAACGCCTACCTGGGCTTGAAGGCCGGCATGACCATCGCCGCCACCTACCCCGCGGCGGTCATCGGCATGGCCCTCATCAAGCTGATGAAGGGCACCATCCTCGAAGAAAACATGGCCCGAACGGTCGGTAGCATCGGCGAGTCAGTGGCCGCCGGCGCCATCTTCACCATCCCGGCCTTCGCCATCAGCGGCATCTGGCCCAAGTTCTTCACGGCCGGCAACTACGTCACCAGCGCGCTGATCATGTTCGCGGGCGGCGTGCTCGGCATCATGTTCGTGGCCCTGCTGCGCCGCGTGATGGTGGAGGACGCCGAGCTGCCCTACCCCGAGAGCGTGGCCGCCGCCGAGATCCACAAGGCCGGCGCCCGCGGGGGCAGCGGCACGAAGTTCCTGTTCGGCGCCATGGGCATCGGCGCTGTCATCCAGGCCCTGGTGCAGATCTCGGTCTTCGCCAGCACCTGGGAGCGGTTCGTGGCCTTCAAGACCACCACCATCAACCTGGTCGGCACCTGGAAGGCCAAGGTGGCGGGCGGCATGCTGCTCAGCTCCCCCGGTATCAGCCCCGCCTACATGGGTGTGGGCTACATCATCGGACCCAAGCTTGGCGCCCTGAACTTCTCCGGCGGCATCATCGCCTGGGGCCTGCTGGTGCCCATCATCACCTACTTCCTGGCGCCCGGCGTCCTGCCCGAGGGTGCTTCCCAGGGGGACTGGATCGCCCTGTCCTACTCGGTGTGGAAGTTCATCGTCCGCCCCATCGCCATCGGCGGCATGCTCGTGGGTGCCGGCTTCACCCTCTTCAAGATGCGCAAGAGCCTCGCCACCGGCCTCACCCGCTCGGTCTCCGATATGAAGAAGGCCGCCGCCGGTGAGCACGTGGTGGACCGCGTCAACAAGGACCTGCCCTTCACCAACGTCCTGTTCGGCCTCGGTTTCGCGGCCCTGGTGACCTTCTTCATCACCTGGCGCATCTTCCAGGTGAGCCCCCTGGTCTCCTTCGTGGCGGCCCTGGTGGTGGTGATCCTGGGCTTCTTCTTCGCGGCCATCAGCGGCTACCTGGTCGGCATCATGGGCTCGAGCAACAACCCCATCTCCGGCCTGACCCTGACCGCCCTGGTGATCACCGCCCTCGTGATGGTGCTCCTCGGTGTGAAGGGCAAGGAGGGCGTCGCGGCGGTGCTGGGTGTGGCCGCGGTGGTCTGCGTGAGCGCGGCCGTGGCCGGTGAGATGCTCCAGGACCTCAAGGCCGGGCATATCCTGGGCGGCACGCCCTGGCGCATGGAGATGGGCGACCTCATCGGCGTGGCCCTGGCCTCCGTGGTGCTCTTCATCCCCCTCATGGTGCTGCACGAAGGCGACATCTCCGCCCAGGGCACCAAGCGCATCGCCGAGCTGACCGCCCAGCAGGTGCAGGTCGTCACGGCGCCTGACGGCAAGACCTACACCCTGGACCAGGTGAAGCAGTTGCCCGCGGACCAGAAGAAGGCCGTGCTCTCCCTGGATGCCGGCTTCGGCTCCAAGCAGCTCGCCGCGCCCCAGGCCGGCCTCATGGCCCTGCTCAGCAAGGGCATCGTGGAAGGCAAGATGGCCTGGCCGCTGATCATCGTCGGCATGATGATGGGCTTCGCCTTCATCCTCATGCAGGTGAAGAGCCCCATGCTGGTGTCGGTGGGCATGTATCTGCCCCTGGAGACCACCTTCGCCATCTTCCTGGGCGGCCTCATCAAGGGCGCCGTGGAGATGGTCGGCACCAAGCGGGGCCTGAATGAGGCCCAGAAGGTGCGCGTGGAGAACAACGGTGTGCTGTTGGCGGCGGGCCTCATCGCCGGCGAAGCGCTGGTGGGCCTGCTCTTCGCGTCCTTCGCCTTCTTCGAGGTGAAGTACAAGATCTTCCCCGACCCGGGCATGTTCTGGATCAGTCTGCTGATCTTGGCGGCCATCGCCGTCTACCTGATCCGGGTGCCCCTGGCCAACGCCGGCGAAGCCGACGAGCCCGCACCGCCGAGTGCGAATTTCTGATGCTGTCCGGGGGTGTGCGCTAGCGCGCACGCCCCCGGGTCCCCACGAGAAGGCCCGGCCAAGCCGGGCCTTCTCTATCCTCCCCTTGAGATGCCTGGATTCCCATGACCTCCTTCCCCGATGAATCCTTCCTCGCCCTCGTGCCCGTCCAGGCACTGACGGCAGAACCCGGCGAGAACGGGAACCTGGTTTTGATCCGGCCCAAGATCCTGTCGCCACGCTGGGGCTGGGTGCTGAAGCTGATGCGGAAGCCCGTCTTCCGCGTGAAGCTCGATGCCCGCGGCACGGCCGTGTGGCAGGCCTGCGACGGGGCCCGCACCGTGGTCCAGGTGGCCCAGGTCATCGCCGCAGGCTTCCCCGGGGAACCGGACACGACCTTGCGGACCGCCCTGTTCATCCGGGAACTGGCCCGGGGCGAGTTTGTGAGGCTCAATCAGCTATCCTGATGCCCCGGAGGCATAAGGGTCTGCTTTCAAAATGGGGTGTGGCCGCGCAAGGGGCACCGCCCAAGCGAGACAAGGAAGGCGACGATGGCAATAGCGGCACTATTGACGAGGAGCTTGACGCAGTATCGCGTGGGGCGCTGCCCCTTGCCCTCCGGGACGGGCCCAACCGCGCGCCCGGCGGTGTCTGCGGCCTTGAACGACGAACCACGTCGCTCTGCGGCCGCATCCTTGCCGGATCACTCGGCTGGGCCCGTCGCGGCTCGCATCCATTTTGAAAGCAGACCCTGACATGGCCAGGCAGGTGAAGGAGGCGGGCCAGGTCCTCACCCGCCAGCGGGCTAAGGTGAAAGAGCCCGGTCTGTGGAAGGTGCTCCTCCACAACGATGACTACACCACGCAGGAATTCGTGGTGTGGCTCCTGAAGACGGTCTTCCGCAAGAGCGAACCCGAAGCCACGGTCATCATGCTGGCGGTCCACAAGGCGGGCGTGGGCGTGGCGGGCATCTACACCAAGGACGTGGCCGAGACCCGCGCCGAACGCGGCCGTCAGCTGGCCGAGCGCGAGGGCTTCCCCCTGCTGCTGACCGTGGAGGCGGAAGATGCCTGAATCCCCGAACCTCAGTGCAGAGCTGAACCAGGGTTTCCAGCGGGCCTTCGAGCTGGCCAAGTCCCGCCGCCACGAGGACGTGGCCCTGGAGCACCTGTTGCTGGCCCTGCTGGATGACGTCCACGCCGCCCGGGCCCTGAAGGGTTGCGGTGTGAAGCTGGAGGCCCTGCGGCACGACCTGGAGGCGGCCCTCGAAACCTTGTTTGAGCGCGTGCCCGAGGGTGAGGAGGTCCAGCCCCACAGCACCCTGGGTTTCGTGCGGGTGGTGGAACGCGCCCTGGTCCACGCCTTCAGCGCCGGGCAGAGGGAGGTCCGCGGCGGCGAGCTGCTGCCGGCCTTCCTGGAGGAGGAGGCCAGCCATGCCCGACACCTCCTGGAGAAGCACGGCGTGAAGCGGCTGGCTCTGCTGAAGGTGCTGAGCCATGGTCCCGCGGCCTCGAAGGCCAAGGCTCCGGCGAAGAAGCAGGTGGAGGAAGAGGAGGAAGAAGGCACCGTGGCCGAGAACCCCCTGGAAGCCTATGCCACGGACCTGGTGGCCCGGGCGGCGGCAGGGCGGCTGGACCCCCTGGTGGGTCGCGAGGCGGAAATCACGCGCATGGCCCAGGTGCTGTGCCGCCGCCGGAAGAACAACCCGCTGCTGGTGGGCGAGCCCGGCGTCGGCAAGACCGCCATCGTCGAGGGTCTGGCCCGGCGTATCCACGAAGGGCAGGTCCCGGAGCCGCTGAAGGCCGCCCGGATCTTCGCCCTGGACCTGGGCGCGCTCCTCGCTGGCAGCCGCTACCGGGGCGATTTCGAGGAGCGTCTCAAGGCCGTATTGAAGGCCCTGGGCGAGGAGCCCGGCGCCATCCTCTTCGTGGACGAGCTGCACACTC
Organism: Geothrix campi; assembly: GCF_024609265.1. Lineage (GTDB taxonomy): Bacteria > Acidobacteriota > Holophagae > Holophagales > Holophagaceae > Geothrix > Geothrix campi. The sequence continues at coordinate 1,661,622 of NZ_JANHMP010000001.1, read as the reverse complement.
TGGTGGGCGCAGGTGCCACCAGCGGCGGCGCCATGGACGCCGCGAACCTGCTGAAGCCGGCCCTGGCCTCGGGCGAGCTCCGTTGCATCGGCGCCACCACCTTCCAGGACCTGAAGGGTTCCCTGGACCGGGATCGCGCGCTGTCCCGCCGTTTCCAGGTGGTGGAGGTGAATGAGCCCTCGGTGGAGGACACCCTCGGCGTGCTCCAGGGCCTGAAGGCCGCCTACGAATCCCACCACGGCGTGAAGTACTCGGACGAGGGCCTGGAGGCCGCGGTGCGCCTGGCCTCCAAGCACCTGCCAGACCGCCGGCTGCCGGACAGCGCCCTGGACGTGGTGGACGAGGCGGGGGCCGCCCAGAAGCTGCTGCCGAAGAAGGAACGGGCCAAGAAGGTCGGCCCGGCCGAGATCGAAGCCGTGGTGGCTCGCATGGCGCGCGTGCCCGTCAACTCGGTGAGTGCGGATGACCGAGAAGCTTTGCAGACGCTCGAAGCGCAGCTCCGGGCGCAGATCTACGGCCAGGACGCCGCCTGCGAGGCCGTCGCCGGCGCCATCAAGCTGGCCCGCTCCGGCCTGCGGGATCCGCTGAAGCCCATGGGCTGCTTCCTCTTTGCCGGGCCCACGGGCGTGGGCAAGACGGAGCTGGCCAAACAGCTGGCCAAGGCCCTGGGCATCGCCTTCCTGCGCTTCGACATGAGTGAGTATCAGGAAAAGCATACGGTGGCCCGGCTCATCGGCGCGCCGCCGGGCTACGTGGGTTACGAGGAGGGCGGCCTGCTGACGGACGCTGTGCGGAAATCCCCCCACGCCGTGCTGCTGCTGGACGAACTGGAGAAGGCCCACCCGGACCTCTTCGGCATCCTGCTCCAAGTCATGGACCATGCGGCCCTCACGGACAGCCATGGCCGCAGCGCGGACTTCCGCCACACGGTGCTGGTGATGACCACCAACGTGGGCGCCCGCGAGCTGTCGGCCCGGCAGGTGGGCTTCGCCGAGGCAGGCGGCCGGCGCTCGGCCACCGGCACCATCGAAAAGGCCTTCAGCCCCGAGTTCCGCAACCGCCTGGATGCCATCCTCCAGTTCGCGCCCCTGGGCCGGCCGGAGATGGAGCGCGTGGCGGACAAGCACCTGCGGGAACTGGAGGAGCAGCTCAAGGAAAAGGGCGTCAGCCTGACCTGTACGCCTGCGGCCCGGGCCTGGCTGGCGGAGAAGGGCTACGACCCGGCCTTCGGCGCCCGGCCCATGGCGCGGCTCATCGAGCGCGAGCTGCGCCGTCCCCTGGCGGAGGCCATCCTCTTCGGGCCCCTGGCCAAGGGGGGCAAGGCCACCGTGGACCTCAAGGACGGCCGGCTGTGCCTGTCTTTCGGCTGACGCAGGCCCTGGTCTTCCCGGACCCGGAGCTGGCGGAGGACGGGCTGCTGGCCATCGGTGGCGACCTCAGCGTGGAGCGCCTGCTGCTCGCCTACCGCAGCGGCATCTTCCCCTGGTACGGCGAGGGCGATCCGCTGCTCTGGTGGTCGCCGCCGGAGCGGGCCCTGCTGCGCCCCGGCCACCTGCACCTGTCCGCCCGCACCCGCCGGAGCCTGCGCCACCGCCCTTTCGAGATCCGCTTCGACACGGCCTTCGAGCAGGTCATCGAGCAGTGTTCCCAGGTGCCTCGACCCGGCCAGGACGGCACCTGGATCACCCCGGAGATGATGGCGGCCTACCTCGCACTCCACCACACGGGCCACGCCCACAGCGTGGAGGCCTGGCGTGGCGGCGAGCTGCAGGGCGGCCTCTATGGCGTGTCCCTGGGCCGGGCCTTCTTCGGGGAGAGCATGTTCAGCCTGGAGCCCGAAGCCAGTCGCGCCGCCCTCCAGGCCCTGGACGCCCGCTTGAAGGCCTGGGACTTCGCCATGATCGACGGCCAGCTGCCCCATGAGGGCTTGGCGGGCTACGGCTTCCAGGTCGTGCCCCGCGCCCTGTTCCTGGAGGAGCTGGCCGAGGCCCTGCGCGGGCCGGAACGAAGTGGAAGCTGGTCGGCCGAGCGGACGTGAACGTCTACGGGCCTCTTGCCTAAATAAGCGACCTGGCGATCGGCCCGGCTCAGCCGAAAAGCAATCAACCGCGAAAGACGCGAAAGGGCGCGAAACGCAGCGGAGATTGGCCGCCTGGGTCTTCGGCCCCCAGTCGCGTCATGCGCGGCTGGCCACACGCGAGGCGGGAATGTCGGCTCCAGAGTGCCGCCAGGCCCGACCCGCGTGTGGAGGCGGAAGCAGGATCGTTTGCCGTTCGCGCGCCCGCAGGGCGCTTCGCGTCTTTCGCGGTTCGATCCTTCCAGGGCGCCATCACCGCAATCGGCAAAATCGGTGGCGACATGCCTTCCTGTGTCTTCCCTCCGCGCTCTCGGAGCCTCAGTGGTGGATCCTTCCCTAGGGGAGGCTTGCCTCCGCCGACCGCAGCCGGATCAGGCTGATCTCGCCCCGCCGCCACAGCCGCATGCGCGGGCCCCAGGTGCCGGCGCCGCGGCTGACGATCAGGGTCATGTCCCCGACCTGGGCCCGTCCGGCCAAGGTGGGATAGGCCCTCGCCACGAGGCAATCGAAAGGCCAGATCTGGCCGGCGTGCGTGTGGCCCGAGAGCATGAGCCCCACGTCCGACTGGGCTGCCGGTTCCAGCTGGGTGGGCCGGTGGGACAGCAGCACCAGGGCGCCTGCGGGGCGCTCCCGGGGAACGGTCCACACGGCCCGGCGGAGGCTCCGGCCCGCATCCACCCGGCCGGCCAGGACCAACCCGGGTACGGGGCTGGCGAGCGTGTTCCGCAGGACCCGCACCCCCGCCGCTTCCAGGGGAGCTCCGGTGACGCCGTAGTGCTCGTGGTTCCCATCCACCCCCCAGACGCCCAGCGGGGCCCGCAGACCGCCCAGGGCCTGGATCGAGCGGGGGTCGGGCCGGCCGTGCCCCTCGAAGATGTCCCCGAGGAGCACCACCAGGTCCGGCCTCAGGGCCTGGACCTGCGCCACGCGGGCCGCCAGCCAATCCGGCCCCAGGATGGCGCCCACATGGAGGTCCGACAGGGCAGCCACCACGAGACCGTCCCGCTCCGGCGGCAGGCCGCGCAGGCTCACCTCGTAGGTCACGACTTCGGGCGGGCGCAGGGCCTGGAGGGTCGCGAGGCCCGCCAGGCCGAGGCTGGCCAGAAGGGCCCAGCCGCGCAGGCGGGGCGCCGCGGCGCGGAACCACAGGCCGAACCCCGTGGCCAGGTCCACAGTCAGGAGGCCGACGAAGGCGAGGAAGAGGAGGCCCAGCACGGTCATGCCCGCGAGGGCCACCCAGCCGGCACCGGGGAAGGCGGCCTCGTGGCCCAGGATCCCTCCGGCGACCATCAGGCCCCAGGCCCCCGCGAAGGTGGCCCAGAGGCGCCGTCGCGACCAGCGTGTGAACCAGGGCACCGAGGCGATGCGCCAGGCCACGTAGGCCAGCACCAGGGCCGATACCAGGAGGAGGATGCCGATGAACATGGTTCAATCCCTGGCCGGAGTCGGCCGGCGCCGCAGGACCTTGAAGGCCTCGAACCAGAGGATGCTGGCGAAGCCCGCCCCCAGGGCCAGCGGGACATCCAGGCCGTGCAGCGGGGCGAAGTGGAAGAGGCGCTGGGCCACAGGCCACGTCAGCACCAGGGTCAGGCAGGCCACGGTGCCGCCCAGCACCCACCAGAGCGCGGGGTTGGGGTTCCTCAGGCTGCCTAGGATGCTCAGGGTCCAGGAGCGATTGGCCAGGATGATGGCGAGGAAGGACATCACCAGGGCCGCGAAGGTCAGGGCCCGGGCCGCATCGTGGCCATGGGTGGGCCGGGCCAGGAGGTAGACTGCCAGGCAGGCGGCCAGGGCCGTGATCCCCTGGAGCAGGGCCAGGCCCGTGGCCTTCAAGCTGAACAGTGGCTCCTGGGGATCCCTGGGCGGCCGGCGCATGACATCCGCTTCGGCCTGCTCCGCCTCGAAGATCAGCGAGCAGGAGGGATCGATCACCAGTTCCAGGAAGACGATGTGGACGGGCAGCAGCAGCAGGGGCCACCCCGGGAAGAACACCGGCAGCAGGGACAATCCGGCGATGGGAATGTGCACGGCCAGGATGAAGGCCACGGCCTTGCGGATGTTATCGAAGATGCGCCGCCCCAGCTTGACGGCGGCCACGATGGAAGAGAAATCGTCATCCAGCAGCACCAGGGCGGCGGCTTCCCTGGCCACGTCCGTGCCGCGGCCGCCCATGGCCACGCCGATGTGGGCGGCCTTGAGGGCCGGGGCGTCGTTCACGCCGTCGCCCGTCATGGCCACCACTTCGCGGTTGGCCTTGAGGGCGGTGACGAGGCGCAGCTTTTGCTCGGGCACCACCCGGGCGAAGACATTCACCGCCCGGACCCGCTCCGCGAGGTCCGCATCGCTCATCTGGTTCAGCTCGGGGCCGGTGAGAACCTGCTCGGGGTGGGCGATCCCCGCCTGCCGGGCGATGCTTTCGGCGGTCAGAGGGTAATCGCCGGTGATCATCACCACCCGGATGCCTGCCGTATGGCATTCCGCCACCGCGGCTGGGACGGCGGGGCGCACCGGGTCCTCCAGCCCCAGCAGGCCCAGGAATTCCAGGTCCAGATCGTGATGTTCCTCAGGCAGGTCGTCCGCGCGGTACTGGCCTCGGGCGACTCCGAGGACCCGCAGGCCCTGGGCAGCCAGCTCCGCCACGCGTTCGTCAACCTTGGCCCGGCGGCCCAGGGGCAGGTGGCAGAGGTCCACGACGGCTTCGGGGGCCCCCTTGGTGGCGACGACTAGGTGGCCATCACCGCAGTCCCACGCATGGGTGACCGCCAGGAGGTCTGGCGCGAGGGGATATTCCTTGGCCAGGGACCAGTCCGGATGCAGGTGCTCCGTGTCCATCAGCCACCGTTCTCCGGCGCTGTGGAGGGCCCGCTCCATGGGATCGAAGGGATCCCGCTTGCTGGCCAGGATGGCGTATTCCATGAGCTCGTGGACCGGCTCGGGCAGCTCCGATCCGAGCAGGGCCAGATCCTGGGAATGGCTCTCCACCTCCAGCCGCTTGAGGGTCATCTGGTTGAGGGTCAGGGTCCCGGTCTTGTCCACGCACAGGACCGTGGCCGCGCCCAGGGTCTCGATGGCGGGCATGCGCCGGGTGAGCACCCGGCTGCGGGAGATGCGCCAGGCGCCCAGCGCCATGAAGACCGTGAGCACCACCGGGAATTCCTCGGGGAGCGTGGCCATGGCGAGGGCGATGCCCGCGAGCAGGCCTTCCTTCCACACCTGGGCCCCACCGCCATGGGTCAGCGGGTAGAGGACGACGACCACCGCGCAGGCGACCAGGCTGACCAGGGCGAACGTCCGCACCAGCCGACCTGTCTCCCGCTGGAGGAACGTGGATTCCGGTTCCACCTGCTGCAGGGCCTTGCCGATCTTGCCGAGCTCCGTGTGAAGGCCGGTGCCCAGGACGTCGGCCACGCCTTGGCCCGCGGTCACCAGGGTGCCGGAGAAGACGGAGGGGAGGTCATCCCCGCCCGGAGCGGCCATGGCCTCCGCCTGGGTGGACGAGACCTTGCGCACGGGCACGGATTCTCCGGTGAGGAGCGACTCGTCCACCGACAGGTTGATGCCCGCCCGAAGAAGCGCGTCCGCCGGCACCCGGTCGCCTTCGACGAGGACCAGGAGATCGCCGGGTACCACCTCACGCCCCGGGATGCGACGCTGCTGGCCATCGCGGATCACCAGGGCCCGGGGGCTGGAGAGATCGCGGAGGGCCTCCAGGGCGTGCTCCGTCCGCCGCTCCTGGATGATGGTGATGGCCATGACCACGACGACGAAGCCCAGGAGCATCAGGGCATCCTGCCGCTCCCCCATCAGCAGGTAGAGCGTCCCGGCCGCCACGAGCATGAGGAACATGGGTTCGCGAACCACCTCCCAGGCGATGGCCAGGAGGCCCCGTCGATCACGCGAGGGCAGCTCGTTGGGGCCTTCGCGTTCCAGGCGAAGCCGCGCCTCCGCTTCGGAGAGGCCCTCGAAGCCTCCCAGATCGAGGCTGGAAGGCCGATGGGTTCGAGGTGCGGCAGTCGGGATCACGGGCAGGTCCGTGGGGCCGGCGCATGGCAACCGGGCCGATTCCCCTAACCTTAGCCCCGCGCAGCCGCCGAATCCGAAGGGAATTCGGGACCAGCGCAGGCCGCAGCGTGGGAAACCCGAATCTTGAGAAACACTCTCAGCGGACGCCAGCGCGGAGGGGCAATCGCGCCTCTACCCGGCGGGCAGCCGTGCGGTTATTCGATGGGTAACCGCGCCGTCATTCGATGGGCAGCCGCCCCTGGCCCAGCCGGATGATGGCGGGGACGTGGAGGTCTTCGTTGCCGCCGGGCAGCTCACCGCTGGGGGTGGGGGCCTGGGGCAGGAGACGGGTGGGCGTGGGGCCCTGCTGCTCACCGGCGGGCACTTCGCCGTAGACCCGGCCGCTGACGCTGTTCAGGGGAAGAGCCTGGCCGTCGATGGGCGGGAAGGCCGGGCCGGAGGCCTGCGCGGGCGCGGCAGCGCTTTCCACGGCGCCACCCAGATGCAGGCTGTTCCGCCGATCCGCCAGGAGCTTCTCCTCCTGGTCGAAGCCGCTGGCCAGGACGGTGACGAGCACGCGATCCTCCATGCCCTCGCCTTCCACGGTGCAGGCCTTGATGTCGGGCCGGCCGCTGTAGTGCTCCTGCAGGTAGTTCATGGCGGTCTCGATGGCCGAGGCCTCCATGACTTCCCAGTCGGCGGTGATGGACACCATGACGTTGGCCGCGGCGCCGGTCTGGGCGCGCTCCAGCAGCGGGCAGGCCAGGGCCTTCTTGAGGGCGTCCATGACGGCCTCTTCGCCACGCCCTGCGCCGGTGCCGATGAGAGCCTCGCCGCCGTTGCGCAGTACGGCCTCCACGTCCGCGAAGTCGCCGTTGATGATGCCGGGCTTGAGGATGAGGTCGGCGATGCCGCGCACGCCCTGGATGAGCACGCCGTCCGCCACGCGGAAGGCCTCCTTCATGGTGACGCGGGCATCACAGACGTTCTTCAGGCGTTCGTTGCTGACCACGATGACGGTGTCGGCGGTTTCCCGCAGGTTGGCCAGGCCGGCCAGGGCGAGATCGCCCTTCTTCCGGCCCTCCCAGGCGAAGGGGGTGAGCACCACGGCCACCGTGAGGGCGCCCAATTCCCGGGCGTAGCTGGCCAGCACCGGCGCGGCACCGGTGCCCGTGCCGCCGCCCATGCCTCCGGTGATGAAGATCATGTCGGCGCCCTGGAGGGCTGCCAGCACTTCCTCGCGGCTCTCCTCGGCGGCCACGGCGCCGCGTTCGGCGCTGCCGCCCGCGCCCAGGCCCCGGCTGCTCTGGGGGCCCAGAGGCAGCTTCAGGTGGGCCTTGCTCTGGGAGAGGCTCTGCTGGTCGGTGTTCATGGCGATGAACTGCACGCCAGTGACGCCGCTTTCGATCATGCGGTTGATGGCGTTGCAGCCCGCGCCGCCGACGCCGAGCACCTTGATGTTGGCGCCGGGCAGGCTGTGGGGGCAGGGGAGGAAGGGGGTCTCGGACATCGGGGCTCCCGATTGGGACATGGCTTAAAACAAAGGCTAGAACAGCTTCTTGAAACGGCCGATGAATCCATCGCTCCGGTCTTGCTTGCCGCGGGTTTCGCTCATGTCCCGGGCGAGGGACTTCACTGCGCCCAGGGCGTTCACGAAGTAGGGGTTGCCGGTGGCCTGGGGCAGGCCGGAGACGCCGAGGATGCGGCCCAGTACCACGCGGGGGCGGCCCAGGATGGTCTGGGCCAGGATGGGGAGGTGGGTGAGGAGGGCGCCGCCGCCCACCAGATGCACGCCGCCGTGGATCTCATGCATGAGGCCCGTGCGGCCCATTTCCGCCAGCACGAGGTTCAGCAGCTCCGCGGCCCGGGCCTGGAGCACTTCGGCGATCTCCCGGCGGGACACCAGCCGGCCCTCCTCCTCGAGCTCGACGGATTCCTCGACGGGCACATGGCTGTGCAGCACCGTGCCGAAGCGGATCTTGATGCGCTCGGAGGCCGTGATGCCGCCCAGGTGCTTGGTGATCTCCAGGTCGCGGGTGAAGTGCATGCCGCCGATGGGGATCACCGCCGAGTGGAACAGGGTGCCGTGCAGGAAGATGCCCAGGTGGGTGAGGTGCTCGCCGATGTCCACCACCACCGCGCCATTCTCGCGGTCCTCGCGGCTCAGCACCGCTTCGGCGCTGGCCAGGGGCGAGTACATCAGCTCGGCGCCGTGGAGCCCGGCGTTCTTGAGGGCCAGGTTGATGTTCATGATGACGGGGCTGGGCGCCACGATGATGCGGACCTCCGCCTCCAGCGACTCGCCGAACATGCCCACGGGGTTGCGGATGTCGCGCTGGCCCTTGATGTGGAACATCTGGGGGATGCGGTGGAGGACCAGCTCCTCCTTGGCCAGCTTGCAGCCGTTGGTGGCCTGCTCCAGCACCCGGTCGCGGTCCGAGGCGGTGATGATCTTGTCGCCGCTGCTGATGGTGATGGAGTCGCGGAGGTTCTCGCCCTTGAACTGGATGCCGTCCACGGCCACGCGGATGCCATCCACCTTGGTCTGCCCGGCCGTGTTCATGGCCTCTTCCACGGCCCGCACGATGGCGCGGGTGCAGAGGTCCATGTCGGTGATCTGCCCCTGGGTGAACCCGCCCTGGGGCGAGGCCTGGCCGGTGCCGGTCACATTCAGCGTCCCGTCTTCCTCCTGGACGGCCACCACCGCCACTACTTTGCTTGCACCAAGGTCGAGGCCTAGGAGAACGGCACGCTGAGGCATGAAGATCCTTTTCCTTGCTCTAGGTTTACACCAGTTCCGCGCCAGGTTCGAGCATTTGCGCACGGAAAAAACGCCGCTTTCTTCCCTCGCGGGTCAGCGTGGGATCTTGGTGGAGGCCGGACCGTCCTCGGGTTCCCCCACGGCGACCTCCTCGTCCCAGCGCAGGTCGATGTAGCGAAGCCGGGCCACATCCGGCCGCTGGGAAAGGCGATCCACGAACAGACCCTGGAAATTGGGCACGTTTTTCGTCACATCCTGGCGCGACAGGTAGATCGGAGCCGGAAGGCCCTCAATGTAGGCCACAGGCCCCTTTGGGCTCCACCTCAGTTCGGTGACGCGATCATAAAAGCCGGCCTGCTTTTCCCTTAAAGTCCGGGCAGCGCTCACAAGACGGGCCAGCCCCTGGTCCGTCTGGCTGGCGGGATCCACCACCACGGGAATGGGGCTTAGGTTCGCCTGATTGACCCGATCCAGGAGGATGCCGTCGTCGGACACGAGGAACACGCCGTTGCTGCGCACCAGCCAGAGGACGGGCCGCCGCTCCTCCACCACCAGGCTCAGACGGTCCGGAGGATCCTTCCGGATCTGGAGGTTGCGCACCCAGCGCTTGGCCTCGATCTGGGCCCGCAGGTCCTCCGCATCCACCCAGAAGAGGGGCTTGCCCAGCACCAGCTTCTCCGCCAGGGCCTGGATCTCCGCCTGCCGCTCGCCCCGGCAGCCGCTCACGTTGACCTGCTCGATGGTGAGCTTCTGGAGCCCGAAGTACCGCGTGCCCAGCTCCATCAGGGCCCAGGCGCCCCCGCCCAGCACAGCTATCGTCAGCCCCGCCCGAACCCAGGGGAACCAGGGGCGCTTGGGGCGGGTGCGGGGGAGCATGGACATCGGGGTCAGTCTACCGCTTGGAGGCGACAGTCTGGATGGCCTGGAAGCCTCCTATATGCTCTATGACCTGGGAGGATGCCCCATGGCCTCGATTGCCCCCGGGGGCATTCCGGAGTTCCTCGATTCGCTCTTCCGGGAGGAGTCCCGCCGGATCCTTGCCTCATTGATACGCCTGCTCAGGGATTTCGACCTGGCTGAAGACGGCATGCATGATGCGTTCGCGGCCGCGTTGGAAGCCTGGCCCAGGGACGGGGTGCCGGACCATCCCCGCGCCTGGCTGGTGTCCACGGGGCGCTTCAAGGCGATCGATCGCCTGCGGCGCTCCGCCCGCTTCAGCACCTCACTTGAGGCCCTGGCCGAGCTGCCCGACGAGGGCCCCTCGGAATGGGTGGAGGAGGAAGGCGTCGAAGATGACCGCCTGCGGCTCATCTTCACCTGTTGTCATCCAGCCCTGTCCCTGGAAGCCTCCACCGCGCTGACGCTCCGGGAGGTGTGCGGCCTGACGACGGAGGCCATCGCCCGGGCCTTCCTCACCGCTCCATCTACGCTGGCCCAGCGGATCGTCCGCGCCAAGGCGAAGATCCGCGACGCGGGCATTCCCTATGAAATCCCCGGCCGGGCCGACCTGCCGGACCGGCTGGACGCGGTGCTGAAGGTCATCTACCTGGTGTTCAACGAAGGCTACTCCGCATCCTCGGGGGAGGTGCTGACGCGGCCAGATCTCTCGGGCGAGGCGATCCGCCTGGGGCGGCTGCTCCTTGCGTTGCTGCCGGACCCGGAGGTGCAGGGCCTCCTCGCCCTCATGCTGCTGCAGGAGTCCCGCAGGGCCGCACGGGCCACGTCGGAGGGTGACCTGGTGCTGCTGGAGGACCAGGACCGTTCCCGGTGGGACCGGGCCTTGATGGCCGAAGGGAGGGCGCTGGTGGAACAGGCGCTGGCGTCCCGCCGGGTGGGCGCCTACACGCTTCAGGCCGCCATCGCCGCCGTCCACGCGGAGGCTGCCGAAGCCTCGGCCACGGACTGGGACCGGATCATCGGGTTGTACACCCTCCTGGCCCGGATTGCGCCTTCACCCGTGGTGGACCTCAACCGGGCGGTGGCGGTGGCCATGCGGGACGGCCCTCAGGCCGGGCTGGACCTCACCGACGTCCTCCTCGCGCGGCGCGACATGGCGGAGTACCACCTGGCGCACGCGGTCCGCGCGGACCTCTGCCGCCGTCTGGGCAGGACGGAAGAGGCGCTCGCCTCTTACCGCCAGGCCCTCGGGCTCGTCCAGCAGGGGCCCGAGCGGCGGTTTCTCGAGCGGCGGATGGCCGAGCTTCAAAAATAATTCGAAGGCCCCTGTCGAAAGCAGCCCTCCCCGAACGACCAGGGTGTGAAGGCGGTCAGAACGACCCCACTTAGGAGCCACCCATGAAATACATCTGCTTCGGATACCTCGACGTCCAACAGTGGTCGACCCTCTCCCAGGGCGAGCAGAACGCCATGATCGACGCGTGCTTCGCCTACGATGAGGGCCTGAAGAAGGACGGCCACTGGGCCGGCGGGGAGGGGCTGCAGGGCCCGGATACCGCCACCATGGTGCGCTACGAGCATGGCAAGGTGGCCGTGACGGACGGTCCCTATGCCGAGACCAAGGAGCTGCTGGGCGGCCTCCTGATGCTGGAGGCCAGGGATCTCAACCACGCCATCCACCTGATCTCGAACCATCCGGGCCTGAAGATGGGGCCCTGGGAGATCCGGCCGGCAGCGGACCTGGACAAGATGATTCGCGAAAGCGAGGCACGGCGTGCCAAGGCCAAGGGGAAACCTGCTTCCTGAACAGGGCGCATCAGGCCCGCCAAATCTCCACTTCGGATTCCAACTCCCTGCCTTGGTTTGCGTGCACTTTCTTCTGCACGCGGATCATGAGTTCAACGAGTTTTTCCTTGCCGTAATCCCGAGCTTGCATGGCATCTAAACATACGAGAGGAAAATCATGAGCAAGGTATTTGTAAACATCGCGCTTAGCCTCGATGGCTACATGGCGCCGGAAGGAATGACCATGGAGAATCCCGCGTATAAGAACTGGGGTGCCAAGTGGGGTGCGCTGATGGCTTGGCTCATCAATCAACAGTACTTTCGCGAGAACCTCCTCAAGCTCGAATCAGGAGGAGAAACCGGACCGGTCAATGACCTGGTTCGCAGGACCACCGAGCGCATCGGTGCCAACATCATGGGCAAGCGGATGTTCGACCAAGGCGAGCGCGCCTGGCCAGAAGAGGCTCCGTTTCACACACCGGTATACGTTCTTACCAATGAGAAACGCGAGCCCTGGATGCGCCCCGGTGGCACGACCTTTTACTTCGTCAATGAAGGGCCAGAGCGCGCCCTAGAACTGGCTCGGGAATCCGCAGGCAGTCGTGATATTCGTGTCGCGGGTGGACCGGATGTGATCCAGCAGTATCTGAACCTAGGTGTCGTTGATGAGCTGGAAATCGCCTTGGCACCCGTGTTTTTCGGTGGCGGGCGGCGTCTCTTCGAGAACCTAAGCGAGCCCGGGCCGCAGTTTCGCATAGACAAGGTTCTTGATGGTCCAGCCGCCACACACCTGCGCTATGTCCGTCAGTGAGGGCGGCCTAACCCCGCTTAACTGGCCATCAGATCTCGAGGCGCTGGCCGTTGGAGATCAAGGGTGCTCCCGCCAGATCTCCACTTCGGGTTCCAGCTCCACGCCATGCCTTTCCCGCACCCTCGTTCGCACCTGGTCCATCAGCTCGGCGAACTCGGCGGCGGTGGCGTGGCCGTGGTTGACGAGAAAGTTGGCGTGCTCGGGGCTCACCTCGGCGTCACCCACGCGCAGGCCCTTGAGCCCCGTCTGGTCGATGAGGCGGCCGGCGCTCTGGCCCGGCGGATTCTTGAAGATGCAGCCCGCGTTGCGCTTGGAGAGTGGCTGGCTGGTGCCGCGCTTGGCCCGGTACTCGGCCACCTGGGCCCGGATGGCGGTCGGATCCCCTTCCGCGAGCTGGGCCGTGGCCGAGAGCACCACGCGGCCCCCGGTCAGGAAGCTCCAGCGGTAGCGGAACTCGCCGGACTCCGGCGCCTTCTCCACCAGCTCGCCCTCGGGCGTGAGGAAGCGGTAGCGCACGAGCACATCCACCCACTCGCGGCCATAGGCCCCGGCGTTCATGCGGATGGCGCCGCCCAGCGAGCCCGGAATGCCGCTGGCGAACTCCAGGCCCGACAGGCCCGCGGCGGCGGCGGCCTCCGCCAGGGCGATATGGCCGTGGCTGGCAGGGGCCGTCATCTGGCTGCCCTCTCGAAGCACGGTCTTCGGCAGGGCCAAGCGCAGTACGGGCATCTCGATATCGCCCAGCACCACCAGGTTCGAGCCGCCTCCCAGCACCCGCCAGGGCAGGCCCTCCCGGGCGCAGGCCCGCACGAAGGCCTGGGCCTCGCCTTCCGTCGTGGGTTCGAAAAGCCAGCGGCAGAGCCCGCCCACGCCCAGCGTGGTGAGGCGCGCGAAGGGCACGTCCCGGCGGTGGGGTACTTTCAGCAGGTCATCGGGCAGGGGGCGCGTCATCGTGTCCAGTATGGACGACCGGCTTCAGGCACCGGCGTCCGGAATGGGTCGGAGGGAAGCCAGCACCATCTCCAGCAGCCCGTCGATCATGGTGCGGAGTTCCTCGGAGCTCGTGGCAGATTCCTTGAAGCCGTGGACGGCGCGGGTGAGGACCCGGGCGATCTGTTCGGGGGGAAGCGCTTTCGCAGGCGCTGTCTCGCTCAGGGGGGCGAGGATGCCCACCAGCTCGGCCTCGAAGGTGGTGATGGCCTGGTCGATGGCCTCCCTGGCGAAGGCGAGGCCGCCGTGGAGGGGCTCGCGCAGTTCCGGTGAGGCCTCGAAGAATCCGAAGGGACGCACGGCCCAGAGGTCGAAGGCGAAGCGGAGCTTCTCCAGGGGAGTGGGGCGGGCGTCCAGGCCTTGCCGGATCTCTTCCAGCGTGCGGGCGGTGAAGGCGCGGAGGACGGCCTCGAAGACCTCCTCCTTGTTGCAGAAGACCAGGTAGAGGGCCGGCCGGGACATGCCCGCGGCGGTCGCAAGGTCGCCCATGGTGGTCCGCCGGTAGCCGAACCGCAGGAACACGGATTCGGCGGCCGCCAGCACCCGGGCCTTCTTCTCGTTTCCCATGAAAAGAGTGTTGACAAAATTTGTCCAATTGTCAATATTGGCTTTCTGACATTATTGGTCAATATGTCAAGCCCATCATGGAGAACGACATGGCGCAAAAAGATTGGACCTGGGCCCAGATCCCCGATCAGACCGGCCGGGTGGCCGTGGTCACCGGGGCCACCTCTGGCACCGGCTTCGAGGCCGCCCGCATCCTGGCGGCCTGCCGGGCCACGGTGGTCCTGGCCTGCCGGAACCTGCCCAAGGCCGAGGAGGCGGCGCGGCACATCCGGGCCCTCCATCCCGGCGCCCGGGTGGAAGTCCAGGCCCTGGACCTGGCTTCCCTGGCCTCCGCACGGAAGGCGGCCGCTGAGATCCTCGGGCGGTTCGACCGGTTGGACCTGCTCCTCAACAATGCCGGCGTCATGGTCCCGCCCTACGGGAAGACTGAGGACGGGTTCGAGCTGCAGATCGGCACCAACCACTTCGGTCCCTTCGCGCTGACCGGCCTTCTGCTGGAGCGCCTGCTGGCCACCCCAGGTTCCCGCGTGGCGACCATGAGCAGCGGGGCCCACCGCTCAGGCCGCATCTACGCCGATGACATGCACTTCGACGGCGGCTACCGGGCCTGGGCCGCCTATGGCCAGTCGAAGCTGGCCAACCTCCTCTTCGCCTATGAGCTGCAGCGCCGTCTGGAGGCGGCCGGTTCGACGACGCGCTCCGTGGCCGCCCACCCCGGCTGGGCGAGGACGGAGCTCCAGCGCCACGCGGGCTGGATCCGCTGGCTCCGGACCGCGGGCCTGGAGGCCCTGCTGAGCCAGGATGCCTTCGGTGGAGCCCAGCCGCTGCTGCGGGCCGCCACGGATCCTGCCGTGAAGGGCGGTGAGTACTTCGGCCCCTCACGCTTCCTGGAGATGAAGGGGGCGCCCGTGCGGGTGCAATCCAATGCCCTCTCCCGGGACAGGGGCCTCCAGCGCTGGATGTGGCGGCACTCCGAGCAGAGCACAGGGGTGGTCTATCCGATCTGACCGTCTCCGCAAAACCGTGGCCCTGCTCTTTGCCGCCGCGGTGGCCGGGGGCTTCTGGGTCGCCGGTTCCTCCCCCGATTTCCTCAGGAGTTCCCGCATGGACCGATCCCCGCAATCCCCTCAATGGCGCGATGGGCACTTCCGCAACCCGCAGACCCTCTGGAACGACCCCTGGGGGGCCGTCGGCAGCCTCTTCCGGCGGGACCGGAACTCGACGCCCCGGGAACCCCTGCCCGTGGCGCACCCCACCCGCGCCGACCTGGAAGCGGCCGCTCCTTCGGGCCTGCGGGCCACCTGGCTGGGCCATTCCACGGTGTACCTGGACGTGGATGGCACGCGCATCCTCACGGATCCCGTGTGGGGTCGCCGGGCCTCCCCCGTCGGCTGGGCCGGACCGCGCCGCTTCTACGCGCCCCTCATCCCCCTGGAGGAGCTGCCGATGCCCCAGGTGGTGGCCATCTCCCACGACCACTACGACCACCTGGACGAAGGCACCCTGCGCCGCCTGAAGGACTGGGACACGCGCTTCGTGGTGCCGCTGGGCGTGGGGGCCCGCCTCGTGCGCTGGGGCGTGCCCGCGGCCCGCATCACGGAGCTGGATTGGTGGGAATCAATCCAGGTGGGCGAGCTGGAGGTGGTTCTCACTCCGGCGCGGCACGCCTCGGGCCGCGGCCTGCGGGACAAGGACCGCACCCTCTGGGGTGGCTTCGCCTTCCTCGGCCCCCGCCACCGGGTCTACTTCTCCGGCGACACGGGCATGTTCCCGGGCCTGACGGACATCGGCGAGCGTCTGGGCCCCTTCGACCTGGCCATGATCGAGGCTGGGGCCTACAACCCGGCCTGGCCTGACTGGCACCTGGGGCCCGAACAGGCCGTGGCGGCCCACGGCATGGTGCGCGGCCGGGTGCTTCTCCCCATCCACTGGGGCCTCTTCAATCTGGCCGCCCATGGTTGGACGGAACCCGTGGAACGGGTACTGGCCGCTGCGGGCTCCGTCGGCGCCACAGTGGCGGTGCCCCGGCCCGGCGAGGGCTTCGAGCCTGAGGCACCGCCCCACCAGCGTTGGTGGCCCGAACTGCCCTGGAAGACCGGGGCCGAAGTCCCCATCCGTGCCACGCTGGACGGGCGGCCCATGCTCCCCCAGGGAGGTCTGCCATGAAGGTCCTGCTGTTCGGCGCCACGGGCATGATCGGCCAGGGCGTCCTGCGCGAGTGCCTGCTCGATCCGCGGGTGACCCAGGTCGTGTCCCTCGTGCGCCGGCCCACGAACCAGACTCACGCGAAGCTGAAGGAGCTCGTCCATACGGATTTCCTCGACTATGGTCCGGTCGAGAGCGATCTGGTCGGGCTGGACGCCTGCTTCTTCTGCCTGGGCGTGTCCTCGGCGGGCCTGGACGAAGCCGAGTACCGCCGCGTGACCTACGACCTCACGCTGGCGGCCGCCCAGGTGCTGTCCCGGCTCAACCCGGGCATGACCTTCAGCTACGTGTCCGGCGCAGGCACGGACAGCACCGGGCGGGGCCGGATCATGTGGGCGCGGGTGAAGGGGCAGACCGAAAATGACCTGCGGCGCCTGCCGTTCAAGGCCGTGTATCTCTTCCGTCCCGGCGTCATCCGGCCCCTGCACGGCATCCAGTCCACCACGAAGCTGTACCGCATCCTCTACCGCGTCATGGGGCCCTTCTTCCCGATCCTGAAGCTGCTTTCCCCGGACAGCTTCACGACCACGGAGCAGCTCGGGCGGGCCATGCTCCACGCCGGCCTGGAGGGAGCGCCGAAGGCCGTGCTTGAGACGCGGGACATCAACCGGCTGTGAGGTTCTCCAGTTCCAAGAGCCGCGCCTTGCGCTCCGGTGTTCCGAAGGCGCTCCAGCCGCCAGGGCCGTCCGAGGCCACCACGCGGTGGCAGGGCACGAGGATGAGCACGGGGTTCGCCTTCACCGCCTGGCCCACGGCCCGGGCCGCGCCGGGCCGACCGGCCAGCAGGGCCACCTCGCCGTAGCTGATCGTCTGGCCGGGTCGGGTGGACCGGAGCACCTGGGCCACGCTCTGCTGGAACGGCGTCAGCTCTGACAGATCCACGGGGATGCCGTCGAGGTCCTGAGGCTGGCCCGCTAGGTGGGTCATCAGGCGCCGCACGGCGTCCATGATCCAGGCCGGCGCCTGCGGGGCTTCCTCCCGGTCGGGGCCGTCCACGAAGCGCAGGCGGCAGATGCCTTCCGCCGTCCAGCCCAGGCGCAGGCGGCCGAGGGCGGTGGCGAAGGTGAGGACGCGGACCGGCATGGGGCTAGGATGGCAGGATGCGCTGGCTCGCCATTGACCACGGCACGAAGAAGATCGGCCTCGCCTTCTCGGACGAGTTGGAGATCCTGGCCTCGCCCTTCGAGGTGTGGCCCCAGGAGGAGGAGCGCACGCTGGACCGCCTGGCGCGGCTCTGCAAGGAGGAGGGCGTGCAGGCCCTGGCGGTGGGGCTGCCCCGCCACAAGGACGGGGTTGAGAGCGCCACGGCGCCGGCGGCGCGGGCCTTCGGCGAGGCCCTGGCGGCCCGCACGGGCCTGCCCCTGCGTTTCGCGAACGAGCACCTCAGCAGCGCCGAGGCCGAGCGCCTGCTGCGGGAGCGGGGCGTGAAGCCCGAGAAGCGCAAGCTCCTCCTGGATGCCGCCGCGGCGGCTGTCATCCTCGGTGAATTGCTGGAAGACCGGCGGGCCAAGGGGATTCCGGCTACCCTGCTGGACTGAGACCTTCACCCGGAGGGACCATGCGCATCGCATTCCTGGGTCTGGGACGGATGGGCGATCCCATGGCGCGCCGACTGGCGGGCGCCTTCGACCTGTCGGTGTTCAACCGGGACATGGCCAGGGCCCGGCCCTTCGCAGCCCTGGGGGTGCGGGTGGCGGCCTCCGTGCGGGAAGCCGCCGAAGGCGCCGACCTGGCGGTGACCATGCTCGCTGATGACGGGGCGGAAGAGGCGCTCGCCTTCGGCCCGGGCGGTCTGCTGGAGGTCCTCGCCCCCGAGGCGGTTCATGTCTCCATGAGCACCATCGGCATCGCCACGTCGGCGCGTCTGGCCGAGGCGCACGCCGAGGCCGGGCAGGGCTTCGTGGCTGCGCCGGTCTTCGGGCGTCCCCCCGCGGCGGCCTCGGGCCAGCTCTGGATCCTGGCCGCCGGCCCGGAGCAGCAGGTGGCCCGCTGCCAGCCCCTGTTCGAGGCCCTGGGGCAGGGCGTCTTCCCCCTGGGCGAGCGGGCCTCCACGGCCCACGCCATGAAGCTGGCGGGGAACGGCCTCCTCATCACCGCCGTGGAGGCCTTGAGCGAAGCCTTCGCCTTTGGCGAGAAGGCGGGCGTGGCGCCGGAGACCACCCTGAAGATCCTGAACACGGCCCTGCTGAAATCGCCCTTGGCCGATGCCTACGGAGGGGCCGTGGTGCGGGGCGACTTCGAACCCGCGGGCTTCGCGCTGCGGCTGGCCCTCAAGGATGTGAGCCTGGCCCTCCGCGCTGCGGAGGCCTACCAGGCGCCCCTGCCCATCACCAGCTTCCTGCGGGACCGCCTGCTGGCAGCCGTGGCCAAGGGCTACGGCGACCAGGACCTGGCCGCGCTCTCCCGCATCAGCCGCGAGGATGCGGGGATCTGAGTTCGATTGGTGGTGAACAGTCCCTAGTCTTCAGGGACGGGACCCCTCAGCCCAGCCGCACCGTCCGCATGCAGCGCTCGGCCAGGCCCGGGTTGTGGGTGACGAGGAGGGTGGTGGGGCGCAGCTCGGCGTGGAGACCCAGGAGGAAACCGAATACCTCTTCCGCCGTGGCGGGGTCGAGGTTGCCGGTGGGCTCGTCCAGCAGCCAGAGGGCGGGTTTGCGCACCAGGGCGCGGGCCAGGCCGGCGCGGGCGGCCTGGCCGCCGGAGAGCTGGCCGGGCAGACGCTCACCGAGATCCCCCAGGCCCACAGTGGCCAGCAACTGGCCGATCCAGGCTTCGGCTTCGGCGGAGCCGTCGCCGTCGATGAGGAGCGGCATGCGGAGGTTCTCCCGCACGGTGAATTCGGGCAGCAGGTGGGGCTGCTGGAAGGCCAGGCCCACGCGGCGGCGCCGATAGAGGGCCCGGGCCTCGGCGCCCTCGGGCACGGGGCCGCCCCCCACGGTGATGCCGCCGGCCTCCCAGTGATCCAGCCCCGCCACGCAGTTCAGCAGGGTGGTCTTGCCCACGCCGGAGACCCCCACGATGGCGCAGAGGCTGCCGGCCGCCACCTCGAGGGAGAAGCCGTCGAAGACTGGATGGGCGTTGCCGGGGTAGGTCTTGTGCAGGGCGGTGATGGATAGGGGCTGTCCGATCATTCGGCCCTCAGCGCGTCGACGGGGTCCAGGGCGGCTGCCTTCTTGGCGGGGTAGCGGGCGGCCAGCCAGGAGACCAGCAGGGGGAAGACGGCCACCAGCAGGACATCCAACGGCTTCAGGCGGAAGGGCATGTAGGTGATGAAGTCGTAGACGGCGGCGGGCAGCTTCAGAAGCTTCCAGTGGTCGAGGATCAGGCAGAGGGGCACGCTGGTGCCCAGACCCCAGGCTGTGCCTACGACGCCGATGCGCAGGCCCTGCAGCTCGAAGAGCCGCTGGATCTGCTTCGGCGTGGCGCCCAGGGCCAGCAGCACGCCCAGGTCGCGCCGCTTCTCCGTCACCAGCAGCACCAGGGACGCCACGATGTTGAAGGCCGCCACCAGCACGATGAGGCTCAGCACGGCGGCGAAGGCCCACTTCTCCACGGTCAGCGCGGCGAAAAGGGCCCGGTTGGATTCCCGCAGGTCCGTGGCCTGGAAGGCTGGGCCGAGGGCCTCCAGCACCCGGGGTTTCACCTCCGCGATGGCGTCGATGCTCTTGGCGCGCACTTCGATCATCTCGGCCCGGCCTTCGGAGCGGGCCATCCGCATGGCATCCGCCAGGTGGATGAAGGCCCAGGCCTTGTCGTATTCGGAGCTGTGGCTATGGAACGTGCCGGCCACCCGGAACGCCGCGACTTTGGGCTGCTGGCCACCCAGGCCCAGCTCCAGCCGGAAGACAGCCAGGGCCACCGTGTCCCCCACCCGCAGACTGAGGCGCTGGGCCAGTTCCTTGCCCAGGATGATCTCGCCCTCCTTCAGCTGATCGATGGGGGCGGGCTGCATGGAATCGAAGATGCTGGAGGTCCCATGGGCCGTGGCGGGATCCACGGCCTTCACCACCACGGTTTCCGGCGGCATCTCGCTGTCCGGGCGGCGCAGGAGGCCCTTCTCGAGCCGGATGGGCGAGGCGGCCTGCACGCCGGGGACGGCCCGGATGGCCTTCAGGGCGCCTTCGGTGTCGGGGATGTCCCCGGCCAGGTTGAACACCGTGAAATGAGCCGTGGCGCTGAACAGGGTGGCCTGGATCTCTTCGTGGAAGCCGTTCATCACGGCCAGGGTCACCACCATGGCGAAGACGCCCAGGGCTGTGCCACCGCGGGCGAAACGCACCATGATCCGGACGAAGGCCCCCTTGCGGTGGGTCTTCAGATAGCGGTCGGCGATGGTGCGTTCAAACAAGGGCATGGATCCAGGGTAGCCGGGGACTTGATTATTGCCCTCGGACACGGCAGCTTTGCCTCATGGCCGAAACCCCTCCCCGCTGTCTGCTCATCGCCCGCCAGGGCCCCGAGGACCGGGAGGATCGCATCCAGGATCACCTCCTGGAACTGGCCGAACTGGCCCGGAGCTGCGGGTTCGAGGTCCAGACCCGGCGGATCCTGAAGCGGTCCCAGATCGCCACCCGGACCTTCTACGGTTCGGGCCAGCTGCAGGCTCTGGCTGACGAGGCGGCCCGGCAGGGAGTCCAGCACCTCATCTGCGACGACGAGCTGAGCGGCAGCCAGGTGAATGCCATCGTGAAGCTCACCAACCTCATCTGTCTGGATCGCACGGGTCTCATCCTCAGCATCTTCGAGCAGCGCGCCCAGACCCGGGAGGCCAAGGCCCAGGTGGAGCTGGCCCGGCTGGAGTACGAACTGCCCCGCCTCAAGGGGGCCTGGACCCACCTGGAGCGCCAGGGTGGCGGCGTGGGCCTGCGCGGCGGCCCTGGCGAGACCCAGATCGAGGTGGACCGCCGCATGATCCGCACCCGCATCAGCCAGCTCAAGCGGGAACTCACCCACCTCGAGAAGGTGCGCGAAACCCAGCGCCAGGGCCGGCCCCAGGGCCTGCCCCGGGTGGCCCTCGTGGGCTACACCAATGCCGGCAAGACCACCCTCCTGAAGGCGCTCACGGGCGAAGGCGAGCCCCGGGACCTGCTCTTCGCCACCCTCGACACCACCACCCGCAAGGCCTGGCTGGGCCAGGACTTCGATCCCGAGACCGGCGAGGGGGATCCCGAACCCAAGCACTGCCTGGTGGCGGATACCGTGGGTTTCATCCGCAAGCTGCCGCACCAGCTGGTGGCGGCCTTCCGCAGCACCCTGGGCGAGGTTCGCACCGCCGATGCCCTCCTGGTGGTGGCCGACGCCGCCCACCCGGACCTGGAGGACCACTTGAAGGTCGTGGGGGCCACCCTCCGCGAGATCGGCTGCGCCCCCGAGGATGGCGACGCCCAGCCCCGCCTGCTGGTGCTGAACCAGGTGGACCGGCTCCACCGGCCCCAGAAGCTGGACCTGAAAAAGCGCCATCCCGGGGCCGTCCAGGCCTGCGCCTTGCATGGCACCGGCATCCTCGAGATCCGTGGATGGCTGCGGGAGCTGATCCCCGGACCGCCCACGCCCCGGGAGCTGGAGGCCTGGGAGCTGCCCGACCCGGTACCGGTTTCGTGATTGAATCTCAGGGGCTGGACAAACGGGAAGCCTGTCTTGTAATTTGTTGCTTATGCAACTTTCAACCTCCTGGAAGACCGCCAGCCTCCCCCATGTGATCACCGCGGTGAAGAGCCGCATGCGGCAGGTCGCCTGGCGCCGCCTGGCTCCGCATGGCCTCTCGCCCCAGCAGTACCAGCTCCTGATGGCGGTGGCGGAGCAAGATGGCCGCTGCCACGGGGATCTGGCCCGCTGCACCTGGATGGACAAGCCCACGGCCACCCGGACCCTCCGGACCCTCCAGGACCGGGGCCTCATCCGGGCCGAGGCCGACCCGGCCCATCGGCGGCGGATCCTGTTCCACCTCGAACCCGGGGCGGAGGCTCTCATCAAGGAGCTCCATGGCTTCCGGCAGTTCATGCGGGAAGGCATGGAGCAGGGGCTCGGCGTGGAGGAGCGCGGCCATCTTCGCGGCCTCCTGGCTTCGGTCATGGACAATCTCGACCGGATGGAGGCGGAACTCGATGCCTCCGCCGCTGGGAAGTAGGGGGGCCAGGCCATGTGGATCGTCCGGCTCGCCCTGCGTCGTCCCTACACCACCGCCGTGATGTGCCTGCTCGTGCTGCTGATGGGGACGCTCTCTATCCAGCGCATGGCGGTGGACATC
The DNA here is from genome assembly GCF_024609265.1 of Geothrix campi. Classification (GTDB taxonomy): domain Bacteria; phylum Acidobacteriota; class Holophagae; order Holophagales; family Holophagaceae; genus Geothrix; species Geothrix campi. Next base: position 1,639,280 of record NZ_JANHMP010000001.1, on the reverse strand, counting down.
TTCCCCAGCATCGACATCCCCGTGGTCGCGGTGGTCTGGCAATACGGCGGGCTCGCGCCCGAGGAGATGGAGCGCCGGGTGGTCACCATCAGCGAGCGGGCCATGTCCACCACCGTCAACGGCATCGAGCGCATCGAGTCCCAGAGCATCCAGGGGGTCGGCCTGCTGCGGGTCTACTTCCAGCCCGGCACGGACATCGGCGCGGCCATTGCGCAGATTTCGGCGGTCAGTGGCCCCATCCTGCGCATCATGCCGCCGGGCATGACGGCCCCGGCCGTCATCCAATTCAACGCCAGCAACGTGCCCGTGGTCCAGCTCGCGGCCCGCAGCGACACGTTGCCCGAGCAGAAGATCGTGGATTACGCCACCAACTTCATCCGCATCCGGCTGTTCACCATTCCGGGCCTCGCCACACCCCTTCCGTACGGCGGCAAGGGGCGCCAGGTATCCGTGGACATCGATAAGGCGAAGCTGGCGGCCCGGGGCCTCGGCCCGGCCGATGTGGTGAACGCCCTGTCTTCAGAGAACGTCATCACCCCGGCCGGGACCGCCCGCATGGGCAGCCGCGAGGTGCCGGTGCTGACGAACTCGAGCCCGGCCACGGTCGACGAGTTCCGGGGGCTGCCGGTGAAGCTGGTGAACGGCGCCCCGGTGTTCCTGGGGGATGTGGCCCGCGTCTACGACGGCTTCGCGGACCAGACCAACATCGTGCGCATCAACGGCCAGCGGGCCACGTACCTGGCCATTCTGAAGAAGGCCGACGCGTCCACCCTCGCGGTGGTGGATGCGGCCAAGGAGGCCCTGCCCGCCATCCAGGCCGCCGCGCCCAAGGGCATGGAGCTGAAGTTCGACTTCGACCAGAGCCATTTCGTGCGGGCGGCCATCCAGGACGTGGCCAAGGAGGCCCTGGTCTCGTCCCTGCTCGTGTCCTTGATGATCCTGCTGTTCCTCGGCTCCTGGCGCAGCATGCTCATCGTCTGCACCAGCATCCCCCTGGCCATCCTCGTGGGGCTCATCGGGCTGAAGCTGTCCGGTCAGACGCTGAACATCATGACCCTGGGTGGTCTCAGCCTCGCCATCGGCATGCTGGTGGATGACGCCACGGTGGAGGTGGAGAACATCCATCGCAACCAGGCCATGGGCAAGCCGCTCACCGTCGCCATTCTGGACGGCGCCCGGCAGATCGCCGTGCCGGCCATCGTGGCCACCCTGGCCATCTGCATCGTGTTCTTTCCGGTGGTGCTCCTGGTGGGCCCGGCCAAGTACCTCTTCACGCCCCTGGCCATGGCCGTGGTGTTCTCCATGCTGGCCTCGTACCTGCTGTCCCGCACGCTGGTGCCCACCATGGCCCGCATGCTCATGGCCCATGACCACCCCGAGGCCGAGAGCCTCGTCGGCCGGTTCAATGCCTGGCGCGAGCACTGGCTGGGCCGTCTCCAGGAGGCCTACGGCCGCGCCCTGGACCAGGTGCTGCACCACCGGGTCTTCGTCCTCATGGTGGCGATCGCCTTTGTCGCCGTGAGTTCAGGCCTGCTCTTCGTCATCGGCCGGGACTTCTTCCCCACGGTGGATGTGGGCCTCATGAAGCTGCACGTGCGGGCCCCCGCGGGCCTGCGCCTGGAGGAAACGGAACGGCTGGTGGCCCAGGTCGAAGCCGAAGTCCGGCGGATCATCCCGGCCGAGGAATTGCGCTCGGTGAACAGCAACATCGGCGTGGCGAACGCCTTCAACATGGCCTTCATGCCCAGTGACAACGTCACGAGCCAGGATGCGGACCTGTTCATCTCCCTGGCGCCGGAGGGCCATCACACCCGCGAGCACATGGCGAAGCTCAGGGAAGAGCTGCCCAGGCAGCTGCCCGGGGTCAGCTTCTACTTCCAGCCCGCCGACATCGTGAGCCAGGTACTGAACTTCGGTGTGGCGGCGCCCATCGATGTGCAGATCGAGGGCGCGAACCTGCAGGCCAGCGCGGACGTCGCCCAGCGCCTGAAGGCGGCCGTCCAGGGCGTGCCGGGCGCGGTGGATGTGCGCATCAAGCAGGTGACGGAGACCCCAGCCTACCGGGTGGATGTCGATCGCCTTCGGGCGGCCCGGGTGGGCGTGTCCCAGCGGGACGTGGCCAACGGCCTGCTGGTGTCCCTCTCCGGCAACGGCCAGCTGGCGCCCTCGTACTTCCTGAATCCTGCCAACGGCGTGAACTACACCGTGGTCGTGAAGTCGCCGCTCACAGACCTCGATTCGCCGGGCAAGCTCCTCGCCACGCCCTTCGGCCTCCCGGGTGCCGCCAACCTGCTGCAGGCGGATCCCTTCAAAGCCGCCGGGCCCGCGGCCCAGACCTCTTTCCAGCCCTTGTCCAATCTGGCCTCCATCCAGCGGATCAGCACGCCCAGCGAGATCAACCACGCCACGATCCAGCGGGTGCTCGACGTGATGGCGAACGTGGATGGCCGCGACCTGGGGGCCGTGGTGAAGGACATCGAAGGCCAGATCAAGGCCCTGGGGCCCCTGCCGCCTCCCATGAAGATCCGGATCCGCGGCCAGAACGAGGTGATGACCGAATCCTTCCGCAGCCTCGGCGGCGGCCTGGTGATCGCCATCGCCCTGGTCTACCTGCTCATGGTGGTGCTCTTCCAGAGCTGGCTGGATCCCTTCATCATCATCACCGCCGTGCCGGGAGCCCTGGTGGGCATCCTGTGGATGCTGGCCCTGACGGGCACCACCTTCAACGTGGAGTCCCTCATGGGGGCCATCATGGCCGTGGGCATCGCCACCTCGAACGCCATCCTCATCGTGAGCTTCGCCAATGAGGTGCGGGCCGGGAACCCGGGCCTGAGCGCCCTGGAAGCGGCCCTGGAGGCCGGCCGGGTCCGCCTGCGGCCCGTGCTGATGACGGCGCTGGCCATGATCATCGGCATGGTGCCCATGGCCCTGGCCCTGGGCGAGGCCGGCAGCCAGAACGCGCCCCTGGGCCGGGCGGTGATCGGGGGCTTGTTGATGGCCACCTTCGTCACCCTCTTCATCGTGCCCGTCGTCTACAGCCTCCTGCGGAAGAAGCCGCCCACGGCCCATCTGCTGGAAAGTCGGTTCCAGGAAGAACAGCAAGGGAGTGAAGCATGAGCGAGCGACCGGAATCCCCGACTTTCAAGCTGGGTGGCGCCCTCACCGTGGTTGTGGCCGCCCTGGGCGTGGGTGGCCTCCTCTGGGCCCGGCAGTCCGGCCTGAAGCAGGAGGCCCAGCACCGCAGGGCCGACCTGGAGGCGGGCCCACGCGTCCGCGTCGCGAAGGTGGGCAGCCAGGCCTCGGAGCGCGGTCTGACCCTCGCGGGCGAGGCGCTCCCCTATGCCAGTACCACGCTCTACGCCAAGGTCAGCGGCTTCCTCCGCAGCATCCCCGTGGACAAGGGTTCCGTCGTGGCCAAGGGCCAAGTCGTGGCGGTGGTGGAGTCGCCGGAAACCGATCGGGACACCCAGGCCCTGCAGGCCGACTTCGACAACAAGCGCAGGAATGCCGAGCGCAGCCGGTCGCTCGGGAAGGACGGCCTCCTGAGCCCCCGCGACGTGGAACAGGCCGACTCGGACGCCCGCGTGGCCGAGGCCAAGCTGGCCTCCCAGGCCACCCTGAAGGGCTACCAGGTGGTCCGGGCGCCCTTCAGCGGGGTGATCACCCAGCGCTTCGCCGACCCTGGCGCGCTGGTGCAGAACGGGGGTTCCACCAGCACGGCGCAGCCCCTCGTGACCCTCGCGGAGGTGGATCGTCTCCGCGTGACCCTGTACCTCGACGCCACGGTGGCCTCCCAGGTGAAGCCGGGCACCGAGGTGGAGATCCGCCCGGTGGAACGGCTTGACGTGGTCCGGAAGGCGAAGCTCAGCCGCGTGGCCGGGGCCCTGGATCCCCGGACCCGCACCCTCCTTGTGGAGGCGGACCTCGACAACCGCGACCGGGCTTTCCTGGCGGGCGGGTTCGTCCAGGTGGGGTTGAAGGTGCAGGTGGCCAGCCGCTTCGCCGTGCCCGTGGAGGCCGTGGTGCTGCGGGAGGGGAAGTCCAGTGCGGCCGTGGTCCAGGCTGATGGCCGGGTGCGCTTCCAGGCCCTGCAGCTCGGCGAGGAGGAGGACCAGCGCCTCCGCGTGCTGGCCGGCCTGCAGCCCGGCGACACCGTGGTGCTCAACCCGCCCCTGGGTTTGAAGGACGGGGATCGGGTTCAGGCCTCGGGCGACTGACCCTTCTTCGGCATCATCCCCACCGTGGCCGCCAGACCCAGGGCCAGCAGGATGCGCAGGAAGAAGAGGTTGCGGCTGACGCCGTGGGCCCTGTTGTAGGCCACGCGGTCGGCATGGTCCGGCGCCAGGGTCTCGATGGGCGCGCCGATCCTGGCGCGGATCGCCCGCACCTTGGGCGTCACCACGAAGGTGCTCGCCAGGCACATGAGCATGGCCACCAGCCAGGCGGCGCTCCAGAGCCGGATGGGGCCGATGAGCTCTTCCTTCAGTTCGGCCATCCAGCGGGCGCCCCAGCTGATGCCCGCCAGCCCGAAAGCCGTCCAGGCCGCCCAATCCAGGCGGCCGATGATCAATCCGGCGATGTGGCCCGCCATGTCGCGACTGGGCAGTTCCCGGAAGAAGACCGGCGCGGAGAAGACGCCGAACCCCAGGGCAGCCCCCGCCCAGAGCAGCAGGAGGGCCACCGAGATGCGATCCAGTCTGTGGAGGGTGCTTGGGCTCATGCGTACCTGGACTGAAGACTGAACACTGGGGACGGTCCTACCACTCGTTGTACGGGATGCCGTTCTCGCCCTTGTCGGTGGAACCGCTCCTCACCCGGAAGACGCCCAACTCCGCATCGGGATTGTCTGGATCCGGGGGCTCCAGCTCCAACTGCCAGGTATCCCTGGACTGGGTCATGGGATCCCAGGGGATGTCCCGCAGGTAGCCCAGTTCCCGGAGGGGGGCCAGGCTCGAGGGATACTTCCCGCGATCCGCCCGGTACTGCTCCAGGGAGTGGTTGATCTGGAAGAGGTTCTCCTTGAGGACCGCTTCCCGCGCCACCAGCGTCTTGTGCCGGTAGCCCGCCAGGCCCACCGTGGCCAGCAGGGCCAGGATGGTCATGACGGTGAGCAGTTCCAGCAGGGTGAACCCACGCTGGCGGGAGGGGAAAACGCGCATGGGACTACCTTACCCCAATGACATGCGAGCCGCCGCGCCTCGGTTCCGGAAGCTGGCAAGCTGGGGAGGATTTCCGGAGGACCCATGTCCCGTGACACGGATCTGATCCTGCTGGCCCTCGATCAGGCCTATGACCACAAGTCCTGGCACGGCACCAACCTGAAGGGGGCGCTGAGGGGTGTGAAGGTGCAGGCCGCGGCGCACCGGCCCGGTCCCGGAAGGCCCTCCATCCACGAGCTCGTGGTCCATCTGGCCTACTGGAAGTACGCCGTGCTGCGCCAGCTGGTGGAGTTGCCGCGAGGCGCCTTCCCCCTGAAGGGCTCCAACTGGTTCTCCCGGGAGGGAGCCGATGCCGCCCAGTGGAAGGCTGACTTGGCGCTGCTGGACCGCCTGCATCGCGAGCTGCGGACCGCCGTGGTCGCGCTGAAGCCGGCCGACCTGGACCGCCCCTCCGCCAAGGCCAAGTACCGCCTCCGCGACCTCCTCCTCGGCGTTGCCGCCCATGACCTGCACCACGGCGGGCAGATCCAGCTGATCAAGCGGCTGGCGGGGATCATTCCCGCCTGATAGGTCATTTACGGGGGTGCAGCTTTGGGGGATCATCCCTTCAAGCGCTTCAAGGTGGTCCCAGAGGCTTCCATGACTACTCCTGATCGCAGGGCCTTGGTGATGTCCATTGTTGTGGGCCTGTCCCTTGCACTGGGGTCTGCCTGCAAACGCCCGGAGACGGCTGCGCGGGAGCGCCCGGTGCAACGGGTCGAGCTTGTCCAGGCTGTCGAGGGGATGACTCCGGCGGAGGAAAAGGCTGCAGTGGCTCAACTCGCTGAAGGGTTTGGTGTTTCCACGGAGGCCACGGATCGGGTGGTGGGACCCACGAGGGTCTTCCGGCTCACCCTGAAGGGCAAGCCGAATCCGGCTGCTGGGCGGGGCCTTGGGAAGACTTGGCTGGTTTCAACTGGAGAGGGATTCCTGGTGGGGGTCCTGGTCCCCGGGGCGGCGGCGGCCTGGACTTCCTGGAAGTCGGTGGCCATCGGTGCCGGAGCCGGTACGCTTCTGGGCTTTGGGTACGGGCCCATCCAGTTCAAGGACAACCAGGCCCTGCAGCAAAAGCTGGGGTATCTGCCCTGGGTGTTCACTGCTGATTGGGAAGTTCTGGAGCGCAGCCCGGGAGCGGCAGAGATCGTGATCGCCAGCAGCCAGAACCGGTTTCGGCTCTTCTACAGCACGTCGTACACTTATCTTGATTTTCGGCCACACCTGCGCCCGCTCCCCCCGGAAACCCGAAGTGCGGCGGACATCCGTCAGGCCAGCCTCAGAGCCTACCTCGAAGCCCTGGAGAAACACTTCCGGGCGAAGGGATGACCCCTGGACGGGCGGGGTTAGAGCACGCCCCGCTTCTTCTGATCCAACTCAATGGAGTCGTACAGTGCCTGGAGAACGACGATGGGTGATGAACTCATCTGGCCAGGAGGATGGATGAGTTGGCTGCCGCCAACCTCCCGGGGAGAGGTCTGAGCCCGAAGGACGAAGAGATTGCCTTCGCCGAAGCCCATGGGGCGACCGGCTATCGGAGGCTCCGGGGGGGCCTTCGATAGGGAGCGCATGAATATGGGCCGCAAGGCGGCACGTTTTCGAGGGAACAGGGGGGCGGCGTTAGAGAACGCCCCGCTTCTTCTGATCCAGCTCAATGGAGTCGTACAGTGCCTGGAAATTGCCTTCGCCGAAGCCCATGTTCCCCCGCCGCTGGATGATCTCGAAGAACAGTGGCCCGACCTGGTCCTCGGAGAAGATCTGCAGCAGGTAGCCGGTTTCGTCGCCGTCGATCTGGATGCCCAGCGCCTTGGCTTCGTCGAGGCTCTCCCGCACGGTGTAGCCGCTCTTCGCGATGCGGCCGGGCAGCAGCTCGTAGTAGGTGTCGGGCACGCGGAGGAACTTGAAGCCCTGGGCCTGGAGGGCGCGCAGGGTGTGGAAGATGTCGTTGGTGGACAGGGCGATGTGCTGCACGCCCTGACCCCGGTGACGGGTGACGTACTCCTGCACCTGGCTCTTCTCATCCGTGGGCTGGTTGATGGGGATGATCACGCGGTTGTTGGCGCTCTGCACCACCTTGGAATCCAGGCCCGTGCCCAGGGCGCCACGGATGTGGAACTCCCGGGTGACGACGAAGCCGTAGACGCGCTCGTAGAAGTCCACCAGGGCATCCATCTCGGCGGGCCCGACATTGTTGGTGAGGTGGTCCACGCGGACGAGGCCGGGGTCGCAGAGGGCGGGCGCGGGATCCAGCGAGAGTCCGGGCCAGAAGGTGGCCGGCTCGTTTTGGCGCTCCACCAGGAAGTTCCACACATCGCCCACGCCCTGGATGGCGGCGAAGCGGACCGAGCCGGCGCCGAGGGCGTGAGTCTCGGGCTCCAGCATCACCCGTGCGCCCTGGGACCGGGCCTGGGCGAGGGCGGCCTCCAGGTTCTCCACCTCGAAGTTGAGGGCGCAGACCCCTTCCCCATGGGCCTGGAAATAGTGACCGGCCGGGTGGGAGGCGTCCGCCTCGAAGATGAGGATGTCCATGCGCTGCTGGCGCAGGTGGACCACCCGGCCCCAGGCGTGGGTGCCGCTGGCGATGCGGGCGAAGCCGAGGCGGCGGTAGAGGGGCTCCAGACGGGCGATGGAGCCGGTCAGCTGGAAGTGGTCGATACCCACCAGGCCCAGGGGGTTGCTGGCGGGTTTCTGATTCGAGGGGGCGGTGAGGGCGAAGCTGGGGGCGGCCATGGGTACCTCGTCGGGGAGACCGCCCAGTGTGAGGCCTTCCGGTCGTGATGCGAATCACATGAATGATGATTACCCTAGTGTAATCAATATTTAAACACCATTGAGTCGATTATGGAGTTCAATGAAAAACGGGCCCGCTATGCGGGCCCGTTTCCGATCTGCGCGAGGCGCAGATCGTGTCAGCTGAGCGAAGTCGCGATCACCTTCTCCTTGCTGAAGAACTCGAGGATGTCCCCTTCCTTCAGCTCGTCGAAGCCATCGAGGGAGATGCCGCAATCCAGGCCATTCTTCACCTCGGTCACGTCCTCCTTGAAGCGCTTGAGGTTCTTGAGGCCGCCCTCGAAGAGGACCTCCTCGCCGCGCTTCACGCGGACCCTGTTCGACTTCTGGACCTTGCCCTCGGTGACGAAGGAGCCGGCGATGACGGTCTTGCCGATCTTGAAGAGCTGGCGCACTTCGGCCTGGCCGTGGACGGTTTCCTTCTCGGTGGCATCGAGCATGCCGACCATGGCCTGTTCGATCTCTTCCGTGATCTTGTAGATGATGTCGTGGAAGCGCAGGTCCACGCCCTCTTCACGGGCGAGTTCCTCGGTCTTCTTCTCGGCCCGGGTCTGGAAGCCGATGATGGTGGCCTTGGAGGCTTCGGCGAGCAGCACATCGTTCTCGGTGACGGTGCCGGCGGCGCTGTGGATGATGCGCACCCGCACCTTGTCGGTGCTCAGGCGCTCCAGCTGGCCCACCAGCGACTCCACGGAGCCCTGGGTATCCGCCTTGATGATGAGGGGCAGTTCCTTGACCTGGCCATCCTTGAGGGTGCTGAACAAGGTCTCGAGCGTGGCGCGCTGCTTCTGCTGCGCGGCCTGCTTGGCCTTCTCCTGACGGAAGGAGACGATGGTGCGGGCCTTGCCCTCGTCCTCCACCACCTGGAAGTTGTCGCCGGCGCTGGGGACTTCCTCGAAGCCGAGGATCTGCACCGCGGTGGAAGGAGCGGCCTCGGTGACGCGCTGGCCGAGGTAGTCGAACATGGCGCGGACGCGGCCCATGGTGGCACCGGCCACGAAGATGTCGCCGGCCTTCAGGGTGCCGCGCTGCACGAGCACCGTGGCCACGGGACCGCGGCCCCGATCCAGGCGGCCTTCGATGATGGATCCGGCGGCGGGGCAGTCGTAGACGGCCTTCAGTTCCTTCAGATCCGCCACCAGGAGCAGCGTCTCGAGCAGTTCGTCGAGGCCCTGCTTGGTCTTGGCGCTGACGAGAACGGCGGGCACATCGCCACCGTAGGCCTCGGTCTGGACGCTGTACTGGAGCAGGCCCTGCTGGACCTTGTCCGGGTTGGCACCGGGCTTGTCGACCTTGTTGATGGCGACGACCAGGGGCACTTCCGCGGCCTTGGCGTGGTTGATGGATTCCACGGTCTGCGGCATGACGCCATCGTCGGCGGCCACCACCAGGACGGCGATGTCCGTGACCTTGGCGCCCCTGGCACGCATCTTGGTGAAGGCTTCGTGGCCCGGCGTGTCGAGGAAGACCACTTTGCGCATCTCGCCGGTGTTCGGATCCTTCACGTTCACGTGGTAGGCGCCCACGTTCTGCGTGATGCCGCCGGCCTCGCCCGCGGCCACCTTGGTTTTGCGGATGGCGTCCAGCAGCGAGGTCTTGCCGTGGTCGACGTGGCCCATGATGGTGACGACGGGGGGGCGGGGGAGCTTCTCGCCCTGTACTTCGCCGGATTCGTCGGAGGCGATCTGGACATCCTCCTCGAAGGAGACGATGTCGGCCAGGTAGCCGAACTCGCGGGCGATGTCCTTGGCCATCTCGGTGTCGAGGGGCTGGTTGATGGTGGCGAAGATGCCCCGGTGGAGCAGCTTGGCGACGACATCCTTGGCGGGCCGGTTGCACTTCTCGGCGAGTTCCTTGACCGTCACGCCCTCGGAGAGCATGACGATTCCGATCTCCTCTTCGATGTACTCGCTGGCCACCTGCTGGGCGCGGGAGCGGGGCTGGCGGAGCTTGAGGTCGAGTTCCTCCTCCTTGCTCCGGACGTAGCCGCCCTTCTTCTTCTTGCCGCCCACGTGGGCGCCGCGACCGGGGCCCTTCTGGCTGTTGGGATCGATGGGGCCCGAGGCCGGGATGGAGGGACCGCGACCGGGCCCGCCGGGACGGGAACCCATGCCGGGCCGGCCGGGACCGCCGGGACGGCCGCCGGGACCGCCGGGGCGTCCGCCGGGGCCGCCGGGGCGGGAACCCATGCCGGGACCGCCAGGCCTGGCACCGGGACCGCTGGGCCGCACGCCGCCAGCCGGACGGGGCTGGGGCAGCTGGATGTAGCGGGCAGGTTCCTGGGATCGCGGGGGCGGGGGCGGGGTGTCGGAGGTCTTGATGCGGCTGAAGCCCTGGTCGGGCCTCATCTCCGTGATGGCGGGCGGAATGTAGGGCCGCCGACTGGGCGTGATCGGGACAGGGGCTTCGTGGCGCACCTCACCGCGGCCGGTGTTGGTGGCCATCTGGAGCACGGCCTTCTCTTTCTGGGGCATGCCGGAGCGCTGTACGCTGCCAGGCGCGGGGGCCTGGCCGGGGCGCTGGACGATGGGACGCGCGCCCGCTTCGGGGCGGGGACCGGAGCCCGAGGGCTGGCCGGGACCCGAGGTCGGGGCCGGCCGCTGCGGGGCCTGGCCGCCCGTGGGACGGGCCGGGGGCAGCTGGATGTAGCGGGCGGGCTTCTCCTCCCGGGGGGCAGGAGCGGCTCCCGTGGACACCTTCAGACGGGAGAAGGTCTCCTGCGGGGCCTCGACAGGCGCGGGCGCCTTGGCCGCGGCTTCGGTCTCGCCCGGTGCGGGTTCGGCCGCCTTGGGCTGGGGGGGCGTGGCCGCCGGGGCGGAAGCGGCTGACGCTTCGGGTTCCACCGCAGGCTCGGGCCGCGGCTCGGGCCGGGGTTCGGCCTTCTTCACCAGCACCGCAGGGGCCGGCTTGGGAGGTTCGGGTTCAGGGCGGGGCTCGGCCTTGGCCGGCGCCGGCTGATGGGGGGCCTTCACCACCTTCACGGCGGCGGAGGGCTTGTGCAGCGCGAGGGGCGGAGCATCGCTCTCCCCCTTGTGCTTGCCCTGGAAGCCCCGGCGCAGTTGATCCGCCTGGTCATCGGTGAGGTTGGAGCTATGGCTCTTCCCTTGGAGGCCCAGACGCTTCTCGCAGGCCTCGATGACCTCCTGATTGGCGACTCCGAGCTCTTTGGCGAGTTGGTTGATACGCAGCATGTAAGCGGACTACCTCGGCCTGGGGGTGGGGAACGGGAAGGGCTGCAGGACTACAGCCTACTCCCCGAAGTGAGCCTGCACGGCATCGATGAGACGGAAGGCCAGATCCTGATCCATGCCTTCCACCTGCATGAGCTGCTCGGCAGTGACAGTGTAAAGGGATTTGGCATCGGGATAGCCCGCGGCGGCCAGCCGGTCCGCGAGGGCGGCGTCCAGACCCTCGGCCTGGATCTGATCCAGCAGGGCGGAGGCGGGGCTGGCAGCTTCGACGGCGGGGGCCTCCTCGGCTTCCAACTCGGGCAGGGCCAGGCCCATGGCGATCTCGGCCTCGCGGCGCTTGTCGGCTTCGCTGCGGACGTCGATGTTCCAGCCCGTGAGCTTGGCGGCCAGGCGGACGTTCTGGCCCCGCTTGCCGATGGCGACGCTGAGCTGCTCGTCATCCACCACCACCTCGACCCGGCGGCTCTCGGGATCGCCGAGGTTCACGCGGATGGCCTTGGCGGGGTTCAGGGCGTTGGCGATGAACTGGGCGGGATCGTCGGAATAGCGGACGATATCGATCTTCTCGTTCTTCAATTCGCGGATGATGGCCTGCACGCGGCTGCCCTTGAGGCCCACGCAGGCGCCCACGGGATCGACGTCGGGATCGAGGCTGTGGACGGCCACCTTGGCGCGGTCGCCGGCTTCGCGGACGCAGTTGCGGATGACCACGGTGCCGTCATGGATCTCGGGCACTTCATTCTCGAAGAGCTTGATGAGCAGCCGTGGATCGGTGCGACTGACCTGCACCTGGGGATCCTTGGCGCTGCGGTCCACGCTGACGATGACGACCTTGATGCGCTGGCCCTTGTCGAAGCGGTCGCCACGCAGGGCCTCGTTGCGGCGCAGCATGGCCTCCACGCGGTCGATCTCGAGGATGATGGCGCTCTTCTCGAAGCGCTTCACTTCGGCCACCACCACTTCGCCGATGCGGTCGGCGAACTCGGTGAAGATGCGTTCACGCTCGGCCTCGCGGACCTTCTGCACCAGCACCTGCTTGGCGGCCTGGGCGGCGATGCGGCCGAGCTGGCTGGTGTCCTGGGGCAGCCAGAGGGTATCGCCCTCGGCGGCGTCGGGGTTCAGCGTCTGAGCCTCGGCCAGGCTGATCTCCAGATCCTCTTCCTCGACCTCGGCCACCACCTGCTTCAGGGCGTAGACGTGGAACTCGCCGGTCTCCCGGTCCATCTGGGCCTGGAAGTTGCCGTAGAAGTCCTGGGCGTTGAAGTACTTGTCCGCGGCCTTGGCCAGGGCTTCCTCAACCGCCGCAAAGACATCCTCTTCGGGGATGCCCTTTTCAGCGGCGATCATCTTCACGCTGTCGAAAAAGGTCGTTGCCACGTTCGCCATCTCAGGCCTCCTCGTCCTCGACGGCGCTTGTCTCTACGCCGTCGGCATCAGGTACTTCGGTGAATCGGGCGGTCAGGTGCTTGGGCCGCGGGGTTTTTTCTTCGTCAAAGGGCGCCAGCCGGGCCTTTTGAATGGCTTCGATGGGGATGGTCTTGAGAACGCCATCCTCTTCCAAGGTGACGCCGTCGTCCGCCACGGGGCCGATCCAACCCTTGAAGCGCTTCTGGCCGTTGATGGGGGCGGCGGTCTGCACGCGGCAGAGCCGGCCCGCGAAGCGGCGGAAGTGGTCGGCCTTCACCAGGGGGCGTTCCATGCCGGGGCTGCTGATCTCGACGCCGAGCTTCTCCCGCAGGTCGGGGAACTCCACGTCCATCCAGAGCAGGAGGCCCTCGTTGGCGGAGGTGCAGTCGTCCAGGGTGATCTTGCGGCCGCTGGTCTCGGCATCCAGGTGATCGATGTAGAGGCGCAGCATCTCGTCCCGGCCTTCGCGGACGATCTCCAAGTGCACCAGCTCGAAGCCCAGCAGGGCCAGCTGGCGCTCAAGGGGGGGCTGCGCTTTCTTCAGATCCAAGGAGACTCCGAGCTAACAACAAAAAAGGTGGGTCGAACCCACCCAGTCTTGGCACCCGAGGAGGGTGGCCATGGCCGAATTGAATTCCAAGTCTAGCGCTCATGGCCAGGAATCTCAAGGCAACAGAATTGTTGACGGGAACCACCCCCGCCCTGGGATTCAATAGAGATGGGGGGACTCATGGCCACCATCCTGGACGGCAAGGCGCACGCGGACCGCATGCTCGAGGCGGTGCGGCTGGGAGTGGAGGCCCGGGCCGCCGGAGGGCTGCGGGCCCCGGCGCTGGCGGTGGTCCTGGTGGGCGACGACCCGGCCAGCCAGGTCTACGTCCGCAATAAGGCCGCGGCCTGCGCGAAAGTGGGCATCACCTCGATCGAGCACCGGCTGCCGGCGCACACCCCCCAGGCCGATCTGGACGCCCTCATCGACGGCCTGAACGCCGACGGCGGAGTGGATGGCATCCTGGTGCAGCTGCCCCTGCCCAAGGGCCTGGATTCCAAGCGGGCCCTGCACCGGATCAGCCCCGCCAAGGACGTGGACGGTTTCCATCCCATGAACCAGGGCCTGCTGCTGGAGGGCCTGCCGGGCCTGCGCCCCTGCACGCCATCGGCCTGCATGTCCCTGCTGGCCCACCACGGCTTGGAGCTCAAGGGCCTGCGCGCTGTGGTGCTCGGCCGCAGCGAGATCGTGGGCAAGCCCATGGCGCTCATGCTGCTGGAGCAGCACGCCACTGTGACCATCGCCCATAGCCGTACGAAGGATCTGCCCGCCGTCTGCCGGGAGGCCGACCTGCTGGTGGCCGCCGTGGGGAAGCCGGGTCTGGTGGAGGGCTCCTGGATCAAGCCCGGCGCCGTGGTGGTGGACGTGGGCATCAACCGCGTGGACGACCTGATCCTGGGCGAGCGCATCTTCGCCGCTGAGCCGAAGAAGCTGGAAACCCTGAGGGCCAAGGGCGCGGTACTTTGCGGCGACGTGCGTTTCGGCGAGGCCATGCAGGTGGCCTCCGCCGTCACCCCCGTGCCCGGTGGCGTCGGACCCCTCACCATCGCTGGCCTGCTGACCAACACCCTCCAGGCGGCGAATCAGCCCAGCTGATTCGCCGGCGGGTTTCAGGGGCAGAGCCCGCCGTCCACGTTGATGATCTGGCCGCTCATGTAGCTGGCCCAGTCGGAGCAGAGGAAGGCCACGACACCCGCCACCTCCTCGGGTTCGCCTTCGCGCTTGAGGATGGTGGGCGCCAGCATCTGGCGGCGCGCCTCCTCCGGTACGTCCTGGGTGAGTTCCGTGTGGATGAGGCCAGGGTTCACGGCATTCACCAGCACGCCGAAGGGGGCCATCTCCCGGGCCAGGCTGCGGGTGAGGGCGATGACCGCGCCCTTGCTGGCGCCGTAGTTGGTCTGGCCGGCCTTCCCGATGATGCCGGTGGGGCTCACGATGTTGACGATCCGTCCCCATTTGCGGGCCATCATGCCCCGGACGAAGGCTTTGGTGGCATAGACGGTGCCGCGGAGGTTCACGTTCATGACCTCTTCCCACTTCTCATCGCCCATGAGGATGAAGGGGCCATCCTGCCGGGTGCCGGCGTTGTTCACGAGGATGTCTACGGGCCCCAGCTCGGCCTTTACGCGATCCGCGGCGGCCTCCAACTCCGCCTTCACCCGCACATCCGCCAGCACCACCATGGCGCGGCGGCCCAGGCCCCGGATCTCGGCGGCCACGGCTTCGGCCAGGTCCTGGTTCTTCTGGGCATGCACCACCACGTCCGCGCCCCAGCGGGCGAACTCCACGGCGATGGCCCGCCCGATGCCCCGGGAGGACCCGGTGACGAAGGCGATGCGGCCTAGCAGGGGTGGCTGGTTGAAGGGCATGGCGAGACTCGAATCGAACAGACTAGGATGCCTCATGGGGGTAAGCATGTCCAAGGATCTGGTGAGTCCTGACGCCATGGAGGCCTTCCTCAAGGCGCACCCGGAGTGGGTCGCCCAGGGGGATTCCCACGGCCTCACCTTGCGCCGCAGGTACGTTTTTTCCGCCTACCAGCGAGGCCTGGGCTTCGTGATGGCCGCCGCCGAACACGCCGAGAAAGTGAACCACCATCCGGATCTGACGCTCGGCTACCGATGGGTCGTGGCGGTGCTCACCACCCACGTGAGCCGCGGCGTCACGCAGCGGGACCTGGATCTGGCCGAGGCGCTGGATCGGATGTACCTGGAGCACATCTGACCGGCTGTCGCGACCCGGCGAGGAGGCCAGGTCGCGGGGCCGCGGTGAACGGGGCTCAGGCCGAGAGCGGAGGTCCTACTCCCGCACCGGTGCGAGGCGCGGCGGTGGATTGAAGCGTTGCTGCATGGACTCGACCCTGATGAGATCCAGTTTCTGGGGGCTGGACGGGTCGGATTGCACCAGTTCGTTGAGTTCTATCTTTCCATGGCTGGGGGGTGGCGCCATGAAGGCCTGGGCGAGGCGTTCCCCCAGGGCCTTGAGGTAGAGGGTGAAAGCCTCGCGGCGCGGGGCTTCCCGGATGGCCAGGTCCCACACCTCCACCGTGGCGCCCGCCTGATTCCGACGGGAGGGTTGGGGCGGCCGGACGCTGGCTCCGAGGACCAGGCCGTCCCAGCACCCGGGAGGAACCAGACGGATCTGCGCCCCTGCAGGCGTACCCAGATCCGTGTGCAGATCCAGACCGCCCCCATCCTGCGCAGTCAGGAAGGGCACGAAGAGAAGGGTGACGAGCAGGGTGCGCATGGAAGCTGGATGATCCGGACAGGCCCGGGGTTCCTCAGGGTTTGCGCGGTTTGGGCTTCCCGGTGCGGGGTGCGGGTTTCCGCGCGGGCCGGGCGCCGGGGCCTTCGCTGCGCGGGCCCGACGGGCGTCCGGTGGCTCCGAACGGGCGGCGGGGCCGCTCGTCGCTGTCGGGGCGGGGTCGGGCCGGTCGGTCGCCAGGCGTGAAGGGCTTGCGAGGGCGTGCCTCGCCTTCTTCGCGCCGGGGCCGGGCCGGGCGCTCACCAGGGGTGAAGGGCTTCCGGGGTCGTGCCTCGCCATCCTCGCGTCGGGGGCGGGTTGGACGATCGCCGGGAGTGAAGGTGCGGCGGGGGCGCTCGTCGCTGTCGGAGCGGGGTCTGGCCGGACGCTCACCAGGGGTGAAGGGCTTCCGGGGTCGTGCCTCGCCATCCTCGCGTCGGGAGCGGGTCGGACGATCGCCGGAGGTGAAGGTGCGGCGGGGGCGCTCGTCGCTGTCGGAGCGGGGCCGGTCCGGACGCTCACCAGGCGTGAAGGGCTTACGGGGTCGTGCCTCGCCTTCTTCGCGCCGGGGGCGGGCCGGACGCTCGCCAGGGGTAAAGGGCTTCCGGGGTCGTGCCTCGCCTTCTTCGCGTCTGGGGCGGGCCGGACGGTCACCAGGGGTGAAGGGCTTGCGAGGGCGCTCATCGCCCTCCTCGCGTCGTGGGCGGGCGGGGCGGTCGCCGGGGGTGAAGGTGCGGCGGGGCCGCTCCTCGCCATCCACAGGGCGGGGCCGCGGGGTGCGCGCCGGTGCCTCGCGTTCGTCGAAGCGCTTGGCCCGGGCCACGCGCTTGAGCTTGTGATCCCGCGTTTCGGTGGGCTGGTAGATGCCCTCCTCACCCGTCACGCCGGATACGGCGCGATGCATGCGGGCCTGGTTGCGCAGGGCCTTCAGGGCCGCCTCCATGTCCGCGGGCATGGGGGCCGTGACGGTGACCTGCTCTTCGGTGACCGGGTGCTTGAAGCCCAGCAGCTCGGCGTGCAGGGCCTGGCGGTCCAGCAGGGGGCTCTCCGTGCCGTAGACCTGGTCGCCCAGCAGCGGATAGCCGCGATCGGCGAACTGCACGCGGATCTGATTGCGGCGGCCCGTCTCCAGGCGGACTTCCACCACGGTATGGCCAGGCAGTCGTTCGATCACACGGTAGTGGGTCACGGCCTCCTTGGCGCCCGCGGGCATGCGCTTGCCACCACCAGGGCCCTTGCGGGGTGTGGCCACGGACATCTTTAGGGACTTGGCATGCTCGATGAGGTGGCCCGCCAGGGTGCCGCTGTTCTCGGGCAGCTCGCCGACGAGCACGGCGAAGTAGACACGCTGGAGGCGGTGCAGCTCGAAGTGCTTCTTCAGGCCATGCAGGGCTTCCGGGGTCTTGGCGAACACCAGCACGCCGCTGGTGAAGCGGTCGAGGCGGTGGACGATGTAGAGATTGAAACGCTTGAAGCCACGGCGGCGGTAGGACTCGGTGATGGCCTCGGCCAGGCTGGGCTCGCCGCCCTGCTCCGCCGGCACCGTCAGCAGGCCCGCGGGCTTGAAGACGAAGAGGAGGTGGTTGTCCTCCCACAGGGTCTCGAAGGGGCCTGACTGGAGCTTCCGGGCCGCGGGCAGCACGTCGTAGGTCAGCTCGGGATCGAAGATCACCTTCACGGTGTCCCCGGGGTTGAGCCGGTGGCCGTGCTTCTCGACGGTCTCGCCGTTGACCGTCACGCAGTGGCCATCAATGAAGCCCTTGGCCTGGCGGTGGCTGATCACCATCACCTTGTGCAGTTCCGAGGCCAGCGCCGAGCCTTCGTGTTCCGCTTTCCATTCCCGTTCGATGCGTGCCATGGCAACGCCCTCCGTCATCGCCTCGCGTCCTGATCAACGCCAAGCGGACAACCAGAAGACCACGAAACGCTTTACCCACCTAGCAAAATGGGGAGCGGCGCGCCGCTCCCCATTTTGCTAGGCGAAGGGAAGCCTACTTCTTTTCCGCCTTCGCGAAGTCGCCGGCCTTGACGATCACGAGCTTCGCGGGATCCAGATGTTTCCGCAGCGCGGCGTTCACCCCATCGAGCTTCAGGGCCTGGACCTTGGCCTCCAGCTCCGCCTGGAAGAGCACGGACCGGCCGAGGTAGAGAGAGCTGCCCAGCCAGCCGGCGATCTGGCGATCCTCCTGGCGCTGGGCTTCCTCCCCTTGCAGCCAGGTCTTCCGGGCGAACTCGAGTTCCTCCTGGGTGAAGCCATCCTTCAGCGCCATCTGGAGCTCCTCCTGGAAGGCGGCTTCCAGCTTCGCGGCGTTCTGCGGGGCGTAGATGGCATACCCCTGCCAGGACGTGACGGGATCCTGGCTGTTCACGTTGACGAAGGAACCGGCGCCGTAGCTGAAGCCTTCTTTCTGGCGCAGGCGGTCCGCGATGCGGTTCTTCAGGGCCCCCCCGCCCAGGATCTGGTTCGCCATGAGGAAGGCGGGGTAGTCGGGATCGGTGTCCTTCATGGCCCAGCGTTCCGCGGCGACGAAGATGGCCATCTGCTTGTCAGGCGTCTCAAGGACCTTGGACTGGCCGGGGGCCTCCTTCAACCGCGCCGGGATGCGCTCGTAGGCCGAGGCGGACTGCCATGAGCCGAAGAGCTCGGTCACGAGCCCCTGGAGCGCCTTGGCGTCGAAGTCCCCGGAGGCCGCGAAGGTCGCATGATCCGCCCCATAGAAGGCGGCGTGGAAGGCCTTCAGGTCCTCGACCTTGGCGGCCTTCAGATCCTGGAGCCGGGCCTCCAGCGGCCGGTAGGCCGAGGGGTGGCCCGCCGGGTATGGATCGAAGGTCTGGCCCAGGAACTCCATAGCTTTGGCCTGGGGTTCCTGGCGCTGGGACTCGATGCCGGTGGTCTGCTGCTTCACGAGGGTCTCGAGCTCGGAGGCCGGGAAGGCGGGCTCGCGCAGCACCTCCGCCACCAGCTTCAGGGTGGCGGCCAGGTTCTCCCGGGGGACGGTGAGCCGGGCCTGCGCGGAGGTGGCGCCGCCCGTGACCATCACTTCAGCCTTCAGCTTGTCGAAGGCATCGGCAAGTTCCTGGCGGGAGTGCTTGAGGGTGCCGCGCATGAGCATGGCGCCGGTGAGCTCGGGCGCGGCCAGCTTGTCGCGCAGGGAGGTCTCCTGGCCGAAGCGCAGGGTGAGCTGGACCGAGGCCATGCTGCCCTTGGTCTTCCTGGAGAGCAGGGCCCCCTTCAGGCCGTTGGGCGCCGTGAACCGCACGGTGCGCTGGTCCACGTTGGCGGGGCTCGCGTCGAAGGCCTCGCCCTGCGCGATGACCTGCTTGCCCACGTACGCCTTCACATCGGCGGCCACATCCGGCACCCCGGGCACCTCCGTCCGATCGGGCTTCTCGGTGGGGATGTACTGCGCGAGGGTGCGGTTGCTGGGCTTGAAGTAGGCCACGGCGGCTTTCTGCACCTGCTCAAGGCTGGCGGCCATGGTGCGGTCGCGATCCAGGAACCATTCCCGCCAGTCGCCGGCGGCCATGGCCTCGCTGAGGCTGATGGCCATGTTCTTGGTGTTGGACAGGGCCTGGTCGATGCCCTTCTGGACCTGCGCCTTGGCGCGGTCCAGCTCCGCCTGGGTGAGGGGGTTGTCCTTCAGGGACTCCACTTCGCGCAGGAGGATCTCCTTCGCCTTCTCCAGGTCACCGTCCTTCGCCAGCACCACGCCGAACATCTGGAGCCCGGGCTCGTAGGTGGTGAAGGAGAGGGGGAAGACCTGGGCGGCCACCTTGGTCTCCACCAGGGCCTTGTAGAGGCGCCCGCTGGGTGCATCGGTCAGGATGGAGGCCGCCAGGTCCGTGGCGCTGCGATCCGCCTGGGCGGAGGGGGCGACGTGGTAGCCGGCGACCAGGAGGGGCGTGCCGCCCACGCGCCGGATGGTGACGAGCCGCTCGCCATCCTGGGTGGGCTCCATGGTGTAGGTGGGCTCCAGGGTGCGGGCCGGTTTCGGAAGCCGTCCGAAGGTGTCGTTGATATAGGCCAGGGTCTTCGGCTCGTCGAACTTCCCCGCCACCATCAGCACCGCATTGTCCGGCTGGTAGTAGGTCCGGTAGAAGGCCCGCAGGTGGTCGACGTTCACATGCTCGATGTCGCTGCGGGCGCCGATGACCGGCTTGCCGTAGTTGTGCCAGTCGAAGGCCGCCGACATCAACCGGAAGATGGCGGTGCGGAAGGGGCTGTTCTCGCCGGACTCGAACTCGTTGCGGACGACGGTCATCTCGCCGCTCTTGCCGTCCTTGCCCCACAGCGTCTCGGCCGTGAAGGTGCAGTTCTGCATCCGATCGGCTTCCAAGCCCAGCGCCTTCCACAGGTTCTCTTCCGAAGCAGGGAAGGACACGTAGTAGTTCGTGCGGTCGAAGTTGGTGGTGCCATTGGCATCGCCGCCCAGCTCGTTGAGGATCTTCCAGGTGTCCGGGCGGGCCTTCGTGCCCTTGAAGAGCATGTGCTCCAGCAGGTGGGCCATGCCCGTCTCGCCGTAGTGCTCGTGCCGGCTGCCCACCAGGTAGGTGATGTTGGTGGTGATGGTGGGCTTGCTCGCGTCGGGATAGAGCAGGACTCGGAGGCCGTTGGCCAGGCGGTATTCCGTGATGCCTTCCACCGCCGTCACCTTGGCGGGAGCAGTCAGCGGAAGGGCCTTCGCCGCTTTGCCCTTGGAGGCTGCCTTGGATACCGGACCGGCTGGCTTGGGGGCGTCTCCCGCCACCAGTGCCAAGGCCAGGGCCCCGCAAAGGGGCAGGATGAATCGACGGGAGAAGGGCATGTGACCTCCAGGTTGTGAAAGATTCCGCATGGAAGCCCTCAGCATACGCGGCACATCGGAAGAGGCTTGTTAAGAAATGTTAAGAAGGGCGCGGAGCCGGATCTCCCACTCGGCGCGGAGGTCCTCCAGCCGCAGGCCCTTGCCCTTGCCGGGGGCGGCCTGCAGGAGGCCCTGGGCGCTGGGATGGGGGAGGGCGTGCAGTTCGAAGGGAGGCGCGCCCGGCAACCGCCCCAGCACCCACTCCGCCCGCTTGCCGAAGGCGATGATGCGCAGGGGAGAAGGCCGGTCCGCAGCCGCCCGGGTCAACTCCTGGGCCAGACGGGTGAGGTTGGCCGGAGCCAGCAGGTCCTTGTTGGAGGGCGCGTGGAAGTGCTCGCCATCCTTGGTGGGGCAGGCGGGGTAGGCGTTGCTGAGGGCGGTGCCCACGAGGCGCGGCGCCAGGCCCAGGGCCTTGAAGCGGGCGCCGTCCCAGTCCTCCCAGGCGGCGTCGGGCACCTCGG
The DNA here is from genome assembly GCF_024609265.1 of Geothrix campi. Taxonomy (GTDB): domain Bacteria; phylum Acidobacteriota; class Holophagae; order Holophagales; family Holophagaceae; genus Geothrix; species Geothrix campi. The sequence continues at coordinate 1,618,103 of NZ_JANHMP010000001.1, read as the reverse complement.
CCCGGCCCGTGGCGGCCAGGGCGCGGTAGACCGTGATGCCCGCGCCATCGCCCCAGAAGGGCAGGCCCGACTGGTCGGCGCCCCGAGGGCCCGGGGCCTCCCCGAAGAGCATCACCGACACGGGGCCGGCGTCCGGGAACAAGGCCGGGACGGGGTGGCCGTGGATGCGGGACATGATCAGGCCTCGGGCGGCTGGAAGGCCGAGGCGAGCTGCCCCAACTGCCGGCCCGTGATCTGGTTCGAGGATGAGGCCCGTTGGGCGCAGGCATGGCGGGCCGCCAACTGGCCGCGGAGAACGGCCTGCTCCAGGGGCAGGCCCTGGAGGATGTGACTGGCCAGAAAGCCGGCAGCCAGGCTGTCGCCAGCGCCATTGGTGTCCACCACGGGGGCCGGGAGGGACACGGGGGGGAAGGTGCGGAGGCCTTGCCGGGTGCCCAGGGCGCACCCTTTGGCCCCGAGGCCGCACAAGGCCAGACGCGCCGGTCCAGCCTTCAGGAAGGCGTTGACCAGGGGGGCGGGATCAGGATGGTTGACCGACGAAAAGAAGAGGATGTCGGATTGCCGAATGAAGTCCTGCCGGTAGGGGTCCGCAGGATCCACCACGTCCTGCAGGTCACAGGCCACGGACAGGCCCAGGTCCCTGGCGATGGGAAGAAGGGTGCGGGTCCAGTTCGCCAGATGGACATGGACCAGCTTGGCTCGCGCCAGGAGCGTCCGGCAGGCGTCGAGGTCCACCGACAGGTTCAGGTGCCCCTTCCCGTCGTAGAAGTTCTTGCGGCGGCCGTCGGGGTAGATGAGGTTGACGCTGCGGGCCGTGCCGGTGGGATCCGTGCCGAGGAGGCTCATGTCGATGCCGTCGTGGGCGAAAGCATCGCGGACCAGGTGGCCCGCCCAGTCGTCACCCACATGGCCGATGAAGGCGGTCTGGTAGCCCAGGGCGGCATAGGAACGGGCTGCGTAGACGCCCGCCTGACTCGCGCAGTCGAGATTCTCGGTGAAGTTCCCTTCCACCTCGAAATCGATGTCCGCCTTCTGGAGGAAGACGTTCGTGTCGACCCCCGCATTGCCGATGACCACGACATCGAGGTCTTGGCCAGGTGGTGCCTCGCGCTCGCCCCGCACCGTCACTGGGGCTGCCCTTCCTTCATGAGCGCCGAGAGCGCCTTGAACTGGGGGTGGTTCTTGTCGCGGGCCCACTCGAAGGCCACGGACTCGTGGTTGGTGAGGACGGCCCCGGCGGCGGCCATGCGGTCCAGCGCGTGCTTTCGGTACTCCTCGCCCCGGCCGCTGACGGCATCCCAACAGAGGTGCACCTCGTGGCCCGAGCCCAGCAGCTCGAGCACGGTCTGCATCACGCAGACATGGGCTTCGATGCCCGCCACCACGATCTGGCGCTTCTCCTGGGCCAGGTGGGGCCGGGCCTGGCGGAGCAGGGCTTCGAAGCCGGCGTCGCCGCAGCATCCGAAGGCGGTCTTCTCCAGGAAGAACTTCGGCGTGGCCAGGGCGTCGTAGGTGGCGCGGATGCTCTCCTCCGTGGGGCCGATGCCCTTGGGGTACTGCTCCGTGAGCACCACCGGCACGGCAAAGAGGTCCGCCAGCCTCATGAGGCGGCGCGTGGCCTCCAGCACCAGGGCCGGCCGGTGGACCATGCCCACGAGCTTGCCCTGGAGGTCGATAACCACGAGGATGCTGTGGCTGGAATCGAGCAGGGCCATGGGAACCTCCTGGGGTCTACCAGATCTTCACGCGGTCCGCGGGCGCCAGGTAGAGCTTCTGGCCCGGCTTCACCTGGAAGGCCGGGTACCAGGCGTCCAGGTTCCGCACGGTGTAAGGCCGGAAGGAGGCCGGAGCGTGGCCGTCCGTGAGGATCTGCTGGCGCAGCAGAGGCTCGCGGGTCTTTTCGCGCCAGCTCTGGGCGTAGCTGAGGAAGAACTGCTGATCGCCGGTGAGGCCCTGGACCACGGGTGCTTCCTTGCCGTCTAGCGAGAGGCGGTAGGCATCGTAGGCGGCGGCGAGGCCAGCCACGTCCGCGATGTTCTCGCCCAGGGTCTGCCGGCCCTTGATGTGCAGGCCCGGGAAGGGCTCGTAGGCGTCGAACTGCTTCACCAGCTGATCGGCAGAAGCCTGGAAGTGCTTCAGGTCCTCGGGCGTCCACCAGTTGCTCAGTTTGCCGGTGGCGTCGAAGAGGGAGCCGGAATCGTCGAAGCTGTGGCTGATCTCGTGGCCGATGACGGCGCCGATGGCGCCATAGTCCATGACCATGGGCCGCTTCGGATCGAAATAGGGGGGCTGGAGGATGGCCGCCGGAAAGTTGAGGGCGTTCATCACGGGCAGGTTCACCGCGTTCACGAGCTGGGGGTTCATCACCCATTCGGTGCGGTCGATGGGCCGCCCGAGCTTGCGCAGGTTCCGCTGGTACTCGAAGCGCTCCGCCCGCTGGGCGTTGCCGAAGGCGTCACCCGCCACGATCTTCAGCGCCCGGTAGTCCCGCCAGTGATCTGGATAACCCACCCCCACCTTGAGGGCGGCCAGCTTGGCCAGGGCCTTGGCCTTGGTCTCGGGGGACATCCAGTCCAGATGCTCGATGCGGACGCGGAAGGCCGCCGTGATGTTGGCGACCATCCGTTCGGCCCGGGCCTTCTCGGCGGGCGGGAAGTACTTCGCCACATAGGCCCTCCCCACAGCCTCGCCCAGGGCCTGGTTGGTGAGATCCACACCGTACTTCCAGCGGTCGCGAGGTTGGGTGGCGCCGCTCAGCACCTTGCCGTAGAAGGCGAAGGACTGGTCGGCCACGGCCTTGGGCAGCACGCGCGCCCAGTGCTGCATGGCATGGAAGGTGAGGTAGTCCTTCCAGGTGTCGAGGGGGACCTCCGCGGTCAGGGCGGAGAGCCCTGTGACGGCACCCGGCTGCCAGACCACGAACACCTCGGGCTGCTTCAGGTCCGCGGCGGCGAAGAAGGCCTCCCAGTCCAGCCCCGGGGCCTTCGTGCCGAACTCAGCGCGGGTCCAGTGGTTGTTCCCCTTCTGCACATCGCCGGATTCCTCGCGGCCGAGGTGGGCTTTCGCCATCCGGGATTCCAGTTCCACCACCGCCGCCGCGCGGGTGAGGACATTCGACAGGCCCGCCAGCTTCAGCATGGCCGCCACATGGGTATTGTACTGGGTGCGGACGGCCGCCATGCCGGCCGAGGGATCCAGGTAGTAGCTGCGCTCCGGCATCCCGAGGCCGCCCTGGAGGAGGAAGGGCGCGTAGCGGGTGGGCTCGTCCAGGTCCTGGGCCACCCACAGGCCGAAGAGGTTCTCGGTGTGGTAGTTGGTGGCGTTCAGCACGTCCACGTCGGCCCGGAGCGTGGTGCCGAGGTAGCGGGCCAAGCCCTTGCGGTCCTGGATGGCGCCGATGGCCAGGAAGGTGGGCTTGAGGGGGCTGAGCCCCTTCGCTTCGATGGCCTTCTCGTTCATGAAGCTGGTGTAGCAGTCGCCGATCTTGCGCAGGTCCGAGTCGGCGGGGGCCTTGGAAGCGGCAGCCGATTTGATGAGGGCGGCCACGCGCTTGTCCGTGAGGTCGGCCACCTCGTGCCCGACACCGAAGGAGCCTCGGTCCGCGGGGATCTCCGTCCGCTTCACCCAGGCGCCGTTCGCATAGGCGAAGAAGTCGTCGCCGGGGGCCACCGTGCGATCCATCCCCGTCAAGTCGAGGCCATGGGGCTCAACCTTGGGGGGCGCCGCCACCAGGGCAGGGACCGCGAGACACAGGGAAAGAAGGGGCAAAGATCTGTGCATGGAGAACCTCGAGACCCTCCAGGGTGGACTGAAAGGCCCGCCACGGGAAGATCCCGGGTCCACCGGGGCGTTTCCCCCCCTGCCGACCCGGGATCGGGGATCCTCCAGGGCCCAGAGGAGATCAGCCGGGGCCCGTGGGACCTCAGTCGAGCGGAACGCGGAGCGTCTGGCCCACCTGGATCTGATTGGGATCGCTGAGCTGGTCTTGGTTCGCCTCGAAGATGCGCATGTAGGCGCTCGCGTCGCCGTAGAAGCGCTTGGCGATCTTGGAGAGCGAATCCCCGGGGTGGACTTCGTAGGCGGCTTCCTTGGGCGCCAGAGCCGCGTTCACGTCGATGTCGCAGGTCACGTCATCCACGTTGGGGTTCACGGATTTCAGGGCGTCCCAGACCGCGTTCTTCAGCTGCTCGGTGCCTGCGCTCGCCTTCAGGAACAGCTTGTCGTCCTGCAGGTGGAGGTTGTGGACCTGGAACCCGGGGCCGTTCACGATGCTCAGGGCCGGCGAATAGGCGGACTTCAGAAGCTCGAAGCGATCCATGGTGGGGCTCCTTGGGGAAGGGTTGGGGTGGGAGGCCAAGTGTAGTCCCGCAAGATCGCCCCCGGTCCACCCGACTTGTGAAGATCGGGATCATTTCCGGAGCGGGGATGGCTCAGGGGGTGGCCGGAACGGTGGGAAGAGCATGGCGCCAGTCCCGTCCCGTCAGCAGGATCTGGGGCCTGCCGTCCAGGAGGAACACGGCGGTGTCCCACAGGAGGCCGGGGAAAGTGCGGACGGGGCCCGGTGCCGCGTCGAAGCTGAGGCTGCGGGTGCGGAACCAGCGCCGGTAGACTAGGTGCCAACTCCCGCCCGCCTGGACGAGGAAGGCCCCGTGGAACCGCGGCAGTCCCTTCACCCGGCGGGCGAAGCAGGGCAGTACTTCCGCGGGGCGCGCAGGGGCGAACTCCAGGGCCATCAGCTCTGCCCACAGGGGGATCTCGTCGCGATCCCCCCGGCCCACCAGGGAGCGCAGGGCGCCGCGGAAACCCGTGAGCACGAAGGCCAGGGCCCGCAGCAGCAGCGGCAGGAGGAGGGCCGTGGCCACCAGCACCGCTCCGAGCACGGGGAGGGCGATGGCCGGGTGGCTGTAGGCCAGGGCCAGCAGGGCGGCCACGCCAACATCTTCCGCTACGCTGAGGACGCTGTGGCTGGCGGGTTCCGGCGCCGTGTGGGCCAGGAGCCGCACCCCCATTTTGCTGCCGTGGGTGCCCAGGGCGATGGTGCCGCCCGCCAGCAGGGCCAGCACCTTGGCCACGGGATGCAGCTCGCCTGCGGCCCCCAGGGCCAACAGGGCACCGCCCACGGGCCGGATGAAGGTGTGCAGGCCGTCCCAGATGGGCGTGATGAAGGGCACCTTGTCCGCGGCGAACTCCAGGAGGAACAGCAGGGCCGCGGCGCCCAGCACCACTGGGTGGCTCAGAATGGCCAGGTCCGAGGGCAGGCCGTGGATCCAACCAAAGCGCTGCCCCGCGCCCACCAGGAGCACCGTGAGGTAGAGGTTGATGCCGGAGACGGTGGAGAGGCCGAGGATGGCCGCCAGAGTCTGCAGCGGTCCCATCAGGCTGTGAACCGCTTGTAGAGGTGGTAGATGCCCAACAGGATCACCGCGCCCACCACGGACACGATGAAGCCGGCGCTGGCCCCCTCCTTGTAGAAGCCCATGGCACGGCCGATCCAGGTGCCCAGGAAGGAGCCGGCGATGCCGAGGACCATGGTGATGATCCACCCGCCAGGATCCTTGCCGGGCATGAGGAGCTTCGCCACGGCGCCGGCGATGAGGCCGATGATGCAGGTCCAGATGAGGTGGAGCATGGGAACCCCCTGATGGATTGAGAGATGGTGGTCCACCCTACGCCCGGTCTGGAAGTAGGGTCAACGGATTCCAGGCGGTTCCGAAATACTTTGCGATGATCCTTGCCGCGGCGACGTTCCGGGTTGACCCTGGGGCTCCACTTCCTGAGGAGGATGTCATGGGTTTGCTGGACATGGTAGGCGGTCTGCTCGGACAGGGCGGCCAGACACAGGGCGGCAATCCGCTCATGAGCGCGGTCATGGGCCTCATCCAGAACCACCCCGGCGGTCTTCAGGGTCTGCTGGGCCAGTTTCAGGAAAAGGGATTGGGCGACCAGGTGGCCTCCTGGATCGGCACGGGCGCGAATCAGCCCATCAGTGCTGAGCACATCCAAGCGGCCCTGGGCTCGGACCAGCTGCAGCAACTGGCCGGCCAGCTGGGCGTCTCCCACGATGAGGCCGCTACGGGCTTAGCGGGCATTCTGCCCCAGGTGGTGGACAAGCTGAGCCCCCAGGGCAGCCTGCCCGAAGGCGGCATCGGCATGGACCTGCTGAAGAAGTTCCTGGGCTGACGAAGCTGGAGCCTACATCCTCAGCCCAGTCTCCGCGGCCACTTCGTCGCGCACCTTCAGGTGATCGAAGATGACCAGATACCAGCCGAAGGCGGCGAGCAGCGCATGCCGGAAGCGGGCGGAGTGGGCCGAGTTCAATTCCACGTCACCTTGCTCGAGCCCGGGGGGGGAAGTGAGATCCCTCCCCGTGCGCGCATGGATGCGAACCAGGGGTGTGCCTTCCTGATCCGTGAAGGTCCCGCCAGGCCCCATTCCGTGATGCCAGGTCCAGTCGAAGACCGCGCCATCCTGGAATTCCAGCTTTCCATGCCGGAAGGCGTGGGGGTGGAAGGTGGCCAGATTCACCTTTCCGCCCTCTTCACGCAGGGTCACGACGGGGTTCAGGACGCCCAGGTGCTTGAGGGTCCAGGTTCCTTCGGCCGTCTCGACGCGGGCCAGGATGCACTCCTTGTCCAGGAAGACGAGGGTGGCGAAGGTCCCATCGTCGTTGCGCAGTTCAAAGCTGAGGGGGCTGGAGTCCCCCCTCCGCCATTCCAGGGAGTTAGTGGCGCATTCGGTGAGTGATTTCATGGCACTCCGCCTATTCCCGCGGGGGAAGCATCCGCGTACGGGAAATGTACGTCCATCGACAGAGCTTGGTCAGAGGTTCGTCACTGGAAAATACAGGACGGAGTGAGGCCTGTCATAACTGATATATTGCCTGACCTTCATGGCCATGAGCCCGGCAGGCCCGGATCCACCAAGGCGTGTTGGAGTCCCCGGTAACAAGAGACGGCCATGTCGGAGATCACGAAGTCCCTCCTTCAGGGGGGGGCTGGTGGCGCAGGGGCCTGGGCAGACCTATGTTTTAGATTCCACAGGGGAAAACGATGGCCTGCGAGACACAGGGCGACCGGCGCCATGCGTCGCAATTCCGGGAGGACGAGGGACGGGGGGGGCTCTGGTCCCTGCCAGACGGCCATCGCCTGCCCAACTTGGTGGACTCTACCCCCCTGCTGCTGGGGGATCCGGCCCATCCTGCCCGCCTGCGCCCCACGGATCTCGAACATCCCGAGGATTTCCACACACGGCTTGCCGCCTGGCTGCTCCGCCAGGTCTAAGTCCATTTATTCTTTGATCATCCGGCCTTCTGGCAGGGCGCTGCGTGAGTGGAAGGCTGCCCCACACACCGGTCGTGCAGGCGCGGGATGAGGTCCCCCAGCCGCGACTCGGGCACCAGGAAGGCGATGGAGACCGTGCTGCTGCCCGTGAGGAGGCCACCCACGGGTTCCTGCCCGAGGGCCGCCAGGTGCCGCAGGGCCGCCAGGGGATCGGCCCGCAGACCCTCGCCCACCAGGGCCACCACCGCCCAGCCGGCTTCCAGCTCGGGGCCCGAAGCGGCCAGGGCCTTCAGCACCCTGGCCGCGGCCGGCGTGTCTGGCCGCACGGCCAACAGGGTGCCGGCGGGGCTCGAGACCAGGCCGAAGCGCAGGGCTCCGGCCTCCTCCAGTTGCCGGGCGGCCTCCAATGGCGGCTCCAGACCCTCCGAAGCCGGGAAGCGCAGGAGGCTGATCCCCTCCTTGTAGGCGACCGAGGTGACGGCTCCCGGTTCCCGCAGCGGGGACACGGGCAGGATCTCCGTGCGGGAGGCCCCTGGTCTCAGGGTATTGCCCACCACGAGCCGGAAGCCCGCCCGGCCGCCGGGGGCCAGGGAATCCGCGTGGAGCACCTTGGCGCCGAAGGCGCTGAGGGCCTCGGCCTCGCCCAAGCTCATCTGGGGGATGGGCCGGGCCTCGGGCACCAGGCTCGGGTCCGCCGTCAGCACGCCGTCCACATCGGTCCAGATCTGCACCTCCTCTGCATCCAGGGCCTCGCCCAGGAGGGTGGCGCTGGTGTCGGAGCCTCCGCGGCCCAGGGTGGTTGTGAGGCCCTCGGCCGTGGCGCCCAGGAAGCCCTGGGTGATCCACAGGGTGCCGGTCGCCAGGCCCTCTCGCCAGGGGGCCGCCGCGGCGCGCAGGTCGGCCAGTTGCGGTCGGGCCTTGCCGAAGCGGGCATCCGTCCGCATCACCTCCCGGACTTCGCGGAAGGTTCCGCCGAAGCAGGCCGCCACCAGGTGAGCCGAGAGCGTCTCGCCCACGGCCAGGGCGGCATCCCGGCCTCGCGGTGTGGCTTCGCCGAGCATGCCCATGCCCGTGAGCAGCTGGTCCAGCCGCGCGAAGAGGGGCTCCCACTCCGCCGCGACGGCCGGCAGGAGCCCGAGATCCGTGGCCACCTCCCGGTGCCGATCCCGGAGCGCCGTGAGATGCGCCTGGGCTTCGGCCAGGTAGCCGCCGGCCGCGGCGACGCAGGCGTCGAGGATGCGGTCCGTGGAGCCGCGCAGGGCCGACACTACCACCAGGCCGCCTGCCGGCAGTTCCGTGTGGACGATGGCGGCAGCGCGTCGGAGCGCCTCGGCGCTGCCCACGGAGCTGCCGCCGAACTTGAGGACCTTCAGGCTCATTTCCGCCCCCCTTCCGCCGGCAGGGCGTCCGCCTGGAAGGGGACCTCCTGATAGACGGCGTAGTTCAGCCAGTTCGAGAAGAGGAGGTTGGCGTGGCTCCGCCAGCGCACCAGGGGCTCGCGGGTGGGGTCGTCCTCCGGGAAGTAGTTCCGGGGGAGGCCGATGGGCAGGCCCTTGCCCAGGTCCCGGGCGTACTCGCCCTGGAGGGTGCCGGGGTCGTACTCCGAGTGTCCCGTGACGAAAACTTGCCGCCGGTCCGCGGACTGGACCAGATAGACCCCCGCTTCGTCGGATTCCGCGAGCAGTTCCAGCCGGGGTTCGGCCAGGAGGTCCTCTCGGCGGGTCTCCGTGTGGCGCGAGTGGGGCGCGAAGAACACATCGTCGAAGCCCTGCACGATCCGCTCGTTGCGCACCTTCAGCCGATGCGGGAACACCCCGAATAGCTTCTCCGCCAGGGGATGTTTGGGAATTCCATAGTAGCGGTGGAGGGCTGCCTGGGCGCCCCAGCAGATGAAGAGGCAGGAGAAGACGTTCGTCCGCGCCCAGTCCAGCAGCTCGGCGAGTTCCGGCCAATAGTCCACCGATTCGAAGGGCAACGTCTCCACGGGGGCGCCGGTGACGATGAGTCCGTCGAAGGTCTGCCCGCGCACCTCCGCGAAGGACACATAGTGCTCCAGCAGGTGCTCCGCCGGGGTGTTCTTCGCTTCGTGGGAGGCCATGTGGAGCAGCGTCACCTCCACCTGCAGGGGGGAGTTGCCCAGCAGGCGCAGGAGCTGGGTCTCCGTGGCGATCTTGGTGGGCATCAGGTTGAGGATGGCGATGCGGAGGGGGCGGATGTCCTGCTGGAGGGCGCGGCGCTCCTCCATCAGGAACACGTTCTCCGCCTCCAGGACGCCGCGGGCGGGCAGGGATTCAGGAACCTTGACGGGCATGGGCGGGACTCCCTCTAGGCCTTCGCCAGGGCCTGGTCCAGGTCCTCGATGAGGTCGTCGATGTGCTCGAGGCCCACGGATAGGCGGACCAGGTCGTCAGTGACCCCGGTGGCTGCGCGCTCCTCCGCGGAGAGCTGCGCATGGGTGGTGGTGGCGGGGTGGATGATGAGGCTCTTGGCGTCGCCCAGGTTGGCCAGGCGCGAGAAGAGCTGCACGGCGTCGATGACGGCCCCGCCGGCCTTCAGCCCACCCCCCGATGCTGAGGGCTTGAGGCCGAAGGTGAGGATGCCGCCGAAGCCCGCGCCCTTGCGGAAGTAGCGGGCCGCGGCGGCGTGGTTCGGGCTGGTGGGCAGGCCGGGGTAGTTCACCCAGGCCACCTTGGGGTGCTTCGAAAGCCACTGGGCCAGGGCCAGGGCGTTCGCGCCGTGGCGTTCCAGCCGGAGGTGCAGGGTCTCAATGCCCTGGAGGATGAGGAAGGCGTTGAAGGGGCTCAGGGCGGCGCCGGTATCGCGCAGGCCCTCGATGCGGGCCTTGGTGATGAAGGCGGCGGGGCCCGCCAGGTCGGCCAGGATGGCGCCGTGGTAGGCGGCGAAGGGCTCGGTGAACTCCGGGAACTTGCCGCTCTTCCAGTCGAAGGTGCCGCCGTCCACGATGAGGCCCGCTACCGAGGTGCCGTGGCCGCCCAGGTACTTGGTGGCGCTGTGCACCACGATGTCCGCGCCCAGCTTGAAGGGGTTCAGCAGGTAGGGGCTGGGCAGGGTGTTGTCCACGATGAGGGGGATGCCCGTCGCATGGGCGATGGCGGCGATGGCCTCGAACTCGGGCACGTCCAGCTTGGGATTGCCCACGGCCTCGATGTAGATGGCGCGGGTCTCGGGCCGGAGGGCGGCGCGGAAGGCCTCGGGTTGCGTCGAATCCACGAAGGTGGTGATGATGCCGGCGCGGGGCAGGGTGTGGCTTAGCAGGTTGTAGGTGCCGCCGTAGAGGTTGTTCCCGGCCACCACGTGGTCGCCGCCGCGGAGCAGGGTGGTGAGCGTGAGCGTGATGGCGGCCTGGCCCGAGGCTGTGGCCAGGGCGCTGATGCCACCCTCCAGCTGGGCCACGCGCTGCTCCAGCACGGCTGTGGTGGGGTTCATGATCCGGGTGTAGATGTTTCCTGGCACCTCCAGGTTGAAGAGGGCGGCGCCATGCTCCGTGCTGTCGAACACGTAGCTCGTGGTCTGGTAGATGGGCACGGCCCGGCTCTTGGTGTCCGAATCCGGGCTGTGGCCCCCGTGGAGGGCGAGGGTCTCGAAGCGGGGCGTGGGGGTGGCGCTCATGGCGTCTCCTGAAAAAGCAAAGTTGAAAAGGCCGAGGCCTCGTCTGTCCAAGCAAGTCCAGGAAAAGCAAAAGGGGGCCCGATTTCTCGGGCCCCCTTCGATGATTGCGTCAGCTCGACACAGCTCGACATCTCTCCGCGCTTGATTGCTCAATCGCGGCAGGAATTGGCACCTTGCTTTCGCAGGTTGCCAAGGTTTCACAGGGCCCGTCCCTCCACCTTTCTGGATAACTCGCTATGGAACTGACAAGGATCTCGTAACAGAACGGCCCCGAAGGGCCGGTGAAGAACAGTAGCGCCATGGACAGGTGAATGCAACCCCTGTCGTGAAGGGAATCGGGGGAGATCGAGGCGGGCCCCTATCCCTTGAACAACAGCAGGCCCACCAGGCCCGCTCCCACCACGAGCAGGGGCTCGGGGACCTTGGTCTTCCAGACCAGCAACAGGGTGGCAAGGGCCAGGGCCGCCGTGGAGAAGTCGCGGATGGCCCCGCGGCCGAGCACGACCACCGAACCCGCGATGGCTCCGGTGGCGCCCGCCGTCACGCCCTGGACGATGGCCTTCAGGTCCGGCTGCTGCCCGTAGCGCCGAAAGAAGGGCGCCGCCAGGATCACCACGAGGTAGACGGGCAGGAACACGCCCGCGGCCGCGGCGCAGGCGCCCAGGGGGCCGGCCACCAGGTAGCCGATGAAGGCCACGGTGATGACCACCGGACCTGGCGTGATCATGGCCACGGCCACGGCATCGAGAAACTGGCGCTCCGTCAGCCAGTGGTTCTCGATCACCACGCCATGGTGCAGGAAGGGGACGATGGCCAGGCCGCTGCCGAACACGAAGAGTCCCGCCTTGGCGAAGAAGGCCAGGATGCCTAGCAGCGCGGCCCCGCCCGCGGCGCCCTGGGCTCCGGTCAGCAGCCAGGCGGGCCAGAGTCCGCCCGCGACGGCGCCTGCCCGCAAGGGCCGGCCCTTGATCAGCCAGGACAGAAGGCCCCCCAGGAGGATGAGGGAGACCCATTCCCTGCCGGTCCAGGCCGTGGTGAGGGCCAGCACGAGGAAGATGCCCCAGGCCAGGGGGTCCCGCCGCAGGGTGGATTTCGCCAGCTTCACGGCACTGCGGGTGATGAGGCCGATGACCGCCGCTCCCACGCCATAGAAGGCGGCTTGCATCCACCAAAGTCCGCCGAAAGCCAGATAGAGGGCCGCCAGACTCAGCACCATGAGGAAGGAGGGGAGGATGAAGATCAGGCCCACCAGGGTGGCGCCCACGACACCTCCGCTCACATAGCCCAGATAGATGGCGAGCTGGGCCGCCAGAGGGCCGGGGCTGAGCTGGGCCAGGGTCAGTCCTTCCCGGTAGTCCGCTTCCGAGATCCAACCCTTTGTCTCCACCAGGTCCCGGTGCATGGCCCCCGCCAGGGCGATGGGGCCGCCGAAGCCCAGGGCTCCCAGGCGCAGGAAGTAGCGGAGCAGGCCGCCCAAGCTGGGCGCCGGGCGGGTCCCCGTCGGCGGCTGGCTCGGCTCGGCCAAGGAGACTCCTGAGAAGGGTTCTCAATATAGGCTCTGGCGCGGCAGAAGCCACCCTCAAGGCCATCAGGCACTCAGGCCGAGAAGTACCGCGCCTGAGGATGCCAGGCCACCAGGGCGCTGGTGCTGTATTCGGGGTCCATCTGATGGCTGTCGCTGAGGTGGACGCCGATCTCGGCGCCGCGCAGCAGGTCGAGGATGGGGCCGTTGCCCTCCAGATCGGGGCAGGCGGGGTAGCCGTATGAATAGCGGGAGCCCTGGTAGCCCTGGGCGAAGAGGGCGCGGCCGGGCAGATCCTTGCGGTGGATGCCCAGCTCGCGGCGAATGCGGGCGTGGAGCCGTTCGGCATAGGCTTCGGTCAGTTCCGTGGCGAGGCCGTGGAAGGCGAAGTAGTCCGCGTAGCCGTCCTCCCGGTAGAGCCTGGCCGCATGGTCCGCGGCGGCCTGGCCCAGCGTGACGAGCTGGAGGGCCAGCACGTCGGTGGCGTCCGCCCGGAAGAAGTCGGCGATGCAGAGCCTCCTTCCCGCGCCCTGGCGCGGGAAGCCCAGCACCGCAAGCGTCCTGGAATGGTCGGCGGGATCCAGAACGCGCAGCGCATCGCCTTCGGCCCGCACGGGGAAGTAGCCATAGCGGGCCTTCGGCTGGAAGACGGGATCGGTCGCGAGGCGTTCCTTCCAGCGCGCCAGCTGGGGTTCCGCCTTGTCCCGCAGCACGGTGGCGAAGGCGGCATCGTCCTGGCTGCCCTGGCTGAAGCCCCAGCGGTTGCGCACCAGGGCGAACTCGTCCAGGTGCTCGAAGAGGTCTCCTGGCGCGTCCATCAGCTCCTGTACGCCCCAGAAGGGTGGTTCCGGCGGAGGCACGTCATGGCGCACCCAGCTGCTCTGTCCCGTTTCCGTGAGCGACACCGAAGCGCTGCCTCTCTTCAGGATTTTGATATCGCCAGCCGCGGAGGCGGCGGTCGCAGGCGGCGGGACACTGGTCTCTCCCGCAACCAAGGCCTGCATGTGCCGCAGCCCCTCGAAGGCGTCCTCCGCATAGAACACGGCGCCCGTGTACGAGCGGCGGCAGTCGCCCTCCACGTAGTCGCGAGTGAGGGCGGCGCCGCCCAGGATGACGGGCACCTTCAGCCCCTGCTCCGCCATGAAGTGCAGGTTCTCCTTCATGATGACGGTGGATTTAACCAGCAGGCCCGAGAGGCCGATGGCGTCCGCGGGCCAGGCCTCCAGCTCCTTGAGGATGGCTTCGATGGGCTGCTTGATGCCCAGGTTCTTCACCTCGAAGCCGTTGTTGCTGAGGATGATGTCCACCAGGTTCTTGCCGATGTCGTGGACATCGCCCTTCACGGTGGCCAGGAGGATGCGGCCTTTCTGGTAGTTGGATTCCCGGGGCAGGTGGGGCTCGATGCGCCTGATGGCCGCCTTCATGGCCTCGGCGCTCTCGAGCACGAAGGGCAGCTGCATCTCGCCGGCGCCGAAGCGTTCGCCCACCACCTTCATGGCGCCCAGCAGCACCTCATTGATGAGCGTCAGGGGGTCGTGGTCCTTCAGGGCCTCGTCCACGTCCGCGAGGATGGCCTGCTTCTCGCCATCCAGGATGCCGCGGTGCAGGCGCTCCAGCACGGGCAGGTCGGCCCGGTGGGCGTCCACCAGGGTGGCCTTTCGGTCGCTGAACCGCGCCAGGACGGCCTTGAGCGGGTCGTAGCCCTCCGAGCGCCGGTCGAAGATCAGATCCTCGACCATGCGGCGGTCCTCGGGATCGATCTTCGCGACGGGGAGCACCTTCGAGGCGTTGAAGATGGCCATGTCCAGCCCGTGCTTCACGCCGTGGTAGAGCATGAGGGCATTGACCACGTGGCGGGACGCGGGGTTCAGGCCGAAGCTCACGTTGCTCACGCCGAGGATGGTCATGACGCCCGGCAGTTCGGCCTTGATGAGCTTCAGGGCCTCCAGGGTCTCCACGGCGGAGCCCCGGAATTCCTCGTCGCCGCTGCCGAGGGTGAAGGTCAGCGGATCGATGATCAGATCGCCGGGGTCGAGGCCATACTCTCCCACGACCAGGGCGTGGAGGCGCCGGGCCACCTCGAGTTTCTGCTCGCGGGTCTTGGCCATGCCGCGTTCGTCGATGGTGAGGGCCACCACGGCCGCGCCGTAGGTCTTGCACAGCTCCAGGATCTTCCGGGCCTTGGCCTCGCCATCTTCGAAGTTGATGGAGTTCACCACGCACTTGCCCGGGGATCGCTGCAGAGCCCGCTCGATGACCGGGAACTCGGTGCTGTCGATCATCAAAGGCAGGGTGATCTGGGAGACCAGCCGGCCCAGCAGCTCGTCGGCGTCGCGCACCTCGTCGCGGCCCACGTAGGCCACGCAAAGGTCCAGCAGATGGGCGCCCTCCTTCTGCTGTTCCTTGGCCAGGGTGATCATGCCGTCCCAGTCCTCGGCGGCCAGCAGGTCGCGGAACTTCTTCGAGCCGTTCGCGTTCGTCCGCTCACCCACGATGAGGGGCGCGGGTTCCTGCCGGAGCGTGACGCTCTGGTAGAGGCTGGCGGCGCTGCGCTCGAGCTTCGGCGTGCGCTTGGGCACGTTCAGCTTCGCCACGCCGGGCGCCAGGGCCCGGATGTGGTCTGGCGTGGTGCCGCAGCAGCCGCCCACGATGGCGAGGCCGAACTCCGAGGCCGCGTGAAGAACCTTGGGGGCGAAGCCTGCCGGATCCAGTGGGTAGACCACCTGGCCGCCCACGTTCACCGGCAGGCCCGCGTTGGGCAGGCAGCTGATGCGGAAGGGGCTGGCCTCCGCCAGGGTCTGGAGGTGCATGTGCATCTCGTCGGGGCCCGTGGCGCAGTTGAGGCCCAGCACGTCGATGCCCAGGGGCTCCACGCTGGTGAGCACGGCCGAGATGTCCGAGCCCACCAGCAGAGTGCCCGTGGTCTCCACGGTGGCCTGCACCCAGATGGGCACCTTCCGTTGCTTCGCGGCCATGGCCTCGCGGGCGGCCCGCACGGCCACCTTGATCTGGCCCAGGTCCTGGCAGGTCTCGATGAGGATGGCATCCACCCCGCCGTCCAGCAGGCCGTCCATCTGCACGCGGTACGAGGCCAGCAGGTCGACGTAGCCCACGTGGCCCAGCGTGATGAGCTTGGTGCCGGGGCCGACGGAGCCGATGACGAAGCGGGACCGATCGAAGCTGCGGGCCACCTCCTTCGCGAGGGAGGCCGCCTGCACGTTCAGCTCGTAGGCCTTTTGGGCAAGCCCAAAATCGCCCAGCACCAGCGGGTTCGCCCCGAAGGTGTTGGTTTCCACCGCATCGGCACCGGCGTTGAAATAGCTTTCGTGGATCTCCCGGATCCACTGGGGCCGCCGCTCCGTGAGCAGGTCCACGCAGCCCTCCAGCGCCGCTCCGCCGTAGTCCTCCATGGTGGGCGTGCGGGCGAAGATCTGCGTCCCCATGCCGCCATCCAGCAGCAGGACCTTGTCGTGGAGGAGCGAGTCGAGGGTGGTCATGTCAGAGCCCGAGGTAGTCGATGTTGCGCAGGCTCTTGAGGGGCCAGATGCCGGCGATGATGGGCAGGCCGCCCTTGCCGTCCAGGGACTCGGTGAAGTCGAGGAAGCGGAAGAGGCTCTCGGCGTCGAAGACGGGCTGCGTGATGGCCCACTGGGCGCCGGCCTCCATCTTGTAGCGGAAGCGGGTCTTCTCCCGCTCCAGGTCCGGGGCCACGGGATTGGCACCCACGCCCACGCTGAAGGAGGTGGGCTTGCCGATGCTGGCGCCGCCGAGGTCGAGGCCCGTGTTCAGGCGCTTGAGCATGTTCACGAGGCCGATGGCATCCACGTCGAAGACCGCCGTCGCCTGGGGATAGGGCCCCAGCTTGGGCGGGTCGCCGGTGACGGCGAGGATGTTGCGCAGGCCCAGGCCCGCGGCGCCCAGCAGGTCGCTCTGCATGCCCAGCAGGTTCCGGTCCCGGCAGGCGTAGTGGAGGATGGTCTCGAGCCCCACCTGCTGCTCGATGATGAGCGCCGTGGCCAGCGCAGACATGCGGGCCATGGCGCGGGGGCCATCGGGCACGTTGATGGCATCCACGCCCAGGGCCCGGCACTGGCGGGTCTTGGCCACGAGCTTGTCGTATTCCATGCCCTTGGGCGGCACCAGTTCGACGGTGTGGACGAACTCGCCCTGGGCCAGCTTGAGGCTGAAGCGGCTGCGGTAGGCGAAGGGCACTTCAGGCTGGGGCTGCTCGTGGGACTTCAGTTCGAAACCCGCGCCCGCCTGCACGAAGGCCCGTTCCTGGCGGAAGGCCCCCCGCATGGCGCGAATGTGGGCCGGGGTGGTGCCGCTGCATCCACCGACGGCCCGGGCGCCCGCGGCCAGGGCGCGGGAGGCGAAGCCGCCCAGGTATTCGGGGCTGGCCCCGTAGATGAGGCGGCCGTCCACCTGGTGGGGCAGGCCGGGATTCGGCTGGAGGACGATGGGCTTGGCGGTGATGGCCTTCAGGCGCTCCAGGAGCCGCAGCTGCGGCGCGGGGCCGTTGCCGCCGATGAGACCCACCAGATCGGCGCCCCAGGTGTCGAGTTGTTTGATGAACCACTCGGGCTCCGCGCCGAACAGGGCCTGGCCGTCATCGTTGGTGGTCATCAGGGCCGCGACGGGCAGGCTGCCGGCCTCCTTCGCGGCGAGGATGGCCTGGTGGATCTCGTTGAGGTCCTCGAAGGCCTCCAGCACGATCAGGTCCGCCCCGGCTTGGACGAGCGCCTCGGCCTGCTCGCGGAAGAGGGCGCGGGCCTCGTCGAAGGAGGTCGGGCCCCAGGGCTCGATGCGCACGCCCAACGGCCCGATGCACCCCGCCACCCAGGCTCTGGCGCCCTGCTGGGTGATGGCCTGTTTCGCCAGGGCCACGCCTTCGCGGTTGATGGCGTCGAACTGGCCCTCCAGGCCCCGGGCGGTCAGCTTCAGGCGGTTGGCGCCCCAGGTGTTGGTGGTGAGCACCTGGGCGCCTGCCGCGAGGAACTCGCCATGGATGGCCAGCAGCAGGTCCGGCGCCTTGAGGTTGCATTCCTCGAAGCTGCGCTGGAGCGTGATGCCGCGATCATGCAGGGCCGTGGCGGTGCTTCCGTCGAAGAGGAAACACTCGCCCTCGTCGAGGGCCTGCTGGAAAGTGGGAGGGGTCATGGATGCGCCTGGAGTGGCGACAGTCCGTTATCGGCATCCAGGGGGTCTCGGGTCAGTCTGAATCGTTCGGTATCTTCCCCCCGGGCAAGCCGGGGGCAGGAGTTGGCACCTTGCTGTCGCAGGTTGCCAAGGTTTCACAGGGCCTTTCCCTCCACCTTTCTGGATAGCGCTATCGGGCTGCCAAAGATCGAGGAACCAGGATGGTCTGACCACTCGTCATCCGTCAAGCCTGAGGCGGTTCCTCCGGGGCCGGGTGGGTGGTGAGGCCTTGGCGCTTCATGTGGCCCCAGGTGTTCCTGCCGCGGATCCAGTCGAAGGTGCCCTTCAAGCGCCACCAGACCGTCAACTGGCGATAGCCGAAATTCTCGGCCACGGCCGCGAAGAGCAGCAGGCCCCAGGCCTTGAGGCCCTGGTAGCGGTGGCCGCTGATCTCCTGGAGCACCACGGCCACGACGGAGTTCAGCACGCCCAGGAGCAGGGCCACGTAGAGGAACAGGATGGCGAAGGTGCCATTGATCGAATGGGTCCAGAGGGCCCAGGCGAACATGAGATAGCCACCGACCTCGATGATGGGCGCCAGGGCCTCGAAAAAGACGAAGTAGGGCATGGAGAAAAGCCCGATGCGGCCGTATTTCGGGTTGAAGCACATGCTGCGGTGCCGCCAGAGGGTCTCCAGCAGGCCACGCTGCCAGCGGTTCCGCTGCCGCCCCAGTCCCCGGAAGTCCTCGGGCACCTCGGTCCAGCACACCGGATCCGGCACCAGGGTGATGTGATGGGGCCGCTTCCCTTCGCGCAGGTAGCGGTGCAGCCGCACGACCAGTTCGAAATCCTCGCCGATGGTGGCGGTCTCGAAGCCGCCGGCAGCCACCACCAGATCCTTGCGGAAGACCCCGAACGCGCCGCTGACGATGAACATGCTGTCCAGGGAGGCCAGGCCCACGCGAGCGAAGAGGAAGGCCCGCAGGTATTCAACGATCTGGAACCGGGCCAGCCAGGAATCGGGCAGGAAGATGCCACGGATGCCCATGGGCGTGACCTTGCACCCGTTCAGCGGACGGACCACGCCGCCGGAGGCCACCAGATCCGGCCGGTCCATGAAGGGCCGGGCGATGCGCAGGAGGGCGTCGTTCTCCAGGAGGCTGTCGCCGTCCATGCAGCAGACGAGCGGGTAGCGGGCGAGGTTGATGCCGCAGTTCAGGGCATCGGCCTTGCCTCCGTTGGCCTTGTCCACCACCACCAGGTTGGGCACGTAGGCGCTCTCATAGATGCCGGACACCTCCTTGGTGGGCAGGAGGTTGCGCACGACCCGCTGGCTCGGCTGGAGCTTGAAGGCCGAGACCAGGCGCTGCAGAGTGGCATCGGTGCTGCCGTCGCTCACCACCACCACCTGGAACTCGGGGTAGCGGAGGCTGATGAGGCTGTTGATGCTGGCCACCGCGCCGGCCTCCTCGTTGTGGACCGGGCAGATGAGGGTGATGGGCTTGTAGTGGCTGGTCTCGAAGGCGGTGTCGAGGCGGTCGATGCCAACCGCATCCAGGTAGCTTCGGATGGAGAAGAAGGCGCGCAGGATCAGCGAGAGGTGGGTCAGCTGCATCGCGAGGAAATAGACGAGGATGCCCCACTCGGCGAAGGCGGTGAGGAAGACGCGGATGGTCACAGGTGCCCCCGTTCATCCGCCCATTCGAGCCGCTCCCGGGCGATGTCGCGGGCGAAGCGATCGGCGGAGGGGTCCTCGGCCAGCCAGGTCAGGGCCGAGACGCCGGAGTGGCCAAGGTCCACGAGACTCTGGGCCGCGTTGCGGCGAACCTCGTACACGGGATCGGCCATCAGGGGCAGCAGGTCGGGGACGGCGGAGGGGCCGCCCAGCACGCCCAGGGCCCGGGCGACCTGGGTGCGGATCTCCCAGGCGGGGCTGGAGGCGAAGCCCAGCACCTTTTGATAGACGGAGGGGTCCGCGAGGATGATGAGCGCCTTGAGGACCGAGGCCCGCAGATCCACGTTCGGGATGTCCAGGAGCCACAGCAGGCGGGGCTGGGATTCCCGGTGCCGGTGGGAGCCCACCAGCAGGGCGAAGAGGATCCAGGGATCGGGGTTCTGGTCCGGGGACTCCAGGTGCTCCTTCATCCAGGGCAGCAGCGTGGGGCCGAAGCCTTCGAGCACCCGGAGCAGCCGTTCGCGCTGGTAGAGCTCCTCACGCATGACCCAGGCCAGTACCGGAGCGGCGAACTTCAGATTCCGGCTTTGCGTCAGGGCCAGGGCCGCGGTGTGGGCGACGAAGGGGACGGGATCATTGAGCAGGGGCAGCACCTGGTCGAGGTAGCCCTCCATCCGGAGGCCCGGCTTCCAGCGCCAAGGTCGCTCCGCCACCGGTGGCGGCACATGTTCCGCGGGCTCGTCCAGGCGGAAGGCCGCAATCTCCTTGGCCGCCTGGGCGCGCACCTTGGCATCGCGGTCCCGCAGCCGCCGGGGCAGGGAGGTATGGATGCCCGTGCTCAGGTAGAGTTCCCGGAGCAGCTCGGACTCCTGCCCTCCGATCGAGGACTGATAGCGGGCCAGAAAATCCCGGAACAGCCACCGGTCAGGCCAGGCGACGGGTCCGAAGCCACCCTTTTCGTAGCCCTTCTTGAAGAGGTAGTCCGTGAGCTGGGCCTCCCAGGTCTGGTAACAGGCGATGCGATGCCGGTTCCGGCGGTCCTTCAGGTGCTGCATCGTGGCGCCCACCAGCACCAACCCGACGACCAGGCCGACCAGGAGCAGGGTCGCCCACTCGAGGATGGGTAGGAGATGGCTTTGAGTCAGGTGGATGGGGAGTATGGCTCACCCCGCGCGATGGGAGCGTTCGTAGAGCCGCCACAACCGTTCCACCAGCACCTGGACCGAGATCGGCTTGGCCATGTAGTCGTCCGCTCCGGCGGCCAGGCAGCGCACCATGTCCTGTTCGCTGTGGTTGCTGGAGAGGAGCAGGATGGGGACGCGTCCCTTGGGGGGTGGGAGGTCGCGCACTTCCTGCACCAGACGGAAGCCGTTCATGGCCGGCATCATGAGGTCGGTGGTGACCAGATCGACCTTCTCGTGATCCAGGATCTCGAGGGCCTCCAGGCCATTGGCCGCCACGAGGACTCGCAGCCCCTCCATCTCCAGGCGAACCTGGATGATCTTCGCGGTCGCCTGGTCGTCTTCGACCACCAGGACCGTCGTTTGAGCTGGCCAGCGTCGGGTCATCAGGAAAAAGTCTAACGCCTTTCTACCAAATCCAGCGATTCCCACGAATCCGGAGACCGAGCCGCAGGGTGTGATCGCGGTAGCTGGAGGGATCCGTGGGATCCGCGATGGGCAGACCCGCCACGCTCTGGCTCCAGGAGGCGAACAGCGACAGGGCCGACCCACCCGGAGTCCAGGTGCCGGCGAGGGTGTACCCCCAGGTGAACTGGCTGGAGGCCTGGTTCACCGTCTGGTTCCCACCCCAGGCATCGAGGGCGAGCTCCCAGCGTTCCTCCTGGCGCACCGAGGCCCCCGCCGTGGCGCCGTAGTACCGGTACCGCTCGGGATTGAAGAAGCCGATCCGGAGGCTCCGATCCTGGTCGATGAGGCGGCTCGAAAGCCCCGCGCGCCATTCCCCTCCCTCGAAGGGGAAGCGGTGGCCGGCCTCCAGCCGGAGGCCCGTCCGGGCCGCGCCGGCGGAGATGAAGGCGCGCTCCAGCGACAGGGCCGCATGGTCGAGGGTCTGGTTGAAGACCCAGTTCCCGCCCAGCCCCCAGGCCCGGGTGTAGGTGCGGAGGTCCACGGCCATGGGTGTGGCCAGGTTCGGCGCGAAGCTGTGGGACAGCACCAGGTTCAGGCCTGGAGCCGCGCGCCAGCCGAGGGCCAAGCTGTGGAAGCCCGCCGGCTCCCCGGCCACATCATCCACCCGACCCACCTGGGCCGAGGCCGTGACCCGCGAGCCCAGGGGATGGCTGAGGCCCAGCGACCATTCCCGGGGCTTGCGCTCCGCCCGGCCGCTCTGGTCGAGCAGATCGAAGCTGCCGCCAGCCCGGAGGCTTCCATCGAAGAACGGGAGCGCCGCGTCCACCCGCTGGGCCTGGGCCCGCAGGCCCTCGTTGGAATCGGTGCGGGTCTGGGAGAGCTCGACCCAGGGCCCCTGGGCGTCGGAGAGGCCGTGCAGTCTGGCCTGGGCCTCCTCCCGTCCGTCCGGATGATCCAGCAGAGGTTCGGTCCGGGCCCGCGCCTTGCGGAGGCGGCCCATTCGCTGGTCGATCTGGGCGCGCATGAGTTCCGCCTCCGGACTGCCGGCGTCCTCGGCTCGGAGGCTGGCCAGGCGCCGGTCTGCCGCCTCGGGATTACCGGCCCAGAGGTCCAGCTGGGCGAGCCCCAGCAGCGCCTCGCGATCTCCTGGCGCCTGGAGGAGGACCTCCTGGTAGGCCTGGCGGGCCTGGCCATGCCGTCCGCGCCAGCCCAGCACCCGCCCCCGGTTGATGAGGAAGTCGCGGTCCGTGGGGTGGTCCTTCAGCCAGGCACTGGTCAGGGCCAGGCTCCGGTTTAGCTGGCCATCCCAGCTCAGGTAAGTGGCCGTATCCAGGGTGGCCTGGCGATCCCCCCGGGCGACGTGGGGCTGGAGGATCCGCACGGCCTCCTTGAACTGTCCCGACCAGGCGGTCACTCGTGCCAGAACGGGCTCGGATTCTGCCGCAAGCTCCGGATGGACCTCCCGGTGCCGCTTGAGATCGCGGATGGCCTCGTCGTACCGCTTCATCCAGCTCAGGGTCCTGGCCCGCTCCAGGAGGGCCTCCGGCTGGTCCTTCCAGAGCTCCAGCATGCGGGTGTACACCGCCACGGCTTCGGGCAGCCGCTTCTGCGAGCGCAACTCCCGGGCCTGCCTCAGAAGGGTCGCGGCATCCGGGGTCGGAGCGGGTTCCTGCAGGGCGGGCGGGGCGGGATGGATCATCGGGGCATCCTCGGTTCGTCGGGGGTGTCGGCCAGGGCCTTCTGGTAGATCGTGTAGGACTGCTTGCGGAAGCGATGGAAGGTCGGTCGTTTCCAGGTGGGCCAGGTGAAGAGCGGTGGCAGGGGAATGCGGCCATGGCTGAGGGCGGGCAGGGTCCGGTGGACAGTGCCCTGCCCTTCCTCCAGGGGTTTGTCGGCAGCCAGGGTCGCCAACACGAATCTGAACCCGGGAGTGATCGTCGTTTCCAGGGGACCGGGAGGCTTCTCCGCCGGATCGTCGAGGACTCTCCGGCTGCTGGGATCCGTGACCTGAAGCAGTGTCCAGGGAATCCGCGCTTCGATGAACCCCCGCCCATCCGGGCTTCGACCCACCTGCCACTCGGCCCGGGAATCGAAGGCGGGATCGGTGCGGTCCTGGGTGCCCTGGCGGAGCCAGCCGATGTCGGTGCTGTGGCCCGGGAACCGCGTTCCATCGCGGCCCATCCGGGGATGATTGCTCTTGGCCGTGGGCATGACGAAATGGCCCGCTTCGTTGGCAAGGCTCCGGTAGCGCTGCTGAGGCAGGGGCCGGTAATCGGGAATGGCGTAGGGCGCATCCACGAACACCCCGGTGCGGGCTCCGCCCTGGAAGCGGACCACGAACTCCAGCCCGGCGTCGCTGCGAAGGTCTGCGGTCCAGGGCAGCCGGTGATCACCTCGCCTGGGATCCACGGTGTCGATACCCACCAGGAAGGCCTGTTGCGCCAGGTCCACGGGGCCGGGCAGGAACAAGCCGAGATGGAGCCAGCCTTCGTCCGCCAACACTTTCAAGGTGAGGCCTCCATCCTCCAGGTAGATAGGAACCCGGGCCCAGTCATCGGCCTTGCCGTCAATCAGGATGGCCGGTCCTCCCGGGCCCGGCCGGTAGGCGATGAGCCCGTAGTTCTCCTCGGCATCCATGGCGTTGTACCAGAGGGGCTTCCGGTCGGAGGGAAGCTCGAAGGGCAGGGTCAGCCAATTCTTCTTGAACCACTCGTCGATCCAGGAGAACAGCACACCCCCGGCGCAACCGGCCTCGTAGATGTCTCGCTGGAGCCGGGCATCCTGCTCGCCCTGTTCGCGTTCGCTCTGGCCGCCGTGGGTCATGCCCTGGGCCTGCCAGTGCGCGACCACGCGGGAGGAGGGAACCCCGAATTCCGCGATGAGCACGGGGTGGTGGGCATGATGCTTCACCAGGTCGGCCAGGTAGCCGGCATAGTGGCTGGGTCCCAGGTGATCCCTGGCCTGGGCGTAGCCGGGATCGAGGTTCATGAAGTCGGGGTAGTACGGATAGGCGTGGTAGCTGGCGAACAGACCCGCCAGGAGCGCGGGGGTTCCCTCGAACTTCTCCATGTCGAGGCTGATGGCATCTTCATCGTCGGGTTCGGAATTGATCCCCTCGACCGGCAGGCCCAGCTTCTGGCGCAGGGCCCGCTCCTCCTGCTCCGTGGGTTCCGTGATGTGGAAGAGGGGATCCAGCGTGGGCCAATTGGTGAAGGCGATGGGCCGCTGGGCATGGAACTGGTCCCACTCCAGGGCCAGGAAGCGATCCATGCTCCGGGCCAGGAACTGTTCCATGGCGTGGCCACCCCGCAGGGTGACGAAGCGACCGGACCAGTCCGAAGTTCCCGGATGCAGACGGTTGAACGCCACGACGCTCGAGGACTCCCACTCGCGGCCCAGGACGATGGCCAGGGTCCATGGACTGACATCCGCCGAGTACACCCCGGCACTGTGCCCTGGGCGGACGGGGATGCGGGCGTGACCGTGCAGCGCCTCGGCCACGTCCCGCATCTCCCGGTCCCAGGCCATGAGCCAGGCCGGATCCATGAAGTCGTGGCGCGGGGGCAGCTCGGTCCACACGCCATGGATGAGCCAGAGCGGCTTCCGGGCGCCGAGGTTGTAGGCGCGCAGGGCTTCGTAGAAGGCGGGTGGGTGGAGGGTGTAGACCCGGATCGTGTTGACACCTGCCTCGGCCATCTCCCGGAGCCACCCGTCGTAGGTGGCCCGGTCGGGGAATTCGCTAGGATACCGGCCGGGCAGGGCCGCGCCCAGATTCACGCCTTTGGCATAGAAGGGCCGCCAGCCGCCGTGACCATCGGCCACTTCCAGCCGGCGGTCATGGGCCCGGGCCGGGATCTGCGGCCGGGCGGGCAGGGGAACCGGAGTCTGGGCCATGTTCCGGGATCGGGACGGACGGGAGGCCTGCCCCAAGGCCATAGCCTCCGTTCCCGGAAGACCCAGGGAAAGAACGAGGCTGAGAGACATCAAGGCCGGTAATGACAGAATCATTTGACCTATTAGACCGAGTTTTTCCGGGTCCAGGTCATGAAACTGGAAGTCGATGCGCGATCCGGGGGCCTCACCAGGCCAGGAGCCGTTCCACGGCGGACCGGACGGCTTGGGTGCCAGGCAGATAGGCCGCCTCCAGGGGCGGGCTGGCGGGCGTGGGGGTGTCCGCGGCACCCAGGCGCAGGACGGGAGCGTCCAGCCAGCCGAAGCAGGTCTCGCCCACTCGAGCAGCCAACTCGGCACCGGGGCCGTAGGTGAGGCTGGCTTCGGTGAGCACCAGGGCGCGGTGGGTGCGCTTCACGAGTTCGGTGATGGCCTGGTCGTCCAGCGGCCAGAGCGTGCGGAGATCCAGTACCGCCACGTCCTGGTCGGCCACGGCCTCGAGCGCCACCTGCTGTGCGGCGCCATAGGTGAGGATGCAGGCCCGTGTGCCGTCCTTGCGGAGGGCGGCCTCGCCGAGCCGGGCCGTGGGGGCTTCGTCCCACTGGTCCTTGAGACGGCGGTAGAGGTGCTTGTGTTCGAAGAACAAGACGGGGTCCGGATCGTCGATGGCGGCCCGCAGGAGGGCGTAGGCGTCCCGCACCGTGCCCGGCGCCACGACCTTCAGGCCGGGGCTGCCCAGGAAATGACCTTCTGGATTCTGGCTGTGGAAGGGGCCACCGCCGTTGCCAGCACCAGAGGGGCCGCGGAACACGGCGGGCACGGTGGCACCCCAGCGCCAGTGGGCCTTGGCGGCGAAGTTCACCATGAGGTCGGACGCCAGCAGAGCGAAGTCCATGAACTGGAATTCCGCCACGGGCCGCTGGCCCATCAGGGCCGCGCCGATGGCGGCGCCCACGATGGCCTGCTCGGAGATGGGTGTGTCGATCACGCGATCCGCGCCGAAGCGCTCCAGCAGACCTTCCGTCGCGCGGAAGGCGCCACCGTAGGTGCCGATGTCCTCGCCCAGGCAGCAGACTCGGCCATCGGCCTCCATGGCGTCGAAGAGGGCCCGGCGGATGGCCTCGAGGTAGGTGCCGGAGAAGGCGCTCATTCCGCCTCCAGCAGGCCCCGTTCCGCGAGCCAGGCGTCGTTGAAGATGCTGCTGAGGTAGCGGCCCGCGCCATCGGGGAACACGGTGACGATGCGCGCCGGGCGGGCCATGGGCGGCAGGTGCTTCGCCACTTGGAGCACCGCCCAGAGAGCCGCGCCGCTGGAACCGCCCCCGAGGACGCCCTCTTCCTTCACCAGCCGGCGGGCCGAATGGAAGGCGTCGCGGTCGGATACCTGGAACATCTCGTCGATGAGCTCGAACTCCATGGTGGGGATGAGGAACTCGTCGCCCAGGCCCTCGATGCGGTAGGGCCCGGCCTTGGGGTGCTGCTCGCCGTGGAAGTGGGGCGTGAAGACGGAACCCACGGGATCCACTGCGACAACCTTGATGTTCGGATCCTGCTCCTTCAGGTAGCGGCCGACGCCCCCGATGGTGCCGCCGGTGCCGGCGCCGGCCACCAGATAGTCGATGCGGCCCTCCATCTGCTCCCAGATCTCGGGGCCCGTGCCGTGGTAGTGGGCGGCGTTGTTCTCCTTGTTGCCGTGCTGGTCGGGGAAGAAGCAGTTGGGAAGCTCCCGGGCCAGGCGCGGCGTGATGTTGTTGTAGCTGTCCGGGTGCTCCGGCGGCAGGCTCGTGTCCACCTTGTGCACCTGGGCGCCCAGGGCCAACAGCTGGTTCAGCTTCTCCTGGGAGATGGTGTCGCGCACGACGACCTTGAGCTTGTAGCCCTTCTGGATGGCCATGAGGGCCAGGCCCATGGCCGTATTGCCCGAGGAGTTCTCGATGATGGTGTCGCCGGGCTTCAGCCGGCCGTCGCGCTCGGCGGCCTCGATCATGTGCCTGGCGATGCGGTCCTTGCTGCTGCCCATGGGGTTCAGGAACTCCAGCTTGGCGAAGGCCTCCACCGGCAGATCCGACACGACGCGGCGGAGCCGGACCAGCGGCGTGTTGCCGATGGCCTCCAGGACGCTGCCGCAGGGCTTCCGGTAGAGCATGAGATTCCTCCGGAGGCCAGTATGACCGGCGCCACCGCCAGGGTCGGCGACAATGGGGGCCAGCCACCACCGGGGATCCCCGGCGCACGGCGGACGGGGACCCATGCTGCACCGCTTTGCGCCCATCTTCGACCGCCATTCCCATGTGAGCCTCTATGCGGCCCTGGAGGGCTGCCCCGACCTCTCGGCCTGCATCGATCCGGCCTCGGCCCTGGCGCAGCTGCGCAGCCTGCCCGGCGACCGGCTCTCCCTGGTGCGGGGCTGGCACAGCGGGCGCCTGCCTCTGTCCGAAGCCGACCTCGCCGAGCTGCCACCGGTGCTCCTGGTGAACCTCAGTCTCCACGGCCTGCGCCTCAGCCCCCGGGCCGTCCGGCTGCTCCGGGATACGGACCCGGAGCTGGTGGCGCGGCACGCAGATCCCGCCTGGTGCGAGCGGAACCTGGACCGGCTCCTGGTCCTCTTCGGCCGGACGGCGGGCCTCACGGCCGCCAAGCTGGAGGCCTGGATCCAGGGCCTCGAGGCGGCGGGCGTGGGCGCGGTGGAGGACCTGCTCCTCACGGGAGAGGAGGCCTGGTGGGTGGTGCGGGCCTCCCGGTGGGCGGACCGCCTGCCCTGGAGGACGGTTCCCGCCATCTTCGACACGCTGCCTACGGAGGCCCAGGCCGAGTGCGCGGGGCTGAAGGTCTTCACCGACGGGGCCCTGGGCGCCCGCACGGCGGCACTGGATGAGCCCTTCCTGGGCGGCGGGCCGGGCCTGCTGCTGTACACCGACGAGGCCCTGCACCAGGAGCTGGCGACGCTCCATGCCCGTGGCAAGCCGCTCGCCATCCATGCCATCGGTGATCGGGCCATCGGACAGGTGCTGGCCGCGCTGGAGGACCTGGACCGGCAAGGCCTCCGCTTTCCCTCCCTCCGCCTGGAGCACGTCCAGTTCATCACCGAGACGCAGGCCCGGCGGGCCCGGGACCTGGGCCTGGTGCTCTCCATGCAGCCGAACTTCTCCAGCGACAGCGTGGACTACGCCGACCGCCTGGGCCCGGCCACGCTGGCGCGGAACAACCCCTTCCGGATGCTCATCGATCAGGTGGGGTTCCGGCCGGGCCGCGATCTAATCTTCGGCTCGGATGGCATGCCCCACGGCCTGGCCTACGCCGCCCAGTGGAGCCTCTTCCCCCCCTTCGAGGGCCAGCGCCTGGGCCTCGAGGAACTGCTGGCTGGCTATGGGCCTGCGCCGGGGGACCTTCCCGTTCGCGAGCTCGTCGTCGAGGCGGCGACGCGAGAGGTCCGGCTGATCGGGGGCTCCCGCTGGATGTCATGAGTGGGCTGGGCCGGGATTACTGGATCGGAAGGATATTGCAGATCGTGCCCGTGATATCCGGGTTCCAGTAGCCCACCTCCACGGTGCCGTCGGCGAGCGGGAGCCACCCGTAGGTGCCACTGACCAGGATGGCCCCCTGGGCGTTCTGAAAGCGGCCCGTTTAAGCTGAGGCTCGCCAATAGCCGGATAGCTGGAAATGCCTCATGCATCTTCCAGGCGGTTCGGACTTCATCGCCATTTCCGGGGTCATAGGGGGGGACCCCAGGCCCGCGCATCATTCGCCAACGCCCGTGGGAATATCAGGGCCCAGGAAGGGGGGCGTCAGACCGGTGTAATCACCGATCACCTTGGCATCATAGGGGGCGTTCAACCCTGTGGATCCTGCTCCGGACACCCCGACCCTGCCTTGGCTGAATACGATCTCTTTGGCCGGGTTGATCTCGATGACCTGGTGGTTGAACTGATCGCTGATCAACGTGTCTCCATTCTCAAGACGCACGGCACGTGTGGGAAGTGGCTGCGCCACGCTTCCGGATCGCGTATTGGTGTCGTACTCGAAGGTAACGATCCCGCTGGGGTTCACTTCGATGATGCGGTTGTTGCTGGCATCCGCGATGAGGGTGTTGCCGTTGGGCAACCGGCTTGCGAAGGCAGGGCCGTTCAGGATGCTCGGATCGTTGGGATTGCCGTAGGACCAGACGACCTGGTGATCACGCGTCACTTCGATGACGCGGTTGTTGCTTTCGTCTGCGATGAGGACGTGGTTGTTCTCCAGCAGCTCGGCGCTGTTGGGATTATTCAGCTGGTTGGCATCGGCCCCGCTCACCCCGGTGATGCCGTACTGCCAGAGAATCTGGTGCCGGACGTTTACCTCGATCACCCGCTGATTGCCCTGGTCGGTGATCAGCACATGGTGCGTGGGCAAGAAGACGGAACACACGGGCGCATTGAGTTGGTTGAAATTGGAACCTGCGATCCCCGCTTGGCCATACTGCCAAACGATCTTGCCCTGGCGATTGACCAGGATGACCCGGTTGTCCCCGCACCCATCCGGGCAGGTGGGCTCAGTGCCCGCGGGGGCGCCCGTGCCCGACATGAGGGTCATGTTGCCGACCCGCTGGACATCGTTGGGGGCCACGATCGAATGCGGACCAGCCGTGCTCGACCCGTCACCGAAACTCCACACGATCTGATGCGACCGGTTGACTTCGATGACTCGGTTGTTGAATTGATCGGCAATGAGGACATTCCCCTCGTCCGGGGCGACCCTGCCCGGTGTCTGGGCCACCAGGTTGCCCTGCCATGCGGCTAACCCCATGGCCAGGGACAAGCAGAGGGCGCTTTTCGAACCCATGAAACCGACGGAAGCACGACGTGTATTCGAACGCATTTTGCACCTCCTCCTATTGGACGGTGATGGTTCCTTTCATGCCTACTCCGCAATGCGTGGTGCAGAGGTAGGGATAGGTGCCGGCGGTGTTGAACTGATGGGTCATCGTGAACCCAGCTGCTTGCGCCCCATTGCTGGAGAATCTTCCATCTGGGGAGCAGTCAGGGCCCGAGTCGACGGTGTGTCCAGAGGTCACCCAGGTCCAGGTGACGGTCGTGCCAACGCCTACAGTCAGGTTCACCGGGGAGAATACGTTTGATGTCGTTCCGTAAGCTCCTGTTTGCCCAACCATCACCGTATTGCTAGGTGGGGGAGGCGGCGGAGAGGAATAACCACCACCGCCACCTCCTCCGCATGAAGGCATCAAGCCTAAAGCCATTAAGGGCAATAAACCTATAAACTTGAGTTTCATCGGCGGCATTCTCATCCGACACCTTTCAATGGGTGGATTCCCGACCCGTTCAAATTCGGGGCTTCTGGCCAGGTGGACAGATCCGGTTTTCAAAAACCGAGGGATCCGTTCGACCTGCTGTCCACCCCAGGGCGAGGCCCTCAGAGGCCGTATGCCAGGGTGCGGGACCACCCGGAGTCGAGCTTTCTTCCGGCCATTGAGTGGTCACCCGGAGTGGAGGGCCAGCCATGGGATTGCAGCTTCTGGTGTCCAGCTCCAGCTAGACTGATCCCATGCTTTCATCCCTCAGAATCCAGAATCTGGCCCTGGTGGAGGACCTGTCCCTGGACTGGGGGCCGGGCTTCACGGTGCTCACGGGCGAGACCGGCGCCGGCAAGTCCCTGCTGGTGGACGCGCTGTCCCTGCTGGTGGGCGCCCGGGGCGACGGCGAACTGGTGCGCCACGGAGCCGACCGGGCCACGGTGGAGGCCGTGGTGGAGGGCCGCTTCGAGGCCTGGCGGGGCTTCCTGGCCGAGCGGGGTCTGCCCGAGGAACAGCCGGTGGTGTTGCGCCGTGAGGTGGGGGCGGGTCGCAGCCGGGCCTGGATCAATGGCGCCAGTTGCGCCCTGGCCGATCTGCGCGAGGCTGGCCGGCTCTGGATGCGCCTCACCAGCCAGCATGACCATCAGTCGCTGCTGGGTGAGGACCGGCACCTGACCCTCATCGACGAAGTATTGGGCATCGATCCCGGCCTGGACACCCAGGCGGCCGCGGTGCGGGAGGCCGAGGCGGCCCTCAAGGCACGGCGCCGCAGCGAGGCCGAACGCGAGCAGCGTCTGGAACAGCTGGCGGAGGCTCTGGCAGATCTGGACAAGCTCGTTCCGAAGCCTGGCGAATGGGCCCAGCTCAAGGCCGATCGCGAACCCCTGCGCCACGCCGTCCATTTGGAACAGGCCTTCCGGGAGGCGGCGGAGGCCCTGGACGACGGCATTCCCAAGGTGGAGCTGGCCCATAAGGCCCTGGTGCGCGCCGTGGCCCACTGGCCGGACGCGGTCGCCGAGCAGGACCGTCTCCGTTCCGCCGTTCTCGAATTGGAGGACCTCCTCGCTCTGGTCCAGGACCAGGCCCTGCGCTGGTCCCAGGCTGGGGCCGACCGCATCGAGATCATGGAAGCCCGTCTGGCTCTCTACGAGCGCCTGGCCCGCCGCCACCGCTGCGAACCGGAAGAACTGGTCGCACGCCAGCAGATTCTCCGGGACGAGCAGCGGGCCCTGCTGGCCGGCGATGTCTCGGTGAAGGAATTGGAAAAGGCCCTGGCGAAGGCTGCGGAGGCCTACCGGCAGGTGGCCGAGGCTGTGCACGGGCGCCGGGGTGAAGCCATCCCCAAGCTGGAGGCCGAGGTGCAGAAGCGGCTTGGCCGCCTGGGAATGAAGGGCGCGCGGATCCAATTGCGGTTATCCCTCGCGGAGGAATCCGGCAGCCCCGTCCAGCAGAGCGGTCGCCCGGTCCGCGTGGCGGCTCAGGGCTTCTCGGCGTTGGCCATCTGGATCGAGCCGAACCCCGGCGAAGGCTTCCGGCCCCTGGCGAAGATCGCCTCCGGCGGTGAACTGAGCCGCCTCATGCTGGCCCTGGTGGGCGCGGGTTTGGCTCTGGGGGCCGGCGTGAAGGACGGCCTGACCCTGGTGCTGGATGAGGTGGATGCGGGGCTGGGCGGCGAGACCGCCCTGGCCGTGGGCAAGGCTGTGGCGGAACTCGGGCAAGCCCATCAGGTGCTGGCGGTGACGCACCTCGCCCAGGTGGCGGCTCGCGCCGATCGGCACGGGCGCCTGCACAAGGAGACGGAAGGCGGCCGAACCCGCAGCGCCCTGGGCTGGGTGGCGGGTGAGGCCCGCAACCGCGAGCTGGCAAGGCTCCTCTCCGGCCACCCCGACCGCCCGGAGGCGCTGGAGCACGCGAAGGTGCTGCTCGAAGGATGAAAAAGGGCCGCCCGGAGGCGGCCCTTTTTGTCGTGCGGATCGAGACTACTTGACGCTCACATCGTCGATGACGAAGGAGGTCTGGAGGCTGCTGTCTTCCACGGAGTAGAAGCGCAGGCGGACAGTCTGGCCCTTGTAGGCGCTGAGGCTCAGCGACTGCTGGGTGTAGCCCGTGTTCTTGTTCAGGTTCGAATAGGTGGCCAGGGTGGCCAGCACGGTGCCGGAGGTGTTGAGGACCTGCACCTTCATGGTGTCGTAGGCGGTGGAGGTGGTGGTTTCCGCCGTATCGATGTGGAGCCAGAAGGTCAGGGTGCCGGTGGCCGTGGTGGGGATGGCGATCTGCTGGTAGACGTAGTCGGTGTGGGCGGAGCCGTAGCCACACATCCAGGCATCGTAGGAACCGCCGTGGGCGGGCTCGCCGGTATAGGTGCCAATGACGCCGGTAGTCTGGGTCCAGCTGGTGGCACCGCTTTCGAAGCCGCCGTTCAGGATCAGCTCGGCGCCGGAAGTGGCGTTGGAGACGGAGAAGGTGACGGTGGTGCTGGTGCCCACGTTGCCGGCGGCGTCATAGGCCTTGGCCGTGAGCGTGTGGGAGGCATTGGTCAGCGTGGTGCTGTCCAGGGTCATGCTGTAGGGGCTGGTGGTGTCGCTGCCCTTCAGGACGCCATCCACGTAGAACTCCACCTTGCTGACGCCGACGTTGTCGGAGGCGGTGGCGGAGAAGGTGATGGTGCCGCTGGTGCCGGACTCGGTGGCCGACACGGTGGGAGCGGTGGTGTCCGTGGATCCGCTGGTCCAGGCGGCGCCCACGTTGATGCCGTGGAAGGCGTTCCAGACGGCCTGTTCCTGGGCGCTGCCGGCACCGTAGAGGTCCTTGGCGGCGCTGATGGCGGCGGTGCGGGCGCCGGCGTAGTTGGTGCTGGAGGTCATGTAGACCGAGAGGGCGCGGAACCAGATGCGGGCGGCCGCGTCGTTGCCGATGCCGGTCATGCCGCTGGGCAGGTAGGTGGTGCTGGTGTTGCCGCTGGTGGTGGCGCCCTGGCTCAGGAAGTAGTAGCAGCGGTTCATGGGGCCGCTGGAGTAGTGCACGTCCAGGCTGCCGATGGTGGAGGACCAGGCGTCGGGGCTGGAGCCGTCCAGGCTGGGCTTGTACATCCAGCGCAGGGGATTGGTGGCCAGCTGCTCGCCGATGGTCCAGTTGCCGCCGGTGTTGCCGATGGTCGAACCCGAGCCGCCGCGGGCGTAGAACTCGATCATGGTGCCGAAGATGTCGGAGTTGGACTCGTTCAGGCCGCCCGACTCACCCGAGTAGGTCAGGTTCGCGGTACGGGCGCAGACACCATGGCTCATCTCGTGGCCGGCCACGTCGAGAGCGGTGAGCGTGGTGAAGGAGGATCCGTCACCGTAGGTCATGCAGAAGCAGCTGTCGGACCAGAAGGCGTTGTCGTAGCTGTTGCTGATGTGGACGCGGCTGTAGGTGGCGGTGCCGGCCCCGTCGATGCCGTTCCGGGTGTGGACGTTCTTGTAGTAGTCCCAGGACTTGATCATGCCGAACATGGCGTCCACGGCCGCGGTCTCGCCGTTGGCGGCGGTGGTGGAGCTGCCTTCCACATAGTTGGCGCCATCGCCCCAGGTGTTGTCGGCATCGGTGTAGAGAGTGCCCGTGGCAGTGCTGGTGGTGGCGGCATGGGCCATGTTGGTGACCACGTTGTTTCCGAAGGCGCCGCCGGTGCCGCGGGTCGTGTCCCGCAGCTCGTAGGTGCTGCCGGTGTAGTTGGTGGGCAGCGAGACGGTGCCGTTGTACTGGCTATTGCCGGTGCCCGTGGCCGCGGTGGTGTGGAGGGTGTTCCATGTCTTCAGGATGGCGCCGGTGTGGGCGTTCACCAGGTAGTCGGTGTGCCGGATGCCGTCCTGCTCGTTCTCGAGCTCGGTGTGGACATGGTAGGCCAGGGTGTAGCGGAGCACCTGGCGGCTGACGTCCTCGGCGTTCAGGTCCGCGGCGGCCCGGTCGGCATGGCGCACGACTTCGGTCATCTCGGGGTAGATCACCAGCTCCGTGGTCGGGGCATAAGCGAAGGCGCCCTTGGGGGCCAGAGCCTGCTGGGCGACGGCCAGAGCCTCGGCAGCGCCGAGGGCCGGAGTCACGTTGAGCTGGATGCCCTTGAGGAGGGCGTTGGTGAGCGGGAGCTCGGCGCCATCCTTTCCCTGGTGGGTGATCGCGTCACCGCCCCACACCTTCACGCCCTTGTAGGTCTGCTGGAAGTGGGCATGGGTCTGGCCCAGCTGGTCGGAATGCGTGTCCCGAAGCAGGAACGCGTGGTCAGCGTCCAGGCCCAGCTGGGCGCGGCTGGCCAGCAGGCGCTGGGTCGCGGCCTCTCCACGCAGGGATTCCTGCGGGAGGCGGGCACTCAAGGAACCGGCGGCGAGCGCGGCGGTGAGGAAAGACAGGGCCATGCGGCCTTGGGAGATCGCCATTGGCAACTCCTTCGAAAAAGGGGGGGGGGAGGGGGGCGCAACCACAGCGGCCCATCGGGCCCATGCGGCCTCTGCTTCGCAGAAGCGAACGAGGAGCGAGGTTGCGAAGAAAGATCGGAAGGTCGCAACCAGAGTCCCTGTCGCTCGTCAACCCCTCAAGTTAAGGCTTGTTAATTTTCTTGAGAATCAATTCTATTTAATTTTTATGTGAATTTAATGCCTATCAACAGGCTATTTGATAACTTATCTATAGATCG
This sequence comes from Geothrix campi, assembly GCF_024609265.1. Classification (GTDB taxonomy): domain Bacteria; phylum Acidobacteriota; class Holophagae; order Holophagales; family Holophagaceae; genus Geothrix; species Geothrix campi. The sequence goes on along the minus strand of NZ_JANHMP010000001.1, from coordinate 1,583,425 downwards.
TGTTTGATGGTTTTAGTCAAGCTATCCGACGAACGGAGGGCCATTTCCCGAAACGTTTTGGCTGGACGCCCGGGATGGCATCCCCCAGCCCAGCCGCGCTGCTGGGGCCCAGCTTCTGATACAGCTGCGTTCAGGAAGCTGGGGCGCTCTGGATCACTGAGCGCAGGCGTCGGGTCATCACCTGGAGGACGCCCTCGGCCACGGCCGGATGGTCGTGAAGCACCTCCTGGAACATCCGGCCGCCCAGGATGAGAGCCAGGACGCTGGTCAGAGCGGTCACCGTCGCCGAGCGGGGCGCCGGATCCAGTACCGCCATCTCGCCGATACAGGCTCCTGCGTCTGAATCCCCGAGCGACCGGGACTGCCCTCCAGCATCCAACGCCGAGGTGCGGACGCGGCCTTGGAGGATGAGGAAGACCTCGTCGGAATGGTCGCCCTGGCTGCACAGAGGCTCCTCGGGGCAGAACCGGCGGAGGGTGGCGGCGGAAGCCAAGGCCTCCAGTTCTTCGGGCTCCAGCTCAGCGAAGAGGGGCACGCCGTGGAGGAACATGAGCCTCTCGAGGAAGGCGAAGGAAGGTGGCTCCCCCTCAGCAGGCAAGGCTTCGGTCTTCCCCCGATGGCGGAGGGTGGCCTGTCCCGCGCGCCGATCCCTGGTTCCCGAGGGAAGGGACTGGACCGCCGCCCGCAGGAGCCACTGCTCTTCGTTCCCGGCAAGATCCGACAAGGATTGGTCCAATTCCTCCGACACGCCCAGGAGGGTCTGCGCAGTCTCCCGCACGAGCGGATCCGAATCCAGGAGGCCGTCCCGGAGCGTCGCTTCGGAGGCCCCATCCGGAAGGTAGGCCAGCAGGGTGAGGGCCGAGGCACGAAGGTAGCGGGAAGGGTCTCCGGCGGCCAGCCGCAGGGGCGGACCCGGATCTCTGGAGGGTTCCGGCGGCAGGGCCAACGGGGCGAGGGCAGCGCCCAGGGCACCCTGGTCCGCAAGGGCGCCCAGGATCAGGCGTGCCTCCTGCAGCCCATCGGAGCTGGCGCTGGCCAGCGTGAGGCGCTGATCCCGGATTCTGGGCTCCTCAAGGCCGATCCCCGCCAGGTGGAGGACATGCTCCAGATGCTGGCGCTGCCGGCCTCGGGCGACGTGGCGGAAGAAGGACAGGCGCCGCTGTCGGGCCTCATCCAGCCACTCATCGGAGAGCTCGGTCGCGGCCAGGCGATCGGTGGCCTGGAGCATGGCATCGAGCGCCCGGATGGCCGTGACGGATTCCGCCACCCGGGCCACGAGGGCGCCCCGCTCACCACGCAGGTCCGCCATGATCTGGGCGTGCTCTTCCGGCCGGATGCGGTGGACCTGCCGCAGGGAATCGATCGCGGTCGCCCCAGGTGCTTGACCCCCCAGCAGGAGGGCTTCGAGTTCCCCGCGGTACTGATCGAGCTGCAGCTGTTTCTCCAGGGACCCCTGGTAGTCGGGATCGAAGAGCCGCTTGTCCTCCAGGGAGAGTTCGGCCAGGAGGTGGTCGTGGTCCTTCTCCGAGATGCCCAGTTCCGTCCGGAGCTTCACCAGCAGGAGCAGGTTCCCGCGCGTCAGGATGCCTCCGGCGAGAAGATCCCGCACGGTGGCCTTGTAGGCCTTGAGGCGGCCTTCCCGCTGCTGGGCGCGTTCCTGGTGGAGCAGGTAGATGTCGCTGAGACCGCTGGGAGGGGCATCTCCCCATTCCCACCGCTTGAGCAGGCCCTTGGCGAATTTCTCCTGGACGAAGGTGGCTTCGCTCCGGTGCCATCGGCCCAAGAGCAGGGCGGTGGCCACCATCACGACGCCCACGGACGCAGCCTGGCGGAGCCAGCCGGGCAGGGATGCCAACGCGGACTGGCCCGCGAAGGCGTAGAAGAGGATGAAGCCTGTGAACCCCGCGAGCGACAGGCAGCGGTGTCGGAGGGCCGCCTGAGCCTGCTCATCCGGTGCGCGGGAGAGGAGGATCCTTTCCAGAAGGCGGAAGGCCAGGAAGCTGGCGAGGCCGAAGGCCAGGAACGTGAGGGGGACCGCAATCAACCTGGGCAGGGCGGGTGCGAAATAGAAGCCGGGGGCCAGCATCTTTGAAGCCAGATGCGGATCCCGCGCCCAGGAGCCGCTTACAAACGGGCCCCAATCCCCGGCGGCCAGGTAGAAGTAGGCGTAGAAGGCGAGCACCAGGCCGGGCCAGGCATAGTAGACCCGCCGCCTGGAGGGCGATGCCAACTCCTTCCAGTAGGCCTGCTCCAGGTCGATGTCCGGGCAGTTCTTCTTGCAGGCAGTGCAGGCGGTGCACTGCGAGTTGCCCTCCCTCGGCAGGAGCAGGACGGGCTCTTGATAGAGCTTCTCCACCACGCCGACGGGGCAGAGGTGGTTGCACCAGGTCTTGCCGGTGAAGAGGATTCCCACGGCCGTGGCGGCGAGCACCACGACGGAGAAGAGCCCGGCCAGAGCCCAGGGCGTGCTGTTGGCGGCGAGGTGCCGCCACAGGAGGGCGACCACCAGCAGGCCTAGTTGCACCTCGAGGCCATGGGTCGCCAGCCACTCGCCAGCCTTCTGTTTCCGCTGCACCTTGAAGCGCTGTCCGAGGGTCGCGAAGAAGGCGAGGGGGCAGATGCGACGCCAGGCGTAGTAGCCGGCCACCGTGAAGATCAGGGGCACGGTGGTGATCACCACCCCCCAGATCAGCTTCGGTCCCGACGGAGACAGAAGGGCGAGCGGAACGCAACCCACCAGGATCAGGATTCCCGTCAGGCGGGCGAATCGCCAGGGCAGGGGCTCCGATGATGCCTTGGCGGCAGGGCTGGACGGAGCGGCAGCGGGCATGGGACCTCAGGACGGCGCTGGAATCGGAATATGTCCAGACAGTAGTCTGGATGCAGTCGCAATGCCAGCCCGGAAGCGCCCCATTGGCGCCGAAGGCCTGAGGAGGCCATGGGCCTTGTCAGGGCCGCTTGGTGGATTTCTGCCGAACCCGCTTCGGAGGGGCGCCCGGGCCTCTGCGGGGGGCCTGTTTGGCGGCGGGTTTGGGGCCTTCCTTCTGCTTGGGGCGAGGGCGGGCCTTGACCTTGTCCACCCGCTGGGCCTGGAGGGACTCGTTGCTGCGGGAGGGCTTGAGACCCTCACCGGGATCGAGGATGCGGCGCACGGCGGCGACTTCAGCCTCCTCGCCCTCGCCCTTCTTCTTTTTCTGGATGCTGAGGCGCAGAGGCACACCTGCGAGGCCGAACTGCTCGCGCAGCCGGTTCTCCAGGTAGCGCACATAGCTGAAGTGCAGCCCGCGGTCGGTGTTGGCCTTCACCACGAAGCTCGGGGGTCGCACGCCCACCTGGGTCATGAAATAGAGCTTGGGCAGCTTGCCATCGATGGCATGGGGGCTCATGGCCGCGACGGATTCGCGCAGGAAGCGGTTCAACTCGCCCGTGGGGATGCGGCGGCCGTGGGCTTCCGCCAGTTCGTCGATCATGCCGAACAGTTTCGACACCCGCTGTCCAGTGAGCGCCGAGAGAAAGATCATGGGCGCGTGGTGCAGGAAGCCCAGGCTGCGGCGCAGGTCCTCCTCGGCACCGTAGATGGTGTGGGTGTCCTTCTCCACGAGATCCCACTTGTTCACCACGAGGATGACGGCGGCGCCGGCCTCCTGGGCGTAGCCCGCGATGACGGCATCCTGGTGGGTGGCACCTTCGACGGCATCCAGCAGCAGGAGGCTGACATCGGCCCGGGCCATGGCCTGCTTGGCCTTCAGGATGCTGAGCTTCTCGGCGCCCTCGTGAGTCTTGCCCTTCTTGCGGATGCCCGCCGTATCGATCATCCGGTAGACCTTGTCCTTCACGTGGAACACGGTGTCCACCGTGTCCCGCGTGGTGCCGGCGACCTCGCTGACGAGGCTGCGTTCATAGCCCAGCATGCGGTTCGTGAGGGACGACTTGCCGACGTTGGGGCGGCCGATGAGGGCGAAGCGCAGCTCGTCTGAAAGGGAGTGGCTCTCGGCCTCTTCCGGCGTCCGGTGGAAGGGCAGGCGCGCACGGATGGCGTCGATCAGCTCCGGCACGCCCGAACCGTGGGCGGCGGAGATGGCGAGCACCTCGTCGAAGCCCAGGCCATAGAAACCAGCGTCCGGGGCGCCGCCCTTCATGCCATCCAGCTTGTTGATGACGAGGATGATGGGCTTGCCCTGGCGCCGCAGGCGTGCGGCGATCTCCTCGTCCCCGGCAGTGAGGCCGTCGTGGCCGTCCACCAGCAGGATCGCCACATGGGCTTCGCCCAGCGCGGTCTCGGCCATGCGGGTGATGCCCTGGGTGATGACATCGTCGCCCTCGAAATCGAGGCCGCCCGTGTCCACCAGCTCGAAGACTTCTTCGGCCTCCCCTTCCTCGCTGAGGCAGGTGACGCGGCCGTAGCTGCGGTCCCGGGTCATGCCCGGCAGGTCGTGGACCAGGGCCGCGCGGCTGCGGGTGAGCCGGTTGAAGAGGGTGGACTTGCCCACGTTCGGGCGTCCGCAGAGGGCGATGAGAGGCAGTTTCATATCTGTTCCAAGCCTTCCAGTCTATCGGTTCAGGCGGGAAAAGACAGGGAAGGAATGAAGACAGCCTCCTTATTCCGCCGTAAGCTGGGGCGGAGAAATCCGACGAGGTGTTTTCGTGAAGAGGATTTTGACTGTCTTCCTGGTTGTGGCGGGCCTGTTTACCGGAGGCTACTACTTCCTGACGGGTCGCCTTCCGTGGGTGGCCCTCTCGGAGGAGGAGCAGCAGGTGATCGCCCTGGGCGAGCAGTTCCAGCGGGCCCGCCAGCAGTGGCAGGAGGCGGGTCGGACCCAGGCCCTGGGGGTGGATGCGTCTACCCAGGTCGAGACGCCGCTGGCCACCCTTGAACGCGTCGACCGGGAACTGGAGGAGTTGGCCCCTCACCTGAAGTCGACCGAGGCCAAGAACCGCGCGACGATCCTGCGGCGGGACCTGGCGGTGTTCAAGAGCGAGATGCGATAGGGACGGGTCCTGGTGTCGTCGTACTCCGCCCTCTGCGCCGACGAATGCGATCACGGGGCTCGACCATTCGACTGCAGCGAAGCGGAAGGAGAATAGGACGGCATGACCGTAGGTCATGGCCGCCCGAAGGGCGAGGGCGGAGCCCGAGTCAACGCGTCCCCCGTCGCCCTTCGGGCTAGGGTCCGCCGTGTAGCCGGCGGCTACTTCGGCCCTCCACTGGAGGGCCTTCGCTGCCTCTGCCGACTCCGCACTCGACGCTGGATCCCGGCCGCGCATGCACGGCCGGGACGGGGTTCGAGCTCCGCTTGTCAGTTCTGCCAGAACGAAAAAGGGCCCCGCGTGGGACCCTTTTTCGTTCTGGCGGGGCTGACGGGGCTCGAACCCGCGACCTCCGGCGTGACAGGCCGGCACTCTAACCGACTGAGCTACAACCCCTTGCTTTTCACCAGCGAGCTGGTGGGCGATGACGGGCTCGAACCGCCGACATGCTGCGTGTAAGGCAGCTGCTCTACCGACTGAGCTAATCGCCCGAATCGCCGAATCACGATCCTCACACGGGACGCCGGAAGGGTCAAGGCCAAAGGTCTGCGTTGAGGGTTTCAGGCAGATCTGGTAAGGTTTTCAGACTTCCGTGCCAGGGGTTCCCGCGGACCTTTCGCTGGTGTCGGTGTGACCCTGGCCGATCCATTCGGCCTTGGCCTTGGGATGTTTCTGGAGGGTGGCCTGTGGCGCTGCTGGAACTGGCGAATCTGACGCTCCGATCACCGGAAGGGGACGGCCCCGTCGCGCGCATCCTGGCTCAGATGCCGGATCCCATGCGCCCCGACCTGCCGGCCATCCTGTTCGTGATCGTCCTGCTCGTGGTGCTCTACCTCTACCTCCGCGTGGTGTTCTTCAAGCCCATCACCCAGGTCATGGACGATCGGGAGCGCGACCTGAGCGCCGGTGGGGATGCCAAGGCCCAGGCCGCGGCCCAGTTGGACGCCCGCCAGAAGGACTACCAGGGCCGCCTGAAGGACCTTCGCGCCCAGGCCTTCGCGCGCCGGAAGGCGCTGGCGGATGCCGCTGGCAAGGATAAGCAGCTGCTGCTGGATGAGGCCCGCACCAAGGCCCAGGCCGAGCGCCAGGCGGCGGTGACCGCCCTGAAGTCCCAGCAGGCCGAGGCCAGGCAGAACCTGCTGGCCCAGGTGGACGCCCTCTCCGAGTCCATGGCCCAGACCCTTCTGAAGCAGGCCTGAGATGAAGACGCTGACCCGACTTTCTCTCGCCACCGCCCTGGTCCTCAGCCCCCTCGGGCTGGTGGCGCAGGCGCATGACGCCCATGCCGCCCCCGCGGCTGAGAAGCACGAGGCCCCTGTCGGTGGGCACGAAGCCCAGCCGGCCGAAGGCCATGCACCGGAAGCGCACGGGACTGAAGCCGCCGGCCACGAAGCGACTGGCCACGAGGCGGCCGGTCACGAGGCCAAGGGCGGCGCCCATCACGGCCCCGCCATGAAGCTCTTCGGCAAGGACTACGGCAAGGGCGGGGCCTTTCTGGTCCAGCTACTGAATTTCGCGATCTATGGTGCTGCCCTGTTCTTCCTGCTGAAGGGCGCGCTGTCTGCCATGTTCAAGTCCCGCAAGGAGGAGCTGGAGACCCTGCTCGCCCAGGCGGAGAAGGACAAGGCCGAGGGCGAGGCCCAGATGAAGGAGATGGAAGCGAAGATGGCCGGGCTCGAAGGTGAGCTGGCGGGCATCCTCGCCAAGGCGGAGACCGATGCCGAGGCCGAGAAACAGCGCGTGCTGGAGGCTGCCCGGGCCGAAGCCACCCAGATCCTGGCCCAGGCCCAGGCCGAGATCGGCTTCCAGAAGCGTCAGGCCGAACTGGAACTGCGGGCCCTCGTAGCCGAGTTGGCCGTGGAAGGCGCTGCGAAGCGCCTCGAATCCAGGATGCAGGGTCCGGACGCCGCCAAGGCCCTCGATCGCGCCATCCAGCAGATCGGCCAGCAGACCGGAGGAGTCCAGTGAGCAACCGCCTGACCGCCCGGCGCTACGCCAAGGCTCTCCTCCAGATCGGCGACCAGCAGGGCAACGTGCCCCAGCTGCAGCAGGAACTGGACACCGTGGCCGCCACCGTGGCCGCCAATGCCGATCTGTCCCGCCTGGTGGCCTCGCCCCTGGTGCTGCCCACCAAGAAGGCCGAGGTCTTCGAGACCATTCTCGCCGCCGCGCAGGTGAGCCAGACCCTCCGCCACTTCTTTCGGGTGGTGGCCGAAGCGGGCCGTCTGAACCTGCTGGCGGACATCCGCCGCACCTTCGCGGAGCAGGTAGATGAGCGCGCCGGCATCGTGGAAGCCAAGGTGGCCAGCGCCCAGCCCCTGAGCGAGGCCCAGACCAAGGCTCTGGTGGCTTCGCTCACCGCCCGCACGGGCAAGACCATCCGCCTTTCCTGGCACCAGGATTCCGCCCTCCTCGGCGGCCTGAAGGTCCAGGTGGGTTCCACGGTCCTGGACGCCTCGCTCCAGGGCCAGCTCCGCCAGCTCAAGACGCAGCTTCTTTCGGCCTAATCCCCTTCGCTTTCACTCGCAGGTTTGGAGGACTTCATGGACATCCGCGCGGAAGAGATTTCCCGCATCATCCGCAGCCAGATCGAAGGCTTCGACGCCCAGGTGGACGTGGCCGAAGTCGGCACCGTCATCAGCGTGGGTGACGGCATCGCCCGCGCCTACGGTCTCGAGAAGGCCATGGCCGGCGAGCTGCTGGAACTGCCGCACGGCGTGATGGGCCTCGCTTTCAACCTGGAGGAGGACAACGTCGGCATCATCCTGCTGGGCGACGCCGCCGCCATCAAGGAAGGCGATACCGTCAAGCGCACCGGCAAGATCATGTCCGTGCCCGTGGGCCCTGCCTTCGTAGGCCGCGTGATCGACGCCCTGGGCAATCCCATCGACGGCAAGGGGCCCATCCAGGGCGTCCAGACCAACCCCATCGAGCAGATCGCCCCCGGCATCGTGGACCGCAAGAGCGTGCACGAGCCCATGCAGACGGGCCTCAAGGCCATCGACAGCCTGATCCCCATCGGCCGCGGCCAGCGCGAGCTGATCATCGGCGACCGCCAGACCGGAAAGACCGCCGTCGCTGTGGATACCATCATCAACCAGCGCGATACCGGCGTGATCTGCATCTACGTCGCCATCGGCCAGAAGCGCTCCACCATCGCCCAGGTGGTGAAGACCCTGGAAGAGTACGACGCCATGAAGCACACCATCGTGGTGGCCGCTTCCGCTTCCGAAGCCGCCCCGCTGCTCTTCCTGGCCCCCATGACCGGCGCGGCCCTGGGCGAGTACTTCATGTGGCATGGCAAGGATGGCAAGCCCGCGGGCAAGGACAACCCCGGCGGCCACGTCCTCTGCATCTACGACGATCTGTCCAAGCAGGCCGCGGCCTACCGCGAAATCTCCCTGCTGGTGCGCCGCCCTCCCGGACGTGAGGCCTACCCCGGCGACGTGTTCTACCTACACTCCCGCCTGCTGGAACGTGCCTGCAAGCTCAGCGACGAGCGCGGTGCGGGGTCCATGACCGCCCTGCCCATCATCGAGACCCAGGCCGGTGACGTGTCCGCCTACATCCCGACCAACGTCATCTCCATCACCGACGGCCAGATCTTCCTCGAGAGCGACCTCTTCAACGCGGGCGTCCGTCCCGCGGTGAACGTGGGCATCTCCGTGAGCCGCGTGGGCGGTTCCGCCCAGGTGAAGGCCATGAAGTCCGTGGCCGGCACCATCAAGCTCGACTTGGCCCAGTACCGCGAGCTGGCGGCCTTCGCCCAGTTCGGTTCCGACCTGGACAAGGCGACCCTGGCTCAGCTCAACCGCGGCCAGCGCCTGGTGGAGATCCTGAAGCAGGGCCAGTACCAGCCCATGCCGGTGGAGAAGCAGGTGGTCATCATCTGGGCCGCCACCAACGGCTACACGGACGATCTGCCGGTGCCCCAGGTGCGCCGCTTCGAGGTCGAGCTGATGGCCTACCTCGACGTGAACGCCCCGGAAGTGCTCCGAAGCATCCGCGACACCAAGGTGCTCAGCGACGACGCCAAGGGCCAGCTCAAGACCCAGGTGGCGGCCTTCAAGGAGACCTTCCAGGCCTCCCTGAACCAGACCGCGGGAGCCTAGTCCGATGGCCGGTCTCCAGGACATTCGCCGCCGCATCCGGTCGGTGAAGAACACCCAACAGGTCACCAAGGCCATGAAGATGATCTCCGCAGTGAAGCTGCGGAAGTCTCAGGAGCGCCTGGTGGCCCTGCGCCCCTACGCCGGCAAGATGATGGAAGTCGTCCGCCGGGTCGTGAGCCGCATCAAGGGTGATTCCGAGATCCAGCCGGGCCCCGCCGCCCAGGCTTTCCTGTCCCCCCGCGAGGAGAAGCGCATCCGCGTGGTCCTCGTGGCTTCGGACAAGGGGCTCTGCGGCGGTTTCAACGCCAACGTGCTCAAGGCCGCCAACACGTTCGTGGCGGAAACCACCGCCGAGATCGTCCACCTGGATGTGGTGGGCAAGCGCGCGGCCGAGTGGGCGCGCAAGCGCCAGCTGACCGCTGCGGGGGAGTACCTTGGCATTCCCCTGGCCGGCTTCCAGCGCGTGGTGACCGAGATCTCCGAAGGCGCCGCCGCCCAGTACCACGCCGGCGAGATCGACGCGCTCTACGTGATCTACAACTACTTCAACAGCCCCATGTCCCAGACGCCCACGGTGTTCCGGGTCTTCCCCATGGAACTGGACCGGCGCGCCGAGGGCCGCGAGGCCCTCGAGGTGTCCCACCTGCTGGAACCCGATCCCAACTCGGTGCTGGAGACCCTGCTGCCCCGCTTCGTCGAGACCGAACTGCTCCGCAACCTGTTGGAGAGCAGCGCTTCCGAGCATGGCGCCCGCATGGCCGCCATGGACAAGGCCAGCAACAACGCCGGCGAGATGATCGCCAAGCTGACCCTGACCATGAACAAGATCCGCCAGGCCGGCATCACCAACCAGATCATCGAGATCGTGTCCGGAGCAAATGCTTGAAACCGCGAATTTCGCGAATGTTCGCGAATGAAACGGTCCTTTGAACCACCCGCAGTCCTCACCAGCTCTTCTTCGCGTCCATTAGCGTCATTCGCGGTTACTTCTTTTCCGAGGTCCCCATGTCAACCACCCTTCAAGGCCGCGTGATCGCGATCGTCGGTCCCGCCGTGGACGTCGAGTTCGGCAGCCACCTGCCGGAAATCATGAACGCGCTGCTCACCGAGATCAGTGGCGTCACCGTGACGCTGGAGGTGCAGCAGCACCTCGGCGAGAACCGCGTGCGCTGCGTCTCCATGCAGCCCACCGAGGGCATGATCCGCGGCCAGATCGTGACGGATACGGGCAAGCCCATCAACGTGCCCGTGGGGCCCGAGACCCTCGGTCGCATCATCAACGTGGTGGGCGACCCGGTCGACGAGCGCGGTCCCATCGGCCACAAGATGACCCTGCCCATCCACCGCGAGGCCCCCAAGTACGAGGACCTGAACACCACGTCCGAGATGTTCGAGACGGGCATCAAGGTCATCGACCTGCTGGAGCCCTACGCCAAGGGCGGCAAGACGGGCCTCTTCGGCGGCGCCGGCGTGGGCAAGACCGTGCTGATCATGGAGCTCATCAACAACATCGCCAAGGGCCACGGCGGCTACTCCGTGTTTGCCGGCGTCGGCGAGCGCACCCGCGAAGGCAACGATCTCTGGCACGAGATGATGGATTCCGGCGTCATCGACAAGAACGACCTGTCGAAGAGCAAGGTGGCGCTCATTTACGGCCAGATGACCGAACCCCCCGGAGCCCGTGCCCGCGTGGCGCTCACCGGCCTCACCGTCGCCGAGTACTTCCGCGACGTGGAGGGCAAGGACGTGCTGCTCTTCGTGGACAACATCTTCCGCTTCACCCAGGCCGGCGCCGAAGTGTCCGCGCTGCTGGGCCGCATGCCCTCCGCCGTGGGTTACCAGCCCACGCTGGCCACGGAGATGGGCGAGCTGCAGGAGCGCATCACCTCCACGAAGAAGGGGTCCATCACCTCCGTGCAGGCGGTGTACGTGCCCGCGGACGACTACACCGATCCCGCGCCCGCCACCACCTTCGCCCACCTGGACGCCACCACGAACCTCTCCCGTGAGATCGCGGCCTTGGGCATCTACCCCGCCGTGGATCCCCTCGCGTCCACCAGCCGCCTGCTGGATCCCCGCATCCTGGGCGACCACCACTACAACACCGCCATGCGCGTCAAAGCGATCCTGCAGAAGTACAAAGAGCTGCAGGACATCATCGCCATCCTCGGCATGGACGAGCTGAGCGACGATGACAAGCTCGTCGTGGCCCGCGCCCGCAAGATCCAGCGCTTCCTCAGTCAGCCCTTCTTCGTGGCCGAGCAGTTCACAGGCATGGCCGGCAAGTACGTGAAGCTGGAAGACAGCATCAAGGGTTTCAGTGAGATCTGCGACGGCAAGTGGGATCACCTGCCCGAGCAGGCCTTCTACCTCGTCGGCACCATCGAGGAAGCCGTCGAGAAGGCCGAGAAATTGGCGGCGGTATAGTTTCGCTTTCCCCCGCTCGGAATCCGCTCTGCGGATTCCGAGCCTTGAAAAGAGCCTGCCATGTCTCAATCCATCAAGCTGGAAGTCGTCACCCCGGAACGGCCGGTCTTTTCGGCCGAGGTGGCCGAGGTGCAGTTCCCCACGGCGGCCCGCGGCTACTACGGCATCCTGCCCGGTCACACGCCCCTGATGACCGAGGTGGGCGACGGCCTGCTCTACTACATCCGGGACGGCCAGAAACACTGGCTGACGGTCTTCGGCGGCTTCGCGGAAGTGGGCCCCGACCGGGTCACCATCCTGGCCCGGGAAAGCGAGACCGTGGACATGATCGACCTGGAGCAGGTCGAGGCCCAGCGCCAGCGTGCGCTCAAGCTCCTGAAGGAGGCCCACACGGAGCATGACCTGGCCACCGCCCAGGCCGCCCTCGACGCCAGCCTCATCCGCCTCCAGGCCGCCGGACACCCCGCGGGCCACGGGTTCTGATCTTCGGCCATCGCCCCGTTCCAACCTCCCAACTTCAAGGACTCATCCCACTCCGCCGATGAGGGTGGGTGAAGATCGCTCATGGGAGGAGCCTTGCCCGATCCGCTGCCAGTACTCGATCCCCAGCCCCTCCAGGACCTTCTGGAGATGGGGGCGGAGCCAGGACTGGTGCGGGAACTGGTCGGGCTGCTCGAGGCGGACGCTCCCGCCCGGCTGACGGCTTTGCGAAAAGCCCTCGCGGATGAGGACAAGGGTGTGGCGAGCCCGGAAGCCCACCAGCTGAAGGGGGCCCTCGGCACCCTTGGGCTCATGCGGTTCGCGGACCTGACCCGCCAACTGGAGGAGTACCTTCAGGAGGGCCGGTGGAACGAGGCGCGGAGCCTCTCGGAAACGTTTCCGACCGCCTACGAAGAGGCCCTGGCGGCGCTTCGGTCCGCCTTCCCGGAAAACTGAAGACGAATCACCAGGACAGCCGCTCGTTCTGGGCCAGCAGGCTGATCCGCGAATCGCCCAGGGCCTGCAGCTGGGGGAGCATGATGGCCTTGTCGCCCGGCGTGAGGTGGTAGACCCGCACCGGCACGTCGCGATGGAGCTTCCGCAGCTCCACGCCGAGCTTGGCGGGTGTGAGGTGCTTGGAGGCTTCGGCCAGCCAGGCCTGCTCGTTGGGGAAGCTGGCCTCGGTGATGACGAGCCGCAGGTGGGGCGTGGCGTTGGCCACCTCCCAGATCTGGTCGGTCTCAGCGGTATCACTGGTGAAGATGAAGGCGTCCTTGCCGTCCTCGACCTTGTAGCCCACGCAGGGCACCAGATGGTTCACCCGGATGGGCGTGATGTGGAGGCCGCACACATGGTAGGTGTGTTCCGGCTCGATCTCGGTGTAGCGAATGGTGGGATCGTTGGGGCTGGGAATCACGCTGAAGTCGGGCCAGAGCTCGTCGTTGAAGAGATGGCGGCGCAGCGCGTCGAGGGTCTCGGGCAGGGCGTGGATCTCCACCGCCTCGTGAGTGTGCCCGAAGATGTTCTTGGTGAAGAAGGGCAGCGTGCAGATGTGATCCAGGTGGGAGTGGCTGAGGAACACGTGCTGGATCTGCACCTGTTCCTCCACGGTCAGCGCCGCGGTGATGGAACCGGCGTCGATGGCCACGCAGCCGTTCACGAGGAGCCCGGTCAGGCGCTCGCCCTCGGCCTCCCCGCCGCTGCAGCCCAGGATCCGGAGTTCCATCGTTCCTCGGTGAATGAGCCTTCATCATACGGAAAAGGGACACCCGGAGGTGTCCCTTTCACGCATGGCAGCCGGGGCTCAGAACCGGATGCCGCCGTAGATGCCGATCTGCAGCTTGGGCGCGAAGGACTTCAGCGCGTCCTCCTGACCGAGGGAATCGCTGTAGTCCTTCTTGACCAGGGGGGCTGCCACTTCGATGCCGATGAAGGGCTTCACCAGCGGCGTGGGGAAGGCATAGCCGGCATTGACCCGGGCCCAGGGCCGGCCGTACGTGGTGCTGAGGCCAGGGGTGGACAGCTTTTCCGAGCGGTACTCGACGCCGGCGCCCACGGCCACCAGCGCCTTGAAGTTGAACATGGCGCCCACGCCCCAGTATTCCTGGCCGAGCTGCACTCCAGTGTTGGCGCCGTTCACCTTGAATTCGGTGTCGGCCTTGGGCTGGTAGGCGGCGGTGACCTGGAAGAGCGCGGGGCCAAGATCCACGAAGGAGTAACCGAAGCGTCCAGCGACCACCGTCTTGTCCTGGGGTTCTCCAGTTGCCAACCCCGAGGTGTGGCTGGGGTACTGCTGGCGGGAAACATTGAGCCCCACCTCGAAGGTCTGGGCGGCGAGGGGTGCCACTAGGAGCACGGGCAGCAGGAACCTCTTCATGGCGGTCTCCTTAGGCAGATATGGCATCATCGGGCCTGGAGTGGGCGCGGTCAACCTCCAATGGTGCCGGCAAGGGCGACCGGGGCTTGTTAACCTCAGGTCATGCGGGCCCACCTTCGCTTCCTGATCCTGGACGGTTTCGACCCCGATACGGGCGAGCTGGCCCTGCGGGTGGCCTTCCAGTCCGGACCGGAACCGGGCCTGGACCTGATCCGGCTGCGCCTCCACCTGGGAAGAACCGGGAACCCGCTGGAGCCCCTCAGCCGCCAGCTGCGCACGCACGTGCAGATGCCCGTGCCGCCGCTCTGGGAACACGGCCTCCGGACCATCATTCACGCCATCGAGGAGGAGCTGGCCGGGCCGGAGGGGCGGAATCCCCTCCGTTACCTGTGGGTGAAGACCCAGTTGCTGCACCCGGCCGAGGCCGCGCGCTCCACGCCGAACCATCCGGTGGCGCGGCAGGTGGAGATTCTGCGGGACTGGGCGAACCGGCTGGACCAGGAGGGCCAGACCCTCCGGGCCGCCGAAGTCCTGGATCGCCTGTTGCTCCTCGCGCCCAAGGACGTGGCCAGCCTCGCCTACCTGGCCGGCTTCTTCCGCGCCCAGGGCATGGCCGAGGAAATGGCCGCGGTGGCGGAACGCTGGACCAAGGCCGAGCCAGGCCGCATCGAGGCGCACCTGCGCCAGGGCGAGGCCCTGCTGCGCCTCGGCCGCGCCCAGGAAGCCCGGGCGGCCTTCGAAACCGTCCTCAAGGCCCACCCCGTCCACCTGCTGGCGCACCTCGGCATGGCCCAGGCCCTGGGATTGCTGGGGGGGAATCCGTTCCCCCACCTGGACGCGGCCCAGGAGCTGGATCCCGCCGCCACGGCCTCCGTCCTGCGGGAGACCTTCGACTATCGGCTGCTTGCCCCTCCCGCCGGGGACCGGACCCACAGCCTGGAAGCCCTGCCGCCCCTGCTGGGCGTGTCCGGCGCCGAGGTCCAGGACTTCCTCCAGTTCCTGGGCCTGCCCATGACGGGGCCCGAGGGCACTGTGCGCGAGGCCGAACTGGCCCGCTGGACGGGGGTGATGAACCGCTATGCCCTGCTGCCCGGGGGCCTCAACTGGTCGGCACCCACGCCCCGGCGGTTGCCGGATCTGGTCTAGGAACTGTCAACCATCGGCTTTCGGCTGTCAGTGACCGACCGGTGACGGCCGACAGCTAAGATGGATTTCCATTTCGGGGGCCCCATGTCCGTTCTGCTCAGCACCGACCTGCCGTTTCCCATCTTCCGTCGAGGCAAGGTGCGCGATGTATACGACCTGGGCAAGCAGCTGCTCATCGTGGCCACCGATCGCATCAGCGCGTTCGACTGCGTGATGCCCGACGGCATCCCGGACAAGGGGCGCATCCTCACGGCCGTGGCCTCGTACTGGTTTGCCGCCACGGAGGACCTGGTGCCCAACCACTTCCGCGGCAATCCCGCCTGGCCGGCGGCCCTGGAACCCTACCGCGAGGCCCTGGCCGGTCGCGCCGTGGTTGTGGAGAAGACCCGGCCCATGCCCGTGGAGTGCGTGGTGCGCGGCTATCTGGCGGGGAGCGGCTGGAAGGAATACCAGAGCGTCGGCTCCGTGTGCGGCGTGCCCCTGCCTTCGGGCCTGCGCCTGGCCGATCGCCTGCCCGAGCCCATCTTCACGCCCGCCACCAAGGAGGAGGAAGGGCACGACGAGAACATCAGCTTCGAGCGCATGGCCGAGATCGTGGGCGCGGATCTGGCGACGCGGCTGCGGGACCTGAGCCTGGCCCTCTATCGTCGCGGCGCGGAGCTGGCTGCCCAGCGGGGGATCCTGCTGGCGGACACCAAGTTCGAGTTCGGGCTCAGCGACACCGATGAACTGATCCTCATCGACGAGGCCCTCACGCCGGACAGCAGCCGCTACTGGTTGGTGGACACCTGGGCCCCGGGTAAGAATCCCCCGAGCCTGGACAAACAGTTCCTCCGCGACTACCTGGAGACGCTCCCGGGCTGGGACAAACAGCCGCCGGCGCCGCATCTGCCAGAGGCTGTCATCGAAGGGATCCGGGCCCGGTACCTGGACCTGGCCTCGCGCTTTGGTGTGCAGGTCTGAAGGAGCCTTCGGATCCGGCCTGATCCGCGCCGCCCCGAGTTCAGGGGCGGGCGGAAGCTCTCACCGCCTGCGGATCGGCCAGCACGCCGGTCCGCAGGCGGGAGGGATCCAGCCAGCGCCGCAGCGCCTCGTTCAAGGCTTCGATCGTGAGGGCCTCCATGCGAGCCGGGGAGACCGCCCGCTCGCGGGCTTCGGCCACGGCCTCGTCCACCAGGGCCCACGGATGGAGGCCCACGAGGGCGCGACCCGCGGACCAGGCGGACCGCGCCTGGCGGAGGTCCGTCTCCGTGAAGCCGCGCTGAGTGAGTGCTTGGAGGCGCTCACGCAGGGAGGCCTCGACCGCGGCGGTCCCGGGGGCCTCCGCTTCCAACGTGGCCACCAGATCCATGCCCTCCAGCCGAAGCTGCGCGGGAAACAGGACCGGATCTCCGGGCAGGAGCAGAGCCAGCAGGGCTCGGGCTTCCGGGCTCAGATCCGCCGGCTCGGACGCCACCGCCAGTGCCCGCAGGATGGCCCCAGTGGCAGGCGCCTGGCTTGGCCTGGCCTCTGCGGGGGCCCCTGCGGCTGGCCCGGGAACCGTGACGGGAGCCGGTGTGGCGATCGTCGTCGTGGGGGCTGCAGGTTCCGGCCGGACCGTCCAGGTCCCGAAGCTGAGCAGCACGAGGCGCTTGGCCTGCTCCTGGCCCAGATCGCCCTGGAGGACCAGCACGGCCCGGTCGGGTCGCAGCACGCGGGCGAAGAAGGCCAGGAGGTCCTCGTAGGTGACGGCCGTCAGACTCTCGAGGGTGGGGGCCTGGAGTGTCCAGTCTGATTCCAGGGTCTGCCGCAGCTTGCTCTGGGGCGAGGCCTCCAGCCGCTCCGTCTCCCGCCAGCAGGCAAGGCGTTCGGCCTCGAGGGTGGTGGGGTCGATGATCGAGCGGAAGGCACGATCTGCGAGCAGGCCCAGGGCCAGATCCTGATCCCGGCTCCGGGCCAGCAGGCTCCAGGAGAGACCATCCGCACGCAGGTTGGGGGCCAGTTCGATTCCCGCGCCTGCCAGGAGTTGCTCGAAATCCCCGAGGCGGAACGCGCCGGCGTCAGACTGCCCGAGTACGCGCATGGCCAGGGGCGCGAGCCCGGGACGGGCGACGCCGGCCTCGCGTTCCAGGGACAGGTGCAGGCGGGCCCGCACCAGAGGGCGATCGTGGTCCTCCAGCAGGATCACCCGCAGGCCGTTGGGCAGGCTGAATGTCTGGGGCCGGATCCGTGGCTGCGCCTGGATTTGCAGCGTGAAGGCCAGGGCGGCCAGGATCGCCAGGAGTCTCATCGCTTCTCCGGGGCTAGCTGGGCTTCCAGCAGTTTGAGAGTCCGGCGGCGCTCTTCGAGGCTGAGCATGCGGAGCTGGCGGAGCGCTTCGGAAACCATGTGTTCGCGCTGGGCCAGGTCCTCGATGCGGGTGGCGGCGAGGGCTTTCAGCACCCGGGCCGTCTGGGCCTCCAGGGGATCCTGCCCCTCGTTGGGCCCGGCCTGCAGCCAAAGGGTGGTGCGGTGGCTGGGGTTCAGCCAGGTTCTCGCCGCCGCCTGGATGGCCTCGGGCCCGACATTCCGGAGGCGCTGAAGCTCCTGCTCCGACTGCCGCCAGTCACCGGCCTCGACCCAGGCCAGGCCCAGGGCCCGGGCCAGGGCAGCAGGCTCGTCCTGGATGCGGAGCTGATCCACGTCGAATTGGGTGAGGGCACGCTGCCATTCATCCGCGGGGATGGGTTCCTGCTGGAGTCGCAGGATCTCTGTGTGAAGCGCGCCTTCGAGTTCTGCGAGGCTGTGTCCTTCGGCGGGGATCGCACGGATCACCAGCAGGCCCGGCAGCCGCCCTCCCGGCACATCCATCCGGACCTCGACGGACTGGGCCAGGGTCTTCTGCCGCACCAGCCGCTGGCTCAGCCGGCCGGATGGGCCTCCCCCGAGCAGGCCGGCAGCCAGGCGCAGGACCAGATGATCACGGTCCGGACGGGAAGGGATGCGCCAGCTCACCAGCAGCTCCGGCGTTCCCCCCAGCGTCGCCTGGATGCGGCGGTCCCCGAGGTCGGCTGGGATTTCAGGGAGGAGGGGATCCTCGGTATCTCCGTTTGTGGGGCCTGCGGGCAGGGCCCCCAGGTGCCGCTCCACGAGAGGCAGGGCCGCCTCCATCCCGAGCCCCCCGACCAGCACCAGGGTGAGCCGGTCGGGTCGGCAGACACGTCGGGCCCAGGCCTGGAGGTCCGAGCGGCGCATGGCTTCCAGGGCCGGGAGGTGGTCGGCCAGATCCCGGCCGTAGGGATGACCGGGCAGGGCCGCGCCCTGGAGCAACGCCGGTCCCTGGTGCCCCTGGGTGCGGAGTTCTGTTGTCAGGGCGGCCCGGACCTCGGAGAACCGGCTGAGCTGGAGGAGCGTCAGCCGCTGGGCTTCCGTGCGGCACCAGAACTCGAAGGCGGCCGTGGGGAGCTCCGTCTGCACCAGCAGCGCGTCCGCGCTGGCCTGGGCCGTCTGCCGCCCACCGCGGGCAGCATAGACATCCGCCAACGGCGAACCGGAGAACCGGGCCCGCACGGCTTCGTGCAGGGTCCATAGGCTGGCATCCAGGGCCGGGATCTGGCCGACGGTCCCCGGATCCTTCCGCTGGCGGAGCCGCTCCAGCCGCAGGGCTTCGAGCAGGCCATCCTCTTGTTTGAGGAGGGCGTCGAGGGAACCGGCC
This sequence comes from Geothrix campi, assembly GCF_024609265.1. Lineage (GTDB taxonomy): Bacteria > Acidobacteriota > Holophagae > Holophagales > Holophagaceae > Geothrix > Geothrix campi. Next base: position 1,564,683 of record NZ_JANHMP010000001.1, on the reverse strand, counting down.
CCCTTCGAGGCGTCCAGATCCTCGGGCCAGGTGGCACCGTAGAGTGCCCGGGCCAACAGGTCGGTGGCGCCCGCCAGGGTCGGGGGTTCTTCCGCCCGTCCGCCCCGGAAGACCATGGCCGCGTGGAAGGCGTCCAGGCCACGCCGCTCCACCACGACGAGCCGGATCCCGTTGGCCAGCCGCCGCTCCTGCACCTCCGCCGGGTGCGGCGCCTGGGCCTGCAGGCTCAGCGTGGCGAGGAGGACGGGGACCAGGATTCGCATGGCCCCAAGGGTACTACTGGAAAGGGGGCTACTTGACGCGGATGCTGCCGTTGGTGGTTTCGAGGCGGATCGGCTGGGTTCGGCCGGGTACCTTCACGTGGGCGCTGTGCTTGGTGATCTCGATGACCTGGGCGCCGGGGATCTTGATCTCCATGGACCCGTTGCTGTTCTCGGCCATCAGCTCACCGCTGGCCTTGCCCAGTTCCACCTCGATGCTGCCGTTGGTGGATTCCAGGTGGATGCCCTCGCCCCAGCCATCGAGATTGCGGGCGCGAACGCTGCCGTTCGTCGTCTCCAGGTGGATCCCGCCCGCCACGCCCTCGAGGACGATGCGCCCATTGGTGGTGCCGCCCTTGATCCGCGCCACCAGGTTCCGGGCCTCGATGGGGCCGTTGGTGGTGTCCACCAGGACTTCACCGCGCACATCGGACACCATGATGGCGCCGTTGGTGGCCTCGCACCGGGCGTAACCTTCGAGGTTCTCCACCGCCACGGTGCCGTTGGTGGTGCGGAAATGGCCCAGCAGCTTGTGAGGCACCTGGAGCGTCAGTTCACAGCGCGGGCTGATGTAGAGGCCAAAGCTCCAGGAAGGCTGCTGGAACACCGCCTCGATGTCCAGATCCTGGCCCTTCCGCTGGAGCACCAGCTCGACGCGGCGCTTTTCGCTGTCGCGGATCTGGGCGGTGAGGAAGACTTCTTCTTTGTCCCAGCCCGTCACCCGGATGCCGCCGTTGCGGTTCTTCACCCAGAGCTTCGAGCCATAGACCAGCTTCTCCGTCCGCTGCTCGGTCCGGGAACCCGAGGGGACGTCCACTCCGATCATGGGCGCTGGAGGGGCTGGCGGAGCCGGAGGGGCGGGCGGAGGCGGGGGAACCTGGGCCAGCAGCGCACTCCCGACCAGGAACAGGGGGATCCATCGGCTGGAAACGGTCATGATGACTCCCGTGGGAGAAAGAACCAGGGCAGGCCTGGATGTGAAGTTCACGGTAATGCCTCGGAGGCGTTTAGTCATCAGGGCTTGTCCCGGACCCGACCGGGGGCGACTGGGACTCAGCGTTTCCTCGGGGCGGGCCCCAGCGTGGCTCCCTCGATGATCTTCACCGGGACCACGACGTGCCGGATGGCATCCCGCTCGATGGCTCCGAGGGCCAGTGCGACGGCCTCGTGGGCGATGGCGGGGATGTCCTGGGCCACGGAGGCGAGCCCCGGGTAGAGGTCCACCAGGCCGTCGAAACCCAGCACGGAGACCTGCTCGGGGACGGCCACGGAAAGGTCGGCCAGGGTGCCGAGGGCCCCCACGGCCATCTCGTCCGTCGCGCAAAAGATGCCGGTTGGGCGGTGGCCCTGGTGCCAGGCATCCCGCATGAGCCGGTAGCCACCCAGCACCGAACCTCCTCCCCGCAGGATGACGGGGGCCAGGGACTGGCCGCCGTGTTCGGCCAGGGCGGCGGTGAGGCCGGCGGCGCAGTCCACAGCCCACTGGTGCTCATCGGCCACCGTGAGGTGCAGCAGGTCGCGGTGGCCCAGGGCGAGGAGGCGCATGGCGGCGAGGCGGCCGCCGCCGATGTCGTCGGGCGCCACACAGGACACACCCGGGTGATGGCCGATGAGGGCGCCCGGGACCCCGCGCCGCCAGAGGGTCGCCAGCCGCTGGTCGATGTCGGTGCAGTGGAACATCACCACCGCGTCCAGCCGTCGTCGCACCGGGGGCACCGGCTTCCCAGGCAAATGCGCCCGTGGCCCCGAAACCCGACCAGGATTTCTACGACCTCCAGTACCAACGCCTCAAGGCCCTGAAGCGCCTGCGGGACGAGAACCTGATCTCCGAGGCTGAATACCAGGAGAAGCGCGGGGCCATCCTGAAGACGCTGTGACCGGAATACCGACCGGTCCTGAATGATGCGGCTTCGCGATACCCTGGTGCGATCCATCGGAGCCGGCCATGTCCACCTTCATCCTGTCTGCGACCCGCACCGCCGTCGGTTCCTTCGGAGGCGGCCTGAAGCCGCTGAATGCCGTGCAGATGGGTGCCCTGGCCATCACGGAGGCCCTCAAGCGGGCCGGCGTGGCGCCGGAGGCCGTGGGCGACGTGGTCATGGGCAACGTGCTCCAGGCCGGCAGCGGCCAGAATGTCGCCCGCCTGGCGGCCCTCAAGGCCGGCCTGCCCTTCTCGACGCCCGCCCACACGCCGAACCAGGTGTGCGGCTCGGGCCTCAAGGCCATCGCCCTGGGGGCCCAGTCCATCGCGATGGGTGATGCCGACCTAGTGGTGGCCGGTGGCACCGAGAGCATGTCCAACGCGCCCTACCTGTTGCCCGCCGCCCGCTGGGGCGCCCGCATGGGGAACGCCCAGCTCATCGACAGCATGATCCAGGACGGCCTCTGGTGCGGCCATGGCGACACGCACATGGGCATCACCGCCGAGAACGTGGCCGCCAAGCACGGCATTACCCGTGAAGCCCAGGACGCCTTCTCCCTTCAGAGCCAGCGGTCGGCCTTCGCCGCCCAGGCCGCGGGCGCCTTCGACCGCGAGGTGTTCACCGTCACCCTGGCGGGCAAGAAGGGCGACGTGCTCTTCAACCGCGACGAGTACATCAAGGCCGACGCGTCGGCTGAAGGCCTAGCCAAGCTCAAGCCCGCCTTCAAGAAGGACGGCACCGTGACCGCCGGCAACGCCAGCGGCATCAACGACGGCGCCGGTGCCCTGGTGCTGGCCTCCGAGGCCGCCGCCAAGGCCCACCAGCCCATCGCCCGCATCCTCGGCTTCGCCCAGGCCGGTGTGGATCCCGCCACCATGGGCCTCGGCCCCGTGCCCGCCATCCAGAAGCTGCTGGCCAAGACCGGCGTGAAGCTGGCGGACATCGACCTCTTCGAGCTCAACGAGGCCTTCGCCGCCCAGAGCCTGGGCGTGCTGGCGGAGCTGCCCGAGATTGATCCCGCCAAGGTGAACCTGCGCGGCGGCGCCATTGCCATCGGCCACCCCATCGGCGCCAGCGGCACCCGCATCCTCGTCACCCTGCTGCATCTGCTCCAGGACCAGGACAAGAAGCTCGGCCTCGCCGCCCTCTGTGTCGGCGGTGGCCAGGGCGTGGCCATGCTGGTGGAGCGGCTCTAAAGACTGGAACCGCGAAAGTCGCCAAAATACGCGAAAATGAACCCACCTCTTTCGCGTGCTTTCGTGTTTTTCGCGGTTACTTTTTTTCTATGATCACCCTCACCCACGTCGGCAAACAGTACGACCGCATCCACACCGCCCTGTCGGATGTGAGCTTCGCCATCGAGTCCGGGGAGTTCGTGTTCCTCACGGGGCCCAGTGGCGCGGGGAAGTCCACGCTGCTGAAGCTGCTCTTCCGCGAGCAGGTACCCAGCAGCGGTGATATCCAGCTGGCGGGACACCGCCTCGCCGCCATGCCCGAGAAGGAGATCCCCTTGTTGCGCCGCAAGCTGGGCGTGGTGTTCCAGGACTTCAAGCTCATCCGCAGCCGCACCATCTTCGAGAACGTGGCCTTCGTCCTGCGGGTGCTGGGCGTCAGCGCCGCCGAGCAGAAGCAGCGCACCTTCCGGGCCCTGAAGATGGTGGGCCTCCAGCACAAGCTCAGCAGCTACCCCCTGCAGCTGTCGGGCGGCGAGCAGCAGCGCGTGGCCATCGCCCGGGCCCTGGTGAACGACCCCCTGGTGCTGCTGGCGGACGAGCCCACGGGCAACCTGGATCCCGACCTGGCCCAGGAGATCATGGCCCTCTTCGAGCGTATCAACGGCCAGGGCACCACCGTCGTGGTGGCCACCCACGACCGCAGCCTCATCCAGCGCATGAAGAAGCGCGTCATCGGCCTCGACCACGGCCGCATCGCCTTCGACCAGCCGGCACCGACAAGCCTGGTGACGGTGTAGAGCAGTCCGGACTGTCCGGAAGGGCGCTAATCTTGAATCTGCCTCGACCTTCGTCGTAGCCACCCGAGGTCCCATGGCCCAGCCCCTCACCGATGCCCGTTTCGTCACCTCCGCGGCCGACGCGAAGAAGCTTGGCATCTGCCACGCGGAAGTGGCCTTCGTGGGGCGCAGCAACGTGGGCAAGTCCTCCCTGCTGAACGCGCTGGCCAACCAGAAGCAGCTCGCGCGGGTGTCGAAGACGCCTGGCCGCACGCGGCTCATCAATGTGTTCCTCACGGGTCCGGACCGCTGGATCGTCGATCTGCCGGGCTACGGCTTCGCCACCGGCCCCGCCGCCGAGCGCGCCACCTGGCAGAAGATGGTGGAGGGGTACCTGACGGGCCGCAGCACCCTGCGCATGGTCTTCGTGCTGGTGGACGCCGAGGTGGGTCCCACGAAGCTGGACCACCAGATGATCGACTGGCTCCGCTCTGAAGGCCTGCCCCATCGCATCGTGGCCACCAAGGCCGACCAGGTGAAGCCCAGCAAGGCCCTCAAGCAGCGCAAAGACGTGGCCGCCGAGCTGGGCCTGCACGCCAGCGACATCGCCTGGGCCAGCGCCGCCAAGGGCACCGGCATTCCCGAGCTGCGGCGCGAAGTGGCGGATCTGCTGGGGCTCTAAAGGTCCTCCACCTTGCCGTTTCGCCACACCATGAACCGGCCCTCATGCGCCCAGGGCAGGGCAATGCCGTTGGCTTCCACCTCGTGGGTATGGAAGTGGCCGGTCAGGAAGGTGGCGCCGGGATGGGCCTGGGCGGCGGCGCGGAAGGCCTCGCGAGGGAAGGTCAGCTTGTAGGCGGCATTGGTGGTGCGGAGCTTCCGCTCCATCCAGGCGGAGACCCGGCGGGCCGTGCCGCCGGGCATGAGGCGGAAGAGCAGCCACAGGGCGCCGGACCGTGACACCAGATTCCACAGCCGGTACTGGCGGTCCGCCGTGTTGATGAGGTCTCCATGCTCCCAGACGAGCGCTTCGTCTTCGAGCATTCCGCCGATGCCTTCGCCCATGAGGTCGAAGCGCGCGGCGTGGCGATCCAGGAAGTACTCCCGGTTGCCCAGCCAGAGGCCCACCCAGCGGCCCGCCGCGCGGCGGGCATCCACCCAGGCGAGGAAGGCCCGCTGCGGGTCGGTCTCCATGCCGGGGAAACCCACCCAGACATCGAACACATCCCCGAGGAAGAGCCAGTCGGCTTCAGGTTGGGCGGTGGTGGCGGCCTCCAGTCCCGTGAGCGTGGCGCCCCAGTGGGGATCCGCCACGAGGATGAGGGCGCGGGCGGGATCCGGGCGCCGCAGCCGGCCCCGCCACCAGGAGAGGGCTCCCAGGCGCCGCGTCGTCAGCAGATGGAGAGAACCCGCCGTCAAGGCCAGGGCTCCGCCCAGGGCATCGGCCGCCCAGTCGCCGAGGTCGCAGTCGCGCCCAGGAACGAAGCGCTGATGCAGCTCGTCAGACACGCCATAGAGGGCCACGGCAGCCAGTATCAGCAGGTGGCGGCGATAGAGCGGCAGGCCAGGGGTCGTGTGCCGCAGGGCCAGGTCGATGGCCAGCGCCAGGATGCCGAACACGGTGGCGTGAGCGAACTTGTCCAGGGGCGAGGGCAACTCGATCCCCCCCGGGTAGTGCGATTGCGCACTCAGCCAGAAGATCGTCCCGGCCACGGCCAGGGGAAGGAGCCAGAATCCACGAAAGCGCATGATCCATCCAAGCACAGGCGGTGTGGAGATGCGAGCGGGCCTGGCGCGGGCTGGCCTCCAGCCGCGGAACTTCAAAAGAGACGAGTGCGGGACCTTGCCATCAGCTATGAAGGCCCTATCTTCCGTACGTAGGGCCCTGGCTTGGCCGTGCAGAAGCCGGAGGTTCCATGACCAAGACCTTCGAATCTCTTATTCCAAGCATCGAGGAGCGGGAATCCGGCTGGATGCGAATACGGGAGCGCCTCGCGAACGCCCACAAGGCGCCGGCCCACCCCTCCGTCACCATCTCCAGGCAGTACGGGTGTGAGGGCTACTCCCTCGGTCAGCGCCTCAAGGTGCTCCTGGAAGAGGCCTCAGGCCAACCGTGGACCTTGTTCGACAAGGCCCTCGTGGACAAGGTCGCTTCGGACGAGAGTCTGTCCCGCCAAATCCTGGGCCATCTGGGGGATGAAAGCCATGCCCAGGATGTCCTCAGGACCCACTTCGGCCACCTCACCCACGATGACGCCTACGCCAAGCTGGTGAAGCACCTCGTGCAGATCGCCATGTCCGGTTGCGCGATCATCGTCGGTCGCGGCGGCGCCGTCGCCTGCCAGGATCTGAAGAATTGCTTCCATTTCCGGCTGGAGGGCAGTTTCGATTTCCGGGTCGCGACCATCGCCCGCCGGCTGGAATTGCCCCTGGTGGAAGCAGAGAAGCTGGTGCGCACCCAGTCGAAGTTGCGGGAGAAATTCATCAGCGAGTGTCTCCACACCGACATCACCTCTTCCCGCTGGTACGACGGCGTGTTCAACAACGAACGCCAGAGCGTGGCGACCATCGCCCAGGCCTGCGCGCGCATCGTCATCTGCGCCTGGCCCGACAAGGACTTCTTCAAGCACGATCCGATGCAGGTGTCCCTGGTGACCCGGGGCTGACCCTGCCCACGGCGTGGGCTTGGCAGGTCGGGCAGTGCCCCAGGCATGTCCAGGAGCAGACGGGACGTGTCGCCTTCGGCGCCGGGGCGGGAATGCTGGTCGACATGTCTAGAAGATACGCCCCTCGGGGGGCCTCAAGCCTGCCGGCGGCCCCGCCATGGCGGAAGTCGAGATCCTTTCGGCCATGAAAAAGGCCCGGCTTGCGCCGGGCCGTGTTGGTAGTCCCAAGGGGAATCGAACCCCTGTTCCCGCCGTGAGAGGGCGGTGTACTAACCGCTATACGATGGGACCATCGAACAAGTTGTAAGTGGTTGGGGAGGAAGGACTCGAACCCTCACCTGACGGTACCAGAAACCGTTGTCCTACCATTAGACCACTCCCCAACGAGTGGAAGATTCACTGTACCAGGTGTTGGGCAAAAGACAAGAGGTGCTTCTGGCGGTGGGGATGTAGTCTTCCGGACAGATACAGAGGAAACCTCCTGGAGGATTCATGGCGCGCAAACGTCCTGCCTCGCCTCCCCCCCCGCGGCCGCCCGTCACCGCGGACATGCCCACGATGGCGGGAATCGGCGCGGGCAGCGACGATGCCGTCATCCCGTCGGAATGGGCGCTGGTGGCCTATGCGGGCGCCGCGCTGGGGCGGATCTTCCCGCTGCGCTCCGGCGCCTCGCTCATCGGCCGGGCCCCGGATGTCCAGGTGGCGCTGCTGGACGGCGAAGTCAGCCGCCATCATGCCCGGATCGCCCTGACCGGCGGCCAGGTGTGGCTGGAGGATCTGGGGTCCACCAACGGCACGCTGGTGAACGGAGAGCGCACCGACGGGGTTGTGATCCTGCGGGCGGGCGACCGGCTGACCATCGGCGGGCACGTGCTCAAATTGGTGGCCATGGATCCGCTGGAACGCGCCTTCCACGAGACCCTGCTTGATCTCAGCACCAAGGACCCGCTCACGGGCCTGGCCAACCGGACCCGCGCCCTGGGGGAATTCCAGACCCGCTTCGGCTTGAGCGTGCGCTACGGCCGGCCCTTGTCGGTGCTGATGTGCGACCTGGACCACTTCAAGCAGATCAACGACACCCATGGCCATGGCGCCGGGGACTTTGTACTCCAGGTCTTCGGCGAGCGCCTTCGGGCCACCCTGCGCGAGGCGGATCTGGCCGGCCGCATCGGCGGGGAGGAGTTCCTGGTGATCCTTCCAGAGACGGACCTGCACGGTGCCCTGCCGTTCGCGGAGCGCCTCCGGAGGGCCATCGCCAGCACCACGGTACCTCTGCCCGGGTGCGACCTGGAGGTCACGTGCAGCCTGGGCATCGCGGAACGAATTCAGGGGGATCTGGATGCGGGCCACATGCTCGCCCGGGCCGATGCGGGTCTCTATCGGGCCAAGCTGGAAGGGCGGAACCGCGTGTGCGTGGGCTAGCGCGCAGACTGTGCCCGGAGTGCTGCAGACACCCGCTGCGGGACTACCATGGGCCCTTCCCGGCGGAGGTGTGGATGCTGCTGCTCTTCCTCATCATGGCCTTCGCCATCGGGCTGGCCATCCCGCTCCAGGCGGCGGTCAACAACGCGCTGCGGGCCTCGCTCCACAGCGGGTCGCTGCTGGCGGCCCTCGTCTCCTTCGCGGTGGGGACCCTGGCGCTGCTGACGGTGTCGGCCCTCACCGGGCAGCCCTTCGCGGCGCTGGGCGGGCTGCCGCGGGTGCCCTGGTGGCAGTGGCTCGGCGGCTTTCTGGGGGCCTATTTCGTGTTCGGGTCGACCCTGCTGGCGCCCCGCATCGGCCTGGCCGCCATGGTGGCCCTCATCGTGGCGGGACAGGCCTGCTCCTCGCTGGTCTTCGACCGCTTCGGCCTGCTCGGCCTTCCGGTACGGGGCCTGTCCTGGATCCGCCTCGTCGGTGCCGCGCTGATCCTGGTGGGCGCGGTGCTGGTGAACTTCGGTGACCGCTGGCTGGGGGCCTGGCAGAAAGGCTGAACCTCGATTCCGGCGGCTTTCAGTCAAAAAAGGATCTCCACGAAGAACACGAAGGCACCCTGCGGGTGCATCAAGGGCGCGAATGGGGCTCGACGCACCGCGGACATCCCTTCGCGGGGGACGGCCATGGCGGCTCCTGGAAGCCGCCCGGAGCCGCAGCCCACGAAGTCGGTCGCGCCATGCGCGATCGGGGGTCGGAGGCCCGGATGTCCTAATGCGGAAGGCTGGTAGCTGCCTTCGTGGCCTCTGCCTTCTTCTTCGTGTACTTCGTGGAGGCTTTTGAAACCTTTAATCAGGTTGAGGCTCGCCGAAACTGGAAAGCTGAACTCAGTCCTTCCGCACGCGCTCCGCCACCCGGTCGAGCATGTCCCAGATCTGGTGGCAATCTTCGCAGGAGGACCGGGGGTCGCCGCAGGGGAAGCCCTCGATGCCGATGCCCTGGCAACGGGGCGTGCGGAAGAAGAACAGGAGCTCGCCGATGGAGGTCTGCATGCGGTCCCGGAGGGCCGCGTCCGGAAGGGAACGCAGATCCTGGATGAGCTTCCACTCGGCGGGGCTGAGTTCGGGGCGGTCGATGGTCTGGGACATGGGGACTCCGCGCGCCCCCAAGTATACGGAGAACCCTGAGGGTGCCCCTAAACTCCCTCCGAAGGCCTTCGTATCACTGGTCACGATCTCTGACATCACAGGAGGCTTCCATGTCCCTCATCCGTCCCTTCGCCGCGGCTGTGGCCGCCGTTCTCCTCTGGGCCCCGCTCGCGGCCCAGACCCAGGTGATCCAGCCCGCCAAGGCGGAAAAGACCACCGAGACCCGCACGGTGCCGCTGGCCTTTGGCTCGACGCTCAAGGTGAAGAACGTCAATGGGTTCATCCGCGTGGAGGCCTGGGACCGGGAGGAGGTCCAGTTCACGGGCGAGTTCAAGCCCAGCAGTCAGGATGAGCAGGTCAAGGTGGTCCTCGAATCCGGGACCAACAGTCTGGAAATCCGCGGCGTGTACCCCAAGCATGATGGCTGGGGTGCCTACCGTGGGCCCCAGTGCCAGATGACCCTCAAGGTACCGCGCAAAGTGGTCGCCACTCTGGAGAGCATGAACGGCGAGGTGACTCTCAGCGGAACCCGGGGTGCCGCCAGCCTCACCACCGTCAACGGCGAGGTGCGCGCCACGGATCTCGGGGATTCCCTGAAGGCCACCACGGTGAATGGCGCCGTCACCCTGGAGCGGGTGCAGGGCGGCCTCTCCCTCCAGACTGTGAACGGCGGCATCAAGGGCACGGGCCTGGACGGGCAGGGCCACGGGGTCAAGGCCGAGACCGTCAACGGCGCCATCCACCTCCAGATAGCGGGTCTGAAGGGGCGCCTCACCGCCACCACGCTGAACGGTGGCATCACCTTCAACGCCAAGGGTGCCGAGCAGGTGGAAGTGACCAAGCGACGCGTCAAGGCCACCTTCCCCGGAGGGGATCAGGACATCCACCTGAGCACCGTGAACGGTGGCATCACCCTTGACTAGGGTCTGTTTTCAAAGTGGATGCGAGCCGCGACGGGTCCAGCCGCGTGATCCAGGAAGGCGGTGGCCGCAGGGCGATGCCGGACATCGTTCAAGGCCACCAACGCACCTGGGCGCGCGGCTGGGCTCGTCCCGGAGGGCAAGGGGCGGCGCCCGGCGCGATGTTGCGTCAAGCTCCTCGCCGATAGTGCCGCTATCGCCTTCGTCGCTTTCCTGGCCTCGCTTGGGCGGCGCCCCTTGCGCGGCTACACCCCACTTTGAAAACAGACCCTAGGTTGCCCGGAGCCTTGATGCGACGCTGGATCGCCCCCCTTCTCCTCGCCTGCGCCCTGGCTCCTGTGCAGGCGCAGGCTCCCGCTCCTGAAGCGGTCCTGGCCCTGGAGCCCTACCGGAAGACCATCGCCCTGCGCGCCACCGTGGGGGGCAGGGCGGGGTTGTTCCTCTTCGATACGGCGGGAGGGCTCTCCCTGATCTCACCCGCCTTCGCGGAGAAAATCGGCCGGAAGCCCTGGGGCCGCTTGACCGGCCATCAGATGATGGGCCAGCGCCTGGACACCCCGCGCTGCGACGACCTGGAGGTGAAGGTGGGCCGGCTGCAGCTGAAGGCGCCAGTGGTAGGGGTCCTGGACATCATGACCCTCTTTCCCAAGGATGCCGCGCCTGTGGAAGGGAGCTTGGCCCTGGACCTTTTCGACGGGAAAGCCATCACCCTCGACTTCGCGACCGGCCGGCTCATCGTCGAGACGCCCGCGAGTCTGGAAGCCCGCGTCGGGAAGCGCAGTCCCATCCCCCTCCGCCTGTCCCGGGAATTGCAGGGGCGTGCCCTGTCGGCCCATGTGGGTGTGCCCACCTCCAAGGGGTTGGTGTGGATGGAACTCGATTCGGGGAATGGGGGGACGATCCTCGTGTCCAAACCCTACGCGGCGCTCTTCGGATTGGATTCCGACAAGGAGGGCCCCCAGCAGGCCTCCTTCGAGGTGGCCCCAGGCCTGCGCGCCACCGGACCGGCTTTCGCGCCCGACATGATCCTTGACGGAAACCTCGGCATGCCTTTCCTGAAAGACAAGATCGTTACACTCGACCTGGCCTCGGGCCGCCTGTGGATCGTCCCATCCCCCGCGCCACCGCCTCATTGATCGGCGGTCATTCCAGTCACGAGAGCCGGTGGGACCGGCCCTCGTTGTCAATAGGTACCCAAAGAGTCGTAAAAGAAATTTTGATATCGGATTGACAGGTCCTAATTTTATCTCATCCTGTTCCGGTCGGAGGACGGACCCTCGGACATCGGATGGATACCTCGTGAGCGGAAAGCGTCGCCTGATCCTGTTGAGCGTCCTGGCCAGCGTCTTCGCGGGGGTCTTCCTCGGCTCCGGGGCCTACACCTTCGTGGCGGCCCACGGGACGTCCTACCTGTCGAACGATCCCGAAGTCTGCGTGAACTGCCACATCATGCGCGGCGAGTACGACAGCTGGCGCCATGGCTCGCACCACGCCGTGGCCGTGTGCAACGACTGCCACCTGCCCCACGACAACGTCGTGAACAAGTTCTTCGTGAAGGCCAGCAACGGGTACCACCACTCCAAGGCCTTCACGCTGCTGAATTTCGCCGAGCCCGTCCGCATCAAGCCCGGCAACGCCAAGGTGCTGGAGGACAACTGCCTCCGCTGCCACGGCGAGCTGACGGGCGAGATCACCGCCCACGGCACGCTGGGCGTGCCCACGGATCCGACACAAAAGGCCGACCTCTACGGCTGCGTGCGCTGCCACCAGGAGGTGGGCCATGGGCCCATGGGCTGATTTTCTGACCATCCATCCAGCACCTGCTCCCACCCCTAGGCGCGTGGCCCCCCACGCGGGAGGAACCCCCCGATGACCGACAACCCCACTCCGCTGCTCTCCCGTCCGCTGGTCCGGATGGGTCTCATCGCCGCCGGCGCCGCCCTGGCGACGGTCCTCGTGATGTCCCTCTACGCCAGCATCTCCAACCGCAAGGCCGAGGCGAAACAGACCAGCTTGAAACTCGTGGACCTCGACGAGAAGGTCGTCGATCCCGCCCAGTGGGGGAAGAACTTCCCCCGCGAGTACGAGACCTACCTGAAGACCTCCGAGAAGTACAGCACCAAGTACGGCGGCGCCGGTAGCGAGGCCCTGCCCAAGAGCCGCATCCAGGAGGATCCCCGCCTGGTGACGATCTTCGATGGCTACGCCTTCTCCATCGACTTCAACCAGCGCCGGGGCCACGCCTTCATGCTGGACGATCAGCGCAACACCAAGCGCGTCACTGAGCGCAAGCAGCCCGGCTCCTGCCTCCACTGCCACGCCTCGAACACCGTGGCCTTCCGGGAACTGGGCTTGCAGGGCGGCGCGCCCGGCACGCTGGAGGAAGCCTTCACCAGCCCCAACGCCCAGGCCCAGTTGATGGCGGGCTTCGAGGCCATGTGCAAGCTCCCCTACGCCGAGGCCACCAAGCTCGTGAAGCACCCCGTGGCCTGCATCGACTGCCACGATCCCAAGAACATGGCCCTGCGCGTCACCAAGCCTGGCTTCATCCGGGGCATCGTGGCCCTGGCCAACAGCCCCGAGCCCGTGCCGCACCTGCCCTCCATCGAGAAGTGGCGCAAGGGCGACCGCTCCGTGGCCTACGATGCCAACCGCGACGCCTCCCGCCAGGAGCTGCGATCCATGGTGTGCGGCCAGTGCCATGTGGAGTACTACTGCGGACCCAAGGTCACGCTGTTCTTCCCCTGGAACAAGGGTCTGAAGGTCGAGCAGATCGAAGCCACCTACGACGAGTACAAGTTCCCCGACGGCCACCGCTTCTTCGACTGGCAGCACGCCAAGACCGGCGCCGAGGTCCTCAAGGCCCAGCATCCGGAGTTCGAGATGTGGAGCCAGGGCATCCACGCCCGTTCCGGCGTCTCCTGCGCCGACTGCCACATGCCCTATGTCCGCGAGGGTGCGCTCAAGATCAGCGACCATCAGGTGCGCAGCCCGCTGCTGAACATCTCGCGGTCCTGCCAGACCTGCCACCGCTTCCCCGAAGAGGAACTGAAGGCCCGCGTGACCTCCATCCAGGACCGTACCAAGGCCTTGATGGATCGTGCCGAGGACGCGGTGGTGAACCTCATCGACGACATCGCCGCCGCCAAGAAGGCCGGGGTGGATGAAGGCAAGCTGAAGCCCATCTACGAACTCCAGCGCAAGGCCCAGTGGCGCGTGGACTTCGTCAATGCCGAGAATTCCATGGGCTTCCACGCACCCCAGGAGGTCGCCCGCATCCTCGGCGAGGCCATCGACTTCGGTCGCCAGGGCCAGGTGGCCCTCCGTGACCTGAGCGCCCCCAAGGTGGCCCGGAAGTAGGAACCAGCAAGCGCAATCAGCAGCGGAACCAGCGGGGCCGGCGTGACCGGCCCCGTTCGCTTGATGGCAACATGGGTTTGTCGGATCGCCTGGAAACGGCTTGTTCTATATGTCATCACAGATGAAAAAAAATTGACACAAAGGCGAGAATGAAGCTGGTTCATCCCTGAGGTGTCCCATGATCCGCCTTCGTTCGATCCTCCTGGTCGTGGCCTGGACGCTCGGTGGAGGCGCGTTCGCCCAATCCCACCTCGCCGAGGGGTTCACGCGGTTGCCCGCCGGGGCGACCATCGCGGTGATGCCCCTCGATGTGGAGCTGTTCTCCGTGACCGCCGGCGGGGTCCTGGAGCCCCAGGCGGAATGGACGACCAAGGCCGTCGCGAACCTGAAGGAGGCCCTCCAGCTCCGGGGCGCGGGGCAGGGCGGGAAGTTCGTACCCCTGCCGTCCGGGGACGGCGAACTCCTGGCGGAACTGAATCACCTTCACAGCGCCGTGGCCCGGGCCATCACGATCCACCATTTCGGGGGCTGGAAACTCCCCAGCAAAGCCGGGCGGCTGGACTGGTCCCTGGGCGAGGAAGTCGCCGAGATCCGGAAGCAGGGGACCGCGGACTATGCGCTGTTCGTCTACCTGCGGGATAGCTACGCCACCGGGGGCAGGGTGGCGACCATGGTGCTCTACGCGGCGCTGGGCGTGGGCGTGGGTGGCGGCGCGCAAGTGGGCTATGCCTCCCTGGTGGACCTGCGGACGGGCCGCATCCTGTGGTTCAACCGGGTCGCCAAGGCCAGCGGTGATGTCCGCGAACTGGAGCGTGCGAAGAGCACCCTCGAGAGCCTGCTGCAGGAATTCCCGGGGTAGCCCCCGAAGGTGACCCATGGAGCGCCGGCATTTCATCGAAACCTGCGGCTGCTGTAGTGCCGCGGCCCTCCTGGGGCCGGCGCTCCGGGCGGCGCAGGGCTGGGTTGTGCCGCCCAGGCTGGCGCGGCCCGCCCCGAAGACCGACGAAGGAGGCCTCTGGGCCCTGATGGACCGGGAGGAGGAGCGCCTGCGGCAGAGTCCCTTCCTGATGCGGGATGCGGCCCTCACCGGCTATGTCCATGCGATCACGTGCCGCCTGGCCCAGGCCCACTGCCCGGATATCCGGACCTACGTGGTCCGCTCCCCGTACTTCAACGCGAACATGGCCCCCAACGGCATGATGCAGGTCTGGACCGGGCTGATCCTGCGGGCTGAGAACGAGGCCCAGCTGGCGGCGGTCATCGGGCACGAGGTGGGGCACTACCTGGCCCGGCATTCGCTGGAGCGCCTCCGGGACGCCAAGTCGCGCTCTGCCTTCGCCAGCGTGCTGGGCCTGGTCCCGATCGCGGGTCCGCTCGCGGGGCTGGGTGTCCTGGCGGGCGGCTTCGCCTACAGCCGGACCCACGAGCGGGCGGCCGACCAGATCGGTCTGGAGCTGATGGCCGCCGCCGGCTATCCGCCCCTGGAGGCCGCCAAGGTCTGGACCCACCTCCTGGAGGAGCTGCAGGCGGAGAAGGACTGGACAGGCGACGCCTCCACCCGCAGCGTGCTGTTCGCCACCCATCCCACCGAGAAGGAACGGGAGGCGAAGCTGGAAGCCGCGGCCCGGGCCTTGGGGAAGGCGGATCTGGATCCCCAGGCACAGGCCCTCCGGCGGGCCATGACCTCCTGGCGGCGAGCCTGGCTGGAGGACGAACTCAAGCGGCGCAAGTTCGGAGAGAGCCTGGCCCTGCTGGGACGCCTCACGGCGGCGGACCCCCAGGACGGTGAGGCGGCCTACTTCCTGGGCGAGACCTACCGCCTGCGGGCCTCCCAGGGGGATGCGGAGCGCGCCCTGGCGGCTTACCAGAAGGCCGCGGCCCTGCCCAGCGCGCCACCCGAAGTCCACCGGGCCCTCGGGGTGCTCCACCGCAAGGCCGGGCGGCTGCCCGAGATGCGGGAGGCCTACGGCCGGTACCTGGCCGCCCGCCCGGAGGCCGAGGACGCCGAGATGATCCGTTCCTATCTGAAGGAAGGGGGTTGAGATGAACCCGAAGGTGCTGCTTCTCACGCTGCTGGTGGTCCTGGTTGGCTGCACAAAGCCGGCCACCTGGGTGGGCCTCGCCCCCGGCGAGGTGGTGGTGCACGAGCGGTTGGCGGTCCGCATCGACGGGGCCTGGAGCCGCCTCGATGGCCTCCAGGAACCGAAGCACGATGTCTGGACCTCGGATGGCACCCCCCTGGACCAGCTGCACTTCCATACGGGCATCGCCGAGGGCGAATCCCTGGTGGTGGTCAAGGACCGGCCGGCCGACAAGCCGATCCCCCGTTTCCGCAAGGACATGCAGGCGCAGGATGTGGTGGAGCTGTACGAGTCCTTTGCCAGCCGCGATGGCAGCGTCTTCAAGCTGGAGAAGCTGGCCCCGGCGCGGTTTGCGGACGAGGATGGGTTCCGCTTCGAATTCAGCCGCGTGCGGAAGAGCGACGAAGTGCGCATGCGCGGCGTGGGCTATGGCGCCATCCACCACGGCGAGCTCTTCCTCATGGTGTTCGAGGCCCCCCGCATCCACTACTTCGCCAAGCACCTGCCCCGGGTCGAAGCCATCGCCCAATCGGCGCATCTTCGCGAAAAGGCTTGAGCGCCTGACGGAACCGCTTGACGGAGGCCGGCTGTATCCCGAGGCTGGAGCCATCGATCCCACGCCATCCCGGAGGTTCCATGCCGAAGTTTCTCATCGTGCCGGCTCTGCTCCGCCTCATCTCCGAGGGCAGCTTCTTCAAGCAGGTCTTCGCCTGGCTGCTGAGGCTGTGGACCGCCGCTGCCGTCGTGGCAGGGATCTGGCTCTCCATCGAGCTGTGGCGGGGCGGAGGTACGAGCAGCCAGGCGATCTTCGGCCAGCTGGTCTTCCAGGTGGCCCTGGTCGTGGCCCTCTACCTGGTGGCCCACCTCAGCTGGGTGCGCTCCCAGGATGTGGCCGCCATGCCCCAGATCGCGGGGGAGGTCATCATCCCCCTCACCCGCCTGCTCCTGCGGCTGGGCGGGGAGCTCTACGCCAGTTTGATCGCCGTGGCGAGCACGGGCGGAGCCCTCATGATCTGGATCAGCGCCGGCGAAGCCCGTCCCGAGCTGGCGGAGCTGCGGGTCCTGCTGCCCGGCACCGGCGGTGACCCCTTCCCCGCGGGCCTCGCCATGCTGCTGACGGGTCTGGCCTCCGCGGCCCTGGGCCTGCTGGGCGGCTACCTCGCCTCCGAGTTGCTGGGCCTGCTCTGCGCCATCGAAAGCAACACGCGGCAACCCCCCCGAGCCTAGGAACCAGGCCAGGTCCAAGAGAGGAGACCCCATGCTCGGTTCCCGGCATGTCCTTCCCATCGCCGTGGTACTGGCGGCGCAGCCCGTAGGGGCTCAATCTCCCCCAGAGAGGATCCAGGCGGGGTTCAAGACGCTGAGCACCGGCAGCTGGGAAACCGCCCTCAGGGAGTGGATCCGTGATGGCGTCTGGGTGGATGTGGACGGGAAACTCCAGACGAAACTGGAGGGCGCGATCCCGGGGCCCCGCAGCGTCGGGGACTGGGAGTCCGTGAACTCTCCCTACCTCACCCACACTTGGCAGCGGCACTGGCTGGTGGCCAACTTCGATCAGGACGCCATGTTCTTCGTGTTCGATTACATGCGCCACAAAGGCCAGTGGCGCCTGGTGGCGCTCCGGGCCAGCCAGGATCCCGCCGAAGTGCTGCCCCATCTGGATCTGCTGCCCGGTGTGCTGGCCACACGCAACAACCAGTAGGCCCATGCGCGCCATCCCAAGTGGTCCTTGGCACGAGGCGCTTGCCAGGCAACTGGCTTCACCTGAAGCCAAAGGGAATTGAACAGGAGGCGGTCAACGGTACCTGGCGGCCATGCCCTTCAAGGTAGACGCGAGGTGGCTCCTGAGTGTGTTGGGCGCCAGCACTTCCGCATCCGCCCCGAACTGCAGGACGAACCGCGTCGGTCCGGACAGCTCTGTGGCCAGGAAGCTGAGCAGCACGGTGCCGCCCTTCTCCCTGCGGACCTCGACGCGGGGCAGGGCCGGGGGGGCGTCCTGCAGGGCCTGGGGCCAGTTGGAGCCACCCACGCGCACCTGCACCTGGAAGGGGGCCGCAAGGCTGAACCAGCCGCCGATCTGAAGGTCCCGGGCCTGTTCCAAGGGGCGCTTGTCGGGGATGAGGCCACGCTTGGGGAGGGTCTTCGCCTCGACGATGCGGGCCAGGCGGAAGTGCCGGGGCTCCTGCTTGGCCGGGTCCCAGGCCAGCAGGAAGGCGCCGCCGGAGAACACATCGTGGGTGAGGGTGAAGGGCACCACCGTGCGGGTGCCGGTGCGGCCCGTGGAGGCGGCGGCGTAGGTGAGTTCCAGCTCGCGGTGGCCCTCGGGATGGCCCAGGGCCATCAGCACCTGGGACAGCATCTTCGTGTCGAGAGCCTGCTGGTCATCGGCCCCGCCCCGCACGCAGACATGGGACTGGAGCGCATCGAAGAGGCTCCGGTCACGGCTGCTGAGGTGGCTGTCCGCCAGGGCGCGCAACCCCTCCAGCTGGTCGTACCACATCTCCGTGGCCGTGCCCTCCAGGGCCATGAGCGCCACCTCCAGGGCTAGCCGGGCGTGGGGCGTGATCTTGCTGTCCCAGTCCGGGGCCTTCTCCAGGGTGAAGTGGATGACGGCGGGCCGACCCTCGCGTTCCTTGCCGAAGCGGGCGCCCTGCTCCTCCAGCAGCGCGATGGCGCGGTCCACGGTGCGCATGGCCACCCCGCCCAGCTTCCGGGCCAGTCCGGCCTTGGTGATGCCCCGCTCCCCGGCGTCCCGGATGGCCTCCAGCACCGCCTGGAGCCGCTCGGGCTTCACCAGGCTGCCGCCGTCGGGGCGGGGGGATTCGAGGGCCTTGCGCGATCCGATCCGGGCCATGGCAGCCTCCTTGGGTTCATGATTGGCCAGTGAATGTCCAGAAGCAAGCTGTGGCTATCAGCTATCAGCTATCGGCTGTCTGCGGTCAGGGGGAAGGCGACCAGAAGGTTTCGAAGGGGGCGGAGTCCCAGGGAGATGGCGGGCGCCGAGGGCGGGTCAGCAGGCCTCGGGCGGGAGGCGCCTCGACCACCAGCACCGCGTGGCCGCCGGCGTAGAGGGCGCTCCACAGGGCTGCGCGGAGGGCAGGCTCGCCCAGGCGGGCCAGGGGCAACTCCACGCGGGTGTCGTGGTCCCAGCCGAGGATCGCGTTCAGCCGCCGCAGGCGCAACATGAGCTCGCCGTGGGTGAGGTCCGCGCTGAAACGCGTGGCCCCGGTGACGGCCTCCTCGCGGGCGTGGTAGGCGCCTCGGCCTTCCTCGGCGTTGAACCGGGGACCGCCCAGCACCTCCGAGGGCACGGATGGCCCAGTCGGGTCCCAGATCAGGCCGGAGGCCGCCACGGCCAGTTCCGCAGCCCAGTCCCAGGCCGTGCCGGTGGTGCTGCAAACGGCCGGCGGCGGCTGGGCGGCCAGCAGGCCCAGGGCCACGCCTTCGGCGCGATTGCGCAGCTGGGCGTAACTCAGGGTGCCCCAACCGGGGGTCGTCAGGGCCGGGCGGCCCTGGAGTCGCGCCGCGCGTTGGATGAGGAGGTCCCGGAGGGTGGAGGCCATGAAGCAGTGTCGCAAGATCGGGGAGCCGAGTCGCAAAATGAAGGGGGGCCATCAACCCTTTTCCCGGGGGCTGGGTCAGAGGGGTATCCGCTTTCCCATCCCGTCCGGAGCCTGGCTCCGTCTCTTGGAGAATTCCATGCGTCCCGTCCTCCGCACCTTCTCTGTGCTGGCCTTGCCCCTGGGGCTCACCGCTCTGGCCCTCAGCGTGGCTTGCGGCGGGAGTTCCTCCGCCAGCTCCACCGCTCCCGCCGTCCCCATGGGCACGGCTTCCATCATCCTCACCGACGCTCCCTCGGACCAGTGGTCGGCCGTCGAAGTGGTGGTGACGAAGGTGGCCTTCCTGAACAAGGCCGACCACACCAAGGAAGTGGTGGCCTTCCAGGGCGCCAGCGCCAGGATCAATCTGGTGGACCTGGACAGCGTGGGTGAGCTGCTGGCCTCGGCCCAGATCCCCGCGGGCACCTACGATGCCCTGCGCATCACCATCGATCCGGCCAGCGTCAACCTCGTGAAGGCCGACGGCACCACGGTGGCCGCCAACCAGATCCATGTGCTGGGATCCAGCGTCCTCGTGGGTCTTAGCACCGACCTGGTGGTGACCGCCAACGGCAGCAACGCCGTGCAGCTCGACTTCGACCTGGCCCATCCGCTCTTCCTCGTGCAGCTACCCGATGGCAGCTGGGCCATGAACCTGCAGGTGAGGCACCGGCCCAATGCGAACGGCATGATGGGCATGGCCCAGTTGATGTTCCGCCACCGCAAGGGCACCATCGCCTCGGTGGGTGCGTCCAGCTTCGTGTTCCACACAGACAGCGGCAACGACCTCACGGTGAATGTGGATGCCGGCAGCTGGTTCTTCGATGCCGACACCAGGACGCTGGGCAGCTTCGCGGGGCTCGCGGCCGGCAAGCATGCGCTGATCTCCCTGCGCATGCAGTCCGACGGCAGCCTCTGGGCCGTGCGGGTGTGGTACAGCGTCAACGCCCTGCCGACCTGGACGCCGGAAGGCCACCTCTATGGCGTGGACCGGGTCAACAACCGGCTGCTGGTCAGCACGAGCACGGGCGCCCCCCGGGCCATCACCATCGACTCCGATACCACCTTCACCTACCGCACCAGCCTGAGCCTTGGCACCGGGACCGCCACCCTGGCCAACCTGTGGTCCGGCTTCAAGGTGCAGGTCCAGGTGAAGGATCCCCTGGCCACGCCCATGCATGCCCAATCCGTGAACATCCAGCGCGCGGTGGATGGCGGCCAGATCAGCGCGGCGGATGCCACCCAGCTCACCTACGCGCACCCCGTCGCCGGCGATCGCAGCTACGCCTACACCAGCTCCTTCTCGTGGTGGTACGTCGGGCTCCCCGGCCTGGCCTCCACCAGCACCAGCGCCTTCGCCAACGCCGTCACGGGCGCGGGGGATGTGCGGGTGCAGGGCGTGAGCGACCTGGTGTGGAACGGCGGCACCGGCGCCTGGAATGCCGCCAACGCCATCTTCCTGCCCGTGGCCCTGCCCCAGGGGACCATCAGCGGCTCGTACAGCGGCGGCCAGTTGGGCTTCACCTTCACCAATTCCACGGGGGCCAGCCAGGCGATCTCCGTCAGTCTCAACCCCACGACCGGCCTGCAGCCCGCGGTGCTGGAAGTGGCCAACCAGTCCGGCGTGGTGACCGTGGCCCCCATCCCCGTGACCGACTGGGCCGCGAAGCTCGTGTCCCCCGCCAAGGCGCGTGTGGCCGTGGTGCCCAAGCCCGACGGCAGCTTCGCCGCCTATGCGGTGGTGGTGTTCAGCGGGTTCTGAGGCTTTCGGTCCTCCCAAGAAGAGAAGCGGGGGCCCCGGGGGCCGGGGGGGGTTGGTTGTGGGGGGGGGGGGGTGTGGGGCGGACGGGGGGCTGGGG
>NZ_JANHMP010000001.1:0-1543494 GCF_024609265.1 Geothrix campi | reverse complement strand
GGGGGGGTTTTCCGGGGGGGCCTGTGGTTTGGGCCCCCCCAAAACTCCCAGGCGGCGCCCCGCCCCCGCTTCTCTTCTTGGTTCAGGGCATCGCGGTTATGGCGCCTACGGTGAAGCTGGGGTGGCGATCCATGAGGGGGCGGGGCGGGGGAACGTGCTGGATTCCGGTGAACCCCGCGTGGCCCAGAGCCTCGTCCCAGGCTTCAGGCGTGAGGAACCCGTGGCGGGGCCGCCAGCGGGGGTCGAGCTTCACGCTGGTGAAGGCCTTGATGAAGTTGAAGAAGAACTCCAGGTAGAGCGGTGTGTCGAGGCTGGGCTTCAGGCATTCGCCGATGACGAGCCGGCCCCCGGGCTTCAGGTGGCCGCGGAGGTCGCGGAGCGTGGCCTCGAGATCCTGGGCCACATGCAGCACGTTGATGCCCACGATGGCGTCGAGGCTGGCGGGGGCGATGCCCTGGGCCGCCAGGGGCCGGTTCAGGTCCAGGGCCTGGAAGGCGAGGGGCAGGCTGGGCGCGGCCGCGGCCAAGTTCCGCTGGGCCCGCCGCAGGAAGGTGGGCGCCACGTCCGTGAAGCGGTATTCAGCGATGCGGCCCAGCCACCCTTCCTCGGTCCCCTGCTGGGCCACCAGCTGGGCGAAGGAGCCGGCGCCGCCCCCCAGTTCCAGCACCCGTGCGCCGGGCGGCAGGCCCTCGCGGAGGGCCAGCAGGGTCAGCAAGTTGTTGGGAAAGTAGCCCAGGTTCCCATTGCGGAAGTAGGCCAGCCAGAGGGGGAACAACGCCAGGTCGAAGAGCAGGGCGTCGCCGTCCTTGCCTTCGGTGAAGAAGGGCTGGATGTGGGAGCGCACGCCGTCGAGGAGGTCGAAGTTGGTCGCATGGCCCGGCGCCTCGATGTCCACGGCCGCACGGATATCAGCCAGGTCGAGATCGGGGAGGCCCCGGAGCACATAGCGCCCCTCCTCCGCCACGAGCAGGTCGGCCGTGGCGAGGAACGGCAGCATCCAGGCCAGGGGTTTGCGGGCCTGGGGGGCCAGGCCCTCGCAGAGGTCGTCGAGGGTGACGCCGCTTCTCAGGCGGGTCTCCCAGCCCAGGTCGAAGAGCAGCAGGAGGCAGATGCGGGCGGTGTACAGTTCCGAAGCCCGGTGCAGGACCAGGAAGGGCCGGGTGAACAGGGGCGCGATCTCCGGTCCCAAGGGGCCCAGCAGATCGAGGCTTGGCGGTGCCTCGATGGGGTCGAGGCGGACTGGCATCAGTCCATCATTTCGCTGATGCTCCGTCCCCCGTGGATGCGGAGGATGGCATCACCGAAGAGGGCGGCGGTGGAGAGCACCCGCAGGTTGGGCAGGGCCTTGGCGCGGTCGGGCGGGACGGGGATGCTGTCGGTCACCACCAGTTCGTCCAGGTCGGCGGATGTCAGCATCTCCACGGCATTCCCCGAGAACACGGGGTGGGTGACGCCCACGCGGACCGTGCGGGCACCGAACTCGCGGAGGATGCGGGCCGCCTCCTTGATGGAGCCGCCGGTGGCGATCTCGTCATCGTAGATGATGGCGTCCTTGCCCTTCGCATCCCCGATGAGGGCCACGCTCTGGGCCTTCTCGGAGTCGTCGAAGCGGCGCTTGTCGATGATGGCCATGGGCACGGAGAGCCGCTTGGCGAAGTGGCCCGCGAACTTGGCGGCACCGGCGTCCGTGGCCACCACCACGGCATTGGAGAGGTCCTTGGTCTTGAAGTAGTTCGTGAGCGTGGGCGTGGCCAGGAGCTGATCCGCGGGCTTGCGGAAGAAGCCCAGGATCTGCGGCGCGTGCAGGGTCATGGTGAGCACACGGTCGGCGCCGGCGGTCTCCAGCAGGTCGGCCACCAGCCGGGCCGTGATGGAGATGCGCGCCTCGTCCTTCTTGTCGCTGCGGGCATAGGGGAAGTAGGGCAGCACCGCGGTGATGCGGGCGGCGGACGCGAACTTCAGCGCGTCGATGAGGATCAGCAGCTCCAGCAGGTTGTCGCTGACGGGGGGGCAGGAGGTCTGGATCACGAAGACGTCCGATTCGCGGACGTTCTCCTCGACCTTCACCTTGATGTTCTCGTTGGAGAACCGCGTGATCTTCAGCTTTCCCAGGGGCATGCCCATGTGGGTGGCGATACCCCTCGCCAGGTCCGGGTGGCTGCTCCCGGAAAAGACCTTCATCTCGCCGAACATGGATCCCCCGATCTCGATCCCAGTGTAGCCGAGGGGCCCGGTGGAGGTCGTCACAGGGATGAGGGTGCCCGACAGAACCCCGCGGCGCCTGGTGAGAGGCGCCGCGGGCCGTGATCGGGCTCAGTTCTCGTCGGCGCTGGGACCGTAGATGGAGGGAACCGGCACCTCCAGCATCCGGAGGTAGACGGCGACCTGGGCCCGGTGATGGATGAGGTGGTTCATCACGAAGCCCCGGTAGACGGCGATGCGGGGCATGGCGAACAGGACCTCGCCGTTGTTTTTCAGGGTCCAGACCACGTGGAAGTCCTCGTCAGCAGTTTTGCTCAAGGCCCCCAGGGCCGCCTCCACCTGGGTGTCCAGGGTGCGGAGGAGGCCTTCGGTCGTGCTGCTGGGCTTGGGCTGGCGGGCCTGGGTCTCCGGCAGACCGAAGTCCAGCTCGGTCATGGTCAGGGTGCTGACGGCCCAGCCCGGGATGCTCACCAGGTGGTTGGCGAGGTCGCCCAGGGTGAAGGACTTGGGATGGGGGCGGTAGTCCAGGTGGGCCGCGGGGATGCGCTCGATCACACGGCGCAGGGTGGCCATTTCGTGTTCGAACTCGGGGAGGAGGGCTTGAGCGAGGGCCATGAGGGCTCCTTGGGTGGTTGAGAGACCCATGTTGACGCCGACTCCTGACAACCTGGTGGCAGGAGTGTTTGGACAGGCGCTTTTAGATCTGGTTCTTTTCCGTCCTGATTTTTCCCAGGTAAGCCTCCAAACTCTGGCCGGCGACCGCCTCGAAGGGGCCGAGCAGTTCCGTGGAGCGGATCCGATCCACCCGGAAGGTGCGGAGGGCTTCGCGGAGTTCGCACCAGGCCGCGAGGTGCCAGCGGTAGCCCCAGAAGATGAGGCCCAGGGGCTGGAGCACCCGCTCGGAGGTGGTCCCGTCCGCCCGGGTGTAGGCGATCCGCACCCGCCGCTGCTCGCGGAGGCCCTGGCGCAGCTCGCCGAGGAAGCGGGCGGTCTCCGGGGGGACATGGAAGTCCGGCACGAGAAAGGGCAGGTTCGACAGGGACTGCTTCCGATTCGGCGGCAGGACGGCCTCGACCTTCCGGAGGAGGCTCTCGGCGGCCTCCCGAAGCGAGGGATCGCCCCAGGCGGCCACGACACGGGCGCCCAGGAGCAGAGCCTCGCCCTCCTCGGCGTTGAGCATGACGGGCGGGAGGTCGAAGTGCCGGGGGAGGCTATAGCCCACGCCGGCTTCGCTCTCGATGGGCACGCCCGAGGCCATGAGGTCGGCGATGTCGCGGTAGAGGGTGCGCTCGCTGACGCCGAGTTCCCGGGAGAGCTTGGCCGCGGTGCTGAGGCGGTCCCGCCGCAGCAGCTGCACGATCTGGAACAGGCGGTCAGCGCGGCGCATGGGGCTCTCGGACGTCCGTCCAGACCGGTCCTAGACCCGGCCACCGCCCACGCGCTCGATGCGGGCGCCCACGCCCTGGAGCTTCTTCTCCAGGCCGGCGTAGCCGCGGTCGAGGTGGTAGATGCGGTCCACGACGGTTTCCCCCGCGGCCACGAGCCCGGCGATGACCAGGGCGGCGCTGGCGCGGAGATCCGTGGCCATGACCGTGCAGCCCGTCAGCTCGGCAGGGCCGGCGACGATGGCCGTATGGCCGTCCGTGCGCAGGTTGGCGCCGAGACGCTCCAGCTCCATGGCGTGCTGGAAACGGTTCTCGAAGATACCCTCGTTGATGACGCTGATGCCGCAGGCCTGGGTCATGACGGCCATCACCTGGGCTTGCAGGTCCGTGGGGAAGCCCGGGTAGGGCAGGGTGGTGACATCCTTGGAACGCAGCTTCTGGCCGCACTCGCGCTGGATCCGGAGCTGGCGGCCCTCCTGGCCCTCCCGTTCGGTGATGACACAGCCCGACCGCTCCAGCAGGTCCAGCAGGGCGCGCAGGTGCGAGGGCTCGCAGCGGTCCAGCACCACGTCGCCGCAGGCCGCGGCCACGGCGCAGAGGTAGGTGCCGGCCTCGATGCGGTCGGGGATGACCGCATGCTCGCAGCCGTGGAGGCGTTCGGTGCCGGTGATGGTCAGGGTTCCCGTGCCGATGCCCTCGATCTGGGCGCCCATCTTGACGAGGAGCTGGGCCAGATCGCCGATCTCCGGCTCCTGGGCGGCATTGCGCAGAACCGTCGTGCCCTCCGCGAGTGCCGCGGCCATGAGGATGTTCTCGGTGGCGCCCACGCTCACCTTGGCGAAGGCGTGGTCGATGGCTTTGAGGCGACCCTTCACCGAGGCGTGGATGTAGCCGTGGCTGATCTCGATCACCGAGCCCATGCGCTCCAGGGCCTCCAGATGGAGGTTCACGGGCCGGGCGCCGATGGCGCAGCCGCCGGGCAGGCTCACGGTGGCCTTGCCGAAGCGGGCGAGCAGGGGTCCGAGCACCAGGATGGAGGCCCGCATGGTCTTCACCAGGTCGTAGGGGGCCTTGGGCTCGTCGCTGCCGATACAGGCCAGCTTGGCGGTCAGTTCGAAGCCCTCGCCCTCGGGTTCCAGCGAGGCCTCCGTGCCCAGGGCCTGGAGCACCTTCACCATGGTGCGGATGTCCGCCACGGCCGGCAGGTTGGAGAGGACGACGGCCTCCGGCGTCAGCAGGGCCGCCGCCAGGCAGGGCAGGGCCGCATTCTTCGCCCCCGAAACCCGGATGCGCCCCCGCAGGGGATGTCCACCTTGGATCACCAGTCGGTCCATCGAAACTCCAGCCTTCCAGCGTAGCCCAACCTTGCGGAGGGGGGACGGATCACCATGCTTGAAGTGGGGTTGGGCGAGGATGGCCCCAGAGGTTTACCCCGGTGCTCCCACCATGAAACCCGGCGATCCCCGAACCTGGATGTGGACCCGCGCCCTCGAGGTGCTGAACGAGGCCGAGCGCCTGCAAAAGCAGTTCTTCCATGTGGGCCGGTCCACTTCACGGCACCCGGCCTGGGAGCCCCCGGTGGACATCTTCGAATCCGATGGGGCCCTGCACATCGTGGTGGCGCTGCCCGGCATGTCCATCGACCGCCTGCAGGTGCTCTGGGAAGAAACGGACCTGGTGATCAGCGGCGATCTCCCGGTCCACTGGGAAGAGCGTATCGGCGCCATCCACCGCATGGAGATACCCCACGGCCATTTCGAGCGCCGGATCGAAGGCCTGCCCCCGGGGCTCCAGGCCGTCCGGAACGAGTTGTGCGACGGCTGCCTGTTCCTCACGTTCCGGAAGGCGGAAGGCCCATGAACAGGAACCATGGATCGCGGGCCGACCGCGAGGCCACTGGAGAGACGGGGTCCAACCTGCCGAAGGATGCCGCGGCCATCATCGCCGTGCGCAAACTCGAGCTCTTCCCCGGCATGGTGACGGTGGTGACCATCGGCCAGGGACAACCATCCGTCAGCGCGGCGCAGGACGCCATCAAGGCGGAGCGCTCGCTGGGACTCCTGCTGCAGCGTGATCCGGCCGAGGATGAGCCGGGTCCGGAAGACCTCTACCGGGTCGGAACCCTGGCTCATATCCTCCGTTTCATCACGACGCCGGATGGCTCCCACCACCTCATCTGCCACGGCGAGCAGCGCTTCCGGGTGGCCGAATTCCTCGAGGGCTGGCCCTTCCTGGTCGCACGGATCGACCGGGTTCGCGAAGACGACACCCTGTCCAGCGCCCTGGAGGCCCGGCTCGTCACGCTGCGTCAGCAAGTGCAGGAATACGCCGAAGCCCTCCCCATGCCGCCCCTGGAACTGATCAACGCCATCCAGCAGCTCACTGCGCCCGGGCCCGCCGCCGATCTGGTGACCGGGCTGATGGACATCAGGGCCCAGGACAAGCAGGACATCCTCGAGACCTTCGATGTGCGGGAGCGGCTGGACAAAGTGCTCGCGCGCATGGCCCACGCCCTGGAAGTGATCCACATGTCCCGCAAGATCACCGAGCAGACGCGGGAGGCCATGAATGCCCAGCAGCGGGAATTCCTCCTGCGCGAGCAGCTGAAACAGATCCAGAAGGAGCTCGGGGATACAGACGAGACGGCGGCTGAACTGGAGGCGGTCGCGAAGGCGATCACCGAGGCGAAGATGCCGGAGGACGTCGAGAAGCAGGCCCGCAAGGAGCTGAAGCGCCTGCAGCGCATGCCGGATTCGGCCGCCGAGTATTCCATGATCCGCACCTACCTGGACTGGCTGACCGAGCTGCCCTGGTCCCGTGAAAGCGAGGCCGGCATCGATATCTCCGAGGCGCGGAAGATCCTGGATGCGGACCACTACGGCCTGGAGAAGATCAAGAAGCGCATGCTCGAATACCTGGCGGTCCGCAAGCTCAACCCCGGTGGCAAGAGCCCCATCCTGTGTTTTGTCGGTCCGCCTGGGGTGGGGAAGACCTCGCTCGGGCAGAGCATCGCGCATGCCACCGGCCGGAAGTTCGTGCATGCGAGCCTTGGCGGCGTCCACGACGAGGCGGAGATCCGGGGCCACCGGCGCACCTACATCGGCGCCCTGCCGGGCACCATCATCCAGGGCATCCATGGCGCGGGCACGCGCAACCCGGTGTTCATGCTGGACGAGATGGACAAGCTGGGCGCCGGGGGATTCCACGGCGATCCCGCCTCAGCCCTGCTGGAAGCCCTGGATCCGGAGCAGAACAGCACCTTCCGCGACAACTACCTGGGCCTCCCCTTCGACCTGTCGCACGTGATGTTCATCGGCACGGCCAATGTACTGGATACCATCCCGGGCCCTCTCCGGGACCGCATGGAGGTGATCCCGCTCCCCGGCTACACCGAGGAGGAGAAGCTCGAGATCGCCCGTCGCTACCTGGTGGGGCGCCAACTGGCGATCCACGGGCTGTCGGCAGAGCAATGCGCCTTCGAGGAGGCCACCCTCACCGCCATCGTCCGGGACTATACGCGGGAGGCTGGTGTCCGGAACCTCGAACGGGAAATCGGATCGGTGCTCCGCCACGTCGCCATGGGTGTCGCCGAGGGGACTGTGAATGCCCTCCGGGTGAAGCCAGAGGATCTGGGCGAGATCCTCGGCCCGCCCCGGTTCGAGTCGGAGAGCGCCATGCGCTCGGGGAAGCCGGGCGTGGCCACGGGGCTCGCCTGGACCCCCGTGGGCGGCGACATCCTGTTCATCGAAGCGGCCCGGATGCCTGGCAGCGGCAAGCTCCTCCTGACCGGCCAGCTGGGCGACGTGATGAAGGAGAGCGCCCAGGCCGCCCTGTCCCTCCTGAAGGGGCACCTGGGCGAACTGGGTCTGTCGGGCGAGGACTTCGAACAGCTGGATGTCCACATCCACGTGCCCGCCGGGGCGACGCCGAAGGACGGGCCCAGCGCCGGCATCGCCATGTTCGTCGCGCTGGTCTCGCTGTTCACCGGGCGTTCTGTGCGCAGCGACACGGCCATGACCGGGGAGATCTCCCTGCGGGGGCTCGTCCTGCCGGTGGGCGGCATCAAGGAGAAAGTGCTGGCGGCCCTGCGCTCGGGGATCACGCGGGTCATGCTGCCCTCCCGCAACCGGAAGGAACTGGAGGACATCCCCCCCGTGGCCCGGGAGCGGCTGCAGATCATCTGGATCGACCAGGTCCACGAAGCCCTCGACGCAGTCCTGGAAGAAGGTCCCGGCGGCTGAGGATTCAGGGCTGGAGCGCTTCCGCCAACTGGAAGGTATCCAAGTGCTGCGCGAACCGGATGTCATCCACGCGGATGATCTGTTCTTGGGCTGAGGGCATGCGTGTCTTCTGGGAAGGGCGAGGGCCCGATCGGATGGACTCGGGCCCTCGCGTTCTTGCGTATCTACTTGGTCATGGCGGCGTAGGCGGTGGGGTTGGCCTTGACCTTGGCGGCGCAGTCGTCGCAGCAGACCGTGAGCTCCTTGCCCGCCACCCGCACCTTGATGCCGCCGTCCTTCATGTCCCAGTCGCACACGGGGCACTTTTCGATGTCCATCACCTTCTCCTCTTGAGGGTTCGACGCGAGGCCACCATGGCCGCCGGGTGCGAACCCCGTGGGATGAAGGTAGGAAGAGCGGGGATTTCAGACTTCCATATTCTTGCTCATTTCGCGCAGCGTCCGCAGGCTGGCGTGCTTGCGCACCTCCGATGGGGTACGGCCGAATTCCTTGCGGAAGGCATCCGCGAAGTGGCTGTGGCTGGAGAAACCGAGGTCCAGCGCCAGGGCAGTCAGATCTTCTTCACCCCCCGCCAGGCGTTCCAGAGAGGCCCTCAGGCGCAGCAGGGTGAGGTAGCGATGGATCGAGACCCCCGTACGCTGCTGGAACACGCGGGCGAAGTGGAAGGGCGAGGCGTGAACGGCGCGGGCCACTTCGTCGAGGGTGAGGCGTTCTCCCAGCCGGGCCGCGAGATGGGTCTTGGCCGCTTCGGCGAGGGCCACGTGATCGGCTTCGGTGCCTTCCCGGCGGCTGCGACGGGGGTGGCCCTGCTGGGCGAAGGCGGCTTCGAGGGTGTCGGCCACGATCTGCAGGGCCGTGACATCTACCCAGAAGGGTTCGAGGGCCTCGGTCCCCGCTTCCAGGCGTTGCACGAGCTCCCGGTGCCTCCAGAAAACCGTCGATTCGCAGGGGCCTGAGACGAAGGGGAAGGGTTGTTCCGGCCGATCCTCGACGGTGGGATCCAGCTCCCGGATGATGTCCTGGAGGACGCGGGGAGCCACGGCGAACACGGTACCCCGGTCGCCGCAGTCCACGGGGTGGCTGACCTGGTACGTGGATCCCTTCGAGAAGAAGACCGCCTGGTTGACGTCCGCCGTGGCGTGGCGCCGGCCGAAGTGTCGACAGAATGCGCCGTGCCGCATGAGGATGAGCGTGTTGGCGTCGGATTCCTCTTCGGGCCCAGGGCCGCTGCGGCAGGCGTGGCAGCGGTATTCCCGGACGCTGACGAGGGGGCTGTCATACAGGCCCCGGAAGGCGACGGGAATGTCAGGGCGGCCTGGCATGCCCTCATCCTAGTGCACTCTCCGTGGGGGCGGTGGGCCGGTACCCGAATCTTCTTGTCACGACAGATGCCCCACTTGGATCGGCACCCGGTGCATCGGCATCTCCGGGCCATCAGGTCGGCTCAGCCGGCGGCGGATCTGCGCAGGCGGAAGGGCTGGAGTTGCCCATAACTCAAACAGCGCCAGACCCACTCCAGGGGGCCGAACTGGAATCGCTCGAGCCACCACCGGCTGGCCAGGACCTGCAGCCCGTAAACCACGATCCCGAGCAGGGTGGCGGACGCAAGACCCATGCGGTTGTAGAAGCCCAGCCCCCAGTGATAGAAGATGCCCGTCATGACGAGGCTCTGGGCCAGGTAGTTCGTGAAGGCCATGCGCCCTGGCCAGGTCAGGACCTGGAGGCGGCGACGCCAGGCTCCATCCTGCCAAAGCAACAGCAGGCCGGCCCCATACCCGAGGGCGAGGATCAGGGGTTGCAGGGTGATGAGGGCACGAAACGGCAGCAACCAGCGGGAGATGGACCAGTGGGCGAGGGCCCAGGCCCTGACCGGGGGTGTGTCCCGGCCGGCCCACACGAGGCCCAGGAGAAGGCCCAGGGCCAAGCCTCCTCGGGCGATCCGGCGGAGCAGGGGCAGGTGGGCGGCCGGATCCTTCAGAAGGCCTGATTTCCAGATCCCGAGCCCGACGAGGAAGTTCAGGATGGAGTATCCGAGCCCCGCCGGGAGCAGGCTGCTGGCCTCATGAAGCCAATCCCGGAGGCGGAAGACGAGGATTTGCCACCAGGTTCCCTGGCCGTAGGCGGCCAGGCATTGGCTGGTCCAGGCACGGGCTTCCGCCAGCGCGGCGGCGGGCATGGGCGGGGCCCCCCCGCGCAGGTGGAGGACTGAGATGACGAGTCCGATACCCAATCCCAGCCCCCAGAGGGAGGCGGTCCAGATCCAGACGGTGCGGGTCCGTCTTCCCAGGAAGGGCAGCAGGAGGAAGCCGCTCAGCGCATAGGCATGGAGGATGTCCCCCGTCCAGAGCAGGAGGACGTGGAGGATGCCGAATCCGAGCAGGACCCCGAGCCGGCGCACGATGAAGGGGCCGAAGGCCACCCCCCGCGCTTCGATCCGCTCCTTCTGGATGCTCAGGCCCACCGCGAAGAGCATCGAGAAGAGGGTCATGGCCTTCCCGGCCAGGAAGACCGTGCCCAGGAAGGCCGTCATCCCGTCGGCCAGGCTGGGCCAGGACTCCCGGAGGGACTGGACCCGTGCTTCGGGCGCGAAGAACCACGGCATGTTCATGATGAGGACGCCGAACAGGGCCGCGCCGCGGAGGGCGTCCAGGTGGCCCAGCCGCTCGGATCGGGACACCGGCCGGGCCTCGAGATGATCCATGCGGGCTCCTGGGGGTGGACGGAAGCCTATCGGGAGTCGGGCTTCCCCGCGAGGCCGGAACCGAGGAGCCTCCCCTGGAGGGATCGGCCTGGGAGCGCGCCCCAGCTCCGTCCATCCTGGCTCTGGGGGCGGTTGTCGCCCAGGACGAGGTAGCCCTCGCCGCAGACCAGCCGACCTTCGCCGCCGCGTTCGGGGTGGACCACCCAGGGTTCGTCGAGGCGCACGCCATTGATCCAAAGGTCGGGACCCCGCCATTCGACTGCGTCGCCGGGCAGACCCAGCACGCGCTTCACCGAGGCTTGATCGGGGCCCTCCACCACCCAGATCTCGCCCCGCCGGGGCGCGTGACTGGCCCAGGCCCGCAGGGCCCAGCGCATGTCACCATCGGCCAGGGCGGGTTCCATGCTGTGGCCCGAGACGCGCACGGGATGCACGACGAGCAGGGGGGACAGGGCCAGGGCCAGGGCCGCAAGGGGGACCCAGGGCCTCACGGGCGGACGGCCATCCGCCTGCCCCGGCCATCCGTCAGCGCCACTTCCTTGAGACGGGCCGGGGCGGAGACGAAGGGAGCCAGCTCAGCCAGCAGGCGCTGGGCCAGGGCCAGGGGACCCTCCAAGCCCAGGTCCGAGAGGAGCCGCCCCTGGAGGGGGGCCAGGCTGCGGTCCAGGGCCGTCTCGAGGTCGCGGAAATCCACCACCACGTCGAAGCCATCCAGGCCCTGGCGCATGGCCACCACCTCCACCGTGTAGTCGTGGCCCTCCCAGGCCTCGCCGGCGCGGAACACCACCGACAGGGGGCGGGTCACGGCGGCTTCAAACAGCAGGGGGGAATCGGGACTCAAGGCGGGCTCCGGAAACTGACTCCAGGTCGGGACTTCAGTTTGTCATGGCCATGGCTACACTGTCCCTTCGACCGCATACCTGATAACTGGGTGAGACAATGCCGAGGCCCGCAGCCCCTCGCTGTGGCCCCTATTGACCGCCGACCGCAAGGAGGGACCGCCATGAAGGCCCTGGAAATCGCGCTGTTCTGGATCATGACGCTCGCTGCGGTCGGGTTCTTCGCCTGGACCATGCGCCTGCGGATCGCCACCCTGAAGGCCGGGCTGCCGGACAATCGTTTCGATCAGCCTTGGGTGCGCCTCAAGGGGGTCTTCACCCTCGCGCTGATGCAGAAGCGCATGGTCCGCGACAAGTACGCGGGCTTCTACCACATCCTCATCTTCTGGGGCTTCTGCGCCCTGTCCCTGCGCACCATCGGGCTGGTGCTGGAGGGCCTCTTCCCGGTCTTCCACATGACCGAGGCCCTGGGCGTCTTCGGCCTCGGCTACCAGGCCACCAAGGATATCTTCGAGGTGCTGGTGCTCCTGGGCATCGGCCTCGCCACCTTCCGGCGCCTGGCCGCCAAGCCTTGGCGCCTGGAGAATTCCCTCGACGCCTGGGCCACCCTGAGCCTCATCGGCGGCCTCATGGTCACGGACCTGCTGGCGGATGGCGCCTTCATCGCCCTGCACCATCCCACCTGGGCGGCCTGGTCCCCCGCGGGCACCGCGGTGGCGGGTTGGCTGGGCGGCTTGAGCCAGACGGGGCTCCTCGTGCTCTACAAGGCCATGTGGTGGCTGCATCTGGCCGTCCTCTACTTCTTCGCCAACTTCCTGCCCTACTCCAAGCACTTCCACGTCTTCACCTCGCTCTTCAACATCTACTTCCGGGAGCTGGAGCCCCAGAAGAACCTCAAGCCCATGGACCTGGAGGCCGAGCACTTCGGCATCAACCGGATCCAGGACTTCAGCTGGAAGCAGATGCTGGACTTCTACACCTGCGTGGAATGCGGTCGCTGCCTGGAGAACTGCCCCACCACGCTCACCGGCAAGCCACTGCGCCCGAAGGATTTCGGCACGGACCTGCGCGACTATCTGAAGGCCACGCCCCTGGAGCAGATGGGCCAGGACAAGCCTGTGCCCGAGGACCGCCTGCTCATCGGCGGCCCGGTGCCCGAGGGTTCCTACTGGAAGCGCGATGACGAAGTGGCGCCCTGGAGCAAGGCCCAGCTCGAAGGCTGGATCAGCCAGGACACCATCTGGGCCTGCACCAGCTGCGGCTACTGCGAGTGGGCCTGCCCCCTGCAGATCAGCTTCGTGGACAAGATCGTGGGGATGCGTCGCTACCTCACGCTGGAGGAGAGCAACTTCCCCGCCGAAGCCCAGACCGCTTTCAAGGGCATGGAGCGGCAGGGCAACCCCTGGAACCTGGCCCAGGCCGATCGCGCCAAGTGGGCCGAGGGACTCAAGGTGCCCACCGTGGCCGAGAACCCCGACGCCGAGTACCTGTTCTGGGTGGGTTGTGCGGGCAGCTACGATGCCGCGGGCCAGAAGGTCTCCCAGGCGCTGGTGAAGCTGCTGAAGGCGGCGGATGTCTCCTTCGCCATCCTGGGAACCGAGGAGAGCTGCACCTGCGAATCCGCCCGGCGCCTGGGCAACGAGTACCTGTACCAGTCCGCTACGGAAACCAATATCGAGACCCTCAAGGGCCACGGCGTGAAGAAGGTCGTTACCAACTGCCCGCACTGCCTGAACACGCTCAAGAACGAGTACCCGGCTTTCGGCGGGGACTTCGACGTGGTGCATGGCACCGAGCTGGTGGCGAAGCTGATGGCTGAAGGGAAGATCAAGCTGGAGCAGACCGTGGATGTGGATCTCACCTACCACGATCCCTGCTACCTCAGCCGCATCAACGGCCAGGTGGAGGCCCCTCGCGCCATCCTCGACGCCATCCCCGGCGTGAAGCTCACGGAGATGGAGAAGCACGGCGAAGCCACCATGTGCTGCGGCGCCGGCGGCGGGCGGTTCTGGCTGGAAGAGCACCTGGGCAAGCGCGTCAATCATGAGCGCTTCGAGCAGGCCCTGGAGACCAAGGCCACCACCATCGCCGTGGGCTGCCCCTTCTGCAACGTCATGTTGAACAACGCGGCGGGCGAGACCAACCACGAAGGCGTGGCCACCACGGACGTGCTGGAGCTGGCCGCGAAGGCCTTGAAGTCGTAGTTCCCTCCTGCGGCAGAACGGGGCGCCAACGACGCTCCGTTCTGCGGTGGCAGGCCTCTAGCCTCGGCGCTTCGGCAGGTGATCCTTCAGCAGGACCCGGGTCTCGCGAAGCATCGTCGCGGTATCGTCCCAGTCGAGGCAGGCGTCGGTCACGGAGCAGCCGTAGCGCAGGGTGGTGAGATCCGCGGGGATGGGCTGGCTGCCTTCTTCCAGGAAGCTCTCCACCATCGCGCCGATGATGGAGCGGTTGCCCCGCAGGATCTGATGGGCGCAGTCCTGGAGGACCAGGGGCTGGAGCCGGGGGTTCTTGTGGCTGTTGGCGTGGGAGCAGTCCACAACGATGTTCCGGGGCAGCCCGCTCCTCGGCCTTAGGCGGACGGTCTAAGCGCGATCGGCTGGCTGGATGGGGAGCAGGGCCTGCGAGGATGCACACAAAAAAATCAGCATTGCGCCTGGGGATGAATGGCATATTCATGTAATAAGGGGATATTATAATCGCCTATAGCCTTATTTTTACAATGATCACTGATCATGGGCGAGGGCCGTGGTCCTCATTGCAGTGGCCAACAACTTCCATTCACAGGGGGTATCTAATGGCCTGGTCAAGTATCAGTCGATGCGCGGCGACGCTTATTCGCCTCTGTTGTGTGCCCATGCTCCTGGCCCTGGGGATGGTGGGCGGCGCCCTATGGAGCCAGGCTGCTCCGACCGGGATCACCGTCCTGACCCAGCTCACGGACCAGACGGTGAAGTCCGAGGTTCCGCCCGAGAACCCGGTGGTGAACCTGGCTCGCTTCGTCACCGAGAAAAAGGCGGGGCTCCTGGCGAGCACCTCGGACTGGGGGCCGAAGGCCGTCTATGCCTGGACCTTGACCGGCGGGACGCTCACCTCAGGCCAGGGAAGCCGCGCCATCACCTTTACCGCCGGCGTGGCCGGCACCATCCTGACCGCCCAGGTGGTCGTCACGGCCTATGGCGGCAGCGGCTCTGGGAGCGCCTCCGCCACGGTGGTGGCCGCCCCCAACGCTGAACTGGCTCTGCCCTTGAAAACCCACCCTGGCGATTCCTGGATGAAGGCCAGCGTGCCCCACCAGCAGGGGATGACCTACCTCTGGTCCATCGTTCCCGGCAACGGCCGGGCCAGCATTACCGCCGGGCAGGGTACCCACGTGATCAGCTTCTCGGCGGGCCCATCGGCGGGCGCCTTCCACCTGAAGGTGGATGTCCAGAACCAGGCCGGGGATGCTGTCGCATCCACTCGGAAGGTCACCATCCAGACTGGAACCTGGCTGGTCAAGAACGGAGGTGCTTCCGTCACGAGGTACCCCTGCCAGTCCACGCGCCTCCCCAGTGGCCGCGTGCTGGTGACAGGCGGCGGCGGGAACAGCGCCGAGGTCTACGATCCCGAGACGGGCCATTGGAACCTCGTCGACAGCATGGCGAATCCGCGGGTCTGGCACACCTCCACCCTCCTCGTCACCGGCCAGGTGTTGGTGGCAGGCAATGGCACGGCCGAGCTCTACGACCCCGCCTCAGGAACCTGGCATCACACGGGCAAACCGGGAACCTCGCGGCGCGCCTGCACGGCCACGCTGCTGCTGGACGGGACGGTGCTCGCTGCAGGCGGTGACACGGCCACCGCGGAAGTCTACGACCCTGCCGCTGGGAAGTGGACCTCCACCGGCAGCATGGAGATCGCGCGGACCTTCCACACGGCCACGCGGCTGCTGGACGGGAAGGTCCTGGTGGCCGGAGGTTCCGAGGACAACCCCGTCACGGAGCTCTACGACCCGACGAACGGCACCTGGGGTTCCGCCGGAAGCCTGAACCAGGCGCGGGATGCATGCGCGGCCACTCTGCTCGTCGATGGGAAAGTCCTCGTGACGGGAGGTAATAAGGAGGGCTCGGGAACGTGCAGCGCCGAAATCTACGATCCCGGGGCCGGGACCTGGACTCTCACGGCCACCCCGACCGCCATGCGGTGGCCAGAACGCCGCCACCATACGATCACCCTCCTCCCGGATGGGCGGGTGCTGATGGCAGGTGGTGCACACCGTGACGATTGGCTCTTCAGCACGGCCATCTACGATCCTGTGGCGTCGATCTGGACACCCGCCGGCGACCTGGGGACCGGGCGGTTCGGCCATGCAGCCACCCTGCTCCAGGACGGGACGGTCCTGGTGACCGGCGGCCGCGGGTCCCTGTACCTCTATGACATCGCCAGTTCCGAAATCTATGACCCGGCGAATGGGGCCTGGAAGCCCCTGGCCGGGCAACCGATGGCCCCCCGCGAGTTCCACACAGCAACCCTTCTCGCGAACGGGCAAGCGCTGGTCACGGGAGGAGAGAACTTTCTGCGGGGAATTCTAAACAATGCGGAGATCGCCGCCCCTGAGACTGGATACTGGACGCCCGCAAAGAACATGGGCACCACCCGCATGGGTCATACAGCCACCCTGCTCTCTGATGGGAAAGTGCTGGTGGTAGGCGGTAACGCGAACTCGCCGCCAGGCCTCACCAGCGCTGAGCTCTACGACCCCGCTGAAGGGTCCTGGACCCTGGTTGGCAGTCTGAATGAGACGCGAGGTGGCCATACGGCCACGCTGCTCCCGAACGGGAAGGTCCTGGTCGTGTCCGAGAGCGCCGAACTCTACGATCCCGCCACCTCAACTTGGCTACCCACCACCAGTCCCGCAATCGCCCGTTCCGGCCACACCTCCACCCTGCTTCCCACCGGGAAGGTGTTGGTGGTCGGTGGGGGGAGTTTCTCTGATCCAATCGCCAACGCTGAACTCTACGATCCTGCTGGAGAGACCTGGACCGCCGTGGCCACCCTCGGAACGCCTCGCCTTGGCCACATGGCCACCCTGCTGCCGAATGGGAGGGTTCTTGTGACAGGCGGGACTGGGGTTTCCGGACTCTTGGACAGCGCTGAAATATTCGATCCCGCGACGAACGGCTGGCTCCCGACTTCCGCCATGGGATCGGCGCGCAGAAGCCATTCGGCCGACCTCCTCGCGAACGGCAAGGTTCTGGTGGTGGGAGGTTGGAATTCTTCCAACTCGACCCTCGGCAGCGCGGAACTCTACGACCCCGCCACGCAGGTCTGGACACCGACGGATAACCTGGCCTTGCCGCGGGCAGGCCATCGTTCCATACGTTTCCCCAACGGAGATGTCATGGTCGCTTTCGGTCCTGGTGGCGATCTGGTCACCGAGATCTACAGGCCCTAGACGGGCCGGACATCCTTCAGCAGGTTCCGCGTCTCCCGGATCATGGCCACGGTGTCCTCCCAGCCGAGGCAGGCATCCGTGACGGAACAGCCGTATTTCAGGGTGGAAAGGTCTGCCGGGATGGGCTGGTTGCCTTCCACCAGAAAGCTCTCGACCATCACGCCGATGATGGATTTATTCCCCCGCAGGATCTGATGGGCGCAGTCCTGGAGGACCAGGGGCTGGAGCCGGGGGTTCTTGTGGCTGTTGGCGTGGGAGCAGTCGACCATGATGTTTTCGGGCAAGCCCGCCTTGCGCAGGGCAGCCTCCGCCAGGGCGATGCTGACCGTGTCGTAGTTGGGGCGGCCCCCGCCACCGCGTAACACCAGGTGGCCGTGGGCATTGCCCCGGGTTCGCACGATAGACGCGGAGCCCTGGTCGTTCAGGCCCAGGAAGCTGTGGGGGCGCGAGGCCGACAGGATGGCGTTCACGGCGGCGGCCAGGTCGCCGTCCGTGGCGTTCTTGAAGCCCACGGGGGTGGAGAGGCCGCTGGACATCTCCCGGTGGGTCTGGGATTCGGAGGTGCGGGCGCCGATGGCCGTCCAGCTGATGAGGTCGCCGATGTACTGGGGCGTGTTGGGGTCCAGGGCCTCGGTGGCGGCAGGCAGGCCGAGCTCGCCGATGCGGAGCAGGAACTCGCGGGCTTTCCGCATGCCCTCCTCGATGTGGAAGGAATCGTCCATGCGGGGATCGTTGATGAAGCCCTTCCAGCCCGTGGCGGTGCGGGGTTTCTCGAAGTAGACCCGCATGACCAGCAGCAGCGTGTCTGCGACCTCGTCTGACAGCTCCTTGAGCCGCCGCGCGTAGTCGAGGCCGGCCACCGGATCGTGGATGCTGCACGGCCCCACCACCACCACCAGGCGGGGATCCTCCCGGGTCAGGATGCGCTGGAGGTCGCGGCGGCCACCGGCGACGGTCTCGGCCACGGCATCCGGGACGGGCAGGGCCGCGTGGATCTCGGCCGGGGAGGGCATGCGGTCGAACGAGTCGATGTTGAGGTTCTCGAGCGCCTGGTGGGTCATGGCGGGCCTTCCGGAAGAAAATGAAAAACCCCGGTCCCTTGGGAGGATCGGGGTGGTCAGTGGGATGTTCCAGGTGTCAGGCTGGACCCTCGCCGTGCCACGCACGATCCGTGTGCGGGAACCAATAATAGGTATGGAAGCGGGGGGTCATGGGCGGTCCAGGGTGTTCCATCCTGGACTGGGAGGCGCGGAACCGTCAAGGCGACGCGGGAGCAGGCACGGGTTTTGGGGGCCCGCCTGGCAACCCGTGATCCGGCGCGGCCTCGCCGCGCTTGGAGTTCGCTTCGAAAATAGGTATAAGGCATTTATTTTTACTAGCCAGATTCATATTTATCAGATGCTTGGATTGATGGTGAACTTGGGCTAGGCTGGGGTCCTTTCTCGGGAGCCGCCATGGACCGCCGCACCCTTCTTGGAACCCTCGCCGCCGGTGCCGTGGGCGCCGGACTGCATGCCAAGGGCCTAAGCCCCGACCCGACCGATGTGAAGCCCACCGGCAATCCCCTGGCGGAGTACGCCCCCCGTGCGTTCGACTTCGGCACAGGGCTGACTGGCCTCGGCAAGGAGCTGCTGGCCGAGCACCTCACCCTCTACAAGGGCTACGTCACCCGCACGAATGCGCTCTTGAAGGATGTGCTCGCCGCGGAGAAGGAGGGGAAAGCTGGTCCGATGGTGCAGGAACTCCGCCGGCGTCTGGGGTTCGAGTTCAGCGGCATGCGCCTGCACGAACTCTATTTCGAGGCCCTCTCCCAAAATGCCGCCAAGCCCAGCGCGACGCACCCCCTCCACCAGGCCATCGCCGGCACCTGGGGTTCCTTCGATGCGTGGTGGGCCGCCTTCAAGGCCACCTGCACCATGACGGGTATCGGCTGGGGCGCCCTCGTGAAGGATCCCGTCACCGGGCGGCTCATGAACGCCTGGCTCCAGGACCACGAGAACGCCGCGGCCGTGGGCACCCAGGCCCTCCTGGTGGTGGACGTGTGGGAGCACGCTTACGTGAAGGACTACGGCGCCACGGGGCGGGCCAAGTACGTGGACGCGGTGAAGCCGCTCATCGATTGGCGCGTGGTCGAGAAGCGGTTCTGATCTCGGGAACCCTCGCAGGTCATGATTGGAGGGCTGGTCGAGGCGGATCATACAAAATTGTCGTAATCATTCGTTTCTGGCACAATTTTGTAGAACCTGTTGCCGGAGCCCCCATGGCCGCCTCGGAGGATGCCCTTCATCTCTCGCCCCTGCTGGAGCTGAGCCAAGCGCTGGCCGCTTCGGATATCCGGGCCTCCCTGCCGCGGGTGCTGGAGATCCTGGCGGAGGCCTTCGGGGCACTGAACGGCGCGATCCTGCTGGCAGACGAGGAGGGGACGGCCCTTCGGATCGAGGCGGCCCGCGGCCTGTCGAGCCAGGGGGTGGCCCGGGCCCGCTACCGCGTGGGCGAGGGCATCAACGGGCGGGTGCTGGCCAGCGGCAAGGCCATCGTCGTGCCCCAGGCCAGCCAGGAGCCGCTGTTCCTGGACCGCACCGGCGTCCTGAAGGAGCAGAAGCGGAAGAAGTCGGACATGTCCTTCTTCTGCATCCCGGTGTTCCTGGACCGGAAGACGGCGGGCACCCTCTGTCTCACGGTGCCCTACGACCGTCATCGCGACTTCGACCGGGACACCAAGTTGCTCCAGATCGCGGCCTCCATGGTGGGCCTGGCCATGAAGGTGGCGAGGCTCGTCGCGGCCGACCGCCAGCGGCTGGTGGAGGAGAACCAGCAGCTCCGGCTGGAGCTTCGGGAGCGCTACGACCTGCACCACCTCATTGGCCACAGCCACGCCATGCAGCGGGTCTACGAGGCCGTGGCCCAGGCCGCGCCCAGCAGCACCACGGTGCTCATCCGCGGGGAGTCGGGCACCGGCAAGGAGCTGGTGGCCCATGCCCTCCATTACAACTCGCCCCGGGCGGACAAGCCCTTCGTGAAGGTGAACTGCGGCGCCCTGCCGGAGACTCTCATCGAATCGGAACTGTTCGGCTACGAACCCGGCGCCTTCACGGACGCCCGCCAGCTCAAGAAGGGCCGCTTCGAGCTCGCTCACGGCGGCACGCTGTTCCTGGATGAAGTCGGCGAACTGTCCCCGGCCACCCAGGTGAAGCTGCTGCGGGTCCTCCAGGAGCGGGAGTTCGAGCGCCTGGGCGGCGTGCGGCCCGTGAAGGTGGACGTGCGGCTTCTGACCGCCACCAACCGGAACCTGGAGGCCGCCGTGAAGGCCGGCACCTTCCGGGAGGACCTCTACTACCGCCTGCATGTCTTCGAGATCTTCCTGCCGCCCCTGCGGGAGCGCCAGGCGGACATCCTGCTGCTGGCGGACCACTTCGTGGAGAAGATCGCCGCGGCCCAGGGCAAGGATGTCCGCCGCATCTCCACGTCGGCCATCGACATGCTGGCGGCCTACCACTGGCCCGGCAACGTCCGGGAGTTGGAGAACGCCATTGAGCGGGCCATCCTCGTCTGCGAAGGCGGGGTGATCCACGCCCACCACCTGCCGCCCTCCCTCCAGACCGCCGAGGTCTCGGGTACCGTGCCGGGGGCGGCGCTGGGTGATGCTGTGGCCGCCTTCGAGCGGGACCTGCTGCAGGACGCCCTGAAATCGGCCCGGGGGAACCGCTCCCGCGCCGCCCGGCTCCTGCAGACCACGGAGCGCATCCTGAACTACAAGGTTCAGAAGTACGGCCTGGAGCCGGAACGATTCCGGTCCTCTTGAGATTCGATATTACAAATTTGTTGGATATTCCGGACTGTATTACATTTTCGTCAATCCTGTTTGGATGAAATCAGGTTTTCGATTTTATGTTAAATCAAATTATTTCATATTTTAAACACATTCAGTTTGCGATATTTCCAATAGGCACGTTCCCTGCTCTCTCTTTCGGGCACAAGGGACCGATGGTCGGCCCCTGGACTCAAGGAGGATCGGAACGGATCGTGGCCTGGCTCGTCCTAACGGATTCCCACGGCAAAGGCCACACCGATCCGCCGCCCCGCGTGAAGGAGAAGCTCCCATGAACCGCCGAACCCTGTACCGGGTCCTCGCGGTGGTCGTGGCCCTGGCGGCCATCTCGCCACTGCTCCTCGAGGTCGATCCCAGCGGCGGCAGCCAGCAGATCCCTTCCCGTGCTTCCCGGGATGCCTCAGGGTCGGGAATTCAGCCGCTCCCTTCGGAATCGCCCCTCCACCGCTGACGTTCATCCACTTCTCTCTTTGACGCCAGGGGCCGCCCAGGTCCCCAGGACAGTCATACCCCGGCCGCGGGGTCCTTCTTCCTTCGATTCCGGCGGGGTGACCCCCGGTCTGCCTGCTTTTCTGGAGCGCGTCATGCACTTACCCAGGGCCCTTCCCCTGCTCGCGACCGTGTCGGCCCTCCTGCCGGCGCAGAGCCCGACGCCGCCCCCAGCACCCGCGACCCCGCCCCCTCCGGCCATTCTGGGTTTCGCGGTGAGCGGCTCGGCCACCTTGGGCTCCCAGTACCTCTTTCGGGGGCTCACCCAGACCGATGGCAAACCCACGGTCCAGGCGGAACTGGATCTGGTCCACCCCACCGGTTTCTACCTCAGCACCAGCCTCAGCAACATCTCCTGGTTCACCGATCAGAACGCGGGCGTGGCCAGCGCGCCTACCTCTCTGGGTTCGCCGGCCGCCGTGGGCGCGCCGCTCTACCGGGCGGGCAAGGTGAACTCCGCCGGCGTGGAACTGGATCTGTTCGGTGGTTACAAGTGGGGCTTCGCCAAGGGCTGGACCCTGGATGTGGGGCTTTACCGCTACCTCTACCCGGGCACCTACGACAACCTCGGCGCCTACCGGAACCCCGCCACCACCGAGGCCTACCTGGGTCTGGGCTATGCCTGGGCTAGCCTGAAATATTCCCAGGTGATCAGCGCGAACACGTTCGGCGTCAACAACTCCGGTGGCACGAGCTACGCCGACCTGTCCCTGGCGATTCCCCTGGGCGGAAGCGGCTGGACCGTGCTGGCGCATGGGGGCAAGACCACCTATGCCACGAAGGCGAATCCTGACTACTTCTTCAACGGAACCACGATCACCGGCGACAACGCCCTCTTCAGCTATGCGGACTACAAACTGGGAATCGCCAAGGAGATCAAGGGCTACACCTTCACGCTTGCTGGCACCCATGCCGACACCAAGTCCCGTGCGGCGGACAACGACGTCACGGTCTACGAGAACGCCACGGGGCACAACATCGGCGAGGGGCGCCTGACCCTGACGATCGCCAAGGCCTTCTAGGCGG
The DNA here is from genome assembly GCF_024609265.1 of Geothrix campi. Taxonomy (GTDB): domain Bacteria; phylum Acidobacteriota; class Holophagae; order Holophagales; family Holophagaceae; genus Geothrix; species Geothrix campi. The sequence continues at coordinate 1,521,345 of NZ_JANHMP010000001.1, read as the reverse complement.
GGCCTCGCCCTGCTGAGTTCGAAACCTTCACTGCAGCCCTATCCATGGAGCCCGCTATGACACGGATCACTCACGAGCGCGACAAGCTCTCCTTCTCCGAGAGACTGGCTCGCCTGTCCGCCCGCATGAGGGACCCGGAATGGCGCCGCTACGGCCTGACGCTGGCCTCGGGCAAGCTGCTGGGGATGATCGCAGTGCTTGGCATGATGATCCTCATCCCGCTGCTGCTCAACGGCAGTTCCGCCCGGGCGGATGTGCCACCCGCCTCGAACCCTCCAGCAGCGGTGGCCACGGCCGCGCCGGCCGCAGCGGCGGCCCCAGCGCCCGCGCCGCCGGTGGTCGTGGCCAAGGACCTCATCAACCCCCTCAACACGGTCTGGACCCTGATCGCGGCCTTCCTTGTGTTCGGCATGCAGGTGGGCTTCGTGATGCTGGAGGCCGGCTTCTGCCGCTCCCGGGAGACGGTGAACGTGCTCGTGGAGTGCGTCTTCGACACCTGCCTCTGCGGCATCCTCTTCTGGGCCTTCGGCTACGCGTTCATGTTCAGCGAGGGCAACGGGTTCATCGGCACCCACTGGTTCTTCCTCAAGGGCGCCCCGGTGACCTATGGAGCCACCGGCGTGGCCATCCTCGCCCACTGGCTCTTCCAGTTCGCCTTCGCGGACACCTGCTCCACCATCACCTCCGGCGCCATGATCGGGCGCACGGATTTCATCGGCGACATCCTCTACAGCTTCGCGGTTTCGGGCTTCATCTATCCCATCATCGGGCACTGGGTCTGGGGGCCCGACGGCTTTCTCGCCACCATGGGCAGCGCCGGCAAGTTCCTGCCTTCGCTGGGCATGAACTTCCATGATTTCGCCGGTTCCACGGTGGTGCACACCATCGGCGGCGCGGTGGCCCTCGCGGGCGCCGTGGTGCTGGGCCCCCGCCTCGGGCGCAAGTTCAAGCGGGATGGTGGCGGCCCCATGACGCCCCATGACCTCACCATCGCCGTCTGCGGCGGCCTGCTGCTCTGGTTCGGCTGGTACGGCTTCAACCCCGGCAGTACCCTCTCCGCCATGGACTTCGAAGGCATCGGCCGGGTGGCCGCCAACACGACTCTCGCGGCCTGCGCTGCCGGCCTCACCGCGGTGTCCTACATCTACTTCCGCACGGAGAAGTGGGATCCGGGCTCCATCACCAACGGCTTCCTGGCGGGCCTGGTGGCCATCACGGCCCCCTGCTACTGGGTGAGCCCCCTCGGCTCGGTCCTGATCGGGGCCATCGCCGGCGTGATCGTGATCCTGGGTGTGGACCTGCTGGAGTACCTGCGCATCGACGATCCCATCGGCGCCGTCCCGGTGCACATGATGAACGGCATCTGGGGCACGCTCTCCCTCGGCCTCTTCGCCAGCGGCCAGTTCTCCGCCATCGGCAGCGATCCCATCGCGCCCGACCTCTCCACCAAGCTCACGGGGCTCTTCTACGGCGGCGGGTACAAGGTGCTGGCGGCCCAGGCCATCGGCAGCGCCCTCGTCACTTCGGCCACGCTGGCCGTGTCCTTCGCTGTGATGCTCGCCATCGACGCCAAGGGGCTCCTGCGGCTCCATGAGGACGCCGAGCACGATGGTCTGGACATCCACGAGCACGGCATCTCGGCCTATCCCGAATACGTGATCTCGGCCCTGGCCTCTCCCGCGGGCGCGCCCCTGCGGGTCCCCGTCCACAGCGAGAAGGCGAGCGGAACGCCCACTCCCGTCCCCCAAACTCTGTAGGAGGAGCCGACCATGAAGATGATTATCGCCATCATCCGGCCCGACAAGTTCGAGGCCGTCCAGGCCGCCCTGGTGGCCAAGGACATCTACCTGATGACCGTGTCCGACGTGCGGGGCTGCGGCACCCAGAAGGGCTTCGCGGAGCAGTTCCGGGGCAACAAGATCGGTCTCATCCGCCTGCTCCCCAAGGTGAAGCTCGAGATCGCGGTGAACGAGGACTACGTCAAACCCGCGGTGGAAGCCATCATGGCGGCCGCCAAGTCCGAGCCGAGCCACCTGGGGGACGGGAAGGTCTTCGTCCTGAACCTGGAGGAATGCTATCGGGTGCGGACGGGCGAAACCGGCGGCGCGGCCATCGGGCCCTGAGGCCTTGGGGTGGTGTGGCCTCCTTCAGGACAGGATTCCGCTAAGCTGATCCCATGCCGCTCGATCCGCGCCTCCTCGAGATTCTCTGCTGCCCGGCCTGCCACGGGGACCTCGTGGAGAAACCCGAGGGGCTGCACTGCCAGAAGTGCGGGCTGCTCTATCCGATCGAGGATGGCATCCCCGTGATGCTGGTGGACCAGGCCAGGCAGATGGGCGCCAAGAAGGTGCAGCCGTGAGGCTCGACCGCGCCCAGGCCGAGTCGCTGCTCCGTCGCATGGAAGGCCGCAAGGTGGCCGTGCTGGGCGACGTGATGCTGGACGAGTATCTGTTCGGCGAGGTCAGCCGCATCTCGCCGGAGGCGCCGGTTCCCATCGTGCGGGTGGTGCGCGAGCAGGCGGTGCTGGGCGGGGCGGCCAACGTGGCGGCCAACCTCAAGGCCCTGGGGGCGGAACCCCTGCTCATCGGAACCCTCCAGAAGGATGTGGCCGGCGATCGGCTGCTGGGCCTGCTGGGCCGCCTGGGCATCTCGATCTCGGGCCTGGTCCTCGATACGTCCCGGCCCACCATCATCAAGACCCGCGTCGTGGGCCAGCAGCAGCAGATGCTCCGCATCGACCGCGAGGAATCCGGACCACCAGAGGCCGCGGTGCTGATGGGCCTGCAGGACCGGCTGGAGCGGGCCCTGGGGGATGCTTCGGCCTTGATCGTGTCGGATTACGCCAAGGGTGTTGTGAACGGGCCTGTGATGGACGCGGTGCGGTCCCTGTGCGCCGCGAAGGCCCTGCCCTGGATCGTGGATCCCAAACCTGAGCACAAGGCCCTCTACCGGGGCGCGACGCTCATGACACCCAATACCAAGGAAACCTCGGAACTGGCCCAGCGTTCTGCGAAGTCTGATCCGGAAGTGGCGGAGGCGGGCCGGGCGATCCTGGCCGAGCTGGGCCTGCAGGGCCTGCTGGTGACCCGGAGTGAACGGGGCATGGCCCTCTTCGCACCGGGTGGCGACCACACGGCGCCCTGGATGGTGCCCACGGAGGCGCGGGAGGTCTTCGACGTGAGTGGCGCCGGTGACACGGTCATCGCCGCCTTCAGCGCTGCCATCGCCGCCGGGGCCGATTGGCGCGATGCCGCCATGCTGGCCAATGCCGCCGCGGGCGTGGTCGTGGCCAAGGTCGGCACGGCCACCGTCACGCCCGCCGAACTGCTGGCCCACTATCACGAGCAGGAAGCGAATTAATGCTCCGCGGGGGTTCTCCTGGCAGCGCTTGCGCTGCCAGGATCTAGGGGCGCGCTGCGCGCACACCCCCGCACCCCCACGGCGAGCCTCGGCGAAGCGGAGGCTCGCCTTATCTCCCAAGTGGGTCGAACAGAGCTCAGTTGCGAAGTTCGATGGCCAGCAGGAACCGATCGCCTTTGGAGAGGCGTTCCTTCACCTGGGTGAAGTTAAGGTCGAAGGTCTCGGTCTCGCCAGGCTTGATGGTGCCGACCTTGGTGCCGCCGGAGGCCACGCCCAGCAGCTTGCCGTCCTTGTCCAGCACGGCCACGGCAAAGCCCGGGATCTTTGGGTACTTCGCGGTGTTGGTCACCTCCACCTGGGCCCGCGTGCCGAACTCTGCACCCTTGAGCAGGTTCAGGAAACCCGATTGCAGCTCGCGCCGGTTGAAGAAGATGCTGCTGACCTTGAGGCCGTCCACGTTCACGGTGAGGGGGATCATGCGATCCCAGGCGAAGGGGAAGGCTTCGGAATAGTACGAGAGCGAGGCCTCGGAAGCGGGAGCTGCGGGCGCAGGTGCCGCCGGCGGGGCGGGAGCCTGGGTCAGGCAGAGGAGGGCGGCGAGGGCAAGGGTCTGCATATCAGTTCTTCCCGAAGAGACCCCCGAAGAGGCTCTTCTTGGGAGCGATCTCCAGGATGGAAGCATCAAGGCTGGGGATTTCGCCGCGATCGCGGCGCAGGCGATCGAAAATCGGGCGCAGGCCGGGGACTTTGTGGGCCTCCAGCCAGTTCTCGCTGTGCTGCCGGGCCACGAGGTGGTGCTCGAGGATGCGCCCCTCCTCGATCCAGGCGGTCAGCTGGGCCATGGTGAGGCCCGGGTAGATCTCTTCGCCGATCTTCAGGCGCAGTCGTTCGGCGCCAGCCTCCTCGAGCGGAGTCTTGCTTTCGGCCGGGGCGGCGGCTGGGATCACTGGTTCCGGGAGGGGGGCCATCAGGTCCGAGGGGCGGAGGGCCTCGGTGGGCTGCTCCGGTTTCCCGGCCCGCAGGGCGGCCCGGAGGTCGTCCTGGGTGAGGCGCAGCGTGGTGGTGGAAGGGGCCTTCAAGGCATCGGGGAGGTGGCCAGAGGACGTGGGCTCATCGCCATCCGCCGGGGGCACCAGGCCCGGAGGGGTGGCGCCGCCCCGGCCGAGGGTGGTCTCCAGGGCCGACAGCGTGGCTTCCATATCCATGGAGGAAGTTTCTTTGGGGGTCTTCGGGGCCTGGGGAAGGTCCGGGATGCCGGCGAACAGCTTGCTGATGGCGTCCCGGGCTGAGCTGTAGGTGCCCGTCAGGGTGTCCTCACCGACCTCTGGCACTGAAGCCACCGGAGCGGCGGCCACCGAGGCAGGGGGCGCGACGACGGGAGCCACCTCCTGCGGCACCTCGAGAGGGGCGGCAGAGAGGCCCGACAGGGTTTTTTCGAAAATTTCCGCATCCGTGCCCTCCAGGTCTCCCAGGGTCAGGGAGGAGGGGGCGACAGGGGCCGGCTCTGGAGGGGTGCCTGGAATCTGCCCCAGGGCGGCGGCCACGTCCGCCAGATCGAAATGGGCGGTGGCGGCAGGGGCCTCGGGCGGCGGGGCCGGCGCCGCCTCACGCAGGGGGAACACTTCGCCGCAGGAGAAGCACTTCGCCCGGCGGATGAAGGGCTTCAACCGCTCGGGACGCAGGCGGTATCGGGTGGAGCAGCTGGGGCAATGGATCGCTTCGGCCACCTGGAACTCCTGGAGTTTCAAGCAGGGTAGCACTCCGACGGATCCCGGGCCAAACCCGGGGGCGGGCCCCGGGAGGGTTCCGCCGGGTATCCTCATCAGACGGAGGTCGGCTTGCGGGGCGTGTTCATCACCATCGAAGGGGTTGAGGGTTCTGGGAAGTCCACTCAGCTGCTGCGACTCTCCGAGCGGTTGCGGCACCTTGGCCTGCCCCTGGTGGTGTCCAAGGAACCCGGCGGCACGACCCTGGGGCGGGAACTCCGGCGCCTCCTGCTGGAGCGTCATGCCAGCGGCGAAACCTGGTGTGCGGACGCCGAGCTGCTGCTCTTCTACGCCGACCGGGCGCAGCACCTGGAGAAGGTGATCCGGCCCGCGCTGGCCGAAGGGAAGGTGGTGCTGGTGGACCGCTTCGAGGATTCCACGCGGGCCTACCAGGGCGCCAGCGGGGTGTCCGAGGCCACCCTGGACCGCCTCAGTGAGCTCGTGCTGCGGGGGTTGCGCCCAAACCTCACGGTGCTGCTGGACATGGATCCCGAGGTGTCGCTCCAGCGAGTGGAAGTCCGCAATTTGTCCCTGGGGGCCGAGTTCGCGGAAACCCGCTTCGACCAGGCGGCCCTGGATTTCCATCGCAAGGTGCGGAACCGCTTCCTGGTCATCGCCCAGGCCCATCCCGCCCGCGTGGCCCTGGTGCCGGCACGGGACCCGGTGGATCAGGTGGAGGGGATCATCTGGACTCGGGTGGCGCCGCTCCTGCGCAGCGCGGGCTTCGTGGTGGATTGATGTTCGCGCCAGATCTCGCCGGCCACCACGCCATCCGTCAGCGCCTCCTGGATCGGCTCCAGGCCGGGCGGATCCGCGGTTCGCTGCTCTTCACGGGGCCTGAGGGCATCGGCAAGCGCCGGGTGGCCCTGGAACTGGCCCGACGCGAGATCTGCTTCCGTCGTAGCGCCTGCGGGCAGTGCGAGGGGTGCCGCATGGTGATGGGCGACGACCTGCCCTTCGAGCTGCCCAACCTGCTGCGCATCGTCCCCGAAGGCAAAGCGGGCGTCATCCGCATCGACCAGGTGCGCGAAGGCCTCGATTCCGAGCATCAGCCGCGCTTCAGCCGAGGCGTCATCGAGTGGGCCTCCCTGGCACCCCCCGTGGGTTGTCACCGCTGGGTCCTGGTGGAAGAGGCCCACCGCCTCCATGAAAACAGCGCCAACCTCCTGCTGAAGACCCTCGAGGAACCGCCTGAAGGCACCCGCTTCATCCTGGTGACGCACCGCCCCGAGGCCCTACTCCAGACGATCCGCAGCCGCTGCGAACGCATCCCCTTCGCCCCGCTCGGGCCCGAGGAGGCCTGGACTGTGGCCGTCCAGAACGGCTGGACCGAGGTCGATCGCCCCCGCTGGACCGCCCTGGGAGAGGGTGGCCTGCGCTTCCTCGATGAGGCGGCCTTCCGTCGGGCCGAGGCCCAGGTGGAGGCCTGGCTCGCCCTGCTGGGAGGGCGTTCCTTCAGCGAGGTGGGCGGCGCCCTGCTTCCCGAGAAGGATTCCCCTCTGGCCCAGGGCGAACAGTTGCGCCAGCCTCTGGAGCTGCTCCTGCGCCTGCTGGCGGACCTGGCACGGATCCGCGTCGGCGAGGCCCCGGCGCTCGAACCTTGGCGGCAGGCCCTGGAGCCCCTGGCGGCCCAGTCCCGGGACCTGCGGCCACCCCAGGAGGCCGCCCTGGAAGCCCTGCGCCACCTGCCCCGGAATCTGAACCCCGAACCCCTCCTGCGGGAAGTCGGGCTGGCCCTGCAGAGCGCCTGACCACCCTCCGTGGCGCTGTGTGGGGTGCGGTCATGCGCGTGATCCCTGTCACGGCCAACCGGGGTACACTGAGTTCAGGAGTTACGACTCCTGAACCGGAGCCCGCCATGTCCGAACCCCTCTACGGCCACGACCTCCTATCCCTCTTGCTGGAGCAGGGCGGGAGCTGCCGCCTGGAGAACCTGCGCGCCGCATCCGCTGCGGCCCACGGCGCTGGAGCCACCTACTGCAACTGCCACGGGGACACCTTCGATTTCGATGGCGTCATCGCCTTCCTGGGCAGCAAGGGCAAGCTCCAGGTGGCCGGCGAAACCGTGTCCCTAGGCATGGCCCCGGCCTGCCAGCACTGAGGAAGCTAACAGGTTCCGGTCGGACTGGACGACAACTGGCCAAGTGTTGCTAGGATCTGGGGGACGCCTTCGCAGCGGATTCCATGGAAGCTCCCCGGGTGACTCCCTCCTCGACCTTCGAGTCGAAGCATTTCCTGCGGCGGTTGGCGGCGGGGACCCTGGTCCTCAACCTCATCATCCTGGTCATGGGCGCGCTTTCGCTCCGCAAAAGCCTGCGGAACCATCAGCGAGATGCCCTGGCCACGGCCCAGAACCTCGCCCAGGTGCTCGATCACTATGTGGGCGATACCTTCGGCAAGGCGGATCTGGCCCTGTTGGCGGTGAAGGACGAGGTCGAACGCGTCTCCGCCACCCGCAGGGGTTTCCAAGAGCTGGATGGCTTCATCCGGCGGCAGCACGGACGGGTGCCCGGGCTGCGTTCTCTCCGCACCACTGATGCCCGGGGAGTGGTCGAGCACAGCAGCGGAACGGTCCCGGGCGTACCGCTGGCCGTGGGAGACCGCGAGTATTTCACCCGGCTCCGGGACAACCCGGCTGTGGGGCTGGTGACGTCCAAGCCGCTGGTGGGGCGAGTCTCCGGAACCTGGGTGATCATCCTCGCCCGGCGCCTCAAGGGACCGGATCACCAATTTGCCGGCATCGTCTATGCGGTGCTTCCTCTGGAGCAGTTCCAGAAGGCCTTCTCAGCCCTGAATGTGGGGCCGCATGGTTCCGTGGCGATCCGTGACCTGGATCTGGGCCTGATCGCCCGCCATCCCGAACCCGAGAGCGCCGGGACTGCGGTGGGCCAGGCCCTGGTCTCCAAGGAATTCCATGCCTTCGCGGGAGCGAACCAGGAAGTGGGGATCTACCGTGCCCGCACGCCCTTCGACGGCATCCAGCGCACCTTCGCCGTCCGTCGGGTGGCCGGGCAGCCTTTCTACCTCCTGGTGGGAGTGGCCGACCAGGACTACCTGGGAGGATGGTGGTGGGAGGTGGCCCAGGAGGGCCTGGAGGTGGGCCTCATCAGCGGCCTGACTCTGGCGGGGTTCTGGCTCATCCGCCGCACCTGGCTGCGGCAACAGGCCGCCCGGGTGGAGTTGGAGCATCTCCTCGCGGAGGTGAAGACCCTCGGCGGCATGCTCCCCATCTGCAGCCACTGCAAGAAGATCCGTGACGACAGGGGCTACTGGAACCAGATCGAGGCCTACCTGAACGAGCACACCGATGCCGAGTTCACCCATGGCATCTGCCCGGACTGCGCGAAGAAGGTCTTCCCCATGAGGGCCGGAAAGCTTCCCCCGGCCTAGCCTTTCCCCACGTCGATGCCGGAGAATGGGGCAGGGGAGTCCCGCATGAAACTGCTGCGCATCAACCATCTGGGCATCGCGGCGCCGGGCCTGGACGAGGCCATGGCCCGCATGGCGCGGCTCTTCGACCTGGCGGCGGACCACATCGAATCCGTGCCCGAGCAGAAGGTGAAGACGGCCTTCTTCCCCGTGGGCGAAAGCACCCTGGAGTTCCTGGAGAGCACCGATCCCGAGGGCCCCATCGGCAAGTTCCTGGTGAAGCGTGGCCCCGGCATCCACCACGTCTGCTTCGAGGTGGACGACATCGACGCCGCCGTGACCCAGCTCCTGGCCAAGGGCGTGCGCATGATCGATGAAAAACCCCGGAATGGCGCCCACGGCTGCCGCGTGGCCTTCATCCACCCTGCCGAGACCGGCGGCGTGCTGATGGAGCTGAGCCAGAGGCGCTGAGGCGCCCACAGGGCCGGATGTTGAGGCGCTCAGGGCCGGGCGGCAGCCAGGCGGGCGAGCAGATCGCGCTGGGCCGGGCCCTGGGCGAGCTTCCGGTAGGCTTCGACCATGTCCTCCGTGACGAGTTCGAGCATGATGCGGTTTTCCACCCAGAACTCGTAGAGTTCGAAGAGCCGGACCTGCGGGTTGGGCCCGCGCCAGAAGTGTTGCGTCCGCCAGCCCTCGCGTGCCCCGATCCGCTCGATGTCTCCCCGCCCGACCTTGACCGAGATCAACGCGTGGAAGGCGACGGCGACGGGCGCGTCGCGCAGCGCGACGGCGCCCATGTCCCCACCCTCGCCGGGCACCAGGGTGGTCCGTTCGGGGTAGACCTCGAGGCCGGTGCCGTGGGCGTCCTCCGCGTAGGCGACCCAGGCGCCGGGGATGGGCCCGATGAAGGGGCCGGCGTAGCCGCCGAGCAGCTCCGCGAGCACCTTCGCCACGTGCTCCGGATCGCGGGCGGGAATCGAGATGTGATGGATCATTCCTGGCTCCAATGGTCAGTTGACCTGACTGAATATGGTCAGCTAAGCTGACTTCATGTCAAGCCCCAACCCCTCCACCCGCCGCGCGGCCCCACCGGAGCGCCCGCTCCTCGGGGCCCTCCTCCGCCTGGCCAACCAGATCATGGGTCAGGAACTGGTCCGATGGCTGGCCGCCTCAGGTCATGCGGACATCCAGCCCGCGCACTGTGCCGCCATCCAGGCGCTGTGGACCCGGCCTGAAGGGGCCCGCTTGACGGAGCTGGCCCAGGCGGCGCGCGTCACGAAGCAGTCGATGGGGGCCCTCGTCGACCATCTGTGCCGGGTCGGCCATGCCGAGCGTGTGGAGGATCCCGACGACCGCCGGGCCTCGCGCGTGCGTCTCACGGCGCGGGGGCGCGCCTTCACCAAGGAGGTCCGCGCCTTCGTCCGCGGTGTCGAGGCCAACTGGACCCGGCGGGTGGGTGCCCGTCGCATCCGGGACCTGCAGGAGACGCTGGCGGCGATCGTTCTCGAATCCGCGGAAACGCCCTAGCCCACCACGCCCAGGTAGCCCAGCCACAGCGCCCGCCCGAAGAACACGACGATGGGGGTGGCCAAGGCGAGGAAGCAGCCGAAGGGAAGCATGGTCTGGCCGCCAGAGCGGCGGGTGAGCATGAGGGGCAGGCCCACGGCGGCACCCAGGCCGGCGCCCAGGAAGAGGATGCCGAGCATGGGGCCCCACCCCCAGAACGCGCCCAGCCAGGCCAGCATCTTGAAGTCGCCCATGCCCAGGCCATCGGTCTTGCGGATCCACTTGTAGATCTGGTTCAGCAGGGCCGGGGCCCCGTAGCCGATGGCCAGGCCCAGGAGGCTGGCCTGCCAAGTGACCGTGGGCTCGAAGCCGTGATAGGCCGGGGCTGGCTGGAGGCCGTTGTGGAAGGCCAGGGCCTGGATGAGGGTGTCACCCTGGCCCCAGGCTTTCGTGAGGGTTTCGGGCCAGGCCAGCTGGGGCAGAGCGAACAGGACGCCCAGCACCATCAGTGGGAACTGGATCACATCCGGCAGGATCATCTCGGTGAAGTCCGTGAAGAACAGCACCACGAGGGCGTAGGCGCAGAGCACGGCCTTGAGCCAGATCAGCGTCCCGAAGGGGAGGAGCCAGTGGGCGCCGCCCAGGATCACACCGCCCAGCAGCTCCACCAGGGGGTACCGGATGGGGATGCGCCAGCCGCAGGCCGCGCACTTTCCCCGCAGCCACAGCCAGCCGAAGAGGGGGACGTTGTGCCAGGGCTTGATCTTCGCCTTGCAGGACGGGCAGTGGCTGGGCTTCGTCACCACGTTGCGGTCCTCGGGCGCCTCCTGGGGCAGCCGGTGGATCAGCACGTTGGAGAACGAGCCCAGCAGCAACCCGAAGGGCGCCAGGAACAGGCTCAGGATCCAGGGGGGAAGGTCGAGAAAGGGCATTGAACAACCATACCGGGGACTTCTTTCCGGTTCGCGGCAGAATGGAAGGGAACGTCCAGGAGTCCCCGTGCCCCGCCTGCTGCTCTGCCTGTCCCTCACCGCGGTCCTGTCCGCCCAGGCGCCTGCGCCCGCTGGCACCGCGCAGCCCGCCGCCGCCGCGCCGGCCCCGGCGCCCACCCCCGCGCCGGTGGCCAAGCCCCGGGTGCAGCTGCTCACCAGCTACGGGCCCATCGTGGTGGAGCTGGAGCCGGAACTGGCGCCGAAGACCGTGGAGAACTTCCTCCAGTACGTGAAGGATGGCCACTACAAGGGCACCATCTTCCACCGGGTCATCGACGGATTCATGGTCCAGGGCGGCGGCCTGCTGGAGAACCTGGATGAGAAACCCCTGCGGGCGCCCATCCTCAACGAGGCGCCGCAGACTTTCCGGGCCGGCCTGAAGAACACCCGCGGCACCATCGCCATGGCACGGACGGGTTCCCCCCACAGCGCCACCGCCCAGTTCTTCATCAACACCGTGGACAACAAGAGCCTCGATCACCGGGACCTGAGCGAGGACGGCTACGGCTACTGTGCCTTTGGCCGGGTGGTGGCCGGCATGGACGTGGTGGACAAGATCGAGAAGGTGCGGACCGAGTGGCGCAAGGGCCAGTCCGGGGTGCCCCAGTACCCCGTGCGGCTCAAGGACGCCGTGCTGCTGCCGCCGCAGTAGGGGCGATGGCGGGCCGTCCTCTCCTCCGTCCCCTCCTGGTCTGGATTCTCGGCGCCCTGGCGCTGGCGCTGGCTGTGTGCCTCTGTTTCCTGCTGGCCCCCTTCCTGGGCGGCCCGGGGGCCTTCTGGCTGGTGGCGCCCCGCTACATCCGCGGCACGGCCCGGGCCTTCGGCATCCGCCGGGAACTGGCAGGATGGGAGGCGCTACCGCAGGATCTTCGCAGCGGCACACGACCTGCCGTGTTCATCGGCAACCACACCTCGCTGTTCGATCCGCCCCTGATGATCTCGACCCTGCCCTGCCGACCTGTGTTCGTGGCCAAGCGTGAACTGGCGAGGGTGCCCTTCCTCGGCTGGGTGATCTGGCTGGCGGAGTTCATCTTCATCGACCGCCGCGACCGCAATGCCGCCCTGGCGAGTTTGGAGGAGGCCGCCGTGCGCATCCGCGCGGGGCAGAGCATCATGGCCTTTCCCGAGGGCACCCGCAGCCAGGATGGCCGCCCGCAGACCTTCAAGAAGGGGGCCTTCGCCCTGGCCTTCGAAGCCGGGGTTCCCGTGGTGCCACTGGCCATCCATGGCGGCCCGGAGATCCTGCCCAAGGGCGACTGGCGCGTACAGGGGGGAGCCTATCGCATCACCATGGGCACCCCCCTGGAGTCCAGCGCCTTCGTCGATGCCGAGGCCCTGCGGGAGGCGGCGGAAGCGGCCGTGCGCAACCTCCTGGGGCAGGCCTGGACGCCAGCCCCAGGGAGCCCAGGGGAGGGCGGTCCTGCTAAGGATATTCGGCAGCGAATAACCGCCTAATTGACCACTTTGATGCGGGGCGACGGCCCCTGGGGCCGCTGGCGGTCCTTGGGGATGAAGATGGCGCCGAGGACCGACGCGATGATGCTGCTCACCAGAGCGCCGAAGAAGCCGGCCCAGAAGCCCGAGACGGTGAATCCGAGGCCGAGTCGCGAGGACAGGGCCCCGGCCAGCCAGAACACCAGGCCGTTGATGACCAGACTGAAGCAGCCGAAGGAGCAGGCCACCGGCACGAAGGCAATGACCTTCAGGAGGCTGCCCACGGTGGTGTTCAGCGCAGCCAGGATCACGGCCACGATCAGCAGGTCCAGGAACGAGCCATGACCCAGCCCCGGCACGAAGGCGCAGGCCACCAGCAGGCCGATGGCGGAGAAGAGGAAGCGGAGCACGGTGGTCATCGGAGGGTCTCTTCGCTCATGCGGGCATCCCGTCTTTTTCGTTGGATTGGGTGATGACGCTGCTCGGCGGCACGCTGCGGGTAAGCCATACGTTGCCGCCGATGGCCGAGCCCCTGCCAAGGGTGATGCGCCCGAGCACCGTGGCGTTGGAGTAGATGATGACGTCATCCTCCACCACGGGATGGCGGGGGATGCCCTTCACGGGGTGGCCCTCGGCGTCGAGGGGGAAGCTCTTGGCGCCCAGGGTCACGCCCTGGTAGATGCGGACATTGCGGCCGATGATGCAGGTCTCGCCGATGACCACGCCCGTGCCGTGATCGATGAAGAACCGCTCGCCGATCTGGGCGCCGGGGTGGATGTCGATGCCCGTGAGGCTGTGGGCGTGCTCGGTGATCATGCGGGGCAGCAGGGGCACGCCCAGCTTCAACAGCTCGTGCGCCAGACGCTGGTTGGTGATGGCCAGCAGGCCCGGATAGCTGAACAGCACCTCGTCGGGGCTGGTGGCGGCGGGATCGCCTTCGAACCCCGCCTGGATGTCCGTGGCGAGCAGGCGGCGCACTTCGGGCAGCCGCGCCAGGAAGGCCCGAGCCAGATCCAGGGCGCGCGCTTCGCAGTCCCCGCAGGCCGGGTCTGACGCCATCATCCCCCGCTGGATCTGGTCGCAAAGGCCGTGGAGGACGCGGTCCATGCGGGCGCCCAGGTGGTAGCGGAGGGTCTCGGTATTCAGCTCCGAGGCGCCGAAGTAGCCCGGGAAGAGCAGGGCGCGCAATTCCTCCACCAGGGCCGCCAGGGCCGTGCGCGAGGGGAACTCCCGGCGACCCAGGGGCATCTCCGTGAGGGCCGAGGAAGCTTCGGCCAAGGCCTCGACCACAGCATGGAGGTCGGGCCGGTGCTCCGGGGGATGTTGGCGGGCCATGGCAGCTCCAGGTTCCGATCCGGACGGGGGAACCGGCCCGGATGGACTAGGATGCCGCAGAATCAGTCCCGCACGTAGTGGCAGGTGTAGCCGCCGGGATGCTTGATCAGGTAGTCCTGGTGGTATTCCTCGGCCGTCCACCAGGGGCCGGCGGGCGTGATCTCGGTGACGATGGGGCGCTTCCACTTGCCGCTGGCATCCACCTCGGCCTTCACGCGCTCGGCGGTCTGCCGCTGGGCCTCGCTGTGGGTGAAGATCGCGCTGCGGTACGAGGTGCCCATGTCGTTGCCCTGGCGGTTCAGGGTGGTGGGGTCGTGCATGCGGAAGAAGAAGCGCAGCAGGGCCTCGAAGCTGGTCTTCGTGGGATCGAAGCGGATCTGCACGGCCTCGGCATGGCCCTCATGGTGCTCGTAGGTGGCGTTGGGGACGCTTCCGCCGGTATAGCCCACTTCGATGGCGATGACGCCGGGCTGCTTGCGCAGCAGATCCTCCATTCCCCAGAAACAGCCCCCGGCCAGGGTGGCGACCTCTTCCGCCGGGCCCGGTTTCGGCGCCGGGGCGACCTTGGCCGTCCGGCCGAACAGGGGCAGGAAGCGGCCCAGGCCCTCCTTCTCCAGGTCGTCCACGGGCACGAAGCGCAGGGAGGCGGAATTGATGCAGTAGCGCAGGCCGCCCTGGTCCCGGGGGCCGTCGTCGAACACGTGGCCCAGGTGGGAATCCGCGCCCTTGGAGCGGACCTCGGTGCGGAGCATGCCGAGGGTGGTGTCGCGCTTCTCAACGACCTCCTCCGTCGCCAGGGGTTTTGTGAAACTGGGCCACCCGCAACCCGAGTCGAATTTGTCCTTGGACGAAAACAGCGGCTTCCCGCTCACCACGTCCAGGTAGATCCCCTCCCGGTGGTCATTCCAGAACTCATTCTGGAAGGGGGGCTCCGTGGCGGCCTCCTGGGTGACGCGGTACTGCATGGGGGTGAGCTTCTTCTTGAGCACCTCGGGGCTCGGCTTGTCGGGCGCGTTCACTTTCACCTCTCGATCGGTCAGGGTCGGGGGGTGCCCCTGGCGGGGAAGGGCCAGGGCCGCACCCGCCAGCGCCACCGCCGCGACCACTGCCAGCCATACCTTCCCTTTCAACATGGGCCTGTCCTCCACATGCCCATTTGGATGCCGGTCGGGGCGGAGGCGTTCCCCCGGGTGCGGGACAATGGAACCGGGAGGGTCCCATGCGCTTCATCTTCGAGCAGATCCGGGTCGGGGGCGATCGCAACTTCGGCTACCTCCTGGGGGACCGGGAAGCGGGCGTGGGCGTGCTCATCGACCCCTCGTACACCCCCGAGGCCGTGGTGGAGCGGGCCCGGGCCCAGGGGCTGAAGATCACCCATATCCTCAACACCCACGGCCACGCGGACCACTCGAACGGCAACGAGGGGGCCAAGGCGCTGACCGGAGCCCTGGTGGCGGGCGGCCCGGGACATCCCGGTGCCCTCGACCTCACGCTCAAGGACGGCGACCGCGTCCCCTTTGGGACTTACTCGCTCCGGGTCTGGCATGTCCCCGGCCACTACCACGACCACCTGGCCTTCCTGGTGGAGGGCGAGGACGCGGGCATCACCGGCGACCTGCTGTTCGTGGGCAAGGTCGGCGGCACCCAGACCGAAGCCGACGGCCGCACCGAGTGGGCCAGCCTCCAGCGGCTGCTGCGGGAGTGGCCGCCCCACACCACCCTCTGGCCCGGCCATGATTATGGTGCCCGTCCGAGTTCCACGATGGCCTGGGAGCGACGGTACAACCCCTTTCTCCTCTACCCCGATGTGGAGGCTTTCCTCAAGGCCAAGGGAGAATGGGCGGGGTTCAAAGCGAAGCACGGACTGAAATGACCTTTCCCGAAAGGACCGACCTCGTGACCTTGTTCGATCCGCCCACCGAGGCCCAGACCGCCGCGGTTGACGCCGCCATCCTCAGCCGCCGCTCCATGCGCGCCTTTTTGCCGACGCCGGTGCCGCGCGAAATCGTGGAGGACATCCTGCGCGTGGCTTCGCGTGCGCCCTCGGGCACCAACATCCAGCCCTGGCAGGTCCACGTGCTGACGGGCGCCGCGAGGCAGCGGCTCTGCGACCGCATCGGCGCCATCTACGCCAACCCGGTGGAGCTGGCCGCGCATGAGCGGGAGTACGACTACTACCCGAAGGAGTGGGCCCCGCCCTACCTCGACCGCCGCCGCAAGGTCGGTTGGGACCTCTACGGCCTCCTGGGCCTTGCCAAGACCGACAAGGCGGGCATGCATGCCCAGCATGGCCGCAACTTCCGGTTCTTCGACGCACCCGTGGGCCTGATCTTCAGCATTGACCGCGTGCTGCAGGTGGGCAGCTGGCTCGACTACGGGATGTTCCTCCAGAACATCATGGTGGCGGCCCGCGCCCGGGGCCTGCACACCTGCCCCCAGGCCGCCTTCACCCAGTTCCACCGTGTCATCGCCGAGGAACTCGCCTTCCGGCCCGAGCAGATGCTGGTTTGCGGCATGGCCCTTGGCTACGCCGATCCGACCGCCGTGGAGAACAGCCTGGAGACCGAGCGCGCCCCCGTGTCGGAGTTCACCCGGTTCCTCGAGGACTAGGCAGCCGGGCCCTGCCATCCTGGCCGCCGAGCCGGGCCCAGCTTGACCACGGTGGGACGATGGATTTCCCCTGTCGGAGACCTCCATGAACGCCTTGCGAGCCCTCTGCGCCGTCCTGGCCACGTCGGTGGTGGCGCTCGCGCAGTCCACCCTGCGACCGACCCAGCCGCTCCGGCCTCAAGCCGCCCCGGCACCCATGCGCCCGGGGATCGTGACATGGTCTGCGTCCGACCAGGGCCGGTTCGCGGGCATGGTGACCCAGCACCAGCGCGTGAAGGCCCGGCTGACTTTCGAAGAGCAGTCCGTTTTGGATCGTCTGACGGCTTCCGTGAAGCGCCAGTTGTTCGCACGACCCCTGCCTCCAAACCTGCTGGGCGCGTCTACGCAGCTCGTGTCTGTGGCGGTTCCCGGGCTGTCTCCGGCGGAAGCGGTGAGCCTGGCGGAGTACGTGCTTGGGGGCATCGCCGCGGGCGGGACCGGGATGACCGGTGGCCTCGGCGGGGCGGGAGGAGGGGACTCTTCCCAGGCCCTGCTCGCCGCCACGCAATCGATGCAGGAGACCCAGATGAGCTTCAACCTGCAGTACCTGCAGCTCCAGTCCCAGATGCAAGAGGAGAACCGCTCCTACACGGCCATCAGCAACATCATGAAGACCAAGCACGACACGGTGAAGAACAGCGTCAGCAACGTCCGGTGAACGCCGGCCCGGCGGCACTGCCGGCTTCCACCGGACGCCTGGTGGTCGGGCCTCATCCCCCGCCCACCAGGGGGAAGAGGGCCAGGGTGTCGCGCTCGCTCAGCGGATGATCCAGGGGGGCGTGCTGGCCGTTCACCATGACGATGCCCATCTCGCCCAGCCGGAAGCCCAGCCCGAGGATGACCTCGCGGCAGGCCACGCCGGGCGGGAACTGATGGTCCGCCTCCTTGAACCGGCCATTCCGGAAATGGGCGAAGAGCTTGATGGTGACGGTTATCGGCGCCATGTCAGAAATCCCAGAAGGCGTCGATCTCCTCGTTCGTGAAGTCCCACACGGCCTGGTGCGGAGCCACCAGGTCCGAGTTGAAGAACTCCGGCAGGCGGTCATCGGCGCTGGTCAGGCCGGCCGCCAGGTTGAAGGCGCGCTCGAGCTTCAACACGGTCTTGCCCAGGCCCGTCACGTCATCACCTGTCAGCTTCGCGCCAAAGCGGGCGTTGATCATGTCGATCAGCGCCGGCAGGCACTCGGGGATGTCCAGGGCCGGGAAGGCGCTGAAGATGCACATGCCCGTGGAATCGATGGCGGCGGTGGCGATCTGCAGGTTCCGGGAGAGCTCGATCTGCCCATCCTTCTTCAGGGGATCCACCTGGCCGCCCACGTTGAGGATGTTGGTGGCGATGGTGTAGCCCGCGGTGTGATCTGCCCCCATGGGGCTGGTGCAGTAGGTGATGCCAATGCCCTTGACCGAGCGGGGGTCGTAGGCCGGGATGGCCTGGTTCTTCACCACCGGCACCCGGGTGACGCCGTAGGTGCGCCCCACGGCGCCCGCGCCGGAGCCGATCACCCGGCCCAGGGCGGTGCCCTTGCCGATCTCCTCGCGCAGGATGCGGACCACTTCCTTCCCGTCGCCCCAGGGCAGGATGCCCGCCTCCATGGCCACGCCGAAGGCCACGGCGGTCTCGATGGAGTCGATGCCGAGGTCGTCCATGACGCTGTCTGCCTGGGCGATATCGTCCAGCTCGGTGATGAGACAGTTGGCGCCCAGGCCCCAGATGGTTTCGTACTCGAAGCCGGAGGTCAGGTACTGGCCCTCCTTGTCGTGGTAGACCTGGGAGCACTGGATGACGCAGCCCGCGTGGCAGCCGTGCCGGGGCTTCCCCCCGCGGGCCACGATGGTGTCGTGCATGGTCTCGCCGCAAATCTGCTCGTGCCCGTCGAACTGGCCGTGGGTGAAGTTCCGGGTGGGCAGGCCGCCCGCCTCGTGGAGGATGTTGACGAGGACGTTGGTGCCATAGGTGGGGAGGCCCTGGCCGCTCACGGGATGGTCCATGAGGGCTTTCGTGAAGATGCGCGAGGCGTTCTTGAAGGCCTCGGGGTCCGCGAGCTGGATGCCGGGGGCGCCCTCGTCGTCGATGGCGATGAACTTGATCCGCTTGGAGCCCATGACAGCGCCGAGGCCGCCGCGGCCGTGGCTGCGGATCTTGCCGGAAGGGTCCTTCACGGAGATGTTGGCGGCCGTGAGCCGCATCTCGCCCGCAGGCCCGATGGCGATCACGCCGGTCTTCTTGCCGAGGAGCGACTGGAGGGCCTCGATGACGGCGAAATTCCCCAGGCCCAGGAGCCCACGCTCCTCTTCGATGGTGACGCCGTCCTTGCTGACCTTGAGGGCGTACCAGCCCTCGCCTTTGGGCATGCCCTCGACGATCAGGGCCTTGATGCCGAGGCGGGCGAACATCTGGGCCGCGGTGCCGCCGACGTTGCTTTCCTTGATGCCCCCCGTCAATGGGCTCTTCGCACCGGCGGAGAGGCGGCCCGAATTGGAGGCCGCCGTGCCCGACAGCAGCCCGGGCGCGAACACCAGCTTGTTGTTGGGCCCGAGGGCGTGGCAGGCTGGCGGGACTTCCTTCGCCACGATGGTCGACGTGAGGGCCCGGCCGCCGAGGCCGGCCCACTCGGCGGGCACCTCCTCGATCGCGGTGGTCAGGTCGGTCATGTTCACGCGCAGGATCTTGTCCATGGTGGGTTCCCCTCAAGGTCTCGGATGGATCCCCGACCAAGGCAGGAGGTGTGCCGGGGGCGAGGGTGGAAAATCATTCTTGATATGAATGTCCGAGAAGCCGCGCCGTCCTGGATGGGGATGGGAAAAAACATGAGCCGAACACCTCAGGGTTGCCGCCGGTCCTTGTTTTGAAATGTTACATCTTGATCATTTATGTATCGGATCGTTACTGTGATGGAGCAGATTGACGCGGCCCGAGACGGGGCCCGCCTCCGGAGGGGCCATGGCGCAGAGGGAGGGGCACACCACGGAGCGCTGGGCGGTCTGGGACCGCTTCATCCGGGCCGGGAAGATCGAACCCGGAACGCTGGGGCCCGAGCTGGAGGCCTCCTGGCGCCGCTGCCAGGCCGCGGGTGTGGACCCGCTGGCCGGAAGGTCCACGGTGGTGCTGGGGTCCGCCGAGTTCGCGGCGCTGGCGGAGCGGAAGCAGGACCTGATCCGGGTGGCCAAGCCCTTCATGGAGAACCTGTACAGCCTGGTGGCCGGCTCCAGCTTTGTGGTGCTGCTCTTCGACGAGCAGGGGTACCTGCTGGAGGCCGTGGGGGACCAGGACCGGATTCTCGCCTCCCAGGACCTGAACCTGAACAAGGGGGCGCTCTGGGCCGAAGGCGAAGTGGGGACCAACGGCGCGGGCACCACGCTGGTGCTGGGCCGGCCCTTCCAGGTCTCGGGTGCCGAGCACTACTGCCAGAAGCACCACCGGTGGACCTGCTCCGGCGCGCCCATCTTCGACCCCCGGGGGAAGACCATCGGCCTGCTGGACATGACCGGGCCTGTGGACAAGACCCACATCCATACCCTCGGGCTGGTGATGGCCGCCGTGGAGGCCATCCAGCACGAGCTGGAGGTGGGGCAGAAGAACCGGGAGCTGAGGCTGCTGAACAGCCGGCTCTCCAGCATCATCCTCACGGTCACCGACGGGGTGCTGGTGCTGGACATCGATGGCGTCCTCGACCAGATCAACCCCGTGGCGGAGCGGCTGCTCGGGGTCTCCAGCCAGCAGGCCGCCGGCAAGCGCATCACGGAGCTGGTGCGGGACCTGGGGCCCATCCGCGAGCTGCTGGCCTGGGGCCGGGAGTTCCTGGACCGGGAGCTGGAGCTGACCTCCGGCCGGGGGGCCCTCCAGTGCATCGCCAGCGGCAAGCCCATCCTGGATGAGAGCGGCGTGGTCAAGGGGGCGGTGCTGTTCGTGAACCCCATCAACAAGATCAAGGGGCTCATCAACCGCTTCAGCGGGGCCCAGGCCACCTTCCGCTTCGAGGACATCCTGGGGCAGGGGGAGGTCCTGCAGCGGGCCGTCCAGCTGGGCCAGCTGGCCGCGGCCAACGAGAGCAATGTCCTGCTGACCGGCGAGAGCGGCACGGGCAAGGAGATGTTCGCCCACGCCATCCACAACCAGTCGGAGCGCCGGAAGGGGCCCTTCGTGGCCATCAACTGCGGGGCCATCCCCCGGGAGCTCATCGCCAGCGAGCTGTTCGGCTACCAGGACGGGGCCTTCACCGGCGCCGCCCGGGGGGGGCGTCCGGGGAAGTTCGAGCTGGCCAGCGGGGGTACCCTCTTCCTCGACGAGATCGGCGACATGCCCCTGGAGCAGCAGATCGCCCTGCTCCGGGTGCTCCAGGACAAGACCATCACGCGCCTCGGCGGCGACCGGCCCTTCGTGGTGGACGTGCGGATCATCTGCGCCACCCACAAGGACCTGCGGGAGGAGATCCGCAAGGGGACCTTCCGCCAGGACCTCTACTACCGGCTCAACGTATCCATGATCAAGCTGCCGCCCCTGCGAGATCATCCCGAGGACATCCCGGAGCTGCTGGAGGCCTTCCTCCACAAGTTCGCCGCCCGCAAGGGGGCCGCGAACCTCCGCATCGATCCCGGCGTGAGCGGCGCCCTCCAGGGCTATGCCTGGCCCGGCAACATCCGCGAGTTCCAGAACGTGGTCGAGCGCATGGTCCACGCCATCAAGGGCCCGGGGATCACGCTGGGGGACATTCCCGAGGAGATCCTGCGGGCCCCGGACACGGCGGCAGCCGTCTCAGCCCCCGCGGCTTCGGGACCGACCCGCGCCACGGGCTCCGTCAGCCTCCGGGAGCAGCTGCTGGAGGAGGAGCGGGAGCAGATCCAGGCCTGCCTGCGCGCCTGGAAGGGGAACATGACCAAGACGGCCCAGGAGCTTGGGATGGCGAGGAACACCCTCTACCGGAAACTGGGGAAACTGGGCATCTGACAGCGTGTTCTGGCAGAACTGGAAGGCTAGGCCCGGTGAGCGGCCCGATCCGGGAGAAGGCCCTCAGATCGCCTCGTCATGGAAGGCCAGCAGGTGGCCGCTCTTCTGGGCCTTGGTCCTGAGATAGCCCAGGCTGTGGGGATTGCTGGCCTGCTGGTGGGCCACGCGGACCACCTCCAGGCCGGCGTCTTCCAGCGCCTGGATCTTCCTGGGGTTGTTGGTCAGCAGCAGCGTTTTCCGGATGCCGAAAAAGCGCAGCATCTGGATGGCGGGCGCGTAGGTCCGGAGGTCATCGGGGAAGCCCAGCAGGTGGTTGGCTTCCACAGTGTCGTGGCCCTGCTCCTGCAGGGCGTAGGCCCGGAGCTTGTTGAGCAGGCCGATGCCGCGGCCCTCCTGGCGCAGGTAGAGCACGATGCCACCGTGCTGATCGATGTGGTGGAGCGCCGCCTCGAGCTGCTGGCGGCAGTCGCACTTGAGGCTGCCGAGCACTTCGCCCGTGAGGCACTCGCTGTGGATCCGCACCGTGATGCGCGTGCGGGCATCGAGGTCGCCCGCGACGATGGCCAGGTGTTCCTTCCCGGTGGCGGTCTCCAGAAAGCCGTAGACCGTGAACGTGCCGAAGAGGGAGGGGACCTCGGCCTTGGCGATGAACCGCACCACCTCCAGGTCGAGCTCCTGTGCCGGGCGGGGTCTGGGGGTGGTTCTGGAATCCTTGGGCATGGCGGGTCCTGTCTGGGTTGGGTGTGGGTCGGCCGTTGCCGTCCGTCGGCAGGCCGGAAAAGTGGGTGTTGATCCCCCAGGGCGGAGCGTCAGCCGCCGAAGGAGGCGCCGGCCTCGGGCTGCCTGACCTCCGTCAACCGGGCCAGCGTGAAGGCGGCCACGGCGAGCAGGAGGTCGCGGACCGCGACATCGAGGAAGGCACCCATCGTGATCAGGTTGAGGGCGATGCCCACCAGCCAGACCGCGGCCACATAGGCGCCCAACCGCGTCCACCGCGTCAGGATGGCCAGGCCGACGATCATCTCGATGACGCCCACCGCTCGCATGAAGGTGGCCGGGGCCACGGGGATCAGGCGCAGGGCCAGAGGATTCAGGTAGAGCTCCCACTTGGCCAGCAGGTTGAAGAACTTGTCCAGTCCGGCGAGGAATGGCACGGCCCCGAGGCCGATCCTGAGCGCCCACCAACTTGAGTTCAGCTGTTTGTCCATGATTCCGTTCTCCTTGGGTTGTGGATGGAAGCCGAGCCGTCCGCCTGTTCGCGGAGCGGTCTCACAGGCTCTTCAGGTACTGGACGAGGTCAGCTTTCTGCGCGGCGGTCAGGCCGAGGCTCTTCCGGGTGTCGTAGGTCTCGACGACGGCGTCGAGGGTCGCGGCGCTGCCGTTGTGGAAGTAGGGGGCGTGCTGCCAGAGCCCGGCCAGAGGCGCGGTCCGGTATTTCTTGGTCGCGCTCCTGGAGGCGTAGCTGGGGGCGCCATTGGGCTCCGGCTCGCTGACCACCTCGCTGGGGGCGTGCAGGGTCAGGTTGGCATCGGTGTACAGCGGTCCCGCATGGCAGGACGCGCACTTCCCCGCACCCTCGAAAACGGCCTTTCCGCGGGCCGCCGCCGGGATGTCATAGCTGCCGGCAGGCGCCGGCGGGGCGGCGAGGCTCAGCTGGTAGGCCTGCAGCGCCGGGAGCTTGGAGGACACGAGGTCGGTGGTTCCGTTCGTCACGTTCACGCCGGTCCGGCTGTCGGAAAACGAACCCTGCCCACCCATCTGCGTGACCGCCACGTACCGGTTCCAGTAGGCGAGGTCGGTGCCGTCCCCGGTGGCGGTGATGCTATGCACCCCCATCAGCCCATAGGCGGGAGGGATGACCTGCGGCCCGTTCAGGCCGTCCTGGTTGAACCGCGGATCGTACTTCCCCTTGCCCCAGGAGGTGTAGACCGCCTTGGCGGCGGTCGGAACCGCCGGTGACAGCGCGATGATCGCGCCGGGGTTGAGATCGCGGTTGGCCCAGCCATCCAGGCGCTTGCCGATGCCGGGCGCGAAGGAATCATCGACGGTGGAATGGCACAGGGCGCAGGTGGTGCCGACCCGGGTCAACGTGTCCTTCCCGTTGATCGTCTCAACGGTGCCCTTCACGCCGACCACCGCGTTGAGCTTCAGCAGGGCCACGGTCGTGGCGGGGTCTGTCAGGCTGATCGAGCCGTTCTGGATCCCCTGCACCACGGCGGCGGGCAGGGCTTCGGCATCCACCTTCAAGCCGACGGAGAGGGCCGTGGTTGGGTCCACCGCCGCTGCGATCACCTGGTGCATGCCCAGGACATCCGTCCAGAAGGCCTCGTCCCCGAAGGTGTCCCCGCGGAAGATGTCCTTGCCCTGGGCGACCAGCGCGGGATCCAGTAGGGGTGGGGTGTTGCGGGCCGTTGCCTGGTGGCTGGTTGTGCAACCCGCGACGACCAGGACGGCCAGGATCGGGATGACCATGGATGGATTCGAGAACCGTTGCATGCTGGACTCCTTGGCTGGGTGGGCGCTTCCGTTGCCCCATACCTGAATCTAGGAGTCGAATAAAAACATACAAGACTGATTAAAATGTTTAAATTGGTTTGACGGATTCCTCTCAGGAGGTGGCCATGAAAAACCTGCACGACAATCAGCGGAAGATCCTGGAACACCTGCTCAGCCGCCACGATGGAGCCTCTCTCGACGAGCTGGCAGCCCATCTCGGCGTGACCCGGACCACGGTCCAGCAGCACGTCCTCAAGCTCATCGACCTGGGCTACCTGAGCTACTCCGACGAGAAGGGCTCTGTCGGCAGGCCAAGGCGGCGGTACCTGATTTCCGATGAGGGCATCAACGTCTTCCCCAAGAAATACTCCTGGCTGGCGAACGCCATCCTCGCCCAGCTCGCCCAGAAGCTGGGGCCCGGCGGGTCGAAGGCTTTCATGAAGGAGCTGGCCGTGGTCGTGGCGGACTCCCTGGAGGGCCAGGTGGGCGCTGCGGATTCACCGACGCTCCGCCTGAAGCGGATCACGGCGCTGATGAACGACCTCGGCTACCGGGCGGTCCAGAAGCAGGGGGACACGCCCAGAGAAGCGGTGATCGAGGCCGTCAACTGCGTGTACCACTCCGTCGCCAAGGTGCATCCGGAACTCTGCCAGTTCGATGTGAGCCTGATCGAGAAGGTGTCTGGAATGGATGTCCGGCTGGAATCCTGTATTGCCAAGGGGGGAAGCGTCTGCCGGTTCTGCATCACGAAGAACCCCGGTGAATGAGGCTCCAGGCCTGATGACGACCGGCGAGGAGGAAGGGGCTTTCCCCACCACCAGCGGGGCCGTATCGACCTGAGCCCGCAGCGCTGGGTTGAAGCTCTTCCGGAGTCGCTGCCTCTGAAGGAAAGGTCAGTGGCCGCTGTTGTCACCGGCGAGCTTCCGCGCCAGCTCACCCACCACGCTCTTGGCGTCGCCGAAGAGCATGAAGGTCTTGTCGAGGAAGTAGAGCTCGTTGTCGATGCCGGCGAAGCCCGGGTTCTTCGAGCGCTTGATGGCGTAGACGGTCTTGGCCTTGTCGGCGTCGATGATGGGCATGCCGTAGATGGGGCTGGTCTTGTCCGCGCGGGCCGCGGGATTCACCACGTCATTGGCGCCGATGATCAGGGCCACGTCCGCCTGGGGCAGGTCGCCGTTGATCTCGTCCATCTCCACCAGATCGGTGTAGGGGATCTCGGCCTCCGCCAGCAGCACGTTCATGTGGCCCGGCATGCGGCCTGCCACGGGATGGATGGCGAACTTCACGGTGACACCGCGCTTCTTCAGCAGGTCGTAGAGCTCGCGGACCTTGTGCTGGGCCTGGGCCACGGCCATGCCGTAGCCGGGCACGATGACCACCAGGCTCGCCTGTTCCATGACCTGGGCGGCGCTCTCCACGGTGTCGGACTTGTAGGCCTTCTGCTCGCCACCCGCTGCGGAGGTCTGGGCCTGCCCGAAGGCGCCGAACAGCACGTTGAAGAAGGAGCGGTTCATGGCCTTGCACATGATGATCGACAGGATCAGGCCCGAGCTGCCGTCCAGGGCGCCGGCCGTGATGAGCAGCTTGTTGTTGAGCACGAAGCCCATGGCCACGGCGGACAGGCCCGCGTAGGAGTTGAGGATGGAGATGACCGTCGGCATGTCCGCGCCGCCGATGGGGATGATCAGCAGCACGCCGAAGGCGAGGGACAGCAGGATGACACCGCCGAAGGCCCAGGGCGCCCAGGGGGCCAGCGGGTGCAGCACCAGCGCGACGCCCAGGGTCAGCGCCACGCCGAAGAGGGCGAGGTTGGTCAGGTTCTGCCCGGGGTAGGTCACGGGCCGCTGGGGGATCCACTTGACCTCCTGCAGCTTGCCCGCCGCCAGGAGCGAACCCGTGAAGGTGAGGAAGCCCAGCAGGATTTCCGCCACCAGGGCCACGACGATGAAGGTGGTCAGGGCCGCCTCGTTGCGCTGCCCGTAGTAGAGGAAGAACTTCGCCGTGCCCACGAGGCCTGCGGCGAGGCCGCCGAACGCATGGGAGAGCGCCGTCCGCTGCGGCACCGCCGTGAGGGGCACCTGGGCCAGCGGATAGCCGATGGCAGCGCCCAGGGCGAACGCGCCGAGGATCCACCAGTAGTGGGTGCCGCCGGTGGCCATCACGCCCGCCAGGGTGCCCGCCACCGCCAGGATCATGGCGGCCACGCCGGAGAACACGCCCTTGCGGGCCGTCTCGGGATCGCTCATCCAGCGCAGCGACAGGATGAAGAGGGCGGTGGAGACGAGATACAGGAGCTGGACGAGGGTTTCGGCGCTCACTTGGCCACCCCTTCCCGCTTCTTGAACATCTTCAGCATGCGGTCGGTGATGAGGAATCCGCTGACGATGTTCGTGGTGGAGCAGAAGATGGCCACCAGGCCCAGGGCCGTGATGTAGCCGGGGTAGTCCTTCCCGGCGGAGACGATGAGGGCGCCCACCACCGCGATGGCGGAGATGGCGTTGGTGAGGCTCATGAGGGGCGTGTGCAGCAGCCGCGACACGCGCTGGATGACCATCACGCCGATGAAGGTGGCCAGCATGAAGACGAACAGGGCGCCCATGTAGTCGAGCTGCCCGTGTCCCCCTCCGGCCGCCGGGGCCGGGTGGCCCGGTGTCTCAGTGTGTTCCCTCAGCATCATCACGCCGTGCCTCCGTATTCGTGGATCAGCCCTGCAGCGCCTTCAGGGTGGGCCCGTGGACCACCTTCCCCTCGTGGGTCACGGCGCAGCCCTTGAGGATGTCGTCGGCCCAGTCGAGGTTGAAGCGCTTGGCCTCCTTGTCCCAGAAGGCCGTCATGAAGTTCAGCAGGTTGCGCGAGAAGAGCATGCTGGCGTGGGTGGGCACCGTCGCCGGCAGGTTGAGGGGGGCGACGATCTTCACGCCGTCCACCACCACCGTCCCGCCCAGCTTCGACAGCGTGCAGTTGCCGCCACCGTCGGCCCCGAGGTCGATGACCACAGAACCGGGCTTCATGCTCTTCACGATGGCCTCGTCGAGCAGCTTGGGCGCGAAGACCCCGCCGATGAGGGCGGTGGTGATGACCACGTCCACCTGGGCGCAGTGGTCCGCCAGCATCTTGGCCTGCAGGGCCTTGTCCTCCGCCGACAGCTCCGCAGCGTAGCCGCCACCGGCGGAGGCGGCCTGCTTCAGCTCCACGCCGATGTATTTCCCGCCCACGGATTCGATCTGCTCCTTCACCTCGGGCCGCACGTCCGTGGCCGTGACGCTGGCACCGAGCCGCTTGGCGGTGGCGATGGCCTGCAGGCCCGCCACGCCCGCGCCGAGGACGAAAACCTTGGCGGGCAGCGTCGTCCCCGCGGCGGTCATGAACATGGGGTAGTACTTCGGCAGCTCCAGGGCGCCCAGCAGCGCGCCCTTGTAGCCCACCAGGTTGGCCTGGCTGGAGAGGGTGTCCATGGTCTGGGCGCGGGTGGTGCGCGGGATGCAGTCCGTGGAGAAGGTCGTGAGGTTCCGGGCCGCCATCCGCTTCACCGCCTCGAGGTTCCGCGTGGGGAAGAGGGAGGCCAGCAGCATCGCCCCCGAGGGGATGAGGTCCACTTCGTGGGTGCCGTCGGGCCGGGCCTCGGGGGCATTCACCTTCAGCACGAACTCCGCCCCACTCAGGACTGAGGCCGCATCCGGCGCGATGGTGGCGCCCGCATCGCGATAGGCCTGATCCAGAAAATGCGCGGCGACGCCCGCTCCGGCCTCGACCGCCACCTCGATGCCGAGGGCGATCAGCTTCTTGCAAGACTCCGGGTCCAGCGCGACGCGGGTCTCGCCCGCCCTGATCTCCCTGGGAACGGCAATCTTCATGGGGGCCTCTAGGTTGGAAAACATGGGGTGGCGGAAACTTTACCATTGATAGGCATTGAGAGCTTAATGATGATTTTTTACGATCCGGTGATCCCCTAAGCCGTCGGCCTCATCCCTGGCCTCCAGCGGGGTTGGCTGGGCCGGGCTGGAAGGGGTGGTCCAATGGGAGTCGGGGGTCGTGATGGCGATGGATCATGCCTGGGGAGGAGGCGCGGGGATGCACGGCGCGGCGCTGGCCTACCTGGCGGGCATGGCCGCGGCCCTCTGGCTGCTGAATCAGGCCAAGCGGTCCTTCTGGCTCTTCTCCCTGCTGGTGCTGCCCGGGACGTTCTGCCACGAACTCTGCCACTGGCTGGCAGGGCATCTGCTCAATGGCCGCCCTGTCCACTTCACGGTACTGCCGAGGCGTGAGGGCCGCGGCCTGGTGCTCGGAGCCGTCACCCTCTCGAACCTGCGCTGGTACAACGCCTTCTTCATCGGCCTCGCGCCGCTGGTGTTGCTGCCTGCGGCCTACGGCCTCCTCCTGTGGCGCCTTGGCGGCAAACCCACGCTGGGTTGGCCCGAGGTCGCCATGGTGTTCCTCCTGGCGAACCTGGTCTTCGGCTCCGTGCCTTCCTGGCAGGACCTGAGGGTCGCGGCCCGCTCTCCCATCGGTTGGCTCTTGCTGGCGGGCGGACTGGCCTGGGGGTGGCTGCGGATCGGGAAGGCGCTGCCCGCCACGATCCAGTCACGAACGGCCCCCGGCCGCGCGGGGAACTGACAGCGACTCCGCCCAGGCCGCGATGCCCTCGGCCAGATCGGGGACCCCCGGGCCGAACCGAGCAGCGCCGAGCCAGTGGAGGCCCGGCGGGAGGTCCGCCTGCAAGCGCGCCACCCGGGCGCCATGGCCCGGCTCCAGCAGCGGGAAGGCGCCCGGGCAAGCCTCCTCCCGCACCTGCACCGCCTCCCCCAGTTCCGGCAGCCAGCGGCGCAGTTCGGCGAAGACGCCGGCCCAGGCGGTCAGGTCCGGAGCCACCGGATAGGCGCCACCCACATAGGCGCGCAGCTGGAGCAGGCCCGGCACCCCGCGGGGATCATCGGCCGCGAGGGACACGGCCCCCAGGAGACCCCGGCCTTCCGGGGGATGGACGAGCAGGCCGATCCCCCGTTCCCAGCTAGGCACCATCGCGTGGCGGCTGTGCCACCCCCGGAGATCGAGCTGGGGGATGGCGTCCAGTTCCCGGGCCGCTCCGGGCGCCAGGGGCCGCAGCAACTGCGCCGACCCATGGGACGGAAGGGCCAGCACCACGGTCTCTGCCTCGCGGGTAAGGCCCTCGCCATGGACCTGCCAGCGACCCTCCGGCAGGGGCTCCAGGGCCTGCACGGGCTGGCTGGTGATCACGCACCCGAGCCGTTCCGCGAGGGTTCGCGCCAGGGCACCCGTGCCGCCGGTGGGCAAGCAGGTGCGCTCCGGGCCCGCCCGCAGGCCGCCGAGGAGCAGCCCCCCGCGGGCCTCCAGGCGCTTCAGGCGCGGCAGCGCCTCCAGGCCGACGCGCTCCGGCGGCGCCGCCAGCACGCCCGCCACCAGGGCCGGCAGCACTTCCCGGGCGAAGCCTTCCCCCAGGCGCCGGGCGAAGAAATCTTGCAGGTTTTCAGCCGTGCCACTCCCGGCGGGGATGAAGGGTTCCGCCAGCATGCGGGCCTTCCCCGCCAACCCGAGCCCCGGCGCACGCAGCAACCCCGTCAGCGTGGCCGGGCTGGGCTGCCGTCGCCCGCCCTTGCCCAGCCAGCGGGGGCCCTTCGGCTGCGTGGGGCGCAGGTCCAGTTCCAGGTCCCGCAGCAGGTGATCCAAGGCGCCGTCCCGGCCCACGAGCAGCCCCTGGGGGCCCCGTTCCAGATAACCAGGCTGGCCTTCCGGACCCGGCCAGGGCAGCGTTTGGGCCCACCCGCCCGGGACCGGGGACGCCTCCCAGACCTCGACCGCGCAGCCGCGCCGGTGCAGGTGCCACGCCGCCAGCAGGCCGGAGAGCCCGCCCCCCAGGACGATGACGCGCGCGCTCTCCGAATTTCCGTCCACACCGCTCCGATGTCCGCCCACGCCCCGCCGTTGGAACCCAGGCGCCAGGATACAGCGGGCCAGGGCCTTCCCCGGCTTCAGGCCGCTCCCCCACATCCACGTCTGGCCTCCGTGGGCCTGCGCCGCCCGCTCCCTTGATCGCGGTCGGCCACGCGGGTGGGAAGGGGGTGGCAGGCGAGGGTGCAGCACTGGCGCCAGCGACCGGGCCGGGGCCGCCGGGCAGGTCAGGACCGGGGGTTCGTGCCCATCACAACCACCAGGCGAGCAGGCCCGCTGGCAGGAACAGCAGCCACCCACAGCCCTTGAGGCCGAAGGTGGTGCGGTTGTAGACGCGGTTGTAGGCGGCCTTGTGCGGATTGGTGAGCCAGCCCCAGCCCCGGGGGGCCTTGACGCCGAGTTCCTGGCGCACCCAGCGGGCCGGGCTGGTCCGGGCCGCGAGGCGCTTCTTGGGGGAGGGGAGGCGGAGGCCGACCTTCATGGAATCTCCAGAAGGACAGCGTGGGGCTTCCCGGTGGACACAGGGTGTCGAATGGCGCCCCCACGCCGCTTTCTCTGCCCTGGCATGGCTCGGGCCCGGTCACCCGGGCCCGAGACTTATGGGATCGATGGCCGCACCGGTCTTCGGCCCCCGGCCTGCCCCTCAGTTCTTGAGGATCTGGACAGGGCCGAATTGTTCAAGTTCGGCCTTGGCCTTGGCCTCGTCCCCGACCACGACGACGGTCTGATCCTTGGCGGCGAAATAGGTGCGGCCGATGCGACGGACCTCTTCCGCCTTCACGGCGTTCACCTTGGGGATGAACTCGGAGAGGGCCTCGGGTTTCTGGCCGTTCACCCAGTACGTCGCGAGCGTCCCGGTCAGCGCCCCGAGCATCTGGTTCTGGAACAGGTAGGTGCCACCCATGTAGCGCTTGGCACTCTGCAGTTCGACTTCGCCGACGGTCGTCGTCCCCATGCGATCCATCTCGTAGAAGATCTCCATGAGGCTCGCCGCGGTCACCTCGGTGCGGACGTCGGCCCGCACCATGTAGTTCCCGCCCACCTGCATGCCGGTGGCGCGCGCTCCCGGTGAATAGGTATAGCCCTTGTCCTCGCGGATGTTCTTGACGATCCGGCTGCCGAAGGAGCCGCCCAGGATGACGTTGGCCAATTGCATCGGGATGTAGTCGGGATGGGTGGCCGCCACGGCGGGACGTCCCACTCGCAGGGTGGACTGCACGGAGCCGGGGCGGGGGATCAGCAGGAACTGATGGGCAGAGGTGGCGGGGGTTTCCCGGATCGTCGGCAGGGCCTCCCCGGTGGCCTTCCAGTCCCCAAAGGCGGCGGTGACCAGCTTGAGGGTGGCTGCCTCCTGGAGGTCCCCGCTGATCACGAGCACTGCCTGGTTCGGCTGGAACCGCGCGGCATGGATGGCTTTGAGGGAAGCGGGCGTCGCGCCCTTCACCACCTCAGGGCTGAGGGAGGCGAAGCGGTAGGGGTGGCTGCCGAAGATGGCGGCGTTGAAGGCCCGATTGGCCTTGAAGGCAGGCTGGGCCTCCTGGGCCAGCAGGCCCTGCAGGGTGTTGGCCTTGGCCAGCTCGACTTCCTTGTCGGGGAAACTCGGGTGCCGGGCGACATCGGCCAGCAGGTTGACGAGGGCGGGAAGGCCGTTGCTCAGACAGGAACCGTGGATGAACACCGCGTCAGGGCTGGCGAACGCATTGAGTTCGCCGCCGATCGCCTGGAGCTCTTCGGCGATCTGCTTGGACGTCCGGGTGGTGGTCCCCTCGTTGAGCAGGCCGGCCATGAGGCCCGTGAGCCCCTGACGATCGGCGGGGTCATAGGCGTTTCCGCCCCGGATCGCCAGGTAGGAGGCGATCTTGGGGAAGCCCGGGCGATGGACGATCCAGACGGTGAGGCCATTCGGAAGGGTCCGCTGGGCGATGTTGAGCGGCGGAATGGGCCGGTCGACGCCGTAGGGCGGCAGGTCCTTGGGGAGAGGCTTCTCTTCGCTGCCGGCCGCAAGGGTGAGCGTGCTGGTGGCCAGCAGCAGGGTGAGGGCTTGGCGGGTCAGGATCATGTCCGGCTCCTCAGGGCTTCGCCGTGGCGGTGTGATAGTCGATGACGGTGCGATTGGGATGGGTCAGGTAGGTGGCGGCGACCCGCTTGAGGTCGTCCGCGGTCACCCCCTCGATGAGCCCGGGGATTTCGTTGAGCTGGGCGGCGCTGCCCCAGAGGGCCTGGGCCTTGGCCAGGGCGTCGGCACGGGAGAGGGGGATCTCCAGGCCCGCATAGAAATCGGCGAGCATCTTGGTCTTGGTCCGTTCCAGCTCCGCGGACGTGACGCCCTGGCTCGCGATGGCGGCGATGACCTCGTCGATGGCGGCCAGCACCTTGTCGGCGTCCGCATTGGGCTTGTAGAGGGAGAACAGGCTGAACAGCGTCTGGCCGTCGTAGTCCCAGGCCCCGCCCAAGGGGAAGTTGAGCCCGCCGCTCGCGTTCAGCAGCAGCTCCTTGCCCTTCACCAGGCCGAGGTAGATCCGGGAGGCGTCCCCGCCGATGAGCAGCTCGGCCAGGACAGCGGCCGGAGCGTGGTCTCGGCTGCCCCGCGCGGGCATCTTCCAGCCCACGGCCACCGCCGGCACCCGGGCCAGGGCATCCGTCTTGACCTGGCGGATCTCCGTCGTGTTCAGCGGCTCTTTGAGGTCCGGCAGGGCTGGCTTGGGTTTCCCGGGAATGCTGGCGAAATATTTTTCGACCAGGGCGAAGACCTCTGTGGGCTTGACGTCGCCGGCGATGCCCAGCACGGCGTTGCTGGGGGTGTAGTAGGTGCTGTGGAAGGCCTGCACGTCCTTCAGGTCCGCGTGATCCAGGTCCTCGAAGGAGCCATACCCGTCATGGTTGTTCTCCCAGCGGGAGTACGCCGCCCCGGGCAGATCCAGCCAGAAGGTGCCATAGGGCTGGTTCTTGACGTTGACCCGGATCTCCTCCTTCACCACCTCCTGCTGGTTCTTCAGGTTCTGCGGGGAGAAATCCAGGGCCTTGAGGCGATCGGCCTCCAGCCAGAGGATCGGCTCCAGGGCCGAGACGGGGGCCGATTCGATGTAGTTGGTGAAGTCGTAACGGGTGGAGCCGTTGTTGAGGCCGCCCCCGCCCTGGATCACGCGATCGAACACACCCTTGGGGGCGACCGGCGTTCCCTGGAACATCATGTGCTCGAAGAGGTGGGCGAAGCCGGTCCGCCCCTTCGGCTCGAGCCGCATCCCCACGCGATAGACCACGCTGACCCCCACGGTCGGCAGGGAGTGGTCCTCAGAGACCACGATGGTCAGGCCGTTGGGCAGGGTCTTCACTTCGATGGGCAGGCGCCAGGATGGGCGCTTGGCCGGTGCGGCCGGGCCAGCCACCAAGGCAGCCCCCAGAGTGAAGATGGTCAACAACCCTAATCGCATTGAGAGCTCCTGAGAAAGAAACGAGGCGAACCCCGCTTAGAAGATGCCTGGGTTTGGTTCCCCACCACCATACCCGCATGCCTCGGGAAGGGCATGGGTTCTTTCCAATCGCCAGCCTTGGTCGCAGTCACCATGGGAAGCAGCTACGAACCAGCCCTCGGGACGGATTATGGCGGATTCAGGGTAGCGGGGGCCTTCGCGGGCCCATCCGCCACCAATCGGTGGACGATGTCTGGTGGAGGTGGGGGTGGCCGTCGGAAGGCTCAGCGGAGCGTGGGTCCGCCAGGTCCTCGCGGACCTCTACCCCAGTGGCGTGGCCCGTCGGGCGCTGCTGGACCATTTCGCCGTGCTCCTGGTCTCGAGGCGATCCAGCCGGGGAGCCAAGGGCCGCCTGGCCCGGCGCCTCTATGGGACGCTCCTGAAGCTCCAACGCCGTGGCGTGGTCACTCAGGCTGGGGGCATCGTCCGTGTCCTGGCGGCGCCCCTGAAGGTCCAAGGCGAGGCCCCGCCAGAACTGGGTGTGGCCCTGGAGAGACTGCTGTTCAAGGCCCTGCTCGCGGAGGATGGGCAGGGGGATGGACACACCGTGGAAGCCTTGCGAATGGCCCGCTGGGGCTTCCTTTCCAGGGCCATCGAGGCAGGGTGGACCATGGAAGCGGCGGCCTCGATCCTGGGGGTCGAGGCCGCTCAGGCGGCCCAGATCCTGAAGGAGAGGTAGCCCCGGTTCAAGAAAATGGAAATTTTCTGTACTTGAACTGGCGCGAATTTAAGTCAAGATCCAAGCGACCAATCACTCAGCGCCCGATGGCGCTCTCAATCAGGAGGCCAGCAACATGGCCGAGAACCTCACCAAGGCTGAACTCGTCGATGCCGTCGCCAAGACTGCCGACATCACCAAGGCTGCCGCAGCTGCTGCCATCGGCTGCTTCCTCGAGTCCATCGCCGGTCACGTCGGCAAGGGCGGCAAGGTGACGCTGGTTGGCTTCGGCACCTTCAGCCAGAAGTCCCGCAAGGCCCGCACGGGTCGCAACCCCCAGACCGGCCTCCCGATCAAGATCGCCGCCTCGAAGTCGATGAGCTTCAAGGCCTCGAAGGCCGCCAAGACTGCCAAGCCCAAGGCCGCGAAGAAGGCCGCTCCCAAGGGCAAGAAGAAGTAGTCGATAGGTCGAGTAGAAAAGAAGGGGGCCGCCGGCCCCCTTCTTTTCTGTCCGGGCGGGTAGAGTCCCTGGATGACCGAGCGATGAGGCGTGGGGGGCGGAAGCACATGACACTGGCAGGTTGGGCCACGGACTACGTGAAGCTGGTGCTGGCGGTCGGGCGCCATGACGCCGATTTTGTGGACGCCTATTACGGGCCGCCGGCGTGGAAGGAGGCTGCGGAGGCGGGAAGCCCCTGCGCCCTATCCAAACTGAGAGCCGAGGTCCGGCGCTTGCTGGCCGGCGTCACCGCCTCGGCAGTACCGGTCGAGGAGGCGCTGCGGCGTGACTACCTCCTGGGCCAGCTGGAGGCCGTGGCGGCGCATCTGGCCCGCCTGGAGGGCCAGCGCTTCAGCTTCGATGACGAGGCCGAAGCCCTCTACCAGGTCCGGCCGCCGCGCACGCCCAGCGCCACCTTCGAAGCCGCCCTGGCCCG
The DNA here is from genome assembly GCF_024609265.1 of Geothrix campi. Classification (GTDB taxonomy): domain Bacteria; phylum Acidobacteriota; class Holophagae; order Holophagales; family Holophagaceae; genus Geothrix; species Geothrix campi. Next base: position 1,486,523 of record NZ_JANHMP010000001.1, on the reverse strand, counting down.
CCTGGAGCAGGTGCTACCAGGCCCCGGTTCCGTCCAGGGCCGCTACCAGCAGGCCCGCGAGCGGATCCTCGTGCCCGCTGAGCGCGTCGACGCGGTCTTCCAGGCGGCCATTGCCGAGGCCCGCGAGCGCACGCGGCGCCAAGTGCTCCTGCCGACCTCCGAGCGCTTCCGCGTGGAGTACGTCACGGGCAAATCCTGGTCCGCCTACAACTGGTACCAGGGCGGCGGAACCTCCGTGATCCAGGTGAACCTGGATCTGCCCATCGCCATGGACCGGGCCCTGGACCTGGCCGCCCACGAGGGCTATCCGGGGCACCATGTCTACAACGCCCTGCTGGAGCAACGGTTCGCCCAGGCCCCGCCGGGGGGCCGGGGGTGGGTCGAATTCACGGTCTATCCGCTGTTCTCGCCCCAGTCTCTGATCGCCGAAGGCACCGCCAACTTCGGCATCGAGGTCGCGTTCCCGGGTGAGGAGAGGCTGGCCTTCGAACGTGATGTGCTCTTCCCGCTGGCGGGTCTTGATCCGGCCGAGGCGGAGCGCTGGGCGCAGGTTCAGTCCGAGATGAAGGTGCTGGCCTTTGCTGATAACGAGGCCGCCCGCGGCTACCTGGATGGCGACCTCGACCGCGCCGGGGCCGAGGCGTTCCTGGTTCGGTACTCCCTGCGAACTCCGGCCCAGGCCGCCCAGCGGCTCCGGTTCATCGACACCTACCGCAGCTACGTCATCAACTACAACCTTGGGGAGCACCTCGTGCGGGCCTGGGTCGAGCAGCAGGGGGGCACCGTGGCAGCGCCGGAGCGGCGCTGGGAGTTGTTCCTCGACCTCATCTCCAGCCCGCGCCTGCCCAGGGGGCTGGGGCTATAGGAACGGCCCACCGCAGGCGCCCACCTGTGGGCCAGGCTGCTTCAAAGCTTTCCGATCCGGATGCAGTCTTTCGTCCGGGGGGTCATGGCGCGGCTGACGGTCAGTTCCACCTTGGGGGCGACCATGACCTTGATCCGTCCGACCGAGGCGGGGCGGATCCCCTTGACCATGCCGGGGCGCAGCAGCAGATGGCGCTGGATGCGGAGCATGCCATCGTCCGGGAAGGACTGCTCCACTTCCGCCAGGGTGGCCCAGCGCGTCAGATAGCGGTTCTGGCCGCGGCAGGCCCAGATGCGATCGCTCTCCAGCTCGAAATGGGTGACCAGCTCCAATTCCATGTAGATCTCCCCGTCACCGGCGCGGATGGGGAAGCGGACGGGAGGCGGCAGGAGCGTCTTCAGCTCCGACGGGCTGAGGGGCCGGATCAGCCGATCACGAAGGCGCTGCAGGCATTTGCCCAGGCGATCCTCGAACACCGGCTTCAGCAGGTAGTCCACGGCGGCGAGCTCGAAGGCCTGCACCGCGTAAGAGGAGAAGGCCGTCACGAAGACCACGGGAGGGCCGTCGGAAACCTCGGCCAGCACCTCCAGTCCGCTGAGGCCGGGCATCTGGATGTCCAGGAAGATGACGTCGACTTCCGCGGGCTCCTTCAGCCAATGGAGCAGGGCCACGCCGTCGCCAAGTTCACCCACGACGGTGCAGCCAGCTTCCCTGAGCAGCCGCGAGAGCCGCTCCCTGGCCAGCGGCTCGTCATCAACAACCAGGGCCCTCATCTGAGTCATGGCTGAATTCTACTTGGGTTGCCTCGAATCGAATGCACGCGAGCGTGCCCTGGCCAGAGGGGCCGATGGACAACCGGGCGGCGCCGCCGAAGTGCAGGGCCAACCGCGAGCGCAGGTTCTTCACCCCGATGCCGCTTCCGTTGCTATGCATGGGGTAGGGCTGCCCGGAATTCCAGACTTCCAGGAAGATCGCCCCATCCTTGGACCGAGCCCGGAGGATCAGGTCGCCACCCGGGATGCTGGGGGCGATGCCGTGCTTGATGGCATTTTCCACCAGGGGCTGGAGGAGCAGGGGCGGCAGTTCGATCGAGTCGAGGCCTTCTTCCCACTCCCAGACAACCCTGAGCCGGTCGCCCAGCCGGATCGCCTCCAGGGCCAGGAAATCCGCCACGATCTTCCGCTCTTCCCCAAGGGGCAGGCGCACGTGCTCAGAGGCCACCAGGATGCGTCGGAGCAGGTCGGAAAGGTGGCGGATGGCGCCCTCGGCGGCCTTGGCGTCCTTGTGGACGAGCTCGGCCAAGCCGTTCAGCGCATTGAACAGCACATGCGGATGGATCTGGCTCTGGAGCAGCCGATTCTTGGCGATCTGGGCTTCGGCGACAGAGGCCTCCCGAAGCTCCTCCGAACGGGCCCGTGCGGCGACAAGTCCTCCCACGACCATCATGGCCGGCCCCACGAGCGAGATGTAGAGTTGCACGAGCCGGCCCAGGTTGAATTGGACGCCCCCCCGGGTAAGCAGCCAGGCATCAATGACGGGAAGCAGAGCCGAGACAGATTCACAGGCAAGCACCGAAAGGATGAACCCCAGCACGAAGCTCCAGGGAGAGGAGAGTCGGCGGGGCAGAATCCAGGGCAGAGGGGCCAGGAACGCAAAAGCCCCGATGTGAGTGAGCGGAGAGGAAAAGGCGCTGGCCCACCACCATCCGGAGCCGATCCGATGGGACGACCAGAGGCCGTACAACAGAAAGATGACCCAAAGCGAGTAGCTGACTCCGAGGACCCGCCAGTTCTTGGCCAGCGGAAACGCAGAAATCCAAGGGTTCGCCGAGCCCATGACACCTCCATCCCCTGGTTCGGCGAGCCCATGGTGATCGTCACTAGATCGTCGTGAGTGAAGTGGTGAGAGTCGGGTACCACCGGTCACGGGCATGCTTTGAACCTTGGCTCTCGGTGAAGCCGACGGGCTGGCTCGCTGCTTCGCTGGCATTGCTCGAACGCTGAATGGATTCTTTGCGGAAGGAAAGGGTGGTGTTCATGGGAACTCCCAGGTAACGCCGCGGGGCGCGACCTTGTTTGTGAGCCCAACCTAAACGCCAGCCAATGCCTTTCCATAAACGGTATGTAAACACACCTCCAACCGTTGGGACCCCCAAGTGCCACCATTCGGGGTTTCGGGGTTCCCCTCGATCGGGCAGTGTTGTCTTGAACGGGTCCGCCCCGAGAAAGAAGCCTGCATGGCACCGCAGCCCACCTGCCAAACCGCTGATTTTTTTGTGCTTCGCAGCCCGAGCCTGCCTCTGGACGCACTCCTCCCCCGAAGCCTGGCGCAGGACGCCGGCGGGGCAGGGCCCACCGAGCTCCATCTGGAAGGCAACCGGGAGGCCATGCGCCAAACCCTTCGCGAACTGGCCAGCGGCGCGGCCGTGCGGGAGGCCCTGGCCCTGGCTTCTCCGGATCTTGCCGCGCGGCTGGAGGCTTGGCTGGCCGGCACCCTGGAGGGAACCGCGGCCCGCAACATGGAACAGGCCTTGCTAAGGTACCTCAGCCGCATGAGCAGTCGCGCGACGCCCTTCGGCCTGTTCGCCGGCGTATCCCTTGGAACCTGGGGGTCTGCGAGCCGCCTCGAGCTGGCTCCGTGGCGGGCCAGCCGCAAGGCCGTGCGGCTGGACTGGGGTGTCCTGGAAGCCCTCGTCGACCGCCTGGAGCGGGCCCCCGAGGTGCGCGCCAAGGTCCGGTACCGCCCCAATTCGAGCCTGCACGCCCTGGGCGGTTGGTACCGCTACCTCGAACACCGGGATCAGGCCGAAGGCGGACGGACGTACCACCTGGAGGCCGTGGAGGCCACGCCCCACCTCGCATTCGTGCTCCTGCAGGCGCAGGCGGGCGCCCCCCTGGAGGACCTGACGCAGCGTCTCGCCGAACACATGCAGGTGGATCCGGTCGAAGCCCGGGCTTTCCTCGATCAGGTCATCGAGGCCCAGGTGCTCTGCGGCGAGCTCCATCCGCCTCTGACCAGCCCCGCTCCGGTCGGCCAGGTGGTGGCCTTCCTCCGGGCCCATCCGGTCACGGCTCCCGGCGCCGAGTTGCTGGCCGAGCCGCTGACCGCGCTGGTGGCGGAGTTGGAGGCCCTGCAGGCGATGGCCCCCGGGTCCCATCCGGCCGGCTATCCCAGCCAGCTGGCCGCGCTGGCGGAGTTGGAGGTGCCGCCCGGAACCCGCGATGTCCTCCAGGTGGACCTCCACCGTCCTGCGCCAGATCTGCGCCTGTCGCCCCGGGTGCGCCGGGCCCTGGAGGAAGGGGCCGAAACGCTGCGCCTGTTGAGCCCGCCCCGGCTTGAAGGCCCACTGGACCGGTTCCGGGCCGCCTTCGAGGAGCGCTATGGCGCCCGGTGGCTGCCGCTGCTCGAGGTCCTGGATGAGGAAAGCGGCATCGGCTTCGACGGAGCGCCACCCCTGGAAGGGACTCTGCTGGAGGGCCTGCCCCTGCAGCCCTCGGCGCCTCCCCAACCACTTGCCCAGCGCGACCGCTTCCTCCTCGCCCAGCTGCCCCGGTGGCAGGAGACGCTGACCTGGGACCTGACGGATGCCGATGTGGAGGCCCTCGCCAACCCGGAGCCGCAGCCCTTTCCGGCCTCCTTTGCCGCCCTGACCAGCCTGGCGGCCGCCAGTCCCGCCGCCCTGGACCGCGGCGAGTTCCAGTTCTGGATGGAGCACCATTCGGGCCCCACGGCCGCGCGGTGGCTGGGGCGGTTCGCCTCCGGGGATCCCGACCTGGAGAACGCCCTCCGCAGCCACCTCCGGAAAGAGGAGACACTGCGCCCCGAGGCCGTCTTCGCCGAAGTGGTCCACGTGCCCGAAGGCCGGATGGGCAATGTTCTGGCTCGGCCCTCCCTGCGGGACTACGAGATCCCGTTCCTCGCCACGGCGGGTGTGCCGGAGGAGCAGACCCTCCGGCCTGCGGAGCTCCGCTTGACCGTGCGAGGCGGGCGCGTGCTGCTCGCTTCCGCTCGGCTGGGGCGGGAGGTCGTCCCCCGCCTGGCCTCGGCGCACAACTTTACCCGCGGGCCCGTGGTCTACCGGTTCCTGGCGCACCTGCAGGACCAGGACGGCCGCTCCGGCGGGTGGTCCTGGGGGGCCCTGGCGGGTCAGCCGTTCCTGCCGCGCGTCACGCGCGGACGCCATGTGCTCAGCAAGGCGCGCTGGCGGATCGAAGCTGGGGAACTGAAGGCGGCGTTGGCAGCGTCCCGCGCGGGGGCCTGGGGCGCCTTCCAGGCCCTGCGGGAACAGCTGCGTCTGCCCCGGTTCGTCACCCTCACCGATGCCGACAACAGCCTGCTGGTGGACCTGGACCAGGTGCTCTGGGTGGAGACGCTGCATCACCTAGTGGCCCAGCGCTCCGCCTTCACCCTCACGGAATGCTTCCCGGCGCCTGAGCAGGCCCTGGTCACCGCGCCGGAAGGGCGGTTCGCCCACGAGCTGGTCATCCCCTTCGAGGGAATCGCACCGCCTCGGCCCAGGGCGCGCGCCCTCCCCGCGCTTGCCGACGTTCCCGTGCCGCGGGCCTACCCGCCGGGTTCGGAGTGGCTCTACCTCAAGCTCTACTGCGGGCCGACCAGTGCGGATCGGCTCCTGATGGAACTGACTCCCCTCCTCCGCACGACGCAAACCCAGGGGCTCTGGGACCGCTGGCACTTCATCCGGTATCGCGATCCCGCCCCTCACCTCCGGCTCCGCTTCCACGGCCGGCCCGATCGGCTCCTCGCGGAGCTGCTGCCCCTCCTCCACCAGCACCTGGAGCCTTACCGGGCCGCGGGGCTGCTCTGGAAATGGCAGGTGGATACCTTCGAACCGGAATTCGAGCGCTACGGCGGATCTACCGGGTTCGCCCTGGCCGAGGCGTGGTTCTGGGCCGACAGCGAACAAACCCTGACCCGCCTCGTGAACGGCCTGACGCCGGAGGAGCGCTGGCGGGCGGGCCTCCGCGCGGTGGATGCGATCTGGGCGGCCCTCGGCCTGGACGCGCGCGCGCGCAAGGAGTTGGCCCAGGCCACCCGGGACAGCTTCCGGAAGGAATTCGGCGATGCCGGGCCGCTGAGCGCGCAGATGGGAGCGACCTTCAGGAACCTGCGGAAGGAGCTGGAGACGGGGTTCCCCCTGTCTCTGGGCTCGCCCTGCGCCCCTGAACTCGGCGGCCTGTCCCGGTTGCGGGCCGCCTTCGACCAGGGCCTGCTGCAGGAGGACCTGGATCGCCTCGCCGGCAGCCTGGCGCACATGCACCTCAACCGCCTGCTGCGGACGAACCACCGGGAAAACGAATGGGTGCTGATGGAGTTTCTGACCCGCCTGTATGACTCCCACCTCGCGCGGGTGTCTGGACAGCCGACAACCTAGTTCGGCCAGGGGCCACAAGGGATCGTCGGCCGGGGAAGCATCCGTTCAGGGGGGAAAACCTACCGTTCGGCCGGGGTTCGCACCGCCGCCACGAGCCACTGCTAGGATCCGCTGCATGGAGGGTTCCTATGGAGGACCGCGCGATCGTTCCACGCTCATTCCTAGGAGGTTTTGTGCCGGAAAACCTGGAGGCCCGAGGATCAGAGGAACAGGAATGGATCAACGTCCACGAGCCGTACGAGCTGCGGGACTGGGCCATCTACTTCAGCGTCTCCAGAATGAAGATCGCCGAAGCCGTCATGGCCGTCGGTCCCATGGTCGGGGATGTGAAGCGCTATCTGGGGAAATGAACCGAGGGGGAAGCCAGGAGACCGAACCGGCCTGGTGATCGGCCCCAAGGCACGACCCGCCCCGGACGGGGCGCTGACGCCAGGTTGGACCCGCGTTATTCGTTCATGACGGCGAAGCTGGGCGAGGTGGATCCCTCCTCCCAAGCGCCCTGCAGGCCTCGGGAAGGAACAGCCAGCCCTGTGGTGGCTGTGGAGAAGGCCTCGGTGCTCCGCAACCGCGCTGAGGGTCTTTTCTTTGTGAGGGGGCTTCGGCAGCCTCCTGGGATCTTCCCGGACCCGCACCTCCCCTGGCTGGGACGGATCCAACCCCTCGGAGGCACCGGATTCGCCGGTCCACTTGGAGCAGAGGGGAAAACAGCTCCAGAAGAAATATGGAAGTGAACGGAAGTAGACTGGTTACATCCGGCATGCAGGGCTCGATCGCCGCAGGGGGAACGGATGGCTCAGGTACGCAGCGTCATCACGGGCACAGGCAGCTGCATTCCCCTGCGCCATGTCCCGAATGACGCGTTTCTGGAGCATGCCTTCTTCGAAGGCGAAGGGCGGCCCTATCCCGCCGGCGAGACGGCGCGGATGGTGGCGAAATTCCAGGAGATCACCGAGATCGCCGAGCGGCGCTACGTCTCGGCGGATCGCGTCGCCTCGGATCTGGCCCTCGAGGCCGCAGAGCAGGCCCTGGCCGCGGCCGCCATCGACCCGGAGACCCTGGATTACGTCATCGTGGCCCACAACTTCGGCGACGTGACCGCGGGCAGCCGGCAATCCGACCTGGTCCCCACCCTGGCTGCGCGGGTCAAGGCGAGGCTGCGCATCGCCAACCCCTTCTGCGTCGCCTACGACCTGCCCTTCGGCTGCCCAGGCTGGCTCCAGGCCGTCATCCAGGCCGACTACTTCCTGCGCTCGGGGGACGCGAAGCGGGCCCTGGTGATCGGTGCCGAGACCCTCTCCCGCGTGTCCGATCCCTGCGACCGGGACAGCCTGATCTACGCGGACGGCGCCGGGGCCGTGGTGCTGGAGGCCCAGGCCCATGACGAACCCGTGGGCATCCTCGCGCATGCGACGCGGTCCGACACCCTCGACCACGTCGGGCTGCTGCGGATGGGCCGCTCCTTCGACCTCGACCGCGGCGATGGCCAGCTCTACATCAAGATGCAGGGACGGAAGCTCTACGAGTACGCGATCGCCACCGTGCCGGGCCTGGTGCGCCTGAGCCTCGAGCGGGCGGGCCTCTCCCTGGAGCACGTGGACAAGGTGCTGATCCACCAGGCCAACGGGAAGATGGACGAGGCCATCCTCAAGCGGCTCTTCCGGCTGTACGGCATCGCGGAGCTGCCCAAGGGGATCATGCCCATGACCGTTTCCTGGCTGGGCAACAGCTCCGTGGCCACCGTGCCCACCCTGCTCGACCTGGTGATGAGGGGCCAGCTGGAAGGCCACACCCTGCGCAGCGGCAATCATGTGGTGTTCGCCTCCGTCGGCGCGGGTATGAGCATCAACGCCATGGTCTACCGCTGCCCCTGAGCACCGCGGGGTTGCCTGGAGCTCCGCGGGAGTGCTAGTGTAATCATTCGTATGGGATCCCAATCAAATTCCCCAAGCCATGACCAGACCACCCGCCGGATCCTCCAGGCGCTGCGCGCCGTTGTCCGGGACCTCCGCCTGGCGTCGGTGTCCTGCGAGAAGCAGTTCGGGTTGAGTGCGGCGCAACTGTTTGTCCTCCAGACCCTCCAGGACCACCCGGGCATGAGCCTGGGCGAGATTGCCGAACGGACCGCCACGGACCAGAGCTCCGTCTCGGTGGTGGTCCGCAAACTCCAGGAGAAGAAGCTCGTGCAGAAAGAGGTCTCCAGCGAGGACGGCCGCAGGCTCGAGATCCGTCTGACGCCGGCCGGGCTGCGCCTGGTGAAAGCGGCGCCGCCGGCGGTGCAGGAATTGCTGATCCAGCGCATCGCGAACCTGGGCGCCAGCGAGCGGTCGCAGCTCGCGGAGCTGCTGGAGCGGTTCGCGCCGCCAGGCCCCGAGGGCCTTCCGATGTTTTTCGAGGAACCCAGCGGACAGGGCAAAGGAGGCACCCGTGGCTGATGTGGACTCACCCTATGGGCTCTCAGGGGATGGTCTGCCGGTGGCGCCCAGCCTGGAACCCACCCTGAAGAACGCCCGGATCCCACCCGTGCTGGCGGTCATGGATGGCCGTGTCGCCTTCATCGGCCTCCTCGCCACCGCGCTCGGCGTGGTGGCGGGCTACCTGGCCGAAGTGCTCATCCGGCTCATCGGACTCGTCACCAACCTCGCGTACTACCACCGCTGGTCGACGGGCTTCGCGTCCCCCGCCGGGCACCACCTGGGCTGGCCGGTGATCTTCATCCCCGCCGCGGGCGGGATCCTCGTCGGCCTCATGGCCCGGTACGGCTCGCAGGCCATCCGGGGGCACGGCATCCCCGAGGCGATGGAGCAGGTGCTGCTCAATGAGAGCCGGATTCCTGCGCGCCTCACCCTGCTCAAGCCGATATCCGCGGCCATCGCTATCGGCACAGGCGGGCCGTTCGGCGCGGAAGGCCCCATCATCGCCACCGGCGGTGCGCTCGGCTCGCTCCTGGGGCAGGTGCTTTCAACCACCGCGCTGGAACGCAAGACGCTGCTGGCGGCGGGTGCGGCGGCCGGCATGGCCGCGACCTTCGGCTCTCCCGTGTCCGCGGTGCTCCTGGCGGTGGAGCTGCTGCTGTTCGAGCTGCGTCCCCGGTCCATCATCCCGGTGGCGCTGGCCAGCGTGGCGGCGACGGGTGTCCGGTTCTCCATCGTGGGCATCAAGCCGGTCTTCCCGATGCCCCTGCTGTCGACCCCCAACGGGCTCTCCCTGGCGCTCTACATCGCCATCGGCGCCCTGGTGGGCGTGGCGTCGGTGTACGTGACCCGAGCCGTCTACTGGATCGAGGATGCCTTCGAGCATCTGCCGATCCATTGGATGTGGTGGCCCGCCCTCGGGGGCCTCGCCGTCGGTGGGATCGGGTATTTCGTCCCGCGCACCATGGGCGTGGGCTACGACAACATCCAGGCCATCCTGTCCGCCAACCTGCTCGGCACCGGCCTCCTGGTGCTGTGCCTGGCCAAGTTCCTCTCTTGGTCCATCGCCCTGGGCAGCGGCACGTCCGGAGGAACCCTCGCCCCGCTGTTCACCATCGGCGGCGCGCTGGGCGCCTTGGTGGGCGGCCTCCTCACGCTGGCGCTCCCCAAGGTCGGCGTGGATCCCAGAATCTGCGCGCTGGTCGGCATGGCCGCGATTTTCGCGGGAGCCTCCCGCGCGATGCTGGCCTCGGCCGTGTTCGCCTTCGAGATCACCTTGCAGCCCCTGGGCCTGCTGCCGCTGCTGGGGGGCTGCTCGGCGGCCTACCTGATTTCCGCCCTGCTGATGAAGCACAGCATCATGACGGAGAAGCTGGCCCGACGCGGCGTCCGGGTTCCGGAAGAATATTCCGCGGACTTCCTCGACCAGATCCTGGTGAAGGAGGCCGCCTCGAAGCAGGTCGTGACGCTGGGCGCGGGCCAGAGCCTCGGGGAGGCCCGGACGTGGATCGAGGCCGGGGCCGATGGAGCCACCCATCACGGGTTTCCCGTGGTGGATGAGAAGGGGCTCGTGATCGGGGTCCTCACGCGGCGGGATCTGCTCGAAGCGCCGCACGCCCCCGAATCGGCCCTCCGCGACCTCATCCACCGGGACCTGGCGGTGGTCTTCGAGGGGAATTCCCTCCGGGAAGCAGCCAACCACATGGTGCGGGAGGGCGTGGGCCGCCTCCCGGTCCTGGGGGAAGACTCGAGCCTGGTGGGCATCCTGACGCGAAGCGACTTGCTGGAAGCCCATGCCACCAGGCTGAAGTCCTCAGAGGTGGCCCAACGCACGTTCCAGACACCCTAGGTCCCGATGAGTCACTGGTTCACCAAAAACCTTGGCGATGCCCTGTTGGCCGAAGCGCCGTTGGAACAGCTCAAAGCGCAGTTCGAGTCGGCCTTTGAACAGGCGCATCGTCCGACTGACATGGCGGCCTACATTCGCCACGAATCGGAAGGCCGTCTGCATTGCGAGGTCAAAGTCTACTTCTCCCCGGCGGCCGCTCCGGTGGCGAGGCTGGTCGGGGCAGTCCTGTGCCCACGGCCATCGCCAGACGGTCTCGGTTTCCTGGTGGGCTCCGAGGAGGCCTGGTCGCAGCTCTTCCCGGGCTCCCGCGGTTGATGGCATGGCTGACCACGGCCTGGTTCCCCTCCCGACTACCACCCGCACCTTGGACAGCCTGACTCTCTTGCTGCACGAGGCCGCGGATCGCCTCCAGCGCCAGGGCCTGGGCCCGTACCAGCGCATCCGGACCCTGCGCGGCCTGTACTACGGCACCGCCCATAGCCTCGACTTCGAGCGCCGCGGCAGCCGCCTGCGCAACTGGGGATTCAATCTCTACCTGCAGGCCGCGCCGCCGGCCGACCCCACGTCGGTGCTGGGGCCCGCCCTGGCGCGTGCCCTGAAGGATTCGGCGGTGGTGTGGCACCGGGATCGCTGGGTGGATGTCGGCCATATCCTGGTGGGCCTGGAGGCCCGCACCCGTCTCACCGTCTCCCGCCTGCCCCTGTGGGGTCAGGGCGGCACCGGCCTGGAGCTGGGCACCTGGCTGGGTGATCTGGGCGGCGCGGCGGGCCTGCTGGTGCTCCGTCGCCTGGAGGATCCGGCCGCTCGGGCCGTGCCCCTGCTGTTTTCGGAGCAGACCTACGATCTACGGCCGAACCTGGAAGGCGACGTGGCGGGCTACCTGGTGGCCCGGAACCCGGCCGCCGGGGATCGCCTGTCGAGGGTGCAGGCCCCGTCCTTCGTGAGCGTGGCCCGGGCCCTGGAGGACTACGCCCGGGAACCGGACTGGGCCGACCGCTGGGCCCGCTTCGCCCGCCTGCTGGGCGCGCCGCCGGGGCTGCGAGCCGGGAGCCTTCTGCGCCGCCAGGAACTGCTGGCCCGGGTCCGGCGTCAGACCCTCCGCTTCGCGGCCTGCTACCTGCTCTACCGCCTGCGGCACCTGGGCCGCCTGTCCCGGGCCACCCTCTTCGAAGCCTCCCGCCATGTCGAAGGCGCCGCCACCGAACTCGCCGAATTGTTCCTGGCGGTGCTGGAGCAGGGCCTGGGGCAGGGCCCAGAGCAGAACTTGGTCCCGGCCGCGGCCCGCGATCTGCCCGATCTGCCGGCCAGCCCGCCGCGGCCGCCCGGGGGCCTGCTGGCCCTGGGCACCCTGGGCAGTCGCGTGTGGGGCTGATCCGGCCCCTTGCGGGCCCAAGGCCTTATCCTGAAACCATGCGCATCCATTCCCTCCAGGAAGTCCCCGTCGTGCCCCTGGGCTCAGGCACGGCCATTCAAAAGCACATGCTCGTGGGCGCCGGCGTGGTGCCGCAGGTCCGGCAATTCGTCCGGGCCTGTTTCCAGGCAGGACAGGTGGCGCCCGCCCACGCCCATCCGGACATGACCGAACTGTTCTACATCGAAGCCGGAGCAGGCACCCTCACCGTCGATGGCGTGTCCCACCCCCTCCAACCCGGCGTGTCCTTCGTCATAGAGCCCGGAGAACACCACGAGATCGCCAGCGCCGCAGACTCGGAACTGGTGGTGGTGTACGTTTCCATCCAGATCTGAGGGCGTAGGGTGCTGGAGGGCGATCCGGAAATAAACCTGATGGCTCATGTGTTCTTTCGGCACATCCGGAATGAACCTCCCCTCGATCGCCTTTCGCCTGACGTATTGGTGGATGGGCAATTCACCTGATCAAGACGGCTCCCGAAGTTTTATGCAGCCAATCACTCAACCAGTCCCGGCCTCCTCAATTGCGGCTGCTGATTAGCTACAGTAAAGCCGCTGATTTTCAGGCGCCTCTGCTGCTACGGCAAACCAGATTTGAGCCCGTATGACCGCGGTGGATCCACCGTGGTAGGAGCCGTTGCTAATCCAGATGGACCCAAGCGCTACCACGAAGCGGCACAAGCCAGGAGGTCACGGGCACCCTCTCCCGTTCCGCCAGAACTGCAGAGTACCGATGGAGTTGGTCCCGGTAGGCCGCAAGCTCCTCCTCTCCAAAGGCTTTTGAGTGCTTGAAGTCCAGGAGGTGGATGCAGCCCTCTCCCCAGACGACGAGGTCCGCGCGTCCAAGCCCACCACTGCTGGCCGCTCCGGCGAGGGGCAATTCCGTTCGGCGACGGAGGTGGCGCCACCCCTTGGCCTCGAATTGCTCCAGGAAGCGAAGGGCATTCTCACGGGCGTGGGCGACGGGCGGGGCGGTGTCGAGGCAGGCCTGGAAGGCTTCCGGATCCTCCCAACGCACCAGCAGATCACGAAGGAAGGCGTGCATGGCTTCCCCCTCCTGCCGGGCCTTGCTGCGGGTGTCGCCGGGAAGGTCGTCATGGGCATCGACAGGCAGGGTGGTGTCGACCAAGGCCATTCTCGCGGGCGGTGGGTTCAGTGTGAGGGTGACCCGTGTCGGCAGGGGCACGGGTGTCGGTGCATCCGTCAGCGCTTTCCAGCCCGGGTGAGTGCTGGCCAGGACCTGCCCCCACTTCGCCCAGGTCTTGAACTCGCTGGGGGGCTTGGGCTCCTTGGGGTCCTTGGGCTCTTGCAGCAGCACGCAGAGGCGCCCCTTGGCCCGGGTGAGCGCCACATAGAGCAGATTGAGTTCGTCGCGCTTCTGTTTGGACTCCACCAGGGGCTTGAGGTCGTCATAGGCGCGCCCGGTGAATTTGCCCAGCTTCCAGGCGAGCAGCAGCTCGCCGGTCTCGGCGTGGGTGCGCAGGTCACCCTTCCGGAAACTGCGCGGGTTCACATTCAGCAGGGGCAGGATGACGTCGTCGTACTCCAGTCCTTTGCTCCCGTGAGCCGTCTGGATGAGGAGGTCCGCGTCTTCCACGGAGGCGGGCAGGTCGCCCCGCTCCAGGCCATTCCGCTCGTCATCAAGCAGGGCGTAGGCCACGGAGGGACTGGCAGGCAGGTCCTTCAACTTGGCGAGCAGTCCGGCCAGGTTGCGCCGTGCTCGCAGGGGCTCCAGCGTACCGTGCACCTCCAGGGCTGCAATGGCCTGAAGTACGGCTCCCTGTCGCAGCAGGCGACCTGCGATGGTCTGGGTGGAGGCTTGCCGAAGGTCGAGGAGGAAGTGGGCGGTGTCCTGGTGAGCTTCTGGTAGCCGCTCAGGATCCAATTGACCAAGACCTAGCAGTCCCGGCCGGTTGTCGCTGCCTCGGGCCAGCGCCGCCATCTCGGCATCGGTCAGGCCCACCACCTGGCGCAGCAATGCTGCACAGGGAATGGGGCGTTCGGGGTGGGCCACGGCCTCCAGGACCGCCAGGATGAGCCGCACGCCGGGGCTGTCCCAGAACCCCTCCTTGGCCACCACGTAGGGCTGGATTCCTTTGGCCTTGAGGCGCTGGAGGAGGCCCGGCAGGCGGGTGCGCTGCTTGAGCAGGAGCGCACGAGTGTGGTTGCCGGTCTTAGCCGGAGCGCCGAGGGACTCAGTCCAGCCGGACTCCCGGGAGAGGCCCGAGATCCAATCCGACAGTGCTGGAAGGTCGCCCGACGTCGATGGTGCAGGTGTGCGGACCAACCCCACTGGAGGCCCCGATGGGGCAACGGGTACCTGGGCACCATCAAGGTCGCCGATCGTGGGATCCAACTGGGGCCAGACCTGGTCCACGTAGGTATTGGCCAAGGTCACGATCTCGGGTGTGGAGCGGAAGTTGGAAGCGAGGCGGAAGGCGCCCTCTCCCGCAGCGGTCAGCCGGTCCCGCAGCAGGTCGGGATCACCGCCACGGAAGCCGTAGATGGCCTGCTTCACGTCGCCCACACGCACCATGCGCTCGGCGCCGAGGGCCTCCAGGAAGGCATCCTGGACTTTGGAGGTGTCCTGGTACTCGTCCACCAGAAGCAGCTTGGGCGCAGGGGTCTCCAGTCCATGGGCCTTGAGGCTGTCCAAGGCCTTGCGGACCAGATCGCCAAAAGTGGCCAACCCTTGGGCCTGCTTCTCCACCTCGAAGCGCTGCAGCGCGTTCACCAGCAGGCAGCGCAGCCAGGCTTCCAGCGCGCTGGCCACCGGCTTGAGGGTTGCCATCGCGTCACAGAAGGCGTCGGAGTAGTAGGCAGGGGGCGGGTTTGAAACGCGCCCGCTCTGGGCCTGGGCCCAGCGGAGGTTCGCCTGCAGATCGGCGCTGTCGAGGGGAACCGGGAGGAGGTTCTCCTTCTTGAAGTTGTGGAGGCCCTTGCCGCTGGGGTGCTTGGCCAGCTCTTCATCCGCCGCGAAGGGCGCGAGAGCGGTCCGGGCTTCAGCCAGGGCAAGGGTCAGAGCGTCGCGATAGTAGCTGGGGTCTTCACCCTTCAAATGTCCAAGGGCATCGAGGTGGTTGTCGAAGCCCTGGGACAAGGCCTCCCAGTTCTGCTCGGCCCAGGCGAGCAGCATTCGGGCGGGCACTTCATCGGCATGGCCGGAGGGCAGGGTCAGGGACTCGCGCACCGTCAGCCGCAGCAGCCGCAGCAGGGAGGGATGACGCACATCGAGGATGGTGTCGCTGCTGCCCTCACCCTTGCTCAGCACGCGCATGGCCAGGCTGTGGATGGTGGACACCTGAAGCAGCTCGGCTTCCCGCCTCACGCGGCGCCAGAAGGCACGGGCCTTCGCGGGTGACGCAAGCCAGGGTGCACTCACCCAGTGAGCGGCGGCCTGTGCCACCTCACCGGCGGACTTCTTCAGGTGCTGAATGGCAGGCAGGTTCTTGAGGATGGCTTCGAGGTCCGTGGCCACAGGCGCTTCGAGGTGGGGCAGCAGCACCCGCCAGGCGGCCTCATCCAGGGCGGACAGCAGGTCCAGGGGGCAGAGCAGCCGCTCGCGCAGATCCGCCGCTGAAGTCTCGCTGAAGGTGGTGGCCAGGATCTCCCAGGGGCGGATATCTCCCCGCCCCAGCCGGGCCGTGACCAGCACCGTGAGGGTGAAGGTCTTCCCGGATCCTGCGCTGGCGCTCACCACCAACGACTGATCGAGGATGTGGGGATCGCTCAGGTCGAGGGTGCGCATGTCAGTCCCCCTCCCCATCTGTCTCGACGGTCACGTCCACTGGGCGCCCGCAGAGGGCCGCCAACTGACACTGGCTGCAATGCTCGCCGGGAGTCGGCGGGAAATTCCCCGACTCCAGCCGTGCGTCAAAACGGGCGAGGTTCGTAAGCAGTCGCTGACGCCAGGCTCCGTCGGGTCCAGCTTCGGCAAGCGTGGCCAAGTGTTTGGTGAAGGGCTTTGGCTCATCCTCCTTCAGGGGAAACAGTACCGCCGTGGCCCGTTCGCCCGGGTAGACCCGCTCCGCGAGGAGCATGTAGAGCGGGGTCTGGAGGTGGGACCCGAAAGGCACATCGTCCTCGGCGTAGGCCTTGAGATACGTCTCCTTCGAGGTCTTGTAGTCCACCACCCGCAGGAAGGAGAGGCCGTCACTGATCCAGCGCTCGATGCGATCCACCTTGCCGCTGACAGTGAGCGAGTGGCCGTCGCCCAAATCTAGTGCAACTGGACCCAGGCTGCCCTCGAGGGCCAGGAGGGTTCGCCGCCAGGTCTCCGGTGGGGGCGCTGCGGCCTTCTTGGCCTTCGGCGCGGATAGACGTGTCGGGTCGAGCAACGCGAGTTCCCCCTTGTCGGGGGCCTCGGCTTGGACATCCCGCAGCAGGGCCGCGGCCAAGTTCGGCAGCAGGGACTCCAGGCGCAGCACGGCCTGGGGCCACTGCTCCTGCGGGATGTGGCGGTCCAGTTCCTTCAGCCACTGATCCTGGTGATCCAGCCAGAGGGTTTGCAAGTGGGGGATGAGGTCATCGGCTCCGGCCTCGGGACCCAGGCCCAGTGCCGTCTGGAAGGCGGCAGGCCAATCCTCCACACCCACGAAGGGTGCCAGGGCCTCCTCCATGATGTGGTGGACGAGGATGCCCACGGCCATGGACATCCGGGTGCGCGTATCGAAGGTCTGCAAGCCCCACACTCGCTCAGCGAAAGAACGGAAGGGGCATTTGGCGAGGCCTTCGAGCGCCGTGGGGCTGGCGCTGTCCTGTCCTTTGAGCCAGGCGGCGCGGAGTCCCGGCGCCAAGTCGAAGTTGGGCGCTTCCGCCAGCAGCGCCTCGCTGGCCGGGCGAGCCTGGGCGGCGATGGCCCGGGCCTGGTGGTGAGGTGACTGATCGTGGCCTTCCCAGCGCCAGCGCAGGCGGCTGTGCAGCTCGGCTTCAGGACGCCACAGGGCCGCGCCTTCCAGCGCCGTCCAGAAGGGCCCCTGGGACGTCATGCGGCCGTCCTCATCCTGTGCGGGGCTGAGCACCACCAGGCGCTCGCGGGTCATGGCCAGCACCTTGTTGAAGGCGTAAGCCTCCCGTTGGAAGGCGCGGGGAATCTGGTCGCCGTGTTCGCTGCGAGGCAGCCAGAACCGCTGCAGGGCAGGGGGGAACGTCGCCATCGGCTCCGTCTGGCTCCAGGTGAGCAGCGCGCGGTTGATGGCGGCCTTGAGGTCGCCGTCCAGGTCGGGGTTCTCGGCGGGGCGGCTGGGCCAAGCACCTTCGGAGAGATCAAGGATCAGCGTGGCGCGGGCGCCATTCCAGTCGTCGAGGATGGTGCCGGGGGTCACCAAGCGCAGGCCCTCGACGGCTCGTGGGATCTCGCTGCTGCGCGCCGCATCGAGGAAAGCTTCCAGCGCCAGGAGCATGTCGGCGAAGGTCCAGGTCTCGTTGCCCCAGGCTTCCTTGAGCAGGCCCAGCGGGGAGTAGAAATCGTCGGGATCCATGGGCAACCGCAGGGTGGTGGCCAGGGATTCCAGTCGCTCGGCCCACCGGTGGGCCGTCTGGGTGGTGTTCTTCAGCGCTGCCAGTTCCTGCCAGATGCCCAGTGCGTAGTCCTTCACGCGGTCCCGCAGGTGCATGAAGCTGCCTTCGAACGCGAGGGTCCCACTCTGGTCGGCAAGGGCCAAAGCATCCGCCCAGTGGCGCAGGTCGTCGCGCCTTGATGCGCGGAGCCCGGCGGACACGGCACAGGGATCCAGTCGCTGCACGCCCACGAGCAGGGTCCAAAGTGGACTCCAGGCTTCGCTGGCGAGGAGTGGGACCAATCCACCGCGCACATGGAGCGCCACGCCTTCTTCCGCCAGCAGGGGCGCGAGGAAGGCCGCCACGGTCTGAGGCTCGGGATGAATGAGGGTGATCTCAGATGGGGGAATACCGGCGTCCAGCCAGACGCAGACTTGCTCGATGGCATGGCGCAGCAAGTCGAGGGGGCCTTCGACGAGCCCCCGTTGGAAGGTGTCTGCATGGCCCTTCAGGTCCAGGGGCCCTTCGAACAGGGACTCCAGGGCAGGCGACCAGGGGGCCGTTCCCCAGCCCTCCGGCTCGGAGAGGTCGAGGTCGTTAGGAAGTCTGTCGCCGTGGGCTTCGAGCCCATCGAGGAACCACGCGACCAGCGGCTGAGCGCTGCCGAATAGGCCAGAGGACTCGCCTCCCTTCTGGGCGGCCAACCTGACCATGGCTCCGCCCAGTCCCGGCACGCAGGCCAGAGCCCGCAGGCGCGTGGGCACAAGGTCACGGAGCCCGGCCTCAAGCGGCCCATCGGCTTCGGTCCGCTCGATCCAGAGTCCCCGCTTCCCGGCCAGTTCCTGGTCTACGGCCTGCCAGAGGGCCAGGTCCGGCTCCAGGTAGCCACCCGCTTCCACCTCCTTGAGATAGGCCTCCATGTGAGCGAGCACGCTGGCCAAGCTGTGGGCGGCCTTGGGCTGGCCGAGGTCCAGCCCATGTGCCTGCAAGTGCCGCAGGGTGGCCGGAAGTAGACCCTGCGCCAGCAGCTCTCGACAGGCCTGGGCGCGTGCCTTCAGCGCCTCCAGGCTGGGACCCGCTGTGCGTCCCTGGGCCTTGGCCAGCCTCCGCGCCACCCGCAGGTGCAGCATGAGGCTGACGGCACCCGACACGGGCGGTCGGGGGTCGTTCAGCAGCACGCCATCAAAGGGGTCGTAGCTCATGCAGGCATCTCAAGGACAGACTTGGTTCCAGACCATCCTGCCACACCGGTTTGGACAGAAATTGTCCGTGGATTCCTCGAGGCTTCCCCGCTCTGGGAAGGGACCATCCGAGGAGGTCAACCTCCGGAAGACAATCGAGGCAGGCGTAGTTTGTTGGATTCACAGCAGAAAACACGGTGGCGGCGACGCTCGAGACAGTCGGGCCGTTGATGTAGACCAGCCTGCGAATGCGATCTGCGATCCGACCCCAAGGCGCCTTGTTGATGGGCGGGTTTCATGAACCTGCCGAGCTCTGAGAGCGCCAATTTTTCCGCTCTTGGGAGCGTTTTTGGGAGCGTTTAAAATATTTGCAGGATTTTGAGCCGGGTATATACAATTAGAGCCTAGATTTCTCTAGGCTCTTTTGCTGGTAGGGCTAACGGGATTTGAACCCGTGTTACCGCCGTGAAAGGGCGGTGTCCTGACCCCTAGACGATAGCCCCATGGGGTGGAACTTGGTGGGCCCTGCGGGATTTGAACCCGCGGCCAACGGCTTAAAAGGCCGCTGCTCTACCGCTGAGCTAAGGGCCCTTGCCGGTGGTTCCAGGCCCGCGTGCCCTCGAGCGCGCGGTGCACGCGAGCGTGCGATGCCTGAATGGGCAGGACGATCAGTGTGCCCGTGAAGGGCGTTTTGGTCAAGCCAGCAGCGGCTCGAGGAAGGTGCCGGGATAGATGCAGCCCTCCTGGCGATCGGGGCCGGTGCTCAGGTAGGCGATGGGCACTTCGACGCTTTCGACCAGGGCTTCGAGGTAGGCGTGGGCTTCGGCGGGAAGCTCGCCGTGCCTGGTGACGCCGCGGGTGCTGGCCCAGCCTTTGAACATCTTCACCTCGGGCTTCAGCTCCTTCCAGTCGGCGGCGCAGCTGGGGAGCTTGGTGGTGAGGGTGCCTTCGCCGGTGCGGTAGCCCACGATGAGGCCCACCTCGTCCAGGCCGTCCAGCACGTCGAGCTTCATGATGGCCAAGCCATCCACGCCGTTGGTGCGGCAGGCGTGGGCGGTGATGGGGGCGTCGAACCAGCCGCAGCGGCGGGGCCGGCCGGTGGTGGTGCCGAATTCCTTGCCCACTTGCCGCAGGCGCTCGCCGATGGCGTCGTGCATCTCGGCGGGGAAGGGGCCGGAACCGACGCGGGTGGTGTAGGCCTTGGCGATGCCGAGGATCTTGTCGAGGGCCTTGGGGGACAGGCCGGTGCCAGTGAAGAGGCCGCCCAGGCTGCAGTTGCTGGAGGTGACGAAGGGGTAGGTGCCGTGGTCGATGTCGAGCAGGGCAGCCTGGGCGCCTTCGAAGAGGATGCGGTCGCCGCGCTCCCAGGCGGTCACGAGGTGGGTCTGGGTGTCGCCGATGAAGGGCAGGAGGGGCTTGGCCGTGCGGAGCAGGCCTTCGACGATGGCGTCCAGGGTGGGCAGGTCGGCCGCCCCGGCGCCCAGGCGCAGGCGGACCTCCTCGTAGCCGTGGCCAATCCGCTCGGCCAGGGTGTCGGGGTGGAGCAGGTCGCCCAGGCGCACGCCCATGCGGCCGGCCTTCATTTCGTAGGCGGGGCCGATGCCGCGGCCCGTGGTGCCGATCTTGTTGGCGCCGCCTTCGCGCCAGAGATCGAGCGCGATGTGGTGGGGCAGGATGATATGGGCCCGGTCGGACAGCATCAGCCGGCCGGTCAGGTCGAAGCCCCGGGCCTTCAGGCGGTCCAGCTCCTGCTGGAAGACATCCAGGTTGAGGACGACGCCATTGCCCACCACCAGGAAGCAGCCGGGGTGGAGGGCGCCACTGGGCACCTGATGCAGTGCGATGCTCTGGCCGTCGACCACGACGGTGTGGCCGGCGTTGTTGCCGCCCTGGAAACGCACCACCTGATGGAAATGCGGGCTGAGGAGATCGACGACCTTGCCTTTGCCCTCGTCGCCCCACTGGAGCCCCAGGATCGCCAGATTGGTCCTAACCAGGCTCATGTCGCCCTCCCAGCCCTCCAGTCTACCGTTGCGGGGGGGATCTGTCCCGGGTGGAGGCTGCCTTCCGTCCCGGGTTCCGGCTCGGTTCTGTCCCAGCCGGACCGGGACAACCCGGGGGGAAGGCGCTACCCTGGTAGGCCTCCCTGGAACCATCCTGGTCCCGGGGTCATCCAATCATCCGCAAGGGTGATCAGCAACTAACCCGAAAGGGTGTCCCGTGTTCGAAAAATTCACCGAAAAAGCGCGACGTGTGATGTTCTTCGCCCGCTACGAGGCGAGTCAGTTCGGTGCGGAAAGCATCCAGAGCGGCCACCTCCTGCTGGGGTTGCTCCGGGAATCGGAAAAGACCAGCACCCAGCTGCTCGAGCGCATGGGCGTGCACGTGAGCGCCCTGCGGGAGCGCCTGGTGGCGGCCCTGACCCCCAAGGACAAGAAGATCACTCCCAGCAGCACCAGCATCGACATCCCCATGGAGGAGGAGGTCAAGCGCATCCTCCAGCACGCCACGGCCGAGAGCGCCAAGCTCAACCACAAGCACGTGGGGGCTGAGCACCTGCTGCTGGGCATGCTCAAGGAGGAGGGCTGCCTGGCCGGACGGCTCCTGACGGAAGCCGGCGCCGACCTGATCGCCGCCAAGGAGATCCTGCTGGAGAGCACCAAGGAAGAGAAGATCGCGAAGAAGAAGAAGGAGCACCCCCTCCTCTCCGAGTTCGCCCGCAACCTCTCGGAAATGGCCGAGCGCGGAATCTTCGACAACCTCATCGGCCGCGAGCAGGAGGTCGAGCGCATCATCCAGATCCTCAGCCGGCGCCGGAAGAACAACCCGATCCTGCTGGGCGAGGCGGGCGTGGGCAAGACCGCCATCGTGGAGGGCCTGGCCCAGAAGATCTACGAGGGCGTGGTGCCGCCCAGCCTGGTGGACAAGCGCATCTACGCGCTGGACCTCAGCCTCGTGGTGGCGGGCACCAAGTACCGCGGCCAGTTCGAGGAGCGGCTGAAGTCCATCATCGCCGAGGCCAGCAAGGACACGTCGGTGGTGCTGTTCATCGATGAGATCCACAGCCTCATCGGCACGGGCGCTGCAGAAGGCAGCCTGGACGCGGCCAACATCCTGAAGCCGGCCCTGAGCCGGGGCGAGATCCAGTGCATCGGCGCCACCACGCACAAGGAATACGCCAAGTACATCGACAAGGATCGCAGCCTGGTGCGGCGCTTCCAGCCGGTGACGGTGAACCCCCCGGACGAGGCGGAGAGCCTGCGCATCATCGAAGGCATCCGCAGCCGCTACGAGCTGTTCCACCGGGTGCGCTACCTCCCCAAGACCATGGAGGCCTCGGTCTACCTGTCCAACCGCTACATCACGGACCGCTTCCTGCCCGACAAGGCCATCGACCTGCTGGACGAGGCGGGGGCCCGGGTGAAGCTGCGGGTGGGGCCGGGCGGCGCGAGCACCGAGGGCCAGTCCCACGAGGAGGAGCTGCACCGGGTCATCAACGAGATGAACGAGGCGGTCCTCAGCCGCGATTTCGAGAAGGCCGTCCTGCTCCGCCAGCGCGAGCTGCAGCTCCGCGAGGAACTCCAGAAGGACCGCGGCGAGCTGACGGACGAGGACTACGCCCGCTTCCCCGAGGTGACCGAGCAGGACATCGAGGATGTGGTGGCCAGCTGGACCGGCATTCCCGTGACGGCCCTCAAGGGCGACGAGAAGGCCACCCTGGTTAACATGGAGCCCCGCATCAACGAGCGCGTCATCGGCCAGCCCGAGGCGGTGAGCGCCGTGGTGCGTGCGGTGCGCCGGGCCCGCACCGGCCTCAAGAACCCCAACCGGCCCATGGGCTCCTTCCTGTTCCTGGGCCCCACGGGCGTGGGCAAGACGGAGCTGGCCAAGACCCTGGCGGCGTTCCTCTTCGGCGACCCCAAGAAGATGATCCGCTTCGACATGTCCGAGTACATGGAGAAGCACGAGGTCTCCAAGCTGCTCGGGGCCCCTCCGGGGTACGTGGGCTACGAGGAGGGCGGCATGCTCACGGACCGCATCCGGCGGAACCCGTACTGCGTCCTGCTCTTCGACGAGATCGAGAAGGCCCACCCCGACCTGATCAACATCCTGCTGTCGATCTTTGACGATGGTCAGGCTTCGGACGCTTTCGGGAACCTGGTGGACTTCAAGAACACCATCATCATCATGACGTCCAATGTGGGCAGCCGGGAGCTGCTGGCGGAGAAGAACCTCGGCTTCGTCGAGCAAGACGGCCGTCCGGATGCCAAGTCCGGCGACGCCATGAAGGTGCTCAAGCGGACCTTCCCGCCCGAGTTCCTCAACCGCATCGACGAGATCGTGGTGTTCAACCGGCTGGGCGACGACGAGCTGCGCAAGATCGTCCGCCTGCTGGTGGAAGATCTCAACGTCACCCTCCAGAAGCACAAGCTGACCGTGTCCCTCACGGATGCCGCCTGCGACTGGCTGGTGAAGACCACGCTGCGAGACCGCGCCTACGGGGCGAGGCCGCTGCGGCGGGCCATCCAGAAGCAGGTGGAGGATCCCCTCGCCGAGCTGATGGTGGGCCAGGACACCGTGCCTTCCGGCCTGGTGAAGTTCGATCTGGTGGACGAGAAGCTCGTCCCCACCCTGTCTGATTCCGGAGACGTGGCCGCTGGCCAGGAAACCCATCTGGTCGGAGCGCCTGAATGACGCAGCGGAACACGGAATGTAACCGGGCCCTGCCCCGGTGGTGGAAGGGCGTGCTGCCCCTGACCCTCGTGGTCCTGGCGGCGGGATTCTCCTTCCCTTTGGCGGCCCAGGATATCGAACCCATCGTCAAGATCGAGGTGGTGGGCGCCCAGAAGCAGACCGCCGAGACGGTGATCTTCAAGTCGGGCGTGAAGGTGGGTGACGACCTGCGGAACCTGGATTTCAGCGCCGTGATGGAAAAGCTCTGGGCCAGTGGCTCCTTCGATGACATCAAGCTGGAGCTCGAGGACGCCGAGGGCGGCAAGAAGCTGGTCATCCGGATCAAGGAGCGCCCGCTGATCAAGGAAATCGACTACCGCGGCGGCACCGAGGTGGGCCTCACCAACCTCAAGGACAAGGTGAAGGAGAAGAAGCTCACCATCAACCCGGAGACGATCTACGACCCCGAGGCGGCCCGGAAGATCAAGGACCTGATCGTGGATCAGGCCGGTGAGAAAGGTTTCCGGAACCCGGTGGTGGACATCATTCTCGAGCCCATGGGCCCCGGTGTGGCCCGGCTGGTCTTCGAGGTCAACGAAGGCGGCAAGGCGAAGATCTACAAGGTCGAGTTCCGGGGCAACAAGGTGTTCTCCAGCGCCCAGTTGCGCGACGTCATGAAGAAGACGCGCCGGCACTGGATGTTCAGCTGGCTCACCACCCACGACCTGCTGGTGGACAAGAACCTGGAAGAGGATCTGGAGAACGTCAAGAAGGCCTACTGGAAGCTGGGCTACAAGGATGTCTTCGTGGGCAAGCCGGTCATCGAGGTGGAAGACCGGACCTCCGCCAAGCAGAAGAAGAAGAATGAGAAGCGGGCCAAGGAGGCCAAGTCCCCCAAGTACGACCTCCGCGCCACCCTCTCGATTCCCATCCTCGAGGGCGAGCAGTTCTTCGAGGGCACCTTCAAGGCCGAGGGCGGCAAGTTTTTCCGTGAGAACTACTATCCGCAGAAGTACGCGGAAGTGAAGCGGGACAACCACTCCTTCCTCAAGAAGTTCTTCAACATCCAACCTTCCACGGAGGCTCCCAAGCCCGGCACCAAGCCGGTACCCTTCGATCTGGACGCGGTGAACCAGACCGTGGACAAGCTCAAGGAAGCCTACAGCAACCAAGCCTATATCCTCTTCCGCGCGGAAAAGAAGTTCGATATCCGGGAAGAGGACGGTGTCAAGAAGGTGGACACCACGCTGAAGCTGGTGGAGGGCGACCTGTTCACCGTCCGGCGCATCGAGTTCGAGGGCAATCTCACCACCAAGGACAAGGTGCTGCGCCGCAGCATGATGCTGAAGGAGGGCGACCCCTTCCGCATGGACATCTTCAAGGATTCGCTGCTGGGCATCAGCCAGCTGAGCTTCTTTGATGTGAAGACCTCCGAGCCCAAGGTCGATCTGGTGCCGGACAAGCCGCAGGTGGATGTGGTGGTCCGCGGCGAGGAGGCCGGCGTCAATGAGCTGCTCTTCCAGGGCGGGTACGGTTCGCTGTTCGGCTTCTCCCTGGGCGTGAGCTTCTCCACCCGCAACCTGGGTGGCGGCGGCGAGACCCTGTCCATGAGCTACAACGGCGGCAAGTTCTCCAAGAACGTCTCCGTGGGGTTCACCGAACCCTTCGTGTTCGACCTGCCTTACTCCTTCGCCGTGTCCGTGTCGAACGGCTCGGCAGACTACGACGCCTCGCGCGTGGGCATCGCGAACGCCTACAAGCAGTACACCCGGAGCCTTGGCCTGTCCGTGGGCGCGCGCCTGAGCAACTGGTTCCCCAATCAGCCCTGGGCCTTCTTCACCACCTACTCCACGGGGTACAGCTTCCGACTGATCCGCATCGAAGGCGGTCAGAACTACTATTTCCGAGACATGAGCAACCAGCTCACCTCCACCTTCAGCCAGAGCCTGTCCTACAGCACGGTGAACCACCAGTTCAAGCCGACCCAGGGCACGCGATTCTCGTTCGGCCTGGAGTACGGTGGCTGGCAGTTCGGTGGCGACAAGCCATTCCTGCGCGCCAGCTGGGACTTCGCGAAGTTCGCCAACGTGGCGGACCGGCATATCTTCGCCGTGAACCTGAGCTACGGCTACCTCCAGAACATGGGTCACGAGGACCTTCCGCTCTACGACCTGTACCGGCCCGGTGGCGAGAACAGCATCCGCGGCTACCGCTATGGCCAGGTGGGCAGCGTCCTCCTGGACAATAACGGCCAGCCGGTGGTGGTGGGCGGCAACAAGCAGTTCATCGCCAACGCGGAGTACCAGTTCAAGATTGCCGATCAGTTCCGGCTCGTCTTCTTCTACGACGCCGGCAACGCCTGGGGGAGCGGCACCAAGATCTTCAGCCGTGACCCGGTGCCCTACCAGGACGCGTATCACAACGAGTATTCCTACAAGAATCCCTCCCTGGTTCGGTCGATGGGGGTGGAGTTTCGGTTCTTCCTGCCCATCAGCCCCGCTCCCCTGCGTCTGATCTGGTCGCGTAAGCTGAACCCCTATCCTTTTGATCGAGACGGGCAGAACGACTTCCAGTTCTCCATCGGCACGACCTTCTGATTGCTGAGGGCCGGGGCCCTCACGCTACAATGACCTTTTCCCCTTGGAGTCTTCCCATGCGCCTGCTTGCCCCGTCCGTGGCCGTCCTCTGCCTGTCTGCCGCCCTCACCGTACCCGCCGCGGCCCAGGAGGCGCCGCGCTTCGCCTTCTTCAGCATCAATCAATTGGTGCGCAGCTCCAAGAAGGCCGGCGCCATCTTCTCCGAGCTGGAGATCACCGGAAAGAACCTGCAGGAGAAGCTCCAGGCCAAGGGCCAGGAACTGCAGACGCTGCAGCAGCAGCTGAACTCCCCCAGCCTCGACCCCGACAAGAAGGAGGCCCTGGCGAAGAAGTTCAGGGATCTGGAGTTCGAGGCCAAGAAGATGCAGGAGGACAGCCAGCAGGAATACCAGCGTGTGGAGAAGAAGGTGGGCGAGGCCATCACCAAGCTGGCCGGCCCCATCGTCGAGCAGCTGGCCAAGGAGCAGAAGCTGCAGATGGTCTTCTCCGACCAGTCGGTGAACATCCTCTCCTGGGCCGATCAGGAATGGATGAAGAGCTTCACCGCCGAAGTGGCCAAGCGCCTGGATGCCAGCGAGGGCACCCCGGCTCCCGCGGCCAAGCCGGCCGCTCCCAAGCCCGCTGCCTCCAAGCCTGCCGCCCCCAAGAAGTAGTCAGACCCCTCGTCCGACTAGATGACCGCCGCGCGACGGCTGCTCCTGCTGCTCACCGGGATCAACCTGGTGAACTACCTGGATCGGTACGTCGTCGCGGCGGTTCTCGAGCCACTGGGCAGGGAACTGCACCTGTCGGATGCCCAGCTGGGGCGGCTGACCTTCGTCTTCATCGCGGTGTACATGTGCGCCGCACCCCTCTTCGGGTACCTGGCCGACCGCTTCCATCGTCCGCGCCTCGTGGCCGCGGGCGTTGCGCTCTGGAGTTTGGCCACCCTCAGCGCCGCCTTTGTCCATAGCTATCCAGGGCTGCTGGTGACGCGCTCCCTGGTGGGCGTGGGCGAGGCGGCCTACGCCAGCCTGGGGCCGGCGATGCTGGCGGATGGCTTCCATGAATCCGACCGGGCCAAGGTCTTCACCTGGTTCTACCTGGCCATCCCCGTGGGCAGTGCCTTCGGCTACGGCCTGGGCGGCCTGGTGGCGGGAGCCTGGGGCTGGCGGTCCTCCTTCCTGGTGGCGGGCCTGCCCGGCCTGGCCCTGGCCCTCTGGATGGCCTTCCAGGTGGATCCCGTGCGAGGGGCCATGGATGAGGAGAAAGATCTCGGGGCGGGCGAGCCCTACCCCCGCCGCCTGAAGCGCATATTCCGGAACCGCATCTGGCTGGCCTGCACCGCCAGTTATGTGGCCTACACCTTCGCCATGGGCGGCCTCAGCACCTGGGGGCCGACTCTGCTCCAGCGCCGGTTCGGCGTATCCACGGCCAGAGCGGGGCTCGTCTTCGGGGCGCTCGCGGTGGTCACGGGCATCCTGGGCACCTTCCTGGGCGGGTGGCTCACGGACCGCTGGCAGAAACGCTGGCCCGACGCCGGAGCCGGGATTTCCGGCCTCACCCTGGTGGCCGCGGCGCCGGTGGTGGCCTGGGCCCTGGCCACCGGCAGCCTCGGAGCGGCCTACGCCCTGTTCTGCCTGGGCATGTTCCTGCTCTTCGTGAACACCAGCCCCGTCAACGCGCTCACCGTCAGCAGCCTGCCCGCCAGCATCCGGGCCACGGGGGTGGCGGTGAACGTGCTGTTCATCCACCTGCTGGGGGACGCCATCAGTCCCGAATTGGTGGGCCGCCGGGCGGACGCCCTTCATGCCGCGGGCTTCCCCGGCGGGGACGCCTTGGGCCGGGCCCTCTACCTGGTGCTGCCGGCCATCCTGCTCAGCGGACTGGCCCTCTGGTGGGCCCGGCACCGGCCGGCAGCGGACTGACATGACGGCCAGCCGAACCGCGCGGATGCTGGCCTGGGTCTGGTTTCGCGCCCTGCACCGGGAAGGTCCGGATCTGCCGCCGGGTCCCTGCCTGATTCTCCTGAACCATCCGAACGGGCTGCTGGATCCCCTCGCGGCCGCGGCCCTGCTGGACCGGCGCGCGGGCTGGCTGGCCAAGGCCACCCTCTGGAAGCTCGCTCCCCTGCGGCCCTTCCTGGCGGCCTTCCGGGCCATCCCCGTGACCCGGCCCAAGGACGGTGGTGCCACGCCGGAATCCATCCAGCGGTGCTTCCAGAAAGTCCACGAGGTACTGGCCCGGGGTGGCTCAGTGGCCATGTTCCCCGAAGGCGTGAGCCACTCGGAAGCGGACCTCGCGCCCCTCAAGACCGGGGCCGCCCGCATCATCCTCTCCAGTCCCGTCCCGGTCGCCGTGGTGCCGGCGGGTCTGGTCTACGGGGACCGGGCGACCTTCCGCCACAGCGTCCTGCTGCGCCTGGGCGAGCCGGTGGTCTGGGAGGACCTCGCCCCCCGGAGCGCGGAGCCCGAAGCCGTGGCCGAATTGACCGCCCGCATCCGGGCCGCGCTGCAGCCCCTCACCCTCCACGCCGCCGAGGTGCGCGTGCTGGCACTGGCCCAGGAGGTGGCCTGGCTGTTGGCTGAGGCTCCCGGCAGCCGGGTGGACCTCGAGGCCCTGCGCCGGCGCGTGCGGGCCCTGGTGCCGCATCTCGCGGAGCGCTCGGCGGAGGAACTGGCCGCCCTGGAGGCCCGGGTCCACGGAGCCCAGGCCTGGCTGCGGGCCAAGGGCCTCCGGCCCGATCAGGTGGGCCATCCCTACGCGGGTGCCGAGATCCGCCGCTGGCTGCCGGGTGCGGTCCTGCGCCTGGGATTGGCGGCGCTGCTGCTGCCTCCGGCGCTGCTGTTCTGGCCCTCCTACCGACTGGTGGGCTGGGCGGCGGGGCGGTTCACGGATGAGGGCGACCAGGCCGCCACCTTGAAACTGCTGGCCGGCCTGCTGCTCCACCCCCTCTGGGCCGCGGTCCTGGCGGGCCTGGCCGGCTGGTGCTGGGGTGGAGCTGCGGCCCTGGCTGCCCCGGTGGCCCTGTTGCTGGTCCTCCTGGGGCTCCCCGCCCTCGAGCGCGCGGCTGAAGATCTCCAGGCCATCCGTGGCTTCCGCCGCCGCCGGGATGCCGCCGTGCCCGAGCTGCTGGAGGCCCGGAGGCAGCTGCTCGAGGCTTTCCCGGAGCTGGCGGGGTAGACGCGAAGAGGCGGGGCCGAAACCCCGCCTCTTCTGGATGCGGCCGATGATCAGTGGCCGAGGATGGTGAACCTCTCTGGGAGTGCCAGCTCAGTCAGGGGAACCGGCGCAATCGGAAGGGCGGCGCCCTGGGTGGGATCCACGACGATGGAGGCGCCGGTGAAGCCCATGAAATAGCGCATCTGGCGCTGGATGAGGGACAGGTTGGTCAGGCTGGAGGGATCGATCAGGGAGTTGTGGTTGATGCCCGTCTGATCGAACTGGAAGTAGCCTTCGGTGGGTGTGGTGTCCGTAAGGGCCACGGCGGCATTGGCGACCTTGGGAGCCAGGGCGCCACCGGTGATCGTGAACATGAACTGGGCGGGCACGCCTGCAGCGTGGGCCGGTGTGCCGCCAGCGGTGTAGGCCAATTGCTTGAAGCCGGGTGCGATGGCCGCAGCCGCCGTTGTGCCGAGCACGGCACGGCCACCCAGGGCGTTGCCGAGGTAACGGGTATAGGCGTTGGGAATGGATGTTTCACCCACGGCTTCCTGCATGGCGACGCGGCCGGAGAGCCGGCTGGGGAGCCCGGCGGCCAGTGGCGTGGTCATGGATGCGGGATCGGTAGGATCGAGAATGGACTGCGTCACGAGGAAAAACTGGTGGTAGGTGGGCGTGTTCTTCGTGATGCCCACGGCCGCGAGGCCGGCCGTGACGACAGGCTCGAAAGTGGAGGTGGTGTCCTGGCCGATGTAGCCCCACCGACCCGCCGGCACGGAGAAGTAGCCCTTCATGTCGGAGTTGAGGGATGTCTGGGTGTAGGGATAACCCGTGGTGGAAAGCGTGGTGTTTCCGGCCAGGTAGTAGCTGCCGATGATGGAACCCAGGCTGTGGCCCACAAACTTGATGTCGGCCATGGAGGGCATGGCCGCGCCGAGGCCGGCGAATCCACCGGTCCGGATCGTCAATTCCAGGCGGTCAAGGTTGAATGCGCCCTGCTGGACGTTGGAGCGCAGGGCCAGAGGCGCGCCGTAGGCGGCGAAGTCCTGGAACCAGGCCGCGCCGGTGGTGTGGCCGGGGACGGCAAGCTCGCCATGGAGAGGCTCATCGATGGCGATGACGGCCCGACCGATGGTGGTCAGGCTCTGGGCCACGGCGAGGACATGCTCCTTCTGACCGCCGATCCCGTGGGCGTAGATGACCAGGGGATAGCCACCAGCGGGCGCGGCCGCGGTCGGCGCGATGTAGACGAAAGGCACCTGGCGATCCGTGGAATAGAACCCGGCGAGGTGGAGTCCATCCGGGCGGAAGGCCTGGGTCACACCTGCGGCGGGGTTGTAGGCACCGGTGATGCCAGTAAGGTCGTTGTTCGCGGCATGGGCGGCGACGACCACGGGATCCATGGAGAGATCGGCGCTGTTGATCTTGCCGAGGACGACCGTTCCCACCGTGGCCGGAGCCGCGGTGGCCGTGCCCATGACGAGGCTCCAATAGGCGTCAGGCGTGGGGTTCGTTCCCCCCCGGTCGAAGGTGGCCGTCACCGTGATGGTGTTGCTCCAGGTCTTGGCCGGCAGGTTGCCCGGGATGTTGGACCCGGCCGCGTAGGACCTCAGGGCCGATTCGACGGGCAGGAGCGAGGCGCCTGCAGCGGAAGGACTGGTGGTGTTCAGGGAGATGGCGCCGGCGCCGGTGGTGATGAACCGGCCCAGCACGGCGATGCCGGCACGCTGGGTCACGGTGGTGGTGGCGCTGGCGGTGATGAGGTCATCCATCACCTTGGCGTAGCCCGAGAGCAGGATGTTGGCCCCACTGGCGACGTTCGCCCGGATGGGCTCCAGGGCGCCGAAGGAGCCCGTGAGCGGTGTGAGGGACTTGAGGGCCTCGAAGTAGGGAGAGGCGGAGATTGGCTTGCCGGCGGTGTCCTTCACGCGGTTCGTGACCACATAGAGGTACCGGGTGCCAGGGAGCAGGGGGAAGTTCGGGAACAGGAACAGATCCGTGCCACCGGCGGTGTAGTTGTAGGTGAACATGCCGGAAACATCGGTGAAACCGAGGGGGTTGTTCTCGGTGCCTGCCGCGTCCGGGGTGAGCTGGAAGACCTTGACGTTGGCGGCGGTGATGGTGCTGGCGTCCACGGCGGCATTGAACCGGAGATAGACCGGGGCGTTCAGGCCGGAGACAGCGTTGGTGCCGCCCATTTCGTGAAGGTTCACATAGGCCAGGGCCTCGGGGGGTGTCATGGGCTTGTTCGCGGTCCGGCCCACGAGGGGGTCGGCCGCCACGGCCGTGGCCAGGATGTTCGGCAGGGGCACGTTCCCGGTGGCCGGGTCGAACACCGGAGCGGTGGAACTCGGCATGCTGGCGGGGCCCGTGACGATCGTGGGGGCCTTCGAGTCGCCGCCGCCGCTGCAGGCGAAGAGCATCGCCAGGGAAGCGCCGAGGATCGCTTGGTTCAAGCGTGGATGCATCGCGTCACCTCATGGGTGGGGTTGGAAAGGTTTCGAGGATTGGTTTGATGACAATAGGCGGCCCGAAGGGGAATTGCCACACAAAAGGCGAGGCCCCGGAAGGGGCCCCTGCCTTACTTCGGGTAGGCCGGACGGGGTTCAATCCGTGACGGCGAACACGACCTTGTCGTTCTTAAAGCGGCTCACGGTGATGAGCTCCACGGTGGCGGTCTGCTTGTCGGGGCTGATGACGAGCTTGTAGTGTTCGTCTTTCAGGTACGAACCGGGCACCACGTTCACTTTGCCGATCTTCTTCAGGCCCACGTCGGAGGCCTTGATGGTGATGGTCTTGGCGTTGCGGAGGTCGAGGCTCTGCGTGAAGACCTCGTCGCGCCAGTTCTTGCCGGCCCGGTCCTTGGCGAAGATGGGGATCTCGATGATGCCATCGGCCTTCAGGGTGTCGCGGTTGCCGACGACGTAGTGCAGCGAGTTGAGCTTGGAGAGCTGGGCGGCGTTGTCCAACTGGAGCTTGGTGCGCTCCTCGATGAGGTTCGAGCGCTCGGTCTGCAGGCTGGTGATCTCTTCGGTGATCTTCTGCTTCTGGGTTTCGAGATCGGCGACCTCTTCCTGCAGCTTGTCGTTCTGGGCCACGGCCTCGTCGCGCTCACCCTCGATCTTCTCGCGCTCCTGGCGCATGAGGTCATTGGGCGTGATCTTGGCCCGGCCCTGGGCGACCCAGGTGCCGTAGGTGCCGTTGGCGTAGAAGTGGTAGACCTCGAAGCCGGGCGCCAGCTTTTCCATGATGGCCACGCGGCTCACCAGCTTCTTGGCCTCGGCCTCAGGCACGCCCTTCTTCTTCAGGAAGCGCAGGGCCATGCCGTAGTGGCTGTCATTGGGCCTGGCCACATCGGGCTTGGGCAGGTCGGCCTTGAGCTTCGCGACCTTGGAGTTGAGGTCCTTGATTTCCTTGTCCTTATCGAGCACTTCCTGGAGGAGGGCCTGGTAGGAGCTGTTCTTCTCGTTCTTGATGCGCTCTTCGAGGGCCTTCTTCTGCTCGTCGGTGAGCTGTAGCGTCTCGGCGTTGGGCCGGATGTCGTTCACACCGGCCTGGGCCAGCTTCTTCTGTTGTTCCGTGCCGGCCTGGTTCAGCTGCTGGTTGGCCTTGTCGGCCTCGGCCGCCTTCTGGGTCAGCTCCCGGATCTGTGGATCTTCCCGCTTGCAGGCGGTGGATACCATCAGGAGAGAGGCTGCCATCATCACGATGGCGAGCGTCGAACGGCGGAAGGGAGTCATGGGTTCCTCCACTTAGGGGGCTTGGGATAGGCGCTTCAGGGATGGAAACATCCCACCTTAGTCCTCCAGGCTAGGGCATGGCAAGGTTTCCTGCGTCATCCAAAAGGTGTAGGGGCAGCGGTCCCACGATATACTTCACGTTTCCTCCGGAACAGGTTCCGGGGGGATTCCTAGGAGTCCCGAATGGCCGCCCAGGGGCGTCACCTGTTCACATCCGAAAGCGTCACCGAAGGCCATCCCGACAAGATGGCGGATCAGATTTCCGACGCCGTGCTGGACGCGGCCCTCAAGGATGATCCCCGCAGCCGCGTCGCCTGCGAGACCCTCCTCACCACGGGCCTGGTGCTGGTGGCCGGCGAGATCACCACCGAGACCTACATTCCCGTCGCCGCGCTGGTTCGCGATGTGGTGAAGGACATCGGCTACGACCACCACATCAAGGGCTTCGACTACGCCACCTGCGCCGTGATGGTCACCATCGATCAGCAGAGCCCGGACATCGCCATGGGCGTGGATACGGGGGGCGCCGGGGACCAGGGCCTGATGTTCGGCTACGCCTGCCGGGAGACGCCGGAGCTGATGCCCGCGCCGATCCACTACGCCCACCTGCTCACCCGGAAGCTGGCCGAGGTCCGCAAGGACGGCCAGTTGCCCTGGCTGCGTCCGGACGGCAAGTCGCAAGTCACCGTGGAATTCGATGGCGACAAGGTCCAGCGCATCCACACTGTCGTCATCTCCACCCAGCATGACGAGCACATCACCCAGAACAGTATCCGCGACGCGGTGATCCAGGACGTGATCAAGGCCGCGCTGCCCCAGGACCTGGTGGATCCCCAGACCATCTTCCATGTGAACCCTACCGGGCGCTTCGTGGTGGGCGGCCCCATGGGCGACACGGGCCTCACGGGCCGCAAGATCATCGTCGACACCTATGGCGGCAGCGGCCACCACGGTGGCGGCGCCTTCTCCGGCAAGGATCCCAGCAAGGTGGACCGCAGCGCCGCCTACATGGGCCGCTACATCGCCAAGAACATCGTGGCGGCGGATCTGGCGGACCGCTGCGAGATCCAGCTGGCCTACGCCATCGGCGTGGCCGAACCGGTGTCCATCGCCGTCGACACCTTCGGCACCGGAAAGGTGTCGGATGAGGCCATCGTCCGCGCCGTGCGGGAGGTGTTCAGCTGTACCCCCAAGGCCATGATCGAGGCCCTGGACCTGCGCCGGCCCATCTACCGCGCCACCGCCGCCTATGGTCACTTCGGCCGGGCGGAGTTCAGCTGGGAGAAGACGGACAAGGTGGAAGCCCTGCAGAAGGCGGCCAAGTAGCCCCCTCAGCTATCAGGGATGACGGATGCGGCCCTTCGGGGCCGCGTCCATGTTCCGGCCGCTGGCTAGGGCGCCCGTTCCACCCGGTTCCTCCCGCCCTGCTTGGCGCGGTAGAGGGCCTCGTCAGCCAGCTTGAGGAGCTCCTCGGTGTCGGGCCGCTCGGACTGGCCCTCCCTGGCCGCGACACCCATGCTGACGGTCTTCCGGACGGTAGCGCTGCCGAGGAGGTGGTCCATGGCGGCGAATTTCTGCCGCAGGTTTTCGGCGACCCGGAGAGCCGCGGCACCGTCGGTGTAGGGAAGCACCAGGGTCAGTTCCTCGCCGCCGTAGCGCGCGGCCAGGTCCGTGGCCCGGAGGCTGGCGTTCAGCATGGTGCCGATGTTACGCAGCACCACGTCGCCCATGGCGTGGCCGAAGGTGTCATTCACATCCTTGAAGTGGTCGATGTCGATCATCACCACGGCGAGGGGGACCTTGGTGCGCCGGGCCCGCCGCACCTCCTCCTCCAGGCGGGAAACGAGGAGGCGCCGGTTCGCCAAGCCAGTGAGGGCATCGGTGACGGACAGGGCCTCCAACTGGGCGTTCATCTCCCGGAGTTCGTCCTGGAGCCGCTTCAGCTTGGTGTGGATGCGCACCCGGGCGAGCAGCTCCTTCTCGTGGAAGGGCTTGGTGACGTAGTCGGAGGCGCCCCGCTCCAGGATCTCGGCCTTGCGGTCCAGGTCATCCTCGGCGGTGAGCATGATCACCGGGATCTGCTCCAGGTCCCGGCGGCTGGCCTTGAGGCCCAGGAACTTCAGCCCGTCGAAGCCCGGCATCACCAGGTCGCAAAGCACCAGGTCCGGGGGCGTCTCCATGATGATCTTGAAGGCGGTGAGGCCATCCGCCGCCTCCAGGAATTGCGTGAAGCCGCCGTCCCTCATGAGGACCGCCTTGATCTCGTTGCGGATCATGGCGTTGTCGTCGACGATGAGGACCCGGCCGGGCATCAGGTCTTCCCGGTGGCGGCGCGGAGCCGCTCCAGCCAGGCCTGCCAGGCCTGGGGCTCGAAGGGGAGGGCGCCCGGAATCAGGTTCCGGCGCATGGCCCGGGCGGCCTGGAGGGGTCCCCGGCACAGGGCTTCAGGCAGGCGGCCGGCGGCCTCGGCGCAGGCGGTCCAGCCCTCGGGGCTCTGGCAGACCAGCAGCCACTGGTGCCCGGCCTCCAGGGAGAGCCGCACGCGGTCGTCCCAGCTCCAGTCTGCGCAGCCGCCCATCTCCAGGTCGTCCGGGAGGAAGCGCCCCTGGAGGCCCCAGGGGTTCGCGAGCACGGAGCCGCGGTGCAGGCTGGCGGGCAGGGGGGCCGAGGCGGGCGTGCGCAGGTGGGCCACCATCACCAGCCGGTCGGGGTGGGCCAGAGGGATGAAGGCTGCGACATTGCGGTCGATCTGCGGGCCCTCGGTGAGGGCCGGCAGGCCCAGGTGGCTGTCGAGGGTGGTGCCGCCCAGGCCGGGGAAGTGCTTCAGGCAGCCCCGGACGCCCGTGGACTCCAGGCCGTGGAGAAAGGCGCCGGCGGCGGCGGCGACCTCCGTCGGATCCGCACTGGCGGCCCGGTCCCCGATGCCCGCGTCCGGGTGGCCGTCCCAGAGGTCCACCACGGGCGCGAAGTCCACGTTGAAGCCCAGCAGGCACAGCCCTTCGCCCCAGAGGCGGCCCCAGGTGGCGCAGGCTTCGGCGCCGCCGCCGGTCCAGATCCGGCGCAGCGGGGGGGTGGGCCCCACCCAGGGGCGCAGGCGGCTCACGGGGCCGCCCTCCTGATCCAGGGCCACGGCCAACGGAAGCTCCGCGCCGTAGCGGGCCTGGAGGCCAGCCACGAGGGCCCGGCAGCGGGCGGGGCCGGCCACGGGATCCGGATCCAGGTTCCGGGCGAAGAGGATGAGACCGCCCGGCGCGAAGGGCAGTTCTACTTCCGGGGCGTCAAGGCCGCGGAAGCCGGTCCAGAGAAGCTGATGCGAGCTGGTCATCCACTCACCTTAGTCTGTGCGGCGAGCCGGGGGTGCCGACCGAGAGATCATGAGACGGCCGTTCTCCCGTGGCCCAGGGTGCGCTCATAGATCCGGGCCTCGATGAAGATGCGCAGCGCCTCCGTATCCAGCAGGTTCACCCGGGCCTCCTGGTCGAGGATCTCCAGGCTCCGCTCCACGCTCACGGCGGCCTTGTACGGGCGGTCGGCGGCGGTGAGGGCGTCGTAGACATCCGCCACGGCCATGAGCCGGCTCTGGACCGGGATGTCCGGCTCCGTCAACTGCCGCGGGTAGCCGCGCCCATTCATCCGTTCGTGGTGGGCGTAGGCGATGTCGGGGACGCCCGCCAGCTCGAGCGTCCAGGGGATCTGGGCCAGGAAGCGGTAGGTGTGGGTGACGTGGCTCTGGATCTCCTCCCGCTCCTCCGTGGACAGGCTGCCCTTGGGGATCCTCAGCAGGTCGAGGTCACTGGGCTCGAAGAGGATGCGACGCTCCCCGCTCCAGTGCTGGTAGGTGAGGTCCTCCAGCGTGTCCAGCTCCCGGGCCACCTCCTGGGGCAGCACGGTAGGCTCGTTGCTCCTGCGGACGAGGTCCATGAGGTGCCGCGTCTCCTCTTCCTGGTGAAGCAGCAGGCTTCTGACCCGATCGTGATCGAAAGCCTGCCCTTTGCTCCAGGCTGCCAGCATCTGCTCCCGCATGACTTCGAGGGTGCGCTGGTGGAGGCGCTGGTAGAGGTTTTCCAGGCGCTCGTCGTGGAGCTTCTTGGCCTTCACCAGGACCTGCTCGCGGACGCCCACCTTGCCGAAGTCGTGGAGCAGGCTGGCGTAGCGGATCTCGCGAATCTGGATGGGGGTGAAGTGGAGTTCGCCGTAGGGACCGTTGGGCGTCGTGTTCACGGCCTCCGCCAAGCCCACCGTGAGTTCCGCCACACGGCTGGAATGGCCGGAGGTGCTGGGATCGCGGGCCTCGATGGCGGTCACGGAGGCGTTCACGAAACCTTCGAAGAGCCGCTCGATGTCGTTCTTCAGGCCCAGGATCTCCTGGGTGCGGGCCTCCACCATGCGCTCCAGGTTCTGCTGGTATTCCTCGTTCTCCCGCAGCAGCCGGTAGTGCTCCAGGGCCCGCTCCAGGCTGGCCTCGATCTCCACCAGTTTGAACGGCTTCTGGATGAAATCGTAGGCGCCGCGCTTGAGGGCCTGGATGGCCGCTTCCGTGGTGGCGTACCCGGTCATCAGGATGCCCATGCTCCTGGGATCCTCGTCATGGATCGCCCGCAGCAGCTCCAGGCCCGATAACCCACCGGGCATGTTCAGATCGGTGAAGATGACCGGGAAGTGCTTCTGCCGCACCAGCTCAAGGGCATGGGCGCCATCCTCGGCACCATCTGCGGCGTAGCCCTCGTCCGTCAGAGCCTCCACCAACAGGTTCCGGAGGTCCGCCTCGTCGTCCACGATGAGGATGGGGATGGGGGGAGTGAGCGGCACACTGGCTCCATGCACCTGGGTCTCATCGGGCGGGTCCAGGTCGATGGCAAGTTTCGCATGAATACGGTTTTATTTGCCCACAGCCTCCAGGGCCCTGCCGCCTACTGGACCGCCTCGCCCTCAACGAGAAGCTGGCCGTCGTGGATCGAGAGCAGGGCCCGGCCGCCGGGCTGGAGCTGGCCCTGGAGGATGAGGCGGGACAGCGGGTTGACGGCGGACTGCTGAATCAGCCGCTTGAGCGGGCGGGCGCCGTAGTGGGGATCAAAGCCGCGGGACCCGCTCCGCGAGGCCAAGCGCAGCGCGGGCCGAGGGGGAGGACGCGCCGGTGGCGCGTCCGTTCGCGGGGGAGCAGGCCCGGCTCGTGAACCCAAGCGGAGCGCCGGGTGAACGGCTGCCGGGCGAGGGCGCCTACTGGACGGCCTCGCCTTCGACCAGGAGCTGGCCGTCGCGGACCGAGAGCAGGGCCCGGCCGCCGGGCTGGAGCTGGCCCTGGAGGAGGAGGCGGGACAGCGGATTGACGACGGACTGCTGGATCAGCCGCTTGAGCGGCCGGGCGCCGTAGTGGGGATCAAAGCCGCGGGACCCGCTCCGCGAGGCCAAGCGCAGCGCGGGCCGAGTG
This sequence comes from Geothrix campi, assembly GCF_024609265.1. GTDB lineage: Bacteria > Acidobacteriota > Holophagae > Holophagales > Holophagaceae > Geothrix > Geothrix campi. Next base: position 1,448,336 of record NZ_JANHMP010000001.1, on the reverse strand, counting down.
GGAGGACGCGCCGGTGGCGCGTCCGTTCGCGGGGAAGCAGGCCCGGCCCGTGAACCCAAGCGGAGCGCCGGGTGAACGGCTGCCGGGCGAGGGCGCCTACTGGATGGCCTCGCCCTCAACGAGGAGCTGGCCGTCGTGGATCGAGAGCAGGGCCCGGCCGCCGGGCTGGAGCTGGCCCTGGAGGATGAGGCGGGACAGAGGGTTGACGACGGACTGCTGGATCAGCCGCTTGAGCGGGCGGGCGCCGTAGTGGGGATCAAAGCCCTCGGTCGCCAGCCAGTCCAGCGCCGCCTCCGGCACCTCCAGATCCAGCCGCTGATCCCGCAGCAGGGCCTCTACGCGTTTGAGCTGGATGCGGGCGACGGCCTTCATGTCGTCCCGATCCAGGGAGCGGAAGATCACCACCTCGTCCAGGCGGTTCAGGAATTCCGGCCGGAAGTGGCCGTGCAGGGCGGCCTGAACAGCCACCTGGGCTTTCGAGGTATCGCCCCCGGCATCGTAGATGGCCTGGCTGCCCAGATTGGTGGTCATGAGCACCACCGTGTTGCGAAAGTTCACCGTGCGGCCCTGGCCGTCCGTGAGGCGGCCATCTTCCAGCACCTGGAGGAAGAGGTCGAAGGTGCGCGGGTGGGCCTTCTCCATCTCGTCGAGGAGGATCACGGCGTAGGGGCGACGGCGGATGGCCTCGGTGAGGCGCCCGCCCTCCTCGTAGCCCACATAGCCCGGCGCGGCGCCGATGAGGCGCGTGGCATCCGCCTCGTGGGTGAACTCGCTCATGTCGATGCGGACCAGGGCGTTCTCGTCGTCGAAGAGGAACTCCGCCAGGGCGCGCGCGACTTCGGTCTTGCCCACGCCTGTGGGGCCCAGGAAGAGGAAGCTGCCGATGGGTCGCTTGGGATCGCCCAGGCCGGCGCGGTTGCGGCGCAGGGCGTCGGAGATGGCCGTGAGGGCCGGGTCCTGGCCCACCACGCGCTCGCCGAGGCGGGCCTCCATGTGCAGCAGCTTCTCCACCTCGCCTTCGAGGATGCGGCTCACGGGGATGCCGGTCCAGCGGCTCACGATGGCCGCGACATCGGGCTCGCCCACTTCGAGGCGCAGCATGGCGCTCTCCTTGGGCGAGGTGGCGGCGATCTGCTTCTCCAGGGCGGGGATCTCACCGTACTCCAGGCGCGAGGCCCGCTCGTACTCGCCCTTCGTCTTGGCCTGGTCCAGCTCGATGCGCAGATCGTCCAGCTTTTTCTGCAGCCCCCGAGTGCCCTCGATGACCTTCTTCTCGTTCTCCCACTGCGCCCGCAGGTGGCTCAGCTCCTCATTAAGCTCAGCCAGTTCCTTCTCGAGATCGGCCAGTCGGGCACGGCTGGCCGCATCCTTCTCTTTCGTGAGGGAGTGCCGCTCCAGTTGCAGCTGCATCTCGCGGCGCTCGCGGACGTCGATCTCCGTGGGGCGGCTGTCGATCTGCATGCGCACGGCGCTGGCGGCCTCGTCCATGAGGTCCACGGCCTTGTCCGGCAGAAAACGGTCGGAGATGTAGCGCTGGCTGAGGTGGGCGGCGGCCACCAGGGCGGCGTCCTGGATGCGCACGCCGTGGTGCAGCTCGTAGCGCTCCTTCAGGCCGCGGAGGATGGAGATGGCGTCCTCCACGGAGGGCTCGTCCACCAGCACCGGCTGGAAGCGGCGCTCCAGGGCAGCGTCCTTCTCGATGTGCTTGCGGTACTCGTCCAGGGTGGTGGCGCCGATGCAGCGCAGCTCGCCCCTCGCCAGGGCCGGCTTCAGCAGGTTGGCGGCGTCCATGCCGCCGGACACGGCGCCCGCGCCCACCAGCAGGTGCAGCTCGTCGATGAAGAGGACGATCTGGCCCTCGGCCTTCTCGACCTCCTCGATGACGCCCTTGAGGCGCTCCTCGAACTGGCCGCGGTACTGGGTGCCGGCCACCAGGGAGCCCATGTCCAGGCCCATGACGCGCAGGCCCTTCAGGCTTTCGGGCACGTCCCGCTTGTGGATGCGCTGGGCCAGGCCCTCCACGATGGCGGTCTTGCCCACGCCGGGCTCGCCGATGAGCACGGGGTTGTTCTTGGTGCGCCGCGAGAGCACCTGCAGCACACGGCGGATCTCCTCGTCGCGGCCGATGACCGGGTCCAGCTTCCCGGCGGCGGCCAGGGCCGTGTAGTCCTTGGCGTACTTCTCCAGGCTGGCGAACTTCTCCTCGGCCTTCTCGTCCTCCACCTTCGAGCCCTTGCGGGTGTCGCGGATGGCGACCTCCAGGGTCTTCCGGTCCAGGCCGAAGCGCTCCAGCACCTTCTTGGCGTCCGTGTGCGCGTTGCTGAGGGCCAGCAAGAGCGCGTCCGTGGCCAGGAAGCGGTCGCCCAGCCCGCGACCGGTGTCGCTGGCGACTTCCAGGAAATGGCGGAAGGCCGCGCCCACCTGGGGCTCGGCACCGCCCACGGCCCGAGGGAGCTTGGCGATCAGATCCTCCGCGGCTGCCACCAGGCCCTGGGTGGATTCGGGCGACAGCCCGGCCCGCTCCAGCAGCGGATGCAGCCCCGCCTCCGGCGCCAGCAGGGCCCCGAAGAGGTGCTGGGGCACCAGTTCCGGGTGCTGGTCCTGCACCGCCCGCTGCCGCGCCGCCACCAGCGTGTCGTTGGCTTTCTGGGTGAGGGGAAGGAGGGACATGGAACACCTCGGCTTCCAGGATGATTCAAATATGATGTCTATGCACTAAAATTTTCTTCATAATTTGCTAATTCAACCCCCGCCGGCTGGCTTCTCGCTCCAACGCCGGGTTGAGCCCAAGGGCCTTTCCGGTGAGGACCCGGGCTCCGCCAGCGCGGTTGGTCCTCAGCAAGTGCTCAGCCTCCAACAGCTGAGCCCAACCATCCCAGGGGCGGGCCTGGGCAGCGGCCTGCAGGGCGGCCGCCGCACCGGGATCCATGGGCAGGTTGAGCTCCCGTACGGCCTCGAGGGCCTGGACACCCCAGGCAAGCTTCAGGTTGAGATTGCCGGGGGCGAGGGCGGCAGCCCGCTGCTGGAGGGCCAGGGCCTGGCGGGCCAGGGCGGGACTGCGCGAGGCACGGGCGGAGAGCAGCCGCTCGCGGGCACTGGCCGCCAGAACCTCGGCGCTGCCGGGCCCCTTGGCGAGGAGGCCTTCGATCTGGCGGCGCGCCTCGGTCAGGTCGTCCGCGGCAGCACGCCCCTGGTCCAGGTCCCAGGTCGCCCGGTCGAGGAGGGACCCGATCAGGCCCAGACGGGACAAGCGCGAGGAGGGCTGGAGCGCCAGGCCCGCCCGGTGGCATCGGAGGGCCGCGTCCAGCGCAGGGCGGGGGTCGACCCCGGTCCACGCCTGATACTGGGCCAGGGTCTGGTAGGCCGCGCCCTCGCTGAAGTTGTGCCCGACCCAGGGGCGAAGGGCGGAGGCGGCCTCCAGCATGCCCGCGGCGGCCTTGACCTCGGCCGAAGGATCCCGCCCTGTCAGGAGCTGGCGTTCGGCCCGCAGCGCATGGATGTTGCCCAGAGCGTCGAGGAGATAGTCGTGCAGGCGGGGCTGCTGGAGCGCCTGCTGGAGCCCCGCCTCGGCCCGTTCCAGGAAGGGCTCCGGGTCCCGGCCCTGGGCCATGTCCCGCTCGGCGCGATTGCGCAGCACCGTGGCCCAGTTCACCCAGAGGGCCGCTTCCGACGGCCGGAGCGCCAGGGCCTTCTCGGCATCCGAGGCAGCGGCGTCGAGGGCAGGGCTGGGATCCTCGCCGCGGTTCAGGAGCTGCGTGGCCCACCGGCGGTGGATGGCCGTGCTGTAGCTGTAGGCCTGCCAGTTGTCCGGATCGACTTCCAGGGCCTCCTGCACGGGCCGGAGCGCCCATTCGCGATCCGCCGGCGTGGCCTGGCCCTGGTCCAGCTTCAGGCTGAGGAGCGCGAAGCGCCGCTGGGCTTCCTCCACCAGTGGCTCGGGCGCACTGCGCGCGCGGTCCTGGGCTTCCAGCAGGCAGGCACCCTCGCGTTCCATCTCGGCCACGGCCTCATCCCGCCGGCCCGCGAGGAGGAGTTTGAGGGCCATCCCCTTGCGGGCCTCGGCCTCCAGCAGCCATGGCTCCGGGAACCAGGGCTGGCGGATCTGGGCCTCCTTCGCCTTCCGCAGCGCTTCGTCGAGTTGGTCCTGGACGAGGGCGAGCAGGCCCTCGGTATAGGCCGACCCCTCCAGGCTCCGCCCCCGCGCCTCGCGCAGGAGGGCCAGGGCGGGATCGCGGAGGGTGGGCTCCAGGTCCCGGCGGCGCTCCTCCAGGGCCTGGCCGTGGAGGCCTTCGAGTTCGGCCACATAGAGGCGCGCCAAGGTGGTGCCGAGGGCCTGCGCGGCATCGGGATCCCTAGGCGCGGCTTTCCGGGCCGCCTCCAGTTGGACGCGCGCCTTCTCCAGGTCGCCCAGGGCGAGGTAGCCGCGGCCCAGGGCCAGACGGGCGGGCCCCTGGGCCCACCGCCCTTGCTGTTCGGTCTCGGTCTGGAGCCGGGCGAGCGCGGTCCGGACATCCTGAAGTTCCCTGCCCGCGGGGTGCCGGGGCAGGCTGCGCACCTGGAAGATGCGGCTGTTGAGCCGTTCCACTTCCTGCGCCAACTGCTGGGCGAACCGCACCTGGGAACGGGCCCTCAGGGCGGAGAAAAGACCGTAGACGGCCGCCAGGAGGAAGCAGGTCAGGAGGGCGGCCACCGGCCGGTTCTTGCGCAGGAGCCGGTCCGCGCGGTACGCGAGGGAGGGGGGCCGCGCCTGGATCGGATCGCCATCGAGGAAGCGCCGCAGATCCTCGCCGAAGGCCCGCGCCGAATCGTAGCGTTGCGCGGGATCCTTCTCCAGGGCCTTGAGGATGATGGTCTGGAGGTCCCGCGGAACCTCCGGAGCGAGGCGGGAAGGCGGCACGGGGTCGTCCTCCGCGATCTTCCGCAGGAGGGCCAGCGGCGTCTCGCCATGGAAGGGGGGCGCGCCCGTCAGGCATTCGTAGAGGAGGGTGCCGAGGGCATAGACATCCGAGCGGCGATCCACCTTGTCCGCGCGACCCAGAGCCTGTTCAGGGCTCAGGTACATGGGGGTGCCCATGATGGCGTGCGTATGCGTGCGCGAAACGGCGTCCAGATCCCGGGCCACGCCAAAATCCATGAGGAAGGCGTGCCAGCCGCCGTCCTTCTTCTGCAGCATCACGTTGCCGGGCTTGACGTCGCGGTGGACGATGCCGGCCCGATGGCAGGCGTGCAGGGCCTCGGCGGTCTGGAGGAGGACCTCCACCTTGGCCTGGAGGTCGAGATCCCCGCAGGCTTCCCGGAGGGTCGGGCCGTCCACGAACTGCATGACCAGGTAGGGGTGGCCCTGGGCCTCGCCGGCCTCGAAGATGTGGCAGATGTTGGGGTGCTCCACTTGGGCCTGGACCCTTGCCTCCTGGAGGAACCGCTCGGTGTCCTCCCGGTCCAGGCGCTTGAGGAGCTTGAGGGCCACAGGGCGCTGCAGCTGCCGGTCGAAGACCTTGTAGACCACGCCCATGCCGCCCTCGCCGACGACTTCCAGGGCCTCATACCGCCCCTGCTTGGGCAGGGGGAAGCGGGCCATGAGCTCCTCGGGGCTCAGGCCGGGGGCCGGGGAGCCGGAGTCGCGGAAGGACGGGTCGGCCGGCCGGAGCTGGGTGGCCTCCCGGGGCGGCTCCGGGCCCGCGGCCGTCCAGTCGTCGCCGGTTCCGCCGGAGGTGGAACGAGGCCTTGAAGGATCTGGGGGCGTGGGCATGGGTGGTCATCCAGCATAGTCACCTCGGGGCCCTCCGTGGGCCCCGACAACGCGGACCGTCACGATCGGGCCGAGGCGGGCGTTCCAGCATGCGCCCCCGGCGGTCGACATGAAAAAGGAGCCCGCTTTCGCAGGCTCCATCGGACCCGGAACGGACTGGCCGGGATCAGAACTTGTAGTTGAAGCCGATGCGGACGACCTCGGACTTCAGGTTGGCTGTGTGGGTGAAGGGGCTGGTGGGGAAGGCGGTCGCGGGGGTGAAGGCCGTCAGAGTCCCGCCATCCACGGAGACCTTGCCGAAGTCCAGGTAGAGGATCTCGGCCTTGAAGGTCCAGTGGTCGGGCGTGGCGTATTCGTAGCCGGCGCCAAGGGTCCAGCCAAGCTTGGACTTCGACTTGGAGACGCTCTCCGCCGCGGTGGCGAAGGTGTCCGAGAAGCTGTCCTCGATCTTGAGGGAGGTCAGGGCCAGGCCGGCGGTGCCAAACCAGAGGTTCCGGTTGTCGGCGTAGCCCACCCGGCCGCGCAGGGTCACCAGGTACTCGGCCTTGGTGGTCTGGTTGATCGTGTAGGTGGTGGGGGCGAAGCCGGGGTAGACCACGGTCGTGGAGCGGTCGTCCTTCAGGCTGAAGGCATTGGCGTCCATCTCGAAGCCGTACACTGTGTGGCCGGTCTGGGCGTTGTAGCCGAAGGTCAGGCCGCCCTCGAACCCCTTGGGCTTCACGCTGTCCGCACCGATCGCGTTGATCGAAGCCACGCTGGAGGCGGCAAAGTAGCCGGTGGTGCTGAAGACCGTCGACGTCGTCACATCGGACTTGCCGAAGCCGTAGCCCGCGTTGGCGCCGAGGTAGAAGCCGGTCCAGTTGGTCGCCGACTGGGCGGAGGCGGTGCCGGCAATGCCGACAGCGAGAAGGGCGGTGAGAAGATGCTTGCTCACGTGCATTAAATGTTCCCCTTTTGGTGAATAATGCCTGTTTTTTGCTGTCATGACTCTCCAAAGGTATATCGGACATATTTGCCGTGTCAACATGAAAGCCATCTCTGTTGTGAGATGGCTTGTATTTTTAATTGATCAGATTCGACGGTCCGAAAACGCGGAAAGGCGGGGCCGTGGTGGCAGGCTAGGCCGCGGCCTCCTCCGCCAGGGCCAGACAGGCGGTGAGGCCCGGGGATTCGATGCCGAAGAGGTTCACCAGGCCCGGAACCCCATGGGCGTCCTCCCGCTGGATCAGGAAGTCGGGAGCGAACTCGCCGGGTCCATGCAGCTTGGGGCGGATGCCCGCATAGGCGGGCTGGAGCGAGCCGGCGGGCAGGCCGGGCCAGTATTTCCGGACCTCGGCGTAGAAACCCTCGGCGCGGCGGGGATCCACGTCGTAGTCCTCGTGGTCGATCCACTCCACGTCGGGCCCGAACCGGGCCTGGCCGGCCAAGTCGAGGGTGAGGTGGACGCCCAGGTGGTTCTGGTCCGGGAGGGGATAGACCAGCCGCGAGAAGGGCGCCGCGCCGGCCAGGCTGAAGTAGTTGCCCTTGGCGAACTGCCGGGGCAGGGGCGGAAGGGCCTGGAGGCGGATTCCGACGAAGGTGCGGGCCAGCGCCAAGGCCCCCAGACCGGCGCAGTTGAAGACCCGCTCCGCCAGCAGGCTCATGGGCTCGGCGCCGCCCACCTCCACCTTCAGACCCTCGGCGGTGTCCAGGCCGCCTGTGACAGGGCTCTTCAGCACCACCGTCGCGCCCGCGGCCTCGGCGTCCAGGCAGAGAGCCCGCATGAGGCCGTGGCTGTCCACGATGCCGGTACTGGGGGAGAGCAGGGCCGCCGCGCAGTGGAGCTGTGGCTCCAGCAGGCGTGCATCCTCGCCTTCCAGCCACTGGAGATCCAGGACGCCGTTGCGCTCGGCGCGCGCGCGGAGCTTCCGGAGGTCGTCGACCTGGCTGGCATCGGTGGCCACGATCAGCTTGCCGCAGCGGCGGTGGTCCACCCGCCGGGCTTTGCAGAAGGAATAGAGGGCCCGATTGCCCGCCACGCACAGCCGCGCCTTCAGGGAGCCCGCCGGATAGTAGAGGCCCGCGTGGATGACCTCGCTGTTGCGGGAACTGATGCCCGTGCCGATGCGGTCCTCCGCCTCCAGCACCACCACTTCACGGCCCGCCAGGGCCAGATGCCGTGCCAGGGCCAAGCCCACCACGCCGGCCCCGATGACGATGCAGTCCACGCGTTCCATGGGTCCATCTTCGCGGCAGCCTCCGCTCTATGGGAAGATCGGAGATTCGTCTTCTTCCACCCTTTGACCCTCCGACAAACCGGTAAGCCCCATGTCCACCCCCATGCTGCAGCAGATCGCGGGCCTCAAGCGCGAGGCGGGCGAGGCCGTGCTGCTCACGCGGATGGGCGATTTCTACGAGATCCTGGGCGAAGATGCCATCCGGGCCGCGCCGGTGCTGGAGATCGCGCTGACGCTGCGAGGCAAGGGCACGGATTCGGAAACTCCCATGTGCGGGGTGCCCCATTTCGCCCTGGACTCGTACCTCCCGAAGCTGCTGGCGGCGGGCTTCTCCGCCGCCATCGCCGAGCCCACCGCCAAGGCCGAGGAGGTGAAGGGGCTCCTGCCGCGGGCCATCAAGCGCATCATCACGCCCGGTACCTGGCTGGATGACGACGCCCGCTGGCTCTGCGCGCTGCATCGCTCGGGCAGTGCCTGGGGCCTGGCCCTGCTGCAGCTGGCCTCCGGCGCCTTGCGGGTGCTGCCGGGCGAGGGCGAGGAGGCCTTGCGGGCCACGCTGGAACGCCTGGGCCCCCAGGAGCTGATCCTGGCCGAGGGTGCCGGGGATATCCCCGATCTGGAGGCCGCCCGCACCCGGCTGCCCGCCTGGCGCTTCGAGGCTTCCCGGGCGAAGCAGCAGGTGCTGGCCTTCTTCGGCTGGCAGCACCTGGAAGGCGTGGGCCTCGATCCCTATCCGGCGGCCCTGGGTGCCCTGGCGGCCCTGCTCGATCACGTGGAGGCCACGCAGAAGGGCCGGCCCGCGCACCTCCAGGGCGTGTCGTTGGAGCTGGGCGCCTCGGGCCCCCTGCTGGACGCCACCAGCGCCCGCCACCTGGAAGTGCTGGCCAACGGCCTGGACGGCGGCCGCGCGGGCTCGCTGCTGGCCCTGCTGGACCAGTGCCGCACCCGCCTGGGCTCGCGGCAACTGAAGGCCTGGCTGGAGCAGCCGCTGCGTGATCGCGCCACCCTGGAGCGGCGCTGGTCCCAGGTGGCCTGGCTCACGGAGGACCGTCGCCGCACCCCCATCCAGACGCTGCTGGCCCAAGTGCCGGATCTCGACCGCCTGCTGGGCCGCGTGGCCCTGGGTCTCGCCACGCCACCGGAGTTGGCCCAGCTGCGCGAGGGCCTGGCCGTGCTCCAGAAGCTGCCCGCGCGGGTCCAGGATGAGGGCTGGGCCCCCGAAGTGGCGGGCTTGGGCCTGTGGCCAGACGGGACGCCGCTGTGCGCAGGGCTGCTGGCTGAGCTCCAGCGCACCCTGGCCGAGGCGCCGCCCCTGGACCTGGAGAAGGGCGGGGTCATCCGCGAGGGCGTGGATCGGGAACTGGACGCGGTACGCCACCTGGCCCGGGACGCCAAGCAGGTGATGCTGGAGCTGGAAGAGGAGGAACGCGCCGCCTCCGGCATCAACAGCCTGAAGATCAAGTACAACCGGGTGTTCGGCTACTACTTCGAGATCACCAAATCCAACCTGGGCGCCGTGCCCGCGCACTTCCTGCGCAAGCAGACCCTGGCCAACGCCGAGCGCTTCACCACTGAGAAGCTGGTGGCCTTCGAGCAGCGGCTGCTCAGCGCCGAGAGCGACCAGGCCAAGCTGGAAGCGGCGCAGTTCCAGCGCCTGCTGGCCCTGGTTCTGGAGCACCGCGGGGATCTCACGCGGCTGGCCCGGGCCGTGGCCGCACTGGATGTGCTGGCCGCCCTGGCGGAGCGGGCGCGGCTTTCAAGCTGGACCCGGCCCGAACTGGGCGAGGACCGGGAGCTGGTGCTGGCCTCCGCCCGCCACCCCATGCTGGAATCCCGCCTGGGCCGCGAGTGCATCCCCAACGACCTGCAGTTCAGCGCGGCACAGCCCATGGCCGTGGTGACGGGCCCCAACATGGGCGGCAAGTCCACCTTCCTGCGCACGGCGGCCCTGCTGGTGGTGCTGGCGCAGACGGGCTCCTTCGTGCCCGCGGAGCTCATGCGCTTCGGCCTGGTGGACCGCATCTTCACTCGCATCGGCGCGTCCGACCAGCTGGCCAAGGGTCAGTCCACCTTCATGGTGGAGATGACCGAAACCGCGCGCATCCTCAACCAGGCGACCGCCGCGAGCCTGGTGATCCTGGACGAGATCGGCCGCGGCACCTCCACGCGGGACGGTCTGGCCTTGGCCGAAGCCATCGCCGTCTTCCTGCGGGACCTTAAATCAGGCGCGCCGCGCACGCTCTTCGCCACGCACTACTTCGAGATGACCAAGCTGGCGGACGACAGCCGCATCCAGAACCTCCACGTGGAGGTGCAGGAGTGGGAGGAGCAGCTGCACTTCCTCCACCGCGTGGCGCCAGGCCCCGCGGACCGCAGCTACGGCATCCAGGTGGCGCGTCTGGCGGGCCTGCCCAAGGCCGTCATCCAGAAAGCCCAGCGCCTGCTGGCCCAGGCACCGGAGGCGCCGCCCCGGGCGCCCATGCCCTCCCAACCTGCCCTCCCGTTGTTCGAAGTGGAGCCCGATGGTCTCCGCGGAGAATTGGAAGCCCTGGACCTCAGCCGCATGACGCCCCTGGAGGCGCTGAATTGGCTGGCGGTGAAACAGAAGGAACGGACATGAGCGCGCCGAACCATCCCATCCGCCGGCGGGACCGGGCCCTTGATGAAGCTGAAGCCCTCCGGCTGCTCCAGGAAACGGAATGGGGGGTGCTGGCCACGGTGGATGCGGACGGCTGGCCCTACGCGGTGCCCGTGAACCATGCGGTGGCAGACGGAGCACTGATCATCCACTGCGCCACGGTCGGCCACAAGCTCGCCAACCTGGCCGCCAATCCGAAGGTCTCGTACTGCGCGGTCGCCCTGGCCGAGGCTCTGCCCCTGGAACTCGCCACCCGCTATGCGAGCGTCATTGTCTTCGGCCGGGCGGAGCTGCTCACGGAGGCGGGAGAGAAGCGCGCGGCCCTGCGGGCCCTGGGCCTCCGCTTCGCCGCGGAGCATCACGATGTGGTGGAGCGGGAGATCGACAAGGACCTGTTCCGCACCGCCGTGGTGCGCATCCACATCGAGCGGGCCACGGGGAAGGCGCGGCGGTGAGCGGGCGCTCGCGGCCTCCTTCCGGCGGTGTGCCTGTGATCTACTGGCTGGCCCACACCCTGTCGCGGCTCGTCGGTCGCATCTTTTTCCGGCATCGCACTCTGCACCGGGAGTTCCTCCCCGAGTCCGGCGGCGCCCTGATCGTGGCCAACCATGTGAGCTTCCTGGATCCGGCTGCCGTGGGGGCCGCCTTCCGGAAGCCCATCTACTACCTGGCCCGGAAGACCCTGTTCAAGGGGCTCCTGGGGTGGCTGCTCCCGCGGATCCAGGTGCTGCCGGTGGATCTCGGCAAGGGCGATCTCGCCAGCATGAAACGCATCCTGAGCCTGCTCAAGGCGGGGAACCGGGTCCTCATCTTCCCGGAGGGAACCCGCTCACCCGATGGCACCCTCCAGGAGGCCGAGGCTGGCATCGGTTTCATCATCGCCAAGGGGGAAGTGCCCGTGGTCCCCGTCCGGATTTTCGGCGCCTTCGAGTGCTGGGGTCGAGAGGCAAAATGGCCGCGACCGGGCCGAATCACCATCGTCGCCGGGCCCCCGGTCGATGTCTCCGGGCTGCCCGGCGAGCTCACCGGCCGCGCGCGCTATCAGGCCTGTGCCGAGCTGGTGATGAAGGCGCTGGCGGAGATCCACCTCGAGGCCTGAGTTCTGCTCTTTCCCGGTGCGGTTGCCGGGGCGTAGACTGCCTCCATGATCCGGCCCCTTGGCAAAACCCGAATCCGCCTGGCCTGGGCCATCGCGCTGGCCGTGGACGCCATCCAGGTACCGGCGGATCTCTCCGGCCCCATGGGCTGGTTCCTGGGCGCCGGTCTCGATCTGATCACCATGATCGTCCTGTGGGCCATGCTCGGCTTCCACTGGGCCTTCCTGCCCTCCTTCGTCACGGAGGCGGTTCCCTATCTGAACCTCGCGCCCTTGTGGACGCTGGCCGTGGCCCTTGCCACCCGGGGCCGGGGGGAGGCCCTGCCTTCCGTGCCACCACCGCCGCCGTCCCTTCCCTGAAGGAGGTCTCCATGCAGGCGAATATCGGAAATACCGACAAGACCGTGCGCATCGTCGCGGGCCTCGTTCTGTTGAGCCTGGTCTTCCTGTTGGAGGGCAAGGCTCGCTGGTTCGGCCTCCTCGGCGTGGTGCCCCTGCTGACCGCCTTCATGCGGTTCTGCCCGCTCTACACCCTGCTGGGCGTGAACACCTGTCCGAAGGCCTAGGGCGGATCCTTTCGATCATCCAGTGGCGCGCATTGTGCCTGTTTTTTCACGTTTCCGGCACTCCCGACACTCGATCGGTGGGACACTGGGCTGCCTTGCGTAGGCGGGCCCCATGCGAGCCTCCCCGCGAATCCGCAGATGCCTCCGCTCCCGCGTGCTGCCGTTCCTGGCCACGATGGCAGCTTCGTCTGCGTGGGCCGGGGAGGAGCCAGGACCACCCGCTCCGGATTCCTTCGGCCAGAAGCTGGACCGGTTCCAGGCGGGGACCTACCACTTCCTGCAACCCAAGGTGGAGCGGGTCGACCGCTGGTTCGTGCGCAAAGGGACGGAACCCCTCCCGGTGCCGCCATTCGAGCTGCGCCTGGGCCTGTATGGGCTCCCCGACCTCGATGCGGCGAACAGGTTCCACTTGAAGGGCCTGCTCGATCTGGATGCGAAGATCTTCCTGCCCAACGCCGACCGCCGCCTGAAGCTGAAAGTGACCACCCTGGATCCCACCCAGACGCCGGGGGCACCCCCCATCGAGGCGCGGCGATCCGCGCGAATCGGCGTGGAGCGGACCTGGACGGATGATTTCCACGCGACCCTGGGGCTCATGGCCAGTTTCCGCCCGCAGGTGTACACCCACCTGGACTGGAGCCCCACCTGGGCCACCGGGCACTGGAAGCTCTACCCGTTCGAGCGGCTCTACTGGGAAAGCCGGGATGGCGCCGGCGCGATCACCTCGGTGATGGCGGATCGGTGGCAGGGCTTCTGGAACTTCCGCCCCGCGGCCTCCTTCAAGTGGAGCGAGAAACAGCGGGATGCCGACGTGGCGTCACTGCAGCCGGGGCACGGTCGGGGCTGGGAATGGGAGGTCAGCCTCAGCCTTGGCTACATCACGGAACTCCTGCAGGAAAGCGACATCCGCCGCCGCATCAACGGAAACGATATGGCCCGTGGCACGAGCGTCCGGTTCGGCGTCTTCGGCACGCCCGGGCAGGAGAACAAGTACCTCCTCACGTTCTTCCTCAAACGCGAGCTGTGGCATCGCTGGATCTATTACGTCCTCGCCCCGGAGATCGAATGGAACCGGGTCCACCACTGGGGGCGGGAGTTCCGTCTGAACGTCGGCATCGACCTGCTGTTCTGGCACGACCGCCTGGCCTCCGGGGCCGGATCGAAGACCGGCCGGTAGCCAGCGGCTAATCCACCGCCGCGCCGCGGAACTCGTCCTGCTCATGCCGACTCTGCTCTTCCATGAGGAGCATGCTCAACTCCTTCTTCAAGGCGTTGAAGTCGGGGCTGGCCACGTCGCGAGGACGGGGCAGGTCCACGCGCAGATCGCGTTTGACCGTGCCCGGACGATAGGTCATCACCACTGTGCGGTCCGCCAGGTAGAGGGCCTCCTCGATGCTGTGGGTGACGAAGAGGATGGTCTTCTTCAGCTCGGTCCACAGCCGCAGCAGCTCGTCCTGCAGGTTGCGGCGGGTGAGGGCGTCCAGGGCGCCAAAGGGCTCGTCCATGAGCATGATGGGCGAATCCAGGGCCAGCACCCGGGCGATGGCCACGCGCTGGCGCATGCCACCGCTCAGATCCTTGGGATAGCGTTTCCGGAAATCCTGGAGGTGCAGCAGGTCAAGGAGGCTGGACACCTTGGCCTGGATGGCGGTCCTGGTCTCGCCCTTGATCTGCAGGCCGAAGGCGATGTTCTGCTCCACGGTCATCCACGGGAACAGCGCGTATTCCTGGAACACCATGCCGCGATCGGGGCCCGGGGCGGTCACAGTCGCGCCCTCCACCACGATGTGGCCAGAGCTGGGCAGGCTGAAGCCCGCCACGGCGTTCAGCAGGGTGGATTTGCCGCAGCCGGAGGGGCCCAGCAGGCAGACGAACTCCCCGCGGGCGATCTCCAGGTCGATGGCCTTGAGGGCGTAGACATCCTGGCCCCCGCTCTGGAAGACCTTGTGGACGCCCTGGACGGAGATGTGGGATCCGGGATTCATGGTCACGGCCGTCATCCCTGCTCCAGACCACGGTGCCAGCGCAGCAGGCGGGAACTGAGGCGGCTCATGACCGTATCGATGCCCAGGCCGAGGAGGCCGATGGTGAACATGCCGGCGATGATCTTGTCGGACCAGAGGTACTCCCGGGCTTCCAGGATGCGGTAGCCGAGGCCGTTGTTCACGGCGATCATCTCGGAGACGATCACCACGATGAACGCCGTGCCCATGCCGATGCGGGCCCCGGTGAAGATGTAGGGGGTGGCGGCGGGCAGGATGATGCGGGTGAACTGCGTGAACCGCGAGGCACCGAGGTTGCGGCCCACGCGCAGGTAGATGCTGTCCACCGTCTGCACCCCGGTGACGGTGTTCATCAGCACCGGGAAGAAGGCCCCGATGCTGATGAGGAAGATGGCGGGTGGATTGCCCAGGCCGAACCACAGGATGGACAGCGGGATGTAGGCGATGGGCGGGATGGGCCGCAACACCTGGACGAGTGGATTGAACAGGCCGTAGGCCACCTTGCTGTAGCCCATGGCCAGGCCCAGGGGCAGGGCCAGGCCCGTGCCGATGGCGAAGCCCAGCAGCACGCGGTAGAGGCTGCCCATGGCGTCCTGGATCAGTTCACCGGTGAAGCACCACTTGAGGTACGAGCCCTGGCTGGGATCGAAGGCCTCGAGCGGTCGCAGGTACGCCCACCACTTGGTGAGGACCTGCATGGGGGAAGGGAGGATGGTGGCGTTCACCCAGCCTTTGGCGGAGAGCAGATGCCAGAAGGCCAGGGCCGCCAGCGGGACGAGGATGCCGGAGGCGGCGTGTCGGTACCGTTTCATCCCTTCTTCACCTTCTGCTTCGGCACGGCGGGCTTCGGTGCGGCGGCCTTGGGCTGGTCGATCTTCAGCTGCTTCTTGGCCTCGGCCAGCAGGTCCAGCCTCACCCAGTCGCCGGCCTTCGGGGGATTCGCCATCTTGCCCACGCCGTACTGCTTCATGAGGTCCGTGGTGACCTGGACATGCTGCACGCTGATGTCATAGCTGAAGGGGGAATTGCCGATGGCGTCCTGGTAGTCCTCGGCGCTGATCTGGCTCTTGAACATGTTTTCGCGGACGTATTTCTCGGCCAGCTTGGGGTCGTCGACGAACTTCTTGGTGGCCTCCACGAAGCAGAGCAGGAAGCGCTGGGCCACATCACGGCGTTCCTTGTAGAGCTTCTCCGTGATGACCAGGGCGCGGATGGGCTCGCCGAGGGGGGTGTCATAGGGCTTCAGCAGTTCCACGCCGAACTTGCGGTTGATGGCCTGGGAGCTGTAGGGCTCGCTCTGGCACATGGCGTCGATGTTCTTGGCCATGAGGGCCTGATTGAGATCCGCGAAGGGAAGGTAGAGCACCAGCACGTCCTTGCCCGGCCGATCGGACCAGGTGAGGCCGGCCTGGGCCAGCTCCGCCAGCAGCAGCAGCTCCTGGGCTCCGCCACGGGCCACGCCCACTTTCCTGCCCTTGAGGTCCTTCAGCGACTTGATGCCCGAGGTGGCGTTCACCACGATGCGCGCTCCGCCCTTGGCGAAGCCCGCCACCACGTAGATGGGCACGCCCGCCGCCCGTCCGGCGATGGCGGCGTCCAGGGCCGCGGCGCTGGCGTCGATCTCACCGGCCACGATGGCCGGATTGATGTCGATGCCCTTGGCGAACATCCGCTCTTCGACCCGGAGGTTGTACTTCGGCGCCAATTCCTTCATGTAGGACACGGCCCCGTAATGCGCGAACTTCAGGTTGCCGAGGCGAACCACATCCTGGGCCACCAGGCTCAGGGCGGAAAGAGCTAGCAAGAAGGCCAGAGGCTTCATTCGCATGGGTACTCCGGGGGTTTGGACCATTCTAGGTCATCGCTCCCCGGAGGTGCATCGGTCAATCCTGCCGGCGCCTCGCCACCATCAGGAACTCCCGTCCCGCGCGGCGCGGGTGGCTGGTTGTTGCGTGTGCAAGATGGAGCACCTCGAAACGGGGTTCCACCAGGGCCCGGCAAGTCTCCATGGGGATGGCATGGGGAGGTCCGGGGCGGCCCTGCACATCGTGGAAGAGCACGGCCAGCCAGAGACCGTGGGGGTTCAGATGGTACGCACAGGCATCCACGTAGGCGGGCCGCCGCGCCGGATCCATGGCGACGAAGCAGGTGTGGTCGAAGATCGCCTCCCACGGACCGAGCTGGGTGGTGAACCAGTCCGCCTGCGACCAGGCGATCCGATCTCCATAGCGCGCCCTGGCGCCCTGGATGGCGAGCGGGGCGAAGTCCAGGCCCGTGACGGCGTAGCCCCGGGCGTTCAATTCCGCCGCGTCATGGCCGTACCCGCATCCAGGCACCACGATGGCGGCCTCCGGCCCCAGGCCCAGCACCGACGCCAGGGATAGCGCCTCCCCCAGCACCGGCGTGGCTCCAGCCATGTCCCAACCCGGGCGGCCTTCCTCCTCGTAGATGCGGTTCCAGTAGTCGGGGTGCGCGGTCATGGCAGCAGGATCTCATCGGCGCCTACGAATCCCGCCAGCCTTTCCAGCGCCTCATCCAGCGCGCGCTTCCGGGCCCTTGTGGGCTTCACGCCGGGCTCCCACCAGAGGCCCTTGATCTCCAGCACCCCGCGGTCCCGGTGCAGCTTGGGATCGAGCCGGCCCACCAGACGGTCGCCTTCGAGAATGGGCAGCACGAAGTAGCCGTACTGCCGCTTGGGTTCAGGCACGAAGGCTTCGAAGCGGTAGTCGAAGCCGAAGCGGCGCAGGGCCCGGGCGCGGTCGCGGAGGATGGGATCGAACGGGCACAGCAGGCGGGTGCGGTCGGGAGCCTCGGGCAGCCTCGCCAGGCGGCGCTCCCAGTCCGCCACGGCAAAGGCAGGCCGGGAAGCGCCATCGGCCCCGGCCACCTCCACGGGGACGATCCGCCCGGCCTTCGCCGCGCTAGCGCACCAGGCCTTGGCCTCAGTGGCTTCGATGCTCGCCCAGAACTCCGCCAGTTCCTTCGGTGTGAATACCCAGAGCCGTTCCGCGGCGGTGGCGCAGGCCCACTCCAGGTGCTCGGCGGGCTCCGGGCAGGGCCGGGCGTGATGCTCCGGCAGCACGCGTTCCGTGAGGTCATAGACCTTCTGGAACCCCTCGCGCCGGGGGATCATCAGCTCGCCGCTGCGCCAGAGGAAATCGAGGGCGGCCTTTTGCGGCTTCCACCCCCACCAGGGGCCGCGTTTCTCGGGATGCTCGAAATCCGAGGATTTCAGCGGGCCCTCGCGTTCGATGCGGGTCTTCACGTCCTTCACCACGCGGGCGCCGTCCGTGCCCCGGAAGTGATGCTGCCACCAGGCGTGGGCGTGGATGCGCGCCTGGTCCCGCGCGAAGCGGGGCTTCCACTGGGGAAACCAGGCCGTGGGGATGGCGGAGGCATCGTGGGTGAACCCCTCGAAGAGGTTCCGCTTGTCCTCCAGCAGCTTCCTGAGCTGTTCGGGCTGATAGCCGTCCAGGCGGCTGAAGAGCGTGAGGTCATGGGCCCTCGCCACCACGTTGATGGTGTCCACCTGCACAAAGCCCAGCCGCTCGATGAGGGCTTGCAGCGAAGCCGCGGTGGCCCGGCGCGCCGGATCGTCCAGCAGGCCCTGCGCGCCGAGAAGGAGGCGCTGGGCGGCGGGGGCAGAGAGGCGTGGTAGGGCGCTGGTCACAGATGAGCCTGTTATCAATTCCCGTCAATCCTACCTTCTGGAAAGCGCAGGGGTGAAACGCCGGATTGGATGGAATCCGGAGGGAGGCCGGACCACTCCGGCATTGACGCCATCAGCCACCGCCTCCTACGAGCCGGCTGGGTATCACGCGCTGAGACCGCCAGCCACCTCCCGGATGCCCGGAACGAGGGTCAGGGGGTTCGCGGTGGGTTCCACGCCGACTGAGAGATGGCCTCCCGCTGTGGGATGGATGATCTCGAAGAAGCTGCCGTACCGCACGATGAGATACTCCAGGCCGCCGCAATCGATGTTGCCCCGCTGGCGGGCCAGGGTGAGCAAGGTGGGATTGACCAGCAACTCTTCGTACTTGTCCGATTCGGCTGCGCTGGCGTTCTCCAGGCTGGATCGCATGGCGGAAGCCAGCTGGCCGTGGTGGTAGATCGCGACATAGCGAACATCAGCGGAAAGGCCGAACACGCGGTCGATGGTTTTTTGCATATCACCCTCCAGGGGATGACCCGGGGAGAATCCGGGAGGTTGAACCATGTGTCTCAAGGCACGTCCAAGAACATCAGGCCGAAAAATCAAGGGAGGTGTCGTGCTGAAGCAGTCGGGCAATGGCGGATCAGGCGCCTGCCGAAGGTGCGCCCGCTGATCGCCGGCAAACGCCAGCAGTAACCACCAATATTTAAAACAAAGGTTACCTTTTTATGGTAACCCGTCAAGTGGCTTTTGATGGGTATCATCGACACATGAGGAAAGCTCCGGGCAAGCGAGAGCCCCCGCCCACCGGCGGCGGGCGGGAGCGGTTTGACCTGACCGGGGGGGATCTGTGCCTCGACTTTGTCAACACCGTCACCAAGCGGCCCACCGACAACTCAGAGGAATTGCTCGGGAGCTACGAGGATCTCCTCGCCTGGGCGCTCGAAGCGGGGGCTGTGCCAGCGAGGAAGGCGGCGGAACTGCGCCGGCAGTCACGGCAGGACCCGGCCGCGGCCAGCGCCGCGCTTGATCGCGCACGGGCCCTGCGCGAGGCCATGTTCGCGGTTCTCTCTGCCGCCTCCGCCGGTCGTCCGGCGGAGGACGGCGCGCTCGACCACCTGAACACGTGGCTGCGCGTCAGCTCCGCCAGGCTCTGCCTGGCGAGCCGCGGCCGCGGGTATGGCTGGGATTGGGAAGCAGATCATCAGTCCTTCGATCAGGTGCTATGGCCGGTGGTCCGTTCCGCAGGCGAGCTGCTCACCTCGGAGCGCCTCGGCCGGTTGAAGGAGTGCGCCGCGGAACGTTGCGCCTGGCTGTTTCTCGACCACAGCAAGAACGGAAGCCGCCGTTGGTGCGACATGGCCATATGCGGCAACCGCGCCAAAGCCAAGCGGCACCGCGCGGCGGCCCAGGCCTAGGCGGTGGCTCGTTCAGGTTCCGCCAGCCTCTGATCGGAATCGGCGGCGCCCATGCGCCTTCGATGGCGCAGTGCCGCTGGGAGTGGAAGGTTGGTCGATGCCCCTCTTCCCAGGGGCATTCAGATCTTTGAGGCCAGTTCCGCGCCCTGCCGGATGGCACGCTGGGCGTCAAGTTCCGTGGCGAGGTCCGCGCCGCCGATGAGGTGCACGGAGAGCCCCTTGGCCTGGAGGGGTTCCACGAGACTGCGTTCAGATTCCTGGCCCGCGCAGAGGATGACGCTGTCCACGGCCAGGCACTTCGAGCCGGCATCCTTGCCGTCGCGGATCCAGAGACCCTCGTCGTCGATGCGCTCGTAGTGGACGCCGCCCTGCATCTTCACCTTCATGGCCTTGAGGCCGGCCCGGTGGATCCAGCCCGTGGTCTTGCCCAGGCCGGCGCCCATGCGGTCGGTCTTGCGCTGGAGGAGGAAGACCTGCCGCGCGGGTGCCGGCGGCTGGGGCGCCGGCAGCAGACCGCCCCGGTGGGCATGGGCGCCGTCGACGCCCCACTCGGTGAGGTAGCGGCCACGATCTGGCGCCGGATCGGGTTGCACCAGGAACTCCGCCACATCGAAGCCGATGCCCCCGGCGCCGATGATGGCGACGGTCTTCCCCGCCACCTTCCGGCCCGACAGCAGGTCGGGATAGCTGATGACCTTGGGATGGTCCACGCCGGGGAAGTGGGGCGTGCGGGGCAGGACGCCCGAGGCGAGGATGACCTCTTCGAAATCTTCAAGCAGCTCCACGGTGGCCCGCTCACCCAGGCGCACGGTCACGCCCGCGGTCGCCAGGCGGCGCCGGAAGTACCGCAGCATCTCGTAGAACTCCTCCTTGCCAGGCACATGCTTCGCCAAGTTGAGCTGGCCGCCCAGCTCCGCCTGGGCCTCGAAGAGGGTGACCACGTGGCCGCGCTCGGCCGCGTGGCAGGCGAAGCTCATGCCCGCCGCGCCGCCGCCCACCACGGCAATGCGCTTGGCGGCGATGACGGGCGGGAAGACCAGCTCCGTTTCGTAGCAGGCGCGGGGGTTCACCAGGCAGGTGGCCCGTTTGTTCTGGAAGACGTGATCCAGGCAGGCTTGGTTGCAGGCGATGCAGGTGTTGATGTCCTCGGCGCGATCCTCGGCGGCCTTGACCACAAAATCAGCGTCGGCGAGCAGGGGGCGGGCCATGCTCACCATGTCCGCGCAACCCGCGGCCAGGACCTCCTCGGCCACCTCCGGCGTGTTGATGCGGTTGGTGGTGACGAGGGGGATGCCGACCTCGCCTTTGAGCTTCTTCGTCACCCAGGCATAGGCGCCCCGCGGCACCATGGCGCCGATGGTGGGTACGCGGGCCTCGTGCCAGCCGATGCCCGTGTTGAGGATGGTCGCGCCAGCCGCCTCCACGGCCCGGGCCAGCTGCACGACCTCCTCCCAGGTGCTGCCGTCGGGCACCAGATCCAGCATGGAGAGGCGGAAGATGACGATGAAATCGGGGCCCACAGCGGCTCGTACGGCCTTCACCACTTCCACGGGGAGGCGCATGCGGTTCTCGTAGCTGCCACCCCACGCGTCCGTGCGGCGGTTGGTGCGGGCCGCGACGAACTCGTTGATGAGGTAGCCCTCGCTGCCCATGATCTCCACGCCGTCGTAGCCGGCTTTCTTGGCCAGAGCCGCGCAGCGGGCATAGTCGCGGATGGTGCCCCGGATGCCGCGCTCGGAGAGAGCCCGCGGCTTGAAGGGCGTGATGGGGCTCTTCACGGCGGACGGCGCCACGCTGAGGGGATGGTAGCTGTAGCGGCCCCCGTGCAGGATCTGGAGGGCGATCTTGCCACCCGCGGCATGCACCGCCTCGGTCACCTGGCGGTGCTTCCCCACCTGCCAGGGCCAGGAGAGCTGGGAGCCGAACGGGGCGAGCCGGCCCCGCAGGTTCGGCGCGATGCCCCCGGTGACGATGAGACCCACGCCACCCCGGGCCCGCTCAGCGTAGAAGGCCGCCAGCTTGGCGAAGCCGCCCTTGGCCTCCTCCAGGTTGGTGTGCATGGAACCCATCAGCACGCGGTTGCGCAGGGTGGTGAACCCCAGGTCGAGGGGGGCCAGCAGACGGGGGTACGGCATGGAAGCTCCGGGGCTGAAGGCAGTGTACGGTGAGTGGGGAATTCGCGTCCCCCCGCGGCCGAAGGGCCGTCCGGCTCTCTTTGCCCGGCCGGGTTTTCCCCGGGCCCGTTCCGCTGCCACTGGTTCTGCGACCCCCTTGTTTTCACCATCTTGACCCGCTTTGAAGGGGGCCTTCCAATGATGGACCACTTCTCCATCAACCCCCCTTGATTGGTAAGTCCCAGGCCATGCCCTACTCATCCTTTCCCGCCCCTCGTCTCCTCCCTTCCAGCGGAGCGGCGGGGCACTGCGCCCTCGTGGCCCCGGAGCGCGCATGAGCAACCTTCGGGGGCTCCTCGAAAGCATCAGCATCACGGACGTGGTGCAGCTGCTCCACCTGAACCGGAAGACCGGCCAGCTGATCATGCAGAACGGCCGCTTCCGCGGCGTCATCTATGTGAGTGGCGGCGCCGTGGTGCACGCCGAGAGCGGCCGTATCACCGGGGAGTCCGCGGCCTTCGATCTCCTGGCCTGGGAGCGGGGCGAGTTCGAGTTCCAGGCGGTTCCGGTCAAGCCCGTGGGCAGCATCCGGCGGAGCGTGCCCGACCTGCTCATGGAATCCGCCCGCACGCTGGATACCCGCCGTCGCCTGGGCGCCTATTTCCCCTCCCTGGATGCGGTGCCCTGGACCTTCCTGCCCGAGCCGTCCCTCACGGCGGGCCTGAAGCTTTCCCCCGACGCCTTGAAGGCCATCCAGCATTTCGATGGCTACCAGGATTTCCATCAGGTGATGACCACCACCCAGCTGAACGAGACGGCGGTCATGGAGGCCGCCTTCGCCCTTCTGCAGGCCGAGCGCCTGCAGGTCTTCGAGCCGGCCGTGCCCCTCTCGGTGGAAACCATGAAGACGGGCCTCTTCAAGAAGGGCGATCATGTGGAACTGGGCGTCATCCATGAATCCCGCTGGCGGGGCTTGCAGCCCTACAGCCACGGCTTCATCACCCAGGTGCGGATCCAGTGGCGCGGCGGCGTGGCCCACGAGGCGGTGCGCTTCGTACCGGGCCTGGCCGATGGGCTGATGACCGTGCCCGAGCCCTTCCTGCAGAGCTGGGGTGTCAGCCCCTCCGAAACCGTGGTGGTTCGGCCTGCCCCCTGAATTTCCTTCCCGGAGCAAGCCCCTTTCCCCGGAGCCAGTCATGGTTCAAACCATTGCCGAACTGTTCTATCAGGCCTGCGCCTTCCAGTCCCCGGATGCCCTGGCCTACCGGAAGGGCGGCGTCTACGTGCCCATCTCCCACCAGGAGCTGCAGACGCGGGTGGAGCGCCTGGCCCTGGCCTTGCAGGCCCGCGGCCTCAAGGCGGGCGAGCCCGTGGCCCTGATCTGCGAGAACCGGCCCGAGTGGGCGGTCGTGGACTACGCCTGCGCCATCTCGGGCCTGCCCTCCGTCCCGCTCTACCCCACCCTGAACGCGCCCCAGAGCGCCTTCATCCTCAAGCACTCCGAGGCGCGTATCGTCTTCTGCTCCACAGCCGATCAGGCCCGGAAGGCCCTGTCTGCCAAGGGCCCAGACTCGGCCCTCACCTGGGTGGTGCAGATGGATGGCATCCCCGCGGATCCCAGCGTGCTCCCCTTCTCCACGCTCATGGCCGAGGGCGAAGCCCTGGAGGCCCGGCGGCCCGAGGTGCGCGCCTGGGCGCGCGAGCGGAAGGCGGACGACCTGCTGACCATCATCTACACGTCCGGCACCACGGGGGATCCCAAGGGCGCCATGCTCACCCACGGCAACCTGGTGTCCAACGTGGAGCGCACGCTTCAGCTGCTGCAGCTCAAGAAGGGGGACCGGTGCCTCTCCTTCCTGCCCCTCTCCCACATCCTGGAGCGCATGGCTGGGCACTACTCCACCTTCCGCATCGGCGCCAGCATCTACTACGCCGAAAGCATCGCCACCGTGGGTGATGACCTCCAGGCCACCAAGCCCACCATCATCATCAGCGTGCCCCGCATCTACGAGAAGATCTACGCGCGGGTCCGCGAGGGCGTGGCCTCCAGCAGCATCGTGAAGCGCTTCATCTTCCACTGGGCCATGTGGGCCGGCGACATGTCCGTGCCCTACCTGTACGAGAAGCAGAAGATCCCCCTCTGGATCCAGTTCCAGCTCTGGTGGAGCCGCCACCTGGTCTTCCACAAGATCCTGGCCAAGACCGGCGGGAACATCCGCTTCGCCATCAGCGGCGGCGCGCCCCTGGCGCCCAAGGTCATGGCCTTCTTCTGGGCCATCGGCCTGCCCATCACCGAAGGCTACGGCCTCACCGAGACCAGCCCGGTGATCTCCTTCAACCGGTTCGGCGAGGTGGTGCCCGGCAAGGTGGGGCGCCCCATCTACGACAGCTGGGAGGGCAAGCCCTACGTGAAGATCGCCGAGGATGGCGAGATCCTGGTCCAGGGCCCCAACGTGATGAAGGGCTACTGGAAGAATCCGGAAGGCACGGCGGAGTCGTTCGATACTGAGGGCTACTTCCGCACCGGCGACATCGGCGAGCTCAGCGCCCGGGGTCTCCTCAAGATCACGGATCGCAAGAAGGAGATCATCGTCACCAGCGGTGGCAAGAAGATCGCGCCCCAGCCCATCGAGGAGCTGCTCAAGACCGACAAGTTCATCACCCAGGCGGTCCTGTTGGGCGACCGGCGCAACTTCATCTCGGCGCTGGTCATCCCCAACTTCGACAGCCTGCACCGCTGGGCCCACCAGAAGAAGGTCCCCTTCTCCAATAACCGCGACCTGGTGGCCCGCCCCGAGGTGCACCAGCTGATGATGGAGCGGGTGGAACAGATCAACCAGCAGCTCTCCAACTTCGAGCGCGTGAAGAAGGTGGCCATCCTCGATCACGAGCTGAGCCTGGAGGCCGGTCAGCTGACGCCCAGCCTCAAGGTGAAGCGCCGGGTGGTCAACGAGATGTACGCCACCCTCATCGAGTCGCTCTACAAGGGGGCCTGATCCCCGCTCAGTCCGCCGAGGGCCCCTTCAGCTCGATCACGTTGCCTTCCGGGTCCCGGAGGTAGACAGACGGGCCGGTGCCCTCGGCGCCGTAGTTCTGGTGCACCGGGCCCAGTTCGATGCCATGGGCCTCGAAGCGGGCCCGCAGGGCGGCCTCGTCGAAGGGGTCGATGCGCAGGCAGAAGTGGTCCTGGTTGCGGCCCTCCGCCCCCGGGGCCGCGCCCCCGGACGCGCCCAGCTTCCCGGCGGTGGAGATCAGGTCGAGCATGGAGCGCCCCGCCCGGAGGTGGACGAGCCCCAGGTCCGGCACCTGCCGGTCCAGACCCAGGCCGACCACCCGCGTGTAGAAATCGGTCATGGCCTCCAGGTCGGTGACGCGGAGGACCAGGTGGTCGAGGGCGAGGATGCGCATGGCTGGTGGGCCTCCCGGTCCATCAGCATAGCCGGGTGGGCCCGGTGGGAACGCCGCCGGGCCCTGGTGACTCGGATGCGGTCAGAATCGGATGCCGGCGTAGATGCCGATCTGGCTCTTCGGGGCGAGGCTCTTCAGCAGATCTGCCGTGGAGGCGAAGTCGTTGCTCTTGGAGCTGAGGGGGAAGGCCGCCTCGATGCCGATGAAGGGTTTCACCACGGGGGTGGGGAAGGCGTACCCGGCGTTCACACGGGCCCACACGCGGTTGTAGGTGGTGCTGTCCCCGCCGGTCTCCTTCAGGGATTCGGAGCGGAACTCAAGACCCGCGCCCACGGCGATGAGGGCCTTGAAGTTGAACATGGCCCCGGCCGACCAGTGACTCTGCTTCAGCTCGCCTTCACCCAGGGGCGCACCGCCGAGGGAGCCCTTGAGCGTGGATTTGGATTCCGGCTGGTAGCCGGCGGTGAGCTGGAGCAGGGCGGGGCCGAAGTCCACCACCGAATAGCCGAAGCGGGCGCCGACGACAGTCTTGTTATCCGCCTCCAGTCGCAGCGTGGTGCCGGGCGCCACGTCCATGTGGGGCGAGGGGTACTGCTGCTGCCCGATGAAGAGACCCACCTCGAAGGTCTGGGCCGCCAGGGGGGCGCCGAGGAGCAGGGCAAGTGTGGCTGCCTTTTTCATGGTCATCT
Source organism: Geothrix campi (assembly GCF_024609265.1). Classification (GTDB taxonomy): domain Bacteria; phylum Acidobacteriota; class Holophagae; order Holophagales; family Holophagaceae; genus Geothrix; species Geothrix campi. Next base: position 1,422,787 of record NZ_JANHMP010000001.1, on the reverse strand, counting down.
CCTTATTTAAATGGGAAAGGCGGCCCATCCTTTCACTGCCATCCCTGGAAAGCAAGGAGATTTAGACATCATCAATGAGAATGCTCCACCCCGCCCCTGGGGCGGGCTTTCAGGTGGGGCCACCCGGCCCCGGACCCTGCTTCCGCGTGCGGTGGTAGTGGCGGCGGGCCTTCTCCCGGTTGCCGCAGCTGGTCATCGAGCACCAGCGCCGGGAGCGGCCGCGGCTGAGGTCCAGGAACAGCCAGGTGCACTGGGAGCCTCCGCACTCCCGGACCGGGGCCGGAGGCTCCCGGGTCAGCAGGTCCGCCGCGGCGCGGGCGATGGGCCAGAGGGGCGCGGTGAGGTGCCGTTCCATCTCCCGCCAGCGCCAAGTGGGAGCCGCCTCGCAGGCGAGGCAGAGGTGGGGCAAGGCCTCCCGGAGGGCCCGGTTCAGACTGGCCAGGTCGCCCGGGGGTACCTCCAGCCCATGGGATCGGGTCGAGAAGAGGCCGTACAGGGCCTCACGCAGGGCCTGGGCGGCGTGGAGGGCGGCCTCGGCGGCCGAAGGCTCCGCCTGGGCTTGGGCTGCCAGTTCCTCAGCCACCTTGGGGGCCAGGAGGCCGGTCTGCCGGGCGAAGGCCAGGAGGTGGGCGTAGGACCTCAGGTCGTCGGTATCGGGGCGGCCCCGGTCGCCCCAGGTGTTCACGAAATCCAGGCTGAGGTCGCCCCCGGACAGCTCAAAGGGGCCCTGGCCTGGAAGAGCAGGAGCTTCATCCATGGCTCAATTATAACCCATAAAGATGTATTGACAGGTTAGAAATCGGCTCCATATTAACCTGCATCTTCGGCCAGGGAGGTTATTCATGGCTCAGTCACAGGATCTTGCCCCCACCCGCCTGGCGGACCAACTGGAGCGAGGTTTCAGAGGGGGCGCCTGGCACGGGCCCGCCCTGATGGAACTCCTGTCCGGCGTTGATGGACGCCTGGCCCAGTGGCGCCCAGGCCCGGCCACGCACTCCATCGCAGAACTCGTGGGACACCTGGCGTACTGGCTTGAGGACACGGAGCGGCAGATCGTGGGAGCCAACCGGCCCCAGTACGTGCCAGGTTCGGACTGGGGCCCCGCCAAGCTGGATTCCGACGCCACCTGGCAGGCGGCCTGCGCGGCCCTGGAGGAGGCCCATGGCCGGTTGTGGACCGCCGTCCACGAGCTGGAGGAAGTCCGTCTCGACGAAGTGAGGTCGGGCTCTGACACCACCATTCGGGGGCTACTGCTGGGGATCCTGCAGCACAACGCCTACCATGCGGGCCAGATCGCGTTGTTGCGGAAACAGGCCGAAGCCGCGGTGGGGAGGACGCCATGACTCCGCTGGAGGCCCGGACCCTCGAACGGCTCGTCGCCCGGCGTGACCACCTCGCCGCATTGACCTCCGCGCGGAAGGAACAGCGTTGGGTGGAACTGATGCGGCAGGTGGATGGGGCCATCGGCGCCATCGAAGTCGGCACCTGGGGCATCTGCGCGGTGTGCCACGATCCCATCTCTTCGGCCCGCCTGAGCGAGGACCCCCTGGTGCGGGTCTGTCTGGAATGCTTGTCGGAGGCCGAGCGGCGGGCCCTGGAGCGGGATCTCCAGGCCGCCGGGAAGGTCCAGCGCACCCTGCTGCCGCCGACCCACCTGGTTCAGGATGGCTGGGAAGTGGCCTACCTCTGGGAACCTCGGGGGGTGGTGTCCGGGGATCACGTGGATGTCATTCCCGCCTCCGCGCCCGGGGCCCCCCTGCATCTGGTTCTCGGCGACGTGTCGGGGAAGGGCGTGGCCGCCGCGCTGCTGCAGTCCCACCTGCATGCCTTGTTCCGGGCGCTGGTGCCCTCAGGGCAAACGCTCCCCGAGCTCTTCAAGCGGGCCAACGAGCTCTTCGCGGAGGCCACCTCCTCGATCAGCTACGCCACCCTCGCCGCACTGCGCCTGGATGGGGGCGGACGCTTCACGATCGCCAACGCGGGCCACCCCCGGCCGCTCCTCGCCGATGGTCGCGGGGTGCGGCCGATCGAAGGCGGGGGCCTTCCGCTCGGCCTGTTCTGTGATTCCGTCTACACCGAACGGGACCTGACGCTCGCGCCAGGCCAGACCCTGCTGCTCTACACGGATGGCTGGACGGAGGGCGCCCGGGGCGACCGCGAATTCGGCATCGGCCGGGCTGCGGCCTCCCTGCGTCGGGGGGCCGCGCTTCCGCTGCCCGAGCTCCTGGCCTCCTGCCGCGGGGAGTTGGAGCAGTTCCTGGAGGGCTCCCCCCGCGGGGACGATCTCACCCTGGTGGCGGTGCGCCGGTTGGCGGCCTAGCTGGAGGGGGTGCCCACCTGCCGGAAGCAAGGTCAGGATTCTTCGGTCTTCTCTACCACGATCACCATGCGGGTGACCACGGCCGCCAGGGCGCCCACGGCTGCGAAGACCGGCAGCAGGGCGGCACCCACCAGGCCCAGCGTGAGCGGGATTTCGATGAGGGTCTTGCCATCCTCGTTTTTCAGGATGATCCGCCGGATGTTGCCCTGGTGGATGAGTTCCTTGATCTTGTCCAGCACCTTGCCGCCGTCGAGCCTGATCTCCTCGGTGCGGGTGCGATTCTGCGTGTCAGTGGCCATGGGGATTCCTTTCGACGGGTCAGCGGACCAGCAGGTGACGGGCCAACCAGACCTGGAAGCGGCCCAGCAGCAGGGCAAGGTGGAGGGTGAGGGGTACGAGGACCAGGCCCGCCAGACCGCACACGGCCGCGGCCAGGCCCGGATGGGCGGTGACCCAGGCGAAGCCGCCCAGGTCCCCGGTGAAGCTGCCGCCGAGATGAAGCAGGCGCAGCACGGGCACGGCCAGCAGGCCCAGCCCCATCGAGAGGGCGGTGACCAGCATCGTGAAGTAGGCGATGCCCAGGGGCATGAGCAGCAGGAAGTAGAGCAGGCTGGTCCAGGTGCGACGGTCGCCGACCAGGGTCTTCAGGCGCGCCAGCCAGCCCTCGCCCTCGGGCAGCAGGGCCGGGGCCTCGGAGCCCGCGGCGCCCACCATGGCCTTCAGCAGGTGCACTTCGGCCACGGCCAGCAGGCGGGTGCCGGCCAGGAAGGTCACCGCGAAGGGCAGGCCGATGATCAGGATGGCCAGGCCCAGGCTCAGCGACAGCCCCGTCACGGCATAGGTGAAGGCGAGGATGCCCGTGGCCATGGAGAACAACAGGTAGAGCAGGGTCGTATAGGCGCGACGGGTGGCCAGGACCGCGAAGAAACCGGGATGGGGTGGGGCGAGCAGGGCGGCCATGGCTCCTCCAAGGACAGTCCAATCTACGGCCTACCCGGAGATCACCAAGGCGGGAACCGGTGAACGCCAGGCGGGGATCGGCCAAGGGTCGGCTGGTCGCGGAAGGTCTGGGTCACGAGGGTCGGTCCGGCTGGCGGACCACGGCCTTCAGGCGCCTTCGTAGCAGGGGCCGGTCTCACGCACCTCGACCGTGGCCCACTCGGCGGCGGGGCAGGTCTGGGCGATGGCGACCGCCTCCTCCCGGGTCTGGCAGGTGAGGTAGAAGAAGCCGCCCACCATCTCCTTGGATTCGGCGAACGGGCCGTCGAGGAGCGAGGGTTTGCCGTTCCGCACCTGCACGCGCACGGCTTCGCGGTCCGAGTGGAGGGAATTGGTGGTCACGAGCAGGCCGCGATTCTGCAACTCCTCCGCGAAGCGCACCATCCGCTCGTAGACGGCACGGCCCGCCTCCTCGCCGCGGAGGGCGCGCTGGTCGCGGGGTTCCAAGATCAGCAGCATGTAGGGCATGGGGATCTCCTTCCGGGTGGGGTTGAGAGGCTCAGGCGTCGCCGCAGGCGGCGGCCCGGTCGAGGAGCAGCTTGCGCTCGCGGGCGTTCCGCGCGAGGCCGGCCGCCCGCTGGAACTCGGCCCGGGCTTCCCTGGCGCGGCCCAGCTTCGCGAGGAAGTCGCCGCGGATGCTCGGCAGCAGGTGGTACTCCCGGAGCGACGGCTCGGAAGCCAGCGCGTCGACGAGTTCGAGGCCCGCCGCGGGGCCGGAGGCCATGCCCAGGGCCACGGCCCGGTTCAGCTCCACGATGGGCGAGGGCGTGAGGCGGGCCAGCGTCTCGTAGAGGGCGGCGATGCGCGCCCAGTCCGTGTCGGCGGCCGTGCGGGCGCGTGCGTGGCAGCCGGCGATGGCCGCCTGCAGCGTGTAGGGCCCCGGGGGGCCACCCGGCGCCTGGGCCAGCGCCAGAGCCTGTTCCAGGGCGGCCAGGCCGCGCCGGATGAGGAGCTGGTCCCATCGCCCGCGATCCTGGTCGAGCAGGAGGATGGGCTCGCCGTCGGGCCCCACCCGCGCCCGCAGCCGGGAGGCCTGGATCTCCATGAGGGCGACCAGGCCGTGGGCCTCCGGCTCCTGCGGGACGAGCCCGGCCAGGATGCGGCCGAGCCGCAGGGCCTCCTCGCAGAGCCCAGGTCGGATCCAGTCCTCGCCGGCGGTGGCTGAATAGCCCTCGTTGAAGATGAGGTAGATCACTTCCAGCACCGAGGCCAGGCGGTCGCGGAGCTCGGCCCCGCGGGGCCCTTCGAAGGGAACCCGCGCCTCGGCCAGAGTCCGCTTGGCCCGGACGATGCGCTGCGCGACAGTGGCCTCCGGCACCAGGAAGGCGCGGGCGATCTCCCCGGTCGTCAGGCCCCCCAGCAGCCGCAATGTGAGCGCAGTCCTGGCCTCGGGCGGGAGCCGCGGATGGCAGGCGATGAACATGAGCCGCAGCAGGTCGTCCCCGATGGGATCGTCCAGCTCGGCGTGGAAGGCCTCCATGGCCGTCTCCTGCTGGGCTTCGAGCTCCCGGCCCAGCTCCTCGTGCTTCCGCTCAGCCAGCTTGATCCGCCGCAGCCGGTCGATGGCCCGGCGCTTGGCCGTGGCCATGAGCCAGGCCCCGGGATTCTCCGGGACCCCCGTTCCGGGCCACTGCTCGAGGGCGGCGACGAGGGCATCCTGGGCGAGCTCCTCCGCCAGGTCCAGGTCGCGCACCATCCGCAGGAGCCCCGCGATGAGCCGGGCGGATTCCATCCGCCAGACGGCGTCGATGGCTCGATGGGCGTCGGATGTCGTCACATGGGAATCAGACCAGCTTTGTCAGGGGGCCGCAACCTCCCGATACGGACTCAGCCTTGTTGGGCGAGGGGGTAGGCGCAGCTGGCCGGAAGGTGGCGATCAACCTCGGATCGCCGCTTCAATGGAAGCGATGTCAATTTTCTTCATGGGCATCATGGCTTCGAAGGCACGCTTCGCGACCTGGCCGCCCATCGCCATCGCCTCGGTCAGCATGCGGGGCGTGATCTGCCAGCTGATGCCCCACTTGTCTTTGCACCAACCACATTCACTTTCATGGCCGCCGTTTCCGACAATCTCGTTCCAATACCGATCCGTTTCCTCCTGGTCATCCGTCGCGATCTGGAACGAAAAGGCTTCGCTGTGCTTGAACTGGGGCCCGCCGTTTAATCCGATGCACGGTATTCCAGCGACGACAAACTCCACGACCAGGGTGTCGCCAGCTTTTCCAGCTGGATAGTCGGAGGGGGCCTTGTGGATGGCTCCGAGGTGGCTCTGCGGGAAGATCTTTGTGTAGAAGCGTGCAGCTTCTTCCGCGTCACGCTCAAACCAGAGACAGATCGTGTTCTTGCTCATTTGGAAGCCTCCTGTTGATCGTGATGGTCGGAGAGGGTCTTCAAGGGCCCAGCGACCTTGTAGGTCGTGAAGATGATGCCGGACGGGAATGCCTTCGTGCTGACCAGCTCGAAGGAACGTGCCGGGGTTCCCTCCGCAAAGAAACGCTTCCCCGTGCCCAGCAAGACCGGATAGACGGCCAGCAGGACTTCATCCGCAAGCCCATGTTCGAGCAGGGTCGATGTCAGCGTGGAGCTGCCCGAGAGGACAAGGTCCGGACCGTCCTGCGCCTTGATGTGGCGAACGCCCTCGACGATGTCCGGTCCAAGGCTCTCGAACGGGCCCCACTCAAGGCTTTCCGGACGGTGGGTCGCAACGTATTTCGTGGCCGCATTGAGGCGGTCCGCCATCGGGCTGCTCGGTGCCTTGGGCCAGTAGGCTGACCAGAGGTCGTAGGTGCGGCGGCCCAGCAACAGATCGAAGCTTCCGCCATACGCCGCCAGCATGGCATCCCGGCCAGCGGGTGTCCGATAGGGCACGGTCCAGTCGCTGTGGCGGAAATCGCCGTCATCGGCGGAATGCTGGATCACGCCGTCCAGCGACATATGTTCGATGATTCGGAGTCTTCTCATTTGGGCTGATTCTCATGGGGGACCGCGGCCGGATCCATCCACACCGCCTCCCAGACGTGCCCGTCAGGATCAGTGAAATCGCGGGAGTACATGAAACCAAGATCCTGGATGGGGTTGACGTCAGACCCTCCGCCACTCGCGGCCGCCGCAGTGTTCATCGCATCCACCGCCTCCCGGCTCTCGCATGAGACGGCGAGCATCACCTCGCTGGAGGTTGGCTGGGGAATGGCCCGTGTGGTGAATGTGCGCCACTTGGCATGGGTCAAGAGCATCACGTAGATGGCCTCACTCCATACCATGCAGGCCGCCGTCTCGTCCGAGAACGCGGGATTGTTGGTGAAGCCAAGGGACGTGTAGAACGCCATCGACTTCTTGAGATGGGTGACGGGCAGGTTCACGAAAATCATTTTTGGCATCGGATGCTCTCCTTGGTGGTGTGGCTGGGATGGGGCTGGTGCGCCTAGGCCTTCTGGGCGATCTGGGCGCGCAGGCGCTCCTCCTGCTCCCGCAATTCGGGTGTGAACTGAGGGCCGAAATCCTCGGCTTCGAAGACCTGGCGGAGTTCGATCTCGGCCGCCTCGCCCGTGGGATTGGGGCAGCGCTTGATCCATTCGACGGCCTCCGCCATCGACCGGACCTGCCAGAGCCAGAAGCCGGCGATCAGCTCCTTCGTTTCGGTGAAGGGCCCGTCGATCACGGTCCGCGCCGCGCCGGAGAACCGCACGCGCACGCCCTTCGAGCTGGGATGGAGCCCTTCCCCCGCGAGCATCACGCCGGCCTTCACCAGCTCATCGTTGTAGCGGCCCATGTCGGCCAGCAGCTGCTCGTCGGGGAGGACGCCCGCCTCCGTGTGCTGGGTCGCCTTGATCATGACCATGACGCGCATGTTCATTCCTCCTTGAAAAGGTTGAGGTTGGGAAAGTCGATCGTCTGGAGCGTGGTGGGATCAGGGTTCCCAGACCTGGCGGATCTCGCTCTCCCCCTCGCCCGCCGCCCGGAGGAAGCGCATGGTGTGCTCGATCGCCTCCGCCCTGGAATTCGCCTGGATCAGCGCGTAGCCCTCCACCAGTTCCTTCGATTCCGGGAAGGGACCGCCAGTCACGGAGAACGTTCCGTTCGAGAGGCGAACGCGTGCGCCCAGGGCGCTTGGCATGCAGCCTTCGGTGGCAAGCAGGACGCCGGAAGCCCGCATGTCCTTGATCAAGGCGTTCATCCCGGCCATTTCCTGGTCGCTGAGTGGGGTGCCTTCCGGTCGGCTGGGCTTGTAGAGGCAGAGAAATCGCATGATGGTTCTCCTGGGTTTATCGGTGGGATTCCTGGGGCGGAGCTACTTCCGGAAAGGAACGAGTGCCCCGAGCCGCGCCTCGCGCAGGTACAGCCCTCCCCACACCAGCGCGGCGACATAGGTCGGGAAGAGCACGTGGGAGAGCAGGGGATCGCCGACCCGCACATGGGTGGCGACGGCACCGCCCAGGTAGCCCGTGAGCAGGATGGCTCCGAGCACGGCGGTTCCGGGTATCGCGTAGAGCACGACGCAGACGAGCAGGGTGATCCCGAGGGGGCTGGCGACAGTGTCGGAGTAGCCGAGCTTGGCCATGCCCTCAAGGACGGGCGGCAGCCTCATCAGCTTGGCGACACTGTCGAAGAGCAGGAACAGGATGGGCAGGGCGCTGAGGATGCGGCCCGCCCAGAGCCGTCCGGCCGGGATGGGAATGGGTTGGGTGCTGGTGGGCATGGGGGACCTCCTCCAGGTGCGTGGCAGGCGTGAACCGTGGGGGTGGCTTCCGCGCAAGGTGGCGGCAGGTCCCGGATTCTACTCATGCGTCGAACGGGAGGCAGCGGAATCGACAGGCTTTGAAACTTTTTTTGTGATGAATCGTTAAGATTGGTATTAGGAAGATTAACCTTGCCGATGGCCGGATCGCCCGATGCGTGGGCGACCCGGTCAGGCGGGGTGGCTGGTGTCGGGAGGGCCTCAGCCCAGGTTTGGCACCCGCCAGAGGGCCAGTTCCTCGCCCAGGGTGGGCATGGGCAGCAGGCCGTTCTCCACGGCGCCGTCATCGCTCTCGGCCTCGCAAAGGTAGGCGGCGATGGCGCCCAGGGGCTGGTCCGTGGGCACCAGCGACCAGCCCGCAGGTGCCTTGCGGGGGCCCCGCCGCCAGGAGACGGACAGCTCACCCACGGCGGCGGCCTCGAGGATGGCCCGGCCGCCTTCGGATTCCAGGACTTCCACCACGGGCACCTCCACCTCGAAGGCGCCGAGCGCCTCCTGCACGTTGAGGCCGTGCAGGCGCAGGTGGGTCGCGACGGAGGGCGGCACCAGATAGGCTGCCGGGCGCTCCACCACCTTGGTGCCCACGAAGCGGCCGAGGTGCGGAAGCGTCACGGTCGAGGGCGCGCCCTCCAGGGTGCGGGGCGTGCGCGTGAGGATCTCCACGGGCCGGTCGAAGGCCTCCAGCCCGTAGCGCACGGCGATGCGGCCGCGGGGGGTGCGGCTCTCGGCCACGATCTGCACCACCTCGTCGCGGTGGGCGGCCACGTACTTGAGGGTCTCCAGCATGAAGGCATAGGCCGTGCGGACTCGCTCGGCGAAGGAGATGTAGGAGTAGCACTCCAGCAGCAGGTCCATGCGGCTGGTGAGGCCCCGGTAGTTGCTGCCGAAGCGCGGGTGGTGCGGGTAGGTCATCCAGCCTTCGCGCACAGGGGTGCCTGGCTCGGCGTCGCGGTCCGCGTCCAGGGCCCGCTCATCCTCCACGAAGTTGCCGTACCAGCCCGCGTCCAGGCCGTGGTTGGCCTTCAGGGCCGCAGTGACCGGCGGCAGCAGGCGGTTCCGCATGTACTCGATGGGCTCGCCCCGCCCGCTCTCCACGGTGTGGGGGATGTCGTAGGTCATGGAGAAGCGGTGGACCGAGCCGTTGGTGGCGTGGTTGTCGATGGTGAGGTCCGCCGCCCAGGGCTGGCACACGCGGGTCTGGAGCAGGCGCATCTCGGCGCCTTCGTATTTCAGGTAGTCACGGTTCAGGTTGATCTTGGCGGCGTTCACGCGGGTGCCCACGCCGCTGTCCGGGCCCAGCTGGCCCGTGAGCTTGGGCAGGTGCAGCTTGCGGTTGCCGGGGTCGATGGCGTCGTTGCCGTCGGGGTTGAAGAGGGGCACCACCACCAGGGTGAGATCGGAAAGGAGCTGGTCCGCATCCAGGCCCGGCTTGCCGTCCAGCAGGTCGCGCACGAGCATCAGGCAGCCTTCCTTGCCTTCCACTTCGCCCGCGTGGATGCCGCTGATGACCAGCACCACGGGCCGGCCCAGGCTGCGGGCTTCCTCGGGGGTCGTCACTCCGTGGGCCGACAGCACCAGCAGGGGCAGCTCCCGGCCCTGGGGGCTCACGCCGAAGGAGGTGATGTGCAGGCGCTTGTCGCCCTTGGCCTCCAGGCCGGCGATGAAGGTCATCACATCCGCGTGGCGGCTGGTCTCCTCGTAGCGGGTGGCTTCGGCGCGGGTGAGCAGGGGCATGGGGGCTCCGGGCAGGTTGGGCATTCTCTCGCTGGGATGGTCCGGCTGCTAGGGTCTGTCTTCAAAATGGGGTGTGGCCGCGCAAGGGGCGCCGCCCAAGCGAGACAAGGAAAGCGACGATGGCAATAGCGGCACTATTGACGAGGAGCTTGACGCAGTATCGCGCCGGGCGCCGCCCCTTGCCGGTTCCGCCCTCTGCCCGGCGGAACGCCGGGCAGGAGCAGGCCCCAGACGGGGCCTGCGATAGGGAGAGGGGGACGGGGCCAGCCGCGCGCCCAGGTACGTTGGTGGCCTTGAACGATGTCCCGCATCGCCCTGCGGCCACCGCCTTCTCGGTATCGCCTGTGGCGATACACGAGACATACCGACTTCTCCTGGATCACGCGGCTGGACCCGTCGCGGCTCGCATCCATTTTGAAGACAGGCCCTAGTGTTTCGCCACGAGTTCGATCTCCACGGAAGCGCCCAGGGGGAGCCCCGCCACGGCGACGGTGGTGCGGGCTGGATAGGGCGTCTGGAACCGGGATTCGTAGGCGGCGTTCATGCCCTGGAAGTGGGCCATGGTCGTGAGGTAGACATTCACCTTGATGACCTGGTCCATCGTGAGTCCGGCATCCTTCAACACGGCCTCTAGGTTGTCGAAGGCCCGGTGGGTCTGGGCCGTGATATCGCCCTCCACCAGCCGGCCCGTGGCGGGGTCGATGGGTGTCTGGCCCGAGAGGTAGAGCAGCTCCCCAGCCCACACGGCCCTGGAGTAGGGGCCAATCGGTGCGGGTGATCCGGGGGCGACGACGGGGATGCGGGTCATGGGGCCTCCTGGTCCGATGGGCTCACAGGCTCCGCTTCAGCACGGCCAGGCCCATGTGGGACACGCGGTAGCGCCCGATGGCCCGTTCGCGGATGAGGTCGTGGCGCTCCAGGTAGGTCAGGTCGGCCTCCGTCGCCCCGGCCTTGAGCAGGTGGTCCCGGGCCACGTCCGGGTGCTTGGACACCAGCTGGAGCAGCATCAATTGGCGGGGCGTGATGGGTTCGGTCACGGGGGCTCCTAGCCACTGGTCTGGCGGCGGTAGCTGGCGCGGTGCAGGTCGCTGATCTGCACGGTGAGATTCAGGCGCATGCCTTCGGCGCTGCGGGGGAAGGCCCGCGCCAGCTCCTGGAGCAGGGCCTCGCTGATCTGGGCCTTCACCTCGTCCGTGCGGCCGCTGAGGATCTGCACGTTCAGGGTGACAAAGGCCTGGTCCGCCGCCCCGTCGCCGATGACGAAGTGGTCGTGCTGGATGGCCCGGCTCTTGATGTCCGCCGAGGTGAAGAGCCCTGTGGCCACCAGGGCCCGGTTGATCTTCCGCAGCAGGTCCACCCAGTCCGGATGGTCGAGGAGGTTGTTGGAGGTTTCGAGGATGCAGTGGGGCATGGTGGGTCCGGGGCTGCAGAGGCAGGTACCGGATGCTACCGCCGATGGTCGGGCCGGCGTTGGATCCGTTTCGCGCCGCCCTTGTCCCAGTAGCTGGTCTCCTCGGCGAAGCAGATGTTCTCCAGGTCCGTCACGCGCTCCTGCAGGCAGGACTGGGCGTCGGTCACGGCCTGGTTGTAGATGGCCGGGCCGAGCTCCTTCAGGCAGAAGGTGAGGAAGGTCCCCGCCCCCAGCTCGCCGAGGATCTCGCCGTACTCCTCGGCCACGAAGCGCTGGATGGCGCCGTGCAGGCGCTTTTCGGTATCGGGGGAGAGCTTGATGTCCATGGGCGGCCCTATGCCGGTCGGCGGCCGGGCAAGTGTACAGTGGGGGACTCCCCGGAGGCTCCATGCGCTCGAACGGCCACCAGGAATCAGCCTTGGGCCCCGACGGCCGGCTGCTTTTCCTGACGCGGGCTGGGCGGATGTTCTCGTACGGGTTCCTGTCCGTGGTGCTGGTGCTCTACCTGGCGGGCCTGGGTTTCAGCGAGGGGCGCATCGGCCTGCTGCTCACGCTGACCCTGGTGGGCGACACGCTCATCTCGCTCTGGATCACCCTCCACGCCGACCGCCTGGGCCGGAAGAGGATGCTGCTGGTGGGCGCGGCGCTCATGGTGGCCGCGGGCATCCCCTTCGCCCTCAGCGGCGACTTCACCGTGCTGGTGCTGGCGGCCACCTTCGGGGTCATCAGCCCTTCCGGCAACGAGGTAGGCCCCTTCCTGGCCATCGAGCAGGCCGCGCTTTCCCAGGTGCTGCCCGGGGAGCGCCGCACCGGCGTCTTCGCCTGGTACAACCTGACCGGCTCCTTCGCCACCGCCATCGGGGCCCTGGCTGGGGGCTGGTCCGCCCAGGCCCTCCAGGCCGCCGGCCACACCCCCGTGGCCAGCTACCGCGTGCTGGTCTTCGCCTACGCCGCCGTGGGACTGCTCCTCGCGGGGTTGTTCACGCGGCTGTCGCCGGCCGTGGAGGCGCCGCCCGCCGCGATCCACGCCAGTCGCTGGGGCCTGCACGCCTCGAAGGGCGTGGTGCTGCGGCTGTCAGCCCTGTTCTCGCTGGACGCCTTCGCCGGGGGCTTCGTCATCCAGAGCATCGTGGCCTACTGGTTCCACGTGAAGTTCGGTGTGGCGCCGGGGGCCCTGGGTTCCATCTTCTTCGCGGCCAACATCCTGGCCGGGCTCTCCAGCCTCTATGCCGTGAAGCTGGCGGGGAAGATCGGGCTCATCCGTACCATGGTCTTCACCCACATCCCTTCGAACGTGCTGCTGATCCTGGTGCCGCTCATGCCGAACCTGCCGCTGGCCGTGGCCATGCTGCTGCTGCGGTTCAGCATTTCGCAGATGGACGTGCCCACGCGCCAGGCCTACACCATGGCCGTGGTGGCCCCGGACGAGCGCTCCGCCGCCGCCGGCGTCACGGGGATCGCCCGCACCACCGGCGCCGCCATCTCGCCCGTGCTCGCGGGGCCCCTGCTGGCCGTGCCGGCCCTGGCGGGCGCGCCCTTCCTCATCGCCGGTGGCCTGAAGATCCTCTACGACCTGCTGCTCTACCGGAGCTTCCGCTCATCGGAAGTCGGCAAGCCGGAAGGAACCTGAACTGGACAAGGGCTGTCCAAGGGATGCGGAAAGACTGGAATCTGCATCCCTGGAGGCCCTGTGACCGCGCTCATCCTGGACTATTTCGGCGACTGGCGGACCCGCCTGCTCACGTGCTCCACCTGCGGCTGGGCCGCCGCCAACCTCCAGTTTAAAGCTAGATACCAGCAGGTTTATTTTTGTATTAAAAAGATTAACCATTCGTGTTACAACATAAAAATTACTAGGTACGGACAATGAATGGGGACTACGCTCGGGGCCGCCCTCTGGAGGTGGGCTGCCATGAACCTTCCACCCTTTTCATCGCGACTCTCCCGGCTGGCCCTCCTCGTGGCGCCGGCCCTGCTGGCCCTGGCCGGCACGGCCCTGCAGGCCCAGAGCGGTCCCCTGCCGCCGCCGCCCCTCATGATGTTCTACCGCGAGGAGGTCAAACCTGGGCACGGCGCGGCCCACGCGGCTTCGGAGTCCGCCTGGGGCCGCGTGCTCGCCAAGGGCAAGTCCACGGACTACTACATGGGCATGAGTTCGCTCACGGGGCCCTCGGAGGCCTGGTTCATCATGGGCTACAGTTCGTACGCGGACTGGGAGGCCAAGCAGACCGAGGCGGACAAGAACCCGGCCCTCAGGAAGGAGATCGACGCCATCTCCCTGAAGGACGGCGACCACCTCAGCGGCACGCGCAGCTTCCTGGGCACCCTCCGCAAGGACCTGAGCTACGGGCCGCCTGTGGAGATCGGCAAGATGCGGTACATGCGGGTGCGCACCTTCCGCATCAAGCAGGGCATGGGTGTGGCCTTCGAGGAGGGCGTGAAGATGGCCCTCGCCGCCTACGAGAAGAGCCACTTCCCCGCCTCCTTCGCGTTCTACGAAGTGGAGGCCGGCACCTGGTCCCCCACCTTCGTGGTGCTGCGTCCCATGAAGTCCCTGGCAGACATGGACGCCATGGATACCGCCAACAAAGCCTTCCAGGACGCCCTGGGCGAGGAGGGCCGCAAGGCCATGCAGAAGGCCTTCACGGACACGGTCAACGGCGTGGAGAACCAGCTCTTCGCCTTCAGCCCCAAGCTCAGCTACCCCGCCCCCTTCGTGGTCGCCAGCGACCCCGCCTTCTGGGCCCCCAAGCCCCCGAAGGAACCCGCGAAGTAGGCGGGGAACCCGGTGAATTTGGGTCGAAAAGCGATTGAAGCCACAGATGAACACGGATGAACACAGATTGAAACAAAGGTCAGCTTTTATCCGTGTTCATCAGTGTTCATCCGTGGCGGATCTTCCTTTTTCTCCTCCGCCGGCTTGGCGAAGCGCTGGGCCCGGAGGTGGAAGTCATCGGTGAAGGTGCGGCGCACGGGTGGGGGCGGGGCGGCATCGGCAACCTGCTTCGCCTTGCGCACACGCCACAGGCCCCAGGCGGCGGGCAGCAGCAGGAGCACCGGGTACTCCACCAGCACCCGCAGAAGCGTCAGGCGGAACTGGGTGGGGCGCAGGCCATCCGCGTACCAGGCTTCGAGGAGCCACACCTCGTCATCCGGGCGCAGCTCCTCCGCCTCGGACTTGGCGAGGTTGAGCACCCGCTCCGCCCGGCCGTGCTTCACGGTGACGAAGTCCGTGATCTGGCTGTCCTGATTGCGGTCCACGCTCACCACCTGCACCCGCGCCACGCCCGGCTGCTGCAGGTGGCAGAAGGGGTTCAGGGCCAGCAGGAAGACCTGCACCAGCACGATCCACAGCACCGCGCCCACCAGGGCCCAGAGGGCGACGAGCACGGACCAGCGGATCGCGGGGCGGGAAAGGAATGACATGGAGCGAGTATCCCAGGAATGGCCTTCCAGCAGCCGGGAGTGTGGCGGAACCCTGGGCGGAGTCGGGAGTCGGGTTGAACAGCATGAATAAGCGGAGACAAGCGGAGCGACGGAGGGGAGCGGAGAAAAGCAGGCAACGAGTTCTGTCTTGCTCCGCTTTCCTCCGTTCCTCCGTTGTCCTCCGCTTCATCTGGTCCTTCATCCCTGGGTCTCGCCCGTTGATCGGGGAACCCGCGGCGCGCCATCACCGTCATCACTGAAATCAGCGGCTGAAGCGTCTTTTCATCGGTGTCCATCGGTGTGCATCGGTGGCTTCGCTTCTCTTTCCCTGGTGTCGTCCCGGCTGAACAGCACCAATAAGCGGAGGCAAGCGGAGCAGCGGAGGGGAGCGGAGAAAAGCTGACAAGGAGTTCTGTCTTGCTCCGCTTTCCTCAGTGCCTCCGTTGCCCTCCGCTTCATCTGGTCTTTTATCCCCTGGGTCTCGCCAGTCGACCGGGGAACTCGCAGCGCGAAATCACCCTTCAGCAGCACCAGCACTGGCAGAAAGATCGTTGACCGATTCTGCCGCCGGGGGTTTCGGCAGGCGGCCCAGGAAGGCCTCGATGGCCTGGACGGCGGCGTCGGGGCGGGTCTGGAGGAGCCAGTGGGGGCCCTGGAGCCGCGTGACATCCAGGTTGGGCAGGTGGCTGCGGAGCCAGTCCGTGGCCGCCGGTGGCACCAGCCGGTCCTGGGCGCCGACGAGGGCCAGGGACGGCACCTGGATCCGTCCCAGCAGGGGCGTCTGGTCCACGGTCACCACCGACCGCAGCCGGCCCTTCAGCGTGTTGGGGGGAACCTGGGGAGCCATGGCCCGCACCCGGTCCAGCAGGGGCTCCGTGGCCCAGCGGCCCAGCAGCAGGTAGCGGAGCAGGGCGAGGGGCAGGCGGCCCGGCAGGAGCCCGAGCAGCGCCACGGCCCAGGCCAGGCCGGGGCGGGGGTTCCGGGCGAAGGTGCCGCAGAGCACCAGGCCCACCAGGCCCTCCGGCTGCTCCGCCGCCAGGGCCATGGCCACGGGGCCCGAAAAGGATTCCCCCAACAGGAGGTAGGGCCGGCCCCGGGGCAACTGCACCCGGGCGAAGTGCAGGCAGGCCGCGTACGAAGTCAGGCCCTCCGGATAGCGCACCACCCGCGCCTTGAAGCTGCCGAGGGCCTTCACGAACGGCTCGAACATCAGCCCCGTGCCGTCCAGACCCGGCAGCAGGACCAGGAGCGGGCGCTCCACGGGGGCCTGCGGGGGATCGGAAACCGGAAGGGACATAGGGCAGTATCCCAGCTTCAGGGAGGACGGTGACCCGCCCCGCCGCGCCCCCCACCTTCGCCCACTTCCTTCCCACGCCGGCCTCGGCTCAGAGGCAGAACTCCGAGGCGTGGAGGAAGGCCCGCGGCGCCATCCCGACCGCCGCGACGACCTGCCGGATGAAATGCGCCTGATCGTAGTACCCCGCCTCGAGTGCGAGTTGGGTCAGGGGCGAGCCCTGGCGGTGTGCCCGGAGGGCCCGCCGCAGCCGGAGGAGGGAGGCCAACTGCTTGGGCGAGGCTCCGACGCCGCGGCGGAACCGCTTCTCCAGCCCGTCGACGCTCAGCCCGAGGTCCCTGGCGAGGGGGCCGACGCGCATCGCGCCCGGGTCGGCGTGGATGGCCCGCAGCGCCGCGCCCACGAGGGGATCCGCCTGCCAGGCTTTGCGCGCCCTGCGCCGGAGCAGGAACTGCTCGAGGGCGTCCACCCGTTCCCGGTGGGTCCGGGCCGCCCGGATGCGGGCCGAGGCCGCCTCGACCTCCCGGGGGTCCATGAGTTCCTCGAGGGCGACGGTGGCTCCGAAGAGCTGTTGCAGGGGCGGGTCGAAGAAGGCCCCAGCGGCGCCCGCCCGGAACTTCGCCAGGACGATCCCGCTGCCGGCGCTGGTGAGCATGCGCCGGGCCGTGGCCCGCAGGCCCGTCACGACCTGATCCGGGACGACGGCCTGGGCCGGTCCGTCCACCAGGCTCGACGAACCCGAGTAGCGGAAGCCCAGGATCAGGCCCGTCTCCGGGACGAGCAGCTTCTCCATCGCCGCGCCCGCCTCGATGATCTCGAAGGCGCGGACGAAGGGGGCGAGCGCCTCGCCGGGAGCGAAGGAGTGGACCTGCATGGAGTGATCCTACCCCTGCCCGGAGCCACTGAATTCATACAAGTTCCCAATGGCCGTCGCGACAAGAATCAGGGGGCGGCGCAGACGCTTCCGCCCGCCCCCAAGGAGCCCCCATGTCCACCTTCACCTTCGATTTGGATCGCGAACCCGGCCTCTACTTCCTGCACGACTGCTTCGTGGTGCCCGAGGCCAATCGGGCCGCGTTCACGGACCGGATGGAGCAGAACCTGGCCTTCATCCGCACCCTGCCGGGTTTCCGCGGCCACCTGGTCCTCGAGCAGCGGGACGGCGCTTCCGCCTTCAACCTCGTGACCCTCGCCGCCTGGGCCAGCCGCGAAGCCTACGAGGACGCGGGCCGGGAGGTCCGCGCCCACTACCAGCGGCTCGGGTTCGACCTGCCTGCGGACCTGAAGCGCTGGGGCGTCGAGATGGTGCGGGGGACCTACCAGGCCGCCGCCATCAGGACTTCCCAGCCGTGAAGCCGCCATCCACCATGAGGAGGGCGCCAGTGGTGAAGCTGGCCTCGTCGCTCAGCAGGTACACCACGGCGTTGGCGACTTCCTCCGGGCGGCCCAGGCGGCCCAGGGGATGCAGGTCGATGAGGGCCTCGCGGGCGTTGGCGTCCAGCGCCGCCAGCAGGGGCGTGTCGATGTAGCCGGGGCCGACGGCGTTCACCCGCACGCCCTTGGTGGCGGCTTCGAGCGCCAGCGTGCGCGTGAGGTTCACGACGCCGCCCTTGGCGGTGGAGTAGGCCGCGGTCATGGTCTGCCCGAACAGGCCCAGGATCGAGGCGCAGTTGACGATGCTGCCGCGGCGCTGCTGGTACATCTGGCGCAGCGCGGCCCGCGCCACGCGGAACACACCGGTCAGGTTGATGTCGAGCACCCGCAGGAAGGCTTCGTCGGAATAGCTGTCCGCGGGGTTCATGCCGCCGATGCCCGCGTTGTTGAACACCCCGTCCAGGCTGCCGAATTGCGCCACCGTATCGGCGATGAGCTGGTCCACCTGGTCGGTGGAGGTGACATCGCAGGGCAGGAAGAGGCAGCGGCCGGGGTGATGCTCGTCCAGCTCCTGGGCGCGCAGTCCGCCCGCGGGGCCGGGCAGATCCGCCAGGACCACCTGGGCGCCCTCCTGCAGGCAGCGTTCCACGGTGGCGAGCCCGATGCCGCTGGCCCCGCCGGTGACGAGAATGGTCTTGCCCTTCAGGCGCATGGGAACCTCCTCGGTGGCGTGGCAGGGCAGAGCCTCGGGAAGGCCCTTCCCGGCGAGAAACATCTGGGGATGGTGGGAAAGCTGGTCCCTCAGCATCGGCCTACCACGGCATCATTCTTCGTCCCGGCGGGCCCCGGAGCCACAGATTTTTCCGGGAAGACACGCCCGGCGATCCGCCGGCGGCGTGGACCAGGCCTAGGGCTGGCGCGTGCTGACAGACCGTAGATAGCGGACCAGCATGGGCACGATGAACATCGCGCCGAGGACGATCCACATCGTGGCGTCCGGGTCGCGGATGTAGGCGTTCAGACGCAGGGTCGTGATGGCGATGACCGCGTAGTAGAGCATGTCGCCCGTGATTGCGAATACCCAGCCCATCACGAAGCCATGCCCCGCGGCCAGTGCCGAGGCGCGTCCGGTCATGGGGTCCACGCCGAAGGCGATCATGATGAGCGCGATGGGGCCCGCGCCGGTGCCGCCGACGTGGGCTGCGGTGCGGGTCATGGCTTCCTTCAGCGCGGCGCCGAACCGGGCCAGGACGGGGATTTTTCCCGCCAGCAGCACGAGCAGGCGGAGGATCGGCTCAAAGGCGAGGGCCAGCAGCACATCCGACGCGAAATACAGTCCGGCGGTCATGGGCCAGGGCAGCCCCTTGGACCGGGCGAGCAGCACCCCGGCAGGGATGCCGCCCCCGACGGGAAGCAGGAAGAGCAACAGCACAGGCCACATGAACGGATGTTAACCCGCCCGCACCTCGACTCAGGGGATGGCCCTGGCTGGTTCCGGAATCGAGCGCCGCGCTACATGTCCACGAGCTTGGGGTGGGCCAGGCGCTCGAAGTCCTTGTAGGCCATGCGGATCAACTCGGTGTGGGAGCCGGCGTTGAAGGCGATCTCCGGATCGGCCGCCAGGTGCGGCTCCACGTAGACCGGCATGCCGTACAGGTTACCGAAGGGCGGCATGGCGCCGGGTTCGCATTCCGGGAAGTCGCCGATGAACTCGCGTTCGTCGGCCAGCTCGGCGGACACGGCCCCGGTGGCCTGGCGCAGGCGCTCCAGATCCACCTTCCGGTCGGCGGGCACCACGGCCAGGGCGAGCTGGCCGTCCAGGTTCACCACCACCGTCTTGGCCATTTCTTTGCCCTTGATGTGCGCGGCCCCCGCCACCGAGGTGGCTGTGAAGGCCAGGGGATGGGGGATGACCTGGTGGGCCACCCCGTTCTTGTTGAGGAACTCCTCGAGCTTGGTCATGGGCATGGCAGCCTCCTTGGACCGAGAGCGGACCAAGGATGGGGCAGAATGGAGCGGAGGGCCACCGGAGAGGCCCTGATGCCTCAGCCCTTGAGCGCCTCGGCCACGGAGGTGGCCATGGGGGTGGTGGGCCGGCCGATGAGGCGGCTCAACGCGTGCGAGTCGTCGAAGAGGCCGCCCTGGGCCGCGCCCGTGTCCGATTCGGCCAGGAGGCGCGCCACGGGCTCGGGCAGGCCCGCGCCAATCAGGATGGCCTGGTACTCGGCTTCGGGCAGGTTCTGGTAGGCCACGGGCTTCCCGGCCTGGCGGGCGACCTCGGCGGCCAGGCCGGCCAGCGTGTAGGCCGAGTCCCCCGCCAGCTCGTAGACGCGGCCCGCCTGATCGGGCTTCAGCAGGACGGCGGCGGCGGCCTCGGCGTAGTCGGCTCGGGCGGCCGACGCGATCTTGCCCTCCCCGGCGCTTCCCAGGAAGACCCCGTGCTGCAGGGCGGGGGGGATGCTGGCCATGTAGTTCTCTGTGTACCAGCTGTTCCGCAGCAGCGCGAAGGGCAGACCCGAGGCCTGGAGGTAGTCCTCCGTCTGGCGGTGCTCCAGGCCCAGGGGCAGGGGCGAGGTGCCGGCGCGCAGCAGGCTCGTGTAGGCCAGGAGCTGCACCCCGGCGGCCTTGGCCGCGTCGATGGCGGCGCGGTGCTGGGCGAAGCGCTTGCCCAGCTCGCTGGAGGAGATGAGCAGCACCCTGCCGGCCCCGCGGAAGGCTTCAAGCAGGGTTTCGGGGCGGTCGTAGTCGGCGCGGCGCACCTGGATTCCCAGGGCGGCCAGGTCCTGTGCCTTCTCGGGGCTGCGCATGGCGGCCACGAGCTGGCCCGCGGGGACCTGCTTCAGGAGGGACTGGAGGACGAGGCGGCCGAGCTGGCCGGTGGCGCCGGTGACGACGAGGGGGGCGGACATGGGGTCTCCTGTGGTAAATGCAACCAAATCGGTTGCGGATTTGGATACAAAAAAATCAGGCCGGTTGGGCCTTCACATCCTCCAGCAGGTCGCGGAGGCTGACGCGGGCCAACTCCCGTTCCATGGCGGCCTGGGCGGTGTGGAAGTGGCCCGCGAGGAGGGCCTGGATGGACCGGCCCACGGGGCAGGCCGGGTTCGGGGGCGTGGCGTGCAGGGGGAAGGAGGCTTCCGTGTCCACGGCCCGCAGCACCTCCAGGAGGCTCACGGCCTCTGGGGCCCGGAGCAGCTGCCAGCCGCCCCCCGGCCCGCCCTGGCTGCGCACCAGGCCGGCCTCCCGCAGGCCCGCCAGGATGCGGCGGATGACCACGGGATTGGTGTTCACGCTGCCGGCGATGTACTCGGAGGTGAGGGCCTCGGGCCCTGCGTAGGCCAGCAGGGTGAGCACATGGATGGCGACGGTGTAGCGGGTGTTGCTCATGGGCATCCTATCTGTAACCAAGTTGGTTTCGAAATAGGATTCCGTCAAGCCTTTTTCTGGCCCGGCTACCAGTACTTCTCCACGTGGATCTCCCCGGGCACCTTCTTCGTGTGCTCGCGGAAGCCCTCGGCCTCAAGCTGGCGCTGCATGGCTTCGAGCATGCCGGGGTTGCCGCAGAGGAAGATGTGGGTGTCGGCGGGGCTGGGCCGGAAGCCCCAGGCCCGGGCCAGGGCCCCGTCGGCCCAGAAGGCCGGGAGCCGCCCCACCGCGCCGGTCCAGGGGGCCAGCTCGGCCTGGGGGCGCGTGAGCACCGGCAGGTACAGGAGGCTGGGCGCCAGGCGCTGCATCTGCGTGAGCTCGTCCCGGTAGCCCAGGTCCCAGGAGTTCCGCGCCCCGTGGATCACCGCGAAGCGCCGGCCCGCGTCCCGCGCCAGGTGCGTGCGCAGCATGGACATGTAGGGCGCCAGGCCCGTGCCCGTGGCGAGGAAGACCACGTGCCGGTCCGCCGGCACCTCGTCGAGGGTGAACAGGCCCGTGAACTTGGGGCCCAGCCACAGTTTGTCCCCTGGCTTCAGGGCGAAGAGCCGGGGCGTCAGGGCCCCGCCCCGCACCTCCACCAGGTAGAACTCCAGGTACTCGTGGTCCCGGGAGGAGGAGGCGACGGAGTAGGCCCGGCGCAGGAAGGTCTCCGGGGGCAGGGGCGGATCCTCCGGCTCCGAGTGGGCGCTCCGCGGCGCCGAGGCCGGCAGCGCCAGCACCGCGAACTGCCCCGGCACGAAGGCCGGCAGCGCCCACCCCACCGGCGCCACCCGCAGCGTCATCAAGCCCGGCGCCGTGTCGATGCGCTGCGTCACGATGGCGTTGGGGGTGGGGATGGGGGTGGGCATGGGCGCCTCCCGCATGCACCTTCGAGGGGTGGGCCCCGGAGGGGAGCCCATCATGGCGCCGATTCACGTGGGGGCGGCTGGAAAAGAGAGGCCATTTTCCGCAGGTCTGGCACCCCTTCCACGAGCCTCCATTCCTGGGTAGGCTCGGTCCCCACCCACGAGGAGGACACCATGGCGACCGTCCAGAACCCGCAGGAAGCCACCGCCGCCTACCGGAAGAAGGTTCTGGGATTCCTGGGAGACCGGGATCCGCTTGAGGTGCTCGGCACGACGGGCGGCGTGCTGGCGGGCATCGTCCGGGATCATGCCGGGAAGCGGCTGCAGACCCGGCCCATCGTGGGGAAGTGGACGCCCTGCGAGGTCATCGGCCACCTCTGCGACTGTGAGTGGGTCTACGGCTACCGCACCCGGCTCATCCTGTGCGAGGAGAACCCGGCCATGCAGGTCATGGACCAGGACCAGTGGGTGGTGGGGCAGCGCTACAACGAACGCGACCCCCGGGAGCTCGTCGAGCAGTTCCGCGCCCTGCGCCCCCACAACCTGCGCCTCTGGCAGAGCCTGACGCCCCGGGACCTCGCGCGCGCCGGCCAGCACAGCGAGCGCGGTCCCGAATCCCTGGGCCAGCTCCTGCCCATGCTCGCCGGCCACGACCTCCTGCACCTGGACCAGCTCAAGCGCCTGCTCATGGCCATCCTGTAGCCGCAGGTTTGGTCATTCGACCCTGAAAAGGCTAAAAGCGGGAACACCGATGAACACCGAAAAGGCATGATGAACACCGATAAAGCGGAACTGCGCTTTTGCCGCTGATTTCAGTGATTCGCTGCGACGAGGCAGCCTGGGCGGAGCCGGGGGCGCCGTCGCCGTGCCTTCTGGGAGCGCGGCAACGGCGCCCCCGGCTCCCTTCCGGCCTGGCCGGAAGCCGCCTCCGGCGGGCCCAGGCGGGAAACTCGCGGCGCGCCATCACCGTTCATCACCGAAATCAGCGGCTGAAATGTCTTTTATCGGTGTTCATCAGTGTTCATCGGTGGCTGATTCAGCTTTTCGCTTTGGATGCGGCGGCGAGCTGTTCTTCGGTGAGGCCGAAGAGGGGGGCGACGGGGCGGCCGCGCTGGCTGGCCATGAGGTAGAGCTGGCCGCGGTGGTGGGCCTCGTGCTCGGCCATGGCCCGCAGCCACTTCCAGGTGGCCATCTGGACTCCGGCCGGGTTCACGCAGGGGGCCAACAGGTCGGCGTCGGTGAGGGCGCCGAAGATGGCCATGGCTTCGGCATGGCAGGCGTCCAGGTAGGCGCGCACCCCGTCCAGGCCCGAGGCCAGGTCAACCCCGTGGCCCGGGTGCGCGCTGGGCCGGCCCTGCACGTTCTCTGCGTACATGAAGCGCTCCAGCCCCGCCAGGTGGCGGAACAGGTCGCCGAAGGTGAAGGCCCCCGGCGTCGGCGCCCACTCCAGATCCTCAGGCCCCAGTGCCTCCAGCACCCGCACCGTGCGGGACCGGGCGTTGCGCCAGTAGGCGAGGAATGAGGGGGTGTCCTGGAGCATGGGCCTCCTGGGGGTGCGGGAAAGCTATCCACGGATGAGCCCCGAGGGGCACGGATTAGAGGCAGAAAAAGAACTAGGTAAGCGGAGAATGACGGAGGGGCAGGCAACTACCTCGTGAACCTTGAGAAATCCTGGGGTGCCATCCGGGAGAAGGCTAGGCTCCAGGAGGTACGGATTCATGACCCTCGACGCGCCTTAGCCAGCCATGCAGTCCAGTGGGGCATGAGTCTATAGATGATAGGAACGTTGTTCGGGCACAGCCAAGCAATTACAACTAAACGTTTTGCCCACCTTGTAATCACCCAGCACCTAAATACCAATCAAAAAGCTGCCAAGGCACTAGAGGTGGCTATGAATTCCAAAATAAGAAGTTAATTCTGATGGATTGAGTCAAGCGAAATTTATAAATTAACCATCAACTTGCGGCGGTGATATTCAGGCAGCCAAGCCAAGGACCACCTCAATCTCCATCCGTCGCACCGTCGGCCAATCTCTTTTATTTATGGCCGTAATCAAGTCAAGAAGATTAGGGATTTTTATCTCTGATAACTGCTGATATAGTTCATTCTGGAGTCGTGAGTCATTAAGCGAGATAGCGATATGATAGTTAAATATTTTCTTTAAAGACTCAACAAAATGATCGTTTGTTGATGGGAGTTTATTTAATATTTGTTGTGCTTCATGCATTCCATCCCTGTGTTTAAGGAAAAAGACCGCTGCACCAAGATGAACTATATTTTTATCTTCATCTGAAACCAAATGCGTTTCAATTGATTTTAACAACGCAGCTTTTGCGTCTAAATTTCTATCCAACATTAAAAGAAGCAATCCGCGGACATATTCATTTATCCATTCATTAAATGCATACGAGGTCCCAAGAGGCTGGAGTTCAGCAATGGCCTGCTCAGGGTTTCCAAGAAGTCCAGCAATTGCTGCGCGAAACACTCTCGCCTGACGAGAAAATGGTCGCTCTTGAACCACTTTATCAACCAAGCGGTAGGCTTCCTCCGGTTGGCCATTTCGAATTAGTACATTCGCTAATCCCAGTCGATACACAACCAAACCGGCCTTTTCAATTCCAGGAATCTTTAATAATTGTTGGTATAACTCAATCGATTTATTAAGGTCACCTCGAAGTTTTGCAATTTCAGCTTGGCCAGCAGTGATTCGATGATTGGCTGTCCCATTTATAATGAGGGCATCGTATTCTCGACTTGCTTCATCAAGCCTTCCCCAACGTCTTAAAACATCCGCCATCGCACCACGAATAGTCGGATCTGATTCCCCTCCAGGGACTGATTTATAGATAGACAGAGCTTTCTCGTACTGCCCCATTTGTACATAAACATCAGCCAGGCTGGAAATAGCAACTGTCTCTTCTCCATAATTTTTTGCGTTATTCAATGTTTCTATTGCATCCTCGAATCTACCTACTCGCTTATAATGATCAGCCAATTGAATAAGCATCCAACCATCCGTGGGTACTAATTGTGCAGCAGCATTAAGGCATTCAAATTCAAAATCTGTTCGGAACATCTCTGCACAATGAGATGCAATATTGCATAGCGACATGACTGCAAATTTGTCCCCACTTGGGATAGACGTTTGTCGATTAACTAATTCTTGTATAAAAATTCGAGCATTCTGGTCTTTCCCTTCTGATATTGCATAAAATATTGCATCCACTTGTTTCATCGCTTGTGTATATTCAGCATAAGGGGAAGCATTTTTTCTGAGTTGCCATTTTCTTTTTTCAACGGGCAGGCAATTTTCTTCTTCCTCTCGCTCCATAGAAAGATGCGCCCTTCCACTTCCTTCTTCAGGAAATAATTGTCTGGCAAACAATTTGGCTACTCTGATGATCGCCATTCTTTCTAATGGCGAATCAATGCTTAGT
The DNA here is from genome assembly GCF_024609265.1 of Geothrix campi. Taxonomy (GTDB): domain Bacteria; phylum Acidobacteriota; class Holophagae; order Holophagales; family Holophagaceae; genus Geothrix; species Geothrix campi. Next base: position 1,397,786 of record NZ_JANHMP010000001.1, on the reverse strand, counting down.
GTTAAGGTATTCCAGGATCTCTCTATAGATTGAGAATTTTTGGCATCAAGAATGGAAACAATAATTCCATTTTCTACTGCCTTAGACCAAATTCCCTTTCGACCGGCATGGAATTTAAGGAAAATATCATCCGGAAGAAGTAGCCACCGCTCTACAATTCGCCGCAATAATGGCTGGGACTCTCTGGTAAATTCCAGCAAACTTGCAGTAGCTCCAAAACCCTTTGAAAGGGCTTCGTAAATCAAACTCTGAAATGCATCGATTGATTTAAGTGGCAACTTAAGAAGATTATTTCGTGCAAATTCTATTGTTCCATCGATTTTAAGGGCATCCTCAATCTCTATCATAAGCTCGTGCCGAAGATTCCTCGACACTCCAATTAACAATGCTTCAACATTAATAAGACATCTATGATGCCAATATTTCTTGTGCACATTTTCCAAGAATGATTTCTCATCATCACATATTATGGCTTCCCAATCATCTGGCATTGAAATCAGCATAATTGCAGCATCATTTTGTATTAGCGACATATCAGAAATATTGATTACACGATATTCAGAACCGTAATCAATCAAGCAAATTCCAGCAGAGCTTGAAATATAGCCTTTCATGATGGCCACCCACTCACTTTTTTGTGGCCAAAAATATCTTTAATAATTTCAATATCCAATCGATCTTGCCTGTTAAATCCATTGTTTTCATATTCAATATTTTCAATTGCAGCCGAATTAAAGGGTCCATAAATATGTGCTTCCACGCATTGATCCCTATCGCGTGTTTCTCCGTTATTCACTAATAATCTAGCCCATTCTTCTTTCCCTGATCCCGGAACAAGACTAGATTCGAGTTTGGCCGCCACAAGTTCTTTTTTATTTAACCAGCTACATCTATAGCCGACTGGAAGTGGTGAATCTGGTTTCAAATCAAATTCGCGTACAAAAAGGTATGAATTTTCATGCAAAAAACTCACTCGATCCTTTATGGCAATATCGCGGAGCTGGATATGCACAATTCCATAATTTTTCAAGCTTCGACCATTTATGGATAACAATCCATATCGAATATCCTCCGCATAGTGCCCAAATAGCTTGCCAGCCACGGCATAGCGTTGAGAATCAAACTCTTGCGGCGCTGGCGTCCGACTACCGCCTTCAACTAATTTCTCGTAACCTTGATAGAGCTGTTTAGAATCTTGTAAGAAGCTGCGAGCAAGAATTGGTGAAACTGCGACTACAACATGTGTTTCATTTTCAATTGTTTCAGCCAATGCTTCGAACTCGGCTGACACCCCACGTGCCTTGCTGGATTCTCGTGCTGCTCGAAATCGTCCAGAAACCCCTTCGGTTTCCTTTGGCCTGTGAGCTGCGCGTACGTTCGGGCAACCTAGGTCGAAGCTACACACAGCGCAATGTCGAAGCGACTCCACACACTCTTCCCCACAATTTGGACATCGCTCCGGTGATGGAGGAGAAACCGACCGGGTGAGGGTGATGGGGTTCATGGTGATTACGAACTCGCACTTTGAAAAGGCGTTAGGCTCAAGTCCTCTAGTTTAGCTTGAGGGCTTTGGATTGACGTCAAAGATTACATTCATTGATATATCAGGCTTAATGTCACCAGCGGCAAGCTGAGGCCCCAGCTGCCAGCACCGAACCCATCCCAGAGGAGCCGGTTGCCAATGGGGATGTTAAACACCAAGGGAGCTATGGGTTGAGTCGCAACCCCCGCATCCCGGTCTGGGGTCTGAGTCTACGGGCATGCTGCCCCGTTGGGCCCCGCAGACTTCGGGCAGATCCTCCACTAATTAGCACAGGGAACCATACCCACCCAAAACCCCCTCTCCGCTACCCTTGTCCGGCAACTAATAGGATTCGAACCTGCGACCTGCTGATTACGAATCAGCAGCTCATCCCATCGGCTCTTCATGCCCGCACTTGGGGCAAATGAGGACTTGGATGGGGTCCTTGCCCCGTGGCTTCCGGGTCTTCTCGCCCATGCTGGGGTTCTTGCAGGCGGGGCAGGTGACGGGGACGGGCTTGTCCCAGGCGGTGTAGTCGCACTTGGGGTAGTTGGTGCAGCCGTAGAAGACCTTGCCGAAGCGCGTCTTGCGGGGGCTGAGGCCGCCGCCGCACTTGGGGCAGGGCACGGCCAGGATCTCCTTCTTCACCGTCTTGCAGGTGGGGTAGTCGATGCAGCAGATGAACTCGCCGTAGCGGCCGTGGCGCTTCACGAAGTCCTTGCCGCAGTTGGGGCACTTCTCCCCGATGGGCTCGTCCGGCGGCACGGGGATGCCCTTGGGATCGGCCTTCACGATGCCCTTGCACTTGGGGTAGTTGGGGCAGGCCCAGAAGGGGCCCCACTGGCCCTTGCGCAGGTTCATGGGCGTGGTGCCGCAGAGCGGGCACTCGGGCGCGTCCTCGGGCTCCTCCATCTTCTCCAGGTCCGCCGTGTAGTCACACTTGTCGGCTTCCTTCTCGGCGCTGTAGTTGGTGCAGCCCACGAAGAGCCCGTTGCGGCCGATGCGCTTGAGCAGCACGCCCGGGTGCTTCTTCCGGTCGCCGCACTTGGGGCACTTCTCGCCCGTGGGCACACCGGCCTTCAGGTTCTGCATGTCCTGCCCGGCGGCGGCCAAGGCCTGCTCGAAGGGGCCGTAGAAGTCCGTCATGGCCTTCTTGAAGGTGAGCTTGCCGTCCTCGATGAGATCGAGGTTGCCCTCCATGCCCGAGGTGTACTTGCTGTCCAGCAGGCGAGGGAAGCCCTGGATGAGCAGCTCGGTGACCACCATGCCCAGCTCCGTGGGCTTGAAGCGGCCCTCGTGCTTCTTCACGTAGTCCCGGTCCTGGATGGTGCTGATGATGCTGGCGTAGGTGGAGGGACGGCCGATGCCGTCCTCTTCCAGCTCCTTCACCAGGGTGGCTTCGTTGAAGCGGGCGGGGGGCTTGGTGAACTGCTGGTCCGCGTCGAGCTGCTCCAGCTTCAGGGCCTCGCCCAGCTTGAGGGCCGGCAGCAGGGCCTCGTCCTCGTCCTCCTCGTCGCCCTTGGTGGCGTCGGCGATGGACTCGGCCTCGGTCTCGGTCTTCTCGGCGCGGTAGACCGCCAGCCAGCCGGGGAAGCGCTCGATCTCGCCCTTGGCCTCGAAGAGCGCGGTTTCCTTGCCGACCTCGGCTTCGGTCTGGACCACCGTCTCGTCGAAGCGCGCGGCCTCCATCTGGCAAGCCATCGTCCGCCGCCAGATCAGGGCATAGAGCCGGAACTGATCCGGTTCGAGGTGTCCTCGCAGCGACTCAGGGGTGCGTGTGATGTCCGTGGGGCGGATGGCCTCGTGGGCATCCTGCGCCCCGGCCTTGCCCGTGTAGATGCGGGCCTTGGCGGGCAGGTATTCCTTCCCGTATTTCTTGGCGATGAACTCGCGGGTGGCCTCGATGGCCTCTGGGGCCAGGCGGGGCGAATCCGTGCGCATGTAGGTGATGAGGCCCACGGGGCCCTCGCCGAAATCCAGGCCCTCGTAGAGGCGCTGGGCGTTCTGCATGGTGCGGCTGACGCTCATCTTCAGCTTCTGGGCCGATTCCTGCTGCAGCTTGGCGGTGGTGAAGGGCGCGGCGGGGTTGCGCTTCTTCTCCTTGGTTTCCAGGCTGGTGACCTTGTAGGCGGCCTTCTCCAGCTTGGCCTTGAGATCCTTGGCCTGGAGGGCGTCGGCCACCCGGCGCTTGGTCTCCTTGTTGCCGAGCTGGAGGGCCTCGCCGCCCACCTTCACCAGCTTCATCCAGAAGCTGGGCGGCAGCTTGGCGGCGAACTTGCCCTTCAGCACCCAGTACTCGACCGGGTTGAAGGCCTGGATCTCCAGCTCGCGGTCCACGATGATGCGCACGGCCACGCTCTGGACGCGGCCGGCCGACAGGCCCCGGCGCACCTTGTCCCAGAGCACCTGGCTGACCTTGTAGCCCACCAGGCGGTCGAGCACGCGGCGGGCCCGCTGGGCGTCCACCAGCTTCTTATTAATGACCGTGGGCGCCGCCATGGCCTTGGCGATGCCCGTGGGGGTGATCTCGTTGAACAGGACCCGGCTCACGGGCAGGCTCTTGGGCGGCTTGATGGCCTCCAGCAGGTGCCAGCTGATGGCCTCTCCCTCGCGGTCAGGGTCGGTGGCGAGCACGATCTCGGAGGCGGACTTGGCGGCGGACCGCAGCTCCCGGACCACCTTCTCCTTGGCCGGGCTGATCTCGTACTCCTCCTGGAAGCCGTTCTCGATGTCCACCCCCAGCTTGCGGGGCAGATCCCGGATGTGGCCCACGGAGGCCATGACCTTGTACCCCTTGCCCAGGTACTTGGTGATGGTCTTGGCCTTCGACGGGCTTTCGACGATCACCAGCTTCTGGCCCTTGACCGAGGGCTCAGCGGGGCTCGGTGAACTCGCATCGTCTTGCTTCAGCTTCCTGGCCACGGTGGAACTCCTAGGGGGCTAAGGATGGGACCTGGGGGCAGAGGTTTGTCAAGTGCCAGCGGGGAGGGGTACCACGAACCCCCCTGGTAAAAAACGAAGAAAGGCAGTCATGACGCGGGTCTTAAAATCTTGTTTATACAAATACATGTGAAATTTCTGTGGACATGTCTTCGTTGTGCTGTGGAGAATACGACGCATTTTCTTCATCACTGGCCCTCCGGGACCACGGAGCGGATCCCATGAGTCGAGTTCCTGGCCAGCCTGTCGCCGCCCGCCGGGGATCGGGGGAGCGCCGGTGAGCGCGGTCTCCCGTCTGCCCGAGGCCTTGCGTCCCATCCTGGCGACGGTCGACGATTCCCCCGACCCGGTGTTCATCACGGACCGCCACAACCGCATCGCGGCCTGGAACCACAGCGCGGAGGCCCTGCTGGGCTACACGGCCCAGGAAGCCGAGGGCGCCTGCTGCGCGGACCTGATGGGCGGGTGCGACGGCTGGGGCAACCGCTACTGCAGCGAGAACTGCCCCCTGGTGGGCATGGCGGGCCGGGGGGAGGTGGTCCGGCACTTCGACCTCCGCTTCATGGCGAAGGATCGGCACCTGGTCCTCGCCGAGGTGGTCATCCTCCAACTGGCGGCACCACCGCCCCACCACTTCTATCTGATGCACATCCTGAAGCCGGCGGCCGCACCCGCTGCGGGGAGCGAGCTGGGTGCGGCCCCCCGGCCGGCCGTGCAGAACGCCCGCGAGTCGCCGGATGCCCGGGCCCGCCGGCTCAGCCAGCGGGAAGTGGAGATTCTGGGCCTCATCGCCGCGGGGCGGACCACCCCCGAGATCGCGGACTTCCTCCACATTTCGGCCCTGACCGTGCGGAACCACACCCAGAAGATCCTCGACAAGCTGGAGGTGCATTCCAAGGCCGAGGCGGTGGCCTTCGCCTTCCAGAAGGGCATCGTCTGAAGGTGGGCGGTCCCTGGAGTGTTGAAATATAATCTGAGCTATTTTTATTTTTGCACGTGACGCGACAGGATTCGTGACACGGCCGTGATGCATCCTCCCCACAGAGAATGATGCAGGCGCTTGATGGTGGTGGCCGGCGGCCAGTCGTATTCCTTGGGGCTGAAACCCATCCCAAGGAGCACCCCCCCATGCGCCACGACCTGAAACATCCGTATCGACACCTCGGAGGGCTCGCCCTCCTGGTGGGCCTCTTCCTGGGTCTGGCCACGCCCGCCCGCGCCTTCCCGATCTTCGCGCGGAAGTACCAGACCTCCTGCGTGACCTGCCACACGGTGTTCCCCAAGCTCAACGCGTTCGGTGAGGCGTTCCGCCTGAACGGCTACCGGATGCCCAAGGAGACCGAGGACCAGATCAAGCAGAGGCCCGTCTCGCTGGGCTCCGAGGCCTACAAGCGGGTGTGGCCCCAGGCCGTGTGGCCCAATGAGCTGCCGGGCAACGCCCCCCTGGCCATGAACGTGAAGATGGCCAGCGTCTACAACGCCGCCACGGACGCCACCGGGACCAAGACGGTCGTCCACAACGACTTCCAGTTCCCCCAGGAGGTGAACCTCTTCGCGGCGGGCACGCTGGGCGAGCACATGAGCTTCATGGCCGAGCTGACTCACGCCGAGAATTCCGACGGGAGTTCCGGAACGGAGATCGAGCATGCCCGCCTGGACTTCGATTCCATCCTCGGGCCCGAGCACGCCTTCAGCGTCCGCATCGGGAAGTTCGCGCCGAACCTCTACGACGGGTTCCAGGAAATGTGGATCATGACCGACAACGGCGTGGACTCGATGTTCAACTACAACCCCGTGGGCTACCTCGGCGGCGTGGGCATCCTGGATGATGCGGCCGGCGTCGTGTCCCTGCCCGCCCGGGCCCGCGCCATCGAGGCCTACGGTGTGCTCGGCCACCGCTTCTTCTACACCTTCGGGGTCATGAGCAAGATCAGCCCCGGGGCGAACACGCAGGTCAGCGGCAGCAGTGCCCTCGGCACGACCGGCGCCCCCAACGGGAACTACAACAACAGCACCCACAAGGACGTCTACCTCCGGATGGACTACAAGTTCGGCGGCATGGGCCTGGATGGCGACACGGAAGGCGTGCAGCTGCCGCCTGAGAACTGGCGCGAGAAATCATTCCGCGTGGGCGTGTTCGGCCTGAAGGGCAATGCCACGAGCGTCGACTTCCTGGCTGCGGACATCAACGGCCTGGTCATCGATCCCGTGGACGGAACCAACCCCTACCACATGCAGGACACGAGCTACACGCGCGGCGGCCTCTACGCCTCCTGGACCTGGATGGACCTGAATGTGTTCGGCGTCTACCTGGATGGCCGAGACACCCTGGAGCTCCGCACCGCCGACAACCTCACCGTGGTGAGCACGAACGACCGCACCTACAAGGCCGGCTTCGTCCAGGCGGACTACGTGATCGCGCCGCCCTTCCACGTCTCCGCCCGCTTCGAGAAGCTCACGCCCGGCGACACCACCGTCCAGCCCCTGAAGGTCTCCAACTTCAACTTCACCTACCTGGCCGCGGCCAACGTGAAGTTCATGCTCGAGTACCAGAAGTCGGACCAGGCCGGAGTCGGCACCAACAAGGCCATCAACACCGTCATCCGCGCCGCCTTCTAATTCACTTCGCAGGAGGCGCCTGGCGCCTTCCGCATGACAGGAGTCCTCCGATGAAACTCGCACTCTGCACCATCCTGGCCCTCGGCGTGGTGGGCTCGCTGCCCGCCGGCGACCTCCACGGGAAAGTGGCCTGCAAGGGTGTGCGCAACAGCGCCGACGCCGTGGTCTACCTGGACGCCATCCCCGGGAAGACCTTCCCCGCGCCCGCCAAGCACGCCGTGGTCGACCAGAAGAACCTCGTCTTCATCCCGCATGTGCTCCCCGTGCAGGTGGGCACCACGGTCGACTTCCACAACGACGACGCCGTGCTGCACAACGTCTTCTCGCCCGACACCTGCTGCAGCAAGTTCAACCTCGGCACCTGGCCCCAGGGCCAGTCCCGCAGCTACACCTTCAAGAACGAGTGCCAGGCGACGCTGCTGTGCAAGGTCCATCCCGAAATGGAAGGCTTCGTCGTGGCCGTGCCCACCCCGTACTACGCCGTCACCAAGGCGGACGGCAGCTACGAGATCAAGAACGTCCCCGATGGCCAGTTCACCGTGAAGGTCTGGCACCCGAAGCTGAAGGCGGCGCAGAAGGCCGTCAAGGTCGCGGGCAGCACCCAGGTGGATTTCGAGATCGCGAGGTAGCTCCTTGGTCGACGTCAGCCAGGAATGGCTTGAACGGAACTTCCCCTGCAAGTGGGCGTGCCCGGTCCATACCGAGGCAGGCAAGTACGTGACGCTGATCGCGCAGGGGAAGTTCCGTGAGGCCTACGCGGTGGCCCGCCGTCCGAATCCGCTCGCCTCCATCTGCGGGCGGATCTGCGCGGCCCCCTGCGAGGCGGTGTGCCGCCGGGGCGAGCTCGACGCCCCCATCGCCATCCGCGCCATGAAGCGGTTCGTGACGGAGAAGTTCGGCGTCGAAAGCATGATGGACTTCTCCGTGCTGGCCGAGATCTATGGCCACCGCACCGATCGCTACGCCGAGAAGGTGGCCGTCATCGGCTCGGGACCGGCGGGCCTGGCCTGCGCCCACGACCTGGCCATCCTGGGCTATCCCGTGACGATCTTCGAAGCGGCGCCCGTGGCCGGAGGCATGCTCCGGCTGGGCGTGCCCGAGTACCGCCTGCCCCGGGCCCTCATCCAGCTCGAGGTGAACGCCATCCTCTCCCTGGGTGTGGAGCTGAGGACCAATACCCGGCTGGGCAAGGACTTCACGCTGGAGGACCTGAAGGCCCAGGGCTACAAGTCCGTGTTCCTGGGCGTGGGGGCCATGCAGAGCCGCGACCTGCGGACGCCGGGCATCGAGCTGGACGGCGTGCTGAAGGGCATCGACTACCTGCTGAACCTGAACCTGGGCTACAAGGTCGACATGGGCCGGAAGGTCGTCGTCATCGGCGGCGGCAACGTGGCTCTCGACGTGGCCCGCACGGCGGCCCGGGGCGGCGAGCAGGCGAACATGGAGCGCAGCCTGTCCATCGTCCAGGCCCTCGACGTGGCCCGCAGCGCGGTCCGCTTCGGCGGCCGCGAGGTCACGGTCTGCTGCCTGGAATCCGAGCAGGAGATGCCGGCCGCGCCCGAGGAGGTGGAGGAGGCCCGCCACGAGGGCATCCACTTCCGCTACCGCGTGGGCCCCAAGCAGATCGTGGGGGAGCATGGCTCGGTCACCGGCATCGCCTTCACCAAAGTGACCCGCGTGTTCGACGAGACGGGGCGCTTCGCGCCGCAGTTCGACGAAGGCTCGGAGGAGGTCATCGAGGCCGACACGGTCATCGTCGCCATCGGACAGACGGGTGAGTTCTCGTTCCTGCGCCCGGAGGACGGCATCCAGACGGCCCAGGGGCGGATCATCTTCGATCCCGATACCCTCGCGACCACAGCGCCGGGCGTCTTCACCGGCGGCGACGCGGCCTTCGGCCCGCGCATCGCCATCAGTGCCGTGGCCGACGGCAAGCGCGCGGCCCGGTCCATCGACGAGTTCCTGCGCGGCCGGCCGTGCCCCGAGCCCGAGATCACCGTGGAGATCGAGCAGGAGGAACGCTACGAGCGGGTCTGGGACTACGAGGGGATCCCACGCCAGCACCCGCCCATGCGGCCGACCTCCCGCCGGGTGGGCTTCGCGGAAGTCGAGGAATGCTTCAGCGAGGGCGCGGCGCGCCAGGAGGGCCTGCGCTGCCTCCACTGCTGGACGAACACCATCTTCGAGCAGAATCCCGACGAGGGCACGGAGTGCATCCTCTGCGGCGGCTGCCAGGACATCTGCCCTGAGGACTGCATCGAGATCGTGCCCTCTCTGATCGAGGGTGAGGTGCCGGCGTCGGCCCGGGAGCTCGCGCCGCTGCTGCTGGACGGGGAACGGGCCGGTTCGATCTTCATCAAGGACGAGGAAACCTGCATCCGGTGCGGCCTGTGCGCCCTGCGCTGCCCGGTGGGGACCATCACGATGCAGAGCTTTGCAGGGAAGGAGCGCGCCAGTGCGTGAAGCGGAGGAAGGCATGGCATTGCCGCTCAGGTCGAGCGAGGAGACCCGCCGGGAGTTCCTGGCCCGGCTGGGCCTGGGCGCCTGTGCCCTGACCGCGGTCGGGGTTGGGCTCACGGTGCTCGACTACCTGGAACCGAAGGTCCTGTTCGAACCTCCCACGGAGTTCAAGGCGGGCCACCTCCAGGACTACCCGGAAGGCACCATCAAGTTCGACGAAGAACATCGGGCCTACATCGTCGGCGGCCAGGGCGGCGTCTTCGCGCTGTCCGCGGTCTGCACCCACCTGGGCTGCATCACCCGGTTCCACGCGGACGAGGGCGTGATCGCCTGTCCCTGCCACGGCAGCCGCTTCGACGCGGAGGGGAACGTGGTCCACGGCCCGGCGCCCCGCTCCCTGCCGTGGCTGGAGGTGAAGGCTGATGCGGACGGGAACCTCACGGTCGACACCAGCGTGGTCGTCCCCCATGGAAAGGTGCTGAAGGTATGAACGGGAACGCTTTCTCCTTCTCCCAGCTGGGCACCCTGATCCGCGGCTCGGCGGTGTACCGCTCCATTGTCCGCCACGGCACGGCGGAAACGAACCGCAACCGCTCGCTGGTCATCTTCGAGAACCTCTTCCTCCACGTCCACCCCGTGAAGGTTCGGGAGAAGACGCTGAAATTCAGCCATACCTACTGGCTGGGCGGAATCACGGTCTCGGCCCTGGTCGTCCTCATCGCCACGGGCATCCTGCTGATGTTCTACTACCACCCCTCCGTCCCGCAGGCCTACCGGGACATGAAGGAGCTGAAGTTCGTCGTGGACAACGGCGTGTTCTACCGGAATCTCCACCGCTGGGCCGCGCACCTCATGGTGCTCGGGGCGCTGCTGCACATGGGGCGGGTGTTCTACCACCGCGCCTATCGTCCCCCGCGCCAGTTCAACTGGGTGATCGGCGTGGTGCTCCTCTTGGTCACGCTGCTGCTGTCCTACACCGGCTATCTGCTGCCCTGGGACCAGCTGGCCTTCTGGGGCGTCTCCGTGGGCACGAACATGGCGAAGGAGGCCCCCATCCTCGGGCCGCCCCTCCGCTTCCTCATGCTGGGCGGCAACATCGTCTCCGAGAACGCCCTGCTGCGCTTCTACGTCCTCCACTGCGTGCTTCTGCCTGCGGCGCTCTTCGGCTTCCTGGGCGTCCACATCTGGCGGGTCCGCAAGGACGGGGGCGTGCAGGGGCCACCTGAGCCTCCCGCCGACGACGAGGTGGAACCATGAGCCTGCCGATGCCCTCCTTGAAGGTCGTCGAGTCCAACGACCCGGTGGCCGTGCCCAAGCGGGTGGCCCTGGTGCGCCCCGATGCGCGGGCCACCCTGCGCCGCGTGGAGGAGCGCTGGGTGATGACCTACCCCAACCTCATCCTGCGCGAGGTGATCTGCTTCCAGGTGGTGGTGATCGTCCTCGCCGTCATCGCGCTGCTCTTCAACGCGCCCCTGGAGGGGATCGCCAATCCCCTGGAGACGCCCAATCCCTCGAAGGCGCCCTGGTACTTCCTGGGCCTCCAGGAGCTGCTCCACTACTTCCCGCCGGTGGTCGCCGGCGTGGTCTTCCCCGGCCTGGTGGTGGTGGCGCTGGTCGTCATCCCCTACGCAAAGATCAACCTGTCGGCGCGGCCCCTCTGGTCGGGGGACAAGGCCCGGACCCGCCTCTGGGTGGGCGGGGCGGCGGCCTTCCTCGCCGTGTTCTTCGCGCTCTTCGGCTGCTGGCCCATCGTGGTCCCGACCCTCCTGATCGGAGCCGCCATGTTCTCCGTCTACGGCGGCCAATTGGACGGGCGCCTGCGCCGGTTCCTCGTGAGCGTCACCCTGCCGGAATGGATCATGACCTGGTTCATCCTGGTGGCCACGGTCCTCACGCTCATCGGCACCTTCTTCCGTGGTCCCGGGTGGTCCCTCGTCTGGCCCTGGAACATGTACCCCCCCGCTTGACGGAGTTCCCGTGCCTCTGCGACGCATCTTCGCCATCACCAGCATCCTGTTCCTGGCGGTCCTGGCTGTCTCTCCGCTGAAGAACGCCCTCCGTCCCTACCGGGGCTTCCAGCGGGCCTTCGCCCGGCTGGGGGCCGCCCGGGCCAAGAGCCTGCAGGCCGCCAAGACCTACCAGCAGCAGCCCGTGGCCATCCGCCAGATCTGGCTGCCGGATTTCGAGAACCGCGTGGACCGCTGCACGACCTGCCACCTGGGCGTGCAGGATGCCTCGATGGCCGGCGCCCCGGAGCCCTTCCGGCTGCACCCGGCCACCTACCACACCCCGAAGGATTCCGGCCGCTTCGGGTGCACCGCCTGCCACGGCGGGCAGGGGCTCGCCACGCTGGAGAAGGATGCCCACGGCGACGTCGCGGATGCGGAATCGCCCATGGTCCCCCTGAAGTTCATCGAGTCGGGCTGCGGCCGCTGCCACTCGTCCGAGCAGGTGGCCGGCGCCGCGACCCTGTCCCTTGGCCGGGCGACCCTGGAGCGCAACGGCTGCTACGCCTGCCACACGGTCAAGGGCCACGAGGCCTTCCGTTCCGAGGCCCCGCCCATCGAGGCCGTGAGTCTCAAGACCGGGGCCGAGGCCCTTCGGCGCTGGCTGAAGGATCCCAAGGCCGTCGATGCCAACGCCACCATGCCGCGCTTCCAGCTCAGCCCTTCCGAAGTCGAGGAACTCTCGAACTACGTGTTCAGCCTCACACCCGGCCGGACCCTGGCGGACCGGGTCCAGGCGGCCGCGGCCGAACCGACTGGCGACGTGGCGAAGGGCAAGGCCCTCTTCGCCGAGTCCCGCTGCATCTCCTGCCACACCCTTGAGGGCAAGGGCAACGGCTCGGCGCCTGAGCTTTCCAAGGTGGCCTCCCGGGCCTCGGCTGGCTGGCTGCTCGCCTTCATCCGCGACCCCCACGCGTTCAATTCACGGACCCGCATGCCCCAGTTCAATTTCTCTGCTGACGACGCACGCCATGTCGTTGCCTACATGGAATCCGAGTTCAAGGACTTCGACGCGCCGAAGGAGATCCTGGATCCCCTCCACGTGAATCAGACCCTGGCCGAGAAGGGGAAGGTCCTCTTCCGCCAGAAGGGCTGCTTCGCCTGCCACGCTCCCGGCGTGGAGGTGGATCGGTTCGGCCCCGCCCTGGACGGCATCGGCGACAAGCGCGCCGCCTCGCTGGATTTCGGCAAGCGGACGGACATCGCCCGCACCCTGCCGGCCTGGCTGGAAGCCAAGATCAAGGCACCCGGCTCCTTCCAGGATGGCCTGAAGATGCCCACCTTCGCCCTGTCGCCCAAGGAGGCGCAGGCGGCCGTCACCGCGCTGCTGTCCCTGGGCGCCCGCCCGGTTCCTCAGCCCTACCGCTCCGCGCCGACCGTGCGTGCAAGCCTCCTGCCCGGCGGGGCCGTCGGCGCCCTGATGGACAAGTACCGTTGCCTGTCCTGCCACCAGATCGGCGACCGGGGTGGGGACATCTCCACCGCCCCCCTGACGGCCGAGGGCAGCAAGGTGAAGCGGGACTGGCTGGTGAACTATCTGGTGTTGTCCTTCACCATCCGGCCCATCCTCACCGACCGCATGCCGGTGTTCCGGATGTCCAAGGACGAGGCCGCCCAGCTTGCCCAGGCTTTCGAGACCTTCTACCTGGATCCCCGCATTCCCGAGGATCCCTACGCGGGCCAGCCCGCCACTTCCCGCGATCCGGTCGAGGGCAAGCGCCTCTATGACACCCTCGGCTGCCGTGCCTGCCACATCCTCGGCGCCGGCGGCGGCTACTACGGGCCCCCCCTCACCGAGGCCGGCACCCGCCTGAAGCCTGGGTGGACCTATGCCTGGCTCAAGGGCCCCCAGAAGTGGCGCGCGGATGTCCGCTGCCCCAACTACGGCCTGGCCGACGCCGACGCGCTCCGGCTGACGTCCTACCTCGACACGCTCGTCAAGTCGTCCACGGCCTCGAAAGCCAAGCGGGGAGGCACGCGATGAAGTCCCGGTTCCAGATCCTCGGCCCGGTCCTCCTGCTGCTCGCGGCGGGAGCCTGCTCCCGCCACAAGGCTGCGGCCCCCGCGGCTCCGGCGGCGGCAGCCGTCCCCGCCACCCCCACCGCCGAAGCCCCGGTGGCCGAAGCACCGCTATCCTACGAACTGCGGCTGGGGAGGGGCGTCTACCAGCACCACTGCCAGACCTGCCACGGGGAAACGGGGGCCGGCGACGGGTTCAACGCCTTCAACGTCGATCCCCATCCCCGCGACCTGTCAGAGCCCGCCTTCCAGAAGGCCAAGACGGACGCGGATCTCAAGGATGCCATCCAGCGGGGCGGGCTGGGCGTGGGCCTGTCCGCCATGATGCCGCCCTACGGGAAGACCCTCTCCCCGGAGCAGGTCGACCAGGTGGTGGAGTACCTCCGGACTCTGAAGCGGATCGACGGCTAGCCGGGCAGGTCCCGGAGCACGGCCAGGACATCCGCGGGGCCCTGGCAGGCATGGGCCGCACCTTCTTCCAGGAGGGCGTCTGGCCCTTCGGATCCAGGCACGACCCAGAGTTCCTTGCCCATGTCCAGAGCGAGGCGGGCGGTAATCAGGGAACCGGAACGCAGCCGGGCCTCCGTGACCAGGACACCGTCGGACCAGGCCGCCAGCAGCCAGTTGCGCCGGGGGAAGTGCCATTTCCGGGGCGGGGCTTCGGGCGGGAAGGGGGTGATGACGCCTCCCCCTGCCGCCACCACCTGGTCCATGAGGGGGCGGTGTTCGGGGGGGTAGGGGTGATCCAGGCCCGAGCCCAGGACTGCCCAGGTCGGCCCGGATTCGAGCGCACCTCGATGGGCCGCCCCATCGATGCCCCGGGCCAGGCCCGAGATCACAGCCACGCCGGCCTCGGTGAGGGCCTTCGCCCAGGCCCGGGTGCGTTCCCGCCCGCGCAGGGTGGCCACGCGGCTGCCCACGATCGCGATGCGCCGCCCTTCCGGCGGCAACGTCCCCCGCACCCACAGGGCCACGGGGTAGGGCAGGGGCGCCTGGAGCGTATCGACCCCCGGATCACCCGGCAGCAGCAGGCGGGCGCCCCGATCGGCGGCTTCCTGGCGGCGGTGGGGCAGGTTGGCAGCCAAGTGTGCCAAAGACTCGGCTTGTAATTTTGTGAGGGTGGGCTCGGCGCCCGCCTGGAGGGCCATCCAGGCCTCCGCCTTCCAGCGTTCCGGCCAGTCCAGCACGGTGAAGGCGAGGGCCCAGAGGGCGAGGTCCATGGGGCGTTCCGGTAGGATGGAGGCTAATCGTCACCACCTGAAGTGGTGGAGCGCAAGGGCTTTCCCCTTGCGTTCCCTCCGTTCTTGGCTACACTGGTTCTCTTGGCTGTTTTCACTTCTGGCTCGTGAGGTTCCCATGTCCCGTCAGTGCGAAGTCTGTGGCAAGAAGCCCCAGTTCGGGAACAACGTCTCCCATTCCAACAATGTCACCAAGCGCCGCTGGAATCCGAACATCCAGCGCGTGCGCGCCCTGGTGGGCGGCACCCCCAAGCGCCTGCGCGTCTGCACCTCCTGCATCCAGGCCGGTAAGGTCCTGAAGGCCGTCTAAGGTCCAGGCACGACCCCGAAGCGGCGGCCGAATGGCCGCCGCTTCGCGTTCGGCCCAGGCCCGCCTGTCACACTGATCCCATGCTGCTCGCCCTCGACACCACCACGGAGATCCTGCACCTGGCACTGATCCGGGGGGAACGGGTCTGGGCGCGGCGGGTGCTGTCGGGCGTGGGGCGGGGGCACAGCGAGCGGCTCATTCCCACCTTGGATGAGCTCATGGCCGAGGCCGGGGCGGGGCCTCGGGACCTGTCCGGCGTGGCGGTCTGTCTGGGGCCCGGGGGCTTCACCAGCCTGCGCATCGGCGTGGCCACGGCGGAGGGGTTCGGCCTCACGGGCCTGCCCACCTGGGGGTTCTCCGCCTTCGCCCTGCGGGCCGAGGCGCTGCGCCAGGTCGGGGTGGCGGGACCGTTCTGGATCCTGCTGGACGGCCAGCGCAGCGAGGCCTTCCACCAGCGCTGGGCCGACGGCCCCACGGAACCTGCCGCCAAGCATCCCCTGGCCACCCTGCCGGAGCGCGTGGACGGGGAGCCCTGGTGGGCGCCGGAGGCCTTCGCGCCCAAGGTGGCGGCCCTGCTGCCCGCCCCGCGCATCCCGCTGGCCGACGAGGGCGGGGCCACCCTGGCGGGCCTGGTGGCCCTGGCCCGGCGCGTTTCGCAAGGCGCGCCGGAAGCGCCCCTGACCCCCTTCTACCTGCGGGAGACCGATGCCGAGGTGAACTTCCCGCTCGCCGCCGCGCACCTGTCGGAAGCCCTGAGGAAGGGCGTGCCGCGATGAAGGACCGGCGGATGGCCGCAGGCTGGCGGCGGGAGGTGCAGCGCTTGCCGGAGGAGGCGCCGCTGCCGGAGTGGGTGGCGCAGCTGGATCGGCTGGCCTTCGGCGCCCCCTGGAACCGCCTGGCCCCCCACGAGGCCCTGTGGGTGGTGCCGGAACTGGCCTTCGCCCGCTGGGCGCGGGTGCCCGCGGCCGGCGAGGCCGAGCTGCTGCGCATCGCCGTCGCCCCCGAGGCCCGGGGCCAGGGGCTGGGCCGCGTGCTGCTGGAGGCCTGTCAGCGCGACCTGGCGGCGGAAGGGCTGGTCCACCTGTTCCTGGAAGTGCGGCCCTCCAATCATTCGGCCCTCCGCCTCTATGAAGCGTGCGGCTGGGAGTCCTGCGGGCGGCGGCACCGGTACTACACCGATGGCGAAGACGCCCTGCTGTTCCAGCGGCTGGACTGAGGCGGAGCCAGCTCAAGCGACTTATGGCTCTCTTAAATTGACGACCGAAGGGTATTGACCAAGGTGACCGTTGGGGTAATGTTATCTCCACGGTCACATTCGAGGTCCCATGGTCGGCATCTCCAGACAGACGGATTACGCGGCGCGGCTGGTGCTCCACCTGGCCTCGCTCCCGGAGGGGACGCGGGCCTCCATCGCCGAGATCGCCGAGGCCCGCCTGCTGCCCGCGCCCTTCGTCCGCCGCCTCATCGGCGGCCTGGCCAAGGCGGGCATCCTCCAGACGGCCCGGGGCACGGGCGGCGGCATCGCCCTGGCCCGGCCCGCCTCGGAGATCTCCCTCCTGGACGTGGTGACCGCCCTCGAGGGCCCCATCGTCCTCAACCAGTGCTTGGACGGACACCACCACTGTCCGCTGGCCCACGGCTGCCCCATCCAGACGGCCTGGGCCGAGGCCGCCCGCACCCTTGAGACCCACCTGGCCGGCGTACGCTTCGATGCGCTGGCCCGCTCCCCGGAGACCCACCTCGCCGCCCACCTGCGCTGCCATACGGCGCTCAGGACCAAGGCGGCGTCGAGCTGTTCCTGATCCCCTAAGCCCCATCCCCAACCCAGACCTGTAGGAGGAGTCCGTGGACGCCTTGACCTTGTCGCGCCTGCAATTCGCGGTGGCGACCTACTTCCACTTCCTGTTCGTGCCCTTGACCCTGGGCCTCTCGATGCTCGTCGCCCTCATGGAGACGCAGTACGTGCGTAGCGGCGACGAGGACTACAAGCGCATGGCGAAGTTCTGGGGAAAGCTCTTCCTCATCAACTTCGCCGTGGGCGTGGTCACGGGCCTGACGCTGGAGTTCCAGTTCGGCACGAACTGGTCGCGCTACTCCGCCTACGTGGGCGACATCTTCGGCTCGCTGCTGGCCATCGAGGCCACCGCGGCCTTCTTCCTGGAGTCCACCTTCATCGCCGTGTGGCACTTCGGGTGGAACAAGCTCTCGAAGAAGGCCCACGTCACCGCCATCTGGCTGGTGGCCATCGCGTCAAACCTGTCGGCCTTCTGGATCCTGGTGGCCAACGCCTGGATGCAGCATCCCACGGGCTTCGTGCTGCGGAACGGCCGCGCCGAGCTGGCGGACTTCTTCGCAGTCATCACCCAGCGCTTCGCCATCCTGGAGTTCATCCACACCCTGGGCGGCGCCTACCTCACGGCGGGCTTCTTCGTGCTGGGCATCTCCGCCTGGCACCTGATCCGCAAGCAGGAGACGGCCTTCTTCAAGAAATCCTTCCGCCTGGCGGCGGCCTGGACGCTGATCTTCGCGCTGTTCGAGATCGCCCAGGGCCACATGAACGCCGAGATCCTCAGCACCGCCCAGCCCACCAAGCTGGCGGCCATGGAGGCCCACTGGGAGACCGGCCGAAGCGTGCCCATGCACCTGCTGGCCTGGCCCGATGCGGCCAACGAGCGCAACACCATCCAGTCGCTCTCCGTGCCCAGCGGCCTCAGCCTGTTGGCCACCTACTCCACCGGCGGCGAGGTGAAGGGCTTGAAGGACTACCCCGTCTCGGAGCGGCCCCCGGTGCTGCCCGTGTTCCTGAGTTTCCGCGCCATGGTTGGCCTGGGCGTGCTGTTCCTGGCGTTGGGCCTCTGGGCCTTCCTCAAGCGCCACCAGATCACGGAGCAGCGGCGGTTCCTGCGGGTGCTGCCCTGGCTCATCCCGCTGCCCTACCTGGCCAACGAGCTGGGCTGGACCATCGCGGAGCTGGGCCGGCAGCCCTGGATCGTCTACGGCCTGATGAAGACCTCCGATGCGGCGTCGCCCCTGGCGGCCTCGCAGGTGGGCACGTCGCTCGTGGCCTTCTTCCTGGTCTACGCGCTGCTGGGCGCCGTGGACTTCTACCTGCTGTTCACGTTCGCCCGCAAGGGCCCTGACGCCGCGTCCGCGGCCGCGAAGTGAGGGAGGCGACCATGCTGGAATCCATCTGGTTCGTGATCTGGGGCGTGGCCTGGGCCGTCTACTTCATGCTCGACGGCTTCGACCTGGGGCTGGGTACGCTGTTCCCTTTCCTGGCGAAGGACGAAACCGACAAGCGCATCCTCGTGAACGCCATGGGGCCCTTCTGGGACGGCAATGAGGTGTGGCTCATCACGGCGGGCGGCGTGACCTTCGCGGCCTTCCCCCGGGCCTACGCCATCATGTTCTCGGGCCTCTACACGCCGCTGATGCTGCTGCTCTTCGCACTCATCCTGCGGGGCGTGGCCTTCGAGTTCCGGGGCAAGGTGGACAGCGCCCGCTGGCGCGCCACCTGGGACGCCTGCCTGGTGGCGGGCTCCTTCCTGCCCGCGGTGCTGCTGGGCGTGGCCTTCGCCAACATCTTCAAGGGCCTGCCCCTGGACGCCGCGGGCCTCTTCCACGGCAACCTGCTCACGCTGCTGAACCCCTACGGCCTGCTCGGCGGCGTGCTCTTCGTGCTGATCTTCGCCGTACATGGCGCCCTGTGGCTGACCTCCCGCACCGAGGGCGAGCTGCAGGCGCGGGCCGGCCGGATGGCCACCTCCCTGTGGCTGGTGGAGGCCGTCGTGGCCGTGGCCTTCCTCGTCCTGACCTGGTTCAGCACGCGGCTCTGGCAGAACGTGCTGGCGAAGCCCGTCCTCCTCGTCCTGCCCCTGCTGGCCGTCGCGGGCCTGCTGCTGACGCGGGTCTTCGCGGCGCAGGGCGCCTGGTGGAAGGCCTGGTTCGCCTCCTCGGCCCTCATCCTGGGCGCCGTGCTCTTCGGCGTGGCGGGGCTCTTCCCCAACCTGCTGCCCTCGAGCCTCGATCCCGCGGCCTCGGTGACGGCCTTCAACGCCGCCTCGAGCCCGCTGACGCTGAAGATCATGCTGGGCGTGGTGCTCTGCTTCCTGCCCGTGGTGATCGGCTACCAGCTGTGGGTGTACCTGACGTTCCGGGACACGGTCACGGCGGAGAGTATCGAACGTGGCCCAGCGTATTGAAACCGCCTGCTTATCGGCGAATCCAGGCCAGGAAAAGCTCACCACGAATGACGCGAAGGGAGCTCGACCCACCCCGGACATCCCTTCGCGGGCCCGGATGTCCTGAGCCGGAATGTCCGTGCCCGCCTTCGTGGCCTCTGCGTTTTTCTTCGTGTGCTTCGTGGAGGTTTTTCACCCTCGGCCCTGCCTGAACTGACCAGATCCACTGCGCTTGAACCGGGCTCCCCGTCCCGTGGCGGGGCGGGGGGCCTTTGTGTCCCATGCCCCGCTTCCGGGGCGATGCCAAGGAGATGTCCCATGAAATCCCTCATCCTGCCGGTGGCCCTGGTTGCCGGGCTGCTGAGCTCTGCCCCGCTCCAGGCCCAGGAGGGCCCGTGGATGGTGCGCCTGCGCGCCGTCTCCCTCCAGCCCGCCGACAAGTCCGACGCGGCCTCCGGCCTCCCGGCGGACGCCATTCACGTCAGCTCGAAGACCATCCCCGAGGTGGACTTCAGCTACTTCTTCAGCCCAAATCTCGCCGCGGAGCTGGTGCTCACGGTGCCCCAGGAGCACGACGTCACCCTTTTGGGCACCAAGATCGGCACCTTCAAGGAGCTGCCGCCGACCCTCACGGCGCAGTGGCACTTCCTCCCGGGCCGGTCCGTGAATCCCTACATCGGCGCGGGCCTGAACCTGACCCTCATCTCCGACGTGAAGCTGGCGGATGGTGCGCTGGACCTGGATAAGAGCAGTGTGGGTCTTGCCGCGCAGGCCGGCGTGGACTTCAAGGTGGCCAAGAACTGCTACATCAATCTCGATGTGAAATATGTGCAGATCCGGAGCGACGTGAAGGTCGCCGCCACCGGCGCCAAGGTTACGACCGTGAAGGTGGATCCCATGCTCTACGGCGTGGGCGTCGGTTACCGGTTCTGATAGCCCCCGCAGATCCCTGCCATGCATGCGTGGCAGGGATCTGCGGGCGCGCTGCGTGCCTGCCTTCAGACCTGTGCTTGCCCGGCCTGATACGGGCGTGCTGCGCCTCCGTGCTCAGTGGACGCCTGTCGGTTGTGCCAACGTCATGGAGAGGGCCTGCAGCAGGGCGGCTCCGTCGCCGCGGAAGGAGCTGCCGTGCATGGTGGCGAGGGTATGGGGCCGCAGTTCCGCCAGGCGGGCCAGGGTGGCCCGGGCCTTGTCCTGGCAGGCGTAGTAGTCCATGCCCGCGCGCATGGCCTCGCTGGGGCCGAGGATGTCCCCTTCGGTGACCGGCGGGAGCTCAGCACCGGGCTGGGTGAACAGGTCGCCGCAGAAGAGCGTGCGGGCCGTGGATACCCAGAGGAGGCCCGCATCCCACCCGTGGGGCACGTGGGGCGTGTCCAGCCACTGGACCCGATGGCGCCCCAGGTCCAGTTCCTCTCCATCCGCCATGGCGCGGGGCGGCCGGTCGGCCATGTCCCCCATGGACACCAGGGCGCTCACCCGGCTGCATAGAGGGACGGCCGCAGGGGCCACGGCGAGGAAGTCATTCATGGCTCCGCACTCGTCGGCTTCGAAGTGGGAGTACCCCAGGTAGCGCAGCGAGGAGACCGGCAGCACCCGCTCGATGGCGGTCCGGGTCGCCTCGAAGAGGCTGCGCAGGCCCGTATGGAACAACAGGGGCGCTGCGTCCCGGATGAGGATCTGGTTGAAGGTGAAACCACCTGGGATGGCGGGGATGGCGATCGAGGTGCTGATGCGGAAAATGCCGTCGGCGATTTCGTCAACGCGGGTGGTCATGGCAGGCCTCGGGGGTCCGATGGAATCGAATCGGACTATTTCTTCGCCGCGGATTCGGCTTCTTCCGGCACCACGTCCCACTTCCCGCGGACATCCACGGAAAGCACGCAATCGGCGCCGGGCACGCACTTGGTGATGTGTTCCTTCTTCCCCTTGAACACGAAGAAGGAGCCCGCCGGCAGCAGGGTCTCCTTGCCATCGACGGTGAAGGACAGGGTGCCCGAGAGCACCGTGGCGAAGTGGTCGGAGGTGTGGTGGTGCAGGGGTGCGACGAATCCATCCTTGAGCTTGATCAGGAAGTGGCCCGCCCCCTTGGTGGGATCCCCCTCGAGGATGGCCATCTGCACACCCTGGAAATCAGGCACGTCGGTCCACTTGATGTCACCGGCGGGAAGCAGGACGGCGGTGCCGGCCTTCTTGCCGTCCTTGGCGAGGGCGGGTGGGGCGAACGCGGCAAAGGCCAGCGCCAGCGTGGATACGGCCAGGATGCGTGTCTTCATGGAACCCCTCCTTGTGGATGTGGTGATTCGATCGTCTGGGGCGGCGAACGTCCTCCAGACACAAAAATTCGACCAGCCGCCCACTCAGGGAAGCTGCAGTGCGGCGCCCCTCGAAGGTACGGCCCAGACGAACCTGGACCCCCCGGAGGCGGTCTTCCAACATGGGTTGTTGCGACGACGAGTCAATGCGTCGAAATAAAATTCAATGTCTGTTTTTTACTTTGTCCATGGGGTTGTTACGGGCCGATGCGATATGAGCGGCGGCGGCCAGAGCCTGCGAGGGCGGATCAGGCGAGTCAGCCCTGGACCGGGACCTCATGGGCGAAGCGCGAGAGATTTTCCTCCAGGCTGGCCCGGAAGGCGGCCACGGCGTCGTCGGCGTAGGCGCGGAAATCCCTGGGCAGGCGCTGGTACCGGGCCTGCATCTGGCTCAGCGCCCGGTCGCGGAAGGCCCTGAGTTCGGCGAGCCGCTGCGGGAAGTCCTGGGCGGCGACTGTCTGCAGGCGCGCCTCGAAGGTCTGGGCCCATTCGTGGAGGCTGGCCTTGAAGCTCTCCAGCTCCAGCAGGCTCCGGGTCATTTTGAAGTAGTGGTGGCCTTTGACAGCCAGAGTGACAGTCTCGGGCACCATGAGGGGCCGGGCGAAGAAGCCCTGCGCCAGGAAGCGCCAGTAGGCCCAGCCATAGCGCGAGAAGGTCTGGACGACGAGGGACCGGACGAAGGCCCGGAGCTCCATGACGTGGAGTTTCCGGCGCGAGACTCGGTGCGGTTGCAGGGTCTTCAGCAGCTTCAGGCAGCGCTCGAAGTAGCGATCCGGATGGTAGATCTCCGCGAGGATGCGCTTGTAGCCGTCGATGAGCTTCCGCGGGTCCATCTTCGGCAGGAAGTTGAGGCGCAGATCATGGGTGTTGTTGCCCCCGCCGGAGTCTCCGGTGAGGCGGCCCTCTGCCTTGAGGCGGCGGTGGAGGCGGGTCTCGGGCAGGGCGGTGAGGAGGCCCACCATGGCTGTGGGAATGCCGGCCTCCTGGATGAACCGCACCTGGCGCTCGAAGATGTCGCCGGCATCGCTGTCGAAGCCCACGATGAAGCCGCCGGAGACCTCCATGCCCTTGCGCTGGATCTTCCGGATGCTGGCGAGCATGTCGCCCTTGAGGTTCTGCTTCTTCCCCGCGGCCTGCAGGGCGCAGAGATCGGGCGTCTCGATGCCCAGGAACACCATGTTGAACCCGGCCTGGGCCATCAGATCCATCAGGGGCTCGTCGCTCGCCAGGTCGAGGCTGGCCTCCGTGAAGAACGAGAAGGGATGATGCCGCTGCCGCTGCCAGACGATCAGTTCGGCCAGCAGGGCCTTCACCTCGCGACGGTTCCCGATGAAGTTGTCGTCCACCAGGAAGAGGGGGCCGCGCCAGCCCTGCTGGTAGAGGAGATCCATCTCGTGGAGGAACTGCGCCGGCGTCTTGGTGCGGGGGCGACGGCCGAACAATTCGATGATGTCGCAGAACTCACAGTCGAACGGGCAGCCACGGGAGAACTGCAGGGCCATCTCCGCGTAGTCCTTCCGCCGCACCAGGTCGAAGCGGGGCGCGGGCGTGCGCGTGAGGTCGGGGCGTTCCGTGCTGGCGTACAGGGGCTTGGCCTCGCCCCGGGCGTAGTCGTGCAGGAAGAGGGGCAGCGTGACCTCCGCCTCGTTCAGCACGAAGTGGTCCACCCCCTGGATCTGGTCGTGGCAGCTGGTGGGGTAGGGCCCCCCGGCCACCACCGGCGTGCCGAGGTCGTTGCAGAGCCGGACGACCTGCGCCATGGATTCCTTTTGGACAATCATGGCGGAGATGAAGACGAGGTCGGCAGCGGCCACGGCGGCTTCCTGCAGTGGCTCGACATTCAGATCCACCAGGGAGACCTCGGCCTCCGCCGGCAACATAGCCGCCACGGTGAGCAGGCCCAGGGGAGGGAAGACCGCCTTCTTGCCGATGAAGGGGAGGGCGTAGCGCATGCTCCAGTACGTGGGGGGCATTTCCGGATAGACCAACAAGACTTTGAGACCCAACCCCACCTCCCCATGAGCAGAGTGCATTCAAAGAAGGTCGGGCCTTTCCGGGCTGCCGCAAGCCCGCATAGGGCAGGCCATTCAGGCCTTTTCGAACAGCACGATGCGGTTGCTGTTGGTGCCCTTGCCGTTGTTGTCCACGCCCCAGATGTGGGCGGTCTTGGTGAAGGTCTGGCGGTTCACCAGCACACCGTGGGCGCGGAAGCCCGCGGCCAGGCCCAGGGGTAGGGCGATTTCGTCGAGCTTCAGCTTGCCGCCGCGCACCTCGCCCACCTCGAAAGCCACGAAGCCGCCGGGCTGCGTGACGCGATGCAGTTCCGCGAAGACCTCGCCCATGGCCTGGGACCAGGCTTCCACCGTGCGATGGGTGCTGAGGCCGCGGCCGATGGCTTCGGCGTCCAGGCCGTTGAACCAGCAGCGCAGCCAGTTGTCGCCCACGTAGTCCACCACGTCGAGGAAGGGCGGTGAGGTGACGGTGAGGGCCACCGAGCCGTCCTCAAGGGCCGGCGTGGCGCGGGCATCACCGGTGAGGAAGCAGGCATCCTGCGCCGCTTCGGTCAGGTTCCGCAGGGCGATGGGCTCCAGGCCGGCGAGCAGCTGCCGGGTCTTCTTCAGGATGAGGGCGTGGGTGTCGCGGTAGGGCGGGACCTGGTTCCGCTTCTCGTTGATCAGGCGCTGCTTCCCGGCGCTGACGGCCTGGTTGGGGGGCAGGGTGTAGACCGAGAAGAACCCCGGGCTGTGGCCGGTCAGGCGGTTGGTGGCCACCATGCGGATCCACGCGTCCAGGGCATCGAGCCGACCGCTGGCCGAGCGGTCGAGGCACCAGCTCCGCAGACCGCGGATTTCCGCTTCCGTGGCCGGGTGGAAGAACATGGCCAGGTCCACGCCATCTGCCTCGCCCGTGCGCGGGATCTCCGCCAGCCGCTCGGCCACGGCGGCGGGATCGGGGGGGGTGAGGCGGGGTTCGGCCAGCATGCGCGACAGGGGGTTCAGATCGTTGGCGGCCACGCGGCGGCCCATGAGCGCCGCTTCCAGGGCGGTGGTGCCCCGGCCGCTGAAGGGGTCGTACACCCGCTCGCCGGGCAGGGTGAGGCGCTCGATGAAGTGCCGGGGCAGCTGGGGCTTGTAGCAGGCCCGGTACGAGATCTCGTGGAGGTTGGCGGCCTGCCGCTGGCGGGAGGTCCAGAACTCCGCCGACAGCCGAGGGCGCCGCCCGGAGGCGGTCTCGACCTCATCCCAGGCCGCATCCTCCACCGGGGCGAGGTCGGCCAGGAAGGCCCTGCTCGCGGCTGAATCCGTCTCCATCACTGCCCTTCCCAGATCATCCAGGATAGCCTGCTGGTGATGCCAACCCCCCATCCCAAACGCCATCCCGAGCTGACGCGCCTGTACGTGGCCGTGGGCCTGGCCGTCCTGATCACCATGATCATCCTGGCCTACAAGACCCTGGGCAATCGCATCGCGGAGGGGGGGCTGGACGCGCCCTCGCGCTGGGCCCTCATCGCGCTGGGCCTGGCCAACGTGCTGGCCATCGGGACGCTGCTGTTCATCGTGGCCCGGAGCCTGGCCAAGCTCTACTTCGAACGGAAGAGCGGCATCCTGGGCTCCCGGCTGCGCACCCGCATGGTGCTCACGCTCTTCATCGTGGGCATCGTGCCCAGCCTGATCCTCTTCCTGGTGGGCCGGAACTTCATCAACAAGAACGTGGAACGCTGGTTCAGCCCCGAGACCGAGGTGGCCATCCGCGATGGCCAGAAAGTGGCGGGAGATCTCCGGGCCGCGGCCAAGGCCCGCCTGGATTTCGGCGCGGGCCGCCTGCTGGACTCGCCCTCGGCGGAGGCGCCCGCCATCCGGGCGGAGACTGGCCTCGACCTGGTGGCCTTCCTGGGGGCCAGGGGTGGCGATGGCGTGAAGGCCATGGACCTGCGGGCGGGCTTCGAACCGCCGGATCTGTCGGGCCTGGGGGCCGAGGGCACGCAGGAGACCCGCGAGGGCCTCTGGCTGCTGCGGCGCGTGCCCCGGGGGGATGGCGCCTGGGCCGTGGGCATCCTCATGCCGCGGGAGACCCTCGACCGCGTGCTGGCGCTGGAGCAGCGGTACCGGGAGAGCCAGCAGATCCGCTCCGCGCGGGACACACTCCAGACCCTGCCCCAGAGCACCTTCCTCTTCCTCACGCTGCTGACCCTCTTCTTCGCGGTGTGGTCGGGCCTGGCCCTGGCGAAATCCCTGAGCGAGCCCATCCGGGCCCTGGCCAAGGCCGCCCAGCGCGTGGGCAGCGGCGATCTGGAGGTGCAGCTCCCGGAGCTGGGCGAGGATGAACTGGCCTTCCTGGCCCGCACCTTCAACGCCATGATCCGGGACCTCAAGACCAACCGTGCGGCCATCGAAGCCCAGGCCAGCCGCCTGGAGCAGCAGCGGGCCTACCTGGGCCAGATCCTGGCGGCCCTGCCGGTGGGGGTCATGAGCTGGCGACAGGACGGCGAGCTGCGCACCTTCAACGCCGCGGCCAAGACCTGGATGGGCCTCGAATCGTTCGATCCCTCAGAGGATTCCTGGAGCTCCGTGGCCGCTCTGCCGCGGCTGGGCCGTCTGCCCGAGCTGCTGGCCGCCGTGCGGGAATCCGGGCGGGGCGTGCAGGAGGAACTGCGCCTGGGCGGCGAGGGCGAGGGTCGCCCGGTGCGGGCCATCCTCGAACCGCTCCAGGGCGGCGGCGTGCTGGCGGTGCTGGAGGACCTGTCCCTGCTGGCCCAGGCCGAGAAGCGCGCCGCCTGGCAGGAGGTGGCCCGCCGCATGGCCCACGAGGTGAAGAACCCCCTCACGCCCATCCAGCTCACGGCCCAGCGCCTGCTGCGCCGCACCCGCGAGGGGCGCCTGGATCTCACGGCCGTGCAGGAGGGTGCCGAGACCATCCTCACCGAAGTGGCCAGCCTCTCGCGGCTGGTGGACAGCTTCAGCCGCTTCGCCCGACTGCCCTCGCCGCAGTTCTCCCCCTGCGATCCCGCCGAGCTGCTGCGCCAGGTGCTGGCCCTCTACGAGCCGAACCACCCCGGCATCAAGTGGTCCATCCGCTTCCAGCTCGAGCCCCTGGGGGTCCTCTGGGACGGTGACATGGTGAAGCGGGCGCTCATCAACCTGGTGGACAACGCCGTGGCGGCCGTGGATGGCCAGGGCGCGGTGCTGCTGTCGCTCACCGGCGAGGATGGGAACCTGCGCTTCGACGTGGAGGACGACGGCACGGGCGTGCCCGAGGCGGATCGCGACCGCCTCTTCGAGCCCTACTTCTCCACCAAGTGGAAAGGCACCGGCCTGGGCCTTGCCATCGTGCGCCGCATCGCCCAGGACCACGGCGGCGACGCCCGCTACCAACCCCTGGAGCGCGGCAGCCGCTTCACGCTGACCCTGCCGAGGGCGGCGGACTCCGGGCGGTAGGCAGGGGTCACGAGGCAGGCGGGTGGAGGGCCTGTTCGATGGTTGTATCCGTCGAAGGCTCCGCCTCGTCTCAAGGGATGAAAGGAGGACACCATGTCCCAACCCGCATCCCTCATGACCGAGGCCGTCACAGAATTGGTGGCCATCGGGGCCGCCATCGCCGCCAGCTGCGAACCCTGCTTCAGGCACCACTTCGACTCTGCCCGGAAATTGGGCGTTTCCAGAGAGGACATGCGGGAGGCCGTCAACGTCGCCTTGGTCGTCAAGGCCACGCCCCACCGGAAGGTCGTGGAGGCCGCAGACCATTGCCTGGCCGAGGCTGGGCCGGAGGCGGCAGGCAAGAGCCGAGCAGCCGCCTGCGGTGCCGGCGGCTGCTGCTGAACCCGGGAGGGCGGTCATGACCAAGCCCATGAGGAAAGGCCGCCCGCTCACCATGCCGGGTCCCCAGGGGCCCTCCGGCGGGTCAAACTAGGGGAATCGTACGATGACGGTCATGGCCTCCCAACCCACCCCCTTCGAGACCCTGGAAGCGGCCACCAGGCCGAAGGTCTTGAGCTACCTCAGCCGCTTCGTGGGGCCGACCGAGGCGGAGGATCTCGCCCAGGAGGTCTTCCTCAAAGTCCACCAGGGACTGGGCAGCTATCGCGGGGAGGCCAAGCTGGCCACCTGGGTCTTCCAGGTGGCCACCCATGCGGCCCTGGATCGCCTGAAGAGCGCCTCCTACCGGGCCTCCCGGGCTCAGCTGCCCGAGACCGTGCTCGACAGCACGGGCCTTCACGCAGCCCCGGACCATGGGCAGGAACTCCTGAAAGAGGAGATGTGCCGGTGCATCCGGGGCTTGGTGGACACCCTGCCCCTGGACTACCGCACGATCATCTACCTCAGTGAACTGAAGGAACTCCGCATCGGGGAGGTGGCGGAGGTCCTCGGCATCAGTCCCGGTTCCGCCAAGATGCGCCTCCATCGTGCCCGCCGGATGCTGCGGGCCCAGATGGAACAGGACTGCCGGATCCTCCTGGATGAACAGGCGGAGCTCCAATGCGATCGCAAGGAGGTCCCCTGACTGCTGCCCGCGGTCAGGAACCTAGGCCCTGTTCCGCCGCCGCCGTCGCCGCAGCCACAGCCCCACCGGCCCCAGCACCAGCCAGGCCAGCAGCACCATCTTGAAGAGCGGGGACACACGAACTCCGAGCCAGGGGGCCGCGCCCCCGACCAGCCTCTCATGGCGGGCGGCTATGCTGGCTGGATGGCACCAGGACTGGCTGGATCGATGGGAACCTGCCTCCTCGCGGGGTGCGGCTACGCGGGCACGCGCCTGGCCCGGCGCCTGATCGGGCCACGTCCGGTACTGGCTCTGGTGCGGTCGGCAGCCTCCGTGGCTGCGCTGGCCCGCGAGGGCATTCCGGCGGTTTCCGCGGACCTGGATGGGGCCTCGGCCTTCCCGGTTCCGCCAGACCTCGCGGCGGTGGTCTACCTGGCCCCGCCGGCCGGGCCGGATGGCGAGGACCGGCGGTTCGAACGCTTCCTGGCGGCCCTTGGCGAGGCCCGCCCCCAGGTGCTCGTGTACGTGAGCACGACGGGCGTGTACGGGGACACGGGGGGCGCGGCCGTGGACGAGGCCGCCCCCACCGCGCCGGCGGATGAGCGCGCGCGCCAGCGGCTGCAGGCGGAAGGCCAGGCGCGGCGCTGGTGCGAGGCGCGGGGTGCCCGTTGCGTGCTCCTGCGGGTGGCGGCCATCTATGGGCCCGGCCGCCTGCCCCTGGACCGCCTGCGCCACGGCGAACCGGTGCTCCGGGCGGAGGATTCGGCCCCCGGCAACCGCATCCATGTGGATGATCTGGTGGCGGCCTGCCTGGCGGCCCTGGTGCGCCCGGTGGCGGGCGTGGTCAATGTGGCGGACGGCTGTCCCGAGAGCATGGCCGCCTTCACGGCGCGGGTGGCGGCTCTGGCGGGCCTGCCCGCCCCCCGGGAGATCTCCTGGGCCGAAGCCCAGGACGCCCTGAGCCCAGGGCTTCTCGCCTTCCTGCGGGAATCCCGGCGGGTGTTCAACGCGCGTCTGGTGGGCGACCTGGGTGTGACGCCCCGGTCGCCGGAGGTGGGCCTCCGGGACAGCCTGCGGGAGATGGGGCTGACCGTGGCCGGAGGACCGGCCTGAGGGTGATGGATTCCTAAGGGCAGATCCAGCGGCCACCGGCCCCGGCGGTGGATACCGTCGGGGCCGGTGGGCGGGATGGGGCGGCCTACAGCTTGGCTTCCAGCTCGATGGCGGCGGGGTAGAGCCAGCTGTTCTCCTTGTGGATGTGCCGGTGCAGGTCGTACTCCAGCTCGGCCAGGCCATCGAGCATGGCGCGCCAGCTGTTGCAGGCGTCTGGCGGCGGCACGAAGCCGTCCGTGAGGTGCCGGAACAGTTCGAGGTTCTCCCCGTGCTGCAGGTGCTCCTCGAGCATGCGGGCGATGGGCATCTGCACCGTGGGGGGCGCGGGCCACCGCTCGCCCTTGGCCAGGGCCAGGAACATGGGGAAGAGCATCTGCTCCTCCTTGGCCAGGTGGTCAAAGGTCTCCTGGGCGAAAGCCTGGAAGGCGCGGTCCAGCTCGATCAGGCGGGGATCCTCGTCGCCGTGGACCTTCGCCACCTTGCCGGTGAGGAAGAGCAGGCGGGGGAGGGCCTCCTTGGTGTAGTCATGGTGGATCCTGAGGATGTGCTCCACGGCCGTGGGGACATCCTGCCTCCAGCTCTGGTCCTCGTCCTCGGGGGTCTTCGCCTCCATCTCCAGCAGCGCGGCCACCACGCCCTCCAGCGCGATCCCTTTCTGCTGGCAGGCCTTGCCCAGGGCATCCTGACCCTTGCAGCAGTAGTCCAGCCCCACCTTCTCGAAGACCTTCGAACGGCTGGGCTTTTCCAGCACCAGCTCGCCCACGCTGCGGTTCTCCCATTCCTGACTCATCAGGCCCTCCTCCGCCCATCTGGACGCAGGGCCAGGATCCCGTCCGGGGGGCCGGCTCGCCTTGACCGATCTCAAGACGCCGTCGCAATTGAACCGGAGGGCGCACAATGAGGTCATGGCCACCCGCTATCAAGGTCTCTGGTCCAAGGCGCCGCTCTTCCGGACCCTGGATGCCGCGCAGATCGCCCGGGTGGGGGCGCTCGTGGAGATCCGCTCGCTGGGCCCGGGCCAGACCCTCTTCCTGGCGGGCGAACCCTGTACGGGCTTCTTCGTGGTGCTGGAGGGCGCCATCCAGCTCCTCCGCCCCGCAGACGACGGCGGGGAGACGCAGTTGAACCTCGTGCGGCCCGGGCAATCCTTCGCCGAGGCGGCCCTGTTCGCAGGAGCTGGCTTTCCCGCCACGGCGCGGGCCCTGGAGCAGACGCTGCTGGCCAAGGTGCCCA
Organism: Geothrix campi; assembly: GCF_024609265.1. Lineage (GTDB taxonomy): Bacteria > Acidobacteriota > Holophagae > Holophagales > Holophagaceae > Geothrix > Geothrix campi. The sequence continues at coordinate 1,367,356 of NZ_JANHMP010000001.1, read as the reverse complement.
GAGCCTCCTTCTTGGCACTGCTGCGCTCGGACGCGGAGCTCTGCCTGCGGATGCTGGAGAGCCTCGCCGCCTGGCACCACCGGCTCACCTTCCAGATCCAGACGCTCCGGGCCCAGGACACGGCGGGGCGTCTGCGCTCCTGGCTGGCGGAAGAGGCCCGGCGGGCTCCGGGCCGGGAGATCCTGCTACGTGTGTCGAAGAAGGTGCAGGCGGCTCAGCTGGGCATGGCCCCGGAGACCTTCAGCCGCCACCTGCGCCAGCTGAGGGACGCGGGGCTGATCGCCGTGGAGGGGCCGAAGATCCGGATCCTGGGCAGCTTGGACGAGTGAGCGTCGCCTTCAGTACCGCAGGACGCTGAAGACGGGCAGCCCCTCGACCTTTTCGCGACCGGGCAGGGAGGTCAGCTCGATGAAGACGGTCAAGGCCACGGGCTGGGCGCCGGTCTTCTGCACCAGGCGCTGGGCCGCAGCCGCGGTTCCTCCTGTCGCCATGACGTCATCCACGATGAGCACCCGGTCACCGGGGCCGAAGGCGTCCGTGTGGATCTCCAGCGCGTCGCTGCCGTACTCCAGCCCGTAGGCTTCCTTGTGGGTGGCCATGGGCAGCTTGCCGGGCTTGCGGGCGGGCACGAAGCCCACGCCCAGCTTCTGGGCCAGGGCGCTGCCGAAGATGAAGCCGCGGGATTCCAGCCCCAGCACGTGGGTGGGCTGGAGGGTGAGCACCGGCTGGGCCATGGCCGCCACGGCCTCGCTGAAGGCCTCGGCGTGGGACAGCAGGGGCGTGATGTCGCGGAAGAGGATCCCGGCTTTGGGAAAGTCCGGAACATCACGGACGAAGGCGCTGAGGGGGGTTGTAAGAGTCATGGCTACCTGATGATCTGGAAAGGATGGGGAAGGGAGGATCGCACATCCAGGGCCTCCCAGTCCAGTTGTCCTACAGCGGCATAGGCCGGGCCTTCCGCCAGCCGGGCCCGGAAGATCGCCAGCGCCCCCGCCGGGCCTTCGACTTCGCCGGACACCGATCCATCAAGTTCATTGCGCACCCAGCCCGCCAGATCGAGCGCCTGGGCTTCCCGCTCGACATAGCGGCGGTAGCCCACGCCCTGGACCGCCCCGTGGACCTGGAAGCGGATGGCCACGGCGCTACCCGTTGAAGGCCGAGTCGAAGTCGGCCTGCCGCGCCAGCGTTTCGGGGCAGCCGAGGTCAAGCCTGAGCGGGGTGACGCTGGCGAAGCCCTCGAACACGGCTCCGGCGTCGCTGCCGGGGGCCTTGGCGTAGGTGGGACCCGCGTCACCGCCGATCCAGAAGTAGGGCGTGTTCCGGGGATCCGCCCGGCGCTCCACCAGGTCGTGGTAGGCGCGGCTGTCCTGGCCCGTGAGGCGGAAGCCCTTGGGTTCGCCCTTGGGGAAGTTCACGTTCCAGATGCGGTTGGCGGGCAGGTCCATGCTCTCCCAGCGATCCAGGAAGTGGCCGATCCAGGGTTCCGCCTGCTCCAGCGAGCCCTGGGGATGGATGGAGAAGGCCGCGGCGCGGGCGCCCTGGAGCCGGCCCTCGAAGGCCGCGCCCACGGTACCCGAATAGAACACGTCCTCCCCCAGGTTGAAGCCGTGGTTGACGCCGGAGAGCACCCAATCCGGCCGGCGGTCCAGCACTTCGCAGACCCCCAGCAGCACGCAGTCCACGGGGGTGCCGTCGCAGGCGTGACGGTCGGGCCCGATCTCGTGCAGGCGGAGGATGTTGTGCAGGCTGAGGGCCGAGGAGATGGCGGAGCGGTTGCGGTCCGGGGCCACGGTGACCACGCGGCCGAAGCGGGAGGCCACCCGGGCTAGCGCCGCCAGCCCCGGGGCCCAGAGACCATCATCGTTGGTGAGCAGGATCAGGCGTTCGGGCATGGCACCAGTGTATCTGCCCCGCCCAGGATCAATCCTGGGCCAGCTCCGCGAAGAACTTCCGGTCCCAGACCATGATGTGGCCCTTCACGAGGTCCAGGGCCAGGAAGCCCAGGATGGCCGGCAGGTCCGTGCTCACGCCGCCCATCTCCTGCTGCAGGGCCTTGGCCTTGGCGATGAGGCGGCCGTGCTCCCGGGCGTGGGCCGCCAGGCCGGCATGGCCCATCCGGGCGAGGATGGCCTCCTCATCGTGGAAATGCTGGGCCACGTGGGCGATGAGGAGCTGCATCCGGAGCTTCGCCTCCTCGGGATAGCGGCCGCTGGTGATGGCGGACAGCAGGCTGTTGGAGAGGTGGTAGAGCTGCTGGTGCTGATGGTCGATCTCCGGGTGGCCGCATTCCAGATCGGGATCCCAGGTGAGGGCGAGGATGGACGATTCACCATCCCCATGGCTCTCACCGATCGTCAGGGACGCCTCGGTGCGGTTCCGGCCCCGTTCCTTGGCCCGGTAGAGGGCTTCATCCGCCCGGCCGACCCAGGCATGGAGCCCTTCGGCTCGCTGATGCTGCGCCACCCCGAGGCTGATGGTCACCAGGCCCACCTGGGGGATGGAGCGGGCCTCCACCGCCTTCCGGATCTTCTCCGCCAGGATGGTGGCCCCGGCCAGGGTCGTGGAGGGACAGAGCACGATGAACTCCTCCCCACCCCAGCGCACCAGGGCGTCGGAGGCCCGGAGTTGCCCGCGGATGGTGGTCGTGACCGACTTCAGCACCTCGTCCCCCACGCTGTGGCCGAAGGTGTCGTTGACGCGCTTGAACCGGTCAAGATCGACCATGAGGAGGCTGAGGGCCCCGTCGCCCCGCCCCGACTGGGCGACCAGCTGGGCGGCCCCGTCCTCGAACCAGCGGCGGTTCCAGGCTCCGGTGAGGCGGTCCGTGCCCGCGGCCTGCTCCATCTGGTCCAGGGCCTGCCGGAGTTCGGAATTCGCCCGTTCGGTGGCCGTCTGGGCGCGGGTCAGGACTTCCAGCTGCCTCCGGCAATCGGGATCGGCCTGATCGGCGGTCGAGCGCCGCCGGCCACCCCAGAGACCCAGGGCCACGCCACTCAGCAGTCCGAAGACCAGGGCCGCGAGGAGCATCAGCTGGGTCGAGGCGGCTTGGGTCATGGAGTCCTCGGTGTCGAATCACGGCGGGCCAAGTCATGACTTGGAAATTGGATGGATTCTACCCTGCCGCTGAGCGCCCGGATGACCCATCTTGCAGGGGTGCCGCCTGGGCGGGGTCGCCGTCTCGGGTTCCGCTTCGGGTGGCCCCCGCCGGAAGCCGGAACGGTTTTCCTGCCAGGATGGAACCCAACCTGCCCGACTCATGGATCCCGACCTTTCGCTGACTTCCGCCCTCCCGATCCCCGAAGGGGAAGGCGGGGCCGTGGCGGTTCCGGCGGGTCGTCTCGAGGTTCTGGGCAGGCTCCGTGAAAGGATCGTGGCCTTCGCGGCATCCCGGGGTGCAGGCGCCCATGCGGAAGACCTGGCGCAGGAGGTGCTGGTGCTGCTCCACACGAAGTACGGCCATCTGGAACGGGCGGAGGACCTCGTCCCCCTGGCCTTCCAGATCCTGCGCTTCAAGCTGGCGGGCCTGCGGCGCACGGCGGCCCGGCGGGGCGAGTACGACGCCGTGGACGTGGACGCCTTCCCGCCGCCCTCGGACGCGCCGGACCCGGCCACGGTCCTGGAGCGCAAGGAACTGCTGGCGCGGCTCATGGGGGGCATCGCCCGCATGGGGGAGCGCTGCCGGGAGTTGTTCCGCCTCAAGCTCCAGGGCCGCACCTTCGCGGAGATCCAGGGCCTCATGGGCGCGGCCAGTCTCAACACGGTCTACACCTGGGATCATCGCTGCCGGGAGCAGCTGCTCGAATCCCTGGGCGGGCGCTGGGACAGCTCCGCCGGAAGGGGGGCGCCGTGAAGCGCGCCGAGGCCGAGAAGCTGCTGGGCGGCTACGCCACCGGGACCCTCACTGAGGTGGAGCGGCGCGCGCTGTTCGAAGCCAGCCTCGAGCACCAGGATCTGTTCGACGCCCTGGCGGACGAAGAGGCCCTGCGGGAGCTGCTGGCGGATCCGGCCGCCCGGGCCCACGTGCTGGCGGCCCTGGCACCTGCCTCCGAGGCCGGCCCGCCGAAGGTCGTGCCCTTCTGGCGGCGCCCGGGGGTGCTCGGGGCCGCCGCGGGAATCATCGTGGCCACCACGGCCGGTCTGGCGGTCCTGCGCAGTCCAGAGGTCCGGCCGCAGCCCCTGGTGAAGCCGGAGGTGGCCCCGGCGCCGATGGCCTCCGCGCCGCTACCCTCCGAGGCGAAGGCGACTCCTCCGGCGCCGAGGGCGAGGACGTCACCACAACAGAACGTGCTGACCAGCCGGACCGCGGGGGAACCCATCGCGGGGAACCAGCCCTCCGCGCCTGCGGCAGCCCCGGCGGTGGCCTCCGAGGCTCCCCCCGCCACGCCCGCCCAGGTCCCCGTCCCGGTGGCCCAGGCCGCCGGCGCCGGGGCCCGGGCCACCAACGCCGTGGCTCCGGGGGAGGCCACCCAGACGCGGATGAAAGCGGAGCGGCACCAGCTGGAGGCCCGGGATCAGCTGTCCAAGAAGACGGAGGCGGCCGGCATGCACCGCGACGTCGGAGGGGTGGCGGTGGTGAGTTCCGAATCCGCCCTGCCGCGACGCCTGGCTGCGAAGGCGGCGCCGGCGCCGGCCGGACTATCCGCACCCCAGCCTCCCGAGCCCGTGTGGACCCTCGAAACGCTGGTGGACGGAACCACCCGGGTGACCGTGGTGGCATCCCGCCAGGCACAGGTGGTGCTCCTCAGGCGGGGGGCCTCCGGCGTCGAAGTCCTGAAGCCGGGAACCGCAGGGGTCGGGGAGCCCTGGCAGTTCCAATTCCGCCTGGCCCCTGGCGACGCCCTGGATCTCTACGTGCTGAAGGGCCCCGTGGCTGAACCGGCGCGGCTGCCGGAGACGGGCCCCGTGGATGGGTTCCGGACCCGGATCCACCCATCCGCGAAAAAATAATCCGGCCCGCTGAAAGGAACGACCTCCCGGCGGCATTCCCTCCTGAACCGCGCCCTGTCGGCGCGGCCTCTTCGGGAGGAACCCATGTCGCTGCGCCGGTCCACCACCGCCCTGTTCACCTGCTGTGCAGGCCTCGCCGTGTCCTTCACCGGGGACGCCCAGGCCCGCAGCCGGCCTGGGTCCAACCTCCGTTTCCAGGCCCCCGGCGGCGAGTCCCCGGACGTGGCCTTGTCGCCCTACTTCTTCGTGAAGAGCGAGGACGCCTCGGTGGACCAGCTGCCGCTGAAGTCCACGTCCGCCAAGGTGGCCATCGCCGGCGTCATCGCCGACGTGAAGGTGACCCAGGTGTACCGGAACACCGGCACGAAGCCGCTGGAAGCCCTCTACGTGTTCCCGGGTTCCACGCGCTCCGCGGTGTACGGCATGACCATGACCATCGGCGAGCGGGTGCTGAAGGCCCAGATCAAGGAGCGGGGCCAGGCCCGGGCGGACTACGAGGCGGCCAAGCAGCAGGGCCGCAGCGCCTCGCTGCTGGAGCAGCACCGCCCCAACGTGTTCCAGATGAACGTGGCCAACATCCTGCCCGGCGACGAGATCCGCGTGGAGCTGTCCTACACGGAGCTGCTGGTGCCGACGGAAGGCACCTACAGCTTCGTCTACCCCACGGTGGTGGGGCCGCGCTACGCCGGCAAGGCGGGCACGGAGTCGAGCACCGGCGAGCCCTGGGTGGCCAACCCCTATACCCATGCCGGTGAGAAGCCCGCCACCACCTTCGATCTCGAAGTGAGGCTGTCGGCGGGCCTGCCCATCCAGCGCATGGCCTGCGACACCCACCGCACCACCATCGCCTACGACGGCAAGGCGGACGCCACCCTGCGGCTCGATCCCAGTGAAGCCCACGGCGGCAACCGCGATGTCATCGTGAAGTACCAGCTGGCGGGCGCCCAGGTGCAGTCGGGCCTCCTGCTGCATCAGGGAACGGAGGAGAACGTCTTCCTGCTCATGGCCCAGCCACCCAAGCGCGTGACGCCCAAGGATCTGCCACCCCGCGAGTACGTCTTCGTCATGGACGTCTCCGGCAGCCAGATGGGCTTCCCCATCGAGGTGTCGAAGGTGCTCATGAAGGAGATGATCCAGGGCCTGCGGCCCCAGGACCTCTTCAACGTGATGGTCTTCGAGGGCAGCTCGGCCTTCTGGTCCCCTTCGGGTTCCCAGCACGCCACGCCCGCGGCCACGCAGCAGGCCCTGGCCTTCGTGGGTTCCCAGCACGGGGGTGGGGGCACGGAACTGGGCAGCGCCCTCCGGAAGGCCCTGGGCCTGCCGCGGGTGCCCGGCATCTCCCGCACCTTCGTGGTGTCCACGGACGGCTACATCAGCGCCGATGGCCAGGTCTTCGACCTCATCCGCAAGAACCTCGGCTCCGCCAACCTCTTCGCCTTCGGCATCGGCACCTCCGTGAATCGCCACCTCATCGAAGGCATGGCCCATGCGGGGCAGGGCGAGGCCTTCGTCATCACCAAGCCCGAGCAGGCCGCGGCCGAGGCCGAGCGCTTCCGCGCCTATGTGTCCTCGCCCGTGCTCACCAACGTGAAGCTCACCACCAACGGCTTCCACCTCCAGGAGCTCGAGCCCATGCAACTCCCGGACGTGCTGGCGGACCGGCCTGTGATCTGCCTCGGCAAGTGGACGGGCGAGGCCAAGGGCACCGTCACGCTGTCCGGCATCAGCGGCAGCGGCCCCTGGAGCCAGACGTTCGAGGTGGGGCAGGTGAAGGACCGCCATCACGGTGCTCTGCGCCAGCTCTGGGCCCGCCAGCGGATCCAGGCTCTGGCGGACTACGACCAGTTCGGCCAGGACGAGGGCCGGAAGGCGGAGGTCACGCGCCTCGGCCTCGCCTATCATCTGCTCACGGCCTACACCTCCTTCGTGGCGGTGGATACGGTGGCGCGGAACGCCGGCGGCAGAAGCACGACCGTCACCCAGCCCCTGCCACTGCCCGAGGGTGTGTCGGACGCTGCGGTGGGTGGCGTGGCCAGTCAGTCCGTGGCCTACGCGCCGGCCCCGATGCGGATGAAATACGCCGCGTCGCCCGCCGCTGCCGTGGAAGTCATGGCGGAAGACCGGGCGGCCCGCCGGGAATCTCGCCAGGGCGGTCGCCTGGAACCCAAGGTACATCCCTCTGCCGGATCTCCTGCCCAGTCTCCTTCCGGGCTCGCCACCCAGCCCTCGCTGTGCATCCTGGCCTTCTCCGGCATCACGGGCACTTCGGATCCGCGCAGCCTGCGCGGTGAGTTGGAGGCTAGGTTGAAGGATCCCGCCCTCCTCGCGGCCTTGGCCAGCCTACCCTCCGGCACGGACCTGGAGCTCAAAGTGGACGGCTCCGGCCAGGTGGTGGCGGTGACCTTCAGCCAAGCCTTCCCCGGGGCTGCCAAGGCCAGGCTCCTGATCCAGGCCTGGCGCCTGCGCACCTGGACCGGCGGCCTGGCCGGGCAGCTCGACCTCACCCTGGGCTTCCGGCCCTGAGCCAAATGATTCGCTTTACGCGCCTTCCTGGCTGGCCAGGAAGGCGCGGTGGCGTGAAGGCCTGAAAGGGGTACCCTCGTACCATGCGCAAGCATCTGGGAGTGGCCCTGATGCTGACCCTCGGGGGCTGCAACCCGGAACCCGCCCGTCCCGCCGCGCCTGCGGAAGCGGTGGACTATGTCCCAGCGCGGGCACGCATGGTGCACGAGCAGATCGTCGCCCGGGGCATCGCGGATCCCCGGGTGCTCGAGGCCATGGGCCAGGTGCCCCGGCACGAATTCATCCCGGTCGGGCAGCGCGGCGAGGCCTACGACGACTGGCCCCTGCCCATCGGCTATGGCCAGACCATCTCCCAGCCGTACATCGTGGCTTTCATGACGGCAGCCCTGGCTCCCAAGCCCGGGGATCGTGTGCTGGAAATCGGCACGGGATCGGGCTATCAGGCCGCTGTGCTGGCTTGCCTGGTGGCGGAGGTCTACACCATGGAGATCGTGGAGCCCCTGGCCCAGAGGGCTGCGGCGGATCTCAAGCGGCTCGGCTACGCCAACGTGAAGGTCCGCGCCGGGGATGGCTACCACGGCTGGCCCGAGGCGGCCCCCTTCGACGCCATCATCGTCACCTGCGCCCCGGAAGATGTGCCCCAGGCCCTGGTGGATCAGCTCAAGGAAGGAGGGCGGATGATCATCCCCGTGGGTTCCCGGTGGGGGGCCCAGGAGCTGTATCTCCTTCGGAAGACGACCGCGGGGATGAAACGCCAGGGGGTGCTGCCGGTGCGGTTCGTGCCGATGGTCAAGGGGAAGTGAGGAGCCGCGCGATCAGGAAGCCGGGTCGCCCTTGGCTGGGTTGGCGGCTGGAGTGGTTGGGGCTGCCTGGGCGGCCTGGGCCGGTTCGGCGGTGTTCCAGCCCCCGCCCAGGACCTTGTAGAGGCTGATCAGGTTGCCGAGCTTGGCCTGGCGGACCGCAATGAGCCCTTGTTGCGCGGCGTAGAGGGAGCGCTGGGCATCCAGGACTCCCAGGTAGCCGTCGATCCCCGCCGTGTAGCGGGCCTGGGCGAGACGGTAGGTTCCTTCCAGGGCCTGGGTGAGCGCTTCCTGGGCGGCCAGCTGCTCGTCGAGCGTTCCCCTCGTGGCGAGGGCGTCGGCGACTTCCCGGAAGGCCACCTGGATGGCCTTCTCGTACTGGGCCAGATAGATATCCCGGTTGGCGTTGGCCACCTTGAGGTTCGCCCGTCGCGCGCCCGTATCGAAGATCGGGAGGACGATCTGGGGGGAGAAGGCCCAGGCATAGGACCCGGACTTGAACAATCCGGACAGCTCGCTGCCCATGGTGCCGACGTTCGTCGTGAGCGCGATGCGGGGGAAGAAGGCGGCCCGGGCAGCGCCGATGTTGGCGTTGGCGGCCTTGAGCTGGTTCTCGGCCATGAGGATGTCCGGGCGTCGCGTCAGCGTCTCTGAGGGCAGCCCAGGGGCGACCTCCTTCAGCGAGGGCACGGTGCCGAGTGCCTCCGGCAGCCATTCCACGGGCACCGGGGCGCCGACCAGGAGGCGCAACGCATTTTCATCCATGGCCACGGTGCGGGTGTACCGGGCGACATCACCCCGCGCGGTTTCCACGCTGACCTGGGCCCGATAGGAATCGAGCTCGGAGGAGGCGCCGACCTCGAAGCGGCGGTGGACGAGCTTGTAGGCGGCCTCCTGGTTCACCAGGGTGTCCTGGGCGAGCTTCAGGCTGTCGCGATCGGCGGCGAGGGCGAAATACACGTTGGCCACTTCGGCCAGCAGGGAGACCTGGGCGCTGTTCCGCGCCTGTTCAGAGGCGAGGTACTGTTCCAGGGCCTGGTTCTTCAAGCTCCGGACGCGCCCGAAGAAATCCAGTTCCCAGGCGCTGATCCCCACGCCAACCGAGTCCTGTTCGACCACGATCGATTGGCCGGTCCCGGAGACGCTGGCGGGCAGGCGCTGCTTGGTCCCCTGGGCGAAGGCATTGACCTTGGGAAGCAGGTCGGCCCGCTGGATGCGGTAATAGGCCCGGGCCTTCTCGGTGTTCAGCGCCGCGATGCGGAGATCCCGGTTGTTGCGGAGGGCGAGGTCGAGCACCTTCCGCAGGCCTGGGTCCACGAAGAAGTCCTGCCAGGCGATGTCGGTGGCCGCCGGACCGGGGGTTCCGGCCACGGCCTTGTATGAAGGCCCTTCAGGCCAGGCCTTGGGAACGGGCGGCTCAGGGGTGTGGTACCTCGGCGCCATGGAGACGCAACCCATGGTGGCCAGGGCGAGGGGAAGGAGGGACCAGGTTTTGAGCGGCATCATGGCTGCGTCTCCTCGGAAGCCGCGACACGTGCAGGGGCAGGTTCCGGATCCTTCTTCTTGAACCACTGGCTGATCAGGACGTAGGACAGGGGGATGAAGAAGACGGCGATGAAGGTGGCGGTCAGCATCCCGCCAACCACTCCCGTGCCGATGGCGTTCTGGGCCGCGGCTCCCGCGCCGGTGGTCATGGCCATCGGCAGCACGCCGAAGGTGAAGGCCAGGGAGGTCATCAGGATCGGGCGCAACCGCATTCGGGAAGCCTCGATGGCCGCTTCGACGAGTCCGCTGCCCTGGGCGATGAGCTCCTGCGCGAACTGCACGATGAGGATGGCGTTCTTCGCGGCCAGGCCGAGGGTGGTCAGCAGGCCGATCTGGAAATAGACGTCGCTGGATAACCCGCGGCCCCAGGTTGCCGCCACCGCGCCGAACACCCCGAGGGGGAGGATCAGCAGGACCGAGAAGGGGATGGACCAGCTTTCGTAAAGGGCGGCAAGGCACAGGAAGATGACCAGGACCGAGAAGGCGTAGAGGGCCGGGGCCTGGGATCCCGCCTGGCGCTCCTGGAAGGAGAGCCCCGTCCACTCGAAGCCGATGCCGTTCGGCAGCTTCGCGGCGATGTCCTCCATGGCCCGCATGGCGTCCCCGGTGCTCTTGCCGAGGGCCGGCTCCCCATTGATGTTGATGGCCGGATAGCCGTTGTAGCGCTGAAGGTTCGGGGAACCCTGGGTCCATTCACCCTTGGCGAACGCCGAGAAAGGCACCATCCCGCCTGCATTGTTGGGGACATAGATCCGGTTCAGGTCCTCCAACTGCATCCGGAAGGGGGCATCGGCCTGCATGTAGACGCGCTTGACCCGGCCCTGGTTGATGAAGTCATTCACGTAGGAGCCACCCCAGGAACTGGAGAGGGCATCGGCAATGGCCGCGGCCGAAACCCCAAGGGCACCCGCCCGGTCCTGGTCGATCTGGACGTTGTATTCCGGCTGGTCGTCCGCGCCGACCGGTCGCACGCTCTTCAGGTTGGGGTCCTTGGCGGCCATGCCGAGGAGCGTGTTGCGGGCTTCCATGAGCTTCGCGTGGCCGACGCCACCCCGGTCCTCCAACTGGAAATCGAACCCGGTGGCGCTGCCCATCTCGAGGATCGCCGGGGGGGCGAACACGAAGGCCAGGGCATCCCGGCGGGCCATCAGCTTGCCCATGGCCCGCTTCACGACGGCGGCAACCCTGAGCTCCGAACGATTGCGCTGCTTCCAGTCCTTCAGCTTGAGGAAGGCCATGCCATTGTTCTGGCCCACTCCGGCCATGCTGAAGCCGGACACGGACATGATGGAATCCACCGCGTCCTTCTCGTTTTCCATGAAGTGCTTCTGGACCTCCTTCATGACCGCTTCGGTCCGCTCCAGGGGAGCCCCCGCTGGGAGCTGGACCATGGCCATGAGGATTCCCTGGTCCTCCTCCGGCAGGAAGGCTGTGGGCAGGCGCAGGAACAGCAAGCCCGTCACCAGGACGATCGCCGCATAGATGGCGACATAACGAGCGCGCTTGCCGAGCACCCGCTCCAGCTGGCCGGTGAAGATATCGCGGAAGCGGTAGTAGGTCCGATCGAACCACATGAAGAAGGGCCGGGTGACCTTCCAGCCACTCTCGGCCGCTTCGTGGCCTTTGGGCACGGACTTCAGGAAGGTGACGCAGAGGGAGGGGGTCAGGATCAGGGCCACCACCACCGACAGCAGCATGGCGGTGATGAGGGTGAGGGAGAACTGCCGGTAGATGACACCGGTGGACCCTTCGAAGAAGGCCATGGGGCCGAAGACGGCCGATAGTACCAGGCCGATGCCGATCAGGGCGCCGGTGATCTGGGTCATGGATTTGCGGGTGGCCTCCAGCACCGGGAGGCCCTCGTCATGCATGACCCGTTCGACGTTCTCCACCACCACGATGGCGTCGTCCACCAGCAGGCCGATGGCCAGCACCATGGCGAACATGGTGAGCATGTTGATGGACATGCCCGTGTACTGGATCACGGCGAAGGTGCCCAGCAGCACCACCGGAACGGCGATGGTGGGGATCAGGGTGGCCCTGAAGTTGCCGAGGAAGAGCAGCATCACCAGGAAGACCAGGACCACGGCCTCGATCAGGGTCTTCACCACCTCCTCGATGGCTACGCTCACGAACGGGGTGGTTTCGTAGGGGTAGGCCACCGTCACGCCGGCCGGAAAGAACTTGGACATCTCGTCCATCTTGGCCTTGATGAGTTTGGAGGTATCCAGGGCGTTCGCTCCGGAGGCCAGGCGGATGATCATGCCGGCCACGGGCTTCCCGTTGAGGCTGGTTTCAGAACCGTAGTTTTCGGTGCCCAGCTCGATCCGGGCCACATCCCGGAGATGGACCGTGGAGCCATCCGGATTGATGCGCAGGGGGATGTCCCCGAACTGTTCCGGGGTCTGCATGAGTTCCTGGACGTTGACGGTCACGTTCAGCTGCTGGCCCTTCACGGCGGGCAGGCCGCCGGCCTGGCCCGCGGAGATCTGGGCGTTGTAGGCCCTGACGGCTGTCCGGACGTCGTTGGGCGTGAGGCGATAGCTGGCCAGCTTGTCCTGGTTCAGCCAGAGCCGCATGGCGTACTGGGAGCCGAAGGACATGACCTCGCCCACGCCCTCGACCCGGGCCAGCACCGCTTCGATGTTGGAGGACATGTAGTCGCGCAGATCGTCGGAATTGAGGCTGCCGTCCTCGGAACGGATCGCGACGATCATGAAGAAGTTGCGGGTGGACTTGGTGACCTGGATGCCCATCTGCTGGACCGCTTGCGGCATGAGCGGCTTGGCTGTTTCCAGCTTGTTCTGGACTTTGGCCCAGGCCACGTCCGGGTCGGTGCCCGGCTTGAAGGTCAGGGTGACGGTGCCGCGGCCCGAAGAGTCGCTGGTCGCGGAGAAATAGAGCAGGTTGTCGAGCCCGGTCATCTTCTGTTCGATGATCTGGGTGACGGTGTTCTCCACCGTCTTGGCCGAGGCTCCCGGGTAATAGGCGGCCACCGTGATCGAAGGCGGGGCCACGGGAGGATACTGGGACACAGGCAGGGCCCGGATGGCGAGGACTCCGGCCAGCATGATGATGATGGCCACCACCCAGGCGAAGATCGGCCGGTCGATGAAGAAATTGACCATGGTGCGGCTCCTCTACTTCGCAGCCGCGGGGGCGGGCTTGGCCCCGAAGGGCAGGACCTTCACGGCGACGCCGGGCCGGACTTTCTGGAGACCTTCCAGGATCACCCGGTCTCCGGCGCTGAGGCCTTCGAGCACCAGCCACTTGGATCCGATGGCGCGATCCACCTTGAGCGTCCGCTGCTCCACCTTGTCGGAGCCATCCACGACCATGGCGATGGCGTTGCCCTTGGGATCGCGGGTGACGCCCTGCTGTGGCACGAGGATGGCCTGTTCGGCCACGCCCTCTTCCACGATGGCGCGGACGTACATGCCCGGCAGCAGGATGTGGCGGGGATTCGGGAACACCATGCGGAGGATCTGCGAGCCCGTGCTCGGGTCCACGGTGACATCGGAGAACTTCAGGATGCCCTGCAGGGGATAGGGGGTGCCGTCCTCCAGGAGGAGCTTCACCTTGGCCTGGCTGGCGCTGCCCTTGATCCGGTTCGTGGCCAGGTTCCGCTGGATCCCCAGCAGGATGGAACTGGACTGCGGGGAATCCACGTAGACCTGGTCCAGCTGCTGGATGGTGGTGAAGGCCGGACCCTGGTAGGCCGCCGCCAGGGCGCCGGGAGTCACGTTCGACTTGCCGATGCGGCCCGAGATCGGCGCCGTGATGCGGGTGTAGCCGAGGTTGATCCGGGCGGATTCGGCGCCGGCCTTCAGGGCCTGGACCTCGGCTTCGGCCTGCTTGTGGGCGGCGGCCGCGTCCTCATAGTCCTGCTGGCCCACGGCATTGACGCTGAGCAGTTCCTTGAACCGCTCGGCGCGCTTCCGGATGGCGGGGAGGTTGGCCTCGGCCCGGGCGAGGGCCGCCGCGGCCGTGTCATAGGCGGCCTGGTAGGGCCTGGGGTCGATCTGGTAGAGCACGTCGCCCTGCTTCACGTCAGCGCCCTCGATGAAGAGCCGCTGCTGAATGATGCCGTTCACCTGGGGGTGGACTTCGGCCATGAGGTAGGCCGAGGTGCGTCCAGGCAGTTCGGAGGTGATGGCCACCCGCTCGGGCTGCAGAGTCACCACGGCGACTTCAGGGGTGGCTTTGGCCTGCTCCTTCTTGCCGCACCCGACGGTCAGCACGCCTGCCACCAGGGCACCGGCGAGGAAGATCATTCCGCCTCGATAGGGGGTCTGCATGGGAGTACTCCAAAGAAGAGGCCTGAGAAAAATCTGGTTACCTGAGTGGGGAATCAAGAACGACGGACCGTTAGTATCAGCGCTGGCTGAGGCCGTGATAAGTGAAATCAGCCAAGCGGTCCGCCATGGTGTCGAGGGACAGCGAAGGGTCGGCCGATGTCCAGGCCAGACCGGTGATTTCGCCCATCAGCGCGTGGTGGATGCAGCTGCCGTGGAGGGTGATGCCCCAGAAGTCGACTTCCTCGTGGGTCAGGTCGGGGCGGACGGCGAGGAGGCAGGCGCGGGCCTCGCGCACGAAGGGCTCCATGCGCGCCTGCAGAAGGTCCCTGACCTCGTGCCTGGGGGACTGGAGTTCGCTCAGCCACAGGCGCGAAGCGGGTTCTCGCAGGGGATCCGAGGCGTCGAAGTGGGCGTCCACCTCGCGGAGGATCTTGCGGATGTGGGCGCGGAGCCGTGCGCGCCCAGCCATGGGGCCCGCCGGAACCTGGGCCGGGCCCTGCGCGTCCTCTGCACTCGTCTTGGCCGAGAAGTGGGTCAGCAGGTAGCGGAAGACTTCCCGGTACAGCCCTTCCTTGCCCTTGAAGTAGTACGAGATGAGGGACGAGTTCTTGCCCGCCATGGACGCCACGAGCCGGATGGAGGTGGCGTCATAGCCGTACTTGGCGAAGCAGGCCAAGGCCGCTTCAAGCAGGGCGTCGCGGGTGTCAGGGCAGGGTGTGGTGTCGGAGGGAAACATGAGACATCGCCTTAGTCGTTCGACCGAATAAAAGAATCAACCGATTGAATCATCTCGACAAGGCTTTTTTAAAATCTTAACTAAACAAGTTAAATTGTTATAAAAATCTAAAAAAATGTGTATATATTTACTATTGACATAGGTCAATCGTCCTATTAAATTGGTTTCGATTATGGGTCATTTGACCTATTTGCCTTCCTGGTCGAGCCGGCCAGGAGCCTTCCCCACTTGTCCTGCCCGACCGGGCACAAGGAGATCCCCATGAAATCGAGCCTAAGGTTGGCTTTCTGCCTGACGGGCGCGTTGCTCGCCAGCGGTTCCCTCTCCGCCCAGGACCTCAAGTTCGGCCTCCAGGGCACGCTTGCCTATCCCACCAGCGATCTTGGCGACCAGGACCTGCTGGACAACTCCCTAGGCTATGGCCTGGGCGCGCACCTGGTGATCGGCTTCACCGGCGGTCACGCCGTTGTGCCGAGGCTGGACTACACCACCTTCGAAAAGAATCACCGCAAGGTCCAGACCCTTCAGCTCGGGGCCGACTACAACTACTTCTTCTCGCAGCAGGTGAACAAGGGGGCCTACCTCGGGGCGGGCCTCGGTTTCGGCCTGGCGAAGTTCGAGGTGGACCTGCCTGGCATGAGTGCCGACGACACTCCGAACGCTCCGTACGGCTCGGTCTCCGCAGGCTGCATGTTCACCCCGAACCTGGGTGCCGAACTCCGGTACGTCTACACGAAGTACGAGCCCGAGCTCTTTGGCGCCAAGCCCGAGATCACGTCGCCCACGCTCAACGCGACCTTCATCTATCGCTTCTAGCGCTGTGGCAGATGTTGGCCGCTGCGGCATTCCCGGGCCGGGGGGGCCACTCCTCCCGGTCCCCGGGTCTACTCTTCCCGCAGGGCCGGTGTGCCCGCCCTCAGACCGTGCAGGCAGAAATCCACGAGCAGTTCGGCCTCCTGGAAGTGGCTGCCGAAGGGGGGCAGCTCGCCCCACAACACTTTGTGGAGGCCCGACATCGTTCCATGGCCCGCCACCTGGCCCATGATCGTGGCGCCCAGGAAGGCCACCTGGGCCGCATTGAGCTCCGGCCGGAGGGCTTGGATGCAGTTCCGGATCAAGTCCGTGGCCGGGCCGAGGTACTGCTGGATGATCGGGCGGAGGCTGGGCCGGGGCGCGCGGAACTCGCGCACCCAAAGCCTGGCCCGCTGATCCATGAACGGCTTGGCCGCGGCTGCATCCGGAGCCGCCTGCTGGTACATGAAGTGGATCTGTTCCCGCAGCAGGCGGATGGCTGCCTGTGGATCCCGCTGATCCAGGCCCGAGGCGAGCGCGGGATTCGGGGCCTGCGGCGCGGAGGTCTCGAGGATGTGCTTGAACACTTCCAGGTAGAGCCCCTCCTTGTTCTTGAAGTAGTGGGAGAGGAGCGAAAGGGGACGGCCAGCCTTCTCCGCGATCATCCGCATGCTCGTGCCGTCGAATCCGTAGTCGGCGAAGCACACCAGGGCGGCCTGGAGCAGGGAAGTGCGCGTGTCTGGGGTTTTAGGTTCCATGTAGGAACCCAGGATATCCCCACTTGGATTCGATCCGCGTCGCGGAGTGGCTGGAGGCCAGGGAGCGACCCGGCGTCCCCGCGGGCCTCCAGATCCGCCGTGGAAGGTTTATGCTCCGAAGCCGCGTGATGGGCCTCCTTCTCACCCTGACGCTCCCCCTTGTCGCGGCATCGGAGGATCCCTGGCCTGACCCGGGCCCTCCGTCCAGCCGGGACCTCTTCCCGCTGAACCTGGTTCCTCTGACCTACCGTCCGGTGGGTGCGGAGACGGTCGGCCAGGGGCAATGGCGGTTCGCCTTCCAAATGACCCGGTCGAACACCTTCGAGTTTTCGGATCTGATCAAGGACCGCCTCAGGCGGGACACCTCCGGCCGATTCAGCGTGGATCAGCCGGGTGCGGAGACGTTCGCCGCCTCCCTGCCGAACGAGCCTCTGATCTATTTCTTCGATGCCGAAATCCAGCGGACGGAACTCAGCTTTCGCTACGGCCTGACGCCCGACACCGATGTGGCGCTGACCCTGGGCTGGCAGAGCCTCGACGGCGGTTTCATGGACGGGCTGATCGAGGGTGTCCACAGACTTGGATTCGAGCAGGCAGGGCGGGAAGCCATCGTTCGGGATCAGCTCACCGCCGCCATCATCCAGAAAGGGCAGGTGGTCTACTTCTCCCAGACAGCGGTCCGCCTCCACCCGGTGGATCCGGTCCTCGCCGTCATCCACCGCTTCCATGAAGGACCCACGTTGACCGTCAGCTTCCTCGGTGCCTTGCAGGTGCCCGCCACCCGATTCGCCGGCCAGTTCCGTTCGGATTGGGACGCGAGCGCCGGCCTGACCTTCCAGTGGCGCCCCATCGGGCAGCAGGCCGTCAACGGGGGTGCGGCCTACCTGCGCCGTGGCCTCAAGGGCGGGGACGGTCTGAACCCCTTCCTCATCAAGGACCAGATCGCCGGCCACCTGGGCTGGGAGTGGCGTGGGTGGTCCCGGGTACGGCCATTTCTCGTCCTCCTCTACCACGATGCGCTCACCTCCCAGGGCCCCGGAGCCACCCTGGACAAGCCTTCCGTGATCCACGACCTTGGCATGCATGTCCGCCTGGGGTCGCGCACCGTCATGACCTTCAGCTACATCAACAACATCACCAACAACGAGAACACGGCGGACATGGGGCTGGCGCTGCGGCTGGCGGTGCGGCCGTAGGCGGAGGGCGACGGTGGCCCACCTCCGCAAGCCCATGAGGAGGTGGGTCGTGCTCCGTAATTGGGATCGACCCATCAAGGCGAGATTCGAGCCGCGTCTGGCTGGGCCAGCCGTCGGTCTCGCTACGGCGTGCAAGAGGCTCCGCGAGCGAAGCGAGTGGGAGCATCCTCCAGTGGAGGATGCGTTAGGTGGAGAGACACGCCTCGGGCGGCCCCACTCGGAGGTTCATCGTGCTCCGTATTTGGGATTGACCCATCAAGGCGGGATTCGAACTGCGTCTGGCTGCGCCAGCCGCCGGTCTTGCTCCCGACAGCGCCCCGCGCTGTCTCCGCAATCCCACTCGGAGGTTCGAATCCTCTCGACCCGGAGGGTCGAAACACCAGAAAAAGGGGCCCGATTGGGCCCCGTTTTCTGGTGTTTTGGTCGGCGCGAGAGGATTCGAACCTCCGACCCCTACCACCCCAAGGTAGTGCGCTACCAGGCTGCGCCACGCGCCGTGAACTATTGACTCTAGAACGGGTGTGGCCTTGCGTCAAGGTTTGACTGGCGTGGAGAGGCGTTCGTACAGGGCCCGCACGGATTTGAGGATGGGCTGGAGGTCAGAGCTGGTGCGGAGGAGCCTCGGGATGGTGGGTTTGGGCTTCTGGGCGGGGGCGGCCGGGAGCTCGTCGCCTTCGAGGCCCAGATCGAGGCGCTGCACGAGGTGGCCATGGGCCAGCAGCTCCGCGCAGTCGGCGACGGTGAGGCCTTCGGCCAGCCAGGCCTTGATGCGCTTCAGGCGGGGCAGTTCGTCCACATGGTAGTAGCGGAGGTTGCCCTTGCTGCGCCGGGGCTTGATGTCGGGGATGACGTCTTCCCAGTAGCGCAGATCCTTGGGGCCCACGCCGATGAGGGTGGCGGCTTCTCCAATCTTGAACCACTTCTTGTCCGCCATCGGGACCCTGCCTAGCTCTCCCTGGGTTCGATGCCCAGGGCCTTGAGGCGCTTGTAGAGGTTGGAGCGGTCTACGCCCACGCGCTCGGCCACACGGGTCATGTTGCCATTCTGCAGGCGCATCTCCCGCTGGAGGTACTGGGCCTCGAACCAGTCGCGGGCCTCCTTGAGGCTGGGGAACTCGGGGAAGGAGAAGGGGTCGGGCTCGGCCAGGTGCCGGGCGGCCAGGGGGCCCAGGTCGCGGGGGCCGATCTCGGCGCCGCGGCCCAGGATGACGGCCCGCTCCATGAGGTTCTTCAGCTCGCGCACGTTGCCGGGCCAGTCGTGGCGCAGCAGGGTTTCCTTCGCCTCGGGGCCCAGGTGCTTGGGCGGGCGGCCGTACTGGCGGCCGATGCGGCTGATGAAGGCCTCAGCCAGGGGCAGGATGTCTTCGGGCCGCTCCCGCAGGGGCGGGATGCGGAGGGGCACCACGGCGAGCCGGAAGTAGAGATCCTCGCGGAAGCGGCCCTTGGAGATCTCCCCGGCCAGATCCTTGTTGGTGGCGGCGATGACGCGCACGTCCACCCCCACGGCACCACCGCCGCCCACGGGTTCCACCCGGCCCTCCTGGAGGGCGCGCAGGACCTTGGCCTGGGTCTTGAGCGACATGTCGCCCACCTCGTCGAGGAAGAGCGTGCCGCCGTCCGCCTCGCGGAACTTGCCCTTCTGGTCGCGCACGGCCCCGGTGAAGGCGCCCTTCAGGTGGCCGAAGAGCTCACTCTCGATGAGTTCTTCGGGAATGGCGGCGCAGTTCACTTCGACGAAAGGCGCATCCTTCCGAGGGCTTTGCAGATGGAGGAGCCGTGCCACCTCCTCCTTGCCGCTGCCGTTCTCGCCGGTAAGCAACACGCGGCCTTCCGTGGGCGCCACCAGAGCCACATCAGCCATGAGCCGCTTCATGGCAGGGCTGTCCGCCAGGAAGAAGCGCCCACCCTCGACCTCCGCCTGGAGCCGCTGGTTCTCCCGCTCCAGCTTCGACTGCCGCAGGGCGTTCCCCGTCACCAGCAGCAGGCGGTCGAGGTCGATGGGCTTCTCGAGGAAGTCGAAGGCGCCCAGCTTGGTGGCCTGCAGCGCGGTGTCGATGCTCGCGTGCCCTGAGATCATCACCACGGGCAGGTCGGGCCTGACCTGCTTGGCCTGCTTCAACGTCTCCAGGCCGTCCTGCCCAGGCAGCCAGACATCGAGCAGCATGAGCTGGATGCCTTCGCCATCGGGGTTGTGGAGCAGGTCGATGGCCTGTTCGCCCCGCTCGGCCTTCACGACGTGGTAACCCTCATCCTTGAGGGCTTCGCCCAGGGACCGCCGGATACCCGGCTCGTCATCCACCAGGAGGATGGTCGTGGGGACGCTCATGGCTCCATGCTGGGTGCGGAGCAAGCCTTTGTCCAGCAGGGGGTTGGCTAGAATTCCGCCAGCGCCTTCTCGGTTTCCGGCAAGAGGGCGCCGGCCAGTTCCCCGGCGGCCTGGTAGTACGGGTGGGCCTGGACCTGGGGGAGCTGCTCAGCCACCGCGGCCACAAAGGGGCGCAGGTGCTCCCGGAGCAGGCGCCGGGCCAGTTCCACGAACAGGGTTCGCTCTGCCAGATCCCCTTCGATGACCTGACCCAGCAGGTAGCTCAGGCAGGCGAGTTCCAGCCCCAGGTGGTCGGGCGGAACGGCCAGGTCCTCCTGGATGGAGATGTCGGCCTCGTCGTAGATGGCCTTGAGGGGCTCGAGCACCTCGGGGGCCATGTGGTGGCCCCGCGCCTGGACGGACTCGAACAGGTGGATCGTGTCCGTGTCCTTGGCGTGGTGGAAGAGCCGGGCGTACTCCACGGGCTGGTCCTGAGCCGGGAGAGTGTGTTCCACCATCCGGGCCAGGGGCGAGGCCAGGGAGGGGCCGGGGCCGCTGGCCAGCAGCTGCCCCAGCCCCTCCTTGAGGTCGGCATCGGGTTCCAGGAAGACTTCGGCGAGGATCTGGGCGAGGTCCGCCAGGAGCGCGAGTGGCATGGGTGATCCTTTTAGCGGAGCAGCCCCATCTGGTGGAAGCTGCTCACCTGGCCAGCGTAGACGAAGATGTAGCGGAGCAGGAAGCCGCCGATCAGGACCAGGCCGGCGGCGGTGAGGGCCAGGTTGCGGCTGCCGTGGAACTCGTGGCCCTTGAAGATGTTGGGGGCGAGTTCGTAGACCTCGATGGCCAGCGGCACCAGGAGGCCCATGACGAGGAAGGGGCCCCAGAAGACGAAGGTGTACGGGCCGCCCAGAATCAGCCCCAGGGCCTGCTTCACCGCCAGGGAGGACAGCTGTCCGTGGATCAGGTAGGGCAGGATGATGAACAGCTCCAGCGAGATGAACACCACGTCCAGGGTGACCAGGAACTTGATCTCATGCTTCTCGGCGGGGCTCTTCTTGTTCAGGACCATGGCCAGCATGAGGGCCGCGGCCCCACTGGAAAGGGCGGAGAACAGGAACATCTGGGCCACCAGGTTGGTGTTCCAGAAGGGGCGCGCGGACACGGCACCCAGCAGCACGCCCGTGTAGATGCCCACGCCGATGGAGAAGGGGAAACCCACCATGGCGATCTTCCCGCGCCAGGACGAGATGTCCACGTTCAGGCGATGGACCTGCTTCCAGGTGGCGGGCACCTTGCTGAACAGCCACTGGCGCTCGTCGGCAGTGAGCCACGCGAAGAGGTAGAGGAAGGCGATCACCGTGAAGATCGTCAGGAGATACGACCCGATGGACATGGGGCTCTCCCACCGGAAGTGGATGAACAGCTTGTAGAACCGGTACCAGTTCCCCAGGTCGAGGATGAGCAGGCCCGAGCCGATGGCCACGGGCCAGGGCGCGAGGAAGGCGCCCATGCGGGCCACGCGCGCGTAGACCGGCTTGTCATCGACGGTCATGTAGTCCGCGAGACCGGCGGCGAAGAAGAGCCCGGCGGAAAGCCCGCCCAGGAAGAGGTAGATGACGATGAGGAGGCCCCAATTGAACTCGTGCATGTCTTCCTCCTAGAGCAGGTAGTAGAGTTGGGGGCCGTTGCCCGTCTGGGGTTCCTTCACGCGGTAGCGCCGCGTGGCGAGCAACTCATGGATCCGGCTGGAGGTGTCCTCCAGGTCGCCGAAGACGCGCACCTTGGAGGGGCAGGTCTCGACGCAGGCGGGGACATTGCCTTTGTCCACCCGGTGGCTGCACAGGGTGCACTTGTCCACCACGCCCTGTTCCTCGTTGAAGTAGCGGGCGTCGTAGGGGCAGGCGACCATGCAGTACCGGCAGCCGATGCACTCGTCGTAGTTGACGAGGACGATGCCGTCCTTGCGCTGCCACGAGGCGCCCGTGGGGCACACGCGGACGCAGGAGGGTTCGGCGCAGTGATGACACTGCTCCGGTTCGAAGTTGATGCTGAGCTTGGGGTATTCGCCCTTCCGTTCCTCGTTGATCCGGTTCCTGAAGTTCCCGATGGGGACGTTGTTCTCGGCCTTGCACGCGACGACACAGGCCTTGCAGTTGATGCATTTCCTGGAGTCGACGACGAGGGCGTAACGCTTCTTCTTCATGGCCATGGTTCACCCCCCTCAGGCGTTCGCGACTTTGACGAAGGTTTCGTGGAAGGCGGCGTTGCCGGACACCTTGTCCCAGGCCGTCTCGAGGATCACCGCGTCACTGGCGCCCACGTTGTAGACCAGGCTCTGCATCTTCGATTTCTTGCCGAAGCCGTGAAGCATGAACACGCAGTCCGGGCGGATCTCCTCCGTGACGCGGGCCTTGAGCTTCACGCTGCCCACGCTGCTGCTGACGCTCACGTAGGAGCCGTCCCGGATGCCCAGGCGCTCTGCGGGCTTCGGGTTGATCCAGAGGTCGTTCTCCTTCATGAACTCGTGCAGCCAGACGTTGTTCGACTGGTTGGCGTGGGTGAAGTAGCCCACGCGGCCGAGGATCAGCCGGAACCGGTCACCGGGCGGCTGGACAGGCGCTGCGTAGACCGGCAGCGGATCGTAACCCGCCTCCTGCAGGCGCTCGGAGAAGATCTCGATCTTGCCGGTCTTGGTGACGAACCGGTGGTCGGGGGTCAGAGTCTTGCCGTAGCTGGGCTGGCCGCTGGCGGCCCAGACACCGTGCTTCTTCATGTGCTCGGCGGCCATGGGAATGGGCAGGTCCTTGAACTCTGCCTCCACCCACTGCTCGATGGTGTAGTCGAAGTAGTCCCCGAGGCCAAGCCGCTTGGCCAGGCCCTGGACGATCTCCAGGTTCGGCTTCGTGTCGTGGATGGGCTTCACTACCTGCTGGCGGTAGACCACGGCGGGCCAGATGCCGGGCATGACCTCGACGGGATCGGTCCGCTCCAGGTAGGCGCTCTCGGGGAAGACCACGTCGGCATACCAGGCCATGTCGCTCATCTGGACATCGATCACGCCGATGAAGTCCATCTGCTCGATCATCTTCAGGGTCTTGGCCTGGTCGGGCAGGGAGTTCATGGGGTCCTGCTTGTAGACCATCCAGGCCTTGACGGGGTAGGGCTTCCCGCTCAGCACGTTCTCGCGCAGCTTGAGGTAGACGCCGTCGCCGGCGGCGGCCAGGGGGAAGGCCGTCTTGATCTCATCCACCCGGGGCGCCTTGGGTTCGTCCCAGGGCATGAACAGGAACTCACCCTTGGGAAGCTTGGCGTTCGGCACCATGCCGCCCATCTGGTCCCAGTTGCCCACGATGGCGTTGAGGATGGCCTGGGCGCGGCGCATCTGGAAGTCGTTCTGGTACCAGGAGGACCGGCGGCCCGCATAGTAGAGGGCCCGGGCACCGGCATCGGCGAACTCGCGGGCGATGCGGACGATGTCCTTGGCCGGGATCTCGGTCTCCTTCTCGGCCCACTCCGGCGTGTACTGCTTCACGTGCTCGGTGAGCTGCTCGAAGCCCGTGGTGTAGGCGGCCACGAAGTCCTTGCTGTGGCGATTCTCGGCGATGATCACGTGGATCATGGCCAGGATGAACGCCAGGTCGGTGCCGGGCTTGATGGGGTACCACTCGTCGGCCTTGGCGGCGGTGACCGTGAAGCGGGGATCGAGGTAGACCAGCTTGGCCTTGCGCTCCATCACGCCGCCGATGAGGTCCATGGTGTCGGGCGTGATGATGCTCTCGAAGCGGTTCGCGCCGGACATGATGACAAACTTGCTGTTCAGCAGATCGAAGCTGGGCACGGTGCCGAAGGTGGCGCTGTAGGCCAGGTTGACCGAAGCCAGGCACAGGGTGGGATGGCGCACGAGGTTCGGCGATCCGAAGGCCAGGCCCAGGTTCTTGAAGAAGACTTCCTGGAAGCCTTCGGTGGAGGACCAGAGGGACGCTTCCGGCCCGTAATTGCCCTTCACTTCCGAGAGTTTCTTGGCGGCGAAGTCGAAGGCTTCGTCCCAGCTCACGGGCTTCCACTTGCCTTCGCCCCGGGCCCCCACGCGGATCATGGGCTGCTTGAGGCGGTCGGGATCGTAGACCTGCTTGATGGCCGCGTTGCCGCGGGCGCACAGCATGTCACGGGATTTCGGGTTCTCGGGGTTGGGGTTCAGCTTCTTGACGAAGCCGCCCTCGACCACCGCGATGGCCGAACATTTGTTCGGGCACAGCTCGCAGGTCGTCGGGATCTCCTTCGTTTCTGCGGCGGAGCTGCGCCCTTTCTTGAAGTATTTGAGGCATCCCACCTGTGTGGCGGCGACGGCCCCGGCGGTGGCGCCCGCGCTTTTCAGGAACAGCCGGCGATCCATGCGAATCGTTCCCATCGTGGTCTCCCTGGTGATCGAGGAAGGGCCGGAGGGTCGCCCCCCCGGCCCGGGTCATTCAGGCTTCTAGAACTTCACTTCGATCGAGGCGTAGGTCGTCTTCACCGTCGCGGGGAAGCCGTACTGCAGCATCGGGTTCTTGCTCAGGTCGTAGGCGTCCTCCCAGGACTGGCCGGGCATGGCGGGGCCAGGGGAGATGTGCCAGCCGCTGAAGGCGTGGCTGTACTTGTAGTCCAGGTAGCCCAGGCGGAAGGCGGCGTTCTTGGCGAACTGCCAGTGGATGTAGCCCTCCCACACGTCGCCGCGGGTGCCGAGCTTCTCGGTGGCCTCGCCGGTGGCGGGGCTGTAGGTCCACCACCGGGGCGACCCGTGGTTGAACTCGACGCCGAAGCCGATCTTCTCGGTGGGGTCCCAGCGGAAGCCGGCGTAGTAGGCGCTGGCGGTCTGGCTCTTGTTGGCGTCGCCCAGGAGGCCGCCGAAGCCGGCGAGCTGCTGGGTCTGGCCGCCCATGGCCGCGGGCATGGTCCAGTAGGCGCCGTACTGGCTCATCTTGCCGTTGGGCAGGCTCTTGATGTGGCCGTAGCTGGCGAAGTAGGTGAAGCTGTCGCCGACCTTGTGCTTCCAGGTGGCGGTCCACTGGTCGATGTCACCCAGGTTGTTCGTGGCGGTGACGTACTGGATCGCGGGCATGCCGCCCATGCCGGGCATGGCGGGCACGGGGAAGTTGTTGGTGCTGCCGAAGGGGATGTCCGTGAGGTTGCCCATCCGGTTGTAGCCGATGTAGAGGTTGGTGCTCTGGACGCTCTCGCCGATCTGGAAGAGCAGGGGCATGTCGAACATGGCGCCCAGCACGGTGCTGTCCTTCAGGGGGCCGATGCTGTTGACCTGCAGGGTGGCCTTCTGGGCGTTGGGCTGCGTGGGGGAGGCCCAATCCACGTTGGTGAAGTTGAAGCCCACGGGCGCGGCGCTGGCGTTGACGCTGCCGCCGCCACCGAAGCCGGACTCGTAGCCCACGCCGTAGCAGATGCCCAGCAGAGTGCCCTCGGGCAGGCCGATCTTGTCGAGCTGGAACTTGAAGCCGATGCCGTCGACCATGGCGTTCACGGCCAGGGCCTGGGGCGTGGCCTGGCGCTCGACGCCCTCCTTCACTTCGAACGGGGGCCCGTCCGAGGTGTTCTGGCGGCCGATGGAGAGGATGCCCACGGGGAAGTCATAGACGAGGCTGGCGCGCTCGACGCGGAGCACATCCGTGCCCGGGACCTTGGCGCTGTTGAAGGAGTTCTGCACCGTGTTCGGGGAGCCATTGAAGGTGGGCACATCGGCGCCGCCGTGGACCTTGTACATCGTCAGGCGGCCCATGATCTTGGCGTGCTCGTTGATGGTGATGCCCATCTTGAGGCGCAGGCGGGTGGACCACTGGACGGAGTTGCTCCAGTCCTGGGCGGGCACCTGCTGGGTCAGCGCCATGAAGGGGTAGGGGTTGCCGGGGATGCCGGGGTTCTGGGCGAAGCCCATGAACTGGTTGTAGGGCTTGAAGTGCCACTGGCTGCTTTCGAAGCGGGTGCGGAGGTCACCGCCCCACTGGATGTTGTCGCCGGCGACCTTGGTCTCGACCTTGGTCAGGCGGGTGTCGACTTCCTGCGCGGCGGCGGCCTTCTCTTCGACGGCCTTCAGCTGGACTTTCAGCTGCTCGATCTGTTTCTGCAGGTCCTGGCTGGACTGGGCGCTGAGAGCCGCGGGCGCCAGCATGGCGACGAGGGCAAGCGCGATTCGGGAGTTCATGGTGGGAGTCTCCGGGGTGGGGGGGATTAGGGGCAGGGGGTCAAGGGACGGTGGAACGAAGATCAGCCGCCGCAGGTTTCGGGCTGCGGGGAGTCGGAAGCGTGGTTCACCAGGAAGGTCTGCACGTCCTTGACCTGCTCGGGCTTCACGATCGAATCGATCCGCTCGGCGCCCTTCTTGTGCTTGCCCGCGGCGAAGTAGGCCTTCCACTGGGCCTGGGTCTTGGAGAGGGGGGTGATCTCCTTGGCGCTGCCGCCGGCCGCATGGCAGGATTTGCAGTTCTTCTTGAAGAAGAACTTGCCCTTGGTGTCGCTGCCGCCCTGGGCGGCCAGTGACGCCGAGAGCGCGGCGATCACGGCGAAAAGTTTCAGGGAGTTCCGCATGGAGCACATCCTTTCTGCGTTGGGTGAAGAGGGATGGCGCCCGGCCGGGCAGGCCGAAGGCACTGGATCCCGGGGATCCTGTGGAAGCTTGCTACGGGCGCGCTAGGAGCGCCGCTGGATAGAGGATGAACTGGTGGATAACGAGGTCAAGTCGTTCGTGATCATGGTCACTAATAATTAAATAACCACTAAGTAATTTGATTCAAAACCTTCGATTGGCATGGATCTGGAACCTCCCGTGTGGAGCGGGGAAGGGCTGCTATTGTGTGATTTCGCGAGGCTCTCCATGGATTCACCCCGTCCCCTTCCCACGCCCGAGCAGGATGCCGCCGTGACGCCCGTGATGGGGAACGCGCTGAAGCGGCAGGTGCTGGTGTGCACGGGGAAGAGCTGCACCGCCAACGGCTCGGAAGCCGTGCTGGAGGCCTTCAAGGCCAGGCTGATCGACGAAAAACTGCTCTTCTACAAAGGCAACCGGGAGGGCGAGGTCCAGTGCATCCACTGCGGCTCTGTGGGCTTCTGCGCCATCGGGCCCGCGGTGCTCGTGTACCCGGACGGCATCTGGTACGCCCATGTCACGCCCGCCGACGTGCCCGAGATCATCGAGAGCCATCTCAAGGGCGGTGTGCCCGTGGAGCGGCTGGTGCGGAAGCGCCTGGGCTAGGATTCATCCTCAAACGCCCGCCGTTCCTCCGGGGTGTCCACGTCCATCCACTCCGGGCCGTCGCAAGACAGGACGAGGTGGGGCAGGGATTCGGTCAGGGCCGTGAGGGACCGGGTCGTTGAGCCAGCCACGGCGGGGCGGAGGGCGGCGGGCAGCCACCCGCCGAGAGGCTGGAGGCGGCCGCCATGCTGGGCCACGACCCAATGGCGGGTCCGGGGGTCGGCGGCTTCGGCGCGATGGTCCCAGGCCTGGAGGCTCGAGGGGGTCCAGCGCACCTGATCGCAGGCCACCACCCACCAGCGGCGCACGGCGGGCGCCTCCAGCGCAGCCCAGGTCCGGAGCGCCTTCGCAGGGCCTTCGCGGGGATCCTCGAGCACGGCGAGGTCCGGGCGGTCGGGAAGTGGGTCCCCCAGTATCTGGATCGGCGCGCCTGGGAAGACGGCCTCGAAGACCTCGACCAGGCGCCCGCCCCAGCTGCCTCCCGCAGGGTGCGCCAGGGCGTGCTTGGCCGCTCCCATCCTGCGGCTCTGGCCGCCGCTCAGCAGCAGCAGGCCGGTGCCTTGGGGGTTCACCCGCCCACCTGCCACATGCCGTTCGCCAGGTCGGGGTTCTGACCCCGGCGCATGGGATGGCAGTCCAGCTTTTCGGTGAGGGCCTGGCGGATGAGCCGGGCCAGGTCCTCGTGGGAGGCGTGGTTGCGCAGGGGTTCCAGCAGGTCCACGGGCTTGTTGCCGAAGAGGCAGGCCTTCAACTCGCCGCGGCTGGTGAGCCGCACGCGGTTGCAGCGGTCGCAGAAGTCGGCGCTGAGGGTGGAGATGACGCCCACCTTGCCTTCGCTGCCAGGCAGGCGGAAGATCCGTGCGGGGCCCTCCTCAAGGCCGACCACGGGCTCCTCCTCCAGCGAGGTGCCGAGGCCCTCGCGGACCGTGTCCAGGATCTCGCTGGCGGGCATGAACTGGTCCTTCCCCCAGCCATTGCCCTGGTAGGGCATGAACTCGATGAACCGGACCTGGATGCCCTCGGTCTGGGCGAGGCGGGCCAGGGGGAGGATCTGGTCCTCGTTCCAGCCCCGCAGCACCACGGCGTTCAATTTGGTCTTGAGGCCGGCGGCCCGGGCGGCCTCGATCCCGGCCAGCACGCGGGAGAGCCCATCCTTGCCGGTGAGGCGCTCGAAGGCGCCGCGCTCGGCGGCATCCAGGCTCACGTTCACGCCGCTCAGTCCGGCATCCCGCAGGCCCCGGGCCCGGCGGGCCAGGTGGAAGCCGTTGGTGGTGAGGTGCACGCGGCCCTCCACCTCGGGGCTGATGCCGGCGACGATGGTCTCCAGGTCCCGGCGCATCAGCGGCTCGCCGCCGGTGAGGCGCACCTTCCGGATGCCGAGGCAGGTGAAGACCTGGACGGCCTGCACGAGTTCGTTCCGGCTCATGGCGGGTGGTTCGGCGCGCTCCAGGGCCCCCGTCCGTGGCTTGCAGTAGACGCAGGCCAGGTTGCACTGCTCCGTCACGGAAACCCGAAGGTAGGTGATGGCCCGCCCCAGCCCGTCCTTGAGGCCATCCTTCAGCCTCAGCATGCGGGGCGGCTGGTTGTTGATCGGCATGGGAAAAGAGGAGGGCACGGAGTCTCCAGGTCCACCCAGGATGCGCGGGATGCTCCGATCCCGCCCGGCGATTATGCCCTTGGTCACAGCCGCTATTCGGGTTCCTGCAAGGGGAGTTCCACCCGGAACCGGGCGCCCCGGCCAGGTTCGCTGTCGATCCTCAATTCCCCCCGATGGGCATCAATGATGTTCTGGCAGATGGAGAGCCCCAGGCCCCATCCCTGGACCGAATCCCAGGCCTGGTTCTGCCGGAAGGGTTGGAGCAGTTCCTGGATCTTGGAGGCGTCCAGGCCCCGCCCGGTATCCCAGACTTCCAGCCGCCAGAGCCCAGCGGGCCGGTCCACCGAGGACCTGATGCCGACCTGGCCGCCGGTCGGCGTGAATTTCAGGGCGTTCTCGAAGAGGTTCAGCATGACCTGGTGGAGGGTCGCCGCATCGGCCAGGATGTGCGCCCGCTCCGCATCCGGGGAGACCTCCAGGTGGAAGGCGATGCCTTTGGCCCCGGCCTTCAGGCGCAGCACATCCTCGAACCCCTCCGTGACTTCGGCGGGGACGGTGGGGACCAGCTTGAGACTCTGGAGCAACGCCTCGGAGCGACTCTGGTCCAGCAGGTTCCGCACCAGGGTTTCAATGCGGTTCGCCTCGCGCTCCATCACGTCGAGCAGGTTCACGCTGGCGCTGGGCACCAGCTCCCGTAGCCGATCGAGCGTCAGGAGGATGGTCGTGAGGGGGGAGCGAAGGTCATGGGTGACCATGTCCAGCAGCCTGAGCCGGCTTTCGAGGCTGCGCTTGATCTGCTGGTGGGCGTGCTCCAGGGCACGGTTCTGCCGGTCGAGCATGAGCGTCCGGCTTTCGATGGTTTCTTCGAGTTCGCGTGAACGGAGGGCGAGGCTGTGTCCGCGCCACCAGAGCGCCCATGCGAGCAGACCGATCAGTGCCAGCCCGATCAGGCCCCGCACCAGCCAGCGCTCGTGCCAGGCGGGAGCCACCTCGATGGGGACGGGTGCCGCCTCGGCCCAGGCCACACCATCGCGGGAGGTGCGCAGCCGGAACTCATAGTGGCCGGCCCTGAGGTTCCGGTACTGAAGCGTGAGGCCCTGGTTCACCGGCCGCCAGCCCTCATCCACGCCCTGGAGGTAGGCCTGGTAGCGGAGCTGGGAGGGCACCAGGGGATCTCCGGTTTCGAAGCTGAGATCGAGAAAATCAGGGCGGGGAGGGACCTTCGCCTCGCGGGGAAGGGCCTCGAAGCCGCCGGGCCAGCGCACCTCGAGGAGCGTGGGGGCGCGGAGCGGCGTGTTGTGGAATCCCTGGACGTTCTGGAGGATGCAGACTCCGCCGATCATCCCGACCCAGAGGCGGCCCTTGGAATCCAGCAGGAAGCCGTCATGGTTGGTCTCTTCGGAAATCAGGCCCTGGCTGCGGCTCAGGTGGTGGAGGTTCCTGCCCTCCAGCAGGGTCACGCCCTTGTTGTGGCCGAAGGCCATCCGCCCCCGCCCCACATCCGTGATGAAATTGATCCCTTCGTCCGGCAGGCCCTCGTTGAGTCCGAAGGTGGCCCACTGGCCGTCCCGCCACAGATGGAGCCCCTTCATGGTGCCGATCCAGAGGCGCCCCCGGGAATCGGTGGCCATGGCGGTCACCGTGGAGGTGGCGAAGGGCGCGTCGGGAAAGGCCCGCTGGAGCTTGCCGCCGGCCAGCTCCCAGAGGCCGTAGCCCGTGGCCAGCAGGAGACGGCCTTCATGGCGCAGGATGTCCGAAACCGTCTCGTTGCCGGCCTCGGGGGGCAGGCGGTGGTGGGCCAGGAGGTGGCCCTGGGCGTCGAGCTCGAACAGGCCGAGATCGGTGCCAGCCAGGATGTCTGTCCCATTCCGGACCAGGGTCAGCACGGCGGCCTTCGACATCTGGGGAGGGCCCGCCGGGGCCACCCGGCCGTTTCTCCAGCGGGCAAGGCCGCGGTCCGTGCCCACCCAGACGCCGCCCGATCCGTCCGGGAGCATGCCCCAGGTCTCGGTGGCCGGCAGGCCTTCGTGCTGAGCCCAGTGGCCGATGATGTTCCGGCCTTCCTCCACGAGGTAGACGCCGGTGCTGGCGGCCAGCAGGTACTTGCCCGGGGCCAATTCGAGGATGCCCGACACCGCGGCCAGATCCTTTCCCGCGATGGCGTTGGAACCATCCAGCGTCAGGAGTTCCGGCAAGGCCTGGGCCGCGAGTCCATCGCCGTCGGACCCGACCCAGAGCACGCCCCGGCGGTCGCGCATCGCGATGAAGATCCGGTCGCGCGGAAGCCCGGTCTCTGCGGTGAGCATCCGGGTGCGTCCATCGGGTTCCCGCACCAGGACCCCGTCGCCGCCCAGGGAGATCTGGAAGCCCTCGCCCTGGGGGTTGAACCGGAGGCTGACCATGCGGGGGACACGGGGAAGGCCGGTCAGGGCCTCGTTCACCCACCTACCCCGGTCCATGCGCAGCAGGGCTGCGTCGAGCAGCAGCCAGGCCTGCCCGTGGGCATCGATCTGGAGGTCGCGGACGCTGCCGCCCGGATGTGTCGTGGACAGGGAATACATGCGGAGGCCCTGGGGGTCCCAGCGGGCCACGACGTTGTCCTGTCCGAGGATCCACACGCCCTTGGCGTGATCGCGGGCCAGCCGGCGGATCGCTCCTCCGGGCCACGGTGCGGGCAACTGGACCGACACGAACCGGCCGTCCTCCAGCCGGAAGAGCCCCTGGCGGTTGCCCACCAGCACGCGATCCTGGTCATCCAGCCCGAGGGTCCGCCCCTCGAAAGTCTCCGCGTCCTGATCCAGGCCGTAGTTCAGGACCGTCTCGCCGCGGATTTCCGAGACGCCCTCCTGACTGCCCACCCAGATGCTGCCCGAAGGAGACTCCAGGAGCGCATGGATGAAGAGGGCCTTGAGCCCCTGGGGACCGGCGAACGTCTGGAAGCCCGACGCCCCCAGGCGGGCGACGCCCCCGGTGTTGGTGCCCACCCACAGAAAGCCACGCTGGTCCTCGAGCAGGGTCGTCACCTGACTCTGGGGCAGGCCATCCCTCAGCCCGAACCGCCGGAACGCGGGCTGCTGTCCCGCGAGGGGCGGGAGGGCGCCGGCGAGGCCCAGCCAGAGCCAGACGAGCAGGGGGCGGAGTGAACGCATAAAAAGGGGGATCCGTGGTCATGGGAATCATCGGCGCGGCAGGCGCATACCGTGATTCTTGGGAGGCATGGGACTATGAAAGCATGCTTGTGGACGCGCACTGTCATCTCACCGGGACCTACTTGGCCGAGGACCAGGTGGAAACCACTCTCGCCCGGGCCCGCGCCGAGGGCGTGACGGGCTTCATCGCCGTTGGCACTGATTTAGAGGATTCTCGCACCGTTCTTGAGCTTGCGCGGCGGTTACCTGGAGTCCGGGCCAGCCTGGGGGTGCATCCCCACGAAGCCAAGACCTGGACGCAGGATACGGGGGCCGCCCTGGCCGCCCTGGCGGCCGATCCGGCGGTACGCTTCGTGGGCGAAACGGGGCTGGACTGGCACTATGACCTGAGCCCCCGGGAGGAGCAGGAGGCGGTCTTCCGAGCCCAGATCCGACTGGCCAGGACACTCGGGAAGCCGCTCATGATCCACACGCGCTCCGCGCCGGAGGCCACCTTGCGAATTCTGGAGGAGGAGGGCGCCGACGCGGTGCGGGGCAGCATCCATTGCTTCAGCGAGGATCGCCCCTTCGCGATGAAGGCCCTGGATCTGGGCTTCTATCTGAGCTTCTCCGGCATCACCACCTTCAAGAAGGCCGAGGCCGTGCGGGACGTGGCGGCCTGGGCCCCGGCGGACCGCATCCTGGTGGAGACCGATGCGCCCTTCCTGGCGCCGGTCCCCTACCGGGGCAAGCCGAACGAACCGGGCTTCGTGCGGTACACCGCCGAGACCGTGGCCGAGCTGCGCGGGATCTCGTCCCTGAAGCTGGCCGAACTGACCACTCGCAATCTGGAGGCCCTGTGCGGCTGGGCGCCCTCTTCCTGATCAGTGCGGTCCTGGCCGCCACGCCACCTTCCGACCCCGGTTCGAGCGCCCAGGGACATCAGGCCCTGCCCTGGGAGCGCGCCTCCCCACTCGACTGGCAGGCGGAACCCTGGGTTCCCCCAGCCGTGGTGCCGGGGCTTCCCACGGCCTCCCAGGGGCCCATGACCGTACTCCTGACCGGGGACGGCACCCTGCGGATCAGCGATGCCCGGGGGCTGGTCCTTCTGCTGGCGGGACTGCCGGGCCGGCCATTGCGGGCTTGGCGCGATGGCGGCGTGCCCCTGGATACCGCCTGGGGCACCTGGGGCTTCCCCGCGGATTCACCGCTGGGCCAGGGCCTGGGGGGGCTGCGCTGGGGCGCGGACGATTTCCGGCCCTTCCTCCGGGGCCTGCTCTGGGTCCTGGAAGATGGCGAAGGCTTCCTGACCGTGGTGCATCCCGCCACAGCCCAAGTGATCCACCTGCCCCTGCCGCCGGGTCGTGATTTGCGGATCCGGTTCCTCCCGGATCGGCTCGAAGTGGCTGCAGGAGATGTGGAAAAGGGGGCTCCACGCCAGTGGTCCATCCCCTGGATGGGCCTGCTGCCTCGCCTGGCCGCCCTGGGCCCCCGGCCGAACCCACCCAAAGTGGGGACCGCCCTCGCCCCCTTCCCGAAAGACTGAAGCCTGAAAACTGATGATTTAAGAAAACTGGCATGACCCTGGCTGTCTACCCACTCGGAACCGACCCTATGGGGGCGGCATCCAATCGATCGGAGGCCCACATGAACGCGACCTTCACCCATTCCCGGATCGCCGTAGCGCTGCTGCTGCCCGCTGCTTTCGTGAGTGCCGCCCCGCAAGCTCCCGTGGACGATGAAACCTACCAGGGCGAGGCGCCGGAACGCTACGCCATGGTGCGGACCCTGGAAGGCGAAGTCCGCATCCGCAAGGGCGAGGTGGACGAGACCCTGAGCCGTGGCACGCCCATCGCGGAAGGCGATGTCGTGGAAAGCCGCGGTCGTGGCGTTCTGCAACTGGGCGATGGCACCCGCATCGCTTTCGGTGGCGCCACCCGCTTCACCGTGGCGGCCCTCTTCACCGACCAGAAGGGCGAGAAGCAGGTCCTGCTGCGCCTGGATTACGGCCGGCTGCGGGTGCTGCTGGGCGGCCAGTCGGACGCCCGCTTCCGGGTGGACACCCCTTCGGGCACGGCCACCTGCTTCGATAAGGGCGCCTTCACCGTGGAGGCCGAGCGGGACAAGGTGGTGCGGTTGAAGGTGCACAGCGGCCGGGTGACCTTCGCCAACGAGCGTGACGAGAACCGCATCGTCGCCGGCGAGCGCCTGACGGTATACAGCCCCCAGGATGGCTTGGATCGCGTGCGCGGATTCAACACCTACGAGGGCGACGACTTCGACCGCTGGAGCGAGCGGGCCATGGTGATCCGGCGCGGCGAGAGCTGGGACCGGGTGCCCGCCGAGATCCGCTACTACGCCGATGACCTCGATAGCAACGGGCGTTGGGTGGAGTCCTCGGAATTCGGCTGGGTCTGGCAGCCCAATGGCGTCGCCGAGGATTGGCGCCCCTACTACGAGGGTCGCTGGGCACCCTATTCCGGCGGCATGACCTGGATCTCCGATGAGCCCTGGGCCTACGTGGCCTACCACCATGGCCGTTGGCACTGGAGTCTTGGCGTGGGCTGGTTCTGGATCCCCGGCGTCTACTACAGTCCCGCCTGGGTAGCCTGGAATTACACCCCCGGGTACTACGGCTGGGCGCCATTGGGCTACTACAACACCCCCTGCCACTGGGGCTACGGCGCCTGGGGCGGCGGCTACGCCTGGAACGTGGTGTCCGTGAACTACATCAACGTGGGCAACGTGCGCGGACACATCTATTCCGATGTCAACGTCATCCGCAGCTTCAACGGAGCCACTGGCAGCACCACCTGGACGGGCGGCGGTGGCCGCGACCTGCGGGCGCCGTGGCAACGGTCCCCCCTGG
This sequence comes from Geothrix campi, assembly GCF_024609265.1. Classification (GTDB taxonomy): domain Bacteria; phylum Acidobacteriota; class Holophagae; order Holophagales; family Holophagaceae; genus Geothrix; species Geothrix campi. The sequence continues at coordinate 1,332,626 of NZ_JANHMP010000001.1, read as the reverse complement.
TCGTTTCCCACACCGAATTCCGCAACCCGGGCCAGATGCAGACGGCCTTCCAGCGTGACGTGAACCGTCAGCGACTGGCGACCTATGAGCGCCAGGCCCAGACCGCCACGGGCCGGACGATCATCCGCCGTGAGGCCCCGCCTGCAGTCGCGGGCGGCCGCCCCGGCGCCCCCGCCGGAACCCCGGCTGGCACCCCCGCCCGGGTGCCCTTCGAGGACCGCGGTCGGCGCGTCCAGGGGACCGAACGGTCCGTCACGCCCCCCGCTTCGCCCCGTGAGCGGGGCTTCGAGGATCGGCCGCGCGACCGCGCCCGGGAACTGCCCGCGCCCCAGGAACGCAAGGCCGATCCGGCTCCTGGCACCCGCAGCACGGAACCCCGCGGACGGGTCGAGGACCGGCGCCCCGACTCCGCGCCCAGGGAACGACCCTCGGAAGCCCGACCCCGGGTGGATGAGCGGCGGCCCGATCCCGCCCCTCGGGAACGAACCTACGAGTCCCGGCCTTCCCAGGATCGCCGCATGGAATCCGCGCCCAGGGAACGCCCCGCGGAGCCTAGGCCGCGCGTTGAACGGGAGGAACGGCGTCCGGACCCTACGCCTCGGCCCGTCGAGCGGGAGTCCCGCCCCGCGCCTCGGGTCGACCCGCCCCGCGAGGAACGCCGGGAGGCAGCTCCCGAGTCTCGCCCCGCCCCCGAGTCCCGTCCCGCTCCCGCGCCCTCCCGGCCGTCCGGCGGTGAAGGGCGTGGCGAAAGCCGAGGCGGCGGCCGCGAGATCCGGCGCTGAGCAGCTAACCACCCCTGGAATGCAGAATGGGCCCCGACGGGGCCCATTCTGTTATTGCCGCCGTGTAGCGGTGGCGCAGACGTCAGATCACCTCGACCGGATAGCTTCCCTTCTGGATCAGCTCCGAGGCGATGCGCCCCCGCAGCCGGGCGCTGCTGGTGGGATGGAACTCGGTGAAGGCCTTCACGCCGGCCAGGGCGTGGCGCAGGGCCTCGCCTTCAACCACGTCGGCGCAGAGCATGCGGGCGTCGCCGTGGACCTTGTGCCAGCTCTCGTTCACGTAGAGCTCGGTGATGTCGCGGGCGATCTGCGCCCAGCGGTGGCCGGACTCCACCATGCGCTCAGCGCGCACCACGGCGCTTTCCATGGCGTAGATCTCCATGAGCATGTTGCTCATGCGGGCCATGACCTCCTGGTTGTCGATGAGCTTCTGACCCAGGACCTGCACGGCCAGGCCCGCAGCCAGCATGCACTGGCGCTTGCTGAGTTCCACGCCGTGCTTCAGGCGGGCCAGGGGGCCGGTGAAGGCCTCGGGCTTGATCGGGTTGGAGATCTCCTTGGCCACCTGCTGGCCGAACTGCATGAGGGGCAGGTCGCCCTTCATGGCGCGCTTGAGCAGCGTGCCGGCGATGAGGAGGCGGTTGATCTCGTTGGTGCCTTCGAAGATGCGATTGATGCGGCAGTCGCGCAGGGCCTTCTCGGGCGGGTATTCGGCGCTGAAGCCGTAGCCGCCATAGGCCTGCACGGCTTCGTCCGCCACCGAGAAGAGGGCTTCGCTGGCCCACACCTTGGAGATGCTGCACTCGATGGTGTACTCGTCGATGGCGGCCATCTTGTCCGCGCCGGCGGTGGGGCTGTCCCAGTTGGTGGCGTGCAAGGCCTCGTCGATGTAGCCGGTGGTGCGGAAGTTCAGGGCCTCGCAGACGAAGATCTTGGTGGCCATGTCCGCCAGCTTCTGCTGGATGAGGCCGAACGAGTTGATGGGCTTGCCGAACTGCTGGCGCTCGGAGGTGTACTTGATGGCGTATTCCAGGATCCGCTTCATGCCGCCCTGGCTGCCGACGCCCAGCTTGAAGCGGCCGATATTCAGGATGCCGAAGGCGATCTTGTGGCCCTTGCCCAGCTCACCCAGCAGCCGGTCCTTGGGGATGCAGCAGTTCTCGAGGATTACCGTGCGGGTGGAGCTGCCCTTGATGCCGAGCTTCTTTTCCTCGGCCCCGGTGCTGATGCCGGGATCGGTCTTCTCGACGATGAAGGCGCTGAAGTCCTTGCCGTCCACCTTGGCGAAAATGATGAACACATCGGCGAAGCCGGCGTTGGTGATCCACATCTTGGTGCCGTTCAGCACCCAGGTGTCGCCGTCCAGCACGGCCGTAGCCTTGGCGCTCAGGGCGTCGGAACCGCTGCCGGCCTCGGTGAGGGCGTAGGCTGCCAGCCACTCGCCGGTGGCGAGCTTGGGCAGGTAGGCCTTCTTCTGGGCCTCGGTGCCGAAGTAGACGATGGGCAGGGTGCCGATGCCGGTGTTGGCGCTGTAGCTCACGGCGAAGCTGCCCTGCTTGCTCATCTCCTCCAGCACGAGCATGGCGGTCCGCTTGTCCACGTCCATGCCCTCGTAGGCCTCGGGGATCTCCAGGCCCAGCAGGCCCAGTTCACCGGCTTTCTTCATGAGGGAAATGGTGAGGGGGAGATCCAGCTTGTCGATGGCTTCGTCCTGGGGCAGGACTTCGCCCTGGATGAAGTCTTTGGCCGCCCGGGCGAATTCCTTGGCGTCGTCGCCGAATTCCTCCGGTGTGAACTGGGGCATGGCCCCGATGGGGGTCAACAGGAAACTCCCCCCCTTGACCTGCTCTGCAGCGGTGGTGCTCATCTCTGTCCTCCAGATTGGGTAGGGATCACGATGGGCGGCGCCGCGACTCTTGCCTAGCCTCTACCTCTGGTCAATGCCGGGGATACTTCGGGTAGGCGCCGTCTCTGGTTCAATGGAGGTTCCCCGCGGAGGTTGGATGCCGGAAGGCAGGCAAGTGCAGCAGATGTTCTCGGCCATCGCCGGGAGGTACGACGTCCTGAACCACGTGCTCTCCGGCGGCGTGGACTTCTGGTGGTGGTGGCGCATGGCCCGCCGCTCCGGCGCCGGCCCGGGGAAGCGCTTCCTGGACGTGGCGGCCGGCACGGGGGACTCCAGCCTGGCCCTGGCCCGCCGGGGGGCCGAGGTGGTCAGCACGGACTTCACCCACGCTATGCTGCGACTGGGGCCCGCCAAGTTCGCGCGGAAGGGGTTGGCAGGCCGGATCTGGGCCTCCAGCGACGCCGATGCCCAGCGCCTCCCCTTCCGGGATGCCACCTTCGACGGGATCACCATCTGCTACGGCATTCGCAACGTGGAGGACCGGGCCCTCGCCTACGCCGAATTCCTGCGCGTGCTGAAGGCCGGCGGCCAGCTCACCATCCTGGAGTTCAGCGCCCCCGTGTTCCCCTGGCTGAGGGCCTTCTACGACTGGTACAGCCATCGGGTGCTACCCCGCATTGGCGCTTGGATCAGCGGCGATGCCTCGGCCTACACCTACCTGCCCGAGAGCATCCGCGCCTTCCCGGACCAGCGGGCCCTGGCCGCCGAGCTGGAGGCCGCGGGCTTCCAGAACGTGGGCTGGACGAACCTTACGGGTGGCATCGTCGCCCTGCACACGGGAGTTCGCTAGGAACTCAGCCGATGGGATACCGCCCCTGGTCCATGAGGGCCTGGGCGATGCGGTTCCGCAAGGCTGACAGGGGTGCCGGCGCCGGGGCATGCATGGCAAGCAGCTCCTCCATGAGCGTATCCAGGGCCTTCCCGGCGGCCAGCTCGCCCGCCAGCATGCGGGCCTCGGACTGCACGCGGTTCCAGGCCTCCTGGGCGTAGACCTCGGCCAGATCCCGGGCCAGGGCCGCCCAGCGGTGGCCGGCGGCCGCCATCTTCCCGGCGCGGACCACGGCGGACTCCATGGCGTAGAGCTCCAGCAGCAGGTTGCTGATGTGGGCCGCGGCCTCCTGGTTGTCCAGGATCTTCGGGCCGTGCTCCGCCTGGGCCAGAGCGATCACTTTGAGGGCGCGGGCCTTGGCCAGGGCGACGGTGGCCTGGAGGCTGTCCGCAGGCAGGGTGGGGGCCGTCCCGGCGGCCTCGGCCAGGGGCAGGCCGTCCGTGCCGCCGCAGCGCTTGAGGAAGGTGCCGGCGATGAGCAGGCGGTTGATCTCGTTGGTGCCCTCGAAGATGCGGTTGATGCGGCAATCGCGGTAGATCTTCTCGGCGGGGTACTCGGTGCTGAAGCCGGCTCCGCCGAAGGTCTGCACGGAGTCGTCGGCCGTGGCGAAGAGGGCCTCGCTGCCCCACACCTTGGACATGGAGGCCTCCACCGCATACTCATCGATGGCCTTCATCTTGTCGGCGCCGCCGGTCTCGCTCTCCCAGCTGGTGTGAGCCAGGGCGTCGTCCAGGTAGCCGATGGTGCGGAAGCTCATGCTTTCGCCCACGAAGATCCGCACGGCCATGTTCGCCAGCTTCTGCTGGATGAGGCCGAAGGCGGTGAGGGGCTTGCCGAACTGGGTGCGCTCCCCGGCGTATTTCAAGGTGTATTCCAGCACCCGCTTGCCGGCCCCGACGGAGCTGGCGCCCAGCTTGAAGCGGCCCACGTTCAGGATGCCCAGGGCGATACGGGCGCCCTTCCCCTTGCCGCCCAGCAGCCGGTCCTCAGGGATGCGGCAGTTGTCGAGGATGACGGTGCGGGTGGAGCTGCCCTTGATGCCCAGCTTCTTTTCCTCGGCCCCGGTGCTGATGCCGGGATCGGTCTTCTCGACGATGAAGGCGCTGAGGTGGCTGCCGTTGATCTTGGCGAAGATCACGAAGACATCGGCGAAGCCGGCGTTGGTGATCCAGGCCTTGGTGCCGTTCAGCACCCAGTGGCCGTCCTGCAGCACGGCGGTGGTCTTGGCCCCCAGGGCATCGGAACCGCTGCCGGCTTCGGTCAAGGCGTAGGCCGCGCACCATTCGCCGCTGGCCAGCCTGGGCAGGTACTTGGCCTTCTGCTCGTGGCTCCCGAAGTAGACGATGGGCATGGTGCCGATGCTGGTGTGCGCGGTGTAGCTGGTGGAGAAGCTGGCGTGCCGGGCCATCTCCTCCAGCACCAGCAGGGCGGTCTTCTTGTCCAGGTCCAGGCCGCCGTAGGCCTCGGGGACCTCCATGCCCAGGATGCCCAGGTCGCCGGCCTTGGCCAACAGGTCGCGGGTGAGCTCCAGGTTGAGGCGGTCGATCTCCTCGTCCCGGGGCATGATCTCGCCGTTCATGAAGTCGCGGGCGGCCTCGGCGATGGCGAGTGCCTCCTCGCTGCTCTCCTCGGGCGTGAACTGGGGCAGGGCGCCCGCGGGGTGGAACATGAAACTGCCGCCGCGCACGGCAAGGCTGCTGGTCTCGGCCATAGAGGACCTCCCGACCTCCTGATCATCTACCCGGAGTCAGGGCCCCTCCAGCGCGGAATGGGGGACCTGGGTCACAAGTTCGGTTCAGAACAGCCGCTGCTGACCCTTGGGGTGGCTCAGAACCACCTCCTTCACCCGGTGGATCCAGCCCGGCCGATCCTTGGGATCCAGGCGCTCGTGGGCCAGGTTCCGCTCCTCCAGGAGGCGGTCCACCAGCTTGTCGATGGCCTCGGCGAAGAAGGTGTCCGTATCCCGGACGCCATCCGCGGCCAGCTGGCCGGAGAAGGGCACCTTGAAGAGCAGGTCGTAGCTCTTCATCCAGTGGTGCATGAACCGCTCGATGGGTAGCTGGCGGCCGAAGGCCAGCATCATGTAGGCGTAGTTGTCGAGCACGCTGCGGTCGCAGACCACCACATCATGCTGGCTGCCGGAGCGGATCTCCTCGGCCATCTGCGTCAGGAAGATCCAGGTCTGGGCCTCCAGCGAGGTCTTCTGGTTGATGGGCAGGGGCGAGAGCCGCGCCACTTCCTTCACGATGTCCACGTGGACGCCCTCCCGCTTGAGGGCCGCGGCCAGTTCGTAGCAGAGCGTGGTCTTGCCCACGCCGTGGGTACCGATGAAGGCGATCTTCACTCGGCACCTCCGGTGCCTCGCCCTTCGGGCTTCGCCTTCGGCAAAGTGGCCCTCCGCGTTCGCTGCGTGCTCACTCGGCACCTCCGGTGCCTCGCCCTTCGGGCTTCGCCTTCGGTAAAGTGGCCCTCCGCGTTCGCTGCGTGCTCACTCGGAACCTCCGGTGCCTCGCCCTTCGGGCTTCGCCTTCGGCAATGTGGCCCTCCATGTATCGGCCAGCGCACCGCGTTGTTCTCCCCCTCGCTTGCGCTTGTGGACATGGAGCCTCTGCGTTCGCTGCGTGCTCACGAATGTTCCCCTTCAGACTTCTGGGCGCGGCGCGCCTGGATTTCGTCCCGGAATCTCTGGGCGCATTCGGGGCAGACGCCATGGGTGAAGGTGGCTTCCGTGTGTTCGGACAGGTAGGTCTCGATCTGGCTCCAGTAGCCGTGGTCGTCACGCACCTTCTTGCACTGGCTGCAGATGGGGAGCATGCCGCTGAGCTGCTTCACGTCGGCCAGCGCATGGGTGAGATCCTGGATCAGGCGCTCGCGCTCCACCTCCATGCGCCTCCGCTCGGTGATGTCCCGGGTGACGCCCTGGAAGCCGAGCAGGTGGCCAGCCTCGCCCCACACGAGCCGCCACTGGGCCTCCACCTGGATCTCCCGGCCATCCTTGTGCTTCACGCTCGCCTGGAGCAGGTCCTGCTCAAAAGGCTGGGAGCCGGGAGGGAGCTGGCGGGCCTTGTCCATCCGTTCCCGGAACGCCTCGCTGCCTTTCCTGGACAGCGCCCGTTCCTCGGGGCTCAGGGCCATGAACTCCTCGGCGGTCCAGCCGCGCTGGCGGAAGATGGAGGGACTGATGTAGGTGAGTCGCCCATCCGGATCCATGGACCAGATCACGTCCGTGGCGTTTTCGGCCAGCAGGCGGTACCGAGCCTCCTGGGCGGCCAGGCGCTCCTGGTCGGCCAGCTGGCGGATCCAGGAAGCCCGGGCCTGCCAGCCCAGCGCCAGCGTGAGGGCGGCCAGCCCCAGAACTGCCAGGACGGCGAAGGCGACCTGGTGGCGCCAGGTTTGGAGGTAGTCCCGCTGGGCCAGCCCCACCAGGATGAAGAAGCGGGGTTGTTCAGCCCTCTGCAGCGTGTAGGTCCGTCGGAGGCCATCCAGGACCGAATTCTCGGTGAACTGCAGGGACGCGCGATCCGACCGCACCGCCTCGAGATAGGTGCCGGTGACGCGGGTATCGCCGGTCATCTGCTGCTGCCCGGCGAAATCGGGGTAGCGGGCGAGCAGGCCGAGGTCTCCACCGCGGAGGGACACCGAACCCCACCGGCCCACATTCAACCGGGCCATGGCCCGGGCCAGCTGCTCCGTTGGGAGGGTCGCGAAGATGACGCCACGGAACCCGCCATCGGCCCGCTCGAGCCGGCGGGCCAGGATGATGGCCCAGGTTCCGTCGGGGCCCCGGACCGGTCGGGAGATGAGCAGGCCTGCCTCAGGGGCCTCCTTGAGGCGGAGGAAGAAGGGCTGGTCGGCCACCGTCGCCGGAGCCGGAGCCGGGGCAGCGTGGACGATGCCTCCCCCGGGATCGGCGATCTGGAGGGACGTGAGGATCCCCGCCCGGTGGAATTGGGCCTGGACGAGGGCGTCCAGCCGCTGGCCGCGAAGGTCGTGACGGGCTTCATCCTGGATCGACTGGATGGCCAGGTCGATCCTCTGGATGGTGTCCGCCACGTTGTCCTCCAGCACCTGGGCCAGGTTCTGGGTGGTGGCTTCCGCCCGTTCCACGTAGTGCCGATGGCTCAACACCAGCACCCAGATGGCGAGGGACAGGGCCAGCAGGTTGAAGAGGGCCAGCAACGCCCCCATCGTCTTGATGAAGGTCGAAGGCGTGATGCGTGATGGGCGCGGCGGGTTGCTCATGGGGACTTGCTAGAAGAGGCTCTTCCCGTCCATGGCGGCGGGCTGGGGCAGGCCGAACAGCTTCAGGAGGGTGGGCGCCACGTCGCTGAGGGCGCCGCCGCTGCGGAGCTGGCGGCCTTCGAAGCCCTGGGCCACGAGGACCGCGGGGACGGGATTCAGGGTGTGCGAGGTGTGCGGGTTGCCGCCCTCGTCGCGCATGCACTCGCAGTTGCCGTGGTCGGCGGTGATGAAGAGGGCGCCGCCCATGGCGAGGGTGGCCTCCATGATGCGTCCCACCGCGGCATCAATGGCTTCGCAGGCCGTGACGGCGGCAGCCAGGTCGCCGGTATGGCCGATCATGTCGGGGTTGGCCAGGTTGCAGACCAGCAGGCGGTAGCCGCCGGAGCGGATGGCGGTCTCCAGGCCCTGGCTCACGTCCGCGAGGCTCATCTCGGGTTGGAGGTCGTAGGTGGCCACCTTGGGAGAAGGCACCAGGCGGCGTTCCTCGCCTTCGAAAGGCGCTTCCCGCCCGCCATTGAAAAAGTAGGTGACGTGGGCGTACTTCTCCGTCTCGGCGGTACGGAACTGCCGCCAGCCCTGCCCGCTGATGAGCTCGCCCAGGATGTGCTCCAGGCTCTGGGGCGGGTAGGCCACGGAGACGTAGGGTTCCAGTTCGATGTCGTAGGCGGTGAAGGTGACCAGTTTCACGGCGGGCCGGTGTTTCGGAACGAAGCCGTGGAACGCGGGATGCACCAGGGCATGGCACATCTGCCGGGCCCGATCGGCGCGGAAGTTGAACCACAGCACGCCGTCGCCATCCGCGATGGGATGGAAGGCCGCGAGCCTGGTGGGGGCCACGAACTCGTCGGTTTCGCCCCGGGCATAGGCGGCCGCGATGGCCGCCAGGGCGTCGGGGGCCAGCTGGGGGGCCTCGCCATCCACGTAGAGCTTCCAGGCTTGTTCCGTGCGCTCCCAGCGCTTGTCGCGATCCATGGCGGTGTAGCGGCCGCACACCGAACCGAGGGTCACCAGCGGTGTGTTGCGCAGCTGGAACGTGAGCCACTGGAGGTAGCCGTCGGCGCTCTTCTGGCCCGTGTCGCGGCCGTCCGTGATGGCGTGGATGGTCGTGGGCACACCTTCCGCCTGGGCCCACTGGGCCAGGGCCACCAAGTGGGTCTGATGGCTGTGCACCCCGCCATCGCTCACCAGCCCCATCAGATGCAGGCGCTTGCCCGAGGCCTTGAGGCTGGCCAGCAGGGCGCCCATGGCGGCGTTTTCACGGAAGGTCCCCCGACGGATGGCGGCATCAATGCGGGTGAGCTCCTGCCAGACCACGCGCCCGGCCCCGAGGTTCATGTGGCCCACTTCCGAATTGCCGAACTGGCCGTCCGGCAGGCCCACGGCTTCGCCGCTGGTGAGCAGCTGGGTCGTGGCGTAGGTCTTCCGCAGCTCGTTGAAGCGCGGCATGGCCGCCACGAAGGTGGCGTCGAAGGCGTTCCGCGGGCCGTCACCGAAGCCGTCGAGGATGAGGAGCGTGATGGGGCCGGGGATCATGGGGGAGGTCATCGCTTCTTCGTGTCCCGGAGCCGGGTTTTCAGCCCCTTGGGGAGGTCCTCCTCGGTGACGAACCCGATGGGGCGTTCTTTCGGCGCACCTTCAATCTCCTCTCCCTGCAGGAGCTTCAGGATCATCTCCAGCTTCTGCTCCATGGCCGCCACACGGAGGGACAGCTCCGCATGGGAGGTGAGCACGTGACGGGCCTCGGCGAAGGCTGGGAGAAGGGTCAGCAGGGCCGGCTCATGGCCTGGGATCAGGCCCGTCAAGAGGGCCGCCCCGGCCTCGGTGAAGGCCATCACGGGGGCATCGGGGGTGTTCTGGCGCTCCTCGGCGGTCAGGTGGAAGACCAGGGCCTCGGGGAACCGGTCGGCATGGGCGGTCACCAGGGCGGCGAGGGCCTTGGCCTCCAGCCCCAGCTGGTCCGCCAGGGCCTGGTCGGGAAGGGCCGCGGCATCACGGATCCAGAGCAGGCGGGACAGGATTTCGACGGGGGCGGCCATGGTTGTCTCTTATTTCTTCGGGCGGAAGCCAATGGGCTTCTTGGCTGGGAGTGGGGGTTCCATCAGATCCCGGATCGCCTCGAAGACGACTCGGAACCGGCCATCATACTTGCGCTCCAGGGATTCCAGCTTCCGGGCAAGATCCGCGTGGGATGCAAGCATGGTCCGGAGCTGCGTGAAGGCCCTCATGATGGAGATGTTGACCTGGATGGCGCGTTCGCTGTTGAGCACGCTGGAGAGCATGGCCACACCCAGTTCGGTGAAGGCGTAAGGTGCAGTGCGCCTACCACCCCAGGAACTCGAGATCACAGATTGTGATTTCAAGTCCGCCCACTCGTCATCGCTGAGCTGGAACATGAAATCGGTGGGAAACCGCTGAGCATTCCTCTTGACCGCCTGGATGAGGACCCGAGTTTCCACACCGTAAAGGACGGCGAGATCGGCATCCAGCAGCACCCGCTCCTTCCGGAAAAGGTGGATGGAATGGAGGATGCGCTCCGCCGGAAGGGCGCTCACGGCACCTGCTCCCCGTGGGGATGGGACAGCAGGTAGAGGACGGCCATGCGGACCGGGACGCCGTTCGTCACCTGGTCGAGGATCAGGTTGTTGGGGCCGTCGGCCACGTCGCTGGTGATCTCCAGGCCGCGGTTGATGGGGCCGGGGTGCAGCACCACCACGTCCTTCTTGGCCCGCTTCATGCGCGCGGGGTTGAGCTGGAAGAACCGGCTGTACTCGCCCTGGCCGGGGATGTAGGCGCCGGTGCCGCGCTCGAACTGGGCCCGGAGCATCATGATGGCGTCCTGCTCGGGAATCACGGCGTCGAAGTCGTGGTTGATCGCGATGCCCGGCCAGGTGGCTTTCATCTCCTGGGGCACCAGCGTGGGCGGACCCACCAGGGTGACCTTGGCGCCCATGCGGGTGAGCAGCCAGAGGTTGGAGCGCACCACGCGGCTGTTGCGGATGTCGCCCACGATGGCCACGCGCAGGCCCTCCAGGCTGCCGAAGTGCTTGCGGAGGGTGTAGGCGTCCAGCAGGGCCTGGGTGGGGTGCTCGTGAGCGCCATCGCCCGCGTTCACGATGCTGGCCTTCATGTGCCGGGCCAGCAGGGCGTGCGCCCCGGGAGCGCTGTGGCGCATGACGATGAGATCCGGGTGCATGGCCTCCAGGTTCATGGCGGTGTCGATGAGGGTCTCGCCCTTGTTGAGGCTGCTGGTGTCGGCATCGAAGTTGATGATCTCCGCCGACAGCCGCTTCTCGGCGATCTCGAAGCTGTTGCGGGTGCGGGTGCTGTTCTCGAAGAACAGGTTCACCACCAGCTTCTTCCGCAGCGCGGGGACGATCTTGATGCTGGGGCGCTCGCAGACCTCCTCGAAGGCCCGGGCCTGGTCGAGGATGGCGGTGATGTCCTGCGGGCTGAGGGGCTCGATGCCCAGCAGGTGCTTGTGGGGGAAGACGTAGCGCTCGGACGTCATCAGCAGGCCTCCACGGTCACGCCGTCTTCACCATCGATTTCCTTCAGCCGCACCGCCACCCGGTGGCCCGGGGGCACCTCCACCCGCAGGCCAGCGAGATCGGCCTGGATGGGCAGCTCCCGGCCACTGCGGTCCGCCAGGACCAGGAGCATCACCCGCCGGGGGCGGCCATGGTCCAGCAGGGCGTCCAGGGCGGCGCGGACCGTGCGGCCCGTGTAGAGCACATCATCCACCAGCACCACCGTGCGCTCCTTCAGGGTGAAGGGGATCTCCGTGGGGCGGACGATGGGGCTACCCACCATCTCGGTGAGGTCGTCCCGGTAGAGGGTGATGTCCAGGGCGCCCACGGGGACCTGGGCCCGGGTGCGGTTGCGAAGCAGGGTGGCCAGCCGTTCGGCCAGGGGCAGGCCCCGGGAGCGGATGCCCAGGAGGACGACCTCCTCCTCGGGTCGGAGACGGGCCACCAGATCAGCGGCCAGGCGCTGGAGGGTGACTTCCATTTGACCGGGGTCCATGGGGCAGGGGCCTTGGGCGTCGGGCATGGAACCTCCGGAGTGCGCCCCCGCGGGGCGCGCGCACGGTCTCAAGTCTAGCCGAGGCCGGCCCCGGGTCGGGGACCCCCCGGGCGCCAGATTTGAAGCCGTTCCCAATCCGCCGCGGTGAGGCGACAATTCGTAAGCATTCCCGTCTTGCCCCTCGCCGGGGTGGCATCGCTGCTCCGGAGATCCAGCCATCCCTTCCAGGAGACCCCGTGAAGATCCTCGTGGTGGACGATTCCCCGACGATGCGGCGCATCATCATCGGCAATCTCGTCCGCATGGGCCATACCGACGTGGTGGAGGGGGAGAACGGGCGATCCGGGCTGGATAAACTCGGCCAGGGTGGGGTGGACCTCATCATCACTGACTGGGACATGCCGGAGATGGACGGGCTCACCTTCGTCCGGACGGTGCGGGGCCAGGATCCGACGCTCCCCATCCTCATGGTGACCACCCATGCCGCCAAGGAGGACATCCTGCAGGCGCTCGAGGCCGGGGTGAACACCTACGTGGTGAAACCGTTCACCCAGGAGTCCCTCAAGGCCAAGATCGACTCCCTGGTCGGGTAGGCTCCTGGAGCCAGCGGGAGCGACGGACCCTGGAGCCACACCGCCGCTCCGGGCACAATAAGGGTTTGCCCCTGGAGTCCCTGTGACCAGCCAACCCTTCACCGAAGTCCGATTCCTCGCCGGCCAGGTCGGCGAGACCGTCCGGCTGCGGGGCTGGGTCCGCAATGCCCGCACCAGCAAGACCCGGTTCATCGAGCTTCGCGATGGTTCCGGCTTCGTGCAGTGCGTGGTGGGTGCCGCCGAGGCCGATCCCGAGAGCTACGAGCTCGCCGGGAAGCTCACCCAGGAGGCTGCCATTACGGTGACGGGCGTCGTCCAGCAGCACCCCAAGACCGGCCAGCCCGAGCTGCTGGTGAAGTCCCTGGAACTCATCGGCGGCAGCACGGACTTCCCCATCACCCCCAAGGAGCATGGCACCGAGTTCCTCATGGAGAACCGCCACCTCTGGCTGCGCAGCAAGCGCCAGTGGGCCATCCTCCGCATCCGCCACACCCTGGTGAAGGGTATCCGCGACTTCTTCGACGGTGACGGGTTCACCCTCCTGGATGCACCGATCCTCACGCCCAGCGCCTGCGAGGGCACCAGCACGCTGTTCGGCACCGAGTACTTCCACGAGGGCACGGCCTTTCTCAGCCAGTCCGGCCAGCTCTACCAGGAGCCCGGCATCGCGGCCTTCGGCAAGGTCTACTGCTTCGGCCCCACCTTCCGCGCAGAGAAGAGCAAGACCCGACGCCACCTCACAGAGTTCTGGATGGTGGAGCCCGAAGTGGCCTTCGCCCACCTGGACGATGTGATGGCCCTGGGCGAGCGCATGACCAAGTTCCTGATCCAGCGCGTGCTGGAGACCCGCCAGGAGGAGCTGAAGATCCTGGAACGCGACCTCGTGCCCCTGGAAACGGCCCTCAACACCACCTTCGACCGCATGACCTACACTGAGGCCGTGGACAAGCTGAAGACCCTGGGCAGCGACATCAACTGGGGCGAGGACTTCGGCAACGACGACGAGACCATGCTCATGAACGCCACGGACAAGCCGCTGTGGGTGCATCGGTTCCCGAAAGCCTTCAAGGCCTTCTACATGGAGCCCGATCCCCAGGACCCCCGGCTGGCCCTGGGCGCCGACCTGCTGGCTCCCGAAGGCTACGGCGAGGTCATCGGTGGTGGCGAGCGCGCCTCCAGCCTCCAGTACCTCCTCGATCAGATCGAGCACGAGGGCCTGAGCCGCGCCGACTACGAGTGGTACCTGGACGTCCGCAAGTACGGCAGCGTCCCCCACGCCGGCTTCGGCATGGGCCTCGAACGCGCCGTGGCGTGGATCTGCAAGCTGCCGCACGTGAGAGAGACCATTCCGTACCCCCGCATGATGGGGACGCTCAGGCCATAGCACTGGTCACGACACCGCGCTCGCTGCGCGACCGCGGGCGGCAGCCTCCGCAGGGCTGCGCCCTGCTCCGACTCGGGCCGGCGGGGCCCCGCGCCGCGGGCTGCCGATGCAGCCCGCTCTGCGACCCGCTTCGTCCCTCGCCGCACGTGAGAGAGACCATTCCGTACCCTCGCATGATGGGGACGCTCAGGCCGTAGCACTCGGCCACGAATCCGCTCCCGCTACGCGATCGCGGGCGGCAGCCTCCGCAGGGCTGCGCCCTGCTCCGACTCGGGCCGGCGGGGCCCCGCGCCGCGGGCTGCCGATGCAGCCCGCTCTGCGACCCGCTTCGTCCCTCGCCGAATGTGAGAGAGAGCATCCCGTATCCCCGCATGATGGGGACGTTGCGGCCGTAGAAAAGACCTCCACGAAGGACACGAATGGGAAAAACCAAGGACACCAAGAGGCAACCTTGGTGCCCTTAGATTCTTTCTTCGTGTCCTTTGTGGAGATCATTTCCAGAGTGGAACTACAACTGCATCACCACCCCAGGCAGCTTCTGGATCGCCTCCCGCAGCGGCGTCTCGGCCTGGCCGTGGGGCAGGGTGACCCAGAAGGTGTAGCTGATGAAGGACCCCTTGCAGTTGGCCGAGTGCTGCTCGTCGCCTTCGGCCTGGGGGCCCAGGTGGGCCAGGATCAGTTCCATGACCATGTCGGGGCGCAGTTCCTCCTGGCGTCCGATGATCTTCATGGGGACGCGGGTGGGGTAGGTGATTTCGGGGCGGCGGCAGGCTTCCATGCCTTCCATTCTACCGTTTGCTAGGCTGGAGGGTCGGTCGCTGGTGAGAGGCGGATCCTTTCCCCCGATCCCGACCGCCTGGAGACCCGCCAATGCTGGATCGTCTGAAGGATCTGGAATCCCAGTCCCGGAAACTGGATCCCGGCACGGAGGAACGGGCCGCGCTGTGGCAGGCCTCCCGTGAATACGGCGAAGCCTTCCTCCAGGCACTTCCGGAGACCCCGGCCTTCGTGCTGAAGGATCGGCCTGGGGCGGGGCTGGCGGATTTCCCCATCCCCGAGGCGGGGCGGTCCTTCCCGCAGGTGCTGGGCGCCCTGGCCGAACACGTGGATGGCGTGGGGGCCAACGGGGCCTCGGGGCGGCACCTGGCCTTCATCCCACCTTCCTCGCTGTTCGCGGGGGCCCTGGGGGATCTGCTGGCGGCCCTCACCAATCGCTATGCGGCCTACTTCTTCGCCGGGCCCGGCGCCGTGCGCATGGAGAACCAGGTGATTGCCTGGCTGGCCCGGGAGATGGGCCTGCCCGAAGGCAGCTCGGGCAACCTGGCCGCGGGGGGCAGCATGGCCCACCTGGTGGGGATCTGCACGGCCCGGGAGGCCGCGGGCCTCAAGGCGGCGGACTACGCCAAGGCCTGCGTGTACCTATCGGATCAGGCCCACCACTGCATCGTGAAGGCCCTCCGTGTGGCGGGCATGGGCGAGGCGCAGGTGCGGGAGATCCCCACGGACGCCGACTTCCGCTTGCGTCCCGAGGCCCTGGAGGCCGCCATCCTGGCAGACCGCCGCGCCGGGCTCCGCCCCTGGCTGCTGGTGCCCACGGCCGGCACCACCAACACCGGGGCGGTGGATCCCCTGGAGGCCTGCGCCGATCTGGCCACGCGCCACGGCCTGTGGCTGCACACGGATGGGGCCTATGGAGCCTCCTTCGCCCTGACGGAGCCCGGGAAGGCCACGCTCCGGGGCCTGGATCGCAGCGACAGCCTGGTGCTCGATCCGCACAAGGGGCTGTTCGCCCCCCTGGGCCTGGGCGCCGTGCTGGTGCGCCACCTCGATCCCCTGCGGAAGGCCCACGCCTTCCAGGCCGACTACCTGCCCTCGCCGCCCGAGGACCTGGAGGAGCTGAGTCCCTCCGAAACCACCCTGGAATTCAGCAAGCACGCCCGCGCTTTGCGCCTTTGGCTCCCGCTGCAGCTCCACGGCGTGGCAGCGTTCCGGGCGGCCCTGGAGGAGAAACTCCTCCTGGCCCGGTACGCCTACGACCGGATCCGGCAGATGCCGGGTGTGGATCCGGGGCCGGCGCCCCAGCTCAGCGTCCTCGCCTTCCGGTTCCTGCCGCCCACGGGGAACGCGGATGCCTTCAACCAGGCCCTGCTGCAGCGCCTCACGGCCGAGGGCCGCATTTTCCTGAGCGGCACCAAGCTGAACGGCGCCTTCCACCTGCGCCTGGCCATCCTCGCGGCGCGGACACACAAGGATGAAGTGGATGACGCCCTGGATCGTCTCCAGGCAGCGGCCAAGCAGCTGGCCTCACGCCACGCCTTCCTGTTTTCTCTCGACGCGTAGCGTCGAGAGCCGGGGGCTACGCGACCTCGATCTCCCGCAGATCCTTCCCCGGCTTGAAGCGGATGCTCTTGCCCTTGGGGATCTGGACGCTGGCGCCGGTCTTGATGTTCCGGCCCATGCCACGCTTGCGGGGCCGTGGCTCGAAGACGCCGAAGCCGCGGATCTCGATGCGGTGGCCGTTCAGGAGGGCGTCCTTGAGGCGTTCAGTGAGGAGGTCCACCACCTGGAGGGCGGTGGCGCGGGAGCACGGGTGCACTTTCATCAACGAATTGGCGATGTCGATCTTGATCATCTGCGACCTCGGGCCGTGGGAGTGGGAGAGCCAGGATAAGGGGAAGAGTGCCTAGCGTGCCAGGGTGATTTTCACGTCGGTGGATGGGGGCATGGCCATGGGCATCCCGGGGGCGGGGGCCTGGACCTGGGGAGGCGGCGGGGCACCGCCGGCTTCCCGGCCCCCGCCCTGGGCGATGGACATGCCGCGTTCCATGTTGGCCCGGGCCATGTCGGAGGTGCCCATGACGCCTTCGAGCCGCAGCTTGAACTCGCCCACGTTGGTGGCGCGGAGCAGGGCCTCCTCTTCGGTGATGAGACCCTGTTTGAGCAGGAAGTAGAGGCTCTGGTCGAAGGTCTGCATGCCGTACTGGGCGGTGCCCGCGGAGATGACGTCCTTCAGCATCTTGGTCTTGTCCTTGTCCTCGATGCAGGTGCGCACGGTCTCCGTGGCCACCATGACCTCCACCGCGGGCACGCGGCCCTGGCCGTCGGCCCGGGGCACGAGACGCTGGGAGATGATGCCCTTGAGCACGGCCGCCAGCTGGAGGCGGATCTGCTTCTGGTGGTGGGGCGGGAACATGGAAATGATGCGGTTGATGGTCTCGGTGGCGTCCAGGGTGTGGAGGGTGCTGAAGACCATGTGGCCGGTCTCGGCGGCGTGGAGGGCCGTTTCGATGGTCTCGAGGTCGCGCATCTCACCGACCAGGATCACATCGGGATCCTGGCGGAGGGCGGCGCGGAGGGCGGCGGCGAAGGTCTTGCAATCGGCCTCGACCTCACGCTGGTTGATGATGCTCTGGTTGTCCCGGTGCAGGTACTCGATGGGATCCTCGATGGTGAGGATGTGCTCGGACCGGGTGGCGTTGATGAGATCGATCATCGCGGCCAGGGTGGTGGACTTGCCGGAGCCGGTGGTGCCCGTCACGAGCACGAGGCCGCGTTGCTCCTGGCAGATGTTCTTCAGCACCTTGGGAAGCATCAGGTCATCGATGGTGTAGATCTTCCGGGGGATCACGCGCAGCACCAGGCCCACGGTGCCGCGCTGGTTGAAGATGTTGCAGCGGAAGCGGCCCAGGCTGGGCACGGAATAGGCGATGTCGAGGTCGAGGTTCTCCTTGAACTTCGCCTTCTGCTTGTCGCTGGCCATGATGGCGTAGGCCATGGCGATGGTGTCCTCCTGCACCAGCCGCTTGAACTGCGTCATGGGGGTGAGTTTTCCCTTGATGCGGGCGATGGGGTGGTTGCCGACCTTGAGGTGGAGGTCGCTGGCGCCCTGCTCGCAGACCACGGTGAGCAGTTCGTTGATATGCATGGGGTTCCCCCGGTGAGAGTGGGCTTATCTTAGACCCCTGGCGCGACAATGGAAGGGGTTGCAATCAATGCTCGGAAATCGGCCCAGCATCTGGTAAAATCGAAGGTTCTGCCTGGCTTGTGCCCGGGCTGCCCGGGAGCAAGATGACCCCCCTCGAGAAGATCCGCAATATCGCCATCATCGCCCACGTCGACCATGGCAAGACCACCCTCGTAGATGCCCTGTTCAAGGGTGCCCACATGTTCCGGGACAACCAGCGGGTCCAGGAACGGGCCATGGACAGCAACGACCAGGAACGCGAGCGCGGCATCACCATCCTGGCCAAGACGACCTCCCTGCACTGGGGCGGCTACCGCTTCAACATCGTGGACACCCCTGGCCACGCCGACTTCGGTGGCGAAGTCGAACGCGTGCTCTCCATGGTGGATTCCGTGCTGCTGGTGGTCGACGCCTTCGACGGCCCCATGCCCCAGACCAAGTTCGTGACCCGCAAGGCCCTGGCCCTGGGCCTGCGGCCCATCGTGGTCATCAACAAGGTGGATCGCCCCGGCGCCCGCCCCGTCTGGTCCCAGGACCAGGTCTTCGACCTGCTCATCGAGCTGGGCGCCACCGAGGAGCAGCTGGACTTCCCCTGCGTCTTCGCCAGCGCCAAGCTGGGCTACGCCATGCTGGACATGAACGATTCCAGCGACAGCCTTGATCCCCTCTTCGACACCATCGTGAAGCACTGCCCCCACCCCACGGGCAGCCCCGAGGCGCCGCTCCAGATGCTCATCACCCTCATGGAGTGGAGCGACTTCGTGGGGCAGATCGGCATTGGCCGCATCGTGAACGGCCGTCTCCGGGTGGGTGAGGTCGTGGCCCTGGTGAAGCGGGATGGCAGCATCCAGCAGCACAAGGTCACCCAGCTCTACGGCTTCGAGGGCCTGTCCCGCATCCAGCAGACCGAGGCCAGCGCCGGCGAGATCGTGGCTCTGGCCGGCATCACGGACATCCGCGTGGGCGAGACGATCGCCGACGTCACCGATCCGAAGGCGCTGGAATACGTGGACATCGACGAGCCCACCATCACCATGATGTTCATGGTGAACGCCGGGCCCTTCGCCGGCCAGGACGGCAAGTTCATCCAGAGCCGCCGCATCCGCGAGCGTCTCCAGAAGGAGCTGCAGCACAACGTGGCCCTGCGCGTGGAGGATACGGACAGCCCCGATTCCTTCAAGGTGAGCGGCCGCGGCGAACTGCACCTTTCCGTGCTCATCGAGACCATGCGGCGAGAAGGCTTCGAGCTCTGTGTCAGTCGTCCTGAGGTGATCCTCCACACGGACCCCGTGACCGGCGAGAAGCTCGAACCCTATGAGGATGTGACCATCGACATCCCAGAGGCCTACATGGGCGTGACCATGGAGCACATGGGCAACCGCAAGGCCGAGATGCAGGACATGGGGAACGAGGGCGGGCGTCTGCGCCTGCACTTCAAGATCCCCAGCCGCGGCCTCATCGGCTTCCGCAATGAGTTCATGACCGACACCCGCGGCGAGGGCCTCATCCACAGCCTCTTCAGCCACTACGGCCCGCACAAGGGCGAGCTGGTCGGCCGGAAGAACGGAGTGCTCATCAGCATGGACCAGTGCGAGGCCGTGGGCTTCGCCCTCATGAACCTGGAGGAACGCGGCGTCATCTTCATCCAGCCCGGGACCAAGTGCTACGAGGGCATGATCGTGGGCGAGCACGCCCGCGAGAACGATCTTGTGGTGAACGTGGCCAAGGCCAAGAAGCTGTCCAACATGCGCTCGAGCGGCAGTGACGAGGCCACCCGCATCACCCCGCCCCGGGAACACACCCTGGAGCAGGCCCTGGAATACATCGAGTCCGACGAGCTGGTGGAAGTGACCCCCAACTTCATCCGCATGCGCAAGCGGGTGCTGGACACCAGCGAACGCAAGAAATCCGAAAAGCGGGTCGAGGTCTAGCCTAGCCTGATCTCATGCCCACGCCCTACCACGCCCCGCCCCGCGCCAGCTTCTGGCAGAAGCTCGGCCCTGGCGGGGCGGCTTCATTGGGACTGGCTCTCGTCACGGGGCTGCTGCTGGTGCCCGTGTGGTTCCGGCTGCGGCGCGTGGTGGAGGGCGCGGCGGGTGACCCGCTGGAGCCGGCGGACGCTATCCTGGTACTGGGGCGACGCCTGCAGGACGACACCCTTACGCCCGTCTACGAGGCGCGGCTGGCTCATGCCGAAGGGCTGTGGCGGCAGGGGCTCGCGCCCCGCATCCTCGTGGCTGGTGGCACCACGGGTCGCGCCGCCCGCAGCGAGGCCGAGGCCGGGCGGGATTGGCTGCTGGCGCGGGGTGTTCCCGGGGCGGCCATCCTGCTGGAGGATCGGAGCCAGCACACCCTGGAGAACCTCTTCAACGTGCGAAGCCACCTGCGCGCTGAAGGCTGGCGCACCCTGCTGCTGATCTCCGATCCCCTGCACCTGGCCCGGGCCCGGGCCACGGCCCTGGGCCTGGGCCTGGACGTGCGCTGCAGCCCCGCGCCCAGCTGCCCCCCACTGCCTGGAAGCCTGGCCTGGTGGCGGCGAGCCGTCTTCGAAGCATTCTTCCTGCACTGGTACCACACGGGCCTGTTCTACAGCCGTCTGATCCGCAGCGAACGGCAGCTCGAACGTGTGACATGAATCCTGGTTGCCGTCTGAAATACCATGTAGATACAGACATCAAGTCTTAAAAAATAGATCATATTGGACTCGAATCGGCGTAGCCTCATGGGCCTCACTCACGGAGGAGCCTATGGATACGCGAATCCTGCTTTGCCTCTCCCTCGGTGCCACCCTGATGGCCGGCGAGCCGCCGGTTCCGAGCTGGCCCAAGGTCCTGCGCATCGGCGTGGAGGACGTGAAACCCGGCCGGGAGGCCGCCCACCAGAAGAACGAGTTCGCCTGGTCCAAGGCTTTTGTCCAGGCGAAGAGCCCCTACCACTACCTGGGCCTGGTGCCGATGGCCGGCCCGAACCAGGCTACGTGGGTATGGTTCTACGATTCCCTGGCGGGCCTGGAGGCGCATCAGACCTACCTGGAGGAGCATCCCGCCCTCAAGGCCCAGGTCGAGGCGCTGGCCGCCAAGGATGCCGAGTACATCACGAACTACAGCAGCGTGGCTTATGTGCTGCGCGCGGATCTCAGCCGCGAGATCGGGAACATGGCTCCCCGTTTCTACTGGACCTCCACGATCCTGGTGAAGCCGGGCCATGACGCCGAGTTCGCGGCCGGGGCGAAGAAATACGCCGAACTCTACGAGAAGGCGGGCCTGAAGCCCCGGTGGGGCGTGTACCAGGCCGTGGCCGGGACCGTCAATCCCACTTTCCTCTGGGTGGTGCCGCTGCACAGCCTGGCCGACGCGGATGCGACCATGGCCGATGACGAGAAGATGGCCAAATCCGCTGGTCCCGAGGAGCTCAAGGGCCTTTCGAAGTTCATCGCCGACTGCTTCCTGCGGGAGGACGCCCAGCTGCTGGCGGTGGATCCGAAGATGAGCTACCCGGATGCCGGCGAAATCGCCGGGGACCCCGAGTTCTGGAAAGTCTGGACGGCTAAGCCCGCTCCCAAGGCGGCTCCCGCGAAGTAGGTGCCGGGAATTGGGCCGGAGGGCGCTGCGAATGCGGCGCCCTCCGCTGCGCCTGCCAGAATGAAGGCATGACCGGCCACCTGATCCTCGTCCCCACGCCCATCGGCAATCTCGGCGACCTCACCGACCGCGCCAAGGAGGCCCTGGCCGGGGCCGACCTGGTGGCCTGCGAGGACACGCGCCGCACAGGCGGCCTGCTCAAGCACCTGGGGATCGACAAGCCCCTGCTGCGCTTCGACGACCACGCCGGCGCCGCGGCCTACGAACGGATCGGGCTGGAACTGGCCTCGGGCCGCACCGTGGCCTACTGCAGCGACGCGGGCATGCCCGGCATCAACGACCCCGGCTTCGAGATCGCCCGGGCCGCCCGGGTCGCCGGGGCCAAGGTCACCGTGCTGCCGGGGGCCTCCGCCGTGTTGCTGGCGGTGGTGGCCTCGGGCCTCCCCAGCCATGCCTTCAGCTTCTGGGGCTACCTCCCCAACCGCAGCGAGCCGCGGCGCACCCTGCTGAAGAAGCTGGGCGCCGAGGAGGAGACGGTGGTCGTCTTCGAGACGCCCCACCGCATCCACGAGACCTTGGCGGACCTGGAGACCCTGCTGCCGGACCGCGAGATCGCTCTGGGCCGGGAGCTGACCAAGCTGCACGAGACCTGGTACCGCGGCACGCCCACCCAGGTCAAGGAACAGCTGGGTCGGGAGGACCGCGGCGAGATGGTGCTGGTGCTGGCGGGGGCGGGGGCCAAGAGGCTGGTCACCGAATCCACCGCCGCGCTGGAAGGGGGCACGCTGCCAGACTGGGCCAAGGCCTACCTCGCCGCTGCCCGGGAAGGCGGCATGACCCTCCGCGAAGCCGTGAAGCCCCTCGCCAAGCACCTGGGTGTGTCCGCGTCCGAGCTCTACCGCCTGGCCACCGAGGTCTGACGGCCCATGGCCCGCGACCCGCTGTCCCGCCTGCAATGGCTGGTCTTCGCCCTGGTCAGCGCGGTGTTCACCACGGTCTACATCCCCCAGCCCGTGCTGCCGGTGCTGCGCCAGACCTTCGGCGTGGGCGAGGGCACGGCTTCGCTGACGGTGTCGGCGGTGGTGCTGGGCATCGCCCTGGCGAACCTGCCCTTCGGCGCCCTGGCGGATCGCCTGGCCATCCGGCCCATCCTGTTGACCGGCGGGCTGGTGGTGGCCGCCGCCGGGGTGATGTCGGCCCTGGCGCCGACGCTGCCTCTGCTGGTGGGCGCCCGGTTCGTCCAGGGGCTCTTCGTGCCGGCCCTCACCACCTGTCTGGCCGCCTACCTCGCCAAGGTGATGCCCGCCGAGCGGCTCAATGTGGTGATGGGATCGTACGTCTCCGCCACGGTGGTGGGCGGGCTGTCAGGCCGATTGCTGGGCGGGTTCGTGCTGCCTCCCGCCCACTGGCGCTGGGCCTTCCTGGTGGCCGCGGCCCTGCTGCTGGCGGCCACCCTGGCGGCCTACGCGGGGCTGCCGGTGGAGGATCATGAGGCGGCGCGTCGGGTCGAAGGGGTGCGCTTCCGCGACGTGCTGTTCCGGCACGACCTGTTTCGCATCTACTGCGTGAGCGCCGGCGGCTTCTTCGTGTTCTCGTCCGTATTCAACTACATGCCCTTCTACCTGCACGGGGCGCCCTTCCACTGGTCCACCCGGGCCGTGACCCTGCTCTACCTGTCCTACATCGTGGGCGTGGTGGCGGGGCCTCTGGCGGGCCGCCTCAGCAACCGCATCGGCAACGGCTCGGCCATGGTGGCGGGCTCCCTGGTGTTCGGGGCGGGCCTCGGGGTCACGCTGGTGCCCCAGGGCTGGGCCATGGCGCTGGCCCTGGCCCTGGTCTGCGCGGGCTTCTTCACCATCCACGCCTCGGCGGCCGGCGCCCTGAACCGCAAGCTCAGCACCGGGCGCGGCCGCGCCAATGCCTTCTATACGCTGTTCTACTACCTGGGCGGGACGGCAGGCATCACTCTCAGCGGCCACGCCTACCACCTCGCGGGTTGGCATGGGGTGGTGGCGCTGGCGGCGGGCGTGCTGCTGGTACCCCTGAGCACCGGCGTGGTGGAGATGCGCTCGGCTCAGCGGGACGGTTCGGCCACCAGGTCCTCGGCGGCGCGGGCGAGATAGCTTTCCAGCAGGCCGGGAACCAGGCTGGGCGTGAGCGGGCCGTGGACCTCGTCCCCTATCATCACCACGGGCGCCAGGCCGCAGGTGCCGACGCAGCGGGTGCTCTCGAGGCTGAAGATGCCGTCCTTGCTGGTCTCGCCGAAGCGGATGCCCAGCTCGTCCTGGAGCTTCTGGGCCACCTTCTCCGCGCCCTTCACGTAGCAGGCCGTGCCGAGGCAGACATTGATGAGGTACCTGCCGCGGGGCTGGAGGCGGAAATAGTGGTAGAAGGTGGCGACCCCCGTGACTTTGGCCAGGGGGATCTGCATGAGCTGGGCCACGGCTTCGAGGTGGCCGGGGCCCAGGTGGCCGAAGTGGGCCTGCACCTGGTGGAGCGTGGCGATGAGCATGCTCTCGCTGCGCTCCTGGTGCCGGTGGGCATCGATGAAGGCGAGGATCTCCCTGGGCAGCATGGCGCGGTAGCCGCGCTCAAGGTCGGGCCAGTTGTCGGTGGAGCAGGGCAGGCACTCGCTCATCGGATCCCCCGGGGCGTACGGGCGGTGTAGTGGGTGTGGAGGAGCTCATGGGCCCGGTGGCTGAGTGGCTCGCCGAGGAAGTTGGCGTAGAGCTTCTGCACATCGGGGTTGTCGTGGCTGCAGCGCAGGGTCTTGGCGGAATCGATGCTGTAGAGGGCCTTGGCGCGGGCCCGGGCCAGGTCGTGGTTCATGGTGTAGGTGCCGATGGGCGGGTAGGGCTGGCCGCCCCCGCAGATGCAGCCGCCGGGACAGGCCATGATCTCGATGAGGTGGTAGTCCTTCTCGCCACGCTTCACCGCCTCCAGGAGGACCTTCGCATTCTGGAGGCCGTTGGCCACGGCCACATTCAGGGTCTTCCCGGCCAGGGTTACGGAGGCCTCCCGGATCTCGCCGGTGACGCCGCGGACTTCGGTCAGCTCCAGGTTGCCGAGGTTCCTCCCGGTCAGCTTGAAGGCCGCCGTGCGCAGCGCGGCCTCCATCACGCCGCCGGTGGCGCCGAAGATGTCGCCGGCACCCGACGAGGTCCCCAGCGGGTGGTCGAAGTCGCTGTCCGGCAGGCGGGTGAAGTCGATGCCGTAGGACTTGATCATCTGGGCCAGCTCGCGGGTGGTGATGACCGCATCCGTGGTGGGGCTCCCGTCGAGGACATGCTCGGGGCGGGCGGCCTCGAACTTCTTGGCCACGCAAGGCATGACGGACACCACATAGATGTCCCTGGGATCCAGGTCCTTCTGCTGCGCGTAGTAGGTCTTGATGAGGGTGGACTGCATCTGCATCGGGCTCTTGCAGCTCGACATGTGGGGAATCAGCTCGGGATAGAACTTCTCCAGGAAGCTCACCCAGCCGGGGCTGCAGGAGGTGAGCAGGGGCAGTGGGCCGCCGCCCTCCAGGCGCTTCAGCAGCTCGTGGGCCTCTTCCATGATGGTGAGGTCGGCGCTGAAGTTGACATCGAAGATGGCGTCGAAGCCCATGCGGCGCAGGGCCGTGACCATCTTCCCGGTGACCGGCGTGCCCATGGGCAGGCCGAAGGCCTCGCCGAGGGCGGCCCGGATGGCAGGCGCGGTGGTGACCACCACATGCTTTTCCGTCCGGGGGAACCCGAGCGCCTTCCAGACGCGCTCGGTGTGGTCCTGTTCGAGGAAGGCGGC
Organism: Geothrix campi; assembly: GCF_024609265.1. Taxonomy (GTDB): domain Bacteria; phylum Acidobacteriota; class Holophagae; order Holophagales; family Holophagaceae; genus Geothrix; species Geothrix campi. Next base: position 1,307,536 of record NZ_JANHMP010000001.1, on the reverse strand, counting down.
GGTGGGGCACACGCTCACGCACTGGCCGCACTGGATGCAGGCGCTCTCGTCCATGGGGGCCAGGTTGGCGGGGCCCACGACGGTGGTGAAGCCGCGGCCGTGCTGGCTGAGGTTGAACACGCCCTGCACCTCGCCGCAGACGCGGATGCAGCGGCCGCAGAGGATGCACTTCTCCGCGTTGCGCACCACGGAGGCCCCCGCATCGTCGATGGGGAACTGCTTCCGTCTGCCCTCGAAGTGCCGCTCGCGCACGCCCATGCGGTAGGCCAGGTTCTGCAGCTCACAGACGCCATCGCGGTCGCAGGTCTGGCAGTCTTTGGGATGGTTGTCCAGCAGCAGCTCCACGATGTCGCGGCGGGCCTCGCGGATGACGGGGCTGTTGGTCTGGACCTCCATGCCCTCCCAGGCCGTGGTGGCGCAGGAGGCCAGGCAGTGGTCGAAGCCCTCCACCTGCACCACGCAGACCCGGCAGTTGCCCTCGAGGCTGAGCTCGGGGTGGTAGCAGAGGCGGGGGATGTGGATGCCGAGCGTTTCCGCCGCGTCCATGACCGTCGTGCCGGCCGGGACGAGGATGGGCTCGCCGTCGATCTTGAGGCTGATCATCTGGGACATCGGTGACTCCTAGGCTGCGTGGGCGGGTTCAACACGCCCGCCCAGCGGGGGCCCGGGGGGACATCGCGAGCAAAGCGAGCAGGCGGTCCCCCTGGACAGCATTAGACCCGGTCAATCGCGGCGAACTTGCAGACATCGAAGCAATTGCCGCACTTGATGCAGGCGGCCTGGTCGATCCCATGGGCCTCCTTGCGGGCGCCGGAGATGCACTCCACGGGGCAGTTGCGAGCACAGATGGTGCAGCCGATGCACTTCTCCGGATTGATCTCATAGCGGATCAGGGCCACGCACTTCTTCGCGGGGCAATGCTTGTCCTGGATGTGGGCCAGGAACTCGTCGTGGAAGTGCTTGAGGCTGGAGAGCACGGGGTTCGGCGCGGCACGGCCCAGGCCGCAGAGGCTCGTGCGCTGGCAGAGGCGGGACAGGCGCTCGAGCTTGTCCAGGTCGGCCAGCTCGCCCTTGCCCAGGGTGATGCGCTCCAGGATCTCGAGGATGCGCGTGGTGCCCTCCCGGCAGGGCGTGCATTTCCCGCAGCTCTCCTCCTGGCTGAAGGCCATGTAGAACTTCGCGATGTCGACCATGCAGTCGTCCTCGCTCAGGACGATCATGCCGCCGGAGCCCATGATGGAGCCGGCCTTCTGCAGCGGCTCGAAGTCCACCTCCATGCCCTGCATGGCCGCGGGGATGAAGCCGCCCGCGGGGCCGCCGGTCTGGATGGCCTTGAGCTGCTTGCCGCCGGAGACGCCGCCGCCGATGTCGTTCACCACCCGGGAGAGCGTGGTGCCCAGCGGAACTTCCACCAGGCCCGTGTGCCGCACCTTGCCCGCCAGGGCGAAGACCTTGGTCCCGCCGCTCTTCGGGGTGCCGATGCGGGAATACCATTCGCCACCGTAGCGCAGGATGGCGGAGACATTGGCGAAGGTCTCCACATTGTTGATCACGGTGGGGTGGCCCCACAGGCCGCGATCCGTGGGGTAGGGCGGGCGCACCTTCGGCTGGCCGCGCTCGCCTTCGATGGAGCGGATGAGGGCCGTCTCCTCGCCGCAGACGAAGGCGCCCGCGCCAAGCCGGATCTCCAGGTCGAAGTCGAAGCCGGAGCCCATGATGTCCCTGCCGAGCAGCCCATGGGCCCGGCAGGCGTCGATGGCCTGCTCGATGCGCTTGATGGCCAGCGGGTACTCGGCCCGGATGTAGAAGAACCCTTTCTGCGCGCCAATGGCGAAGCCGCCGATGATCATGCCCTCGACGATGTTGAACGGATCGCTCTCGAGCATGGAGCGGTCCATGAAGGCGCCCGGGTCGCCTTCGTCGCCGTTGCAGATGATGAAGCGGGTGGTGTCGGCCTGCTGGCGCGCCAGGGTCCACTTGGTGGCCGTCAGGAAGCCGCCGCCGCCGCGGCCCCGGAGCCGGGCCTTGGTCAATTCGGAGATCACCCAGTCGGGTTCGCGGCGCTCCAGGGCGGTGGCCAGGGCCTTGAAGCCATCGAAGCCGAGGTACTCGTCGAGGCTCTCGGGGTCGACGACACCCGCGTTCCGCAGGGCGATGCGGCTCTGGCGGTTGAAGAACGCGACATCCCCGTAGCGCTCCAGGAACTCGAGGGCGATGGGCTCCTCCTGCACCCGCAGGCGGGCGACCACCTGGCCCTGGAGGACATGCTCCTGGAGGATGTCGAGCAGGTCTGCTTCCGAGGCCACGCGATAGAGGATCTTCTCGGGGCGGACCAGGAGGTAGGTGGCGGCGGCACCACCGGCGAGGCCGCAGGCTCCGAAGCAGCTGGTGGTGGCCACGCCCACGCGGTGGGGTTCGACGCCGCGTTCCGCGAGCAGCTCCAGGAACCGGGCGCGGAGGTCCACGCCGCCCTTCTGGCAGCGGTCCCCTTCGCAGAACAGGAACTCGCGCTCGGGCAGCGCCTCGCCGTCGTGATCCAGCACATGCTTCATCACCGGAACGCCGCCCTGGATGTGCTCGGTGAAAATGCGGTGGACCAGGTCGCGGTTGACCCGCTCGTACTTGACGGGCAGCTGGCCGGGCAGGCGCACGCCGAGGATGGGCTCGCGCGAGCAGCGGCCCGTGCAGCCGGTGCGATGGATGACGATGTCCTTCCGCCCGGAGGCCCGGATGTGCCGGACGAATTCCTCGGCCACGGCCTGCGATCCCGCCGCGTGCTCGCAGGTGGCGGATCCCACCTGGATGAGGATCTGGTTCTCCAGGTCCCTGTCAGCCAGGGTCCGGACGGCACGGTCCGCCAGGGACCGGTAGAAGTCGCTCACGGGAAGAGGCATGAACTCTCCTGCCACCCGCTTGGGACGGGTGGATTCAAAGATGTGGAGGACGGCGGAGAGGGGGGACCCAGCACCGCGGACCGGCCATCAGCTGCACAGGGAGTCTGCTCATTGATGACCTATAGATCAGTGATGGAAGTCACATCCCACTAAATCTTTACACTCTGTTCTAAGGCGGCTTCCGGGGCCCTGGCCGACCCGCCTCCCCAGGGCGCGGAGGCGGGTTTCCAGGCAGCCTTGGCAGGAGGAGGCCGTCTCGCCCACGCAGGCCTTGCCGGGGTAGATCTCGTAGCGGACGCGATAGCCCACGGGCGTCACATTGGGCATCAGCACGTTGGCCCCGCGCATCAGTGCCAGCTCGCGCCCCTGGGCGCGGTCGAGGGTGGCGAGGGCGGTGGTGCCGGGGATGTTGGCCTCGGGGCAGAGCAGGCGCGTCAGGGCCACGGCCTTGAGGGTGGTGAGCTCGTCGTTGGGGACCTGATCCCGCAGAGCGAGATAGGATGGGGCATCCGGCCCGCCCATGGGCGTCCGGGGGCTGGGCAGGAAGGGGCCGATCCCGAGCATGTCCATGTCGAATTCGCGGAAGCGGAGCAGGTCGGCGGCGAGGATGTCCCAGGTCTGGCCCGGGATGCCCACCATCACGCCGGTGCCGATCTCGTAGCCCATGTCCCGCATGCGGCGGAGCTGGGCCAGACGGTCGCTGGGCCGGCCCGGCAGGTCCGGATGGATGAGGTGGTACAGCTCCGGGTCGCTGGTCTCGAAGCGCAGCAGGTAGCGATCCGCGCCCGCGGCTTTCCAGGCGGCCAGGTCCCCGTCGCTCCGCTCCCCCAGGGAAAGCGTCACGGCGAGGGGGGTGTCGGCCTTGATGGCCCGCACCACCGCTGCGATGAAGGCCTGGTCGAGGCCCGGGTCCTCTCCGGCCTGGATGACCACGCTGCCGTAGCCGAGGCGGTGGGCCTCCCGGGCCGCGTCGAGGATCTCCTCCCCCGTCATGCGGTAGCGGTCCAGGCCCCGGGCGGGAGCCCGCAGCCCGCAGTAGTGGCAGGCGCGCACGCAGAAGCTGGAGGCTTCGATGAGGCCGCGCAGGTGGACCTCGTCGCCGACCCGGGCCCGGCGCACCGCATCCGCCTCGGCCCAGAGGCGCTCGAGGGTGGCGGGGTCGTCTTCCCGGAGCCAGGCCTTCACTCGGCCCTGGTCAAGGTCAGCCATGCAGGGCCTCCAGGGCTTCCGGGAAGGGGCGCAGCGCGCGGTCGAGAATGCCCTTGGCGCAGGCGATGGCCAACCCGTAGTTGGTGATGGGAACCCCGGCGTCCTCGCAGCGCTGGATGCGGGACAGCATCTCGCGGCGGTTGCCCATGCAGTTGCCGCAGTGGACCACCAGGGCGTAGGACGCGAGATCCGCGGGGAAGTCCCGCCCCTGGATGTGCTCGAAGCGCAGCGGCGCTCCCGCCTTGGCCTCGAGCCAGCGGGGGAGCTTCACGCGGCCGATGTCCTCGTCGCCGGGGTGATGGGTGCAACCTTCGGCCACCAGCACCCGCTCGCCGCCGCGGAGGCGGTCGATGGCGGCGGTGCCGCGCACCTGGGCCCGCAGGTCGCCGTGGAAGCGGCTCAGCAGGATGCTGAAGGACGTGAGGGGAACCTCGGCGGGGACCTGGGCGGCGACGCCCTGGAAAGCCTGGGAGTCGGTGACGACCAGGGCCGGGGGACGCTTCAGCCCCTCCAGCGCCGCCGGCAGTTCGCCCTCCTGCACCACCAGGGCCAGGGTGTGGCCGTCCAGCAGGTCGCGGATGGCCATGACCTGGGGCAGGATGAGGCGTCCCTTCGGGGCCTCCGAATCGATGGGCATCACCAGGATCGCCACCTGGCCCGGAGGCACCAGGTCCGCGAGCAGCTGACGGGAGTCGAGGAACCCGCCGGGCGCAACCCGGAGCAGGGCCTCCTTAAGCTCCGGCAGACCTTCGCCGCTCTGGGCTGAGACCGGCACGCAGGGTGTCCCCAAAGCCTCGACGCGGGCCCGTCCGGAGCCCAGGGGAGCCGCCAGGTCGGCCTTGTTCAGGACCCCCACGGTGGGGATGTCCCGCTGCTTCAGCTCGGCCAGGAGGGCGTCCTCGAAGGGGCCCCAGGCCCCGGCCTCGGCCACGAGGAGGGCCAGGTCCACCCGCTCGAGGACGGCGCGGGTGCGGGCCATGCGCTGGCCCCCGAGGGCGCCCTCGTCATCCAGGCCTGCCGTGTCCACGAAGAGCACTGGACCCAGCGGCAGCAGCTCCATGGGCTTCTCCACCGGATCCGTGGTGGTGCCTGCCTGCTCGGAGACGAGGGAGACCTGCTGGCGCGTGAGGGCGTTCAGCAGCGAGGACTTCCCCACATTGCGGCGCCCGAAGAGGCCGATGTGGAGGCGGAGGGTGCGGGGCGTGGGCTGCATGGGATTCCCGGCGCTCAGCAGAAGACGTCGCGTTCGCCGCGCCGCACGCGCGCCACCATGGCCTCGGCGCGCGTGCGGGCCCGGTCGTCCATGGCGGCGAGGCTGCCCGCGACCAGGGCTCCGGCCGCGGCGCGGGTGGCGGGGCTGGCATGGTCCTCCACGAACTCCTGGAGGGTGGCGAGGGCGTTGGGCTGGCAATGGAGCTTGATCTCGCCGGGCCTGGCGAGGTCCATGAAGTCGGCGCCGGTGCGGCCCAGGCGGTAGCAGCTGGTGCAGAAGCTGGGGATGAAACCGGACTCGGCCAGGTCGCGCACCACCTCGTCCAGGTCGCGGTGATCGCCCAGGGAGAACTGGGCGCCGCCGTCGCCCGGGCCGTTGCCGGCCTCCTCCTCCCGGTAGCCGCCGGGGTTGGTGCGGCTGCCTGCGCTGATCTGGCTGATGCCCAGGTGGAAAACCTCGCGGCGGACCTCCGGGCGCTCGCGGGTGCTGAGGATCAGCCCCGTGTAGGGCACCGCCAGCCGGAGGATGGCGACGAGCTTGTGGAAGTCGGCGTCGGTCACGGCGAAGGGCGGGGCTTCGCTGGTGGTGGAGCCTTCGGCGGGCTCGATGCGCGGCACGCTGATGGTGTGGGGTCCGCACCCGAAGCGGTCTTCCAGGTGGCGGGCATGGCGCAGGAGGGCCAGCAGCTCGAAGCGCCAGTCATGGAGGCCGAAGAGGGCGCCGATGCCCACATCCTCGATGCCCGCCTGCATGGCCCGGTCCATGCAACCCAGACGCCAGTCGTAGTCGGCCTTGAGACCGCGGGGGTGCATCCGGGCGTAGGTGGCCCGGTGGTAGGTCTCCTGGAACAGCTGATAGGTGCCGATCCGGGTTTCTCTGAGGCGACGGAAGTCCTGGAGGTCCAGGGGGGCGATGTTCACATTCACGCGGCGGATGCTCTCGGTGCCTTCGCGTGTGGCGTAGATCGTGCGGATGGCCTTCAGGATGTAGTCCAGGCCCTCATGGGGGTAGGCCTCGCCCGCCACGAGCAGCAGGCGCTTGTGGCCCTGGCGCAGGAGGTGGCGCACCTCGGCGGCGATCTCCGCCTGGCCCAGGGCGCGGCGGGCCAGGCCGCGGTTGGAGGCCCGGAACGCGCAGTAGAGGCACTCGTTGCCGCAGAGGTTCGACACATAGAGCGGCGCGAACAGGACGATGCGCCGGCCGTAGATCTCCTCCTTCACCTGCTCGGCCGCATGGAACAGTTCGTCCAGCAGGTCGGGCTGCCGGATGGCCATGAGGATCGGAAGGTCGGCCTCCTCCAGGCCCCCCAGCTCCCGGGCCCGGGCGAGGATGTCGCGGACGCGGACAGGATCCTGCGCCGGCGCGGCATCCAACAGCCGGTCCATGGACGCTTCATCCAGGGGGAATGCTTCCGAAGGGCCATGCATGGAAAGAACCTCCGCAGGGGAGCGCTGCTGGCCAAACATAACCCTGAGGTTGTCTTTGATCCAGCCCCGCAGGGGCGGACCTTGGTCACAACCGCGCGGGCCGGCGTCTCGAGGGGCGGGGCGGCAGGCTGTACCAGATGATCGTCCCCAGGATCAGCAGTCCGCCCAGGAGGGCCCAGGCCGAGGGCCGCTCGCCGATCCCCAGGAACACCCAGATGGGGTTGAGGACGGCCTCGAGGGTGCCCGTCACCACGGCGCCGGTGGCGGAGAGGTGCTTCATGCCGGCGTTGAACAGCAGGTAGGCCACGCCGATCTGGAAGATGCCGAGGTAGAGGAGGATGCCGGTCTGGGTTGGCGTCGGGTGGAAACCCCGCAGGGCCAAGGGCGCACACAGGAGGGCCACCAGGAAGTTGCCCAGGATGATGGCGCCGATGGGATCCACGTCCGGGCGGCGGTCCCGCTGCAGCTTGAGGGAGAGGGAGAAGAGGGCCAGGCAGAGGCCCGAGGCGACGCCGAGGAGGTTGCCGGCCAGGGTGCCCGCGCCCAGGCGGCCCACGAAGAAGAGGGCCATGGCCCCGAGGCAGACGATCACCGCCGTGAGGTCCCGGGCCGCGACCCGGCGGCCGGCCAGGCGCGGTTCGAGGAACACCAGGTAGATGGGCGCGGAGAACTGCAGGAAGATCGCGTTCGCGGCGGTGGTGAGCTTGGTGGCGGCCACGAAGAACACAAGCACGCCGGCGTACGAGATGGCGCAGGCCAGGGCGAGGGCATCCGGCCGGGGAAAGGGCCGGCCGCCACGCAGCTTCACCACCAGGGCGATGGTGAGGGCTGCGACCAGGCTGCGGGCGAAGGCGATCTGCAGCGTACCCAGGGGCAGCACCTTGATGAACAGCCCGCTGGAGCTCCAGAGCAGGGCCGCGAGCGCCACCAGGGCCGCGCCCCGCATCCTGTCCCCATGTCCGGTCATGGAGTCCATTGGATCACGGCCGCCAGCAGCGGCCCATCACAGCCTGGATCGACCCCCACGAAGGGCTCTCCTTGGGCAGAATCTTCGTGCCCTTGTCTTTCCTTCGTGTCCTTCGTGGAGATCTTTGGCTTTCCGGAAGAGAAACCGGTTCAGCCCACGGCCCCCAGGATGCGACGCCAGCCCGTGAAGCGGATGCCGCCTTCGATGCGGAGGAGGGACCAGCATTCGGCGCCTGGACCGGCGGTGGGCCCATGCTGCCGCCCGGGACCGCAGGCCAGCCAGTCGCCTGGGCCCAGGTGGGCCGGGCCATCCTGCAAGGTGCCGGACACGACCAGGGACAGTTCGAGCCCGCCGTGGCCATGGAAGGGCATGCTCATCCCGCCGGGCATGCGGGCCAGGTTCAGGGTGACGCCGGTGGCCGGATTCCGCAGGAGTTGGGCGACCTGGGCGCCGCCGAGGCCTCGCCGTGTCCACCGCCAGTGATGCTCCGGGGGCAGGTGGGGCCGGAGGAAGTCCAGGGTGCCTGCGCCCGTGACCCCGCCTGGGGGGGTGGCTCCACCTGAAGGCGTGGCCCCGCCGGGGAGGATGGCCTCATCGGCCGCGTGCCGGCTCCGGCAGTCCTCGCAGTGCCCCAAGTGCACCCGCAGTAGCAGAGCCGTGAAGGCGTCGCCGCCAGGTTCCAGGGCCTTCCAGGCCTCGTCTTCAGGATGATGCACCGGCCCGCGGGGTACCCGCCCTTCGCGCAAGGCCGCCAGGGCCCCGCCAAGGGCGCGCTCGGCAGCCACCACCGGGGCCTCGGGCCAGAGTTTCCGCAGCAGTTCCGGGGTGCGCTCGAAGCTGTCCAGGAAGGCGCGGCAAGGTGGGCAGAGACTCAGGTGCAACTTGAGGCCAAGCCAGTTGAATGGCCCCAGGGCACCCTCCTCGTACTCGGTGAGCAAGTCGACGACTTCGGCGCAGGTGGGCATGAATAGCGTCATCGGTCCTCCGCCGGTCGCGGGGCGAATTCGGGGAGCAGGGCCCGCAGGGCCAGCCGGGCGCGGTGCACCCGCTGGCGCACCAGCTCGCGCGTGATGCCCAGGTGCCGGCTGATCTCGTCCGTGTCCCAGCCCTCGAGGTCGCGCAGGACGAAGACGGCCCGCTGATCGTCGGACAGGCGATCGAGGCCCATCCGGACCCTGGCCTTCAGCTCCTCCTGTTCGACTTTCATCAATGCCTCCGCGTCCTCGCTCCATTCGAGAAGCAGGTCCACCTCCTTGTGATGCCCGTCGTCCCCGAAACGTGGCATCAGATCCTCAATGGCATCTTCCCGGCGCCGGACCCGCTTCCGCCGGGCCATCAGGGCCTGGTTCACGCAGATCCGGTAGGCCCAGGTGCTGAACTTGCTGGCGCCCTGGAAGCCCGGCAGCTCGCGGAGGATCGTGAGGAGGGCGTCCTGGAGGGCATCCTGGCTTTCGGCCTCGTTGCCGAGGATGCGGTCGATGACCCGGAAAAGCATGCCCAGGTGGGGGCGCACGAGGGTTTCGAAGGCCTCGGGGTCGCCCGTGGCCGCCGCCTGGACCAGGGCCGCCTCGGAGGGGCTGGCGGAGGCGGGACTCATGGAGTCTCCGGGATCGCCCGGCGGGGCAGGCGGATGGTGAAGGCGGAACCGAAGCCGGGGCCGCGACTGAAGACGCGCACCTCGCCTCCGTGGCGGGTCACGATCTCCTTCACGAGGAACAGGCCCAATCCGGTGCCCGCCACCTGGCGGGTCATCTCGTCGCCCACCCGGAAGAAGCGGTGGAAGACCCGGGGCAGGTCCTTGGCGGTGATGCCATGGCCCTGGTCGCTCACCACAATGAGGGCATCGTCGCCGTCGCCGTCGAGGGTCACGGTGGTCTGGCGGGGCTCGGCCGAGTACTTGTAGGCGTTGGAAAGGAGGTTTTCCACGACGGTGCTCAGGGCCTTGGGGTCGGCATCCACCCACAGCGGCTCGGACGAGCACTCCAGCTTCAGGCCGAGGGCGCCGGGGCCCAGGCGATGGTCCATGCCCTCGCAGACCGCCTCCAACCATGGCCCCAGCTCCAGCGGGGCGAGGTGAAGGACCAGGCTCCCGGATTCGGCCCTCGCCACATCCAGCAGGTTGCCCACCAATTCGTTCAGGCGCTCCAGATCCTTCTCCATGAGCCCACGGATGCGCTGACGCTGCTCCTGGGCGAGTTCCCGGGTGAAGAGGGTCTCCGTCCACACCCGCAGGGAGGCGATGGGCGTCTTCAGCTCGTGGGTGACGGCGGAGGTGAAGTTCCGCTGGCGCAGCTTGAGGTCCAGCTCCTCCGAGAGCTTCCGGTACAGGAGGACGAAGCCGAACAGCACGGCGAACACCATGAAGGCGCCTTCCGTGCTGGCCCGGAAGACGGCGTGCCAGCGCTGGTCCTCCAGTTCCTTCAGGGGGGCCGGGCGCAGGGTGAGGAAGGCGGCCCCGTCCAGCAGGAAGGGGTCATCCGGCGCCATGGGGCGGGGGACGAGCTCCACCTGGGGGAAGGCCTCCTGGATGGCCTTGCGGCGTTCCGCCAGGCTGGGCATGGCCGGGACCTGCCCTTCCACGGTCCCGCCCGGGGAGGAAGGATCGGGCTGGCTGTGAAGGAGGGTGAGCAGCTTCAGGCTGTCCATCTGCCAGGCCTGCGCCCGCCCGGCCTGCAGGGCCTGGGTGCGCGCTTCCAGCAGCCGCCCCGAATCCCGGATCTGCAGGCGGATCCACCAACCCACCTGAAGGCACAACACCACGGACACGGACAGGAAAATGATCCGTTGCAGGGAGAAGGTCTGGGCGCGAGGGGCCATGCCTCCATCTTGGCAGTGTCCCCGCATGAGACCATCCTGGAGTCCGATGACCGCCTTCAACCCACCGTCCGGCCCGAAGCCGATCCCGCAGCCTCCGAAGACGGACTCCGGTCCGAAGCCGGTGCCTGCCGGGGCGGGCGCGGGGTCCGGCCCGAAGCATCTCGGCCCGCCGGTCCAGCGGCCCCAGGGCGCCGAGCTGCTGGCGGAACTGATGCAGGCCCAGCGGCAGTTCACCCAGGCCATGCACGAGGTCCGCGACCTGCGCGGCAAGCTGAGTCGCCGGTCCCATCAGATGCAGGTCCTCCAGCACGTGTCCGAGATTCTGGCGGCCACCTCCAAGGGGGGCCAGGTGGTCAGCGTGGTGCTCGAGGTGCTGGCCCAGGAATTCCGTTGTCCCCGTGCCGTGGTGTGGGCGCTGGAGGACGGCGGCTCAGGCTATGTGCCCAAGGAGGGGACCGGCCTCACCCGCGCCGAATGGTCGGGGATGCGGCTCCCCGCGCCCAACCCCTTCCCGGACATCCCGCTCGTGCTGTTCCAGAGCCAGTGGCTGGATCCGCCCTGCGGGGGCGCCGCCTTCGCACCGCTCCGGGGGGCCGAGGGCGCGTCCCTCTATTTCGTCCCCTTCGAGCACCAGCTGCTTCTCATGGGCTTCGTGATCCTGGCCATGCCCACGGATCGACAGGTGGAGGAGGAGGAGCTGGATTCCATCTCCATCCTCCAGCGGCAGACCGCCATCTCGCTCTACAACGCCTGGTTGTTCCAGGACTTGTCGGAGCAGCGGGATGCGCTGCAGCGCCAGACCCTCGAGCTGGAGCGGGTGAATGACGCCCTGCGCGAGGCCGACCAGCTCAAGAGCGAGTTCCTCGCGCTCACCAGCCACGAGCTCCGCACGCCGCTCACGGGCATCCTCGGGTTCACGCGCCTGGTGATGGACGGCCTGTACGACGATGCCGAGGAGATGAGGTCCATGCTCCAGGACAGCTACACCTCGGGCGAACACCTGCTGGGCCTGCTCAACGACATCCTGGACCTGGCGAAGATCGAATCCGGCCGTCTGGAAGTCCATCCCGAACCCATCAGCGTCAGCCAGTTGCTGGACGAGGTGAAACCCATCGCGGAGGCCTACCCCCGCAAGCCGGGCGTAGATCTGGTGTGGTCCGATGCCGGCGGTCTGCCCGAGGTGATGGTGGATCCCAGCCGCCTGAAACAGGTGCTCCTCAACCTGCTGTCGAATGCCTTGAAGTTCACCAAGGAGGGCAGCGTCAGCGTGCTGGTGGAACGGCACCCCGGCCTCATCGCCCTCATGGTCATGGACACGGGCATCGGCGTGAGCCTAGAGGCCCAGACTCGCCTCTTCCAGAAGTTCGCCCAGGCCGAAGGCGGTCATGCCCGGGAGTACGGCGGCACCGGCCTCGGCCTCGTGATCTGCAAGCGCCTGATGGAGATGATGGGTGGCACCATCAGCCTCAGCAGCGAAGGGCTGGGGCACGGGAGCACGCTGAAGATCACGATGCCGATCGCGTAGGTGCTGGCCACGCTGGTGGTCTGTGGTCGATCGCGGAGCTTCGCTCTGTGATGTGTGAAAATGGTCGCTCGTGTACGGAGCCTCCATGTCCTACCAACGCCGGGCCCACTTCCTTCCCTTCACCCGCCCCATGGTGGGGGAAGAGGAGATCGCCGAGATCATCGACACCATCCACAGCGGGTGGATCACGACAGGCCCCAAGTCGGCGGCGTTCGAGGAGAAGCTGAAGGACTACAACGGCGTGCCCCACTGCCTGGCGATGAACAGCGCGACTACGGCGCAAGAAATCACCATGCAGGTGCTGAACCTGCAGCCCGGCGACGAGGTCATCACCACCTCGCTGACCTGGGTGAGCACCCTCAGCACGGTGGTGCTGCAGGGCGGGGTGCCGGTGCTGGTGGACATCGATCCGGTGACGCTGAACCTCGACCCCGCCAAGCTCGAAGCCGCCATCACGCCCCGGACGAAGGGGATCATCCCCGTGCATCTCACGGGCCTGCCATGCCCGATGGAGGCGATCTGGAATATCGCGGAAAAGCATGGCCTCTGGGTCATCGAGGACGCCGCCCAGGCCATGGGTGCCCACTACAAGGGCACCAAGATCGGTGGCGACCCGCGCTCGATCATGAGCGTCTACAGCTTCCACCCGAACAAGAACATGACCACGGGGGAAGGCGGCGCCATCGCCTTTTTCAACGACGAGTACGAAGGTCGCATCAAGCGCCTGCGCTTCCACGGCATCGACCGGGACGCCTGGAAGCGCTTCGCCAAGGAAGGCAGCCCCCACACGGAGGTCTACGAGCCCGCCCGCAAGGCCAACTTCATGGATCTCCAGGCGGCCATGGGGATCCACCAGATCGACAAGCTGGACGGCTTCAACGCCCGGCGCGGCGTGCTCTTCCACCGCTACCTCGATCTGATGAAGGATATCGGGGAGGTGCTGCTGCCCTGGCCCGGCGACTCGGTCCTCGGCCACTGCTTCCACCTCTTCGTGCTGCGCATCCATCCCGAGAAGGTTGGCCTCGACCGTGACGGTTTCGTGGCGGCCCTCAAGGAAGAGAACATCGGCACGGGCATCCACTACCGCCCCGCCCACATCCACCCCTGGTACCGCGATTTCTACGCGGCGAACCCGCAGCACCTGCCCAAGGCCGGTCTGCCCCACACCGAGTGGAGCGGCGAGCGTCTCATGAGCCTGCCCCTGTGGCCCGGTCTCACGGAAGCGGACCAGGACCAGACCGTGGCAGCCATCAAGCATGTGATCGCCCAGGCCAAGGCCCGGAGCCGCGTCACGCGCTGATCCACCGGCCCATCCGCTCGTGGGGCAGGGTGGGGAGCGGCGCATAGATCGTCGCGTGGGGATCGTACATGTAGAGGTTGCCCACGCGGCCGGTGTAGGCGCAGGCGAACTGCTGGATCTGATCCGCAAAGCGGGTCTGCTCATCCCGATCCCGGAACATGGGCCCCCATGTGGGGTTGAAGGCGGCCTCCACGGATTTCGTGAGCGTGCCCAGCTCGAGACTCTGCAGCTCGGCCCGCCGCTGGAGGGCCTCGGCGCTGCTGGCCAGGTGGGCGGCCTCGTGGTCCAAGGCGACGGCCGCCTCGGTGCTGAGCCGGGGCCCCAGCACATGCCGGCGCACCCGGTTGCGCTTCCACTGGTCCATGAGCACCGAGGCCCGGCGGAGGGTGCGGCGGCGGATGGTCTCCAGGCGCAGCAAGTCGCGCATGTCCTGGTTCCGCGCCTCGAGCAGCTTGATCTCATGCTCCAACTCGGGCACCAGCAGCAGGGTCCGCCAGGAGGCGTTCTTCTTGGACCGAAGCACATCGCCGTAGATGTGGTCGCCCACATAGAGCACCTGTTCGCCTTCCGCTCCCAGCTGGGCCTCCAGCCAGGCGGCGTGGCCGCCCGTGAAGCAGCGCGGCCAGCCTTCCAGGGGCACAGGCTCCGGTGTCTCCAGGAAGAAGGCGGGTTTGCGGCTGCTCACCACCACCAGGTCGAAGTAGTCGGTCCAGCGGGGTCGGGCCGGGTCCTGCCCGTCCAGCAGATGGCCCAGGACGCCGGCGGTGAAGCTCCATTCGCTGTTGGTGAGGAGGAAGAGCTTCTTCCCCTCGCGTTTGAGCCGATCCAGGGCCAGGGCCAACTGGGGGTCGTGGGGAATGAAGAAGTCGCGGTGTTCCAGGATCTCCGTCTTCATCTCGCCATTGCGGTGCGCGGTGTCCACGGCCCACCGCACGTCCCGGAAGATCTGGAGGTAGTTCTCGGCTTTCAGGCGCCCCTGGTCGAACCCGTCCACCAGGCGGGCGTAGAGGTGGCTCTCGGGGATCTCGAAGAGGGTGTCGATGCTGCGGAATCCCTTGGCGGTGGTGGAGAGGCGCCGCCGGCTGTAGACCGTTTCCAACTCGGGGCGGGACAGCACCCGGGTGCCGTGGCAGGCGCGTACCACCTGGCGCTCGCGGTTGAGCTTGAGCAGGTTGCCCCGCAGGCCGTCCAGGACCAGACCGCGCACGGCAAAGGCCGGGTCGTAGTCGATCTCCAGGAGCCAGGGCGAGTAGCCGCGGTCGCGCACCAGGATCCGGGCAGCCTTCTTGAAGGCCAGCTCGTCGATTTCCGGGGCCCGGTAGCGCGCCAGGGTGTGGTCCATGTCGAAGCCGATGGCCCTGATCTCACCCAGGGGCAGCGTGCGCAAGGCGAAGAGCTTGTGCTCCGGCGGCAGCCGATCGTCCCCGTCCAGCAGCAGCGGCGGCGCGGCGAGCAGGGCGGGGTCCCAGGCGGTCATGGAGCGAGTCTACTCCCGGCCTTCATTCTGGTTCGATACCGATGCCGTGGGTCGCGACCATGTGGGTCGCAGAGCAGGCTCCGGGGGAGCCTGCAGAGCGGGGCCCCACAGTGAGCGAATCATGCCGAACTCGCGCGCCGAGCTAATCGGGTTCCGAGCCGATGCCGTGGGTAATGCTCTGATGCCCGAACACCTCCCAAGCCACCTGCCGGAACCGCTCCGAATGGCCCCAGTCCTTTTCCCCATCCATCCATAGCTTGAAATGGATGAGCTCGTGCTCGAGGATGCGCTGCTGCACAGCCTCGGGATCGTGGCAGTGCATCCCGCACACCTGCTGAGGCCAGGGCCAGTCCCGCCGGCGCAGCAGGGGGATGCTGAGGCGGATCTCCGGGTGCCACTTGCCGCGGGAATCCTTCTCGATCACAAAGAGCCCCGCGCAGCGGGCCATGCGCGGCGACCAGACCACTGGTGGCGGCGCGAGGTCCCACTCAGCTTCGCGGAGAATGGCCTGGGCCCTGTGGCGGAGGGTGAGATTCATGCTTCTAGTTTGAGGTGAATTCGACTGATCCGGTTCACCTCGAAAGCGTCAGCCGAGTTGTGGCGCCCGCTCGGGATGCAGGACCTGGTCAGGCTTCCTGGGATTGCCCGGCCTGCTGGTTCGCCAACTGCTCCAATCTCGCCTTGGCTTCTCGCTTCCCGAGCTTCCTCAGTGCGGCAATCGCGACCAACTGAGCCTGCCTGGGGCGGTTCTTCTCAGCTTCCCAGTGGTAGACAGTCTGGCCGGAGACCCCCAGAAGCGCCCCCATGTCGGCGGCGGAAAGGCCGAGTTTCTGTCGCTGAGCGGCCAGGCGTTTCGCGCTGTACCGAATGCGGGTGGTGCTTTCATCGCCTTCCGGCATTTCCGGCTTTTTCAGAATCTTCTTCGAAACGCGCGTTTGCTGTTTCTCCAGCTGAACCACGCGGCGCTTCAACTGGGCGATCTCCGCACGGTACTGCGCAGAAGCCTTCTTGAGGCCCTCGAGCTCATTCCGAACTTCTTTTCGCGCGAGCCGAAGGATTTCGGATTTCAGCAATGAGGCGATGTTGGGCATCTTGGCTCCCTCCTGGGCTGAGTTTGTTCTGGAGAAGCACTATCAATCCAGAACTTTATATTTTTAATGTTGTGTTTGCCAGGGGTTTGATCGCGTCTTTTCGGCTGCTGTAACCTTCAATGTCAATGCCCGTCGATTGAGGCTGGGAGCGGTTCGTGTCCTCTGTTTGATCCTCCGGATTTGATAAACGTCGATCGAGCGGAAGCGCTCGCTAAATCATTGATAGAGCAAAAATGGCCGAGTAGCTCCTTTCCCGGGCCGAGAATGTTTGACCGTCCGAGGTGAGATACGGCCAATCACAGCCCCATTCGATGGCGCCCGAATGCCCCAGACAAACAGAACAGCTGCCCACTGTCGGCACGTAGGTCGCGCCAAGCTGGACGCCCTCGTTCTCCTCTCGGGTCCACGACGTGATCGCCATTCATGACAGCCTGGGTGCCCCCCTGCTGCATTGCAGGGATCTCCTGATGCGAGCCTCCTGTTCGATGCGGTATTCGACGATCCGGCTCCGGTCGGCTTCGGCGAGCGCATGCCGGAGCGACGCGGCGTCAAGATCGCGGCAGTAGGCGGGCGTTCCGGGCTGCTGCCGCCAGGATTCGTCCAGGGTCCCACCGTCGACGAGGTCGAAGCCAAGGTCGTCGACGAGACGAAGCACGGCTGCCTTGGCGTCCGAAGCATTGCCGCAGACCGAGAGCGCGTTCCGTCCCCTTGTTCCCCTCGGAACGCCCTTCTCGAGAAGGCTCTGGGCAAAGATGTTGTTGAAGGCCTTGATCACGGGATGGCCGATCTGCTGCGCGACCCACTGACTATCGAGCATGCCCCGCTCGATCGCCTCGATGCGGCCATCGCGGAGCTCGGGATGATAGTTGCCGATATCGATGACGACCACGCTGTCTGGCAGGCCTGAGAACAGGACCGGCGGAAGCTGGGGGACGGCCTTCGTCGGAATCGCCAGGATGACGACATATCCAGCCAGAGCGGCTTCGGCAACGGACACGGGTGTCGCGCCGACTTCGTCCGCCAGGGCCTTCAGACTTTCGGGACCCCGCCCGTTCGCCATCAGGACCCGATGGCCGAGCCTGGTGAGGTGGCGGGCGAGGACTGCTCCCATGCTGCCTGTGCCGATGATTCCAATCTTGAGATGGGTCATGCCCATACCTCCCTTGTCGTTCGAATGGGTTGCGAGGGCCCGCGCCGGCGCGGATATCCCAGAACCGGCACGGGCCGCCCGCCTAGACCTTCGCGCTTGCAGGTGGTTTGATCACGCCGGGCAAGCCCAGGAGCTTGCGGGCCGTGCCGAGCTGACCCAGATGGTAGGTCTCGTGCATGAAATACAGGCCTACGATCTGGGCCAGCGGCAGGGTGGCCTGGAACGCGGGATGGAATTGCGGCTCATCCCAATCGGCGGAGCCGAAGGCCGCGTTCAAGGCCGCCTGCGTGTCCGCCATGGCGGCTTTGAATTGCGCCAAGGTCCTGGGCACGGTCGCCGTCGGCCTGTAGGCGGACTTGAGAACGTCCCTGAGAAATTGGTGGCGGTATTCCAGGATGTGGTCGAGGTTCCACGTGATGCTGTTCACGTCTTGGGAAGGGGGCTGGTCCGCCTGGCGTTGGGTGACATCAGCCAGGTTCTTCTCCATCAGGACCTCACGATTGATGCTGAAGAGGGTGGTCCAGGGTTGGGACATGGAATCTCCTTGGGAAGGGCACGGTGGCCCGGGTGATGGCTGAATGGGAGATGGCTTCGCCCGCCTTAAGCTGGGGCTTAAGGCCATCGCAGACGAGCGAGCCCGTTTAGGTTTCGACGAAGGCTTTGAGGCGACCCAGGGCGACGTCCCATTCCCTGGACAGGCGCTCCAGGTAGTGGTGGGCATCCTCGAGGCGTTTGGGCTCGAAGGTCCAGATGCGTTCCCTTCCCTGGCGGCTGCTCGTGACGAGCCCCGCCTCGGCCAATACGTCGAGATGCTTGGTGATGGCCTGCCGGGACACCGCGAACTGGCCGCTCAGGCGCGTGACCGTGAGCGGCCCGCCGGCGCAGAGGCTCACGAGCAGGCCCAGGCGCGTCGCGTCCCCCAGGGCGGCGAAGAGCGGCGCCGCATCCTTCAGCCGCGCGGGGGAGAGGGCATCAGCTCGTGACATGGCGTTCAATCCGGGCCATCTGGCTCGTCCAGCCCGCGTCGTTCATGCGGAAGGCCTCGTCGCGCCGGTCCGGGGGCAACTGGTCGAAGCCGGACTCCATCACCTTGAGCAGGGTGCCACCTTCGACCACCTCAAGGCGGAACTCGACGAGGGTCATGGGCTCGACCGAGTAGTCCCGCTTCATATCCATGGGGTAGGGATGCCAACGGTAGGAGAAGAGGGACTCGGGCTCCATGCGTTCGACCCGCATCTCCAGGTGGATGTGCTCGTAGTTGGGATGGGTGATCCGCCCGAAGACCTGCTGGCCGGGCACGAAGCGCCCTTCCAGCTTCATCCCGAACCAGGTGCCGAATTCCTCGGCGTCCGCCAGCGCCTTCCAGACCCGGGTCCGGGGCGCGCGGAGATGGATCTCCTTACTGATGCAGTCGGTGCTCGATGCCGTCATGTGTAACCTCCTGGTTGCATGTTAGGCGAGTTGGGGATTGATGCAACCATTTTGTTGCATTTCTTGTCTATGGTGCATCGAGCCCTATCCATTGCCCCGGCCAAGCCATCTATCTGGCGGTCAGTCCCTCCCGGAGAACCCGCTCCAACTCGGAGCGATTCGCCCTCCAGGCTTGCACCCCCGCCTGGGCGGTCTTGAAATCGAAGGCGGCATCCTTCTCCTCGTAGGCCAGGGCGAGATGCAGTACCCGCCCTGAACTTGTCGCATTCCAGGAAGTCGAGGCCAGGGGATTGTCGTTCTGAAGGCCTCGTAGAAGGGGTGTGGCTGCCTGGGGCAGTGTCCAGGTGGACTTGTAGTGCCAATCCGCGCGATGTCGGACCTGGACCGGGTACACCCGGGCCTTGCCTGGCCTCTGGATGACCCCTGGAAGGGCGGGCAGACCCCAGGCTGGGAGGCTGACCTCGTTGCCCACGCGCCTGGCAGCATCTGGGCAGTGAATCCTGACCTCGATTCGGAAGGGGGTTTCCAGATCCAGGGGATCCCCTACCTTCAAACACTCCAGTCGGGCATTGACGGGGAGGCCGGACAACTCGACTTGAAGTCGCTGCAGCAGCATGTCCACACCGCCATTCAAGGTGGCGAATCGGAGGCCCAATCGGTTGCCTTCCTCAGTCACAGTGATGTCCGCCGCAACTGAACCATCCTCCAGGATGGTGCCCTCCAGATCGAAGGCCACCTTCGGACGTACCGTGGCGGCAGGGGGCACCCGCGCCCAGACGGCCCCATCCGGGGTGCAGATGAGCACGCGGCGATCGCGATGGTCCGCAGGCAGGACTCCCAACGGGCAGAACCGATCGGTCGTGTCCACCAGCAGGAAGCGACCCTGGGGGGTCGCCACCTCCGAGGCCAGTCCGAGACTCTGCCCGATCTGGATGGCGGCGATGACATGGTTGAAGCAATAGGGTGTCACCGCCTGGTCATCCGGGATCTCCGCGTCCTGGATCGCACAGAGTACCGGGAACCCCTTGAACCCGAGCCCTGCGGCTTCGGCCAGAAAACACTCTGCGTGGTCTTTGCAGTCCCCGTTCCGGCGACGCACCACTTCCGGCCCGGACAAGGGCAGCCAGCCCCGGCCAGCGCTTAGGTAGACCTGTTTATAGGTGAGCTCACGGGACATCCAATGGACCAAAGCCTTCAGGCCATCGGCCGAGTTGCCTCCCTTCCGCGGAACCAGGCCGGAAGGGACCATTCCCTCCTGGTAGGTTCTCCAGATCCAAGTGGCCAGGGAGTCCCAGGTATCCAGCAGGGGGGCGGTCCGCAGTTCAGGATCCACGAATGTCACATCGACCCCGGGCAGGAACCCTCGTCCGGCGGGAAAGGATTTCTCGTCTTTGGGAAGGGCCGGGAGGCGGTCAGCCCAGAGGTCCCCTCCGCTGGTCGTCCGTTCCAGCGGGATCCCCCAGGCACCGAACATTCTGGTCGCCACTCTGCATTGCCCTTTGGCCTTGTAGAAGAATTGGCCGGTGTTCAGGAATGCCGCCAGCTCCCAGCGGCGAATGGGCAGGTCCTCCAGAGGGGATACTGTGACGGCGGGACCCAGGATGACGCGGGTGGACGTCTCCCATTCAAAAGCCACCAGGCTCCCCTTGGCCACTCGCGGAATCCAGGCGAAGTTCACCATTGCCTGAGTCGTTTCCCCGTGCCGGTCCGGGTCCAGCTTGGCCATGTCTGATTTGGAAATTTTCACGACTTCTCCATCCGGGCGAAGGTTCCAGCCGCGCAGAGCCGTGATCCGCTCGGATTCCCCCCCCAGCGTCTGCAGAAGGAACAACCTCTCCTGGATGCCCCGTTCCCGCAAGACGCGCACCAGGCGCAATTCCCGGGTCTTGATCTCGCCTTCGCCGGTATAGGTGATTTCCATCCGTTTGAGCAGTACCCAGGCATCAGGGTCGCCGGGGGGCTGTTCGGCCAAGCCGGCCCGAGCCGGTGCCTGCGCCCAGAGGGGAAGGCCGGAGACATCCTGAGCTCCCAGGGACAGCCAGGTGAGGAGAACAAGCAATAGGGATCTCATCGCTGGGTGCTTCTTTCCAGCACGATCCGCCGGGACAGTGCTTCCCGGACCCATTCGATGAATTGCTTGAGTTCGGCGTAGGCTTCCGGCGGGGCGAACAGCTTGCTCACTTCCACTTTCAGCCGGATCTCCAATTGGGTGCTGCCTCCGCCTTTGGTCATGCCCCATTCCCAGGACACTTTGCCAAACCCGTTGGTCTTGTCCATGGCTGCTAGGGGAACCACGGTGTAGCCCTCGGGAATGGCGAACCGGCACCGGGCGGCACGGACGAGCAGGTGATCCAGGAGGATCGGTTCAATCCGGCGCTCAGGCCAGGCCGGAGGAAGAGGCAGGGGACTGGCCATCCCCGGGAACGGATCGAAGGTCAGCCGGTCCGCGAGGTCGAGTTCCCGTTCCCCGGAAGCCTCCCACTCTACGTTCTGGTCGGGGTCCTGGGCGTGACGGACTTTGGTCTGGTTGATCGTCGCCTGCCCGATGGCCTGTTCCAAGCGCTCCTTCAGGGCCCGCTCCTGCTCTGAGGGCTCCAGGGCGAGGAAGCGTTGGCGCTCCTGGTATTCCTCGTAGCCGGAGAAGCCGGTCTTCACCACGAAGCGAGACATCCCCTCAGCGCAGGTTTGCTGGTAGGAATAACTGGAGACATTCCATTGCCCGGGCTGGATCGGGACGATCTCTTTCCGCGCCCTCCAGGTGGGGACGCCAGGTTCCACCAGAATGGCATCAGTACCCTGGAAGCCTGGGAGGATGAGGCCCGGAGCGGCATAGCGGGTCGCAGGATCGAGCCAGAGGGTCTGGCGCGTCGGCGCCTGGATTCCCACCAGCACTTTCTCGAATTGATATACATCCGCTTGTTGATAGTGGAGCAGGACCCGACTTCTGTCTTTGACCAGGGCGAGGGTGGGCTCCAGTCCGGCCTTCCGAGCCAAGGCGAAATAGAGCTTGGCCATCCCCCACCCATCCGTGTAGCCGCGTGTGGCTGCCGCCGCCAGATCATCCGAATCGATGCGCGCCTTTTCCTCCTGGCGGGTCGACTTGGCGGTTTCTTCGAAGGTGGGCTGGCTGACGTTCCGGACTCTCCGTTCCAGCCTCATCAGCAAGGTCGTGGCCTTCTCGAATGGATCTGCGGGAAGGTCCCCCGTCAGTTCCTTGGCCATGGCCTCGAAGCCTCTTCCGGACACAAGATCGGTTTGAAACAGCTGCCTGATGAAGGAATTCGCCACGTCGTTCCAGTAGTCCGCCATACGGCTGTCGGAACCCTTCTTGAGGCCACCGATCTGGAGCCACACATGACAGGAAGGCAGGCCCGCCAGGGATTGCGCCGAGAAGGGAGGGTTCTCCCAAGCGGGGATGTCCTGGAAGGTGAAGCGTCGTAATCCATATTTCTCGGATACATCCAGCGATTTGCCCTTGATGGGAGTGACCGCCAGGCTCCACGAGAAATAGGAAGGCACCTCTACCGTCGCATGCAGCACCTTGAAGGGACCGCCGATGGTCCATTCCGCGGAGAGCCCGAGGCTTTCCGGGAGGACTCGGGTCCGCATCCCTAGGGCGTCTCCACTCGCGTGGTTTCGAAAGCCCACCTTGTCCACCCAACGCAATTCCACGACGCAATCAGAAGTGACGCCCGGAGGGAGGAGGACCTTTATCCTGCGGTCGTGGTAGCCAGGGACGGATTCTGTTTTTTCGTGGAAATCCATGCGCTTGTTGAACGTGATGATCGTCCCGTCGCGCTGGATGGTCCGACCTTCAAAGTCCGTGGACTCCGGAAGCAGTCCACGGATTTCCGCTGCGGCTCTTCCGGCCTCAGAAAGAACCCGGACACGGTAGGTATGTTCGATGCCCATCGGCTTGAAGGACAGGATCTGGTCCAGAACCACAGCACCTTTCACACCCCGGCCAGGATCTTCTTTCATGGCCCAAACTTCTGGTGGGATGGCTGGCCAGTCGGCCCCCCACAGCAGAGTCGCGAAGGTGAACATCAATAAGGTTCTGTTGGTCATCTATACGCCTTTCAAAATGATTTCAAAGGACTGTAACATCGCCACAGCCTGGGGGAGGAGGCTTGGGCCGGTGAGTCCGGATTCAATCCATCCTCAGGCCCGCGAGTTGACCTCCTGATGCCCACTGTTTCTGTGGCCAGCGGGGTCCACAATGTGGGAGAGCGGAATAGCTCAGATCTGGCCGAGGTATACCCGGTTGCCGTTTGGAGGAAAATCTCCGCATGGGAAAGAGGTGCGCCACGATGAAGACCTTTCCCCTGTCGGATGTGTACACCCTGCTGGAGCCTGGGCCGGTGGTGCTGCTGGCCACGGCGCAGCGGGGACGCGCCAACGTCATGGCCATGTCCTGGCACATGATGATGGAGTTCAACCCGCCCCTGGTGGGCTGCCTGGTGAGTGGCGCCAACCACAGCTTCGAGGCCCTGCGGAAGACGCGGGAATGCGTGATCGCGATCCCCGCGGCCGGGCTCGCGAAGCAGGTGGTGAAGGTGGGCAACGCCTCGGGCCGCGACCTGGACAAGTTCGCGGCCTTCGGCCTCACGCCCCTGCCGGCGAAGAAGGTGGCCGCGCCGCTGGTGGCCGAGTGCTTCGCGAACCTGGAGTGCCGGGTTGCGGACACGCGCTTCGTGAACCGCTACAACCTCTTCGTGCTGGAGGTCGTCCAGGCCTGGATCGATCCCGCGCAGAAGAAGCCGAAGACCCTCCACCACCAGGGGTACGGCGTCTTCGCGGTGGATGGCGAGACGATCCGCCTGAAGTCTGGCAAGCCCTGAGGCCCGACCTCTCAGCGTCCGTAGGTGCCCATCCAGGTGCTCTCGGCCAGAATCTTGCCCTTCATCGCCGCGTCCACCTGGGCCCGGCTGGCACCGGCGGGCAGGCCCAGCGGGGCCGAGAGGGCCATGAGGCGGAAGAAGTAGCGGTGGGGCTTCCCCGGCGGCGGCGAGGGCCCGTTCCAGCCCAGGCGGCCCCAGCTGTTCTTGCCCTGGTGGGCGCCCCCCGGAAGATCGGCTGTGCGAGGCTGGTCCTCCGCCAGGGAGCGGGCCGCGCCCGGCAGATCATAGAGGACCCAGTGGACCCAGGTGCCGACGGGGGCGTCGGGATCGTCCACGATCAGCGCGAAGGCGGCGGTGCCTGCGGGCGGCTCGCCCCAGTGGAGGGCCGGGGAGCGGTCGGCGCCGTCGGCGGTGTGGGCCCGGGGAACAGTGCCTCCGTCGGGAAAGGCCGGAATCCGGAGTTCCATGCGGGCCTCCTTCCCCGGTGCCGGCACCAGCAGGACAGGGAGCAGCAGCAGCGGGAGCATGTCCTCAAGGTACGCCGGCCGCCCCGCAGCGCATCAGAATCCATGGGGGATGGTGATCGGGATGCGCTGGTTGCCGAAGGGATGGGACGCAGGCTCGAAGTGCCCGGGAATCACGGTTCCGCAGTTGGGACAGCGCCCTTCTGAGGTGAGTCGGTTCGTTTCGATCCGGTACCAGTCGCGGACGATGAGCGGGGTTCGGCAGGCGGGGCAGCGGGTCGTTCCGCCCGGAATGTCATGCACGTTGCCGGTATAGACGTAGTGGAGCCCCGCGGCGAGGGCTATCTCCCGAGCGCGGGTGAGGGTGGCGGCGGGCGTCCGGGGGACGTCGGTCATCTTGTAGTCCGGGTGGAAGGCGCTGAAGTGCAGGGGGACCTCGGGGCCCAGTTCCCGGGCGATCCATTCCGACAGCGCCGCGACCTCCTCAGTCGAATCGTTCTGGCCGGGGATGAGGAGGGTCGTGATCTCGAGCCAAGTGTCCGTCTCGCGCCGGAGGTACTGGAGGGTGTCCAACACCGGTTGGAGGTGGGCCGCGGAGAGCCGCGCATAGAACCCCTCCGTGAAGGCCTTGAGGTCCACGTTGGCGGCGTCCATCTTCGCGTAGAAGGCCCGCCGGGGCTCGGCGTGCATGTAGCCGGCCGTCACCGCCACCGTGCGGAGGCCCCGCGCGTGGCAGGCATCGGCCACATCCATGGCGTATTCCGCGAAGATTACCGGATCGTTGTAGGTGAAGGCCACGCTGCGGCAGCCTGAGGCGGCGGCAGCCTGGGCGATGTCCTCCGGAGTGGCCCGTTCCATCAAGCGGTCCATGTCCCTCGATTTGCTGATGTCCCAGTTCTGGCAGAACTTGCACATGAGGTTGCAGCCCGCGGTGCCGAAGGACAGCACTTTCGAGCCCGGCAGGAAATGGTTCAGGGGCTTCTTCTCGATGGGATCGATGCAGAATCCGGACGAGCGGCCGTAGGTGGTCAGCACCATTCCGCCCGCCAGGTTCTGCCGGACGAAACAGGCGCCCCGCTGCCCCTCGCCCAGCTTGCAATCGCGAGGGCAGAGATCGCACTGGAGACGCCCATCGTCGAGGCGATGCCACCAGCGGGCGTGATGAGAGACGGAGTCCATCGTGCTACCCCGGGATGCCCACCTCGGCCTCCTCGTGGAAGCGCGTCACCGCGAACCGGGTGATCCGGATTCCGTCATCCCAGAAAGCCATGGGAAGGCCGGCCTTCCGCTTCAGATGGGCCAGGAAGTCCTCGGGTTTGGGCAGCTGATCCCAGACCTGGGGCAGGAAGGCACCCCGCAGCCCCTGCCATTCCAGCACCAGGCCGTCCTCCTCCGGCCGCAGCAGGGTCAGCAGCTGCGCCTGGCTGTTGAAGTGGAGCGGTTCGAGGGCGGAGAGCAGGGACACCTCCATCCTGAGGTCGGCGAATTCGCTGCGGGCCAGAGGCGGGAACCGGGGGTCGTGGAAGGCGGCCTGTCGGGCATTCTCGGCCACATCCTCGCCGAGGGGGCGTCGCGGCTCCAGGGTGCCCATGCAGCCCCGAAGCTGGCCCAGGCGGTGGAGGGTGACGAAGGTGGCGGCGGGTTCATCGAGCCAGCTGGCGGTCGGAACCGGCGACGCCGCCATGCCGAACCTTTCCGCGATGGCGCTGCGGGCGATCCACAGCAGGGTGGGACCCCAGTCAATGCTCGTGTGCGGATGCGTCATGGGGGCCCTCCTGGACGAACGCGAAGGCGGCATAACCCACCACCCGGTCGTGGTCCCCGGCCGTATCCCCGGAGTTGCGCAGGTCCATCAGGTGGGGCGTCAGCCGGTGGCGCCGGGCGGCCAACAGCAGCCCATTCACCGCGGTGGCCCCGCAGGCCTGCTCGTGGCTGGCCAGCAGCTCCAGGTCCGAAATGCTGGCGCAGGTGCGGCGGTCCAGCTGCTGCGCACGGTCATAGGGAAGGTAGTGGGACAGATCCGAGCTCACGACGATCAGCGTTTCCAGCCCGCCCCACAACGTTTCGATGGCTTCCGCCACAGCCTCTGCGGAAGCCCGGCCCACGGCCAGCGGCACCAGCTGGAAGGTCCCCAGGGTCTGCTGAAGGAAGGGCAGTTGCACCTCGAGCGAATGCTCCCGGGCGTGAGCCTCCGGGTTGGTGGTCACTGCAGCCAGGGGCCGGAGGCGCTCCGCGGCCTCACCATCCACGGGGACCCGGCCGAGCGGTGTGTCAAAGGCCGCCGCTCCAGGCAGGGCCAAGCCGGATACCGGCACGTAGTGGGCGGGGCCCAGCAGCACCACCCGCTGGATGATGCCCCGCAGACGGCTCAAGGGGGCGTAGGCGCTGGCGGCGATGGGCCCGGAATAGATGTAGCCCGCGTGGGGGACGATCAAGGCCTTGGGTGGGCCGAGCCAAGCGTTCGCCCCGGCCGCATCGGCGAACATCGCCTGGATGGTGCGGCCCAACTCGCCACTCTCCCGAGGGTAGAAAATCCCGGCCACCGCAGCCGCCCGGACATCCAGCGTCGTGTCCATGCCGCAAAAATAACCCCCTGGCCGGATGGGGCCAGGGGAAATCAGGGCTTTGGCAGCAGCAGGACCAGCACGCGAGGCGGACTCCCCGCCTTGGGCAGGGGCAGAGACCAGACTTTTCCCTGGAATTCCTGGGAGAGCAGCGTGACGTGGAGCTGCCCGGTGTGGCTGGCCACCTTCAGATCAAAGGGAACCGCCCTGGTCTGGAAGGCTGTGAAGTCGCCAGCCCGGTTGATCTCGAAAGGTTTCTGCTCCCCGGGGCCCGGATCCATGGGCCTGATGCTGATCTTGGACGGCAGTGCCTGGCCTGGGCGATCGTTCAGAACTCGAAGGTCGGGCCGCTCAGGGTCTGGGCATCGAGGATCTGACCCTGAGCGTCCAGGGTGACGAGGCCCTGGGCCTGGCGGGGCGTCATCTGGCCGATCTGCTGGAGGGCCTGGCCGCGGAGTTCGGGGCTGCCACCCTCAGCGCTCTCGAAGAACACGGCGCCCACGCGGTAGGTCTGCTTGGCGTCCTGCATGAGGTGCAGCTCGCGGAGCTGGCGCTCGTCCACGGGGCTGGGGGCGTCGGTCATGAGGCAGCGGGCCTGGGCCGTCTTGGGGAAGGCGATGACCTCGCGGATATTGTCCACGCCCGCCAGCAGCATCACCAGGCGGTCCAGTCCGAGAGCCAGGCCGCCGTGGGGCGGGGCGCCGTAGCTGAGGGCGTCGAGCAGGAAGCCGAACTTGGCGCGGGCCTCTTCCTCGCCGATGCCGATGGCGCGGAACATGCGGCTCTGGGTCTCCGCGTCATGGATGCGGATGCTGCCGCCGCCCACCTCGAAGCCGTTGAGCACCAAGTCGTAGGCCACGGCGCGGCACCGGCCGGGATCGGTGTCGAGAAGGTCCAGGTCGTCCGGGTGGGGACTGGTGAAGGGGTGGTGGCAGGCCACGTACCGGCCGCCCTCCCCGTCGTCCTCGCCGCTCCACTCCAGCAGGGGAAAGTCCACGACCCAGAGGAAGTTGAAACAGGATTCGTCTAGCATCCCGAACTGTCGGGCCAGGCGGAGGCGCAGCTCGCCCAGCACACGACTGGTCTGGGGGTTCGTGCCCACGGCGAAGATGGCGAGGCCCTCGCCGTCGACGCCGAGGCTCTGCTTCAGGGCCGCTTCGTCCGCGGGCTCCAGGAACTTCTTGAAGCTGCTGGCGAGGCCGTCCTTGCCCCACTTGGCGTAGGGGAGGCCGCCCGCGCCCAGCTGCTTGGCGGTTTCACCCAGCTCGTCCAGCTGCTTGCGGCTCAGCAACCCCGCGGCCTCACCGGGGAAGAACAGGGCCCGGACGCGGCGCTGGCCCTGGCTCTCGGCGGCGGCGCGGAAGAGGTTGAAGCCGCTGGCGGCGAAGAGGCCAGTGACGTCCTGGATCTTGAGGCCACAGCGGAGGTCCGGCTTGTCGGAGCCGTACCACTCCATGGCATCCCGGTAGGGCAGGCGGGGGAAGGGCGCGGTGACGTCCTTGCCGACCATCTTGGCCAGCTTCACCATCAACGGCTCGATGACGCCTTGCACGTCCTCCTGACGCACGAAGCTCATCTCGATGTCGATCTGGGTGAACTCGGGCTGACGGTCGGCGCGCAGGTCCTCGTCCCGGAAGCAGCGGCAGATCTGGACGTAGCGCTCGAAGCCGCTCACCTGGAGCAGCTGCTTGAAGAGCTGGGGGCTCTGGGGCAGGGCGAAGAACTCGCCAGGGTGGACGCGGCTGGGCACCAGGTAGTCCCGGGCGCCCTCGGGCGTGGACTTGGTGAGGATGGGTGTCTCGACCTCGATGAACTCCAGCTCCCGGAAGTGGTTCCGGGTGAGGTTCGCCACCTCGCTGCGGAGGATCATGTTGCGCTGGAGCTGCTCGCGGCGCAGATCCAGGAAGCGGTAGGTCAGGCGCAGGTCCTCGCCCACGCCCTCGTCTTCCAGGGGGAAGGGCAGGGGGGCGGCGGTGTTGAGGATCTTCAGGCCCGTGAGACGGATCTCGATGTCACCGGTGGGCATGTTGGGGTTCTTGCTCTCCCGTTCGGCCACCACGCCTTCGACGGCCAGCACGAACTCGCTGCGCACGGCCTTGAGCCGGGCCAGCAGCTCGGGGTCGGCGGTCTCCTCGTTGGCCACCAGCTGCACCAGGCCCCAGCGGTCACGCAGATCCAGGAACACCAGGGAGCCGAGGTTGCGCACGCGGCGGCACCAGCCGAGCAGGCGCACGGGTTGGCCCGCGTGGTCGAGGCGCAGGTCGCCGTTGCGGTGGGTGCGTTGGAAGTCGCCGAGCCGATCGAGTTTCATAGCCCTACAGGATCGCACCCCGAGGGGACCGGCTCAAGCGGGGAGGCCGCCAGAAGGCCCGCGGAAGGCGGTGTGGGCTCCTGCGGCTTTCCGGATGGCTCGTCGCTTCGGGCGGCTGGATTCCCGGGTCGGCGAGAACTCCAGGCGAAGGAGGCCCTCTCCCGGCACTTTCTCGAGGAGGATGTCCTGCCTCACTTCGAGGGTGATCCAGGTCCCGCCGGAGCCCTGCACGGAGGCCCGGAACCCGTTGGGCCCCGCATGGCATTCGTAGCGGTCGGCCTTGGGCCGCGGGTCCGGCAGACTGGCGAACTGGGGCCGGAAGGCGCGCACCTGTTCGAGGAACGCCTCCTCGGTGGGGTATCTCCTCGCCAGCGCCGGGTTGGCCCGATAGAGCCGCCCGGCCTCGGCATCGGTCTGCAACCGCAGGGCAACCCGGCGGATCACCGGCCAGGCCTGGGCCTCGACCGTCTTCGACTGGCCGAAGAGGAACAGCACCAGGACGATGGGGATGGCCAGAATCCCCATCGCCACCTTCAGACCCAGGGAAGTGCCCCGGCGGGATGGCTGGGGTGCTTCCCTGGACCAGCCCCCAGAGGCCAAGGCGCCCTCAGCCTTCGATGACGGGGGCGACGGCGCGCCGGGAAGCCCGGAACCGCTCCCATCGCAGCCGCGCCCGGTCCATGTAGAGGTAGATGACCGGGGTGGTGTAGAGGGTCAGGAGCTGGCTGAAGAGGAGGCCGCCCACGATGGCGATGCCCAGGGGCTGCCGCAGCTCGGAGCCCGTGCCCATGCCGATGGCCAGGGGCAGGCCCCCCAGCATGGCCGCCATGGTGGTCATGGTGATGGGGCGGAAACGCAGCAGGCAGGCCTGGAAGATGGATTCCTCCGGGGTCCTGCCCTCCCGGCGCTCCACCTCGATGGCGAAGTCGATCATGAGGATGGCGTTCTTCTTCACGATGCCGATGAGCAGGATGATGCCGATGAAGGCGATGACGCTCAGCTCTGTGCGGAAGGCCAGCAGGGCCAGCAGGGCCCCCACGCCCGCCGAGGGCAGGGTGGAGAGGATGGTCAGCGGGTGGATGAGGCTTTCGTACAGCACCCCCAGCACGATGTAGACCACCAGCAGGGCCGCCGCCAGCAGCAGCGGCTGGTTCGACAGCGAGGCCTTGAAGGCCTGGGCCGTGCCCATGAAGCTGCCGCGGATCGTGCCGGGCAGGCGGATCTCCTGCTGGGCCTTGTCGATGGCCGCCACCGCATCGCCCAGGGCCACGCCCGGAGGCAGGTTGAAGGACAGGGTCACGGAGGGCTGCTGGCCCTGGTGGTTCACCGAGAGGGCCGTGTTCCGCCGTTCCAGGCGCGTGAAGGCGCTGAGGGGCACCAGGTTCCCGGAGGTGGACCGCACGTAGGTATGGCGCAGGCCGTCGGGGGTCTGCATGAAGGGCGTGTCCACCTCCATCACCACGTGGTACTGGTTCAGGGTGGTGTAGATGGTGGAGACGAAGCGCTGCCCGAAGGCGTCGTAGAGGGTGCTGTCGATGGCCTGGGGGGTGATGCCCAGCCGGGAGGCGGTGGCGCGGTCGATGACCAGCGAGGCTTCGAGGCCCTTGTTCTGCAGATCCGTGTTGGCATCCGCCAGCTGGGGCACCGTGCGGAGCTTCTGGAGCACCCTGGGCGCCCAGTCGAAGAGCTCGCGGGCATCGTCGCCCTGGAGGGTGTACTGGTACTGGGAGCTGGAGGGCCGCCCGCCGATGCGGATGTCCTGGACGGGCTGCATGTAGAGGGTGCCGCCGGGCAGGTGGGCCGTCTTCCCCCGCAGGCGGGCGATGACCTGGTCGGCGGTCTCCTTCCGCTGGTCGTTGGGTTTCAGGGAGGCGAACATGCGGCCCGTGTTGCCCCCGCCAATGAAGGCCGTGACGTTTTCCACGGCGGGATCGGCCTGCACGATGGCGACGTACCCCGTCATCAGCTTCTCCATGCCCGCGAAGGAGATGTCCTGGGCGGCCTGGATGGAGCCGGTGAGGCGCCCCGTGTCCTGCTGGGGGAAGAAGCCCTTGGGGATGACCACGTAGAGGCCCACTGTGGCGAGCATGGTCCCCAGGGCCACGCCCAGCGTGAAGCGTTGGTGCCGCAGCACCCAGGCCAGCGAGGTCTCGTAGTGCCCCATGATCCACTGGAAGGCGCGTTCCGTGGCCATGAAGACCCTGCCGTGGCGCTCCTCGCTGTGGGGGCGGAGCAGGCGGGAGCACATCATGGGCGTGGTGGTGAGGGACACCACCATGGACACCAGGATGGCCACGGAGAGCGTCACGGCGAACTCGCGGAAGAGCCGGCCCACGATGCCGCCCATGAGCAGGATGGGGATGAACACGGCGATGAGCGAGATGCTGATGGAGACCACCGTGAAGCCGATCTCTTTGGCGCCGTGGAGGGCCGCCTCCATGGGCTGCATGCCGCCTTCGAGGTGGCGCGTGATGTTCTCCACCACCACGATGGCGTCATCCACCACGAAGCCCGTGGCCACGGTGAGCGCCATCAGGGACAGGTTGTCGATGGTGTAGCCCAGCATGTACATGGCACCGAAGGTGCCGATGAGCGAGATGGGTACCGCCACGCTGGGGATGAGCGTGGAGCGCACGCTGCGCAGGAAGACGAACACCACCAGGATCACCAGCCCGATGGAGATGCTCATGGCCACCTGAACATCCTTCACCGAGGCGCGGATGGTGCGGGTGGCATCGATGAGCACCTTCAGCTCGATGGTGGGCGGCAGCGAGGCCTGGAGCTGGGGGAGGATGGCGCGCACCCGGTCCACGGTCTCGATGATGTTGGCGTCCGGCTGGCGGAAGATGGGCACGATGATGGCGGGGACACCGTTCGAGAGGCCCCGGTTGCGGACGTTCTCCACGGAATCCGTGACCGTGGCCACGTCCGACAGGCGCACGGCATTGCCGTTCCGGTACCGCACGATCAGCGGCTGGTAATCCGCGGCCTTCATCAGCTGGTCCGTCGTGGACAGGGACCAGGCGGTCGTGCTGTTAGAGAGATCCCCTTTCGGCCGGTTGATGTTGGCCCCGGCGATGGCCAGGCGGACGTCCTCCAGGGCCATGCCCTGGGCGTTGAGGACCGCCGGATTCACGTCCACGCGCACGGCGGGCAGGGCGCCACCCCAGACGAAGACCTGGCCGACGCCCTGGATCTGGGAGAGCTTCTGCTGGAGCACCGAGGAGGCCACATCGTACATGCGCTCCCGGGGGATCAGGTTCGAGGTCAGCGCCAGCATGAGGATGGGCGAATCCGCGGGATTCACCTTCCGGTACGAGGGGTTGTTCGGCAGATTGGAGGGCAGGTCGCCCCGGGCGGCGTTGATGGCTGCCTGCACGTCCCGGCCCGCCGCATCAATATTCCGGCTGAGATCGAACTGGAGGGTGATGTTCGTCCCGCCTAGGGAACTGGCCGAGGTCATCTCCGTGATGCCGGCAATGCGCCCGAACTGGCGCTCCAGGGGTGTGGCCACGGACGAGGCCATGGTCTCAGGGCTCGCACCAGGCAGCCCCGCGGAGACCTGGATGGTGGGGAACTCCACCTGGGGCAGGGGCGAGACAGGGAGGAACGTGTAGGCGATGGCACCCATGAGGGCCAGGGCCACCGTCAGTAGCGTGGTGGCCACCGGGCGGTGGATGAAGGGGGTGGAGATGCTCACGGCTTGGCCTCCAGGCGTTCCGCCTGGAGGTATGCGCCGCTGGCGCGGCGCGGAGAGATGGGGTGGGCGAGGCCGTTCATGACTCAGACATTTCAGGCGAAGCTTCTTCTGCGCCGCGCCAGCGGCGCAGCCTCCGCGCGAGACGGTCGAACGCGAGATAGATCACGGGGGTGGTGTAGAGCGTGAGGATCTGGCTGAAGATGAGGCCGCCCACGATGGCGATGCCCAGGGGGCGCCGCAGCTCGGCGCCCACGCCGGTGCCCAGCGCCAGGGGGACGCCGCCCAGCAGGGCCGCCATGGTGGTCATGATGATGGGCCGGAAGCGCAGCAGGGAGGCCTGGTAGATGGCCTCTTCTGGAGGCAGGCCGTTCTTGCGTTCGGCCTCCAGCGCGAAGTCGATCATCATGATGGCGTTCTTCTCGACGATGCCGATGAGCAGGATGATGCCGATGAGCGCGATGACGCTGAAATCCGTGCGGCAGAGCATGAGCGAGAGCAGGGCGCCCACACCCGCCGAGGGCAGCGTCGACAGGATCGTGATGGGGTGGATGTAGCTTTCATACAGCACGCCCAGCAGGATGTAGACCGTCAGCACCGCGGCGAGAATGAGGAACGGCGTGTTCGTGAGCGAGGCGCCGAAGGCCTGGGCCGTACCCTGGAAGCCCGCCTTGATGCTGGGCGGCAGATCGATGTCACTCCGCACCTTCTGGATGGCCTTCACCGCGTCGCCAAGGGAGGCGCCCGGAGCCAGGTTGAAGGACACGGTGGCCGTGGGGAACTGGCCCTGGTGGTTCACAGCCAGAGGGGCCGTGATGGTCTCGATGCGGGTGAAGGCGCTGAGGGGCACGGATCCGCCGGAGGCCGAGCGCACGTAGATCGCCTGGAGATCCTCCGGCCGCTGGTACTGGCCGGGGTGGGCCTCCAGCACCACGCGGTACTGGTTCAGCTGGGTGAACATGGTGGAGACCTGCCGCTGGCCGAAGGCATCATAGAGCGCGTCATCCAGCATCTGGGGTGTGATGCCCAGGCGGGAAGCCGTCGCGCGGTCGAGGGTGATACGGACCTGGAGGCCGGCGTTCTGCTGGTCGCTGGCCACTTCGCGCAGTTCAGGGAGAGCGGACAGCCGGTCCACGAACTTCGGCACCCATTCCCCCAGCTCCCTGGGATCGGCATCCTCCAGGGTGTACTGGTACTGGGTCCGGCTGACCCGGTCCTCCACGGTGAGATCCTGGACCGGTTGGAGGTAGAGCCGGATGCCTTCCACCCGGGCCAGTTCGGGCTGCAGGCGGTGGATGACCTCGGTGGCGCTGAGGCCGCGCTCCTCCAAGGGCTTCAGGTTGATCTGGATGCGCCCGCTGTTGAGGGTGGTGTTGGTGCCGTCGATGCCGATGAAGGACGACAGGCTTTCCACGGCCGGATCCTTGAGGATCTCGGTGGCGAGGGCCTGTTGCCGCTCGGCCATGGCCACGAAGGACACGGTCTGCGGGGCCTCGGAAATGCCCAGGAGCACGCCCGTGTCCTGCACGGGGAAGAAGCCCTTGGGGATGACCAGGTAGAGCAGCACGGTGGAGGCGAGGGTGGCCACAGCGACCACCAGGGTGCCGGTCTGGTGCTTGAGCACCCAGGTGAGGGTGCGGCCGTAGAAGGCGATGATCCGCTGGAAGACACGTTCCGAGGACTGGTAGAAGCGGCCCTGCTCAGCTTCCGGTGTGTGCTTCAGCAGCTTGGCGCACATCATCGGCGTGAGCGTGAGCGACACCACCGCGGACACCAGGATGGTGACGCTGAGGGTGACGGCGAACTCCCGGAAGAGCCGGCCGACGATGTCGCCCATGAAGAGCAGGGGGATGAGCACCGCGATGAGCGAGACGGTCAGGGACAGGATGGTGAAGCCGATTTGGCCCGAGCCCTTCAGCGCCGCCTGGAGGGGCGGCTCGCCCTCCTCGATGTAGCGCATGATGTTCTCGATCATCACGATGGCGTCGTCCACCACGAAGCCCGTGGAGATCGTCAGGGCCATGAGCGTGAGATTGTTCAGGCTGTAGCCCAGCAGGTACATCACGGCGAAGGTGCCCACCAGGGACAGCGGCACCGCGACGCTGGGGATGATGGTGGCGGCGAAGGTTCTGAGGAACAGGAAGATCACCATGACCACTAGGGCGATGGTGAGCATCAGCGTGAATTCCACATCGGCCACGGAGGCCCGGATGGTGACGGTGCGGTCCGTGAGGATGTGGAGTTCGACCGCCGCCGGCAGGGAGGCCCGGAGCTGGGGCATCAGCTCCTTCACCCGGTCCACGACGGCGATGATGTTGGCGCCGGGCTGGCGCTGGATGTTGAGGATGACCGCGGGCGTGCGGTTCATCCAGGCGGCGAGCCGCGCATTCTCCACGTCGTCAGCGACGGTGGCCACCTCGGACAGGGTCACCGGCGCGCCGTTCTTGTAGGCCACGATGAGGGGCCGGTAGTCCTCGCTGGACAGCAGCTGGTCGTTGGCCCCGATGGCGTAGGCCTGGCGCAGGCCGTCGAAGCTGCCCTTGGCCTGGTTCACGTTGCTCTGGGCCACCGCCGTGCGGACATCGCCCAGGGTGAGACCCTTGGCGGCCAGATCCGCGGGGTTGGCCTGGATGCGGACAGCGGGTTTCTGACCGCCACTGATGCTGACGAGGCCCACGCCGGGCAGCTGCGAGATCTTCTGGGCCAGGCGCGTGTCCGCGAAATCCTCCACCTTCGAGAGGGGCAGGGTCTTCGACGTGAGGGCCAGGGTGAGGATGGGCGCATCGGCCGGGTTGATCTTGCTGTAGATGGGTGGGTTGGGGAGGTCGCGGGGGAGGTAGGTGCCTGCGGCGTTCACGGCCGCCTGCACTTGCTGCTCGGCCACGTCGATGTTTAGGTCCAGCACGAACTGGAGGGTGATGATCGAGCTGCCCCCGGAACTGGAGGAGGACATGCGGTTCAGGCCCGGGAGCTGGCCGAACTGGCGCTCCAGCGGAGCGGTGATGGCGGAGGCCATCACATCGGGGCTGGCGCCGGGATAGAAGGTGACCACCTGGATGGTGGGATAGTCCACCTGGGGTAGGGCCGAGACCGGGAGCTGGCGGAAGGCCAGCAGGCCCACCAGGAGCAGCCCGGCCATCAGCAGCGAGGTCGCGATCGGCCGGAGGATGAAGGGCCGGGATGGGTTCATCGGGTCAGCCCTTCGCGGCCGGGGGTTTCGGCAGGGTGATCTTGCTGCCGGGGCGGAGCTTGTCGAGGCCGTCCGTGATGACGTTCTCGCCATTCGCCACGCCCTGCTTGAGGGCGGTCTCGTCGCCATCGGTGGCGAGCACTTCGACCGTGCGCATGTCCGCCGTACCGTCCGCCTTCACCACGTAGACGAAGGCGCCCTGGGGGCTCTGCTGCACCGCGGCGGTGGGCACGATCACCACGCGGCGCAGGGTGTCGACCAGCAGACGCGCATTCACGAACTGGTTGGGGAAGAGGGTGCGGTCGGCGTTGGCGAACAGGGCCTTGATCCGGACGGTGCCGGTGGCGGGGTCCACCTGGTTGTCGATGGCCGCAAGAGAACCCGCGGCGAGCCGGGTCTTCAGGTCGCGGTCCCACGCCTCGACCGGAAGCTTGCCATTCTTGGCGGTCTGCCCCAGCACCTTCTGGATGCTGTCCGCCGGCACCGAGAACACCACGTTGATGGGCTGGATCGGGGCGATGACGGCCAGGCCGCTGGCGTCGCTGGCGCGTACCATGTTGCCGGCATCCACCTGCCGGAGGCCCACCCGGCCCGCAATGGGGGCGGTGATGCGGCTGTAGGTGAGGTTCAGCTTGGCGCTCTCCACCTGGGCCTGGTCGGCCTTGAGGGTGGCTTCGTACTGGGCCACGGACGAACTCTGGGTGTCCAGCTGCTGCCGGGAGATGATGCCCTGCTGGACCAGCCCCTGGAGGCGGTTCAGGTCGGCGAGGGCGTTCTGGTAGGCCGCCCGGTCCTTGGCCAGCTGGCCTTCCGCCTGCATGAGCTGGACCTGGAAGGGACGGGGATCGATCTCCGCCAGCAGGTCGCCCTGGCGCACCATCTGGCCCTCGGTAAAGGCCACCCGCACCAGTTGGCCATCCACGCGGCTCTTCACGGTCACGGTGTTCAGGGCGGTGACCGTGCCGAGGCCCGTGAGGCTCACGGGCATATCCCCCTGGCGGGCCTGGACGGCCACCACAGGCACAGGACGTCCACCGGCCGGATTCTTGTCGGCACCCTTCTTCCCGCCACGGCCGAAGAGGATCAGGGCAAGGGCCGCCGCTGCCACGAGGATGGCCCCCAGGCGCCAACCGCGAAGCAGGGCGGGGCGCCCGGCGCCGGATTCAAGAGACTGGATGGGATCGTTGGCGTCCATGCGGGAGTCGAAGCCTTTTCGAGCGGGGTGGGTCGGAGGGGCCCAGCGGGTCGCACTGGGCTGCGGATCGGCCTTAGGTCCGGACCATTCGACGGGGTTCCCGGTGACCGGCAGGGAACGCGAGGACGAACCAGGTGCGTGAGCCCTCACGGCAGGACAGGACGAGGGTACAGCGCCGCGGCCTGCTCGAGATCATGGAACCAGGGCCCGGTCCTTCCCCACGCCCTGAGCGAGCGTGGCCGCGTACATGGTTTCGAGGTTGCCGATCATGGTCCGGAGGCCGCTCTGCAGAACCTCCTGCTGGGCCGGGGACAGGCCGTTGGCCATGGATTCGCGGAGGTTCACGGCCAGGTCCTCGAGCTCCTGCGCCATAGCCACGGCCCCCGGGGCAAGATCGATGAGGATCCTGCGGCCATGCCGAGGATCCGGTTTGGTGGTCAGCAACCCGCGCTGGACCATCGCCTTCACCACACGGCTGGCGGTGGGATCGTCCATCCACACCTGCTGGGCCAGGGGGTGAAGGGAGGACGGGCCCTTCTGGAGCAGCACCAGCATCACCCAGAACTGCTGGGGGCTCAGCTCATAGGGAGCCAAACGGGCCCAGACCACCTGCTTGAGGAGGCGCCGGATGGCGGCGGCCAGGATTCCGAGGCCGGCATCAGAAAGGGGGTCGGGAGCCTGTTCTTGCATAAGCAACAAGGCTGCGCCCCATTTACCCTCGTGTCAAGGGGTATAGCCCCACCTTAATCCCTCAGGGGGTCCTGAGAAGGTGGGGCCATCGCCGCTTCACTTCCCGCGCGAGCTGGGCCGGGCGGGGTGCCGTCCCCGTTCGCCGCGGGGCGCCTGGCCCGAGGAGGGTCGGGCGCTGCGGGCCGGACCGCGACCACGGCCACCACCACCGCCCTGGCGCCCGGTCTGGATGGGTTCGGCGGGGATGCTGGGATCCGGAGCGTAGCCCTGGATCACATCCTTGGGCAGTTCCTTGCGCAGGAGCTTCTCGATGTCCTTGAGCAGACGATGTTCATCGACACAGACCAGCGACAGGGCTTCACCCTCGCTGCCGGCGCGGCCGGTGCGGCCGATGCGGTGGATGTAGTCTTCAGGCACCTGGGGCAGCTCGTAGTTCACGACATGAGGCAGCATGTCGATGTCCAGGCCGCGGGCGGCGATATCCGTGGCCACCAGGACGCGGACCGCGCCCTTCTTGAAGTCCTCCAGCGCCTTGATGCGCTGGGGCTGGCTCTTGTTGCCGTGGATGGCCATGGAGCTGATGCCGTCCTTGTCGAGCTGCTCGGACAGTCGGTTGGCGCCGTGCTTGGTGCGGGTGAACACCAGCACCTGCTCGAGCTTCCGGCTGGTGATCAGGTGGGCCAGCAGGGCGCGCTTGCGCTCGCGGTCCACCGGGTGCACGACTTGGCGGACCAGCTCGGCGGCGGTGTTCTGGGGCGTGATCTGCACGGAGGCGGGGGTCTTCAGGAACTTGGAGGCCAGCTGCTTGATCTCGTCCGTGAACGTGGCCGAGAAGAGCAGGGTCTGCCGCTTGGCAGGCAGCAGCGCGAGAATCTTCTGGATGTCGCGGATGAAGCCCATGTCGAGCATGCGGTCGGCTTCGTCCAGCACCAGGATCTCCAGCTGGCTGAAGTTCAGGTTGCCCTGCCCCTGGTGGTCCAGCAGGCGGCCCGGGGTGGCGACAAGGATCTCGACGCCGGCGCGGAGGGCCTTGGTCTGGGGGTTGATGTTCACGCCGCCGAAGATGGTGGTGGAACGCAGGGGGATGTACTTGCCGTAGGTGCGGACGCTCTCCTCCACCTGCATGGCCAGCTCGCGGGTGGGGGTGAGGATGAGGGCGCGGATGGGGTGGCGCGCGGGCGAGGCCGAGGTGTTGGCCTGAGGAGCCAGCAGTTGGAGCATGGGCAGGGTGAAGCCGGCGGTCTTGCCTGTGCCGGTCTGGGCCCGACCCATGAGGTCGCGGCCTTCCAGCACCAGGGGAATCGCCTGGGTCTGGATGGGGGTGGGGTGTTCGTAGCCCTGCTCGCGTACGGCGCGCAGCAGCTCGGGCAACAGCCCGAGGGTATCGAAGGACATGGTCGCTCCTGGAAGGGCCCGCCCTCGGAAAGATTCCGGAGGCCCGGTCAGGGCGAAATGGGGGTATTCGGATTGAAAAGAGGCGGAGACCGGGGGTCGCCTGCGATCACGAAGAAGATAGTCTACCGCCATGGTCAGGATTTGGCGAGGCCTCCCGCACAGGCGGGTCCCAGACAGGGCATCACCTGGTAAAAGTCGTGAGCCAGAGGTCCATTCGGCTCACAGCAGTCAGCGCAGGAAAGCCTCCATGCCCGCGGCCTTCTGGATCACGTTGCCGCGGCTGGTGCCAGCCGAGGGCTGGCGGGGTGAGGGATGGGATCAGATGGAGGAGGCGGTCCGAAGCAGGTCGTCCGTGGGGGAGGGGCGGCGGGTCCGGTGGCGGGCCAGGTGCCGGCGACGGACCTCGAAGGCGAAGGCATCCAGGGCCTCGGGATCCAGCGGCT
Organism: Geothrix campi; assembly: GCF_024609265.1. Taxonomy (GTDB): domain Bacteria; phylum Acidobacteriota; class Holophagae; order Holophagales; family Holophagaceae; genus Geothrix; species Geothrix campi. Next base: position 1,268,245 of record NZ_JANHMP010000001.1, on the reverse strand, counting down.
CGCCGTTCAGGGGCAGGGAGAGGGTGAGCAGTCCCTCCCGCTCGGCGGCGTGGATGAACTGGGCGTCCGCCAGCTTGGAGGGCATGCACTCCAGAGGCGCCACGAGCACGGCGGCGTCGATCTCGCCCCGGCGCCAGCCCAGCAGGGGGGCGCCGATGGTGAGCACGGCTTCGCCTTCCAGAGCCTCGCGCAGGTACGGCGCTGAGGCCTCCAGGATCTTGGGCAGGGAGCCGCGACGGGGCCAGCCGAGCTCGGTCGCGAGCGTCCCTTCCGCCACCGCGAGGATCCGCTCCCGGACCCACCGTTCCACCCGGGCGGCCGGGCCGTTCTTGGCGCCCTGGGCTCGTGCGGTGTATTCGGAATACTCGATGAAGTCGGTGGTGGCCTCCACGTCCACCCGGAGGCCCCGGGCGGCCAGGGCGCGGGCCATCTGACCGTTGGCGAAGGGATCGAGCCGCACGTAGATCTCTCCGGTGAGCAGGACCCGGGGCAGGTCCGCCCCGTTGTCCGCCCGCCGGAGCTCCGCCAGAGCCTGGCGAAGGAGGGCGGGGATGCCGTAGATGCGGCCCGTGGCCACCTCGGAGACCACCCGTGCCGCGCCGAGGTCGCCCGCGGCCGTGGCTTCCAGATGGGCTGCGATGTGCGCCGCCCATTTGTTCCGGATGGCGTCCGCCGCGCCGGGCGTGCGCTCCGCGGCCCGGATGTGGCAGAGGGCCCGTTCTAGGGTGCCGAAGGCCGCCATGCCCGCGAGGATGAGGGCCTTGAAGCCCGTGGGCAGGCCGCGGAAGTAGTCGCCGTAGGGCGGAGACCAGATCCGCACCCGCGCATCCTCGCCCAGCCGCTTCAGGATCAGCTGGTGGAGGGTGCGGTAGGCCCCCATGCGGCAAGGGCCGAAGGCGGCCGGGAGGAGCAGGACCACGCGCTCGTCCGGATGGCGCTCCAGGTAGGCCAGCAGCCCGCCCAGCACCAGGGTCATGGGCAGGCATTCCTTTCCGGAAGTCTGCCGTCGCCCCAGCCGGAGCGCGCCCAGATCCGATGGCGGCAGGGCCTCGGCCGGCAGGCCCAGCCCGCGCATGGTGGCGGCCACGGCCTCGGCCTCGGGTCCCATGGGCGGGATCAGGAGGCGTTCCCCCTTGCGGTGGATCTCCTGGAAGGTGTGGGTGCCCACGCACAGGTCCGAGGCCTCCCGAGGCTCGCTCCGGTCCTCGCCCTGACTTCTGCGCGACCGGTCTTCGCGGACGCAGTGGAGGAAGGCCTCCACCCGCGTCTTGGTGCCGGCGTCCCCCGAGTGCCCGTCCGTTTCGATAACCGCGTAGGGGCGGCCCTCCATGAGCCAGGCGAAGAAGGGGACGGTGAAGCTGTCGGGCCCGCAGGCATAGTTCGAGCAGAAGACGCTGTAGAGCCCGGGTGTCCGACGGATCTGCCAGGCGGCGCGCAGGATGCGCTGGCTGTGCCCCCAGAAGACCTCGTCGAAGATCGGCACGCCCTCGTCCAGGGGCAGGCAATCCAGCGGAATGGCGATGGCGCCCTGCTCCCGGAGGATGGCGGGCACGTTGGAATTCAGCACATCGTTGTGCAGGGTGTAGCCGCGACCCAGCAGCACCACGGGTATGAGGTTCCGGTCCCGGCAGAAGGCCAGGGCCCGGCGGCCGAGTTCGTGCAGTTCCACCTCGAAGACCAGCTGGGCGGCCCGGGCGGTCCGCCAGGCAGAGCGCCACTCCGAAGGTAGGTCCCGACCCAGGTCCGACGCCAGGTGCCGGCAAACGGTGAGGAAGGCCCGGGAGTCATAAGTCCCGGTGCCGAAATCCACCACGGGGGACAGCACCTTGGGCGCCTCCGCACCCAGCCCCAGGCGGAGCACATCCGGGGCCCCCTGGGAGATGGGGCAGACCACGGCGTGGGGTTCTCCGCCCACCCTCGGGAGCTCTCGCATCATGGGCAGGAAGAGGTAGTCGGGCTGCGCATCCGCCATGCCGGCGACCAGGCCGTGGTACTGCTGCATGGGGGCGCAGAAGGGCACGCCCGCCTCCTCGATGCCCCGCTTCAGCGTGTCGCGCCCCGGGGTGGGGGCCACCTGGAGATCAAAGCCGAGTTCGTGGAGGAAGGTGGCGAAGAAGGGGAAGGAACCCTGGAGCTGGAACTCGCTGCTGATCCCGATGAGCGGCCGGCCGCGCCGATCCGAGAGGCGCCCGGAGAGACGGGCCACCAGCTCCCGGCGTTCCCGGAACGGATCGGGGGCCCGGTCCGGCAGTTTGGCCCGCCGGGTGCCCTTGTCCCACAGGGAGCAGCCGCCCCCCCAGGTGAACTTGGTGGTGGTTTCATCCACGCGCGTGGTGAGGCGGTCGATCCGGCACTTGTTCCCGGCCCCACCGCAACCCTGCGTGGCGGTGCAGACGAACTGATCCTTGGCGGCCACTTCAGCCTGTAGGAAGCGGGCGCCGTCCAGGTCCTCCGCCTCCTCCCAGGCCAGCTCGCGGGCGGCCAGGAGCGCGATGCCCACCGCGCCCATGAGCCCCGGCCGGGGCGGCACGATGACCTCGGCCCCGGTCTGGCGGGCCACGGCTGCGGCCAGGGCGTCCGAAGCGAAGGGCATGCCCTGGCAGAAGATCACCTGCCCCACGGAACGGCTGCCCTTCACGCGGTTCAGGTAGTTCGCCACCACGGAGTCGTAGATGCCCGCGATGATGGTGGCCTGGGGAAGGCCGGCGGCCACGGCCTCGTCGATGACCTCGGCCATGAAGATCGAGCAGTGCTGGCCCAGGGAGATGCAGTGCTCCGCGGACAGCGCCACCTCGCCCAATTGCGCCACCGAGTCGATCCCGCTGAAGCGGCGCCCCTGCTCCTCGATGAAGGAGCCGGTGCCGGCGGAGCAGGCCTCGTTCATGGCCGCGTCCACCACCTTGCCGTCGGCGAGCCGGATGTATTTGGCGTCCTGGCCACCGATCTCGAAGATGGTGTCCACCCGCGGGTCGCACTGCAGGGCGCCGGTGGCGTGGGCCGCGATCTCGTTGAGCACGGACACCGCTTCCCGGCCGTAGCAGACGGAGAGCAGGGAACCCACGATCTCGCGGCCCGACCCGGTCACGCCGAAGCCCCGGATGTGGTGTGCGGCGGCGGGGCCCGCCAGGAGGTTGCGCATGAGGGCCTGGGCGGCCGCCACCGGCGCGCCATCCGTAGGCAGGTAACCCTCCCAGAGCACGGATCCGCTCTCGGGCTCCAGGGCCACCGCTTTGGAACCTGTGGACCCGATGTCGAAGCCCACGATCACCTCGACGGGAACGGTCTCCACGGGGCCCGCGGCCAGAGGCTCGGGCGGCCCCGGCAGGCGGCGGACCCGGTCCAGGTGGAAGGACAGCGGTTCGGAGGCTTCCATCGGTGCCCGGTCCGGCGGGCGCACCAGCGCCTCCAGCTCCGGCAGGATGGCGGGAGCCTCGGCCGCCAGGACAGCGCAGCCCAGGGCCTCCAGGTAGAGCCGATCCTCCTCGGAAGCCTCCAGGTAGGTCATCCCGTGAGCGGCCGCGTGGCGGCGGAAGTGCGCCTGGATGCGGGCGGAGCGGGCGACGCCTCCTGCGAGCAGCAGGCGCTCGGGACAGACCTTGGGTTTCATGAGGGCCTGCACGTTTTCCGCGATGGCGTCGAGCAATCCGGCCAGGATGCGCTCGCGGGATTCCCCCTTGTTGGCCAGATGGGTCATGTCCGTCTTGAGGATCACAGGGCAACGGCCCGACAGGGGAGCCGGATCGGTCACGCCCTCCGCCAGGGCCGAGGCCTCCTCCACCGTGAGCCCGAACCGCCCCACCAGCTGCTGGAGGAAGTTCCCCGTCCCCTGCGCGCAGCGGCCATTTTCGCGGTAGATCTCGAGTCCCGCGGCCCGCAGCTCCAGCACCGAGAAGCCGCGGCTGCCGATGGAGACCACCGTGGCAGGTTCCTGCCCATGCCTGAGTCGGAAGCCCGCGGCCAGGGCCTGTCGCCCCGGCACCCGCGGCAGCGCCACCGGGCGCCCCAGGCGGCCTGTCACCGCCGCTGCGGTCACGCCCTCCCACTCCCATTCGCCGAGCAGGTCCAAGAGGGCCCCGCCGGGATCCTTTCCGTGGGCCACGCAGGCCCGCCGCGTCCAGGTCCAACGGTTCCCTTCCCGCACCAGTTCCGCGGCCTTGAGGGTCTCCGCGCCGAGATCGAGACCGATGAACCTTGCCATGCTGCCTCCCTTCCGGGATTTCGGGCCTGCTCAGAAGCGGTAGATGAATCCTGCGCTGCTCCGGGTCATGCGGGCGTCCAGGATGCGGTCCGCCACGCTGACTTCAAGCCGGAGACCCCAGTGCTGGACGAGGGTGATATCCAGCCCGGCGGCGACCATGAGCGTTCCGCCGCTCCGGCCGTGATCCCTTCCGTCGGTGTAGGTCGCCCACCCGCTGCCATGGCTCCGGGGCTCAGAGGACCAGAACATCAGGCCCGCCTGACCATAGAGGGCCCCCCGCCGCCCCAAGGGCAGCTGCGCGGTTCCGGTGAAGGACAGTCCGTGGACATCCCGCTCCCAGTCGATGGTCCCAAACGCGTCTGTGGTGGTACCGGCAGGATAACTCCCCAGGAAGTGGAAACCCATCTCCCCGCCCCAGGTTGGACCGAACCTCACGCCGCACAGGATGGCGACGGTGCCGCGTTCCAGCGAGGTCGGCGACGCCTGCCCAGGAAGCGTGGCCTCGGTGCGCTGCGAGCCCGCGGTGAGCCCGACGTAGAGCCGAGTCGGAGGCCAGGGCGCCTCCTGGGCGCCAAGACTGAGACCGCAGAGCAGAATGCCTAGACTCGTCCGAATGGATCGTGACATGGAGACCTCCCGAGTCGGGGTCAGGTGCGCCGGACAAGGTGGGCCTGCCAGGTACTCGGTGGCCAGCGGCAAGGTGCGCATGTCGCCCTTTGTCGTGTCCAGGTGTGAAGCTGATTCCTGTGAATTCTTTCCAGGATCAGATGGGTCCAGGTAGAATTCCGTGGCATCCATTCATCCATTCGTTCACGCGGTTCCGATGCGGGAGGGTTCCTCTAGCGGGGTGGCGATGACACAAGAGGTTCTGGAGGCCCGCCTCGAATCCTGGAAGGAGATCGCGGCCTACCTGGACCGGGATGTCCGGACGGTTCAGCGCTGGGAGAAAACGGAAGGCCTCCCCGTCCACCGGCACCTCCACGACAAGCTGGGGAGCGTCTTCGCCCTCCGCGCCGAAGTGGATGCCTGGCTATCCGGGCGCAGCCTTCCGCCGGCCAACGGGCTCAGGCTCGACCCGGAAGAGGAGAGGAACGGCCAACCTGGAAGAGGGGCCGGCGAGGAGGAGGCCGTCGCTCCGGCGGAACTCCAACCGGAAGGGATGGAACCAGGCCTGGCCATCAGCCCGGTTCAGAGGGTGTCGCGGCGGTCCTGGCCCGGGCTCCTCGTCCTGTGGTCCCTGCTGGGAATCCTTATCTTGGCGGGGGCCTGGACCCTGGTCCGTCGCCTGGGCCGATCCCGCCCCGGACCGGCGGTGGCGGTGCTGCCTTTCGTCAATCTCGGGGAGGAGAAGAACCAGGAATTCTTCAGTGATGGGTTCGCCGAGGAACTGATCACCCAGCTGGGGCAACAGCCTGGCGAGGGGGCACGGGTGGTGGCTCTCCGGTCCGCCCTCGGCTATCGGAACACCACGAAGCGCCCCCGTCAGATCGCCCGGGAACTGGGGGTGGACTACCTGCTCGAGGGCACCGTCCGGCGCGTGGGGGATCGGGTGCGGGTCACCGCGCATCTGGTGCGGGGCTACGACGAGACGCACATCTGGGATCACAGCTACGACCGGGACGTCAGGGATGTGCTGGTGCTCCAGCGCGACGTGGCGGATGCCATCGCGGGTGGCATCAACCTCAGGCTGGACCCAGGGCGGGCCCATCCGAGATCTGTGAAGCCGGAAGCCTACGCGACCTACCTGAAGGGACGCTTCTTCTGGAACAAGCGCACCCCGCAGGACCTCTACAAGGCCCTGGAACAGTTCCAGCTGGCCGCGCGCCTGGACCCGAGTTTCGCCCCCACCCACGTGGGGATCGCGGACTGCTACGCCCTGCTGGGTTCCGCCGAAATGGGCGCCATGGCCCCCAAGGAGGCCATGCCCCTGGCCAAGCAGGCGGTGACGGCGGCCCTGAAGCTGGATCCCGCCCTGGCCGAGGCCCACGCCTCGCTCGGTCACATCCGCCTCATTTACGAGTGGGATTGGGATGGGGCCGAAGAGGCCTTCCGCCGGGCCATCGAGCTGAACCCCGGCTACGCCACGGCCCACCAGTGGTACGCCCTCTACCTGAATGCCCGGGGGCGGAGCGAGGATGCCCTGGAGGAGCTGCGGAAGGCGGAAGCGTTGGATCCCCTCTCCCCGGCGGTGAAGTCCGCGGTCGCCGAGGCGCACTACTTCGCCCGCCGCTACGGGGAGGCGGCCGCGGCCTCGCAGAAGGCCCTTGAGCTGGATCCAAACTTCATCCTGGGCTACCTGAACCTGGGCCGGGCCCTGGAGATGCAGGGGCGCTTCGATGAGGCCATCACGGCCTTGCGCCAGGGGTGGGAATTGTCCGGCCGGGCCCCGGGCATGACCCTCTTCCTCGGGCATGCCTACGCTGCGAAGGGTGAGCACCGGAAAGCCGAAGAGATGCTCGAACTGCTTCGCCACCCTCCCAAGTCCGGCGGCCAGCCCCCCTATGTCCCCGCCCTCTTCCTGGCGGGGATCCAGGGCGGCCTGGGGGACCGTGAGGGGGAGCTCCAGAGTTTGCAGAAGGCGCTGGACGAACGCTGCGAGTACCTCATCTACCTGGAGCGGGAACCCATGGCCGACCCCATCCGGAAGGATCCCCGGTTCAAGGCTCTGCTGAAGGCCGTCCGGCCCTAGGTGAGTCCGGCTATTTCAGCCGCGCGACCACCTCACCCAGCGGCCAGGACTCCTGCTCGCCCGTGGCCATGTGCTTGACGGTGACGGTGCCGCCGTCCAGTTCGCCATCGCCCAGGATGAGGACCGTCTGCACGCCTGTGCGGTTGGCGGTGGCCATGGCCTTCTTGAGGGCGCCGCCCCGGGTCTCGAGTTGCACGCTGAGGCCGGCGTCCCAAAGGCTGCGCGCCAGTTTGAAGGCTTCCATGGCGGCCCGGTCGCCCAGGGGGATGAGTAGGGCCGGAGCGGGGTGGGGCGCATCGCCACGCACCTGCTGGAGCACCATGGCCAGCCGGTCCAGGCCGATGGCCCAGCCGAAGGCCGGCACGTCGGGGCCGCCCAGGTGCTTCACCAGCAGATCGTAGCGGCCGCCGCCCAGCAGGGCGCTCTGGGCGCCCAGGTCGGAGCTGAGCAGCTCGAAGGCCGTGCGGGTGTAGTAGTCCAGGCCGCGCACCAACCGAGGGTTCTCCTCGAAGGGGATCGCCAGTTCCGTGAGCAGGGCCTTGAGCCGCGCATGGTGCTTCGCCGAGGCCTCGTCCAGGTAGTCCGTGATCACCGGATGGCCTTCCAAGGCCGCCTGGCAGGTTTCATTTTTACAGTCCAGTACGCGCAGCGGATTGGACTCGATGCGCCGATGGCAATCCTCGCAGAAGCGGGCCTCGCGCTCGGCGAAGAAGGCCCGGAAGGCTGCGTAAAAGGCGGGGCGCGACTCGGGCGTGCCCACGCTGTTGATGGAGAAGACCATCTGCTTCAGGCCCAGTTCCTTCAGGAAACTGTGGAGCATGAGCAGGCTCTCGGCCTCGCTTTCGGGGGAGGCCACGCCGAAGCTCTCGGCGCCGATCTGCCAGAACTGCCGGTAGCGGCCCGTCTGCATGCGCTCGTAGCGGAACTGCTGGCCGATGTAATAGAACAGCACGGGATCACTGGAGGCCAGCAGCTTGTGCTGAATGGCCGCCCGCACCACGCCTGCGGTGTTCTCGGGGCGCATCACCACGTCGCGCCCACCCTTGTCCGTGAACTGGTACATCTCCTTGTTCACGATGTCGGAGCTTTCCCCCACGCTGCGCTTGAAGACGTCCAGCTCCTCCAGGATGGGAGTGCGGATTTCGCCATAGCCGTGCCGGCCGAACACCCGGCGGGCGGTATCTTCGATATGCTGGAACCAACGCAGCTCCGCCCCGAACAGATCCCGCATGCCTTTTACCGATTGGGCCATGATCCGACTCCAGAGCCTTCTGCTCACCACCTTCAGCCTACTGTCTTGGGCCCAGACTCCCAAACCCGCCGGCCCCACGGCCCCCCCGCCACGCCTGAAGGTCATGGTGGATCCCGGGCACGGTGGGGACGACAGCGGTGCCAAGGGTCCCAAGGGCCTGAAGGAGAAGGTGGCGGCCCTGGAGATCGGCCGGGCCGTGGCGGCCAAGCTGGAGGCCGCGGGGTTCGAGGCCGTCTTCACACGGGAGGACGATACCTTCATCCCCCTCTGGGATCGGGCCCGCGTCGCCAACGCCCAAGGCGCCGACCTCTTCATCAGCCTTCACCTGAATGCCGCCCGGACCCGCGCCGCCCGGGGCTCGGAGGTCTACTTCCTGAGCCTGGGGAAGGGCGATGATGACGAAGTGGTGGCCGCCGAGAATGCCGGCGCCGGGGCCGCCCCGGCCAGCGCCGACAGCGTGGTGGCGAGCATCCTGGACGACCTCGCCCAGAAGGCCTTCCTCCAGGATTCCGAGCACTTGGCCGTGGCCATCCAGGGCCAGCTGAACCGCCTGGCTGGCATCAAGGAACGTGGCGTCAAGCAGGCCCCCTTCATCGTCCTGCGGGGGGCCGCCATGCCCGCCGTCCTCGTGGAGGTGGCCTTCATCTCCAACCCGAAGGAGGAGGGGAAGCTCCAGGACGCAGCCTTCCGCGCCAAAGTGGCCGACGCCATCACCCGCGGCGTCCGTCGCTACTTCGCCCAGGCCAATGGCAGCGTGCGGCGGCGGACCGTGGCCGGACCAGGCTGAGCGGGCGTCGGCCGCCGATGCCAAAGGCGGGGTAATCCTGGTTCCGGCGCGTCAGCCTTGAACGAAAAGCCGATCGAAGCCATGATGGAAAGTCGTAGTACCCGTAGCTCAGCTGGATAGAGCGTTGGCCTCCGAAGCCAAAGGTCGCTGGTTCGACCCCAGTCGGGTACACCAACAAGACCAGGGGGGCCATCCGGCCCCCTGGTCTTGTTGAGGGCCTGGGGTCGAACCAGCGAGTGGATCGCCCAAGGCGGCACTAGATGTGCCGCCGACGCGAGCCGGTGCAGCGAAGCGGCACAGTTCGACCCCCGCCGGGGCCATCCGGCCTCCCTGGTCTTGTTGATGGCTTGGGGTCGGACCAGCGAGTGCCTGGCCCGACACTCTGCAGTTGCAGCCCGGTAATCTGGTGCGCCCCGTGAAGGCCCGGATGAGGGGATATCCGATGCGCTGGTATCCTTGATCCAGAAGGATTTCTGACCGGGTGGACCTTGACGGGCATCATTTTGCGATGCACAATAAAAGGGCCTAAACTGGAGGACCCTGTGGACCGTGAACTGCTGAAGGGCAGCACTCCCCTGCTGCTGTTGTCGCTGCTCTGCGAGGGGCCCATGTACGGCTACCAGATCATCGAGACGGTCCGCCAGCGCACGGGAGGTACTTACACGCTGAAGGAGGGGGCCCTCTACCCGGCCCTGCACAAGCTGGAGGCGACCGAGTTCATCACCTCCTACTGGGAGACTCAGGAAAACGGCCGAGAGCGGCGCTACTACTCGATCCAGCCCGCCGGGGAAGCGTTCCTGTCCGCCAAGAAGAAGGAATGGAACCAGTTCGTGGATATGGTTCAGGCCTTTGTCGGGCCCAAGGCCTGAAGGCTTCGCACTCATGTCCCGGGCCCTGGACGGCTACCTCTCCCAAGTGGCTGCCGGCCTGAGGGGGGTGTCCCGGCGGCGGCGGCTCATGCTGCTGCGGGAGCTGGAGGCGCATCTGCTGGACGAGGCCGAGGCCCGTGGCATCCAGGGCGAAGCGGCCATGTCGACCATGCTCCATGAAAAGGAGCGCCCCGGCCTGTTGGCCGAAGAACTGGCAGCGGGCGAGGGACAAGACGCCAATCACCGGGGCAGCACGGCCCTGGCGGCGGGGATGATCATCGGGCTGGCCACGGGCAGCCACCTGTGGTTCGAGGGCTGGCATTGGTACATCTGCCTGGCCTTCGCCGCGGCCCAGGGGCTGGCGGTGGGCACCGGCTACTTCTGGGCGCGGCGGCACTGGCTCCGGCTCGATCCCTGGGCGCGGACGGCCGTCGCCGTCATGATCACCTCCCTGCTCTCCATCCCCCTGGGGTTCACCACCGCCCATGGATTCAAGCCCACACGGCTGTTCTACGGCGCCTACACCGGGTTTCTGCTGGAGCGCCACAGCCAGGAGCGTCCCCTCTGGCAGACCCTGCTGGAGCCCGTCCTCTTCACCGCCTTCATGTTCTTCGTCGAAACGGGCTTCCTGGGCCGCATCCGGTTCCACTGGTGGCAGGTGCCTCTGGAGCTCAGCTTCAACGCCACCCTGCTGATTAGCGTGATGCTGGCCTCGAGGCTCCGGCGCGTCCTGGCCGAGCGCTGGGTGCTGATGACCCAGGAACAAGGGTAAGTACTGTCCGAGGGTATGCGCACCTCGGCGGAATCCCCCTTGAGGGACTGGGGATTTGGCGATAAGCTATTCGTCTTGCGTGGACAAGCCGCGTGCATACACCCCGCCCATGGGGGCATCCGGTCGGTCCCAGGAGGAAGACATGAAAGAAAAGATCCACCCCGAGTTGCACGACGTGAAGGTGCACTGCGCGTGCGGCAATGAGTTCATGACGCGCTCCACCAAGAAAGAGCTGCGCGTGGAAATCTGCTCGGCTTGCCACCCCTACTTCACCGGCAAGCAGCGCCTGATGGACACCGAAGGCCGCGTGGAGAAGTTCAACAAGAAGTACGCCAAGAAGGAGGCCCCTGTGGCCCCCGCCGAAGCTGCTGTCGAGACTGCGCCCGAGACCACCGAAGCCTAGCTGTGATGTTCCGAGGGACGGGCCGAGCGATCGGCCCGTCCTTTTATTTATGCTGTCCGGGGTCCCACGCTGCGCGCACACCCCGGGCCCCCACGCCCAGTTCCGGCAGAGCCGGACCAGGGCTTTCGCCCCCAGACAGGGCGCCGGATGCCGAGGTGAGCCATGCTCGATCAGCTTGAAGCCGTCGAAGCCCGCTTCCAGGAAGTGGAGGCGCAACTGCAGGATCCGGCGGTGGTGTCGGATCCCAAGCGCCTGAGGGAATTGTCCAAGCTTCGCGCGGAGCTGGAGCCCGTGGTCCTGGCCTTCCAGGCCCAGCGTACGCGCCTCCGGCAGTTGGAGGAGGCCGAGTCTATCCTGGGCGACAAGACCATGGACGCCGAGTTTCGCGAGATGGCCGAGCTGGAAATCCCGGATCTGAAGAAGGCCATCGCCGAGGGTGATGCCGAGATCAAGCGCCTGCTCATCCCCAAGGATCCCGCCGATGCCAAGAACGTGATTCTCGAAGTCCGTGCGGGCACCGGCGGCGAGGAGGCAGCGCTCTTCGCCGGAGAGATCTTCCGCATGTACATCCGCTTCGCGGAGCGCCGGGGCTTCAAGGTGTCGGTGCTGGACGAGAGCGACGCCGATGCAGGCGGCCTCAAGGAGGCCACGGCCGAAATCCAGGGCGAGGGCGCCTACAGCCTTTTCCGCTTCGAAAGCGGCGTCCACCGCGTGCAGCGGGTGCCCAAGACGGAAACCCAAGGCCGCATCCACACCTCCGCCTGCACGGTGGCTGTCATGCCTGAGGCCGAAGAGGTGGACATTGAGATCCACCAGAAGGATTTGCGCGTGGATACCTTCTGCTCGGGAGGGAAGGGCGGCCAGAGCGTGAACACCACCTACTCGGCCGTGCGCCTCACCCACTTGCCCACCAACACCGTCGTGCAGTGCCAGGACGAGCGCAGCCAGATCAAGAACATGGCCAAGGCCATGACCGTTCTGCGCAGCCGCCTGCTCCAGAAGGCCCAGGACGAAGCCGACGCCATCCATTCGGCCATGCGCAAATCCCAAGTCGGCAGCGGCGACCGCAGCGAAAAGATCCGCACCTACAACTTCCCCCAGGGACGGGTGACCGACCACCGCGTGGGCGTCACCATCCACCAGATCGACAGCTTCATGTCCGGCCAGCTCGAACCGATCATCGAGCCCTTGCGCGCCGCGTTCGAAGCGGAGCGGCTGCAGGCGCTGGAGGCATGAAGCTCCGCCGCTGAGCGCTCGCCGCTGCGCGTCTCTGCGCACGCGGCTTCTGGCAGCCCGCGATCGGGCGGTCCCCTGGACCGCCCTCCCGTTCGCTGGGCCCTTCGGGCACTGCGCTCTCGGAGCGGGACCCCCCATGTCCGGCCAGCTCGAACCGATCATCGAGCCCCTGCGGGCCGCGTTCGAAGCGGAGCGGCTGCAGGCCCTGGAGGCATGATCCCTACAAGCAAAATCGGGAGGCGAAGCCTCCCGATTTTGTATCGATCGACTGAAAGCCGATCGCGGAGAACAGCTACTTCTTGAGCGTGACCCTCTCCGGTGAGGTCAGGCTGAAGGCCACGGGCTTGTTGGCGGGGATGCGGATCACGGTGTCTGCGGTGCCGGCGGCCACAGCAGTACCGGCAGCGGCGCCGACGGCCGCGCCACCGAGGGCGTGATCACCCTGGTTCTTCTTGTCGGACAGGAGGCCGACCAGGGCGCCAAGGGCCGCACCACCGCCGATGTACTTCGCATTGCGTTCCCCGCGGGCGGTCGCGACCACCACGTGGGTGTCCGTATCGATGCCGACACCGGCGATCTCGGTGAGGCGGATGCCGAGGGCACCCTTGCCGTTGCTCAGGCGGCCCGCGGCGGCGCTCTGGGTCACCACGCCCCGGGCGGAACTGCCGGCGCTCCACACCAGCTTGCCGTCCACCACCACGTCGCTGGCCAGGGCGCCTTCCCAGGCATCACCAGGCTGGTCCTTGTCCGTGGCCAGGTCGCGGGCCAGGGAGATCTCCAGCTTGGTGCCGGTGGGCACTTCCACCACCACGGGCTTGGGAGCCTCCTTGACGGCAGGAGCGGAGGCCAGGACGGCGGCTTCCTGCTTCTTGGCCTCGGCCCGCCGCTTCGCATCGGCCACCTGGCGCTCCAGGGCCTTCACCTGGGACTTGGTCACCTGCTTGGCCGTTTCGGCGTCCTCCCCGGTGATCTTGCCGGACTTGGCTTCGGCCAGTTGCTGCTCAAGCTGGGCAACTTTGGCCTCGGCGGTCTTCGCGGCTTCCTCGGCCTGGATGGCGGCTTCGCTCTTGCGGCTGCAGGCAACCGTCAGGATGAGCGCGGCGGCGAGGGAAAGGCGGGTCAGGGTGGTGCGCATGGGACCTCCGTTGGGGGGTATATAGTATGACAGCCCGACAAAATAACCCTCATGGCCACCCCCAACCTCAATCCCCGCGGCGAATCTGTGCTCCGCACCCTCATCGAGGCCTACCTCGAGGCGGGGGAGCCAGTGGGATCGCGCCTGCTGGCCCGGCGGTTCCCCGAGCCCCTGTCCAGCGCCACCATCCGGAACGTGCTTTCGGATCTGGAGGACGAGTCCATGGTGGCCCAGCCGCATACCTCGGCCGGGCGGGTGCCTACGGAACGGGCCTATCGCTATTACGTGGACCGCTGGCTGAAAGCCCAGCCCCCGGACCCTGAACTCGAGGGACGCCTGGCCGCGACCCTGGAGGGGCTGGATCTGGATCCCGAATCCTGGGCCCGCCACGCCAGCCGGACGCTGGCGGAGGTGATGGGCGGGGTCTGCGTGGCCCTGCCTCTGCCGCTGACCCAGAGCCGGCTGGTGCGCCTGGAGTTCGTGCCCGTGGGGCCTGGGCGCGTGGTGGCGATCTGGGTGGGGAGCCTGGGAGAGGTGGACCACCGCCTCATGGACAACCCCTGGAACTATGCCGACACCGTCCTGACGGAACTGGGGAACTATGCCACCGCCCAGTTCGCGGGCCTCACCCTGGCGGAAATGCGGTCTCGGCTTCTGGAGGCCCTCCAGGCCGGGGCCCAGGAGGGCGAAACCCTCCGGACCCGGCTCCAGGAATTGGCCTCCCGGTGGCCCGAGGATGGACCCGCCGGAGATCCGCCAGTGTTGGTGTCCGGCCTGGGCCGCCTGGGTGGGCTTCCCGAATTCGAGGATGTGGCCCGATTCCGGGGCCTGGTGGCCGCCTTCGAGGAGCATGGGCGTTTGGCTCGCCTTCTGAATGCCTTCGCGGATCGTGCCTCACAGGAGATCCAGCTGCTGTTGGGCTCTGAGAATCCCTACCTGGACGGCTGGCCCCTGGCCACGGCGGTGCGCACCGTGGGGCTGGGCCCTGCCGGGTACGTGACCTTCGCCCTGGTGGGGCCCCTCCGCATGGACTATGGCCGGGTCATGGGCGGCCTGCGCTGGTGGTCGCGGCAGATCCAGCAGCGGCAGGGCGGGTTCTGATCGCACTGGGCTGTTTCGAAAACAGACCCTGGTCCGGACTGCGTATACTGCTGCGATGACCACTGGTACCCCCCGCGAGCCCCACGACAAGCCCGCCTCACCCGCCGGAGAACCCGAGGATGTGGTGGACCTCAGTCTGGACGACGCCCTGGATGGAGATCTCCAGTCCGTCGCCGACGAGGTCGCATCGGAATATCCGGCTCCGGCTGAGGAAGGGACCGACTTCCAGGACCGGGAGGAGCCGCGGATCGATCTGGAATCCGCCCTCACCGAGGCCGAACGGCAGATGGAGGAGATGCTGCGTCGCGAAGGCGAGCTGATGGACCAGCACCGCCGCCTCGCGGCGGACTTCAACAACTTCCGCAACCGAGCCCAGCGCGACATCGCCATGGCCGTGGAGCAGGCCGAGCGGAAGATCCTCCTCGAGATGCTTCCCGTCCTCGACAACTTCGAGCGCGGTCTGGGCGCCTCCTATCAGGATGTCGACTCGTTCCGCGCTGGCGTGGAACTGATCCAGAAGCAATTTCTGGAGGCGCTCCGCCGCATGAGCGTCGAGCCGCTTCCCCTCAAGATCGGCGATGCCTTCGACGCCTTGCACGCCGAGGCGCTCACTACCTTTAGCGATCCGAACCTTCCCGATGGGGCCGTGGCTGCCGTCTATGAGCGCGGCTATAACCTCAAAGGCCAGCTCCTGCGCCCCGCTCGCGTGGTGGTGAACCGGCACCAGGATCCGGGAAAATCCTAGCTGCGTCCAGGCGCCACACTGGATGACCCCCAGCATTCCTTTTATGATGAAGCCGCGACCCCCCCGGAGTTCCACCCATGGCAGGCAAACTGATCGGCATTGATCTGGGTACGACGAACAGTTGCGTCTGCGTGATGGAGAGCGGGGACTCGCGGGTGATTCCCAACCGTGAGGGCAGTCGCACCACGCCTTCGGTGGTGGCCTTCACGGACAAGGGTGACGTGCTGGTTGGCCACATCGCCAAGCGTCAGGCCGTCACGAACCCGCACCGTACGCTCTTCGCCGTGAAGCGGCTCATCGGACAACGCTTCCAGACCCCCAAGGTCCAGGAGGCTCTCACCCGACTGCCCTTCCCGGTGGTGTCCGCTCCCAATGGCGACGCCTGGTTGCGGGTGGGTGAGCGGGACTACGCCCCGCCCGAAGTCACGGCCATCGTCCTCCGCTCCTTGAAACAGGCGGCTGAGGCCTTCCTCCACGAGGATGTGACGGATGCGGTGATCACGGTCCCCGCGTATTTCGATGACGCCCAGCGCCAGGCCACCAAGGACGCGGGCAAGATCGCCGGCCTCAATGTGCAGCGCATCATCAACGAGCCCACGGCGGCAGCGCTGGCTTATGGTTTCAACAAGAAGGGTCTCAAGCAGATCCTGGCCATCTACGACTTCGGCGGTGGCACCTTCGACTTCACGCTGATGGAAATGAACGATGGCGTATTCGAGGTGCTCGCCACCAGCGGCGACACCTTCCTCGGCGGTGAGGACATTGACTTGGCCATCCAGAACTGGCTCGTACAGCAGTTCCGCGATAAGACCGGCATCGACCTGTCCTCGGATCGCATGGCGCTCCAGCGGCTCAAGGAGGCCAGCGAGAAGGCCAAGTGTGAGCTGTCCACCCTGGACCGGGTGGAAATCCGCCTGCCCTTCATCGCCCAGGCCGCCGGCGGCCCCCAGCACCTTGAAGCCACCCTCACCCGGGAGCAGCTCGAGGACATGGCCCGGAACCTGGTGGAGCAGACTCTGGTCCCCATCAAGGACGCGCTCGAACAGGGCGGCAAGACGCCCAGGCAGGTGGACGAGGTGATCCTTGTGGGCGGGCAGACCCGCATGCCGCTGGTGCAGCGGTTGGTGAAGGACTTTTTCGGCAAGGAACCCAACCGAAGCATCAACCCCGACGAGGTGGTGGCCACGGGCGCCTCCATCCAGGGGGCCGTCCTCAAGGGTGACATCAAGGACCTGGTGCTGCTGGACGTCACACCGCTCTCCCTCGGCATCGAGACCCAGGGCGGCGGCTTCGTGAAGATCATCCAGCGCAACGCCACCATCCCCACCCGGGATTCCCGCACCTTCACCACGGTGACGGACAACCAGAACCGGGTGGAGATCCACGTGCTGCAAGGCGAGCGCGAACTGGCTGAGCACAACAAGAGCCTGGGCCGCTTCGACCTCATCAACCTGCCGCCGCTGCCTAAGGGGGTGCCGCAGATCGAGGTGGCCTTCGATATCGATTCCAACGGCATCGTGAAGGTGTCGGCCCGCGACCTCATGACCGGCCTGGAGCAGGGCCTGAGCATCCGCCCCAGCTCCGGCCTCTCCGAACTGGAGATCCAGCGCATGATCCGCGAGGCCCTGGCCAATGCCGAGACCGACGTGAAGAAGCGGGACGCGCTGAAATACATCGCTTCGGCCGAGGGGCTGATCTTCTCCTGCGACAAGAGCTTTGCCGAATGCGGCAAGTACCTGCCGGAGGACCAGCAGATCATGATCCGGGACGTGCTCACCCGCGCCCGCCAGGCCGTGGCTGGTCAGGATCCCGCAGCCCTGCGTGCCTGCGAAGGGCAGCTGCTCGAGGCCCAGAATCTGCTGACCGATGCCGTCCTCGCCGCCAGCGAAGCCATGATGGCGTCCCTGGATGGCGACGAGGAAGGCGCAGGGCCGAACTAGTCTCAGGCCAATCGGCAGGGCCCCAAGCGGCGTGCATCCACCGCCCGCTTGACCCCCGTGATCACCGACAAAGGGTTTTTCATGCGGAATTCCAGTTGGACCTCGTCCGGCTGCGGGGTGTTTTGGGAGAGAATGGAGATCTGATCGGGTTGTCCCAGGAAGTGGCCCGCTTAGGGGCGGGTCTTGCCCGATGCTTCCGCCAAGATGCCTGGATCAGCCAGCCGGCCGATGTGATGACGGCCACTGAGGACTCAAGCCTGAAGATCTGAAGACAGAGGACTGACCAGACATGAAGCGTGACTACTACGAAGTGCTCGGCGTCTCCAAGGAGGCCGGGGCGGATGAACTGAAGAAGGCCTATCGCAAGCTGGCCATGGAACTTCATCCCGACCGCAATCCTGGCAACAAGGAGGCGGAGGAGAAGTTCAAGGAGGCTGCCGAGGCCTACAGCGTGCTGTCGGACTCCGAGAAGCGGAAGGCCTATGACCAGTACGGCCACGCCGGCCTGGGCGGTGCGGGCGGCGGCCAGCAGTTCCAGTTCGACCCCAACCAGTTCGCGGATTTCGAGGACATTCTCGGCAGCTTCTTCGGCGGGGGCCTCTTCGGGGACCTCTTCGGCGGCGGCGGCCGGCGCCGGTCCAGCGGCGAAGAACGGGGTTCGGACCTGCAGTACAACTTGAAGCTCAGCTTCAAGGATGCGGTTTTCGGCAAGGAGAGCGTGGAGCTCAACATCCCGCGCCTGGAGGCCTGCGGCACCTGCCACGGTTCTGGTTGTGAACCGGGCACGCGCCCGGAGACCTGTCCCCAGTGCCGAGGCGCGGGCCAGGTGGCCATGCGCCAGGGCTTCTTCCAGATGCTCACACCCTGCCCTCGCTGCGAAGGCAAGGGCCGCATCATTCCGAAGCCCTGCCGCGAATGTCGCGGGGAGGGGCGGGTCCATCGGAAGGCCAAGGTGAGCTTCAAGGTCCCTGCGGGCGTGGACCGGGGCACGCGTCTCCGCCTCCAGAACCAGGGCGAGGCCGGGCGATTCGGCGGCCGCACCGGTGATCTCTACGTGGTGTTCGACGTGGAGCAGGATCCGAAGTACGAGCGCGACGGGGTTGATCTCCACCAACGGCTGGAGGTGTCCTGGCCCCTGCTGGTGACCGGCGGCGCGCTCGAAGTCGAAACGCCCTATGGGGCGGACAAGGTGAAGCTGGCAGCGGGAACCCCCGCGGATCACGTGGTGAAGCTCGTAAACGCCGGTGTCCCCCGGCTCCAGGGCAGCGGCCGCGGTGATCTCTACCTGCACCTGCGGGTGGCTGTGCCCAAGTCCCTCAACCCCGAACAGCGCCAGCTGCTGGAACAGCTCCGCCGCAGCCTCGATGGCGAGCCCGCCGAGGCTGGCGAGGAGGGTTTCCTCTCCAAGGTGTTCGGCTCCGAGAAGGGTGGGAAGAAGAAGCGGAAGTAGGGAGTCCAGCCTGGAATCCAGACTCCGGACGTCCCTTACCCCCCCGCCACCACCACCTGCCGCTTACCTTCCCGCTTGGCGCACAGGAGGGCGCGGTCGGCCTGTTCGATGAGATGCCCTGCGCCGTCGGCGTGCTCGGGGAAGGCAGCCACACCGGCACTGAGGGAGATGGCCAGGTGGTCACTCCCGAGGGTGACCGGCTGGCCCAGGAGGACCTGGACGAGGCGCTCCGCGAGCTTCTGGGCGCCCCGGGCCAGGGTGCCCGGCATGAGAATGCAGAACTCGTCCCCTCCGTAGCGGTAGAGGCGGTCGTGGGCACGGCAGAGGCGCTGCGCGGTGCGGGCTACGGCTTCCAGCACGATGCTCCCCGCCGGGTGGCCGTACTGACTGTTCACCTGCTTGAGGTCGTCCACATCAAGAAACACCAGGGCCACGGACTCGCCCTTGGCGGCGGCGGCACGCACGGCCTGAGGCAGTTCCGCCTCCAGGCAGCGGCGGTTCTGGGCCACAGTGAGGTCGTCCTTGAAGGACAAGGCCCGGCTTTCCTCCAGGCGCCAGGCATTGAGCAACAGGGGCTCCACGTCCTCGAAGCCGAGGAGAAACCGCTCCGGCGACTCATGCGGATCCAGCAGCCGCAAGAGACCCAGCTCCTCCGAGGCCCCCAGCAGGAACGCCTCCCCTCGGCGCACCAGCGCGGCGGCTTCCTGACGGGGCAGGGGGGCCTCGGGGAACGACCCATCGCCCGCGCGCTGGTAGAATAGGTTGTCCTTCCTGAGCCAGATGGCGCCGCCCCGCGCCCGGGATTGGCTGATGGCCCGGCTCAGCATGAGCTTCAGGAGATCATCCAGCGAGGCGAGGTGGAGCATCTGGCGCAGCCAGCCTTCGCTGCCGAGGTCCCGCTGTCGCAGATGCCGGAGCGCCTCACGGGCCGCTTCGAGGGGACGGTCCTGAAGCAGCACCCAACCGGGCCTCAGCTCCAGCACCGCGCTGATCTCCTCTGCCTCCGCCTGCTGCACCCACCACAGGATCTCCGATCCCTCCGCGGGGATCAGCCTTGGGTCCGGCCGTTCCGCGACCAGCACCAGCGAACCGGGCCCCGGCCCGGGCATCACGTCGTGGCCCCAGGCCTCCAGGGCCGCGCGCAAGGCGTCGCCAGCCCGGGAGGGATGTGGTTCCAGCCAGTGGATGCGACGCATGGAACTCCCAGAAGGATGGTTCTTGGCGGGTGCCGGGGTCAACCCAGCGCGGCTTCCAGCCTCAGCGCCAGCTGGCCGAGGTGGGCGGCGAGTTGCTCCAGGATGGGAAGAGAGCCTTCCCGCTGGCCGCGTTCAGCCCGGACCCAGCGCTTGAGGAGGGTCACGGCCTGGGCATCGCGGACACCGAGGCGCTTGGCGTTCTGGATCAGCTTGTGGGAGAGCCGCGTGCGCTCCGGTCCCGTCGACCCCTCCTTCAGGCCGGCGATGAGCCTCAGGGCCTCCTGGGCCACTTCCAGATCCTGGCGGATGAGGGGAACCCGCGCATTGATCCGGAGGAGGAACAGCTCCAGGAACCGCAGCAGCTCGCCCAGCACGTCCATGCTGTCGCGCAGGGCCTGGTGGACCTCCTCGGGGGACTCCAGGAGCCGGCCCAGATCCTGGATGAGCCGCTCGGCCTCTTCCCGGTCCGGCCGTCGCATCAGCGGGAATTCCGGGCTGCGGCGGAAGGTCAGCAGATGGCGGTAGGACTGGGCGAGCCCCAGAGCCAGCCGCGGCCAGTCCTGAAGCTCCAGGCTGAGCAGGAGCTGGGCGTGGATGGGCGGGACCTGCTCCCAGAGCCGCTGGATGCGGAGCCGGAGTCGCTCGCCCTCCTCCATCATGCTGGGGGATTCCGGGAAGAGCCGCTGCTGCACGTCGGGTGAGAACAGGCCGACCAGTTCACCCATGAGCTGCTTCTGGTGATTGACAAGCAGGCCGCGCAGGTTGTCCAGGGTGTGGGCCAGCTGGTCCGCGTCCGCCCCCGCCAGGGCCTGCTGCAGGAGGCTGCGCAGGGTCGCCTGGTCCTGGCGAAGGCTCAGGACGGCCTGGCGGAGGTAGGCTCGGAGCCGCGGCACTTCAGGTCGGTTCGGATCCAGCAGCTCGGCCCGCCCCGGGTCGTAGGCACGCTCCGCGACACGGCCCAGCTCTGATTCGATGACGAGGAAGGTGGGCACGGCACCATAGAGGTCCTGGGCGCTGGCACCGGCGGCGGGTTCCAGGGATTCCATGAGCCCCATGAGCGAGATGTGGCTGGCCAGGGCCCGTGCGACCACCGAGAAGAGGGCCCGGTCCTCCCGGCGGAGGTCCTGGAGCAGCTGCCGCAGGTCGGCGGGCATGCGCTCCCGGAACAATTCCGCATCCATGCGGGGCAGGACCCAGCCCAGGTGGTCCCAGAGCCAGCGGAGGCTACCACGCACCTGCTCCACCGCGGGCCAGTGGATGCCCCGATCCAGGGGGCGCAACAGGCTCAGCCGCAGGTTGGATACCACGTTCTGCAGCAGCAGCAGGGGCTCCACCCGGGCGTGGAATTCCGGGGGAATGCAGGACTCGAGCTGCTCCGCCAGCCGGGCAAGGGATTCCTCCAGCCGGCCCTGGCCCTGGATGGCCCGGTTCACCACCTTCATCTGGGCGTTCAGGCTGGTGACGGCTTCAGGCCCGTCCTGGCAGAACTGGAGGGCCGCCAGGATCTGCCGGAAGGAGTCGCGATGGTCCTCCAGAAAGGCGGCCCACAGCGCCCTGAGGGCCCCGGCTTCCTCCCCTGGGGGGGGGGCCATGGCCCGGAGGGAGGCCAGCAGGTCGAGGAGGAGTCCCACCCAGGCCGGTTGTTCCAGCTCCACCATCAGCTCGCGGTGAGCCGTTCCGGTCAGGTGGGCCAGCCGCCCCAGGCTGTGCTGGAGAACCTGGCCCATGGAGGCCCGGGCCTCGCCGAGTCGGCGAGGGGAGAACTGATGCAGGAAGGCCAGGAAGAGGCCGAGGTTGCGTCGTAGGTTGGCCTGGGCTGGGGATTCCCCGGCATGCATGACGTCCCGCGCGGGGGCTTCCAGCAGTGGATCCAGGTCACCGGCCCCTTCCCGGAGGATGTCCTCCAGCAGGGTGAGGTCAGTCCTGGATAGACCCTTCTCCCGGATCAACTGCCGGGCCAGCAGTAGGCGCTGGGGCTGGGTTCCTGGGACAGGCATGGCGAAAGCATACAACGGGCCGGTCGAAGGAATGGAGGCTGGACGCCGGGACGAGGGCGGAGGCGGGAATGACCCTGGGAGGTGATACCATCGCCTCACCCCATCCGGAGGCAGCCAGTGGTCAGCAAGCTAGGGGAAATGCTCGTCAAGGCTCAGCTCATCACGGATGCCCAGTTGGAAGAAGTTATCAGGGTCCAGCGGCGCGAGGGTGGCAAGCTCGGCAGCATCGTGGTGCGCCAGGGCTACTGCTCCGATCAGGACATCGTGAGCTTCCTCGGCATGCAGTACGGCGTGCCCGCGGCGGACCTGGAACAGTGGCCACCCATCGACGCGAGCGTGATCGCCCTGATCCCCAAAGACCTGGCCCAGCGCCACAAGGTGCTGCCCCTCCAGCGCACGGGCAACGTGCTGACCCTGGCCATGTCCGATCCCACCGATATCTTCGCCATGGACGATGTGCGGTTCCACACCGGCTACAACGTGGATCCGGTCGTGTCCAGCGAGATGGGCCTCGTGCGGGCGGTCGAGAAGTACTACGGTGGTGCCAGCGGCGTGCGGCTGGCGGACAGCCAGGGTGGCCGCAGCACCATGGCCACCATGGGCGGGGTGGCGGCCGGCCCCACCGACACTGGCGTTCCCAATCCCTTCAACGAACAGGATGAGCACATCGACCTCCAGGAACTGGAGCAGGAACTCGACGCCGATGCCGAGTACGAGGCCACGGATGACGACGAGGAGAGCATCAACGTCGGCGCCCTGAAACGGGGCAGCGAAGACGCCCCGGTGGTGAAGCTCGTGAACATGGTGCTCATCGACGCCATCAAGCGCGGCGCCTCCGACATCCACATCGAGCCCTACGAGAAGAACTACCGGATCAGGTTCCGCATCGACGGCATCCTCATGGAGGTCATGCGCCCGAACCTCAAGCTGAAGGACCCGCTCACCTCCCGCGTGAAGATCCTGGCCAAGCTCAACATCGCCGAGAAGCGCCTCCCCCAGGACGGCCGCATCAAGCTCCGCGTGAACATGGGCGGCCGCCAGAAGGTCATCGACTACCGCGTGAGCATCCTGCCCACCCTCTTCGGCGAGAAGATCGTGCTGCGGTTGCTGGACAGCGACAAGCTCATGCTCGACCTCACCAAGCTGGGCTTCGAGCAGGAGAGCCTGGAGCGTTGGGACCGGCAGATCTCCAAGCCCTACGGCATGGTGCTGGTGACGGGACCCACGGGCTCGGGCAAGACCAACACGCTGTATTCCTCCATCGCCAAGCTCAATACGGTGGACACCAACATCCTCACCGCCGAGGATCCGGTGGAATTCAACTTCCCCGGCATCAACCAGGTGCAGATGAAGGAGCAGATCGGCCTGAACTTCGCGGCCGCCCTGCGCTCCTTCCTGCGGCAGGACCCGAACATCATCCTCGTGGGCGAGATCCGCGACTTCGAGACTGCTGAAATCGCCATCAAGGCGAGCCTCACGGGCCACCTGGTGCTGTCCACCCTGCATACCAACGATGCCCCCAGCACCATCAACCGCCTCATGAACATGGGCGTGGAACCCTTCCTGGTGGCCACTTCGGTGAACATCATCTGTGCCCAGCGCCTCGTGCGCCGGTTGTGCAGCAGCTGCAAGGCGGTGGACACCCACCACCAGCCGGAGGAGGCGCTGCGCGAAGTGGGCTTCACCCCGGAGGAGATCCAGCGGGGCATCACGTTCTACAAACCGGTCGGGTGCGATATTTGCAACAAGCGGGGCTACAAGGGCCGCGTGGGCCTCTATGAGGTACTGGAGATGTCCGAGACCCTCAAGGACATGATCCTCACGGGGGCCTCGGCCATTGAATTGCGTGAGCAGGGCCAGAAGGAGGGCATGATCACCCTTCGCCGTTCTGGGTGCCGCAAAGTCCTCGATGGCGTCACCACCATCGAAGAGATCATCCGCGAGACTGTCCTCTAGGAAAGGTACATGCATGAGTGAGATTGGTTCGAACTACGTGGCTCCGCTGCAGCAGCTGCTCAAGACGATGGTGGAGTACGGGGGCACGGACCTCCACATCACCACGGATACGGCGCCGCAGATCCGCATCGACGGGCGCATGGTGCCCCTCAAGCTGCCGCCCATGGATGCCTCCCAGACCCGCTGGCTCTGCTATGGCGTCATGACGGACCAGCAGAAGCACCGCCTGGAGGAGGACCTCGAGGTGGACTTCTCCTTCGGCCTCCAGGGCGTGGCCCGGTTCCGGGCCAACGTCTTCAACCAGCGCGGCGCCACGGCAGGGGTCTTCCGCACCATCCCCGAGAACATCCGCAGCTTCGACCAGCTGGGCCTTCCGCCCTCGGTCCAGGCCCTCTGCGACAAGCCCCGCGGCCTGGTGCTGGTGACCGGGGTGACCGGTTCCGGCAAGTCCACGACCCTGGCCGCCATGGTGGACAAGATCAACGCGGAAGAGCCGGTCCACATCCTCACCATCGAGGATCCGGTGGAATACGTCCACCGGCACAAACGAGCCCTGGTGAACCAGCGCGAGATCCACGCCGATACCCACAGCTTCAAGAAGGCTCTGCGCTCGGCCCTGCGCCAGGACCCCGATGTGGTGCTGGTGGGCGAAATGCGCGACCTGGAGACCATCGAATCGGCCCTCACCATCGCCGAGACGGGCCATCTCACCTTCGCCACCCTGCACACCAACAGCACGGTGCAGACCATCAACCGCATCATCGACGTGTTCCCCAGCCACCAGCAGGCCCAGGTGAGGGCGCAGCTTTCCCTCGTGCTGGAGGGCGTCATCTGCCAGAGCCTCATCCCCAAGGCGGGGGGCAAAGGCCGGGCCCTGGCACTGGAGATCATGATCCCCAACTCCGCCATCCGGAACCTCATCCGCGAAGACAAGATCCATCAGATCTACGGCACCATGCAGTCCGGCCAGGCGAAATACGGCATGCAGACCTTCAACCAGAGCCTCTCCGATCTGGTGCTCCGCAAGGAGATCACCCAGGAGCAGGCCTTCGAGTATTCGTCGAACACCGATGAACTGCGGGAACTCATCAACCGGGGCGTGGGCGTCGGCTCGGCTGGCGGCCGTGGAGCCGTCGCGGCCCAACCCGCCACCACCAGCAATCCCGCGCTTGGCGGGCGGAACCCCAACATCAAGTACACCTAGGCTCTCTTCTCACGACCCATTAGTGCTTCACCACTGATCCATTCCTGCCTATCCTGAAGGCACCACCGTTCCTAGCCCGCCGAGGTCCGCATGCCCGCATACGCATGGAAAGGCAAGAATCGAATGGGGGAGGCCCAGGAGGGCGTCCTGGTGTCCGAATCCCGGGATGCCGCCGCCGCCACCTTGAAGCGGAATGGCATCGAAGTCACCTCCATCGGCGCCATGGCTGCCAAGGGCACCAAGTCCTTCGGCAAGGTGAAGCCCAAGGAACTGGCCATCTTCACCCGGCAGTTCAGCGTCATGATCGACGCCGGCCTGCCTCTGGTGCAGTGCCTGGAGATCCTCGGCGCCCAGCAGCAGGACAAGGGCTTCCAGAAGATCATCGAGGCGGTGCGGGGGGACGTGGAGCAGGGCCTCACCCTGCAGGCCGCCCTCTCCAAGCATCCCAAGGCCTTCAACGACCTCTACGTGAACATGGTGGGCGCCGGCGAGAGTGGCGGCATTCTGGATGTCATCCTCCAGCGGCTGTCGGGCTACATCGAGAAGGCCGTGAAGCTCACCGCCAAGGTGAAGGGCGCGATGACCTACCCCGTGGCCGTCATCTCCATCGCCATCGCCGTGGTGGTCATCATCATGGTGAAGGTGATCCCCGTCTTCTCCGCCATGTATGACGGTCTGGGCAGCAAGCTGCCCTTTCCAACCCTGGTTTGCATGGCCCTTTCCACCGCCCTCATCAACTACAGCTGGCTGATCGTCATCGCTGTCGTCGTCATCGTGGTGGGCCTGCGCCAGTATTACAAGACACCGGGGGGTCGGCTCATGATTGATTCCCTCATGCTGAAGGTCCCCATCATCGGCGATGTGCTCCGCAAGGTGGCCGTGGCCCGGTTCTGCCGCACCCTGGGCACCCTCATCAGTTCCGGCGTACCCATCCTCGAAGGCATGGACATCACGGCCCGGACGGCTGGCAATATGGTCATCCAGAACGCCATCCTCAAGTCCAAGGATGCCGTGGAGCAGGGCCGCAACATCGCTACTCCCCTGGCTGAAACCAAGGTCTTCCCACCCATGGTGGTGCAGATGGTGGGTGTGGGCGAGGCTACGGGTGCCTTGGATGCCATGCTGTCCAAGGTGGCTGATTTTTATGAGGACGAGGTGGACAATGCCGTGGCCAACCTCACCAGCCTCATGGAGCCTGTCATGATCGCCATGCTTGGTGGCATCATCGGTTTCATTGTGGTGGCCATGTATCTGCCCATCTTCAACCTGGCCAACGTGTTCGGGAAGGACTGATCGTGGCGGTTTCGCACGCCCCTTGCATGCTTTCCTGAACCCCTTGGAGGTCCCCCATGTCCGGCCTATTGTCCCGATTGTCCTCCCGCCCCCGTCCCGGCACCATCCGCGGATTCTCACTAGTCGAACTGCTGCTGGTGCTGGCCATCATCGGCATCATCAGCGCCATCGCCATCCCCAGCTTCATGGGTCAGCGGCGTCGAGCGAGGGTCATCGGTGATGCCATGTCCAACGCCAAGACCCTCCAGATGATCCTGGAGAACCGCAAAGCTGAAACGGGCCTCTACGCTGCAGAAGGCACCTATGACTGGACGGTGGATGGCAAAGCCGCCACCGGTCCCGCTCTCCTCCCCACGTTCACGCCTCAAGGCAATAGCAAGATGGACTACACCCTGGTGGTGGATGCCAGCGGTCTCACATACACGTTGACCGTCAGGGATCCAAACATTGATGGCGGGGTCACTGCCTATCAAACTGACCAATCCGGTAAGGAGCTTGCTCGGTTGAAATAATTAGGTCCCCAGTTATTGCAGGGCTCCCTGACTCCGAGCACCTCTGCTTTGCTTGGGCCTATCCATTTCGGTTTCGCCCTGCGTCCGCATAGCCGAGACTCAGAAGGATCGCCCCCGCCACAAGGCTGAAGGTGGCCAGGACCCAGCGCGGGGTCGGCGGCGGAGGAGGGAAGAGCACTTCATCCGGGATATTCTGCCAAGTCCGCACTTTCTTGCCGCTGGGGAGTCGCAACACGTCCTTCTCCGGCTGAAACATGCTGCCTGCCAGGTGTGCCTGCTGTTGGGCGGGGCCGCTTCGAATCATCTGTTCGGCCGCCGCATAAGGCAGCACCCAAGGGATCAGATCCCGCCGCCAAGGTTGGGGCAGCTCCTGGCCTGTGAGCGACATGGTGAGCAGCAGGCCAACGAGGCCAAAGACCACGGGCACTGCCAGGCTGTTGATGCGATCCGAAACCCACAGGTAGAGGGCCATTACCGGCAGGCTACCTAACCACAGCCAACCCAGTGCTTTCGCCATCTGGAGGCCGTGGAAGGGGAAGGCCAGCAGGGGATTTATCCACCCGAAGACCTTCCGCTCCACCGCGAGCAGCAAACTGATGAGAGCCAGCATGGCCGCGCTCAGCAGTAGCGCGGAGATCGCCTTCGCCAGGAAGATGCCGCGGCGGGACATGGGCATGGCGTAGAGGTGACGCCAGGTCTTGAACCGGTGCTCAGGCCGGAAGAGCAAGGCCGGGAGGAGGGCCAGCATTAGGGGGTGGAAGAAGCCGCCCCAAAGGGCCACCACCATCTTCACCTGGAGGAGGTCAAAGGTGGCCTGGAGCTTGGGGGTCAACACCCGCAGGCTGAGGAAGGTCCGCTCAATCACCAGGCTTTCGAAGAGCAGGAACAGGAGAGGTAGCAGCCAGACCAAGCGCAGGGCGACGGATCGTCGCAGCTTCAGGCCCTCGGCAGCCAGCAGGCGGGAGAAGGGTCGCACAGTAGCCTCCTCAGGCCCGGGGCTCGTGGTGCCGCGTGAAATCGAGGGCCCCCAGGGCGACCATGGCCCCGGCAGACAACAGGCTGCCCACCGCGTAAGCCCAGGGCAGCGCCCGCCAGCGCTCGAACATGATCGCCATGTGGGCCGCCAACCCCCAAGGCAGCAGCTGGACCAGGGCCGACCCGCCCACCAGACGCTGGGTGAACCAGCTGCCGGCCAAGGCCGCCGCCAAGCCAATCCACAACCCGGGAATCCGCATGGATAGCCAGGTCTGGAAGGCCACTATCGCCACTAGAGCCAGGGCTGAATAACCGGCGAACCGCGCGAAGGTGGCCAGCGGTAGGGGACCCATCAGCAGACCGGGCTGGTCCCGCAGGAGGAGGCCACCGAGGAGGAGCAGCAGTGCGAACAGTGCCAGGGACAGCAGGAGCAAGGCTAGGTGGCTGAGCGTCTTCACCAGGTAGTGGGTGCGTCGAGGCACAGGCTGGATCAGGAGCAGGTTCCAGGTCCTGGCCTCGCGCTCCTGCTCCCAGGATAGTTCGCTCACCAGGGCGACAATGACGGGCATAACCACTAGGTTCCAAGCTACGAAGTTCAACTCCAGCCAGAACTGGAAGCCGGGCTTGAACATGCGGATTCGGCTTTCTGAGAACCAGAAGATCACCGCCAGAAATCCCGTCTGGCACAGGGGTCCCAGAATTGCCGTGAGCAGTAGCCAGCTTTTGCGCCACTTGACCCGCTCAGCCTTGAAGAAGGCCCCCAGGGAGGTCATGCCTCCTCCAGCAACGCCAGGAACCGGGCCTCGAGGTTTACCTTGTGGGGGACTAACTCGTAGAGGGCACAGCCCTGTTTTACTAGAGCAGCCGCGATGCAGGGGGCTTCGTCTGCCGGAGCCTGGATCCACAGGCGCCCTTCGGCCTCCCGGATAGGGAAGCCCAGTTCCCGCAGTGACTCCAACGCCCTATTCGTATCCCCCACTCGCACGGTCAGCTCCGCCTCGTCCAAGGAACCCAAACTCGTCGTAGGGCCCTGGTAGCGGAGCCGACCTTTGTGGATGATGACCAGATCCTCGGCCACCTGCTCCACCTCGGCTAGCAGGTGGCTGGACAGAAAGACAGTTGTCCCCGCCTCCTTCGGCAGGTTTCGGATCAGCTCACGCATGTCCTGAATACCCGAAGGATCCAGGCCGTTGGTGGGCTCATCCAGGATGAGGAGGCGGGGTTCACCCAGTAGGGCCAAGGCCATGCCCAACCGCTGGCGCATGCCCAGAGAGTATTCGCGTACCGGGCGTCGTGCATCCCTGGCCAAGTCCACCAGCTTCAGCACCCGATCTCCATCGGATGGGAGCGCTCCCCGCATCAACCGGGTAATCTCTAGGTTCTCCTGCCCAGTCAGGTGGTCGTAGAGGGATGGGGATTCCACGAGAGCCCCGATCTGCGCCAGAGCCTCCGCGTGGCCCGGTGGTAGCCCCAGCACTTCACAGGTGCCAGCCTGGGCCTTTAGCAAGCCCAGGAGCAGGGAGATGGTGGTGGTCTTGCCGGCGCCATTGGGCCCGAGAAAGGCTGTGATACAGCCCTCCCGAACTCGGAGGTCCAGGTCGGCCACTACCTTAGTCTTGCCAAAGCGGCGAGTCAAACCTTGGGACCAGATGGCATGTTCCATGTCGATCTTCTCCGAGATGGGCTTGTCTGAGAGTATCGGATCTTACCCGTGTGGGTTAGGAATGCCGGAGACCTAAAAAAAGGGGCCCGAAGGCCCCTTTTTAGAAAAAACTAGCAACTACTCGACGTTGCTGACCTTGACGAAAACATTCGCATCCGTATTGGTAGCGTCCTTGAAGGTATTGTTCAAATATGCTGCGGTTGCGGCAACACCGGGGGCCGTAGCCGTAGCAGGTAGGTAGCCGATCTGGACTTGACCCTTGTTATCTGCGGTAGCAGCACCCTTGGTCGCTGAACCGATAGTGTCCGTTTCAGTCACCACCACCGCATTGTAGGCAGCCAGGGCGCCAATGGTGTTCCAGGGGTTCTTGGCGGTCCAGACCACTGGGATCTGGCTTGTCGCAGCAGAGTCACCCACAATGTTCGCGGTGAACGTATCAACCGTGGATACATCCACGCCGTTCTCGCGGGCCTTGTCGTAGGCCGAGACAATGTCACCGACGACACTGACGCAGTTTTCCTGGCTGCTCTTGTCGCGAGCGCGGGACCGCTGGCCCAGCAGGGCGGGGATGGCGATGGCGCTGATGATGCCGATGATGGCCAGCACGAGCAGCAGCTCGATAAGGGTGAAGCCCTTCTGGTTCTTCATGGAGTTCTCCTATGGGCGGTTGCCGGGCTTAAGGTATCAATCCCTGTGCCAAGCGGCCAGAAAGATTTCGAATCCTTGTCCTGAAAGGGTATCGGGCGCATCTTCCGCCGATGCTGGGCGCGGGAAGTCAACCTCGTGTCACGGGACTGACGCGTTGGGTCAGCCCTCTGGCTCCATTGCGTCCACCCATGCCGGCACCCCGGCAGTGGAGGTCGCGCTCTAAGAGTTCCCTGGCCAGGCCGCAGGGATCCTTGAAGTGGAAAAGCGGGGACGGAGTGGACAGGGTTCCCAGGGCGTAACAGGGCCAGAGAGTAAAGCCGATGGCTTTAATCCTGTCCAAGCTTTTCCAGGAGTTCCCGTGCGCCCCGGTGCCTGGGGTCGAGCTTGAGGGCTTCCTGGGCGGCCCGTCGGGCTTCCGCCGGGCGGCCGAGTGCCTGGAGGATCTGGCCTTTGCGCCACCAGGCGCCGGGATAGCCGGAACTGCCGCCTTCGAGGGGTTCGCGCAGCACCTGGTCGAGAGCGGCGAGGCCTTCGGGGCGGTGGAGGCCGCTGGCGGCGGCTACCTTGCCCAGTTGCAGGCGCAGGAGGCTGGGGGCGTCCACCTGGGTGAGGTGGTCCTGCACGACCTGCCAGGCGAGGTCAGGCCGCCCGCCGTGCAGGTAGGCGTCGCTCACGGCGGCCACGCCGCGGGCGCGGGTGCGCACGCCGGGCAGCAGACGGGGGGCCTCCGCCAGCAGGCGGGCGTTCTTCCCGGCCTCGCCCAGGGCCCGCTTGGCCGGGCGGTGATCCAGAGCGTCCAGCCATTGGCCCACCACTTCGGGATCCTGGGGGGCCTGGGCGAGGGCGCGGCCAAAGTAGGGCTCGGCCTCGCGCCACTTGTCCTCCTCCACCAGGATGAGGGCCTGGAGCAGGTCGCCCCGGGACGGGGCCACGCGTCGCAGCTGATCGGCGCAACGCAGCGCCTTCTTCGTGGAGCCGCCCAGGATTCCCGGCAGCATCTCGTAGGCCAGCCCCAGGCTCATCCAGGCGGCGGCGAGGGTGGGGTCGGCCTGGGTGGCGGCCCGCAGGTCGTCCATGGCATCCAGGGCGCCACGGAGGCCGCCGAGATCGCGTTGGCGGATGGCCTCGCCGGCCCGGGCTAGGCCATGGGCCAGCAGGGCGTCCGCCAACCCGGGTTTCAGGGCGAGGGCACGATCCGCCGCGGCGCGGGCTTCGGTGAAGCGCTGGAGGCTGGACAGGGCCTGGGATTTCGCGGCCCAGGCGGTGGCGTCCTTGCCGTCCTGCCGCAGTCGGGCCTCGGCCTCGGCCAGCACTTTGAGGTAGCGCCCGGCGTCCAGATCGGCACGGAAGGCGGGGGCTCCGGGCTGGGTCAAGAAGATGAGGGCGATGGGGACGGGGAGGGGCACGGGCATCCTTCACAAGCAAACGCGAAGACAGGATTAACAGGATTGAAAGCTGGATGAACAGGATTGGGGGAAGAACTTTTTTGCCACCAATTTCAGTGATTTCAGTGATCAAGCCAGTGATTCCCGATCCAGCGCTGCATGGGCCCAGAGAGGGTGTCAGGGTCGCGCCTTTTTGGGATGTGCTGCCTGACACCCTCTCTGACTTCCGGCAAAGCCTGGAAGCGGCCTCTGGCTGGCCCGTGCGGGAAGCATCCGGGGCCCAATCACCGCAATCACTGAAACCGGTGGCTGAACATCTTTGGGCTTCAGAATCCGGTCATCCCCGGTAGCTGCAGGCTTCGTCCTGACTCCGGGTATAGCCCGGGAATGCGGTTCTGCGCTATGCTAAGTGATTGTTTGCACACGACTCTGGAGGAGATCGCATGAGCGTCAAGGGCGGGTTGTTGGAGGGGAAGCGCGGCCTGATCATCGGCGTGGCGAACAAGCGGTCCATCGCCTGGGGCATCACCCAGAAGGTGGCCGAAGCCGGCGCCCAGCTCTGCCTGACCTACCAGAACGAGCGCCTGGGCGAGAACGTCCGCGAGCTGGCGGTGGACCTGAAGAACCCCCTCCTCCTGCCCATGGACGTGGGCAGCGACAGCCAGATCGTCATGGCCTTCGACGAGATTCGCAAGAAGTGGGGCAAGCTCGACTTTCTGGTGCATGCGGTGGCCTACGCACCCCGGCAGGCTCTGGAAGGCCGGTTCGTGGAAACCAGCCGAGAGGATTTCCGTGTCGCCCACGACATCAGCGCCTACTCGCTGGCGGCCGTCTGCAATGCGGCCCAACCCCTGATGGCTGAGGGCGGCTCCGTCGTGACCCTCAGCTACCTGGGGGGCGAGCGGGTGGTGCCCGGCTACAACGTGATGGGTGTGGCCAAGGCCGCCCTGGAATCCACCGTGCGCTACCTGGCCGCCGACCTGGGCCCCCAGGGCATCCGCGTGAACGCCATTTCGGCGGGCCCCATCAAGACCCTGGCTTCCTCGGCCATTCCGGGCATCGGCTCCAAGCTCAAGGCACACCGCTCCCACACGCCGTTGCAGCGGGATACTGACCAGCTGGAAGTGGGCGACGCCGGCGTGTTCCTCGTCAGCGACATGGGCCGCGGCATCACCGGCCAGGTGCTCTACGTGGATGGTGGCTTCAGCATCATGGCGGGCTGATATTCTCCGGGGGTCCCCTCGCAACGCATGCGTTGCGAGGATCTAAGGGCGTGCTGCGCGCACACCCCCGGACCCCCGCGATCAGCCCGGCAGAGCCGGGCGGATCCGCATTCTTTCGGATCCGGGAATCAGGCCTTCAGGCGCACAAGCGTATCCAGCACATCCTGCACGTGCCCCTTCACGCTCACTTTGGGCCAGACGTGGCGGATGACGCCTTTGGGATCGATGAGGAAGGTGCTGCGGATGATGCCTTCGACTTCCTTGCCGTACATCATCTTCTTGCCGAAGGCGCCGAGGGGCTTGAGCAGGGCGCAGTCGGGGTCGGAGAGCAGGCGGAAGGGGAGGCTCTGCTTGGCGATGAAGTTCTGGTGGCTCTTCAGGCTGTCGCGGCTGAGGCCGTAGACCTGGGCGCCGAGGGACTGCACCCGGGCCAGGTTGTCGCGGAAATCGCAGGCCTCCGTGGTGCAGCCGGGGGTGCTGTCCTTGGGATAGGCGTAGAGCACGGTCCAGTGGCCCTTGAAATCCTGGGCCGTGACGGTGTCGCTCTGGTTGTCCTGCAGGGAGAAGGCGGGGAGGGGGTGGCCAACGAGTGAACTCATGGGCGGTAGCCTAATCTGGACCCGCGCTCCTGGATAGGAGATCCGGCGCAGCGGCCGCCGGGGGCCTGTGACCGGGGACAAACCCGGATGCGGACAGAATGGGGCCGCGAGGAAGCTCATGAACCTGACCGAGTACCTGGATGCCGAATGGAAGCCCGCCCTGGGCTGCACCGAACCCGCGGCAGTGGCCCATGCCGCCAGCCTGGCCGCGGCGCAGGGGACGGGTGAGGTCCGCGCAGTGCGCCTGGTGGTGGACCCGCGCACCTACAAGAACTGTCATGCCGTGGGCCTCCCCAACAGCGGCGGCCGCACCGGGATCCTCTGGGCCCTGGCCCTGGGCGCCTGTCTGCCGGACCCCTCCCTGGGCCTGGGCTGCTTCGCGGGGGTGGATGCAGGGGTGCTCGCGGCCGCGGCGGAGCTGCTCGCCCGCAAGGTGATCCGCGTGGAGGTGGATCCCTGCCGCGCCGAGCTCCACATCGACTGCACGGTGGACCGTGAGGACGGCACTGGCCGGGCGGTATTGGAAGTGGAACACACCCATGTGGCGCGGCTGGAGGCGAATGGCGCGGTGGTGGGCGGCGCCCCGGCGCGGATCGGATCCGAAGGGGCACCCTCCGTGCGGGCCACGGTGGGCACCATGGGCCTCCAGGAGCTGCGGAAGGTCGCGGCCACGCTCTCGGATGAGGATCGCCGGCGGCTGCGGGAGGGAGCCGCTTTCAATCTGGCCATGGCCGAGCATGGCGTGTCCCTGCTGCCCGCGGGCTTCGTGCCACCTCCAGGGTCGGACCTCATGACCCGGCTCTCCCGGCTGGTGGCCGCCGGCGTCTTCGCCCGCATGTCCGGCGTGCCCCTCATGGTCGTGTCCCTGGCGGGCTCCGGGAACAAGGGGATCACCGTGTCCGTGCCGGTGACGTTGTGGGGCCGGGCCGGGGGCCATCCCCAGGCGCGCATCGACGAGGCTTTGGCCTTCGCCTGCCTGGTGACCACCGCCACCACCCAGCAGCTGGGCACGCTGTCCGCCGTGTGCGGGGCCGCCAACGCGGCGGGCATCGGCATCGCCCTGGCCATCCTGCTCCTGGAGGGGGCCAACCCAGGGCAGATGGACCTGGCCGTGGCCAACATGGTGGGCAACGTGGCGGGCATGATCTGCGATGGCGCCAAGATCGGTTGCGCGATGAAGGCCATGACCGGCGTGGACGCGGCCTTCCGCTCGGCCACCCTGGCCCTGGCGGACTTCGGCATCCCCGCGACGGACGGCATCGTGGGTGTGGATGGCGACGCCTCCCTGGCCAACCTGGGCCGCCTGGCGCGCCAGGGCATGACCGGCGTGGATGCCGAGGTGCTGGAGATCATGCAGGCGAAGCTCTGAGCCCCTCATCCATGTTCGGGAGCGGCTGAACCGGACGCGCTCCAGGCGAGCGCCAGCACCACGGCCAAGGCACCCCAGCCGAGGGGGCTCGGGTCGGTGGCCAGACGGGGCAGTTGTTCCAGCAACAGGCGGCCCAGGCTGTCGTGGTCGGGACCCGGGCCCAGGCCCAGGGTGGACAGGGTGGCCTCGCCCCAGAGGGCCCCCAGCCAGGCGCTGGGGAAGAGGATCGCGGCCTGATCCAGCCCCCAGGGGCCCCAGCGGCGGAGGGTCGAGGCCCGGGTGGGACCCAGGGTCTGCTCTGCGGCCCAGGCTGGCGACTGGCGGAAGGCATCCAGCTTGACGCGCAGGGGTGGCTCCAAATGAGGCGCCAGCAGCAGGCCCAGCAGCAACAAGAGGGCCATGAGGCCGACACCGCCTGCGGCTGCGGCCAGGGGGAGGAGGAACAGGATCGGCGGCAGGCTGCGGAGGGCGGACAGGGTACCGCGCCAGCTCCGTCCGTACCAGGCCAGGAGCAGGGCGAGGGCCAGCGCCAGCAGGGCGCAGGCGCTGGCGAACCCCACGCTGCGGGAGCCTGCCAGCAGCAGCCGCAGCAGGGCATCCCGACCGAGATCGTCCACTCCCAGGGGATGCCGGAGCGAGGCGGCGAGGCCGCCATGGAAGGGGTCCAAGGGCAGGTCTGGCAGGACCAGGGCCAGCAGGAAGGTCAGACGCCACCTCACGAAACGGCCTCGGTTTCCAGGGGCCGCGACAGCAACCAAAGCAGGGCCAGGGTCGCCATCCAGGCTGCGAGTCCCGCCCGGTCCCGACCGGCCACGCGGTCCATCCAATCCATCCCGAGGCCGGGCACGCCCAGCATCCGTTCCAGCACCAGCGACGCCGTGAGCCAGATCGGCAGACGGGCGGCCAGCCAGCGGCTGACCAGGCGGGCCAGGGCGAGCCGTCGAACCTTCCGCACCACTTGGGGGCCCCAGGCGGCGGGGAAGGGGACCTCGCCCGGCAGGGCCGCTGACAGCCAGCGGACCTCGCCCGGAAGCGCGGCGGCGAGGAAGGCGACGAGCCAGCCGCCTTGGCCTGGCGGGCCCCAGGACGCGGGCCAGAAGGCGAGCAGAGCGCCGGCCCAGAGCAGGTCGGGCGGGGCCTCCAGCAGGGCCAGGGGGCGCCGGGTCGCAAGATCTGGCCCTCCGAGCCAAGCCAGCAGCGGAGCCGTGAGGGCCAGGGCACCCAGGGCGAGGCCGGCGGGAAGCAACGCCTGGACGGGGAAGGGCGGAGGCGGGACGGGCCGCCATAGGGCCCCGGGAAGGCTCCAGGCCAGGACCAGCGCCAGAGCCCAGACGGCCGTGCCCTGGGCGACGGCGCTCCTGGCCAGGGACCGTGTCACCGGTTCCAGCGCCAGCCCGCCGCCCCCGGGGTGCCGAGATAGAGCCCCAGAATGCTGGGCTCCACTGTGAGCCGCTTGTCCACCCAGACCAGGCTCTGGAAGTCGAGGAGGGGCAGAGCGGCGGGGTGTTTGGCCCAGAGGCTCTGGAGGTCCCGCCAGGCGAAATCGCCAGGGAGCCGGAGCCCCGCCGCCAAGGCGGCCAGCTGGGGATCGCGCCAGCCGGTGACATTCATGGGGCCCTTCGGTTCCATGTATTCCAGCACGGCCCAGGGATGCGGCTCGAAGACCACCACGGAGCAGGCCAGCTCGAAGTCGCCCTTGCGGAGCCGATCCACCAGGATGGCCTGCTCCAAGGGGACCAGCTGCAGGTCGAAGCCGTCCTTCCGGGCCCGCTCCCGCAGCGCCAGTAGCAGGTTCTCCGTGAAGGCCTCCCCGGAGGCGTAGAGCAGCTTCAGGCGGGCAGGGGGCTTGGGCGGGGGGGCTTCGGTGTCGATGGCCTGGGGTTCGAAGCCCAGGCTTTCGGGCCACAGGCCGCGGCTGGGCTTCGCATTCTGGCCGAGGAGGCCGGGGGGGAAGGCATCCTGGCGCCAACGCTCCAGCAATTGGAGGGCCCCCATTCCGGTGTGACTCCAGACCACCAGCTGCGCATTCATGGGCTGGATCACCACGCGGTGGGTGGCGGGAGGCGCCAGCGGGCGGGCGGGCGGGACACCCACCGTAAGCCAACCCTTCTGGGTGGCCTGGAGCACCGTGGCGGGGTCGGGCAGCAGGCGGAACCGGATGCCATCGATGCGGGGCTTCAGGAAGTGCTCACGGCGCAGGAAGGTCCAGGCGGCCGGTTCCTTCTGGTACAGGAAGGGGCCTGAGCCCCGTTCCGGGTGGCCTTTCTGGGTCACTGGCACCCGGGCCAGCTCCAGCAGCAGGCGGCCCGGGGGTTTGGGTGAGCGGATCCACACCCGGTCCTCCTGCAGGCGCACCACGACACCCTCCAGAATGGCCCGCTTGGTGGGGCTGGCCTTGGGATCGCGGCTGATCTCCGTGAAGGTCCAGAGGACATCCTCGGGCGTGACCAGACTGCCGTCGGTGAACCTCGCATCGTCGCGCAGGGTGAAGGTGATGGCACCATCCTTCTGGATCTTCCAGGAGGTGGCCAGCCGAGGCACCGCCTGGCCGCCGGAACCGAGACCCACCAGCGCATCCCCCGCCAGGGACTGGAGGATCCACTGCTCATAGCTGTCGCCGTGGATGAAGTCGAGGGGCCCTGGATCCCGGGGCAGGGATTCCTCCACCATCTGGGCTCGGATCGGGGCCAGGGCCGAGAGCAAGACCAAGGTCAGGGCGGCAAAGCGATTCCGCATGGGTGGTGGCTCGAGGAAGTTTCATCCAGCATGCCCGGGAGGGTGGGGCCTGCCAAGGGGCTGCTCGTCAATGCCAGGACATCTTCAAGAAACTGCAATCAGCCGGTGATGAACGGTGATGGACGTTGATAAAACCAATATCAGCCTCATCACCGTAATCACCGTTCATCACCGGCAAAACTGCCTTTGAATCCTGTTTATCCATCTTGCATTTCCGGTAATCCCGTCCGCGTTTTTGTCAGGCCTGCCTACGGTCGGGGGATTGGTGTTGCTACTCTGAATGGTGGAGGCGCTGTGGCGGATCTTTCGGAGTCGAAGCTGTTCTGGTGGTGGCCGCTCATGGACCGCCATCGGCGCACCCTCTACTGGGGTCTGGCGGCCACGGTCTGGTGCAGTGTAGCGGCTTCGGTGGTGCCCTACTGGTCGGGCCGGGCGGTCCACGCACTCGAGCGCCATGACTGGCATGGTTCACGCGTCTACCTGGTCTGGATGCTGGCCTTCACGGCGGTGGCGGGCATCGGCCGTTACCTCATGCGCAATACGCTCATCGGCCTCAGCCGCGATGTGGAGCGGGAGCAGCGCGAATCCCTCTACAGCTTCCTGCTGGCCCGTCCGTTCGCCTTCTACGAGCGGCAACGGGTGGGCGACCTCATGTCGCGGCTGGGCGATGACGTGGGCACGGTCCGCATGGCGACGGGACCGGGCCTCATGAGCTTCCTCCAGGTCCTGTCCATCCTGCCGGTGACCCTGGGCCTGATGTTCAGTACCAGCTGGCGGCTCACCCTGGCGGTGATGCTGCCCTTCTCCTTCCTGGCACTGGGTTTCTACATCATCGGGAAGTGGAGCCACATGGTGCAGCAGAAGCTGCAGCTGGCCTTCTCGGCTCTCTCGACCTACAGCCACGAGACCATCAGCGGCGAGCGCGTGGTGCAGGCTTTTGGCCTGGAGGAAGCGCGGGTGGCGCAGTTCGATGCCCTCAGCCGGCGCCACGCCTCGCTGAGCATGAAACAGTCCGTGATCTTCAGCGCCTATGCGCCCCTGTCGGCCCTCATCAGCGGTGTGTCCGCGCTCGTGCTGGTGACCTACGGCGGCAGCCTGGTGGTGCGGGGCGTCCTGAACCTGGGCGACCTCACGGCCTTCACGGGGTTCCTGGTGGCCCTGGCCTGGCCCATGATGAGCCTGGGCTGGTCCGCGAACCTGTTCCAGCGGGCCAAGGCTGGTCAGGAACGGCTGGACCAGCTGCTCCACAGCCCCGAGCAGCCCCTTCCTCCCGCAGAGATCATCACGTTGCCCGAGGTTCCCGTGGCCCTGGCCCTCGAGGGCGTGAGCCACCGCTTCGAGACCGGTCGCGGCCTGGGCCCGCTGGATCTCGCCCTGGCGCCCGGCGACAGCCTGGCCGTGGTGGGCGGCATCGGCTCGGGCAAGACCCTGCTGCTGCAGGTGCTGGCGGGTCTGCGCGCCCCCCAGGCGGGACGCATGCTCGTGGATGGCGAGCCGCTGTCCGACCCCACCCTGCGCCGCCACTGGGCGGGCCTGGGCTGGGTGCCGCAGGAGGCCTTCCTCTTCTCGGATACGCTGCGCATGAATCTGGCCATGGGTCGCCCCGAGGCCACCGAGGAGGAGATCTGGGAGATCGCCCGGGTGGTGGCCATGGATGAGCTGATCCACCGCCTGCCTGAGGGCCTGGATACGGTGGTGGGCGAGCGGGGCGTGGCGCTCAGTGGTGGGGAGCGCCAGCGCACGGCCCTGGCCCGCGCCCTGCTGCGCCGTCCCCGCCTGCTGCTGCTGGATGATGCCCTCTCGGCCGTGGATGCCGAAACGGAGAGTCGCATCCTTGAAAACCTGCGGGCCTTCCTCGGCAAGTCCACTCTGGTGCTGGCCACCCACCGGGTCTTCGTGGCTGAGACCTGCGCCCGGGTGCTGGTATTG
The DNA here is from genome assembly GCF_024609265.1 of Geothrix campi. Lineage (GTDB taxonomy): Bacteria > Acidobacteriota > Holophagae > Holophagales > Holophagaceae > Geothrix > Geothrix campi. The sequence goes on along the minus strand of NZ_JANHMP010000001.1, from coordinate 1,228,983 downwards.
GAGGAAGGCCGGGCGGTCCAGCTGGGCACCCCCGAGTCGCTGACCACTCAGGCGGGTCTCTTCGCGCGGCTCAAGCGGCTGCAGAGCCTGGAACGGGAACTGGTCAAGGGCGCGATATGAAGGATCCGGAGATCGACCGGCCCGTGGTGACGCGGGCCCTGGTGCTGGCTCTGTCGGCCTGGGTGGCCTTCGCCATCGCCACGCTCGTGCACGTGCAGAACGCCTACTGGGCGGCCATGCCGGTCTGGGTGGTGGCCCAGGCCTCGCGGGGGGTGCTGTTCGAACGGGCCCTCCTGCGGGTGCTGGGAACCCTGCTGGGGGCGGCGGTCGGCTTCGCCATCCTCCATGCCCCGGTGCATCCATACGCACAGTTCGCCCTGCTGGGGCTGTGGGTGGGCGCCAACGGCGGGCTCACTCATGTGCTGCGCGGTGTGCACGGCTACGGGGCCCTGTTGGCAGGCGTCACGGCCGCCATCGTCGTCATTCCGGCGGTCCTGGCCCCAGGAGGTTCACTGGACCTCGCCACGGCGCGGGTGGAATGCACCCTGATCGGGGTGGTGGTGACCACCGTCATCACCGGCCTCGCGACCCCCCGCTCGCCAAGCCAGGCCTTCTTCGCCCGCATCCGCCGCCTGTCCGCGGATGCCATCACCTACGCCGCGCAGGTCCTGCGGCGCGGGGCCACCGACATGGGGGCGGAGAAACGCCGGATCCTCTCGGAAATCAGCGAGGTCGAAGCCTCCGCCCGCCTGATCCTGGCGGGCTCCTTCGAGGGCTACCGCCGCCTGCATGATGTGGATTCGCTGGTGGTGGGCTCGCTCGCGGTCATGAGCGCCGGGGTGGCGTTCGGGCCGGGGGATCGGGCCGCGGCCGAGGCCTTGGCACAGCACCTCGACCAGGCTGCGGAAGGCTTGCTCGCGGAGGCTGGAGCCCCGCCATCCAGCGGACTGGCCTTCAGTGGCCCACTGTCCGCCTCCAGTCGCCTGGAGGGCGCCCTGGCCCGTATTCTGGAGGCCAACGCCAGCTTGAGCCAACCCCTGGTTGCCGCCACCGTTCAGCCCTTCCGCCGACAGCTGGCGGTCCTCGCGCCCCACCGGGAATGGCCCCAAGCCGGGCGCACGACCGTGGCCGCGGGGGCCGCCACTTTCCTGGCCGCGGCTCTGGCCCGCTGGACGGGCTCGCCCCTGGTGGTCCAGGCGGCGGTGGGAGTCTGCATCTTTTCGCTGGTGCTGGGCTCCATGGCGCTGCCCCAGCACATCGCGCCCAAGCTGCTGGCCGGGGTGGTGGGCGGCGCCGCCCTCGCGGTGTTCTACCGCCTCGTCGTGCAACCGGTCTTCCCCGCCCCCCCAGGCCTGCTGCTGACGCTGGTGCCCTTCCTGCTGCTGGGAGGCCTTCTGCGGGCCCATCCCCGCACCGCCCTCGCGGGAGTGGATTTCAACATGTGCTTCCTGCTGGCCAGCCAGGCCGGCACCACGGTGGCCGCCAGCGCCATGGCCGTGGTGGGGGGCTCGGCCGCACTCGCCTCAGCGGCCTGCCTGGTGGCCGGCAATTACATCCTGATGCCCCGGAGTTCCGTGCGGCAGGCGGAGGAGACCGCGGAGGTGATCCGCCGGGATCTGCTCCGGATGATCGAGGCAGAGCCCGGAGCCGCCAGCGAGGACTGGCGGGCGCGCGGGTCGCGCCAGATCCTGCGTCTCTCCCTGCATCTGGGCCGCGCGAAGGATCTGGGCGAGCGCTGGCCCAGGGGGATCCTGGCGGTGCTCAACCTGGGATATGCCATCGAGCAGCTGCACGAGTTCCCGGATTCAGTCGCCGGCGTCGCGAAGGCAGGCGCCTTCGAGGTCTTGCGGCATCTGGTCGAGGATCCCCTGCGGACCGCGGGAGCGCTGCGAACGCTGGCCACGGAGGAGGCCGGGGAAGCCCTGCGTCGCGTGCTGTTGGACTTGGCGGAGGGCCTCGAGAAATCGGCCGATCTGCTGACTTTCGGCCAGCCTCAGGGGGCCGGGCCGGTCTGATCAGGCCCCGTCGCGGAAGGTCACCTTGTTGATCTCGGCGAAGGTGGTGATACCCAGCCGCACCTTCTCGATGGCGCTCTCCCGGAGGAACTGCATGCCTCCCCGGCGGGCCGCGGCCTTCACTTCGCGGGTGGGGGCCCGCTGGATGAGCAGCTCGCGGATCTCGTCGTTGAGGCCCATGAACTCGATGATGGCCTGCCGGCCGCGGAAACCGGTGCCGTGGCAGTCCACGCAGCCCACGCGGTCGAACAGGGTGGCGTGGCGCAGCCAAGCCTCGTCCACGCCGTTCTCCACCAGGTCCTGCGGGCTGGGAGCCGGGGCGGGGCGCTTGCACTTGGGGCAGAGCACGCGGATGAGGCGCTGGGCCAGGATGCAGTTCAGGGACGACACGAAGTTGTAGACCTCGACGCCCATGTGCTGGAAGCGGCCGATCACGTCCAGCACGTTGTTGGCGTGGACGGTGGTGAAGACCAGGTGGCCCGTGAGGGCGGACTGGATGGCGATCTGGGCCGTCTCGGGGTCGCGGATCTCACCCACGAGGATCTTGTCCGGGTCGTGACGGAGGATGGACCGCAGGCCCAGGGCGAAGGTGAGGCCCTTCTTCTCGTTCACGGGGATCTGGGTGACGCCCTCGAGCTGATACTCGACGGGGTCTTCGATGGTGATGATCTTGTCCTCGGGGGCCTTGATCTCGCTCAGCACCGCATAGAGGGTGGTGGTCTTGCCCGAGCCCGTGGGACCCGTCACCAGGAACATGCCGTAGGGCTCGCGGGCGAAACGGCGCAGGCGCTTCAGTTCGTGGTCAGAAAAACCCAGGATCTCCAGGGTCAGGGTTTGGAACTCCTCGGTGAGGTTCTCCTTGTCGAGGATGCGGATCACCGCGTCCTCGCCGTGGATGGTGGGCATGATGCTCACGCGGAAGTCGATGGCCCGCCCGCGGACCTTGAGCTTGAAGCGGCCATCCTGGGGTTTGCGCTTCTCCGCGATGTCCAGCTCGGACATGACCTTGATGCGGCTGATGATGGGTGAGGCGAACCGCCGGTCGATGGGCTCGGCCGCGGGGTAGAGGCTGCCGTCGATGCGGTACTTGATCTGGAAGCCCGCGCCGGTGGTTTCCAGGTGGATATCCGAGGCGCGACGCTGGAGGGCGTTGAAGATGGTGGTGTCCACCAGGCGGACGATGGGGGCCTCGTCCTTGTCGGTAAGGCGCTCCAGATCGAGCACCTCGTCATCCAGGTCCTCCTCGTGGAGCACCTGGATCTTGAGGGCCTCGCCCGCCTCGTCCATGACCTTCTGGCCGCTTTCGGATTTCTTCAGCACTTCCTGGATCTGGGCCAGGGGGGCGCCCGCGAAGCGCAGGGGCCGCTTGAGCTGCTGCCGCAGGAGATCCTGGGTGGGGATGTCCAGGGGGTCGGCCATGGCCACCCACAGGACGCCCTCCCGTTCCTGCACCGGCACGAAGTGGTGCTTGAGCATCAGGTCGATCGGGATGGCCTGGAAGAGCGCGAACTCCACCGGCTCCCGGGTCAGATCCAGGTTCGGGTACAGCTCCCGGGCCGGCCGGAAGCCGGTCAGAGCTGGATCGCCGGTCTCGACGGCATCCGCGGGGTCCGGAGGATTGGGAAAAGTCATGGAAACATCCTACTGGAAGGTGCGCCGCCCTGAATGACCGGAATCGGGCATGGGTCACAAAGGACGCAACGGTTGGCTTAGATCGTTGACCTGCGCGGGACCGGCACTCCACAATGACTGGTCCTGGAGGCTCCATGCGTGGGTACGCGTCCATCCTGCTGCTGATTCTGGTAGCAGTGGCCCTGCCGATCATCATCCTGAACCTGTCGTGGCTCCTGCGCCCCAGTTGGCCCAGCGCGGCGAAATACTCCACGTACGAGTGCGGCATCGTCACGACCAACGACGCCCGGGAGAAATTTTCCGTTCGTTACTACTTGGTGGCAGTGATGTTCCTGGTGTTCGACGTGGAAACGGTCTTCCTGATGCCGTGGGCCATCCAGATGAAGGAACTGGCTGTGTTCGGCTTCATCGAACTCGGCCTCTTCCTGTTCCTGCTGCTGTTCGGCTACGGCTACATCTGGTCCAAGGGAGCCCTGACATGGGAATGAACCAACCCTCCGCCCTTGAGCACATCCTGATCACCACCAAGGTGGAGAAGGTCATGAACTGGTCGCGCGCCACCAGCGTGTGGCCCGTGACGTTCGGCCTGGCCTGCTGCGCCATCGAGATGATGGCGGCGGGCGCCAGCCGCTTCGACTTCGACCGCTTCGGCGCCGGGATCTTCCGCGCCAGCCCGCGGCAGGCCGATCTGATGATCATCGCGGGCACGGTGACCTACAAGATGGCCCCGATCATCAAGACCCTCTACGACCAGATGCCTGAACCCAAGTGGGTGATGGCCATGGGCTCCTGCGCCACCGCCGGCGGGCCCTTCGACTCGTACCACACGATCCAGGGCGTGGACAAAGTCATCCCCGTGGACGTCTACATTCCGGGTTGCCCCCCGCGCCCTGAGGCCTTCATCTACGGGTTCCTGAAGCTACAGGACAAGATCATGACCAGCAGCCTGGCCGATCGGTACAAGGACATCTTCGAGGAGGTCGGCTGATGTCGGAACCGAACACCCCTCCGGTCCCGGAAGTGCCCGAGGCTCCTGCCGGCCCGTACGTATACGACTACAAGGCCGCGCCCTTCCGGCAGATCGCCATGCCGAAGACGGTGCCCCTGCCGAGCCGCCAGACCTACCTGGCCGAGCAGAAGGCCGCCGCCGAAGCCGACGAGGCCAAGTGGCAGAAGATGCTGGCTGATTACGAGGTCGCCAAGACCAAGGCTGAGGCCGAAGGCAAGGATGCCCCCAAGGCCCCCGTCCGGCCCGTTCCCCGCAAGGACGACAACGACCTGAAGACCCCCGTGCCCGAGGAGGCGAAGGACGCCGATCTGCTGAAACTGCAGACTCTCCTGGGCGACAAGGTCGAGGAGATCTTCGAACAGGCCGGCGAGCTGGTCTGTCAGGTGAAGAAGGAGGCCATTCTCGAGGCGCTGACTCTCTGCCGCGAAGACGCCGCCCTGAAGTACGAGATGCTCGCCGACCAGTCCGCCACCCACTATCCAGCGGCCAAGGATTTCGCCTTCAGCGTGGTCTACCACCTGACGAGCATCAGCCGCCGCAAGCGGCTCCGGCTCCGCATTCTCGTGCCCGAGGGTTTCGTGCCCGAGAGCGCCTGCCCGCTCTACCCCAGTGCCAACTGGATGGAGCGTGAGATCTACGACATGCTCGGGATCCGGTTCGCGAATCATCCCGACATGACTCGCATCCTCTGCCCCGAGGACTGGGAAGGCTACCCGCTGAGGAAGGACTATCCGACCGTGGGCTGGGGTCAGCGCGACATCTCTTTCCGCGAGGACCGCAGCGGCATGCTCGAGCGCATCGCCCTCCAGAAGGCCGGCCAGCTGGGCATCAACCTGAAGCAACCCAAGGCGGACTAGGAGCGGACGGTGTTCAAGAACGAGGAAATGGAGATCAACCTAGGCCCGCAGCACCCGTCCACGCACGGTGTGCTCCGGGTGAAACTGCGGCTGGATGGCGAGACCGTCACCCACTGCCGGCCGATGATCGGCTACCTCCACCGGGGCGTCGAGAAGATCTGTGAGAACCAGTCCTTCTTCCAGGGCCAGGTCTGGACGGATCGCATGGACTACTGTTCTGCCGTGGCCAACAACCTGGGCTGGGCGGAGGCCAACGAGAAGCTGTTCGGCATCACGGTGCCGCGCCGCGCCCAGTACATCCGCACCCTGCTGAACGAGTTCAACCGCATCGCCTCGCACCTCATCTGGCTGGGCACCCATGCCATGGACATCGGCGCCCTGACGGTGTTCCTCTACGCCTTCCGCGAGCGCGAGGACGTCCTCGACATCAATGAGGCCTTCTGCGGCTCCCGGCTTACCACCACGGCCTTCCGCATCGGCGGCTTGAGGGAGGACCTGCCTCCCGGGTTCGAGAAGCTGGTGCACAAGTTCCTGGCCAAGTTCTCCAGCTGCCTGGAAGAGTACGAGAACCTGCTCACCGAGAACCGCATCTGGAAGAAGCGCACCGTCGGCGTGGCCCGGCTCAGCGCCGAAGATGCCATCGCCCTGGGCGTCACCGGCCCCATGCTGCGCGCCGCCGGCGTGGCCTACGACATCCGCAAGGCCTTCCCCTACGCGGCCTACTCCGAGATGGACTTCGAGATCCCCACCCGCACCGAGGCGGACACCTACGCCCGGTACCAGGTCCGCATGGCGGAGATGCGCCAGAGCGCCCGCATCATCCAGCAGTGCATGGATGGCATGCCCGAAGGCCCCGTCATGGCCAAGCTCCCCAAGATCCTGCGGTCCGAGGTCAACGAGGTCTACCACGCCACCGAATCGCCGAAGGGCGAGATCGGATACTACCTCGTGGGCGAGAAGGGTTCCCTGAACCCCTACCGGTTCCACGTGCGGGCTCCTGGGTTCATCAACCTCCAATCCCTGCCCAAGATGGCCGAGGGAGGACTGATCGCCGACGTCGTCGCGGCCATCGGCTCCCTGGACATCGTGCTCGGCGAGATCGACCGCTAGCCGACGAGGATCCCAAGACATGCCGACCCCGACCCTCACCCAGTCCATCGTGATCACGCTCATCCAGTGCCTGCTGGTCGTGATCTTCGTCTTCGTCGTCGTTCCCCTCACGGTGTTCGCCGAGCGCAAGGTGCTCGGCCACCTCCAGCAGCGCCTGGGCTCCACCCGCGTGGCCAGCGGACACATCGGCTTCAGCGGCTGGATGAACCGCAGGATGTGGAAGATGGGCAGGGTGCCCGTCGTCTCCTATTGGCGCGGCATCCCCGGGCTCGTGGGCGACGTCCTGAAGCTGATCCTCAAGGAAGACATCATGCCGGCGAAGGCCGACAAGTTCGTCTTCTTCCTCGCACCCTCCATCAGCATGGTGGCCGCGATCGTGGTGTTCGCCGCGATCTCCTTCGTGCCCGGCACCTTCTTCACGTTCCCCACCTGGTTCCCCTACCTGGGCGGCCTCCCGGTCTCCGGGGGCATCTCCGACATCAACGTGGGCCTGCTCTGGATTCTGGGCGTGGCGACCGTGGGGGTGTACGGCATCGTCCTGGCCGGCTGGTCCTCGAACTCCAAATACCCCCTCCTGGGCGGCCTGCGCAGCGCGGCCCAGATGGTGAGCTACGAAGTCCCCCTGACCCTCAGCCTCCTCGCGCCGGTGGTGCTTTCCGCCAGCCTGAACTTCAGCGAGATGTCCTCTCACATGGCGATCGGCATGCCCGCGTGGGCACTGATCCCCCAGGTCATCGGCTTCCTGCTGTACCTCACCTGCGGTTTCGCGGAGACCAACCGCCTCCCCTTCGATATGCCGGAGGCTGAGAACGAGCTGGTGGCGGGCTTCCACACCGAGTACTCCGGCATGAAGTTCGGCCTCTTCTACCTGGCCGAGTACATCAACATGACCGTCGTCTCGGCCCTGGCCTCCGCCTTCTTCCTGGGCGGTCCCTGGCTGCTCCCCTTCGGCCTGCAGGGGCTGCTGAACCCCTACCTGCCCGGGTTCCTGTCGTGGTTTGGCGCACCCCACGCCATCTTCTTCGTGGCCAAGATCATCTTCCTCCTCTTCACCTACATCTGGGTGCGCGGCACCATCCCCCGCTACCGGTACGACCAGATCATGGCCGTGGGCTGGAAGTACCTGATCCCCCTGGCGCTGGTCAACCTCCTGCTGGCGGCCGTCATCCGCTGCTTCGCCGTCTAAGGGGCCGTCCATGAACAAGTTCCTGAGGACCCTCATCCCCGCCGACATCGCCAAGGGCCTGTCCGTCACCGGCAAGCACTTCAGCCAGGTCTTCTTCACGGCCAACCGGCGCAAGGTGCCGTTCCACATCGTCTCCGAGTATCCCGAGGTGCCAGCCAAGGTCCAGCCGCGCTTCCGCGGGCGCCTGACGCTGCTGAAAGACGAGCAGGGCGAGATCAAGTGCGTCTGCTGCCTGGCCTGCGAAAAGATCTGCCCCACCCAGGTGATCACCATCGAGAAGGGCAAGAAGGAGGGGCGCAAGATGCCCTTCCCCGTGCGCTACGACTTCGAGATGGAGCGCTGCATCTTCTGCGAGTTCTGCGTGGAGAGCTGCGGATTCGATTCCATCATCCTCAACCACCAGTTCGAACTGGCCGCCTACAACCGCGAGGATTTCTCCCTCGGCACGGAAGGGCTGGGCCAGAACATGTTCGAGCCCTCGCACGTGGGCAAGTTCAGCGTGGCTGACGACTGATTCCATCCCTTCGCGCATATCCAGAGGACGTCCCATGGAACATTTCATCGAAACGATCGGCCGGAACATGTTCGCCATTTTCGGCGTCATGGCCCTTGTCGGCGCCCTGCTCATGATCGGCTCCAGGAGCGCGATCCACAGTGTGCTGGGCTTCCTCTTCGCGATGTTGAACATCGCCGGATGTTTCCTCGCGCTGGAGGCCGAGTTCCTGGGCGTGGCCCAGATCCTGGTCTACGCGGGCGGCATCGTGGTGCTCTTCCTCTTCGTCGTCATGCTCGTCGAGATGAGCAAGAAGAAGGAGGGCGAGGTCTTCCAGCTGCAGTCGCGCTATGCGGTGGTGGCCGTCGCGGGGGGCGCCGCGCTGTTCCTGGCCGTGTTCCGCAAGGCGATCTTCGGCGCGCCCTCGCCGGAAGCCCTGGTCCTGCGGCCGGAACTGGCCAAGGGGCTGGATGTGGCCCATCAGAATGCCCAGGCGGTGAGCCGCGGCCTCTTCGCGGACTACCTCCTGCCTTTCGAGATCCTCAGCGTGATCCTGCTGGTGGCCCTGGTGGGCGCGGTGGTGCTGGCAAAAACGGAGCGGGTGTGATGGTCAGCCTGAACGCGGTCCTCCTCATCTCCTTCCTGCTGTTCTCCATCGGCATCGCGGGGGTTCTCATCCGCCGCAACGCCCTGATCGTCCTCATGTGCGTCGAGCTCATGCTCAACGCCGCCAACCTCAACTTCATCGCCTTCGCCCGCCACAGCGGCTCCGTCTCCGGCCAGGCCTTCGCCCTGCTGGTGATGGGTTTCGCCGCCGCCGAGGTGGCTGTGGGTCTCGCACTGGTGGTGGCCCTCTACCGCAAGCGCGACACCGTCCAGGTTGATGACATCAACCTGCTGAAGGGATGACGACGATCATGAGTGCCGAGATGACCCTGACGCACGCCGCCACCGCCGCATCCCAGGCGGGCAGCTACCTGTGGCTGATCCCCTTCCTGCCCTTCTTCGGGTTCCTCATCAATGGCCTCAGCGGCCGGAAACTGAAGAACACCAAAGTCGTGGATTTCTTCGCCCTCGGCAGCGTGGGCGTGGCCTTCCTGCTCACGATCGGGTATTTCATCCAGCTCGCCGGCCTGCCCGCCGACGGGCGGTCCATCCACCAGAGCCTCTGGACCTGGTTCGATATAGGCGGCGCCCATGTGTTGGGCGGGATGACCACCTACAAGATCGAGTGGGCCTACAAGTTCGATGTGCTCAGCGGCTGCATGGCCCTGCTGGTCTCGGGCGCCGGCTTCCTGATCCACCTGTTCAGCACCGGCTACATGGCCGAGGAGCGGAACGACGGCCGGTACTACCGCTTCATGGCCTACATGAACCTCTTCGTGTTCAGCATGCTGAACCTGGTGCTGGGTGCCAACATCCTGATGATGTTCCTGGGGTGGGAAGGGGTGGGCCTCTGCTCCTACCTGCTCATCGGCTTCTACTTCGAGAAGGAGTTCGCCGCCGTCGCCGGCAAGAAGGCCTTCGTCACGAACCGCATCGGCGATTTCGGCTTCATGATCGGGTTCTTCCTGATCTTCCAGGTCTTCGGAACTCTCGACTACGACACGCTGATGGGTTCGGTCCGCGGGCTTGCGACCATGCCGGCCATCACGCTCTACGGCCATACCGCGAGCCCCACCTGGTGGTTCAACCTCATCGGCTGCTGCCTCTTCGTGGGCGCCATGGGCAAGTCCGCGCAGATTCCCCTCTATGTGTGGTTGCCGGATGCCATGGCAGGTCCGACGCCGGTCAGCGCGCTGATCCATGCCGCCACCATGGTGACCAGCGGCCTCTACATGATCACGCGGCTGAACTTCATCTACGTGAACGCCCCGGTGGCGCTCGCCGTGGTGCTGGCCTTCGGCTCCCTGACGGCCTTCGTGGCCGCCACCATGGGCCTCGCCCAGTACGACATCAAGAAGGTGCTGGCCTACTCCACCGTGTCCCAGCTGGGCTTCATGTTCATGGGCATGGGCGCGGGGGCCTTCAGCGCCGGCATGTTCCACGTCTTCACCCACGCCTTCTTCAAGGCCAGCCTCTTCCTCGGGTCCGGCGCTGTCATCGCCGCCTGCCACCACGAGCAGGACATGCGCAACATGGGCGGCCTCAAGAAGCTGATGCCCATCACCGCCATGAGCATGATCCTGGCGACCTTCGCCATCGCTGGCATCTTCCCCTTCTCGGGCTTCTTCTCCAAGGACGAGATCCTCTGGAAGGTGTTCGAGGGCTGGTACCAGCACGGCCACTACACGGGCCCCACCCTGAACCTGGTGGCCTGGATTCTGGGCATGCTGGGCGCCTTCTGCACCGCCTTCTACATGACCCGCCTCATCGCCATGACCTTCTACGGCGAGTACCGCGGGGCCGGGAACGATCCCCACGGCCTGTCCGTCCAGTCCGAGGCCCATCACGGCCACGATGACCATGGGCATGACGCCCATGCCCACGCCCACGGCCACGACGCGCCCAGCCACCTGGGAAACGGCCTCCACGAACTGGACAAGCCCCACAACCACCGCGGAGATGATCCGGAAGATCACGACATCGTGCCTGGCCACCATCCTCATGAGGTCTCCTGGCGCATGTGGCTGCCGGTGGCCATCCTGGCTGGCCTCGCCGTGGTGGGCGGCTTCCTCAACTACCCCGAGAGCCTTCATCGCGTCCTGCCCATTGTGCCTGCCGAACTGTTCAGCAAGTGGATCGAGCCGCTGCTCTACCAGGTGGCCCCTGTCCATCACGGCGAGCACGTTCCGCCCGCCATGGAATACGGCCTCATGGCCTGGGCGACCCTGGTCTGGGCTCCTGGCGCCATGCTGCTGGCCTGGTGGATCTACAAGGTGGATCCCAGCTGGAGCCGGGCGAAGGCCTTCGTGACCCGCTTCCCGAATCTGTTCCGCTGGGTGAACGCCAAGTACTACGTGGACGAGTTCTACGAGGCTGCCCTCATCGAGCCCATCAAGCGCTTCTCCGCCCAGCTCTGGAGCTTCGACACCTGGGTGGTGGATGGCATGGTGAACGGCGCCGCCCGGTTCACGATCATCTGGGCCGATCTGTCGAACTGGATCGACCAGAAGCTGGTGGATGGTGCGGTCAACCTCGTCGCCTACATCATCCAGGAGACCAGTTCGGTCTTCCGGGGCCTGCAGAGCGGCCGCGTGCAGCACTACGCCTTCGTGATGTTCCTCGGCTTCCTCGTCTTCGCCTTCTGGAAATTCCTCGTATAGCCTTCCCTGCCTGGCCTCATTGGTTGGAGTCCCCATGTTCACCGCAAACACGACACTGATGCTGGTGGCGACCTTCCTGCCCCTACTGGGGGCGCTGGTCCTGCTTCTCGTGCCCAAGGACCAACGCCGGGTCTTCGAGATCGGTTCCCTCCTGGTGATGATCGTCAGCTTCCTGATGAGCGCGGTCTTCTGGTTCGGCTATGACCGGGCCAGTGACGCCGTCCAGTGGGCCGGATCCTGGAACTGGATTCCGTCCATGGGCGTGAAGTTCAGTGTGGGCATGGATGGCATCAGCCTGCTGCTCTGGCTGCTGACCACCTTCATCGGCCCCATCGCCATCGCCTGCTCCTTCAAGTCCATCGAGGAGCGCCACAAGGAGTACTACATCTGGATGCTGGTCCTTCAGACGGCCATGCTCGGCGTGTTCATCACCCAGGACATGTTCCTCTTCTACCTCTTCTGGGAAGTGATGCTGGTGCCGATGTACTTCCTCATCGCCATCTGGGGCGGCCCACAGAAGCTCTACGCCGCCATCAAGCTCTTCCTCTACACCCTGGCCGGCGGCGTGCTCATGCTGGTGGCGATCCTCGCCATCTACTTCCTGCAGCACAAGACCACCGGCGGCTACAACTTCTCCCTGGAGAGCTTCCAGGCCATGGCCCCGGTGATCGCGCAGCAGAGCAAGACCTATCAGATCCTGCTGGCCCTGGCCTTCTTCATCGGCTTCGCCATCAAGGTGCCGATGTTCCCCTTCCACACCTGGCTGCCGGACGCGCACGTGCAGGCCCCCACGGCCGGTTCCGTCATCCTGGCGGCCATCCTCCTGAAGATGGGCACCTACGGTTTCGTGCGGTTCCTGCTGCCCATCCTGCCCGATGCGACCCGGATGTTGATGAAGCCCTTCCTCATCCTGTCCCTCATCGGCATCATCTACGGCGCGCTGGTCGCCATGATCCAGAAGGACATGAAGAAGCTGGTGGCCTACTCTTCCGTGAGCCACCTGGGCCTCTGCATGCTGGGCCTCTTCGCCTTGAATCCCTATGGCATCAAGGGCGGCATGTTCCAGATGATCAACCACGGCATCAGCACCAGCGGGCTCTTCCTCGCGGTGGGCATCGTCTATGAGCGCCGCCACACCCGCATGATCGCGGATTTCGGCGGCCTCTCGAAGAGCATGCCGATCTACGCCACCGTCTTCATGCTCATGACCATGAGCAGCCTGGGGCTGCCCCTGCTGAATGGGTTCATCGGCGAGGGCATCATCCTCATGGGTTCCTTCCAGGCCTTCCCCTGGGCCGCCGTGGTGGCCACGCTGGGCATCATCCTCGGCGCTGCCTACCTGCTGTGGATGTACCAGCGCGTGATGTTCGGACCCATCACCGCCACTAACGAGAAGATGGAGGACCTCAACCTCCGCGAGATTCTCTACTTTGCCCCCCTCGTGATCGCCGCCTTCTGGATCGGCATGTATCCCAAGCCGATCATGGACGTGATGGAGGCTCCGGTTCGCAAGCTCGTCACCCAGGTGAACCCCGACTTCTACAAGGCCGAGCAGTTGGCTGCGCAGCAGGCCATCGCCGCCAAGCTCGGCATGCAGGGCATGACCGCCCCGGCCGCGCCCCACCAGGCGGCTCCCGGAGGCCATGACGCCGCCCCGGCTGGCCACGAGGCTCCTGTCCACGAAGCTCCTGCCCACGGCGGAGGCCACTGATGACCGGCTTCGCGCAGGGGCTCCTGGGCGCGCTCCTCCGGGACACGCACCTCATCACGCCCCAACTCTTCCTGATGATCGTGGCCACGCTCATGCTGTGGCCCGGCGACCTCTTCTTCAACCGGAACGAAAAACACAAATGGGCGCCGATCACCCTGGTGATCCTCGCGATCACCGCGGCCCTGGTCGGTCGCACGCCGGATGGCGAGGGCTTTTCCCGCATGTTCCGGATGGACGGCCTCACCCGGGGCTTCCAGATGCTGTGCGTGCTGGGCGCCGCGGGCACCGTGGCCCTCAGCGTGAAGCTGCTCAACGGCCTCAAGCAGCAGACGGTTGAGTACTACGCCCTGATCCTGTTCTCCCTGTCCGGGATGCTGTTCCTCTGCGGCGCCTCGGATCTGATCTCGGTCTACTTCAGCCTCGAGCTGATGGCCATCTGCATCTACATCCTGGTGGCCTACCTGCGCGACCGCGCCACCAGCGTGGAAGCAGGCGTGAAGTACTTCCTGCTGGGCGCCTTCTCCAGCGGCATCCTCGTCTACGGCATCAGCCTGCTCTATGGCGCCGCCGGGGGGACCACGACGAACCTGGCGGACCTGAACCAGGCCCTAGCCCTCACGCCGACCACCAGCAACCTGCTGGTCTTCTCCGGCGTGCTGATGGTGCTGATCGGCATGGGCTTCAAGGTGGCGGCTGTGCCCTTCCATATGTGGTCGCCGGATGCCTATGAGGGCGCCCCCACGCCCATCACCATGTTCATGGCCACGGCCCCCAAGGCCGCCGCCCTGGCGGCCTTCCTACGCGTCTTCGGCGCCGGCCTCCACGGAGTGTCCTCCGACTGGGTGCTGCCCCTCTGCTACATCGCCGGGGCCAGCATGATCCTGGGGAATGTGACCGCCGTGAAGCAGGAGAGCATGAAGCGTCTGCTGGCCTACTCCAGCATCGCCCACGTGGGCTATATGCTGCTGGGCGTGCTCTCCGGCGACGCCAGGGCAGGGGCCCAGGCTGTCTGGCTCTACATGCTCATCTACATCGTGATGAACACCGGTGCCTTCGCCGTGGTGATCTACCTCCAGGGCAAGGGCGAGGGCGAGCGGATCGAGGACTTCAAGGGCCTGGGCCGCAAGCACCCCGTGCTGGCCTTCGCCATGATGATCTTCCTGCTCAGCCTGGCGGGAATTCCGCCCCTGGCGGGCTTCTTCGGCAAGTTCTACCTCTTCAAGCTGGCCATCGAGCAGGGCTTCGTCACCCTCACGACGATCGCGCTGCTCACCAGCGCCGTGGGCGCCTACTACTACCTGGGCGTGGTGGCGCAGATGTATTTCCGGGAACCCGAAGGCGAGGCCGTCCCCATGGGCGCCACGTCCGTCTTCATCGTGACCCTGGCCTGCGCTCTGGTCCTGGTGGCCACGGCCTTCGGTCCCTGGCTGGTGGACTGGGCGACGAAGATCACCTGGGTTTGATGTTCTCCGGGGGGTCCCCCCGCGACGCGTGCGTCGCAAGGATCTAAGGTCTCGCTTACGCGAACACCCCCGGCCCCCCGCGCAGAAGCCCGGCCAAGCCGGGCTTCTGCTTTGCTACTCCGGAGATTGCGCGCTACGCGCCTCTAGGTAGCGCCCGTCGCACGGGCTTCCACGCAAAGGCACGGCCCGGCCATGCCTCTGCTTTATCTCTCCGCGGGTCCCTCCTGTGGCGGAGGCCCCGGCTTACACTGAAAGGCGCGGGGTGACGCACCATTTCTTGGGGGACGATTCGTGATTTTCAGGCGCGGCAGCAGGGATGCGGATCCCGGGGAGCGGGCCCTCTGGGGCGACCTCATGTCCATGGGCCTGACCTTCCCCCTTTGCATCACCCTCGGTTTCTTCCTTGGCCGCTGGATCGGGGGGCGGTTCGGGCATCCGGCCACAGGCCAGTGGGTGGGGCTGGTCTGGGGCATCGCCACGGCCTTCTGGGAGCTCTACAAGGTGAACCGGCGCATGGCGAAGCGGGATGCGGAAGAACTCGAGCGCCTCAAAGAAGGGAAGGACTCCGATGAGCGGCACTAGGGACGAGGGCGAGGATCACCTCCGTCGCGTGACCGGCGCCATGGTGGTCCTGGGGATCCTGGGCATTCCCCTCTGGGGTTTCCTGCGCTCCTGGACCGCTGCCCTGGCCTTCGGCGTCGGGGCCCTGGCCAGCTTGGCCTTCTGGACCCTTCACCGCGTCCTGACGGCCCGGATGCTGACACCCTCCGTGCGCCGGAGATGGCTCTACGGCTTCCTGTCCGTGGGCAAACTGGCATTGATCGCACTGGTGCTGCGTGGGATGATGGGCAGATACCCGGCGGAAGCCCTGCCGCTGGCCTTGGGAGTGCTTCTCTTCGTGGCCGGCATCCTCCTGGAAGCCGTGCGCCTCGTCTTCCAGAAACCCGAAGCCACCCCGCCTGATTGAGGTCTGATCCAGATGGAACACCACGCATCGTTGCTCGCCCAGTGGCTCACCCAAGTGCTGGGACTCGCCCAGCACCCGTGGCCCGGGTTCGCCCACGGGGCGGCCCTGTCCATCCTGGAGCGCTATGACCACCTGCTCAACGCCGCCCTGGCGGCCCTGGTGGCCATGCTCTTCACGGCCCTGGTGCGGAAGAACCTGTCCCGCATCCCCGGCCCCCTCCAGCAGATGTTCGAGGGCGTAGTCGAGTGGCTCAAGGGCATGATCAACGACAACATCGCCCACCACGGCGAGAAGCACCTGCCCTTCATCGGGACCATGGCGCTCTTCGTCTTCTTCAACAACCTCTTCGGTCTGCTGCCAGGCCTCAGCCCCGGCACCAGCAACTGGAACATCACCCTGGGCGCGGCCCTCGTGGTGTTCGGCTACTACAACTTCCAGGGCATGAAGGAGCAGGGCGTCGGCAAGTACTGGCTGCACTTCGCGGGGCCCATCTGGTGGCTGATGCCTCTGATGTTCCCGCTGGAGATCCTGGGCCTGCTCAGCCGCATCCTCAGCCATTCCCTCCGTCTCTTCGGCAACATCGCCGGCGAGCACGTGGTGGCCGGCATCTTCTTCGGCCTGATGCCCATTCTGCTGCCGGTGCCCATGATGTTCCTGGGCCTCTTCTTCGGCCTCATCCAGACCTTCGTGTTCACCATGCTGGCCGTGATCTATCTGAGCGGCGCGGTCTCGCACGAGCATTGATGATTGATATTGTCCGGGGGGTGCCCGCCTAGCGGGCAAGGGCCCCCCCGAGACCCCCCGGATGCCGCGCCTCGGCAAAGCCAAGTCACGGCATCCGTCCCATTCGTCCACGACCCTTTTCACTTAACCGTCTGCGGGATTCCGAACCCCAAGGACATGCTTCAAGGAGTACCACCATGAAGAAGTTCCTCACCACCGCCTTCCTGTTCACCCTGGCCGCCGTCGCCTTCGCGCAGGGCGCCCCCACCGCTGCCCCCGCCGCCAAGAGCCTCTTCGAAGGCCAGTTCACCGCTCACATCGCGCTCGCCATCGCGGCCGCTGGTTGCGGTCTGGCCCAGGGCAAGGCCGTGGTCGCCGCCTGCGAGGGCGTGGCCCGCAATCCCCAGGCCGCCGGCAACATCCGCACCACCATGATCATCGGCCTGGCCCTCATCGAGGCCCTCGTGATCTACGTGCTCGTCGCCGCCTTCGCCATTAAGTAGGACAAAACCGGTTTTCAATGGGGCGCCCCTTTTTCGGGCGCCCCGTTTTTTTATGATTCATAGTGAGAGAATCGGTAAAGATGCTTGACGTCATGCGCCACCATGCCCTGTTCCCTATGCCTCCGGAGGTCACTCAGGTGATCCTCGGCGGGGGGTCACCCATCGACCTTGATGGCCTGCGGATCCAATCCCATGACGAGGCTTGGACGTTCGCCCTCAACTACGGCTACGACATGAGCGTGCCGGGGCAACGGGCCCGGGTGGTCAAGATCTATGAGGACGCCATCGACTTCCTGGAGGGGGTGGTGCTCGAGGGGACGGACCTGCACGTTCCGAACGAGCTCAGGACCCTGGGGGACCCCCTCGACCTCATGGTCTGGGCGTCCGAACGCCCCCGCACCTTCAGCGGTCGCTGGGCCTGCGCGATCCTGCGCGTGATGCACACCCTCTTCCACGTGGACCACAACGTGAATCTCCGGTTCCTTCCTGAGATCCAGCGCCAGGTCTTCAGCCGCTACGACCAGTTCCTCGTGTGCGAGGAGGGGCGCTGGCTGCTCCGCGGCGCCTACGAGGTGCCCCTGGTGGCCGTGGAGCGCAAGGAGAACAAGGACCGTGTGTCCATGCTCCTGAAGATGCTCCACAAGCCCGAGAACGTCGCGGAGACCATCTACGACCAGATCGGCATCCGCTTCGTGGCCGAGGACCGGCTGGGCGTGCTTATGGTCATCCGCTTCCTCCTGGATCATCACGTGCTGATGCCCACCCACATCAAGCCCAGCCGGAGCCGGAACCTCATGATCGACCTGGAGGCCCTGGCCGCCTGGACGGAGACGTTGCCCCCGCTGTTCCAGATCCAGGATCTGAGCCCCGCGGATCGGCAGGAACTCAGCAGCACGCTGGCCCTCAAGTCCGGCGGTATTGAGCAGAACCCCTTTTCCAGCAAGGATTATTCAGCCATCCAGTTCACGGCGCGCACCCTGATCCGCCTGCCGGGTCCGGGCGCCTCGGCGTTGGAGGCCCTCCAGGAGCGCCTGCGGGACCTGGGGCACGGGGGGCTGACGGACCTCGCCGGCATTCCAGAGTTGATCCAAGAACAGGAGGAGTTTACTTTCTTCTTCGCACATGAAGTCCAAGTGATGGAACAATCAGGGTTTCAAAGCTCACGATCAGGTCCTGCATCCCATTCGGAATACAAACAACGCCAGCGTGATGCTGCGCGGCGGCGAGTGCTTCAGGGAATTCTTCAGGAGGAGCCATGCTGAACATCCAGACCCGCCAAGAGGGCACCGCATCCGTGGTGTCGATCCAGGGCAAGGTCAACTTCGAAGTGACCGCCCAGTTGCGGGATGTGATCCGGGAAACGGTGGCCACGGCGCAGCCGAAACTCCTGGTGATCAACCTGGAGGGCGTGAGCTTCATCGATTCCTCGGGCCTGGGTCTCCTCGTCGCGGCCCGCAACAGCGTGGACAAGTCCGGCGGGAAGCTGCATCTGTCCTGCCTGCCGGCCCCGGTGAAGAAGACCTTCGATCAGACGAACCTCACCAACTACTTCTCCATCTTCGCCACCGAGCAGGACGCCCTCCGCGGTTCGTGACAGGCGCGAACACCGTTCCCTGAAGGTTCTGCATGGCCAAGGGCGTGGTCCTGGTGGTGGATGATGAAGCACCCATCCGGGATATCCTCAGCTTCTACCTCAAGCGGGCGGGCTACCAGGTCCTGACCGCGGGCCACGGCGTCGAGGCCCTCGGTGAGATGGGGCGCCTGAAGCCCGACCTCATCATCTCGGATCTCCGCATGCCGGAGATGTCCGGCGACGAGCTCTGCAAGCGGGTCAAGAGCGATCCCGCCACGCAGGACATCTACTTCATCATCCTGTCCGCCCTGGACGGTACGGCTTCGCGCATCGGCAGCCTGACCCTGGGGGCCGACGACATGATCCCCAAACCCTTCCATGCCCAGGAAGTGCTGGCCAAGGTGGATTCCACCTTCCGGCTCATCGGGATGCAGAAGGAGATCAAACGCCAGAACAAGGAGCTGACGGCCTTCCAGGAGCGTGTGCGCGAGGAGATGGAACTCGCGGCGGCCCTCCAGATGGGCCTGCTGCCCAAGCTGCCCGGCGAGGGGGCGGGCGTGCACTACACCCACTGCTACCTTCCGGCCGCGGGCATCGGCGGGGATATCTACGCGGTCCTGCCGCTGCCGGATGGCGCTACCGCCATGATGATCGCGGACGTGAGCGGCCATGGCGTCACCGCGGCGCTCATCTCGGCCATGGTGAAGACCTCCTTCGAGAACCAGGTGCGGCTGGGCGGCGAACCGCTGACCTGGGCCCTGGGGATGAACGAGGACCTGTGCCGCTCGACGCTGGCCGAGCAGTTCGCCACGGCCTGGCTGGGCCGCCTGGACCCCACTGCGGATCGCATCTGCTATGTGGCGGCAGGCCACTGTGCGCCACTGCGCATCGTGCGGGGCTCCCGGGGCGGGCTCCAGCGGTCCGAGGTCCTCCGCGGCAAGGGCTTCATGCTGGGGCTGGACGCCCAGCTGCCTTTCATGGAGCACGAAGCGGAGTTCCTTCCCGAAGATCGGCTCGTGCTCTACACGGATGGCCTGGTGGAAGTGGAGCGCGAGGATCGCACCATGCTCGAAGAAGCCGGCCTGCGGCGCATCTGCGCGGAGCTCCCCGCCGGAGCCGAGGCGGCGGCTGACTCTGTCATCGCCCAGGCCCGTGCCTACAATGCCCCGGCGCCGTTCGTGGATGACGTCACCTTGGTGATCCTGGACCGGAAGGCCTAGCCGGCCTCTAGATCTCCGCCAGCGTGGCGGCGATGCCGGCTTCCAGCTCCGTGAACGGGGCCGTGTAGCCCGCCGCCCGCAGGCTGCGCACGTCGGCCTGGGTGAAGCTCTGGTACTTGCCGCGCAGGGCTTCGGGGAAGGGGATGTATTCGATGCGCCCCTGACCCAGGTGGGTGATGAGGGCCTGGGCGATGGCGTTGAAGCTGCGCGCCTTCCCGGTCCCGGCGTTGAGGATGCCCTTCGCCATGCCCGCGCCGCCGAAGTGCAGATTGATGGCCACGACATCGCCCACGAAGATGAAGTCGCGATGCTGCTCGCCGTTCGCGTAGCCATCCGTCCCTTCGAAGAGACGGCAGACACCCGTCTCCTTGAGTTGGCGCAACAGCTGGTGCAGCACGGACATCATGCGGCCCTTGTGGCCCTCGCGGGGCCCGAAGACGTTGAAGTAGCGCAGGCCCACCACGGGGCTCTGGATGGCGGCCATCAGGCTCCGCACGTGCTGGTCGAAGGCCAGCTTGGAGTAGCCATAGACGTTCAAGGGCCCCTCGTTGCGGGGCACGGGCTCGAAGTCCGTGCTGGCGCCATAGGTGGCGGCGCTGCTGGCGTAGACCAGGGGCGATTTGCGGGCCAGGCACCAGTGGAGCAGGGCCTTCGAATCCCCGTAGTTGTTCTCCATCATGTAGCGGCCGTCGGTCTCCATGGTGTCGGAGCAGGCGCCGTTGTGGAACACGGCCTCGGGGCGCAGGTCCAGGGTTCCCGCATCCAGCCGGGCCCGGAACTCCCGCTTGTCCATGTAGTCGGAGAGCGTGAGGTCCGCCAGATTCCGGGCCTTCTCCGCCCGGGCCAGGTTGTCCACCACGAGGATGTCCGTGTGCCCCCGGCGGTTCAGCTCCCGCACCAGGTTGCTGCCCACGAATCCCGCGCCCCCCGTGACGATGAACATGCCCGACTCCTCTTCTCCAACAGGATACCGGCTATCCGATGGCCTCTTCCGGTTCGGGCCGCTGGAGCCTCCGGAGCAGCCTCGGCCCCAGCTCGGCCACGAAGGTGGCGGCGAGGATCAGGAGACCGCCCGCGAGCTGGGTGGGTCCCAGATGTTCGAGGACGCCCGGGACGAGGCCGCTGACGGCGATGCCGGCGGTGTACACGGGTTCCAGGCTGAAGAGGATGGCGCTTTCCGTGGCCCCCAGGCGGGCCTGCATGGTGCTTTGCACATAGAAGGCCAGGGTGGTGGCCAGCAGGCCCATGAAGGCCAGGGAGACCCAGGTGCCACCCCGGGAAAGGGCCGCGCCCGCGCCCTGGAAGCCGTACGGCGCAGGGAGGGCGAGGGTGACGACCAGCGAGATGGCCCCGGTGACAGCCACCTGCATGAAAGCCAATACCCAACCGGAGGAGCGCCGCGAGAAGTGCGCCGTCATCACGATGTGGAACCCGCACAGCACGGCCGCCAGCAGCGTTTCGGAATCGCCGCGATTCCAGCCCCCCCACGCCGCCCCGGGTTCGCGGACCAGCAGGGCCAGACCCGTCAGGGCCACCAGGGCGGCCAGGCCGTGGGAGGGCCGCAGGCGGTCGCCCGCCAGCAGGGCGACCAGCGGCGTGAAGATCACGTACAGGCCGGTGATGAACCCGGATTTCGAAGTCGAAGTGAACCGGAGGCCATCCGTCTGAAGCCAGAACAGGGTGGCCAGCACCAGACCCAGCCAGAGGCCATCCAGGGCGTCCTGGCGGCGGATGGGCACCCGGAGGATCACCATCATCAAGCCCAGGCCCGCGGTGCCGATGGCGAATCGCAAGGCCAGCACGGCACCTACGGAGAGGCCCCCCTGCAGGCAGTACTTGGTCGCAGGGAACCCGCCGCCCCATATGGCCGCGATGGCAGCCATGGCGAAGACGGCGACAAGGTGGGATCTGCGGGACTCCGGCATCCCTCCAGGCTAGCTCCCTGCTGGGGGAGGGCGAAGGAGAAATCGCGTCGGATCTTGACGGTTTGTTGCTATTTCAAGATCGCAGCCAGGCGGATCGTCAACTCCGGCTGATCCGGATCATCGGTGGTCAGGGACAGCACCTCGCTGTACCTTCCGGCCTTCAGGGTGGCGGGCAGCACGACTGATAATTCGTGGGAGGCCGCCTTTTGACCCAGGCCCTCCACGCGGACGCCCGTGAGGGAGCAGCGGCTGCCGGTGACGCGGAAGGCGTGGCCTTCCGCCTGCTTGAGGGCAAGCTTCTGCCTCAGTTCCCGGCCGGCGGCATCCTGGAACACCAGCTCGGCGGGGGTGGCCTGGACCGAAGGCTTCAACTCCCACTGGATGTTCAGGGGCAGCTGATTCATGCGTGGGTTCGTGAAGTGCACCGTGGCCTGCTCGACGCCGCGGAACCGCCCTGCGGGCACCTTCCGGCCGTCGAAGGCCACTTCCATCACCAGGTCCTTGCCCTCCTGCCGGTAGGCGAAGGTCAGGAAGGGGGCGCCGGGGGCCTTCACGTCCACGATCTGGACCGGCTCGCCGTTGCCGCTGGCGTACCGGAGGAGGGTGCGGGAGGTGGTGGACTTGGGCACGTGGTGGAAGAAGACGGAATCCACGGAAGGCATGATCTCCTGCACCACCTCCGCCTCGAGGGTCAGGCTCACGGCCGGGGACTTCGGATCGTTGGAGACCACCTCGATGGACTTCCGCACACCGCCTTTGAGACCCCTGGGATCGAAGGTGGCTTCCAGGTCCGTGCTGTCGCCCGGGGGGATGGACCACTTGCCGATCACGGTGGCGGTGCAGCCGCAGCTGGGCCGCACCTGCGTGATGCTAAGGAGGGCGTTGCCGGTGTTGGTGACATGGTACTTCGCGGCCACCTTGCGGTCCGGCGTGATGCGGCCGAAATCGTAGTGGGTCTTGTCGAAGGTGATGACGGGACCCTGGGCCACGAGGGTGACGGCGGCGCAGGCGAGGAGGAGGCGACGGAGCATTCGGGACCTCGGCAGGAAGACCTGTGATTCTATCCGGAGATGAGGGCAAAGAGCTCATAACAGAACCCGACGATGCCGCGATGAAGCCAGGCGGGATGCACCCGCCAGGAAGGGCCCGCAGGGCGATGCGGGACATCGTTCAAGGGGCCTGACGCCGCGGGGCGCCCGCCTGGCTTCATCCCTCCGGGCGGGGGGTGGCGGGCGTCGTGATGCCGCGTCACGCTCGGCGCGCGTAGTACCCGCTACGCTCCGTCTCGCGCTCCTCGCCTCACTCGCCCGGCACCCCCCGCGAGGCGACGTGGGGTTTTGTTATGAGCTCTTTCAGCTCGGCCCAGACCTGGTCGGGCCCGATATCCGCCAGGCAGGGGTGCCCCGGCGTGAAGCAATCCCGCTTGAAGCAGGGGGCACAGGGGATGCCCTCCTTCCGCAAGCCACGGCTCCTGGGGCCCCAGGGGGTGGACCCACCCGGGTCCGTGGCCCCATAGAGGGCCAACGCTGGCGCGCCGGTGGCCGCGGCCAGGTGGCTGAGCCCCGAGTCGTTGCCCATGACCGCCGCGGCGCCGCGCATCCAGGCGGCGGCCTCCTTGAGGGTCGTCCTGCCGCAGAGGTTGATGCCTTCTGCCCCGGCCACCGCCGAGCAGGTATCCGCCTCGTCGGGTGAACCCAACACGGCCACCGCGAACCCCTCGGATCGGGCCTTCAGCAACAGGGTCCGGTAGTGGTCCACGGGCCAGGCTTTGGAGGGCCAGGTGGAACCGGGCATGAGGCAGAAGTAGTGCTCCGATGGCTTCTGGATGGCCACCCGCGGATCGAAGTCGGCGTAGGGCATGGGCGGCAGGTCGGGCCAGCGCCGCTTCAGCACAGCGTGGTAGCGCAGCAGGAAGGGGCCCTCGGCCTCCCAGAAGGGGCCGCTGTGGGTGTTGAAGAGGCCCGCCAGGCTCTCGTCCACGCCGATGCGCTCAGGCACCCGGGCCAGCCAGGCCGCCAGGGCCGGTCGCAGGGACTTCGGGAAATGGATACTGCGGGCCGCGTGATGCCGCCGGAGGGTGCGGGCCATGGCGAAGGGGCTGGGCTTGCCCTCGTCGGGCAGGGTCGCGTCGCAGAACCAGGTATCCGTCACTAGGCCTACGGTGGTCTTCGGCCCCCACACGACGATGGGGCCCGCATCGATCTCCCGAAGGAGGCGCAGCACCGGCAGCTGCATGGCGGCGTCCCCGACAAAGCGCGGGAAGCGCACCCAGGTGGCGTGGGGTGGAATGACAGCGCTCATGCGCGCACGCCCTCGTTCAAGTGCGACAGCCTCGCCAGGTGGGGCAGGAGAGCTTCCGGGTTGAGCCGGTCCATGCCGCCAGAGAGGTCGGCTTCGGGGCCGGGATACTGGACCACCTGGACCTTGGCCCCAAGGGGCGCCCAGCGGTCGGGGCTGTGGTTGGGGCGCAGACCCATCAGGCAGAGCAGGGGCAGATCCAGGGCTGCGGCTATGTGGGCCGGGCCGGAGGAAGGGCTGAGGATCGTCTGGCAGGCGCTCATCCGGGCCATGAGCCCGCGCAGGTCAGTGGGTGCCAGGTGCGAGAGATCTGGAGGACCAAGGGGCACGGGGGACCACCCGGCTTGGGCGAAGACGAGCAGGGCTTGCTTCCACCAGCCGGGGCTGGGGTGGGCTCCGGCCCCGGTGCCGCGGAAGAAGAAGCCCAGACGGGGGCCAGGAAAGGCCTGCAAGTCCCGCATGCCTTGGACGCGTTCGGCCTCTGTCAAATACAGACGAGGCGGCATGGGTGCCCCGCCGCCCAGGCCCCATGGGCCGAGAAAATCCATCACGTTCATGGCCTCGTGGCGTCCGCTTCCGTAACGGCCCTTCCAGAGGAGATCCGTGGCGCCGAGGATTTGGGGAAGCCTACGCGCCCGGGCTACGCGCACCGGCACCTCGGCCTTTTTCGCGGCCACGATGACTGCCGCGTCGCGGTGGCCCAGATTGAGGACCGCATGAGGTTTCAGTTGGGCGAACAAAGCTTGCAGATCCTGTCCATCCGTACGCAGATGCACACCCGCAACGTCGGGATGACCTTCGAGGAGGGGCGCCGAGTAGGGCCGGACGAGCCAGTGGATCTCGAGTCCGGGAAACCGCGACAGCAGCCGCTGCTGCACGGGGAGTGACACCATCAGATCGCCCAGGGCATCCGTCCGGGCAAGCAGCACCCGCTCGCGCCCTTCGAAGCCGAGGTTCCGTCGGGCGGACAGGACGTGCTTCACGGGACTCCAGAAAAGGGTTCAAGATAGGATAACTGACCTAACGCGTCACTTCTTCAGGTTGCCATGTCCCTCGCCTCGACCCAACGGATCCTGCTGGTGGAGGACGAACCCGGCCTTCGGGAGGTGCTGACCCTGGCCTTGGAAGGGGCCGGCTTCCGGTGCGAGGCCGCCGCGGGCATCGAGGAGGGGCAGCGGGCCCTCCGGGAGACCACCTTCGACGGGGTGCTCTCCGACCTGAAGCTGAAGGACGGTTCGGGCATCGAATTGCTCACCTGGATGAAGGAACAGGGGCTGGAGACGCCGGTGGTGATCATGACCGCCTACGCCACCACCGAGACCACGGTCCAGGCCCTGAATCAGGGAGCGGTGGACTTCATCACCAAACCCTTCAAGCACGAGGAACTCATCGGCACGCTGAAGGGGTTGCTCGCGGCCGCCGAGCCGGCCGCGCCGCCGCCCCAGGACCTGGGCGAGCTGGTGGGCGTCGGGCCCGTCATGCGGAAGATCAACGCGCTCATCGGCAAGGTCTCCCGGGCCGACACCACGGTGCTGCTCACGGGGGAGAGCGGCACGGGCAAGGAGGTGGTGGCCCGGCTCATCCACCGCTATTCCGACCGGGCCAAGGGCCCCTTCGTGGCAGTGAACTGCGGGGCCCTGCCCGAAGCCCTGCTGGAAAGTGAGCTGTTCGGGTTCGAGAAAGGGGCCTTCACGGGCGCTGGCGCCATGAAGCGCGGGCTCTTCGAAGAGGCCGGCGGCGGCATCCTGTTCCTGGACGAGATCGGCGAGATGCCCCTCTCCCTCCAGGTGAAGCTGCTGCGGGTGCTCCAGGAGCGCCGCCTGCGCCGCCTGGGGGCCACGGAGGAGCGGCCGGTGGATGTGCGCGTCATCGCCGCCACCAACCGGGACCTGCGGGCCCGGGCCGAATCCGGCGCCTTCCGGGAGGACCTCTTCTACCGGTTGAACATCCTTCAGATCGAGCTGCCGCCCCTGCGGGAGCGGCCCGAGGACCTGCCGGTGCTGGCCGAGCATTTCCTGCGGCGCTCCTGCCTGAAGCTGGGCAAGGCCCCCATGCAGCTCCACGCAGACACCATGGCCCAGCTGCTGGCCTACCGGTTCCCGGGCAACGTGCGGGAACTCGAGAACCTCATGGAGCGCTGCGTGGCGCTCAACGCCGGTGGCCCCATCACCAAGGACCTGCTGCCGGAGGGCTTCGGACAGGTCCCCAGCGAAGGAGCCGGCCGCTCCGCCCCCCTGACCATCCCGCCCGAGGGCTTCGATCTGGAGGCCTGGATCAACGCCCTGAAAGGCCACTTCCTCCGGCGGGCCCTGGAGGAGGTGGGTGGTGTGAAGACCAAGGCCGGTAAACGGCTTGGCATGAGCTTCCGGGCCTATCGATACTGGCTGGCCGAACTGGGCGGCCTGGAGGCCCTGCCGCAGGACTTCCCCTGGCCCGCGGACTTCCCCGCCCCCGTGGAGGAGGAAGGCAGCGGAACCGAAGGCCCCAAGGACGCATGAAGCCGATGAAACCTTGCGTTTTCAGCCATTCCTGGCACACTGGAACGCTCGGATGCGACGCAGCCGAGCCCTCTCACCGGACCTTCCCATGACCCCGACTTCCGCCCTCCGCCGAGACCGTGGCTTCTCCCTGCTGGAGCTACTGGTGGCGATGATGATCATCGCCGTGCTGGGCACCCTCGGCTTCTCCCAGTTCCGGAAGCATTCGGCCCAGGCCCGTTACCTCAAGGCCGGCGACGACCTCAAGATCGTGGCCGAGGGCCTCGACCAGTACTACCTCAAGCATGGCCGCTTCCCGGATTTCGGCAGCTTCGACGCCATGGTGGATGGCAACTCCTCGCTCGTGAAGGAAAGCCTCATCAAGGTCGGCATGTCTGCCCAGGATCCTTTCGGCCAGCCGTACGAAGGCAAGTCCAGCCGCGCCACCTACGAGCTGAAGTGCGCCGGCGATCCGAACAATCAGGAAGATTCGGGCCCCATCATCCGGACGCCTGGCCAGGTGGCCGGCTCCTCCCCGGTGAGCGCTCCTGCTGGAGGCGCTGCGCCCAAGGCCGACGCCCCGGCCGCCGATGCCGGAGCCAAGAAGTGATCGATCTCCACAAGCTGCCCCAGGAGGGCCTTCGCCTGAATGGCACCACCGAACTGGTGGCGCTGGAGGGCGGCGTCTCGCTGCGGGACCTGGACTGGTCCGTGTTCGCGCTGGCCTCGGACGGGGACGTGTTCCTGGAAGTGAAGGGCCAGGCCGTCTGGCAGGGCTCCTGCAGCCGCTGCCTCGCGCCCCTGGACCGGCCCCTCATGGTGGAAAGCCAGTTCCTGGGCAGCAAGGATCCCGACCTGGTGGGCCGGGGCTCCCACACCCTGGGCACCCAGGATCTAGACGTGGTCTTCCTGCCCGAGGACACCCTGGACGAGACCGAGCTGGTGCGCGAGCAGTTCGAGCTCCAGGCCCCCATGCATCCCCTCTGTTCCGAGGCCTGCAAGGGGCTCTGCCCCACCTGCGGCAAGAACTGGAACAAGGGCCCCTGCCAGTGCGCGCCCGATTCCGTGCAGGCCCCCTCCGCCCTCAACCAGGCCCTCACCAAGGCCCTGGCGGGAATCAAGCTGGACCCGGAATCCTGAAACCCTTAACCTGGAACTTTGCATTTTCCCACTAGGAGCAAGCCATGCCGAATCCCAAGCGCCGCCATTCCAAGGCCCGCCGCGACCGCCGGCGCACCCACGACGCGCTGGAAGTCATGAGCGCCAGCACCTGCCCCAACTGCCAGACCCCCAAGCTGCCCCACCGCGTGTGCCCCAGCTGTGGCTTCTACCGCGGCAAGCTGGCCGTCCGCGTCGCCGCAACTGCCTAAGGCAGTGGACGGCCATCGCATCGCACTGGACGTCATGGGGGGCGACCACGCCCCCCATGCGACGTTGCTGGGCGCCCGGGAGGCCCTCCAGGCCTGGCCGGGGCTCTTCCTCTTCCTCGTCGGGGATGAGGCGGTGCTCCGCCCGCAGTTGGCCCGCCACGGCTTCACGCCGGAGCTGATGGCCCGCGCGGAGCTGATCCATGCCTCCCAGACCGTGGTCATGGAAGACAAGGCCACCAGCATCCTCAAGGAGAAGAAGGACAGCTCCATTCGCGTGGCCGCCCAGCTCGTGCGCGAGGGGCGGGCCCACGGCGTGGTGTCCATGGGGCACACCGGGGCCGCCATGGTGGCCTCCAGCCTCGTCATCGGCAAGCTCGACGGCGTGGATCGGCCGGCCCTGGCCAGCGTCCTGCCCAACATGAAGGGCGGGCCCACGGTGCTGCTCGATGTGGGCGCGAACGTGGATAGCCGCGCCGAGCACATCGCCCAGTTCGCGGTGATGGGTTCGGTGTATGCCGAAGAAGTGCTTGGCCTCGAGCATCCGCGCGTGGGAATCCTCAGCGTGGGCGAAGAGGACGGCAAGGGCACGGACGTGACCAAGGATGCCTCCGCCATGCTTCGCGAGATGGGGATCCGTTTCGAAGGCAACGCCGAAGGCCGGGACATCTGGAACGGCAACTTCGACGTCATCGCCTGCGACGGGTTCGTGGGAAACGTGGTGCTGAAGTCCAGCGAAGCCCTGGCCGAGGGCATCATCGGTGGCCTCCGGGACAGCTTCATGGAATCGTCGATCACCAAGTTGGCCGGCCTGCTCGCAAAGCCCGCCATGAAGCGGTTCAAGAAGAAACTGGACTACTCGGAGTACGGCGGCGCGCCCTTGCTCGGCGTGAAGGGCGTGAGCATCATCGGCCATGGCCGCAGCGACCACAAGGCCGTGCGGAACGCCATCCGGGCAGCCCTCCGGGCCGTGGAGCACCGCCTCCACGAGCGCATCCAGGAGCGCGTAGCCCTGCTGCTGCCCCAGGACTGATTTTATCTGCCACGGATGAACACGGATCAACACGGATGGGCATTTATCTGAGTTCATCCGTGTTCATCTGTGGCTGTTTCTTTCAGAGGTTCCGATGAGCAAGGTCGCTTGGCTGTTTCCGGGGCAGGGATCGCAGGCAGTGGGCATGGGCGTGGCGTTGGCTGGGGCCGAGCCCGCGGCCCGGGCCGTCCTCCAGGACGCGGACGCCGCCCTGGGCTTTCCGCTCTCGCACCTCATGGCCGAGGGGCCGGAGGAGGCCCTGAAGCTCACGGAGCACACCCAGCCCGCCATCCTCACCCACAGCACCATGGTGGTCCGCGCGTGGGCCCATCATCTGCCCAAGCCCGATTTCGCCGCAGGCCATTCCCTGGGTGAATACAGCGCCATGGTGGCCCTGGGCGCCCTGGGCTTCCAGGATGCCGTCCGCACTGTGCGCGAGCGCGGCCGGGCCATGCAGGAGGCCGTGCCCGTGGGCGTCGGCGCCATGGCGGCCATCCTGGGCATGAGCCAGGCGGATGTGGAGGCCAGCTGCGCCGAGGCCGCCGCTTCGACTGGCAAGATCGTGGTGCCCGCCAACTTCAATGGCCCTGGCCAGATCGTCATCGCCGGCCATGCCGAGGCCGTGGACGCAGCCATGGAGGCCGCCAAGGCCCGCGGGGGGCGCAAGGCCATGAAGCTGCCCGTGAGCGCCCCCTTCCATTCGCCGCTCATGGAGCCCGCCCAGGCCCGCATGCTGCCCATCCTGCAAGGGTTGGCCTTCAAGACGCCCATCTGTCCTCTGGTGAACAACGTGGACGCAGCCGCTGTCTCAGCTCCCGAGGCCCTCAGGGATGGGCTCGTACGCCAGATCCCCGGCGCCGTGCGCTGGCAGGCCACCCTGGATCTGCTGCTGGACCAGGGAGTCACCACCTTCATCGAACTGGGGCCGGGCAAGGTCCTGGCCGGCCTGGTGAAGCGCCAGGCCAAGGAACGGGGCCTGGCGGTGTCGGCCCTGAGCCTGGGTGCGCCGGAAGACCTCGCCCAGCTGGGCTGACAGCGCCCTGGCAGGGCCTTCCCGGCGGGAAGGTGTGATGAAAAGCAATGCCCCTCGGGGGTAGGGTTGTTTGGACGACACTGCGTCTTCCAGTGTGCGGCGCCGAGCGGCGGAACGCGGCTCGGAGGCCGCCTACATCACCCTCAGTCCGAGGTGCCCATGCGCAAGGATCTTGTCTTCGGAATGGCCGGTTCAGGAGGCGATGGCATCGTCTCCGCCGGCGACTCCCTCCTCCAGGCGGCATCGGCCGAGGGTTACCACGGTGTGATGACCAAGAGCTTCGGCTCCCAGATCCGCGGCGGCGAATCCTCCTGCCGCGTGCGCATCAGCACGGATCCCGTCCTGAACCCCGGCGGCAACCTCGACGTGGCCGTGGCCCTGAACTGGGAGGACTTCCTCAAGTTCGGCGCTGAGCTTCCCGTGGCCGGCACCACCGTGGTGATCTACGAGGCCGCCACCGGCGTGCCCGAGAATCAGATCCCGCTGGTGGGTGTCACGCCGCTGCAGGTGATCGCCGTGCCCATCGCCGCGATGGCCAAGGAGACCGCCGGCACCGAGCGCGCCAAGAATACCGTGGTGCTGGGTCTCATCGCAGGCTGGTTCGGCATCGGCGCCGTGGCAGTGATGAAGGGCATCTCCAGGAAGCTCGCCAAGAAGAGCCAGGAGCTCGTCGAAGCCAATCAGAAGGCCTTCGATGCGGGCATGGCCTTCGCGAAGGAACATCCCCTCAAGGCCGACATGACCATCGTGCCGTCCGAAGGGAAGGGTGGCGTGAAACTCCTGACCGACGGCAACGACATGTGCGCCGCCGCCGCGATTTTCGCCGGCTGCCAGTTCTTCGGCGGCTACCCGATCACGCCCTCCACCGAGATCATGCAGTTCTTCACCAACCACGTCTGGAAGTACGGCGGCGCGGTCCTGCAGGCCGAGGATGAGATCGCCGGCATCGGCGCGGCCGTGGGCGCCTCCTTCGCCGGCAAGAAGGCCATGACCGCCACCAGCGGCCCGGGCCTCTCCCTCAAGTCCGAGATGATGGGCCTCGCCAGCATCGCCGAGCTGCCCCTGGTGATCGTGGATGTGCAGCGCGGTGGGCCCTCCACGGGCCTGCCCACCAAGACCGAGCAGTCCGATCTCTTCGCCGCGGCCTTCTCCGCCCATGGCGATGTGATCCGGCCCGTCCTGGCCCCGACTTCCGTGGCCGACACCTTCCGCACCACCATCGAGGCCTTCAACATCGCCGAGTACTACCAGACGCCGGTGATCATCCTCTCCGACCAGGAGATCGCCTCCCGCAAGGAAACGCTGGATCCCATCGACACCAGCCAGTTCAAGATCATCAACCGCCTCGCCCCCACCGGTTCGGATCTGCAGGACTACAAGCGCTTCAAGCAGACCGAGAACCACATCAGCCCCATCAGCCACCCGGGCATGCTGGGCGGCACCTACCTGGCCTCCGGCATCGAGCATGTGGAATCCGGCGCGCCCACGAACAGCGGTTCGGTCCATGCCCGCATGAACGACAAGCGCATCAAGAAGTTCGATCCACTCAAGGAGCGCAAGGACCTCTTCGAGATCACCGGCAACCCCAATGCTCCGCTGGCCCTGGTGGCCTGGGGCAGCGTGGCCGGCGTGTGCCGCGAGGCGCTGCAGATGGCCCGTGAGCAGGGCCTCGACGTCAAGCTGATGGTGCCCTATCTGCTCTATCCCGTGGCCGAGCAGACCTACCGCGACTTCTTCGCCTCGGTCCAGAAGGGGCTCGTCGTCGAGCAGTCCCACCTGGCCCAGACGTTCAAAGTGCTGCGCATGCACCTCGACCTGCCGAAGGGCTTGCAGTCCCTGGCCCGCAGCGGCGCGAACCCCTTCCTGCCCGGCGAGATCGTCGTGGCCCTCCACCATCTCCTCTCGGAGCTGCAGCGCAGCCACGAGGGCAAGCTTCAGCCCCAGGAGTGAGGTCGATCATGAGCGCCACCTGCGAATTCCAAGCGAAAGACTACAAGAGCGACCTGAAGCCCATCTGGTGCCCCGGCTGCGGCGACTACTCCGTGGTGCAGGGCATCTACCGGGCCATGGCCGCCATCGGCCGCCCGCCCCATGAGATCGCCTTCATTTCGGGCATCGGCTGCTCCAGCCGCATCCCCGGCTACACCACGGCCTACGGCTTCAACACCGTTCACGGCCGTGCCCTGCCCATCGCGCAGGGCATCAAGCTGGCCAACCCCGACCTGCTGGTGCTGGCGGCCGGCGGCGACGGCGACGGCTTCTCCATCGGTGGCGGCCACATCGCCCACCTGATCCGCCGCAACATCGACATCACCTACATCGTGATGGACAACCAGATCTACGGCCTCACCAAGGGCCAGCTCTCGCCCACCTCCCAGAAGGGCCGCACCACCTGCACGTCGCCGTACGGGAGCCTCGAGAACCCCGTCAATCCGCTCCTCTACACGCTGGCCTACGGCGCCGGCTTCGTGGCCCAGGCTTCGCCGACGGATCTGGTGGGCATGGCGGCCATCATCGAGGAGGCCATCCGCTACCCGGGTTTCGCCTTCGTGAACGTGCAGTCCCCCTGCGTCACCTACGGCGAAGAGGCCCAGCAGATCAAAGGCCTCAAGGCCATCAGCGAATCGCTGAAGGACCTCGGCCACGATCCGGCAGACCGCCTGGCGGCCATGGATCTGGCCCAGCACTACGGGTCCAAGATGCACCTCGGCGTGTTCTACAAGAACCCCGAGCCGCCGGCCACCTACGACGCCCAGATCCGCGAGCGCCAGATCCAGCTGTCCCAGGGCGCCCTCCCCAAGGAGCGCATCCTGGATCTCTTCATCAAGAAGTAGGAGGGACGCCATGGCGACGCGCATCGACTTTGCCAGCCTGAGCCTGATGGATGCCCTCGATCTGGCCATCCTGATCGAGGATGAGGCGAAAGAGCGTTACGAGGAGTTCGCGGCCCAGATGGAGCAGCACCGCACGCCGGCCGCGGCGACCTTCTTCCGCCTCATGGCCCACAACGAGGCCAAGCACGGCCAGGAGCTGGCCGACCGCCGCGGCCAGCTGTTCGGCGGCCTGACGCCCACCGTGACCCGGGCCATGATCTTCGACGTGGAGGCTCCGGACTACGATGAGGCCCGCGCTTTCATGAGCCCGCGCCAGGCCATGAAGGCGGCCCTGGCCTCCGAGATCAAGGCCCATGCCTTCTTCGTGGCAGCCCTTCCGGCCCTGAAGGATGCCGAGGTCCGGGCCCTCTTCGAGGAACTCCGCGACGAGGAGGTCCAGCACCAGACCCTCGTCAAGGCCGAGCTCGCCAAGCTTCCCCCCGATAGCGGCCTCTCGGATGAGGATTTCGTGGACGAGCCAGCGGCCCAGTAGGACCGTTCACTCGTACCACCCGAAACCTTTCACCACCGAGACACCAGGAAAAGAAATTTTGTGTCTCGGTGGTGATCGTTATCGCTTGCCTTCGGATGGGCCGCGCCACAGGTCCGCGAGCACCACGCCCGTCAGGACCAGGAAGGCCACGGACAGCACGATCAGCCCTGTCCAGGCCGCCCAGGCGTGGCCGGGATGCCCCTGCCGCAGCCACCACTGGCCCGCATCGAAGATTACGGCCACGGCGCAGCCGCCCGTGAGGATGGTCTGGCCCTTCCAGTCCGTCCGCCGCAGGTAGCCGAAGGCCGCCACCAGGAAGACCAGGGGGAACCCGATCAGGTGCAGGCCGCGGGCGCCGAGCGTGGCGAACAGGCCCTCGGAGGCCTCCTCCAGGGCCAGGGGGCGCAGGTCCTCGTAGCTGGTGAGCCGGGGGAACTGGCCGCCGGGACCATGGCAGCTGGCGCAGTTGTTCGTGACGATGGCCTCCACGGGGGCGAATCCCTCGCGGGTGGCGCCGCCCTGCACCCAGGTGCGGAACACGGCGGCCTCCGCCGGGCTGGTATTGGGGGCCATCACGCCTTCGAGAACGGCCATGAGGCGGGGCTGTGCGGCGGGAGCCTGGGCCCTCCCGGCGCGTTCCTGGCGCGTGGTGAAGGCCAGACCACCCGCCAGGAAGGCCGCCAGGGCCAGGATCACGAAGGTCGCGAAGGCGCGTTCGGAGGGGGGCAGGTTGCGCAGGCTCATGGCGCCCATGGTATCCGTCCCGCCAGATCAGTCGATGGCCACGGGTCCCGTGGCTCGGCTCCGCCGCATGAGGAAGAGCAGCGGGAAGAGGCAGAAGCAGAGGACCCCCATGAACCAGAAGGTGTCCGAGAAGGCCATCATGCTCGACTGCTTGACCACGGTGCCGTAGGCGGCCCCCTGGGCCATGTGGGCGGCATCCGCCGGTGACAGGCCACCGCGCAGCATGCCCAACTGGGTGGCCCGGTCCAGGAGGCCCTGGTAGGCGGGATCACCTGGGGCCAGGTGGCCGATGAGGTTGGCCTGGTGGAACTGGGAGCGGCGGGACAGCAGCGTGGTGGCGATGGCGATGCCAGTGCTGCCGCCGATGTTGCGGACCAGGTTCATGAGACCTGCGGCATAGGCCGTCTTCTCATGCGGGATGTGCTGGAAGGCGGAGACGTTGATGGGGATGAAGAGAAAGGCGAAGCCCAGGCTCTGCACCACTCGGGACGTCATGGCCGACTGGAAATCCACCTGCAGGTTGAAGCCTGACATCTGGATGAGGCCCAGGCCGCAAGTGAAGAATCCGATACCGATGAGCCAGCGGGTGTCGACCTTCTTCAGCAGCATGGCCACCACCGGCATCATCAGCATGATGGCCAGGCCGCCGGGACTCAGCACCCAGCCGCTCAACAGGGCGGAGTAGCCCAGCAGCGTCTGCAGGAAAATGGGCAGCAGGGCCAGGCTGCCGTAAAGCACGAAGCCGAGCACGAAGAGCATGAGGATGGAGACCGCGAAGGTGCGGTCCTTCAGCAGTCGCAGATCCACAATGGGTCGTTCCTTCCGCAGCTCGTGGAAGATCGCGTAGAGCAGGGTGACCACGGCGACGACTGCGAAGAAGACGATGAAGTTCGAGGAGAACCAGTCCTTGCGCTGCCCCTCGTCCAGGACGATCTCCAGCGAAGCCAGGCCCAGGGTGATGACGCCGATGCCCAGGTAGTCGAACCGGCCGCCCTCCTTGAGGGAGATGCGGTGGAAGGCCGGCGGGTCATGGACCAGCGAGGTGGTGAGCACGATGGACAGGAGGCCCACCGGGATGTTGATGAGGAAGATCCAGTGCCAACTGAAGTTGTCTGTGATCCAGCCACCCAGCACGGGACCGATGATGGGCGCCAGCACGACGCCCATGCCGTAGACGGCCATGGCCGCGCCACGTTTTTCGTGGGGGAAGGTCTCCACCAGGATGGCCTGGGAGATGGGCTGCAGGCCGCCGCCGCCGAGGCCCTGAAGCACCCGGAAGAAGATGAGCCAGCCGAGCGACGGCGCGATGCCGCAGAGGAGCGAAGCCACCGTGAAGATGCTCACGCAGGTGATGTAGAACCGCTTCCGCCCCATGAGGCTGGAGAAGTAGCCCCCCAGCGGCAGCACCACGGCGTTGGCCACCAGGTACGAGGTGAGCACCCAGGTGGTTTCCTCCACCGTGGCCGACAGGTCTCCCGCGATATGCGGCAGCGCCACGTTGGCCACGCTGGTGTCGAGGACCTCCATGAAGGTCGCGATCATCACCGTGAGGGCGATGATCCAGGGGTTGATGGTGCGGTGGGAGGAGGTCACTGGGTCGCTTCCAGGATCACTTCACGATCACCGTAGCCTCGACGTTCATGCCGGGGCGGAGGACGACCTTCTGGGCCTCGGCTTCGTCGATGTGGATCTTCACGGGGATGCGCTGGACGACCTTCACGAAGTTGCCCACGGCGTTCTCGGGGGGCAGCAGGCTCATGCGCGAGCCCGTGGAGCCGGCGATGGAATCCACGTGGCCCTTGAGCACCATGCCGTTCATGTCCACCTTGATCTCCGCTTCCTGGCCGGGCTTCATCCGGGCGAGCTGGGTCTCCTTGAAATTCGCCGTGACCCAGGTCTGGTGCAGGGGGATCAGCGTGAGCAGGCCCTGGCCAGGCTGGATCGTCTGCCCGGCTTCCACGAACTTGCGGGTGACGACGCCATCCACGGGGGCGAGGATCCGGGTGTAGCCGAGCTGGAGTTCCAGGCCCTCCTGGCTGGCGCGGGCCTGGTCCACCTGGGCCTGCGCCGAG
Organism: Geothrix campi; assembly: GCF_024609265.1. GTDB lineage: Bacteria > Acidobacteriota > Holophagae > Holophagales > Holophagaceae > Geothrix > Geothrix campi. The sequence continues at coordinate 1,192,940 of NZ_JANHMP010000001.1, read as the reverse complement.
GCCAGCCGGGCCTCGGCGGCGCCCACGGCGACTTTGCGGATATCCGCTTCGCGCTGGAGGGAACCGAGCTTCTGCTGAGCGGCCCGCCAGTCGCCGTCGGCCACTTCGGCCTGAGTGCGGAGGCCATCGAACTGCTGCGCGGAAATCTCCTCCCGTTCCGCCAGCGGCTTCATGCGCTGGACATCGGTCTTCGCCTTGTCGAGGCTGGCCCGCTTGGAATCCAGGTTGGCCTTGGCGGTCTCCAGGTCCGAGCCCTTGGCCTGCTGGAAGGCCACCCGCGCCCGCTCCAGATCGGCCCGGGCACCTTCAACCTGCGCCTTGGCCTGGGCGAGGGCGGCTTTCGCCTGATCCAGTTTCGCCTGGATGTCCCGGGGGTCCATGGCCACCAGAGGATCCCCGGCTTTCACGGCCTGGTTGTCCTCCACCAGCACTTTGTCCACGGTGCCGTAGACGCGGCAGGAGACCGGCACCAGATGGCCGTCCACCTGGGCATCGTCCGTGCTCACGCGATCGCGGGAGTAGAGCCAGAGGCCACCGCCCAGGAGCAGGGCGATGGGCGTGCCGATGAGCAGGGCTCTCAGGGCCTTGGACATGCCGGCGGCGGCGGCTCCGCTGGGGGTGTCCTGAACGGTGGAAGCTTCTTGATTCATGGGGGTCTCCATCAGCGGGCGAAGAACGATTCAAGCTGCCCCGTGGCCCGGGCCAGGTCCGCGCGGGACTGGTTCAGGCGGTAGAGGGCGCTGATCTGGTTGTCGGCGGCGCGCGCCAGTTCGTCCTGGGCGTTGATCACTTCGATGTTGTTGCTCACGCCGGCTTCGAAGCGATGTCGGGCCTGGGTGAGCGCTTCCGTGGACAGAGATACGGCGAGGTTGGCCACCTCCACCTCGTGGGCGGCGGCATCCAGCTCCGCCTGCGCCACCTGGACCTCGTAGCCCACCTGAGCCCGGACCTCGCGCCGAGCCTCCTGCACCCGGCTCTGCTCGGACTTGGCGCGCGAGATCTGGGAGGACACCAGGCCGCCGGTGAATAGCGGCACCCGGAGGCCCAGCGAGATCTGGTACGTGTTGACCCAAGGCTCGGACTGCAGGCCTGTGGAACCATACGTCCCGGTGGCGACGAGGGTGGGCAGGCGCAGGCCCTGGGCGGCCTGGCGCAGATTCTCGGCGGCCTTCTCCCGGGCCTCCAGCGCCGCGAGCTCGGGGCGCTGGGTCAGGCCCGCCTGATAGGCCTCCTCGAAGCCGCCCGCAGGCAGGGCGGGAGCCGCGAGGGTGTCCGCCAGTTCGATATGCGTGCCGGGCTTCAGGTCCAGCAGGCGGCCCAGGCCAGCCAGGGCCGTGAAACGCTGGGTCTGGGCCTGGATGAGGCGCTGGCGCTCGGTCTGCAGCTGGAGCTGGGCACGCAGCGTGTCGAGCTTGGTGCCGACCCCCTGTTTCTGCTGGTTCTCCGCCAGCTTGGCCAGGGCCTCCGCCAGGTCCACGCGGGATTCCCCCGCCTGCACCGAGGCGGCCGCGCGGAGGGCACGCAGGTACTGGCCCACCACCAGGGCGGCGATCTCCTCGCGCACGGCGCGGCCCTGGGCGCGGGTGGCGTCCTCCGCGTTCCGGGAGGCCCGCCACTTCTTCCAGAGGCTCAGGTCGAAGAGCGAGACCTGGGCTTCAACCCCCACCTGGCCCCAGTTGAAGGGACCCACCACCTCGGGGCCGTGGGGCTGCGGCAGGCCCATCAAGGCGTCCAGGTTGTACTTGTTGCGCTGTCCGATGGCCTGGGCGGCCACGGTGGGCATGAGCGCCGCGGCAGCGGCCCGGCGGTCGTCGCCGCTTTCCGCGATGGTCAGCAGCGACTGCTGCACCCGCGGGTTCTGGTCGAGGGCGGTCCGCAGGGCCTGGGCCAGGGTGAGCTGCACGGTCGGGTACGGACTGACCGCCGGGGCGGATGCCGGTGCGGACGCCGGGCCGGGCGCCTGGACAAGTGGAACCTGGGCCCAGGTTGCGCCCGCGCCCACCAGGGCGAGCAGGAGCACCCGGCCCCGGCCGTGGGCACGGGAGGCGCCAAGGGCTCGGGAGCTGGTGCGGGACATGAAGGCCTCCATCGGTCTTGAGAACGGTCTGTTGCGGGTCATGCGGACAGGTCGCTGTTGGCCCTGATCCGGTTCAGGAACCCCTTGAGCTGCTCCAGTTCCTCCCGCGTGAAGCCCTTCAGGTGCGCGTTCAGCACCTTGATGGCCACGGGGGGCAGGTGGGGCAGCAGCTCCTGGCCGGCCTCCGTGAGCTCCAAGTGCGTGACCCGGCGGTCCGTGCTGCTCGGAACGCGGCGGATCAGGCCCTTCTCCTCCAGACGATCGAGCATCCGCGTCATGGAGCCGGTGTCGCAGTGGCCGAAGCGGCAGAGCTCGGCGGCCGTGGACGCGCACCCCCGCGCGATGCGCATGAGGATCACCCACTGCGCCCCGGTGATGCCCATGCCCTGGTTGGCCATTTCATCATCGAACCCCGTCAGGATCCGCCGGGAGGCATCCGCGATGAGGCGCCCGATGCTCTCCTCCGGGTTGTAGTTCTCGGGGGTGTACAGCGGCCCGGTCTCCTTCGGATCGGTGTTCATGGGGTGGGCTCCATTTCAATGCCTAAGCAATCACTGTCAGAGCAGCAATATTGAGTAGTCCTGAGCCCACTGTCAACGGCCTATCGTCCACGCCCGGGTCTGCCTAGCCGGAAGGGGGACAATGGGAGGCGTTTGCAGGAGGTTGCCGTGTTCCGTGCACCCGTCCTTCGTCCGGCCCTGCTGTCCGTCCTGCTGGGGGTGGTGTTGGGTTCCGCCCAGGCGCCACCGGCGGCCCCTCCCAGGGAATCCTTGGCCTTGCCGGCCCCGTCGGCCGGGACAGTGCCATTGGACGCGACCCTCCAGGCGCGACGGACCACGCGGGACCTCGCGGGCCCGGCCCTTTCCCTGGCAGAGGCCGCGCAGCTCCTGTGGAGCGCCCAGGGCGAGAACCGCCCCGGCCGGCGCACGGTCCCCAGTGCCCATGCCCGCTATCCGCTGGGCCTGTACCTCGTCACCGAGGGGAGTCCCACCCTCGGGCCGGGCACCTACTGCTACTTGCCGAATACCCACACCCTCCGGACGGTCGGGACCAGGGGCGTTTCGGCCCTGTTCGGCTCCATCCGGGCGATGCAGCCCTGGATCGTCAAGGCCCCTTCGGTCTTCGTGGTCACGGGAACGCCCCTGAACCTGTCTTCCCGGGGTTCCGCCGCGAAGATGGACTATACCTTCTGGGAGGCGGGCGCGGCCTCCCAGGCGCTGCTGCTCCAGGCCGCGGCCCTGGCGCTCGGCAGTGGCGTGGCCTCCGGCGTGGATCTGGCCGCGATAGGGACCGCCCTGGGCCTGCCGCCCGAGGAGAAGGTCCTCGTCCTGCTGCCCGTGGGGCGGATGAAGCCGGGCCAGTGAGCCGGCGTGAACCTTCGGCGAGGCCGGCCCACTGAACTGGGGAGGCCGGCGCTTCGTCTACCCTGAAGGGCAAGGACGTCGCCCGCGACTCCGGAGGTTTCATGAACCCTGTCTGGCTCTGCCTTCCCACTGCGGCCTTCGTGGCCATGGCCCAGGCCACGCCCGTCCAGGCACCAGCCACGCCCGCTCCGGCGGCAGCCACGCCCGCCCCGGCGCCGGATCGAGAGGTCACTTTCCCCGGCTTCAACGCCTTCCCGCTGAAGGGCAGTGTCAAGGCGGGCGGCGCCCATCCCTACTTCGCGGTGATGGTGGCGGGCTCGGGCCCCACGGACCGCGACTGGTCCAATCCCCTGATCCCGACGCCGAGCCACGGCGGGCGCGACTTCGCCGCCTGGTTGCAGGGGCGGGGCATCGGCTCCCTGCGCTACGACAAGCGCTTCATCGGCTCGAAGGATCCCAAGCTCGACATCTCCCTCGACGCCCAGGTGGGCGACCTCAAGGCGGCGCTGCAGGCGGCCCGTGCCCTTCCGGAGGCCCGGGGGAAGAAGCTGCTCCTCGTGGGCCACAGCGAGGGCGCGCTGCTGTCCCTGTTGGCCGCCGGAGAGGCGGACGCAGCCCTGCTGCTGGCCATGCCGGGCTTCAGCATGGGGCGCGTGATCCTGGCCCAGGTGAAGGCCCAGCTGGACGCGGCCGGGGCCCCCGCGGAAGTGGCCCAGGCCAATCTCGGCTACCTGGAGGGGGCCCTGGCCTCGATCCGCCAGGACCAGGCCCTGCCCGAAGCCGGCGCCCAGGTGGCCCCCGGTGTCCATCGGCTGGCCCGGTTGCTGGCCAAGCCCGAGAGCCGGGGGTTCGTGCGCGCCACCCTCGACCTGGATCCCTGGGCCCTGGCCCAGCGCCTGCCGGTGCCCTGCGCCGTGGTCTGGGGCGACCGGGATGTGCAGACCTGGCGGCCGGACGCCGTGCCTCCCGGGTTCAAGGGCACCGTCATCGAAGTGCCGGAGGCGAACCACCTCCTGAAGCGGGAGACTCGGCCCCGGGCCGGCCTGGATGGAGCCTCGGCCGCCGCAGCCTACGGTGACCAGACTCCCCTGGCGAATCTCGACCCAGTGGGCCGGTGGCTGGAAGCCTTGAAATAGGTAGAAACAGGATGGGGATCGTTTCATCATAGGAAAAGATCTTCCGAGGTATTCATGTTTTCCATCCGACTCCTGTCGCTTGTGATCGCTCTATCCGCAGCCCGGACGGCGCTCGCCACCGAGACCTGGGAAGCGGCCTCCTCGCGGCTCCAGGCCCATGTGGACGCCCGGCAGGGCCAGGGCGCCATCGTGCAGCTCGAGCGCGTGGACGCGGGGACCGTCCGGGTCAGCCTGAAGGCCCTCTGGCCCCGGTTCCTCCGGGCCAGTTTCCAGGGCGGCGGTGAGTCGCGTCTCCGCCATCGCCTCTGCCAGATGGAGGCCCGAGGCGCCGAGACGCTCATCGGCACCACCCGGATCGAACCCGGGACCACCCACCTGGACGTGCGTCTCCACGGCTCGGACTTCAATCCCAAGATCAGGCTGCGGGTGCCCGCCCCCGGCCAGACCGAGGTGGACACGGTGCTCATGAGCGGCAGTCCCGACGCCTGAACGGGCTGTCCGGCAGTGCCTTGCTAGACTGGACCTTCACTCATTCGGAGGTCCCATGTTCCGCCTCGACGGCAAGATCGCCCTCGTCACCGGCGCCAGCCAGGGCATCGGCGAAGCCATCGCGAAGCGCCTGGCCGCCCAGGGCGCCACGGTGGTCTGTGCCGCCCGCACGCTGAGGAAGCTCCAGGAGGTGGCGGATGCCATCACGGCGGAAGGCGGCAAGGCCGAGGTGGTGGTGGCCGACCTGGCGGATGGGGCCTCTGTTCGCGCCGCGGTGGCCACGACGGTGGAGCGCTTCGGCGCCATCCACATCCTGGTGAACAACGCGGGCATCACCCGCGACAAGCTGCTCATCCAGATGAAAGAGGAAGACTGGGACGCGGTGATCGACACCAACCTCAAGGGCGCGTGGACGGCCATCCAGGCGGCCACCAAACCCATGATGAAGCAGCGCTGGGGCCGCATCATCAACATCGCCTCGGTGGTGGGCCAGATGGGCAACGCCGGCCAGGCGAACTATGTGGCGGCCAAGGCGGGCCTCATCGGCCTCACCAAGTCCGTGGCGCGGGAGCTGGCCAGTCGCAACGTGACCGCCAACGCGGTGACGCCGGGCTACATCGAGACCGCCATGACCGCGGGTCTGCCCGCGGAGGTGAGGGCCGAGTTCACCAAGCAGATCCCCCTGGGCCGCATGGGCACCGGCGACGACATCGCCGCTTCCGTGGCCTTCCTGGCGAGCGACGAGGCGGGCTACATCACCGGCCAGGTCCTCAGCGTCAACGGCGGCATGTTGATGGTCTGAGCCGATCATGCCGTCCCGGAGCCTGGATCTGATCCGCCGCGGCTGGGCCGCCTTCCGCTTCCGCCGCCACTGGCCCTGGGTGGCGCTGGCCGTCGGCCTGCTCCTCTCCCGGCGGCCCGTGGACTCGGGTTGCGCCGCGGTGGTGGCCTGGATCGGCGGTCTGGTGCTCCTCCTCCGCGGGCTGCGCTGGATCTGGGATCGGTTGCTGTTCCGGGTGTCCCGGCGGCTCTGGATGATCCTCGCCCTGATGTCCGTGCTCCCCGTGGTGGCCCTGGGCTTGATGCTCATCTCCGTGAGCTGGCTGGGACTCGGCGCGCAGGTGAGCCGTTCCACCCAGCAGACCCTGACGGCCTGGGAGGAGGCCTTGAAGGTGGCCAATGCCGAGCCCTCCGGGGCCGCGGCCCTGCAGGCCCTCCACACCTATGGCGGCGCCTGGGTGGAGCACGCGCCACAATTGCCCGAAGGCGTCAGTGACACGTTCGTCGGCATGGTCTGGGCCGACAGCCACGATGCGGACCAGGCCGGGGGCCGCAAGGATACCTACCTCCGGGCCGTGCGGAAGGAACCCGGCGGCTATCGGATCCTCTCGCTCAACCTCGGCATCCTCGGCGACCGCGCCCAGGCTCTGGCGGGGGGGCAGGTGGTGTTCCAGCTGACTCCGCGGAAGGAAGGCCGCGAGGGCGCGGAGACCTTGCAGATCAAGACCGGCGACCGGCGCACGGAGCGGGACGCCCCCATCCTCGTGGGCCAGCGGGAGACCCTCGCGACCTGGACCAAGGGGAAGCCGCTCCAGGGCTCCGGATTGTTCGCCCCCTTCAACCTGCCGCCTCTGGCGTTCCCCATCCTGGACTGGTCCACGGGGCGCCCCATGGTGCTGACCGCGACCCCCGAGACCAACCTCTATGCCCTGTTCGCGGGCTTCCGCTCCGGCGAACGCCAGGCGCTGTCCGAGGGCACCGTGAAGGCCATCGTCGTGGTCGCCCTGGCGCTCATGGGCTTGCTGCTGGCCCAGGCCGTGGCGGCGGTCCTGGGGCTGGTCCTGGCCTGGTCCCTCGGCCGGGCGGTGAACGATCTGGATGGCGGGGTGAAGCGCCTCAGCCTCGGCGATTTCTCCACGCGCATCCGGCCGCGGGGCAGGGATCAGGTGGCCCAACTCTCCACGGCCTTCAACGACATGGCCGCCCGCCTCCAGGCCGCGGCCTCCGAGCGGGAGGAGCGCCTGCGGATGGAGGAGGAACTGCGTGTGGCCCGCGAGGTCCAGATGCGGCTGCTGCCGGACCTGGAGGCCCTGCGGATGCCTTCGGTGCGGGCCACCATCCTGCCGGCCCGCGAGGTGGCGGGGGACTACTACGACCTGTTCCCCCTGGCGGACGGGAGCCTGGCCTTCCTGATCCTGGATGTGAGCGGGAAGGGGACCAGCGCCGCCTTCTACGCCGCGGAGACCAAAGGCGTGCTGTCGGCCCTGGACAAGGAGGCCCTCAGCCCCGTCGAGGTGGCCGATCGCCTCAATGGCATCTGGTGCCAGGGCCATGACCGCCGGCTCTTCCTCACCCTCGCCTACGGCACCTTCCACCCCCGGACGGGCCGCTACCAGTTCGTGCGGGCGGGTCACCCCTCCGCCTTCCTGCGCCGCGTGGATGGCCGCGTGACGCGCCTCCACCCCGGCGGCCTGGGCGTGGGGCTCAGCGCCACCCGGTTCAAGGACACGCTGGAGCCCAGCGAGGGCGTCCTGGAACCCGGCGACAGCCTGATCTTCTACACCGATGGGTTGTCCGAGGCCCAGGCGCCGGATGACACCTTCTACGGCGAAGACCGGCTGGAGGCCCTGCTCGCCGGTCCCACCGAGGACCTGCAGGCCACCATCCTTGCGGATGTGGTGGCCTTCACTCAGAGCCGTCCGCTGGCGGACGACCTGACCCTGCTCATCCTGAAGCGTTGACCGGGCCCCTCTCAGCAGCGGCCTAGCGCAAAGCCTCCTTCAGCTCCCGTACGATCTCCGGGGCCTGGATGCGGGCCTCGCCGAGGGCCTTCGCGAAGAGGAGCTTCGCCTCCTCCGCTCGACCCTCGCTGCGGGCCAGCCACGCCTGGGCGCGAAGGATGTAGGGCGTCTCCTCGGTGGATAGGGCCCGGCTCCGGTCGAGCAGGGCGCGGGCCATGCCGCGCCGGCCCTCCCGGGCCATGCATTCGGCTTCAGCGGCCAGGCAGTGCGTCTCCATGAGGGCGTCTTGCAGCTCCTGGTGGAGGGCGAGGGACTGCCGGTAGAACGTGCGGGCCACGTCGTAGCGGCTGGCATCCCGATTGATCTCCCCCAGGTTGTAGAGGGCCGTGGCCTCCATGGGACGAAGCTGGGTCTTGCGGGCCTGCTCGAGGCACTGGCGTTCCAGGCCCTCGGCGCGGTCCAACTCGCCCCGCGCCTGGGCGACGCTGGCCAGGCCCATCAGGGAGTAGGCCAGGCCGTTGGCGTCGCCGATGGTTTCACGCAGCGACTGCGCCTTGCGGAAGAAGGTCTCGGCCCGGTCCAGGCCGCCTTCCTGGGCCAGCGCCAGGTCCCCCAGGTTGTTGGTGATGAAGGATTCGCCCCAGCGGTCGCCATAGGCCTGTACGGTCTGGAGGGCGCTCTGGTAGCGGGCTTCCGCGTCCTTGAGGTGGCCGCGCTCCTTTTCGAGCACGGCCAGGTTGTTCAGGGATCGGGTGGCGTTCAACTGGTCGCCCAGGCGCTGGTACATGGCCAGGGCCTGCTGGTACTCAGCCTCCGCCTCGGCGGGTTTGTGCTGGCGCTGGAAGTTCACCCCGAGGGTGGCGCGGATGCCGGCTTCGAAGGAAGTCTCCCCAAGGGCCTTGGCCAGGTCGAGGGCCTCGCGGCCGATGCGGTCCGAAGCCTCCCACTGGCCCCGATCGCCGTGCCGCACGGAGAGGTAGTGGAGGGCCTTCATCTCGCTGACGCGATCCCCCTGGGCACGGGCGGACCAGCGGGCCCATTGGAACACCGGCTCGGGGGGGACATCGGCCAGGCGGCTGAGGCACCGGGCATAGCCGAGGATCGCCGGCGCGAAATCAGGAGCCTTCAGCGCCGCGGACTGGAACGCCGGTGCGGCCTCCTTGAAATCCCCCCGGTCCATGAGGTCGGCGCCGCGGACATAGGCCTCCAGGGCTTCAGGAGCCACGGGCAGCATCGCCTTGGGCTGGGAGGCCAGGGGATCCACGGCCTTGATGAGTTCCGCCGCCACCTTGCGGGCCAGGGGCAGGGACACGGCCACGCGGTCGCTGGCCTCGCGGGTTTCGCCGGCATGGCGGACCTTTCCGGAGGCGTCCCGGAGCTCATAGGCCAGCACCACCGAGGTACCGCTGCCCCGAGTGAGGGTGCCGCGCAGGACCAGCTGGGCGCCCAGGGCGGCGATCAGGCGGGTCTGATCCTCCGCGGGGATCGGCCCCCGGAGCGCCAGGCGCAGGGCCGCGCGGCCTCGGGCCAGGCTGTCGCCATCCACGGGCGCGAGCTTGGCCTGGCCGCCCAGAGAGGTCTCGAGCATCTGCGGCAGCACGAGCTGCGTCATGGAATCCAGCCGGTCATCCCCGGTGGCGTTGGTGAAGGGCAGGACCGCGAGCCGCGCGGGGCGCTGGCGGGTCAGGTCGGCGATGATCCCCCGGGACGTGAACCAGTTCACGCCCGCGGCCAGGGCCAGCGCGCCGAGGGCAGAGGCACCGGCCCAGCGCAGGGCGCTGCGGGGCCGAAGCAGGTCGTCGAGCCGTCGGCCCACCTGAGCTGCGGTGGGCCGCTTGAAGGGGTGGGCGTCCAGCATGGCCAGCAGCAGCTCGGCGGCTCCCGAGGGCAGGCCGCGGACCTTGAGATCCCGGTGGCCGCCCCGGACGATGGCCAGCATCCGCGCCCGTCCTTCGCCGGGGAAGGGATGCTCTTTCGCGAGCAGTTCCCAGGCGAGGATGCCGAGGGAGAACACATCGCTGGAGGAACCCGCCGCCTGGCCCTGGATCTGCTCTGGGGACGCATAGCTCGGGCTCCCCATGAAGGTCCCGGCCTGGGTGATCCGCTCCCAGGCCTGGTTGCCGGAGGGTTCCTCGCCACCCTCGACGGCCGTGCAGTCCTTCGCCCGTTCGGCCTCTTCCATGGCTTTGAGGGTGGCCAGGGTCGGCACCCCCGAGGGCGTGGTGCGGCTTTCCCCCGGGCCCGACGGATCCACCAGCCGCGCCAGGCCGAAGTCGAGCACCTTCACCTGGAGCTTCCGGCTGCCCGGCGCCTGGGCCACCATGACGTTGCCGGGCTTCAGATCGCGGTGGATCAGCCCCTTCGCGTGAGCGGCTTCCAGGGCGTGGGCCACGGCACTGACCACCTGGAGCTTCTCGCGCACGGTGAGATCTGGCGCGGCCTGGTCCAGGGTGCGCCCCTCGATGAGTTCCATGGCGATGTAGGTGCCGCTGGGGCTTTCCATCCAGTCGTGCACCTGGCAGACATTCGGATGGTTGAGCTGGGCCAGGGCCAAGGCCTCGCGCCGGAAGCGCTCCGGTGCGGAGGCCTCGCGATCGGCACCCGCCCGCAGGGCCTTCAGCGCTACGCTGCGTTCGAGCGTCGGATCCCAGGCCTGGTAGACCTCGCCCATGCCGCCGGTGCCCAGCAGGGCCTCTACGCGGAACCGGCCCACCTGCGTGCCGGCTTCCAGAATCCGCCTCCGGAAAGAGGGCGCGGACTCGGCATCGGATTCATTGGACATTTGGGCACCGGCGATTTTTTTTACCTTACTACCACGCGGCGCGGATTGTCACATGTCTTTGGGGCCTTTTCCCACGGCGCCCAGCACGGTCTGCTCCAGGGTGCGCAGGGTGTAGGGCTTCTGGAGGAAGGCGGTGAGGCCGCGGCCCATGAAGTCCTGGAGGGATTCCTGCTCGCTGTAGCCGCTGCTGAGGATCACCGGGAGCTGGGGCAGGATGCGGCGGATCTCCTGGAAGGCCTCCCGCCCATCCATGTGCGGCATGGTGAGGTCCATGAGCACCACGTCGACCTCGCCGCCCCGGTGGTGGAGGACGTCCAGGGCCTCGAACCCGTTCCCGGCCGTGATGACGGTGAGGCCAAGCGATTCCAGGGCGGCGGCGGCCGCTTCGCGGATCATCTCCTCGTCATCCACGAGCAGCACCGTGACCCGCCCCGAGGGCGCGGGTGCGGCGGCCGGCGCGGGTGCGGCCTCGCCAAGGACTTCGCTGGCGGGGAAGAGCAGCTTGAAGGTCGTGCCATGGCCCGCTTCGCTGTAGATCCGAAGGCCGGCGTGGTGGCCCCGGAGGATGCCCACCGTGGCCGACAAGCCCAGGCCGCGGCCCGAGAGCTTGGTGGTGAAGAAGGGCTCGAAGATGCGGGCCTGGATCTCCGGCGTCATCCCGCAGCCGCTGTCGCTCACCTCCAGGGTCACGTAGGCGCCCGGCGCCAGGTCCTGGCCCTGGAAGACCTGGTCGAGGTAGGCGCGGTCCACCTCGAGGCTGCCGGTGCTCAGGCGGATGGTGCCTTCGGTCTCGCCGATGGCGTCCGCCGCATTGGTGACCAGGTTCATGATCACCTGCTGGATCTGGGCCGCGTCGGCCTCCACCAGGGGCAGCACCGGGGCCAGCTGGAACCGGAGGGCGATCTTCTTCGGGATGGAGACTTCGAGCAGGTGGGTGACTTCCTGCACCACATGGTTCAGGTCGTAGGGGCGCACCACGAAGCGGCCCTTGCCGGAGTAGGCGAGCATCTGGCGGGTGAGATCCGCGGCCCGGTGGATGATCTGCTCCAGGCTGTCCAGGTGGGGCATGGCGGGCGATTCGGGGGCGAGCTTCAGCTGAGCCACGTTCATGTGGCCCAGCATGGCGGTGAGCAGGTTGTTGAAGTCATGGGCGATGCCGCCCGCGAGCACGCCCAGGCTCTCCAGCTTCTGCGCGTGCTGCATCTGCCGTTCGAGCAGCAGCCGGGCCTCCTCCGCGTTGCGTCGTTCCAGTTCCGCGGCGGCCCGGGTGGAGAAGATCCGCAGCAGGGCGGCGACCTCCGCAGGGGAGGCCGGAGAAGCGCGATGGAGCACGGCCAGCACGCCGAGGGTCCGGCCCTGGGAATCGACGAGGGGGGCGCCGATATAGCTATCCGCATTTTGATCGCGCAGCATCCCGCAGGTGGGGAAGCTCTCCTGGACATGGGCGGCGAACACGCAGACCTCGCCGCGGAGGGCTCGCTCGCACGGGGTTCCAGCCTGGGCGTATTCGAAGTTCTCTCCGGGAACGCCTCTGGAGAAGACCGACAGGGTGCGGATCCGCCCCGCGTCGCCGGCGCTGAGGCACTCTCCGATGAAGGCCACGTCCGCTTCCGTGGCCTGGGCCAGGTGTTTGACCAGCTCGTGGAGGAAGGATTCCCCCGTGGCGGCGGAAAGGCCGTTGACCATGTGGAGGATCTGCTCCGCCACCCGCTTCCGTTCCGCCAGTTCCCGCTCAAGGCCCCGATTCAAATCCCTGATCTCTGCCGTGGCCTTCCCAACCTTGCGTCGGAAGGTGAACGCCACCGCGATGGACAGGGCGAGCGCCGCGAGGATGGCCAGGCCCGTCCGCCAGGCCCAGGGGGGCAGCCCCACCTTCGATTGGGGGGACAGCCAGCGGTTGATGGCCCGGTGGTAGCCGGAGTCGGGCCGGTTCCGCCCGTCGCGGAGGTAGGCGTCCAGCGCCGCCAGCAGATCGCCGTTCTGCCCTTCCCGGGTGGCGAAGTGGTGATCGAAGGGGCTGAAGACCACCGGGGTGCGCTCCACCCCGTACAAGGATTCCTGAGAGTAGCCGTAGATATTGGAGGTCACGCCCCCGTCGGCATGCCCATCGGCCACGGCCTGGAGCACATCGGAAAAGCCGTTGTATTCGCTGAAGACGGCGGAAAGGTTGAACTGGGTGCAGAGCTCCCGGAAATGCTCGCCATTGATGTCCCCCCGCATGAGGGCGATGCGGCGGTTGCGGGTGTCCAGCACATTGGTGATGCCGGAGCCGGGATGGGTGTACAGGATGCTCCACACCGTGAACGAGGGTTCCTGCCCGTAGTCCAGATAGCGATCGCGCTCCGGGGTGTAGGCCACGCAGGTGAGCAGGTCCACTTCACCGGACTGGACCCGGTCGAGGCTTTCCTGCCAGGTGCCGGGGACGAAGCGCAGGTCCCAGCCCTCCTTGGCCGCCACCTCCCGGAGCATGTCCACGTAGAAGCCATAGGGTTCCCCCTGTTTGTCCATGAAGATGGCCGGAACATTGGGGAACACCGCCACCTTGACCACCCGCTGCGGAGCCGCGGCCAAGCCGATGGCCGAGATGAGGGTCATCAGGGTGATCGTCAGATATTTCCTGAAGGGTGGTAGTAAAAAATACGTTTTTGACATAGTCCTGCCTAGGGCTCCATCGTCATAAACCACCGCCGGCTGAAATTTGTCGTTATTCCAGCCGGGCCTTCCGCTCGCCGTCACGCCACCGAAGGCGCAGGGCGGCCCCGGCGGGCTGCGCCAGCGCGGCGGTGACGGGGCGCCCTACGGCATCCAGGGCCAGCACGAAACCCCGCTGCAGGGGCCCGGCGGGGTCGAGGCCCCGCAGGCGCTCCGCGAGCACCGCCAGGCGCTGATCCCGCCGTTGGAGCCCCCGCAGGACCGCCGGCGCCAGGGCGCGCTGGGCCTCGCGCACCCGCGGTAGGTCCATCTCCCCGGCGGCGCGGCCGGCGGCCTGCCCCAGGCGCTGGCGCAGCAGGGCCAGGCGCCCGCCTGCGGCATCGAGGCCGCGGCTGGGGTGGGCCAGGGCCAGGCGCTGGCCCAGGGTGAGCAGTCGGGAGCCGAGCGTCGCCACGGGATCCGCCCGCTGCAGGCCGTGGTCCGTCAGCAGGTTGAGCGTGGTCTCCAGGCCCCGCAGGCGCCAGGCGGTCTTGGCCGTCAGGGCCTCCATGCGGCGGCGCAGCTCCGCGCCCAGGGCCGCACGGTCCGGCGTGGCCAGCTCCGCGGCCTGGCTGGGCGTGGCGGCGCGGCGGTCCGCGGCCAGGTCCACCAGTGTCGTATCAATCTCGTGGCCCACGCCGGTGATGACGGGGATGCGGCACTCCACCACGGCGCGCACCAGCTCCGGATCATTGAAGGCCCAGAGGTCCTCCAGGCTGCCGCCGCCCCGCACCAGCAGCAGGGCCTCGCAGCCCCAGTGGGGATCCTGGAGTTCCTGGATCGCGAGGAGCGTCTCCGGCACACAGCGCTCGCCCTGGGCCGCCGCGGGGGCGATGAGCAGGTGGATGCCCGGCGCGCGGCGGGCCGTCACCTCCAGCACATCGCGCAGGGCCGCGCCCCCCAGGGCCGCCACGATGCCGAGCTTCTTCGGGAAGCGGGGCAGGGGGCGCTTGGGCCGGTCGAAGAGGCCCTGGGCGCGCAGATCCGCCTCCAGCGCCCGCAGCCGCGCCTGCAGGTCGCCCACACCCGCGGGCTCGCAGTGCGTCACGGCCAGCGTGATCGTTCCGCCCGCCACATAGAGGTTGAGGCTGCCCTTGAGCACCACCCGCTGCCCATCCGCCGGCTTGTGCTGGAGGAACCGCTGCTGCCCCGCCCACACCGCGCAGGACAGCGCCGCGCCCTCCTCCTTCAGCGTGAAGTACCAGTGCTTCCCCGAGCCCCGGAAATTCGACACCTCCCCCACCACGCACACCGCCGCGAACGGCGGTTCCAGCTTGGCCTTCACCTGCTCCAGCAGGCGCTTGACGGAAAGGGGCGCCGAGTCACTCATGGCTTGCGGAAGCGTCCCAGGCCCACCGTGAGTCCCGCGAAGAGGGTGTAGCGGGGCGCCCCTTGGGTCAGCCCCACATCCACGCCCGCATCCAGCACCAGCCGCTTCGACACCTTGTAGGCCACGGCCCAGAGATTGGAGGCGATGCGCGCATTCACCGGTGTGGCCTGCAGGGCGTACAGTTCGCCGGTGATGGACCAGGCGTCGTTGAGGTTGCGGGTGATGGAAACGGTGCCTGCGGTCTGAGTGGCACGGCCCCCACCCAAATCAGGAGTGAGCCCGATCCAGGACTCCAGCAGGTTCACATCGATGTGGTAGGGCCCTGCATCCCGACTGAACAGCAGGGTGAGAATGTCGATCGGGGCGCCATTGCCGAGGCCCTGAGTCGATGATGCAGTGGGGAAGGTGTGGGCCACCTGGATGGCCTGATCCATGCCGAACAGGCCATCGTGGAGGTAGCACCACTGCACGCCCAGGTTGAAGTCACCCAACCCCGAGGTTGCAGGTGCACCCGCGGGTTCCAGGCGCAGGTAGCCCGGAGAGGCAAGGCGAAGCTCCAGATCCTTCGCCAGGCCCAGTTTCAAGAGAGTGGGTGTTCCGAAGCTGGGGCCGTCATCGCGGAAGGTGCTCCGCTGGACACCCCATTCCAACTCCGCGAGCCCTGATTGCGTGGTGAGAGCCGGATTGGCAAAGGTTGGCCGGTTGGGATTCACCTCAATGGGCGGTTCCTCTGCCCGCAAAAAGCCGGAGAGCATGAGGCAGAGGGTCAAGGGGATGCGCATGGCCAATCAGGCTAGCGGATCTGGGCCGGGCCGGGCCATCGGCCTGCGGGTTTTTGATGGCCCCGGTTGATCTACATCGTAATACTATGGCGACACATTCCATTCCACCATCGAGGTGATTCCCATGCCTGGACGCGCCCTTCTCCTCCGCTGCCTGGCCCTCGCGCTCGCCTGCCCCGGCGTCGCGCAGGCCCAGACAAAGTTGCTCCGCTTTCCGGATATTCATGGAGACAAGGTGGTGTTCACCTACGGAGGAGATCTGTGGACCGCCGCCGCCACGGGCGGTTCGGCTACGCGGCTGACGGCTCATCCGGGCCTGGAGCTGTTCGCGAAGTTCAGTCCCGACGGCAAATGGATCGCCTTCACGGGGCAGTACGATGGCGACGAGCAGGTCTACGTCATCCCCAGCGAAGGCGGCATTCCGCGCCAGCTCACCTACGATCCTGCCGCCGGGCCGCTGCCGCCCCGGGGTGGCTACGACCACCAGGTGGTGGGCTGGACACCGGATGGCTCCAGCGTGCTGTTCCGCGCCGGCAACGATGGCGATGGCGTGCTGAGCCGCACGGCCCTCTATACCGTGAGCCTGAAGGGCGGGCTGCCGACGAAACTGCCCATGCCCACGGCCGGGCCCGGCTCCTTCTCGCCGGACGGCAAGCGCATCGCCTACGCGCCCATGTTCCGCGACTTCCGCCACTGGAAGCGCTACCAGGGCGGCTGGGCGCAGGATCTCTACGTGTTCGACCTGGCCACGAAGCAGCAGAAGAAGATCGCCGCCAGCCCCCGCACCGAGCGCGATCCCATGTGGATTGGCGACCAGGTGTATTTCTCCTCGGACCGCGACGGCAAGCTGAACCTCTACGCCGTGGATCCCGCCACGGACGCCGTGAAGCAGCTCACCTTCCAGAAGACATGGGATGTGCGCTGGCCCTCCAGTGATCACCAGTCCCGCATCGTCTACGAGCTGAACGGCGAGCTGCACGTGATGAACACGCAGGACGGCAGCGACAAGGGGATCGCCATCGCCGTGCCCACGGATGGCGGCGCCTCCCGGCCCACGCGCATCAGTGTTGAGAAGAACATCGAAGGCTTCGCCCTGTCGCCCAAGGGTGAGCGCGCCCTCTTCGTGGCCCGGGGTGACGTGTTCACGGTGCCCATCGAGAAGGGCCCCGTGCGCAACCTCACGAACAGCTCCGGCGCCCACGACCGGCAGGCCCGGTGGTCACCGGACGGCCAGAAGATCGCGTTCATCTCGGACATGAGCGGCGAGGATCAGGTCTACCTCGTGGCCCAGGATGGCAAGGGGAAGGCCGAGGCGCTGACCTCGGGCCTGGTGGGCCAGCTGAATGCGCCGCTCTGGGCGCCCGGCGGCAAGCACCTGGCCTTCACGGACAAGGATGGCGTCGTCTACGTCCTTGGCGTGGCCGATCGCAAGCTGGTGAAGGCGGCCAAGGATCCCCTCGGCCGGGTGGGTGATCTGGCCTGGTCGCCGGACAGTCAGTTCCTGGCCTTCTCCCTCTCCAACCTGAATGGCACGCGCAGCCTCCAGATCTGGGGCCTGGCGGACCAGCAACTCCACCGGGTGACCGGCGAGTTGTTCCCCGTCACCGAGCCCGCCTGGGATCCCGAGGGCAAGTATCTCTACGCCCTCAGCCGCCGGGACTACGCGCCGCAGATCAGCGACCTTGAGTTCGACTACGCCGGCAACCGCAACACGGATGTGGTGGCCTACGCCCTGCGGAAGGACGTGGCCCATCCCTTCCCGCCGGAAAGCGATGAGGTGGGCGCCGCGCCGGATAAGAAGGAGGACGGCGAGAAGAAGGACGATAGCAAGAAGGCCGACAAGCCGGCCGAAGCCAAGGCCCCCGTGGCCGTGCGCATCGACTTCGATGGCTTCGAGCAGCGTGGGGTGCGCGTGCCCGTGCCTGCGGACAACCTGGGCGGCCTGGAGGCGGTGAAGGGCTTCCTGCTCTACAGCAAGGGCCAGCCCTTCGTGTACGGCGAAATCAACGGCCGCCGGCCCGCTGGCGCCAGCCTCTGGATCTTCGATCTGAAGAAGCGCCAGGAGAGCGAACTGCTACCCGAGGCCCAGGGCTGGGTACTGAGCCAGGACGGCACCAAGATCCTGGCCCGCGCCGGACAGGGCCCCACGGCCACGTTCCAGCTCATCGATGCCAAGCCCAAGGCCACGGAGAAGAGGACGGTCTCCACCAAGGATCTCTTCGTGGACCGCATCCCCGCCGAGGAATGGCGCGAGGTCTACGACGAGACCTGGCGGCGCTTCCGCGACTTCTTCTACGTGAAGAACATGCACGGCTATGACTGGCAGGCCTTGCGCGAGCAGTACCGCCCCTGGCTGCAGCACGTCACGCACCGCTCGGACCTGACCTACGTGCTGACCGAGCTCATCTCCGAACTGAACATCGGCCACACCTACACCGAGGGGGGCGACCAGTTCCTGCCCGAGCGCGCCAAGGTGGGCCTGCCCGGCGCTCGCATCGAACTGGATGCCGCGGCGGGCCGCTACCGGCTGGCCCACATCTACCGGGGCCACAACGAGGAACCCAAGTACCGCAGCCCGCTGACGGAGGTGGGCGTGGATGCCCGGGAGGGCGACTACATTCTCGCCATCGACGGCGCGGAACTGAAGGCGGACGACAGCCCCTACCGCCTGCTGCGCAACAAGACCTTCACGGTGACGCTGACGTTGAATGGCAAGCCCACCTTCGAGGGCGCGCGCCAGGTCAGCTACCAGCCCATCCAGAGCGACGGCAGCCTGCGCTACCTGGACTTCGTGCTGCGCTCGAAGGAGACCGTGGACAAGCTCAGCGGCGGGAAGGTGGGCTACCTCCACATTCCCGACATGGGGGCGCCCGGCCTGTATGAGTTCATCAAGTGGTACTACCCGCAGATCCGCAAGGAGGGCCTGATCGTGGATGTCCGCGCCAACGGCGGCGGCAACATCAGCCAGATGATCATCGAGCGCCTCAGCAAGAAGCTGCTGGGCACGCGGTTCGGCTTCGGCAGCGACGAACCGTCAACCTATCCGTCCACCGTGTTCCACGGCCCCATGGTGGCGCTCACCAGCGAGACGAGTGCCAGCGATGGCGACATCTTCCCCTACTACTTCCGGTTCGCGGGCCTCGGCCCCCTCATCGGCAAGCGCACCTGGGGCGGCGTCGTGGGCGGCGGCAACACGCCGCTGATCGACGGGGGCAGCGTGTTCGTCCCGCGCTCGGGCACCAACGCACCTACGGGCGAATGGATCATCGAAGGCGAGGGTGTGTCCCCCGACATCGAAGTGGAGAACGATCCCGTCTCGATGCTCGCGGGCCACGACCGCCAGCTGGAGCGGGGCGTGCAGGAGGTGCTGAAGCGCATGGCCGAGAAGCCCATGCACCTGCCTAGGCGGCCGGCGGACCCCGTGAAAACAAAATAGGTCTGGTGGTCTAACCACCCAGATTTGCACCGGAATAATCCACCACAGCATTTGTTGCCACAAGGACCGGGATCCTCTAGATTTCTGTCCAGGTGGCAACAAATTGTTTTTG
Organism: Geothrix campi; assembly: GCF_024609265.1. GTDB lineage: Bacteria > Acidobacteriota > Holophagae > Holophagales > Holophagaceae > Geothrix > Geothrix campi. Next base: position 1,174,000 of record NZ_JANHMP010000001.1, on the reverse strand, counting down.
GCTTGGTGGTCAGACCATCGCACGGTACTGTTCTGCAACCGATTCGGAGGTCGACAATGTATTTGAGCATCCTCGCAGCCACGCTGCCCCTCATCGTTCTGCTCATCGGCATCCCGCTGCTGATGAAACCCGCCGCGAAGGTGGCGCCCGTCGCCCTGCTGGTGACCGTGCTCGCGGCCATTCTCGTGTTCCACTTCCCGGCCAAGGTCACGGTGCTGGCGGCCCTCCAGGGTGGTCTCACGGGCATCTTCCCGATCATGTACATCCCCTTCGGCGCGCTGGTGGTCTACAACGTGCTGAAAGCCACCGGCTGGATGGACAAGATGCAGGGCGCCATGGCGAACCTCACCGTGGATCGCCGCGCGCAGGCCCTGCTCATCGCCTTCGGCTTCGGCGCCTTCCTCGAAGGCATCTGCGGCTTCGGCGCCCCGGTGGCCATTCCCGCCAGCATCCTCATCGGCCTGGGCTACAACCCGATGATGGCGGCGCTGGTGTGCCTGGTGGCCAACACGGGCCCCGTGCCCTTCGGCTCCCTCGCCATCCCCACCGTGACGCTTGCCAAGACCACGGGCCTGGATGTGATGAAGCTCTCCCAGATGACGGGCCGGTTCATGGCGCCCCTGGCGCTGATCATGGCCTTCGCCACCGTGTATGCCATGTCCAAGTCCAAGGGTCTCAAGGGCGCCCTGGGTACGATCCTGGTGTCGGGCCTGAGCTTCGCCATCACCGAGTTCCTCGTCTCCAACTTCATCGGCGCGGACCTCACCTCCGTGCTGGCCGGCCTGGTCTGCCTCGTGGCCACCGCCATCTACCTGAACTTCCAGAAGCACGCCCAGCCCTGGCTCTTCGAAGGAGAGGCCCCGGCCACCGAGGAGCGGCGCGAGTTCCATGCGAAGGAACTGTTCCTCTCCTGGCTGCCCTACCTGCTACTGGCCGTGCTCGTCATCGCCGTGAACCTGCCCAGCACCAAGCCGCTCTTCAACGGCAGCGCCCCGGGCTGGAAGTGGGTGCTCCTGAAGGCCCAGATCTACAACCCCGGCAAGCTCTATGCGTTCACCTGGCTCCAGAGCCCCGGCACCATCATGCTCATCGCTGGCCTCATCGCCTTCCCCTTCATGGGCATCAGCTACGGCGTGATGGGCGAGCAGTTCGGCAAGACCTTCAAGCAGATGATCCCGTCCTTCATCGCGGTGGCCAGCATTCTCGCCATCGCCGAAGTGATGAACATGGCCCTGCCCATCATCGACCCCAAGACCAAGCTGGCGGTGGTCGGCGATCTCGCCACCAAGCAGATCTCCATGGTTGCCACCATGGCCAACGGCATCGTCGCTCTGGTGAGCAAGCACGTGTATCCATTCCTGAGCCCGCTCTTCGGCACCCTGGGCGTGTTCCTCACGGGCAGCAACACCTCGGCCAACGCCCTCTTCGGCAACCTGCAGAAGCTCACCGCCCAGGGCATGGGCCTGTCCGACATCCTCATGGCCTCGGCCGGCAGCGCGGGCGCCTCCGCGGGCAAGATGATCTCGCCCCAGAGCATCGTCATCGCCGCCACCGCCGTGGGCCTGGCCGGCAAGGAAGGCCTGATCATGCGGCAGACCATCAAGTACACGATCCCCTACGTGATCCTGCTGGGCCTCATGGTCTTCGGCTTCGCGTTCCTGTTCCCGGGGCTCGTGCCCTGACCTGCTGATCGACAGCCGCCAAGACGCGTGAGCGTCTTGGCGGTCTTTTCAAATCTTTGAGTGCAACATCTGTATGTGAGGTGGGCCCATGCGCATCATCGTGGCTCCGGATTCCTTCAAGGGCAGCGTGTCGGCCCTCGGTGTGGCCGAGGCCATGGAACGCGGCATCCATGTCGTGTTCCCGGCGGCGGAAGTCCTCAAGGTGCCCATCGCCGATGGTGGCGAGGGCACGGTAGAGGCTCTGGTGGCGGCCACGGGTGGGCGGCTCCTGCACACGGGCGTGCGGGGCCCCCTGGGCGATCCGGTTCGCGCCCACTGGGGTATCTCCGGCGACGGTACCACCGCGTTCATCGAGATGGCCTCGGCCTCGGGCCTGCCGCTGGTTCCCAGGGACCGCCGCGATCCGCGCAACGCCAGCACCTTCGGCACGGGCGAGCTGATGAAGGCCGCCCTCGACGCGGGCTTGCGTAAGCTCGTCATCGGCATCGGCGGCAGCGCCACCAACGATGGCGGGACGGGCATGGCCCGGGCCCTGGGTGTGCGCTTCCTGGATGCCGAGGGTCGCGATCTGCTCGAAGGCGGCGCCGCCCTGGCCCGCCTGGCGCGCATTGATCTTTCGGGCCTGGATCCGCGGCTGGCCCAGGCTAGCGTCCTCGTGGCCTGCGATGTGGACAATCCCCTCTGCGGCCCACGGGGCGCCTCGGCGGTCTACGGCCCCCAGAAGGGCGCCACGCCGGCCATGGTGCAGGAATTGGACGCGGCCCTGGGCGTCTTCGCGAGTGTGGCCACCGCCGCCACGGGCCGGGAGGTCGCCCTCCTTCCCGGGGCCGGCGCCGCCGGCGGCCTGGGAGCGGGCCTGCTCTTCTTCACGCCGGCCAGCCTGCGGCCCGGCGTGGCCATCGTGTTGGAGACCACGGGCTTCGAGGCCCTGGTCCAGGGCGCGGATCTGGTCATCACTGGCGAAGGACGCACGGATTTCCAGACCGCCATGGGCAAGGCCCCCGTGGGCGTGGCGGCGGTGGCCAAGCGCCATGGCGTACCGGTGATCTGCATCGCCGGCGGGCTGGGCGATGGCGCGGACGACGTGCTGGGCCACGGCATTGACGCCCTGGCCACCACCGTGCCCCAGCCCATGACCCTGGAGGACTGCATGGGCCAGGGCGCCGCCCTGGTGGAGGCCGCGGCCGCTCGGGCCTGCCGCCTCGTGAAGGTGGGCATGGCGCTGCGGGGTTGACGTCCGGTAGCCTCCCCCGATCGGCGAGAATGGTTTCACTTGTCCCCTACAGTTCCCCTGAGCGGAGACTCCCATGACGACGACCCTCGAATTCCGTGACGCCGTTCTGCCCACCTATCCGGATGTCTACACGCCGGAGGTGCTTCGCGCCCTGGAGGTGCTGGCGCCTCTGGACGAGCGCCGCCGCGCGCGCATGGCCGCGCGGACGGCCCGCCGCAAGCAGCGTGCGGAGGCGCGCGAGCGCATCGCCTTCCTCGACCCCGAAGCGCTGATCCCGGGGACCCAGATCAAGGTGGCCGATGCTCGCGCCGGGAACTTCGACGGCGCCGTGATCCCGCCCGATCTCACCCGCCAGTGGATCCAGGGCACGGGGCCCGCCACCAAGCCGCGCTCCGATGTGCGCTCCGGCATCCGCAACGTGGCCTACGCCCTGCTGTCCGGCGCGGATGGCTGGATGTTCGACGGCGAGGATGCGCTGGGCCAGGTGGACACGATGTCGCTGGACAACCACCGCAACCTGAAGCTCGCCATCGCCCGGGATCCGCTCTTCCTGGAGGTGGCCGAGGAGGTCGCCGGTGAGATGAACCAGTGGGCCCAGGGGTTCTTCGGCAACCCGATCATCGCCGATTGGCGCCAGCAGCTGGACTTCACCACGCTGCTGTACCGGTGCCGGGGCCTCCACCTGGAGGACCGCCACCTCCGCCGCGCCGGGCACGGCTTCTCCGCCTCCATCGCGGACCTGGTGCTCTTCGTCGTGAACAACCACGAGCGATTGCGGGCGGCGGGCCGCAGCATCGTCCTCTACCTGCCCAAGATCCAGACCGCCGAAGACGCAGCCCTCTGGAACGACATGCTGCTCGCCCTGGAGGCCCACCTGGGCCTGCCCGTGGGCACCATCAAGTGCTACGTGCTGGTGGAGCAGCTGGAGCAGTGCTTCCAGCTCATGGAGATCCGAGCGGCGCTGGCGCCCCACTTCGTGGGCTTCAACACGGGCCGCTGGGACTACATCAACAGCGTGTCGGACGCCCTGGCCTGGGATCGCGAGTTCGTGAATCCCAACATCCAGTCCATCACCATGACCTACGGCTACATGCGGACCTACGAGGACCGGGTGCGCCGGGCCATGAACACACCGGACCGGAACGGGCGCTGCGCCCTCTGGCAGGGCGGCATGGAACCCAACATCCCCGTGGGCAGCGAAGCCGGCGTGGCCGCCAGCATGAAGCGCGCCGTAGCCGGTGCCGAGCGCGAGCAGCGGGAGGGTGCCTCCGGCAAGTGGGTGGCCCACTGGAAGATGGTGCACATCGTGCGGCCCGTCTGGGAGCGGGTGGGCCAGGAGAACCAGATGGGGCGGGCTTTCCCGGCGCTGACCTACGGGCCCGAGGATGCCGCGGGCCTGATGCAGCTGGAGGAGGCGCCCCGCACCATCGCCGGCGCCCGCGACCTGCTTTCCGTGGCGCTCCAGTACGGCAATGCCTTCCTGCGGGGCTTCCAGGCCGCCGCGCTGAAGCCCGCGGACTTCTTCGGCAACGATGATGTGCTCTACCTCATGGAGGACATGGCCACGGGCGAGATCCGGCTGTCGATCCTGTGGGAGTGGCTCCACAAGGGGGCCGTCTTCACCGAGGCCGACGCCGCCACGGGCACTGCCGCCGGGGACGCCTTCACGCCGGTCCTCTTCGCCCGCCTGCTGGAGGAGGAGTACGCCAAGCTCCGCCAGGCCAGCAACCGCGATGTCCACGATGATTCCAAGGACACCACCCTCCCCGTGGCCCGGACCATCGTCCAGGCCTACGTCCAGAGCAAGGTCAAGGCCCCCTGGTACGTGGATCTGCTCAACCTGAACCTCGGGGTCGAGCACCTGGCGGAAGCCGAGAAGCGCATCGCCACCTTCCTCGAGACCTTCAAGAAGGATGGCACCCGGATCACCGAGAACCTGGATTTCTGAGGGAAGGGTCGAAGCTACGCGACGGCGGGGCGCTTCCGAACGATGGCCCTGGCGCAGTCGGGGCAGACGCCGTGGGTGAGGGCGGGACCGGCGCTCTCCAGGAGCGCTGGCTCCGCCGGAACCCATTCACCCTCGTCGGTCCGGATCTTCCGGCACCAGCCGCAGACATGGACAAGGCCATCCCGGGCGCGGAGGGCCGCCAGGCGGGCGGCGGCCTGGTGATGGAGCATGGTGTTCAGGCGGGCGGAGGTTGTCCGGCCCAAGGTGCGGCGCATCGAAGCGATCTCCTGGGCTTCCAGTGGACCAGGACGATCCCATACCGAAGGCCATCCTCGATGATGGGGGTAAGAAGCTGTTTTGACAGTGACCTTGGGCACGACCACCGGGCCTACCTGCGGTCAGGCGGCGGTCAGGCCTTCAGTTTCGCCGCGAAGGCGTCCAGGGCCCGGTAGTAGGGATCGATGCTGGGGATGTAGTGCCGTTCGCCAGCCGCGTGGGGGCCGATGCCGGTCTGGCCCCAGACCACGCCCTGGCCCTTGGGGGCGAAGCGCGCTGAGGTGCCGGCGCCCTTGCGGCCGATCCGGACGTCGCCGCCCGCTGCTTCGATGCCCGCCAGCAGGGCCTGCAAATACGGGTTCTCCGGATCGCAGGCAATGCCGGGTTCCCAGGCGGAGGGCACGAACTCCAGTTCCCGCTCGGCGGCCAGGGCCTCGATGGCAGCGCGCAGGCTCGAGATGTCGTCCTGGGGGATGGGGCGGATCTCCACGCCCAGGGCGCCGCGATCCGGCGTGATGTTGTAGACGCCGGGCGTGCCCACCTGGATGTAGGCGAACCGGGCCAGGGACTGCCAGCCATCCGACGCCTTCAGGGTGAGGCGCTTGCCGAACAGTTCGCGCAGGGTCTCGCGGGCGCCCAGCAGGCGTTCCGTGAGGTCGCTGCCACCCGCCAACCCACTGTGGCCGCGGGTGCCGTGCGCCACCAGCTCGAAGCGGAGCACGCCCCGGTTCTGGGTGCAGACCTCGCCCCAGAGCTCGGTGCCCTTCTCCCCGGTGCGTTCGCCGGCCACGAAGAAGGCCGGTTCATAGCCCGACTCCTCCTTGAGCTGCTTCAGGACGTGGGGCGTGCCCATGGGCTCCAGCTCGCCGTTCTCCTCGTTGCCCAGCAACAGCAGGTTCACGGGCGGGTAGGGGGCGCCCTTCTTGAGGGTGTCCTTCATCCACACGAGGTACGTGGAAAGCACGGTCTTCATGTCCGCCGCGCCACGGCCCCAGAGGTAGTCGCCCTCGACCTTCGGCTCGAACTGGATGTCGTCGGGCTCCGGGGCCACCACGTCGAAGTGGCCGCACAACATGGCCGGGGCCTGCTCGCCGCCGGGGAAGTGGGCCAGCACGGCCGGGAAGGTGGCCTGGTCGAAGTAGCGGACGGGCACCCCATGGTTGCGCAGGTAGTCGTAGATGAAGGTGGCCGCCCGGTGGATCTCGGGCATGCGCTCCTCGGGGCAGGCGGTGACGCTGGGGATGCGGATCAGCCGCTGGGAGACGGACAGCACTTCCGCGGTCTTGGTCGCGAAGCCGGAGTCCACCAGCTTCTCGGGCCGGGGCCGGAACCGCACGGGAGCCCGGGGATCCAGATGCACTTCGTCGCGGGCGTGCTCCACGAAGTCCTGGAGCTTGTTCTGCTCCGCGCCGAGATCCGCCAGGTGAGCGGTGACGGTCTCCACCTCGTCGCGGACCTGGTCCTTCCGGGCCTCGGCCAGCTCGACGAGCAGGGCGCGCGGCACGATGTCCGAGGTGCCGAGCTTGGCCTTCAGGCGCTGGCGCATCTTCTCAGCGGTGCTGGGCGCGCCCTCGACCATCTCGCGCAGCGGCTGGAGGTCCTCCCAGAAATCGAGGGCCTCGGCCAGGGGGCGCAACTGGTTGAGCGTCCAGGCCAGGAAGACGCGCATGGCCACGGGCTTGGCGGTGAGAGGATCCTCGATGACGGCATTCAATCCTTCGCGGGCCGCCAAGTCTTCGTTGCGGCGGGCCCGGGTGATGTCCTCGGCGTCGTAGCGGAAACCCCGCGCGAAGTCGGGATCCGCGTAGAAGCGGAGCAGCAGCAGGTGCTTGAGGGTGAGGTTCGCCACGTCGAGAGCCAGCTCGTGGCCCGGATCGTCGGTGCGCACTTCCACGCGGGCCATGGGCAGGTCGATGCGGGCGAAGAGGTTCTGCCGCTCGATCTGCGCGGCCATGTCCTCCACGTTCCGGGTTTCGCCGGCGGCGAAGAGGCCCCGGGCGTAGATGTCATGCAGCTGGTCGCTGGTGACCTGGATGAGGCGCTCCACCGGCTCGACCTGGGAGCGGGCGCGCACGGGGATCCAGTTGTTGTTGCCGAAGCGGATGCCGCGCCGGACCAGATCATAGGACAGGCGCAGGTAGTCGGCATGGCTGCGGTTCAGGTCCGGCACATCCAGGGCGGGCGGGTTCGGGAAAGTGAGATTCCGCACCGATTCATAGGGTGTGAGTCGGACGACGGGCTTGCCGTCCTCCTCCGAGGCCTGGAGCGGTGTGCTGGCGCTGGTGGCGATGAAGAGCGCCGCGAAGGCCCGCATGAGCCGGGTGCCGGTGATGTAGACCTTGTTCTTGTAGGCGTCCAGGTGGTTGTCGCCGCGCTGGGCGTCGGGCAGGTGCATGAAGTCCCAGGCCAGCATGGGTTCGGGCAGGCTCAGGTTGGAGTGGGTGCCGGCCGTGGCCAGCTCGGTGCCGTAGATCTCGACGCAGCGCTGCAGGTAGCGGCGCTTGGCCAGGTGCCAGGACATGGGCACGCAGTCGGGCCCGATCTCCGGCAGCACGAGCAGGTTGCCGTGCCAGTAGTGCAGGGGTTCCCCGAAGGCGCGGCCCGCCTTGTAGAGGGCGTTGATGAGGGCGGCCTCCAGCAGGCGGCCTTCGTACACCGCGCCCTTGGGCGTGTGGTAGGGCCGCGTGACCCACTCGATCATCCAGTGGAAGACCTCCAGCTGGTGGTATTCCTCCGTCCAGGGGGCCAGCACCTTGGTCCGCAGGTGGTCCACGAACGACATGCGATCCGGCCCCGTGCCCACGGTGAGCAGCGGGCGGAACTGCGGATCCACCAGGTTCCACTCCAGCTCCAGCCCGCAGAGGCCGCCCGAGGGGCGGGTCTCCAGGGCCGTCTGGCGCGCCAACTGAAACTTCTCGACGAAGGCGTTCAGGTCGAACACTAGCCCTCCAGACTCTTCAACGCCGCCACCAGCCGCTCGGCGGCGCCCTGGGTGCGTTCGACGGGGGTGGCGTAGGAAAAGCGGATCCACTCGGCGCCGTAGGGGCTGAAGAACGCGCCCGGAACCACGGCCACGCCGTGCTCCTCGGCCAGGTACTGGCCCATGGGTTCGGAATCGACCCAGCCTTTGGCCGCGAAGGAATCCGCCACCTTGATGAAGGCGTAGTAGCCCTGGCCGATGATGTGGGTGAGCTTCTGCTCTTTCAGGTAGCCGCGCAGCCAGGCGCGGCTGGTGCGGGTGGGGCCGGCGATGGGGGCGCTGGCGGTGGCGAAGCCCTTCTCGTAGGCGGCCATGGCCACGGCCAGGCTGAAGAAGGAGGGGATCACGGTGTGCGAGGCCTGGGCCACGATGACCTTGACCACCTCCGCGTCCGCCAGCAGATGGCAGTTGCGGATGTTGGAACCGCCGAGGCTCTTGGTGAGGCCGTCGAGCACCATCAGGCGCTTGCGCAGCGCGGGCTCGAAGGCGCGCAGGAGGACATTCACGTCGTAGGGCTCGCCATCCCCCACCGCGTGGTACATCCAGTCGAACAGGACGTAGGCCACACCGGCTTCCAGCGCTGCGCGCGCCAGGGCAATCTGGCGCTCCAGCGTGAGGGTCTGGCCCGTGGGGTTGTCCGGGCTGGTGATGACGAGGCCCGCGACCTTGCGGTTCGACTTTGCGGCTTCCGTGACACAGGCGCGGATGCCGTCCTCGGTATAGGCCCAGCCTTCCTCCGCCCGGCCCGGGGCCCACATCACATTGGCGCCGATGCCGTACGGCCCCCAGTTGTAGCTGATCCAGGGCACGCGGCTGACGACGACCACATCGCCCTGGCGTCCGTGGCCCAGGGCCAGCATGGCCTGGTAGGCCTTCTGCAGGCCATCGCGGCCGCCCTGGGTGCCGATGACATTGGCCGTGCCCCAGCCCGTGTCCGGCGCCAGCTTCCAGTAGGTTTCCGCCACGCTCTTGCGGTAGGCCTCGGTGCCGAAGGGCATGTCGTAGGCGGTGCCGTGCTGCTTCTGCAGCTCGAAGGCCCGGTCCAGCAGCGCCTCGGGCACGCCGGGGAGCGAGGCGCCACCGTCGCCCTGGCTTGCGTCGAAGACCGGCACGCCGGGCTGCTTCTCCTGGAAGACCTTCAGTGACTTGTTGATGAGGAACATGCGGGAGGCGGGAATCGGCGCCAGCTGTTTCAGGTGGTCACTCACCGGGACGAGATTGGCCTCAGGCACGGCGAAGGCGGGCGTTTCAGGGGAGAGAAGGGCAGCCATGGATCCTCCCGATACGAAAATGTCGCCCCTGCGGCAACCCGGGGGCGACAAGCATTGGCTAAGATTACCAGTCCAGGCCATGGGCTCAAGTTATAGAACCTTATATATCAATAACTGATGGTTATAGCCCGCCGGTGAAATCGAGGTGCCTGAAAGGCCGTGCGGCAGGGCCGGAATAGCCCTCCACGCAGTGTCCATGCCCCAGGAGGAGGTACCGGTAGCTGAGCAGGCCTTCGAGCCCCACGGGCCCGCGGGCATGGATGCGGCCGGTGCTGATGCCCACCTCGGCGCCGAAGCCGTACCGGTAGCCGTCGGCGAAGCGCGTGGAGGCGTTGTGGAAGACGCCCGCCGCATCCACCTCGGCCAGGAAGCGGGCGGCGGCCGCGTGGTCCTCGGTCACGATGGCCTCCGTGTGGCCGCTGCCGTGGGCGCGGATGTGGGCGAGAGCCTCGTCGTGATCCGCCACCACCTTCAGGGCCAGGATGGGGGCGCCGTACTCGGCATCCCAGTCCGCCTCGGTGGCCGTGCCGAGGGTGGGCACCAGCTCCAGGCAGGCGGGACAGCCGCGCAGTTCCGCGCCCCGCGGGACGAGATCCGTCGCCAGGGCCGGCAGCAGGCGGGCCGCGGCCCGGCGGTGGATGAGGACCGTCTCCACCGCGTTGCAGGCCGCCGGGTACTGCAGCTTCGCGTCCCGCACCAGGGCCACGGCCATGGCGGTGTCCGCGGCCTGGTCGAGGTACATGTGGCAGACCCCGTCGGCATGGCCCAGCACAGGGATGCGGGTAGCGGCCTGGAGGCTCTGCACCAGCTCCCGGGAGCCGCGGGGGATCACGAGATCCACCAGATCAGGGCGCTGCAGCAGGACCGCCACGGCCTCGCGATCCGGCAGGCCCTGGACCGCCCCTTCCGGCAGCCCCTCCTCCGCCAGCGCCTGCCGGACCAGGGCCAGCAGCGCGGCGTTGGAATGGCGGGCCTCGCTGCCGCCCTTGAGTAGCGCTGCGTTGCCGCTCTTGAGGGCGAGGGCGCTGATCTGGATCAGGGCGTCGGGCCGTGCTTCGAACACGACACAAAGCACGCCCAGGGGGCAGGTCACCCGGGTGAGCTCGAGGCCGTCATCCAGCAGCCGGCGCAGCTGGACCCGGTGGAGGGGATCGGGCAGGGCCGCCACGGCGCGGACCCCCTGAGCCATGGCGGCCAGCTTGGGGGCATCCAGGTGGAGCCGCTGGAGGGTGGCGGCGGGAAGAGTGTCTCCGGCCGCGCGGACATCTTCGGCATTGGCCGCCAGGAGGGCGGAGGCCTGCCGCTCCAACAGGTCGGCCAGCCGCAGGAGCACCGCCGAGCGCAGCCCGGAGGCGGTGGTCGCCAGGCGCCGCGACGCCGCGCGGGCAACCTGGGCCATGGCCTGGACCTGGAGGGGGCTCAAGGAGGATTCGCTCATGACTGGACTCCCCTGGGGGCGGCGAGGAAGAGGGTGCCGATGGGTTCGCCGGCGAGAATCCGATCGAGCACGCCAGTCACGAGGCCCGAGGCCAGCACCACGGGCACTCCGGCGGCGGCGGCGGACCGGGCCGCCGCCACCTTGCTGACCATGCCCCCCCGGCCGCGGCCCGAGGTGCCGTCGAGCCTAGCCTGGGGATCGGCTCCGAACGGGATCTCGGCCAGGGGCGTCGCATCCGCGTGCAGGCCCGGGTTCCGTGTATGCAGCGCAGTCACGTCGGAAAGGAGGATCAGGAGATCGGCCTCGAGATGCGCGGCGACCAGGGCCGACAGATGGTCGTTGTCGCTGAAGATCGGCCGCCGGCCAGGGGAAGGGCGCTCCAGTTCCAGGGTGGACACCGTATCGTTCTCGTTGAGCACGGGGATCGCCCCCAGTTCCAGCAGGGTCTCCAGCGTCCGCCGGAGATTGGCGTGGCGGAGGGGGTCGGCGAAGTCGTCCTCCGTGAGCAGCACCTGGGCGGCGCACAGGCCCATGCGGGCGAAGCCCTCCTGGTAGATGGACATGAGCTGCCCCTGCCCGGCCGCGGCGCAGGCCTGCTTCTGCGACAGGCCCTCGGGTTGGATGCCGAGCTGCCGGGCCCCGAGCCCCACGGCGCCGGAGGACACCAGCACGGGCTGGGCCCCCTGCCGGCGCAGGGTGGCCACGGTTTCCATCAGTCCGTACAGCCGGCTCAGGGCCGGGCGCCCCTCGGCATCCAGCACGACCTGCGTGCCGAGCTTCAGCACGATGCGCCTGGCCCTGGAGAGGCTGGCGCGGCCTGTGGCGGCTTCGGTTCTGTGGGGCATGGGACCTGCCGAAAGCAAAACCCCCGGGCTGGTGGGCACCGGGGGCGGGTGAGCGAATGGATGGACGACGGACTCAGACCCCTCCCACCGGAATGCCGGGGATGGGCTGGCTGGGGATCGGGTTGAGGGTCGCGACAGGAATCATGGTGTGCCAAGTGTGCCGAAGCAGGGCGGCAGGCGCAATGGAGAATGGCGGATCAACCCGCCGCCAGCTTCAGGGCCTCCCACACCGCCTCCACGTGCCGCCGCTCGGTGGTCTCCGCGCCGATGCTCACGCGGAGGATCTGCTTCCCCTTGAGCAGGGCGGGGGTGAGGTAGGCCTTGCCACCCTCGTTGATGCGGCGGGAGATCTCCAGGTTGTGGACGGCGAGGGCGGTCTCGCCGAGACCCGGCTGCCGGTGGCGAAGGCACACGGTCTGGAGGGGCACCGGGGCCAGGCGCTCCCAGTCCGGGGCGGCGTCCACCTGGTCTTTGAGCCACTGGGCGTTCGCGAGGTCGCGCCGGATGCGGGTCTGGAGGCCCTCCACGCCCACGTCCATGAGGTAGAACCAGAGCTTCAGCGCCCGGAAGCGGCGGCCCAGCTGGATGTGCCAGTCGCGGAAGTTGCTCACCTGGCCGTCCTGGGCCGTGCGCAGGTAGCTGGGGTTGGTGCTCATCACGCGGATGAGGTGCTGGGGATCGCGCACGTAGTAGGCGCTGAGATCGAAGCCCACGCCCATCCACTTGTGGGGGTTGAACACCAGGCTGTCGGCCCGCTCGATGCCCTCCCACATCCAGCGGCACTCGGGCAGCACCATGGCCGTGCCCGCCAGGGCCGCGTCCACGTGGAGCCACATCCCATGCTGTTCGGCGAGGTCCGCCAGGGCCGGCAGGAGATCCAGGGCCGTGGTGCCCGTGGTGCCGATGGCCGCCACCAGGGCACAGGGGCGCAGGCCGATCTCGATGTCCTTCTCGATGGCGGCCTGGAGCAGATCGAGCCGGATGGCATGGTTGTCATCGGTCGGGATGAGCCGCAGGAAGCTTCGGCCGAAGCCCGCCAGCAGGGCCCCCTTCTCGATGGAGCTGTGGCCCTGGTCCGAGGCGTAGACCACCAGGGGCGCCTCGCCGCTCTGGAGACCTTCGGTATCCTGGGCGTAGTCCGACGCCCTCTCCCGGGCGCAGAGCAGGGCCGTGAACGTGGCGGTGCTGGCGGTGTCGTGGATGACGCCGGTGAAGGCTGTGCTCAAGCCCACCATCTGGCGCAGCCAGTCCATGACCACTTCCTCAACCTCCGTGGCCGCGGGGCTGGTCTGCCAGCTCATCCCCTGGGCGCCGAGGCCCGAAGCGGCAAGGTCGCCGAGGATCGAGCTGTAACTGGTGTTGCTGGGAAAGTAGGCGAAAAAGGATGGATGGTTCCAGTGGGTGATGCCGGGCAGCACATCCCGCTCCAGGGCCGCCAGGGCCTGGGCGACCCGGCCCCCGTGCAGGGGCGGGTGGTCCGGGAAGGCGGCCCGGATCTCGCCGGGCTTCACCTGGCTCATGACAGGCAGTCGCTCGAGGTTCTCGCGGTAGTCCGCGATCCAATCCACGAGCTGGTAACCGAGGCGGCGGAATTCTTGGGCGTCCATCTCTCTAGTGTGCCCGTTTTGCGAGCCGAGTCACGGCGGCATGCACGCCCTGGACCACCTGAGTCATCCGGGCGTAGTCGAGGCGGTCGGCCGTGTCGTTGGCTGTGTGGTAGTCGGTGTTCCGGTAGAAGGCGGTGTCGGTGATCATCACGGCGGTGAAGCCCTGGTCCCAGTAGGGGTAGTGGTCCGAGAAATCCATGCCGGGGATCCAGCGGGGGCCGTTCAGGGACACCACGGGGAGGGCGGTGGTTCCCAGCAGCGCCGTCTTGACCTGCCGGGTCAGGCCGATATCCCCAAACCGCCCGGCCACCAAGACGAAATTCCCCCGGTCGGGGTAGAGGGAATCCAGGAATGCGGAGGGGTAGCGCTGGCTGTTGGGGACCTCCGTGAACCGGCCGACCATCTCCAGGACGATCACGGCGGTCACCTCGGCCCGGGTTTCCTTCAACAGGCGGGCGTGCCGGGCACTGCCCATCTCCGACGTGCAGAAGAAGGGGGGCTCCTCCAGGGTGTAGGCCACCAGGTCCACGCGCTGAACCGGGGCCGACCGACCGAACGCCTGGGCCAGTTCCAGCAGGCAGGCCACGCCACTGGCATTGTCATCCGCGCCCGGCTGCTCGCCACAGGCGTCGTAATGGGCGCCCACGACCACCCGGGGACCGTTCTCCGGGCCGAAGGTCGCCACGATGTTGGCGAAAGGCCGCTCTCGCACCGCGAAGGTCTGTCTGGAGACCCGGCCACCCGCCTCCTGGAAAGCGGCGGCGAGGTAATCGGCCGCCCGCGCCAACCCGGGGCCCCGCCAATCCCTCGGCAGGCACGTCTCCGACAGGTAGCGCACGTGGGTTTCCAGGCGCCCCGCCTCGACCGCGATGGCCGGCTCCTCTGGTGGCTTGAGGAGGAGGGGCTGCGTCGCCAGCACGGCCGCGCCGGTCCCGAGACCGAGCAGAACGAGGGCCAGTCCGGCCAGCACCTTCCAGCGTCGGTGGCGGTCCCAGGTCCGGAAGGTCTCCGGTATGGCGGATGGATCGGGGCTCTCCGGAATGGGCATGGCGCCAGTGTCCTACGGGAGCGCGGGCAAGGGGAGAGGCTTCCAGTGCGCTGCAGGTGGCGCTGGGAGGCGCCACCTGGCGACAATGGGGGCCTGTATCAAGGAAGGTGCCCGTGGAGATGATCATCGACTTCCCTGGTGGTGCGCGGGTGGACGCGCACTTCGGCCCCTTCACGGTGCAGACCGACCAGCCCGCCCAGGCGGGCGGCGAGGGCTCCGCCCCGACGCCCTTCGCGCTGTTCCAGGCCTCCCTGGGCACCTGCGCCGGCATCTACGTGCTCAATTTCTGCCGGCAGCGCGGCCTGTCGTCCGAGGGCATCCGCCTCGTCCAGCGGACCATCCCCGACCCGGCCACGAACATGGTGGCCCAGGTGGAATTGGAGATCCAGGTGCCGGCCGATTTCCCCGAGAAGTACCACGAGGCCCTCGTCCGCACCGCCAGCCAGTGCACCGTGAAGAAGCACATCGAGCATCCCCCGGCGTTCAGCGTGAAGACCGTGGTCAAAGGCTGAGGTAGATTTCGGAGAAAGGCCTACTCGTAGCGGAGGGCCTCGATGGGACGGGGCCCCATCCGCGAGGCAGGGCCGAGCGGGAGGGCGCGCCGGGGGCGCGTCCGATCTGGGGGTTGTCGGCGGAGCCGCGGGATCCAGAGGCCCGCAGCTACTCGTAGCGGAGGGCCTCGATGGGATCCTGCTTCGCGGCCTTGAGCGCGGGCCATAGCCCGAAGATCAGGCCCACGGCGGTGCTCACGCCGAAGCCCAGGACGATGCTCCAGATGGGTGCGGCGGCGGGGAATTCGAAGACTAGGCGCACCAGCATGGCGATGCCCAGGCCCACGGCGATGCCCACGGCGCCGCCCACGCCCGTGAGGCTGATGGCCTCCACCAGGAACTGCATGGCGATGTCCTTGCGCGTGGCGCCCAGGGCCTTCCGGACGCCGATCTCGCGGGTGCGCTCGGTGACGCTCACCAGCATGATGTTCATGACGCCCACGCCGCCGACGAGCAGGGCGATGCCGGCGATGAGGATCATGGCCCCGGCGATGCCGCCGGTGATCTGCTGGAAGGTCTTGAGCTGGGCTTCGCTCGTGAAGATGGCGAAGTCGTTGGGCTGGTTGGCACGCAGCCCACGCCGGGCGCGGAGGATGGCCACTTCCTGATCCATCATCTCGTACATGCGCTTCGGATCCTTCGGCACGGTGGCGATGTGGATGGTGTCGCCGCCCCCGTTCTTCACCTGGGGGAACATGTCGTCGAAGGTGCTGATGGGGATGATGAGGATGTTGTCGGCGTCCCCGCCGAGGAAGCTGCCCTTCTTCTCCAGCAGCCCCACGACGTGGAAGGCGGTGCCGTTCACCAGCACCGTGCGGCCGATGGGATCCTTGCGGCCGAACAGCGCGGTGGCTGTCTCGGGCCCGAGGATGCAGGCATGGGAGGCGTGGGCAATGTCCGCGTCCACGAGGAAACGACCGTCCTGCACGAAGGAGTTGTTCGACGGCGCGTAGTCCGGGTTGGTGCCCACGAAGGTGGGTCCATTGGCCTCGGTGCCTTCGGGCGTCTTCACCGTGAGGGAGGCGCCCGCCGCGCCGAACAGGTAGCGCTCCTGGGAGACTGCCGCCGCCAGAGTGGAGGTGAGCTTGAGCGCCTCGGCATCCTCGATGGTGAGGTCGCGGCGGCGCTTCTGATCCTCGGGCAGGGGGCCACCGCCGCCGAACCGCTGTTCGTATTTCTGGAATTGCACGAGGGTGGTGCCGAAGCTGCTGAAGCTGTCCGTGACGGCGTTGTTGAAGCCCGACACGAAGCTCACCATGGCGATGACCGTGGCCACTCCGGCCACGATGCCCAGCAGCGTGAGGAAGCTCCGCAGCTTCTGGGCCACCATGGCGCGGAAGGCGAACTTCATGTTCTCGGTGCCGATGCCCCGGAATCCTGTCTTCCGCGCAGCCATGGTCACTCCGCCCGGATCGCGTCGATGACGACGAGGTTGGAGGCGCGGTAGGCGGGCAGGAAGCCCGCGGCTAGGCCCACGAGGGTGCTGAGGAGGATGCCCGTGAGGACGATGCCCGGCGTGATCTGGGCCGGGAAGTCCGCCAGGGCGCGGATGGTGAAGGCGCCCGCGGAACCCACCAGCACGCCGACGACGCCGCCCGCGGCGGAAAGCAAGGCGGCCTCGAGGAGGAACTGGTGCCGGATGTCGCGCTTCCTCGCCCCCAGGGCCATGCGGACGCCGATCTCCTGGGTGCGTTCGACCACGCTCACCAGCATGATGTTCATGATCACGATGCCGCCCACGCCGAGGCTCACGCTGGAGATGAGCATAAGCAGGAGGAACGCCGCGCTGCTGATGGTCTTCCACAGCTGCTGCAGACTCTCCTGGGTGATGATGCCGAAGGGATCGGGGTTGCGGAAGCTGGTGTGCCGCATGGCGCGGAACATGGCCCGCACCTCATCCATGGAGGCGTCGAGCCCCTCCACACCGCCCCGGGCCTTGATGTGGAGTTCCAGGCTGTCGTTGGCGGCCATGAAGTTCTTCCGGTAGACCTGCAGCGGGATGTAGATGCGCCCGTCCTGGTTGAAGCCGATGCTGCGCCCCTGCTTGGGCATGACGCCGATGATGCGGAAGGGGAGCCCCCGGATGAGCAGGATCCGGCCCACGGGATCCAGGTGCGGGAACAGCTCCTCCCGGGTGTTCGCCCCGATGACCGCCACGGCCTGGGCCGCCTGGTTCTCGTTCTCGCTGAAGTAGCGGCCCGATTCCATCTCCAGGTTGAAGAGGCTTCCGAAGTTCCCCGTGGCCCCGATGACGATGATGTCCGGCAGGCGCTTGTCGCCCGAGTTCACGGGCATGGCGTTGCCCGCGGCCGCGGAGACCTGGATAGCCTCCTTGAGCATGCCGCTGGACAGACGCTCGTACTCGGACCAGGTGATGGGGGGGCGCTTGAGGGCATCCAGGAATTCCTTGCGGCTCCGGATGATGCCGAACTTCTGGACGATGAAGACGTCCGGGGCCAGGACGATGATCTTCTCCTTCACGTAGGTGTTCAGGCCGGAGATCACGCCCACCACGGCGACGATGGTGGCCACGCCGATGATGACGCCCAGCAGCGTGAGGAAGCTGCGCAGGGTGTGCGCCCGGATCGCCCTCAGGGAGGCGCGGAGAAGTTCGGTGGGGTTCATGGTCGGGTCTCAGGACTTGGTTTCGTCCTTGTCCTTCTTCTTCGCCTTCTCCACCCGGACCGCCTCGTCGCCCTTGAGGTCGCGCAGCGCCCGGTTGGGGCCGGTGATGAGCGTTTCGCCACCCTTGAGGCCGGAGAGCACCTCCACGGAGAGGTCGCCCATGAGGCCGGTCTTCACGGCCACGAACTTGGCCTTGCCGCCCTGCTGAAGGAACACGCCCTCCTCTTCGCGAGGGGCGCCAGGCTTGCGGGTCTCGCCGGGCTTCAGCTTGATCTCGCGCATGACGAGGGCCTGGAAGGGGATGGCCAAGGCCTGGTCGCGGCTGCCGGTGAAGATATCCGCCTGGACCGAGAGGCCGGGCTTGATGGTGAGGGGCGGATCCTTGATCCAGATCTTCACCTTGAACTTGGTGGCTTCATTGGTGCTGAGCTTGAGGATGGGACTGCCGCCCACTTCCGTGACCTGACCCTGGAAGGTCTGGTTTGGGTAGGCGTCGATGCGCACCTGGGCCTCCTGGCCCAGCTTCACGCTGGGGATGGAGGCCTCGTCCACCTCCATTTCCGCTTCCACCTTGCTCATGTCGGAGACGGTGAGCAGCACGGTGCCGGGCTGGTTCTGGATGCCGGGCACGGCGGTCTCGCCCAGCTCGATCCGGCGCGCCGTGACCACGCCGTCCATGGGCGCGGAGATGGTGGAGAAGCCGAGGCCCACGTGGGACTGGCTCACATTGGCCTTCGCCTGCTCCGCGCGGCGGCGGGCTGTCTCCTGCGCGGCTTGGGCCGTGTCGAAGGCGGTCTTGGCCCGTTCGAAATCCGCGGCGGAGATGATGCCCGCGGCGCGATTGGCCTTGGCCCGCTCAAAGTCGGAACGGGCCTGCGTGAGGTTGGCTGTGGCGGAGATCAGGTCCGACTGGGCCGCGTGCAGATTGGCCTGCATGGCATCTGCGTTCGCGCGGGCGCTGCGGGGGTCGATCTCCATGAGGAACTGGCCCTTGTGGACGCGGTCGCCTTCCTTGACGGCCAACCGGGTCACCTGGCCCATGATGCTCGCCGAGATATCCGCCTTGGTCACTGCCTGGACTTTGCCGTTGGCGCTCACCTTGGCCTGGAGGTTTTCGCGACCGACCGTGGCCACCTGGACGGCGATCCCCTTGTCGCGCATGCCGGCGATGCTCAGGCCGCCGATCACAAGGACCGCCAGACCTCCGCCGAGGATCCACATCTGCTTCCGCTTCATGTCAAAGGCCTCCCCAACGGGCTGAACGTATCTATATCTTCGCGCAGATAGCCAAGGGGTTTAGTGGCCTCGGATGTCGTTAATGGAATCAATTTTCATTGACTCCATCCCTTAATTAGAAAATGATTTCATTTGGAGGATCCACCTTGGCGCACCGCAGCTTCGGCCCCACCATCCTAGCCCTGATCACGGCCGGGCCTGCGTTCGCCGCGGCCGCCGGCAGCGGTACGCTCACGGGCCGGGTCACGGATGACCAGGGACGGCCCGTGGTGGCAGCCACCCTCAGCTTGTCCAACCCGGTGTCCGGCTACCGACAGCAGGCGCGGAGCGACGCCAAGGGCGCCTTCGCCTTCCTGAATGTGCCGTTCAATGTCTACCACCTGGATACCCGGGCGCCGGGCCTGCTGCCGGGACACCTGGACGTGGACGTGCACAACCAGCTGCCCCTCCAGGTGGCCGTGCCCCTCAAGCCCGAGGGCGCCACCGTGGTGGTGGAAGAGAACCTGCAGCTGGTGGAGGACCACCCCAGCACGCACATCGACATCGACAAGACCACCATCGAGCGCACGCCCGCGGCCGTGCAGAGCCGGGCCATGGAAAGCATCCTGCTCACCACGCCGGGCTTCATCGCCGACGAGAATGGCCGCTTCCACTTCCGGGGCAGCCATGGGCAGATGACCTATGTGGTGGACGGCATCCCGGTCTCCGACCAGATGCACGCCACCTTCAGCAACAGCCTGGATCCCTCCCAGGTGGAGAGCATGGAGGTCATCACCGGCGGCATCTCGGCCGAGTACGGCGGCAAGCCCGTCGTGGTGGTGAACCTCACGACCAAGTCCGGCCTGGGCACCCCGGACGGCTTTGAGGGCGAGGCCTCCTTCGGCGCCTCCCGGTTCCACACCGCCGAGGCCGGCTTCAACGCCCGGGGCGGGAAGGAGGCCTTCGGCTGGTTCGTGAGTGCCGCCGCCAGCGAAAGCGACCGCTTCCTCGATCCGGTGAACTTCGAGAACCTGCACAACCACGGGAAGACGGGCCGTCTCTACTCCCGCTTCGACTGGATCCTGGGCAGCCAGGACACCCTGCGCTTCTCCGTGTCCGGCGGGCGGACCGAGCGCGAGGTCGCCAATCTGGCCTCCCAGCAGGCCCGGAGTCAGGATCAGCAGGCCACCACGTCCGACGCGAACCTGAGTCTGGCCTGGACGCACCTGTTCAACGACAGCCGCAGCCTCGACGCGTCGCTGTTCTACCGGGGTTCCCAGGCGGAATTGAAGCCCAGCACGGACCTGGCCGAGGGCTTCACGAGCGCCGGGATGCGGGATTTCCCCTACTGGGTGAAGCAGGACCGCAGCCTGGACAACCTTGGTGCCCAGGTCTCCCTCACGCAGCGCTGGGGGAAGGAGAACCTGCTGAAGGTCGGCGTCCAGCGCATCGCCTTCCCGATCCATGAGGATTTCCGGTTCGCCATCCCCGATGACGCCCAGGCGGCCGGTCCCGGCGATCCCCTCTACCCCTACACCCCCGCCGGGGGCGGGCACATCTTCCACTTCGACGCACGCATCCAGCCGACCCTCACCTCGGCCTTCGTCCAGAACGACATCCATCTCGGTTCCTTCTTCCTGGCCCTGGGCCTGCGCCATGACAGCTACCGGGTGGAGGATGTCTCCGACAGCCTGGTCCAGCCCCGACTGGGCCTCAGCTACCACATCAACGCCACGGGAACGGTGTTCCGGGTGTCGTATGACCGCCTGCTGATCCTGCGGGAGCACGAGAACCTGGCCCTATCGCTGTCCCAGCAGGCCTGGGACCTGGGCCCCTACGCGGGCACGCCCCGACAGCCCCTGCGGCCCGAGCGCCAGCACTCGTACAGCTACGGCGTAGAGCAGCAGCTGGGCAAGGCCGGGCGGATCATGGTCGAGTACTGGGAGAAGCACAGCCGCAATGCCGGCGACAACGCCCAGTTCCTGAACACCGGCGTGCTGTTTCCCGTGGGGGCCGATAAGGGCCTGTTCCGCGGCATGAACCTGCGCCTGGACCTGGTGCCCATCAAGGGCTGGTCGGCCTACCTGAGCCTGGGCCGGACCCGGGCCATCTTCCAGGCGCCGCTGGTGGGCGGCCTCCAGCTGGAGGCGCCCGAGGTCGCGCCGGGCGAACGCTTCCTGATCGATCACGACCAGAAGCTCAGCGCCCAGGCGGGCCTCGTCTACGAGCACGAGGGCCTCACGGCCCAGGTGTCCGGCCGCTACGATTCAGGCCTCGTCGCCGGGAATCCCGCCTCGGTGGTCGGCAACCCCGACTACGATTTCGGGGCCCAGTACGTCCGCCAGGATTCCGAGGGCACCTGGCGCATCAAGCCCCGCACCACCTGGAACCTGAGCCTGGGCCAGGAATGGAAGCTGGCCGGCAAGCGCCGCCTGGCCCTCGGTGTCGATCTGCTCAATGCTACGGACGAGAAGGGCCTCTACAACTTCCTCAGCACCTTCGGCGGCACCCACGTCATCCCGCCGCGCACCCTGGCGGCGCGGGTGAAGTGGAAGTTCTAAGGCTCAGAGTGCCCAATTAAACCCCGACGTGGCCGCGAGAAAGCCAAGTGGGATGCACCGCAAGGAAGGGCCCGCAGGGCAACGTGGTTCGTTGTTCAAGGGACCTGACGCCGCGGGGCGCCCACTTGGCTTTCTCCCTCCGGGCGAGGGCCGGCGGGCGTCGCAATGCCGCGTCACGCTCGTCGCGCGTAGTACCCGCTACGCGTCTCTTCGCGTTCCTCGCCTCGCTCGCCCGGCGACCCTCGCGCGGCCCCGTGGGGGTTTAATTAGGCACTCTTAGAACGGGTGCTCGAAGCTCAGGTAGAGGAAGACGGCCTTCTCGCCGCGGCTGGCGCCCACGCCGATGGGCACCGCGATCCCGGGGACGATCTGGAGTCCGCTGGGGAAGTTGTACGCCCAGCGGATCCCGGGGGAGATGAACGAGGTACTCTGCCGATCGGTTTGGCCGGGGCCGGTGACCACCTGGCCATTGGCATAGACGTATTCCAGCATCACGTTGAAGCGCGGATTGGCCAGCCAGATGAAGCTCTGGCCCAGCAGGTAGTCCTGCGTGGTGGCCTTTTCCCCCAGGGTGTTCTTGGCGTTGGGGGTCCGGGTGGCGCCCAGGTTGGAGTGGGCCACCAGGGCATCCGACAGGACCCAGCTGACGGGGAACATGACCTGCACGCCGGTGGCGCCGCGGCCATAGCCCTGCTTTTCATCGCCGGTGGGGAGCAGCACGGACAGCCGGGGGGCGATGGCCACCTTCGCGTTACCGTCGCCCAGCAGCTGGTAGCGGTAGTTCAGGGCCACATCCCCGAAGGCCTGCTTGCCATCGAGGGAACTGCCCAGCCGCTGCCAGGGCAGGGTAAAGCTGAGCTGGTGCTTGATGCTGCCGACGGGCCATTCCTGGGTGAAGGTGTAGATCCAGTCCTTGGTCTCCTGGTAGCGGGTGAAGGTGCTGATGTGCTGCACCACGCCGGCTTCCTGGTTGTAGGCCTCCTCCACGAGGAAGGAGTTGTCCTGGATGGGGCCCTCCTTCTTCTCCTGGGCCGTCAGGGACGCGGCGAGGAATAGCGCGGGAAGGAGGCGCGGGAGGAGGGAGGAGGCAGGTGTCGTCATGATTCTGATATTGAGTCTCAAAAATAAATGATTCAAGACCTCTGGGTTGAGAAGTGACTCCTGTCACGAGGATCGGATCCGCGCCGGGCATCCCCAGCCTATCGAGATGGATCGGGACTTTGTGCACCCGGGACAGGGAAGCCCCGGCCTGGACCCTATACGTAGTGATACGATGGTTATCCTGTCCCTGCCTGGAGAATCCATGTCGTTCGGTGTCCGCTGCCTATCCCTCTCCCTGCTGGCCCTCGCGCTGGCGTCCGCCTCGCTGCGAGCCGAGGAGGGCATGTGGACCTTCGACAACCTGCCGACGAAGAAGATCCAGGCCGCCTACGGCTGGGCCCCAGACCAGGCGTGGCTGGATCATGTGCGCCTTTCCGCCCTCCGCTTTCCCGGTGGCTCTGGCTCCTTCGTGAGCCGGGACGGCCTGGTGCTCACCAATCATCACGTGGGCCGGGGCTGGATCCAGCGGGTCAGTGACAAGGACCACGACTACGTGAAGGACGGCTTCTCCGCCTCCGATCGTGAGCACGAGATCAAGGTCCCGGGCCTCGAACTGCTCACCCTCATGGCCATGGACAATGTCACGGAGCGCCTGGCCAAAGCCGTGAAACCCGGCACTCCCGAACAGGAGGCCCTGAAGCTCCGCGAGGCCGAGGTCGAGAAGATCAAGAAGGAGATGCAGGAGAAGAGCGGGCTCACCTGCGAGCACGTGACCCTCTACCAGGGCGGCGAACACTGGATCTACAGCTACAAGAAGCACACCGACGTGCGTCTGGTCTTCGCCCCGGAGCAGCAGATCGCCTTCTTCGGCGGGGACTACGACAACTTCACCTACCCGCGCCACAACCTGGATTTCTCGGTCTTCCGGGTGTACGAGCATGGGAAGCCTTACCAGCCGAAGAACTACCTGCATTGGACCCGGGCGGGACTCAAGGCCGGTGACCTGACCTTCGTGACGGGCCATCCCGGCCGCACCAACCGTCAGGACACCCTGGCCCAGATGATCTATTCCAGGGACGTGGCCATCCCCCTGCGTCTCAAGGGCATGGAGCGGAAGAAGGAGGCCCTGGTCGCCTTCGCCAAGACTTCGCCCGAAGCGGCCCGCCAAGTCAGCACCCAAATCTTTGGCGTCGAGAACGGCATCAAGGCCGTCACCGGCTACTGGTCCGGGCTGAAGAACAAGGAGGCCATGGCCCGCATCGCCGCCGCCGAGAAGGAGCTCCGCGCCATGGTTGCCGGAGATCCGAAACTGGAGGCGGAAACCGGCGCCAGCTGGGCGCGCATCGAGGCGGCCGAGAAGGTGGCCGAGAGCCTGGCCAAGGAAAGCCAGAGTGTGGGCACGGCCAACTCCACCCTGCTGGGCTACGCCCTGTCCCTGGTGCGCATCGCGGAGGAGGAGCACCTGCCCAGCGAGAAGCGCCTGCCCGAGTACAGCGATACGAACCTGAAGACCGCCAAGGCCCGCCTCGCCATCCACGCCCCCTTCTACCAGGAGCAGGAGATCTTCCTGTTCACGAAGGGATTGGAGGCTGCCGCCAAGGATCTGGATGGAGCCCATCCCTATATCCAGGCCATGCTGGGAGGCAAATCCGCGGCTGAGGCGGCCCGGGCCGCCGTGACCGGATCCAAGCTCAGCGACCCCGAGTTCCGCAAGGCCCTGCTGGCCGGCGGGAGGAAGGCGATCGCCGAAAGCCAGGATCCGATGATCCTCCTCGCCAGGAAACTGGATCCCCTGTCCCGCGAGCTCCGGAAGCAGCAGGAAGAGCAGGTTCAGAGCGTCATCACCGAGCACGGGGCGCGCATCGCCAAGGCCCGCTTCGCGGTTTACGGCAAGAACACCTACCCCGACGCCACCTTCACCCTGCGGCTTTCCTACGGGGCCGTGGCGGAGTTCCCCGCCAACGGCACCCTGATCCAGCCCTTCACCACCTTCGGCGGCCTCTTCGACCGCTACGACGGCTGGGGTGGCAACGCGGCCGGGGCCCACGGTGGCGCCTGGGCCCTGCCTCCGCGCTGGCTGGACAAGCGCGGGGCCCTCGATCCCGCCATGCCTTTCAACTTCGTCCACAAAGTCGACATCATCGGCGGCAACTCAGGCTCTCCCGTGGTGGACCGCAAGGGCGAGCTGGTGGGCCTCATCTTCGACGGCGACATCGACATGCTGCCCGGCAACTACTTCTACGACGACACCGCCAACCGCGGCGTCTCCGTGGATGCCCGGGCCATCGTCCACGCCCTCGAGAAGGTCTACGGCGCCACGGCCCTCGCCGCCGAACTCACCGGCAACTAGCCCACTGGAGTCATCATGAAACGCCTTTCCGCGCTCGCGCTGTCCCTTGTATCGGTGCTCGCCCTGCCGGCCCTCCGGGCCGAAGACGGCATGTGGACCTTCGACAACCTGCCCCTGAAGCAGCTGAAGGAGAAGTACGCCTTCGAACCGGGGAAGGAGTGGATCGACCACGTCCGCCTCTCCACCCTCACCCTGGGCGGCTGCACCGGCTCCTTCGTGAGCGCGGACGGGCTCGTCGTCACCAACCACCACTGCACCCGGGGCTCCCTCCAGCGCCTGTCCACCAAGGATCGCGATCTGGTGAAGAACGGCTTCGTGGCCATGAGCCGCGACCAGGAACTCAAGATGCCCGGCCTCACCTACCGCACGCTCATCGCCATGGAGAACGTGACCGAGCGCGTGGCCAAGGCCGTCAAGCCGGGTCTCGGCGAGAAGGCCGCCGCCGCGGCCCGGGCGAAGGAGCTGGAGGCCGTCAAGGCCGAGCTGGAGAAGGCCAGCGGGCTCACTTATGACGTGGTGAACCTCTACCAGGGCGGCGAGACCTGGATGTACGGCTTCAAGGTGTTCAAGGACATCCGCCTGGTGGCCGCACCCGAGATCGCCGTGGCGGCCTTCGGGGGCGACTACGACAACTTCACCTATCCCCGCCACGACCTGGACTTCTCCATGGTCCGCGTCTACGAGAACGACAAGCCCTACCATCCCGCCCACCACCTGACGTGGAGCACCGAAGGCCTGAAGATGGGCGACCTCACCTTCGTGGTGGGTCACCCGGGCCGCACCAGCCGCCTCCAGACCTTCGCCCAGATGAAGTACGACCGGGATTTCGGCATTCCCGCCTATCTGAAGAACGCGGACCGTACCCGGGCCCTCCTTGAGGAATACGGCAAGCGCGACGCCGAGCACGCCCGTCAGGTCCAGACCCTGATCCTGGGGGTGAACAACGGTTCCAAGGCCAACGAGGGCTCCCTGGCCGGGCTGAAGGATGCCGAGGCCATGAAGCGCATCGAGGACGCGGAGAAGGCCCTGAAGGCCGCCGTGACCAAGGATCCCAAGCTGGCCGTGAGTACCGGCAAGAGCTGGGCGCGCATCGAACAGGCCATCCAGCTTCAGAAGGGTTTCCTCAAGGAGGCCCAGTCGATCGGCTCGGCCCGCTCCACGACGCTGGGCCAGGCCCTGGCCCTGGTGCGCCTCGCCGAGCAGCAGGAACTCCCCGTGGAGAAGCGCCTGACGGAGTACCGCTCCGAGGGGGGCCTCAAGACCCTGAAGACCCGGCTTGGCGGACCCGCCGTGGGCATGATGGGCCAGGCGGCCAACCCCGAGCTGGAGACCCTCCTCTTCACCCACGGTCTGGAAGACGCCGCCCGGGAACTGGGGCCCCAGCATCCCTACGTCGTCGCGATTCTCGGCGGAAAGAAGCCCGCGGAGGTGGCCAAGACCGCCTTGGACGGCACGAAGCTGAACGATCCTGCCGTCCGCAAAGCCCTGATCGAGGGTGGGAAGAAGGCCGTGGCGGAGAGTGGTGATCCCATGATCGTACTGGCCCGCAAGCTCGAGCCCATCCTGCTCGGCCTCCGCAAGAAGCAGGATGACGTGAAGGCCATCCTGGAAGAGCACGGCGCCCGCATCGCCAAGGCCCGCTTCGCCGTCTATGGCAAGACCCTGCCGCCGGACGCCACCGGCACGCTCCGCATCACCTACGGCGCCGTGGCCACCTATCCGGCCAATGGCACCCTTCAGCAGCCCTTCACTACCTGGGCTGGTCTCTACGACCGTCACTTCGGCTGGGGCGGCAACGAAGCCCACGCCTACGGTGGCGAGTGGACCCTGCCCCAGCGCTGGCTGGACCGCATGGGCAAGCTGGACCTCAAGACGCCCCTCAACTTCTCCCACGCCGTGGATACCACGGGCGGCAACTCCGGCAGCCCCGTGGTGAACCGCAAGGGCGAGCTGGTGGGCCTGCTCTTCGACGGCAACATCGAAGGCAACGCCGGCCGCTACTACTACGACGAGAAGGTGAACCGCAGCGTCTCCGTGGACGCCCGCGCCATCCTTGAAGCGCTGGTCAAGATCTACGACGCGCCGCACCTCGCCGCTGAGCTGACCGGCAAGTAGTCTCTTATCGCTGATTGTGAGGGGCCCCGTCCGGGGCCCCTTTTCGGAGCCCCCATGCGCCTCACCGCCCTCGCCCTCCTGCTTGCCACCCTGCCCGTGCTGCGCGCGGACGAGGGCATGTGGACCTTCGACAACATCCCCGTGAAGCAGATCAAGGCCAAGTACGGAGTGGACCTGGACGCCGCCTGGCTGAAGAACCTGCAGCTGGCCACGGTGCGCTTCCCCGGCGGCACGGGGGCCTTCGTGAGCCGGGACGGCCTGGTGGTGACGAACCATCACGTGGGCCGGGGCGCCATCGCCCAGGTGTCCAGCGCCCAGGCTGACCTGGTGAAGGACGGATTCACCGCCTCCAGGCGAGACCAGGAGATCAAGGTGCCGGGCCTGGAGCTGATGATGCTCGTCTCCATGAAGGATGTGACGGCCCGGGTGAACAGCGCCGTGAAGCCCGGCATGGCCGACCAGGAGGCCCTGGCGGCCCGGCTCAACGCCCTGGCCGACCTCCGTCGGACCGAGGAGGCCAAGACCGGCCTCACCTGCGAGCCGGTGACCCTCTACCAGGGCGGCGAGTATTGGCTCTACCGCTACAGGAAGTTCAGCGACGTGCGGCTGGTCGCGGCGCCGGAGCTCCAGGTGGCGGCCTTCGGCGGCGACCCGGACAACTACACCTACCCCCGTCACAACCTCGACTTCTCGCTCTTCCGCGTCTATGAGGACGGGAAGCCCTATCGGCCCGAGGCCATCCTCCCCTTCAGCGTGAAGGGCGTGGCCATGGGCGAGCTGACCTTCATCTCGGGGCATCCGGGCATCACCTACCGCCAGCAGACCCACGCCCAGATGGTCTATGCCCGCGACACCGGCATCCCCTTCCAGCTCCGCACAATGGAGCGCCAGAAACAGGCCCTGCAGGCGTTCTCGGCCACCTCGCCCGAGGCGCACCGCCTCGCCGCCGAGGCCATCTACGGGATCGAGAACGGTCACAAGCGGCTCAGTGGCCAGCTGCTGGGCCTGGCCAAGCAGGAGAACCTGAAGAAAGTGGAGGACGCCGAGGCCGCGCTGAGGGCCGCCGTGGCCAAGGATCCCGCTCTGCAAGCCCGCGTGGGGGGAAGCTGGGACCTCATGGCGCAGGCCGTGGAACGCCAGAAGTCCCTGCTGAAGGAAGCCACCTTCATCGATGCTGGCCGCGGCACCCTGGTCGGGCGCGTGGCCACCCTCCGCCATGCGCTCACCCTGGTGCGGCTCGCGGACGAGCTGGCCAAGCCCTCGGCCGAGCGGCTCAGCGAGTTCAGCGAGGGCAACCTCAAGGCCACCCGGTCGCAGCTGCTGTCGCCGCGCCCCATCCAGAAACCCATCGACGCCACCCTGCTCGCCGCCGGCCTGCAGGAGGCCCAGGACGAACTGAGTGCGAAACATCCCTTCGTGCAGGCCCTGCTGGACGGCCAGACACCTGAGGCCGTGGCCAAGGCCGCGGTGGAGGGCACGAAGCTGGACGATCCCGCCGTGAGGAAGCAGCTGGCGGAAGGCGGCAAGGCCGCCCTCGAGGCCAGCACGGACCCGATGATCCTCCTGGCGAAGACGATCGATCCCTTCAGCCGCGCCATCCACAAGCAGGTGGAGAGCCAGGTCACCGGCGTGTTCAACGAGCACGGTGGGCGCATCGCCGAGGCCCGCTTCAAGGCCTTCGGCCGGGCCGTCTATCCGGACGCCACCTTCACCCTGCGGCTGGGCTACGGCCCCGTCGCCACCTACGCCAATGGCAGCGGCACCCTGGCCCAGCCCTTCACCACCTTCATGGGCATGTACGACCGGCACCTGGGCTGGGGCGGCAACGCCGCTGCCGCGGAGCATGGCGCCTGGACCCTGCCCGAGCGTTGGCTCAAGCGGCAGTCGAAGCTCGACCTGGCCACGCCCTTCAACTTCATCTACGCCTGCGACACCGTGGGCGGCAACAGCGGCAGCCCCGTGGTGAACGTGAAGGGCGAGTTCGTGGGCATCAACTTCGACAGCGTGTTCGAAGGGCAGGGCGGCTACTACGTCTACGACCCCGACACCAAGCGGGCCGTGGCCACAGACGCCCGCGCGATTCTCGAGGCGCTGCGGAAGATCATGGGCGCAGGCAAACTGGCGGATGAACTGCTGGGGAGATAGCCATGGATGTCTACTTCTCCTGTTCCCTCACCGGTGGGCGCGGGGATCAGCCCGTGGTCGCGGCCCTGATCGCCCATCTCCAGATGTTGGGTCATCGCGTGCTCACAGAGCATCTCGGCGCCGACACCGCCATGGCGGCCGACGGTGGCCTGCCGCCCGAGACGGTGTTTGAACGGGACACGGCCTGGCTGCGCGACAGCGACGCGGTCATCGCAGAGGTGAGCACGCCCTCCCACGGCGTGGGCTTCGAGCTCGCCTACGCCCTGGAGCGGGGCAAGCCCGTGTTGTGTCTGGCGCGCGAGGGCGTGCGGGTCAGCAAGATGCTCACAGGGATCCGTCAAACGGGATTCCATTTCCAGACCTACCGGACCGTTGAAGAAGCCCTCGCACACCAGGAAGCCTTCCTGGCGCGATACTAGGGCCGCTTCCCCAGAGGAGGACGCCATGTCCGACCACGGAACCACCCGCCGCGACCTCTTCAAACTCGGCGCTGCCGCCACGGTCGGGCTGATGGCCACACGGCTCGGCGCGGTCGACTCGGTGGAGCCGATGGCACTGCATCCGGTGCCGAAAGCCCCCTTCAACCCGGCCACGGCGCTGGCGATGCCCACCCGCAACCTGGGTGGCACGGGGCATCATGTGGGGATCTTCAGCCTGGGGGGCCAGGCGGCCATCGAGAAGCCCGGCAACGAGAAAGTGGCGATTCCGATCATCGAGCGAGCCCTGGATCTCGGCGTGAACTACCTGGACACCTCCGCCCGCTACGGCGGCGAGGCCCGGTGGAGCGAGCAGTACCTGGGCCAGGTGATGAAGCGGCGCCGGCGCGAGGCCTTCCTCGCCACCAAGACCCACGACCGTACGGCCGACGGTTCGCTGCGGCTGCTGGAGGCCTCGCTGAAGCTGCTCCAGACCGATCACGTGGACCTCTGGCAGCTCCACGCCATGAGCACCATGAAGGATGTGGACGATGTCTGCGCCAAGGGCGGTGCCCTGGAGGCCTTCCAGAAGGCCCGGGACCAGAAGCTGGTGCGCTTCCTGGGCCTCAGTGGCCACACGGACCCGGACGTCCTCGCCGAAGCCATCCGCCGCTTCCCCTTCGACACGGTGCTCATGGCCTTCAACGCCGCCGACACCTGGCACCTGCCCTTCAAGAAGACCCTGCTGCCCCTGGCCGTGGAGAAGGAGATGGGCATCATCGGCATGAAGATCCCCGCTCGGGGCCGCATCCTCGAAGGCGTCCCGCCCCCGCCCCCCGAGAAGCAGCGCGGAACCGCCAAGCACGACCGCCCCGGCACCCTCACCATGAAGGAGGCCATGCGCTACACCCTGAGCCACCCCGTGAGCACCGTCATCATCGGCGTGGACACCATCGCCCAGCTCGAAGAGAACGTCCGCATCGCGAGGGACTTTTTGCCACTGAATGCGTCACAGCTGGAAGCGCTGGAACAGAAAGTGAAGCCGGTCTATGGGCAGGCATCTTGGTACAAACGGGACGCGCCGGCGAATCCTGGGAAATGAAAAAGAAGCAATCAGCCACCGATGAACGTCGATGGACACCGATAAGAGCTGGTAAACACTGAGGAGGATGAAGGGTGGACACCCCATCGGTTCCGCTCGAGGATGCTTGCCAAGAAACCCTGGCGAACTCGTGGTGACCTCGCGTCACAGTGGTTCGACTAATTCGAAGTCAGGCTGCTCACCATGACAAACAACCAAACCACTGTTACCGAACTCAGCGCGATTCTCGATCGGACTGAATTTCTCAAGCCTTACGGATTCATGGTCCAGTCATGCGTTCTCGGCGAGTGTATTCTCAAGGTCCCTTTTTCCAAAAGCCATGAGCGCCCCGGTGGCATTGTTAGCGGCATGACCGTCATGGGAGCCGCTGATGTGGCCATGTGGTTGGCGATCATGACGCACCGTGGAACCGAAGAACTTTGGGTCACCTCGGATATGAAAACCGCCTTTCTACGCAGTGGGCGTCAAGAGGATTTTCTCTGTACAGCTCGAATTCTAAAGCTAGGCAAACGAACCGCGTATGGAACGGTCGAGACCATTGGCAGCTCATCTGGTTTGATGGCGCACCATGTCATTGCCTATTCCAAAGTCACAACATGACACCAAGAATTCATCCCAGCAGCCTAACCCTCCGCTCAACTCGGACCGCGCCTGCATTACCCTTCGTTCTCTCTCCACTTCTCGTTTCGTAGGCTCCGCTCATCGCCTCCGCGCGGGCTATTCCTCCCGCAGCGCCTCGATGGGATCCAGGGAGGCGGCCTTTCTCGCGGGGAGCACACCGGCGGCGGCGCCCACGCCCAGGGTCATCACGAGGGCGGCGACCACGGCTTCTGGAGGCGTGGCGAGGGGCAGACCCGGCACGATCAGCCGGAGGACCGCCTGGACCAGCAGCCCGAAGGCCAGCCCCGCCACGCCTCCCCCCGCCGCCAGCAGCATCGCCTCGAGGAGGAAGAGGGCCTGCACGGTCGAACCCTCCACGCCGAGGGCCCGCAGGAGGCCGATCTCGGCGGTGCGCTCGTGCACGGAGATCCACATCACCGTCAGGATGCCGACCGCCCCCACCACCAGGGAGATCCCGGCGATGGCGGTGACCGCCAGGGTCACGATGCCGATCACGCGTCCGAAGACATCCAGCATCTCGGTCTGCGTGGTGATGGTGAAGTCCTCCTCGCCGCGGTGCCGGGCCATGAGGGCCGCTCGCACCTGCACCACGAGCGCGGGGATCCCCTCACTGCTGGACGCGAGCAGATCGATCTCCTGGAGCTCGGACAGGTTGAACAGGCTCATGGCGGTACCCACGGGGATGTAGGCCGTATCGTCCAGATCAAAGCCGAGCAGCTGGCCCTTGGGCTCCATGACTCCGATGACGACCAGGCTCTCGGAGCCGATGCGGACTCGCTGACCGAGGGGCGAGGTTGTCCCGAAGATCTCGCGGGCCAGCTTCGGGCCCAGGACGGTGAGGGAGGCCCGCCGTCCCGAATCCAGCGGAGGCAGGAAGCTGCCCTGGGCCGTCCCGACGCCCCACACGCGGGGCAGCTCGTGGTTGACCCCGTAGATGTAGACGCTGCGCCCGCGGCCGCCGCACTCCACCCGTCCCTGGCCCATCGCCACCGGGATCATGGCGTCGACGCCCGGCAGGCGACGGAGAGACTCCGCGTCTTCGGGCGTGAGCTGGTGGGTGGTGCCGCCGAACACCCCTGGGATGCCCATGGTCTTCACCTTGCCGGGATTGATCGCCATGAGGTTGGTGCCGAACTGGCTGAACTGGGACACGATGTACTGGCGCGTGCCCTCCCCCAGCGACGAAAGCAGCACCACCGCCGCCACGCCGATGCCCACGCCAAGCACGGAAAGCGTGGACCTGAGCCGGTGCCCGGTCACGGCCCCGAGGACGAAACGGAAGAGTTCGGACGCAGGGACGGCCATGCTCACCGCCTCGCCAGGGCCGCGACCGGGTCGAGCCGGGTCGCCCGCCGGGCCGGCCAGACGCCGAAGCCCACGCCGACCAGGAAGGAGAGGGTGAGGGAAGCGCCCACCGCCCACGGGGGGATCGCGGCCGGGAAGTCTGGATAGATCAGCCCCAGGAGCCGCACGCCGGAGGCGCCCACCGCCAGCCCGAGCAGGCCACCCAGCGCCGCCAGGATCGTGGCTTCGGCGAGAAAGGCCAGGAGGATCTGCGGGTCCGCCGCACCCAGGGCCTTGAGCAGGCCGATCTCCGCGCGCCGCTCGGTCACGGACACGAGCATGACGTTCATGATCCCCACGCCCGCCACGACCAGGGAGACCGAGGCGATGCCTGCGAGGGTCAGCGTCAGGGCACCGAGGATGGCGGAGAAGGAGGACACCATGGCGTCCTGGGTGTAGACCGTGACATCCTCCGCCCGGTGCCGCTCCTTCAGGAGCGCGAGGGCCTCCGATTTGGCCTGGTCCATGTCCGCGAAGATCCGGACCTCGGCCACGATCCGGAACAGGCTGGTGCGGTTGAACAGGCGCATGGCCGTCTTCACGGGGACGAACGCCGCTTCGTCCAGATCGAACCCGAGCACCGACGGACCGCGGGGCGCCAGGACCCCGACCACGTGGAAGCGGGCGGGCCCGACGCGGACCATCTGGCCCAGGGGATTCTCTCCGCGGAACAGCTCCTGGGCGGCGCGCGTCCCCAGGACGATCTCGGTGCCCGCCCGGTCGGGATCCCCGGGCGGCAGGAAGCTACCGGAAGCCAGGTTGAGCCGGCGGATCTCAAGGTATTCGGCCGTGGTCCCGAGCACCGGGACCGAGCGGCCCAGGTCCTGGAAGCGCAGGGTCTCGGTGGCCACGACGATGGGCGCGGTGCGGCGCAGGCGGCCCAGGCGGGCCAGGGCGCTGTGGTCCTCCAGGGTGAGGTCGTGGGTGACCCCCCCGAACGGCACGCCCCCCGTGGTCTCCACCTTGCCGGGCAGGATGATGACCAGGTTCGAGCCGAGGGCGGCGAATTCGTCCACGATGTAGCGCCGGGCGCCTTCCCCCAGGGCCGTGAGGGTGAGGACGGAGGCGATCCCGATGGCCACGCCCGCCACGGAGAGCGCGGTCCGGAGCCGGTGGCCCCGGAGGGCCCCGATCGCGAAGCCGAGCAGATCCAGGAGCGCCACCCTAGGCCTCCACCGTGGATGCGAGGACTTCCGGCGGGCCCGACAGGGCCCCATCCGTGAGATGGACGACCCGCTGCGCGTGGCCGGCGAGGACCGGATCGTGCGTGACCACCACCAACGTCAGCCCCTGCCGGTTCATGGCCTCGAGCACGCCCATCACCTCCTGGGCCGAGGCGCGGTCCAGGTTGCCCGTGGGCTCGTCCGCGAGCAGCACCGCGGGGTTCATGACCACAGCCCGGGCGATGGCCGCCCGCTGGCGCTCCCCGCCCGAGAGCTGGTCCGGCCGATGGTCCGCCCGGGGCAGGAGGCCCACCGACGCGAGGGCCCGGGTCGCCCGCTCCCGCCGCTCGTCCCGGGCGATTCCGCCGAACAGCATAGGCAGCTCCACATTGCCCTGCGCGGTGAGCCGGGGGAGCAGGTGGAAGAACTGGAAGACGAAGCCGATCCGGTTCCGCCGGAGCAGGGAGCGCTCCCCGTCTGGCAGGGAGCCCACCTCCCGGCCCTCGAAGCAGTAGCGGCCCTGGGTGGGGCGGTCCAGGCAGCCCAGGATGTGCAGCAGCGTGGACTTGCCGGAGCCCGAGGGGCCGATCAGGGCGACGTGCTCGCCCGCGGCGATGCTCAGGCTGACGTCCCGCAGGGCATGGACCACGCCCTCCCCCATGGGATAGGTGCGCCACACGCCCTGGAGGTCGATCATGGCCCCTCCCGGCCCTGATCATGGGCGCGGGCTCTGGCCCCGGGCCGGATCTCCGCGGAATCTCGCGCGGTGACCACCCGTTCGCCCGGGGCGAGGCCCGCCAGGATTTCCGTGAACTGCCAGTTGCGGATACCGGTCCGCACCGTCCGCTCCGCCAGGCGGCCGCCCTCCAGCACGAGCACCTTCCCGCCTTCGGCGATGGCGGAGGTGGGAACGCGGAGCACCCCGTCCCGCCGGGCCAGGATCACTTCCACATCGCTGGAGGTGCCGGGCAGGAAGCCCCGCGCCAGGCGCGGATCCTCCAGGACGACCTCGATTTCCACGGTGCGGTTCTGCTCCTGCACGTCCAGGACGAAGGGCGCCACCCGGTCGAGGCGCCCCGCCAGCTTTTCGCCAGGGCGCGAATCGATGGCGATCCGGGCGGGCTGCCCGACCTTGACCCGCTGGGAGTCGACCTCATCGATGGGGGCGCTGATGTAGAGCGAGGCCGGGTCGAGGAGATCCAGGACGGCAGGGATGGGGATGCCCGGGGGCGAGGGCGTGATCCATTCGCCCACCTCGCCGGAGCACTCCGCCACGACTCCGGAGAAGGGGGCCCTGATTTGGGTGAGGGCGAGCTGGGCCTTGGCCAGCCGCACCTGGGCCTGGGCTTCGTCGAGGGTGGCCCGCAGGGCCTGGCAGGTCGCCACGGCGCGGTCCCGCGTGCTCTGGAGGGCATCGAGGTTCTGCGGGCTGAGGACGCCATCCCGCGCAAGGGCCAGGCCCCGGGCCAGTTCCTTCTCGGCGAGGTCGGCCGCGAGGCAGGCCTCCTGCGTCCGGGCCTCGGCGGTGCGGACCTGATGCTCCACGAGGCGCAGCTGGGCCCGCTGGACCGAATCGTCGAGCTGGAGGAGGAGGTCCCCCGCCGCCACTTGGCTGCCCTTCCGGTGGGGCAGGGCGGTCACGAGCCCGCCCAGTTGCGGCGACAGCTTGGCGCGATGGTGGGCCTTCACCGTGCCGGCCCGGGTGTTGGTGATGATCTCCTCCACCGACCCCATCTCGACGCGGGCGACCTTCACCGCTAGGCCCGCCCCCCGGAAGACCAGTACCCTCAGGATCACCGCCCCGATTCCGACTGCGAGAAGGAGGACGGCCCAGCGAGGCACCTTTCTCATGTCTCCAATCTAGGTCCCCAAGGGAACCGAGGAAGGGTCGATCGCGTCCTTCCAAGGTTTATGCAGGGATTCCGAGTCCGTGTTTCCCCGGGAGACACATCCGCGGGGAGGTCAGAGGGCCAGGCAGGAGGGCGGTCATACCTAAGAGTGGTCAGCCATTCAGCCTCGGATAGAGGTCCGGCCGCCGGTCTTTGAGCGCCGGGAACCGCTCACGCCAGGCCCGCAGGGCGGCGAGGTCGATGTCTCCGACGATCAGCCCCTCGGTGGCGTCGCCCTTCGCGATGACCTCGCCGAAGGCGTCATGGATGGTCGATGCCCCGGGGTAGTCCAGGTCCATCGCATCGCGGCCCACGCGGTTGACGCCGCAGACGGCCATCTGGTTCTCGATGGCGCGGGCGGCGAGGAGGGTGGACCAGGCGGCGATGCGGCGCACGGGCCAGTTGGCGGGCACGAACACAACTTCGGCGCCCTTCGCGGAGAGGGCGCGGAAGGGTTCGGGGAAGCGCAGGTCGTAGCAGATCTGCAGGCCGCATGGGATGCCATCCACCTCGAACAAGGGGCAGTCCTCGCCGCCGCTGTAGTGTTCGTGCTCCTCGCCGTAGGAGAAGGGATGGAGCTTCCGGTAGGCCGCGAGCAGCGAGCCGTCCGGCGTGGTGACGAAGGCCGCGTTGCGCGGGTGGGGCGTGTGGGCCTCCACCGCCGAGCCCACAAGGTAGAGGCCGAACTCACGGGAGAGCGCCGCCACGGCCTCCGTTGTGGGGCCGGGGATGGCTTCCGAAAAGGGCTCCGGCGCCATGGTGAAGCCCAGGGTGAACAGCTCCGGGAACACGGCCACCCGCGCGCCGGAACGGGCCGCCTGCTCGACGAAGCCTCGGGCCCGGGCGAGGTTCGCGGCCGGGTCCTGCCAGACCGTGGCCTGCTGGACGAGGGCGACACAGAGCGTGGTCATGGGTCATCCAAAAGAATGAAGGAACCGCGAAAGACACGAAGGGGCGCGAAAGAGAAAAGCAAACCACCAAGACACCAAGAAAATCGGCTTTTTTTGGGCAATCTTTGGCGTCTTGGTGGTGATCCCGTTCCGTATTTTCTTTTCGCGATATTTAGCGCTTTTCGCGGTTCAGAGCCCTTGCTTGAAGCGGTCAGGACTTAGCGGCCCGGCGGTGGTCTTGCGCAGGTAGCAGTCGGCGGCGAGCTGGCCCACGGCGAGGCCGCTGGTCATGCCGTGGCCGCCCAGGCCCGCCGACCAGAACAGGCGCGGGTTCCAGGGGTCCCAGCCGATGACGAAGCGGCGGTCCGGCGCGAAGGTGCGCAGGCCGGTCCAGTACCGGGTGATGGGGCGTTCTGCCAGGTCCGGCGCCAGTTCCCGCAGGCTGAGGAAGAGGCCTTCCAGCGCGGTGGGATCGGTATCAGGCTGACGGCCGCGCGAGGGCAGGGGCACCGCCACCTCCTCGCAGGGGCACATGAGCAGGCCGCCGCTTTCAGGGCGCAGGTAGAAGGGCCGGTCCACCCACCAGGCCCAGGGTTCCTGCTGGGGATAGGCCGCGCCACTCCAGACCAGGGAGCGCCGCAGGGGGGTGTAGGCGATCTGGGAGCCCGCCAGGCGGCCCAGCTCGCCGGCCCAGGCGCCGGCGGCGATGGCCAGGGCCTTCGCCTGCAGCGGCCCGCGATCCGTGTCCAGGTCGAAGCCCGTGTCCGTGGCCCGCAGGCCGGTCACGCCGCAGCCGAAGCGCAGGTCCGCACCGCCGGCCCGGGCGCCCTCGGCGCAGGTCTGCAGCAGGCCCGCGGCGTCGATGACCCCGTCGCCGGGGATGGCCAGGTGTTCCGCGGCCCGCAGGCCGGGCAGGGGGATGCCCGCGCCGCGGTGAACCTCGACCCCGTGGTGGGCGGCCTCGGCCTCGAAGGCGTCCAGGGGACCGCGCTCCACGCTCACCAGCAGGCCGCCACCGGCGGTCATCAGGCCAGCTTCCGCCAGGCGTCGGCAACCCCCCACCGTCAAGGCCGTGTGCTCGTCCCTTCCCGTCAGCGACCGGGCCACGGCGGCATTGTGGCCGCTGGCATAGGTGCCGGGCTGGTCCTCCCGATCCAGGAGAACGATGCCCCGCTGTCCGGCTCGGGTCAGGTGGAAGGCGAGGCTCAGACCGGCGATACCGCCGCCGATGATCACCACCTCTGCCGTCTCAACCGTGCCCATCTCATTATCTTAGAGTGCCTAACAAAATTCCGCGCCACCGCGATGAAGCCAGGCGAGAGGCACCGCGAGGAAGGGCCCGCAGGGCGATGTGGTTGCATCGTCCAAGGGACCTGACGCTGCGGGGCACCCGCCTGGCTTCATCCCTCCGGGCGAGGGGCGGCGGGCTTCTCGATGCTGCGTCAGGCTCGGATCGCGTAGTCCCTGCTACGCTCACCTCGCCTTCCCTGCCTCGCTCGCCCGGCGCCCCTCGCGCGGTGCCGTGGGGGTTTGTTAGGCACTCTTTGCGCCGATGCCCACCAGACCTGCGTCCGCCCCGGCGCGGGACCCCTCCCGCTGTGACCGGCGTCAAGCTTTGCGTGTTGCCACATGGGTGGAAGGCCTATGATGGGAAGCATCCGGAGGTTTCTCCGTGCGGACGATCCTGCGCGCCATCCTGGCCATCGCGCTGCTCCTGGGCGGCTGGGGCGGGGACTGGGCGCTGGCCGGCAGCCGGGCGGCGCAGCCCCACGACTGCTGTTGCGGGACCATGCCTGGGGGCATGGGGGATTCCTGCCCCTGCCCGAAGCCTGAAGGCAATCGCACACCGTTGCGGGGCGCCTGCGCCGAGCGCCAGGTGGTGGCCGTCCAGGCCGCGCGCCGAACCGAGCAGGGCGAACGCCGGACCGAGCCCCGGCCCGAGCCCATCGGCTGGGCCCGCGCGACTTCCGACGTCGCTGCCACGACCGCCCACGTTCCCGCCAGGGGCGGCCGCGACCCGGATCTGGGACGGCATCTGGCGCACCTGAGCACCTTCCGGATCTGATCCGGGACTGAGCGAAGCTCTGCCTGCCTGCGGGCAGGCCGTTCCCTCTTTCCCTTTCCGGAGTTTCCCATGCGCACGCTGCTGCGCCTGGCCCCGGCCCTGGTGCTCGCCGCACCGGCCCTGGCCCAGGCCCCCCTTCACGACCACCCCTCCCCTGCGCCTTCAGATGCCGATCCCGTCCTGGCCTCCCTGCTGGCCGAGGCCCTCGGAAAGCATCCCGACATCCAGAAGGCCGATGCGGCCGTGCGGATGGATCAGGAGCGCATTCCCCAGGCCGGCGTGCTGCCGGATCCCTCCCTGTCGCTGGGCATCCAGAACGACGGCTTCAAGGAGCTCCAGATCGGCAAGATGGAGACGAGCTACTACAGCGTCGCCTTCACCCAGCCGTTTCCCTGGCCCGGCAAGCGGGGCCTGCGGAAAGAGGTGGCGGCCGCCGGGGTGGATCTGTCCGAAGCCACCCGGTCCCGGGTGCTTCTGGGCTTGGAGGCCGACGTGCGGCGCGGCTATGCGGCTCTGCTGCTGATCCGGGGACAGAAGGTGCTGCTGGCGCAGCAGGCCGTCTTCCTGGAACAGTCCGAGCGCCTGGCCCGCACCCGCTATGAGGTGGGGCAGGGCAGCCAGGGCGATCTGTTGCGGGCCCAGCTGGAGCTCACGCGCCTGAAGCAGGCGACGTGGTCCCTGGAGGCCGAGGAACGGTCGACCCTCGCGGGCCTGAACCGCCTCCGCCAGCACGATCCGGCGGATCCCATCGCCATCACGGCGGCCCTGGCGGACTTGCCCGAGCCGGTCCTCCTCACTCCGGACCAGGTCGAGGCCCGCAGTCCCGAACTCGCTGGCGCGCGGGCGAGCGTACGCCAGACCGAGAAACTGCTGGACCTGGCGAAGCTGGACCGCCGCCCGGACTTCGCCGTCACCGCGGGCATCATGCCCCGGGGCAGCCTGGATCCCATGTGGCAGGTGGGCGTGAGCATCTCCCTGCCCATCTACGGCCGCCACAAGCAGCAGCGCGCCGTGGCCGAGCATGAGCACCACCGCCGCGGCCAGGGTGCCGAGGTGGAATCGGTGCGCACCCTGCTCCGCCAGCGCACGGAGGAACGTACCATCCAGATCGAAACGTTGCGCCGTACCCGGGACCTCTACCGCGAGGGCCTGCTGGTGCAGAGCGAAGCCAATTTCAAGTCGTCCCTGGCGCAGTACGAAGCTGGTCGCGCGCCCTTCCTCGGCGCCCTCGAAGCCCTCAACGGCTGGGTGGGCGACCAGGGCGCCTACCTGCAGACCCTGGCCCAGCTCCAGGCCCAGTACATCGCCCTGAGCGAAGCGGCCCTTGGACCCACGGCTTCCGTCAGCGGAGGGTCGCTGGCCTCGGCCAGCTTGTCCACCGGCGCCGCCGCGCCCATCGCTGCAACCTCCGCCAAGGTCCCGGGCAAGGCCCAGGACAGTGGCCCCGCCGCCATGAAGATGTAGGAGATCCCGCCATGAGTCTCGATCAACCAACCTTCGATCATCCCGCGCCGTCCCGCGCCTCACGCGTCCGCACCTTCGGCCTGGTGGCCCTGGGCCTCGTCGCCGGCATCGGCGGCACGCTCCTCCTGCGCCCCGCCCCCAAGCATGACCACGACCACGAAACTGCCAGCGCGACGGCGCCCAGGAAGCAGATGTACCAATGCCCCATGCATCCGCAGATCATCCAGGACCACGCAGGCACCTGCCCGATTTGCGGCATGGACCTGGTGCCCATGGAAAGCGACGTGCCCAAGGACAAGGGCAAGATCGTCTACTACGTTTCCCCCATGAACCCGAGCCAGACGTCCCAGGTCCCCATGAAGGACGAGATGGGCATGGACTATGTGCCGGTTTATGAAGGCGACCTCAAGAATGAGGGGGCTGGGCTCGACACCCACGCGACCGTGAAGATCGACCACGAGCGCCAGCAGCTCATCGGCCTGCGGACCGAAAAGGTGGCCGAAGGGACCGTGAGCGGCGAACTGCGGGCCCTGGGCCGCGTGGCCGTGGACGAGACCCGTGTCCGCAAAGTGAACGTGAAGGTGGAGGGCTTCGTGGAGAAGCTCTTCGTGGATTTCGTGGGCAAGCCCGTGGCCAAGGGCCAACCCCTGTTCAGCCTCTACAGCCCCGAATTCGTCAGCGCCCAGCGGGAGTACCTCCTGGCCCTCAAGACCCAGAAGGCTCTGTCGGGCGGCTCGCTGCAGAGCAGTGGCGGCGACCTTCTGGAAGCGGCGCGGCGCCGTCTCACCCTCTGGGACGTGCCGCAGGCGGCCATCGACAACCTGGAGAAGACCGGCGAGGTCCTGCGGGCCCTCACCCTGCGCAGCCCCATCTCGGGGGTCGTCACGGCGAAGAACGTGGTGGAGGGCGCCCGCATTACACCAGCGGACATCCCCTTCGAGATCACGGACCTGAGCCGGGTCTGGGTGCTGGTGGACATCTACGAGGCTGAATTGGGCCGCGCCAAGGTGGGCACCCCCGCCGAGTTGACGGTCCAGGCCGCGCCCGGGAAGACGCTCAAGGGGCGGATCGCCTTCGTGGATGCCGTGATGGATCCCAAGACCCGCACCGCCAAGGCCCGGGTGGAGTTCCCGAATCCCGGGGGCGTCCTGAAGCCCGATATGTTCGGCGACGTGGTGCTCAAGGGGCAGGGGCGCAAGGGCCTCATCATCCCTCTGGATGCGGTGCTGGATGCCGGCACCACCAAGGTCGCCTTCGTGGCGCTGGGGGATGGCAAGTTCGAGCCGAGGGAGGTCACCACGGGTACCACCGCGGGCGAGCAGGTGGAGATCCGGTCCGGCCTCAAGGCAGGTGAAGAGGTCGTCGTCCGTGCCAACTTCCTGGTCGATTCCGAGTCCCGCCTGAAGGCGGCCCTGGCCCATCTCAGCCAGAAGGGCGCGGCCAATCCCGCACCTTCTGAGCATAAGCACTAGGGGAGTCGAGATGAGCGCACATGTGGGCTACGACCCCGAACACCCGACTTTTCTCCAGCGGATCATCCGCTTCTCGGCGGAGAACCGCTGGCTGGTGATGGCCGCCTCGGTGGTGCTGATCGCCATGTCCTTCTGGACCATGCGGAACATCCCGCTGGATGCCCTGCCGGATCTCAGCGACACGCAGGTCATCGTCTACACCAAGTGGGACCGGAGCCCCGACATCGTCGAGGATCAGGTGACCTACCCCATCGTCACGGCGCTGCTCGGCGCGCCGAAGGTGAAGGCCGTACGAGCCTTGTCGGATTTCGGTTTCTCCTATGTCTATGTCATCTACGAGGACGGCACGGACATCTACTGGGCCCGGTCCCGCACGCTGGAGTACCTCAGCAAGATCACCTCCAGCCTCCCCCCGGGCGTGACGCCCGTCATCGGCCCCGATGCCACCTCCGTGGGGTGGATCTACCAGTACGCCCTGGTGGATCACAGCGGGAAGCACAGCTCGGACGAGCTGCGCTCGTTGCAGGATTGGTTCCTCCGCTACGGCATCCAGAGCACGCCGGGCGTGGCGGAAGTGGCCACCGTGGGCGGCCAGGCCCGGCAGTTCCAGGTGCAGGTCGATCCCAACAAGCTGGCGGCCTACCGGATCCCCATCGAGTCCGTCATCGGCGCCGTGAAGTCGGCCAATTCGGAGGTCGGCGGACGCCTGGTGGAGTACAGCGGACGCGAATACATGGTCCGGGGCCGGGGCTACGTGAAGACCACCCATGATCTCGAACAGGCGGTGCTCAAGGCCGAGAACGGCACGCCGGTGCGCCTGGGCGAGGTGGCCATGGTGACCCTCGGGCCCGAGATGCGCCGCGGGATCGCGGATCTGGACGGCCACGGCGATGTGGTGGGCGGCATCGTGGTGATGCGGCAGGGCGAGAACGCCCTGAACGTGATCGAACAGGTCAAGGCGAAGATCAAGGATCTGAAACAGGGCCTTCCCGAGGGCGTGGACGTGGTCACCGTCTATGACCGCTCCGAGCTGATCCATCACGCCATCAGCACCGTGAAGCACAAGCTCATCGAGGAGATGATCGTCGTCTCGATCATCATCCTGATCTTCCTCTGGCACGTGCCTTCGGCCATCGTGCCCATCATCACCATCCCGGTGAGCGTCGCTCTGGCTTTCATTCCGATGTACGGCATCGGCCAGAATGCCAATCTGATGAGCCTCGCCGGCATCGCCATTTCCATCGGCGTGCTGGTGGACGGGGCCATCGTCGAGGTGGAGAACGCCTACAAGAAGATCGAACGGTGGATCGCGGCCGGGAAACCCGGGAGTTTCTACCACGTCAGGCTCGAAGCCTTGATGGAAGTAGGGCCGAGCGTCTTCTTCTCGTTGCTGG
The DNA here is from genome assembly GCF_024609265.1 of Geothrix campi. Classification (GTDB taxonomy): domain Bacteria; phylum Acidobacteriota; class Holophagae; order Holophagales; family Holophagaceae; genus Geothrix; species Geothrix campi. The sequence continues at coordinate 1,131,248 of NZ_JANHMP010000001.1, read as the reverse complement.
TGGTGGCGGTGAGCTTCCTGCCCATCTTCACGCTGGTGGACCAGGAAGGGCGGCTGTTCAAGCCCCTGGCCTTCTCCAAGAACTTCGCCATGGGCATTGCGGCACTCCTGGCGTTGACCCTGGATCCGGCCATGCGCATGCTCTTCGCGCGCATCGAGCCCTTCCAGTTCAAGCCCCGATGGCTGGCCTGGACCGCCACCCAGATGGTCGTCGGGAAGTACTACGCGGAGGAGCGGCACCCCATCAGCGTCTTCCTCCACCGGATCTACGAAGGGCCATGCCGCTTCGTGGTGAAGCATGCCAAGGCGACCATCGGCATCGCCGTGTTGCTGGTGGTGGCCACCATCCCCGCCTTCGTGAGCCTGGGCAGCGAGTTCATGCCGCCCCTGAATGAAGGGACGCTGCTCTACATGCCCTCGACGCTGCCGGGCCTCAGCCAGACCGAAGCCCAGCGCATCCTCCAGGTGCAGGATCGCCTGATCCGCACCGTGCCCGAGGTGGCAGGCGTCTTCGGCAAGGCGGGGCGGGCCGACACATCCACCGACCCCGCGCCCTTCTCCATGATGGAGACGGTGATCACCTTGAAGCCCGAGGACCAGTGGCGCGAGAAGCCCCGCTGGTTCAGCGCCTGGGCGCCGGACTTCCTGAAGGCCATCCTGCGCCCCGTGTGGCGGGATCGCATCACCCAGGAGGAGATCGTCGCCGACCTGGACCGCGTGGTGAAACTCCCGGCCATCCCCAACGCCTGGACCATGCCCATCAAGGCGCGGCAGGACATGCTGTCCACCGGCATCCGCACGCCCGTGGGCCTCAAAATCAACGGCGCGGACCTGGACACCATCCAGCAGGTCGCCGTGGAAGCGGAGCGCATCCTGTCGGGCGTCCCGGGCACCCGCAGTGCCTTCGCGGAACGCACGGCCCAGGGCTACTTCCTGGACTTCGTGCTGAAGCGGGACCAGCTGGCCCGTTACGGGCTCAGCGTCGAGCAGGCCAACATGCTGGTGATGACCGCCGTCGGCGGCGACAACCAGAGCACCATCTACGATGGCCGGGCGCGGTACCCCGTGAACGTGCGCTACGCCCGGGACTACCGCGAGAGTCCCGATGCCCTGAAGCGGATCCTCGTCCCCACGCCGACGGGCGCCCTGGTGCCCATGGAGGAGATCGCGGACCTGAAGTGGACCAACGGTCCCGCCATGATCCGCGACGAGAACGGCCAGATGAACGGCTACGTGCTGGTGGACTTCGACACGTCGAAGCTGGATGTGGGCACCTACGTCCAGCACGCCAAGGCCGCGGTGGAGAAGGAGCTCAAGCTCCCGGCGGGCTACAGCCTCACCTGGTCCGGGCAATACGAAAACATGATCCGGGTGAAGGAGCGCCTGAAGATCATCCTGCCCATCACCCTGGTGCTGATCTTCGGCCTGCTCTACGCCAACACCAAGAGCGCCTTCAAGGCCTCGGTCGTGATGCTGGCCGTGCCCTTCAGCGCCATCGGCGCCTTCTGGCTCCTGTGGCTGCTCGGCTACAACATGAGCATCGCCGTGTGGGTGGGCCTCATCGCCCTCATGGGGCTCGATGCGGAGACGGGCGTCTTCATGCTGCTCTTCCTGGACCTCAGCCACGACGAGGCCCGGAAGGAGGGCCGCCTGAACACCACGGGCGACCTGGTGGAGGCCATCATCCACGGGGCCGTGAAGCGTGTGCGGCCCAAGGCCATGACCGTCTTTGCGGCCTTCATGGGCCTGCTCCCCATCATGTGGAGCACGGGCACCGGCGCCGATGTCATGAAGCGCATCGCCGCCCCCATGGTGGGCGGCCTGGCCACCAGCTTCCTCCTTGAGCTGCTGGTCTATCCCTCCATCTACTACCTCTGGAAGCGCAAGGAGGTGGTGGAGGGTCCAGTCACACCTGATCCCGTACTGGAACCGGCCTGAATCCCTCGAAAGTCCCCACCTGCTCTTGCTTTCCCGAGTTCCCCCCACGGCGGTGCCCAAGAACGGCCCAGGTACCGCCGGCGATCAAAGGGCCGATCACCGAACAAGGAACCCCCCATGCTCAACCTCCTGCTGACTCTGGCCATCGCAGCCAGCCCCCAAGGCAAGCCCGCCACCAACACCAAGTGCCCTGTGCTGGGCGGCAAGGTGACCGAAAAATCGAAGACCGTGGTGGTCCGCGGGCAGGAATACCGCCTGTGCTGCGCTGGCTGTGACGCCAATCTGCTCAAGGACCCTGACAAGTACCTCGAGAAGGACGGCACGCCGAAGAACGCGAAGAAGTAGCCGGGAATGGACGCCCCCCGGCCGTCCGGCCGGGGGGCCAGGGCTACAATGGGACCCGATCCCTCTGGAGGTTCCATGCTTCCCGCCGCCCTGCTCACCCTGGCCGTCCTGGCCGCCCCCGCTCCCGAGAAGGCCAAGCCCGCCACCAACACCAAGGACCCTGTCTGCAAGATGACCGTGGATGCGAAGTCCGCCACCGCCACGGTGCGGGGCCGAGAGTATCGCGTGTGCAGCAAGCAATGCGGCGAAGCGCTGCAGAAGGATCCCGATAAGTACCTGGAGAAGGACGGATCGGTGAAGGCTGAGAAGAAAAAGGCCTGACCCTCGCGTTTTCCAAGGCCCAGGGGTGGTGGAAGCGGGTTCTGCACCCCTGGGCTTCGCCCTGTCGGCCCACCCCAATATGCAACCCGTGTTACTGGAATATTTATTCAAATGATTTCGACAAGGTCGAAAAATTAACATCTCTTAATGGTCGGTAGTAGGATCGTGGCCCTAGGTTGGGACAACCACCCCAATCACGTTCCTTTGGAGGTCCCGTGCGCCACATGGTTCCTTTCCTCCTCCCCGCCTTTCTCCTGGCTGCCCCGCCCGACCAGGCCCGGACCGATGCCCTCGCCCGGGAGGCCCGGGGCCATTTGACGGCCCGTGCGTTCCAACTGGGCCTCGACCAGCACCTGGGCTTCGCCTTCAAGAACCGTGTCGCCGATGCCTTCGGCGAGGACCATATCCGCCTGGACCAGACCTACAAGGGCGTTCCCGTGCTGGAGGGCGAAGCCATCGTCCACTTCCGGAATGGCCGGGTACGGGCCGTCACCGATGACCTGGTGCGTGGCCTGGCCCTGAACGTGGAACCCACCCTGGGACGCGGCGAGGCGCTGGCCGCCGCCCACGCGGCCCTGGCCCCCCGCGGGAGCTACACCTACGAGCCGACGGCGACCCTGGTCGTGGCCAGCCTCGAGGCCGGCGAACCCGGCCGCGGCAACCGGCAGGTGCTGGCCTATCACATCCACACCGAGCTGGAGAACGGCGCCCAGGAGACCAGGCACACGGACTTCCTGGTCGACGCCCACTCGGGCAGGATCCTCGAATCCTGGGATACCCTCCGCACGGCCGGGGCCAGCGGGACGGGCCAGTCCCAGTGGTACGGGACGGTGGCTCTCAGCACCAACAGCACGGCCACGGGCTACGAGCTACGGGATATGACTCGGGGCACAGGTGGCACCTTCAACAACAACGTCACGACCAACCTGCTCAACGGCACCTCGGGTGCGGGCACGATCTTCACCGACGCTGACAACGCCTGGGGCGACGGGCTGCAGTACAACGGCACCGCGGGCATGGGCGCCAATGCCCAGACCGCCGGCGTAGACGGCCACCGGGGGATGCAGGCCACCTGGGACTTCTACCTGAATGCGTTCGGTCGGGATGGAATCGATGATGCCGGCACGGCGACCTTCAGCCGCATGCACTACAGCAGCCAGTACGACAACGCCTTCTGGTCCGACAGCTGCTTCTGCATGACCTACGGCGACGGCCAGGTGGGTGGTTCCGTCGGCGAAGCGGATCTGGACACCGCAGGCCACGAGATGAGCCACGGGGTGTGCTCCGCCACCGCCAACCTCCAGTACCGGAAGGAACCCGGCGGGCTGAACGAAGCCAATTCCGATATCTTCGGCACGCTGGTGGAGTTCTACACCCTGAACAACAGCACCGGAAGCACCATTCCCAGCACCGCCGGTTCCGGGCCCATCACCGCCAACTACAAGCTGTTCGAGAACAGCTGGGGCCATGCCTACCCGAATGAGGCCCTGCGCTGGATGTACAAGCCCAGCCGCGATGGCCGCAGCCCGGACTTCTACAGCAAGACCCTCGGCCGGCTGGATGTCCACTACAGCTCCGGCGTGGCGAACCACTTCTTCTTCCTGCTGGCCCACGGCAGCCAGGTGGACAGCCTCTGTGACAACATCGCCTCGCCCATGACCAACGACGTCACCAGCATCACCGGCATCGGCAACGACAAGGCCGGCCGCATCTGGTACCGGGCCCTCACCGCCTACATGACCAAGCGCACCGACTACGCGGGTGCCCGGGTGGCCACCCTGAACGCCGCCGCGGATCTCTACGGGGCCAGCTCCACGGAGTACGCCACCGTGAACACCGCCTGGCTGGCGGTGAACGTCAAATAGGATGGAGCGCCCAGAATGCGCCACGCGGTGACCGGTGGGCCACCGCGTGGCGCAGACCGCGCCGGCTCAGGGCGGGGGCAGGCCGAGGGTCCGCAGCAGGGCGATCAGGGCCTTGAAGGCAGGATGATCCGGATCGCCTTCGTCATCCACGGCCAGAAGGTTGCGGGACTTGCCGGGTCCCTGGACTTCGATCTCGTACCGGTAGCAGTCGGCATTGATGGGTTCGTGGCTGCTGGTCAGGTCGGTCAAGTCCTCCAGCTGGAGGGCGAGGGCCCTGTGGGACTCCGCGTCCAGCCGGGTCGCATCCACGGTGCCCAGCAGCTCTTCGATGGCGCCGGGTCCGCCGGTCTTTCGGATGGTGAGGATCATGGCTCCTCCGCGCCGCTCACGGGAGGTCCTGGCCAGGGCCGCGTGGGCGGGCCGGAAATGTAGGGTCGTCCATGAGGGGTGTCAATCGACCGGGAGATCAGGTTCCGCGCCTGGGTTCTACCCGCGCGTCAGCTGCTGCCAGGGGCGGGATCGGCGCAGTCCTTGAGCACATCCAGCCAGGCCTTCAGGATGAACGCCGTGGCACCCCAGAGTGGGGCCTGGGGCAATTCGAGCCGGGGGACATCCAGGGCCAGGCCGTGGCGCTCGAGGCGCTCGATGGTCCAGGGCGCTTCCATGAGGGGGACCAGAGGCAGCATGAGGATCTGTTCCAGCTCGTGATCCAGATGGAATCTGGGGTCCGGGTGCTCCCAGCGGAAGAAGACCGGGGTGAAGCGCACCCGGGCCTTGGCCACGCCATCGGGGAAGCAGCCCAGCTCCCAGAGCCCCTCGGACACCCCGATCTCCTCGGCTACCTCGCGCCGGGCCGTGGCGGGCAGATCCCGGTCGCGAGGCTCCACCATGCCGCCGGGGAAGGCAAGCTCGCCTGGGTGGTGGGGCGCGCCGTAGCCGCGCTGAGCCACCACGAGCTTGCGGGCGCCCGCGGCATCGCCCCAGAGGATGACGCCCACCGCCGCGCGCCGGGGATCCTCTGGGATGCGGGCGCTGATCTTGTGCGGATTCGGTCCGAGCTGGGGACGGCGCAGGCTTTCCGCGATGCGGGGCCAAGGGACCGGCGGCGCTTCGGCCGGGGGGCGCCAGGTGTTCATTTCACCTTCCCGAACACGGACCCCTTCACCCGCTCCACGGTGTAGACGCCCCGGATGCGACGCAGGCTGGCCATGAGCTCCACCAGGTGGGTCCGGTCCCGCACCCGCAGGGCGATGTGGAAGAGGCCGGCGCCCTCCTCCGTGGCCGAGCCGTGGAAGCGCTGCACGTTGATGCCCACGCGCTGGATGCCCTCGGAGATGGCGGCCACCATGCCGGGCCGGTCCTCGGTGGTGAGGGCGATCTCCGTGTCGTAGAGTTCCGTCCCGTGCTTGCCCCAGGCCACGTTGACGCGGCGCTCCGGGTGCATGGTGCCCTTGGTGAGCTGGGGGCAGTCGGCCCGGTGGATGGCGGTGCCGCGGGTGCGGGTGATGTAGCCCACCACCTCGTCGCCCCAGATGGGCTTGCAGCAGGCGGCCAGGGCATAGAGGATGCCGGCGGTGTCGCCCACCACCACCGAATCCATGAGGTTGGAGACGTTCTCCTTGGGCTTGGCGCGCTCGGGTTCGGGGATCAGAGGCTCGAGGAGCTTGTGGACCGTGATGCGGCCGAAGCCCAGGGCGGCATAGGCCGCGTCCCAGTTCGCCAGTTTCAGCTCTACCAGCCGCGCCTCGAGCTTGGCCTGGGACTCGGGATCGTCCATGCGCACGCCCAGGACGCGGGCCTCCCGCTCGAGCCGTTCCCGGCCGAGGGTGACGGCATGGGCGCGCTCCTCCTCGCGGATGAAGGCCTGGATGCGGCTCTTGGCGCCGGCGGACTTCACGAAACCCAGCCAGTCCCGGCTGGGCTTGTGGTCGGGCCGGGTGAGGATCTCCACGCGGTCACCGTTCTGGAGGGTGTGCTTGAGCGGCACCATGCGCCCGTTCACCTTGGCGCCCACGCAGCGGTGGCCCACCTGGGTATGGATGGCGTAGGCGAAGTCCACGGGCGTGCTGCCTTCCACCAGGCTGCGGAGATCGCCCTTGGGGGTGAAGACCTGGATGCGGTTGAAGTTCAGCTCGCCGCGCAGGTTGGCCACCAGGTCGCGGCTGTCCTGGGCGTCCTGGTGGAGTTCCACCATGCGGCGGAGGAAGGCCACCTGGTTGATCTCCAGGCGGTTCGCGATGCGGCCGTCCTTGTAGGTCCAGTGGCTGGCGATGCCGGCCTCGGCATGGAGGTGCATCTCCTCCGTGCGGATCTGCACTTCGAAGATATCGCCGGAGCTCATCAGCACCGTGGTGTGGATGCTCTGGTAGCCGTTCTCCTTGGGCAGGCTGATGTAGTCCTTGAACTTGCCGGGGACGGGGCGGTAGAGGCCGTGCACGAGGCCCAGGGCCGTGTAGCAGCTGGCCCGGTCCGGGCAGATGATGCGGTAGGCCAGCCAGTCGTGGATGTCCTCGAAGCCCTTGGCCTGGGCGCCCATCTTCTTCCAGATGCCGTAGAGGTGCTTCACTCGGCCGTAGACATGGGCGTTGATACCCTGCTGGCGCAGGATGGCCTGCAGGGAACCATGGATTTCCTGGATGGTGCCGGAGAGCTTGGCGCGCTTGGCTTCCACCGCGTTCTTGAGGTACTCGTACTGCTCGGGCTCCAGCTGGCGGAACGCGAGATCCTCCAGCTCCAGGCGCACCACGCCCATGCCCAGGCGGTTGGCCAGGGGTGCATAGAGCTCCAGTGTCTCGCGGGAGATGCGGCGCCGCTTCTCCTCCTCCATGACACCGAGGGTCTTCATGTTGTGCAGGCGATCCGCCAGCTTCACCAGCAGCACGCGCACATCCTTGCCCATGGCCACCAGCAGCTTGCGGACGTTCTCGGCGTTGAGCAGATGCTTGTCCGTGAAGGCCAGCTTGCTCATCTTCGTGAGGCCGTCCACGATCTCGCCGATCTCGTCCCCGAACTGCGCCTTCACCTGGGGCAGGGTCATCAGGGTGTCTTCCACCACGTCGTGGAGGAGCCCGCAGGCCACGCTCGCGGCATCCAGCCGCCAATCCGCCAGGCTCTGAGCCACGGCCAGGGGGTGGAAGAAGTAGGGCTCGCCGCTCCTGCGAAGCTGGGTGGCGTGCATGTCCCGACCCACGGTGAAGGCCCGGCGCAGCAGGGTCACATCCCCCTTGGGGTGATGCAGGAGGAAGGCCGCCTTCACCCGGTCGAAGGCCCCGTCCAGGGTGAGACAACTGTCCCCTTCGCAAGCCGTGCCTTCCCCCTCGCGGAGGACGGGCTCCAGGGCTTTCCCAGGTACGGCCATGTTTGAGTGTCGCGCAGCCGCTGTCCAGATGCCAGACCGGAAGTGCGGGAAACAGGAGGGAAGCCTCGATCCATGGGCCAATCCCGATCTGCCACACTCGTCGGATGCCGCGACGATCCGCTTTCGACGACGCCTCCAGCTACAAGGGCTGGGCGCGCCCGGGCCCCACTCCGCCGGGCGGCGTGGAGCTGGAGCTCGGCGAAACCCTCGATGGCCTGTGCGGGCGCTGGCGGATTTTCCAGTTGGAGAAAGGCAACCGCTTCAGCACGGACGACCTGGTGACGGCCTGGTACGGGACCACCTGGTGCCCGCGGGCGGGCCGCATCGCGGACCTGGGCTCGGGCATCGGCAGCGTGGCCCTCCTGACCGCCTGGCGCTGCCCCGGCGCCGTGGTGCATACGGTGGAGGCCCAGGAGCAGAGCCTGCACCTGGCCCGGAAGAGCATCCGCTACAACGGCCAGGAGGGCCGGATCTTCCCGCGCCTGGGCGACCTCCGGGATCCCGCCCTGTTCGCGGACGAGGCGCCCTTCGACCTGGTGACGGGCACGCCTCCCTATTGGCCCGAGGGCCACCGCCTGCCGGCAGCGCACCCCCAGTCCGTGCCCGCCCGTCTGGAGGTGCGCGGCAGCATCATGGACTACGCGCAGGCCGGGGCCCGGATCCTGGCGCCCGGCGGGATCTTCGCCTGCGTCTTCCCCAACGATCAGCGCGAACGCGCCCTGGCCGCGCTGCGGGAGGCGGGGCTGCTCTGCCTCCACCGCCGCGAGATCGTCTTCAAGGAAGGCGAGCCCTACGGCCTGGATGTCTTCGCCGCAGCCCGCCAGCAGGATCTGGCCGATGACTTCGAAACCCGGGCCGAATGTCCCGACGTCGAGCCCCCCATCCTCATCCGCCATGCCGACGGCAGTGTGGATCCCGGCATCGCTCGCGTAAGACTCGCCGTGGGGTTCCCACCGGGGCTGTGACCGCCCGGATCTCGTATCCTGGACCATGCGCCTGTCCAGCCTGCTTTGCCTTCCCTTGGCCGTTCTTGTCCAGGGGGCCCCTCCCGAGATCGCCGTGCCGCCGGCCGAGGCCATCCGTACCGTCACCGGCTTGGCCTACCGTGTGATCCAACCCGGACGGGGTGGGGCCCAGCCCACACCCGGGGATTTCGTCCGGGTCCATTTCACGGGTTGGGGGTCCGATGGCGCAGTCTTCGCCAATACCAGGGCCCAAGGGGAGGCCCCCTACCTCGGCCTGGAACGCGTGCTGCCCGGAATGCGGGAAAGCCTGCAAGCCATGACGGTGGGCGAGCAGCGGCGGGTCTGGATTTCCGAGGCCCTGGCCTTCGCCGGTGCCAAGGGGAGGCCCCCTACCTCGGCCTGGAACGCGTGCTGCCCGGAATGCGGGAAAGCCTGCAAGCCATGACGGTGGGCGAGCAGCGGCGGGTCTGGATTTCCGAGGCCCTGGCCTTCGCCGGTGCCAAGGGCCGGCCGGCCGGGACCGTGGTGATGGATCTGGAACTGCTTGAGGTGGTTCCCGATCCCCGACATCCTCCGGCGGATGTGGCCGCTCCGCCGGAGGATGCGACGCTCCTCCGCTCAGGCTTGGCCTTCAAGGTCCTCAAGCCGGGAACAGGGAAGACCCACCCGGCGCGGTCCAGCTGGGTCTCCATCCATTACACCGGCTGGACCACGGACGGAAAGATGTTCGAAAGCTCACTCACGAAAGGCAACCCTGTACAACTGCAAGTGAAGGACACCGTCGAAGGCTGGATCGAAGGTCTCCAACTCATGGTGGTGGGCGAGCGGCGGCGTTTCTGGATCCCCGAGAAGCTGGCCTACCAAGGCGCCCGCGACATGCCCCAGGGCATGCTGGTCTTCGAGGTGGAGCTGGTGGGGATCAGCCAGTGACCCGGTCTAGTTGAACCGCACGTCGGACTGGGCCAGCGCATAGGCGAAGCTGGCGAGCGCAGCGGCGTTGAAGGCGAGGTCGTCCTGGTCCACCTTGTCGAAGGTGTCGGCCTGGGTGTGGTGGATGTCGAAATAGTGGGTGGCGGCGTGGCCCACGCCGATACCCGGCACGCCCTCGGCCACCATGGGACTCACGTCCGCGCCGGAACCACCCAGCCGCAGGTCGATGGCGCCGAAGGGCTCGACGGCGCCCAGCTTTTTCAGCGAGGTCAACGCACCCGCTTTGGTCTCCGGAGTGGCCTTGCTCAGATCCAGGCTGAAGGCTTTGATGCGCTCGCTGCCCGAGTCGGTCTCGAAGGCGGCGATGATCTGGCCGAGCTCGGCGCGATGGGCATCACGGTAGGCCTTGCCACCGCGCAGTCCGTTCTCCTCGTTGGTCCACAGCACCACGCGGATCGTGCGGCGGGGCTTCAGGCCCAGGGTCTGGATGAGGCGCGCGGCCTCCATGGCGGTGACGGTGCCGGCGCCGTCGTCCTGGGCGCCCTGGCCCACGTCCCAGCTGTCGAGGTGGCCGCTGAGGATGACCACTTCATCGGGCTTCTCCGTGCCGCGGATCTCGGCTACCACATTGGCGGAGGGAGCATCGGGGAGCGTTTTCGCGCCCATCTCCAGCTTCATGCGGATGCGCTCGCCCCGGGCCTGCATGCGCCGCATCTGGGTGGAGGCCTCGATGGTCACGGCGGCGGTGGGGATCTTCGGATAGGCCGGGTCATAGTCCATGGCGCCGGTGTGCGGGGTGTCCAGGCTCACGGGGCCTACCGACCGCACCAGGGCGGCCGCGGCACCGTATTTGGCGGCCCGGGAGGCGCCGTCATGCCGGTAGACCACCGTGTGGCCATAGCCCTTGAAGGGCACGTCGAAGAGGACGATCTTCCCCTTCACGGCCTCGCCCAGCTTGTCGAGTTCATCGAAGGAACCCACCACCACCACGTCCGCCGTGAGGCCGCCCTCGGGCGTGCCCACGCTGCCGCCCAGACCCAGGAGGTTCACCCGCTGGGGGGCGGGCGACAGCAGCTCGGCGGATTCGTGCCCGCGCACCCAGTGGGGCACCATGGCGGGCTCGGCGTGGACATTGGTGAGGCCGGCGGCCTTCAGGCGCGCCTGGGCCCAATCAATGGCCTGGTCCAGCTGGGGCGAGCCGCTCAGGCGCGCTCCGATGTGGTCGCAGAGCCAGGCGAGGTCCGCATAGGCGCCATGGGTCCGGAAGGCCTCGGCGCGCAGCCGTTCGGCCGTGGCGTTGGCGGCCGGGGAGGACGTCTGGAGCGGTGCCTGGGCACCCAGACAGGCCGTGGCCAGGAGGAAGAGGCAGCGAGCTGATTTCATGCCTCATCTTACTTGGCAGAACCTCGGGCGCGGGACTTTTTTGCCAAGGGTTGGGTCAGCGCCAGCCGGACCCGCATGCGGCCGCCGGCATCGGTGTCGAGGACTTCCCAGGACAGGGGCCCGCTGTGGCCCTTGGGGTTCTCGCCGGGGCCCAGGTTGAAGGCCGCGTCATCCAGTTCCCAGCGCCTGCAGGGGAAGCGGGGCTTGGGCGGTTCGGGGCTCCCGGGATGGGCGTCCACCACGCGCACGGGCCCCCTGGGTTCGTCAGGGCTGAGCAGGGAGGGATCGACGGTCGCCACGATCAGCCCCTCGTAGCCGGGGCCGAAGCGCCCACCCACGCGGCCACGCTCGAAGCCCCAGGGCCGGCGCACTTCCAGGCTGAAGAAGCGGCCCTTCTTCCGCGGGTCGGGCAGGGTCACCCACTGGGGGTCGGCACCCGGGGCACGGGAGATCGGGGCGATCCAGCCCTCCCAGCTCCGGCCCTTGACTGCAAGGTGGCGGACCTGGTCCCGGAAATACCCTCGATACCAGAGCTCTGAGCGCACCCAGGCCGTGGGATGGGAGGGGCTGTAGCCGGTGTCCTCCACCCAGGGGCCCTCCTCGGGGTGGGAGCGATCCCAGCCGCGGTACTGGCCCGCATCCATGAGATCCCAGATGCCGGCCGTGAGGGGGTCTTTGCAGTCCAGGTAGAGATCATCCACGCGGTGCTCGCCCATGGCGTGGAAGGCCTCGTGGACGATGTTGCCGAGAGGCACCTCTTCAGTCATGAAGATCAGCGGCCAGCGCCGGGTCTTGTCCCAGGGCAGGGGCAGCAGGAAGCTCACAGCCTTCAGGTCCGCCTCGTCCGCTGTCAGCGACTGGGGCTTGCCGGGCGTGATGATCCAGAGGTGGTCGGGCTTGCCATCGGGGTGGACGGCTCCGGTGCGGTTGTCCAGGCGGTCGCATTCGTCGAGTTCCTCGCCCTGCAGACGCTCCACCACCCATTCGGCCAGGCCCAGCTTGTGAGCATCCGTCCGCGGGGCCGGGTGCTCGGCGCTGCGGAGCTTGAGGAAGCGGCCCTCGACGAGGGACAGGGCGCCCTTGCTGACTTCGTACAGGTAGTTCGCCGCGCTGGCCACGCCGGGGCGGCGGGAGAAGATCAGCTCCCGCAGGGCGCCGTCGGGCAGCTTCGAGTGCTCGTCCGTGAAGTCGAGGCGCACGAGGAAGACCGCCTCCTCGCGATGCCGGGGCTCCGGGCTGAGGGCGAGGTCGCCGGGCCATCCGGCGGTGGGCACGAGGTCGCGGCGCCACCCATCCTTCTCGACCGCCAGCACGGTGTCTCCGGGCTCCAGGTCCAGGTGGAAGCGGCCCTCCGCATCGGTGACGGCCAGGGGCGGGTCCGTGGCGGGCGACACCCGGGGCTGGCGATCTGGATAGACCCGCACGCCGGCCAATCCCCGGTGGCCATCCGTGACGCGGCCATCCATCGCTGCGAGCGGAGAGGAGAGCGCGGCCAGGAGGCCGAGGGCGGCGCCGAGGCCGCGACTGGAACGTGGGGTCATGCCTGGCCGACGAGTTTCTGGAGGTGGGCGAGCCGGGCCAGCAGGCCCAGGCGACGGCGAGTCTCCGCTGCCACCAGCGGCTTCTCCAGGGCATCGGCCACGGGCTCCCGCAGGCGGGACCAGGTCTCCAGCTCACCGGGGTCATACAGCAGGAGGATGGGCAGGTTCTTCAACTCCTCGGACTGGTGCAGGGTCACCGCCAGATGCTGGGCGCTGCCTTCGGAGAGATCCGTGTCGAGCACCAGCAGGTCGGGCCGGTGGGTGAGGATCTGGGCCCGGGCCTGGCCTTCGCTCTGCGCCTCGAGGAAGCTCGCCTGGTCTTTGCCGAAGTGGTTCTGGACCTGGGAGAGCACCAGCTGGCTGGCGGAGGCCACCAGCACCTTGGGACGGGCCGGGGCCAGCGGCCCTGTGCGGAGCGACAGGGCGCGCACGCGGAGGTGGGTCTGCACGCGCACCTGGAGCAACAAGGTGTTGGCGGGTTTCCGGATGAAATCGTCGGCACCCGCCGCGTAGCTGCGATCCTTGGCATCCCGGCTCAGGGCCGTCAGCACCAGCACGGGAATATCCGCCGTGGCTGGGTCGGACTTGATGTTTTCACAAGCCTTGAACCCATCCATGGAGGGCATGACCACGTCCATGATCACCATGTCTGGTTTTTTTCCACCGGTCTTGAGGCGCGCCAGGGCCTCCTCGCCATTGGCCGCCACGAGCAACTGGTGTCCCAGCGGCTGCAGCTCCGCCTCCAGCATGCGGCGCTGCAGGGCGTTGTCTTCCACCATCAGGATGGTCATGGGAGACGCGAAGTGGGACAAGGTGGCTCCTTGTTCTCGAGTCTTGAGGGTAAGGGGCCCATCCATTCCGATCAACTCTGATCAACCGAGGGTGTGGATGGAGCCTGGTAAAACCCCGCAGACGTAAAGCCTTTCCAACGATACAATGGCCAGTTCGAGGTTCCTCAGTGGCTCATCCCAGTCTCATCCGCAATTTTTCCATCGTCGCTCATATTGATCATGGCAAGTCGACCCTGGCGGATCGCCTGCTCGAATTGACCAAGACGGTGGCTGGACGGGACATGCAGGCCCAGATCCTGGACGACATGGATCTGGAACGGGAGCGGGGCATCACCATTAAGGCCCACGCGGTGACGCTGAAGTACCCGGCCAAGGATGGCAAGACCTATACCCTGAACCTCATCGACACCCCGGGCCATGTGGACTTCACCTATGAGGTCAGCCGCAGCCTGGCGGCCTGCGAGGGCGCCATCCTGGTGGTGGATTCCACCCAGGGCGTGGAGGCCCAGACGCTGGCCAACACCTACCTGGCCCTGGAGAACGGGCTGGAAGTCTTCCCGGTCCTCAACAAGACGGATCTGCCGAGTTCAGACCCCGTGCGGGTGCTGGAGCAGATCGACACCGTCATCGGCCTGGTGGACACCGCCCATGCCGTGAACGTCAGCGCCAAGACCGGCGAGAACTGCGAGCAGGTGCTCGAGCAGATCGTGAAGTGCATCCCCGCCCCCCAGGGCGATCCGACCGCGCCGCTCCAGGCTCTGGTCTTCGACTGCTACTACGACGCCTACCGCGGCGTGGTGAACCTCATCCGGGTCATGAACGGCACCCTGAAGGCCGGCGACCAGATCCGCTTCATGTCCACGGGCAGCGAACACCGGGTGGACGAGATCGGCATCTTCGACCCCAAGATGGACAAGCAGGAATCCCTGTCGGTGGGCGAAGTGGGCTACCTGGTGGCCAACATCCGCCAGCTGGTGGATGTGAAGGTCGGCGATACGGTGACCCACGCCGTGACCCTGACCACGAAGCCCGCCACCGAGATGCTGAAGGGCTTCAAGGAGATCCAGCCCGTGGTCTTCGCGGGGATCTTCCCCACCTCCAGCGACGACTACGAGAACCTCCGCAACGCCATGGACAAGCTGCGGCTGAACGACAGCAGCTTCACCTACGAGCCCGAGACCTCCACGGCGCTGGGTTTCGGCTTCCGCTGCGGGTTCCTCGGCCTGCTCCACATGGAGATCGTCCAGGAGCGCCTGGAGCGCGAGTTCGACCTGGATCTCATCACCACGGCGCCCAGCGTGCGCTACCACGTGCACCTGACGGACGGATCCGAAACCTCCGTGGACAATCCCTCGAAGCTGCCGCCCCTGCAGAAGATCGCCAAGATCGAGGAACCCATCATCGAGGCCACGATCCTTACCCGCACGGATTTCGTGGGCGGACTGATCAAGCTCTGCGAAGAGCGCCGCGGCTTCCAGCAGAAGCTCGAATACGTCAGCCAGGACCGCGTCATGCTCGTCTACGAGCTGCCCCTGAATGAAGTGGTGATGGATTTCTACGACAAGCTGAAGTCCATCTCGAAAGGCTATGCCAGCTTCGACTACCACATGAAGCACTACACGGAATCCGACCTGGTGAAGATGGACATCCTGGTGAATGGCGAGCCGGTGGATGCGCTCTCCATCCTGGTGCACCGCAGCAAGAGCCAGACGCTGGGGCTCGCGCTCTGCCAGAAGATGAAGGAAGTGATCCACCAGCAGATGTTCGACGTGGCCATCCAGGCGGCCATCGGCAGCAAGATCATCGCCCGCACCAACGTGAAGGCGCGCCGCAAGGACGTGCTGGCCAAGTGCTACGGCGGCGACGTCAGCCGCAAGAAGAAGCTCCTCAACAAGCAGAAAGAGGGCAAGAAGCGGATGAAGTCCATCGGCAACGTGGAGATCCCCCAGGAGGCCTTCCTGGCGATCCTCAAGGTCGAAGACTAGGTCCGTCGCGTCCTAGTCCGCTCTATCGTTGTTCTTGATCGCGCCGGATTCGACCAGGTTCGCGAGCATGCGCTGGAGTTCGTCTTCGCCAAGGATGCCCCGGCGCTGGAAGAGGCGGATCAGGCCGAGCAGCATGGCGCGGGTCTGGTACGACTCCAGGGGGGGCACGGACTCGCGGGTGATCCGGCCGGGGATGAGGTCGGGAGGCGCCACGGCGGGCGGCACCTCGGTCGGCTCGAAGAACTGGAAGGGATCGAGGTTCGTCGGTTCCTGGATGGCGGCCCCGGTGCTGTCGAAGAAGGGATCGCGCGGGAAGACCGCTTCGGCCGGGGTGCTCGAGGGGGGCATAGGCAGGGGATCGAGGCTGAAGGTGACTGGGAGGGCCTCGCCCTCCGTATGATCGACGCCCACTTCCACGGTCAGCGGAGTCCCCTGAGAGGGTACCTCCAGGTTGCGGTAGAGCTCTCCGATGGCCTTGCGGAGCGCGCTGTGGGAGGCCACAACGGGTTGGATGTGCAGTCCCGAAGCGAATCGGGCACTGTCCACGGCGTTCAGGTCCGAAGGATCGGACATGGCCAGCACCAGCGACTTGGGCTCCTTGACCGAGACCGGCAGCACGGTGAACTGGTCTGCCAGGCGGAAGGGCACCAGCTTCAGCACCTCGGGCGGCACCACGAGATTCCGGACATCCACCTGGGGTACCCCGGCCTGGTGGCTGAGGAAGTCCATGAGGACCTCCTCGGAGATGTAGCCGAGGGCCACCAGGTTGCTGCCCAGGCGACCCCGGGCGATCTTCTGGTGGGTGATGGCGCTCTGAAGTTGGGCCGGCGTGATGAGGCCGGATTCCACGAGCAGTTCGCCCAGCCGCTTGATCGGTTGCTGCATGAGGGAGTCCTGGGGCTTAGGT
Organism: Geothrix campi; assembly: GCF_024609265.1. Lineage (GTDB taxonomy): Bacteria > Acidobacteriota > Holophagae > Holophagales > Holophagaceae > Geothrix > Geothrix campi. The sequence continues at coordinate 1,114,920 of NZ_JANHMP010000001.1, read as the reverse complement.
CTTCCGGGGATGCACAGAGGGTGGCCCCCAAGGTAACGTCATTCAAGGCTTTTGTGGGCCGGGGGGAGCATGGAATCCGAAGATCTCTGGCGTGCGGCCCTGCACGATTTCAACAATCTGGTGACCGGGCTCCAGGGCGTGGTGGATCTCGGCGACCCGGCGCTTCCCTTCGATCCCCATAACCACGCAAGACTGGAGACGATCCTCGAGGATGGCAAGACCCTCATCGCCATGGCGCGGAATCTGGCTCTGGGGCACCAGCCCGTTTCCGAACCGGTGCCTTGGGTGGACTGGGAGGCCGGATTGCGGAACCGCCTGGAGGCGACTGGCAGCCTCTTCCGTTGTCCGGTCGAGCTGGTGGATGCGGGGGCCAGGGGGGCGCCTTGGCCTACTCCACTGCTCCAGGACTGGGTGGTGGCCTTCACTCGGCAGATCCTCCCCTGGGCCGCGCCGGGCCCCCTGCGCCTGGAGGCGCAAGCTACCTCTGAGGCCTGGGTCCTGCGGTGGATCACGGATGCTCCCCTCCCTTCCACCCTGGAGGCTGATCTGCCACCGGACGCGCCGCGAAGTCTGGCCGGGTTCTGGCTGAGGAGCATGGCGCGCCACATGACATTGAACCTGGAAGCAGCCGACGGGTTCCTCCAGGTTCGCCTCCCCCGGTGCAGTGTCGAAACGTCCAGATCGCAGGAATCCTAATGCTCCAAGCCCCCCCTCCCGCGCCACCCGCAGCCGTGGTGGAGGTCACCGCCACGCGCTTTCCGGAGGACCCGGCGAAAGTTCCCGCCTCCATCACGGTCCTCACGGCCAAGGAGCTGGCTGAACGCGGCGCCACAGACTTGCGCAGCGCCCTGGGCCTGCTGGCCGGCGTGTCCATCGCCCCTGGCGGAGATGGCGGCCCGGCCGGCAGCGTGCCCGAATTCTGGGGCCTGAAGGAGTTCGACGCCTTCCTCCTCGTCGTGGACGGCGTGCCCTGGGGCGGGGCCTTCAATCCCGCCCTCGCCACCCTGAGCCTCGAAGGCGTGGAGCGCATCGAGGTTCAGCGGAGCGCAGCCCCGGTTCTATACGGCGCCACCTCCTTCGTCGGTGTCATTCATGTCATCCGGGGTCTGCCGTCGGATGGGAAGGGAACCGCCCGCCTTTCCCTGGGCAGCCATCGAAGTTTCGGGGGGGCGGTCTCCCTCCGGCTTCCGACCGGAGCCGCCACGGACAGCACCCTGACTGTGGATCACGACACCCAGGGCTTCGAGGATTCCCGCACCGGCTTCAAGCGCACCCACCTCCTGTGGCGGAACCGCGTGCAGGCCCTGGAGGGGGTGTTCCGCTTCGATCTGGAGGGCACGGCCACGGACCAGCAGCCCGCCAGCCCCTTTCCCCGCGTAGGCAGGGCCCTGACCGACCAGGTGCCCCTCGACGCCAACCACAATCCCGCCGGGGCCTACCTCAACGACCGGCGCGCCACCTTCACCACGGGCTACGATCGGACCCTGGCCGCCACGCTCTGGTCCACCACGTTGTCCGTGTCCCGGGCCCGCCAGGATGACTTCCGTGGCTTCCTCACGGACGTGAGCGTCGCAGATCCCAACGCCCACGGCTTCCGTGAACGCATCGACCTCACGGACATCTATTTTGATTCCCATCTCACCTGGGCAGCCGGATCGGGCCTCAAAGTGGTGGCGGGCCTGGATCATCTGCACGGGCAGGGTCGGGGTCGCGGCGGGGATTTCGACTACTTCGTGAACCTGGACGGATCCGGCGCGCCGGGGGCCTCTGCCACGCCCAGCCAGGCGGACATCCGCATCGATGACCGCCGGGACTTTTCGGGCCTCTATGTCTTCGCCCACTGGCAGGCCGCGCCGCGGCTGACGATCGAGACGGGCTTGCGCCTCACCCGGGCGGAGGAGACCCGGCGAACGGCCACCCTGGAGTTCGCCAACGGAATCCCCGAAAGCGGCGTGGATGCCCACACCACCACCCGCCTGGGCGGCAGCGCCGGCGCCACCTGGACCGCCTGGCAGGCCGGTGAGGATCACTTGAACCTGTTCGCCGGCGTGCGCAGCACCTTCAAGCCTGCGGCCATCGACTTCGGCCTGGACAGCGCCGCACAGATTCTCAAGCCCGAGACGGCCACCAGCTACGACCTGGGCGCCAAGGCCGACCTTCTGGGGCGCCGGCTGGCCCTGGAGGTCAGCTTCTTCCGCATGGACTTCGAGAACCTGGTGGTGCCCCAGAGCGTGATCGATCCGGTCACCGGGACCGCCTCGCCGACCCTCACCAATGCCGGCACCGAGCGGTTCCAGGGTGTCGAAGCCAGCGCGGCCTGGCGCTTCACGCACGATCTGGCGGCCCGCCTCGCCTACAGCTACCACGACACCCGCTTCCGGGACTACGCCAAGGATTTCGGGGATGGCACCCTGACGCAGCTGGCCGGGAAGCGCCTGGAGATGTCCCCCTACCATCTCGGCGGCCTGGGCCTCGCCTATGCGCCCGGCCGGGGCCTGACGTCCACGGTCGAGCTGAACTACGTGGGGGCCGTGTTCCTCAACCAGCGCAACACCGCGCCGGCCGGCGGCTATGCCACCTGGGCCGCCAGCCTGGGGTGGCGCGAACACGCCTGGGAGTTCCGTCTGGCGGGCCAAAACCTGACAGACCGCCGCAAACCTGTGGCGGAAAGCGAGCTGGGGGATGCCCAGTACTACCTGCTGCCCGGCCGCCAGCTCACCCTGAGCGCCCGCTGCCGGTTCTGAGGCAGAAGGCGTTCCGACAGCGTTACCGGTACAATCAAGGGTTTGGGCGGTGCGATGAAGTTCCACATCCTCGCGACCATGTGGGTCATGAAGCGGAGTCCGGTGGACTCCGCGCAGTTGGGACCCACAGGGAGCGAATCATGCTTGTCAGGGAAGTAACGCGATGAAGTTCCACATCCAGACCTGGGGCTGCCAGATGAATGACCACGATGGCGAGAAGCTGTCGGGGTTGCTGTCGGCGGAGGGCTTCGAAAGCGTGGAGGACGCCGGGGACGCTGATCTGGTGCTGCTGAACACCTGCTCCATCCGTGAGAAGGCGGTGCACAAGGTCTATTCGGAGCTGGGCCGCCTGCGTGAGGAGAAACAGCGCCGTCCCCTGCTGGTGGGCGTCACGGGCTGTCTGGCCCAGCAGGAGCAGGCCGCCCTGTTCAAGCGGGCGCCCCACATCGATTTCGTGCTGGGTACCATGGCCCTGAAGCAGCTGCCGCGGCTGGTGGCCGAGGCTCAGGCGGGCAAGGCCCGGGTCATGGATGCCGGCGAATACCCGGACAACCACCTGTTCCCGCCCTCCGTCACGCGCCGCCGGGATACCGCCAAGGCCCTGGTGACCATCACCGAGGGCTGCAACCACGCCTGCACCTACTGCATCGTGCCCACCACCCGCGGCGCCGAGCGCCACCGTCCCTACGAGGATGTCCTAGGTGAGGTGCGAGGCTTGGTGGAACACGGCTACCGCGAGGTGGAACTGCTGGGCCAGAACGTGAACAGCTATGCCGGCGGCTGCAACTTCGCGGACTTGCTGGAGCGGGTGGCCGAGATCGATGGCCTCGAATGGATCCGCTTCACCACCAGCCACCCCATGAACTTCACGAAAGATCTCGCCCGGGTGCTGGTGACGAATCCCAAGGTCGTGCCCTTCCTCCACCTGCCCCTGCAAAGCGGCAGCGACCGCGTGCTGAGGCGCATGCTGCGGGAGTACACCGTGGCCGAGTACCTGGAGCGCCTGGGCTACCTCGGCGAGGGCCGGGCACGGATGACCCTCAGCACTGATTTCATCGTGGGGTTCCCTGGCGAGACCGACGAGGATTTCGAGGGCACGATGCGCGTGCTGGACGAGGTCGCCTTCGACGGTTCCTTCAGCTTCATCTATTCGCCGCGGCCCGGCACGCCTTCCCTGCGCCTCAAGGATGACCTGCCCATGGCCGTCAAGTCGGAGCGGCTGACGCGGCTCCAGCAGCGGCAGGCCGAGCTCACGCGGGCCAGCAACGAGCGGTTCCTGGGCCGCGAGATTCCGGTTCGCATCGAGACCCACGGTCCCACCGAACATGGCTGGTGGCTGGCCCGCAGCAGCGAGTGGAAGACCGTACACCTGACGGTCGGAGTGGGTCGGGAACTGCCCTTCGGCGAGCTGGTAAAGGCGCGGATCACCCTGGCCAGTCCACACTTCCTGGGGGCCGAACTGGTCTAGGGAGGCGTCAGCTCCCGGCTGTCGCTGGAGATGCGGAGGGACCAGCGGCGGGTGGCACCGGGCGCGAGCAGGAAGCCACCGGGTTTCTCGCTGAACTCCCCGTCCCACCCTTCGGGGTCTGCATAGCCTTCCCAGGGTTCGATGCAGAGGAAGCTGGGGCCGGGATCGGGCTTGGCCCACAGACCCAGGTGGGGGAAACCCTCCCAGCGCAGGGTGAGCGTCGGCCCACTTTCGGTCTCGAAGCGGAGGCTTCGGCTCCGGGGTTCCAGGAAGATCAGGGCGTCCTCGGCGAACAGCTCTTCGCGGAGCGGCAGCACCCGCCCTTGGATGGGGGTGGGATGAGGGGTTGGTTCCAGCAGCCCCTCGGCCGTCAGGCGCCGGAGGGGGCCGGGCTCGTCCAGCTCGAACACGAGGCGGTGCGCCAGCTTGAGAAGGTTGGGCACCAGGGGCCAGCGGAGGGCCGGATGCAGACCCAGGCTGGCGGGCAGGGGAACCTCGCCCGGGTTGCGCAGGGAGATGTCCATGCGCAGGGAGGTCGCAGTCAGGGTGTAGGCCACTCGCAGCAGGAAGGGGAAGGGATAGGCGGCGCGGCTGGCTGCGTCGTCGCGCAACTCCACGGTGCAGGTGGTGGCGGTCCCTTCCAGCAGCGCGAAGTCCCGATCCCGGGCGAACCCGTGTCGGAGCATGGGGAAGGCTTCGCCCTGATGTCGCAGGGTGTCGCCCTGCAGGCGGCCGACGATGGGGAAGAGCAGGGGAGCGTGCCGGGGCCAGAGGGGGCCTGCCTCCCACAGCAGGTCGAGACCGCCCAGGCGCAGGGACTGGAGCTCGGCACCCCGGGCCGAGATGACCGCTTCGGCCGCGCCGGTGTGCAATCGATGGATGTCCATGCACGAGATTATCCCTGCCATGGTAGATTTTCCCCGCCAAGCCTGCCGCTTTCCTCCGGGAGCTAGCCATGCCATTCACGGCGGACGTCATCGCGACGACCCTCCACGCGCCCCTGGCGAACGTGGAGAAGAACTGGCCGCTGGTGGCAGAGGCGTTGGCGGCCCTCAAGATCCTGGATCCGGCCACCGAAGTGGCCGCCATCGCCACCATCGGTGCGGAAAGCTACCTCTTCGCGCCGGAACGGGAGCAGGGCAGCGACGCCTACTTCCGGCGGATGTACGAGTTCAAGCGGGCTCTGGGCAATACGGAGCCGGGTGATGGTGCCAAGTACTGCGGGCGCGGCTTCATCCCCGTGTTGGGCAGGGCCGAATACGCGCGCTTCGGGAAGCTGGTGGGCGTCGATCTGGTGGAGGATCCGGACCGGGCGCTGGAACCGGCCCTGGCCGCCCGCATCCTGGCCTACGACTTCATGCTCAAGGAAGTGCCGAAAGCCGCCACCGATGGCAACTGGGTGAAGGTCCACCGCCTGATCCGCGGCGACCTCACGGGCTGGAAGCGGTTCAACGGGATCCTCATCCCCCTGCTGAAGCTGCTGCCCGAGCAAGCCTGAGGCCTGAACTGGTGCGCCCGACCAGACTCGAACTGGTACTCCGTTTCCGGAAGCGGATTTTAAGTCCGCAGCGTCTGCCATTCCGCCACGGGCGCGCTGCTCCAGCCTAACGGGGCATCCCCGCCCGTGGTAGCGTCGAGCCATGGGGCTCCGTTCCACCGCGCTATTGCTGATCCTTTCCGGTTCCCTGCCCGCCCAGGTCCGGGACCTGCGGGCGTTCTACCGGGAGCGTTGCGTCGTCTGCCACGGGGCCGATGGCACGGGCCGCGGGCCCAACGGGGCCCGGCTGGGCGGGCGGAACCTCACGGAGGCCCGCTGGCAGGCGCGGCGGGAGGATGCGGCCCTGGTGGCGTCGATCCAGAAGGGCCGGGGCGCCATGCCCGGGTTCGGCCGCCAGCTCCCGGAACCGGAGGCCCGGCGCCTGGTGGCCGAGGTGATCCGCCCCATGGCGGGTCGGCGAAAGCCCTGATACCCCCTTGCGCCGGAGCAGGGCGGGGCCCATCCTGTGCGGGTGTTTCAACATCCATCGAGGTCGCCATGCGGATCGCCCTGACGCTCCCCCTCCTCCTGCTTGCCGCCAGCCTTGAGGCCCAGGCGCCCATGAAATCCGTGGACGAGTTGCGGTCCTTCTTCTCCCAGAACTGCGTGAAGTGCCACGGCCCCGATGGGTCAGCCCACGCCGCCGACGGGAAGAAGCTCGGCGGGTTCGACTTCACGGACACGAAGAAGGCCGCGAAGGAAACGGATGCCGACATGGAGAAGACCATCCGCAAGGGCATCTTTTTCGGCATGGTCATGCCCTCCTTCAAGGATCGCCTGACCGATGCCGACATCAGCCTCCTGGTGAAAGAAGTGCTCCGGAAGGCCGAGAAGGGCAAAGCCATCGCGCCGAAGCAGGAGGCAGGCCGATAGGATGAAGGGATGCCCGGCGCCGCCCACGATCCTTCCACCCACCCCCTGCTCCGCAACCTGAACGCCCCCCAGCGGGAGGCCGTCCGCCATGCCCATGGGCCGCTGCTCATCCTGGCGGGCGCCGGATCAGGCAAGACCACGGTGATCACGCGGCGCATCGCCTGGCTCATCGAGGAGGAGGGGGTCCACCCCGGCTCCATCCTGGCCATGACCTTCACGAACAAGGCGGCCGAGGAGATGCGGGAGCGCGTGCAGCGGCTCGTGTCCGTGCCCGCCGCGCAGATGTGGGTGAGCACCTTCCACAGCTTCTGCACTCGCATCCTCCGTCGCGAAGGCGAGCGCACGCCCGTGGGCCGGGACTTCGTCATTTTCGATCCGGCGGACCAGAAGAGCCTGATGAAGCAGGTGCTGGCGGAATTGAAGCTCCCCGAAAAGCAGTTCCATCCGAAGAAGGTCCTGGAGGTCATCAGCGACTTCAAGAACCGGTGCCTGCTGCCGGAGGAGGCGCGGGAGGAGGCGCTGGATCCCTGGACCCGCAAGGTCCTGGACGCCTACGACCTCTACCAGAAGGGCCTGAAGAACCACCGCGCCTGCGACTTCGACGATCTGCTGCTCTATACCGAGCGCCTTTTCCGCGAGCCTGTGATCCAGGCCCAGTACGGCGAGCGCTTCAAGTTCATCCTCGTGGACGAGTACCAGGACACCAACCGCGCCCAGTACCTGCTGGTGCAGCACCTGGCCCGGCGCCACCACAACCTGTGCGTGGTGGGTGACGAGGATCAGTCGATCTATGGGTGGAGGGGCGCGGACATCCGCAACATCCTCGATTTCCAGCAGGACTTCCCGGAGGCCGTGCGCATCGAGCTGCTGCAGAACTACCGCTCCACGAAGAAGATCCTGGACGCGGCCTCCGAGGTCATCGCCAACAACTCCCAGCGCGTGGAAGGCAAGGGCGCCCTGATCACCGACCTGGGCGAGGGCGAAGCCATCACCTTCAAGCTGGCGGACGAGGGCCGGCTGGAGGCGGAGTGGGTGGTGCAGCGCATCCAGGAACTCCGCTACCGGGAACCCGAGGCGAAGGTGGCCGTGCTCTACCGCGCCAACTGGCAGTCCCGCCAGATGGAAGAGGCCCTGCGCGCCCAGAACCTGCCCTACCGGCTGGTGGGCGGGGTGAAGTTCTACGAGCGCCAGGAAGTGAAGGACCTCATCTCGTATCTGCGGCTCATCTCGAACCCGTTCGACCTGGTGAGCTTTCGCCGCTGCGTGAACGCCCCCACCCGCGGCGTGGGACCCACCACGCTCGGGAAGATCGAAGGCGCCATCCCCGAGGGCGGCACCCCCCTGGAAGGGCTGGTCCTGGTATTGCGGGCCGGCGAGCTGAAAGGCCGGGCCCAGCGGGAAATGGGCAAGTTCCTCGACCTGTTCGCCCGGGCCGGAGCCGAGCGGGAGGCCCAGGGCCTGGCGGGCCTGGTACGGTGGGTGCTCCAGGAGAGCGGCTACCTCCAGAGCCTGGAGGATGAGGCCACGCTGGAGGCCGAGGGCCGCATCCGCAACCTGGAGGAGTTCCTCAGCGCCGCCGCCGAATCGGAGTCCCTGGGTCTCCGCTTGTCGGAGTTCCTGGACCGCATCACCCTCGCCGCGGATGCGGACCAGGTGGAGGAATCCGCCCAGCTCAGCCTCATGACCATCCACTGCGCCAAGGGGCTGGAGTTCCCCTACGTCTTCGTCATTGGCATGGAGGAGGATGTCTTCCCCAACCGGAACGCCCGGGAGACGCCTGAGGGGCTGGAGGAGGAACGCCGTCTCTTCTATGTGGCCATTACCCGCGCCCAGCGGCGGCTCACGCTGAGCGCCGCGCGCCGCCGCCGCATCATGGGTACCGAGATGCTCTCCATGCCCAGCCGCTTCCTGCGGGAGCTGCCCGCGGAGGCCCTGACGGCGCCCATCCGGTGGGGCACCGAGATCTACCAGTCCGGCGAGGGCGTGCGCCCGGGCAGTTCCTTCACCCGGGGCGGCGGCGGCGGCTCCGTCGCCACGGAACTCCAGCGCATCCGCAGCTTCTTCGATCGGGTCAAGGAGGTGCCGGTTTCGCCGCCGGACTCCGATGGCGCCAGGTTCTCCGAACCTGCCGAATCAAAAGATCCCAATGCTTTCGAGGCTGGAACGCGGGTGAAGAGCGCCCGCTTTGGCGTTGGTACCATCCTGGCCGCCTCCGGTCGCGGTGATGGATTGACCTATACCGTACGCTTCGATCAGGGCGGCGACCGGCGTATCATGGCGCGGTTCGGGGGGCTGGAGCCGGCCTGAACGGGCTCACAGAAGGTCCTCGAGGGCCGACACGGCCGTGGGGAACTGGTAGCCGAAGCCCAGGGCCTGGGCACGGGTCGGAACCACGTAGGCGCCCTGCAGCAGCAGAGCCGTGGCCATCTCGCCCAGAGCCAGCTTCGCGGCGGCGGCAGTGAGGGCTCCTGGCACCGGGAGCAGGGGACGGCGGAGCCGCCGTGCGAGGAGATCGGTGAAGGCCTCGTTGCCGAGGGGTTCCGGCGCCGTGCCGTTGAAGGGGCCCTCCCAGGCCGGATTCCGGGCCGCCTCCAGGAACATGGCGACCAGGTCATCCAGGTGGATCCAACTGAGCCCCTGAGCCCCCGACCCGAGTTTGCAGCCGAGCCAGAGCCGGACCGGCAGCGCCATCTTCGGCAGGGCCCCGCCGTCCCGGGCCAGCACCACGCCGATGCGGATGCGGGCTACGCGAACCCCGATCGCGGAAGCCGCGGCGGCCTCCGCCTCCCAGGCCTGGCAGACTTCAGGCAGGAACCCGACCCCCTGCGGGGCAGCTTCATCCACGGGTGTCCTGTCCCTCGCTCCGTAGTAGCCGATGGCCGAGGCGTTCACGAGAGCCCCGGGCGGCTGGCGGCAGTCCTTCATGGCTTCCACCAGCCGGCGGGTGGCGAGGATCCGGCTATCCCGGATCGCGGCCTTGCGAGCCAGGCTCCAGCGCTGGTCCGCGATCCCCTCGCCCGCCAGATTGATGACTGCATCCGCGCCATCAAGCAGGGCGGGGAGATCCTCCCAGCCGTGGGCGTGGGCGGCAGCGGGCAGCTCGGCCCGAGCGGGATTCCGGGTCAGGACCGTCACCTGCGCATCCTGATCCAGAAGGGACCGGACCAGGGATTGTCCCACCAGCCCCGTGCCACCAGCGACCACCACCCGTCTGGGACCTGAACCCGTCATGGGCATCTCCTCGGATGAATATAAGTTAAGCCCAAAGATCCGGCGCTATCCTTGAACCTGGCCTTGAGTCCCGTGGACTCCTCCCGCCGAGGCGATCATGCGCTACCTGCTCTCCAACCTGCCGCTGAACCTGGGGGAGGAGGCGCTCGACCTCGCGAAGCCCCTGGCCTACGCCCTGGGTGGCGCGCCCAGGGACTACCGGGCGGTGACGCTGGAACGCCGCAGCCTGGACGCCCGCCACAAGGGTGCCATCCGCTTCCTGACCGCGCTCAGCTTCGACACGGCCCGCGCCTTGGAGCTGGGCCCTCATCCCGGGGGGCTCAAACTGGACCCGGCACCGCCTGCGGCGCCCTACGCGGTGGCGCCGCCACCGCGCAAGCCCCGGGTCGTGGTGGTGGGCAGCGGCCCCGCGGGCACCTTCTGCGCCCTGCGCCTGCTGGACTATGGCATTGAGCCCATCGTGCTGGAACGCGGGCCCGCCATGGGCGAGCGGGTGAAGGCCATCGCGGGCCTGTGGAAGGACGCGGTGCTGGACCCTGAGGCCAATGCCCAGTTCGGCGAGGGTGGCGCAGGCACCTTCAGCGACGGCAAGCTCACCACCCGCATCGGCCATCCCGCCACGCGGTATGTGCTGGAGGCCTTCGTGCGCTTCGGCGCGAATTCGCGGATCCTCTATCTGGCCAAGCCCCACGTGGGCACGGATGTCATCCGCCGCTGCACCGTGCTCATCCGGAAGGAGGCCGAGGCTCGCGGCGCCCGGTACCGGTTCCAGGCCCGACTGGCGGATATCCGCTTCGATGATCAGGGCCGCGTCCGCGCCGCCGTGCTGGCGAGCGGGGAGGAGATCCCCTGCGAGGCCCTGGTGCTGGCGCCGGGCCACAGCGCCCGGGATACCTTCGAGATGCTGCACGGCCACGGCGTGGCCATGCGCCAGAAGCCCTTCGCCATGGGCGTGCGCGTGGAGCACCCCCAGGACCTCATCGACCGATCGCAATACGGCCCCAGCGCGGGGCATCCCTCGCTGCCCGCCGCGGACTACAAGCTGGTCTGCAACTTCGGCCTGAACCGCGCGGCCTACAGCTTCTGCATGTGCCCCGGGGGCGAGGTCATCCAGTGCAGCAGCGAGGAAGGTGGCGTGGTGGTGAACGGCATGAGCAACGAGAAGCGCGATTCGGGCTTCGCCAATTCGGGGCTGGTGGCCAAGGTGAACACTGCGGATTTCGGCAGCGACCACCTCCTCGGCGGCATGTACTTCCAGCGGAAGTGGGAACAGGCCGCTTTCCGCGCCGCCGGCGAGACCTACGGCGCCCCGGCCATGGCGGTGCAGGACTTCCTCAAGGGCCGTGCCACGGGCCGCCTGCCGCGCACCAGCTTCAAGCCCTTCGCCGTGGCGGCCGACTTGCGCACCTGTCTGCCCGACTTCGTGCGGGAGCAGCTGGCGGGGGCTCTCCCCACCTTCGACCAGAAGATCCACGGCTTCGCGAGCAGCCAGGCCATCCTGCTGGCCATCGAGAGCCGCACCAGCAGCCCCATCCAGCTCCTGCGGGGCGAGGACGGCCAGTCGGTGTCGCACCCCGGCCTCTACCCCTGCGGGGAGGGCGCGGGCTTCGCGGGCGGCATCACCTCCGCCGCCGTGGATGGCATCCGCGTGGCCGAGTGGATCGCCCAGACCGCCGGTGCACCGGTCTTCCAGCCCTTCGAGAAGCAGGTGCGGGCGGGGGATCTGGCGAACGAGTACTAACCTATGACTGGGCTCGCGGGGTTTCGATGATCCGCCACTCCTCCCCGAACTGTTCGAGGAAGCCGAGGGAGTAGCAGCGGAAGAAGACGAAGATGGGCAGGAAGGCCACGGAGCTCAGATAGGGCAGGATCGCCACGCAGCAGGTGAGACAGCAGCCGAGCAGGATCAGGAGGAATGCTGGGATCCAGAGCAGGAAGGTCATCACGAAGAACCCCACGAACCGCCAGGCGTTTCCGGGCAGGAGGTCCCGGAGCAGCACGGCCCAGGCTGCGGAGGTATCGAGGTTCCTGCGGTACATGATGGGTACCACGAAACCCCGGAGCAGCAGGCCGATGATGCCGATGACGAGGAAGCCGAGGACCAGGAGCCCTCCGGCGGTGGCCAGGGCGGTGATCGCGGAGGTCCCGAAGGCCCGGGCGTGGATGTCGGGCAGGGCGATGAGGACGCCGAGCCCGCCACAGATGATGAGGAGCGCCAGCGTGGCGAGGAGGAGCAGCAGCCGGAAGCGGAAGAGGCGGTTGCCCAGGTCCCGGAGCCGGGTCCAGGGTTCCACGATTTCCGCCCGGTCCTGGGCCACATTGTCCAGGAACATGAACTCGCCTCGGCTGCCCAGCCACAGGAAGACCACCACCAGGGCCAGGATCAGGATGAAGAGCACCACGCCCAGGGCGATCACCAGGGGCAGGTGGGAGGAGATCCACTCCGTCACTGGGCTGAAGTCTGGCATGGCGCCATGGGCGGGGCGGTCGAAGGGATTGCCATTGAAGTTGAAGGACCCGCCGCCCGCCAGGTTGGCGAGGAAGGCGGAAAAGCCCATCACGAACCACTTCCGGGCGCTGAAGGGCTCGAAGAGGATGCGCCGGACATGGGCCAGGGCGGGCTGGATGGGATCGGTGATGGAGATCATGGTGCCCCATCATTCCACGGGCTCCACCGGGGTGGAAATCAGCTATCGTGGCTCCGAAGCCGCAACACCCGGCACACCCGCCCCGGAGGAACCATGTTCGAATCCGCGGAGCTCGGCCACAGGATCGACAAGGAGGCGTGGGAGCGGGAGGTTCCCCCCTTGCGGGAGGCGCTGCTGGATGCCCAGTACGACCTGGCGGGGGCCAAGTTCCCCGTGATCATCCTGGTGGCGGGGGTGGATGGGGCCGGCAAGAGCGAGACGGTGAACACGCTCAACGAGTGGATGGATCCGCGCCACATCCAGACCCACGGCCTGGCCGAGCCTTCGGACGAGGAGCGCGAGCGGCCGCACATGTGGCGCTACTGGCGCCTGCTGCCGCCCAAGGGGAAGATCGGGATCTTCGACGGCTCCTGGTACACCTGGCCCATCCTGGAGCGGGCCTATGGCCGGACCAAGACCTCGGATCTCGACCAGGACATGGCCCGGGTGGCGCGCTTCGAGCAGATGCTCATCCATGAAGGCGCCCTGGTGCTGAAGTTCTGGATGCACCTCGGGAAGGACGTGCAGAAGAAGCGCCTGAAGGGGCTGGAGAAGGATCCCAAGACCCGCTGGCGGGTGACACCCCGGGACTGGAAGCACTTCGAGATGTATGACACCTTCCGGCAGGTGGCCGAGCGGGCCCTGCGCTCCACCAGCACCGGGGACGCTCCCTGGATCGTGGTGGAGGCCACAGATCCCCGCTACCAGCGCCTGACGGTGGGGAAGATCCTGCTGGAGCGGTTGCGGGCCCGCTTGGACCACCCGGCCCCGGTAGTGCCGGCGCTCCCCTCGCATCCACCACCGCCGTCCCTGGACGGGGTGAACATCCTCAAGGCTCTGGACCTTTCCAAGCGCATGGACAAGAAGGACTACGAGGAGGAGCTGCTCATCCTCCAGGGGAAGCTGAACCTGCTCATGCGGCACCGGAACTTCCGCAAGCATGCCGTGGTCATGGTGTTCGAGGGCGTAGATGCCGCCGGCAAGGGCGGAGGCATCCGCCGCATCACGCAGGCTCTGGACGCCCGCCAGTACCACATCCACCCCATCGCCGCACCCACGGAGGAGGAGCGGGCCCAGCCCTACCTCTGGCGCTTCTGGCGGAACCTGCCGCGCCGGGGCAAGGTGGCCATCTACGACCGCAGCTGGTACGGCCGCGTGCTGGTGGAGCGCGTGGAGGGCTTCTGCTCCGAGGCCGACTGGCGGCGGGCCTACAGCGAGATCAACGACTTCGAGGACCAGATCGTGCGCAACCGCAGCATCCTGTTGAAGTTCTGGCTGTCCATTAGCCAGGAGGAGCAGCTGCGCCGGTTCGAAGAGCGCGAGACCACGCCCTTCAAGCGGTTCAAGATCACCGAGGAGGACTGGCGCAACCGGGAGAAGTGGCCTGCCTACGAGGCCGCCATCTGCGACATGCTCGACCGCACCAGCACTGAGATCGCCCCCTGGACCCTCGTCGAGAGCGAAGAGAAGCACTACGGACGGATCAAGATCCTGCGGACCCTCGTGCAGCGGCTGGAGGAGGAGCTGTAGGGAGGGAATCAGTCCCGAGTCTGGTCTCTGGCCTGCCTAGACCGCCCGTTCCTTGCCGAAGACGCGATCCAGCACCAGGCCAGCGGTCTCTTCGATGCTGCGGCCGGTGACATCGAGGATGGGCCACCGGCGGTGCTGCTTGAAGATCTCGTCGGCATAGACCAGTTCATCGAGGATGTGGCCCAGGTCGCTGTAGTTGTCGGCGCTGCCCGCGGCGCCGAGACGCTTCAGGCGGTAGGCGCGGATCTCCTGGAGGCGGTCAGGCTGGATGGTGAGGCCCACGATGCGGCCCTGGGGGATGGTCTCGAGCTCGGGAGGCAGGGCGACCCCGGGCACCAGGGGCACATTGAGCACCTTGTAGCCCTCCATGGCGAGGTACATGGAAAGGGGGGTCTTGCTGGTGCGGCTGATGCCGACCAGCACGATGTCGGCGTCAGGCAGGCCGCCCATGTCGATGCCATCGTCGAACTTCAGGGCGAACTCAATGGCCTCGATGCGGCGGAAGTACTTATCGCCCACGGCGTGGAAGCTGCCGGGACGCTCTTCCGGGCGCTCCCGCAGGTAGAGGGCCAGGGTATCGAGCAGGTTGCCGAACAGGTCCACCTGGGTGAGCCGCAGCTCCGCGCAGCGGTCCGCCAGGTAGAACCGCATTTCCCGGGAGACGGTGGTGTGGATGATGACGGCCCGCTTTTCCGCGGCCATCTGCAGCACTCGATCCATGTCCTCCTGGGTGCGGACGTTCTGGAACCGGCGCACCAGGGCGGAGCTCTCGCCCTTGGAAAACTGGGTGAGCGCCGCCTGGACCATGCGCTGGGCGGTCTCTCCGGACCCCCCGGACACCACGTAGATGGGCTGCCTGTCCATGGGAATGAGCATACCCTGGGGCGATGGAACCGCTCTCCCGTACTATCGTGTGGCTGGCGCTGGCCCTCCCTGCCGGAGTGGCCGTCGGTGGCGTGGCCCTGGTCCTCGCCCGCTGGGCGCGGATTCACCGTCGCGCCAAGGCGGACCCCGAGGCGCTCCTTCTCTCAGCAGTGTCCGGGAGCCTGCGGGAACGGGGCGAGCTGGCCAACTCCCTGGGCGAACTGCGCACGGTGCACGAGCGCTTGTTGGATGTGCTGCCTACAGGCGTCCTCTGGGTGGACCAGCGCCAGCGCCTGGCGGCCCTGAACCGACGCGGCTGCGACCTGCTGGGGGTGCGGCGCGGCGTGGTGGGCCTGGAAGCGGCCTTCGTGCTGGAACCCTTCCCCTGGCTGCGGGAGGCCCTGGGCCGGGATCCCGGGCCCGCCTGGCGCTGCACCGCCGGGGGGCGCCGCTGGCGGCTCCAGCGGATCGAGGCCCCGGATCGCATCGGCGCGCTCGTGCAGTTCGAGGATGTCACCGAAGCCGAGGCTGAGGAGCACCGCCGCCAGCTGCGGGAGCGGTTCGCGGACCTGGGTGAGATGACGGCGGGCGTGGCCCACCAACTGAAGAACGGCCTGGCGGTGCTCAAGGGGCGGGGACAGATGCTGAAGCGGGCCGGTCACGGTGAAGCCGCGGGGGCCCTGCTGGAGGAGACTGAGGACCTGGAACGGCTCGTCCAGCGCTTCCTCCAGTGGGCGAAGCCGCTCGATCCGGCTTCGGAACCACTTCGCCTGGAAGAGGCCGTGGCCCAGGCCGTGGTGGAGCTGAAGCGCCGCCCGGTGAGCCAGGGCCGCCAGCTGGTGGCGGAGGGGGAGGGGGGAGCCACGGGCGATCCGCTGCTGCTGCATCAGGCTCTGGTGAACCTGCTGGAGAACGCCTGCCAGGCTGCGCCCCTGGGGGGGCGGATCCTGGTCCAGGTGGCCGAAGGGCGGATCGACATCCTGGACGACGGCCCCGGCCTGTCGGAGGACACGGCCATCCGCATGCTTCGGCCCTTCGAGAGTGGCCGGCCGGATGGGACCGGTCTGGGGCTTCCGCTGGCCCTGAAATGGCTCAATGCCCAGGGGGCCGACCTGCGTCTGGCGCTCCGCCCCGAGGGCGGCACCTGTGCGGAGATCCGCTGGTAGGGAGGCTGGTAAGTTGATGTCATGAGAATCGCCCTGCTCCAGCTCAACGCCCGCCTCGGCGATCCCGAGGGGAACGGCCGCGGCGTGGAGATGGCCTATGCCGAGGCTGTGGCCGCCGGGGCGGAGCTGGTCCTGGCGCCGGAGCTCGCGATTCCGGGCTATCTTGCCGAGGACCGGCTCTGGGAGCGGGGGCTGCGCCAGCGGATCGAACGCGAATCATACCGGCTGGCGGCGCTCTCCGGCCCGGTGCCGCTGCTCTTCGGGACGGCGCGGCCCGCGCCCTCGGGACGCCTTTGGAATGAGCTGTGGTGGTGCGAGGACGGGGTCCTGCGCCACTGCTCGCACAAGCGTGTCCTGCCCAGCTACGACGTCTTCGACGAGCACCGCTACTTCGAACCAGACCCCTCGCCCCAGCCTCTGGTGCCCTTCCGGGGCCATCGCATCGGCCTCTCCATCTGCGAGGACCTCTGGGCGGATCCACAACTGGGGAACGCCCCGGTGGACTACGGCCTGGATCCCATCGCGGACCTGGCGGCGGCGGGAGCCACGCTGATCCTCAATGGCAGCGCCAGCCCCAGCGCGCTGGGCAGCTACCTGCCGCCGGGCCGCAGCGCCCCCTGGGCCATCCCAGCGAAGGATGCCCAGCGTCGCCGCCTGCTGCCGGGGCTGGCGCAGAAGCACGGCGTTCCCGTTGCCTACGCCAGCCGAGTGGGCGCCGAAAGCTGGCTGCTCTTCGACGGTGGGTCTGGTCTGGCCCTTCCGGACGGCCGCTGGCAAGGCTGCGAGCCGTTCTACGAAGGCCTGCTCATGGTGGACACTGGCCGGTCCGGCGACCCTTGGCGGAGTGTGGAAGAGGGTTCCTGGCTGCGGACCGCACTGGTCGCGGGGATCCGCGACAATCTGGCCAAACAGGGGCTCGAAGCGCTGGTGATGGGGCTCTCCGGTGGCATCGACAGTGCCGTGGCGGCGGCCCTCGCGGTGGAGGCCCTGGGTCCAGGTCGGGTGCTGGGCGTGGCCCTGCCCACGCGGTTCAGCAGCGGGGAGAGTTCCGCCCTCGCAGAGCAGCAGGCCCGGCACCTCGGCATGGGCTTCCTGCACATCAATGTGGACGACCCGTTCGCGGGGTTCACGGCCGCGCTGGAGCAGGCGCTCCCGGGCCGCGCCTTCAGCCTCACGGACGAGAACCTCCAGAGCCGTTGCCGCGGCAGCCTGCTCATGGCGCTGACCTCGGAGCCGGAGATCCACCACCGTCTTGGTACCGGCCGCGTGGCTGTGCTGAACACGGGCAACAAGAGCGAGGCCGCCACCGGCTACTTCACCCTCTACGGCGACGGCATCGGTGCCTTCGCGCCGCTAGGGGACTGCCTCAAGGCCCGGATCTACGCGGTGGCCCGGGAGTTGGGGGAGGCCGTCCCCCGGGGCGTGATGGAGCGGCCCCCCACGGCAGAATTGCGCCCAGGCCAGACCGACGAGGCGAGCCTGCTGCCCTACGCCCAGTTGGACGCCATCCTGGGCGCGGTGCTCGAGGCCCAGCGGCCCGAGGAAGGACTGGCCGAGGACCTGGCCCTGCTGTTGGAGGGATCTGCTCTGGAGGAGG
Organism: Geothrix campi; assembly: GCF_024609265.1. Lineage (GTDB taxonomy): Bacteria > Acidobacteriota > Holophagae > Holophagales > Holophagaceae > Geothrix > Geothrix campi. The sequence goes on along the minus strand of NZ_JANHMP010000001.1, from coordinate 1,097,223 downwards.
CGCGCGCAGCCCTTCCCCGCATCCTGGGTCTGCTCCGTCGCACCGAATTCAAGCGGCGCCAGCTCCCCTTCGCCTTCAAGGTGAGCCCGAAGGCCTTCGGAGCCGGTCGCCGCATCCCCCTCACGGCGGTTTGAGGGTCTCAGGAGGTAGGTGGCGCACACCTCCATGACTATGAAAACCCGCAGTGCCGCGATATCCTGGCGGTTCTGGCCGGTGTGGCGAAATGGCAGACGCGACGGACTCAAAATCCGTTTCCCCCTAAAGGAGTGTCGGTTCGAGTCCGACCACCGGTACCATCCATGGGCCCCGACGGGGCCCTTCTCCTATCCGGTGGTCGGACTCGAAGTCGCGGATGGCGGCCAGGTAGGCGCCGCCGGGGACGCCGCAGGGCGCGGCGTTCCCGGCGAAAAGCGCCGTGGCCAGCCAGCCGCGCGGCGGGAACCGGAAACCGCCCACCGGTACCAGTCTCCAGGAAAGAGAACACAATCTTCTTGATCGAAAGATCGCGGAAGTCTACATTCGGCTGTCAGTCTTCTGTATGGCTGTATGAAGATCCGTGTGGTGGATTGCCTGTTCGTGGTGGCCCCAGTCCGGATTCCATTGTTTTCGTCATGAAAAAAGGATCCGGGCCATGGATGTCGTTTGGAACACCCGCTACAACACGGGCATCCAGATCATTGATGAACAGCATCAGGAACTTTTCGCCACCGTCGACCGTCTCCGGAGCTCCGTCCAATCAGGGGCGGACCGTGCGGAAGTCGAGGCGCTTCTGGCTTCCCTGGTCAGCCACTCCGAGCGCCACTTCGCCACAGAGGAATCCTTCATGGCGCGGTACGGCTATCCGGATCTGACTCAGCACATGTCCGAGCATGCCTCCATGCTCACCAGCCTCCATGAGCTCCTCAGCAAGTTCCAGGAGAGTCACCACGCCTTGGCCCTGATGGTCCCGACCTTCATGGAAGGCTGGCTGAAGCACCACATCAGCGATGGGGACTTCGGATTCGTGACCTTCCTGAAGTCCAGGAACCTGGCCTGAGCTGCCCCGGACTGTGACAACTGAGTGAAGAGTGTCGACTATTTCCGGAAACTTTTCGGACAAAAAAGGCACTTGAGTCGCCGTATAAGAATCGGGGATCCTTGGTTTTTCCCTGCCACGGACGCACCGGAATAAACCGGGACCCGTAATCCATCGGCGGCCAATTCTCTGGCCTCAGGAGTGACGATGAACCGACGTTGGTCGACCCTCACACTTACGGCCCTGGCCTGCGCCACGATCGCCTCTGCCCAGACCTCCTCCACGGCCGGCGCGGTGCGCGGCGTGGTGAAGAACACGGCCGGCCAGTCGGTCTCCGGTGCCAGCCTCTCTCTGCGAAACCGTGAGACGGGCCTGGCTCGCACGACCACTACCAATGCGGAGGGTGAGTACCAGATCGGGCTGCTGCCGGTGGGGAACTATGAGCTCACCGTCACCGCCAGTGGCATGCGCAGCATGAAGGACACCAATATCCAAGTACTCCTGGGCCAGAACACCATCGCCAACTTCAGGCTGGACGTGGCGGAGGCTTCCGCGATGGTGGAGATCGTGGGCGTGTCCGGCGGCGTGGACACCAAAGAGACGAACGTCATGACCAGTGTGGATGCCGCGGTGATCGAGGCCGTTCCCCTGGTCAGCCGCAACTTCACGGACATGGCCAAGCTTTCTCCGGGAGTGGTGTCAGGAAACAACGGCCGCCTCACCGTCGAAGGTGGGCGCCAGATCTTCAACGCCATCCAGATCGATGGCGCGAGCACAAATTCCGCGTTCTTCAACGAGCAGCGTGGGGGCGTGTATACGCCGTTCATCTTCGGCGCGGACACGATCAAGGAACTCCAGATCGTGACCAATGGCTACGACGTGCAGTATGGCCAGGCTGGCGCCACCATCAATGCTGTGACCAAGACCGGCACCAACGAATTCTCCGGGAGCGCCCTCTACCAGATCCGGCGGACCAGCTGGAGCGCCCGGCCGAAGCCCGTGCCCTACGACCCCAGCCACACCTTCAACACGCCCACCAACCTCCAGCGGTTCAACGACTCCACCAACGTGAACTTCAACGTGGGCGGGGCTCTCGTGAAGGACAAGCTCTGGTACTTCGTGGGCGTCGAGCGCTACAACAAGAGCATCACCGCCAACCCGAATCCGACTTCGCTTGGACAGAGCAAATTCCTGGCTGATGGGGTGACTCCCAATCCGGCGTACACCTCGGGCATGGGGCCAGAAGACTTCAATAACCTCGAGGCAAGCCCGCTGGGGGGCGTACTGACCAACCGGAACGGCCTCACCCTGGCCCAGGAACTGGGCAACCCCAAGGCCGGCATCCCCCCCCACGCCTACCCCATGGAGAACACCAACACGGTGTACTTCGGCCGTCTGGACTATTCGCTGAACGAGAACCACCGGTTTGTCCTGCGGATGAACTACCAGACGATGACGGACACGCTGAACAACACCAGCGCCAACCCCAACAATGCCGAGAGCAATAACATCCCCACCAAGACGAACTCGATCAGCTGGGTGGTCGAAGCCAATGACATCTGGACCAACGAGCTGTTCACCGAAAGCCGCCTGCAGATCGCCCGGGAGGCCCGGCCCATGCGGAACAACTCGGTTCCGGGCGTCCCCTCCCTTGAAGTGCCCACCACCGCCAGCTTCATGGCCTTCGGCACCAAGACCTCCACACCCCGTGAGAGCAATGAGAACACCCAACAGTTCTTCAGCGCGACCACTTGGAGCCACGGCGACTTCCAAGTGAAGGGCGGCGTCGACCTGATGAAGGTCGACGTGGACAACCAGTTCTTTCAGAACAATGCTGGGCGCTTCCAGTTCGGTACCTACGGTGCCGCGGCCGATTGGGCCAACGGGACGCTGGGCGACCTGAACACGCCGCCAGTTCCCCCGAACCCCGACTACAACAGGGCCAACCCCATCACCTACAGTGGGGCCGTCAGCCCCTACAACGGCCGCATCCAGATGTGGACCAAGACCAACAGCGTGTTCGGGCAGGTCCAGTATTCCGGTCTGTTCGACAAGCGTCTGAACCTGACAGCGGGCCTGCGGACCATCAACCAGTCCTTCTCGGACAATCCGGCACCCAACCCCAACTTCCAGGGACTGGACAAGGCCAGCGGGGCCAGTGCCGTGGATCCGCGTTTCGCGTTCAGCTTCGACCTGGATGGCCGTGGCAAGACGGTCATCCGTGGAGGCTACGGCTCCTTCAGCAGCCCAACTCCGCTCCTGCTCCACTCCAACACGATGACCGGCAACGGCCAGATCATCACCAACTACAGTTTTTCCCTCAACCGCACCAACGCAACCAACCTGGCGCTCTTCAACAGCGGCCTGCTGAGCGCCTCGAACCTGATCAGCGGCAGCGGTATGCGGAAGCTGACGGATGCGGAACTGGCCACGATCGCCGGATCCGGCGTATTCACCTCGGGCGCCTCCTCTACCTCACTCTGGGATCCGGAGAACAAGCTCTCCCGCTCCAAGAAGGCCAGCCTCGGTGTCGAGCATGACCTTGGCAACAACCTGGTGCTGGGCCTGACGGCGACCTACGTGCGGTACGAGAACCTGCAGCGCTTCGAGAACATCAACCTCGGCCAGACCGGCGGCCAGGCCTACAACGATGGCTACGCGCCGGGCATCGACGCCTGGAGCATCGCCACCCGCCCCAACTACGCGATCATCCGCGGCCACCGGGTGGACTTCAACAAGGGCTCCATCACACCCGGCAATCCGGTCGGCGGTTTCAGTGATGTCTACCTCGTCAAGACCGATGGTTGGGGCTACTACCGGGGCTTGAGCTTCTCGGTCAAGAAGACCTGGGATGAGAAGACCGGCGTCATCGGCAACGTGACCTACTCCAAGGCCCAGGACACCGGGTCCTTCGAGCGCGGCACCTATACCTCCGCGAACTCGAACTTCAGCAGCGAACTGGGCGCCTCCCTCACGCCCAATCCCCAGGATCCCTCCTCCAATTACGGCTATGGCGATAGCGACCGCCGCTGGGTCGTCAACGTGGTGGCCTACTTCCCCATCCTCTGGGGAGTGGAGGGTTCCGTGCGGGGCCTCTACCAGAGCGGCCTGCCCTACTCGGCCTACCTGGTCAATGACGTGAACGGCGACGGTATGGCCAACCACTTCGCTCCCGGGCACACCCGCGGCGACGAGCGGCAGCCCGGTTACACCCAGTTCGACCTCCGCCTGAGCCGCAACTTCAAGGTCTACGGGAAGCTCCAGGTGGAAGGCATCGTCGACATCTACAACGTCTTCAACAGGGCTGATTTCAGCGTCCGCTCCCCCAATGGCTACATCATCACCAACGCCGAGTTCGGACAGCTCGGCCTGGTGGCCAAGGACAAGACCCGCGAGGTCCAGGCTGGCGTCCGCGTCAAGTTCTGAGTCGACCCTGGTTCCCCACTAGAAGGCCCCGCGTCCGCGGGGCCTTTTTCATGTAGTAGGGATCATCATTTCAAGGTGATGACGGTGGCGCCGGCGCCGCCCTGGTTCTGAGGCGCGTCCTCCACGCGGGCGATGCCGGGATGACCGCGCAGGGCCTCGCGGACCGCCGCCTTCAGTCTGCCAGTGCCGTGACCGTGGACGATACGGACAAAGCGCCGGCCTGCCGCCAGGGCCTCCTCCACGAAGCGGTAGATCTCGCTGTCCACATCGTCGCTGGCCCGGCCGATGAGGTTGATCTCGGAGTCGATGTCCTGGACTTCAGCCCGCACCCTCACCTTGCCGGAAGGTCTGGGGGCCGCCTCCCGGGCCCCGATAGGTTCCAATTCTCCGAGGCGGCATTCCAGGCGGCGGCCCTGGGGTGTTTCCAGCGTGGCCCGGTCGCCCTTGAGCGTCACCACCTTCCCTTCCACGCCAAGGCCCCGATGGCGCGCGTACCCGCCCTCCCGGACCTCCCTGGGCGCGGCGGGCTTCGCCTTGGCGCCTCGCGGCGCCAGTTCCGCCTCCGCCAGGCGTGTGAGCTGCTTCACCCGCTCGTGGACTTCGGTGCCCAGGCGGTCGGCGTTCACGTCGGCGGCCTTCTGGCGCTCCTTCAACTCTTTCACGAGCCGCTTGCCCTCGTGGTCGAGGAAGTCGAGCACCCGGGCCACCTTCTCTTTCGATTCCTGCAGGAAGGCTTCCCGTTCGATCCGCAGCTTCTCCTCCCGCTGGCGGAGGATCTCTCGGTCCTTCTCGGCGGCGGCCATCTGCTGCCGCAACGCTTCGGCCTCTTCCATGAGGCGGGTGCGTTCTGCCTCGAGCTCTCGCAGGAAGTCGCGCCAGTCCTGCTCCCGCTTGCCCAGCACCTTGTCGGCGTGCTCCAGCACGGCCTTGGGCAGGCCCAGCTTGGCGGCGATGGTGAGGGCGCGGCTCTGGCCCGGCTGGCCCACCAGCAGACGGTAGGTGGGAGCCAGGCGGTCTTCGTCGAACTGGACGGAAGCGTTCTGGAAGCGGGTGTGGCGCAGGGCCCACTGGCTGATCTCACCCAGGTGGGTCGAGCAGAGGATCCAGCAGCGGCGCCGGGAGAGGGTCTGGAGCATGGCGATGCCGAGGGCCGCACCCTCCTTGGGATCCGTGCCCGTGCCCAGCTCGTCCAGCAGCACCAGGCCGCCATCATGGACGTTTTCCAGGATCTTCTTCAGATGCAGGACATGGCTACTGAAGGTCGAGAGGCTTCCTGTGATGGTCTGATGGTCGCCGATGTCCGCGTGGAGGCTGGGCAGGGCGGGGAAGCTGGAGCCCTCCTTCGCAGGCACGGCGCAGCCGCAGGCGGCCAGCACGGAGAGGAGACCCACGGTTTTCAGCACCACAGTCTTGCCACCGGTGTTTGAGCCTGAAATGACCAGCCCGGGCTTCTCCGCCTCCAGCCCCAGGTTCAGGGGCACCACGGGGTGGGTCAGGGGCTCCAGGCCCATGGCCTCCCGCACCGCAGGCAGCAGCATGGGGTGGCGGGCCTCCAGCAGGCAGAGGCGGCCCTGCTTGGGGTCGGCCTCCAGATCCGGCAGGCGGCCGTCGCAGAGGGCGGCCCAGCGCAGGAGGGCGAGCCCCTGGTCCGCCTGGGCCTGGAGATCCCGCCAACGGGTGAAGTCCTCCCGGCGGGCCCGCAAGTCCGCCAGCAGGTCCCGCAGGAAGGCCTGCACCGCCTGGGCGTAGTCGCGGTCGGCCTCCACGAAGGCGTTGTTGAGGGGCACGGCCTCCATGGGCTCGATGAAGACGGTGGCGCCGCTGCCGCTGCGGTCCAGCACCAACCCCGGCACGAGGCTGCGCCGCTCCTGCCGCACGGGCAGGCAGAAGCGCCCGTTGCGCTCCACGACCATGGCCTCGTTGAAGGCGTCCGGTGTGGCCCGCAGCAGCTTCTGGAGCTTGGCCTGCACGGCCTGGAAGGCGTCCTGGCGGCTGCGGTGGAGGCTGGCCAGGGCCGGGATGCGCAGCGGGTCCAGCTGGCCGTCTGCATTGAAACTTTTCGTCAGGCGCTCGGCGATGGGAGCCGGCTCCGGCAGCAGGGCGGCGGTCACCTGGAGGCGGTCGATGCCCAGGTGAACGCCCGGGGGAATGGGGTGGGCTTCGGGCCAGGACAGGGTCGTCAGGCTGTGCAGCAGGCGGGCCAGGGCCTTCAGGCCATCCCGCAACTGCCGCCAATGTTCCGGGAGCAGCCAGCCAGCCGGATTAAGCAATTCGTCGAGGGCCTCGTCCATGGGCAGGATGGGCAGCAAGTCCGGAGACTGGGCCCAAAGCTCCTGCAGCTCCAGCTGGTGCAGCCGCCGCAGTCCCGTCCGCCCATCCCAGGGCTGCATGGCCCCCAGCGCCGCCCGTGCGGGCGCTGTGCGGGCGCCCGACTGGATGAGGCGGACCGCATCGGGAAATTCAAGGGCGTCGAGTTCAGGGTTCATGGGGGCAGTCTTGGGTCATGAGTCTTCAGTAAATCAAAAGGCCCGCTTCCGCGGGCCTTTTTCGAGATGAAGCGGGCTTCATCTCAACCGATCATGCGGCGCTCTTGCGCGAGGCGCTTCAGGGTCTTCTTACGGGCGGCGAGCATCTTGCGCTTGCGCTTGGTGCTGGGCTTCTCGTAGTGCTGGCGCTTCTTCAGCTCACTGAGAATGCCGGACTTCTCGCACTTCCGCTTGAAGCGGCGAAGGGCGAACTCGAAGGTTTCGTCTTCTTTGACCTTGACCAAAGGCATATGGATGCACCTCCTTTCCCGTGGATTTCGGCAGGGCTGCAGGGCAGCACCGGACCGAACGAAAAGTCTACCTCAACACTGGGGTTATGGCGAGGAGGAAAGCCTCTGGTTACCCTTAACCCTCACTGCTTCTTCTGGATGATCATGCGGCGCCCTCTCCTTCTCATCGTGGACGGCGAGTCCTTGCGGACTCCTGGCCTGGTGTCTGCCATGGAAGGTGATGGCTGGGAGGTCCGGTGGATCCGCCACGACGCCACGGAGGCCTTCCTCCAGGCGGGCCAGGATCCGGACCTGCTGTTGCTGGACTCGAATGCGCCCGATGGCCTGGGCGCGGACAGCAATCTGGTCCAGCGCCTGCGGGAACGGAACCCCGGGCTGCCGGTGCTGGTGCTGACCGAGGGCTCCCAGAGTGGGGAGGTGGCCGGGGCCGGGGTGCAGGAATACCTGGAACGGACCCGCCCCGATGGAGAGATCGCGGCCGTCCTCCGGCGGTACCGCCCCGGGGCCGCCAAGCTCACCACCACGGACATCTTCGGCGACCTCCTCGCAGACCTGGCCGAGGGCGCAGAACCCGCTCCGTCCGAAGCTGGAGCCGAGCGTTCCGGGACGCAGCCCCCCCTGAGCGCCGCGGAGATCTTCGGCCGGGTGATCGAAGAGGTGGAGGCCCTTCCCCCGGAGCCTGCCCCGGTCAGAAACCTGGTGCGCGTGGTTCCGGCCCTGGCTTCGGCTTCAGCGCCGACCCCCTCCCTGGCTCCCGCCCCGACCGAAGCCCTGGGGCCGTCGGACTATACCCTCAGCGGCATTTCCGGGGTCCATGACCCCTTCGCCTGGTCTGCCGGCGCGGCCGGGGCCCCCGCGGCTCCTCCGGCTCTGGAGGCGAAACCCGTGGCGGCAGGACCGCAGGAGGTCCTGGAGGAGTACGGGAACTACTTCCTGTTGGAGAAGATCGCCATCGGCGGCATGGCGGAGCTGTTCAAGGCCCAGCAGCGGGGCGTGCAGGGCTTCCAGAAGATCGTGGCCATCAAGCGCATCCTGCCGCACTTCAGCGACAACGAGGACTTCGTCACGATGTTCATCGATGAAGCCAAGCTGGCGGCTCAGCTGACCCATCCGAACATCGTGCAGATCTTCGACCTGGGGAAGGCCGGCAGCTCGTACTACATCGCCATGGAGTACGTGAACGGCCGCGACCTCCGCACCCTGCTGCGGAAGGTGCGGGAATACGGCCTGCCGTTCCCGGAGCAGGTGGCGGCCTTCGTGGTGATGAAGGTGGCCGCGGCCCTGGACTACGCCCACCGCAAGCGGGGCTTCGATGACCGGGAGCTGAAGCTGGTTCACCGGGACATCAGCCCCCAGAACGTGATCCTTTCCACCGAGGGCGCCGTCAAGCTCGTGGATTTCGGCATCGCCAAGGCCGCGAGCAAGGCCAGCCACACCGTGGCGGGGGCGCTCAAGGGGAAGCTGCTCTACATGAGCCCGGAACAGGCCACGGGCCAGCCCCTGGACAATCGCTCGGACCTCTACTCCCTGGGGCTGGTGCTGTTCGAGCTGCTCACGGGCGAGCGCTGCTTCCAGGCGGATTCAGAGCTGGGCGTGCTCGAGAAGGTCCGGCTGGGCCGGATATCGGACCTGGGCACGCTGAACCCGAACGTGTCGAAGGAGATGGTGGCCATCGTGAACCGGGCGCTCCAGAAGAGCGTGGATCACCGCTACCCCTCGGCCCGCTTCATGGAGCGGGATCTGCGCGACTACCTCCAGCGGCAGGGCCCGCCCATCACGGAACACGACGTGGCGGAGTACATGCAGGCCCTGCTCAACGGGCCGCTCGACCACCTGGAGAGCCTGATGGCCTCCCGGTTCCCGCCCCCCAACGGCTTCACTAGCGGCACGCATCGCAACCTGGCGCTCCAGACCGAAACGGTCGTCCGGAAAGCCCCCCTGTCCGGCGATGGCTCCGAGTCCGGCCTGGAGGCGCTGGAAACCATCGAGCCGATCGAGGAGATCCCATCGCGGCCCCGCTGGATGCTGCCGGCGATCCTGGGTCTGGCCGCGCTCCTCGTGCTCCTGCTGGTCATCGCCCGGTGGTCCTGAACGGAAGATCGGGATAAGATCAGCTTTTCCGTACACTTTCGTCGCCCCGGGGAGTTCCCATGGATTTGAGCCAGGATCAGAAGGCCTTTTACGAGACCACCCGTGAGCGCTGCCGCTCCGAGGTGTCCCAGATCAACAACACCATCGCCACTGAAGTGCAGCGCGTGAAGGAACTGCTCACCAGCCTGAGCAACCGCAAGACCGCCGTGCTCCAGATGTACGGCGCCGCCTGCGAAGTGCTGGGCGAAGAGAACGACCTCGCCGAAGAGTCCATCGATATCGAGTTCTGACCGACCGCCGGGCGGCGAAGCGGAGGCTTGATGTGCTCCGCGCAGCCGGGACCCGGCGAGGAGGTTACGCCAGCCCGCTATTCATGAATCCGCATCAGGGGTGCGGCGCACTTCTGGCAGTTGCTCTGGTGCGGGGGATTCTTCTTCCCGCAGTGGCTGCACACGAGGATGTGGGCGCGCTTGCGACGCCAGATCCGCAGGTAGAGGACGCCGAGGAGCACGATCAGCAGGCAGCCCTTCTGCCAGGACTGGAGGACGAAGCCCGTGGGGCTCTCGGCCTTCGGTTTCTCCGGGTGCTCCTGGAGGCTGAGGGTCGTGGGCTGGCTCATGATTCGGCCCCTTCGTCCGGCAGTTCTTCGATCATCTCCATCGCCCCTTCGCCGAAGAGCCCGTCCTCGGGCAGGGGCGGTTCGAGGCCGGCCAGGGCTTCGGCCTCCAGGCGGCCTTCGCCGAAATCCTCCAGCCGGGGCAGGTCGTGGAGGTTCTTCAAGCCGAAATGCAGCAGGAAGGCCTGGGTGGTGGCGTAGGTCATGGGCCGGCCCACCACGGGCTTGCGGCCGGCGGGGGTGATGAGCTGGCGCTCCATGAGGCTCTTCACCTGGTTGGCGCTGCTGGTGACGCCGCGGATGGCGTTCAGTTCCGTGATGGTGACGGGCTGGCGGTAGGCGATGATGGCCAGCGCTTCGATCTGCGCCGGGGTGAGCCTGCCGCTGCGCGTGGTGGTCACCAGCCGGGCGACCATCTCCTTGTAGAGCGGGCTGGTGGCCATGCGCCACCCCCCGCCTACCTCGAGGAGACGCAGGCCGCTGGGCCCGGTCAGGCGCTCCTGCAGCTTCTCGATGCCCTGCTGGAGGGCGCCGTCACCCAGGCCGGTAAGTTCCCTCAGGCGGGCCAGGTCCAGCACCTCCCCGGCCGCGGTGAACAGGGCCTCCAGGGCGCCCGGCAGGTCGCCGCCCTCGTCCCAGAGAGGATCCTGGTTGAAGATCTCGGTTTCGCTCACCGGTACGCCCCCAGCCGTTGTCCCACCTTCACGCTGCCCTCGGTTCGGAGCGGAACCCAGTCTCCGGCTCTGGGACCGCCGATCAGCAGAACCACGGTGGAGCCGAACTCGAAGGTGCCGAGGTCCTCGCCGGGCGTGCAGGGAAGCAGGTCCACCGTGAAGCCGCCATTCTTGGGCAGGTCCCGTCCGGCGAGCCAGCGCCGATCGATCACGACGCCACCCACGTGCGTGGCGCCCACCAGGACGGCGGCCACCTCCAGGCCCTCAGCGGAACCAGTGCCCAGGGCGGTCCAGGCGGCGCGGCGGTTGCGCTCGTAGAGGCGCGGGACGCTGCCGGTACTGGCATCGTTCACGGGCCAGAGCTCGCCCTCCACGCGGCTGACCGCGGTGACCTTGCCTTCCAGGGGCACATGGATGCGGTGATAGTCCTTGGGCGAGAGGTACAACGTGAGGTAGTGGCCGCCCTCGAAGCGCTCTGCGCCCCGCTCATGCTTCAACAGTTCCGAAATGCGGTAGGGGAGGCCCTTGGCCTGGATGGCCGTGTCTGCCTTGATGCGGCCGCTGGCGATGATGCGGGCATCCACAGGGCTGTTCAGGCCGCCGGGCGTGGGGGTGTCCTGGGGACGGAGGCCCGCCTTGAGGCGCCGCGTGAACAGGGATTGGAGGCTGGGGTAGTCCTCCAGGGAGAACTCCGCTTCCGCCATGTCGATGCCGTAGTGCCCCGCGAACCGGCCCAGCAGGGGTCCGCGCCAGGCCTGGGGCAGGGGGCAGGCCGCGGCCCAGCCCACCACGCGCGAGCCCAGTTTCTTCGGGTAGAGCCCGAGCATCCTCAGGGCGAGGGGGCCCGGCGTCCAGAGCAGGACATAGACCACCCAGAGCAGGGCGAGGACAAGCGCGAAGCGCGCCGGCTGGGGCCAAGTCAGTTGCATCCCGACAGGATAACCCGCCCGCTGGTTCTGCTGGTGGCCCCGGAGGACCGGGGCGTCCACAATCCTTCCATGGGTTCCGACACCGCCAACCTGCTCCTGCTGTCCTGCGCCTGGATCGCCTATGCGGCGCTGCACTCCCTGCTGGCCTCTCTGGGATTAAAGCGGGCCGTGGTGGCTCATGCCCGGCCTCTGGTGCCGGCCTATCGGTTGCTCTATAACCTGATCGCCGTGCTGGCGCTCCTGCCGATCCTCGGGTGGATGTGGCGCCATCCAGGGCCCTGGCTCTGGCGTTGGACCGGTCCGGCGGGGTGGACGATGAACGGGCTGGCCCTCCTCGCGGCAGCGGTCCTGGTGTTCGGGCCGGCCGGCTACGACCTGAAGGAATTCCTGGGCTGGCGGCAACTCCGGTCCCTCCGCACGATGGCCGAGGACCTGGAGCCGTTCCGGATCTCGCCCCTGCACCGATTCGTGCGGCATCCCTGGTACAGCCTTTCCCTGGTGATCCTCTGGACCCGCGACATGAACCAGGCGCGTCTCGTGTCGGCCTGGTGGATCACCCTCTATTTCATCCTCGGGTCGCGGCTGGAAGAGCGGAAGCTGCGGGCCCGGTTCGGCGCGGCCTACCGGGAGTACATGGCCCGGGTTCCCGGATTGCTGCCGCTGCCATGGAGGATCCTGAGCCAGGAGGAGGCCCGGAGGCTGGAGGGAAAGAAATGAAGTGGCAGCAGATCAAACCTTCAGATGGCCGCCTCATGCCCTGGAAGAACGGCGGGGGCACGACGCTGGAGTTGGCCGTGGACCCTCCGGGGGCGACCGTGGAGACGGGCTTCCGGTGGCGCCTCAGCTCGGCCGAGGTGGCCGCGTCTGGGCCCTTTTCGGCCTTTCCGGGGCTGGAGCGCTGGCTGCTTCTGCTGGAAGGCGCGGGGTTCGACCTCGACTTCGGTCCCCGCGGCCGCGTGGCACTCACGGAACCGCTCGTGCCCATCCGGTTCTCCGGGGACTGGCCCGCCACGGCCACCCTGGTGGACGGACCGAGCACTGACTTCAACCTGATGGTGGATCCACGGTGCTGCCAAGCGCGGGTGGAGTCCTTCCATCTGGCCTCCCCCCGCGCCCTGGCTCAGCCGGCGGGCTCCACCCTGATCGTCTTCGTGGCCGGGGGGACCGTCTATGTCCCGGAAGTGGAGCTGCACCTGGGCCGGCGCCATCTGCTGCGGATGGACGATGCCCCTGACGTCCTTCAGCTGATTCCAGGGTACGGCGGCGCGACGCTGGTGGTCGTCGAGCTCAGAGTCGTCTAGCGCCCCACCACCAGGATCTGGAAGCTGCCGGGCGTCATGGTCGGTCGGGGCCTGGGGGTTTCCGCCGTCGGGGCAGGGGTGGGAGCGAACTCGGCGGTGGGGAGGTAGATCCTGTGGGTCTTCTCGTCCAGGGCCATGGTGCGCGCCCCACGCCTGGTGGGGACCTGTTCCAGGACGCTGTACCGGTCCGGGCTCTCCTGGCGAATGATGGTGAGGGTGCCCTCTCCGTTCGAGCTGAAGGCCAAGCCCAGCCCGGGGTCATAGGCGGCTCCGTCGGCGCCGGTCCCGATGGCGAGGGTGGCTAGCATCTTGCCGGTGGTCGCGTCCAGCACCGCCATCAGCTTGTTGCCGCCGACGATGAAGAGCCGGTGGTGCTTCACATCGATGGCCATGCCGGTGGGATCCTGGATAGGTGCCAGGGGCCAGCGCTGTTCCACGGCGAGCTTTTTCGCATCGATCACGGCCACTTCAGCCGAATCTTCCAGGTTCACGAACACATGCCCCTTGCCGTCCGTGGCGGCAAATTCCGGTTTGTGGCCGAACGGGATGGTCCCCACGACATTCCCCGTGGCGGCGTCGAGGACCGTGGCGTTCTTCCCGCGTCCGTTGAAGCTGAATACCCGGTTGGTGGAGGAATCGAAGAGGATGGCGTCGGGGCCTTCGCCGGTGGCCTTGATCTGGTCGAGAACCTCCAGAGTCGACAACCGGAAGATGGTGATGGTGCTGCTCCGGCCGTTGCTCGTGAAGCCGCGGTCGAGACCCGGGGCCAAGGCCACACCGTGGACGCCATCGGTGCCTTTGATCATCCCGATGAATTTGCCCTCCAAGTCCAGGACCTGCACCCGATCGGACCGGGGGACGTAGAGGCGCCGGGCCGAGCTATCAAGGGTCACGTAATCCCACCCTCCGGATTCCCCGATGGGGAGGATCTTCATGACACGAAGATCGGCCTGGGAAGGTGCGGCCACGAGGCTGAGGGAAAGAATCGATGCCAGGAGAGCCCGCATGTCAGACCTCAATGGGAAGATCGCGAGCCTACCACGCGTGACGAGACCCCGTCATGCTACGCTCCCGTCCAACATCCAACCCCAATCCCATATCCAAGGAGGCAGCATGATGCTGAGAATCCTCGCACCCCTGATGGCCTTCGGACTCGCCCTGCAGGCGCAGACGCCGGTGAAGCTCGGCGTCATCAACTGCGCGACGGGCACCCAGGCGCCCATCGGCGAGTACATGAGCAACGGCTACAAGCTGGCCCTGGAGGATCTCCAGAAAAAGGGCATCAAGGTCGAACTGGTCACCGAGGACGACACGGGCAAGCCCCAGGTTTCCATGTCGGCCATGGAGAAGCTGGTGACCCGCGATCGCGTGGCCGCCGTCGTCGGCCCCTACAGCTCCGCCTGTGCCAACGCCGTGTCCAAGCTGGCCGAAAAGTACAAGGTGCCTCTGCTGGTCCCCGTGGCCTCCAAGGAGGACATCACCCGCCAGAACCAGAAGTACGTCTTCCGCCTCAGCGCCACCACCGAGGACTACGCCTCCATCCTCATCTCCATGGCCCAGAAGCTGGGCAAGCCCAAGACCATGGCGATCCTGAACGAGAACACGGATTTCGGCACCTCCGGCGCCAAGTCGGCCAAGGCCTATGCGGCCCAGGTGGGCATCCAGGTGGTGATGGAGGAAGCCTACGCGGCCGGCTCTCCGGACTACCGGTCCACCCTGGCCAAGGTCAAGGCCGCCAAGCCCGACCTCGTCTTCATGGTGTCCTACGTGGCCGACGGCATCCTGCTCATGCGCCAGGCGCGCGAAGTGGGCCTCCAGCCCCAGGCTTTCCTGGGCGCGGGCGCGGGCTTCGCCTCCTCTGAATTCGCCCGGGAGCAGGCCATCTCCAACAACGTGTTCTCCAGCACCCAGTGGACCACCGATGTGAACTGGCCCGGCGCCAAGGACTTCGGGGCCCGATACAAGGCCAAGTTCGGCAAGGCCGAGGTCCCCTACCACGCCGCCAATGCCTACGCCTCAATGATGGTCATGGCCGAAGCCGCGGCCAAGGTGGGCGGTGATCGCGAGAAGCTCCGCGCGGAGCTGCGCGGCGGCCACTGGAACGGCATCATGGGCGAGGTTCGGTTCATCGACTACAGCGGCTACACAAACCAGAACAAGCACCAGATGCTGGTGGAGCAGATCCAGAACGGCAAGCATGAAACCGTGTGGCCGCCTGAGTATGGTTCGAAGAAACCGGTGTTCCCGTTCAAGTGGAAGTAGCCGACTTCTGATTGGTCCGCAGGCCTGTCATCTTGGATGGCATGCACATCGGACACGCACTCACGGTCATGGCAGCGGCCTTCATCGCTGGTGCCATCAATTCCATCGCGGGGGGCGGCACGCTCGTGTCGTTCCCCGCATTGCTCGGCATCGGCCTCACAGGCCAGCAGGCCAACGTCACGAGCACCATCGCCCTCTGGCCAGGGTCCATTGGAGGGTTCTGGGGGCATCGCGAGGATCTCGCTGGCATCCGGGAATTCGCCCTGCGCTTGATGCCGCCCTCGCTGCTCGGCGGCGCCCTGGGCGCCTGGCTCATGCTCGTCACGCCCCAGAAGGTGTTCGACCAGCTGGTGCCCTGGCTGATCCTGGCGGCAACGGTGCTGCTGGCGGCCAATGATCCTGTCAACAAGCTGCTGAAGAAGATGGGCAGCCACGACCGGACGCCGGGGTGGTGGATCGGCGCCATGGTCTTCCAGTTCATCGTGGGCATCTACGGCGGCTACTTCGGCGCCGGCATCGGCATCCTGATGCTCGCGGCCCTGAGCCTGCTGGGCCTCACGGACATCCATCAGATGAATGGCCTGAAGAACCTGCTGGCGCTGTGCATCAACGGCATTGCCATCTTCGCCTTCCTGGGCATGGAGTTCCTGCGGCATCCCGGCAATGTGCAGTGGAAATTCATGATCATCATGGCCATCGCGGCGGGCCTGGGAGGGCTCTTCGGTTCCCACATGGCACATCGCGTGGGACGGAAGACCGTGCGGGTCGGCGTTGTCACCATCGGCTTCATCCTGTCGGCCTGGTACTTCTACAAGCACTACGGGGTCTAGAGGCGCTCCCCTGGCCCATCCAGGGCTGTGAAATCCTCACCGGGATTGATGAACTGGTCCATCTCCACGCCGTGCTGCCGGTCATGTAGCTGTTTGTAGCGGCCGTTCAGCCTTAGCAGCTCCGAGTGGGTACCCCGCTCCACGATCTCGCCGTGCTCGATCACGAGAATCTGGTCGGCACTTTCGATCGTGCTCAGGCGGTGGGCGATGACGAAGGTGGTCCGGCCCGCCCGCAGCCGCCGCAGGCCGTCCCGGATGAGGGCTTCGCTCTCGCTGTCCAGGCTCGAGGTGGCTTCATCCAGCAGAAGGATGCGGGGATCCGCCAGGATGGCGCGGGCGATGGCCACGCGCTGGCGCTGGCCGCCGGACAGCTTTACGCCGCGTTCACCCACCACGGTGTCGTAGCCCTGGTCGAAGCGGTCCACGAATTCATGCACATGGGCGATGCGGCCCACGGCCTCGACTTCCTCCCGGGTGGCGCCAGGCTTGGCGAAGCCGATGTTGTCGGCTACGGTGCCGTCGAAGAGGAAGTTGTCCTGCATGACGACCCCCAGCTTGGCCCGGTATTCCCGCAGGCGCAGGGTCTCGATGTTCTTGCCGTCTACCAGCACCCGCCCTTGCTGGGGATGGTTGAAGGCCATGACGAGGGAGATGATGGTGCTCTTCCCCGAGCCGCTGGACCCCACCAGAGCCACCGTGCTGCCCGCCGGAACCTCGAAGGAGATGTCCTTCAGCACCGGGGCGCCCTCCTCGTATGCGAAGCTGACTCCCTGGAAGGCCACCGAGCCCGCCACCGTGGGCAGGGGTTCCCGGCCGGCATCCTCCTGGTCTTCGGTGGGCATGTCCAGGATCTCCCGGATCCGGTCCAGGCCGGCGAAGGCCTCGCTCACCTGCGTTCCGATGTTGGCGATCTGGACCACGGGCGCCGCCATCATGCCCACGAAGAACGTGTACATGATCAGGTCGCCCAGGGTCATGGCCCCCGCGAAGATCGCGCGACCGCCGATGATCATGATCAGCACGCCCAGGGCCCCGACGATGGCGGTGCCGAAGGCGGTGATGGCGCTGGTGCCCGTGAGGGTCCCGGCGATGTTCTTGAAGAGCCGTTCGGTGCCTTCCGCGAAGATCCGGCGTTCGCGGTCCTCCGCCACGTAGACCTTCAGGATCCGGATGCCCCCCACGGACTCTGTCAGGCGTCCAGTGATGTCCGCCGTGATCTCGCTGCGCTTCCGGAAGAGGGGGCGGAGCCTTCGGAAGGCCAGGGCCATGGCCCCGCCGAAGATGGCTAGGAAGATGACCGTGGCGAGGGTGAGCTTCCAGTTCAGCCAGAACAGCACGGCCAGGGAGATCACGGCCGTGAGGACGCCGCCCACCAGCTGAATGATGCCGGTGCCCACGAGATTGCGGACGCCTTCGGCATCGTTCATGACGCGGGAGATCACCACACCGCTCTTGGTGCTGTCGAAGTAGCGGATCGGCAGGCGGAGGATGTGATCCTGGACCCGCTGGCGCATGGCCATGATGGCCCGCTGGGCCGCCACGCTCACCACCTGGGAGTTGG
Source organism: Geothrix campi (assembly GCF_024609265.1). GTDB lineage: Bacteria > Acidobacteriota > Holophagae > Holophagales > Holophagaceae > Geothrix > Geothrix campi. The sequence goes on along the minus strand of NZ_JANHMP010000001.1, from coordinate 1,079,742 downwards.
CGTAGCTGGTGATGGCCTGCAGGATGGTGGCGGCGCCTGCGCCCAGCGCCAGGGGCAGCAACAGGCGGCCGTTGTGCTTCCCGAGCACCTCATCGATGAGGTATTTCGTGCTGGCAGGCAGCACCAGCCCCGCCAGGCGGCTGATGAGCATGAGGAACAGGCCGAGGGCCAGGGAGCCCCGATGCTGCCGCAGGAGAGCCCGAGCTTCCCGCCAGGCCCGGGCCGTATCTACCTTGGGTTTCATCTTGGGTTCGGTCATGCGGTCACCACCATTCAAGTCCGGTCCGAGGGGTGCGGGGTACCGGACCTAGGGACTTCCAGGCGTCCAGCTTTACCGATTCATCGAGGCCTGTCCTGTAAAGGATGCCGCACAGGCCGCTGCTGTTTCAGCGGGTCGCCACCAAGCTGCCCCAGGCGTCCAGGCGGCCCTTGATCCCAGGAACAGGGGCTTCGTCCCCAGGGGTTCTGACCACCACCGTCTGGCCAAGTTTCAAGGGGGAGGCGTCAGGTGCTCGTCCCTCCTTCGGTCACCCGAGATCTCGACAGCGATGGCTGCGGCCTGCTCGGCCGCCACGCCTTCGGTCCGGCGCTCGTATTCTTCCTCGGCAAGGTCATCCTGGGCGCGCAGCACCGTATCCGCGACCTGTTCCTGCTCCCCGGGCAATTCGACGCGCAGCTCCTCGATCAGCATCATGACCGTCGCGGCCACAGGCAGGGCGAGGAGGGCGCCAAGCAGCCCCATCAGTGTTCCGCCGGCCAAGAGCGCGAAGAACACGACCGAGGAGGGCAGACGGAGCGCCTGGCCATAGATGCGTGGAATGAGCACACGGCCCTCGAATTCCTCATAAGCGAGCATCATCACCAGGACGATGGCCGCAACCGCCGGGCTGTGGCCGAGCGCCGCGAGGACGACCGGAACCACGGACAGGATGGCGCCGACATAGGGCAGGACATCGGCGATCCCGGCGAATACCGCCAGGGCCATCGCGTTCTTCACGCCACAGGCGGTGAGCAGGACGAAGGTGAAGGCGCCGATGAGCAGGCAGGTGATCAACTGCCCGCGGATGTAGGCGCCGACGATGGTTTCCAGGTTCAGCATGACGCGGGAGAGCCGGATGTGATGGGTTCGTGGCACCACCGCGAACAGCCCGCCGCGCAGGCGATCCCGGTCGATCATCATGTAGAGCGCGAGGAAGAGGGCGCTCATGCCGTAGGCTGCGATCTCGAAGATGCGCAGCGAGTAGGAAAGGGCAGTGGCGCCGAAATGGTTCAAGGGCGCGCTGTAGTCCAGATTCTTCAGCCAATTCGCAAAGGGTGCGCTCAGGGGGTAATGGGCGAGGTGGTTGGCCAGGTTCGCGCGGAACACGGGTTCCCGCTCAACAAGCGCCGCGGCCTGGGCGAGGAGCGAGGGGATCGTCAGGGTCACCACGAGGACGGCCACCAGGAAGAGGCCGGTGAAGACGGTCGCGATCCCCAGTCCGCGCCTGACCCCTCGGGATTCCAGCCACCGCACGGCGGGGCTCAGGGTCCCCAGGATGAGAAGGGCGACGACCACCACGAGAATGACCGGCCAAAGCCGGATCAGTAACCACAACGAGAGGCCCAGGAGGACCAGCCGGAGCAGGGTCGAGGTGGGAATCTCCAGGCGCAGGGTTCGCGGTCTGGATTCCAATGGTTCCATGGGCTCCGAGGGGGTCACGGCGTCACTTCCACGACTGGCCCGGATGATGCCGGCGGTCTGAGAAAGGCGCCATCAGCACCGCCGCTCTGTTTGTAGGTCACGGAAAGCCTCGCAGGGTGGGAGGGACTCGAGGCGAACGACGGAAGGCCGCGTGCGCATCCTCGAATCCAGCGGAATCTCCTGAGGTCAAATGCAGCTTCCGTTCCGAATCATCAATTGCCTGTAACCGGCTGTAAAGTCAGCTGTCAAGCAGGGTTTCTCAAGCCTCAGGCGAGGCGAGGCGGGCAAGCGGCCCGATCAAAATGGAGGGGCTGTCAGCTCAATTCGAAGGGGTCGGCCCCGTTGCGCCCTGAAGGCGCAGAGTCTGCGGCCCATGCAGACCTGGCCACCTGGCAGGGGGACTGCACCTTACCCTTCAGATCCCTTCAGGGCCCAGTGAAGAGAAGGGGCTTGAACCGCTCTGGCCGTATTCCCAAGGGGCCTTCGAATTGAAGGAATCAATACATCATCTTGATTGGATCGCATGCGGTACAGAACGATTTGCACGCTGTAAATAATAACAAAATAAATAGTTACAGTGTGGCTTGAATCGTGCGATCCAGTGAGGGTGACCCTCTCCGGATGGAAGACAAATCCTGGGGGCAAGAACCATTAGGGAACCCTTCGAAAGCTTCCTTTCCTGCGCTGCGGGGGAGGTTGTTCTGCAATTGGCCAGGCAGCAAAAGGAGAAAAAAATGACAGGCAAAGTGATCGTTCCGATGTTCTCGATTCTCATGCTTTCGGCGTGTCTGGTCGGGCCCAGGCGAGGCGGAGGGCTGGAGATCGTTCCGATCCTGCCGATGGTCGTGGAGATCGATGACGACAACTACTACGCGCAGGACGGGTATCACTACTTCTATACCGGCGATCGTTGGTACTACTCCTCGTCGAGGAGCGGTGAACGGAGGGAATTACCCAGGTCCCACTGGCCGAAGGAAGTCCACCGCCACGGGCGAGGGGATCGCCGCTAGGCGGATCCGGTCAGGCCGGGAATCCTTTCTGAACGGAGCAAGAGGGAGGGCCGCATGCCGGGGGCTCTCCCCTTCCTCATCGTGATGTTGATGGGCTCGTACCCCGCTGCCGTCAGGCCTGGAGAAAAGTGACGCTTGAGAAGGCGATGACTCAGCTTTCACGGGCGTTTGGGGAGATCCCTTGAGCAGCATTCGATGGTTTGGAGGCTGCGCGGTCAGCGCCCTGGTCACCTTGACCGTACCTCTCCTGGCGGGCCGGCCCGGCCGGCCCTGGAATGGCCTGGAGGCCCGCCAGGCATCCATCGGAAGAATCGATGTGGAGATCGGCGATGTCTTCGATCTCGCCAGGCCGGATGAGAACAACTGGATCGGCCGGACTGCCGATCATCTCCATGCCCTCACCCGGGAAGGCGTCATCCGGAGGGTGCTCCTCTTCGCAGAGGGGGATCGGGTGCGGGAGCGGCGCATCTATGAAACCGAACGGCTCCTGCGCGCGTTGCCCTTCGTCAAGGACGCGCACATCGATCCGGTGGTCCAGCCTGATGGCACCGTGGTGGCCCGGGTCCGGGTCCGGGATGCCTGGACCACCCAGCTGAGCGCCAACTACTCGCAGGTGGGCGGCCAGCGGACCACAAGCTTCGGTGTCGATGAAAAGAACTTCATGGGCCTGGGCAAGAGCGTGGCCTTCGACCTCTCCAAGGATCACGAGCGCAGCACCTGGGGCCTGGCCTACGGGGATCCTCAGCTGTTCGGGAGCCGCTGGACCTTTGCCACCCACCTCCAGTACCTCACGGATGGGTTCACGCGGAGCCTCCAGCTCGAGCGGCCCTTCTTCGCCCTGGACACCCCCTGGTCCACGGGTGTGGCCTTGTCGCAGAGCCATGCCAGCCTCTACCTCTATGACCAGGGGGCCCAGGTCTTCCAGGCCCCTTTCATCCAGAATGAGGTCCGCTTGTCCGGGGCCCTGGCGCTGCATGAAGCCGGGAATCGGGTCTGGCGGGGGGGCCTTCTCCTCAAGCGGCAGGACACCAGCTATGGGGCCTTCACCCAGACCGGCCCCCCGGGGCCGTTGCCGCCGCCCACCTTGACCGACCGGCGCCTCCGCGGTCCCGCGCTCACGTTCTCCACCCAGGAAGACGCCTTCGAGACCTTCGAGGACCTGCTGGGCATGGATACCCCGGAGGACTACAACCTGGCCTGGAATGGCACCGTCGAACTCGGCACCTACAGCCGCTCCTTTGGTTCGACCATGAACGCCCCCTTCTTCCGGATTCAGGTGGGCCGGGGCTGGTCCTCATCAAGCGAGAACCTCACCCTCCTGGCGACGTCCTGGGAGGGCCGGAAGCCTGCCACCGGTCTGGAGAACACCCACCTTGCCTTCTCCCTGGTGCAGTACCGGAAGCTGACCTCGAACCAGATCCTCGCGGGCATGGTGACGGTGGATCAGGCCCGGCGTCCAGATCCCGAAACCTGGTACTACCTGGGGGGCGACCAGGGCATGAGGGGATTCCCCAACCAGCTCCATCCGGGGGATGCCCGCTGGACTGCTTCCTTCGACTACCGCCTCCTGACGGAACAACGCTGGTGGGGTCTCGTGCGGCTGGGTTACACCGCCTTCCTGGACCTGGGTTCCGTCCGTCGGATGGACGGGCAGGGGTGGTCCCGCACGTACTCTGATGTGGGGGTCGGGCTCCGGCTGGGCAACCTCAAGAGCTCCGCGGGCCGTGTGATCCTCCTCAGCGTGGCGGCGCCCTTGAACCGGGAGCCCTACCAGGCCCGCTGGCAGTTCACCGTCGGCAACGCCATGCGTTTCTGAGCGGTTCCTCCCCGCGTGTCTCGACCCACGAGTTCCGGGAAGGGGCCGACCTGGAAGCCGCTGCCAGGTCACATTGATGGGAAGGGCATTCATTTTGGTGGATTTGCGCTTCGTGGTGAAGAACGAATGCGGCGCAAATAACCCGAATCCAGTTGTTTATGGTTTGGAATGAAATCCGCTTCATACCCCTGGTCGGATCCCCTCACGTGGGATCCCACGACCCCCAATCCGGGGATCCAGTGTCAGGTTGTTCGGCGCAACGGGTCTTGCCGCAAGCACCGCGAGTCCATCCCGGCCCATTTCCGCAGCGAGGCTGATCTGCTGCCGAATGGGCGTATAAACAGGTGAGGCATTCTTCGCACCTCCGGTCTCGCGATCCGCAGGACTTTTCGCGGTTTCCCAGAGGTCGATCATGCCCAGAAAGATCCACATTCACACCCTTCCGAGCCTCGCCGGCGGTATGGCGGTGGCCCTGCGGAAGACGCAGCAGCGGACCAGGAACCTCGCCCATCTGGAGACGCAACGCCTGCTCAGAAGTCAGGAAGAGTCGAACAGCCGGCTTCAGCAGATCAATGCGACCCTTCAGGAAAGCGAAGAGAAACTGGCCGTCACCCTCAATTCCATCGGCGACGCGGTCATCGCCACGGATGCCGAGGGACGGGTGAGGATCCTGAACCCCATCGCAGAGCAGCTCACCGGGTGGACCATGGCCGAGGCCGCGGGTCACACCATCGATGAGGTATTCCGGATCATCAACCAGGAGACTCGCCAACCCGCTGTGGCCCCGGTCATGGACACCCTCGCCCATGGCACGGTACAGGGGTTGGCGAACCACACGGTGTTGATCGCCCGGGATGGCGGGGAATGCTCCATCGCCGACAGTTGCGCGCCCATCCGCGATCGCGACGGACGGGTGACCGGGGCCGTGCTGGTGTTCCGCAACGTCACCGAGGAATACGCCGCGCAGCGGTCGCTACGCGATTCGACGGCCCTGATCCAGACGATTCTCAACACTGTGGTGGACGGGATCATCACCCTCCAGGCCCGCGGCGGGATCATCGAGACAGTCAACCCAGCCACGGAGAGGATGTTCGGCTATGCCGCGGCTGAGCTCATCGGACAACCCTTCAGTTCGCTGATACCCGAGCTGGACCGGGACCAGGCATCGGGTTCCCTCGAGTATTTCAGGGCGAGCGATGAGGCCCGGGCCAATGGCCTTGGTCGCGAAGTGCTGGGCCTGCGCAAGGGCGGTCAGCGCTTCCCCCTGGAGATCGCTGTCAGCGAAATGTGGCTGGGCGACCAGCGCTATTTCACTGGCATTCTGCGTGACATCAGCACCCGGAAACAGGCGGAGGCGGCCCTGCTGAAGGCCGGGGCCCTGCAGAATGCGATTTTCAACAGCGCCAATTTCTCCAGCATTGCGACCGATGCCAGGGGTGTCATCCAGATCTTCAATGTCGGCGCGGAACGGATGCTGGGCTACTTGGCTGCAGAGGTCATGAACAAGATCACCCCCGCCGACATCTCCGATCCCAAGGAAGTCATCGCGCGGGCGGAAGCCCTGAGCCAGGAATTGGGCACCCCGATCGCACCGGGCTTCGATGCCCTGGTGTTCAAGGCTTCGCGCGGCATCGAGGACATCTATGAACTGACCTATATCCGGAAGGATGGCAGCCGGTTCCCGGCGGTGGTCTCGGTCACGGCGCTCCGCGACCCGCAGGAGGCCATCATCGGCTACCTGTTGATCGGCACCGACAATACGGCGCGCAAACGGATCGAGGAGGAGCGGACCCTGCTCGACCAGGCCCTCCAGGACAAGAACGCTGAACTGATGAGCGCCAAGATCGCTGCCGAGAAGGCGAACCTCGCGAAATCCGAATTCCTCTCCAGCATGAGCCATGAGCTCCGCTCACCTCTCAACGCGATCCTGGGTTTCGCCCAGTTGATGGATTCCGAAACCCCGCCGCCAACGGCCCCCCAGAAGATGAGCATTGATCAGATCCTGCACGCGGGGTGGTATCTGCTCGAGCTCATCAATGAGATCCTCGATCTGGCGGTGATCGAGTCCGGGAAACTGTCGTTCTCGGAGGAACCCGTATCTCTGGCGGATATCATGCTCGATTGCCAGGCCATGATCGAACCCCAGGGCGCGAGGCGGGGCCTCAAAATGACCTTTCCCCGGTTTGATAATCCCGCCTTCGTACGGGCCGACCGGATCCGATTGAAGCAGGTCCTCATCAACATCCTGTCGAACGCGATCAAATACAATCGGCCAGAAGGGACGGTCATCGTGGACTGTGTCACGACCACTCCCGGCCGCATCCGCATCAACGTCAGGGACACTGGCCATGGATTGCCTCCCGATAAGGTGAGGCAGCTCTTCCAGCCCTTCAATCGCCTGGGGCAGGAACAGGGCGGAGAAGAGGGCACGGGCATCGGCCTTGTGATGAGCAAGCTGCTGGTCGAGCTGATGGGCGGTTCGATCGGCGTGGAAAGCATGGTCGGCGTGGGCAGCCGGTTCTGGTGCGAGCTGAACTCGGTGGCGGCTCCCCAGTTTGCGGAAGATAAAGCTGATGTCGGTGCCCTGGTGAAGGTTCCGATTCGGCTCGATACGCCGCCTCGGACTCTGCTGTACGTAGAGGACAACCCGGCCAACCTGAGTCTCGTCGAACAGCTCATCGCACGCCGGCCGGATCTGCGCCTGTTGAGCGCGGGGAACGGGGGCCTGGGCATCGAGTTGGCACGGGAGAGACAACCGGATGTGATCTTGATGGACATCAACCTGCCTGGGATCAGCGGCATCCAGGCCCTGAAGGTCTTGCGGGAAGATCCCGCGACCGCGCACATTCCGGTGGTGGCCATCAGTGCCAATGCCATGCTCGGGGACATCAAGAAGGGCCTGGACGCGGGTTTCTTCCGCTATCTCACGAAACCGATCAACGTCACCGAGTTCATGGCGACGATGGACGTGGCTTTGGAACGCGCAACGACGACATCGAGGCACACATGATCAGTCCCACCGACATCCTCCACGGCAAGATCCTGGTCGTCGACGATCAGGAGGCCAATGTGCTCCTGCTCGAGCAGATGCTCCGTGGCGCCGGCTATACCGCTATCACCTCCACTCTGGATTCTGGCAAGGTCTGCGAGCTTCACCTCGTCAACCACTACGATCTGATCCTGCTCGATCTTCAAATGCCGGGCATGGACGGATTCCAGGTGATGGAGAACCTGAAGGACCTTGAACAGGGCGGCTACCTTCCCGTCCTGGTGATCACGGCGCAGCCTGGGCACAAGCTGCGGGCACTCAAAGCCGGGGCCAAGGATTTCATCAGCAAGCCATTCGATCTGGCCGAAGTGTTGCTACGGGTTCACAACATGCTCGAAGTCCGCCTGCTTCATCAGGAAATGAAGGGACTGTACGAACGGATCGCTGCGGAGCAGAAAGTATCGCAGCGGCTGCTGCTCAACGTGCTGCCTTCTTCCCTGGCCGAGCGCCTCGAAGGGCGTCCCGAGGTCAAGGGCGGAACCTTCACAGAACTGGTCACGGAAAGCTACGCGGAAGTGACCCTGCTGTTCGCGGACATCCTGGCGTTCACCAGGTTCGTGGAGGGGGCGAACGCCGAAGTCCTGCTGGGGGTGCTCGACGAAATGGCCTCCCGCTTCGATACCCAGGGCGGCGGGTCCGGGTTGGACAAGACCAGGACCATTGGCAATGCCTATCTGGCTTCCGTCGGCTTGTCCGATCCGCTTATCGAACATACGATCAAGGCCTCGCAGAGGGCCCTGGACATCGTCGAAGCCGTGGATCGTTTCAACGAACACAGCAAGTACAAATTGAAGCTGCGCATCGGACTTGACCTCGGGACCGAGGTCTCCAGCGTCGTCCACAAACGAAACATCGTCTGCGATTTCTAGGATGACGCTGGCGGCCCGACGGTTCCGACACCGCCGGATCGAGCCCAGGCTGGCCGTTCAATCTGATCGGCATCCTGCCTCATCTTGACTGACCACTCGAATGTATCGGGTGAAAACGTGTCTATATATACAATTAATACAACAGCTTACGATTTGGACTGATTCATGCTGTTGGATGCTCATCAAGAGAGAAGGTGAGCGATGCAACCACCAAGTCCGATCCTGCGAAGCCAAGCGTTCGTGCCCCAAGCCATGCCGAGGGTCGAATCATTGAAAGCACGCCCCCTGCTGCGGGCCACGCCGACTCACGGTGAGCGGTGGGAACTCCTCCAGCGGGGCGCTCAGGACATGATCAGCTACTTCGTCGCCACCCTGCGCAGAACCTGGTGAGCCACCGGCGAGCATCGGCGGCCTCCCTGTCGAGGCCACACACCACTTTGAAAACAGATCCTAGGCGCCTTGGCGGTTTGCCTTCTCTCCGCCGATCAATCCATAGCTCTTGAGCTTGCGGTAAAGCGTGGCGGATCCGATGTGGAGCTGCTCGGCCGTGCGCGTCTGATTGCCGTTGTTCAGGGACAGGGCCGCGAGGATGTATTCCTTCTCGATGACCTCCAGCGGCCTGACCGTCCCATCGGTGGCCACGGGGATGGGGCAGGCCTGGCGGACCTCTTCTGGCAGGTCCTCGAGTTCCACGCGGGTGCCCGGCGAGAGCGCGACGGCCCGCTCCATGGCGTTCTCGAGTTCGCGCACATTGCCCGGCCATGCGTAGCGGAGGAGCTGATCGGCTGCGCCCGGAGTCAGGCCCGAGATCTTGCGCTTCATCCACAGCGCCGACCCGGCGAGCAGCACCCTGGCCAGGGGCAGGATGTCATCCCGGCGCTCCCGGAGGGGCGGCACATGCAATTCCACGACCTTGAGCCGATAGTAGAGATCCTGGCGGAAGGTGCCATTCGTGACGCCCAGAGCCAGGTCCCGGTTGGTGGCGGCAAGGATGCGCACATTCACCTTCCGGTTCTTGTTCTCGCCGACCCGCCGGATCTCCCGTTCCTGGAGCGCGCGCAGCAGCTTGACCTGCATGCCCGGCGAAACCTCACCGACCTCATCGAGCAGCAGGGTACCTCCATTCGCTGACTCGAACAGGCCCGGCCGGTCATGGGTCGCACCCGTGAAAGCGCCGCGCGCGTGCCCGAAGAGCTCGCTCTCCAGGAGGGTCTCGGTGATGGCGCCGCAGTTGACCGCAATGAACGGCCCGGCCACCCGTGTGGACTCATCGTGGACCAGCCGGGCGATCCGCTCCTTGCCCGATCCGCTTTCCCCCGTGATGAGGACCGTAGAATCAACCTTGGCCACGCGCCGGGCCAGGTCCACGACTTGTCTCATGGCCGAGCTCCGGGCGACGATCCCGAACACGGGTTCACTTCCCTCCGGGGCCGTGCCGATCAGTGCCTGGCGGTGTTCCTTGATTTTCCGTTCTGCCGCCTTCAAGGTCTCCGTGACGCGGTGGATCGACACATCGAGGCAATCCGACAACCGGCTCTTGTCGTAGAAGCGCAGTTCTTCAGCCCGTGCGTCACCCCACTCCTCGCGGGTGCGTCCGAACAGGTGGCAACCCGCATCGCCTTTGCCTTGGCAGCGGTCTTCGAGGACGAAGACCTCCTGGCCGGCGATTCGACTGAGATAGCCGCTGATGAGGCCACAGATGGTCCAGCACATGGGCGCCTCGGCGCGGCCGAAGTGCAGGAGGTGCTGTTCGGCCTCATAGGAGGTCACGAGCATCATCCCTTCCTTGGAAAGAGGATCCTTGCCCTCCGTCTGGACTTTGAAGAGGCCCCCAAGGGTGTGGATGCGATTGCCGGCCCGACGCCACTCGCCTTCGTCATCCCATTTGAATTCAGTCTTCATGGCCTCGGCCATCCGCCAGCCGTGGGCGAAGCCGAACTGGGTCAGGACCGTCCGGGCGGCGGTGATGCCGAAGTTCTCGACGAGGTACTTGCGCAGGAGCCCCATCGCCACGGCGTCCAGCAGGATGGCCCGCTGCCCGGCGAAGCGGATCACCCCACCCTGTGGATCCAGTTCCAACAATTCCTTGTGGTCCAAATCGTCGGCGCGCATCCGTGGCCTTCATCCTTCGGACTGAAGGAGTGGTCTTTCATCTTGATGGAGAATACCACCACGCTAATGATGTAGCCCTTATTTAAATATAGAAATAATAGATGTAAACATTTGGCGCGAATCCTGCGCTGAAGGACTCCAGATGAGGAGTCCCACCTTGAGGTCTCGAGAGGCAATTGTTCGACGGGTCGTGTTCTGGACCGCCATGCTGACGGGCCTCGCACCGGTGGGCTCCCATTCGGATGGCGGCCGAGAGCTTCGTGAGGACGAGGCGCTCCGTCTACAGCACGACCCCGAGGGGCAGCAGGGAAACCACCGGGTCAACCTCTTCATCAACTTCCCCAACACCACCAAACGCAAGAAAAAGGCCGCGGCCTTTCAACCAGTAGCCCCAAGGGGCAGAAAAGAGAGAGCAACATGCGACACATCAAGCTAGATATCCACGCCGCCCTCCTGGCCTCTTCAGCACTGATCATGGTCGGCCTGCCCCTCCAGGCCGCTGACCAGGACCATCGCATCGAGGCCTCCGCCAAGAGCAGCTACAACTTCAAGACCTACCTGAAGGACGACCATATCAAGGTCCAGTCTTCAAACGGCGTGGTCACTCTGACCGGCACCGTCGCCCACGACTACCACAAGTCCCTGGCCCAGGACACCGTCAGCGGGTTGCCCGGCGTCAAGAGTGTGGACAATCAGCTCACGGTCGTCGGCGACCAGCCCTCGGAACATTCAGACGGCTGGATGACCATGAAAGTGAAAGGTGTCCTGGCCTTCCATCGGAATGTCAGTGCCACAGCCACTGAAGTGAAGACGGAGAATGGCGTCGTCACCCTTACCGGCAAGGCCGATTCCGAAGCCCAGAAGCAGCTCACCGGCGAATATGCCAAGGATGTGGAGGGCGTCACGGAGGTTCGCAACAACCTCGTCGTCACGAAGGGCGCCCATCGGACGCTGGGGGAGAAGGTGGATGACACCTCCATCACGGCCCAGGTCAAGTCGGCCCTGTTGTTCCACAAGTCCACCCATGCCCTGGCCACCAAAGTGGTCACCAAGAACGGTGTGGTGACCCTGCACGGGGAGGCCAAAAACGCCGCTGAGCGGGATCTAGTGTCCAAGCTCGCCGAGGACATCAATGGCGTGAAGCGCGTGGTCAACCAGATGACCGTCAAGCCGTCCTGAACCTTCATCCCCGGCCCGCTGATGCTTTCAGCGGGCCGGGGTTCATGACCTCACAGGAGGAACCATGTTGTGGACCATTGCAGTTGTCTTGATCGTCCTCTGGGCCCTTGGCCTCGTCAGCGCGTACACGATGGGTGGCTTCATCCACATCCTGCTGGTCCTCGCCATCATTGTCGTTCTCGTCCGGGCCATCCAGGGTCGGAAGATCCTCTGAAAGGGGCCTCTATGCTCCAGAATCGCTGGCTCTACGAAAGCAAACTCGAGGCTCAGTTGGCACGATGGAAGGCCGGCATCGCTGTCTTCAGGGCCGAAGCCAGGCCTGTGGGAATCGATGACGCGGTTCGGTTCGACCAGTCCATCGACGCCCTGCAGCATCAACTCGATATGGCCAACCATCACCTGAGCAGCTTGAGGGGCGCCAGCGATGAGGCCTGGCAGAACGTGAAGGTAAGCACCGAGAGAAGCTGGATGAATTTCACAGCGATCGTTCAGGATCCTGCCTTCAAATACTGATCTGCACCGCCAGTCGTTGGCCATGGGGGGCCCAGCCAGCCCGGATGATCTTCCAAGGAGCTAGACATGAGCAAACATCCCGCAATCGCAGAACACATCATGTTCGACGAGAAGACCACCGCGGAATTGGTGGCCCTGCTGAACCAGGCCTTGGCGGACACGCTCGATCTGGCCTATCAGACCAAACAGGCCCACTGGAATGTGAAGGGCTACAACTTCTATAGCCTCCACCTGCTGTTCGATAGTCTCCACAGCCAGTTGGCCACCCATGTGGATGACTTTGCCGAACGGGCCGTCACGATCGGCGGACAGGCCCTGGGCACTGTCCGGGTGGCAGGAGCTGTCTCCCAACTCGACGAATATCCCTTGGATGCCAAGAGCAGCAGGATTCACGTCGATGCCCTGGTGGATCGCTTTGGGGAATACACCAGCCGAGTCCGCCAGGCCATCCGGAAAGCAGAGAAGCTGGGCGACCAGGACACAGCGGATCTCTACACATCCGTGAGCCGCGCCATGGACAAGGCCCTTTGGATGCTATCCGCCCATCAGGAAGCCTGATCACCCATGGAGGCGCCCATGCCCATCGCACTCGAAATCACGCTCATTCTGGTCCTGATCGCCCTCGCGGTCGGCTTGGTGCCTCTGCTCATCCAGCTGCGCCGGACGGCCCAGGGCCTGGACCTGTTTCTCCTCTCCACAAGCAAGGATCTGGCCCAGATCGCGGAAGATGTGCACGCCTCCCGGTTGCGCATGGATCACCTGGCGGGCTCCCTCACCGATTCCCTGGGCGGGTTCTCAACCTTCGCCAAATCGATCGGGGAAGTGGGGGCCACCGTGAAGGAATGGCATACCCACTTTCGCAGCACCATCGAGTCGGCTTCCAGGAACATCGGAGGCCTCATCGGAGGGATCAGCGCCGCGCTGGCCTTCCTCAAGAGCAAGTCAACCGCCCACGAACCTGAATAGGACAAAGACCATGACCACGACCGAATCCAAGACTTCCTCCTACGGCCCCATGTTGCTGACTTTCCTCGCCGGTGCCGCTGTCGGCGCGGTGGTGGTGGCCCTGACCACACCCAAGACCGGCCCCGAACTTCGCGGAGATCTGAAGGACCTCGCCAACCGCGCGAAGCGCAGAACAGGGGAGTTGGCCGACGATGCAAGCGAGGCCTGGGACGGCCTGAAGGGCCGGACTGCGCTTGCTGCCAGCGATCTGAAGCGTGGCGTGACCGACGCGGCCAACGACCTGCGCGGCTGACCGATCGGAGGTTCTGCCCATGGATCTTCGCCACCCGTGTCGGGAGGCGCGGGCTGAGCCCGACCAGCCCATGTCGCTGCCTGACCTGCCAGGGCATTCCCCTTGAAAGATCTCACGGAGCATCCAAGAATCCATGGCCTCCCGTGCGGGGGTGACTGAAGGGAAGGCAACATGTTCAAAGACATCAATGGCATCCGGATCGCCTATACGGATGAGGGGGAGGGCACTCCTCTGCTCTTCGTCCATGGCTTTCCCCTCAACCGGGCCACCTGGTCCAAGCAGGTGGCGTTCTTCAAGGCAAACTACCGGGTAGTCGCACCGGATCTGCGGGGCCTGGGCGAAAGCGCGTCTGGGCCAGGACCGGTCTCCATGAGCCGGTTCGCCGAGGATCTCCATGCCCTGATGCAGCGTCTGTCCACGGGGCCGGTCGTCCTCGTGGGCCATTCCATGGGCGGCTATGTGGCGCTCGCCTTCGCCACGGCGTATCCCAACGCGTTGCGCGGATTGGTGCTGGTGGGCACGAAGGCCGGCAAGGATGCACCCGAAGTTGCCGCCGCACGCCGGGCCACTGCTGAAAAGGTGCGAACGGATGGCGTTTCGACGGTAGTGGATGCCATGGCGCCCAAGATGCTCTCTGCGAGCAATGAGGATCCGGCCATGGCCGCATCCGTCCACGGCTTCATGGCCTCTTCCAAGCCGGATGGGGTCATGGGGGCTCTGTGGGGCATGGCTGATCGGCCGGATGCGAGCGCTCGACTCGGCCAGATCCGGGTTCCCACCCTTGTGATCACCAGCGCTGATGACACGGTCATTCCGCCCAGTGAATCGGCAGTCTTGGCTGGTTCCATACCCGGCGCCCAGCTCCGTGTCATCCCCCAGGCGGGCCATCTCGTGGCCTTCGAACGTGCCGATGCCTTCAATGAGGCCTTGAAGGACTGGCTTGATTCCGGAAGCGCCGTCTCCGGGCCCAGAGGGGCCATGTCGGTCAGCCACCAGCCGGGTTGAACCTTCCCTAGCCACAGGAGACCGGTCTGTGAGCCAACCGAAGGATTCCCCAGGGAGACACCATGCGCGAACCCCATGAGATCGCGGCCAAGCTGCTGGGCACGCCCTTCGAAGCCCTGGACGAGCGGACGCAGAAAGTGGCGCGGCATGTGGCCGGGCGAAGGCACATCACGCGGAACATCACGAAGGAAGTCGATGCCGGCAGCACCGTCGGCCAGCGTGCCGCGGATGCCGTGGCTTCCTTCGGGGGATCCTGGATCTTCGTCGGGCTCTTCGCCGGCACCATGGTCGTCTGGGTCGGGCTCAACGCGTTCCTCCTCATGAACCGCGGCAAAACGTTTGATCCGTACCCCTACATCCTCCTCAACCTCTTCCTCTCCATGCTGGCTGCCATACAGGCCCCGGTGATCCTCATGTCCCAGAACCGCCAATCGGAGAAGGACCGGATCCACGCCGAACACGACTACGAAGTGAACCTCAAGGCCGAGTTGGACATCATGCTGCTGCACGAAAAAATGGACCTGCTCCGGGAGACGCAGTGGGAGGAACTGCTGGCCATCCAGAAGGAACAGCTCAAGCTTCTGGCCCAGCTGGGCCCCGGGAAGACAACCTCCTCGTGAGCACCCATCCTTTCCAGGCGCACGCTGTTTCCCGGTGGCTCTCCCATCCACGGCACCGGCCGCACGATTGGGCGCGAGCATGGGAGTGGGTGGGCCTCACCCTCGCGTGCCTTCTCGCCTCGGCTTGTGCACGCCTGCCTGAAGTGAACTACCTGAAGGCGCCCCTCAATGCACCGGTGACACCGCGCGTTGTCGATGGCCAGGGAACCCTCAGCCACGAGGAGGCTTCGTCCCTGCTCACCAAGCGCCTCGGCCATTCCAAGGTGGATGCCAAGACGCTGGCCGGGCTCGAGGAGGCTGCCACAGGGCGGCCCCTCATCGCGGGGAACAAGGTCACCCTCCTCTTCGACGGCCCAAAGACCATCTCCGCGATGACGGCTGCGGTATCGGGTGCCAAGGACTCCATCAACCTGGAGACCTACATCTTCGATCAGGACCCCCTGGGCTTGACGTTCGCGGATCGGCTCATCGCCAAGCAGAAGGAAGGCGTCCAGGTCAGCATCATCTACGATTGCGTCGGCACACTGGGGACCCCGCAGGCCTTTTTCGACCGCATGCAGGAAGCGGGCATCCGCCTTCTCCCTTTCCATCCCGTGAGCCCTCTCCACCGCCCCTGGAACTGGCAGATCAACAACCGTGACCACCGGAAGATCCTGGTGGTGGATGGCAAGGTGGCTTTCGCGGGTGGCGTGAACATCACGGCGGCCTATTCCCGCAGCTCGCTGTTCCGGTCTCCACCCCAGGGCACCGCTCCAGCGGGGTGGCGGGATACCCACATCCAGATCGAGGGTCCGGCCGTCGCCGCCTTGCAATGGATGTTCCTGGACAACTGGGCCAGCCAGAAAGAGGGAGACCTGCCCGAGAGAGACTACTTCCCTGCGCTACCACCCGTGGGAGACAAGGTCCTGCGGGTTCTCAGGAGCGAGCCGGGAAGCAACCACGAAATCTTCAAGGCCTATTTCCTGGCCATCCAGGGCGCCACGAAATCCATCCACATCACCGCGGCCTATTTCATCCCGGATGTCCAGATCCTGAAGGCGCTCCTGGAGGCGGCCAGACGTGGCGTGGACGTGAAGATCATTCTGCCCAAGGCCTCCGACAGCTGGCTCACCACCCATGCCCGGCGTTCCTTCTACACCGAGATGCTGCGGGCGGGCATCAAGGTTCATGAACTGAGGGGCTCGGTGTTGCATGCCAAGACCGCCGTCATCGACGGTAGCTGGTCCACGGTCGGCTCCACCAACATGGATATGCGGAGCTTCCTCCACAACAAGGAGGTCAACGTGGTCGTCATGGGGGACGGCTTCGGGCGGGAGATGGAAGATGCCTTCGGTGAAGATCTGAAGGATTCCAACGAGATCACCCTCGCGCAATGGAAGCATCGCCCGGTAGGCCAGCGATTCACCGAGTGGTTTGCGAGGCTCCTCGCCTACTGGCTTTGAGGTGAGGTGAAGCCGGTTCCCATCGGGTACATCAACTGATCGAATTGATGGAGCCAAGACATCAGCATGATGGGGCCCACCCATGGCCGCCCCTTGAGCGGGGTCCTAAGCGCCTTTGCTGGCAGCGGGTAATGCTCTGGCATGGCATCTGCAAGTTCAGTGCGTGGTCGAGGAGGCCCCTCATGCAAAGACATTTGGCAAGACTGGTTCTACCCGCAGCGCTCATGGCGGTCGGTTGGGTTCCCGCCAGCGCCCAGATCCGCGTAGGCCTGGATTTCGGTGCAGTCCGTATCCGTATCGCCCCCGAGGCGCCACCGCCACCCCAAGTGGAGGTCCGCATGTCGCGGCCCAGCGGGAACTATGTCTGGATCAATGGCTACTGGGATCGCCAGGACGATCGCTGGGCCTGGGCCCCGGGACGTTGGGAAGAGCCCGTCCGCGGTTCAAGCTGGGTCAGGCCGCAGTACCGACACGAGGGCGAAGCCTATCGCTACGAGCCGGGACACTGGTCTCATCAGAGAATGGAGGAAGGCGAGGACTACAGCCGCTGGCGGCAGGAACATGGCCGGGGATCAGGTGGGCGCGGTCACCATGGGCGGGGTCACGAGCGGGATGATGGCCACCGGAACGACTGATCCCTTCCGACAGCCCCCCAGGCTGTCTCCAGGGGCCGCTAGCTGCCAGCATTTCAGTGACTTCGACCCCCCCCCACTTTCCGCCAAACAAGTGCGCCCGCCGATGGGTGAGGCGGAACGATTCTGGGGGATTCCCTCCGGGGCCACCGCTGCGCGGCGTCCCCTCCGGCCGCACGAAATGCTGGCACGCGGCTGATCCCTTCCGACAGCCCCCCGGGCTGTCCCCAGGGGCCGCTACCTGCCAGCATTTCAGTGACTTCGAATCCCCCACTCTCCGCCAAACAAGTGCGCCCGCCGATGGCGGGCGCTTTTGGCGGAGAGTGGGGGATTCGAACCCCCGAACGGCTTTTGACCGTTACACGATTTCCAATCGTGCTCCTTCAGCCACTCGGACAACTCTCCCGTGGCTCCGCGCGGAGGCGGAAGCAGCAAGGTTATCACGGCCCCTGGCTCTGGCCAAGGGCCGTGATCGGCAGGGCTACACGGCCTCGAGGACAGCGGCCAGCAGCTTCCAGAAGTTGCCCACGGAGGGCACGCTCACATGCTCATCGGGAGTGTGGACGTCCCACATGCTGGGACCGAAGGACACCATCTCCATCTCGGTGTACTTCTCGCCGATGAGGCCGCATTCCAGGCCGGCATGGATGGCCATGATCTCCAGCGGCTTGCCGAACACCTTCTGGTTGGTCTCGTTGACGATGCGGACCAGCGAGGCCTTGGGCTCGGGCTTCCAGCCGGGGTACCCGCCGGTGACGTGGGACTCGAACCCGCCCAGGGCGCAGGTGGCGGCGATGCGCTCGGACAGGGCCGCCCTCGAGGCGTTGATGGAGCTGCGGGTGAGGAGGTTCACTTCCACCTCATCCTCGCGGGTCTCGATCACGCCCATGTTCGTGGAGGTCTGCACCAGTCCCGGAATGTCCGGGCTCATGGCCTCGACGCCGTGGGGCAGGGCCAGCAACAGGCGGATCAGGGCATCGGTGTCGGCGCTGGACATGACCTGGGTGGCTTCCCCGGCTTCCAGAGCCAGGTGGAGGCCGGGATCGTGGGCACCGAGGGCAGCACGCCAGTGCGCTTCATGCTCCGCCAGGGCCGTCCTGAAGGCCTGCTCCTGCGCGGGATCCAGGAAGATCTGGGCCGAGGCCTCACGGGGGATGGCGTTGCGCTTGTTGCCACCCTTGATGGCGGCCAGGCTGAACGCGAAGGCCGGCTTCAGGGTGCCCAGGACCTGGGCGAGGATGCGGATGGCATTGCCCCGGCCGGCGTGGATGTCGATGCCGGAGTGGCCGCCCCGGAGGCCGAACACCTTCAGCCGGAAGGCCTTGGTGCCAGTGGGCGCGGCCGTGCGGGTGAGCTTGCGGGTCACGATGGTGTCCTCGCCGCCGGCGCACCCGATGGTGAGGTAGCCCTCCTCCTCGCTATCGAGGTTGAGGAGGAACTTCGCCTGGAGGCGGCCGGGCTGGAGCCCGTTGGCGCCGGTGAGGCCGGTTTCCTCGTCGATGGTGATCAGAGCCTCGATAGGGCCATGGGCGATGTCCTTGCTGGCGAGCACCGCCAGGGCCGCGGCCACGCCGATGCCGTTGTCGGCGCCAAGCGTCGTGCCCTTGGCCCGGAGCAGGTCTCCGTCCTTCCAGACCTTGATGGGATCCTTCAGGAAGTCGTGGCCGGTGCCCTCGTTCTGCTCGCAGACCATGTCCACGTGGGCCTGGAGGCAGACGGTGGGCCGGCCTTCCTTCCCCGGCGTGGCCTTCTTCCGGATGATCACATTGCCGACTTCGTCGCGCTCCACCTCGCAACCCAGAGCTTTGGCCTGATCCGCCACCCAGGCCGCGGCTGCGGCCTCGTTCTTGGACCCGCGGGGGATCTTCGACAATTCAAGGAAATAGGACCAGAACGTTTTCGGTTCAAGGGATTCGAGCAGTGCGTCCACAAAACCTCCGTATGCCCGGCCAGTCAGCCGGGGCGGTTCCGTCAACTGTACCGGCCGGCCGGTGGCCCGGGACGTGACAGGGATCACGGTGTGACACGATTTTCCAATCGTGCCTCCGCGGGCAATGCAGTGCGCCCCGCAGGGCGGGGCGCAAGGTGGCGGAGAGAGAGGGATTCGAACCCCCGAACAGGTTTCCCCGTCTCCGCATTTCGAGTGCGGTGCCATCAACCACTCGGCCATCTCTCCGGGACGCTCATTCTAGCAAACCGCCCGCTAGAATCCAGCATCCGGGAGGCGGTGATGGCTGCAAGGGCTTGGATGCTGGGGCTGGTGCTGGCGGGAGTCGCCCTGACGGCCCAGGAGGCTGACCTGGCGTTGACGGACGCGGCGGCGGACCGCTTCGCCGCGCTGGCGCTGAAATGCGCGCGGCAGGAGTACCCGAACAAGCTGGATCACGTGATGAACGGGGCAGAGGAGGTGAAGTCCCCGAAGGCGCTGCACCCGGCGTTCTACGGCTGTTTCGACTGGCACTCCTCGGTCCACGGGCACTGGATGCTGGTGCGCCTGCTGCGCACTCATCCCGGCATGGCCAGGGCCGCAGAGATTCGCGCGGTCCTGGATGAGAACCTGACGCCCGACCGCATCGCCGCCGAGGTGGCCTACTTCGGCCAGTCCGGGCGCCGGAGCTTCGAGCGCACCTATGGCTGGGCCTGGCTGCTCAAGCTGACGGCGGAGCTGAGGTCCTGGGATGCACCCGAGGCCCGGCGCTGGTCCGCCGCCCTGCAGCCGCTCGCCGACCGGGTCTCCGCGGCCTTCCTTGATTTCCTGCCGAAGCAGACCTATCCGATCCGCACCGGCGTGCATCCCAATTCGGCCTTCAGCCTGGATCTGGCGTTGGACTACGCGCGGGTCGCCAAGGACACCCGGCTGGAGGCGGCGATCCTGGACCGTGCCCTCAGCTGGTTCGGGAAGGACCGCCACGGGCCCCTCGCGTGGGAGCCGGGCGGGGAGGATTTCCTGTCGCCCTGCCTGGAAGAGGTCGCCCTCATGGCCCGCCTGCTGCCCCGGGACCGGTTCCACCGCTGGCTGGACGGCTTCCTGCCCGGCCTGCCGGGCACGCTGGCCCCCGCGACGGTCTCGGACCGGACAGACCCCAAGATCGTCCATCTGGATGGTCTGAACTTGAGCCGCGCCCGGGCTTTGTACGATCTGGCCCGGACCTTCGGACCGAAGGACCCCCGGCGGGCGGCCCTGATCCGCTGCGCCGACCGGCACGCCCGGGCCTCGCTACCCAATCTGGCCACCGGCAGCTACGAAGGGGAGCATTGGCTGGCCACCTTTGCCGTCCGCATGCTCGAGGCCAGGGGCACCGGTATCAGATAGATATCCCGAATGTGAAAAGATAACTTTAAGGTCGTCTACAATTTAGACTCGTGAAAAATACCATTCAAACCCTTGACTCACGGTCTCCTTCGCACGACCATCGGCAGGCATTGCCTGACATTGAGATGCAAGGTTAACGCCCGCAGAGAGTCCGCCGGTTCGGGTTTACCGATCCCTTCGACGGCTCCCCCGGGCCCTGCCGAGGGAGGTTTTCGTGAAATTTCGACATTATTCCATCGCCACCATGGCGCTCGTGAGCGTGTTCCCGCTCGCCACTCCGCTCCAGGCCTGCTGCGACGACTTCTGGAGCTGCGTCGGCGCCGTGGCCTCGGGGGGTCTCACCTGTGCGCTCGAAAGCCTGATCAACAGCATCAACTCCCTCATCCAGAACGTCGGGCGATTGGTGTCGACCCTGGGACAGCAGGCTGCCGATGTCGTCAACCTCGCCAAGGCGGAGTTGAACGGTGCCGCCGGGGATCTGCGCAACCTGGCCGGCCAGGCCGAAGGGGATTTCAACGCCGCGGTCCAGCTGGCCCAATCTGTAGTCAATGAGGGCAGTCGGCCGCAGGTGATGGCTCCCCATGTGGTGACCGGGGCCATGGCCCCGGTCGGTGGCGCGGGAGCGCGGGCCGGAGTGGCGGGCGTCCAGCCTCCGGGAGTCCGCCCCGCGGCGGCCACGCCGAAACCCGTGGCCGCGGGTACGGCCGCAACGGGCTCCATGGCCCGAATCGATCTCCCGGCCGAACCCCAGGAGGTGCAGGATGCCCTCCGGAGGGCCAAGGAGGCCATCGACGCCCTGCGCCCCGACGTGACCCAGCCCATCAATCAGGTTCGCCAGTTCGCCACTCAGGCGGAGCAGCAGGCGGCCTCCGCCGCCTCCTCCGCCGCGAACATCGCCCAGACCGCCCTGCTGGCCCCGCTTCAGACGCTGGGCAACATGCTCACGGATCTGGTGAACCATCCCGAGCGCATCTTCGATCCGAGCCGGATCGTGGATGACGCCATCACCCAGATCACCACCCAGGCCATCACCACCATGACCCAGGTGCATGACGCGGTGATGTCGCAGGCCAAAGCCACCCTCGATCAGGCGCAGCGGCCCATCCAGGACGCCCTGGACCGCGCCGCCGTGGCGAAGAAGATCGCCGACGCCATGCAGAAGGTCCAGCGCGCGAAGACGAAGTCCTCCTGTGATGCGCTTAACGCCCTGATCCCGCGCCAGCGTCTGGATGTGCGCGCCTTTACCCTCCATGTGGCCGGGGCTGCGCCCGCTCCGGGGATCATGGCCCTGAACCTGAACCAGCATAAGACCATGGCCATGGCGCCCTTCAACCGGACGGCGGCCTCGCGCTTGACCGCCAAGACCGTCGGCACCCAGATGGGCGCCAAGCTGAAGGGTCCCTGGCAGGAGTTCAAGCGCATCCAGGCCACAGCCCCCAAGGTGGACCCCGCGGCGAAGCCCCGGGTGGACGCCGAGATCTCCCGCCGCTTTGCCGGGAAGTCGGGGGCCGAGGCGGAGGCCGAGAGGCGGGCTCTGCTGAACGAGGCCCGCACGCGGTTCGCCAAGGATCCGGCGCTGCTCCGGAAAGTCGAAGCCATGCTCGACGGTGACCCGGTCATCAAGGGCCACCTCGGGGGCCCGCGCGGTCTCGCCGCGCGTGAGCAGTAGGACCTTGCCCAGGGTTTCCCCCCTGTCTGGGAGGCATGCTTGATCGACCGTTCTCTGCGGGCCTTCACCCTGGCCGCCACCGCCGCTTGCATCGCGGTGGCGGCCGAGGATGGATTCGAACTGAAGCCGCCTTCGGCACCCGGCGGACCCCTCCAGGGGACCGCCACGGCGCCTGCGGGAACGGAATGGGTGGTGGTCTTCTACCGCGTCGCGGGAGAGGAGGAGTTCTCCAGCTTCAACCTGGATGCCGGTCCCGATGGGGTCTCCTATGCCGGCCAGCTGCTGGCCACGGTTCCCAGCGGGGCGAAGCTTGAATACTACGCAGCTCTGCGCACGCCCTCCGGCATCAAGTACCTGCCCAAGGAGGCACCCGCCGCCTTTGCCAGCCTGCAGATGCCGGGCACGCTCGCGGCGCCCGCGACCGGGACGGGCGCCGCCCAGGCCCAGGCGGGTCAGGCGCCGCCGGTGCTCATGGGCCCGGATACGGGGGCCGGCACAGGCTCGGTCCCGGGTGGGCAGCCCCCAGTCCATGGCCCCATCTATGTCGACGGTGCCTATGAACGGGTGGCCCATCACCAGAATCCGGTACCCGGCGAGCCGCGGAATCTGGCGTCGGGCCAGATCCGGTTCGCCTATCAGAAGGACGAGGCGGGCCAGCAGGTGCTGCTGAACGCCCGGGTGGTCTATACCAACCAGCCCTTCGGAGGCCAGACGCGCTGGAGCCTGGGCGACCTCCAGGCGGCCTACGCGGTCGATGGTCACAAGGTCCAGCTGGGTGACATGGTCGTCCAGGAATCCGAGTTCACCCTGGCCGGCGCGGGGCGGCGGGGCCTGGATTACGCCTATGCCGGACAGCCGCTGGGGGCCCACCTCTTCGCGCTCAACACCCAGGCACACTCGGGAACCGAGGGCCTGGTCTGGCCCGTGAAGGGCAGTGAGGTCTACGGCGGGTCCCTGGGTTACGGGTGGCTCAATGGCAACCTCCGGGCCAAAGTGGTCTTCCTTTCGGGGAAGGACGACCCCGCCACCGCCATGAACCTGGTGTCCGCCTACGCGCCCACCGTGCGGGACGGGTCCACGGGGGCCCTGGTCCTGGACGGACGATTCTTTGACAGCCGGCTGGCCTTGTCCGGAGAGTACGCCCGCAGCCTCTTCACCAAGGATCTGCTGAACGAGGCCTCCCACTTCAGCGACCAGGCCTGGCGTCTGAGCGGCTTCTGGGCCGATGGACCCTTCACTGCCCAATTGGGCTACCACGATGTGGGCCGGGACTTCGGCACCGTGGGCGTGGCCTTCTTCGTCGGCGATCGCCGCACCCTGAACGGCAGCGTCGGCTTCAACCGGGCGACCTGGAGCCTCAGCGCCACCGCCATCGACGAGCGCACCAACCCCACCGGACAGCCAGGCCTGGACCAGGCATGGAACCAGTCCGAGAGCCTGGATGCGCGGGTGGGGCTCACCCAGACCCTGTTCTGGCGAGTGGGCCTCCGGCAGGCTCACCAGGAGGCCGAGCTGATCTCCAATCCGCTCATCCCCTTCAGCAACAGCAAACGCTCCGGGCTGACCACTGGGTTCGATCTGGTGCTGCCGCCCGCCTCCAGCCTGGCTTTCAACGCCCAGTTCGATCGGCTCCGCTCGGAAGGGGCCAGCGACACGACGGGCAGCAGCACCACCTTCTCCCTGGGCGGGAGTCTGGCGCTGGGCCAGCGGGTGCGGCTATCCCCGAACCTGAGCTGGTCCCGCACCCTCAGCGATCCCGGCGACCAGAAGACCACCATGGAGAACGCCTTCCTGAATGCCGATGTGGCCCTGATCCCCGGCATTCTGGGCTTCCTCCTGAACGGCGGCATCTCCCGGACCGTGCTCGTCACCGGCGAGGTCATGGAGAACTCCGTGGCCGAGGGCACTTTGCGCTTCTTCCTGGATACCTTCCTCAAGGGCCGTGGCCGGGCGAGCCTGGGCCTCAAGGGCCGCTACACCCATACTCCCAGCCTGATGGCCCCGCCCCTGGCCGGGACCGGCACGGGAGGAACGGGTACGGGGGGAACCACCCCAGGAGCGCCGGTGGCAGTCGTCATTCCGGGGAACGACAACACGGTCTCCATTCTCCTGAACATCTCGTACTGAGGAGCAGCCCCATGCGAACCCTCCTCATCACCCTCACCCTTTTCTGCGCTCTTGCACTTCGGGCCCAGGGGACGATCACGGTCACCCCGGGTGTCCCGGTCGCCGGGGCACCCGCCACTTTTGTGCTTTCCCCGACCTACCCCCCCGTCGGGCCCGTCTCCTGGGATTTCGGAGACCAGACCCAGCCCCTCAGCGGCGGGATCGTGGCCTCCCATGTCTATGCGCGGACGGGTTCCTACACGGTGCGTGCGTCGTATCCCTACGCCGCGGGCGCGGGGCTTCCAGCCACCGTCCAGGTACCGATCCTCGTGGCGACCCGCCTGGGTCCCTCGGCTCCGTTCACCATCTCCATGCTGCGCCTGCGGTGGGAGGATGGCCGCGTGGACAGGTCGGTGGAGCAGGGCTTCAGCCCCCTGGCGGTGTTTGCTGATCTGAAGTTCGAGGGCACGGGGATCCTCCAGGCCCAGTGGGTGGTGGATGGCATCCCCCTGGGCACCTTTGCGACGCAGCTGGCCTTCGCAGGGACGGTCACGTTGGATTCCCGCAGCATGCTCCCGCTCCCCACCACGGCTCTTGGGGAACACTGGGTCACCCTGAGGATCCTCTCCCCACAGGTGTACGTTGAACCGCCCCAGATCCGCTACTTCGTGAAGCTGGGTGGTGAAGAAGCCCCCCAGGTCGATGAGGTGGTCCCCACGGTGGTACGTCCCGGCGAGGAGACCGAACTGCGGATCCGCGGGCGCCGCTTGGCCCCCGGGATGGTCGTATCCTTCGGCAAGGACATCGCCCTGGTGGCGCCCCTCCGGTTTCCCGAACCCGGCTGGGCCATCGCCAAGGTCTTCGTGGCCCCCACGGCCCATCCCGGATTCCGCGAGGCCCAGGCCTTCAGCAAGGCCGGGCGGAGCCGTGGTCCGGCCAGGCTGGAGGTGCTGCCCAGGTCCATGCGCGCCTCAGCGACCACCAGCCCGACCCCGATTCACCCGTCGCCCCTGGTGGCCTTTCTCTGGTCCGAGGGGGAGGGCGTGACGCGCCCCAGCCTGCTCAGGGCGCTGACGGCCGCGTTCTTCCCTGCGGAGGAAGGCTATTCCGCCGGGGACGTCCCCAACCTGTTCCTGGTCTCGTCCCCAGAGCCGCTCCCGGAGCGTTGACCCACAGCGCTAGGCGCGCCGCCGCCGAAAGAAGGCCTGGAGCTGCTCCCGGCACTCAGGCTCCAGCAGGCCGCCCTCGAACGTGAACCGATGGTTCAGGGCCGCGCCATCGAGCGTGTCCAGCCAGCGGCTGACGCCGACCTTGGGATCCGGGGCGCCGAACACCACCCGGCCCACGCGAGCGTGGATCAAGGCGCCGAAGCACATGAGGCAGGGCTCCAGCGTCACGTAGAGCGTGGCCCCCGTGAGTCGATAGTTCTTCGCCCAGGCCCCAGCGCTGCGCAGGGCCTGGATCTCCGCATGGGCCGTGGGGTCGTTCAGCTTCACCGGGTGGTTGTGGCCACGGCCCAGCAGGGCACCTTCAGACACCAGCACGGCGCCCACGGGCACCTCGTCCAGGCGATCCGCCTTCTCGGCCTCCTCGAGGGCGAGCTTCATGAAGTAGATGTCGTCGCCGCTCCACATGGATCCAGTGTGGCCGAAACCGTGTCGTCTACTTCGGAAACAAAGGAGCAGTATGGCTGAAAAGCCCTTGAACAAAAAGGCTGATCCTCGGTTTTGAGGGTCGCTACACTCACTTTGGTCCTTCGGACCGATGTCATTCTCACGACCCCGCGGTGGCCTGGCCCCCGCGGGGTTTTTGCAGAGCCGCCGAGCGGGGGACGCACATGCAAGCGCACCTGATCCTGAAGGACGGGACCATTTTCCGGGGGCGCGCGCCGTTGGGTTTCGGCGGGGGCGGCGAGGCGGTGTTCACCACGGCCATGGCCGGCTACCAGGAGATCCTCACGGATCCCAGCTTCGCGGGGCAGATGGTCTGCATGACCTTTCCGGAGCAGGGCATCTACGGCATCCACGCCGACCTCAATGAAGGCACGCGGCCCTGGGCCACGGGCCTGCTCTGCCGCCGCCTCACCTTCGCGCCGGACCACACCCGCTCCGAGGGCGACCTGGCGGGCTGGCTCAAGCGCCATCACATCCCCGTGATGACCGACCTCGACACACGGGCCCTCACTCAGCACCTGCGCGACCAGGGCTCCCAGCCTTCCCTCATCTGGACCGAGCTGGACGGCAGCCTGGATGCCGGCGTGGCCAAGGCCAGGGCCCTGCCGGACATGACCGGCCAGGCCTTCTGCGCCGAAGTGAGCTGCAAGGAGCGCTACGAGCTGAACCCCGGCGGCGCCTTCCGCGTGGCGGTGCTGGATGGCGGCATCAAGCTGAGCATCCTGAGGCAACTGGAGGCCGTGGGCCTGCACCTGGAGGTCTTTCCCTGGGACGCTCCGGCTACGGAGCTGGCCGCCAAGCGCTTCCACGGCCTCTTCCTCAGCAACGGTCCCGGCGATCCCGCGGCGCTGCCCGGCATGCAGAAGGAAGTGGAAGCCTGCATCGGGAAGCTGCCCATCTTCGGCATCTGCCTGGGCCACCAGCTGCTGGGCCAGGCCTTCGGCGGCCGCACCTTCAAGCTCAAGTTCGGCCACCGCGGCGCCAACCAGCCCGTGCATGACCTCATGACCGGCCGCATCGAGATCACGGCCCAGAACCACGGCTTTGCCGTGGACGAGGCCAGCCTGCCGAAGGAGATCGAGGTCACCCACAAGCACCTCAGCGACGGCACCGTCGAGGGCCTGCGGCACACCAAGCTGCCGATCTTCTCCCTGCAGCACCATCCGGAGGCGTCACCGGGCCCCCATGACGCCCATCCGGCGTTCCAGCGCTTCGTCGCCATGCTCCAGGAGGTCCACCATGCCTAAGCGGACGGATCTGAAGAGCGTGCTGGTGCTGGGCTCGGGGCCCATCCAGATCGGGCAGGCCTGCGAGTTCGACTACTCGGGGACCCAGGCGCTGAAGGCCCTGCGGGAGGAGGGCATTCGAACGATTCTTCTCAATTCGAACCCGGCCTCGATCATGACGGACCCAGGCCGGGCCGACGCCACCTACATCGAGCCGCTCACGCTGGCGGTGCTGGAGAAGGTCATCGAGGCCGAGCAGCCCGACGCCATCCTGCCCACCGTAGGCGGTCAGACGGCCCTCAACCTCGCCATGGAGGCCCACGAAAGCGGGCTGCTGGAGCGCACGGGCGTCATGCTCATCGGCGCCCAGCCCGAGGCCATCAACCGCGGCGAGGACCGTCAGCTCTTCAAGGCCCTCATGGACGACCTGGGCCTGGAGACCTGCCGTGGCGGCTTCGCCCACAACATGGGCGAGGCCCGCGACCTGCTCAAGCTCACGGGCTTCCCCGCCATCATCCGCCCCAGCTTCACCCTGGGCGGCAGCGGCGGCGGCATCGCCTACAACGTGGACGAATTCGAGACCATCGTGGCGCGCGGCCTGGACCTGAGCCCCACCAAGCAGGTGCTCATCGAGGAGAGCATCCTGGGCTGGAAGGAGTTCGAGCTGGAGGTGGTGCGCGACCTCGACGACAACGTCGAAGTGATCTGCTCCATCGAGAACCTGGACCCCATGGGCATCCACACCGGCGACAGCATCACGGTCGCGCCCGCGCTCACCCTCACGGACCCCGAGTACCAGCGCATGCGCGACGCGGCCCTGGCCGTCATCCGCGCCGTGGGCGTGGAGACGGGCGGCTCCAATATCCAGTTCGCGCTGGAGCCCGAGACCAGCCGCATCATCGTCATCGAGATGAACCCCCGCGTGAGCCGCAGCTCCGCGCTGGCGTCCAAAGCCACCGGCTTCCCCATCGCCTGGGTGGCGACGAAGTTGGCCCTGGGCTACCGGCTCTGGGAGCTGCCCAACGCCATCACCCACATGACCAAGGCGGCCTTCGAACCGGTGCTGGATTACGTGGTGGTGAAGATTCCCCGCTTCACCTTCGAGAAATTCCCGCAGGCCGAGAAGGTGCTGGGCACCCAGATGAAGAGCGTGGGCGAGGTCATGAGCCTTGGCCGCAGCTTCCAGGAGGCCCTGCAGAAGGCCGTGCGCTCGCTGGAGGAAGGCCACAGGGGCATCTCCGGCGCCCTGGAGGGCAAGCTGGATCTGGGCCGCCTCAAGGAACACCTGCTCATTCCCGGGCCCCAGCGCATCTTCTGGGTCTACCACGCGCTGAAGGCCGGCCACAGCGTGGAGGAGCTGCACCGTCTCACGAAGATCACACCCTGGTTCCTGCGCGAGATCGAGGAGATCGTGGTGCTGGAGGGCCGCCTCCGCAGCTTCCCCGTGGACCGGCTGCCGGAGGAGCTGCTGGAGAAGGCCAAGCGCGCCGGCTTCGCGGACGACCAGATCGCCGTGTTCTGCTCGGGCACGGAAGCCGAAGTCGCTGCGCGACGGGCCTCGTTGGGGCTCCATCCCGCCTACAAGCGGGTGGACACCTGCGCCGGCGAGTTCCAGGCCGAGACGCCCTACCTCTACGGCACCTGGGAGGACCACAGCGAAGCGGAACCCACGGACCGCCCCAAGGCCATCGTGCTGGGCAGCGGCCCCAACCGCATCGGCCAGGGCGTGGAGTTCGACTGCTGCTGCGTGCAGGCGGTGGAGGCCATCCGCGCCAGCGGGGTGGAGGCCATCCTCATCAACTGCAACCCCGAGACTGTCAGCACGGATTTCGACACCAGCGACCGCCTCTACTTCGAACCGCTGACCTACGAGCACGTGAAGGCCGTGGTCGACCGCGAGGCCGCCGGCGGCAAGCTCCTGGGCGTCTTCGCCCAGTTCGGGGGACAGACGCCCCTGAAGCTGGCTGGACCCCTGCACGCCGCGGGGGTGAAGCTGTTGGGCACACCGCTCAACGCGATCCTCGACGCCGAGGACCGCGAGCGGTTCGGTCAGGCCCTCAGGCGCCTGGACATCCCGGCGCCGGCCTGGGGCATGGCCACCAGCTACGAGCAGGCCAAGGACATCGCCCAGCGGCTGGCCTACCCCGTGATGGTGCGTCCCAGCTTCGTGCTGGGCGGCCGGGCCATGGCCGTGGTCTTCGATGATGCCGGTTTGGAGAAGTACATGCGGGAGGCCGTGGCCGTGAGCAACGACCAGCCCATCCTGCTGGACCGCTTCCTGGATGGCGCCCAGGAGCTGGACATCGACGTGGTGTGCGATGGCGAGCAGGTGGTCATCGCCGGCCTGCTGGCCCACATCGAGGAGGCGGGCATCCACAGCGGCGACAGCTACGCCGTGATCCCCGCCCTCGGCGTGCCCGAGGACATCCTGGAGACCGTGAAGGGCTATGCCCGGAAGCTGGCCCTGGACCTGGGCGTGCGCGGCCTCATGAATCTGCAGTTCGCCGTGAAGGACGGCATCGCCTACTGCCTGGAGGCCAACCCCCGGGCCAGCCGCACGGTGCCCTTCGTGAGCAAGGCCACGGGCATGGACTGGGCCGGCGTCGCCGCCCGCATCGGCCTGGGCCAGAGCCTGAAGCAGCAGGGCGTCACGGATGGCGTGGCCCGCGCCGTGTCGGTGAAAGGCGTGGTCTTCCCCTTCGCCAAGTTCCCGGGCGTGGACCCGGTGCTCGGCCCGGAGATGAAGAGCACCGGCGAGGTCATGGGCATCGGGGAGGGGTTCGGCGAGGCCTACGCCAAGGCCCTGCTGGCGGCGGGCATTCCCCTGCCGTTGTCGGGCACCGTGTTCCTCACGGTGAACGACAAGGACAAGACCCGCCTGCCGGAGCTGGCCCAGAAGCTCGTGGCGCTCGGCTTCGGCCTCTGTGCGACGGAAGGCACGGCCCGCACGCTGGAAGCCTCCGGACTCAAGGTCCGCAAGATCTTCAAGGTGAACGAGGGCCGGCCCAACGCGGTGGACTTGCTGAAGAACGGCGAGGTGCAGTGGGTCATCAACACGCCCCTGGGCCGCGACGCCTTCTTCGACGAGAGCGCCATCCGCCGCGAGGCCCTGCGCCTGAAGATCCCCTGCCTCAC
Source organism: Geothrix campi (assembly GCF_024609265.1). Taxonomy (GTDB): domain Bacteria; phylum Acidobacteriota; class Holophagae; order Holophagales; family Holophagaceae; genus Geothrix; species Geothrix campi. The sequence goes on along the minus strand of NZ_JANHMP010000001.1, from coordinate 1,049,434 downwards.
CAACCTCAGCGCCGCCCTCGCCGCCTGCGAAGCCGTCGAGACCCTGCGCGGCGAGATGAAAGTACGGGCCATCCAGTCGCTGGGGTGATTCCTGCCCGCGCCACCAGATGGGGCCGGCAGAGATTCTTCCGGCTCGATCAGGTGACGCGATCTAGGGGCGCATGTTGTAGCGGTTCAGGAACGCTTCCACGGCTCCTGGATTGGCTTTCAGCCAGGCCTCGTAATCAGGCCGGAAGGTCTCGCGGTAGCGCAGCAGGAAGATGGCTGCGTCGAGTTGACCCTCTTTCTGGAAGGTCAGGAACTGGCGAAGGATTCGATCTTTGGGCTCGGTTCCGGCTTTCTGACACGCCTCGGCATAAGCCTTCAGGCCCAGTTCCCAAAAGAAGCGCTCCTGCTGGAACCGGGTCTTGAGGATCGGAGTGTCTTTGCCTCCACCAGAACCGGCATCCACACTGATCCTGTCGAGGATGGCGCCGGCCAGGATCATCCAGACGGATTGGGCCTGGGCGTCCGCGGGGGAATCACTGAGGCTCACAGTCTGGGCCCCGTCCTTGTTCCATCCGACCATGACTCCGGGCCTGAAGGCGAGGCGCGTCATGGGGTGTTCCTCAGCCCTGCGATGCCAGGCCAGGGGCTGCCAGCTGGCGCGGTTGCCAGGGAAGACCTTGATGGCCTCGATCATGGTTGCCTCGGCCTCCTGTTTTCGCCCCAGGGCCTTCTGCGCGTCTGCGAGGTACCGCCAGGCGCGCGGGTCGGCGGGATTCAGCCGCGCTGCCTTTCGGAACCACGAGATGGCATCCTCCATCCGCTTCTCCGCGAAGTAGGCGTCCCCCATATAGAGTGCCGCCTGGGCAAAGGCCGGGCTCTCCTTGAGCGCCTTCAAATAATGGGTGCGGGCCTCGTCCCAGGCCTCTTTTCCAAAGGCCTCCTCTCCAGCGTTGAAGGCCTGGATGGCGGCTGGCGATGGATCAGGAGGTGTCGGGCGCTCCGCATCCCGCAAGTGCTGAAGCAGGAACATGGCATTCGTCGCTGCATTCCTGTCGAGTTCTTGTATGTCTAACATTGCCGTGGCGCTTTCCTCGGCGCACTCCTGGTACCAGGCGGCGGGCCATCCCTTGGATTGCTTGGCCATCTCTCGATATACCTGGGCCCGGATCCAAAGTGGTTGGGCATCTTTTGGATCGCGGGCGATGGCCAAATCCAATTGATCTAGTGCCTCACCAACCTTTCCCGCGTTCAGAAGGTCGATGGCCTTTTGAACGGGAAGAATGGGGGCCATCGGCGGGATGGCAGGCGGTGCGAGTGCCAGGATGGCGGGGGCCAGGAGTGGGAAGGGCATGTGGCGTCCGGGGAATGACTCAGGATTCCCGGAAGGTGGGACGGGGTCAACCGCCCGGGAACCGGGAAGGCTGGAGGCGGCGCATGACATTTGACGTACCGGCGAAGATCATGTCCTTTCGTCATCTAGCCGGAGGTCGTCATGTCCGCGTCCATTGAAGACCGAATCCAGTCCTTCCTGGCCTCGGGCCCCTTCGCGGTGGTGGGGGCCAGCACGGACCGCTCGAAGTACGGCAACAAGGTGCTGCGCTGCTACCAGCAGCACGGGCACGAGGTCTATCCCATCAATCCCAGGGCGCCGGAAGTGGAGGGACTGAAGGCCTACGCTTCTCTGGCTGCCTTGCCCGTGAAGGTGCCGGCCATCTCTGTGATCACGCCGCCGGCGGCCACAGAGCAGGTGGTGCGCGAGGCCGCGGCGGCGGGCGTGAAGCACATCTGGATGCAGCCCGGCGCCGAGAGCGACGAGGCCATCCGCAGGGCGGAATCGCTGGGGATGAACGTCATCGCCGGGGGGCCGTGCCTGCTGGTCGTGATGGGGTACCGCGAGAGCTGAATCTACGGCCCACATTCAGTAGGGAATTCGCTGGGCGAATTCAAAAACCATTCTTTCCTTACTGAATTTGCGCAGCGAATTCAGCCTACGCCAGGCCCAGGCTCCGCCTCACTTCCAGCCGATCCTCCTCGTGGGCCTGGATCACCTTCGGCACCTCGCTCTGCCACAGCTTCGAGAAATCGGCGAAGGAGATGGCCGGCTTCGCTTCGGCGCCAGGGGTCGAGGGTTCGGTTGAGTCCTGCGAGTACATCCCGCGGGTACCAGGTTCGGGGGTCATGGGTTTGGATCCTCAGGAGAGAAAGGTAAGCGGTCTGGAGCTGGTAGGCAACCACCGAATCGATCGGTTTCGGGCGCGCCCGCACGCAGGCGACGGCCTCATGTCCCGTCGTCATGAGGTCCGGGCCCTCGTCGGCCACCCGCACGTGGTACAGCCGCAGGGAACGGCCCGCCCGGGGGGCGAGGCCCAGGAAGGTGAATGGGGCCCAGGCGTGGGCCCGGGCCATGCGGTCCAGGGGCACGTAGCGGCCTTCCCGCTCGGAACGGGCCAGCATGGCCTTGAGGGCGCCGCCAGGGTCGCGATCTGTGTAGACGAGATGCACTTCGCTGGAGCCCGCCTGGCGGATGCGATCAAGGAGGAAGGCCACCCCGTCGGGATCGGTGTGGGGCGCGTCGAACACGGCGCCGAAGGCCGATCCCATGGCCAGCGCGTTGGTGGTCTTCCCCGTGGCCTGGCCACCCATGAAGATGATCACGGGCCCGCCCTGGGCATGGGCCAGGGCCCGGTCGCGCAGGCGCTTGCCCAGGGCGTTCAGGTGGACTGTGGCGCGCCCGGCCGGGTCCTCCAGGGCCTCATAGCCCTGGGTGGGATTCCGCCGCAGGCTGGGCAACAGGGTGGCGAGCACGTCGCCGTTCACCAGCTGGCCATCCAGGGTTCCGGGCCGGGCGGCGTAGTCGTCGAGGGCGGGGCCCGAACGGCGCGCCAGGTCCGCGGCCTCGGCCTCCAGGGCTCCCCGCAGAGCCCTGCGCTCGGCTTCGTCCAACTCCCAGTATGAGCGGCGCTGATGCCAGGGAACCTGCTGCCAGGGCAGCGGAGCCGGAGAGGGAAGGGGGGACATGGTCCCCAGACTACTGGATGGCGGGGGTTCCGGCACCCTATGCTCGGAACCATGCCCGCTCCCGCCTCCACCCTCCTGTTTCCCGGCCAGGGCACCGAGGCCGTGGGCATGTCCCAGGGGTGGGAGGCCCACGCGGCCTGGGAGGGCACCCTGCGGTCCGCCGAGGCCCACACCAGCCGCCCTCTGCGACGGGCCATGGCGGAGGGGCCGCTGGACCTGCTTCGTTCGCAACGGCTGGCGCCCTGTGCCGTCCTGGCCCACTCCGTGGGTGTCTACCGGGCCTGGCGCGCGGCGGGCATGCCTCTTCCCGCGGCTGCCGCGGGTCACAGCATGGGGTTCTATTCGGCTTTGGTAGCCGCCGAGGTGGTGCCGCTGGAGGCGGCCCTGGATCTCATTTCCGCGGTGGAGGATCTCAGTGAAGCCGCGTTTGGCGCCGGGACCATGGGCATGGCCTTCCTCATCGGCGTACCGGAATCGGATCTGCGACAGGCCCTGGCCGGCCATCCAGAGCTGGTGCTCTCCAACCGCAACGGCCAGGCCCAGTTCACGGCCTCGGGGCCGGTGCCCGCGCTGGAATCGCTGGTGCGGGAGCTTGGCCCCACCGCCCTCAAGGCGGGCCTGTTGCCGGTGCAGCATCCCCTGCACGGGCCCCACATGGGGGCGCTGCTGCCGGCCATCGCCCGGAGGCTGGCGACGGTGAAACCAGCCAATCCCGCCTTCCCGCTGATCTCCCACTTCGACGGACGCCTGCTCGGCACGGGTGCGGCGGCCTGGGACGAGGGCATCGCCTCAGTAGCCCTGCCGGTGGACTGGTTGGCGGTGGTGGCGCAATTGAAGGCCCTGGGCGCCCCTCTGGCGGAATGCGGCCATGGCCGGCAGCTGGCGGGACTGACGCGCTGGGCGGAGCGGGAGCTGGTCGTGAACTCCCTTCAAGCGCCTCCAACCCCGTAAAAAACCGCCCGCCCTACGGGGCTGCCTCTAGATCTGCCGGCCGCGGCTCTGCCATCATGGGCTCCCGAATCCTTCGGTCTGGACGCGCTCCATGGCGGTTTCCCCTCTCATTCTCGGTGAAGCGCTGGCAAACCGGTGCTCCCAGGTGCTCTACCGCTGCATGGAAGAGGTTGGCAGCACGAAGGGGGCCCTCTACCTCCGCGTGCCGGGCCAGGGCGCCTTCGAGGTCGTCAGCTTCTACGGATGGCCGCGGGGCACCCGGCCGCCGGTGGCCATTCCGGAGGGTCATCCGCTCCTGCTGAGGACCCAGCGGGCGCGCCGGACCTACGTGGTGAACGACGCCTCGGAATCGCCGGAGCTGTCGGCCTTCGGCCAGGGCGGGGAATGGCCCCGCTACCTGATCACGCCGGTCTACCTCCAGGGCGACTGGGTGGGTCTGCTCATCCAGCGAGACCGCATCAAGGGGGGGACCTTCGAATCAGAGCGGGATGAGCCACCCACCCTGGCCATCTGCGGGGATCTGGTGGAGGCCCTGAAGGAGTTCCACTTCTATGGGGGCCCCCGCACCGCCGTTCCCGTGCAACCGATCGGTCCCGGCCAGGTGCCGGAGGGGCTGCCCACGGCGGCGGACCTCATCGGGGAAGTCGCCCCCGAGCCCGAACGCCTGCTGCCGGCCCGATCTGCGGTCCCGCCCATGCCGGCGCCCGGGCCAGGCATCCCCTCCACGGGGCCCTCGAACAAGGAGCGGCTCTACGGATTTCCCGGCGGCAAGGACGGCTACACCTCCCTGCCCTGGGAGGCGGATCGCACCCTCAGCGGCTGGGTGGCCCCGGCACCGGTGAATTCCGAGCGCCAGAAGGGCATGGTGCCTCCCGAGCAACGGGCCTTCTTCTGGGAGATCGCGGGACTCATCAGCCAGATCCTGCCGGCCACGGCGGTGGCGCTCTGGATCGAAGATCCCGAGGAGATCCGACCCATCCTGGCCTTCAGCACCCTCCCCCTGTCCCCGGACCTCCAGCAGCAGATCCTGGCCCACGCCACGTTCCACCTGCCGACGGTGCGGGAACCGGATCTGCGCCTCATCAGCCGGACGGAAATGCCCGAGGTGCCGCCGCTGACCGGCGCCTTCGCCACCTACATGCCGCTTCTCCTCAACGAGACGCCCCACGGTCACGACCTGGTGATGGTGTTCCGCCTGGAGGATCATTCCTTCTCCCTCGCCGAGGTCGAAGCCATCCAGCAACTGAGCCGGGTGCTGGCGCTCCACCTCCAGGAGGCCCGGCTCCACGAGCGGTACCACCACGCCTTCCTGTCCGTGAGCCACCGCATCCTGCAATCCGGCGAAGGCCGGGTGCCGAGCCTGCGCCCCCACAGCCTGGCCACCGCCCGTCTGGCCCGGGATCTGGCCCTGATGCTCGACATGCCCACCGAGGATGTGGAGGCCGTGAGCATCGCGGCCATCCTGCACGATGTGGGTCTGTTGCTCCTGGATCCCCAGATGCTCGCCAAGCCCGCCTTGACCGAGGAGGACATGAAGAAGGTCCGCGACCACCCGGAGCTGGCGGCGGTCTTCCTCAAGGATCTGCGCTTCCCCTTCGACGTGATCCGGATCATCCGCCACCACCACGAGCGCTGGGACGGCCGGGGCTACCCCGAGGGCCTGCGCGAGACGGCCATCCCCATGGGCAGCCGCATCATCGGCCTCATCGAGGCCTACGAGGTCATGACCAGCGGCAAGGGCTACCGCCGGCCCCAGGGCTTCCGCCAGGCGCTGGCAGAGCTCCGGAACGAGGCGGGTTCGCAGTTCGACCCCGCTGTCGTGGAAGCTTTTTCCGAGCTCATGGCACGGAAAGAGGGAAGGGCCTGATAATTTAGGCCTGGGAGCATTGATGCGGTCCACCCCTCCACTCCGTACCCAGCGTGGCTTCACCATGGCCCTGGCGCTGGCGCTGGCCGTGGTGATGGGCGTGATGCTGATGAAGATGGGCCCCCGGCTGAGCGCCGAGGTCCAGCGGGAGAACGAAGCCGAACTGATCTTCCGGGGCGAGGCCATCGCCACGGCCCTCAGGGTCTATTTCGCCAAGACCAAGCGCTACCCCACGGACCTGGACGAGGTGATGAAGGTCCGTCCCCACATCCTGCGCCAGAAGTACCTGGATCCCATGACTGCCAGTGGCGAATGGCAGTTCGTCACCCAGGTGCAGGCCGGGGCCTCCGGAGACACGCAGGGCCTGCCCATCGTGGGGGTGCGCAGCCGCAGCAACATGGACAGCATCCACGCCTACCAGGGCAAGACCCTGGTGCGGGACTGGTTGTTCACGGCCGATGAGAACCTCCTCGGAGGCGGCGCCACCCTGGAGAACGAACGGACCCGGCGCAGCCTCAGGGGAACCGTGCCAACCCCCCAGAAGCAATGAGGTTCCATGCGGCTGTCCCTCCCGACCTTCTTCCTGGTGCTGCTGTCCGCCCTGCCTGCGGGTGCCCAGGACTTCCAGACCTGGGTGCGGGGCCTGGAGGCCCGCGGGGTCGAGGTGTCTGCCGGGATCTGGGACGTCGACACGGGCAAGGCCCTGGAGCGCCACCACGATGACCTGGCCCTGGTGCCCGCCAGCACCACCAAGGTGGTCACCACCTACGCGCTGCTGAAGACGCTCAAGCCGGACAGCACCATTGAGACCGAGGTGTGGGGCGATCTGAAGGACGGCGTGGTGCAGGGGGACCTCACCTTCAAGGGTGACGGCGATCCCCTCTTCACCAGCGAACGTATCTGGCTGCTGGCCCAGTCGCTGAAGAAGCTGGGCCTCCACCGGGTCACCGGGACCATCCTGCTGGACCAGAGTGCCTTCGATGCCCAGCGGGAGCCACAGGGCTGGGAGAACACCACCGCCGACACCCTGCCGGTCGTGCGGGCGCTCTCCGTGGACTTCAACCGGGCGGAGAACGGGCGCATCGTAGCCGATCCCGACCGCCTGGCCCGGGAGACCATCCAGCGCATCCTCGAGGAGACAGGCATCGCGGTCGAGGGCCGGGTGGGCGTCAACGGCCCGGTCGCCCCCCGCAAGCTGACGTCCTGGACCTCGCCGCCCCTGCGGGCCCTGGTGCAGGACATCAACAAGTGGTCCAACAACTTCATGATCGAGATGCTGGTGCGGAGGTTTGGCGCCGGCTCCTGGCCCCGGGGCATCCAGCGCGTCCAGGCCTTCTACCGGACGGCCTTCGGTCTGGGGCCGGAAGCCCTGCAGATCACGGATGGCTCCGGGCTCAGCAAGGACAATCGCCTGTCGGCCCGGACCCTGGCCATCATCCTGCGAGGGGCGTACCACGATTTCGAGGTGGGGCCTGAGTTCGTCTCATCCCTGAAGATCATCGGGGGCGAGCCCTGGAAGCTGAAGGTGAAGGACCCCAACCTCACCCGCCGGGTGCGGGTGAAGACCGGCCACCTCGACCGGGTCACGAGCCTCAGCGGCTACCTCCAGACCTTCGACGGGAAGGTAAAGGTGTTCGCCATCCTGCTGAACGGGCCTGCCCACGATGAGGATGTCTGGGAGCAGGTCTCCCGCTGGGCGAACTGAGTTCCTTCAGCCCTTGCGCCCTCAGGCATCCGGCGGTGATGCTGGAGCCATGGATGGGACGCGGGCGGGGACGCCGGATCCGAGAGGCCTGGCGGCCCTGATCCTCGGGGCTTCGCTCCTGGGGTTCGCGGCCATGCTGGTGCGCTGGGCCACCCCCGCGGGGCCGCTGGCGGTGGGCTTCTACCGCATGGCCATCGCGCTGCCACCCGTGGCCTGGCTGGCCTGGCGGGCCCGGGGGACGGCGCGGCCGCACATCGGGCGGGCCCGGCTCTGGGCCGGCGTGGCCGGTCTCTGCTTCGTGGGCGACCTGTGGATGTGGCACTCGGCCCTCCATCACACGAGCGCCGCCAACGCCACGCTGCTGGTCACACTGGCGCCCATCTGGGTGGCGGTGGTCTCCGTGGTGTGGATGGGCGCCCGGTTGCGGCGCCGCTTCTGGCTGGGCGTGCTCCTCGCCCTGGCCGGGGCTCTGGTGCTGGGCCTGGCCAAGGGCGCCCGTTGGGGCACGGGGCTGGGTGAGCTGCTGGGGGCCCTGGCCTCCCTGGCCTATGGGGCCTTCACGCTGGTGCTCGGCCGGGCGCGTCAGGAACTCAGCGCCCCGGAGGCCCTGTTCTGGGTGGTGCTCTGCTGCACGGTGGGCTTCGGTGCCCTGGGGCTCATCCAGGGCGAGACGTTCAGCGGCTATCCCGCCCGCGCCTGGTGGGCCCTGGCCGGGCTGGGCCTGGGCGTGCAGGTGGTGGCCTGGTGGCTCATCACCTGGGGCATGGGCCATGTGTCCACGAACGTGGGCGCCATGGGCCTCATGACCCAACCCGTGGCCACGGTCATCCTGGGCTGGCTGCTCCTGGGCGAATCCGTGCGGCCCATGCAGGGGCTGGGCACCCTCCTGGTGCTGGCGGGCATCGCCGCCTGCGCTTTTGCGCCGCCGGTGGCGACCCCCGGGGAGATGTAATCTCCGGGGCTGTCGTCTCTGGTCAGAGCTGCAGATGGAGGCGCAGGCCATAGATGGTGGCCGGGCCCCGGTCGCGGTTGAAGGCGAGGTGCTCGAACCGTTGGGCCTCAAGGCTGAAGCTGCCGAAGGACCCGAAGGCCAGGGCGTAGTAGGCATCCACCACGCGCTCGGCCGAGTAGGCCAGACGACCGTCGCCCACCATGAAGCCGTACCCTCCGGCCGCCAGATAGTCGCGGTGGTCCCGGTTCAATCCGTTGGCCGCGAAACCGAGGCCGACCCGGTCACCACTGCGGCCCCAGGCCCTGCCACTGGCGGACAGGCCCATGGACAGAGTCCGCTCCACTTCGGTGAAGGCCCAGGATTCCGTCTTCCCGTCATTCCAGCCTGCCCGGAGGAACAGGCCCAGGTCCGGGGTGACGGCCTGCTCGGCATTGAGGCCGAACCCATGCTTGGCGCGGCCCGAAGCGCGGGTGGTCGTCACGTCAGGGGAGGCGGGCATGAGGTCGATGGCCTTCCGGTACGACCCCATGCGGGCGTGGTTCTCGAAGGCGAGCAGGCGCAGGGCGCCCTTCTGGCCGCCAAGCTCGTGATCGTGCTCCAGCTCGATCACCTCACCGTGCGCGTGGCGGACGTCGTGGTCCAGCTCCAGCTGGTTTGCCTCCTTCGGCTCCATGAGGGACCCAGCCCGCAGGGCCCAGTCGTCGTGGATCCACTCCAGGGCCACGCCCCAGGTGTAGCCGCGGGTATCCGCCGGGTAGTCCCAGGCTGCGTGGGCCCAGAGGCTCCAGTTGTTGAACTGGGTGCGGGCGTCATGGCTGTAGGTGTTGGCATCGAAGATATCCGTTCCCGACAGCTTGCCGACTGTGAGTACCACGCGGTGGTGGCTCTGGTGGGTGGCCACCTGGTTGGGGCCGTCTGCCACGGCCTCGGTGGCGCTCTCCAGGTTCCAGGTCTGGCGCAGGAAGAGCCGGGCCAGGCCCACCTTGAGCGTGGTGCTGTCCACGCGATAGGTTGCCCCGTTCGGAGGTGCGGCGAGGCCCAGAACCCGGCTGACCCCAGCTCCCGCGAAGGCCTCGGCGTTGGCATAGAGCTCGGCGCCCTCCCACAGCCGGCGACCGGCGAAGAAGGTGGTCGTGAAGGATCCCCGGACCTCGCGGCGGTCCTGGAGGCTGTTGTCGCCCGCGTAGGGAGAGGTGAACCCGCCGTGGCCCTGGAGCTGGTAGGTGAGCTGACCGTGGAGGGACCAGGGATCCGGGGTGGGAGCCTCCGGACCCTGGGCCGCCAGGGCGATGGGCAGGCAGAAGCAGGCAAGGAAGAGTAGGCGCTTCGTCATGGCGCGATCCGATCGGACTCAGGTTGGGTGGCAGGTCGTGGGGGCGGGCCCGGCTACTCCGGCGTGAGGACGCCGCGTTCCTCGCGGTAGGCGAAGAGTTCCCCGAAACGGCCCCAGGCCACAAGGGTCTCGAAGGTCTTCTCCGGGTCCTCCATGGGCAGTCGCGTGGCCAGTTCCTGGAGGAGGATCTCCTCGGACAGCTCGCCGTCCTCGAGGCGCATCATTTCCTGCACGACGCGGAAGAGCCGCAGCTCCAGGAGCTGAGCCCGCCACAGATCCTTGCGATCGTCCATGTTCGCGTTCACGAAGCGCTTGCCCAGGGGCGTGAGCAGAACGCCACGCTTGGGGGTGTCCACCAGGTCCAGCATTTCCGCGGCTTTCACGGTGGTGAGCACCTTCTCGAAGGCGACATGGGTATGCGAGGCCACCTGGAAGAGGTCGCTGGTGCCCCCCTGAGCGTCGAGGAACTCCAGCAGACCCAGGATGTCGCCGCTCTGGGCCATGGGCAGGGGCTCCACCTGGTCCTCCTGGGGGGCGGCGCTGGGGATGGGGGTGGTGATCTGGACATCGGGCAATTCGGCGCTGGTGAAGATGTCGTGGAGGTGATCGACCAGCTTCATGAATTCCGGAGAGCGGCTGTCGCGGGGCCGGGCCATGGGCACGTCCACGATGGTCCGCAACGTGCCCGGACTGCCGGAGAGCAGGGCCACGCGGTCGGCCATGAGCAGGGCTTCGCGGATGGACTGGCTCACCATCACGATGGCCGAGGGGTTGCGTTCCTTGTCCGCCCAGATGTCGATGATCTCGGCCCGCAGCGCCTCCGCGGTGAGGGCGTCCACTTGGCTGAAGGGCTCGTCCATGACCAGGATCTCAGGGTCCACGGCCAGGGCCCGGGCCACGCCCACGCGCTGCTTGGTGCCCCGGGAAAGTTCCCGGGGGAAAGCCTCCTCGAAGCCCTCGAGGCCGACCTTGCGGATGGCCTGATGGGCCCGCTCGCGGACTTCACCCTCGGGCAGGTCCCGGGCGCGCAGAACCACGCGGACATTCTCCTCCACGGTCATCCAGGGGTAGAGGGCGAAGCTCTGGAACACCATGGCAACGCCGGGATTCAGGCCATCGAGCTTCTCGCCGTGGTGGCGGACCTCGCCCTGGGTGGGGGGCATCAGGCCCGCGAGCAATCGCAGGAGGGTGGACTTGCCGGAGCCATTGGGGCCGATGAGGCAGAGGATCTCGTCCGGGCGCACCTCGAGGCGGATGTCCTCAAGCACGCGCTGGACGCCACCCCGGGGCCCGGGGAAGCGCATCTGGACGCCGCGGAGTTCGCAGATGGGGGAGGTGTGGGGCTGCTGCATGTCCACCTCAGCGGTTGAGTGCGTAGCGGGTCTCGGCCAGGCGATAGAGGGGCACCCAGACGAGACGGTTGAAGAGGACGACCAGGGCCGCCATGAGCAGGGCGCTGGCCGCCAGGTGGGGCATGGAACCTTGTTCCGTGGCCAGCACCACCTCGGCGCCCAGGCCGAAGGTCCGGAGCGTGTGCTGCCTGGTGGTGACGATCTCCGTGATGATGCTCGCGTTCCAGGCCCCGCCGGTAGCGGTCACCCAACCGGTGACGAGGAAGGGGAACACCGCCGGGAAGTAGAGGTTCCAGCAGCGCTTCCACAGCGACATCCGATAGGCCGTGGCGGCCTCGCGAAGGTCCGCGGGAATGGCCTGGGCCCCCGCGATGATGTTGAAGAGCAGGTACCACTGGGTGGACAGCACCATCAGGAGCACGCAACTCACACCCAGGCCGATGCCCAGGGAGCTGAACACCAGGATCAGCGACGCGAAGATCAGGGAGGAGGGGAAGGAGGCCGCCACCTGCACCACGGATTGGAGGCGCCGGGACCACTTCGGCGACATGCCGATCCACAGGCCCACGGGCAGGGTCCAGAGGGTGGCCAGGAACGTGGAGAGGAGCACCCGCGACAGGGAGGCCCCGCCGGCCTTGAGCAGGACCAGCCACTTCGCGCCACTCACCTCGGCCAGCAGCCGCACGACGGAGAACGCTCCCAGCGAAAGCAGCGCCAGGATTCCCACCATGGCCGAGGTGGCCACCCATGAGCCCAGCCGCCCGGGCCGCTGGAACTCCTCGTGGGCCTTCCGGATGAAGGCCGGGCGCGGGGTCCGCTGGTGCAGGCGCTGGTTGCGGCGGCGTTCCAGCCACTTCAGGAGCCGGGAGCGGCGGAACAGGCGGAGCAGCCAGTTCTCGCCGGGGTCCACCTCGCCGCCCTCGTCGACCTGGAAACGTTGGGACCACGCGACCACGGGGCGCCAGACCAACTGGTCCAGCAGGATCACCAGCACCAGCATGGTGAGGATGGCGTAGATCTGGGCGCGGGTGCTCCCCTGCTCCACCGCGGTATTCATGTAGGAACCCAGGCCCGGGAGCTGGAAGTTCTTGTTGCCCGCGTGGAAAGCCTCGGCGGACATGAGGAAGAACCAGCTGTTCGCCACGCTGACCATGGAGTTCCAGACCAGGCCCGGCGTGGCGAAGGGGATTTCGACCCAGCGGAGCTTCTGGAGCCAGGTGAAGCCGTAGAGGCTGGAGGTCTCCTCCAGCTCCTTGGGCAGGGTCTTCAGCGACTGATAGAAGCTGAAGGCCATGTTCCAGGCCTGGCAGGTGACGATGAGCAGGATCGCCGACAGCTCCAGCCCGATGTTGCTGCGGGGGAAGAGGGTGAGCATGAGCAGCAGCACTGGCGGCAGGAAGGCCAGCAGCGGCACGCTCTGGAGGATGTCGAGGATGGGCACCAGCACCCGCTCGGCCCGCGGGTCCTTGGCGGCCCAGTAGGCCACTACCAGCGTGAAGGCCAGCGATACGACGTAGGCGGCGATGGCCCGGATCAGGGACAGCAGGAGGTACTTGGGCAGGGCCCAGGCGCTGAGGGCGATCTCCACCGTGGGCCGCTGGACGGCGGTCCATTCCTTCCCCACCAGCCAGAGCGCCGCCAGCGTGCCCACCAGGGCCGCGAGCACGAGCAGGTCGATCCAGCGGCGGTGCCGAATGGGCGCCGTCAGCAGGTTCATCGCCTGGCCCCAGACGGTGTCGAGGAAGCGGTGGATCATGGCCGGTCCGGAGGAGCGGATGGGGCGCTGTGGGGCGCGCCGCCATCCCGTTCAGGGGGCGGATTCGGGGGAGCCGGAAGAACAGGTGATGGCCGCCTCAGCGGGCGGCGCAACACGACGGAGGTTCGGAAAGGTCGGATTGTCGTCCCATCGAACCTCCTTTCCGGCGCCAGGGCCATGGCCAGTCTGACCCCCGCCCCCGCCTTGGTCAACTCGGGAAGTGCTTCACCTGCAACCCCAAAGGGGGCACCATGAACGGTTCATCGAGGAGCGGAATCGTGCGGAACGGCAGCCATGGCGACCGCTGAGGAGCGGGTGCTGGCCTTGGCCGTGGCCCGAGGCCTGCTCGAGCCCGGTGACATCAGCGGCCACCTGGATGACCTGGTGGCCTTGGGGCGCCTGGATGGTGGGGACCGCCGGATGCTGGAGCAGGAACTGGCCGATCTGGAGGCCGTCGAGGCGAACCACTGGTCCGTGGAGATCACGGCGCAGGCGCACGCGGCCTCGGACGGAGCAGCCACTGAGTTGGCCCCCCTGGGAGATCCCTCGCCATCCGCCCTGGAGGCGGCCTTCCCCGCCACCGGACTCCGGCACAGCGGGATCTTCCGTGCCAAGACCCTGGAACGCTGGGGCCGCTTCGAAACCCTCGAGCTCCTTGGCGAAGGCGGCATGGGCCGCGTGTTCCGGGCCACGGACTCCCGCCTCCGCCGGACCGTGGCCCTGAAGCTCCTCCGGCGGGACGACCCGGTCCTCATCCGACGCTTCATCCAGGAAGCCCAGCTCCAGGCCCGGGTCGACCACCCGAACGTCTGCCGGGTGCATGAAGTTGGTGAGTGGCGCGGGCAGCCCTACATCGTCATGCAGTTCATCGCCGGGGAGACCTTGCTGAAGGCCGCGCCCGCGATGTCGTTGGAGGCGCTGCTCCGCCTGCTGACGGAGGTCTGCGAAGGCGTTCACGCGGCCCACCGCGTGGGCCTCATCCACCGGGACCTGAACCCCGCCAACCTCATGGTGGAGCGATTGGAGGACGGGTCCACCCGGGCCTGCGTGCTCGATTTCGGGCTTGCTCGGGGCACCGAGGGGGGGCGCTTCACGGAAACCGGCCAGGTGATGGGCACCGTCAGCTACATGTCTCCCGAGCAGGCGCGGGGGAACACGGCCCTGCTGGACCGCCGGTCGGATGTCTATTCCCTGGGCGCCACCCTCTACGAGCTGCTGACCGGGGATCCGCCCTTCGGGGGGGAAGGACTCGAGTGCATGACGCGGATCGTGAAGGACGACCCCGTGCCCGTCCGGACCCGGGTGCCCACGATCCCGGCCGATCTCGATACCGTGGTGCTCACCTGCCTCCAGAAGGATCCGCGCCGCCGGTACGCCACGGCCCGGGCGCTGGGGGAGGACCTCCAACGCATCCTGGACGGGGAACCCATCCAGGCCCGTGCGGCCACGCCGGTGGAGCGGATGGTCCACTGGGCGCGGAAGCACAAGGCCCTGGTGACGGCATCGGCCGCGGTCTGCCTTTCCATCGCGGTCTTCGGCGGGTTCGCCGTGCGCGAACGGCTGCGGGCCCAGGTCCAGGCCGCCCACGCCCAGCGCTTCGCCCAGGCCGCCGAGCGCATCGAGGCCCTGGGCAGGTACCTGCGTATCCAGCCGGCGCGGGATCTGACGCAGGATCAGGCGGATCTACGGGCTCGGGTGGAGGCCCTCTCCCAGGAGGTCCAGGCCGCCGGCCCGCTGGCTGCGGCGCCGGGCGCCTACGCGCTGGGGCGGGCGCACCTGGCCCTGGACGATCCGTCCGGGGCCCGAACCCAGCTGGAGCGGGCCTGGGCGCTGGGCTTCCGGACACCGGAGGCGGCCCACGCTGAAGGCCGGGCCCTGGCGGCGATCTACCAGATCGAGTTGGGCAAAGCCTCTGCCCTGCCCGATCCGGAGCTCAGACAGCGTCGGCTCGACGAGCTGAAGGAGACCTTGCGGGAGCCCGCGGCTGACTGGCTGAGGCGCGGCGCCAGCGCCAGCCTGGAGCCTGCGGCCTTCCGGGCGGGTCTGCTCAGGCTGATGGAAGGCCAGCCGCAGGAGGCTGTCCGGCTGGCGCGGGAAGCCCAGATCCAGGCCCCCTGGTTCTACGAGGCCCTGCGCCTGGAGGCCGAGGCCTGGCTGACCCAGGCGCGCTTCGCCCAGGAAGCGCAAGTCGCCCAGCCCGCTCTGGAGACGGCGGGCCGAATCCTCGCGCAGGCGGAGCTTCGGGCCCCTTGCGATGTGGATCTCCTCAGTCTGGACATGCGGCGTTGGCAGGAGGCCGTGGCGCGGGGCTGGGAATCGGGGGCTGATCCCAAGGCTCCGGTCCTCGCCCAGGTGGCCGTGGCCGACCGCTGGGCCCAACTCCAGCCTGCAGACGCCGAGCCCCTGGCCTGGCGGGCCCGGGCCCGGGGGGAGATGGCACGGTATCTGACCTTCCGAGAGATCGATCCCGGGGCTTGGCTGACCCAGGCGAAGGCCGATGCGGACGAGGCCCTGCGGCGGGATCCCGGCGAAGTCGAGGCCTTTGCAGCCCAGGCTTCGGTCCTGCGCACGGAAGGCTTCCGCATGGTGAGCCGGGGGGAAGATCCCACGCAGCGCCTGCAGGAAGCGATGGCCGCCGCCGACCGGGGCCTCCGCCTCGATCCCGGGCATATCGTCCTGATGAACATCCGCAATTCTGCTCTGCTGGCCTGGATCGACCATGCCCGCCTGAGTGGCATGTACCGACGCGCCGAGGCGCTGCCATACCTCCAGATGGCCCGGGTGGAGGCGGAGGCGCATCCTGAGGGTGCGTACTACCAGGCAAACCTGGGTGGGGTGGCTCAAGCCATGGCGAAGGCCGAGTTGGCAGCCGGTCAGGATCCTACTGCTGACGTGGACGAGGCCGTCCGGGCCTATGAAGCTGGCCTGAAGCTCCAACCACGCCATACGGGCCTTCATCGGGGCATTCTCATCGCACGGGCCGTCCAGGCCCGGGCCATGGTTCAGAGAGGAGGGGATCCCTCAGGGGTCGCCGAGCAGGCGCGAGCCGCGTTCCGGCGGGCCCAGAGGGCCGAAGTTCCCCTTTCAACCCTGGCGCCGTTTTTCCTGGATGTCCTCCTTTCGGCTGCGACCCAGGCCATGGCGCAGGGCCAGGAGGCTGGCACCTATCTGGACGAGGCGGGCCCGGTGTCCCTCCAGCAGGACAGCAGATCTGAAGATCCGGTGGAGCCGGGCACGATCCGACTGCGCTACATCGCCCTCATGCTGCGCACGGACCATCGACCGCAGCCGCCAGCCCTCCGGGAGACGGGTCAGGCCATTGCCAACGCCCTGGCACGGCTCAAGCCCGTGGACCCGGGCTTCTGGATGGCCCTGGCTCAATTCCGGGAAGCCACCGGCGACGTTACCGCCGCGGCCCAGGCACGGGCGCGGGGCAGGGCCCTGGACTCGAGGCGGCGCCCCCGCTAACCGTTCGTCGGATTCATGATGCTCTTGGACAGGTAGGCGGGTGTCGTCCCGTCCTCCTTGGGGTGGTTCCAGATCTGATTCACCACGGCCGGGGTCATGGGAAGGTGCGGCTGGTCGCCGATGATGGGTTCGCCGTGGGGGAAGTGGCGGAGAAAATCCTCCCGGGTCATCTGCTTGCCTTCGGCGGGCCCGCCCTTGTCGTAGAACTTGCCGAAGACCTCCACGGCCCGATCGCTCCACACGAGCGCGTCGGTGGCCTTGGGATCGATGGTGTGGACCCGCGTGGTGCCGTCGGGCATGAGCACGTTCAGGGTGATGCCGGTGATCCGGGGGCGGGGCGGGGTGGCCATGATGGCTCTCCAGTGACGTGAGGTTCAGGGGCGGGGCACGGCCTGGAGCAATTGGGCAATGACCTGATCCGTGGTGGCGCCGTCCGCCTCGCTCTCGAAGGTGAGCAGCAGGCGGTGGCGCAGCACGTCGGGCGCGAGGTCCACCACGTCCTGGGGCAGCACGTGGTCGCGGCCCTGGAGGTAGGCCAGGGCACGGGTGGAGGCCTGGAGCGAGAGCGAGGCCCGGGGGCTGGCCCCACAGCGCAGGAGTTCCTTGCCCTTCCAGACCTTGCCGTGGCCGGGCCGCGTGGCCTGCACCAACCGCACGATGTAGGTGCGGATGGCGTCGTCCAGGCGCACCTTCTGGGCTTCGCGGCCCGCGGCCAGAAGGCTCGCGGCGTCCACCACAGGGTTCACCTCGTCGCCGTTCAGGTGGGCGCGGCGCAGCACTTCGACCTCCTCTTCCTGCTTGGGGTAGTCCACCCGCAGCTTGAACAGGAAGCGGTCCATCTGGGCTTCGGGCAGGGGGAAGGTCCCCTCCTGCTCCAGGGGATTCTGAGTGGCCAGCACCAGGAAGGGCTCCGGCAGGCGGAAGCTCTCCTCACCCAGGGTGACCTGACGCTCCTCCATGGCCTCCAGCAGCGCGGCCTGCACCTTGGAGGGCGCGCGGTTGATCTCGTCCGCCAGCAGCAGGTTCGTGAAGATGGGGCCGCGCTTGGGCGTGAAGGTGAGTTGCTTGGGGTCGAACACCAGCGTCCCCACCACGTCGCTGGGCAGCAGGTCCGGTGTGAACTGGATGCGGCGGAAGCTGGTGTGGCTGGCCGAAGCGAGCGTCTTGATGGTGCGCGTCTTCGCCAGGCCCGGCAGGCCCTCCAGCAGCACGTGGCCGCGGCAGAGCAGGGCCACCAGCAGCCGGTTGAGCAGCTGCGGCTGGCCCACGATCACCTTGCGGCATTCAGCGAGCAGGGGTTCCAGGGAGTGGGCGGAGGTCGCGGTCATGGGGTGTCCTGAAGGTCCTCTCATCTTGACTGGATCCGGGCTGGACCGGAATGGCGCATTGACCCCCGGTAGGTCAGCATGACCCACGGTAAGTGCTTACGCGCTCTGTGGCCGGTGCTAGGCTCCTCCAAACCCCGATCCCAGTCACTTCCCCATGGAGGACCCATGCGATCCGCAGTCATCGTCGAAGCCAAGCGCACACCCATCGGCCGGGGGGTCAAGGGGGCCTACGCGGCCACCCGACCCGAGCAGCTGGGTGCGGTGGTCATCGAGGCCATCAAGCCCCTGCTGAAGGACTGGTCGGGCCTGGAGGACGTGCTGGTGGGCTGCGCCATGCCCGAGGGCGAGCAGGGCATGAACATGGCCCGGCTGATCAGCTTCCGGGCGGGTCTGCCCATCACCGCCGGCGCCGCCACCATCAACCGCTTCTGCGGCAGCAGCCAGGAGACCATGCTCATGGCCGCCCGGGCCATCATGGCGAACCAGGGCGACCTCTTCCTCACCGGCGGCGTGGAGAGCATGTCCAAGGTGCCCATGATGGGCTTCAACCCCAGCGTGGACCCCTACATCAGCGAGCACTACCCTGCGGCCTACTGCTCCATGGGCATCACCGCCGAGAACCTGGCCAAGGAATACAAGATCAGCCGCAAAGACCAGGACGAATTCTCCTACCAGAGCCACCAGAAGGCCGCCGCCGCCTGGAAGGCCGGGAAGTTCGAAAAGGAGATCGTCCGCTTCGAGGCCAAGGGTCTCGACGGCAAGCCCAACACCCTCCAGCAGGACGAGTGCATCCGCGCCGAAACCACCCTCGAGAAGCTGGGTGAGCTGAAGGCCGCCTTCATGGTCGATGGGTGCGTCACCGCCGGCAACAGCTCCCCTGTCACCGACGGCGCCGCCTTCCTGCTGGTGATGGAAGAAGGTCTGGCGAAGTCCCTGGGGCTGAAGGCCCGGGCCCGGATCATCGGTGGCGCAGTCGCTGGCGTGGAGCCGGATCGCATGGGCATCGGCCCTGTGCCCGCCGTGAAGAAGGTGCTGGACCGCTTCGGCCTCAAGCTGGATCAGATCGACGCCATGGAACTGAACGAGGCCTTCGCCGCGCAGAGCCTGGCGGTCATCCGCGAAGGCGGCTATGACATGGCGAAGGTGAATGCCTGGGGCGGCGCCATCGCCGTGGGCCACCCGCTTGGCGCCAGCGGCGCCCGCATCCTGACGACCCTGCTGAACCGCCTCGAGACCGACGGTGGCAAGTACGGCATCGCCACCATGTGCATCGGTGGCGGCCAGGGCATCGCATCCATCATCGAGAAGCTTTGATCCAACCACGCGAATCGACATCAGGAGGTTGGACATGAACATCAAGAAGATCGGAGTCCTCGGGTCCGGCGTGATGGGCTCGGGCATTGCGGCGCACGTCGCCTCGGCGGGCTGTCAGGTCGAGTTGCTGGACATCGTCATTGACGAGGCGGCGCCGGACAAGCTGGCGGAGGGCGCCCTGGCGGCGCTGGCGAAATCCAAGCCGGCCCTCGCCATGCACGCCTCATACCTCAAGAAGATCCGCCCCGGGAACCTGCGGGACCACCTGGATCGCCTGGCGGACTGCGACTGGGTGGTGGAAGTGGTCAAGGAGGATCTCGCCATCAAGCGGGAGTTGTACGGCCGCCTGGAGCCCAAGCTCAAGGCGGGCGCCTGGATCAGCTCGAACACCTCGGGCATCCCGCTGAAGCTGCTGGTCGAGGGACGCAGCGACGCCTTCCGGCAGCACTTCGTCATCACCCATTTCTTCAATCCGGTCCGCTACCTGCGCCTGCTCGAGTTCGTGAAGGGCCCCGAGGTGGATGAGACGGAGGCCCAGGCCTTCCGAACCTGGCTGGAGGAAGCCCTCGGCAAGGAAGTGGTGCCGGCCTACGACAGCCCCACCTTCATCGGCAACCGCATCGGCATCCACAGCATCATGGCCACCCTGCACATGGCCCTCGCCGAAAAGATCCCCTTCGAGGTGCTGGATTCGGTGCTGGGCGACGCCGCCGCCCGGGCCAAGAGCGCGGCCTTCCGCACGGCGGATCTGGCGGGCGTGGACATCCTCGCCGCCACGGCCAAGAACGTCTACGATCTCTGCCCCAACGACGAAGTGCGCGACGTCTTCAAGTTCCCGGAGTTCCTCCAGTACATGCTGGACAACAAGCTGCTGGGCAACAAGACCAAGCAGGGCTTCTTCAAGAAGGGCCCGAAGGACGCCAAGGGCAAGAAGAGCTTCCTGGCCCTGGACCCCACCACCCGCGAGTACGTTCCGCAGGTGAAGCGGGACTGGCCGATCCTGAAGGAACTGAAGGGCATCGACGATCCCGCGGAGAAGGTAAAGACGCTGCTGACCAGCGACACCGAGGCCGGCCGCCTGGCTTGGCGCTGCATCGCGCCCAACCTCACCTATGCCGTGAACCGGCTGGGCGAGGTGACGGATGGCCCCCTGAACGTGGACCGCGCCATCAAGAACGGCTTCGCCTTCGACCTTGGCCCCTTCGAGACCTGGGACACCCTGGGTGTCGAGCGGGTCGTGGCCCGCATGAAGTTCGAGGAGCTGCCCATCGCACCCCTCGTGGAGAAGATGCTCGCCAAGGGCATCACCAGCTTCTATCGCTGGGAGCACGGCGTCCCCGTGGCGCAGCTCAATCCGAAGACGCTGGCTTACGACGCGATCCTGGAAGACAAGCGCGTGATCATCCTCAAGCGCGAGGAGGGCCGCGGGAAGGTGATCGCGGAGAACGGCAGCTGCCAGCTCTTCGATCTGGGCGATGACGTGGCCTGCCTGAGCTTCCACAGCAAGATGAACGCTCTCGACGACGGCATCATCATGCTGATGGAGGACACCATCCAGAAGCACATCCCCGGCCGCTTCAAGGGTCTGGTGGTGGGCAACCAGGGCCAGCACTTCAGTGCCGGCGCCAACCTCGTCATGGTGCTGAACGCCGCCAAGGACAAGCAGTTCGACCTCATCGAGGAGGTGGCCCGGCGTCTGCAGTACGCCGCCCGCATGCTCACCTACGCACCGTTCCCCACCGTGGCGGCGCCCTTCAACCTGGCCCTTGGCGGCGGTTGCGAGATGACCATGGCCTGCCAGCGGGCCGTGGGCCATGCCGAACTTTACATCGGCCTGGTGGAAGTGGGCGTGGGCGTCATCCCCGCGGGCGGGGGCTGTCTCCAGATGCTCCTCCGCATGGAAGACGCCATGGCCGCCAAGGGCGAGTTGGGCCCCATGCCCAAGGTGAAGGCCTCGTTCCAGTTCATCGGCACCGCGAACGTGAACACCAGCTTCGACGAGGCCCAGCGCAACGGCTACCTGCGGCGCACGGACCGCCGCGTGATGAACAAGGCCTTCCTGCTGAACGAGGCGAAGCAGGAGGTCCTGAAGATGGCCGCCGACTTCCAGCCCGTCAAGGAGCGCACCCTGCGCCTGCCCGGCCGGGGTGGGAGCGAGGCCCTCAAGATGGCCGTCCGCGACTTCCAGCTGCAGGGTCTGGCCAGCGAACACGATGCCGTCATCATGGGCGAGCTGGCCAATATCCTCTGCGGCGGGGACGTGAGCGTGGTCCAGGAGGTCACCGAGGAGCGGATCCTGGAACTGGAGCGGCAGGCTTTCGCCCGCCTGTGCAGCTACGAGAAGACCCAGGCCCGCATGGATGCCATCCTGAAATCGGGAAAGCCCCTGCGAAACTAGGGCGAACCACCGTTATTTTGTGACTTATGCCGCCTTTTTCGAGGCGGCATTTTTTTGGGTTGCCAGGGGGTACACAGGTCGGAACACTTGGGGCGGTCGATATCCGAACCCCACAATCAGGAGGCACTGTGAGCGGCAATTCTCAGTCAACTCCACGCGTAGCGGCCATCGTGGGCCCCTACCTCTCCGGAAAGACCTCCTTGATGGAGAGCCTTCTCTTCGTGGCAGGCGCCCTGCCGCGCAAGGGCTCCATCAAGGAGGGGAACACCGTCGGCGACGCCTCCATGGAAGCGAAGGCCCGCCAGATGAGCGTCGAGGCCAGCCTCGCGGCCTGCACCTACGAGGGTGAGAACTGGACCCTCATCGACTGCCCAGGCTCCGTCGAGTTCCGCCAGGAGACAGTCCACGCCCTCATGGCCGCGGACATCGCCGTGGTGGTGTGCGATCCCGATCCGACCCGCGCATTGATGGCCGCGCCCGCCCTGAAATTCCTCGACGACCACAAGATCCCGCACGTGATGTTCATCAACAAGATGGAGGCCCCTGGCAGCGCGGGGCGGCTGAAGGACGTGTTCAACGCCCTGCAGCTGGTGTCTGAGCGCCCCCTGGTGCTGGTGGAGGTCCCCATCCACGAGGGCGACCAGATCACAGGCTATGTGGACCTCATCAGCGAGCACGCCTACCAGTACGAGGCCGGCAAGGACGCGGATCTCAAGCAGCTGCCGGATTCCGTGTTGCCCGAGGAGCGCGAGGCCCGTCAGCTCATGCTGGAGAAGCTCGCGGACTTCGATGACCACCTCATGGAGGAGCTGCTGGGCGATGTGGTGCCTTCGATCGAGGAGGTCTCCGACGATCTGGCCAAGGACGTGCGGGACGACCTGCTGGTACCAGTCTTCTTCGGCTCAGCGGACAAGGACGCCGGCGTGCGCCGCCTCTTCCAGGCCCTCTGCGACGAAGCGCCCCGGGTGGACGCCACGGCCGCACGGCTGGGGATCCCCGAGGGGAAGGACACGCTGGTGCAGGTGTTCAAGAGCGTCCACGCCCAACACGTGGGCAAGCTGAGCATCTCCCGCGTGTGGCGCGGGGAGGTGGCGGACGGCGCCATCCTGGCGGGCAACCGGGTGAGTGGCATCAACCGGCTGTTCGGCTCCCAGCAGATCAAGCAGGCGAAGGCTTCTGCCGGCGAAGTGGTCGCCCTGGGCCGCATGGACGAGGTGCGCACCAGTGAGGGCCTCACGCCCACCACCCGGCTGGAACTTGCCTGGCCCGAGCCCCTCCAGCCCATGCTGGCCCTCAGCCTGCACACCACCAAGAGCGGCGACGACGTGAAACTGTCGCTGGCCCTCCAGAAGCTTTGCGAGGAGGATGCCTCCCTCCAGGTGGAGCAGAACGCCGAGACCCAGGAGCGCGTCCTCTGGGGCCAGGGCGAGGTCCACCTGAAGTGTGCGCTGGACCGCCTCAAGAGCCGCTTCGGCCTCGATGTCCAGCAACACCCGCCCATGGTCCCCTACCGCGAGACCTTCACGAAGGGCGCCAAAGTGCATGGCCGCCATAAGCACCAGACCGGCGGCCACGGCCAGTTCGGCGATGTCTGGTTCGAGGTCAAGCCATTGCCGCGCGGCACGGGCTTCCAGTTCGAGGAACGCATCGTTGGGGGCGTGGTGCCCAAGAACTTCTTCGGCGCCATCGAGCACGGCGTGGTGGACTGGATGAAGCGCGGCCCCCTGGGCTTCCCGGTCGTGGATATCCATGTGGCCCTGGTGGACGGCAGCTACCACACCGTGGACAGCTCCGACATGGCCTTCAAGACCGCGGCCCGCATCGGCATGACCGAGGCCGCCCCCGTCTGCCATCCGGTGCTGCTGGAGCCCATCTCCGAGGTCCACATCAGCGTCCCCAGCGAGTACACGCCCAAGGCGCAGCGCCTGGTGACCGGAAGGCGTGGCGGTCAAGTCCTCGGCTTCGACGCCAAGCCTGGCTGGAAGGGCTGGGACGTGGTCTCCGCCTACATCCCCCAGGCCGAGATGAGTGACGTCATCGTGGAGCTCCGCAGCCTCACCATGGGCGTCGGCTCCTTCACCTGGTCCTTCCACCATCTGCAGGAGCTGGTCGGCCGGGATGCCGACAAGGTGGTGGAGGCGCGGAAGCAGGCGAAGGCCGCCGCGCAGTGAATGCTCTCCGGGGGTTCCGCGCTGCGCGCACACCCCCGGGCCCCCGCGAAGAAGCCCGGCGAAGCCGGACTTCTTCTTTGGTTTCCGTACCCAGCGGGCGCGGCTCCAGGCAGGGCCGGAGAATAGGAAAAGCCATAAAGCCTTCTGGATGAGACAATCTATCTCCGGATTCCCGACGGGAATCCGGAGCATGGAGCAGCGCTTGGCCCAGAAAGGCGTACAGATCATCGCGGTGGAATCGGACAGCCTGGCCGAGGAGGCCGGCATCCGTCCGGGCGACACATTGCTGGAAATCCATGGCGAGGCGGTGCTGGATCAGCTGAACTACCAGTTCCTCATCACCCGGGAGGACGAGGCGAAACTGCTCGTCCAACGACCCGATGGCAGCACGTTCGAGGCCTTCGTGGAGAACGGCGGCGAGGGCATCGGGGTGGATCTGGCCCAGGACGAGGTCAAGGTCTGCAAGCAGAACTGCGTGTTCTGCTTCGTGCACCAGATGCCCAAGGGCTTCCGGAAGTCGCTCTACCTCAAGGACGAGGACGTGCGCCTCTCCTTCCTCTACGGCCACTTCACGACCCTCTCCAGCAGCGACGAGGCTGAGCTGGATCGCATCGTCCGAGAGCGCCTGAGCCCCATCCACGTTTCGGTCCACGCTACGGATCCAGAGGCGCGGGTGAAGGTGGTGGGCAACCCACGGGAAGGCCACATCCTCCGCAAGATCGACCGCCTGTTGGATGGGGGTATCGATGTCCACACGCAGGCGGTGGTGGCCCCCGGGCTCAACGACGGGGCCATCTGGCAGCAGACGGTGGACGACCTCTGGACGCGCCGGAAGGAGGGCAGGGGCAGCGTCCTGAGCCTGTCCTGTGTGCCCGTGGGGCTCACGTCCCACCGGGAGAACCTGCCCTCGGTGGCCGACGTGGATGCGGCCTTTGCCCGGGACTGGGTGGCCCGCTGGATGCCCGAAGTGCGGAAGTACACCAAGGCCAACGAGGGCGAGCCCTGGCTGCTGCTGGCGGACGAGTGGTTCACCCGGGCGGGCATCGAGGTGCCCGGACGGGCTTTCTACTCGCGCTCCTGGGCCCAGCTGGAAAACGGGGTGGGCCTGGTGCGCCGCTTCCTGGAGCACAGTCGACGGTTCATCAAGAGCCCCCGGGCGAAGGGTTTCACCGGTCGGCGGGTGCTGCTGCTGACGGGCTCGAGCTTCGCGCCCACGCTCGCGCGCGTGGCCGCTGAACTGAACCGCGCCGTCGGGAGCCACCTGCGGGTGGTGCCGGCCCGGAACTTCAGCTTCGGGGACAGCGTCACCGTGGCGGGCCTGCTTTGCGGCGAGGACCTGAAGTATGCCGCTCACGCCGACAGGGATGCCAAGGGTGGCCGGAAAGATTGGGTGGATGCGGTGGTGGTGCCCTCGTCCAGCCTGCGCACGCACACGGGCCCCACGGACCAGTACACCCTGCGCGGCGTGGTGGTGCGGGAGGAGGGCACCTTCCTGGACGACCTCACACTGCCCCAGATGGCGGCGGAGCTGGGTGTGCCCACAGTGCCCAGCGGTGCGAACCTCTCCCACCTCCTGGATCACCTGGAGGCCGCCGACCGTGGCGCCTTCCGGGGGGGGGCCCTGACCTCGGCCTTCCACACCGCGGGCCTGAATCTGCCGCAGGGTGCCTACAACCCCTGACGGGGCGCGGGTTTCGCGGCAGGATGGAGGGTATGACCGCCTCCATCGCTGCCCAGTCCCGCCGTCGCATGGTGGCCCGCGCGGAGTTGGCCGGTTCCGCGGTGTGCTTTGGCCTGATGGCGATCCTGGCGCGAAAGCTCACGCTGCCGGGCATGGGGTTCACGGCGGGCCACCTGGCTGTGCTGCGGTTCGTGGTGGGGGCCCTGGTGAGCCTCGCGGCTTTTGGCCTGATCCCCGGGCTCTATCGCCCCACCAACTACCGGCTGCTGGTGACGCGGGGGCTCTCCGGCGGGGCGGTCGTGGTGCTCTACTTCTACGCCCTGGCCCATATCCCGGCGGGGGAGGCGGGCATCCTCTACAACGTGTTCCCGGTGATCGCCGTGGTGATCTCCCTGGCACTCTTCAAGGAGCGGCCCACCATCCACCTCTGGTTGGCCATCCTGGCGGCCTCCCTGGGCGTGGTGCTGGTGCTCAGCCAGGGGCACCTGGGGCTTGGGCTCGGACGGGGGGAGCTGGCCGCCCTGGCTGCGGCCGTCTTCGCGGCCACCAGCGCCAACGCCATCCGGGCGGCGCGCCACACGGAGAACGCGGCGACCATCTTCTTCTTCTTCTGCATGGCGGGACTGCCTGTGGTGCTGCCCTTCGCCCTCTCCCCATGGCCTGACAGGTTAGGTGCCTGGGGGCTGGCCGTCCTCATGAGCCTGCTGGCCTTCGGGGGCCAGATGCTGATGTCCGAGGCTTACGGGACCCTGGCCGTCTCCGAGGCGGCGGTCTGGCTCCAGCTCCTGCCCATCGTCCAGTACCTGCTGGCGGTGCCACTGCTGGGCGAGCAGGCCACTGGAGCTGGCTTGGCGGGCGTCCTGATCACCGTGGCGGGGGTGGCCTACGGCACGGTGCTGGGGCACCGCCAGCGGACATGAAAAAGGGCCCCGGATGGGGCCCTTTTCGTGGGATCGGGGACACCTAGCTGACGGGCGCGGCCACGATGCGCTTCTTGAGAGAGACAGCGACCTTCACATCGCCGCCGTCCTGGCCCTGGAACTTGTCGAGCTGCTCGAGGGACTTCTTCTTGGCCATTTCCGAAGCGACGCGGATGGCATCGAGCACATCCACCATGGCCTGGAACTTGACGTCCTCATCCACCTTCAGGAAGACCTTCCGGTAGTTAAGGGGCTGCAACATCACGGCATCGGGCAGCTTGGCCTTGAGGCCATCGGCGTCGATCTTGTCCTGCTGGAGCGTCATCGAGCCGTCCTGGTCCACCTGGATCAGGATGTTGTTCGGATCGGGCTTGGGCGGAGTGGAGGTCTGGACGACCTGGGGCACCACCACCTTCATGGCCTTGCTGAGGCCAGGCACCATCACGATGAACACGATCAGGAGCACCAGCACGATGTCGATCAGCGGGGTGACGTTGATATCGGTTTTTGCTTTGCCTTTGGCGCCGCCGGCATCCATCAGTTACCCCCTTCCTTCTTGGTGTCCTTGTCCTCGCTGGTCACGATGGACGCCTCGTCGGCGCCGCCCTTCCGGCAGGACTGGAACAACTCGTTGACGAACTTGAAGGGCAGATCGGCGTCGGCCTTGATGAACACCCGCTTGTCGTTCAGCTGGGACACGTTGCGGTTGATGTAGTCTTCAAGCTTCTGGCGCTGGCCTTCGTCATTGATGAAGAAGCGCTCGTCCTTGGCGTCCTTGTCGTCGATAAGCACGGGGCCGGGACCGGTCACCTCGTACTTGTCGTTGCGCTTGGAGGTCAGCATGAGGGTCAGGTACTTCTGGCCTGCGTCCTGCTGCTGGTCCACCTTCGGGGCATGCTTGGACAACGGCAACTTCACGGCATTGTTAACGGCGGGCGTGATCACGATGAAGATGATCAACAGCACCAGCACGATGTCCACAAGTGGCGTGACGTTGATGTCGGACTTCATCCCACCCTTGGAACCACCTGTATCCATGGTGTGTTCTCCTTAGAAATAGCCCGGGAGCTCGCGCCCCCGGGCTGGGTGGCGGATCCTTAGCTCTGGCTCTCGCGGCGGATGAACTCGTCGATCATCTGGGAAGCCGCGTTGTTGATGTTGGTGACGACGACATCCTGCTTGTTGGTCAGCAGGTTGTAGATCCACACGGCCGGGATGGCGACGAACAGGCCGAGGGCGGTGGTGGCCAGGGCCTCACCGATGGAGCCGGCCAGGGCGTTGATGTCGCCAGCGCCCTTGGTCTTCAGGTCGGAGAAGACCTTGATGATGCCGATCACGGTGCCGAGCAGGCCGATGAAGGGGGCCAGCGCGCCGATGGTGCCCAGGCCGCTCATGCCCTTCTTGAGGAGCTCGACCACCTCGGCGGTGCCGCGCTGGATGGCGCGCTCCACGGGCTGGATGGCGTCGTGGTTGGGGTTCATGGTCTTGAGCTGCTTCTCGTATTGGAAGATGTCCAGGCCGTGCTTCAGCACCAGGGCGATGTGGCTCTTGTTGTGGGTGGTGGCGGCGCGCTTGGCGGCCTCGAAGTCACCGCGGCGGAGGGTGTCCATGAAGAGCTTGAGGAACTTGTCGGAGGCCTGCTTGCTCTGCGCGTAGGTCACGAAGCGCTCGATGGCCACGTAGATCTGGTAGGCCATCAGGATGAAGAGGACGGAGATGATGAACTTGTTGGCGATGGAGGCCGCGCGCCAGATTTCGGCCGCAGAGAAGCTGTCGTGGCCGCCCTCGGCAAGACCGAGCATCAGGGGGGTGATAAGCAGGTTCATGAGGTTTCCTTATGGAATGAGGAGAGAGATTTGGACGTGGGGAAGGGCGCGTGCTACCTGAGCCGGAAGGGCATGGTGAGCTTGAATCGCGCGTACTGGGGTGCGCCGTTCAGGAGGGCGGGCTCGAACTTCCACTGCATGGCATAGGCTTCAGCGGTGGGTCGCAGCTGGGGAGGCCCTTCCTTCGCGACGGCCGAGGTGGGCACACCATCGGGGCCGACCACGATCTCCACGACCACCGTGCCCTGGATCTTGGCGATCTTGGCGAGAGCGGGATAGGGAGGGGCGGGGGGCTGGTACTTCACCTTGATCTGGCTGAAGTCGAAGTCCACCACCTTGCCGGTGCCACCGACGACGCCGCCGACCACACCGCCGACCACACCGCCGATGACGCCACCGGGGACACCGCCGGGGACACCACCGGGGACGCCGCCGAGGGAGTGATCCTGCTTCGGAAGCTCTTTGGGCGCCTGTTCAGGCACCACTTCCTGGCGCGGGTCGATGGGGGTCGAGTCCACCTTGCCTGCGGACACAGCCATGGGCGGCGGTGGCGGCGGCGGTGGCGGCGGTGGCGGTGGCGGCGGTGGCGGTGCGGCCTCAGCCTGTTCGGCGAGGTCGATTGCCATCGTCTTGAGCACCTTCTGACCCGTCTCCGTTCGCTTGGCCAGCTGGAAGGCCACCAGAGCGAACAGGGCATACATGGCCACCGTCGTGGGGATGGTGATCTTGGGATTGCCCCGCTTGATGGCGTCGTTCCCGGCTACGAGGGAGGACTTGTAGACTAAGTCCTCCAGCGTCTCCGCAGGAGCGGCCGATTTGGCAGGGGTTGACTTCTTGGGATCTTTGCTCATGCGACTCCCGTGAAAGATCCAGGGGAAAAAACAGCGAGCCGAATCGACGGGAACATCGATCCGGCTACGGAGATGGAGATAAAGAACTGGGGCGAGCCCAACGGCTAAGATGGCAAAGGGCGGGCCGATGGTCAAGCTGGAATAACGGGCGCAAGTCCCCATGGACAGGGCATTCGGCGTTTTTTTGCTGGGTTTCGCAACACCCATCTGTGTTTCAAAAGGGTGGCATTGTTAATTTTTGTTAAGAAAGTCGGAACTCCCCATGCCGAAGATCACAAGTCCATATTTCTCATTCATCCGCGAGTCCCAGGGCGCATCTGGGGTGGCCCGGGCCGGGAGATTCCATACCTCGCATGGTGAGGTCGAAACCCCAGCATTCATGCCGGTTGGCACCCAGGGCACGGTGAAGGGCATCACGCCGGCGCAGCTTCGGGAGATCGGTCCTCAGGTGATTCTCGGTAACACATACCACTTGGGGCTCCGCCCAGGGGATGCCTTGGTGGCCCAGCACGGCGGCCTGCACCGTTTCATGGGCTGGGATGGGCCCATCCTGACGGATTCAGGCGGGTTCCAGGTTTTCTCGCTCGCCTCCCTGAGAAAGATGACGGAGGAGGGGGTCACCTTCCAGAGCCACCTGGACGGCAGTCCCCAGTTCCTGTCGCCGGAGCGCAGCCTGGAGATCCAGCGGAACCTGGGTTCCGACATCTGCATGGCCCTGGACGAGTGCCCCCCCGGCCGCCTGGAGCGGACCAAGCTGGAGATCAGCATGGCCCGCACCACCCGCTGGCTGGCCCGGAGCCGGGCCGTGCCCCTCCAGCCCCACCAGGGCCTCTTCGCCATCAACCAGGGCGGCACCCATCTGGACCTGCGGCGCAGCCACCTGGCGGAGGCCCTGGAGTTGGACGCGAAGACCCCCTTCCAGGGCTTCGCGGTGGGCGGCCTGAGCGTGGGTGAGCCCAAGGAGCAGATGAATGCCGTGCTGGGGGAATTCGTGCAGGAGCTGCCGGAAGACCGGCCTCGCTACCTCATGGGCGTGGGCACGCCCGAGGATCTGCTCTTCGGCATCGAGCAGGGCGTGGACCTCTTCGATTGCGTGCTGCCCAGCCGGGAGGCCAGGCACGGCCGGATCCTCACGAGCCGGGGCAAGCTCAACCTCAAGAACGCCCGCCACCGGGACGCGGACCAGCCCCTGGACCCGGATTGCGCCTGCTATACCTGCCGGACCTTCAGCCGGGCCTACCTGCACCATCTCTTCCGCTGCGGCGAGTTGCTGGGCTTCACGCTGAACACGATCCACAACCTGAGCTACACTGTGGGGCTCACCCGCGCTGCGCGGCAGGCCCTGCTGGAAAACCGCTTTCCAGTGTTCGCCCAGACCGCACGCGCCCGATGGCAGACCGAGGAGCCTTAGATGATGTACGCCCTTCTTCAGCAGCCCGCGACCGGCGGCGGCCCGGCCTGGATCCAATTCGTGTTCATCGGTGGCATGGCCCTGATGTTCTACTTCCTCCTCATCCGGCCCCAGAGCAAGGCCCGCAAGGAGATGGAGGCCCGCTTGTCCAAGTTGAAGGCCGGTGACGAGGTCGTGCTGACCTCCGGCCTCTACGCCACCATCGATCGCGTCGAGGACAAGCACATCTGGCTGAAGCTCGGCGGCTCCGTGGTCAAGGCCCGGCGCGCGGCCGTGGCGGCCCTGGCCAACGAACCCGAATCCCAGAACTGACCCCTTGACCTCCCGGGCCGGCTTTCCCGCCGGCCCGCTTTCTGTAGGAGCGCCCCGTGACCAAACGGAGCCTCTGGCGTCTCGCCATCGTCCTCGCCGTGCTGTTCGGCTGCGGATACTTCTTTACGCCACTTTCCAAAGTGAAACTGGGTCTCGACCTCCGGGGCGGCGTCCACTTCGAGCTGGAGGTCCAGGGCCAGGAGGCTCTCGCGGCCGACCTGCGCGACAGCAAGGACCGCCTCACGGCCCGGCTCAAGGAAAAGGGCCTTCCAGGCGCCATGGTGCGCGTGGATGGGGATGCTCTCCGCGTCGAGGGCGTGGGGGCGGACCAGAAGGCCACGGTGGAGAAGGTCACCAAGGACTTCTTCTCCGGTTACGCCTTCTCGGCCGAGGGTGACATCTTCCGGCTCAGCCAGAAGGACTCCTACCAGAAGCAACTGAAGGACGACGCCAACAAGCGCGCGCTGGAAGTCATCGAGAAGCGCATCCGCGACATCGACCCCGCCAACGTGCTGGAACCCGAGATCACCGCCAGCGGCGCCGAAGGCAACCGCATCGTGGTGGAGATCCCCGGCATCGAGGAAGGCGACCGCGAGCGCATCAAGAAGCTCCTGGCCACCCCCGGCCACCTGGAACAGCGGCTGCTGGCCAAGGCTCCCCAGCTCTACTTCAACTCCAAGGAGGAGGCCCTGGCCTTCTACAAGGGGACCATTCCCCCGGAGTTCGAGCTGCTGCCCGAGATCGAGAGCGAACGCCAGGCGCGCCGCACCGGCCAGGCTCCCGCGAAAGCCAAGCCCGGCGAGGAGAAGATCAGCCGCTGGGTGTTGCTGGAGAGCCGCGTGGCCGTGGATGGTGCCGACATCATCGACTCGCACCGGGCCTCCAATTCGCAGACCGAGGCCAACGAAGTCAACTTCACCCTCAACAAGAAGGGGGATGACGACTTCGCCCGCCTGACCGGCATCGCCTCCGAAGAGAACCGTTTCATCGCCATCGTGCTCGACCGCAAGATCGTCACGGAGCTGACCGCCAAGGAGAAGATCATCGGCGGCGCCGTGCGCATCAGCGGCAGCTTCAGCGCCCAGGAGGCCGACGACCTCGCCAGCCAGCTCCGCAGCGGCGCCCTCCGCGCGCCCATGAAGTTCCTCGAAGAGCGCGTCATGGGCCCCGGCCTGGGCCGCGACTCCATCCACGCCGGCGTGCGTGCCGCCGTTGTCGGCTTCGCCGCCATCATCGGCTTCATGGTCATCTTCTACCACTGGTCGGGCGTCAACGCGATCGTGGCCCTCACCGTGAACGTGATCGTGATGATGGGCCTGCTGGGCTCCTTCCGGGCCACGCTCACCCTGCCGGGCATCGCGGGCTTCGTGCTCACCCTGGGCATGGCGGTGGACGCCAACATCCTCATTTTTGAACGCATCAAGGAGGAGCTGGGCCTTGGCAAGAGCGTGCCCGGGGCCATCGACGCGGGCTTCGACCGGGTGTTCTGGACCATCGTGGACAGCCACGTGACCCAGCTCTTCTCCGCCCTGCTGCTCTTCATCTTCGGCACGGGCCCTGTGAAGGGCTTCGCCGTGACCCTCACCGTGGGCGTCGTGGCCTCGCTGTTCACCAGCATCTACATCAGTCGCTACATCTACGACTGGGTGTTGGAGCACCACCCCGGCACCAAGACGCTCTCCGTGGGCACCCACACCTTCTTCAAGGGTTCGTCCTACGACTTCATGAAGTACAAGGGCACAGCCATCGCTATCAGCTGGGGCATCATCCTGATCTCGCTCCTCTACGTGCGGCCCTGGAATCTCACTCACAGCAACCGCATCCACCTGGGCATGCAGTTCGTGGGCGGCAACGACATGACGGTGCGGTTCCGCGGCGCCATGGAGCCCGAAACCATCCGGGCCGCCCTGGCCAGGAACGGCTATACGGATGCCACGGTCGTAGCCTACGAGAATGCTGACAAGTCGGTGCGCGATTTCTCCGTGAAGGTGAAGGCCAAGAAGGACGCGGATCAGAAGGACAGCACCATCCAGGCGGATGCCCTCCGCGCCATCTTCAAGCAGATGGATCCCGAAGGCGCCAACAGCGCGCTCCCGGCCCTGAACCTGGAAGGCTCCAAGACGCTGACCGATACCCTGGTGAAGGCGAACCCCGCCGGGATCGGAGGCGACGAGACGGCCCTCGCGGCCGCCTACGCGCCCCTGGCGGAGAAGGTCATCGCGACCCGCGACCGGCTGCCCTCGGGCCTCTACCAGACCTTCGGCGAGCTCCCACAGGATCTTCCCCAGGTCGTCAAGGACACGGTCCAGAAGAGCTACCGACTGGGCTCCGTGGGCATCCTCAAGGACGAGAGCTTCTCGCCCAGCATCTCCGGTGAGTGGACGCGCAAGACCCTCACCGCCGTGGCATGGGCGCTGGCCGCCATCCTGGTCTACGTGATGTTTCGGTTCACGGCCAGCTACGCCGTGGGGGGCATCGTATCCCTGGTCCACGACATGCTCATGGCCCTGGCCCTCTTCGCCGCCTTCGGCTACGAGTTCAACGTACCCGTGGTGGCCAGCTTCCTCACGCTGATGGGCTACTCGATGGCGGACACCATCGTGGTGTTCGATCGAATCCGTGAGAACAGCCACCGGCCGGAGTACCGCCGAGCCACGGTGACCAAGCTGGTGAACGACTCCATCAACCAGACCCTCGGCCGGACGATCCTCACCTCCATGTCCGTGCTCTTCGTCAGCGTCTGCCTCTGGCTCTTCGGTGGTCCGGCCCTCAAGGACCTGGCCTTCCCGCTGGTCATCGGCGTCATCACCGGCACCTACTCGTCCATCTACATCGCCAGCCCCGTGGTGGTGTATTGGGATCAGTGGTTCGGTGGCAAGGACAAGTTGAAGCAGCACGCTTGATGTTGTCCGGGGGTTTCCCCGCCACGCTTGCGTGGCGGGGATCTATGGTCCGCGCTACGCGCCTCCGTCTAACGCCACGCAGTGCGTGGCTCCCACTCGCCTGATGGCTCGTGGAGACGGAGCCTCCCCCCGGGCCCCCGCGAAGAAGCCCGGCTGAGCCGGGCTTCTTCTTTTTCCCCGATAAGCGCTGTGGCCTATTTCAGGTGCTTATCGAGGAACGCGTAGATCTCCTTGCGGGATTCCTGGGCCAGGGTGGTGTCGATGCGGTTGAAGCTGTGGCCGCCGGGGGCGTCCTGGTAGATCCTGCTTTCGAAGGTCTTGCCGGCGGCCTTGAGGGCGTTGATGAGCTGCTCGACCTCCACGACGTTCACGTCCCGGTCATTGGTATTTGTGTGGATGAGCAGGGGGGTGCGGAGCTTCTGGACGTTCCACACGGGGCTGCGACGACGGTACTCGTCCACGGCGTCCTTGGGCTCCTTGCCGATGTGAAACTTCGCGGAGAATTCGGCGACATAATCCTGGCCCAGGTAGCCCAGGCGCGTGATGAGGTCGGATACCGGCACGCCGGCATAGGACGCCGCGAACTTCTCGGGATGATCGAAGACCGCCATGAGGGCGATGAGACCGCCGTGGCTCCAGCCCACGATGGCGCAGCGCTTGGGGTCCACGGGCAGGTGCTCCACGGCCCAGTCCCGGCCCGCCACCACGTCGTCGATCTCCAGGCCGCCGTAGTCGATGGCCTCGTAGAACCCCCTGCCATAGCCCGTGGAGCCCCGGTAGTCCGGGGCGATCACGATGTAGCCGCGCTCGATCATCTCCCGCACGATGTGCACGTGGTAGGTGCCGAAGTCGCCGTGGACGCCGCCGTGGGGCAGCACGATGAGGGGCAGCTTGCGGCCCTTCTCGGCCTTGCGGGGCACGAAGACGTACTGCTGGATCTTCAGGGGGTGGCGCTCGTTCTTGATGCCGTAGGTCTCCTCGCCCTTGGGGTTCGGCGGGCCCGTGTACGTCACCTTATCCACCACGGCCACGTCGGAGAGCCGCAGGAACCAGAGCTGGTCATCCGCGGCTTTCCGCACCGCATCCAGTTCCCAATTGAGGGCGCTGACCCGGGTTTCCACCTGCTTGAGCTGGTCCTCTCCGGGCACGGACTGACCGGACAGCGAGGGCGTCAGCGCCAGGAGGAGGGCCGAAAGGCCGAGGGAAGACCGGGTCGGTGGGCGCATGGCAGGCTCCGGGTTCACGTCGCGGTTTGACAGGTGCTCTAGGCCAAGGCTAGCGCGTGGAACCTCGTCACGCGAGGCCTGAGGCGCCGTGGACAAAAGGAGGCGTTCCTCCGAATATGTCCAATCGATCCTTTTCCCCATCCGTCCCTTCCCTGGAGGAGACCATGAAGCAGGCCTTGAGAGGCTTCGCCACCGTTGCGTCCATCGTGATCTTTGCCGCTTCGGGCCCGGTCCGGGCCCAGGGTCTCCCCCTCCCCATCCTCATCCGGGCCGAACCTCAGGTGATCTACCCCGGCACGCCGGGTTGGCTGGATTCCAACGGTCGCGTAGCCATCTACATTTCCGGGGAGAACCTTTCCCCGGATGATGATCTCGGCCATCCCGCAGGCCCGGACGGGGGCTACCAGCACATCTTCATCCGCGGCGTCTCGCCCCACGGGGACCGGGTTTCGCCTTGGGTTCCCGCCACCGCCGCCAACGGCTGCCAGATCTACGGCGGGGCCGCCCGGACCGTGATCTCCCTCGGCGTGGACCCCTCCCGCTACCTGAGCGAACCCGGGAGCCACCTCCAGGTGAAGCTCTGGGTGTCGCTGTCGGCGACCGGGGCCGCCGATCCGGTCGGCTCCGGCAGCATGAGCAGCCCCTGGTCCGCCATCAAGACCATTGATGTGGCCCCAGCCGGGGCGGTGAAGCCCTCGGCCACCCCGGCGGCGGGCGCCCCCCCGGTCATCAGCCGCATCGTCCCCGCTGACCTCCTCATCGGGTCTGGTCAGGACTACCGTCTCCGCATCTACGGCACCTTCAGCACGGGTGGCTGCAAGGTCATCTTCGCCGGTGATGCAGCGGCCCCGGTGCCGGGCGATGACCCGGCCGTGGGGTACGAGATGACACCCACCTGGACCTCCACCGGGACGGACAACGTCTTCCACGTGACCATCCCCGCCAAGTACCGGCGGACCTCCCCCGGCCAGCTCCGGATCGCGGTCCTGGACAGCGCCGGACGCGCCACCCCCGAGAAGGCGGTGACCTTCAGCACCATGACCGTGCGCGACACCGGGCGTCCCCCGATCTCGGCCCTTCCGACCCAGACCCCCCGGATCGCGACCGTGCCCCCGGCGGCCCCGCCTGTGGCCGTGCAGACCGCGCCTCCCCCGCCTCCAGGTCAGCCCGCCGTGTTCCAGGTGAAGTTGACGGCCCCGCCCAAGCTCGCCGAGATCCCTTCCGATGTGGCCGCACGGGGTCAGCGGCTGGCCGCCAGGGTCCAGGGGGCCGCCCGCCCGCGGTATGACCAGGCGCGAAGCGAGGTGCTGCGGGCCATGCGGACGCCCACCGCGGATGTCCGCGGCACGGCGCAGAATGCGGTCCGGGGCCAGTTCCCAGGGGCCTCGTCCATGGACATCGAGGCCCTCGTGGCCATGGTCCTGATGGAATGTTCCCGTTCGGCGGAGCAGGATCTGCGGGATGCGCTGGCCACCCTGGAGCAGATCAATCAGGCCAAGCAGGCCCAGCGCGACCAGGCCCAGCGGTTGCAGGAGCAGGAACGGCGGCTCCGGACGGAGATGCGCAAGGTTTCCCCCGGTGTGGCGGCGGCGCCTGGACTGCTACGGGTGACGCCCAAGGCCACGCGGAGCGTAACGCGGACCCCGGTCCTGAACCTGGAACTGCCCAGGCTGGCTCCGGGCCTGATTCATCCGCCGGCGCCCCGCCAGGATCTGACGGCCGCCCAGGTCGAGGCGGAACTGGCCAGGACCAAGGGCAACCTGGACGACCTGTCCGAGATGAGCGAGATGCAGCAACTGCAGCTCCAGCAGGCCATGGACCAGCGGGCCAAGGTCCTAGAGCTGGTTTCGAACATCCTGCGGAAGTTCGCCACCACCGAGGATGCGCTGATCCGGAACCTCAAATAGCCGGAGGGCCTTCCCAGCTCACCCAGCCTGCCCGGCCCGGAATCTCC
The DNA here is from genome assembly GCF_024609265.1 of Geothrix campi. Classification (GTDB taxonomy): domain Bacteria; phylum Acidobacteriota; class Holophagae; order Holophagales; family Holophagaceae; genus Geothrix; species Geothrix campi. The sequence goes on along the minus strand of NZ_JANHMP010000001.1, from coordinate 1,012,749 downwards.
CGACGGGAGATCGCCTTGGCCGGCGGGTTGGCGGCCTTCAGCTCCGGCAGCCAGTTCGCGTGGGTGCGGGCCTGGACGCCGCGCTCTCGCAGGCCGCCCAGGAAGGCGTCGAAGGTCTCGAACAGCGCCCCGCCTTCAACCTCCGTGTGCAGGGCGTAGACGTTCAGCGCGTCCTCCCGCACCAGCTCCCAGACCTCGCGGTTCACCTGGTCCGGCGTGCGGCCCTCCAAACCCAGCAGCTCGTCCAGGGTCGGCAGGGTGGTGGGGATCTGGAGGGTGCTGAGCGTCCGCCCCTTCACGATGGGGTAGAAGGGCGCGAGGCCCCGGCAGTCGCCGGCGTAGGCCAGGCCATAGGTCTCCTGCAGCTCCAGCGTGGTGTCGTTGCAGCGCCAAGCGGGGCTCACGGCACCCAGGGGCTTCTCGCCGAAAACGGTGCCGAAGGCCTCGTGGGCGTTCGCGTACCAGTCGGCCAGCCACTTCCTCGACTTGCGGTCCAGCAGGTCGTGGTACTGCACGTGGTCCCAGGCGTGGATGCCCACCTCATGGCCGGCCGCCTTCGCAGCCTGCATCTCGGTGGCGGCCCGTTTCCAGATGATGGGCGCCGGCAACAGGACACCGTACATCATGGTCTTGAAGCCGTAGAGCTTGGTGGCGTTGGTGCGGCGCATCTTGGCCAGGAAGCCCTTGCGGAAGATGCGCCGGATGGCCTTGCCGCTGTTGTCGGGCCCGAAGCTGAAGTAGAAGCTGGCTCGCATCTGGTGCTTGTCCAGCAAACGCAGCAGGGTGGGGATGCCCGTGACCGAGCCTTCCAGGGTGTCGACGTCCACGCGCAACGAGATGGCTTTCATGGGGATTCCTTCGCAGTCCCATTGCAACCGCGAACGTGGGTCGAGGCAAGGCGCGCAGGTGGTTCCCGGACTGACGACGTGCAGGTATCCTGGGCCGACCCCCCCCCTAAAGAGAGGAATCCATGGCTCAGAAACGTCTCGTACGCTTGGCAGATCTCACCCACCTGAAAACGGTCGCGAAAGGCCCCTGGCAGGGACCGGCGGTGGTGGGGTCCATGCAGGGATTTCCGGTAGCGGCCGCCTGGAACCGCAACGAACGCCAGTCGCAGGTGTCTTTCCTGGTGCGGTTTGCCAAGGGGTCCTGGTCGGCCGGGCCCGATGGGCTCACGACTTTCGCCTCGGCCTCGGGGGAACTGCGGCAGGCCCTGGGCAAGAAGGCGGTGCCCAAGGCTTTGCTGAAATCCTTCAAGCTCACCGAGGACGGCCTCCTTTGCCACTGGCCGTTCTCGCTGTTCGCGCCCAAGCCTGAGGCCGTCGCTACGGTGCTCAAGGTTCTGGTGGGTTTCGCGGCGAAGGCGGCGAAGCCGGTGGCTGAGCAGTGCGAAGGCTGCGGCCGGGAGACCCGGGAGGGCCTCTGGATGGCGGATGGCGTTCCCGTGCGAGTCTGCACGCCCTGCCGCGCCTCCCAGGATGAGCAGGCTCGGCGGGCCCAGGAAGCGTATGAAAGCCTCGCCTCGAATCCCATGGCGGGGCTCCTGTACGGCCTCCTCACCGGAATGGTGCTGGCTGTCCTGTGGGGTGGCCTCGCGTTCCTGATCCACCGGATTTTCCTCTGGGGAGCCATTGGCATCGGCGTGGCGCTGGCGTGGTCCATCAACCGGGGCATGGAGAAGGTGAACCACTTCGGCCGGATGCTCACGGTTCTGCTGACGCTCGCCACGGTGCTCGCGGGCGACTACCTGTTCATCCTGTTCTCGGCCGCCAGGGAAGTGGAAGGAGGACTGAGTCTTCGTCTCGCCATCGTGGCAGCGCAGCATTTCTTCGAAGCGAATTTCCAGAATGGCTCAGGCTACATAAGCCTTCTTTTTGCACTGGTGGGGGCCGGTTACATCCTCTACATGAACCGGCCACCCAGATTCCGTGTCACCTACGAACCCTTGGGTTGAAGGAAAAGAAAAGGGCGCCATCGGGCGCCCTTTTCTTTTCCATCTGGGAGCGAAAAAGAGCGGGGCCATCCACCGTTATCCGATCTATGATCATCGCGATTCATTCTTGATAGCCCCATCACATAGGAGGTTCCGCCATGCAGAAGTCCCTCCACATCGATCCCAACAAGTGCACCGGCTGCCTCCAGTGTGAGATGGCCTGCTCCTGGGAGAACCATCGCAGCTTCACCATCGCCAAGTCGCGCATCAAGGTGTTCACGTTCCACCATGAAGGTCGCTTCGTGCCCTACACCTGCACGCAGTGCGACGAGGCCTGGTGCATGACCGCCTGCCCGGTGGATGCCATCCGCCTGGATCCCGTCACCGGCGCGAAGATTGTGCTGGAGCCCACCTGCGTGGGCTGCAAGGTCTGCACGATCGCCTGCCCCTTCGGCACCATCAACTATGTGGCTTCCTCCGGCAAGGTGCAGAAGTGCGATCTCTGCGGTGGCGAACCGGCCTGCGCCAAGGCCTGCCCGACCGGCGCCATCACCTATGTGGACGCGGACTGGACCGGCCTCGGCAAGATGCGCCAGTGGGCCGGCAAGACCGACACCAACCCGGCGACGGTGTGAGGAGCGACTGCCATGGCATGGACCAAGAACGTTCTCCGCGTGAACCTTGAGGCCGGCACCTGCACGACCGAGCCGCTGAACATGCAGTGGGCCCAGGACTACCTGGGCCAGCGGGGCCTCGCCACCAAATACCTCGTGTCCGAGATCGATCCGAAGGTCGACCCCTTCTCTCCCAAGAACAAGCTGATCTTCGTGACCGGGCCGCTCACGGCCACCATGGCCGCCACGGGCGGACGCTACTCCGTGGTCACCAAGGGGCCGCTTACGGGCGCCATCGCCTGCTCCAATTCCGGCGGCTACTTCGGCGCCGAACTGAAGTTCGCGGGCTGGGACATGGTGATCTTCGAAGGGGCCTCGCCCAAGCCGGTCTACCTTCTCATCAACGATGGCAAGGCCGAGCTGGTGGACGCCGCGCATCTCTGGGGCAAGACCGTCTGGGAGACCGAGGAGACCATCAAGACCCAGCACCAGGATCCCCAGATCCGCGTGGCCGCCATCGGCCGGGCGGGCGAGAACCGCGTGCTCTACGCGGCCATCGTGAACGACCTGCACCGAGCCGCCGGCCGCTCCGGCGTCGGCGCGGTCATGGGCTCCAAGAACCTCAAGGCCGTGGCCGTCCGAGGCACGCGCACCGATGCCTACCAGATGGCGAACCCGGAGGCCTTCTTCGCCGCCACCGAGGCCGGCAAGAAGGTGCTGGCGGCCAATGGCGTGACGGGGCAGGGGCTCCCCACCTACGGCACCCAGGTGCTCATGAATGTCATCAACGAGCTGGGAGCGCTGCCCACGCGCAACCATCGGGACGTTCAGTTCGAAGGCGCCCACGACATCTCCGGCGAGGCCATGCACGAGAAGCGGCCCACGGACGGCAAGGCCAACCTCGTCACCAATGGCGCCTGCTTCGGCTGCACCATCGCCTGCGGCCGCATCTCCCGCATGGATCCCGGCCACTTCAGCGTCAAGGACAAGCCCCAGTACCACGGTGCCTCCGGCGGCGTGGAGTACGAGGCCGCCTGGGCCCTGGGCGCCGCCAATGGCGTGAATGACCTCGAGGCTCTCACCTACGCCAACTTCCTCTGCAACGAGGACGGCTTCGATCCCATCACGTTCGGGGCCACCGTGGGCGCCGCCATGGAGCTTTACGAGATGGGCGTCCTTACCGAGCAGGAGGTGGGCTTCAAGCTACCGTTCGGCTCCACGGAGGCCATGGTCAAGCTGGCGGAGCTGACGGCCAAGGGCGAGGGCTTCGGCAAGATCATGGGCCTGGGCTCCAAGCGACTCTGCACGAAGTACGGCCATCCCGAGCTGTCGATGACGGTCAAGAGCCAGGAGTTCCCGGCCTACGACGGGCGTGCCCTGCAGGGCATGGGTCTGGCCTACGCCACCAACAACCGGGGCGCCTGCCACCTGCGCGGCTACATGGTGTCACCCGAGGTGTTGGGCATCCCCGTGAAGATGGAGCCCCAGGCCACCGAAGGGAAGCCGGCCATGTTGAAGGCGTTCCAGGACCTCACCGCCGTGGTGGACTCCGCGGGCATCTGCCTCTTCACCACCTTCGCCTGGGGCCTGTCGGACATCCAGTCGCAGATCCAGGCCGCCTGCGAGGGCGACTGGTCGGAGGAGCGGCTGCTCCTGGTGGGCGAGCGCATCTGGAACCTGGAACGCGAGTTCAATCTTGCCGCAGGGTTCACGGCGAAGGACGACAACCTCCCGCCGCGGCTGATGAAGGAACCCGCCAAGACAGGTCCACAGAAAGGCGCTGTGTCCAAGCTCGACATCATGCTGCCCGAGTATTACCAACTCCGCGGCTGGACCAAGGAAGGCGTCCCCACCGCCGAGACGCGTTCGCGCCTCGGCGTGTGAGCGGCAGATCGTCCCATGCGACACCTCATCATCGGAAGCGGTCCCGCCGGCGTGGTCGCGGCGGAGACCCTGCGCAAGGCCGACCCCGCCGCGGAGATCACCCTGCTCTGCGGCGAGGGGGAGCCCCCCTATGCCCGGATGGCCATCCCCTACCTGCTGAAAGGGGAGATCCCCGAGGCGGGCACCCACATCCGCCAGGATGCGGAGCACTACGACCGCCTGCGCATCCAGCTGGTGCAGGCCCGGGCGAAGGGCATCGATGTCGCCACCCGCACCGTGGACCTGGGTGACGGCCGGGCACTGCCATTCGATCGACTGCTGATCGCCACGGGCTCGCATCCCAGCCTGGAGAAGATCCCGGGCATGGACCTGCCTGGCGTGCACAGCTGCTGGACCCTCGAGGACGCCCGGACCATCCTCGCCAAGGCCCGGCCCGGCACTCGCATCGTCCAGATGGGCGCCGGTTTCGTGGGCTGCATCATCATGGAGGGCCTGCTGTCGCGCGGCGTGGACCTCACCATCCTCGTCCGCAGTGGCTACATGGTGCGTCGCATGATGAACCCCACCGCCAGCGGCATGATCCGCAAATGGTGCGAGGCCAAGGGCGTGCGGGTCCTCACGCACACGCAGCCCCAGGGCATCACCCTCCAGGATGGGGTCCTCCAGGTGGCCCTGGCCGGGGGAGAAATCCTGCCCGCCGATCTTTACCTCAGCGCCGTCGGCGTTGATCCCAACCTGGGTTTCCTGGGAGGCAGCGGCATCGAGGTGGGTCACGGCGTCCTGGTCGATGCCAGCTTGCAGAGCAGCGTCCCGGGCATCTATGCCGCGGGGGACGTGGCCGAGGCCACAGACTGCCTCACCGGTCAGCGGCGGATCAACGCCATCCAGCCCAATGCGGTGGAGCAGGGCCGCATCGCGGCATTGAACATGGCCGGGAAGCCCGCCGCGTTCCGCGGCAGCTTTGTCTTCAATGTGCTCACCACCCTCGGCCTGGTCTCCTCGTCCTTCGGGGAATGGCAGGGCGTGCCGGACGGGGAATCCACCGAAGTGCTCGACGAGGCCCGGTACCGTTACCTGAATCTGCAATTCGACGGCGACCGGCTCGTGGGCGCGAACTGCGTGGGCTTCGCCGACCACGTGGGTGCCTTCCGTGGGCTCATCGAGGGCCGGGTGCGCCTGGGCAAGTGGAAGCAGCGCCTGCTCGAAGATCCCACGCAGATCATGAAGGCCTACCTGGCCGCGGCCCATCGGGTGGCATGAGAATCACCCTCAAGCTGTTCGCCTCTCTCGCGGTCCACCTCCCGGCGCAGGCCAGATCCCGGCATCGCGTCGAGATGGACGTGGAACCAGGCACCACGGTGGCTGAAGTGATCCGGCGTCAGGGCATTCCGCCGGGCCAGTGCGCCATCGTCCTGGTGAACGGCGTCTGGGTGGCTCCGCCAGAGCGGGCCGCGCGGGTGCTGGCCGAGGGCGAGATCCTGGCCATCTGGCCCCCGGTGGCCGGCGGCTGATGGACCATCACCTGGAGATGACCCTCAGCCGGGAGGAATTCCTCCGTCTCCTGCCTGGGGCGGTGGGGCTGGCCTTCACCATCGGCAAAGAGGGCGCTTTCCAGGGACGCGACGGCCCTATGCAGTGGAGGATCCACCTCCGGCCTCTCCCTGAACTCCGCCTCGGCAGCGTGTGCTTGCCTCGCCACAGGGTCGAGATCCACCTCGATGGCTATTCGGAGGAGGCGGCGGCGGCCTTCCTGGCCCGGTTCCACCGTGGCTTCCAGCGGGGCGGGGGCTAGGTCCACCCGCAACTGTGCCCAAGAATGACCTGCCGGTCCCGTATAATCCCCGGATGCCCACTCAGCGCCCCGCCGGAATTCTGCGAACCTTCCCGCCCGTCTTCTGGCTGGCGAACGTCATGGAGCTCTTCGAGCGGGCGGCCTACTACGGCCTCAACTCGGTGCTCGCGGTCTACCTCACGAACGAGGTCGTGAAGGGGGGCCTGGGCTTCACGGAGCAGTCCGTGGGCTTCCTCCAGAGCCTGATCTACGCCTTCACCTACGTCATCCCCATCGCGGGTGGTGCCCTGGCGGATCGGTACGGCTACCGGCGCATGCTGCTCTTCGCCTTCTCGATCCTGGCGACGGGGTATTTCATCGCTGGGAATGTGACGTCCTATGGGGCGGTGTTCGCGGGGCTCCTCGTGATGGCCACCGGTGCGGGCCTCTTCAAGCCGATCATCTCCGGGACCCTCGCGCGCACCACCACCGAGGAGAACTCCGGGTTCGGCTTCGGCATCTACTACTGGATGATCAACATCGGGGCCTTCCTCGCACCGCTGGTCGTGAGCGTGCTCAAGGGCTTCTCCTGGCGCTATGTGTTCATCGCCTCGGCCCTGTACTGCGCGGCCATGCTGGTACCCACCATCTTCCTCTTCAAGGATCCCCCGAAACCGGCGAACACCAAGAGCCTGCGCGAAGTGGCCCACGGCGCGGCCATGGTGCTGGGCGATGCGCGCTTCATGCTGATGATCGTGGTCTACTCCGGCTTCTGGATCCTCTACTTCCAGAGCTTCGGCTCGGTGCTCTGGTACCTCCGCGACTTCGTGGATGCCACGCCCGTGAACCGGTTCTTCGCGTCCTTCGGCGTGCCGTTGAAGTTCGATGCCGAACACGTCACGGTGGTCAACGGCGGCACGATCATCCTGCTGCAGGTGCTCGTCAGCCGGCTCGTGAAGAACATCCGGCCGCTGCCCACCATGGTGTCGGGCATCGTCATCGGCACCATCGGATTCCTCTGCCTCGCCGCCTCCACCAACGTGTGGGTGTTCATCCTGGGCATCTCGGTCTTCTCGATCGGCGAGATGACGGCGCACCCGAAGTACTACAGCTACGTGGGGCTGGTGGCCCCGGCGGACAAGAAGGCCGTCTACATGGGCTATGCCTTCCTCTACGGCGTCATCGGCAGCCTCATCGGCTCCAGCCTGGGGGGCATGCTTTACGGCTCCATGCTGAAACCCCTGGTGGGCCAGCCCGGTGGCCCGGCGGCGGCGCGGCTCTTCTGGCTGCTCTTCGTGGCCCTGAATATCCTCGCGGCGGTGGGGCTCGTTCTCTATGACCGGAAATTCTCCCTCGATACGCCGGAGACGAACGAGAAGGCCCGGAAGATCATGCTGGGGATCTACGTGCTGCTCCTGGCCGCGGGTGGGCTGTTCGTGTGGTCGGCGGTCTCCGGGGATTCCGTCTCCTACAAGACCCTGGTCCAGGCGGTGATCATGCTTGCCCTCGGCGCGGGCGGGACGATCGTCAGCCTCCGCAAGGCCTGACCCGGTAGAACTCAGCCTTGCCGGAACCCCTGGGACCGATCCGTCCGCCGCGCCTGGATGAAGCGGTGGATGGGCTCGAGATCCATGTCGGGGCCCGGAAGCAGGACCACCCCCAGCCGGGTGGGATAGTCCTGGCCTTCGAGGTAGGCCAGGTGCCGGACCTCGCCGGGGCAGTGGAGGACCGAGCCATCCGGCAGCTTCGCGTCGATCTCCACCGGGGTGTGGAGGTCCACGATCAGGGCCTCCTCCAGGGCGAGGCCGACGCCGGTTTCCGTGAGGTTCACCAGCAGGGCGTCGAGGATCCGTCCGCCCAGGCCCACGCGGACCTTCAGAGGCGACTGCTCCGGGGCGGCCACGCGCATGTCCCGGCGGCGGTGGAGGTGCGCAGGCTCGCGGGGCCAATCGAGGCGGAGGAGGGTGTCTCCACCTTCCTCGGGCAGGGGGGAGAGCAGGATGGATTCCAGCGTGAGCACCTCCTCGCCGAGGAGGACGGTGAGGGTGACGGGGGTGCCTTCAGCAGGGACCGCATCCCGCACGTGGAGACCGGACAATTCCAGGGCCGAACCGGGGCGGAAGCTGTGGATGCGGAGATCGCCCAGCAGCCGGGAACTGACCCCCTGCAGCCTCAGGCTTGCCACGGCCTTGGTGAGGCAGGCCTGGAGGAGGAATTGTTCCAGGACCGGGGCCGACAAGGAGGAATGTCCCATGGGGTGGTGCCTTTCAAATGCCTTGGCTCAGCCGGTCCGCGAGGTTGGCGTGCAGCCCTGCGGCCAGGATCGCTTTGGCGGCGCCTTGCACATCGTAGTCCAGGCGGTGGAGGCGCACCCGCCGGCGTTTGGGGTCATAGGTCATGAACGAGACTCGCGGATCGCGGTCCCGGGGCTGGCCGACGGAGCCGGGGTTCACCAGATAGCGGCAGTGCGGCTGCATCTCGAACCACTCGCCCGACTGGAGGCAGATCCAGTTCAGCCGCCCCTGGGCCTCGTCCAGCTCGAAGCAGCCCGGCAGGTGCGTGTGGCCGAAGAAGCAGAGGGGGCCCTGGAAGGCATCGAAGGCCAGGCTGATTTCGCGCATGTGGAGCAGGTAGGCGTCCTCGTCCATGGGCGAGCCGTGGGCGATCTGGTAGTCCTCGCCCACCCAGCCGGGCCCCACCGGCAGGTCCGCCAGGAAGCGCCAGTTGTCCTGCCGCAGCTTCTCCCGGGTCCAGTCTGCGGCCTGCCGGGCGGGCAGGCTGAAGGCGCCGTAGGGCTCCAGGCCCGCGCAGACCTTGTCGTGGTTGCCCCGGACCATGAACCGCGGCCGCAGCTCGCGCACTTTGTCGAGCAACTGGTTGGGGTGGGCGCCGTACCCCACCAGGTCCCCCAGGAGCACGAACCGGTGGATGGCCCTCCGCCGCGTGAACCGCAACACGGCCCGCAGGGCGTGCAGGTTCGAATGCAGGTCGGAAAGGATCAGATCCAATGGGATATTCCTGGGGAGAACGTCTAGTCTACCAAGCCGTCATCATGGCGGAGACAAGATCCTCAGGGCCATGGCCGAAAGGAAGCAGGACGGGCGCAAGAGACCAGGCGGCGGCGCGGGTCGCGCAGCGGGCCATGAAGGCGCTCCGGTCCTGGGCCAGCGGGCGCCTGGGATCCTGTCCCACCCGCCCCCAGGCCCGGGTCGGGGGCTCGGCCAGCCACAGGGGGGCGAACCCTGCCGCGACGACCAAGTCCCGGTTGGCGGGAGCCTCCCAGGCACCCCCCCCCAGGGCGACCACCGCGGGCGTGGTGAGCAGGGCAGGCAGCAGGCGCGATTCCAGGACCCGGAAGGCCTGTTCGCCACGCTCCGCGAAGATCGCACTCACGGGAACCCCCTGGCCCGCCTCGATCACGTCGTCCAGGTCGTGGAAAGGCAGACTCAGCCGCTGGGCCAGAGCCCGGCCGAGGGTGCTCTTCCCGGCGCCGCTGCCGCCCAGGATCACCACGCCCTGGCCCGGCCGGAAGGGGGGCCGGACTTGCCACCGCGCGCGCTGGACCTCCCAGCCCAGGGCGCCGGGATTGGCGGTCCGGTGGAGTTCGCCCACCATGGCCAGGGCTTCGGCCCCGGCCTCGAAGCAGGTGACCGCATCGGCCGGGCCCAGGCCCCCGATGGCGATGGGTGCGAGGCCCTGGGCCCGCAGCTCCGCGCAACCGGCCCGCAAGCCCTCCAGGCCGATGGGGGCCGCATGGTCAGGCTTGGTGGCTGTGCCCCGGAACGGGCCTACGCCGGCATGGTCACAGGCCGGGTCGACAGCCTCCCACTCAGCTGGACCATGGGTCGAGGCGCCGATATGGCAGCCGCCCAGGCCTGGGAGGCGGAGCGCTTCTGAGGCCGGCAGGTCGCCCTGGCCCAGGTGCAGGCCCCAGGGGGCGAGCCCCTCCTGGGCTGCGAGGAGGGCCAGGTCCGCCCGGTCGTTCACGCAGATGAAGGGCCAGCCGCCGTTCGCCGCGGCATCCGCCAGGGCCGCGCGCAGCTCCAGCCACTGGGCTTTCGCATCCAGGGGCTTGCCCCGGAACTGCACCAGCGGGAAGCCCGCCTCGCCCAGACGCCGGATCTGGGCCGACAGCGGCTCGGGACGCGAGGCGTCAGTGATGGGGTAGAGGGGCGGGAGGGGGAGCATGGGACATCAGTCTACAGACCGGAGCCCGGATCCTAGGCCGCTTCCCCATCCGCGAACTGCAGCCGCACCAGCTTGGCGTAGACGCCGTCCTGGGCGATGAGGCCGTCGTGGGTGCCGCGCTCGACGAGGGCGCCCTGATCCATGACCCAGATCTCGTCGGCGTCGCGGATGGTGGAGAGGCGGTGGGCGATGGTGAAGGTGGTGAGGCGGTGGCTCACGCGCTCGATGACGGTCTGGATCTTGGCTTCGGTCTCGGAATCGATGTTGGCAGTGGCCTCATCCAGCAGCAGTACGGCGGGTTCCAGGTAGAGCATGCGGGCGAAGGCCAGCAGCTGCCGCTCGCCGGCGCTGAGCTTCTGGCCCCGCTCGCCCACCTGGGTGTCCAGGCCCTGGGGCAGGCGGCCCACCAGATCCTTCAGCTGGCTCTGCTCCAGCACGGAGGCCAGTCGCGCCTCATCCATGGGCCGGTCCAGCACGATGTTGTCGCGCAGGGTGCCGGAGAAGACGAAGACATCCTGGAGCACCAGGCCGAAGAGGTCCCTCAGGCTGCGGAGCTTCAGGTCCCGCACGTCCACGCCGTCCACGGTGATGCGGCCCTCGTGGGCATCGTAGAAGCGCATGAGCAGGTTGATGAGGGTGCTCTTGCCGGCGCCGGTATGGCCCACCACGGCCACGCGGCGGCCCTTGGGGATGACCCCGCTCAGCTCGCGGACCACCTTCCGGCCGCCCTCCTCGTAGGCGAAGGTGACGTTCTCGAGACGCACCTCGCCGGAGAACACGGCGGGTTTGGCGTCCGGCGCCTCAGGAATCTCCTCGCGGTTGTCCAGCAGGCGGAAGATGCGCTCGCTGGAGGCCAGGGCCGTCTGCATCACGTTGTAGCGCTCGGCCAGTTCCCGGATGGGCCGGAAGAACCGCCCCGACTGCTGGATGAAGGCCAGCAGCAGGCCCCAGGTGATGGCCCCGGCCTGAAGCTTGAAGCCGGCGTAGAAGATGAGCGCGGCCAGGGTGCCGGAGGTGATGAACTCCACCACGGGGAAGAACACGGCGTAGGCGAAGATGGTGCGCAGGAAGGCCTGGAAGTAGTCCTCGTTCAGGCCCTTGAACTGGGCGTCGCTGCGCGCCTCCTGGGCGTTGACCTGCACGAGGCCCATGCCCGAGATCTGCTCCTGGAGGAAGGCGTTGATGGCGGCATAGCGCCGCTGCGTCTCCCGGAAGGCCTCGCCGGCGCGGCGGCGGAAGATCTCCGTGGCCACCAGCAGGAAGGGCAGGATGCCCAGGGCCACCAGGGCCATGCCCGGGTGGGTCCAGAACATCCAGGCCACGATGGCCAGCAGGGAGAGGGCATCCCCCACGATGGCCACGAAGCCCGAAGCGAACATCTCGTTCAGGTTCTGCACATCGCTGGTGACGCGGGTCATGAGGCGGCCCACCGGGTTGCGGTGGAAGAAGTCCGTGCTGCGGCCCATGAGGTGCGCGAAGAGCTGCACCCGCAGCTCGAGCATGGCCTTCTGGCCCACCCGGGCCAGCAGGAAGTAGCGGGCGAAGCTCACCAGGAAGCCCGCGACGAGCACGCCGAAGAAGCCCGCGATCATGGGCGCCGCGCCCCGCAGGCTGCCCTGGTCCATGAACCGGTTGATGAGCCGGAGGGTCAGTTCCGAGGGCATGACCTCGAGGAAGGCGCCGAGGGCCATGAGGCCGAACAGGGCCAGGAGCGCCGCCCACTGGGGCCGCAGGTAGCCGGCCAGCCGCCAGAGCAGCGTGTGGCGCATGGGCTGCTGGTCCACCCGGTCGGATTGGAAGAAGGCTCCCTGTTCGGACATGGGGTCATTCTCCCACAGGCGCCCCGATTACGGCTCGAACCAGGACGGATCCCCCTCCCGCCTGTAAAGTAGAAGATCTCCGGAGACGACATGGGCCCCTGGATTTCCGCCTTCCTCGCCGCCGCCCTCGTGGCGCAAGTGCCACCGTCCGGATCCGCGGTCGAGGCCCGGCTGCGTCGGGACGTGGCCTTCCTGGCTTCCCCCGCCCTCAAGGGCCGGGGTAATGGGTACCCGGAGCTGGAGCAGGCCGCCGGACGTCTCCTCCGGGAATGGAAGTCCCTTGGCCTGAAGGCGCAGATCCAGCACTTCCCCTTCATCGCGAAGGTCATGCGGGAAGAGCAGGGCGCCCTCCTGACCCATGGTGAAGCGTCGCGTCCGCTCATCTGGGGCCGCGACATCGAGGCTTTCGGCTACAGCGGAGATGCGGATTTCCGCATGAAGCCCCTCGCCTTCGCCGGCCATGGCGTGCGGATCCCCGGCGGCTACGATGATCTCGCGGGCCTGGATGTGAAGGATCACGTGGTGGTCATCGCCCGCACGCTGCCGGACATCGATGTCTTTGCCCACCTGCCCCGGGGCGAGCGAAGCCTGCTGGCCCGCGTCAAGCGCCTGGAAACCGGGAAGGCCGCCGCGGTGCTCGTGCTGGAGGACGGCCCCGTCCGCCCCCTGCAGCGGGAGGAGGGGCCCGTGAAGCTGGACATTCCCGTGCTCAGCCTCTCGGCGGATGCCCTCGGGGATGCCTGCGGCGACCTGCGGGCCCGGCTCAAGGCCATCCGGGACACGGGGAAACCCGCCAGCCAGGACTTCATCTACGCCCCCTGGACCACGCTCACGCTCAAGCTGAGGCTCCGCCGCGAAGAGGCCCAGGTGCCCAACGTGGTAGCCGTGATCCCCGGTCGCGATCCGAAGCTCCGAAAGGAATACATCGTCCTGGGGGCTCACCTGGACCACCTGGGCCTGGGCGAGCGCCACAGCCTGGGCGGCGCGGAGGCGCGGGGGCAGGTGCATCCCGGCGCCGATGACAACGCCTCGGGCACGGCCATGGTGGTGGAGTTGGGCCGGGAGCTGAAGCGGGCCCGACCCCGGCGCTCCATCCTGCTGATGCATTTCGGCGGTGAGGAGGAGGGCCTGCTGGGCTCCAGCTATTGGATCCAGCACCCCACGCACCCCCTGGAGTCCGTGAAGTTCATGCTCAACTTCGACATGGTGGGCCGGCTGGATCCCGCCGCCCCGAAGCTGCTGATGGGCGGCCTGGGCGCTCCGAAAGCCGCGCTGGAGGCCGCGAAGAAGCTCGCGCCGGAAGGGTTCGCCATCAGTGTGGATGTGGGCGCGGCCGTGGGCGGTTCAGACCACATGAGCTTCTCCCAGGCGAAGATCCCCACATTCTTCTTCTTCACGGGGATCCACGGCGAGTACCACCGGCCCACGGATACCGCGGACCGCATCAACTACGCCGGGATGGCGAAGCTCGCCAGCTACGGCCGGACGGTGGCGCTTGACCTGGCCAACGCGGATACGCTGCCCGCCTTCGATCCAGAGACGGCCAAAGTGGTCATGCGGGGTGACGGCGGCCCCATGCGAGTGGCCTTCGGCACCCTTCCCGACTACGCGGACAACCCGAAGGGCTTCCGCATCAACGGCGTGTCCCGCGGGTCTACGGCCGAGGCCATCGGGCTCCAGGCCGGCGACATCATCATCGGATTTGGTGGCCGGACTGTGAAGAACATCTACGATTTCATGGACGCCCTCGGTGCCCACAAGCCCGGTGACAAGGCCGTGATCCAATGGCTCCGGGGAGACCAGATCATGCAGGCCGAGGCTACGTTGAAAGGCCGCTCATGAGGCTCGCCACACCCACCGGATTCGCCACGGAAGTCTTCCTCCAGGAGACTCCGGATCCCGCCCTTCTGCCCGAGGGTCCATGGACCCTTGTGGGCGACCTGCGCCTGCGGGAAGCCTGGCTTGGCGCCGGGCTGCCGGAACCCAGCCACGCCCTCTGGGTGTCGGTGTCGGAAGACGAGAAGAAGCTCCGGACCCTCCTCCCCTGGCTGGAGCACTGGGCCCGGGTGCCCCTGCACCGGGAGGCCACCGTGGTGGCCCTGGGCGGCGGCGTCCTGTCCGACATGGCCGGCCTGGCCTCGGCGCTCTACCTGCGGGGGGTGGCCTGGCAGGTCTGGCCCACCTCCCTGTTGGCCATGGCGGACGCGGCCCTGGGCGGCAAGACCGGCGTGGACCTCGCCGCCGGGAAGAACCTGGTGGGGGCCTTCCATTCGCCTCGCCGCCTGGTGGCCTGCACTTCGTTCCTGGAGAGCTTGCCCCCCCGGCACCTGGAGAACGGTCGCTGGGAACTGGTCAAGACGGCCCTCATCCAGGGCGAAACGACCTGGGCTGTGGAGATGCTGCAGGGTGGTCCGGTGAAGATCCCCTGGGTGGAGCGGACCCTGGCCTACAAGGCCGGCGTGGTGCACCGGGATCCCCGCGAGGCGGGCGAGCGGCGGCTGTTGAACCTGGGTCACACGTTGGGCCACGCCCTCGAGGCGGCCTCGGGCTACGGCCTGCTCCATGGCGAGGCGGTGGGGCTGGGGCTGTTGTGCTCCTGCCTGCTGGCCGAAGATCTCGGTCTGAAGCCCTTCCCGCCCGCCTTCCTCGAATCGCTGGCCCGTCGGCTCGCACCCCTGGCGTCCCTGGTCGCCCCCTGGCCGGCCTGCCTGCCTCTGCTGCTCCGGGACAAGAAGGCCAAGCATGTTCCGGGGCCCGCCGGCGACGAGCCGGCCACCGAGATCGACTGCATCCTTCCGCGCTCCGGGGAACCGGCGATTCAGCGCACACTGGCGCCCCAGGTCTGGGAATCCCCCCATGCCCGTCTCATTGATCTGCTCGACCGAGAGGCTTCCCGTGCCTGATTTCCGGCTTCCTTTCCTCGCCGTCCTCCTGGCCACGAGTCTGGCCTCCGCCCCTCCGGAGGATGCGAGGGCGATGATGCTCCAGGCCCGCGCCCTGCAACTGCGCGGGGGCGGCTCGGACCCCGTGGCGGCCGCGGCCATCTACCGGCGGGTGGCCGTCCTGGTGCCCGAGAGCGCCGAAGTCCAGCTGCGGCTCTCAGAGGCCCTCCAGGAATCCGAGGATGCCCCGGGTGCCGTGGCGCCCGCCCGCCGAGCCGTGGCGCTCGCGCCCAGGAACGCTGAGGCCCGGGCCCATCTCGGCCTGCTCCTCTACCAACTTTTCCAGAAGGATGAAGCCCTGGCCCCGGAGGCGGCCCGGGAACTGCGCGCAGCCACGGCCCTGCTGCCCCAGGATCCCGAACTGTGGGCGCGGCTGGGGGAGGTTTCCGAACGGATGAAGGATGGCGAAGGGGCGCTCCAGGCCTGGTTGCACCTGGGCCGCCTCCGCCCCAGTTTCCAGTCGGCCTGGGAACGGGCGGCCATCCACGCCCGGGCCCTCCAGAACTATGAGGGCAGGCGGGAGTCGGTGCTGGCCCTCAACGCCCGGAACCCGGAGGAACGCCACCTCCGGTTGCTGGAGGAACTGGCCCGGGATCAGATCCAGGCCGGCTATCTGGCCCACGCCGAGGAGAGTTTCCTGCTGCTGGCCCAGCACCTGCCGCAGGAGCCGGGGCTTTGGGAAAACGTGGCCCTGGTGCGCCTCCAGACCTCGCGATTCGAAGAGGCCCTGGACAGCCTGGGGAAGGCGGAAGCCCTCAAGACGACTCCCCGGACCACCTTCAACACAGCTCGTGCCCTCATGAACCTGGGCCGGTTTAAGGAAGCTGAAACCAGGTTGGCGGCGCTTCTCGCGGGAAAGATCGAGGAGACCGGTATTGCCGACGGTTCCCAGGCCCTGTACGCGGAGACGCTGTTGCTGGAAGGCAAGGGCGGTGCCCTGTTGGCCTACCTCAAGGAGCATCCGGGCCGCCCCCAGGTCGCCGGCGAGTTGCAGGTGTTCACCTGCCAGGCCCTCATCAGCCGAAACGACTGGAAGAGCGCCCTGGCGGCGCTGAAGGACGGCATCGCACACTTCCCGAAGGTGCCTTTTTTCCAGCAGGCCGCGGCGCTTCCCCCCGAGTACCTGGAGTATCGCTTCTTCTCGCGGAAGGAGAGTCGGGCGGCCCTGGAGCAACTCCATCTGGAGGGCATGGCGGCCATCTGGTCCGAATTCCAGCGCTGGGACAAGTGCCTGGTGGCGCTCGAAAAGGCCCGCACGCTGGGGCCCATCAAGAACGTGGACATCCTGATCATGCAAAGCAGCGCCTATGAGCAGATGGGACGCACCGATGATTCCCTGCGGGTGCTCCGCGAGGCCCAGAAGGCGAACCCGGACAACCCCATGGTGCAGAACAACCTGGGGTACCTGCTGCTGGAACAGGAGCGGAATCTGGAGGAAGCCGCGGCCCTCATCGAGGCCAGCGCCAAGGCCACACCCGACAATGGCAACGTGGTGGATAGCCTGGGCTGGGCCCAGTTCAAGCTGGGCAGGATCGCCGAGGCCGAGGTCACTCTCCGCCGGGCCGCGGAGCTGAGCCCCTTCAGCCCGGAGGTTCGCAAGCATCTGGGCGAAGTATTGGTGAAGCAGGGCAAGCTGGCCGAGGCGGCCGAACAGTGGGAACGGGCCCTGGCCTTCGTCTTTCCAGACCGCCCGGCCCTGGAGAAACGGCTGGGGGAACTCCGGGTCCGCCTGGCCCGGGAACGGGCCCAGAAGGTTGAGGACGCCCAGGCACCCGCGCAGGACGCCACCCCGGATGACGATGAGGATCAGCCATGATGCCCCTTCAGGCACCCCCGGCCGAGACCGCGCCCGCCCCGGTCCCCCCCGTGCGGGCCCAGTACGGCTGGGGCTACTCGGGCGCCAGTGGTGAGGGGACAGGGACCTTGAACCTGCTGATGGAGCCCGGTTCCGGGCGCCTGGTTGCGGAGCTGCACGGGCTGGGAGAGCGCCTGCTGCTGCTGGAGGGCGACCGGGCCTCGGGCTATCGGCTCCAGGTGCCCCGGCAGAAGCTGGATCAGCGGGCCGCCACCCTGGCGGAGTTGCCGTTGCCCTTTCTTCCCCAGGTGGCCAGTGTCGAGGCTCTGCTGCGCCTGCTCCAGCTGGGTGAGGGCCCGGGTGTGTCCGTGCTGAAGAAGGACGCCGCAGGCCCCTTGAAGCTACACTGGCGGGGCAGGGATCCCCAGGGCAAAGACGAGCAGGTCTGGCTGAACCGGAAGCGCTGGGAGGGCGGGAAGTAGGTTCTGGAAGCCCGTTCCCGCTGAAAGCACCGCCGCGTTCGTGGCGAGGTCAGTGCGCCGGCTTCGCCGGGACCGACGGCCTTCCCGCCGCCATCCAGGCGGTGAGGATGGCATCCCCGAGGTGTCGCCCGGCCAGCTGCAGCTGGCCTTTCACCACCGGGCCCTGCTTCGCCCAGAAGATCATCCAGTAGGCCGGCGTGCGCTGCTTGCCCTGGCTGCCCATGGGCGTGGTGCGGTCGGCGGCCCGGTCGTCCTCCAGCAGCTGTGGCACCAGGGCGTGGGCGGCGCGGAGCCAGTCCCAGGGGCTTTCCATGATGTGGGGATCAGCCTCCGCCGGAAGGGCTTTCAACGCTTCCCGTTGGACGTACCGTTCCACCAGACCCGATTCCCAGCGGCTGTGGACGCCGCGCTGGTTCGTGGCCTGGCCATCGTGATTCTCGGTGGTGTGCAGCGGCACATGGGCGTCCGCCACGTAATGGCTGAGAATCGAGGTGGCCGCGGCCACCCGGGCGGCATCGCCCGACCGGAAGGCGTCCACCAGATCCCGCCACCGGTCCTGGATGATCCAGGGCACCACGCCCTGGCGGTAGAAGTCGCCGCCGAGCTGGGCCTGGGCCTGCTCCACCGTGCGGGGGAGGTGGTCAGGCCCGCCGTAGGGCTCCATGTCCAGGAAGTGCCGGGGTCCTTCCTTGCGATCCTGGCGCCAGTGGTCGGGATCCGAGGCGTGGTCCTCCACCTCGGCTTCCCGCCCCGCGTACCATGCCCGGGGGCCCGAAGGCAGGCCCTCCAGGGCCAAGGCGCAGGTGATGCGGTGGCCCTTGTCGCCCCAGGCGGAGAGGGGCAGGGCCGCGAGGAGCAGCAGGAGGAGAGGAGTCTTCATGTCCGGCTACTCGGGAATGGTGCCGGTCCGCTCCCAGCGGGTGCGGGTGAAGAAGTGGCGGGCGGCGTCGATGAAGTCGGCGGCCACGTCCGTGGGGCCCTCGGGCACCCGGCCGTTGTCGTTGTCCGTGTCACCCTCGCGGAAGCTCCACCACACGATGAAGGGCCGGCCCCGGAGATGATCCGCGGGCAGGAAGCCCCAGTAGCGGCTGTCCATGCTGTTGTCGCGGTTGTCGCCCATGGCGAAGAGGTGGCCAGGCGGTACGGTGACGGGGCCCAGGTTGTCCTTGAACCCCTCCTGGATGAGGCTGTTCATGGCCTGCATCTGGTTGCGGTCGTGGAGGGCCAGCACTTCCGGATCCGCATGGCGCCACAGGCCCACGGGATGTTCCGCCTCGCCGGCATTCCGGGTCAGGGGCCAGGGCCCGGGCGTGGGGCCTTCGGGGCTCCGGCCGAACATGTGTTCGAAGGGGCCGGTGACCTGCTTGCCGTTCACGTAGAGGCGCTTGTTGCGCATCTCTACCGTGTCGCCCGCCAGGGCCACGCAGCGCTTCACGTAGTCCTGGTCGCGGTCGATGGGGTAGCGGAACACGATGATGTCGCCGCGCTTCACGCTCCGCATCGGGAACAGGGTTTCCTCCCAGGCCCACTGGGGCTGGGCGAAGATGAACTTGTTGGCCAGCAGGTGGTCCCCGATCATCAGCGTGTTGCGCATGGAAGCAGAGGGGATCTTGAACTGCTGACCCACGAAGGTCTTGAAGAACAGGATCAGGATCATCGCGAAGCAGATCACTTCCAGGTTGTCCCGCACGGCGCCCTTGGCGGCGCCGGGAGGCAGCTCGATCTCGGCTTCAGGGGTCTTGTCGGCAGTATCAGCGGCCATGTCGGCTCCGGAAATGGTCGATCAGGGACGTCGATCAGGAAGAGGGGCGGGAGGCAGGTCCACGAACCCGCGGGCCACCAGCCGGTTCACGGTGACCCAGCCATCACCATGCTCCTCCTGGGCTTCCACTTCGCCGAGATTGGGCAGGTAGAGGGTTCGGCGGCGGGGCCCCTGGAGGGGTCGGGCTTCCACCCACACCCCCACCGGATCGGAGGTCGCCGGCAGGAGCTTGGCCCCCTCCCACTTGGCGCGGCCCACCACGCGGAACTGGACGCCGCGATCCTCCCAGGCTGTGGTGGCGGGGAAGCCCGGCGGCAGCGTCTGGGCCACCACGCGGCGATCGTCGCCCAGGAGGGCGATGCCACCGTCCTGGTGCCGGACCAGCAGGCTCATCTGGCCCCGGAGGTTGGTGAGATCCAACTGCACGAGGCGCGGCGCGCCCGGTGCCATGGACGACCGGCTTACGCGCACCTGCAGCCGGTCCGCCGAGCGCTGGGGCTGGGGCTGGGAGGGATCCTCGAAGGCCAGCGTGAGGCCCTCTTCCCAGGGGCCGTAGACGGGCGAGGCCCCGCGGGGTTGGCAGGCCAATGACAGCGCCAGGAGCGCAGGCACCACCATTGGCAGGGCTGGGCGCATCAGCGGTGCCCCTTGCTGAACTTGGCGACCAGATCGGTCAGCGAGGCTCCCGAAGCCGGAACCGCGGGCTCACGCTTGGGCTGGGGGGGGCGGGCGTCCCGCTCAGGCCGGGGTGGCCGGGCCTCCTGGGCGCGCGGGGGGCGGGTGCCTTCGGGCCTCGGGGGGCGAGCACCTTCGGGGCGCGGCGGACGTGGTCCTTCCGGGCGAGGCGGACGCGGGCCCTGGGGACGGCCGCCCGCTTGGGATCCTGCCTGCGTCCCGGTTTGGGGCCGAGGTGGGCGGGGGCCTCCCTGCGGCCGGCCGGGACCTCCCTCTGGACGGCCCTGATGACGCCGGTGGTGGGGTTGGGGCCGGTCGGCGCCCTCGGGGGCGGCCAGCATGGCCTTGATGGACAGGGCGATGCGCTTGGCTTCCAGATCCACGGCCAGCACCTTCACCTTCACGGCCTGGCCCACGCTGAGGGCGTCCGCGGGGTTCTTCACATAGCGGTGGGCGATCTCGGAGAGGTGCACCAGACCGTCCTGGTGGACGCCCACATCCACGAAGGCGCCGAAGTCGGTCACGTTCGTGACGATGCCCTGGAGCTCCATGCCGACTTCCAGGTCGCTGGGCTTGTTGACGCCTTCGCGGAACTGCACGGCCTCGAACTGGTGGCGGGGGTCACGGCCGGGCTTCTTCAGCTCGGCGAGGATGTCCTTCACGGTCTCCACGCCGGCCTTCTCGTCCACGAAGAGCTTGGGATCGAGGCCGTCCAGCACCGCGTCATTGCCGATGAGCTCCGAGACGGTCTTGCCCGTGAGCTGGCAGATGCGCTGCACCACGGGATAGCTCTCAGGGTGTACGGCGGAGGCATCCAGCGGATCTTCGCCGTCACGGATGCGGAGGAAGCCCGCGGCCTGCTGGAAGGCCTTGGCGCCAAAGCGGCCGACCTCCATGAGCTGCTCCCGGCGCTTGAAGGCGCCGTGCTCGAAGCGGTGGGCCACGATGCTCTTGGCCAGACCCTCGCCGATGCCCGCCACGTAGGCCAGCAGCTTGTACGAGGCGCTGTTGAGGTCGACACCCACGCGGTTCACGCAGCTCTCGACCACGTCATCCAGTCCCTTCTTGAGGGCGGTCTGGTTCACGTCGTGCTGGTACTGGCCCACGCCGATGCTCTTGGGATCCACCTTCACCAGCTCAGCCAGGGGATCCTGGAAGCGCCGCGCGATGCTCACGGCGCCGCGCACGGTGACATCGTGACCAGGGAATTCCTCGCGGGCGATGTCGCTGGCGGAATAGACCGAGGCGCCGGCTTCGCTGACGCTCACGCAGATGAGGCTCGTGCGGTTCGTCTCGCGCAGCCACTCGCGGATGAAGGCCTCCACCTCGCGGCCCCCGGTGCCGTTGCCGATGGCGATGGCTTCGATGGGGTTTCCGGTGCAGAGCTTCTCGAGGATGGCGCGACTGCCATCCAGGTCGCGCTTGGGCTCCAGAGGGTAGATCACCTCGTTCTGCACCAGTTGGCCCAGACGATTGATGACCACGAGCTTGCAGCCCGTGCGGATGCCCGGGTCCACGCCCAGGGTGCAGCACTGGCCCGCGGGGGGCGCCAGCAGCAGGTGATCCAGGTTCGTCTGGAAGACCTTGATGGCTTCTCCGTCGGCCTTCTTCTTGGCCTCGTAGCGCACCTCGGATTCGATGGTGGGAGACAGCAGCCGGTCGAAGGCGTCGCCCGCCACGTCGTTCAGGAAGCGCCGGTACCCGCTGGCCGGGTTCACGGGCACCTTGGAGACGAGCTGGCTGACCAGGTTCTCGCGCTCCACCAGGAGCTTCACGTTGAGGATCTCCTCCTTCTCGCCGCGGCGCAGGGCCAGCAGGCGGTGGCTGGGGATCTTGCGGATGGGCTCGGAGAAGTCGAAGTAGGGCTTGAAGCGGAGCGCCGCCTGGTCGGCCTTGCGCTCTTCGCGGATCTCGGACTTCAGCACGCCCTGCTCGTGGAACTCCAGGCGCAGCCAGGCCCGGATGTCGGCGTCCTCGGTCAGGCGCTCGGCCAGGATGTGGCCCGCACCCTCCATGCACTCGGAGGGTGAGCGCAGGCCGTCCTCGTCCTTGATGAAGGGCTCGGCGATGAGGAAGGGGTCCGCACCGCTGTCGTCCGCCAGCAGCGAGTCCAGCAGGGGCTCCAGGCCGCGCTCCCGGGCCACCGTGGCCTTGGTGCGCTTCTTGGGCTTGTAGGGCAGGTAGAGGTCCTCGAGCTCGGCCTTCACCCAGGTGGCCTCGATCTTGGCCTTGAGTTCGGGACTGAGCTTGCCCTGCTCGTCGATGGACTTCAGCACGGTCTTCCGGCGGTCCAGCAGATCCTTGTAGTAGGCATGGCGATCTTCGACGGCGCGGATGGCGACCTCGTCGAGCGATCCCGTCGCCTCTTTGCGGTACCGGGCGATGAAGGGCACGGTGTTGCCCTCCTCCAGCAGCGCCACGATGGCAGCTACGCCGGCGCGGGGGAGCTTGAGCTCCTTGGCCATGAGGTCGAGCACTTGATCCACACCTGCTCCTTGCGATCCCGAAATCGGGGGAAATGCGATGATACCAAGGCGGGCGCAGATTCGGCGCGCTGCTCCGAATCCACCCTAGAGAAAGGCTTTGCGGCGCTGGCCCGCGGGGGGACGTTCCAGGGCACGGAGCGCCCGCTTCCAATGGAGGGCATCCAGGCCTGTTCCGATGACGACGGCCGCGCAGGCCTGGGCGCTGCCATCGGCGGCCAAGGGCAGCGGCGAGATCTCCAGCCGACCGTCCGCCAACTGGAAGGCCCAGCGGTCGCTGCCGTCATTCCGCGCGGCCCAGCCCGCGAACACGCAGACACCCTTGGCACGCAACAACTCGCCAGCTTCCGGCGACGCCAGCAACAGGCCCTCCAGGGCTTCGGGATCCACGGGATGGTCCCAGTGCAGGGTGAGCGAGCGCGCCTCCGCGAAACTGGGACCGCCGGCCGCCTCCCAGCCTTCGGGCAGGGGGCGCATATCCCCGCGCCAGGGATCTGGGCTGCCTTCGGAAGCCACGCCGTGGCGGGTGGGCACCAGCGGGATCTGCCGGAAGGCCGCACGCAGTTCGCCCTCCCAGGCTACGGCGGCGGAAGGATCGAGGTCGGCCTTGCTCAGGTGAATGAGGCTGGCCAGTGCCGCCTGACGATGGAGCAGGGGCTTCGTTTTCAGATGATCCACGGGGGCCAGGCTGGAAATCACCGTGAGCAGTCCCGCCAGGCGCAGGCGCCCGGCCAGCGCCGGTTCCAGCTCCAGGTCGAGGAGATCCGTAGGGTCCGCGAGGCCGGTGGTCTCCAGCACCACCCGCTCGGGTCGCTGGCCTTCCGGCTGGTCGCACCAGGCCTGGAGCGTGGCCACCACATCGTTGCGGAGGCTGCAGCAGACGCAGCCGTTCACCAGATTCTCCACGCCCGCCAGTTCGGGTCGCTCCGCGTCCACCAGGGTGCCGTCCACGCTGATGGCGCCGAATTCGTTGATGAGGACCGCCACTCGCCGGCCCGCGGCCACTTCGGCCTTCAACAGGCGGTTCACCACGGTGGTCTTCCCGGCGCCCAGGGGGCCGGTGACGATGAGAACTTCGAGGGGGGCGAGTACCGTCATCCCTCCATGATGCCGCCGAGCCCCGATTCATGAGAGCGTGGATTCGTGGACCTGCTCGACTTCAGCTACCTGGCGACGATCTCCCTGGTGGGGGCCGTGACGCGAGCCTGCGCCCGGGGCCTGCCGGAAGCCTGGCGTCTGCGGCTGGAGGCGGAGGCACCCGACCTGCCGGAGGGCCGCTGGGTCTGGCTCCACGCGGTGAGCGTGGGGGAGCTGCTGCTGGCGGACGGCCTGGTGGCGCGGCTCCGCGACGCCGGCCACCGCGTCCACCTCAGTACGGGCACGCCTGCGGGGCTGGACCTCCTGGCCCGGCGGTTGCCAGGCTGGGATGGAGGTACGGGGCGCGTCAGCGGCGGCGCCTTTCCCCTGGATGATCCCGCCGGGCTGGAACCCTTTCTGCGGCATCCTCCGGGCCTGTTCCTGGCCCTGGAGACGGAACTCTGGCCTGGCCTGCTGCAGGCCCTCGAAGCCCGTGGTATCCCGCGCATGGTGGTGAATGGGCGTCTGACGGAGCGGTCCCTCCAGCGGGGCGGCCCCTGGCTCCGCCGGGCCGCGGCGCGCCTCAGCCTGGTGGCGGCCAGGGACGAGGTCAGCGCGGCGGCCTTCCGCCGTCTGGGCGCGCCCGAGGTCCACCTCGGCGGCAACCTCAAGGCGGACCTCCCCGCCCCGCGCCCCTTGCACGAGGGCTGGGCGGCCCTGCGGGAGGCCTGGGGGGCGCACCCGGTGATCGTCGCCGGGAACACGGTGGCGGCCGAGGAAGAGCTGGCGATCGAGGCCTGGACGACCGCCCGCCGGCAGGCGCCCGGTTTGCGCCTCATCCTGGCCCCGCGCCAGCCGCGCCGGTTCGACGAGGTGGCGGAGCTCCTGGCGGATCGGGGTCTCGCCTTCCGCCGTGCCTCCGCGGACTGGCCCGCGACGGCCGCCTGGTCGGCCGTGGACGTGCTGCTCCTGGATACGCTGGGAGAGCTCTCGGCCGCCTATGCCGAAGGCACCGTGGCCCTGGTGGCCGGCGGCTGGGTTGCCGCCGGTGGGCACAACCCCTTGGAACCCGTCCGTCTGGGCGTTCCCACCCTCGTGGGGCCGGGCTTCGCCAACTTCGAGGACCTGGTGCCGCCCCTGCGCGACGCCGGGCTGCTCCAGGTGGTCGCGGCGCAGGACCTCGGCGGGGCCCTGGCCGACGCTCTGACCGACGCCCTGGCCGCCAGCGCCCTGCGCGCCAAGGGCGTGGCCCCGCTGCCCGAGGCCCTGAGAGGCACGCTCGACCGCACGCTCGGTCTGCTGGCCCCGCATCTGGCGCCGCTCGCGGTCCTCCCGATGGGTCGGGTGGCCTTCTAGTATCCTTGGGAAACGGAGCCCCCATGATCCGCCGCGGGACGCACATCCTCCTGATCGATGACGACCCGTCCGTGCTCGAGATGGTCCAGTCGGCCCTGGCCCATTACGGCATGGAGGTCCATGCCTATCCGGATGCCGCCCAGGCCATGGAACTCCTCCAGAACCCCAATGCCCCCACCTTCGACCTGGTCCTCAGCGACATCAACATGGAGGGGATGGACGGGTTCGAGGTGGTCCACAAGGTGAAGGCGACCCACCCCCACCTCCCGGTGGTGCTCATGACGGGCCAGGCCTCGGTGGACTACGCCATCCAGGCCATGCGCTTCGGCGCCTCCAACCTGTTCATGAAGCCCATCTCCATCCGCGACCTGGTGCAGAGCGTCTTCCGTCTGGTGGACCTCCACCGGGAGCTCCGCAAGGCCGACGACGGCTTGCGCGGCCTGGTGAACGAGCGGCGGCATTTCCTGTTCCGGTCCGACGAGTTGGACATTCCGAGCCTGATGCACCACCTCACGGACCGGCTCGTGCCCATGGGCTTCGCCTCCGCGGGCAACATCGACGTGATCGCCATGGCCATCCACGAGGCCCTGGTGAACGCCCTTGAGCATGGCAACCTCGACCTGGATTCGCGCCTCAAGGTGGACCTCTTCGCGGAAGAGGATCCCTACGCCGTGCTGCGCGCAAAGCGCATGGCGGACCCGGAATACGCGGGGCGGCTGATCGAAGTGCGCCTGGCCATGGACACCGAGCGCTTCGAGGTGGAGATCAGCGACGAAGGCCGGGGTTTCGACGCCGGCCAACTCCTACCCCCACCGCCCGAATCGGAGATGGCCTCCCATTGCGGTCGGGGCCTGCCCCTCATCCTCCTCGTGATGGACGAAGTCCACTTCAACGACAAGGGGAACCAGGTGCGGCTGGTGCTCAGAAGGAAGTAGTTTCCTCCGGCCGAAGGCCGTACATGCAAAACGCCGGCTCGCCGGCGTTTTGCATGGGCTGAAAAGCTTGAAGAATTTAGAACGCACTCTCCACGAACGCCTTGAGCTGGGGCTTGGGCTGGCCGCCGATGAGCTTGTTCACGGGCTTGCCGTCCTTGAACACGATCAGGGTGGGGATGCTCATGATGCCGAACTGGCCGGCCACCTGCGGGTTCTCATCCACATTCATCTTCACGAACTTGGCCTGGCCCTTCATCTCGGCGGCCAGCTCATCCAGGACGGGCGCGATCATCTTGCAGGGGCCGCACCAGGGGGCCCAGAAATCCACGAGGGTGACGCCCTGGGCGACGGCCTGGGGGAACTCGGCGTCAGTGATGTGGGCAACAAGGTCGGACATGGGAACTCCTTTCAAGTTCGGGGTGTTCAGGGTACGGGCAGGGGGCCGCCAGGATTGGCGCCTCCCCACTGGGCGATGGTGAAGATGCTCATGTAGCGGTCATTGGTTTCCCGCAGGCGTTGGGCAAGCACTTCACAGAGGGCATAGAGAATCTTGAGGGCGATCTTGTGCTGCACTTCAATCAGGGAGCGGAGGTCCTGGAGGGGGATGAAGAACAGCTCCCCAGGCTCATTGGCGATGGCGTCCGCCGCCCGGGCCGCCAGGTCGATGAGGGCCATCTCCCCGAAGAAGGCGGGCGGATTCAGCACCGCCAGGGCCTCCTCGCCGGTGGCGCTCCGCTTGGAGATGCGCACGGATCCCTTGAGCACGATGAAGAGGCCATCCCCGGCATCGCCCTCCCGGAAGATCACCTCGCCGGCGCAGACCTGGCGGACCTGGCCGATCATCAGGATCTGGGCGCGCTCCGCCTCGTCCAGGTTCTGGAACAGGGGCGAGCGGGTCAGGAAAAGGGTGTCGATCACTGCCGATCCGTAGGGGGCTGGTCCTGGGATGGTTCCAGAGGCACGTGCGCGCAAAGGTCGAGACCGAAGCCACGGAGGCCAATGTACTTGGTTTCATGACGGCTGAGGAGGCGCATTTTTCCAACACCGAGCTGGCGCAGGATCTGGGCGCCCACGCCGAAGTCGCGATCGTTCATGACCTGGGGCTGGGCGTGGCCCTCTTCGGCCACGCCGGGCGTGTGGGCGTGGCGGCGCAGATAGACCAGCACGCCCCGGCCCTCCTTGGACAGGGCCGCCATGGCCTTCTGGAAGAGGCCCGTCTCGAAGCCATGCAGATCGTCCGGCAGCGTCTCGACATGGACCCGCACCAGGGGCGGGTCGCCGCCCAGGTCACCCAGCACGAAGGCCAAATGGCTGCCGCCATCCAGCAGGCTCTGGAAGCGGTGGACCTTCAGGGCCCCCCACTGGCTGGCCATGGTGCGGACTTCGAGGGGGGCCACCAGGGGCTCCTGTCGCAGGCGGTAGGCCACGAGATCCGCCACGGTCACGAGCGGGAGCCCGTGCTGCCGGCAGAAGGGGACCAGATCCGGGACCCGCGCCATGGTGCCGTCGTCTTTCATGATTTCGCAGATCACGCCGCTGGGATGGAGGCCCGCCAGGCGCGCCAGGTCCACGCTGGCCTCGGTCTGGCCCGTGCGGGTGAGCACGCCGCCGGGACGGGCCCGCAGGGGGAAGACGTGGCCGGGCTTCACGAAGTGCTGGGGCTTGGCATCCGGGGCGATGAGGGCCTGGATGGTGCGGGCCCGGTCCTGGGCGCTGATGCCCGTGGTGGTGCCCTCCCGGGCCTCCACCGAGATGCAGAAGGCCGTCTCGAACGGGCTGGTGTTGTCCCGGACCATGAGGGGGATCTGGAGCCGGTCCAGCACCGATCCTTCCAGGGCCGCGCAGATGAGGCCCCGGCCGAACGTGGCCATGAAGGCGATGGTCTCCGGCGTCACATGCTCGGCCGCCAGGGTGAGATCGCCCTCGTTCTCGCGGTCCTCGTCGTCGACCACCACGACCATGCGGCCTTGCCGGATGGCATCGATGGCCTCCTCGATGGGGGCGAAGGGGGAGTCGGGGCGGGTGCTCATAGACTCCTCAGCATCGCTCAGGAGGACCCGGGGGGGAAGGGCGCACTCCGTGGTAAGGTTGAACATCTCTTATAGGCCTTTATTTTCCCGAGAGGAACGACCCATGTCCCAGGGTGTGATCCAAGGCTCCATGCGCGAGGCGCCGCTGCCCGACATCATCCAGCTCGTGAGCCAGGGTGGGAAATCGGGGTGCTTCCATGTGCAGCAGGAGGCCTCCCGCGCCCGGATCTACCTCAAGGAAGGGCGGATCATCCACGCCGTCACCCCCACCGGCGAGGGCTTCGAAGCCCTCATGGAGGTGGCTCTGTGGCTCGATGGCAGCTACCGGTTCGAGGAAGTGGTGCCCGATGTGCCCGCCACCATCACCAAGCCGAACGCTTCCATCCTCATGGAGCTGGGCCGCCGCATGGACGAGTGGCGCGTCATCAGCCAGAAGATCCCCTCGGTGGACCTCTATCCCGCCTCCACGCTGCTGCCCGGCGAGACACCGCATGGCGTGAACGCCCGGGAAGCGCGCGTGCTGGCCCTGTCCACGGGCTATTACAGCGTCGCCGAAGTGGCCGAGGCGATGCAGAAACCCGTGCTCACCACCGCCAAGGACCTCTACGGCCTGGTGATGGCTGGCCATGTGGTGCTGAAGGGCATCCGGTCCGGCAAGCCACCCAAGGTTGAAGCTCCCGCCGCGCCTGAACCCGCGCCGGCGCAGGCGATGACGAGCCTCCGGGAGGAGGCCCCGGCCTTCGCCCCTCCCCCGCTCCCCCCGCCGGGCCCCGTAGGCTTCCCCGAGGACCACGATCCCCTGCCGGAAACGATCGGTGGCGGGTTCGCCGCGGCCGCCCCGCCGCCCGCCCCAGCCCCCGCCAAACCCGCGCCGATGGATGATCCCCAGCGCATGGTCAAGCTCATGAACTTCACCCAGCGCATCGCCCAGGCCGCCAAGATGGTGCTGCCCGAGCCCCAGCACGAGATGGTGAACCGCCTCCAGGCCAAGGCCACCCAGCAGATCATCTCCGGCGATGGCCCCGAGGCCGTGAAGAACCTGGCCCTGGCCATCAGCCGCGGGGCCGTGGATGCAGGTTGCGATGCCGACATGGTGCGTACCCTGAACACCCACCTCAAGGCGCTCTTCGCCACCAAGTAGGCGGCCTTCCATGCTTCGACGTCCTCTCGCACCGGTGCTCGGTACCGGGAACCTCGCGCGCACCCCGGGCATCCAAGCTCAAGGCGTGCTTCGCCATCAAGCAGGCGGTCTCTCATGATCCGACGTCTTCTCACCGGCTTCGCGGCAGTCGGCCTGCTGCTGGCCCTGGGGTGCAAGGAGCCTGATGGCGGCTCCTCCGGCGGCACCACCGGCGTGGCCCTCTATGCCTACGACAGCACCTCCACGTCGGTGTTCGTCTGGAGCGACCTGAGCGCCCTGTACGACAGCACCACCACGGTGGCGCCCACCAAGACCATCACCTCCTCCGTCTTCGGCAGCAAGATCACCAGCCTGGCCTGGGGCGGGCTCTGCTTCGACCGGCAGAACGGCTATCTCTACCTGGTTTCGGATACCGGCAACATCGTGCGCGTGCGGAACATCCGCACACAGAGCGGCGACGTCGCCAGCTCCGACGTGGTCTCCTTCAGCCTGGCCAGCACCGGCCGCCTCGCCACCTCGACTTTCGGGCAGGCCAGCTTGGACATGCAGACCGACACGCTCTACATCACCGAGAACGGCACCAGCGGGACGCAGATCTGGGTCGTCAGCAACGCCAGCACCCAGCCCCAGAGCGCCACGATCGCGCTCCAGGCCCTGGCGGCCAGCGGCGACACCGGCGGCACTGGCGTCGCCGCAAGCTCAGGGTCGGTCTACGCCTTCATGCTCTCGGGCGATACCGTGGGCACCGTGACGACCTACACCGGGCCCCGCCTCCGCAAGGGCACATCCTCCGGCTTCACAGACGCCAACACGATCATCGGCCCCGCGACCCTCCTCGGCCAGTACGGCTCCCTCGCCCTCGACACCGGCAACGGCTACCTCTTCGTGGCCCGCCACAACACGGATGCCGGCGCCTCGACTGCGCCGATCCTGGTCTTTACCACCGGGATGTTCGGCCAGGCCTACGATCAGGCGCCCACCGCCACTCTGGGAACCGACGCGGATCAGCCCAACCTCCGGGTCATCGCCCACGCCGGCACCAAGGATTGGCTGGTGGGCCTGCGGGGGAGCGGCGCCACGGCCTTCGCCACCATCGACTTGTGGAAGTCGCCCATGGGCGGCACCGCCGCGAAGACCATCACCGCCTCGCCTGCTGGCTCCCTGTTCAAAGGCGTGGCCGTGGACGGGAACGCCTCGTGACGGCGTTCCGGCTGCTGGGCCTGCTGCTCCAGGACGTGCTGCGGGATCTCTTCCGCCACCGCGGCCAGTACCTGCTGGCGGTGCTCACGCTGGCTTCGGGCCTCCTCCTGGCGGGCGGAGGCCTGCTGCTGGTGGAGAGCCTCGATCGCTTCGTGGGGCGCCTGGAGGACATGGCCAAGGTCGTGGTCTACGCCGCCGACGGGAAGACCCTCGACGAAGCGGAGGCCCGCCTCCGGCGCGATCCGCGCTTCCGCGACGTGCGCCGGGTGTCGGCCGCGGAGAATCGGCAGCGGTTCCAGTCCGCGACCCGCGAGGCGGGCCTGCTGTTGGAAAGCGCCGGGCAGGATGCCCTGCCTGAAAGCCTCGAGCTGAGCCTCCGCCAGGATCTGGCCGAAGGCGCCCGGGCGATGGAAGTGGCCGCGAGCCTGCGCGGTCTCCCTGGTGTGGGCGACGTGCTGGCGGACCAGGAGCGGCTGGAGCAGATCCAGCACATGGCCCGCATGCTGCGCTCGGCCCTGGCCAGTCTCGGCGCCGTGCTGCTGGTGGCGGCCGGCTTCGCCACCGGGAACGTCATCCGCATGAGCCTCTTGGCCCGCGAGGAGGAGATCGCCATCATGCGTCTGGTGGGAGCCTCCGAAAGCTTCATCCGCACCCCCCTGGTGCTGGAGGGCGCGGCCCTGGGCCTGGGCGGCAGCCTGCTCGCCCTGCTGGGCCTCTTCGGCCTGTGGCTGCCCATCTCCCGGGGTATGGGCGGCCTCTCGCCCCTGCTGGTGGACCTGGCGCGGCTGGGCTTCTTCTCCACCGGCAGCATGGCCCTGCTGGCCTTCGTAGGCGCCGCCACCGGCGCCCTGGGCGCCCTCTGGGCCTTCTGGAGCACCCGCCGCGCCCAGCGCGCCGAAGCCGCGCTGATGGAGAGCGCGGGGTAGGTGTAGCTGCCTCATCTCCGGGACCTCCATCAACATCTTGGCGAGCGAGCCGTTATCCGTGGCCTTGACTCTCCAGGGGTGTCATTCCACAGCGATGGATGGAAGGGATACGACGGGCTTATGGCTGTCGGCTGCGAGAAGCCCATCAGGGCCGTCGAGTTCGCCAGACGGCACAGACGCATCAACGGCATTGAGTCCTTCCGGACCTACGCCGAACGCCGTCTCGCTCGATTCAATGGGATCCCGGCAACCACCTTCTACTTGCACCCGAAGGAGCGCAAATAGAGACTTCGACCACCGCGTGAAGGATCTCTACCTGACCCTTCTCAAACCGCTACGGTCACACCCTCTCTAGCTCTCTATTTGCTTCCTAAGACCCTCCATGAATACCGTTCGGGTGGCTATCTCATACCGTTCGGCTTTCTTGGTGGACCCAGTCCTCTCTTTGATATTAACTAAAGCAGTTATAGCTTGAAATTCATAATTAAATGCAGTTTAGCATTTTCAATGAATCGTAGGTCATTTACTTATAAGCATTAGTGTTTCTATCCGACTATTTTATGAAAGGACTTGGATTATGTCTTCTTGTCGGTCGCGGCTGGTGATCTTGTTGCTGGCTCTCCTTAGTGCGTCCTCGACTTGGGCTCAGGTGCCTCTCCGCATCTTCAACCCGCCCCAGGCTGCGGGCTCGAACATGGGTTGGACTGTGGACCCCAAGACCGGCCAACTCTTCATGACCGTCCCTGTAGCCACGGTTAGTGGGGAAATACCAATCCCTTTGGCGTTTCGGTTCAATGCCAGTTCTGCCTCGGAAAACCACTGGCTGAAATATTGGGAGCCAACCCCGACTCTTCTGACCCAGGGCAAGACCCTAGCCTCTGCGGGAGTGCAACCTGCACTTCCTCCCGGGGGGCAGTGGATGAACGCCTGGATGCCCATTGGCAGAGCCATTTTTGGGACGGTGCACTTCGGATTCATCACCGACACCACGCCCTATGCCATGACAGACCCTTACGATGGGACCCAGTACACCTATGCGCCCACAAGGTCGTATGTCTTGGAGGATGGAACCCAGTTCACGGATAACGACTTAACATCCTTTGCCACCGCAGTAGGAAGTACCTTCAGCCTCCCCCCGCTGTTTCAGTTCGGTGCTCGATCCGCTACTAGCGTGAATGTGAACTCCCAGGGAACACTCGTTAGTTACGATGCCACGGCCACAGATTTGGGCTCTTGGGCGGCCACGGCCCAATCTCTGGCTCCCGTCGGGTACACCACCGTTTCTGGCTACAAGGTCCTCATGGATCGGGATCGTGCCAGGGTGTATGCCTACGCCAAAGAATTGAACTCCTGGGTACCTATACTCTGGGTTGATCGGTTCCACCATTACGTGGGATTCCAGTGGAAGGCTTTTAAGACGGGGCTTCCAAGCGACATTTCTGTGGTCAACACCGTCAAGGTGCTGAACCACCGAAACAAAGGGGTTCAGGTTCAATGGGCCCAGCCCACGGCCGGAGCCTCGGCTCCCGAGCAAGTTCTGGTACGGGCTGACTTCATCAACATCCAGGCACCCACTCTCCAGGTCTGTGGGTATTCGAGCCTTTATGGAACCATGCAGATGAAGGCCGATACCTCAGGGCCAGTAGTACGGCCCACCGAGATTCGTTTCGGGAATCCGGCAGGATCTACTTTGGTTGCCCCGGCATGGATGACTGCGGCCCTCCCCCAGCCAGCACCTGCAGGGTCATGGGTCTGGCCTGATGATCATGTATGGACGTATGGCTACGATACTTACAAATCCGAGCTCGCTTCGATTACAGATGTTTCCCGTGCCACCACAACGGCTTTTACTTTCACAAACAATCTTCTGTACAACCCGCAATCCTCCACTCCAAATGGCCTTCGGAGCGTTGTTACCGCCAACACCACTGATAACCTTCGTGGCACTTCCCTCAACGCTACATGGACCTGGAATCTCCCGGCCACCTCTTCCTCGTGGACTTGGGTAACCACCTACACCCAGAGCTATTCAGGACCGGATTTCTCGCCAGCTCAAGCCACGACCACCAGGTATGCCTTTGTAGGGCCCGGGGCCCAGGGATATGGCAATGGGCCTCTCTCGACGATCGAAGTCCTCGATTACCAAAACAACAGAATTTCCTTACAGATCTTCAGCCAGAACCTGGTGGGTGTGGACGGGACGTTGAGCTATGTCTATCCGTCCCAGACGAGTGCCGAAAACGTACCGACGGTTTCGGTGAGTCAGACCCTAGATAGCAAATCAGGTACCCCCACTTCGATCACTACGACCTGCGGTGCGTACACGGACACGACCACATACACATACGACCGACACCCCGAATTCCTGGATCCCGGACGGAGAACCGTGATAAGCAACTCTCGGGTGGCTCCTTCGGGAACCTCCTCGGCACCCGCACGAACCACCGTTTTCAATCCCTCCACCATGCTCCCCACCCAGACTTATATCGATGGCGGTTCGCAAGGCACGATCGGCCAGAACATGGGGTACGACTCGGCGGGCCACCCGAATAGCCTCTCCAATTATGCAAGCTACTCCACTTCTGGGACGGCCACTAAAACCTACACCTTGGATCCCGCAAGTGGGCTTCCCACTTCTCTCAGCGTGACCTACGACGGTCCCAGCGGGACCAACTCCTACACACAAACCTTATCCGGATATGACAGCGCCGATCGTCCTACGGTTACCGTGGACGGTCTTGGAGTGACGACAACAACCGTCTTCGATGCCTATGGGCGGCCGACCTCTATTTCAAAAGGGGGGCAGGCTTCTATCAATTACACCTATGGTTCGGACCTACGGACCATGACGACCACGGTCAATGGTTTTTCGGCCGTGGAGACCCGGGATGGTTTCGGGAACTTGATCACTCGGCAAAGGGGTCAGGATGGTGTTCTCGAAACGTACACACCCGATTCCAATGGGCGGATCTCCAGACTCGTGGAGCAGGGGAACTCTTCCCGGACGACCAACTGGACCTACGATGCCTTGGGGCGTAAGACAAACCTGGCACCACCCTCGGACGCTGGAACTCCGGTCTCCTACACCTATTCCGTGGACGCCTCCGGGAACCAGGTGGTAACCAACAATTATTCACCTACCAATTATCCTCCACCCTTCTCTACGCAGCAGAGCCAAGATCTCTGGGGCCAGGTGGTCAGTTCGGTCGACCCACAAGGTAACTCGACCAGCACAGCCTATGACGCCATGGGCCATGTGGTGACCATTGCCCGAACGCCACCCAGCGGAACAGCCCAGCCACGGTCGTTCAACTACGACGCCCTTGGCCGGCTTACCTCCAGGGTAGAGCCAGAAACCGGTACGACCACCTTTAGTTCCTTCAATGCCCAGGGTCTTCCCGGGACCATCGTGGAAGCCGGACTCCGCACGCGTCAGGTTGGGTACGATGGGCTTGGGCGGGTACGCTCCGTCGCAGGAGGGGCAGACAGCCAGACTTTCACGTATAACGGTCTCAAACCCGCCTCTTCCACCGCATCCAGCGCAGGCCAGGCGACCTCAATTCAATATGGCCTGGACCTATACTGTCGCGTGAACGCGGAAACCCTCAGTGCGCCGGGTTCACCCTCCTGGCCAGGGATTGGCTACCACTTCGACTCCGTCGGACGGCTGGATCAGCTGACCTACCCCAGTGGCCGGATCGTGGCCTACCACTATGACGACACATCGACTGGTTTCGGTCGTTTGAAAGACCTGACGACGGGCCTTTCCACGGTCAAGGTGGATTATGACAACTGGGGCAATCGGAAAACAATTTACTATCCCTCAGGCTCCCAGAGCTATTACCAGACGAGCCCATCTGGGATACGCGTGGACTCCTGGAAAGTGACTCCTGTGTCCGGGACGGCAGTGACGAGAACTTACTCCTACGACGGGCTGAACCACCTGCAATCGGCCACCTCTTCCGATCCGGCCAATCCGGAGTGGTCCCAGTTGAACCATGATTCGCTGGGCCAATTGAAGAGTGCATCAGGTTTCGGAGCAGCGATAAATCTGGACTATGACGGCTATGGGAATAACACCTACTCCTCGACTGGATCCGCTCCGGGTGGATACATTAATTTCACGTTCAATCCATTGCTCGACAATCGAATCCCAGCCCAAACGGAGGGAATTCCACTATCTACTACAGGGTGGGACATCAATGCCCGAGGCGAAGCGAAGACGATTGGAACAAACGTGGGAAGTGTGCCTGTCTTGAGCTTTGGATGGGATGGTCTTGGTCGGCTCTCGTCTACCACTCTTAATGCAGCCGCTCAGACTTATGCCTATTTGCCAACTGGTATGAGGGTCCAGATGGTTGACGGCGGCAATGCGGCCAACAATCGCCGCTATGCCTACACCACGGGAGGTCAGCTCTTAGAGGAATACACGGGTTCGGGCACCAGCTGGTCCCGGAAGCGTGAGGTGCTTTACCTCGGGGGTACGGCGGTCCTGGAGATCGATGGGAGCGGGCTCCATGAGCTTCATCTGGACCCACTGGGCACTCCTAGGTTCATCACCAATAGTGGTGGTGCCCAGGAAGGGGTTCAAGCCTTTGGCCCCTACGGGGAAACCCTCCCGGCGCCCTATACGAGTGGTTACGCACCCCTGACGGGCTACACTGGTCACCTGCAGAATGAGCCCGGAACGGGTTTGATCTACATGCGAGGACGGTTCTACAGCCCTGGGTGGCATCGGTTCTTAAATAGCGATCAGGGAGTCGACCCAAAAAACCTTAATCAGTTTGGCTATGTGGGTGGAAGACCTTTTGGTGCATCCGACCCAACCGGAATGACGGCGACCTATCTAAATGGATTTCCAATCGAACCTGCGTTTCTAGGGGCGATGCTTTCACTGTATGGCGGGAGCGCAGCTGTCCAAGGGGCACGGAAGGACGTCCAAGGGTGGTCGAACGAACCTCTAAATATTACAAGTCAAATAAATGGAAGGACTGTTGTCGCTACTTGGAGTCCATATGGCACTCTTCGAGAGAGCCTTGACTATAGTAATTCAATGAGTGGTCAGAGGATCCTAGCCCAAGGGCAGGTGGAGGGTAGCGGATGGTCTATTATTGGTTCGAGGGATATTAATATACAAGGTTGGTACACCTTGTTGTTGTCGCAAACAAACCAGCCGGACAATAGTCCCACCTGGTGGGAAGCGACAAAGAGCCGGTTTAATCAGACAAATTCGGTCATAGCCAAGCCACTAGTCTCTCTTGGCACCAACGTGCTGGCGGCTCAGGCGGGCATTACGGGGGCAAGCGGAGCTACTGGCATCCCAACCCTGTTCCAATTTGCAAATGGGGTTAACGGGATGGCTGCGGCAGGTTCGGGAGCTTCCTTGTCAGCGGTTGGCTGGACTGGTCTCGGAGCGATGGGTCAAGGCGCAGTAGTTGGCGGCTTGGGATTTGCTGCATTCGAGGTTGGGGTAGCTATCGGCAGTGGCATTGGGGGTGCGTGGGACGCATGGGTGCATTAATCAGAAATCAAATCCAGAGTCTATGAGGGAATCCAATGCTTTCTTCCTGGGGATCAAAAACAACACTCCGAAGGGTTAGCGTCACCGTAAGAACCGCCTTGCTTCTCTTGGGCATGATCCTGCTCTATTTCTCATTCCAAGAGGTCAAGCAATGGGTTTGGCTCATGCCGGTGGGTGCCTACCTCGTGAACATGTCCATCTTCATTGGGCGAAAGTGGCTGTCACCACTGAACGGAGAAGGCAGTGGATTGAAGAGCAGGAAATCGACGCTGACTCTGCTGATTGCTTTGTTGCTCGGTGTCTTCTCTTACTACATCTACGTGGTGGTTTCTCTGGATGGACGGTTCTCGTGGCGTGAGAAGCTCATTTACCTCGCCCTTTGGGAGGGCATCTGGTTCCTTGATATGGTCCTTGATTTGCAGTCCCTCAAAGCAAAAAAGGCGATGACAAACACGGTTGGTTGATAAGTCTCATGCCCCGGACCTCCGGGGCTTTTTCATGGTCACGCCCGTGCGTGCGTTCCCCCAGGAAAGGCGCTGGCTTGAGCTGCGGCGCGTGCCTGCGTGCGCGTGTGAGGCATGACGAAGCGGCGTCAGCGTGACCTGGTGCGCGGGGGGCGTGCTTCTGAATGCCACGTTGGTGCTGGATTTCCTGCGCAGCAAGTCACCCGTGTGCGAGCGTGCCTGGATGCAGAAAGCCCCCGGATGAGCCGGGGGTGATGACATTATTCCTATCGTGGAATCAAGCGGCTGCCTGGATTGATTGGGCTCAAAGCCGCTGCCTGCCTGATGATGGACCTGTATTGAAGACCCTGGATTACCAGGGAATTTCATCATCCACGTTGCCAGAAGGAAGCTTCGGCACGTCCGGCATACAACGATCACGAGGGGAGGATGCGGGCTGACGAGCACCCAACTCTTAGCTCTTCCACCGCCGAGGGTCATCCTCCTTCAGGCCCAGCTGGTCCAGCACGCGGGTGGCGAAGGTGTCGTAGAGGTCGTCGAGGGTTTTTGGGCTGCTGTAGAAGCCGGGCATGAGGGGCATGACCACGGCGCCGGCGTCGTGGACGCGGAGCATGTTCTCCAGGTGGACGCGGTTGAGGGGTGTTTCGCGCAGGCAGAGCACGAGGGGGCGGCGCTCCTTCAGGCACACGTCGGCGGCGCGGCTCACCAGGGATTCGCTCACGCCGGTGGCGATGCGGCCCAGGGCCCCGGCGCTGCACGGCACGAGGGCCATGCCGTCGTGGCGGTACGAGCCGGAGGAGATGTCGGCGCCCAGGTCGCGCTCGTCGCGCAGGCCGACTTTCGGCAGGGCGGCGAGGTCCTTGGGCGTGAGGCCGGTCTCGTCCAGCAGGCAGCGCTTCCCCGTGGGCGAGAGCAGCAGCGCGATCTGCGCCACGGCGGGGCTGGCCGACAGGCGCCGCAGCACCGCCACGCCGAAAGCCGAGCCCGAGGCGCCGGTGATGGCGAGGGTGAAGCGCAGGCCGCTGGGGTTCGTCATCCGATCATCCATCATTCCGGGCCTCATTCTGGAGCAGGCCGGTAGGCCCCGAAGAAGATCGCGTTGAACAGCAGGCGCCGCGTGAAGGGCGCCTGCCCGCGGAAGACCGGATCGCCCGCCACCAGGATCACCGCGCCCAGGCCCAGCTTCTCGCGGAAGGCGTAGGCCGTCTGCTGGAGCTTGGCTTCCATGGCCTTGGGCACCAGGCCCGAGACCTTCAGCTCCTCCTTGCCGTAGCGCAGGGGGTTCTCGCCGCCGGGGCTCAGCTCGAGGATGGGATCGCTGGTGTCCAGCACCGCGGCGGTGCCATCGGTGTGGAGGCCCCAGGCCAGGGGGTGGCTGCCGTCCACCTGCACCTTCAGGAAGGCGCCGGGGATGCTCTCCTCCAGGGCCCGTTCCTCGCGCTTGTCCCAGGGCCGCACCAGCTCGGCGGGATCGGCCTTGGGCGCCTCGCGCTTGGGATCCTTCTCCTTGAGCCGGGCTTCCTCGGCAGCCTTGGCCAGCAGGTGGTAGCCCGTGGGGGTGAGGCCCGCGCGGGAGGCGTAGGCCGCGCCGCCCTGGAAGGCCAGGAGGCTGCCGCCCTCGGTGATCCAGGCCTTCAGCTTGGTGGCGCCGCCCTCGCCGAGGGTCTGCTGCCAGGCCTTGCCCTGGGCGCCGTCATCCACCACGACCACATGGGTGAAGCGCGCCAGCGGAACGGCGCCGAAGCGGTCGGCCCGCAGCTGCACGAAGGGCAGGCCCGCCTCGGTGAGGGTGTGGGCCACGGCGCCGAAGGCCATGGGATTGGCGGGGCGGTCCATGAGCACGGCGATGCGCGGCGTGCGGAGGATCAGGGCACGGTTGGAGCCCAGATCGGGCCCGGCGTCCATCTGGGCGGTGTCCACGGCGACCACGGGATGCTGGTTCTCCCGGGCGAGGGCCTGCAGGCGTCCGGAGAGGGCTTCCGGGTTCGTGCGCCGGGGCAGGACGAGGGTGCCTGGCCCGAAGCGCTGGCCCTTGAAGGTGGCGGCTTCCGCCAGGGCCGTGGCGTGGAAGCCCTCCCGGAGCAGGGCCGCCAGCGTGCGCTCGGTGCCCTCCTGACCCCCGGGGAGGAGGTAGCCCCAGGCGGCGGGGGGAATGACGTTCTCCGCGGCGGCCGTAGGAGGTGTGGAGCGCTCCGTGCCGACCTTGGGGCGCAGCTTCGCCCGCCAGGCGGGCACGTGGAAGGCCAGGGGGAGGCTCCAGGCGGTGAGGTCGTAGGTGGGCTTGGGCCCCATGTGGGCCTCGCCTTCGAGCAGGGCCTGGGCCAGGGCGCCCCGGGGCTGGTCGAGGGGCACCAGATAGCTACCGGGGGGCAGGCCGGGAGCCTTCGCGAGGCCGATGGATTCCAGGCCGGCCGTGGCGACGGCAGCCGTGGTGCGCAGCACTTCGATGCCGTTGCGGCCCAGCAGGTCCACCAGGGCGCGCGTCCGGCCCGGATCCGCCCCCTCGGCCAGCAGGAAGGCCCCGGCGCGGTCGCCCTGGGCCACGCGCTCGCGGCGGGCCCGCTGGAAATCCCAGAGCAGGGCCTGATGCTCGGCCGCGGCGGTGGCCACGGTGGCCAGGCTGGCGGCCACGTGGCGCTGGATGCGGCCTTCGAGGGTGAGGAGCTCGCCATCCTGGCGCTTGTAGGCGGGGCCGCCCTGGCCGGCCACTTCGAAGGTCATGCCCACGGCGCCCTGGAAGGTGGGCCAGGAATCCCCGTAGCCGGGATAGAAGAGGTCGAACACGTCGCGGCTGAAGTAGGCCCAGCCGTGGGCGTCGAAGGCCCGCGCCACGCGCTGGCCGAAGGCGGCCTGCCAGCGGCCGGAGAAGGCCTCCGGCAGCGCCTCGTGGATGGGCTGCATGGTGGGTGGGAAGTAGTAGGTGGCCTCGGCCCACATCTCGTGGTGGTCCGCTAGCACCTGGGGGTTCCAGCGCAGGAAGGCGGCGGTCTTGGCGCGGGACTCGCCCTGGGTCTGCCAGGCCCAGTCCCGGTTCAGGTCGAAGAGCCGGTGGTTGAACCGGCCGCTGGGCCAGCGGGTGGTGTTCTGCGCGTCCATGGGATCGCTGGTGCCGAAGGGTGTGGCCGCTTCCGCCACCGCCTGGAGATGCCGGGCCTGGCCATCGGGGTCCTGCGTGAGATCCATGAGGAGCACCACGCGCTCGAGCTGCTTCAGCACCTCGGGGGACCGCCCGGCGGCGAAGTGGTAGGCCACGGCCAGCGCCGCCTCGGAACCCGATGCCTCGGAGCCGTGGACCGAGTAGCCCAGCCACACGAAGGCGGGGTTGGTCTCCGCGATGCGGTGGGCTTCGTCCTCGCTGCAGGTCCGCGGATCCGCGAGCTTGGCATTGAGGGCCTGGAGCTCATCCAGGCGTTGCAGGTTTTCCGGCGAACTGATGACGAGGAAGGGCTGCTCGCGGCCCTCCTCGGTGACGTTCAGGGTGAGGAGCTTCACGCGGTCCGGCGCGGCGGCGGCCAGGGCGCGGACGTAGGCCAGCAGGGCGTGGTGGGGGGTGTAGCGGGCGCCAAGATCCGGTTGGGGCACTTCCGGGCGGTGGTCGCCCGCGGGCAGCAGGCCGGGGGGCAGGCCCGCCAGCAGGGGCGCCAGGGAGAACAGGGCGGGCAGCAGGCGCCGGGCCGGGAAGGCCATGGTCAATCCAGGGCCAGGAAGGCAGGGCCGGCCTGGGTGATGGACCCGGCACCGAACGTGATGAGCAGATCCCCGCTGCGGGTGAGGCGGCGCAGCACCTCCGGCAGGTCGTCCACGCGACCGGCGAGGTGGACCTCCTTCTGCCCGTGGGAACGGAGGGCCTCCACCACGGCCGCGCCGTCAACCCCCTGGATGGGGGGCTCGCCGGCGGGATAGATGTCGGTGACGACCACGGAATCCGCCTCGAAGAACGCCGTGCCGAATTCGTCCAGCAGGGCCTTGGTGCGGCTGTAGCGGTGGGGCTGGAAGGCCGCCACGATGCGCCGGTCGGGGAAGCCCGCGCGGGCCGCCGCGAGGGTGGCAGCGATCTCCGTGGGGTGGTGCCCGTAGTCGTCCACCACCAGCACGCCGTTCTTCTCGCCCTTGAGGTGGAAGCGCCGGTCGGCGCCGGTGAACTCGGCCAGGCTGGTGCGGATGACTTCGCGCTCCACTTCGAGTTCGAGGGCGATGCCGATGGCGGCCAGGGCGTTCAGCACCATGTGGTGGCCGGGCACGCCCAGGCTGAAGGCGCCCAGATCCTCACCGTAGGCGCGGACCTTGAAGTGGGTGTGGAAGCCCTCCTGGCGGATCTCCTGGGCGCGGATGTCCACCTGGGGGTGGGTGCCGTAGGTGCGGACCTGGCGCTTCAGGCGCGGGCGCACGGCGGCGGCGTGGGGATCGTCCATGCAGAGGAACACCGAGCCGTAGAAGGGCACCTTGTTGGCGAAGGCCACGAAGGCATCCTGGATCTCCTCCAGATCCTTGTAGTGGTCCAGGTGCTCCCGGTCGATGTTGGTGATGGTGGCCAGGGTGGGGTTCAGCATGAGGAAGCTGCCGTCGCTCTCGTCGGCCTCGGCCACCAGGACGGGACCCTTGCCCAGCTTGGCGTTGCTGCCGATGGTGCCCAGCTTGCCGCCGATGACGATGGTGGGGTCGAGGCCGCCGTGGCTGAGCACCTGGGCGACCATGCTGGTGGTGGTGGTCTTCCCGTGGGAGCCCGCCACCGCAACGCCGTATTTCATGCGCATCAGCTCCGCCAGCATCTCTCCCCGGGGGATCACCGGCACCTTGGCGGCATGGGCGGCCACGACTTCAGGGTTGTCACCCTTCACGGCCGAGGAGATGACCACCACCTGGGCGCCTTCGATGGCCTCGCTCTGGTGGCCCAGGTGCACCGTGATGCCCAGGCTGCGCAGGCGCTGGGTGACGGCGCTCTCCTTGAGATCCGAGCCGGAGACCTTGTGACCCAGGTTGGCGAGCACCTCGGCGATGCCGGACATCCCGATACCGCCGATGCCCACGAAATGGATATGCTGGATCTTGCCGAACACCTTGAGGCCCCCATGTTTAGACGCCGTCAGAATAACCCAGGCACTGGCATGGCTCTGGCTTGATAATGGTGTTCCACCGGAACCAAGGGGGTGTGCGATGAGGTTCCAGAGTCCGCAATTCCGAGCTGCAGCGGTCTTATCTGGTCTGATTCTGGCCTCGGCCCTCTGTGGCGCTCCGCCACAGCAGTCGCGGAGCCGTGGCGCAATGCCACAGCCGATGCGTTCCCTGGGCGAACGGCCGTCCCCCGGGGTTTCCCGCCAGGACAATCCGAGATCGGCACCCGATGCGGAGACCTCAGACCGGCTGGAACGCCGCCCGGGCACCTTCGCAGGTGGCGGGATCTCACGCCCGGCCGCGGCGCCCCGCGTGACCAGCCTGGCCCTCTATCCCGGCACCCGGACCGTGGTGCCCCCGGCCTGGGACCGGTGCACGGTGTTTCCCACCGCCTTCTACTGGCAGCGCCGGGACATCATCGGAGAGATCCAGTGGATTTCCCGGCGCGGGTTCCTCCCGGTGACAGCCATCGGGCCGAACGTGGATGAAATCAGCGACTACGTCCTCTACCCAGCCGGTTGGCGCGCCTACGGCGTATCCGTCCCGGCCGGCGGCACGGCCCAGTTCGAGGTCAACCACGCGAACCTGGGCTGGTTCCGGCTCATGCTGGTGGACAAGTGGGGCCAGCCCGGCCCGGGCATGCTCCAGGCGGCCATCGCCCACCAGCCTGTGCTCCTGACCTACAAGAACCCCGGCAAGGAGGCCACTGCGGTCTACATCATCGTGGATGATCCCGCCTGGTGGTCTGACGCCAGGAGCCCCTATACCCTGACCGTCCGCCGGGACTGGGATCCGGCTGCCGTGGACCTCAGCCAGGTCAAGATGGTGGCGGGTCTCTGGGGCGCCAGCCCCAGCGTCAGTGCCGAATTCCGTGGGCCCAGCCTGTCGGGACCGGCCGTCTTTCCACGCTAGCCAGGCAGTTCCCCGGTGCAGAAACGGCCCCGAATGGGGCCGCTTCTGCGTGAAGCCTCGCCTTACAGCCAGGGACAGGCGCCCGTCACCTGCATGCGGAACGCCCGCGAATCCACGGTGAGTTCCGCGCGGTCGCGCTCGGCCACGGGTTCGCCGTCCAGGTGCCAGGGCAGGGGGCGCTCCAGGCGCAAGGTGGCGCGGCGCAGGCGGCCCTCCTGGCGCAGGGGCGTGTGGCCGCCCTCCCGGAACAGCGAGGGGGCCTCCGTCAGCAGATCGAACCACGACGGCCGCGCCAGCGTGGCCCACTGGAGGCAGCCGTCGGTGGGATCGGCGGCCGGAGCGATCCACACGCCACCGCCATAGGTCGGAAGGTTGGCAAAGCAGAGGCTCCAGGCGGTGGTCGGCAGACCGGTGCCAGGGGCATGGAAGGCGGCACGGATGCGTTCGATCCGCCCCTTGGCGGAGGGCATGGGCTCCTGTTCGGCATCCCACGTCAGGGCGGCGGCGGGCCAGGTGCGCCAGAGGTGCCAGCAGGCCCGGGCGTAGGTGGTGAACCCGCGGCCGGGCAGGGCGTCGAAGCGGTGGGCCACGGCGGCCTCGAAGCCCGTGCCGCAGACGTTCATGAAGGGGGCCCCGTCGAGGCGGGGCAGGTCCATCCGCAGTTCCCGGCCCTCCAGCAGGCGCTGCAGTGCGCCCGCAGGCTCCAGGGGCGTGCGGAGGCCCCGGGCCAGGCCGTTGCCGCTGCCGCCGGGGATGGCGCCGAGGGGGACTGGACAGCCGCGGTCGATCAGGGCCTTCGCCGCGTGGTGGATGGTGCCGTCCCCGCCCCACACCAGCAGCGGGCCCTCGAGGCGGATGGCCTGGGCGATGGCCGGTTCGAAATCCCAGGGCGGGCCGAAGGGGGTGGGCTCAACCCGGTCCCGCAGATCCTTCGGGAGCGGCCGCAGCAGGGCATCCGGATCCTTCGGCGAGGTGCCCGAGGCCGGGTTGAAGAGGATCGGAAGCTTCATGGCTGGAACCTCGTCGGGGGGGCTTCCAGCCTCAGATCCTCACCCGTGACTGGGTGCTTCAGTCCCAGCCGCCAGGCGTGGAGCCAGAGGCGATCCGAGGGCGCGCCGCCATACAGGGTGTCGCCCAGGACCGGCCGGCCCAGGTGGGCCAGGTGGACGCGGATCTGATGGGTGCGGCCGGTGTGGATGCGGGCCACGAGGTAATGGCCGGGCATCAGGCCGGCCGTTTCCTCCGCCGTGGCCGGGCGGAAATCCGTGCGGGCGGACTTGGGATCCAGGAGGTCGCCCGCGCAGCCGAAGCGGCCTGGATCCGCGCCCCGCAGGCGGCCGATGGGGGCCTCCACCACGCAGGCGTCCAGGGGTTCGGAAACCCGCACCAGGTAGAGCTTCTCCAGATCCCGGCCCGCGAACGCGGCGGCGAGACCGGCGTTGGCCTTCGCATGCTTCGCCAACACCAGCAGGCCCGAGGTGCCCTGGTCCAGGCGGTGGTGCAGGAACAGCTTCAGGTCCGGCCGCTGGGTCTTCAGCAGGGCCAGGAGGTCGTGGCGGTCCGTGGCCCAGGTGCCCTGGGTGGCCAGGCCCGCAGGCTTGTCCACGGCGAGGATCCATTCGTCCTCGTAGACGATGGGGATGGCCGTGGTCGGCACAGGCGGCAGATCGGGATCGAAGGCCACGCGGATCTCGAGGCCGGGTTTCACCAGCTTGCCCGCCACCTTCACGCGCTTGCGGTCCACCTGCACGCCGCCCAGCTTCAGGGCCTCGCGGGCCGCCCGGCGCGACAGCTCGGTGCGCTTGGCGATGAGCTGATCCAGGCGCAACTCTGCGTCCTCGGGGTCCACGGTGAAGGTCCATTTTTTCAGTGCCATCTCCCCAGGGTAGCCGGGCCGCGGGATTGCCTCAAAAAGCGAGGCAATTCGGCGATTTGTTTGGCATCCTCATGGG
Source organism: Geothrix campi (assembly GCF_024609265.1). Lineage (GTDB taxonomy): Bacteria > Acidobacteriota > Holophagae > Holophagales > Holophagaceae > Geothrix > Geothrix campi. The sequence continues at coordinate 967,774 of NZ_JANHMP010000001.1, read as the reverse complement.
TGGAGGCTCCCATGATCCGAATGCTTCGCGCCGGGCTGCTGATGGCCCTGGCAGTGCTCGCCAGTGCTGCCGATCTCCCCGTGTCCGGCTTCACCCTGAAGCCCGGGTCCACGGGCCAGGCCCAGGACCTGCGTCTGGTGGCGGTTCCGGCGGGTTCCGAAGCCACGCTGGTCTCGGCCCCTGTGACGCTGAAGGTGGGCGAGCTGTATCGGCTCAGCGCCACCATCCGTGCCGAAGGGGTGAAGGCCGACGCGCTGGTGCGCTATCCCACGGCCCTGGGTGCCTGCCTCTCGATGGAAAGCTTCCCCTTCACCAACGCATCGCCCAGCGTGGCCGGGACCTCGACGCGCCAGGTGTCCGTGCTGTTCCTGGCCACGGCCCCCACCGATCGCGTGCAGCTGCACCTGGGCCGCAACGGTCTGGCCACGGGCGCGGCACTCTTCAGCGGCGTCCGGCTTGAGAAGGTGGAGGACGTCACGGCCTTCATCCCCATGCAGACCGTGCGTTGGGCTGGCAAGGGCTTCCGCTACGAGATGGGGGGCTGGACCTTCCTGCACATCGAGGGCGCTCCCTACGCCCGGGGCCGCCAGCACGGCGAGCTCATGGCCGAGGAGATCGTGCGCTACATCACCAAGCTCGGCGTGCTGAAGAACACGGCTGATCCCGTCCAGGGGTGGGCCGACCAGCGCCAGTTGGCGGACGCGCTCTTCTTCCGCAAGTACGACGTAGAGTTCCTGGAGGAGATGAAGGGCATTGCCGACGGCGCGGTGAAGGCGGGCGCGAAGTTCCGGGGCCGGGACATCGACCTGCTCGACATCGTGACGCTGAACAGCGCCGTGGACATGAGCCAGCTGCGGGAGGGGCTCGCCCACGCCGCCCATCCCCTCAGCGGCCGCACCTTCATGACGGGCGAGGACGAGATGGCCAAGGGCGGGGAGGGCGATCACTGCTCGTCCTTCGTGGCCACCAGGGGCGCCACCAAGAGCGGGCGGTTCATCTTCACGCAGATGTTCATGTGGAACGGCTACACCGGCACCGAATGGAACGTGATGCTGGATGTGGCTCCCGAAAAGGGCCACCGCTTCGTGATGCAGACCTTCGCGGGGGGCATCCACAGCGGCACCGACTGGTACCTGAATGCGGCCGGTCTGGTGATGGGCGAGACCACCGTGGGCCAGACGCCCTTCAACGCTGATGGCACGCCTCAGAGCAACCGCATCCGCAAAGCCGCCCAGTACGCCTCCGGTATCGACGAGGCCACGGACCTTCTGTTCCGGCAGAACAACGGCCTCTACACCAACGACTGGACCATGGCCGACGCCAAGACCGACGAGGGTGCCTGCTTCCTGCTGGGTACGGCGAAGACCCGCCTGTGGCGCACGGGGACGAAAGACAAGCAGGCCGATACGCCGGGCAACCACAAGGACTTCATCTGGGCCAACAACAACAACCGGGACCTCGAGGTACGCAGCGAGTACGGCCCCAACCCCGACAGCGCCCCGGCGGATCTGGCCTTCAATACCTGGAACCGGGACATCGCCTTCCAGGAAGCCTTCAAGGCGTACGGCAAGACCGGCTTCGACATCGACATCGCCACCCGCCTGATGGCCACCAGCCCCATCAACCGGCCCCATGCCTGCGATGCCAAGCTCACCACGGCCGAGATGGCCGAGAAGCTCGTCTTCATCGCCCACCAGGGCAAGACCACGCAGCGCGAGAAGCTGGTGGGCGGCCGCTGGATCGCCGACCTGCCGGGTGCCACCCCGCACCTGACCCACGGGTATACAGCGTTCAGTCCCATCTGGGTGTCCGCGAAGCTCCAGGCGGCGAAGGCCTCCTGGAAAGAGGCAAAGGCGCCGAAGACTGCGCCCGCTCCCGATGTGTCGGGAGTGAAGGAGGCCTACAGCTACGATGCGCGGAAACTCTGGACCGGGACGATCAAGCCCGCGTCGGACGCCGACAACTGGTTCGTCAGCGGCTCAGCCGCCTACTGGCAGCAGCTGAAGCATCTGCCAACCCCCCCTGCGAAGGCTTATGACAGCCAGAGTGCGGTCCTGGCAGATCTCGCCACGCGCCACCTCTGGCTGGAGGTCAAGGAGGGCGTGAAGGCCCCCTTGGCCACCACCACGGACTACGGCCGTTATGGTGCCTACCAGATCCCCCGCATCCGCGGTGTCTTCGCGCTGCACCAGCTGCGCCTGCACCTGGGCAACGCGGCCTTCGCCAAGGCCATGCAGACCGTCCAGGGGCGCTTCAACGACAAAGCCGCCACCACGACTGAGCTTCTGAAGGCCCTGTCCGAGGGTGCTGGCAAGGATGTGGCGCCGATCCTGAAGCCCTGGCTCGAACGCGCCGATCTCCCGGCGCCAAAGATCCACGCCCGCGTCGAAAAGGCCGGCGAGGCCTACGCGGTGAAGCTCGACGTGGAGCAGGCGGGCTTCGCCTATCCCTTCGTGGCCTTCGTGAGCGTGGAAACGGAGCAGGGCGCGAAGCTGGAACGCATCGAGGTGAAGGGTGCCAAGGCCACCTTCAGCTTCCCCAGCCAGGCCCCCCCCACGCGCCTGGTGTTCAATGCTGGGAACGACGTTCCCACGCCCCGCGCCAACTTCTGGGTGCCGGGCAATGTGCTGGACGACTGGAGCGCCACGCTGCTGGTCTTCGGCACGGCCCGTGAAGTCGAGGCCCAGCGCACCCTCGCGCTGAACTACCGCGAGGTGCTGGCGGACAACATGACCGAGGTGCTGCTGCCCCTGAAGTCCGATGCCGAAGTGAGCGACGCCGATCTGGCTGCCAACGATCTGCTGGTCTTCGGCGGCCCCGCCGAGAATGGCCTTGCCGCGCGCCTCCAAGCCGAAGGCAAGCTGCCTTTCGAAGCGGGTTCCGGCTGGTTCAAGTGGCAGGGCCGCACCTATGGCCGGCTTGATGATGGCCTTCTGGCCGCCTTCCCGAACCCCTGGAATCCCAGGCGCATGTTGGTCTTCGTCCTCGCCAACAGCCGTGTCCAGCAGTGGGCCATGACGAAGACGGTGCCCCGGGGCCTTCCTGGCTGGGCCCTGTACCGGGGCGCCGAGGTGAAGGAGAAAGGGCAGGCTGGGGTCGAGGAGACGGTGGTGGCGCTCAGGCCCTGAGCCAGTCCGCGCCAAACCAGCGGGCAAGGCACACTGGATCCTGGATGGCTGCGCAGCACTAGCGCGCAATGCCCGGTTGATGGCCGGGTTGCGCGTTTGTCCGCAGCCACGCCAGGACTTCAGCAGCATTCTGGTCTGGCGGGAAAACGGGATAGAAAGCTTTCTCGATCCGCCCGTCGTGCGTGATCAGGGTCAGCCGCTTGAACAACTCCATCCCTGCCACCGGGAACGTCGGAAGCCGCAGGGTACTCTTGAGCTGCAACGAGCTGTCACTCAGCAGATGGAAGGGCAGGTGCAGCCGATCCCTGGCTTCGCGTTGATAATCGGTGGTCTGCGCACTCAATCCATACACACCAGCGTGCAACGCCGCAAGGTCCGCGTAGTGGTCGCGAAAGCCACAGGACTGCGGCGTGCACCCCCGGGCGCCGGGTATTCCATCCCAGCCGTCTGGCAGTGGGATGTCCGGCCGCCCTGTCAGCGGGTAGACATAGATGACCCAGCGGCCACTCAGCCCTGCCAGGTTGACGCTCGCACCATCGGTGCTGGCGAGTGTGAGCTTCGGGAGGAACAGGCCTTCGAGGTGGGCAGCGGCACCGTCATCGGTTGGCCTCGGAAGATCCTGGGGAAGGTGCGAAAGGTTGGTGTTCATGAAATCCCTCTGGTGTGAGATGCCCACGAAGCAAGCTGGCCAGACCCGCCTGCACCGAGAGGCTGAACGAAGCCGAGGACGCGAGAGAGGGCGGCAGGACCAGCAGGGGTCGAGTGGAGCAGGTGGGCTGGGCTCATCCGTGCGCTAACCGCCGTGACGCTGAATCCAACCGGAAGCCTCGCAACCTGGCTCGACGAGGAGCACTGGTTCATCCGGATCTGGCCACTCGAAGCGAGCGAGGTGGTCAAGCAGCCGCGCTTCGCTCAGCACCGGACGTGTTCCTTCCCGGAGCAGGTGGGAGCGGCGGGAAAGAGCCGCTTCCTCGCTGAGCGGGAACAGAAGAAGCCGTGGGGTCAACCCCGACTCGAGCGCCTGTTGCCGGAAGCGATCTCGGAGCCAGCGGTAGCAAAGGGTGTCGTCGACGATGACGGAGTGGCCACGGGAGGCCAGCGATCCCATCTCCGCCAGCAGGAGGCGCAGGGTTTCCGCCCAGACCGATTCCGGCGATCCTTCACCGCCGAAGGGCAGGCCCCGCTCGGCGTTGATCTGATCGGCCGAGAGAACCACGGCGCCAGTGAGCTTTGCCAGGGCGGAGGCGAAGGTGTTCTTGCCGGCAAGGGACGGACTGCAAAGCAGGTAGGCGATCTGGGGAGGTTTGGTCATGTGGCCCAACGATGGAGGCTAGCCGGCCCAGCCCGTGCCGGGAGGCTGAACGAAGTGAGGAAGACGAATGGAAGGGAAAAAGCGGAAGGCCCTGCAGGCGGCGGCTGGGCTGAGCCAGATGCCGGCCGGCGCGGGGAGCCCCCAGGGAAGGTACCAGGTCAACCGGAGGTAATTGAAGACGAGGCTGCCACGCTCACCCGCGAACGTGCGCGCCTGCCAGCAGCGCCTTCAGGCAGCCGAGCAGCACCTCGGTGGCTTCCTCTGGGTTGAGCAGCGCGGAGCTGACGAAGGCGCCATTGACCAGCACCGCGAGCTGGGCGGCCAGCTGGTCGGGGCGCGGCGTGTCCAGCCGCCTGGCGATGTCCTGCAGACGGCTTCGCAGCGCCTGCATGTGCCGCCGCGAGACTTCGCGGGCCGGGTGGTCCTGGTCGGCAAATTCGGCGGCCACGTTGATCTGGGGGCACCCGCGGTAGTTCGAGCGGGCCAGGCGTGCGCCGATCCAACGCATGTGGGCCTCCAGTTCGCCGGCGGGATCGTCCGGGTGCTGCCTGGCCACGCCGTCCCACAGGGCCCAGAACGCGAGATCCTCGCGCTCCAGGAAGGCGACGATGAGATCGTCCTTGGTGGGGAAGTAGCGATACAGGCTTGTCTTCGCGACCGCAGCCTCCTGCACGACCAGATCGACGCCGACGGCGCGCACGCCCCGCTGGTAGAAGAGGGTGGAGGCGGTGTCGAGGATGCGTTCGCGGACATCGGCCACCGGCTCGGCCGCTGCCCTCCCAGGGCGTCCAGGCCCGAGGGCGCGGCCGGCCGGTGCGGGACTTTGCGGGGAAGGATGAGTGGATCTAGGGCCCATGATTGACATGCTACAGACCTGTCTGTAATGTGTGAAGAACAGACAGGTCTGTATCTCATTTTGGAGGGTCCCATGCATGCCACAGCCCAGGACATCGCCGTGTTTGGCGCCAGCGGCCACACCGGTCAATTTGTCGTCCATGAAGCGCGGCGCCTGGGGCTGCCGGTGGTGGCGATCGGGCGCAGCCTGGCGCGGCTCGAAGCGGCGTTTCCTTCGGCAGTGACCCGGCGCGTGGCGGGGCTCGACGATCCGGCCAGCCTCGAGCGGGCCTTCATCGGCTGCGCGGTGGTCATCAACTGCGCCGGTCCGTTTCTCGACACTGCAGCGCCTCTGGCGCAGGCGGCGCTGCGGGCCGGCTGCCACTACATCGACGTGACGGCGGAGCAGGCTAGCGCCCGAGCCACTTTTGCCGACTTCGATGCACCCGCACGCGAAGCGGGCCGGGTGGTGATTCCGGCGGCCGGCTTTTATGGCGGCCTGGCCGACCTGCTGGCGAGCGCTCTGGCATCTGCCGGCTATATCGACGAGATCACGGTGGCGATTGCGCTCGACCGCTGGTGGCCCACCGCCGGTACGCGCAGGACCGGCGAGCGCAACCAGGTGCCCCGGGTGGTGGTGCAGGGCGGGTGCCTTGCGCCTCTGGTGCCGTCGGCGGAAGGATCGGACTGGACCTTCGCCCCGCCGCTGGGCGATCAGGCCATGGTCGAGCTGCCGTTCAGTGAGGTCATCACCATGGCGCAGCACCTGAAGGTCGGCACGATCCGCTCGCTCTTAAACCGCTCTGCGCTTGCCGACATCCGTGACGCCACGACGCCGCCGCCCACGGCCGTGGACGACAGCGAACGCTCGGCGCAGCGTTTCGAGCTGCAGGTGCGGCTCGTGCAAGGCTCCGCGACCAAGATGGCCAGTGCGCGTGGGCAGGACATCTATGCGGTGACAGCGCCCATCGTGATCCAAGCCGCCCTGCACCTGCTCTCCCCCTCGTACCGGCACAGCGGTGCGTTGGCGTTGGCCGAGGCGATCGATCCCGTTGAACTGTTGCGTGCGCTGCAAGGCCGGGCGCTGGAGCTGTCCGGAGACGCCTTGCCCGGCTGACGCCCGCCCGTCACCGTGGCTTTTTGACGATCGAGCGCTGGTTCTCTGTCACTGCGGCGAGGATGAGGCCTTTGAAAGCTTCGGCATCAAGCACTTCTCCCTCACGGATATCGATCGCACGACGCGTGTTCCCCTCCAAGCTGGAGTTGAAGATGCCCCGCGGGTCGTCCAGGGAAGCCCCTCGGGCGAAGGTCAGCTTGACGACCTGTTTGTAGGCCTCTCCCGTGCAGATGATGCCAGCGCAGGACCACACCGGCACCCCCAATGGATTGCTGGGCTTCATCCACTTGCAATCCTCTTCTATGGTTGGGACCGCCTCGTGGATGAGGCGACGAATGTCCAGCAGGGTTTCGGCCCGCCAATCGCCAAGAGACCGGATCTTCTCGTCAACCTGGGGGGAAGGGGTGGAGGGGTTGCCAGGCGCTGCACTCGACCTGGCCTTCGTGCCTGTCTTTGGATTGCTGCTCTTGGGTTTAAGGGGCAAGGGTCATCCTCCAATTTCTGGTGATGCTCAACGAATGAGGCAAGCCGAGCCTCCGCGGCTGAAACCATCGACAGCGCGATTGGACAGCATGGTGTAGAGGGAAGGGCCCTGCCACCGGTGATCGGGTCTGGGATGAGCTGGAGGTCAGGCAGGGTGAGGGATCAGGTTGTCAGCTTGTGCGAGGGGACTCGTTCATCATGAGCACCACCTTTCCTACCACCCCTCCTCTTTCGAGCAGCTCCTGGGCCTGTCTTGCCTCGGCAAGAGGGAAGCGTCGTGCGATGAGGGGCTTGATCTTCCCCTGCTGAAGGAGGCCTAACAGGGTGATCCAAGCCTGCCGGAATAAATCGGGTTTCAGCCGTTTGAGCGTCTGGATGCTGTAGGGGACCACTCTCTTCCGGCCCGGGAGAAGCCAGCCCCCGAGGATGTACAACGCGAAGAGGGCGGTGCCACGAAAGCGCTGGCGCCGACCCGGCCGACTTGAAGCCAACCCCTCGCCACGTATGGATGAGATAAGACCGTAGCCCACCACCTTGCCGCCTGGGCAGAGGGCCTTGCGGGATTGCCAAAGATGGCCGCCCCCGATGGGATCAAGCACGAGATCCACGCCCTTGCCCGTCAGGCGGAGGATTTCCTTCACGAAGTCCTGAGTCTGGTAATCAATCGGGATGCCGCCCAGATCGGAAACGGCTTGCGCCCCTCGTGAGGAACAGGTCCCGTACATCTCCAGGCCGGCCAGGTGCCCAAGCTGCAAGAGCGCCGTGCCCACGCCTCCAGCCGCGCCGTGGATCAAGGCCCTCTGGCCCGCCTTAACGCCAGCGGAATGGTGCAGCATCTGGTACGCGGTGATGTAGTTCAGTCCAAGACTGACCGCCTCGGCGGCATCCAACCCCGGAGGCACTGGAATCAGTTCTTGATGTGGAAGGCAGACGAATTCCGCATAAGCACCGTGGATCGGCAGTGCAGCAACCATCTGACCCGGCTCAAATCCAGTGACCCCCTCGCCCAACTGATCCACTCTGCCGACCAGATCCCAACCCGGTGTGAACGGCACTTCGGGCGTCTCGGGATGAATGCCCTCCCGGGCCATGACGTCGGGCAAGGCTACGCCTGCCGCAAGCACTTTCACCCGCACTTCACCATGCTTCGGTTCGGGACAATCTTCTTCGATGACCCGAAGCGCGTCCGGTCCGCCGTAGTGGGTAACGAGGATACGCGTGTGTCTCATGGACCCCTTCCTTTCCTGGAGGGCGGTTGAGCGCGTGATGCCTAGCGCATGGATCATACCCGCCTTGCCTGCGCTAGGGCGATGGACGGAGCCGAGAAAGCAGGGAGACGGATAATGAGCGGAATGCCATGGAGACGGCGCCCGGGTGGAGCGGAGCGTCAGGCAGATAGGCTCTTGTTGTATACATGTTGGCTCTTCTTGCGGAGGTAGCCGAGCGACTCGTAAAACCCGTGAGATTCAGGGCGTAAGACATTGGACCTGACGCCGAGGCCGGTCCCCGATTGGTCTAAGACCCATTGTTCTGCAGCTTGGACAAGGGCTTTGCCAATCCCTGACCGCCGAACAGTCCCATCCACAACAAGACCCACGATCTCGAACCTGGTTCCAGATTCCAGCGTGATGCGCCTCTCCGCGGCAAGCCAGGCGAGGAGGCCGTCGCCATCCACTGGTTTCGCCACAAGGACAAGCTGAGCAGGATTAGGAAGTAGCAAAGCCAAGCGCTGAGCCATCTCATCACGTCCGACCGGGTATCCAAGTGCACCAGAAAGACGTGCGATTTCAGAGGCATCGGAAAGGTCGGCCGGCCGAATTTGGTAGCTCATGGGCTGCCTGGCGAAGGAAGCTAACCGGACCCGTCGCATTGAGGCGCTGAGCGAGGCCGAGGAAGCGGGAAGCTGTGAGAGAACGGAAGGTCATGCAGGCGGGGGCGTATTGACCGGAGGGTCAGGCTGGCGTCGAGTTTAACGGGAGAAGCTGGCTGCCTATTTACGCTTAGGGCTCCGTGAGGCCAACACCGCAAGGGAGGCGTTGAGGATCACCACATAGGCTACGAAAGCGGCATGTTCTAGGTTGTAGGTTTGAACCGACAACAAGCTTATTCCGAAGCCGAGTGCGCTGACAGCATAGGCGATCCAACTCTCGGAATGGGGATGCCGGTACGACTTGATGAGGGTCGGTAGGCTCGCCAGCATATCGGCCAGCAACGAGAACACCAAGGCCAGGTTGGGCTTGTCGGTCATGGCCCAGAGGATGATGCCGATGACAGCCGCCGCCATCAGGTAGTAGTCGCGCGGCTCGCTTTTCCAATAGGCTTTCTCATTGAAGAAAGACGCAGCGAAGACAAGCAACGGTGTCAATCCCGCGGCAAATGAAGCCCACGACACACCCGCGACGCCCTGGGCCCTCTGCGCCACAAAAATGACCATCGGAAAGACGCCCCAAAGCAGCCACGTGATGCGGTTGGGCTGGGCGTTACCGACGATGGTTTCATATAAATAATAGAAGCCCCCGAGCGAGCCGATGATGGCACCGATAATCGCGAAATATTCGGGGAGCATGGAACGCCTGACGAGGGAAGCGAACTGGCCCCGCCTGCACCGAGGGGATGAACGGAGCCGAGGAGGCGGGAAGATGAGAGAGAGCGGAAGACGATGGAGGCGGGGTCCGAGTCGAGTGAAGGGTCGGGAGTCGAACCGCGGCCGGTCAGAATCGGTAGCCGATGCTTGTATTGAAGGAATCGAGTTTCATGGATTCGACTTTGGCCGAGTTGAATCGCATACCCATGGACCAATGCTGGTTGAAGTCATAGCCAATGCCCAGCCCATACCCAAGCTGGCTCTTAGTGGTGTCTGGCCCGGAAAAATCTGTAGTCGAGCTAGTAATTGAACTAAGAGTCGAAGTGCCTCGGACCTTAATTGAATAGCGCATTTCCTCGATACCAAGATCCAGATGCCAACCTTCCTGTTTGCCTGAAGGGTAGAAGAGGTAGTCAAGCCCAAATCCACTGCTCGTGATGGAATAGGTGGCATGGATAGTCGTACTTGTCGAACTTGTAAGTGATGTGGTGGTGAGAGATTTGTCCGGGTAATGGGTGTAGTCAAGGCGAGGGCGCAGAATGTGGCCGCCAGCAAGAGACCAGTCGAGCAGAAGTGACCCCCCGATAGCACCTGAGCCGGCCATGTCTTTTAGATCGCCGGTAGGCGAGCTGAGAGCGGCCTGAACTCCAAAGTGGAAATCCTGAGCCTGCCCTGACAGACCGTAGAGCCCAAAGATGGCGATGGCGAGCAGGTTGCTGTATTTGCGCATGCGAGCTCCTAACGAATGAAGCTAACCGGACCGGCCTGCACCGGGGCTAAGAACGAAGCCGAGAAAGCGAGACGAAGAGAAAGGGCGGGAGGCAATGCAGGTGGGATATGAGTTGGGCTAAGGGATAAGACGATCATCGAATGGAAATGGCGCCCTTCTGAACGCTGACCATCTTTCCGTTTTTGATGTACGTAACCGAATAGGTTGCTGACGATCCTGATTTGTCAGTTGAGAACTCGAAGACAAGGGAATAGTTAGCGTCGTGATCACCAATGGTTACCTTGCCGGGTTCACCCTTTTTAAGGATCAGATTGGGAGCGGCGATAAGCCTGCCATCTGCCAGATCAGTGATTTCGGCCTTACAAAGGCAATCCTCAGGCCTGGAATGCGCAGGAGAAATAGAAACTGAAACTGACAGCCCGGTTGGTTCAGAGGCGAACAGTGAATTCGCCAACCCCGAAAACCCAAGAAGAAAGACCATAGCAAGGAACGAGCGATTAAACCGCATGATCTACTCCTGAAGGGAGCCGCCACACCCGTAGCTGAGGAAGGTGGAGCGGCCTAACGAACAGAGTTAACCGGCGTTGTCGAAGCGGCGCAGAACGAAGAGACGAGAATTCCAGTACGCTAGTGGGAGAAGTGGTTCATGGAGGCAACATCCGGGTTGAACGATAGGTTACTCTCACCTCGGCATCAGTGCGAATACACCCCAGCCCAGGTACTCACGCGCGTAAGCGGCATAGCGCTCGGGTTCCGAGGTCAGTTTTGCTCGAACTTCTTTCACGAACTCGTCATCTGGATTAGCTTCAAGCCATCGGCGCATGGTGAGCCATTTGGCCGCCTCGTATCTATCCCAGCCGTCTTGGTCAGCCAGGACCATTTCAACGACGTCGTAGCCAAGGTGGCCGAAAGACGCGAGAAGCTCCGGGAGCATGAGAAAATCGGAGATTGAGTTAGCAAGACACCCCTTGGCAACATCTTCCGTCGGCGGTAACTGCCGCCAGTAGGGCTCACCGATGAGGATGATCCCTCCAGCGCGCAGGCTCCGCGCCAGAAGCTCGATAGTGCCGACGACTCCCCCGGCGATCCAAGTGGCACCCACACAGGCTGCCACACTGACCTTCTCATCGGAGACATAACCGGCGGCGTCGCCATGGATGAACTTAACTTGATTGGCGACGCCGAGTTCTTCAGCACGGAGTTTGGCTTGCTCGGTGAACAACTGGCTCATGTCGATGCCGAAGCCGATGATGCCGTGATCGCGTGCCCAGGTGCAAAGCATCTCTCCTGAACCGCTGCCGAGGTCGAGCACTTGAGTGCCCGATTCCAGACGCAGCGCAAGGCCGAGAGAGGCCAGCTTTTCTGGTGTGAACGGGTTATGGATGCGGTGGGCACTTTCGGTGATGTTGAAGATCCTTGGAATGTCCATCCCGGGAAATCTCCTTATGGGTGTGGGTAGATACGGTCACGGCCTAACGAATGAAGCTAACCGGCCCCGCCTGCAACGAGGCGACGAGCGGAGCCGAGAATGCAGGGAGACGAGAAAGAGCGGAAGGCAATGCAGGCGGGGTCCGAGTTGAGCTAAAGGTTAGGCTGATGCTCAATTCTGCTCCCACGAGAACTCGAAATGACCGGGTTCTGGTGACCAACGAGCCCAACCAGAGCAAAGCTGCCCATTGGTGTCTGTGGCAAAAATTCTATAAACCGGCTGGTGATACACCCCAGCAGAGTGGAAGGGGCCAAAGTTAAGGAAGGCCCGTTTCGATGAAACCAGGTGATAGCCGGAGGCCATTAGAGACCCGGCTAGTTGGGAACTTGATCTGCGTGCAGAACTGAAGTACTGCACCAGAACGAAAACGGCTCCGGCCACCACGACGATAAAGGCAATTGGAAGTAGGTAGGCCATAGGTTACGGACCTGTTTTGTCGAGAAGCCTAACGAATGAAGCTAACCGGCCCCGCCTGCACCGAGGCTACGAGCGAAGTCGAGGAAGCGGGATGCTGAGAGAGAACGGAAGGCAATGCAGGCGGGGTCCGAGTTGAGCGTAAGGTTAGGCCGTACGCCGATTGCCGGGTGAACCGAGCCCATGAGACGGGCACGTTAGGCGGAGGTGGGCGGGAAGGCCACAACGCCGGATCTTACGCCCCGAGCGCTTCAACTTTGGAAAGAGCGAACAGCTGGTTAAACCAGGTCTGACAACGGCAAAGCGAGAGATGGAATGACCCACGATAGCGCGATGGGATGCTGAGGAGGGCTGACTAGAAATCGTTGTGCCGAGCCCGCCCACGTCGGCCTAACGAATGAAGCTAACCGCGCCCCGCCTGCATCGAGACGGTGAGCGGAGCCGAGGAAGCAGGAAGTTGAGAGAGAGCGGAAGACAATGCAGGCGGGGTCCGAGTTGAGCGGAGGGTTAGGTGGCTAGGACGGATGGCTAGAAATTAGCTGACCGTAGCACCCGTTTTGCCGATCCCTTTAAGAATATAGACCCACGGTCCGTCAAGGATTGAGTTGGCGGTGTACTTGAATCGAAATTGATTGACCAATCGAATACCGTCTTGGTCGAATTCATAGGCGCAAATGATAGCCCCCTCTGGGCTGTGCTTGCCATCGTGTTCAGGCCGTAGGTACAGAATCATTCCGGATGTGTTTGAGACAGAATCGTCTGCTGCTTTTGAAAAATATAAAACAGTGGTGTACCCGAAACCGTCTTTGGGGCCGTACTTATGGTGGAACGCCAACGCTTCGTAGGCGTCTTCCCAGTTGATTCGATGAACGGGCCTTGGTGGCCTAGGTACCTCGGTTTGGGCAAAGGCATGAGACGAGAACAATAGACTGGCGGTGAAAACGGTTGCGCAAAAGTTCATGAGCCACCTAACGAATGAAGCTAACCGGCCCCGCCTGCACCGAGACGATGAACGAAGCCGAGGTAGCGAAATGAAGAGAAAGAGCGGAAGGCAATGCAGACGGGGTCCGAGTTGAGCGGAGGGTTAGGCGGCAGGCCTGAGTGATTGATGTGGGAGTTATTGGGACCGGACATTCCGGTGCAGATCTTCTTCAAAATCCGGACCGTGAGAACCAGAAACAATATATGCGAAGATTTCTCTTAAGGCGCGTCTTAGGTGATTTACATCATCATGCATTGTTGGTGAGAATGGGTATTCACCAAAGCGGTTTGAGGGGTGAAGGGTCATGATTCTTTCTTCGTAGAATTCTTCGAAATATTTTTCAAGCTCATCAGGTGCTGAAATTCCAAATGGCTTATCGAAATGCTCATGGAGCCATACCGCGGCATCGTGGGCATTGGGTTCGGGAATTCCTTCTGCTGCCAATACCTCTAATACAATCTGAAACGAGGCTTCTAGGGCAATATACAGAGTCAGAAGAGCCTCTTCCCAAAATTCGTAATGACGGCATAGCATGTCACACTTGATTAACGAATAGACTCCACGGATTAGCACGTAGTCTGACGGAGAAAGACTGTCCCAATAAAGTTGGAGCCGGTCAAGGTTGTACCTTTCTGGCGCGATCAAGGAGAAAGGTTTTCCAAGGCAAGACAAAATTGAGTCTCTTGCGTAGTGTTTGTCGCTGGATTTCGCTGTCTCAAGGAGCAGAGTGCGAACGCTCATTACCGCATCATTGGTGGACAGATCTATTTTGTCAGCGTCCAGATTCAGAGAGACATTCACAAGTGGATAAAAGGAGATGTAGGCATCATCGCGCTTTTCGCAAAGGAGAATGGAAGCGAGAAGGTGAATTTCCTCAGGTGATGCCCAATCAAATTCTGAATATGGCAGATCTGGATCCAACTGGTTCCAATCATTCCCATAAACGACAGAAAATACGATCTCGTCATCAGCATGAAAGAAGCCATTCGGAACATGAATCGTTCCTCGTGGGTAACTTCCCAGTTCGCGAAAGAGCATTACGCGATATATCTTTTCTTTTCGGAGTCTGAATCTTTCTTCAACTGGTAAGAAACCAAGCCTGGGGGTGGACTCCATGATGGTTCCTTTTAGGCATGGAAGGCGGTGATATGCCACCTAACGAATGAAGCTAACCGGACCCGCCTGCGCCGAGGCGACGAGCGGAGCCGAGGAAGCGAGAAGTTGAGAGAGAGCGAAAGGCAATGCAGGCGGGGTCCGAGTTGAGCTGAGGGTTAGGCCGATGACTATTTCATTTTTACTGGCTTTGAAACTTGCGAATTTTGAGAGTATGACTGAATAAGCTTAAGAGAGGTCCCCTCGAGAATGTAGTAATCAATTATGACTGGGAACTTGAATCTCTCTGCGTGGTAAACAACAAGGAGGCGGCTATCTGGGTGATATTGAAAACCGTACGGACCTTTATAGGATTTAGGAATATCCAAAGTTGCCCCGATCGATTCATACACCTTTCCGGATTGCCTATCAATGAGGCAGATTTCTGTGCAACCGATTCCACATGAGTACTCGAATACGGTGAACTTACCCGCAAAATTGACAGGATATTTTTCAGCATCGGGTAGGTATTCGAGTAGTTTCCAGTTGTCGCTGGTTTTGGGCACCTGAATTGGAGCGAATGCTTTTAGCTCAACCCGGGCCACCGGGTAAGAGTCGAATTTGGGCGTAGCCTGGGCTAGTAAAGCTTGGGACACGACGGCGAGAGAAAGCAATCGAATCACGGGAGGCCTAACGAATGAAGCTAACCGGCCGCGCCTGCACCGAGGCGCTGAGCGGAGCCGAGGAAGCAGGGACAAAAGAAAGAGCGGAAGGCAATGCAGGCGGGGTCCGAGTTGAGCGGAGGGTTAGGTTGCTTGACCGTCGATTATAGAAAATGTTCTATTAGGAATTTGATTAGGTAACCCGCAACTGGAGCTGAGAGTAATATACCAAGTGTTTTAAGGTAAAGCGCTCTTACCCGTTCGATTCTGCAACGTTGGATCGTGGTTGTAACTTGTGACTGCCCTCGTTCCTTGACAGTCTGCAGATGCAGCCCCAATTGATGGGGTGGCGCCTTAGCAAGCTTCTCAGCCTTAAGCATGTGTTCATCAATTGTACGGCCAAGATGATCCATGAACCCAGAGCCAATACTTTCGAGCTCAGCAACGAATTTATGACTGGGATAGATGGCTTTCTGAACAACCCACAGCAATTCGTGGGATATCACTACTGCTGCTCGTTCATAGATCGCTTCACAGAGTCTTGAAACTTCTATAACTGTGCCACCTGACTGAAGGTTCCCTTGAGCCGCACGGCGTGCAACGAGTGAGCCCACTTGCTGAGCCAATTGCCCGCGCTCGGCCTGGAGGGCGTTGTCAATTTTTTGGGCTGCGTTGCGGACCAATTCGTTCATGTGAGCGGAGCAACCTAACGAATGAAGCTAACCAGCCACGCCTGCACCGAGGCGCTGAACGGAGCCGAGGAAGCGAGAAGTTGAGAGAGAGCGGAAGGCAATGCAGGCGGGGTCCGAGTTGAGCGAGAGGTTAGGCGCTGCACTTGGGCTGGAGTTTGGAGCAGTTGGGGAATGAGGAAGTATGGGGACCCAGTACCAAAGTAAGTAGATGAACGCTATGACAACTGGAATATGCATAAGGATGGCGAAGGTTCGATTGAATTCGTTTCGAAACGAAATCATTAGAGTTGGTAACCCGATCCAGGTGACCAACCCGACGCCCCAGGCAAGTCCGACACCCTCCCAGTATTCATCGCGGCTCGGATTCAGCGGGCTCGAGTAATAGAGGTAGGTGTAATGGAAAACCAGCCCAAGCATTGCCCAACCCCAAAGGGAAAGCAGGAGCGCAATGATTTTGCGGGCCATGGTGACGCCTAACGAATGAAGCTAACCGGCCCCGCCTGCACCGAGGCGCTGAACGGAGCCGAGGAAGCGGAACGATGAGAGAGAACGGAAGACAATGCAGGCGGGGTCCGAGTTGAGCGGAGGGTTAGGGCGCAACGAGCGATAACAAATGTGTACAGCTCTCGAGTCGAGAGATTGGATGGAAGCCTTGTCGTTCGTAAAATCGCGATGCGATTGGGTTGTCAGTGCGAAGGCTTAAGAGGGTGAAATGCTTACGTGCGACCTCCACCACGGCCTGAACGAGCTGCTGACCAACGCCCAAGCGGCGAAATTCCTTGCGAACATACAGCCGACGAACACGACCCACGCCAGCCTGGACAGAATACGGATCGCGGCTCAACCCGCAAACCCCAACCAGTTGTCCTTGTACTCTGGCTGTGAAGAAGGCCTCGCCAGGTTGATCGAATCGATTACGCGATGAATACCATTCATCCCGAAGGCGACTGACAAACCCAAATCCTTCTACTTCACTTTCTATGACGAGTTCACCCAACTCGGATTCCTGAAGGGTGGTCACTTGTGCAATTTGGACGGTGTTCATGGATGCGCCCTAACGAATGAAGCTAACCAGCCACGCCTGCACCGGGGTGCTGAGCGGAGCCGAGGAAGCGAGATGCTGAGAGAGAGCGGAAGGCAATGCAGGCGGGGTCCGAGTTGAGCGGAGGGTTAGGCCGCATGAGACTCATGCTTGGGTGTTGCAAATCACTGTGGTGCAGGCTGGGAAACCATGTGGAGCAGCCCCCACCCATGGCCATCTAGGTCGAGGAAACTGTGGGTGTACATGAACCCGAAATCCTCAGGCTTATCGTAGGTTGAACCACCAGCGGTAAGAGCCTTGGCAACCAATTCATCTACCTGCTCACGGCTCTCACAACTGAGGGATATCAGGACTTCGACGGCCTGGCTTGTGTCGCAGACAGCTTTGGGTGTGAACTCACGAAACTTGGCGTGGGTGCCCAACATGACAGAAATGGCATCATTGATGATGATGCACGCAGCCGTTTCGTCGCTGAACTTTGGGTCGTGAGTAAATCCAAGCGCCTCGAAGAAGGCGACCGACTTCTGGAGGTCGGCGACCGGAAGGGTTAGGAAAACCTGGTTGATCATGCCGTTCTCCTTTGACTTGGTAGTTGTGACAATGGGTTGCGGCCTAACGAATGAAGCTAACCGGCCCCGCCTGCACCGGGGCGCTGAGCGGAGCCGAGGAAGCGAGATGTTGAGAGAGAGCGGAAGGCAATGCAGGCGGGGTCCGAGTTGAGCGGAGGGTTAGGGCACACGGGATGCCCCATTGGGCTATTAGTCGAGTTCGTAACTCCATTTAACCAGAGTGAGTTTGCTGTTTCGGAACTGGAATACAGCAGAATCCTCCATGGGATCACCAAACACATATTCAAGCTCGTTTGCGGCCGCCCGTGTGGGTTGCCCTAACTGCGCGATAACCTTCTGAGGGGAATCGCCAAGGTTGATGCCGTTAGGCAGTTTGATGGATGAGCTTGAGATGACCAAGGTGTTCAGAAAAACGCGGCGATCCGTTTTGTAGCGGAGGAACCGTGCCGTGAATCCAGAATGAACAGCTGTGCAAATCTCAGCAGGTTCGCCATGCAGGATTAGCTCTTCCTCAACCTTTTCGCTCATTGGTTTGGAGTGGGTAGCTTTGAACAGCTTGGCCCCAAAGTGGACAAAATCTTCAGCTTTGTTCCTGGGTGGATCGCTCGGATTTTGAGATTGGTTCACCCCCATCAGTGAGATGGATGCGAGTGGAACCAGGATGTATTTGGCAGGGTGCACGGGGTGTGCCCTAACTTTGAATTAGGCGATGGGTCTGGGGCCCGGCAGGTTCGCCTAAACGGGGGAGGGGTTGGGCCAGGGGAGCGTAAGTATCAGCTTATCAATCCTGGCTGGTCGCCTAAACAAGTAAGACAAACCTAAATGATTCCGGAAGGATCGTCGGGTGGGCTTGCGGTGGGCGCTTGGGACCTGGGATGGGTGGCATGGCCGACGCGCGGTATCTTCCGTCGCCGGCATCAGTACCGGGTTGGAAGGTCTTCTCGTGTTGGAAGACTCTGCCGTGGCCTCCTGGGACGGGTCGGGCCAGGTCTTCCCGTCCTTGGTTCGTCCGGATGGGGCGGGAGGTGGTCACGAGGGGGCGAGCTCTCGTGACGGCGGGGGTCAGTCTGGCGGGGAGGGTGGCCACGGGCGGATTTCAAACCTGCGGGCTTGCTGATTCGCTCTCTGCGGTTCTTGTTGAGTCCTCGGCAATTTTTCAGATCGAGTAGCCCTGGCTGTCCACCTCCAGGGCCTGATGTCGGTCGGCGAGGTCGGCGAGGGTGGTGCCGCGGAGGACCGTCCGGGCGGCTTCGGTGCTGCGGGACCAGAGTTCGCGGATGGCGCGGGCGCCGTGGGTTGCGTCGGCGGGCAGGCTGCCGGCGACGAAGCGGCCTTCCAGGGCCTCCAGCACGTCCAGTGCCGTGATGTGGCTGGGATGCCGCGTCAGTTCGCAGCCGCCGCTGGGGCCGCGCTGCACCTTGACCAGGCCGGCGGCCTTGAGGTTGCCCAGCAGCACGCGGAGGAACTTGACGGGGAGGGCCTGGCGCTCTGCGATGTCCGCCACCAGCACCGGCCCGCGTCCCGCCTGAAGGGCCAACTCCACCATGAGCAGCAACCCGTAGCGTCCCTTGGCCGACCCCTTCACCATGAAACCTCCCAGGCCAGAATAACCAAATACATAACTAAATCAATTGACAAACTTGACAATTAGATATTCCTTTCCATACTTCAGAATCCGGGCCTCGCCCGAAGCCTGAAGGAGCCCCGACCATGAGCCAGCCGACCCGCCCCACCGACCGCCCCAATCGCGTCGAACACGCCTACGAACTGGTGGGCTACACGCCCGTCGTACGGCTGAACCGCCTGGTGCCGAAGGGCTCGGCCAAGGTCTACGTGAAGCTGGAGAGCGCCAACCCCGGCGGCAGCGTCAAGGATCGCATCGCCCTGAGCATGATCCAGGATGCCGAGGCCCGCGGCGCCCTGAAGCCGGGCATGACGCTGCTGGAGGCCACCAGCGGCAACACGGGCATCGGTCTCGCCTTCGTGGCCGCGGCCAAGGGCTACAAGATCACGCTGGTGATGCCCGACACCATGACCCAGGAGCGCCGCTCCCTGCTGAAGGCCTACGGCGCGGAGTTGCTGCTGACGCCGGGCTCCGGGGGCATGAAGGCCGCCGTGGACAAGGCCCAGGAACTGGCGGATGGCGATCCTTCCTACTTCCTGGTGCGCCAGTTCGAGAACCCCGCCAACCCAGCCGTCCATCGCCGCACCACCGCCCTCGAGATCCTCGAGCAGGTGCCGGAGCTGGATGCCTTCGTGGCAGGCGTGGGCACGGGCGGCACCGTGACCGGCGTGGGCGAAGTGCTGGCCGAGAAGAAGCCCGGCACCCTCGTGGTCGCTGTGGAACCCGAGACGTCGCCTCTGCTGAGCGAGGGGAAGGCCGGCCCGCACAAGCTCCAGGGCCTGGGGCCGAACTTCGTGCCGGGCATCCTCAACAAGAAGGCCTTCCAGCGCGTCCGCCCCGTGGGCTATGACGATGCCATCGCCATCACGCGCCGCCTGGCCCGGGAGGAGGGCCTGCTCACGGGCATCAGCACCGGCGCCATCGTCTTCGCCGCTCTGGAAGTGGCCAAGGAACTGGGCGAGGGCAAGACCGTGGTGGCCGTGCTCTGCGACACCGGCGAGCGGTACCTCACCCATCCCCTCTTCGCCGAGATCGATGGGCCGGCGATCTAGGATGGCGCAGCGTCCTGAGGTGAACCCGAAGGAAACCCGGCCCGGCCCGACTTGCCCCATTGCCCCGGATCTCGTGGACGAAACGGCCGGGCGGGTGGCGGCCTTCCTGTCGCTGGGCCTGCTCGCCCTGGCTGTCTGGCGCGGCTGGGGCGGGGTGGTCCTGGCTCTGGCCGCGGACTTTGCGCTTCGGGCGTCGGGGCACCCGGCCTTCAGCCCCGTGGCTCGTGCGGCGGGGTGGCTTCGCCGCCTGATGGGCCTTCCGATACGAAGGATCAATGCCGGCCCCAAACGCTTCGCGGCCTCGGTGGGCTTCCTGTTCTCCCTGGGGATCGGGCTGGCCCTGGTGGCCGGGTTGCGGGCACTGGGATCGGGGCTGGCCATCGTCCTGGGCATTTGCGCGGGGCTCGAGGCCTTCTTCGGGTTCTGCCTGGCCTGCCAGATCCACCCGTGGCTGCCGTGGGTTCGAGCCGGCGCCGTCCAGCCGATCTCCATTGGAGTCGATGAGCCGACCCTCTGAAGGCATGGGGTGCTCCGGTTCGCTTATTCTTGGGGTTCTTACCCGAGGTGGCCATGAGAACCGTAGCCTTGCCGCTCGTTACGCTGCTGCTTCCGGCCCAGACGATTCCGGCGGCCCCGGCAAAGGCGACAGCCTTTGAGCGGGCCGTGGTCCAGGAGATGAGCGACGTGCGCGTGCGGCCGAAGGTCTACGCGAAATACCTTCGGGAGCTGCGACCATTTTTCAAAGGCACCCTCTGGAATCGCCCGGATCGCGTGCCCCTGCGCACGGAAGAAGGCGTGGCAGCCCTGGACGAGGCCATCGCCTTCCTTGAATCCGCACAACCGGTGGGTCCCCTGCGCTTCAACGAGGGGCTGGCGAGGGCGGCCCGCCTGCACGCGCAGGACATCGGGCCGAAGGGCAGCATCGAACACACTGGCTCGGACGGCAGTCGTCTCAGGGATCGCCTGAACCGGCTGGGGCGGTGGCAGGGGCTCATCGCGGAGAACATCAGCGCCGGCGAGGACGAGGCCCGGCAGGTGGTGATCCAGCTGCTGGTCGACGATGGCGTGACCAGCCGCGGCCACCGGAAGAACCTCTTCAATCCGGATCTCCACCAGGCCGGCGCCGGCTCCGCGCCCCACCGGGACTACCGCACCGTGACGGTGATCGACTACGCCGACGGGTTCGTGGAGAGCCGGTAGGGGCCGCGGCATGGGGCGGGCTGGAACCCTCCTTTCGCGGGCCGGACGGTGGCAGACGCTGGTAGGGGCCGGGCTCCTGGGGGCTTGCCTGCACGCGGGTCCACCCTTCTTCACGGATGATCCGGAGCCGGTGGAACTCCACCACATGGAGCTCTACCTGAGCTGGATGGGACTCCGGGCGCCTGGTGGCGCATCGGGCAGCCTGCCCCTGGTGGAGTTCAACGCCGGCATCCTGCCGGACACGCAATTCCACCTCGTGGCGCCCCTCGCCTACGCCAAGCCCGCGGGCGAACCCGTGACCCGGGGCTATGGCGATACCGAAGTCGGGCTCAAGCTCCGCCTCCTGCACGAAACCGAGGACCTTCCCCAGGTGGGCATCTTCCCGCTGGTAGAGGTTCCGACGGGGTCCGCGGAGCGGCGCCTCGGCGCGGGGCACACCCAGGTGTATCTCCCCCTGTGGCTCCAGAAGAGCTGGGGGCCCTGGACCAGCTATGGCGGGTACGGCTGGTGGCGGAACCCCGGAGAAGGCCAGCGCAACTGGCACTACCTCGGGTGGCTTCTCCAGCGGGATCTGTCGGCGCGGATCACCGTGGGTGGAGAACTGTTCCAGCGCTCGGCGGCCACGCAGGATGGGGTGGCCTCCTCCGGATTCAACCTCGGGGCCATCCTCAACCTGTCGGGGCGGGACCACGTCCTGATCAGCGCGGGCCGGAACCTATCGGGCGACCGGGAGACCCATGTCTACCTCGGCTACCAGATGACCCTGAGCCTGGAAGCGGTCCGGCCCCCGGCGGCCGCGCGCGGGCCGGCCCTCCCCTGAACGGTATTCTGCTAGCCTGGGAGCCAATCCTCGGGTGAATGATGGCTTTCCTTGCGCGGCTGGGTGCGCCGGTGCGCGGCTTCCTGGAGTTCCTGGGCGACCAGGCGCACCTGGTGCTGCGGACGCTGCGCGCCGGGCTCGCCCTCCGGTCCGGCCAGCTGGCGGTGGTGGGCGGCCAGACGAGCCTCCAGATCCGCTTCACAGGGCTTGACGCCGGACTGCTCGTGGTGGGCACGGCCCTGCTGCTCGGGGCGGTGACGTTGATCCAGGCCTTCAGCCAGCTCTCGGGCCTGGGCGCGGAGAACTACATCGGAACGCTCATGGTGCTCATCATCCTGCGGGAGCTGGGCCCGCTGCTGACCGCCGTGCTGGTCATCGGCCGGAGCGCCACGGCCATCTCGGCGGAACTGGGCGCCATGCAGCTCAACGGCGAGGTGGACGCCCTGGCGGCCCACGGCGTGAACCCCTACCAGTACCTGCTGCTGCCCCGCTGGCTTGGGGTGCTCATCTCGGTCTTCGCGCTGGTGGTGTTCTTCGACGCGGCAGCCCTGGCGGGCGGCTTTCTGGTGGCCCGCCTGAAGTACGGCGTCACCTGGGGTTTCTTCATGGGGTCGGTGCGCCAGGCGCTGTCGAATCTTGATTTCACGGCGACTCTGCTGAAGGTCTTCTTCTTCTCCGGTGCCATCACCTTCCACGCCTGCCACTTCGGGCTCCGCGTCCAGCGCAGCCAGACCGAGATCCCACAGGCCGTCACGAGGACCGTGGTGTCCGCCCTGGTGGCTGTGTTCGTCATCGACGGCCTGGTCGCCGCAGTCTTCTACTTCTGATGATCCAGGTCCGCGGCCTCGTTTGCGATCCGCCCGCGGGGCGCGCCCTGCTGGAGGGGCTGGATCTGGACGTATCCAGGGGTGGGACGCTGCTGGTGACGGGAACCAGCGGCTCGGGCAAGAGCCGCCTGTTGAAGCTGCTCGCGGGCACGGAGCGCCCCCGGGGCGGGGAGGTCCGCATCGCGGGCGTCGCCGTCTGGCCCGGCGAGGGCGCCCTGGCCCTGCTGGGGCAGGTCCGGATGGGCTTCGCCTTCGCGGCCGGTGGCCTGCTGTCGAACCTCAGCCTGGAGGACAACGTGGCCATGCCCCTCCGGTTCCTGGGGTTGCCCAAGCCCGAAGTGAAGCAGCGAACCCTGGACGCGTTGGAACGGCTGGGTCTGGCCTCGGTTTCGCGGCTTCGCCCGCATGCCGTGAGCGGCGCGGCACGGAAGCACACGAACCTGGCGCGTGTGCTGGCCCTCGAGCCCGAACTGGTCCTGCTGGATGAACCCCTGGAGGGCCTGGATGCCGCGGATCGGGCCGTGGCTCTGGCCCTCATCGAAGACTGGGCTGCGGATTCCCGCTGCACCCTCGTGCTCGCGGTGGAGGAAAGCAGCGGCTTCCACGAACTGGAGGTCCAGCGGCTGGATCTCCACCCCCTTCCTTGGCCTGCGGAGGCGCCGTGAACTTCGAGAAACAGGATGCCCGTCTGGGGTTGTTCGTTCTTCTGGCCCTGGCCCTCTTCGCCGGGCTGCTGGCCTACAAGAACGCGGGCGCCGTGACCGAGAAGACCTATCCGCTGGTGGTTCGGCTCGACCAGATGGAAGGGCTGGTGCCCGGCACCGACGTGCAGCTGAGGGGCTACCGGGTGGGCGCCGTGGAGCGGCTGGACATGCGCCAGGAGGGCGTGGACTATCACTTCCTGGCCACCCTGGCCGTGCGCGCGGACATCCGCCTCTGGCGGGGCACCCGGGCCGTGGTGGCGCCCAGGGGCGTGGGCAGCGTCATCCTCGACTTGCGCCTGCCTCCGCCCGGGGAACGCACGGTGGCGCTGGTCGCGGGCGACCAGATCCCGGGCGAGGAGGGCGTGTCCCTGGGCGGCGTCCTGGAACGCGCCGACCGTCTGCTGGCGAACCTGAACACGTCTCTGGACGCGGTGCGGGAGCGCGTCCGGCAGAAGGGGCTGGGTGACCTGCTGGAGCATCCCTCCGTGGCCCAGGCCCTGCGCTCCCTGGATGCCACCCTCCGCGAGTTCCAGGCCCTGGCCCGGGAGGGCCGCGGCCTCGCCTCCCACGCGGATCGCAGCATGGGTGAGGCTGACAAGGCCGTGCTGGACCTGGAGAAGAGCCTGGCAGTGACCCGGGCGCTCCTGGAGAAGCGGGCGCCGGAACTGGATCGGATCCTGGTCAACCTGGCCTCGGTCCTCCAGCAGTCGGACACCTTGCTGAGCCGTTTCCAGGCCGAGGATCAGCCGGAACTGGAGGCCAGCCTCAAGACGCTGCGGCGCTCCCTGGATTCCGTGGAGGAACTGCTGCAACTGCTCAAGCAGAAGCCCAATCGTATCGTCTGGGGCACTCCCAGCGAGGGGGAGCGGGAGAAGGCGAGGCGGGCCCTGGAGGCCGCCAAGGCCGCGCCGCCACCCAAGTAGCTGGCTCCGTGTGGGATGCCCTCAGGGGCACCCTGGTTCGAATTTTGCGACCTTGTTTCAGGCGCAACGCGGCCCATGTTGGGAACCTGTTTCCAGGGGGCCCCGTGGCACACGGGACTCTTGTGGGTGTCCCTATACGCGCTTCCAGGCCGGAGGCTGGGCCTTCGCCCGGGACGGCGCCCGATCCAGGAGGAGGATCCATGGGCAACATTGCAACCATCCACAACGGCGTGAACGTGGATGCCCTCAACACCACTGTCGCGATGGTGAAGGCCAATCCCGCCCTCGCCAAGTTCACCTTCAGGTCCCGGGCCAAGTGGATCAACGGCGCCCATTCCCAGAGCACCTTCGATTCACTCTACGGGGCCGGGATGGAGCACATGCGGGGTACGCCGATGTTCCTCGAAGCCGATGAACCCGACGCCCTGCTGGGTACCGACCTGGCGCCCAATGCCGGGGAGGCGGCGCTCCACGCCCTCAGCGCCTGCCTCAGCGTGACCTACGCCTACACCGCCACGGCCATGGGCCTCGACATCAGCAGCCTGAGCTTCGACATGGAGACGGATACGGACCTCCAGGGGTTCCTGGAGTTGGACAAGAACATCCGGCCCGGCCTTTCGCAGATCCGCGTGAAGGTGAACCTCGCCTGCAGCGGCACGCCGGCGCAGATCCAGGAGCTCCATGACAAGGTGATCCGCACCTCGCCTCTGTACGACACCTTCAAGAACCCGGTGGACATCAAGCTGAGCCACTGAGGATTGGATCACGGCAGTAGCAAGCCTGCTCTGAGTGGGGCGGCATGGCCTGGGCCAGCCGCCCCACTGTGATGTACGGGATTCCCCCGGGCGATGGATTCACGCTCGAATCGATTGGAAGAGGGGAGATGGTGCCTCTGAATCAGGATTCGCAGCCTCCGGAAGACGTGGGGCTCCGAATCCCTCAAATCCCTCGAAAGTGGATTGAATCGTCTGAAGCATGAAATAAGCCCTCAAAACGCCAGTCCAAGGGGCAGGTCCAGCATTGATTACCCTCATGTGATTAATATCACAAAGCCGGATTCATGATCGTTAAATCAAGCTATGAAATTCAATGTAATAGCTGGAGAACCTGGACAACTCCGCGACCCTCGCTTTCCAACCGAGTTTTTACCCTGAGTGGATTCCGTCCCTGGAGAGTGGTTGTTGACTGGTCCCTCGCTCATGCAGAAGATCGCCCGACGCGCCGTCATCGGGCTCGGCATGACCATCTGCACGGTGGGAATTCTGACGCCTCTCGGTGCTGTTCTGGGTTTGCGGTACTTCGCCGCCATGAACCAGGGCATGGTTCCCATGTCCCCCGCGGCGGCTGGCTTGGTGCTGTTGCTGGGTGGGGCGTTGCTGATGGAGACGGCCTGGCCGGGCTCTGCGCGGATGCGGCAGGTGGTCCGAGGAATGGCTCTGGTTGGGCTGTGCCTTGGCCTGGCCGTGGTGGCGGGGCGCCTGTTGGGGCCTCTTCCGGTCCTCGGGCGCGGGGCGATTCCTGGACGACCTGCGTCGCTTCTCACGGGGCTGGCCGTTTCCTTCTCCGCGCTATCCATGCTCGTTCGCCAGACCGGTCTGAGGCTGCGCTGGCGGATGCGGCAGGCCGCCTCGCTCCTGGCCCAGGTTCCCCTGGTGATCGGTACGGTGGTGCTGATCAGCTATGCGGCCGGGGCTCCGCTTCTGTACGAGTCGGGTCTCACGCCCATGTCCCTGCCTTCGGCGTTCTGCGCGGTGGGATTCGGCCTTGCGCTGATGCTCGCGGCCGGATGCGATACCTGGCCCTTGGCCGTGTTCGGTTTTGTGCCTGGGCACGGGCGCAGTCCTCAGCCCCTTTGGTTCACCACGGGCCCCCTGGCGCTGTTCCTGCTGCTCGGCGTGCTTGTCCTCAGCGGCGGTTCGTTCTTCCTTAGGGCCCAGCTCAAGGCGACTCGCGCGCAGGTGCAGACGGAGCTGTCGACCATCGCGGAGTTCAAGGCCCATCAGATCGGGGCTTGGCTGGCTGAACGCCGTGCCGTCGCCGATCGGGTATCTCGAGGGAACCTGATCCAGGGCGCGTTCCGGCGGTTCCTGGCTGAAACACCTGGGGCGCCGCCAGAAGCGCAGCTGCGGGCCTCGATGGAAGACCTGCAGCGCGGGACCTACCGGCGGGTGGTGCTGTTCGACCGGCAGGGCCGGGTCCGGATCTCGGTACCCAGTGAAGAGGCCTTCAGTGATGAAGACATGGATGCCTCCGAACTCCAGGCGGCTCTGCGATCCAAGGAGGTCATGATCCGCGACCTCCATCAGCACCCGGGCAAACCGGATATCCACCTCAGCCTGTGGATTCCGATCGGGGCGAATCCGGAGCCTGGCTCGCTGGCCGAGGGAACCCTGCTGCTGGTCATGGACCCCCGGACGTTCCTCTACCCGCTTGTCAGCTCCTGGCCGACGGCCAGCCCCAGCGCCGAGACGCTGCTGGTGCGCCGGGAGGGTGACGAGATCCTCTACCTGAGTGAATTCCGGAACCGGGCCCAGCCGGCCATGAGTCTCCGCCTGCCCCTGAAGGCAGATCCCGGCATGCCCTCGGCCCTGGCCGCGCGCGGCCAGGAGGGCTTGGTGGCAGGCTTGGACTATCGCGGAGAACCTGTTCTGGCAGCCATCCATCAGGTTCAGGTCATGCCCTGGGGTATGGTGACCAAAGTGGACGAGGCCGAAGTGTACGGCCCCCTGCGCCGGCGGGTCTGGGTCGGTGGGATCGGGCTCATCGGTATCGTGATCATTGTCGCCGCCGGACTGGGCCTGATGGTGCGGCATCACGACGCCGAAATGGTTCGCAAGCAGCTGAACCTTTCCCAGCGCTTCGAATGGCTCATGCGCCAGGCCAACGACATCATCCTGCTCATGGATGGGGACGGGTGGATCCGGGAGGCGAACACCCGGGCGGTGGAGCATTACGGGTATTCCCTCACGGAACTTCAGGGCATGAGTGCGATGGACCTGCGTGCGGTGGAGACTCGCGATGAGGGGTTCTCTCTGTTCGCCAAGATGAAGGCCCAAGGGGCGATCCGCTTCGAGACGATCCATCGCCGCAAGGACGGCAGCACCTTTTCAGCGGAAGTCAGTGCCAAGGTGGTGGACCTGGGGGACGAGCAGATCGTCGTCAGCTTCATTCGAGACGTCACGGAGCGCCAAGCCCAGCAACGCGAACTCCAACGCATGACCCAGCTCTATGCCGCCCTCAGCCAGGTGAGTCAGGCCATCGTGTGGGCGGGTTCCCGCGAAGGCCTTTTCGCGAGGCTCTGCGAAGCCCTGGTGAAGTACGGGCGATTCCGGATGGCCTGGATCGGCTTGGACGATCCCATCACGCACCGGGTGACCAGGGTCGCCCAGTGCGGCGACACGGTGGGTTATTTGGACGCGCTTGAGGTGCGCAGCGATGACACGCCCATCGGCCACGGACCCATGGGCACCGCGATTCGGGAGGGCAGCCACTGCCTCTTCAACGATTACCTGGGCCTGCCGGATTCAGGTGCCTGGCGGGAGGCTGCGACCCGCTCCGGCTTCGCCTCCGCCGCCGCCTTCCCCATCCGCGAAGGAGGGAAGGTGATCGGCGCCCTGGCCGTCTATGCCGGAGAGAAACATTTTTTCGGAATCCACGAGACCGAACTGCTCGTCGAGGCAGCCATGGATGTGTCCTACGCTCTGGACCATCTGGCGGGTGAGGAACGCCGCCGCGAGGCCGAGGCCGCGCTGAAGAAAAGCGAGCGCCTGCTGAGGGAAGCGCAGGAAGCTGGCGGCATCGGGACCTATACCTGGGACATCGGGAAGGACCGGTGGACGAGCAGCCCCTACCTCGACCGGATCTTCGGCATCGGGCCTGACTATCCCCGGACGCTGGCTGGCTGGACGGGTCTCGTCCCTCCAGGCGCCCGCGATCAGCTCGCAGGATATGTCGCCGGGATCATCGAACGCCGCGAACGCTTCGATCTCACCTACCCCATCGTCCGCCCATCCGATGGGGCCCTCCGATGGGTTCATGGCCGAGGGGAGGTGCACTGGGACCCTGAGGGCCGGCCAGCGGAACTGGTCGGCGTCATCCAGGACATCACCGAGCAGAAGGAAGACGAGCAGGCGCTCCGCAAGATCTCTGTGGCGGTCGAGCAGAGCCCGCTTTGCGTGGTGATCACGGATCCCGAGGGGACCATCGAATACGTGAACCCGAGGTTCACCCAGGTGACCGGCTACAGCTCCGCGGAGGCCATCGGCCAGAATCCCCGCATCCTGAAGTCGCCAGCCACTCCGCCAGGGGTCTACAGACAGATGTGGAATGCCCTGACCCGGGGCGAGGTCTGGGTGGGCGAATTCGAAAACCTCAAGAAGGACGGTCAGCTCTTCCTGGAGCGGGTGACCATCGCTCCCGTCCGGGACGAAGCCGGCGCGTTGACCAACTACATCGCCCTGAAAGAGGACATCACCGAACAGAAGCGGGTTGAGTCTGAACGCAGGCATCTGGAGGCCCAGCTCTACCAGTCCCAGAAGCTGGAAAGCCTGGGGAGTTTGGCGGGTGGCGTGGCCCATGACATGAACAACGTACTGGGCGCCATCCTCGGGACAGCCTCGATCCTCCATGAGCGGACCGAGCCGTCGGACCGCTCGGCAAGGTCCCTCGAGACGATCATGAGCGCCTGCATGCGCGGCCGGGACGTCGTGAAAAGCCTCCTTTATTTCGCACACAAGGACATTCAGGAAGAGCGGCCGGTCGACCTGAATATCCTTATCCAGGAGATGAGCCAACTCCTGAGCCACACCGTCCTGAAGAACATCCAGTTTGAAGTGGATCTCGAGGAAGGGCTGGGGTTCATCCGGGGAGATGCTGGCGCACTCAGCCATGCGCTCATGAACCTCTGTGTGAATGCCTGCGATGCGATGCCCGACGGGGGCACCCTCCGTATCCAGACCACCAGATCTCCCGAGGGTGGCGTGATCCTCAGAGTGCGGGATACGGGCGGGGGCATCCCCCAGGAAATACTCGCCAAGTGCATGGAGCCGTTCTTCACGACCAAGCCCAAGGGGAAGGGCACGGGTCTGGGGCTGTCGATGGTGTACGGCACCATGAAGGCCCACGAGGGGTCCTTGAACCTCCAGAGCCGAGTGGGGCAGGGAACCGAGGCGATCCTGACCTTCCCAGCCTCGCGGGTGGGAGGCTTGCATCCCGAGCAGGATGCGGCCTCCCCGCTGGCGGTGGGCCCAGGAGGTCGGAAGATCCTGCTGGTGGACGACGATGATCTGTTTCGTGAATCTTTGATGCAGGGGCTGGAATTGCTGGGACACCAAGCCACCCAGGCGCCGGAGGGGCGGGAGGCCCTCCGCCTCCTGGAAGAGGGGCTGCAGACGGATCTGGTGATTCTTGACATGAACATGCCCGGGATGAGTGGCGCCCAGGTCCTGCCGCGCCTCCAGGCCCTGCGGCCAGGCATCCCAATACTCGTGGCCACGGGTTACAGCAGCGACCTCATCGCCCCCCATGTGGACGGGCAGCCGCTGGTACACAGCCTGAGAAAGCCTTTCAGCTTGAAGGAGCTCCAGATCAAGCTGGCCGAACTCCTCCACTGAGTCGGAGCACATGATGTCTTCCAGCCAGGCCAGGGGAGCGTCCGCCTGGAGGCCCCCTGAGCCCCGGATCACATCCGATCCAGCCCGTCCTTGCCGGCCATCACGTTCCAAGGCAGGAGTTCGTAGTTGGCGAGGCCAGCCTGGTAGAAGGGATCACCATCGCGCAGGGTGTCCAGGTCCGCCAGGGGATTCTCGTCCTGAACCCGCACGAGCCAGGCGCCGCCGAAGCGCGGATCCAGAGGGCCCGAGGCCAGGAGGATGCCCTGCTTCTTCAGGGTGTCGAGGTAGGCGCGGTGGGCCCCGGTGACGGTCTCCACCTCGGTGAGTGGGCGGCGGTAGCGAACGAGGATGAGGGCGTACATCTGGAGCTTCCTCTGGAGAACCCTCAGTCTCGCACGATGCGGGTGCCCACGGTGGCGGGGTCCTCGGTGGCCAGGGCCTCGGCGGTGGTGATGAGCACTTCGTGGCCGCCGCCTTCGAGATAGGCCAGGGCGCTTTCGATCTTGGGGCCCATGCTGCCGGGCGGGAACTGGCCATCGGCCAGGTGCTTCCGGGCTTCACTCGCCGTGATGCGGTCTACCCAGCGCTGGGAGGGCTTGCCGAAGTCGAGGGCCACCTTGGCCACACCCGTGAGGATGATGAAGAGGTCGGCTCCCAACTGGGCCGCCAGCAGGGCGCTGAGGCGGTCCTTGTCGATGACGGCCTCCACGCCGACCAGGAAGCCGCTGGCATCGCGGATCACCGGGATGCCACCGCCGCCGCCGGCGATGACCGAGCTGCCGGACTGGAGCAGGGTCTTGATGGCGTCGAGCTGGACGATCTCGATGGGCTTGGGCGAGGGCACCACCTTGCGCCAGCCGCGGCCCGAGTCCTCCTTCATCTTCCAGCGCTTGGACCGCATCAGCTCCAAGGCGCGGAACTCGGGATAGAAGGGACCCACCGGTTTCGTCGGGTCCTGGAAGCCCTTGTCCTCCTTGTCCACCACCACCTCGGTGAGGACGGATGTCACCGGCGCATCCAGGCCCATGAAGCGCAGCCGGTTGATGAGCATGCGCTCCAGCATGTAGCCCATGGAGCCTTGGGTCATGGCGCCGCAGATGTCCAGGCTGTAGGGCGGGATCTGGCCGGACCCGGCTTCCTGCTGGATGAGCAGGTTGCCCACCTGGGGCCCGTTGCCGTGCACCACGCAGAGCGCGTAGCCCTCGGCCACCACCCGCGCCAGCATCTCCGCCGTCTCCCGGGCGTTCTCCAACTGCTCCTCCTGGAGCCCGCGCTCCTTCTCTTTTAGAAGCGCGTTTCCACCAATGGCCAGGAGTGCGATCTTTCGGGTCATGCAGTGCCCCGGGAAACGGGGATTCTAGCAAGGTGTAGGGCTGACGGCCATCACAGTGGACGAACCATCAACCCGTGCACCAGCAGCCGGTCCCGATCCACCTGCTCACCCACGCGGAAGATGGCCTCCCCGGCATCGGTGAACCCGGCCTTGGCGTAGAACCGGATGGCGCGGGCATTCTGTTCCCAGACCTGGAGCCAGACGCCATCGTGGCCTGCCGTGGCGGCATGATCCAGAACAGCGGCCATCAGCTCCTGAGCGGCGCCCCGGCCATGCAGCGTGGCATCCACGTAGAACCGGGCCACTTCAAGCGGGTTGACGAAGTGAAAAGAGGCCGTGGCCGACTCCGGCCTGCAGGCCTGAAGCAGGGCATAGCCCAGCAGGGCGCCGGCGCGTTCGAGCACCAGGGTGTGGCAGTCGGGATCGGCCAATTCCGCGGCCTGCTGCCTTGCCCCGAAGGTCCCCGCCAAGTGCAACTCCAGGTTGGAGGCGGGAATGAGACCGGCATAGGTCTCGCGCCAGAGTCGCTCCCCCAGGGCCGCCAAGGCCTGGGCGTCAGTGGGCAGGGCAGTCCGGATCCGCATCCCGCCAGCTTATCAAGAGGCCGAAAACCCGCTAGAATACTCGTTTTGGCGAGCCTCCATGCACATCCAGGAACTGATCCTCCGCCTCCAGCGGTTCTGGGCCGACCGGGGCTGTCTCATCGGCCAGCCCTACGATCTGGAAAAGGGCGCGGGCACCATGAACCCGCTGACCTTCTTCGGGGCCCTCGGGAGCAAGCCCTGGAACGTGGCGTACGTAGAACCTTCCCGGCGCCCGGCGGATGGCCGCTACGGCGAGAACCCCTTCCGCGTCTACAAGCACCTCCAGTTCCAGGTGATCCTCAAGCCCAGCCCCGCCAAGGTGCAGGACCTCTACATCGAAAGCCTGGAGGCCCTGGGCATCGACCTCACCAAGCACGACCTCCGCTTCGAGGAGGACAACTGGGAGTCGCCTTCCCTGGGCGCCTGGGGCGTGGGCTGGCAGGTGGTGCTGGACGGCATGGAGATCAGCCAGTTCACCTACTTCCAGCAGGTGGGCGGCCTGGACTGCCGGCCCGTGAGCGCCGAGCTGACCTACGGCATCGAGCGCATCTGCATGTTCCTGGGCGGCTACGACAACATCTTCGACCTGGTGCATGGCGAGGTGAAGACGGACGATGGCATCTTCCCCGTCACCTACGGCCAGATGCGCCAGCGCGAGGAGTTCGAGCTGAGCGCGTACAGCTTCGAGCACGCGGACATCGACCTGCACCGCACCCTCTTCGACGCCTTCGAGAAGGAGGGTTGGCGTCTGCTCAAGGATCAAGGCCACTTCCTCAGCGCCTATGAGCAGGCCCTCAAGATGAGCCACACCTTCAACGTGCTCGACGCCCGCGGCGCCGTGAGCACCACCGAGCGCCCCGGCATCATCAAGCGCGTGCGCGATCTGGCTTGCGCCTGCGCCCGGGCCTACCTGGAGCATCAGGAGGGCGCGGCCGTACCTGCCGAGGACAACGGGAAGGTGGGTGCGAAGTGAGCGCGACCAGGACCTTCCTGATGGAACTGCACTGCGAGGAGATCCCGGCGCGGTTCCTCACACCGCTGTGGGAGAACTTCGTCCACCTTCTCGAAGACAAGTTGGAGGCATGGTTCCCCACGGGGGATAGCGCCAACTACCGGAAGAACGCGATCGATAATTCGACCGGGCTGTATTCACCTCGCAAACTCGCGTGGCGCTTGGTGGGACTGCCAGCCGTCCAACCCGACCAGACCGAGACCCAGGTCGGCCCACCCCAGCGCATGTGCGTGGGGGAGGATGGCAAGCCCACCATCCAGGGCCTGAAGTTCGCGGAGAAGTGGGGCATGGATTTCAGCGCCGTGCGTTTCGAGCAGCCGGCAGGGAAGAAGGAACCCTGCGCAGTGGTGACGCTCACGAAGCAGGGCCGTCCCACGGTGGACCTGCTGGCTGAGGCGCTACCAGGGCTCATCGCCGGGCTGCACGTGCCCAAGGCCATGCGCTGGGGCAACTCAGAGTTCGAGTTCGTGCGCCCCATCCGCAACATCCTGTGCCTCTTCGGGGATCAGGTCGTGCCCATCACGGTAGATGGTGTGACCGCCACGAACACC
The DNA here is from genome assembly GCF_024609265.1 of Geothrix campi. Classification (GTDB taxonomy): domain Bacteria; phylum Acidobacteriota; class Holophagae; order Holophagales; family Holophagaceae; genus Geothrix; species Geothrix campi. The sequence continues at coordinate 934,402 of NZ_JANHMP010000001.1, read as the reverse complement.
ACCTGGGGCCATCGGCTCTACCACCGCGAGCATCCCGCTCCTGTGGTGATCGCCACGCCGGGAGTCTATGAGTCAGCGCTGGAGACCGCTGGTGTCGCGGTCAGCGTGGAGGCCCGCCGGACACGCATCGCCCAGCAGCTGGAGACACTCGCCGCCGAGGTGAAGGGCCGCGTGGTGGCCGATGCGGAGCTGCTGGACACGCTGGCCGAGATCGTGGAGTTTCCCAAGATCGTGCGAGGCGACTTCCCGGCGGATTTCCTGGAGCTGCCCAAGGAGGTGCTGGTCACCAGCCTGCGCGAGCACCAGAAGAGCTTCTGCATCGAGGGGCCGGATGGTGCCTTGCTGCCCTGTTTCCTCACAGCCGCCAACCGCACCGACGACCCCGCTGGCTTCGTGAAGGCCGGCAACGAGTGGGTGCTGAAGGCCCGGCTCTACGACGCGCGGTTCTTCTTCGCGGAGGACCGCAAACACCCGCTGTCCGACCGGCTGGAAAAGCTCATGGCGCTCACGTTCCAGCGGGAGCTGGGCAGCTATCACGACAAGACCGGCCGGGTGGTGGCGCTGGTGAAGCACTTCGCCTCCCGGATGTCGGATGACACCGATCACATCGACCGGGCCCTGGAAGCCGCCCGCATGGCCAAGTGCGACCTGCGCACCCTCATGGTCGGCGAGTTCCCGGAGCTGCAGGGCATCATGGGCGGCGAGTACCTCAGGCACGAAGGTGCGCACGAGGAAGTCTGGATGGCCGTGAAGGAGCACTACCGGCCTGTCGGTGCCGACGACGCCATCCCCGGCACGCCCCTGGGCTGCCTGCTGTCCCTCTGCGACAAGCTGGACACCGTGGCGGGCTGCTTCGCCGTGGGGCTCATCCCCAGCGGTTCCAAGGATCCCCTTGCTTTGCGTCGCGCCGGCCAGGGCATCGTGCGCATCTTGTGGGAGCGTGGCTGGGCTTTTCCTCCCGCCGATCTCATCGCGGCGGCCCTCCGCGTCGTCGGCGCGAAAGCCACCAAGCCCACGGCCGAAACCAACGAAGCCCTCATGGACTTCTTCAGGGACCGTGTGGCCTATCAGCTGGAATTGGCCGGATACGCCGGCTCCGTGCGCCGGTCCGCCCTGGCCGCGGGCTGGGAGGACCTGGTGGACCTGAAGGCTCGCTGTGAGGCTCTGTCTGCCTTTGCCGAGGATACCCGCTTCGCCTCCCTGGCCCAGAGCGCCAAGCGCATCGGGAACATCCTGAAGGACGAAGCCCCCTCGACTGACTTCGATGACAGTCTGCTGGCGCAGCCCGTGGAGAAGGTGCTGGCGGCATGCCTGATGAAGTTGGAGCTTGCACCCGACCAGGCTTCGCTGCTCCACGCGCTGGCGAATCTTGCCGGACCCCTGGAAGCCTTCTTCAACGCCGTCATGGTGAAGTGCGAGGACCCGGCCCTCCGCGCCGCCCGCCTCAGCCTCCTCCACCGTCTCCGTCAGGCTTTCCTGCGCGTGGCGGATTTCAGCCTCTGGCAGTAGGTTCCGGTCGAGGTACCATCAGCCAACTCTCCCTATGAAGGTTGGTGGCTCCATGACGATTCGCAAAGCGCAGGTCCCGGCCGTCCGGATGGCTTCGAGGCGATGGCTCGCCTGCTCACTGCTGGTGCTTCTAGCAGTGGCGGGGCCCGCCCTGCGGGCGGCCCGCAAGGAGACCTGGCTGGAGGTTCGGTCCCCGCATTTCATCGCCTACAGCGAGGCGAGCGAGGCGGAGGCGCGGGAGGTCCTCCGGGGTTTCGAGGCCATGCGCTCCGTGTTCTCGGTGGTGCTTCCGGGCCTCCAGGTGGACCTCCACAGGCCCATGATCATCCTGGTCTCACGGGACGCGGAATCCATGCGCCGGTTCGTGCCGCGGCAGTTCGAAGGAAAGGATCCGAAGCGCCCCGGCGGGCTCTTCTGGCAAGGGCAGGAGCGGAACTACGCCCTGGTGCGGATGGACGTGAACCTGCAGGACGACCAGCCCTTCTTTGTCGTCTTCCACGAGTACACCCATTGCGTGGTGCACCAGAACTTCCCAGAGCTGCCGGCCTGGTTCGACGAGGGCATCGCCGATTTCTATGGCGCCACGCAGGTCCGCACCAAGGACGTCTTTCTCGGTCGCGTGCCCCTGGGCCATCTCCGGACTCTCCAGGGTGTGCGCATGCCCCTGGAAGGGCTGCTCACCGTCACCCGGGATTCGCCGTACTACCAGGAAGGCAGCAAGGCGAACATCTTCTATGCCCAGAGCTGGGCCCTGGTCCACCACCTGTTCCTGGACGAGGGGGCACGGAAGGCGGGCCTGCTCGGACGGTTTCTCCAGGCCCTCGAGCGCGAGCCTGATGCCTTGTCCGCGGCGCGCGCGGGGTTCGGAGATCTGAAGAAGCTCGAGAACGATGTGGCCCGATACGCCACCAAGTCGGTGTTCAGCTTCTGGAATCTGCCCCTGAAGGTGGCCCTGACAGGAGCGGATTTCCAGGTTCGTCCGGTGGATGAGGCCGAGGCCCTGGCCGTGCGGGCAGAATTCCTGCTTTATTCGGACCAGCTCCAGGCCGGCGCCGCGCTGGCGGAACAGGCGAAGGGCCTCGCGCCCGGGCAGGCCGCGACCCAGGCCGCCTGGGGCATGGCCTGCCTTCGCCAGGGCCGATACGAGGAGGCCCGGGGAGCCCTGGCGCGTGCTCTGGAACTGGGTAGCCAGGACTTCCGCGTGCCGTACCACCTGGCGCGTCTGCCCCAGGGATCTCAGGCGGACGCCGGGCAAGTCGAGGCCTGGCTGAGGCGCGGGCTGGTCTTGCAACCCGATTTCCCGGACCTCCACTTGGCCTTGGGCCGCGAACTGGCCCAACGGCCCGAGGCGCAGGAACCTGCCGTCCAGGAAGGTCTGGAGGCGGTGAAGCTCAGTCCCAGCGACTTGGTGCTGCGTCTGAATTTCGGATCGCTCCTCATGAGCATGGGCCGGATCCGCGAGGCCGAGGAGGTGGGCCGGCAGGCCGCCCAGATGGCGTCGAGCCAGCGAGAGCGGGACATGCTTCAGTCCTACCAGGAGCACCTGGCCAAGCTCAGGGACCAGCTCGCGGCGCGACCAGTGGCCCCATCTCCGGCAGAACCCGGTGGCGCCCTCGGCCCCTCCGCGCCCCTGGCCGTCAAGGGGGCGAAGCCCTTGAAATTCTGGCTGCCCGACTCGTTGGCAGCCCTCACCGGGCAAGTTCAGATAGCCATCCTGGAAGGGCGGCTGGATGACGCCATCCAGATGGTCCAGGCGGCCCTACCCAAGGCCAAGGGCCAGTACGAGAAACCTTCGCTCAAGTCGCTCCTGCAGGCCCTCAAGGCAAGGAAGGCCGGGCACTGAACGCGCCGACGAGGCGCCACGACGGCGTTGGATCGGGCACACTGGAGGTGGCCTCCGGGGTGGTCCGGCTACCCAGGGGCCCCCGCAGGAGACCCATGCACCACGAGCGCATCGCCATCATCGACTACGGCAGCCAGTACACGCGGCTCATCACGCGGCGGCTGCGGGAGCTGGGGGCTTTCGGGCTGGTCTACAGCAGCGGGACCACGGCGGCGGAGATCACAGGAGCAGATCTGAAGGGGGTGATCCTGTCGGGTGGCCCCAATTCGGTACTGGAACCAGGGGCGCCGGATCTGGATCCGGCCATTCTTGGCCTGGGCGTGCCCATTCTCGGCATCTGCTACGGCCAGCAGCTCCTGGCCCGGAATCTCGGCGGGCAGCTGCACCGCTCCGCGAGTCGGGAATACGGCAAGGCCGAGATCCAGGCCATGCCTGAAGGATCCATGCTCTTCGAGGGGCTGCCCCACGCCCAGCAGGTGTGGATGAGCCACGGCGATCATGTGGAGGTCGCGCCGGCGGGTTTTACGGTCACGGCGAAGACGCCCAGCGTGCCCGTGGCGGCCATGGAGGATCCCAAACGCGGGATCTACTGCCTCCAGTTCCATCCGGAGGTCACCCACAGCACCCAGGGTACGCCCCTGCTGCTGAACTTCCTCAAGCACTGCGGCATGGCCCTGGACTGGAATGCCGGCAACTTCATCGAGGAGAAGGTGAAGGCCATTCGCGGGCAGGTGGGGCAGGGCACGGTGGTGCTGGGCCTCAGCGGCGGCGTGGATTCCAGCGTGGCGGCCCTGCTGCTGCACAAGGCCATCGGCAAGCAGCTTACCTGCGTGTTCGTGGATCACGGCCTCATGCGCAAGGACGAGATGAAGCAGGTGCAAACCTACTTCGAGCCCTTCGAGCTCAACGTGATCTGGGTGGATGCCTCGGATGAGTTCCTCGGGGCGCTCAAGGACATCACCGACCCCGAGCAGAAGCGGAAGATCATCGGCGGCAAGTTCATCGAGGTCTTCGAACGCGAGGCCAGCAAGGTGAAGGCAGACTTCCTTGGACAGGGCACCACCTATCCGGATGTCATCGAATCCAGCGGTATCGGCGGCGCCATCCTGGTGAAGTCCCACCACAACGTGGGCGGCCTGCCGGAGCGCATGAAGCTCAAGCTGGTGGAACCCCTCCGCGAGCTGTTCAAGGATGAAGTCCGGGCCACCGGCCTGGCCTTGGGCCTCCCCGAGGAGATGAACCAGCGGCACCCTTTCCCGGGTCCGGGCCTGGCCGTGCGCCTGCCGGGCGCCATCACCCGGGAACGGGCCACCATTCTGCAGAACGCTGACGCCATCTTCCTGCAGGAACTGCGGGAGAGCGGCTGGTACGGCCGCACCAGCCAGGCTTTCGCGGTGCTGCTGCCCGTGCAGACCGTGGGCATCATGGGCGACGAGCGCACCTTCGAGTGGATGTGCGCCTTGCGGGCGGTCACCAGTGAGGATTTCATGACGGCCGATTGGGCCCGCCTTCCGCATGAGCTGATGGATCGGATCGCCCAGCGCATCGTCCGCGAGGTCAAGGGCATCAATCGCGTGGTCTACGACATCACCTCGAAGCCGCCCGCCACGATCGAGTACGAATAGTGGCCAAGCGACAGGAGCCCGTCCGCAAGTCGGTGAAGGATGTCCTGGAGGACCTGCGGGCGGGACACCGCGAGGCGGCCTTCAGCGGTCCCGAAGCCGCTCTCAAGTACCTGCGCCGAACCTTCGAGGGGCAGGCCAGCCTGCCGAATGCCGTGAAGGCCATCGCCTACGATCTGACCGCGGATGCCCAGGCCCAGTGCGGGTTGTGGGAGGATTGCATCGCTTCAGTAGCTTCGGCCCTGGGCTACCTGCCCGACCTGGAGGCGGCTTTCCCCCATGAGTACCGCCGGTTGCTGGAGGAGCTGACCTGCTTCGAGCGGGGCATCCAGGCGCACAGTGAGCTGGGGGATTTCCATGCCGCCCTGGAGCTCTGCGAGCGGGCCAGCGGCCTGGGTCTGGGCGCCCACTATGCAGCGAAGCGCGATTCGCTGGAGTGGGCCCGGTAGACAGGGGAAGTGACGAGTCCTTCCGAGGCCCCCGCATGGAGGCTTCATGGTTTTTTCCGCCCATGCGATGATCGACTGCGACGGTCAGCCGAGATGCATGCAGGTGAATATCGAATCAGGGAAGGTCCATGGGCGAAGAAATCCAGGTGGTGCCCCAGCAGGTCAGCATCCTGATCGTGGATGACCTGCCCATCATCCGCCTGTCGCTCGAGCGCATCCTCACGAAGGCTGGCTACCGCTGCCGCGTGGCTGCGGACGTGCCGGGGGCCCTCAAGGCCCTGGAGGAGGAGCCCTCTGACCTGGTCCTCAGCGACATCCAGATGCCGGGCGCCTCGGGCCTCGATCTGGTGAAGGCGCTCCAGCCCCGCATCCCCGATATCTCCGTGGTGATGGTGAGTTCCACGGAGGCGACGGAGACGGCCATCGAGTGCCTCCAGCAGGGGGCATTCGGCTACATCCTGAAGCCCTTCCAGCCCCGGGAGATCGTGGTGCAGGTGAATGCCGCCTTGCGGCGCCGCATGCTGGAGATCGCCTTCCGGGACCGTGAGGCCCAGCTGGCCCGGAAGGTCCGGGAACAGACCGAGCAGATCCGGGCCTCGCGCGAGGAAGTCGCCCTCAGGCTCATTTCCGCCAGCGAGCACCGGGACCACGAGACGGGGACGCATGTCCGCCGCATCGGCCTCTACGCTGCGGAGATGGGAAAGCTGCTCGGCTGGGATCAGGAGGCCGTCGAGACCATCCGGTCCGCCGCGCCCATGCACGATATCGGGAAGGTCGGCGTGCCGGACGCCATCCTCCAGAAACCCGGGGCCCTCACCGAGGAGGAATGGGTCACCATGCGGAGACACACCTCCATGGGCGCCACCATCCTGAAGGGATCCAAGGTTCCGTTCATCCAAATGGGAGCCCGCATTGCCTTCGGCCACCACGAAAAGTGGGACGGCACGGGCTATCCGAAGGGCCTGAAGGGCAAGGCCATCCCCATCGAGGCCCGCATCACCACCCTGGTGGATGTCTTCGATGCGGCCAGCAGCCGCCGGCACTACAAGGACTCCTGGCCCGAAGACCAGGTGGTGGCGCTCATCCAGAGGGGTCGGGGCGTCCATTTCGACCCCCAGCTGGTGGACCTCTTTCTGGCGAATCTGGAACGCTTCGCAGCGATCCTCGCCGCGAACCCCGATGAGGAACGCGACGAGGATCCAGGGATCTAGGCCTGTTGGGGTGGAGCCTCTTTCGGGGTTCTCCCCTTGGTGATCGTGAACTCGCCCAGCATCATGGGCACCGCGGCCTTCAGCATGAGCGTGAAGACCAGGAAGCCGATGGCGAAGATGCCCGCGGCCACGGCGATCTCCGTGAAGGAGGGACGGTAGACGTAGATGTCCCCCAGCACATCGGGCGTGAGGCCGGGGATGATGAGGCCCATGCCCTTCTCGATGTAGACGCTGGCGTAGATCAGTACGCAGCCGATGTTCAGCGTCACCCAGTTGGTGCGGGTGCGGGGTACCAGGAAGAGGATGAAGGCCGCCAGGCCGCAGAGGATCGAGGCCCAGGCGTAGGGCACGAGGGTGGTGTGGCCCTTGAGGCCGAACAGCAGGTACTGGAAGTACACCATGTGCTCGGTGCCCGAGTACAGCTCCTTGAATGCCTCGGCCGCGGTGAGGAAGAGGTTGAAGCCCATGGTGTAGGCCATGAGTTCCGCGATCTTGAAGATGGCCTCGTCCTTGATGCTGAGCTTCGTGGTCTTCCGCAGCACCTGGAGCAGGATGAGCAGGATGGCGGGGCCCGAGCAGAAGGCAGACGCCAGGAACCGCGGCGCGAGGATGGCAGAGTTCCAGAAGGGCCGCGCCGCCAGGCCGTTGTAGAGGTAGGCCGTGACGGTGTGGATGCTCACGGCCATGGGGATGGAGAGCAGCACCAGGGGCAGCACCAGCTTCTTCACATAGTGCCGCTCGGTGTAGGCGCAGAAGAGCAGGTAGGTGACCACGAACCAGTTCAGCAGCAGGTAGAGGTTCAGCACGATCACGTCCCAGGCCAGCATGGACTGGGGCCAGTTGAGACGGCCCACCAGGGGGATGATGTGCCAGAACCGGTCGGGCCGGCCGATGTCCACCATCACGAAGCCCAGGCACATGATGAGGGCGCTGATGGCCAGCATCTCGCCCAGGATGGTGATCTCCTTGATGGGCTCCCAGTCGTAGATGTAGGCCGGGATGACCAGCATGATGGCGGCGGCGGCCACACCCACCAGGAAGGTGAAGTTGCCGATGTAGAAGCCCCAGGAGACCTGGTCCCGCATCCTGGTGACGATGAGCCCGTCCTTGAGCTGGCCGAGGTAGGCGCCGGCCCCGATGGCGATCAGGAGCAGGAGGAAGCCGACCCAGGCGTAGTAGATGCGGCCGCCCTTGGTGATGAGCCGGAACGTGTCGGAAAAGAACCCCGAGAAGTTTTTCAAAGTGAACATGGCCTCACACCCCGTAGAAGTAGAAGAAGTTGGGTTGGGTGTTCAGGTCTTCCTTGAACTTGAAGACGCGCTTGTTCTCGAGGACGTAGCGGATCTCGCTGTCCTTGTCGAGGAGGTTGCCGAACTTGCGCGAACCGGTGGGGCAGATCTCCACGCAGGCCGGGTACTGGCCATTGCGGGTGCGCTGGATGCAGAAGGTGCACTTCTCCACCACGCCCTTGGGCCGCGGCCGGTTCCCGAGGTAGTGCGTCTTCGGATTGACCTCGTCCGCGGGCAGGTGGGGCTCGCCCCAGTTGAAGTGGCGGGCGCCGTAGGGGCAGGCGGCCATGCAGTAGCGGCAGCCGATGCACCAGTTGTAGTCCACGACGACGATGCCGTCCTTGTCGCGCCAGGTGGCGCCCACAGGGCAGACCTTCGTGCAGGGCGGTTTCTTGCACTGCTGGCACTGGACCGGCATGTAGAAGTGGCCTTCCTGGGGCACCTCCTCCGGGTTGTAGTACTGGTCGGCGTGCTGGAGGTTGACGCCCTCCTCCTTGTCCATCTGGAGCACGCGGATCCACTGCACTTCAGGATCCCGGGACTGGTTGTTCTCCTTCACGCAGGCATGGACGCAGCGGCGGCAGCCGATGCAGCGGCTGAGATCCAGGGCATAGCCGAAGATCACGCCGGGGATGGGCGGGGTGTTGGCGACTTTCACCTCCTTGCCGTACTTCGCCTTGTATTCCTTCTCCAGGCGGTCGATGACCGAGAGCACCTCGTCCTTCGACAGCTCCTTGAAGTTGCGTTGGAGGAACTCCTCCTTGCTGAGCGTGCCGCAACCCGTGAGTGCGGTGGCCATCGCGGCCGTGGCCGCGCCGAGGAACTCCCGGCGGCTGCCGCCGACGGAGGCGGAAGGCTCACAGCCCCCGAGGGGGCATTCGGGCTTGTGGTCCGTCATCGGACACCCCCTTTCCGGGCCTGGATCTGTTCGGGATGGGCGGGCGGCGGCAGGGGCTTCAGCGCCTGGAACCTCGGCGTATGCGGGTTGTGGCAATTGACGCAGAGCAGGTACTGCTTGGGCCCATTCCAGCTGCCGGTGCGCTTGCCATGGACACCCACCCGCCAGTCGCGCAGCTTGTCCCCGTGACACTGTCCGCAAAGCAGATAAGAGGAGGTGAAAGCGACCTTTTCGCCGCTGGCCAAGTGGAGGCTGTCGCGGTTGTTGGCATCGTGGCAGTCCAGGCACCACCTGCTGGCCGGTCCGTGGTTCAGGACGATGTCTGTATGCATGTCCTTGAGCTCACGGTGTTTGAAATTGGGTTTCATGCTCTTGCCGTCATGGCAGGAGGTGCAGGGGAAGATGCCATCGCTGAAAGGAGGCTTGGGCACCTGGATGCCTTCGGGCATGGCGGTGTCCTGCGCCTGGGCGGCGGGGGCGGTTCTGGCGGCGGGTGGGTCCGCGAAGGCCGCAGGTCCCAGGAGGACCAGCAGGCCTGCCGCCAGCGTGGACAGAGTCGGGAGGCGCATGGGTGGTTCCTTTCGTGGAGCGGGGCCGCTGGGCGGCGGTGGAATCGGACTGGGGTTTTCGGGATGGTGGTGATGTCTCATGGGGCGTCCTCCCCGTCTTCGTCGGTCTCCGGGGCCGCCGGGTTCCTCAGGAGGCGCGGCGCGGCGATGAGCGTGGCCCCGAAGCCCATGAAGGCCAGGAAGAGGGTGAGGGGGCGCCCCTGGGCTAGGTCCTCGAACAGGAACTTGAGCGTGGTGACGGCCAGGAGCGGGTAGACCATCCAGCGCAGCTCCAGTACGGGCACCCGGCGCCCCAGCCAGGCCAGGGCGATGGCGAGGGCGGACAGCACGAGGGTGCGGGCCAGGGCCAGGCCGCCGGGATCGGGGGTCCGGCCACCGCAGCAGGCCCAGATCCCGAGAGCTCCAAGGCCCACTGCCGCCAGGGCTCCCATCACCAGCACCGCCGGACGCATCAGAACCGTGACGGGATCCGGCGGCCGGCGGGCCAGGAAGACCGCCAGGGTGGCGAAGAGCGCAACCAGGCAGGCCAGTCCGGCTGGCGTGGGCGGGGCGGTAGGTCCGGCAGGATCCATGAACACGTGGAGGGCCCAGGCACCCAGTCCGGAGGCCAGGGCCGAGGCCGTCAGATAGAGGCCGCTCTGGTAGACCAGGACCTTCCGGCGCAGGCGGAGCGCGGCCAGCATGGCCACCAGCCCCAGGACCCCGCAACCGGTGGCGAACACGGGCGGCGGCAGGACGAAGGAACCGCCCAGCAGGAGGAAGATCAGGGCCAGGAACGTGAAGAAGTTGAAGTTCGCCCGGGTCTCCTCCTGGTCGTCCACGAAGGGGACGGCGGCGGCATAGCACCCCACGCCGGCCAGGGAGACCCCGGCGCCGAGGAGGGCCGTGCCCGAGCCGGAGGCCAGGGAGACGCGCACGGCGCCTCCGAAACCCACCAGCAGCACCAGGGCGGTCTGGATGTATTCGAAGGCGTTCACCACCCGGCGCCGCTGGAGCATCCTGACGGCGAAGCTGCCGATGTAGATCGCCGCGAGGGCCAGGGCCAGGAACAGGGCCCGGTTCTGGGACAGCCCCCGGTAGACGCTCTGGGAAACGCCCGGCCAGGCCGCGAGCAGGGTGAGGATCAGCACGCCGGCATCGGCGGCCAGGGCCGTGGGCCAGCGGAGCCCATGCCAGCGCCGCCCGTAGGTGAGCCACAGGGCCCCGGCGCCCAGCGCGAGGAAGGCCGCCGCGAAGGGTTCGATGGCCCGCTGGGCCATCATCACGATGAAACCGGACCCCAGCGCGGCCAGGGTGGCCATCCAGAGAACGGCGTGGAGATCCCGACGCCAGGCCACGACGGCATGGAGTCCCGCGGCGGCGACCAGGATGAAGGCCGCCACCCCCGGCGCCAGGATGCCGAAGTGGGTGGAGGATTCGACGACCAGCGGATAGGCGATGAGGATCGAGGCCAGGGTGCGGAAGGCGGCATCCAGCGGGCGTCTGGCGCGGAGGCCCAGGATGGCCCAGGTCGCGGCGTAGGCGAGGCCGAGGCCCACGCCGACGCCATGGGGAACCGTTCCGGCATCCACCAGGGTCCGGATGAGATAGGCGCCACCGAGGATGAGACAGACCCGTCCGATGAGGCCGAGGACGCGGGTGGGGCTGGGCAGGCTGGGATCCAGCAGGGGCGCCTCTTCGGTCCGGGGCCTGGTGGGGGGAAACGGCAAGGCGGTGGGCGCCGGGCGACCCGGGGTCGCCTGGAGGGTCGCCTCCAGGGCTTCGACCCTGGCCTCCAGTCCGTGGACCATCTGCACCAGTTCACTGAGGCGGGACTCCATCCCGACCGGCGGGGCTTCGCCCGGCGAGGCCTTCAGGGGTGGAACCTGGGCGGTGGACATCGACCTTCCTCCGGGGAGGTGGGACCGAATTTGAATAAGGGTTGGTTAAGACCCATGCTCACCCGCCGGCGAAGGGCGTCAAGTTCCATGAAATCATTCCAAATGGCTCATAAAGAAAACAATGAATGGTGTTATCACACGGTGAATCCGGCCGGATCGCGCCACTACCGGGGGTCATGGGAAGAAACAGTTGGCTGCAAGTGTCGGGACCTTCCAGGCCACTGGGAGAGCATGTGCCCGCCATCACAGGGGAGTCGGGCCTCCGTTGACCTTGCAAACGGAGCTTCCAGGCCTGCCGCCCGATCCGGAGCCCGCTCCATCCGCCGGGTTGCTTCGCCGTCTCGCCGGGTTGGGTTAATCGCTGCTAGCGCCAGCTCTCGCCGCGGCGTCCTGAGGCCGCCAGCACTTCCTCCGCGGCTCGGAGGCCGTGATCCTGGGCTTCCTCGAAGAGGGCCAAGCCGCTGAGTTCTGTATGGGCGAAATGGATGCGGCCGAAAGGTCTGGCGAGCGCCAGGAAGGTGGGATCCCACAGCAGGCCCGGCGCCGGGCAGACCATGGCGTGGCCCCAGCGCATCACGTCGAGGCGCGCCACCAGGCCTTCCAGGTCCGGGTGGGCGGAGTGCAGATCGTCCAATACCATGCGGGCGCAGGTCGGCCAGTCCAGGGACCGCAGGTGGGCCCGCTCGGCTTCGCAGTCGGGGCCCGTGAAGGGCCGGTACCAGGTCCAGACGGTGGGGCCGTAGTCTTTCAGGCTCTGGTGGGTGGCCACCACGTAGCCGAGGGCCGCGCTGTCCCGCAACACGTTATCCCAGGCCAGGGGGAAGGTGGGCTCCTGAGGGCGCGCCCGGAGGGTGAGGTTGGCCACCATCCAGGGGGCGTTGCGGATGCGGGCGGCGGCTGGACGCGCCTCGGCCAGGCCCGCGATGACATGCTTCGCCACATGCTGTGGTCCCGCGAAGATCACGCGCTGGGCCTTCCAGCCCAGGCGCACCTGGTTCACCGCATCCCAGGCCGTGACGAAGAGCCCATCCTTCTCCTCGCGGATGGCGGTGGCCATGACGCCGCAGCGCAGGCGGTCCCCGCTGGCCCGGCGCAGGTGGTTGATGAGGAAGCCATTGCCCTCGGGCCAGGTGAGCAGGGGCCGTGAATCCTCGCCGGGGCCCTGCTTGCGGGCCGCGAAGTAGAAGAGGCCCGCCCAGGCGCTGGTGGTGTCCAGCCGGGAGCCGTAGTCATCCCGGCAGGCGTAGTCCAGCAGCCAGCGCAGGCGGGGCGACGAGAAACCGCGCGCATCCAGCCAGGTGGCGAAGGAGAGGCTGTCCAGGGCCCGGGCCTCGGGTGCATCAGAACAGCGGGAGCGGGGAATGCTGAAGGCGGGGCGCCCCCTCGCATCGCGGAAGGCGGCCCAGCGGTCCACCTCGTGGAAGAAGGCGTGGTACTGACGCTCGTCCTCAGCGGTGGCCCCGGCCCGCAGGTAGAGGCCCTCCCACCATTGGCCGTAGGCGAAGATCCGCTCCTCCGGCGCGCGCACCGTGGCCTCTTCCGCGAACACGGGATCGCCCTTGGCGTCGAAGCCCTCGAGCACGCCGCATTCTTTCAGCAGGCGGAGCACCGCGTGATTGCCGCGATCGGGCACGGGCAGGTAGTGGGCCGCCCAGGGGAAGGCGCTCACATGGTTGCGGCCCGAGCGAGAGGTGCCGCCGGGTTCCCGTTCGAGCTCCAGCACCCGGAAATCATCCAGCCCGCTCCCCGCCAGCCGCCAGGCAGCGCTGAGGCCCGCCACCCCGCCACCCACCACCAGCACTGAGACCGGCTCGAAATGCTCCGGTTCGGCGAAGGCGCCGCCCCGCAGCCAGTGGCCCAGCGCCAGGTCCGGTCCCACGAGCTCGCCCGGGAAGGGGAATGCGGGCTTGCGCCGACAGGCCAGGGGAACCGCGGAAAGGGCGCTCGCGGCGAGGAAGTCGCGGCGCTTCATGGCCACGGACTCAAGACCACCGCCGCCACTCCCGAGCGTAGAGATGGACGAGCACCTGGTTGTCCAGGCGATTCACCTCCGTGGGCACCCGGTCCATGTCCTTGGGGAAGGCGAACATGGCGGCGGTGGCCTCATCCGACAGGTGGCGCAGGCCGGGGAGCACATGGGTGGGGATCTCGAAATCGCGCTTCGACGCCAGGGCGAAGCCCCAGACGCCAAAGGAGGGCACCGCCAGGTGATAGGGATGCACCTTCAGGCCCGCGGCCTCCATGGTGGCGGCGATGCACCAGAAGGATTCCCGGGCCATGAGCGGGGAGGTGCTCTGCACGGCGATCATGGCGTCGTCGGTGAGGCGGCGCTGCAGCAGCCGGTAGAAACGAGAGGTGTAGAGCTTCCCCAGGGCGTAGGTGTTGGGGTCGGGGAAGTCCACCAGGGCGATATCGAAGGGGGGGCTCGTCGTCTCCTTGAGCCAGACCATGGCGTCGGCGTTGATCACCTTTACGCGGGGGTCTTCGAGCGAGGCGCCGTTGAGCTGGCGCACCATGGGCTGGCGTAGGGCCATATCCGTCATGGCCGGGTCCAGGTCCACCAGCACGATTTCCTGGACCGACGGGTGCTTCAGCACTTCGCGCACGGCGAGCCCGTCACCACCACCGCAGATGAGCACCCGCTTCGCCTCCGGCCTCAGGGAGAAGGCGGGATGCACCAGGGCTTCGTGGTACCGGTATTCGTCGGCTGAGGAGAACTGCAGGTTGCCATTGAGGAAGAGTTGGAAACTGCCCCGGCCGCGGGTGAGTACGATGCGCTGGTAGGCGCTGTCCTTGGCGTAGACGATCTCATCCGCGAAGATCTCCTCCTCGAGGGCCACCGTGAATTTCCCGGCGAACCCCAGGCCTACGGCCAGCAGCGCCATGACGGTGAGGCAGCGCAGGCGGATCAGCCGGGTGGGGCCCAACTGGGAGGCGAGCAGGTAGGTGGACCACAGCCCCACCGCGGCGTTCAACAGGCCGAAGATGAGGCTTGTGCGCACCAGGCCCAGCTTCGGCATGAAGAGCAGCGGGAAGAGGATGGAGGCGAAGAGGGCGCCCATGTAGTCGAGGGTGAGCACGCCGGCGATCAGGTCCTTGAAACGCACCTGGTCCTTCAGGATGCGCATGAGGATGGGGATCTCCAGCCCCACCAGCGTGCCCACGACCATCACCACGCCGTAGAGCACGACCCGGAAGGCATGGGTGTGGGCGAAGGCCTGGAAGAGGATGGGCGCTGAATAGCCACCCACCAGGGCCACCGCCAGCTCCAGGTCCACGAACCGCCGCGCCAGACCCCGCTGAAGGTATTTCGACAGGTACGAGCCCAGGCCCATGGCGCTGAGGTAGACCCCGATCACGGTGGAGAACTGCGTGACCGAATCGCCCAGCAGATAGCTCGACAGTGTCCCCGCCACCAGCTCGTAGATCAGCCCGCAGCTGGCGATGAGCAGCACACTGATGAAGAGCAGCGGCGCCTTGAGCGTCGGCTCCGATTGCGGGGTCTCAGAAGCGGAATTAGCCACGGATGAACACAGATGAACACGGATGGGTCACAGGGGAACTCGCTTCACACCGACTTTGGGGAAAAATAGTTAAGGATCAATTCTCTCCGCAGCTCGGTCGCGCGCAGGTAGTTGAGGCATTGGGCGAGGTGGATGTCCTCGAGGTGCTTGACGCACTTCAACTCGAAGATGACAGTCCCAGCGACCAGTAGGTCTGCGATGTACTCCCCCGCCACCATCCCGTCGTACATGACTTTCACCGGAAATTGCTGGGCGACATGAAGCCCCGACCTCCTGAGTTCATGAGCAAGGGCATTTTCGTAGACCTTCTCGAGAAAACCCGATCCAAGCGTGTTGCTCACCTTGAACGCCGCTCCGATGATGGTTTCGCACACGGCATCTAATCCGTGTTCATCCGTGTTCATCTGTGGCAAATCACCCATGGATCGCGGCGGCGATGATGAGGCTGATGCCCAGGATGAGGCTGCCGAGGACAATGCCGAGGGCGACGTTCTGGTCATCCTCCATCTCCTTGCGGAGGGAGAAGGGCAGGACCTTCACGAGCACCAGCCAGACCACACCGAGGATGACGAGGCCCAGGATGGAGAAGATGGCGGCGACGAGGAGCTGGTGGAGCAGTTGGTCCGTGATCATCACTTACCCCCGTGGAATCCGTTGTTGTGCAGGAAGGTGCGGTAGGCGCCGGGTGTCTGGCGCACGCTGGGCGGCAGATCGGCGCGGCGCCGGTTTCCGAAGAACTCCCGGCCGAGGAAGCCATTGGCCACCATCAGGCTGAAGCCGCCGCCGAGGAAGAGCAGGTAGAGGATCCGCATCAGTCATCACCTCCGGAGGAGCCTGCGTTCGGGGCGTACATGCTCTCCTGCCAGCGCCGGCTCTCGAAGGCCACCATGCGGAACACCATGAGCAGGGGCACCAGGAGAATGGCCAGGAGGGCGAGCCCGGGGTACAGCCAGCGCATGACCCCCTGACGGAGGCGCACGTCGATGGTCCGCACGGGCGGCACCTTCCCATCCCACTGGGGGGCGAGGCGCAGCACATAGCTGCCCGGTGGCACGGCGCTCAGGAACACGGTCTGCGCCTGGCCACCCTCGGACCAGGACTCGCCGCCATCCACGCCGTGGTACCAGCTGGATTCCACCAGGAAGAGTTCCGCCACTCCCGTGGTTTCGCTGACCAGGGCGCCCTCCAGCCCGATCCAGCTGTTGTTTACCGGAGCGCTGAGAGTGACCGCAAGGTTGCGGTGGCCTTCCTTGATCTCGATGGGATCAGAAAAGAACACCGGTTCCTGGGGTTCCGCCGGGGCGGGCATCACAGAGCCCGAGGGTGCCTGTGGCCTCCGCGTGGGGATGCCCTGGCGGGCGGTGCCCGGGGCCTCAGGCTGGATCCGGGCCAGGTCGTAGAGGTTCAGTTGCCGGTGGAACAACTCGGTGTTGCGGTGGGTGATGGATTCCGCCATCACCAGGAGCAGCAGCAGGCCCAGGGCCCCCACGAGCCAGAGGGCGGATTTCGCCAGGGCAGCCTTGTGCGGATTGGGCTGGAACGAGGTGATGCCGACGGGTGCGGGCGGTGCCCCTACGAGCTTGAAGGCTTGCCAGACCTCCTCCGGTTCCAGGTAGGTGGAGAGGCTCCAGTTGACCTCGCCACCCCCGCCCTGGTGGGCCTGGCGCTCGCGGGTGAGGCTGCGGGGCGGCGCCACGAATTCGGTCACCTCCACCCGCTCGCCCTGCTCCACGGTCCAGTAGAACTCGCCCCAGACGCCTTCGACGACCGCCTCCACATCCTGGAAGCGCCGCCAGGTGTGGCCCTGAGTCCAGAGGTTCTTCTGCCCATCCCGGGCCTGGGGGACCTCGCCCGGAGCCACGGCCACGGCGAGGCTCCAGTGACCGTCGCTCTGCACCAGCCACTGGAAGCCGTGGCGGCTATCCAGCAGCAGGTACTCGTTCCAGGGGTAGTCCGTCCCCTCGACGTGGCAGCTGCGTCGCAACTGGCCGATGCAGATGACAGGTTCGCCGCGCAGGGTGCCTTCCGCGCCCAGGGGGATCACCACATCCTGGCGGGGCTGCTGGAGGCTCTTGAGAAAGGCGAGCTTGCCGCCTTCCGCCGACAGCAGGCTGCCGCAGCTGGGACAGCCCACACGCAGGGTCTGGTCCGGCGCGCGGAGAGCCAACGGTCCGCCGCACTTGGGGCAGTTGAGGCTCTGGGTGCCAACCTTGGGCGGCTTGCGGGTTCCGCCCTGGATGCCGAGATCGGCCAAGGGGATCTCCCGCCCCAGGAAGAAGAGAGGCGGATCCTCGCCATAGTCGAGCGTGGCAAACGCGCCGTTGCGGCCCGACAGGTCCGCGTAGCGGTAGGTGGCGCCGGGCTCAACGGCCCATGGGATCTCGCCCTCGGCGCTGTGGAAGGCGGCCTCGCTGACCTCGCCCACGGTCCAGAGGCCGTCGGGGCCCAGATCCGCCAGGCCGCCGGGTTGCAGGTCGGCGGGGGCCGGTAGCGGGCCATGCGGCGCCTGGGTGAAGGTGAGGTAGAAGCGGCCCTGGGCTTCCGCCAGCCAGCCCCACCGGCCATCGTCCAGGGCCAGGTACCACTCGTCCCAGACGCCACCCAGGGGGTGCTTCAGTTGCACGCGGCCCGCCAGCGTGAACGAGCGTCCCGTATAGCGTCCCGTGGCGCCCAGGGCCAGCGGAGAGCCGGTGTCCACCAGGTCGGCCACCTTGCCGATGAGCTCGGGATCGCGGTCCCGGCGGGCGGCCAGGGCCTTGCAGTACGGACAGACGGCCACCATGGTCCCGGGGCGGAAGCTCAGGGGGGCGGCGCAGCTGGGGCAGGAGGCGAGGGCGCTCATGGGGTCCCGGTGATTATGCAGGTCGGTCAGAGGCAGGGGAAGATGCGGGTCAGTCCGTCCTGGAAGGTTTCTTCCGGGGTGAGCAGGCTCAGCACCAGGTGGCCGTCGCCGGGAAGGTCGAAGAAGGAACCCGGATGCACCAATGTGGCAGCCTTTTCCAGCAGGCGAAGGGCGCAGGCCTGATCCGCATCCACCGCGGGTCGCCGCAGCAGGGCCGACCAGCCGCCTTCGACGGGCAACCGGGACAGGCGGCCATGGCGCGCCAGGGCCGTGTCCAAGGCCGCGAGGTTGGCCTGCAGACGCCTCCGGACCTGCTGGCGGATGCCGGGCGCCAGGGCCAGCAGGGTGGGCGCGGCGGCCTGCGCGGGCGCGGACACGGACAGGTACTGGTCCGCCAGGAAGGCCAGTGCTTCCAGATGGTCCGCTGCCCCCGGGCCGCGCGCGGCGAGCCAGCCCAGCTTGAGCTGGGGCAGCGCGGCCACCTTGCTGAGGCCCGACAGGAGGAAGACCGGACAAGGTGGGTCGGGTTCCAGGAGGGCCGTGGCCAGGCGGTCGGCGGGCGGCTCCAGGGGGTAGTCCGCGAAGACCTCGTCCACCAGAAGGGCCAAGCCCTGCCTGCCGCAGAGGTCCGTGAGGCCCGCCCACTCCGTTTTCGACAAAAAATGTCCAGTGGGATTATTGGGGTTCACCACCACGATGGCCCGGGTGCGGGGCCCCACCGCTGATTCGAGGGCGCCCAGATCCAGGTGCCAGCGTTCGTGGAAGTACGAAGGCACGGAGCGGGCATGCAGGCCCTCCTGGCGCGCCAGCCAGTCGAAGAGCGGGTAGCTGGGGCTCGGCACCAGCACCTCGTCGCCCGGATCGCCCAGGAGCTTGAAGAGCAGGCCGTAGCCCTCGCTGGTGGAGGCCGTGAGCAGCAGATCCTCGGCCCGCAGGCCATGCCCGTGGTGGGCCGCGATGGCTTCGCGGGCGAGGCGCGATCCCTGCGGATCGGGATCGTAGGCCAGCACGGACGGTGAGGATAGCGCCACGCGGATCTCCGCTTCGGGGTAGACGAATCCGCAGCGGGTGGGGTTCGACACAGTCAGGTCGAGGATCGCGCAGCCCTCCGCGCGCAGCCGCGCCAGCGAAGCTGACAGGGCGTTCGGCTCGAAACCGTGCGGAAGGCGGGAGGACAGGCGCATTCGACCAGGGTAGACGAACTGCCACCTGCGCTTGTTCCTCGGTGGATAATCGACACATCCATCAGGAGGTTCCCATGGCGAAGACCCCCAAGGTCGCGGTGCTGCTGGCCGGTTGCGGCCATCTCGACGGGGCTGAGGTGCGGGAGGCGGTGCTCACGCTGCTGGCCCTGGACCAGCACGGCGCCTCCTTCCAGTGCATCGCCCCCAACGCCGACCAGCACCACGTGATCAACCACGCCACAGGCCAGCCTGCGCCCGGTGAACGGCGCAACATCCTGGAGGAAGCCAGCCGGATCGCCCGCGTGGGCCAGTGCCTGGACCTCGCCCAGGCCAGGGCTGCGGACTATGACGCCCTCGTGATGCCAGGCGGCTACGGTGTGGCCAAGAACCACTGCACCTTCGCCTTCAAGGGAGCGGAGGGCGAGGTGCGACCCGACGTGGCGGCTTTCGTGCGGGCCTTCTTCGATGCGAAGAAGCCGGTGGGCGCCATCTGCATCGCCCCGGCCCTGGTGGCACTGATCCTTTCCGGTAAGGCTTCCACAGACCTGACCCTGGGCAACGATGCGGACTGTGCCGCCGCCGTCCAGAAGCTCGGCCAGCATCACAAGGACACGCCCGACGCGCGGGCGATCGTCATCGACGAAGCCTGCAAGCTCGTCACCACCCCTGCCTACATGTTCGATGACGCGCGGCTGAGCGATGTGTTCGTGGGAATCGAGCGGTGCGTGGCCGAAGTGCTGAAGCGGGCCTAGCCCTCACGCTCTCGCCGCGGGTGCACCATCCGCCGCAAGGCTGGAGTCAGGATACGGCTGGCGGCGAGGATGCGGGCGTCCTCGTCCATGGCCTTGATCCAAGGGGCCGCGTGGCCCAGAGCCAGGCCTGAGTCCGGCAGCGCGAGCGTGCGGTCCAGGGCGCGCAGAACCTGATCCGCCACTGGCCGCACCTCCCGCCAGCGGGAAGTCGCCAGGGCCTCGGCCTGGGGCGGGCGCAGGGGCGGCTGGATGAGCGCGACCAGTGGGTCCAAGCCGAGCTTCGGATTCTGGAGGAAGGCGGCCAGCACGCCGCTGTCGGGGGCCCGCCAGACCAGGGCCCACAGGGGGCGGGGCGCATGCAAGGCCAGACTGCGGCGCTCGCCCGTGGTCATGCCTGTCCATAACTGCTGGAGCTTCTCGGTGGCCTGCTGACGGGCCTGGGGGTGCGCTGCCGGATCCACCGACACCGCTGCCAGGGCCCGCCAGGGCAGGCGCGCCATGAGTGCGGAACGCAGGTGGGCTGGGGCTTTGGCGTGCTGGGCGACCCAGCGCAGCAGGAGAGGGCGTTTCCGCAGCTCTGGCAGTTCCGCAGCCGCCTCCAACCACCCCCGAGGCGGTTCCGGATGCCGCAACATCCGGAGGAACCGCGGCCACGGAAGCTCGGGCGGCAGGGCCCAGGAGGCTGGGGGGGGAAGGGGCATGGGGAAAGTCTAAGGGAATTGAGTCTGGCCTCCGGATTGAGGACTGAAGACTGGGGACTGTTTTGCGTCACACTATCCTCATGACTCCCGAGTTCACCATCCTGGGCCGTGGCCGAGCCGGCCGCGCGCTGGCCGCAGCCTGGGGGCCTCGGGCGGCCCTGGTGGAGCATGGCGCCCGCCCGGAAGGTCTGGTGATCCTCGCGGTCCCGGACCGGGCGGTGGCCGAGCTGGCACCGGCCTTCCCGGGGCGCTGCGTGCACCTCGCCGGGAGCCTCCACCTGCCAGAGGTGCCCTGCGCCCATCCACTCACCAGCTTCGATGGCGAGGCCAGGGATTGGACGGGCACCCCCCTGGCCACCACCGGGGCGGTGCCGGATCGCTTGATGCGCGCCTTCGGTGACCTGGGCTTCCTGGCCTTCGACTTGCCGGCGGAATTGAAGCCGCTCTACCACGCGGCGGCGGTGCTCACCTCGGGGCACGCGGCTTCGTTGTGGCTGGGGGCTGAGACCCTGCTGCGCGCCCGGGGCCTGGTCCTTCCGGGCCGGGGTCTGCTGCCGCTGGCGGAGGCGACCCTGCGCAATGTGGCCACCCTGGGCGCGGCTGGACGGACGGGCCCTTTCGTCCGCCGTGACGAGGCCACCATCGCCCGGGACGCGGAAGCCCTTCCAGAACCCTGGCGGGAGATCTTCCTGACACTGGGGCGGAGCCTCGACTGAAACCTCGAACCACCCGCGGAGCGCCATGTCCCTGCTGCTCATCGTTTCGGTCATCTGGGCCCTGTCCTTCGGCCTCACCGCCAAGGTGAGCGACCTGGGGGCCCCCTTCGTGACCGCGGCCCGAACGCTCATGGCGGCGCTGGTGTTCCTCCCCTTCCTGGACGTGAAGGGGTTGTCCCGGGGGCAGGTGCTGGCTTTCGCGGGCATCGGCGCGCTGCAGTTCGGTCTCATGTACCTGCTCTACATCGCCTCCTTCCGTTGGCTGCAGTCCTCCGAGGTGGCCCTGTTCACGATTTTCACGCCCTTGTTCGTGACCCTCACGGCTGATCTGATGCGGGGGAAGGTCTCCTGGCTGTTCCTGGGCACCGCCGCCCTGGCTGTGGTGGGGACGGGCATCTGCGTCTGGTCGGGGCTGGGCCGGAAGGGGATCCTGGTGGGCTTCCTGCTGATGCAGGCGGCGAATCTGTGTTTCGCCCTGGGCCAGGTGCTCTACCGTAGATTCGCCCCGATCTCGGGCAAGCGGGATCGGGATCTCATGGGCCTGCTTTACCTGGGGGCCTCCGTGGTGGCGGTGGCCATGGCCGCACCCTCCACCTCCTGGGCCAAGGTGCTGGCCATGGATCTGCGCCAGGTGATGGTGCTGGTCTACCTCGGCGTGGTGGCCTCCGGACTGGGCTTCTTCCTCTTCAACGCCGGGGCCCGCCGGACGGACATCGGCACCCTCGCCATCTTCAACAACATGAAGATCCCCCTGGCCATCCTGGCCTCGGGCTTGGTGTTCCGCGACCTGGTGGACTGGCCGAGACTGGCCGCCGGTGGTGCGATCATAGCCTGTGCCCTCGGACTGAACGGCCTCTCTGGAGCCCGGCCATGACCACCTTCTCGCCGCCGCTGGACCTCCGGGCCGAAACCCCCGCCGCCTGGGCTGAGGCGGCTCTGGCCGACCCCGAGGCCCTGTTGTCGGATCACGCCCACTGCGAAAAGAAGGCGGCACTCACCGCCCTGAACCTGGCCCGGCACCTGGGCGATCAGGCCCGCGCCTCCAGCCTGCTGGCGCGACTGGCGGATGAGGAGCTGGACCACTACCGGCGGGTGCTGGAAGGCATCCAGGACTTCGGCTGGACCCTGCTTCCCGATCGGGGAAACCCCTACGCCCAGGCGCTCCACCGCCTGGCTTCGAAGGGGCTGCTGGACCAGCTGCTCATCGCCGCGCTCATCGAAGCCCGCAGCTGCGAACGGCTCTGGCTTCTCGAGCGTGCCGCGGCGAATCATCGGACCCTCGGAGCCGCACCCTGGTTGGCCTTCTTGCTGGAACTGGAACGCTGCGAAGCCGGCCATGCCCATGCCTACCGGAGCCTGGCGGAGGAGCGGTTCGGCCGCGAGGTGGTCCAGCAGCGGCTGGACTGGTGGCTGGACCGAGAGGCGGAGGCGATCCGAACCCAGCCCTGGCGATCTGCGGTCCATTAGGTCTGTTGAATCTGCCGGCCATTAGGTCTTCTGACCGCTGGTAGGCCATGGCATCCTGGATGCGTCCTCCGAGGCAGCCTATGTCCACTGTTCCTGACCATGGTCTCAAAGAGATGGTGCCGGTCTTCGGGCCCGACGCGCTCGGAGCCCATGCCGGCGCGAGCTTCCACCAGGCGTTGGCCCGACTCAGCGAGGGTGGGGACCTCAAGGCCCGCCTCCTGCTGTCCGCGCTCTCCCACTTCGCGGCCAAGGGCTACGATGGCGTCCAGGTGAAGGAAGTGGCTGAGGAGGCGGGCGTTTCGAAGCCCACCCTCTACTACCACTTCGGCAGCAAGGAGGGCCTCTTCCGCCAACTCTGCCTCGTCTCGCTCTCGGCCATGGCGGTGCGCATCCAGGCCCTGGTCGAGCCCTTCCTGGCCGCCCCCATCCGGGGGGCCAAGGCCATCGACGAGGCCAGCGTCAAGCTGGTCCAGGCCTACCTGGACCTGCTCCTGGAGAGCCAGGAATTCACTGGCTTCATCCTGCGTTCCATCGCCGTCCCCTCCCCGGATTCGGGTTTCCGGGATCTCATGCCCCTCGTGGAGAAGGGCTTGAGTCCGCTGGGACTTTACATGAACCACGTCTTCGGCACCGGCCTGGAGCAGGCCCGCAAGGAGGTGCTGCTGTTCACCTCCCTGGTGGGCGCCCTCATCGAGGAGAAGCTCCGGGATCCGCAATACCAGATTTCCGGGGAGGAGGTGCGCTGGGTGGCGCGCCGCTGGCTCCACGGCGTGCTGGGCTGAGAGGCCTGAAGGAAGGCGCCATGGCCAAGCTCGCCCCGATCCGGGCCATCCTCCGTCCGCTGGACCTGGCCCAGCATCTCTTCGAAGTGGAGTTGGCGCTTCCCGCCGAGGCCCTGGCCTCCGGGGCGGTGGCGGCGATGCCGGCCTGGACGCCAGGTTCGTATCTGGTGCGGGACTACGCGCGGCTCGTCGATCGGGTGCGCCTCCAGGAGGGACGCAGGGAACGCCCCCTGGAGAAGCTCGACAAGCAGCGTTGGCAGCTGCCGCCGTCGAAGCGGGAGCTCACGATCCGCTACCGCGTGTACGGGAACGACCTCACCGTACGCACCAATCATCTGGATGACACCCACGCCCAGATCATTCCCGCCGCCACCTTCCTCTACCTGGAGGGCCAGCTGGAGCGGCCGGTGGAGGTGCGCTTCGAGGGGTTCCCCGCGAACTGGAAGGTGGCCTCGGCCCTGCCACAGAAGCAGGGCGCCCACCTGGCGAAGGATTTCGACACGTTGGTGGATTCCCCCTTCGAGCTGGGCACGTTCCGGACCCGCGGTTTCAAGACCGGTGGCACGGCCTTCGAGCTGGTGTTCACCGGCCGGCACAACGGGGATGAAGGCCGCATGGCCGGAGCCACCCGGAAGATCGTGGAGGCCGCGGGGGCCATCTTTGGCGGCTTCCCCTTCAAGCGTTATGTCTTCTTCTTCACTTTCACACCCAAATTGCGCGGGGGCCTGGAACACAAGGACTGCACCAGCCTCATCGCGGACAGCCACGCCTTCGACAAGCCCGAGGGCTACTACGCGCTGAACCAGCTGGTGGCCCACGAGTTCTTCCATGCCTGGAATGTGAAACGCCTCCACGACCCCGCCCTGGGGCCCTTCGATTACAGCCGCGAGAATCCCACGAAGATGCTCTGGTTCCATGAGGGCCTCACCTCGTACATGGAACACGTGATCGTGTTGCGGGCCGGCGTGGTGCCTTGGAGCCATGCCTCGAAGGAATTGGCCAAGTGTTGGGGTGAGCAGGTGCAGCGCCCCGGCCGCCTGGAGCAGAGCCTGGAGGAATCCAGCTGGGACGCATGGATCCGCTTCTACAAACAGCACGAGTTCAGCCCCAACAGCTCGGTCAGCTACTACGACAAGGGTGAGATGGTGGCCTGGCTCATGGATGCGGCCATTCGCGAAGGCAGCCGGGGGAAGGCGGGCCTGCTGGATCTCTTCGCCCTGGTCTGGACACGGCATGGCGAACACGGCCTCACCGACAGCGATGTGCGCCGGGTCTTTCACGAGCTTTCGGGGAAGAATCCTTCGTCCTTCTGGGATGCCTACATCTCCGGCCGCGCCGAGCTGGATTCCACCCAGCTCCGCCGGGCCTTCGGACTGAAGATGGAGACCAGGGCGCCCTGGGAGTCCCTCTCCGCCGAGGAGGCGGAAGATCCAGCGGCGCAGCGGCGCGCCCATGCGTGGACGGGCCTCGTGCTGGCTTCCAACGGGCCCAGCATCCAGAACGTCATTCCCGGCAGTCCCGCAGCCAAGGCCGGCCTCAGCTACGGCATGGAGATCCTCGCGGTGGACGGGTGGCGCACCACGACCGCGGCGGAAGTCCAGCGCGGCCTTGCGGAACCGGGGCCCGGGGGGAAGGTGCTGGTGCTGGCGGCAGACCGGGGCCGGGTTTTCGAAATCTTGGTGCCCGTGGTGGAGACTCCTGACCGAACCTACCGGCTGGCGGCTGACCCCCGGGCCGGAGCCGCGCCACGGGCCGCCTTTGTTGGATCCTATGGCCAACCCTTTCCCGCCGCGCCGGTGAAACGGGGCGGACGCCGGTGAGGATTGCTGCGATCCTCGCCGCCCACGACGAGGCGGATCACATCGGAGCAGTGCTGGATGGATTGAGGCCATTCAGCCTCCACCGTGTGCTGGTGGTGGATGATGGTTCCTCGGATCGAACCGGGGCTGTGGCCGCCTCCCATGGCGCGGAAGTCATCCGTCTGGAGCCGGGACTGGGTGGCGGGAAGGGCCAGGCCATGCGGGCGGGCATCGCCCGACTTCGCCCCGATGACTTCGACTTCTACCTGTTCCTGGATGCGGACGGCCAACACGACCCCGCGGACTTCCGACGGTTCCTGGATCATCTTGCCGCCCACCCGGACGCCGACTTCCTGATCGGCTCCCGGTTCCAGGATCGGGCGAAAATCCCAGCCAAGCGCTGGCGCACGAATGCCCTGGGCACCTGGACCCTGGGCCGCATCGCCGGCGTGCACTGGGAGGACAGCCAGAGCGGCTTCCGCATGATCCGCAAGAAGGTGCTGGATCGGCTGGAGCTCCGCGCCAGCGGCTTCGCCATCGAGATGGAGATCGCCATGAAGGCCGCGGACTGGAAGCTGCGATGGGCCCATGTGCCCATCCGGGCCATCTACCAGCCTGGGCCACCGCGAAGCCATTTCAGGGGCGTGATGGATACTTGGCTGATCGCCTGGGAATCACTCAAGTGTTGAGCTGACTCCTACCCGTACAGACTCCAGCCAGGCGCCACCTTGCTGCACCTGCCTGGAGTCTGATCCGATGATCGCCTGGGATGGCTCTAGACGCGGATCAGTGCGTTCCCGCGGACGGTGCGGGGGCTGGGGCTTTCGCCTGCACCACCGGCAGGGCCGGGCCCGCCCCGGCAGGCGTGATGGCGCGGAGCATGGCCTGGATCCGGGTCTGCATCTCTTTGTCATCCACCTTGCCCACCCGGGCCAGGTAGAGGGTGAACAGGTCCGGGCCCTCGACCGGGGCCGTGCCGGGTTTGAGGAAGGCGGGATGCACCGCCGCGATCCGGCTGGCGCCATCCTCCTCGAAGGTGCGCTGAGTGTAGGGATGCCGCTGCTTGGCGATCTCCTTCCATTGTTTCTGATCGTTCTCAGGCATGCCAGGCGTGGGATGGATGTGCTTGAGCACAACGAAATAGTTGTCTTCCTCGTCCTCCGCGATGCTCACGCGACGCAGATCCCAGGCCACTTCCTGCCCCTGCCGCGAGAAGCCCATGTTCAGGATGAGGAAGGCCTTGGGTGACAAGTCCACGTGGGAGGAATCCAGGTCCAGCTTCGCCCAGAGGGCCTGGAGGTGGAGGAACTTGCCTTCCTTGAAGGAGAAGGCCATGTCTCTGAGGGCTGCGGGAAGCTGGTCGCGGTGCTGAAGGTACTCCACCCAGTCGCTGAGCTTGCCGCTGTAAGGGACGTAGGTGTAGTCCAGGAATTTCGACATGTCGTAGAGCCAGGGCATCAGGGCGGAGGAATCCACGAACTTGACGGCCATCACCACGCCCGAGGGGATGAGCGTGGTGTAGGTGATGACCGTGCCGTCGTCGTAAGGCGTGAACCAGATGGCCTGCTGCCAGGGCCGGGCGAAGCGGTCGATGTGGGGCTTGACCTGGTAGGGGTCGCCGAATGAGGTCACGCGGATGTCCTGTCCGCCGACGGTGCGGGTGACCTGGGCGCCCTTGAGCAGCAGATCCATGGAGAGCTTGGGTTTGGCGAGGAGGTCCCCGAGGTTGACGCCATCCGGGCGGCGCAGCCTGAACAGGTACACGCCATTTGCCTGGGCGTAGCGGAGGCGGCCGTTCTTCGGAAGCTCGTTGCTCTTGTACTCAAGGCCGGAGAAGCTCCAGGTCTTGGTGGTCTTGTCGCGGAAGATGACTTCGGGATCGCCGCTGGTCGGGATATCGCCGATGGCCGCCTCGCTGGCCTCGCTACCGGGGAACAGCTCCGCCCCGAGACTGTTGAAGAGGCTGTCCATGGACTGGGTGTAGAACACGGATTCCCGGGCCGCGAGGTCCTTCCTGAGTTCAGTGTAGGGGCGGGGCAGGGGCAGGTTGAAGGCCCGATCGATGGCTTTCGAGTTCTCCGGGAACAGCGCGAAGGCGAAGCTCATCTTGTTGAAAAAGGCGGCGGTGTTGACCTTCACGGTCTTCAGTTCCTCGATGGGCAGGGAGTAGCAGATGTTGTCCTTCTTGCCCTGGACCAGGCCCACCACCCGTCCCTGCGGGTCCACCAGCGGACCGCCGGAGTTGCCGGGGTTCACGCCGGCGCTGCTCTTCAGCAGGTTCCAGGCGCCGTTCAGGGGTTCGGGCAGCGTGCCGATGACCTCGCCAGGGCGGATCACCAGGCCCTCGCCATAGGCATTCCCCACGGTGAACACGGTTTCGTTGACCTGGAAACCGGGCCGGAGTTCCAGCCATCGGTCGAAGGTCCGGCCCTTGACCGTGAACTTGATCACGTCCCGCTGCTCGTCGAGCGCGAGGATCTGATCCACTTCCCAAACATTCTGCTTGGCATCCCGGATGTAGCAGGTCTGGTAGCCCATGGAGGCGTGGACCGGCTGGAAGACATGGTGCGCCGTCACGAGCTCCGTCTTCGAAATGGCGAAGGCGGTGCCGATGGAAATGTAGCGGTCGTTGCGGATGTTGAACGGCACCAGGTCCCAGGGCAGTTCCTTCTCATACGAGACGGGATCCTTGGCCGGATCGGGGCGGAGGACCACCACCTCGAAACTCGCCTCGGTGACTCGGGCCTTGATGGCCGGGGGGAGGGCCGTCTCCTGCGCCCGGAGAGGCGGATAGAGGAGCAGGGCCGGAAGGAGGAGGGTGGCGAGGAATCTCATGGGGCATCCGTGAATGATGGGAAAACAAACCTTCATCCAGCCTGAGGGCATGGAACCAACGCTTACTGGTCTTGAATGTCCGCAGTGTATCTCAGATGGCCTCAGCCGAATTCGCGGTACCTTGGGCGCATGGAAAGTTTCGAGTCTGGATTTCTCCAACCATGTCTCAAGTTGAGCTACGGGCCGGCGGCAGTTCCGAGCCTCCCTCGGGAGACCCGGTGAATCCCCTGGACTGGGACCTGGGCAACGTGCCGCCGGGGGTGGCCTGGGGGGGCGTGGACGAGGCGGGCCGGGGTGCCTGGGCGGGCCCGGTGGTGGCGGCCTGCGCGGTGCTCGACCCGGAGACGGTGCGGCGATGGGGCCACGTTCTGAGGGGCGTGCGGGACAGCAAGCAGCTGACACCCGAGAAGCGCGAGGTGCTCGCGGCGGAGTTGAAGGCCATCCTGCCGGCTTACGGCATCGCGGAAGTGGAAGCCATGGCCATCGATCGGGAGAACATCCTGGAGGCCACCATGATGGCCATGCGGCAGGCGGTGCAGGCCTTGTCCCTCCGGCCCCGCATCCTGTTCATTGATGGCAATCGCGGGCCCAGAACGGGCCTGCCCGAGCGCCTGGTGGTGGACGGCGATGCAATCAGCTGCGCCATCGGGGCGGCCAGCATCCTGGCCAAGGCCCATCGGGATGCCCTCATGATCGCCCTGGAGGAGGAGCATCCAGGCTATGGCTTCGGCCAGCACAAGGGCTACGGCACCGCCCTGCATCGCGCCCGGATCGCCGAGCTGGGCGTTTCCCCCGTGCACCGCATCAGCTACGCACCGGTGGCCGCCCTGCAGCGCGTGGATGAGGAGCTGCGGGATGCGCTGCACCACAGTCTGGACCGCTGCGCCAACCTGGGGGAGCTGCAGGCCTGGGTGGCAACCGATCTGCGGCCTGCCTACGGTCGCCTGAAGCTGGTGTGGGTGGAGACTCTGCGACGGCGGTACGCGGATCGTCTGGCCCGATTCGCCGGCGAGGAGGGCCCCCCATGACCGACGTGGCCCTGGCCCTGATCCGCCGGGAGGGGCGCTGTTTCCTGCAGCGCCGGGCCGCCGCGAATCCTGTGCTGCCGGGCCTCTGGGAATTTCCGGGAGGGAAGGTGGAACCTTCGGAGACCCCCCTCGCAGCGCTGCGCCGGGAGCTCCTGGAGGAAGTGGCAATGGAACTGGGGGCGGCCACCGCGCTGCCGGTGCTGCAGGGGCCGGTGTGTCTTCATCCCTTCCTGGTCGACGCGCCAGGGCAGCCACGCACGGACCTGGCCTGGGGTTGGTTCACGCTGAAAGAGATCGCGGCGTTGCCCATTCCGCCGGCCAATGCCGCACTCCTCCACGACCTGGAGAGGGCCCTCTGATCGGGCGTCGTGAGTTGATCTGATAGGCTGGACTCTTCCCCAGGCCCGGAGCTGTCATGCCGCGATTCCTCGTTCGGACCTTCCTGTTCGCCCTCGCCGCGCTGGCCCTGCAGGCCCAGCAGACCGAGGTGGTGCTGAGCGCCTCCAGCAGCGCCAAGCTGGTGCTGGGCATGGCCCCACCGAAGCTGTCCGGCCTGGAGGAGGCCCAGGTGGCCACCGAGTTCACGGCCGTGCTGAAGCGGGATCTGGATGAGACAGGGGTATTTGCGGTGCTCCAGGAGCGGCTGCCAGCCGACTCTGCCCCGGCCAAGGCCTGGAAAGAGGCGGGCGCCCAGTGGCTGCTGAGCCTCCGGCTTGCCCGGGCGGCCACGGGCGAGCTCACGCTCGACGCCTCCGCCCTTGACACCGCGGCGGAAAAGGCCGTGTTCACCAAGCCCTACAAGGCAGATCGCCTCGTCCCCCTCCGCCGCCTGGCCCATGCGCTCGCGGATGACCTGGTGGCCCGGCTGACTGGGGAGCGGGGGGTGGCCTCCAGTCGAGTGGTGTTCATCCGCCAGATGGCGCCCGGCGTGAAGGAGCTGTTCCAGATCGACCGTGATGGCGCGAACCTGATCCAACTCACCCGGCACGGCAGCCTCACCCTGTCCCCCACCGTGGCCGCGGATGGTCGGCTGGCCTACGTCACCTACAAGGGGGGCGCGCCTGAGATCTGGGGCCAGCGCCGCCGCGACGGCGCCCACGAGAAGCTTTACCCGGCCAGCGGTTCGGGGGGCATGGTCTCCTCACCGGCCTGGTCGCCGGATGGCCGTCGCCTGGCCTTCGTCCAAGGCGATCGGCGGGGCAACAGCGACATCATGGTCCTGGACCTGGATAGTGGACGCGCGCGGCGCCTGACCGACGGTAATGGCATCAATACCGAACCTAGCTGGAACCCCAATGGCACCCAGATCGCATTTACTTCCGACCGCGAGGGCGGCCCCCAAGTGTTCCTGATGCAGGACGACGGCTCCAACCTCCGCCGCCTGACTGCTGAAGGGATGTACAACGCCAGCCCGGCGTGGAGTCCCAACGGCGCGATGATCGCTTACGTGTCCCGATTCGAGGGCAAGTTCGATCTTTTTATCTATAAGTTGGGAGAAGGAAAGGCTTACCAGATCACCACCGGGGTGAGCACCTCGGAGTCGCCGGCCTGGTCCCCGGATGAGCGCCGGCTTGTGTTTACGAGCAACCGGTTCGGTTCCATGCAAATCTTCACCACGGATCTCTCGGGCCGCCAAGTGGTAAGAATGACGGAGCTTTCTGGCTGTCAGAGCCCCAGATGGACACGAGGCCGTTAAAAAATAAATGACAATTCCCTGAGTATGATCCATCTATACTCAGGCTCATCCAGGAGGAACAATCCCATGAGATACGGAACCTACCTCGTCCCTGCCGCTATCGTGCTCACGCTCGGCAGCCTCGCTTGCAAGCCCCCCAAGACGGCGGAGCAGATCAAGCAGGAGACCCAGGCGGCCTTCAACGAGGGCTACCAGGCGTTCAAGGACGGAAAGGCCCGCGAGACCAATCCCTACTTGAGCGAGAAGGAAGCCAAGGAGAACCCGCACAAGATGCAGGGTTGGTACGAGGGTTGGGACAAGGCCAAGGCCGACAAGGATGCCGCTGACAAGGTCGCCGCCGAGAAGGCTGCTGCCGACGAAGCCGCCCGCAAGGCCGCCGCCGAGAAGGCCGCTGCCGAAGAGGCCGCCCGCAAGGCTGCCGAGGCGGAGAAGGCTGCTGCCTATCAGAAGGCCGCCGAGGCCGCCCTCAAGACCATCCACTTCGACTTCGACAAGTCCGACATCAAGGAAGGCGACCGCGCCCTCCTTCAGGGCATCGCCGACTTCATGAAGGCCTATCCTGCGGCCAAGGTCGAGATCGAAGGCCACTGCGACGAGCGTGGCACCAACGAGTACAACCTGGCCCTCGGCAACCGCCGTGCCGCCGCCGCCCTGGCCTACCTGAAGACCCTGGGTGTCGATGAGGCCCGCTTCACCACCATCAGTTACGGCAAGGAAAAGCCCCTCTGCACAGAGGCCAAGGAGGCTTGCTGGAGCCAGAACCGCCGCGGCGAGTTCAAGCTCAAGTAGCTGTTTTTCATCACGCGAAGCGGGGGCAACTGCCCCCGCTTTTCGTTTAGGATGAAGGGAATCCCGGAGGCTCCATGAACGCCCGTACCCTGCTCCTTCCGGCACTGATCATCCTGCTCACCATCGGATGCAATTCCGAGGATCAGCTCCGCCGCGTGGAGCAGGAAGTCGGCGACCTCAAGCTTGAGGTCTTCAAGCTGCGCCAGCAGGCCGAGGACGGGAACAAGCGCGCCGAGGCCGAGCAGAAGGCCGCCCAGGAGGCCCGGGCCCAGGATCGTCGCTTCCAGGCGGATCTGCAGGAGAGCCTGCGCCAGGTGCAGGACACCACGCGGGTGCTGAACAATCGCCTCAACAGCCTGCCGCGGGGCGGCACGCGACCGGCCACTGAGACTCAGCCGGCGGCGCAGGCCTCCGAGGATGAGCGCGCCTTCAATGTCGCCGTGCTGGACTACAACCGGGGCAACTATCCCCTGGCAGCCGAAGGCCTCGACCACTTCCTGAAGAGCTACCCCCAGAGCGCCAGGCGCCCGGATGCCCTCTTCTTCCTCGGTCTTTGCCATTACAACCTGCGCGCCTACGACAAGGCCCAGCAGGCTTTCGATCGCATCATCAAGGATCACGCCGCCTCGCCCCAGTTTCTGCCGGCCAAGCTCAAGCGCGCCCAGTGCCTGCTGAAACAGGGGCTGAAGCCCGCGGCCGTGAAGGCCTTCCGCGAACTGGTGGACGGCTTCTCGGGTAGCGCCGAGGCCCGCACGGCCCAGCAGGAACTCAGCGACCTGGGGCTCTGAGCGCATGAACCCGGAACACTGGCGCGTTCCCGTCCGCATCGATTTTGCGGGCGGCACCCTCGACCTGTGGCCCATCTACGCCATGATGGGCGGCTGTGTCACGGTGAACGCCGCCGTGGATCTGTGGATCGAACTCGACGTGGTGCGCGGGGGCCCCGGCCACCGGATCACCAGCCGGGACCTGGGAATCGATCTCGCCTTCGACGCCTGGCCCGCTGAGCCGCCCAAGGGGCTTTCCTGGGTGTGGCGAGTGCTGGACGGATCGGGCGCCCCGCCTGCGGCCGTGTCCATCCACAGTCCCGTGCCCCAGGGTTCCGGGCTGGGGGTGTCCTCTTGCCTGGGGGTGGGCCTACTGGGCAGTGCCTTGGGCCTGGAGGCCGGTCAAGATCTTGCGCGCAAGGTGCCGATTCTGAGGGACATGGAAAGTCGGGAACTTCAGACCCCGGCGGGCTGGCAGGACTACTACCCGGCAGCCCTGGGTGGAGCCCTGGCCCTCCACTGGGATGGTCCCGACCCGCGCTGGGAACGCCTGGAACCCCACCCCCGCCTGCTGGCGGATCTCGTAGTGTTCTACACGGGCAAGCCCCACCACTCGGGCCTCACCAATTGGGAGGCCTACAAACGGTTCATCGAGGGGGACACCCAGACCCGCCAGGCTCTGTCCGATATCCGCGGTATCGCCCTGGAGATGGCCCGGGCCCTGCCGGCAGACCCCTCCGAGGTGGCCGGTCTCCTGGAGCGGGAGGGCCAGGCCCGGGTGAAGCTTTCGCCGGCTGTCGAGACGGACGCCATGCGCGCCGTCCGGGAGCGTGGCCGCCGCGAGGGCTGGTACGCCGGCATGAAGCCCTGCGGCGCCGGCGGGGGTGGCTGCTGCCTGCTGGTGGTGAAGGATGGAACGCGGGAGGCCGCTGAGGCCTCGCTGCGAGAGATGGGCCTGCCCCCTCTGGATCTGCGGATCACGCCGAAGGGGCTGCACAGGCTCGGATGAGGGTGGCGGGATCCGGCGCTACCAGGGGTGTTTGACCGGGCGTGGCGAGGAGGTCGCGCAGGCGCTGATCCCGCTTGCCGAGCGGCAGGTTGGGGAGCTCGGCCCTGGGAATCCAGCGCAGGCCCTTGGCTGTCTCGAAGCGTGCTTCCAGGCGGAGATACAGCGGACTCACGTGCTCCCGGCGGTGGGTGTAGACCTGGGTCCAGCCGGGCCAGAAGGTGATCGGGTGGGTCCCCTGGAGCGAAAAGCGGGCCGGGGGGAGCGTTTCCACATCGAGTGCCGGCCAGCGCCAGAGGCCTGCCAGCAGGCCCTTGTCGGCAGGCGCATGCAGCAGCACATGCCCCTCGGCCTCCATCGCCAACAGCCAGAGGCAGGAGGCCTTCGGTTTCGCCCGCTTCGCCACGGGCGGGATTTCGGCGGTGCGATTGGTCACATGCGCACCGCAGCGATCCGCCAGGGGGCACCTGCTGCAGGCGGGCGTCGGTGTGCAGACCGTGGCGCCCAATTCCATGAGGGCCTGCGTCAGGCGGGAGGGGCCATGGGCTTCGAGGGCAGGGGCGAGCCAGGCACGCAGGTCCGCGGCCCGGGCCTTGGGATCGCCCTCGATCACCAGCAGGCGGGCCAGTACCCGAAAGGCGTTGCCGTCCAGGGCGGGGGCTGGCCATTGGAAGGCGATGGCACCCACGGCGGCGGCGGTATAGGGCCCCAGGCCCGGCAGCCGTGCGAGGCCCTCCAGATCGCCGGGCCAGCCTTCGGCGGCGATGCTGTCGACAGCGGCCTTCAGGAACCGGGCGCGGCGGTAGTAGCCAAGGCCCTCCCAGGCTTTGTGGAGGGTGTCCTCATCGGCCTCCGCCAGGGCCCCGGGGTTGGGGAATCGCTCCATCCAGCGCGTGAAATACGGAATCACCGTGGCCACCTGGGTCTGCTGGAGCATCAGCTCCGACACCAGCACCGCGTAGGGATCCGGGTGGGCGGCGTCGAGATCCCCGGCCCGCCAGGGCAGGTCCCGCCGCACGGCCTCGAACCAGGGGGACAGGGGGGCGAGGAGGGTGGAAGCAGGCGGCCAAGGCATACCAGACCCTACCATTCCGGGGCTTGATCGCCCGAGCGGCCCACCGGTGGGGCGGGGTCTTTCCAAGTACGAATTTGGGGGTTTTCGGAAAGCTGAGTCCATTTTAGACTCATTCTTTTTTCACGGATGGCTGATGAAAATGATAACCAACACACCTCGTCTGGCGCGTGTGCTTCTCGGCTTGGGGCTGGCTTCCTTCTGGGCTTGCGGCGGTGGGGGCTCCAGCTCCGACACCGTCGGCACCCCGGCCCCCTCAATCCTGAAGCTCCTGCCCGCATCCAGCGATATCAAGGTGGGTGGCACCCTGCAGGTGTGGGCGGAGGACGCCCAGGGTCATGTGATCCCGGCGGCCTTCTCGGTGGTGGAGTCCCAGGGGGGCACGGTGGACATCACCGGCCGCTACCAGGCACCGCCCACGGCCGGGACCTACCACCTCCGGGCCACGAGCAACCAGGTCCCCGGGGCCGTCGCGGAGGTGCCCGTGAAGGTGTCCGCCTACTTCTCCACGCTGGCTGCGGCGCCCTCCACCCAGTTCAGCCGTTTCGACCACAGCGCCACCCTGCTGCCGGATGGCAGCGTACTGCTGGCGGGCGGGATGGAATCCAGCCAGTTGGAGCGGTACCTGCCTGCGTCGGGTGCCTTCGTGCCCACTGGCGATCTCGGAACCAAGCGCTGGGCCCACCAGGCGTCGGTCCTCCCCGGGGGTGGCGTGCTGCTGACCGGGGGGGCCTACGGTGTGAGCGTCCTGGCCACCGCCCAGGTTTACGAAGTCGGGACCGGCCTGCGCACGGTGGGGGCCCTGACGGCCACACGGATGCTCCATGCGGCGACCGAACTGGCGGATGGGCGCATCCTGCTGACCGGCGGGCTACCCGCCACGGGCTCGGATATCTACGCCACGTCGACCTCGGAGCTCTTCAATCCCGCCACGGGCGGGTTTGCGGCCTCGGGATCCATGGCTTCGCCCCGGACCGGCCACACGGCGACCCGTCTCCCGGATGGGAGGATTCTCATCGCCGGCGGACGGAACAGCACCTGCTGGTACGGGTGTCCGGAGCTGATCTGGGCCTCCGCTGAACTCTACGACCCTGCCACGGGCACGTTCACGCCGACGGGGAGGATGACCCAGGCCAGGTACGGACACACGGCGACGCCGCTTCCGGATGGCCGCATCCTGATCGCCGGAGGCACGACGCCCGACCTTCCCAACACGGACGTGTCCTCCTCCGTGGAGATCTACGATCCCGCCACGGCAACCTTCGCCGCCGCAGGGACCATGCTCCGGCCCCGGAGCCACCACACGGCCACCCTTCTCACGGATGGGCGGATCCTCCTGGCCCATGGGCGGACCCAGGGCGAGGGCTCGATCGCCTCGGCCACGCTGGAAGTGTTCGACCCACTTGTGGCCAGGAGCACCCTGCTGACCTCCAACCTGACCACCCGCTATCGCCACTCGGCGACGCGCCTGCTGTCTGGCGACGTGCTCCTGGCCGGCGGCACCGAGGGCGGCGGCGGCATCAAGCTGGTGGAGGTCTTCCGGTAGCGCGGAAACCGGTCCCCGAAACGAAAGAAGCCGATCCCCGAAACAAAAAACGAGCGCCAGAAGGCGCTCGTTTCGTTTGGTGCCCGCGAGCAGACTCGAACTGCTACGGCTTGTGGCCACCACCCCCTCAAGATGGCGTGTCTACCAATTTCACCACGCGGGCACGTGGAACAATCATCTTCACTCAAAGCGCGAACGCGGTCAATGCCTCGTTTCGCGCGAGGCGAGGCTACTTCTTTGCAGGGGCGGGCGTGGGCGTGTGGGCAGGCGCCGGAGCCGGCGCGGGCACGATCGGCGCAGGCACGATGGCCGCCGGCTTGTCGGAGATCTTCTCCAGCACCGAGCGGTTGCCGCGGATGATCAGGACTTCGATGAGCAGCGTGGTGCCCAGGAAGCCGGCGGCCAGCCAGTAGGTGGCCTTGGAGAGGAACGGCGTGGCGCCCTGCGCGCCGAAGGCGGAGTTCGCGCCGCCACCACCGAAGGAGGCCCCAAGGCCGCCCTTGGTGCCGGGCTGCAGCAGGATCGTCCCGATGAGCAGGACACCGAAGAGGATCAGTAGCGCGAGGGCGAGGCCATTCATGGAAACTCCGAACCACTTAGTCTGGCACAGGGATGGGGTTACATCCAGAGCCCAGTGAGGCTGGGAGCCTGCAGGGCACGGTGCACGGCCTGGGCCCGTTCCACGAGGCGGATGAAATCCGAGGGCAACAGCGCCTGGGGGCCGTCGCTCAGGGCCTTCTCGGGATTGCAGTGAGTCTCCACCAGCAGGCCGTCGGCCCCTGCGGCCACGCCGGCCAGGCCACAGGGGATCACGAGATCCCGGCGCCCCGTGGCGTGACTGGGGTCCACCATGACGGGCAGATGGGTGAGCGCCTTCGCCGCCGGGACCACGCTCACATCCAGGGTGTTCCGGGCGTGATCGGACCAGGTCCGGATGCCCCGCTCACAGAGCACCAGATTGCGGTTGCCCTCGCCCAGCACGTATTCGGCGGCGTAGAGCCATTCCTCCAGGGTGGCCG
This sequence comes from Geothrix campi, assembly GCF_024609265.1. GTDB lineage: Bacteria > Acidobacteriota > Holophagae > Holophagales > Holophagaceae > Geothrix > Geothrix campi. The sequence goes on along the minus strand of NZ_JANHMP010000001.1, from coordinate 897,607 downwards.
AGGGGCCGCGCTTGAGGAGCACGGGCTTTTCGCAGCGTCCGGCCCGGCGCAGCAGGGCGAAATTCTGCATGTTGCGCGCGCCGATCTGCACCATGTCGGCGCTGCGCTCCACGTCGTCGAAGGTCTCCACTTCCGTGGCCTCGGTGACGATGCCCAGATCGAATTCGGCCCGGGCCTCCTCCAGCAGGCGCAGGCCTTCCAGGCCCAGGCCCTGGAAGGCGTAGGGGCTGGTGCGGGGTTTGAAGGCGCCGGCCCTCAGCAGCTTCACGCCGGCCTCGGCCACGTAGCGGGCCACGGTGAAAAGCTGCTCGCGGCTTTCCACCCCGCAGGGACCGCCCACCAGGGCCAGGTCGGGTCCACCGATCCGAACGCCATGCACGTCCACCACGGTGCGGCCCGCGGCGGCATCGGCGCTGGCCAGCTTGTAGGGGCTGGTGATGGGCACCACCCGCCGGACGCCAGCCATGGGTTCGATGCGATCCGGCTTCAGCGCTTTGGAGGCGTTCGGCGCCACGATGCTGAGCGCCTCTGGAGTTTCGTTCACCTGGCAGCGGATGCCCGCGGATTCCAGCAGCGCCAGGACTTCGCCCACCTGGTCACGGGTGGCGGCGGGTTCCATAAGAATGAGCATGCGGCCTCACAGGGAAGCTCGATTCTAGCGCTCAGGTGGGACGAGCGCCTGGACACAGGGCGCAGCCGCCCCCAGACTTGGGCGCGGAGGTCCCCATGCGGCGCGCTCCCATCCTGCTCCTCGCTCCCCTGATGCTGGTCCTGGCCTGTCAACGGCCCGATGTGGAAGCCTTCCGGCAGCATCCCGGGCCTGTGAGCGTGTCGGTGAGCCTGCCAACGGGCTTGGCTGATCGCGAGGGCTTCCAGAAGGAATACGCCTCGGCTCTGCGCGCCCGGCTGGCCACCCGGGTGGTGGTCGTTCCCGAGGGCGTGAAGGCACCTGTGGGGGGCGTGGAACTCCAGGTGGACATCCGCGACGTCTCCCCGGCCCCGGGCCAGCCCAGCCCCGCCACGGTGGGTGTGGCTGTGGGTGCGACTGTGGGCGCCCTGAGCGCGGCTTCCGGCAACCGCGGCTGGAGCGTGGTGGATGGCCTCTTCTGGGGTCTGTGGGCCGGTTCGCATGCCGCCATGGCCCAGGAACACACCCGGGACCGTCTGGGCTACCGTCCCCAGGTGGTCCGGGCCCAGGTCCGCCTGATGCAACCCGGGAACCCCGAGCCCCTCTGGACCGAGGCCATCGAGCCCCAGGAGGTGGTGGAAGCCATGGACCCGCTCCCGCCCGGATCCCGGGATGATGACGGCCGCATTCGCGAGGAGGAGGCCAAGGGCTTCGCCCGAGTGGTGGTGCAGAAGCTGTCCGCCGATTTCCGATGGACGCGCTTCACGGAGCAGCGGTTCTACGAGGACCCCGGTGCGAAGAGGGACGAGGCGCCGCCCCCGAAACCCGAACCTGAGCCGAAGACGGAGCCGAAGAAAGACTGATGGAAGCCCAGACCCTCCGCTGTTCCGGCTGCGGCGCTCCGGTACCTCCGGATGCACCGCAGTGTCCCTACTGCCAGGCCCAGCTCGCCACGGTGGCCTGCTCGGCCTGTTTCGCGATGGTGCCGCTGTCGGCCAGCCACTGTCCCGCCTGCGGCGCGGCCCTGGCGCCCCGGGCCTCGGCGACACCAGAGGGAGCGCCCTGTCCGGCCTGCCGGAAACCGCTGGCTGCTGGCCGCGTGGGGGATCTCGAGACGCGGGCCTGTCTGGCCTGTGGCGGTCTGTGGCTGGACCGGGCCGTGTTCGAGCAGCTGGGCGCCAGCCGGGAGCGCCAGGGCGCCGTGCTTGGGGCCCTTCCGGCGCCTTCGGCTCCGCCCGCCACGGCGCTGGAGCCGGTGCAGTACCGCCCCTGTCCTGCCTGCGGGCAGCGCATGAACCGCGTGAACTACGCCCGGCGGTCCGGCGTGGTGCTGGATGTCTGCAAGGCCCATGGCCTCTGGTTCGACCAGGATGAGCTGCGGCGGCTGCTGGCCTTCATCGCCGGAGGCGGCCTGGACCGGGCCCGGGAGCGGGAACTCGAGGAGTTGAAGGGGGTCCAGCGGGCCGCCGTCCAGGTTCCCGGGCATCCCGGTTCTTCGTATGAGTTCGGGCAGCAGATAGGTGCTTCCGGGGGCTGGCTTACCGCGGCTGGACTGGTGGGGTTGGCCCTCGAGGTGGCGGACCACTTTCTCGACAGGGACTGATCAGCCTGCCTGCTTCACCAGGGTGGCGAACTTGAGGGGATCCAGGCTGGCGCCGCCCACGAGGCCGCCGGCCACTTCCGGGATGTCCAGCAGTTCAGGGAAGGTCTCCGGGGTGATGCTGCCGCCATAGAGAATGGGCACCGGGCCGAAATTCTGGTTCATGAGGGTGGTGAGCCTCGACTTGATGAAGGCGTGGGCCTGGCGGATCTGTCCCACCTCGGCGCGCAGCCCGGTGCCGATGGCCCAGACGGGCTCGTAGGCCACCCAGAGCGGCGTGGGCCCAGTCCGGGCCAGGATGGAGATCTGGCGGTCGAGGATCTCCAGCGTCCGGCCCTGCTGCCGTTCCTCAAGGGTCTCGCCCACGCAGAGCAGGGGGAGCAGATTCCAGTCGCGGGCCGCCTTCACCTTGGCGACCAGGGCTTCGTCCGTTTCTCCGAAGAACTGGCGCCGTTCACTGTGGCCGAGGATCACGCCCGAGCATCCGGCATCCTGCAGCTGGGCCATGGAGATCTCGCCCGTGTAGGCGCCATTCGGCTCGGCATGGCCGTTCTGGCCGAACACGCGGACCTGGCGGCTCCGGAGGCTGTCGGCCACGGGCCGGATGAGATGGAAGGGCGGTGCGATGACCGCCGTCACCGAGGGTGATGGCACATAGTCCGCGAGGAAGGCCTCGCAGAAGTCGCGGGCCTGGTCGGACAGGAAGTGCATCTTCCAGTTGGCGACGACGAAGCGCATGGAAACCTCCTGGGTGGCGCAGGACCGGTCGGCGGCAGCAGGGCGGGGCGAACCGTTGGGGGAGACCTAGAGGCTACCAGCGATTCGCCGACCGGGCATGTCCTGCCTGGGGGTTGTTCAGCGCTGAAGCGCTGCCACGCCAGGAAGTTCGAGCCCGCTGAGGAACTCCAGGCTGGCGCCGCCGCCCGTGGAGACGTGGCTCATGCGGGAGGCCACGCCGGCCTTGTTCACGGCGGCCACGCTGTCGCCGCCGCCCACCAGCACGAAGGCGCCCTTGTCCGCGGCCTCGGCCAGTTCCTCGGCCATGGTCAGGGTGCCAGCGGCGTAGGAGGGCATTTCGAAGACGCCCATGGGGCCGTTCCAGAGCAGAGTCTTGGCACTGCGGATTTCGGCCGCGTAGGTGGCGACGGTCTCAGGGCCGATGTCGAGGGCCATGCGGTCGGTGGGGATGTTCTGGTCTACGGTGATGGCGCAGCCCACGTCCTCCTTGAACTCGGTGGCAGCCACATGGTCCAGGGGCAGCAGAAGGCGCGTGCCCTTGGCCTCGGCCTGCTTCAGCAGATCGAGGGCCAGGTCGAGCTTGTCCTCTTCGCACAGGCTCTTCCCGATCTCGAAGCCCTGGGCCTTGAGAAAGGTGTAGCTCATGGCGCCACCGATGAGGATGGCGTCGGCCTTCCCGAGGAAATTCTGGATCAGTTCGATCTTGTCGCTCACCTTGGCGCCACCGAAGATCACGACCAGCGGCTTTTCCGGATTCTCCGTGACTTTGCCCAGGGCCTTCAGCTCCTTCTCCATGAGGAAACCCGCGGCCACGCGGTCTTTGGGGAAGTGGGCCACCATGCCGCTGACGGAGGCGTGGGCCCGGTGGGCCGCGCCGAAGGCGTCGTTCACGTAGGTGTCGGCCAGCTTCGCCAGGCTGGTGGCGAAGTCCTCCTTGTTCTTGGTCTCGCCCTTCTCGAAGCGCAGATTTTCCAGCAGGAGCACCTGGCCGGGCTTCAGGGCGGCGGCTTCGGCCTCCACGGCCTCGCCGTTCACATAGCTGGCGAGCCGGCAGTCGAAACCCTGCTCCTTCAACCAGGCGGCCACGGGGGCGGCGCTGAAGGCAGCCTCGAAGCCCTTGCCCTCGGGCCGGCCCAGGTGGGAGGCCAGCACCACGGAGGCGCCGCCGTCCAGCAGGAATTTCAGCGTGGGGAGCGTTTCGCGGATCCGGGTGGCATCGGTGATGCGGCCCTCCTTGAGCGGCACGTTCAGGTCCGCCCGCAGAAAGACGCGATGGCCCTTCACATTGAGATCCCGCACCGACTGGAAGCCCATGGCTGCTCCTTGCAAATGGCTGGATTCATTCTGACGGAGGATGCACTGCCAGGCTATCCGTCAGCCGTCATCCCACCTTTTCGAAGATGCCGATCCACCGCGGGCTCTCTTCAGAGAAGGCCTCGCCTGTGTAGGTGCCCATGACGTTGCGCAGGCGCAAGCCGGCGTGGGCAGCCATCTCCTCAAGGGCTTCGGGAGGGTAGAGGCGGACGCTCTCCATGGCTTGGCGGGTTTCCCCGGTGTCCAAGCGCGTGAGCCTCATGCGTTTCACGATGCGATCATTTTCGATGGTGCGATGACTGAGAACCCGCACCCCCGCGCGCTCCAGAGTGTCCTCAGACACCAGGGTGCGTCTCACCTCTTCGGCGTTGAGGTAGTCCATCACCAGCACGCCGCCGGGGCGCAGGCGACGCCCCAGATCCAGCAGCAGCCTGAGGTTCTGGTCATCAGAGAAGTAGCCGAAGGGCGTGAACCAGAGGCAGATGCCGGAGAGCGAGTGGTCCTTCACGGGCAGGTTCCGCATGTCGCCACGCAGCAGCCAGGAGCGCAGGTCCCTGGGAGCCAGGCGGAGCAGGGCCCGGGAGAGGTCCATCCCGAAGGCCAGGGGATTGGTCCGGCGCAGGATCTCCAGATGGCGGCCCGCGCCGCAGCCCAGATCCAGCACGGGCCCCTGGCCCAGTTCGGGGGCCACATGCAGGGCCTGGCTCACGGCCTGGCGGGCCTCCTCCGCGTCCCGGTGGGCGTAGAGCAGGGCATAGTCTTCGTCGAACCACGCTTCGAACCAGTTGGCCAAGGCAGCGCCCTTTGAATAACCCAGGGTATCCAACGGCGGGGGCCTGTGCCGCTGGAGAAGGCGAAAAGGCTGGGTGGGCTACAATGGAACGGCAAAGGAAAACCATGCAACGCCCCGAACGCCTTGAAGACCAAGTCCACTTCCTCCTTTCGACGATCGTGCAGCGCGAGCTCCGGGATCCCGAGCTGGGCTTCGTGACGCTCACGGCGGTCCGCCTCTCGCCAGACCGCAGCGTGGCCAAGGTGTACTTCACCGTGCTCCCCGCGAATGGTGGCGACCAGGAAGCCCAGGACGGCCTCACCCGCAAGGCCCTGGGCCGCGCGGCGGGCTTCCTACGCAGCCAGCTGGCCTCACGCCTGAAGATGCGCCGGGTCCCCGAGCTGCGCTTCTTCCCGGACGGCACTCTGGAGGACGGCAACCATATGGAGACCCTCCTGGCGGAGATCGAGAAGGAACGGGCTGCGCGGCCCGCGGATCCGGAAGCGGAAGAAGCCTGAATGGTCGAGTCCGGCATCCACCTCGTCCACAAGGCCGTGGGCCAGAGCAGCTTTGATGTGATCCGCGGCTTCAAGCGCCGGGCCTTCGAGGCAGGCCAGAAGAAGCTGGCCCTGGGCCACGGCGGCACATTGGATCCGTTCGCGGAGGGGCTGCTGCTGGTCATGGCGGGCCAGGCCACGCGGCTCATGGAGCTGATGCATCCGCTGCCCAAGACCTATGTGGCGGAAGTCGCCTGGGGCCTGGAAACCGATACCTGCGATCTGCATGGGAAGCCGGTGTCGGAGGCTTCCGCCGACCACCTGGCACCGGAAGCACTGGATGCCGCCCTGGCGCCCTTCCTGGGGTGGACGGATCAGGTGCCTCCAGCCACCAGCGCCAAGAAGATCGATGGCGAAGCCGCCTACAAGAAGGCCCACCGCGGCGAGGACGTGGTGATGAAGCCCTGCCGCGTGTTCCTGCTCTCGGCCCGTTGGATCGCCCACGACCTACCTCAACGCAGCACTCTGGAACTCACCTGCCGGGGCGGCTTCTACGTGCGCAGCCTAGCCCGGGACCTGGGTCGCACCCTGGGTTGCGGCGCCCACCTGACGGCCCTCCTCCGCACCGCCATCGGGCCCTGGGCCGATCCGGGCGAGGGCTCGGAGCGCCTGCTTGCCGGCGCGGACCTGCTGCCGTGGTGCCCAGCTCGCCTGCTCTCGGATGAAGAGGCCGATCACTTGGCCCACGGCCGCGTCATCCCCACGGGCGAGGCCCAACCTGCCACCTGGGCCATGCCCGAGGGCTTCCCCGACCCCGGTGCGCCCCTGCGGGCCCTGCATGACGGACGTCTCGTGGCCCTGCTCAAGCCCACCGAAGCTGGGCTGAGGACGTTCGCGAATCTGCGGGGCGGGCTGTAAAGGGAAATGCCAGCGCAGAGAACGCCGGGGGGGCTTCCCCAGCGTTCTCTGCGCTGAATCACCGGTTCAACGACTCCAGTCCTGATCCATTACTCCGTACCCGGGCCGGTGCCGATGGCCCGCCTGGGTGCCGCTCCCTCGGCTGACAGGTCGTCGTAGCGAGAGGGGAGGACGCCGCCATTGGCCTGGCAGAGGGCGCGCACGTATTTCGCGAAGGCCTCGTAGGCCTTGATCGAGGAACCGTCCGTGGACCGGAAGAGCATCACCTGGCCGATGTTCGTCACCAGCTTGGTCCCGCCGGCGAAATCCGCGGGCGTGGCGTCGGGCAGCCAGTAGGCGAGTCCCAGGGTCTGGGCCATCAGGGCGAGGTACACGTCCGTCGCCACGACCACCGGCATGTAGGGATAGTTCGCGTTCAGCCAGCCGGCCGGTGAATAGGTGAAATCGAAGATCGGGAAGTCGTAGGTGTCCAGAGCGGCATGGTCCGTGGCGAAGGCGATCCGGGTGACCCTTCCCTTGGCGGGATTGCCCGGGTCCGCCGGGTCGAAGACCGGCCGGGACGTGTCGAAGGTGAAGGAGACGCCTGAGGGCAGCAGGTACTGGTCCGCGCCATTCCTGGTCACGAAGGGGTAAGTGGCGGTGACCTCCAGGATGGCCTTCAGCTCGATGGCGGGGACGGCCACCCGCACCAATCCGAAGCCTGGGGTGTAGTGTCCCAGGGCATCGGGGCCGAGCCCCATGGGGTAGACCCGGAAGGCGTCGGACATCGCGATGGTGCCGCTGTAGCCCAGGGAGATGCCGCCCCGGACGTTGCCGTAGGAGGTGATGCCCACGTGGGTGGGTCCCCCGGAAGCCTCTGCCTCGGCGAGAATCGAATCGGCCGCGAGACGGAGCATGCCGGTCTCCTTGCGGGGCCTGGTCTTCAGCTCGAAGGTGGTGGCGCCCAGCTGCCGGAAGAACAGGTCGCCGGTTGTCTTCGGATCATTCATTACGGCGGCGCCTTCGATGTCGCTGAGGGTCCGCTCGAGCATGGACTGGCCAGCGCCGGTCCATTCCTCGGGAGTCTCGAGGGCCTGGATGGCTTCATCCACCAGGTACCTCATCCTGGGATCGGCGGGGGTGCGGTCATCGACGGGGATCAGGGTGGTCTGGGTGGCATCCATCTGGATGCTTCCGTCCTGCTTGACCTTGAGCACGAGCCGCTCCACAGCTTCGCCGTTCCAGCCGGGTTCCACGACGATCACGTTCTTCCCCGTGGCCGCGTTGGCCACCAGGAAGGGCGGGGTGGTCACATGGGTGTGGCCGCTCAGGATCACGTCGATGCCGGCGATGTTCCGGGCGATCTGGTAGCTCTCGCCCAGTTCGGGAGTATCAGGTTCCGTTCCGGCGTGGGCCAGCAGGATCACCAGGTCCACCTTCTCGGTGTTCCGGAGCTCATTCACCCGAGTCTGCAGCTCCTGGTTGGGATCCTCCGGCACGGTGAAGGAGACCGGGGCTTTGAGGGGGGCGGTGGCGGCCGGGATGGCCCCCAGCGCGCCCAGGATGCCGACCTTCAGGCCGTTGGTGGTCCGGAGCACCAGGTAGGGCCGGATGGGCTTGGCGGTGTCCTGGCCGGTGGGATCGTAGAGGCTGGCCAGGGCCGCGTCGGGTGCGGACGCGTCCCCGGAGAAGTGGATGTTGCTGGCGATGACGGGAACCAGGCCGCCCTGGGTCTGGGCGGCATAGAGGGCGCCAGCCAGGTAGGCCGGACCCGCGTCGAATTCATGGTTGCCCAGGGTTGTGGCATCGTAGCCCAGGGCCTTGAGGGCCCGGTAGTCCGGCGAGGCCGTGAGTGAGGCGGCCTGGAACAGGGTGCCCATGAGGTTGTCGCCCGAGGAGAGGGTCAGGCTGCTCTCCTGCAGGACCTCTGCTCGCTTCCGCTCCGTGGCGAGGATGGAGGAGCGCCGGGCGATGCCTCCCACCAGTTTCCCTTGTGGGGACTTGCCGAGGGCCGGGTAGCCGTCGACTTCAGGGCCCACACCGAGCAGGCGGGAATGCTCATCTGTGGTGTGGAGCAGAACGAGGGTGCGGGTGCCTTCCTTGTCTACGCCGAACCGGCCGCCGCAGGTGATGAAGGGTATCGCGGCGGTAAGGGCCAACAGGGAGGACAGCAGTTGCTTGCGCATGGCAAGGCCTCTTGGAGAAGGGATGGGAATGCGGGGACAGAACCTCTCCGGCCCGCTGATCCGGGCGAAGCGGCCTGAGGGCCCAGGGGAAGGTTGGGATCGCGTCACCCTAGGGGAGTGGCCCGGAGTCAGTTCGAAGGCCGGGCCTTATCGGCAGAAGGGCGGGTACGGTGGCGCAGGGGAAGTATGCGGAACCGATGACACCCTGCCAGTCGTTTACGGCGCGACGTCGTCGAATGACATGATTTGTCGGATCTCCGATCAGAAAATAGAGGCCTTATCGTTCCTGGCGTGCGGAGGGAGTGAACTCCCATCTCCAGGTTCGGAAAGGGGCCCTGAACGGCCAGCGGCCCCGGAGGGGCCGCTGGTATGTCTGAAATGAAATGATCCTGAGTCGCTCAGTCCTGAACTGGCACCCGCGCCGCGATCTCGTCGAGGACTTTCAGCATGTGCTGGCATTCCTCACAGCTGGTGTGGGGGCTGCCGCAGGGGAAGCCGTCGCTCTGCAGGCCCAGGCAGCGGGGCTGCTGGATGAACCGCACCAACTCTCCGAGGAGGCCTGAGACCTTGGTGCGGAGCGGGCTGTCCGGGATCTCCCGGAGGGCCATGACGATCTTCCATTCCTCGGCGTTGAGGGTGGTCTGGATGGCGGTATCCGTCATGGCTGCCTCCTGAGGGAGATGCCGAACTACTGGTTGAGGGCTTCCACAGACTTGATGCCCCAGGCGAAAGCTTCTTCGTTGAGGGGGATCAAGGCGCACTTGTCCTTCAGGGCCACGCGGATGGCTGTGAGCATGGTGTCTTTCGGGAAGATGTTCGTGGCGGCCTGGAGGGCGCCTAGGGCCACGATGTTCTTCACGACGGCCTTGCCCAGATCGGTGGCGATGCCGGTGAAGGGCACGGGGAACATCTTGATGCTGGGATCCAGCACCGGCGCCTCGGTCACCACGGAGCTGTCGTAGATGACGAAGCCGCCCCTGCGCACCGTGGGGCCGAACTTGGCCAGGCTGGGGGTGTTGAAGGCGATGAGCACCTGGGGATCGGGGGAGCCGGGGTTCAGCACCTCCTCCTCGGCCACGTGGACGTCCGCGTAGGACGTGCCGCCGCGGCTCTCTGGGCCGTAGCTGGGGATGTGCGTGGCATCGAAGCCTTCATTGATGGAGGCGCGGGCGATGAGCATGGCCGCGGTCTGGGCGCCGTCACCACCGGAGCCGGCGAGCTTCAGCGAGATGTCGTTCGGCGCCAGGTGCGTGGGGAAGCCCTTGCAGAAGCGCTCGGGGTGCTCGGAGGTGGCGCCGGCCAGGCTGAGGAGCTTCTCACCCTTGAAGCAGGGCGGGTTGCGCTTGAACCAAGGATCGACCGTGACGTCCTTCTTCACACCCAGCGGGTAGACCGGCTCCATGCACTCCTTGACCCACTTCTCGGTGGCTTCGGGGTCCATCTTCAGGTGGGTGGGGCACTCGGCCAGCACCTCGATGAAGGAGTAGCCGCGGCCTTCGACCTGGAGCTTGATGGCTTTCTGGATGGCCTTCTTGGCCTTGATGCGCTGCTTGGCGTCATAGAGGGCCACGCGCTCGACGTAGACGGGCCCATCAAGTCCCGCGATGAGCTCCGCCATCTTCATGGGCTGGCCGTTGTACTCGTTCCGGCCAGAGGGGCTGGTGGTGCTGTTCTGGCCCATCAGCGTGGTGGGGGCCATCTGGCCGCCGGTCATGCCGTAGATGGCGTTGTTGATGAAGATGACGGTGATGGGGGCGCCGAGCTGGGCGGTGGCCACGGTTTCCGCGAGGCCGATGGAGGCCAGGTCGCCGTCGCCCTGATAGCTGATGACGACGCTCTCGGGGTTGGCGAACTTGTGGCCCAGGGCCACCACGGGCGCGCGGCCGTGGGCGGCCTGGCTGTTGCCCACATCGAAGTAGTAGTAGAGGAACACGGAGCAGCCCACGGGGCTGATGGCCACCGTGCGGTCCTGGATGCCCAGCTCGTCGATGGCGTCGGCCAGGTACTTGTGGGCCAGGCCATGGCCGCAGCCGGGGCAGTAGTGGGTGGCGTGGCCCTTCAGACCCTCGCCGTGGGAATGGCGCTCGAACTTGTCGTAGAAGACGCTGGCTTTGCTCATGCGAGCACCTCCTTCCGACCCAGGACCCGGGTCATGATTTCGCTCTGCTGGGGCAGGACGCCGCCCATGCGGCGGACGTTTTCGATCTCAGGGAACTGCCGGACACCAGCCTTGCTGAGGGCGAGGCGGATCTCATCCTCCAGCTGCCCGGCGCTGGCCTCCACCACCACGATGCGCTGGGCGCTGTGGATGGCGGCCTTCAGCTCTTCCACGGGGAAGGGCCAGAGGGTGACGGGCCGGAACAGGCCGGCCTTGATGCCCTGGTGCCGCAGCTCCTGGACCGCGCCCTTGGCGGTGCGGGCCGGGGTGTTGCAGGCGATGAGCACCACCTCGGCGTCGTCGCAGAGGAAGGACTCGGCGCGGGCCTCCACCTGCATGGCCTCGTACTTGGCATTCAGGTGGACGTTGTGGGCCTCGAGATCGCTCTCCGTGAGGAAGATGGACGTGATCACGTTCTTGCGGTGCATGGCGTCGCCGTAGACCGCCCACTTGGGAATGCCGGGCTTGATCATGGTTTCGGGCAGCTGGACCTTGCCCGTCATCTGGCCCAGGTAGCCGTCGCCGAGGAGGATCACGGGGTTGCGGTACTTGAAGCTCAGCTCGAAGGCCAGCATGGTCAGGTCAAGCATCTCCTGGGGCGTGGCGGGAGCGAGCACGATGGCCCGGGTGTTGCCGTGGCCAAGGCCGTGGCAGGCCAGCTTGATGTCGGCCTGTTCGGGGGCGATGTTGCCGAGGCCCGGCCCGCCGCGCATGACGTTCACGAAGACGCCCGGCAGCTCGGCGCCGATCATGTAGGACACGCCCTCCAGCATCAGGCTGAAGCCCGGCGAGGAGGTGAAAGTCATCGTCGGAAGACCCGCGCCGGCGGTGCCGTACATCATGTTGACGGTGGCCACTTCGCTGACGGCCTGGATGAAGGTGCCGTCCAACTTGGGCAGGAACTTGGCCATCAGCTCGGCGCCCTCGGTGGAGGGGGTGATGGGGTAGCCATAGACGTGGCGGCAGCCTGCGAGCAGGGCACCGAGGGCTGAAGCGTACGTGCCCTTGATGACCAGGGGCTCGGTGCGGGGCAGGGGCAGCACTTCAGAGGGCAGATCCACCGGCTCCGGGGCGTCGCTGGGCTTCACGCCGAAGATCTTGGCGGGATCTTCCAGCTCGAAGTCCTGGATCTCGCCCTCATGGGCGGGCCGCAGGCCGTACGGCTCGGGGCAGGCGTCCATGCAGAGGCCGCAGGCGTTGCAGTTCGTGAGGTCCAGTTCCACCGGGACCAGGCCGGTCAGGGGGTTGATCTGGTCGCTCAGGTGGATGCAGTCCTTGGCGCAGGCGTCGAGACACCGGCCGCAGCCCTTGCAATACTCCGGCAGCAAAAAGGGTTTGGGTCGTTCTTTGAGGGCCATGGAGACTCCATGCAGGGACACAGGTCCTACTAGGGGGAAGTGTCATGCCCGCCCCGTGTGCGCGTGGTCACAAGCGGGGCGCGGCGCAGACCGCCGCCGACCAGATGGTCAGGAATGTCGCCCGGCCGGGGCGGTCTGTGGGGGACAGACCGGATCTACCGGTCTCCCCAATGCAGCTTCTGCTGAAGCAGGGCGAAGAAGTCGAGGCCGGGCCGCTGGAGCAGGGTGATGCGGGTCTGGGCCTGGCGCAGGCGGACTTCGTCGCCGGGCAGCAGCTGGTAGCCGATCTGGCCGTCCAGGGTGAGGTGGGCGTCCTCCGCCTCCTCCAGGGTGATGCTGATGGGCTGGGAGGCGGGTACCACGGAAGGTCGCAGCGTCAGCGTGTGAGGGCAGATGGGGGCGATGACGAAGGCTTCGAGGCTGGGGTGCAGGATGGGGCCACCGGCGGACAGCGCATAGGCCGTGGACCCCGTGGGCGTCGCCACGATGAGCCCGTCGGCCTTGATGGGCCCCGCATCCTGATCACCCACGCGCAGATGCATGTCCATGATGCGGGCCAGGGCGCCCTTGGCCACCACCGCGTCGTTCAGCACCGTCTGCTGAGCCAGCAGCCGGTCGCCGCGCCGGAGTTCCACCTCCAACATGGGGCGCCGGTCCGCCACGAGCGTCCCCTCCAGGAAGGCCTGCACCGCGCTGGCAGCCTCGGAGACGGGATGGGCCGTGAGGAAGCCCAGGGAGCCGAGGTTGATGCCCAGAATGGGGGTGCCCCGCATGCCCACGCGCCGGGCCGCGTGGAGCAGGGTCCCGTCCCCCCCGAGAACCAGGCACAGATCCGCGGCTGGTCCCGAGGCGCCCAGATCCGGGTCGAGGGTCAGGCGCGCAGGATCCAGGCCGGCTTCGGCCCAGGCCTCGGCCAACGCGGGCTCGCTCGTCACGAGCCAGCCCCGACCGAGGAAAGATGGCAACGCCTCGCGCAGGGTGGAAGCCAAGCGCGGGGATTTGATCTTGGCCACGAGAATCAGTCGCTGGGGCATGGGATCACTCTAACGCTATCCTTGGGGCATGGCTTCCACCCAGGCATCCTCCTCCACTTCTTCACGCCGGTGGCTCGGCCGGGCGCTGTGGGCCTTCCTGGCCCTCACGCTGGTCGGTGCGGCCACGCTGGCCGTGTCCTGGTCCGTCATGTCCCGGGACGCCGACAGCTTCCTCACCATGTTCGCGATCCGCGTGCCCAAGACCATCACCAAGGTCCTGGATCACGATGGCAACGTCATCGGCATCTTCGCCGAGGAACATCGGGTGGTGATCCCCTACGGCGACATCCCCAAGGCCTTTGTGAATGCCCTCGTGGCGACGGAGGATGCGGATTTCTGGGGGCACAGTGGCGTGTCGGCGCGCGGCCTCATGCGGTCCGGATGGAACTTCGTCACCAGCTTCGGCCGTCGGCGCGAAGGCGCCTCGACACTGACCATGCAGCTCATCCGCACCGTCACCGCCAAGCGTCAGAAGCGCCTGGATCGCAAGCTGAAGGAGATCATCCTCGCCCGCAAGCTGGAGAAGGCCTACTCCAAGAAGCAGATCATGGAGATGTATGCCAACGAGGTGTACTTCGGCGGCGGGCGTTACGGCATCGAGGCTGCCGCGGCGTTCTACTTCGGGAAGAGCGCGCCGCAGCTCAACGTGGAGGAATGCGCCCTGCTGGCTGGGCTGGTCCAGAATCCCAATTGGTACAACCCCTACAACCCGGACCCCAAGGCCCGGGCGGCAGCCAAATCCCGGCGCAACCATGTGCTGGTCCGGATGGTCAAGGAGGGCTACCTCAAGACGCAGGAGGCCAACCTGCTCATCGAGAAGCCCATCCGCCTGGCCCGGGAGAACGCCCGGGAAGAGGCCGTGGCCCCCTATGTTGTGGAGGAGGTCCGCAAGTACCTCTATGAGAAGTACGGCCGCGAGCAGGTGCTGAATGGTGGTCTGGAAGTGACGACCACGGTGGACAGCTACTGGCAGGAGGCCGCGAATCAAGCCGTGCGGGCCGGACTGAAGGTCGTGGACCGGCGTCGCGGATTCCGGAAGGACGCCGTGCAGTTCGTGACGGACCCCGAGACGACGCAGCTCAACGGCTGGAAGCGCTACTTCGAGACCGGCGACAGTGTCCGTGGTGTCATCCTCGGCTGGAAGGGGACCAAGGCCCAGGTGCGCATCGGTACGGTCAGCCTGGAGGTGCCCGAAAGCGCCTTCGCCTGGGCCGGCAAGGACTTCCACAAGCTGCTCCCCCGGGGGGCCGCACCGCTCTTCCTGGTGAAGACGGCAGAGGACGGCACGCCGAAGACCCTGGAACTCGATCAGGAGCCCCAGGTGGAGGGCGCCCTGATGGCCCTGGATCCGAAGACTGGCGAAGTCCGGGCCATGGTGGGCGGCTACGACTTCAACCGCTCGAAATTCAACCGCGCCATCCAGGCCCAGCGGCAGGTGGGATCGACCATGAAGGCCTTCGTCTACGGCGCGGCCTTCACGGCCGGGAAGACTCCCGCCAGCATGGTCCTGGACGTGCCGACGCGCTTCGTGAACACCGTGGACTACCTCACGGTCACGCTGCCGGACGGCACCTCGGAATACAAGCCCCTGCGCGGTGGCGTGAAGCCCTACGAACCCAAGAACTACGAGCGGGATTTCTGGGGCCCCATCCCGATCTGGGAAGCCCTGCGCGATTCCCGCAACGTTCCGGCGGTGCGCACCCTCGAAGAGACCGGCGTCCTCAACGTCGTCGATTTCGCGCGGAAGTGCGGCATCACCGGCCCCATCCCGCCCTATCCCAGCATGGCCCTGGGTTCTGCCGATCTCACCCTGAGGGAGATGGTGCGCGGCTACGCCACCATCGCCAACGACGGCCTGCAGACTCCCGTGCCCTTCTTCATCAAGAAGGTGGTCGATCGCAACGGCCGCATCCTGGAGAGCCACAGCGGGGCGGCCACCGAGCAGGTGCTGGATGCCCAGAGCACCTACCAGCTCATCCAGTGCCTACAGGGTGTGGCCTACAACGGCACCGGGGCCCGCGCCGGGGCGGAATTGCAGTGGCCGGTGGCGGGCAAGACCGGCACCACGGACGACCATACCGATGGCTGGTTCATCGGCTTCTCCACCCGTGTGGTCTGCGGCGTGTGGGTGGGCCTGGATGAGAAGAAGACCATCTTCCGCGGCGCCGATGGCGCCAAGGTGGCTCTGCCCATCTGGATCGATTTCATGAAGGTCGCCCTGCCGACCACCCAGCGGGAGGAATTCCAGGCGCCCGAAGGCATGGAGTGGGCGGACATCGACCGCTACACGGGCCTGCTGGCGACCTCAGCGACCGCCGACAAGGTGCTCCATCTGGCGTTCAAGCCAGGCACCGTCCCCAAGTCAGGCAGTGACGCTGAAGCCATCCAGAAGGTGAAGGAGGCCCGCGACGAGGCCGCGGTCCAGCCAGTGGAGAACCGTATCTGGGGCCGCCCGCCGCAAGTGGAGGAGGCCAAGCCCGTGGATCTGAATGCCAGCGATCCTAATGGATGATCCGATATCCACCCGCTCCAAAACAAAGGGCGCCGAAGGGCGCCCTTTGTTTTTGGGGTGAGGGAAGACGGGGCTACTTCTTCTTCCACGCCTTCGTCGGCGCGGCCTTCCAGGGGCGCGGAGTCTCTTTGGTGGTGGGGCGGTCCTCCCAGGTCTTGCGAGGGCCGGTGGAGGCGCCTGGCTTGGGCTTCACATAGGGACGAGGCTTCTCGTCGAATTCGCTCCGGGGCTTGAAGCTGCCATCGGGGCGGGTTTTCGAGAAGGCGGAATCGGGGCGGGGTGAATCACCGCGGGCGGCGTTGCGTTCCGCATAGGAACGCTGGGGACGGGGCCCACCCTCCTTGCGCTCGCGGGGGCTGTCGAAGCGGGGCTTGGCTTTGCGCTCGGGTTCGTTGGGCAGATCGAAACCGGCGGACTGTTCGGCCTGGACGAGGCCGAGGAGGCCCGCCACGAGTCGCACGGGATCCGCATCCTTCAGCATCTGGGTGGCCTGGGCCAGGAGCGCGGCGCTGGCTGCGCCCTGGATCCCATCCAGGAGCTTGACGGTCTGGGCTTCGCGGATCTCCGCGGGGGTGGGCACGGCGCGCCAGTCCAGCTTCAGTCCACCGCGCCGGCCCCAGGCCAGCAGGATGCGGCTTTCCTTCCAACCCACCAGGGCCAGGCTGGTGCCCTTGGCGCCGGCGCGGCCCGTGCGGCCGCTGCGGTGGATGTAGTTCTCAAGCTGCGTGGGGATCCCCACATGAACCACCAGGGGAAGCCCCTCGATGTCGAGGCCGCGGGCGGCCACGTCCGTGGCCACCAGGTAGCGCAGCTTGCCCTCCTTGAACTGGCCGAGGATGCGGGTGCGGGTGGCCTGGGCCAGATCACCGTGCAGGAAGGCGGCGGGCAGCCCTGAGACCGTCAGCTCTTCCGCGACTTCCTCGGTCTGCGCCTTGGTCTTGGTGAAGATCAGGGCGGAGCTGGGCTGGTCGCGCAGCAGCAGGTTCACGAGCGCCCGCACATGCTGGTGGTCGGGCACCAGCACGGGGGTGTGGGCGATGTCCGCGTGCACGGCGTGCTCGCCAGCCTCAGCCAGCTGGATCTGGACGGGATCCTTCAGGAAACGTTTCGCGAGCTTGGCGATGGGGGCCGGCAGCGTGGCGGAGAACAGGTAGGTCTGCGGACCTTCAGGCACCTTGGCGAGGATGGTTTCCACGTCTTCGAGGAAGCCCATGTTCAGCATTTCATCGCACTCATCGAGGACGATCATGGTCACGTGGCTCAGGTCGAGGGTGCCACGATCCAGGTGATCTTTCACCCGACCCGGAGTGCCCACAACCACGGGCGAACCCATCTGCAGGGCCCGGAGCTGGGGCGGATAGGCCACGCCACCGACGAGGTTGGCGATGGGCAGCTTGGGCACGAGGCTGTGCAGCTCGGCGCCCACCTGCTGGGCCAGCTCCCGGGTGGGGGCGAGGATGAGGGCCTGGGTGTGGCGCTCGTCGGAGAGCCGGTGCAGCAGGGGCAGGCCGAAGGCCAGGGTCTTGCCGGAGCCGGTGCGGCTCTGCACCAGCAAGTCACGGCCTTCGAGACCGGGCTTGAAGGTCTGGGCCTGCACGGGCATTGGGGTCTCGAAGCCGCGCTTGGCCAAGGCGGCCAACAGGGCTTCGCTGCAGCCTAGGGCTGCGAAGGTGGTCTCACTCACGATGTCTCCCGGGGCTATCCCTGCGCGAGTGTGCCGAATGGCAATCTCTGTTGGCGGACAGCGCCAGCCGGGAGGGGCCCAAACGATCAGCATCCCACGAAACGCCTTGATATTCCAGGGAGAATCGCAGATCAGGCATACTGGTCCATGGTCCTCCCCGAAGATCGCATCCTCACGCTGCCTCTCGGTTCCGATCCCGCCCTGCGACGGCGGTACATGGTGCTCGACGAGGATCTCCCGGCCAACGTGCGCTTCGGCCTGATCCTGGAGGTGCTCGACAAGGTGGCGGAGGAGTGCGCCCTCGACTACGTGCGGCAGACCCATCCCCGCGCCCGGGTGGTGACCGCGGCCATCGACAACATCTATGTGCGCAGCGCCGCGGATGTCCACCGGGACCTGGTGTTCCGGGCGCGGGTCAACTTCGTGGGCCGCACGAGCCTGGAGGTGGGCATCCGTGTCGAGCACGCCGCCGGTGCCGACGGCGGCCCGCCCGCGCACATCGCCTCCTGCTATTTCACGATGGTGGCGCGCAGCACGACGGGAGCCGGCGCGGCGAGCCTGACCTTGCCCGCGTTCCAGCCCGACGACCCCCTGGCGGTGCGGCGCTGGGAGCGGGCCATCGCCCGGCGGGAGGGCTACCGGCAGCAGCTGCACCAGGCCCAGGAACCCCCCAGCCGCGAGGAGTACGCGCTGCTGGCCTCCCTGCACGCCGCCCAGGAGGAGCCCGACTTCCGGGGCCTGATGGCCGGCGACTGCGTCACCAGCGGGTGGGAGCGCACCTATCCCGAACACGAGAACGTCCCCACCAAGATCTTCGGTGGGCATCTGATCCGCCAGGCCTTTGAGCTGTCCTCCATCTGCGCCGAGCAGGTGGCCCCCCACCGGCCCGTGATCGTGGCCGTGAACCGAATCAACTTCGTCCAGCCCGTGCGCATGGGCGACAAGCTCCAGTTCCTCAGCCGGGCGGTCTACTCCGGGGACACCAGCGTCGGCGTGGAGACGGACATCATCCGGGTGAGCCGCGACCGGACCCAGACGAATCTTTCCAATAGCTGCGTCTTCACCTTCGCGAACGTGGATGACGAACTGAACCCCCGGCCGGTGCCGTCCATCTACCCCACCACCTACGCCGAGGATGCCCGCTACCTGGCCGCCCACCGGCGGCGCGCCATGCGCCTGGCCTGGAAGGCCTCTCGTAAGAGGTAAGATCGCAGGATGACCACCCTGCTCCTCATCCGTCACGGCATCGCCGAAGATCCCAGGCCAGGTCAACGGGACGCGGACCGCGCCCTGACCCGGGAGGGCTGGGCGAAAACCCGGGCCGCCATGCGGGGTCTTGTGGCCCGGGGCTACATGCCCACCCGGGGCTTCAGCAGCCCCTACCGGCGCGCGATGGAGACCATGATCTGTCTCCAGGAGGCCGCGGGGGCCTTTCCCATGGAGACCTCCCTGATGGTGCTGCCGGAGACCCGCCCCGCGCTGGCGGATCTCTGGCTGCGTGGGCTCGCCGCCGAGGCGGACGGCGTCCTGGTCCTCGTCAGCCACCAGCCGTTCCTCGGGGAGCTGGTGTTCCATCTCACGGGCCGCAGCCTCGAGGTGAAGAAGGCCAGCTGCACCGTCATCCGGTGGGAGGCTGGCGCCTGGCGCTTCGAGGGACAGCACCAGCCCTCCGAGCTGAGGCACGGCTCATGAGGCCCCAGCCGACCTTCGCCACGCTGCCGTCGGGCCTGAAGCTCCACTATCGCGTCCAGGGGAATCCGCAAGGTCCCTGGCTGGTGCTGCTGAATGGCCTGCTCTCGGACACCACCATGTGGGCCGGCGTGCTGCCGGGCCTGACGTCACGCTACCGCGTCCTCACATTCGACAGCCGGGGGCAGGGGAAGTCCGATGCGCCTGAGGAAGGACCCTATGCCACGGCCCTGCTGGCCCAGGAAGCCTGGGAACTGTTCAGCGCCCTGGGGGTGCAGCGCCCCTGGCTGCTGGGGCTGTCCAATGGCAGCGCCATGAGCCTGGAATTGCTCATCACCCACCCCGGCGCCTTCGCGGGAGCGGTCCTCACCAGCGCCATGCCGCGCATCGACTTCGCCATGGCCCTCAAGGCCGAGCACTGGGCCCACTGCCTGGAGGTGGGCGGCCCCCTCCTGCAGTTCGACGCCGTGGCCCCCTTCCTCTGGGGCGACGCGTTCCTGGAGGCCCGCCATGGCGTGCTGCGGGCCTACCATCAGGTGGTGACGGGCGGGGCCGAGAAGCCCATGCACGGCAACCTCCACCAGATTCGGGGGATCCTGGGCTGGGACATCCGGGAGCGGCTGAGTCTCATCCAAGAGCCCGTGCTGCTGCTCTCCGGCGCCGAGGATCTGTTGACGCCCCCCTGGAAATGCCTGGAAACGGCCCGGCGGATTCCGGGTGGGCGCTTCGAGATCGTGCCGGGTATCGGACACGCCTACCCCGTGGAGGACCCCAAGGGATTCGTGGCCAGGGTTCGCACCTTCATGGATAAAGTCGACGCCGGGTTTGGCCGATAGGGGAATCTGGCCTACCATACATGCTTCCCCGAGCCACTTCCGACTCGCCCTGCCCCTGAGGTGACCTATGGCCACCCCTTCTCAGTCTCCCGCCATCTTGAGCTTGCAAGAGCTCAAAGAGCTCTCCATCGGCAAGCTCGCCGAGCTGGCGAAAGATCTCCAGATCGAGAGCCCGCTGTCCATGCGCAAGCAGGAGCTGGTGTTCCGGGTGCTCCAGGCCCAGGCCGAGCGCGAGGGCCAGTTCTTCGCCGAGGGCGTGCTGGAGGTGCTGCCCGAGGGCTTCGGCTTCCTGCGCAGCCCTGATCAGAACTACCTGGCGGGGCCCGAGGACATCTACATCTCGCCCAGCCAGATCCGCAAGTTCAACCTGCGCACCGGCGACACACTCTCGGGCATGATCCGCGCCCCCAAGGAGGGCGAGAAGTTCTTTGCCATGCTGCGGGTGGATGCGGTGAACTTCGATCCCCCGATGCTGGCCAAGGAGCGCATCCACTTCGATGACTTGGTGCCCCTGTACCCCAAGCACCACCTCCGCATGGAGCGGGACGCGCAGGAGCTGAGCACCCGCGTCATGGACCTGATGACGCCCCTGGGCAAGGGCCAGCGCGCGCTCATCGTGGCCCCGCCGCGCACGGGTAAGACCGTGCTGCTGCAGAACATCGCCAACTCCATCACCGCCAACCATCCCGAAGTGTTCCTCATCGTGCTGCTCATCGACGAGCGTCCCGAGGAAGTGACGGACATGGAGCGCAGCGTCAAGGGCGAGGTGGTCTCCAGCACCTTCGACGAGCCCGCCACCCGCCACGTCCAGGTGGCCGAGATGGTCATCGAGAAGGCCAAGCGTCTCGTTGAGCACAAGAAGGACGTGGTGATCCTGCTGGACTCCATCACGCGCCTAGGCCGGGCCTACAACACCGTGGTGCCCCCCAGCGGCAAGGTGCTCTCCGGTGGTGTGGACAGCAACGCCCTCCAGCGGCCCAAACGGTTCTTCGGCGCGGCCCGCAACATCGAAACCGGCGGCAGCCTGACGATCATCGCCACCGCGCTTATCGAGACCGGCAGCCGCATGGACGACGTGATCTTCGAGGAGTTCAAGGGCACCGGCAACAGCGAGATCGTGCTGGACCGCAAGCTCAGCGACAAGCGTATCTTCCCGGCCATGGACATCCAGAAGTCCGGCACTCGCAAGGAGGACCTGCTCATTGACGCGGCCAAGCTCGCCAAGATCTGGGTGCTCCGCAAGATCCTCAGCGCCAGCGGCCCCAGCGAGAGCATGGAACTGCTGGTGGATCGGCTCGGGAAGGCCAAGACGAACGACGAGTTCCTGGCCAATCTCCAGGAGCCGCCCCCGCGGCGGTAGCCATGATCGGCACGGCGCAGCATTGGGAGAAGATCCACGCCACGAAGGGCGATGAGGTGAGCTGGTACCAGCCCACCTCGACGGAATCCGCGCGGCTCATCCGGGCCTGCGGGTTGGTGCCAGGGGCTTCGGTGCTGGACGTGGGGGCCGGAGCTTCAGTGCTGGTGGATGAATTGCTGGAGGCGGGCTACCGTCCCACCTTGCTGGAGATCGCGGAAGCAGCCTTCGTCCGGGTGAAGGACCGGCTGGGGGCAAGGGCCGCGGAGGTGCGCTTCATCCTCGGTGATATCACCGAGACGGAATTGCCCGAGGCCGCCTACGATCTGTGGCACGACCGGGCGGTCTTCCATTTCCTGACGGAGCCTGGCCAGCGGGAAGCATACGTACGGGCCTTGAAGCGGGCGCTGAAGCCGGGCGGTTTCGTGGTGCTGGCGGGGTTCGCGCTGGATGGCCCCACGACCTGCAGCGGCCTGCCGGTCTGCCGGTACGATGCGCAGGGCCTTGCGGAGCAGCTGGGCGAGGGCTTCGAGCTGGTGGAATCATCGAGGGAGCTGCACGCCACGCCCTCCGGTGCCACCCAGTCCTTCCAATACACGCGGTTCCGGCGGCTCTGAATTTGGCCGCCGGCCAGATTCGGAGCCCTCGCTACACTGGAAGGTCGGACAAACCATGACCTTCCCGCACAGCCCCTTCCACATCCGCGACATCGAGGTGCCCAACCGCCTCGTGATGGCGCCGCTCCATGAAATCACCGATCAGCCCTTCCGGAAATTCATCCGGGAGATCGGCGGGGTGGGGCTCACGGTGTCGGAGATGATCAGCAGCGAGGCGCTGATCCGGCATGCGGTGAAGGCGGAGAAGATGATGGCGGCCACGGGCGAGCGGCCCTTGTCCATGCAGATCTCCGGGGGGCGTCCCGAGGCCCTGGCCGAGGGCGCGGCCCTGTGCGAGGCGGCTGGTGCCGACCTGGTGGATCTGAACATGGGCTGCCCGGCCAGCAATGTCACCAAGGGTGGCGCTGGCTCGGCGCTGTTGAAGGACATCCGCCTGGCGGAGCGCTGCGTGACCGCGATGGTGAAGGCCGTGAAGGTGCCGGTGACGGTGAAGATGCGGGCAGGCTGGGACGCTTCGCAGAAGGAGCGGGGCGAGTTCCTGGACTTCCTGCGCATGTTCGAGGCCGTGGGCGTGCAGGCCCTGGCCATCCACCCGCGCACCCGCGCCCAGCAGTACGAGGGCCACGCGGATTGGAGCATCATCGCCCGGGCCGTGGAGGCGGGCACCTCGTATCCCATCATCGGCAACGGGGACGTGAACGCCGCCGCCGACGCCTTCCGCATGGTCGAGGAGACCGGCTGCACCGCGGTGATGATCGGCCGTGGCGCGCTCTACAATCCCTTCCTCTTCCGCCAGATCCTGGAGCCGGAGTTCGTGGTGACCACCGAGATGCGCATCGATGCCACGCTGCGCCTCTTCCAGATCCTGCTGGACCTGCTGGAGCCGCGCGAGGCCCTGCACAAGATCAAGAAGATCGGCGCCTGGTTCACCAAGGGCGTGCCCGGCGGCCACGGCTTCCGCCAGAACCTCCACGCCGCCAGCGATCCCCAGGCCCTCCTGGCGGCCATCGACGCGCTGCGGCATCAAGCGGCCTGACGGCTGGGTCTGGCCACAGATGGACACGGATGAACACAGATCAGGCTCACGCCTCTCATCCGTGTTCATCTGTGTTTATCCGTGGCTGATTCCTTGATCGCCTGGTGGTTCAGCGGCGTCCGCCGCCGCCGAAGATGGAGCCCATGACGCCACGGATGATCTGGCGGCCGATGGCACTGCCGGCGGCGCGGAAGACGCTCTTGCCGAAGGACTCGATCAGGGTGTCGGAGCGGCGGGCTGGCTCTTTCGAGGCTTTGGCCTCCTCATTGGCCTGGGCCTCGGCGGCCTCCTGCTGCATGGCCTGCTCGGTGCGGGTCTTGAGTTTCTCGAAGGCGCTCTCCCGGTCCACGGCCTGCTCGTAGTGGCCGGCCAGCAGGGAGCTCTTGATGATCTGCTGCCGCTCCTCGGGTGTGATGGGCGACAGCTGGCTTTCCGGTGGGCAGACGAAGGCCCGCTCCACGACGGTGGGGCGGCCCTTCTCGTCCAGCAGGGACACCAGGGCCTCGCCCACGGCCAGTTCGGTGATGGCCGTGGCCACGTCGAGGTCGGGGTTGGCGCGGAAGGTCTCGGCGGCGGCCTTCACGGCCTTCTGGTCGCGAGGCGTGAAGGCGCGGAGGGCGTGCTGCACCCGATTGCCCAGCTGGCCCAGGACCTTCTCGGGGATGTCGAGCGGGTTCTGGCTCACGAAGTAGACGCCCACGCCCTTGGAGCGCACCAGGCGCACCACCTGCTCGATCTTGTCCAGCAGGGCGTCGGGCGCGTCGTTGAAGAGCAGGTGGGCCTCGTCGAAGAAGAAGGCCAGCTTGGGCTTCTCGGGATCGCCCACCTCGGGCAGGCGCTCGAAGAGCTCCGACAGCAGCCACAGGAGGAAGGTAGCGTAGAGCTTGGGGGCGTTGATGAGCTTGTCTGCCGCCAGGATGTTGATGACGCCGCGGCCCTTGGCGTCGGTCTGGATGAGGTCGTCGAGATCGAGGGCGGGCTCGCCGAAGAAGGCCTCGGCGCCCTGGCTCTCCAGCTCCAGCAGGCCGCGCTGGATGGCGCCGATGCTGGCGGCGGAGACATTGCCGTACTGGGTCTTGAACTCGGCGGCATGGTCGCCCACGAACTGGAGCATGCTGCGCAGATCCTTGAGGTCCAGCAGCAGCAGGCCGTTGTCGTCGGCGATCTTGAACACCAGGTTGAGCACACCGCCCTGGGTGTCGTTCAGGTTCAGCAGCCGCGCGAAGAGCAGGGGCCCCATGTCGCTGATGGTGGTGCGGACCGGATGACCCTGCTGGCCGTAGAGGTCCCAGAAGGCCACCGGATAGCCTTTGTACTCGAAGCCCTCGAGCTTCAGCTGCCCGACGCGCTCGGTCACTTTCGGGTTGTCGCCGCCGGGCTTGCAGACGCCGGGCAGATCGCCCTTCACGTCTGCCAGGAACACCGGCACGCCGATGGAGGAGAACCGCTCGGCCATGGTGCGAAGCGTCACGGTCTTGCCGGTGCCCGTCGCACCCGCCACCAGCCCGTGGCGATTGGCCATGCGGGGCAGCAGGACGAGTTCGGAGGCGCCTTTGGCGATCAGCAGGGGCTCGGGCATGGAGGCCTCATGACGATGGAATGAGTGTAGCGAAGCTCGCGCAGGCGCGGTGCTCAGGCAGGCCCGGCGGCCGTGGCCTCTTCCAGGACGAAGGTGGTGCCGTCGGTCTGGGGCGCCCGCCGGATGGCGCAGGTCTCCGCGGGGCAGCGCTCACAGTACAGGCGGCCGCAGGGATCCACGTGAGTGTGCACCTCGCCTTCGATATCGGCCTCTTCCAATGCCCGCTTGCCGAAGCCTTCGCAGAGGTCGTGGGCCTGGCGCACGGGGTAGTACTCGGGCACCACCATGTGCACGTCCACGTGGGTGTAGCGGCCCGAGCGGAAGGTGCGCATCTCGTGGACGGCGAGGATGTCCCAGGTGCGGGTGCGATTCATGGCCGCCAGGACCTTGCTGAGCACTTCAGGATCCTCCATGTCCAGCAGGGCCTGGGAGGATTCCTTCACCAGGCGGAAGCCCGTGCGGGCCAGCAGCAGGCCCACGATCATGGCCATGACGGGATCGAGCCACTTGATGCCCGTGAACTTCACCGCGAGCAGGCCGGTGACGATGCCCACGGTGGTCCAGAAGTCGGAGAGGATGTGGTGTCCGTCGGCCTCCAGGGCCTTCGAGCGGGTCTTGCGGCCCTGGGTGAGGAGGAACCAGCCCAGCAGGCCATTGAGAGCGCCGGCCAGCAGGTTGACGGCCAGACCACGGCCCAGATCTTTCAGCACGACACCATGGATGAGTCCCTCGGCGGCCTCGAAGAGGATGAAGGCCGCGGCCAGGGAGATGAGGCCACCTTCGAAGGCCGCGCTGAAGTGCTCGATCTTGCCGTGGCCATAGGGATGTTCCTTGTCCGCGGGCTTGCCGGCAAAGACCACGGCGCCCAGGGCGAACACGGCGGCCACCACGTTCACCACGCTCTCGATGGCGTCGGATTTCAGGGCCACCGAGCCCGAAAGCACGTAGGACAGGTATTTCAGGCCCAGGACGACGGTGCCCGCCGTGATGGACAAGAGGGCGATGCGGACCCGGGATCGTTGTTCGAGGTGTTCGGCGGACATGGCTGCTCCGGACTCCACGGTACCAGCCGAAAGGAAGAAAGGACGCCACGAAGGGCACGAAGTGAAAACGAGAACACGAAGACATAGACTCATCCTTCGTGGTCTGGCTCGTTTCTTCGTGTCCTTCGTGGAGATCCTTATCGCTGGTCTATTCGAAGTCCTCGAAGAGCCCACGCTGGAAGCCGTTGCCGGGATCCGTCGGGAAGGGGAAGGCTGCGGGCACGGACCAGGGGCGATCGGGATCGAAGGGGGGCGGCGGGGGCAGCTCCGGCGGCAACCAGCGGAGGGCGGGAGCAGGCTGGATCTGGGCCAGCATCGCCAGGGCCCCGGCTTCGGGGGGCACGGCTGGCACGCGCAGAAGAATGGCCGGCGGATGGTCCAGGGTGTCGGGCCAGGCGGCGGGCTGGAGGGCGCGGGCTTCGAGTGGCGCGGGGTCGCGCGGATCGGCTGCGAGCCCAGGCGTGAAGGCGCCGGGCGCGGGGGGGAGCGGCAGGCTCGCCCGCCAGGGCAGGCCCTCCCGTAGGGCCTGGCGCCCAAGGAGGGCGGCGGTCCGCGGATCGCCACCGGCACCCAGGTGAATGGGCGTCCGCAGTCGCTCCTGAAGCAGGGCCTTCAGGGCCCGCAACTGGCCGAAGGCCACGGGCCAGGCACCCCCGGCCCGCTGGAACTCGATGCCGCCCACGAGGGCCAGGCGCCAGCCCGCGGCACGTCGCAGGAAGGGGAGATCCACCCAGGCGCCCGCGGACATGCGCTGGGCCAAGCCCCGTTCCGCCGCGCTCTGGGCCTCGGACATCGCGGCGATCAAGGCCTCGCCCGAGGCCAGGGTGGAAAGGGCGCCGAGAGGCAGGACCACTTCGCCCCAGAGCCAGCCGGGAGGCACCTCATCGCCGGGCGCGGGGGTGCCCAGGTCGGGCAGGTGCCAACCGCTTCCTGTTCGTGGAACCCAGCCCACGACACCTTGGCGCCAGGCTTCACCGAGGGGGCCTTCGGGCATCTCCGGGACGTGGAGCCAAGCCCGGAAGGCGCCACCGGGGAGTTGCGCCACCGCCTCGGGTCCAAGGTGCAAGGTCAGGCCCGGGATGGCGGAGATCGCCTCCCACCAGCCCTGCCGCGATTCGGAGGGCAGGGCCTCCATCCAGGCCGGGGGATGGTCCCAGATCAGGCCGAACCCGCCGGGAAGCAGGGCCGCCAGGTTCATGAGCCTAGCCAGGGCACGGCCCGGCGCGGCATGGACCGAAGCCAACCCCTCTTCGAGGAACCGCGAGCCCGCCCAGCCCGCCCAGGGACCGTCCGTCGCCGCACGCAGAATGAAGCCCCGACCTTCGTTCTCCGTCACCGGGCCTCCCTGGTGGCGGAATCTGGAATCAGGGGCAGGGGGGCGAACATCGGTCGGCCCACGCCACCGGGAGAGAAGGCCCGGTCCCAGCGCTCCCTCAGACGGAGGGCGGCTGCCCGGGCGGCTGCCCGGTCCTCCAGCCCCCGCAGGCGCAGGCCCAGCCAGGTCGCCGAGAGGAGACAGCCCGTGCCCCGGCGCTGGCCCGGCAGGCGTGGCGCAGCATCCAGGGCCTCGATGCCGTCTCGCGTGATCCAGAGGTCCTGCACCAGGTCGCCGGGGGCATGACCGCCCTTGAGCCACACGGCCGCGGCCCCGGCCTCCAGCCACGGCGCCGCCAGTGTCTCGGACGCCGCCCCGCGGATAGCCTCCGGTGGCAAACCAGCGAAGGCGGCGGCCTCACCCCGGTTGGGGCTTACCACCCAGCCACCCATGGGCAGCAGGTCCGCGGCCATCCGGCGCAGATCCCCGCCATCATGCAGGCCCACCCCGGCGCTGGGAGCGAGGATGGGATCCCAGATGCGCAGGGGCGGCGCGAGGTGGTGCAGGGTGGCGCAGAGCCGCCTGAAGGTGTCCGCCTCCAGGGCGCAGAGGCCGATCTTCACGCCCCAGCGACCCGCCAGATGGGGCGCGAGGGTTTCGAGGCCCTGGACCGGGTCCAGGCTCGGGGGCTCGATCCGGGTGCAGGCCAAGCCGTTCTGGAGGGTCTCCGCCAGGCTTACGGCCATGGGCTGGCAGCCCAACTCCGCCAGGGCCAGGGCATCGCGCAGGAGGCCCGCGCCGGCGGACGGATCCATCCCGCCCAGGCACAGGGCGACCGGCGGGGCGCTGGGGTAGGTGGCTTCCATGGCGAAGTCCCAGGATGACACAGGATGAACGTCCGGCGCTCCCTCGCGGGCGCATGTGCATCGCAAAGAAAGACGGGGTTTACCGTGTCCCGGCCCCCGGGAAAGCCAGGGATCGGGCCCATCGCGGGTTCATAGGGAGCGGCGCCTGTTAATATTTAAAAAAAGCACTTTGGCATAAAACAGGACCCGCCGAAGCGGGTCCTGCGATCCTGGTTTCCGGCCGAAACCGGTCGGCCTGGTCCTACTTGCGCTTCTTGCCGCCCTTGCCGTTGACTTCGTCAGCCAGCTTCTTGCCGGGCTTGAACTTGGCGACCTTCTTGGCAGCGATCTTGATGGGCTTGTTGTCGCGAGGGTTGCGGCCGGTGCGGGCGCCGCGGTTGGCGACGGAGAAGGTGCCGAAGCCCACGAGGGTGACCTTGTCGCCAGTGCGCAGGGCGGAAGCGATGCCACCGAGCACCTGATCCAGGGCCGCAGCGGCCTGGGCCTTGGTGATACCGGCCTTGTCGGCGACGGCGCTGACCAGTTCAGCCTTGTTCATGGAAACCTCCGAATTTGGGGATCTGTGTCCCCGGGTTGAGGAAAACGGAATCGCCTCCCATTGGAGACGACCGTACCTGCTGAGTTTTCGAATATCATTGGTCCGCAAAGGCCGATGAATACTGTATTTCCTAAACTGCCAAGAAGCTACGCCGCAGACGCAGCATGGTCAAGGCTTTTCTTCGAAAAAAAATCGCAGATCGGCTTCCCTGCGGATTCTCGAGGGCCATGGAACACACGGAAGGCCGGAAATGCTGAAACCTAAGTTCCATGCCTGTCGCAGATCACCGTAGAACGGGCCATTGGGAGAGAGGCTGCCCGCAGAAGGCCAGCAGGGGGGCGATTCACGGCCTTTAAGCGCCAAACAAAACCCCCACACGGCATGGTCTGGTTCCGTCAGACACCCTCTAAGATGGGTCCTATGACGCACCCCTTCTTCCTCACCGTGGCCTACGCAGGTGGTGGCTTTCATGGTTGGCAGATCCAGACGAGCCTGCGGAGCGGGCAGGGGGAACTGTGGAAGGCGCTGTGCGCCTTCGATCCTGAGGCGCCCATGCCCCAGGGCACCGGGCGCACGGATGCGGGGGTGCATGCGCGTGCGCAGGGTGTGCTGATCCATACCGTCCGGGCCTGGGAGCCCTATCGCCTCCTGGCCGCGCTGAATGCGCACCTGCCGAAGGACATCCGGGTGATGCAGGCGCGGCCCGCTCCCGAGGGCTTCTTTCCAAGGCAGCATGCCGTGGCCAAGCGCTACATCTACAGGTTGGGCCTGGGGCCGGCGGAAGATCCCTTGATGGCACCGTTCCGCTGGCATCTCCACCAGGCTGCGCCCCTGGACCTCGCGGCCATGGCGGAAGCGGTGCCTCCCCTGCTTGGCACCCACGATTTCACGAGCTTCCGCAACTCAGAATGCGCCGCCCAGACCCCTGTGCGCACCCTGCATGCCATCCAGCTCACTCCAGGGGATGGCTGCGTGGATCTCATATTCGAGGGCAGCAGCTTCCTCATGCACCAGGTCCGCATCATGACCGGCACGCTGGTGGAGGTGGGGAAGGGACGGCGGAGCCCGGAATCCATGGGCGCCGTGCTGGCCGCGAAGGACCGCAGCCGGGCCGGTCTCACCGCCCCCCCCTGGGGACTGTGCATGGAAAAGGTCTGGTACGAAGCCCGCTGGGGCATGAGCGACCCCAGCCCCTGGGGTGAGCGAGACTGAGGGCCGGCGCCTCAGTCCAGATAGAACCCAACGCCCTGCCAGACCTTGAAGCGGGTCTTGCCATCCTTCGAGGTGGCCGGGTCGAAGACGACCTTCTTTGCGGCTTCCACACAGGCTTCGCCCGCCTCCTTCTCATCCTGGCCGTCGCCGGGGAGGCCCTGGATCAGGCGCGAGGCGATCACTTCGCCCTTCTCGTTCACCAGGACGTTCACCACGACGACGCCCTTGGGCCGGCCGGCGAAGAACCCCGAGGACTTCAGGCGCGGCACCACCCGGTTCAGGTTCAACGGTCGGGCCGGCTGGACCTCCGGACTCAGCACCACCAAGTCCCCCTCGGCCGGGACGGCGCTCACCTTGCTGCGCAGTTCCTCGTTCTCCGCCTTGAGCCTTGCCGCCTCGGCCTTGGCAGCTTCGGCCTCCTGCCGGGCGGCCCGCACATCCTTCAAGATGGCATCACCCCCCCCCTGGTTCTCCTGGAGGGTCGCGCGGACCTGGTCCGCTTCCTTGCGGGCGGTCTCGGCCTCTGCCCGGGACAGGTCCCTGGCCTTCTGGGCGGCGGCGAGTTCCTGCTGGAGATCCTCGGTGGCCGCCAGCCGCTGCTTGAGGTCGTCCCGCTCTTCCGTGAGCCGTTTGACCTGGGCCTGAAGCTGGGCCGGTGTGGGCTTCTTCGCGGCGGCGAGGGGCAGGGTGATCAAGAGCAGGGCGAGGGCGATGCGCATGGTGCCTCCGGATCCGGGAGGGATCAGCGCATGGCACCCGGCTGATCGCTTCCCTTGGTGAGTTTTGACGTCTTGAGAATCCCACGCTTGATGAGCCGGGAGAAGATGGCGAGGCATTCCGCCTGCTCGAACGGTGCGATGGTGAGGATGTCGCGGATGGACCACAGGCCATTCACGCGACTGGCCAGGAAGGCCTCGTTGGAGCCGAGATCGGTGGTCATCAGCTCATCCATGCTCACGGCCAGCTCGGGGACCAGCTCCTGATCCAGCTTCCGGTCCTCCAGGAGGTCTTGCACCACGGCCATCATCTTGCCGGCGTCCACGTGTCTGGGCTGGTCCTTGAGGATGCGGCGCAACTCCTCCTGCGCCTCCTGCAGCTTCTGCTTCTCCACGAGGGCGCGGGCCCGCTGCAGCTGGAGGCTCGGATTCTCCGCGACTCCGCCGCCCTCCTTCACGATGCGCACCAGGCCCTTCTCGTGGAGGTCGAAAAGCAGCTTGTTGATCTTGAACTCGGGCATGCGGATGCTCAGCACGAGCTGATCCACGCAGATCTTCCCATCCAGGCGCGCCAGGAGGTCGGCATCCTCGGAAGCCAGGGGCAGGTGCTCGGCGATGGCCTCGGAAACGGCCATCAGCACGGCATCGCCGCCCCTGATGATCCGCCGGATGCGCTTCCAGTCGTCCATCCGACGGGCGCCCTCAAGCACAATGCCGGTGACGTCGAGGCTGAGCAGCATGGACTTCTGGTGGGAGGCCAGCCCGTCGTGAAACTCGAAGCTGCCTGCGCTCCAGAGGAAGGTGTCGTAGATGCTCTCCTCGACCTTCAACTGCACGATGCGCCGGACTTCGGCCTCGGTGATCAGGTGGCGGTTGATGAGGATGCGGC
Organism: Geothrix campi; assembly: GCF_024609265.1. Classification (GTDB taxonomy): domain Bacteria; phylum Acidobacteriota; class Holophagae; order Holophagales; family Holophagaceae; genus Geothrix; species Geothrix campi. The sequence goes on along the minus strand of NZ_JANHMP010000001.1, from coordinate 866,536 downwards.
CCAGCAGTTGCTGCTCGTCCTCCTGGGTGGCCAGAGCTTCCCGCAGCTGGTCTTCGGTGATGCGGTTGGAGGCGAGCAGGAACTGGCCCAGGTACTCCCGCGGATCGGAGGACCACACGCTGGTAATGCGGCCCTCGTGGAAGGCCACACGCTTGGTGTGCAGGGGGCCACGGAGCTCGAGCACACCGGACTTCTTGCCCACGGCGAGCCACTGGAAGAGATCTTCCAGGCCCATCGTCGCCAGATCGCCGCTCAGCGCCAAGAACCTGCCTCCCGTAGGGACAAGGCTACCTCGATCCTTGTTGAAAACACAGGGAGATCAAAAATCTACAAGACGCCGAATCCACCTGGCTTCCGAATCGGCCGGGGCCCAGGTTCCAACTCGGGGGTCAAAGCCGCGTCAGGGTTTCCCGGATGGCCTGATTCAACAGGTCTGGATGGTGCCGCGCCATGGGGGCCTCGGGGTCCAGCAGGGGGAAGCGATGGACGGGGATGCCCAATACCTCTGCGGAGGGGGCGGCAATCGGTTCGCCGCCCTCTTCCCGATAGCGGGCCAGCATTTCCGGCCCGAGCGGGGCCGAGTTGGCGATCACGGCTGAGATGCCCACGCGCCCGAAGGCGGCGATGGCGGCCACATGGTTCTCCAGATCCAGGCCGGAGGTCTCTCCGGGTTCGGTCATGAGGTTGGCCACATAGACCACCGGTGCCCGGGAGATGGCCACGGCCTCCTGGAGTTCCGAAAGGAGGAGGTTGGCGATCGTGGAGGTATAGAGGCTGCCGGGGCTGAGGATCACGAGATCCGCCCGCAGCAGGGCGAGAACCGCCTCAGGCAGGGGTTCGGCTCCGGCGGGCTCCATCCACAGGCGGGCCAGGGGTGGGCGGCAGGAACCCACAGCGGTCTCCCCCTCGTAGCGGCGCCCGTCCATGTCCTCGGCGCAGAGGGTGATGGGCACCACGGTGGAGGGGAAGAGGCGGCCCAGAGTCACCAGCACCCCCGAAAGCTGCCGGATGGCGCGCACCCAGTCGCCCGTGAGATCCGCCAGGGCCCAGAGCATGAGGTTTCCCAGGGAGTGTCCGGCGAGGCTGCCGTCCCCCTTGAACCGGTAGTTCAGGAGGTCGGAGAGAGCCGAATCCTCCAGCGTCAGGGCCGAGAGACAGTTGCGAAGATCCCCCGGCGGGATGCCGCCCAGCTCGTCGCGGAGCCGCCCGGAGGAGCCGCCGTTGTCGGACACGGTGACGATGCCCGTGAGCTTCCAGGGGTCGCGGCTGCGGCCGGCCTCGCGCTTCAAGGCCCGCAGCAAGGCCGCGAGACCCGTGCCGCCGCCCAGGGCCACCACCTTCAGGGGCTGATCGGCATGGAGACCCAGGGGGCCTGACATGAGGCGGTCCGGCGCTGGCCTAGCGGCCTTCGGTGAAGGCGAAGAGGGGGGACTTCCTGACCGTGTTGAAGTCCGGCTCCATATGCCACAGGAAGACCAGATCGCCATCCAGCTCGAGGGCCTTCTTGAGGCTCTCCGCGGAGGCTTCGGTATTCTCCGCCTGGGCGAAGGCCACGGCCCGGAGGTAATGCAGGGGACCCTGCGCGGGGTGTGCCTTGATGGCCTTCTCCAACTGCTTGAGGGCCCCATCCGTATCGTGCCGGTTGAGAGAGGCCTGGATCTCGGTGACGACATCGGGAGTGGCGGCCTTGGGGGGATGCAGCTTCGCTTCGGCCTGGGCGCGGTAGACCTGCGCCCGGCGCTTCACTGCCCAGTCGCCGGTGGCCTGGGCTTCCTCGATCAGGTGGTCCAGGGCCTTCACGGCCTCGGCGTGCTTGCCGACATCCACGAGCTTCACGGCCTTCGCGAATGCGTCCGCGAGCGGGAAGACCTGGACGGCCGGTGCGGGGGCGGACTTGGGAGCGTGTTCTGACTTGGCCTTCGTCGCCATGCGGGATCCTCTGGAAGCCTTGGAGAAACTATAGGATGACAGCTTTTCCCGGGCAAATGCCCCGCAGGCCCCTGAAACCGTCATCAGGCCTTGAACAGGGCCTTCTCCCGGTTGAGGATCCGCGTGGAGAGCCAGGTCATGACGGCCGCCAGCCCCACGGTCATGGCGAAGGCCACCAGATATTCCAGCTGGTTGAACTGCTGGCTGAACAGCTTGCGCAGGGCCAGGCAGACGTTCACCACGGGCACGTAGGAGAGGAAGGCCATCTTGTCCACGCCCGGGGCCATGGTGAAGATGCCGAGGAAGACCACCAGGAAGATGCCAGGCGTGATGGCGCTGCCGGCCTCGATCGTGTTCCGGGCCTGGATGCCCATGAGCAGAATGAAATTCGAGAAGAAGAGGCCAAGCGGCACCATGATCATGAACGTGAGACCCAGAGTCGCGGGGTTCGCCACGGCCGCCATCGCCTGCATGGAATTCGAGGAACCGCTACCCATGAAGGGGATGGAGAGCCCCATGCTCAGCAGGTTCAGCAGAGCCGCGATTACGCCCATGCTGAAGATGTAGAGCAGCTTGCCCAGGATGATCTGGTTCCTCGGCAGGCGGGTGGCCATCAGGCTCAGGAGCGTGTGCCGCTCCTTCTCACCGGCGGTGGCGTAGATCCCGTGCTGCATGGAACCGGTGTACATCATGATCATCAGCAGGTAGGGAAGCAGCCGGCCCATGACTTTGCCCATCTCCAGGGCGGGATCAGCGGCATTCTTCACCTCGAGCTTCAGGGGTTCCGCCAGCTGGGGGGAGGCACCGAGGGTCTGGAGGCGCGCCTGGATCCAGACCTTTTCCTGTCCCGTGAGCGTCTCTCTCACACGCTTGAGAGCCAGTTCGGAGGTGTGCTCGCTTTCATCCACAGTGGCGCCGATGAGGAACGTCGCATGTTTCTGGAGGGCTTCGGTGGCGCCTGGCGCCACGTCCAAGGCCAGATCCAGCTTCTGATCCCGGATCGCTTGCCGGAGGTCGCCTTCGGGTTTCGGGAGCAGCTCGAAGTGCTTCGGATCGGCCCGCATCAGGTCCGTGATGGCGCCGGAGGGATCAGCCACGTAGATCCGGCTGGCCTTGTTGCGGTTCTGGTCCTCGTCCCGCTTCGCCATCTTCGCCATCATGCCGAAGATGGCGGGATAGAGCAGGAAGGGCAGCACGAAGGCGAAGAACAGCGTCTTCCGGTCCTTGGAAAGCTCCAGGAACTCCTTCTTGGCGATGAGCAGGGCGCCGCGCATCAGTGGCCTCCTTCGGATTCAGCCGCCAGCTGAAAGAAGACTTCATCCAGGCTCTTGGCATGCCTGGATTGCAGGATCTCCCGGGGGGGCGCGTCCCCGTGCAGCTTGCCGTCGAAGATGATGCCCACGCGGTCGCAGATGTCTTCCACCATGGGCATGACGTGGGTGGACACGATCACGGTGCGGCCCTCTTCGCGCATGATGCGCAGCAGATCGAGCACGGTCTTGGCGGTGAGCACGTCCAATCCCGTGGTGGGTTCGTCGAAGATCACCACTTTGGGGTCGTGCAGCAGCGCCCGGGCGATGCTCACCTTCTGTTTCTGCCCCGAGGAGAAGCCCTCCATCTTCACGTCCGCGAAATCGGCGAGCTGGAGCTTCTCCAGCAGGTGCATGCCCCGGCGCTCGGCCACCATGGGATCCACGTCCTGGAATTCCCCGAAGATCCGCAGCAGTTCCCGGGGCGTGAAACGGACGTACACGCCCATATCGGTGCTCAGGTAGCCCAGGCAGCCCCGGACTGCCTCGGGCTCTTGACAGGTGTTGTGGCCGCAGACGCTGATGGCGCCGCCATCAGGATCCATGAGGCCCGCGATCATGCGCAGTGTGGTGGACTTGCCGGCGCCGTTGGGGCCCAGCAGGCCGTAGATCTCTCCGGGCTTCACCTCCAGTGAGATCCCGCGCACCGCGTCGATGCGCTTAGTGACGCGAGTTTTCCGATCCTTCACCGTGAAGGATTTGTGGACCTCGTTGAGCTGGATCACCGGACCTCCGGAGGGAAGGCCTCAGTGTAGAGGCAGACGATGGGTTCCCGTTCAGGAGGACCGGCGAACGGAGTGATCAGGCCGGTGAACGGCGGTGCCAGGCCTTCCAGTGGTGGCCTCCGTTCAGTGATGGCCGAGGGCGCCCGTGGCACTCAGGGTCAGCATCACCAGGCCCAGGCCCAGACAGTAGACGGCGAAGCCATTGAGCTTCGGTTTCCGGGTGAAACGGTCCAGGAGACCGATGGCCAGGTAGCCCGAGATGGCCGCCGCCAGGACGCCCACCCCGCAGAGCAGGGCGGGGGAGGCCGACCCGGCGGGGAAGGCCAGGTCGGCCGGCAGGGGCTGGTGCCCGAACAGGGGCTTCAGCAGACCGCGAAGCTCGACCGCTGCTGCCGCTGCGATGGTGGGGATGCCCAGGAGGAAGCTGAATCGCGTCGACACCGGCAGGCGCAGGCCCTGGAACACGCCCATGGCGATGGTGGATCCGGAGCGCGACAATCCGAAGCCGCCGCCGATGCCCTGGATGGCGCCCACGGCCAGGGCGTCCGAGGCCCGGAGATCGCTGATGCCGCGCCCGGCCTTGTCATCACCGGCCAGATTGATCCGCTCTCGGCTGAGGCGGTTGGCGAGGTAGAGCAGGCCGGAGGTGCAGACCAGCCCGATGCCGTAGACCCAGAGGTGGTCCTTCGCCGCCTCCTTCACGCCCTTGGTGGCCAAGCCGAAGACACCTGTGGGGATCATGGCGATGAACAGCCACAGCGCCAGCTTCCGGCCCTCCAGATCCCGGCCCACGCAGCCCATGACCACCTGGAGCAGCTCCCGGCGGAAATAGATCATCAGGGCGATCAGGGTGCCTCCGTGCAGCAGCACGTCGAAGGCCAGGGGCATGGGCCGCCCGCCGAACATCAGGTGTTCAGCGAGGGTGAGGTGCGCCGTGGAGGACACCGGCAGGAATTCCGTCAGGCCCTGGATCAGACCCAGGAGGATGGCGTGCAATAGGTTCATTCAATCTCCGGCACAAAGGAATAGTGTGCCAGAGGCCTCAGGATTCCCGGGGAGCGCCCGCAGGATGGCCAGCCGGGCAGGCTCGTGGATGATCCGATCCAGGTCGAGGTGGCTTTGGGCTTGGTTCTGGTTTTCCCATGGAACAAGTTTGTTTTGAAAACTTGTTTTGCCAACCGCGCGCCTCCGGCTGTGCTTGAATCTCTCCATGCGATCCATCGACCTCCGCTCCGATACCGTGACCCAGCCCTCGAAGGAGATGCGCGCCGCCATGGCGTCCGCGGAGGTGGGGGATGACGTGCTGGAGCACGATCCCACCATGGTCCAACTGGAGATGCGCGTCGCCGGGTTGCTGGGCATGGAGGCCGCGCTCTGGGTGCCCTCCGGCTGCATGGGCAACCTCATCGGCCTGATGCTGCACCTCAAGCGCGGCGACCGCTTCCTGGCGCCCGCCCAGGCCCATGTGCTGGGCGCGGAACTGGGCACCGGTGCCTGGCTGGCGGGCGGCATGCCCGAAGCCCTGGCCTGGGAGGGCGGCCCCGGCCGGCCCACACCGGCCCAGGTGACCCGGGCCGCGGGATCGCCCGGCCCCTACTATTCGTTGCGCACGACCTTGCTCTGCCTGGAGAACACCCACAACTTCGCGGGAGGCGCCGTGACACCCCAGGCCGAGCACCGCGCCCTGGTGGCCGCCGCCAAGGCCGCCAAGCTGGCGGTGCACCTGGATGGCGCGCGGATCTGGCACGCCGCTGCCGCGCTGGGGCTTTCGCCCGCTGCGCTCGCCGAGGGCGTGGACACGGTGCAGGTCTGCCTGAGCAAGGGGCTGGGGGCGCCCATGGGCTCGCTGCTGGCGGGCTCGACGCCGGCCATCGCCGAGGCTCGGCGCCTGCGCAAGATGCTGGGCGGCGGTGTCCGCCAGGGTGGCGTCGTAGCCGCGGCGGGTCTGGTGGCGCTGGATTACCTGCCCCGGATCGCCGAGGATCACGCCAAGACCCGACGGCTCGCCGAAGGGTTGCGCGCCTTCGGCATCGCGGCTCCCCTGCCTGAAACCAACATCCTCCTGGTGGCCGTGCCCGATGCGGCCGCGGCCCTGGCGGCCCTGGAAGCCGTCGGTGTCCGGGCCCTGCCGGTGGGATCAGCCATCCGTTTCATCCCGCATCGCGATCTGGAGATGGCCGACATCGAGGAGGCCCTCCGCCGCATCGAGCCCCTGGCCCACCTCCTCCGGGCAGCCTGAACCATGAAGACCCGCCTCGCCCTCCTGACCCTGGCCCTGCTCGCCCTGGTGGCAGGCGGCATCTGGTGGTACCAGGACACCCTGGTGCCGGTGCCCCTGGCCTCCAACGAAACCTTGTTCGTGCCTGGCCAGCCTGAGTTTGGTGAAGACGAAGCCATGGTGGAGGTGCTATTGCCCGCCGGGCCGGGTACCGAGGCTTTCCTCATCGCGCAGTCCGACCTTGCGCTGCTGGAGAAAGCCCCCGATGGTGGCTGGATGGGCCAGCTGCTGTCCAATCTCGAGGGTTCCCGGCACAGCCGGCGGTGGCGCCTCACGGTGCGCCCGGGTTGGCGGCTGCAGGACGGAACCATGCTTGATGCCGCCCGGACGGCCAAGGCCGTGGCCCTTGTGGCGGGCCAGCTGGGTGGAACCATCCGTGTGCTGGACCCGGCCACCCTCGAGCTGCGCTTCAAGAGCCCTCAGGCGGGCCTGCCCGCCCAGCTCGCCCATTGGCGGGTTCCCGGGAGCGGGCCCTTCGTACGCCAGGGCACGACGCTCCTCCGCTTCGGGCGCTTCACTCCCGGCCGCCCTGGTCTTGCCGGGGTGAGGGTGACCACCGATCCGTCCTTGCTGGAAAGCAGCGCCTGGGCGGGTGGGCTGGCCTCCGGTCGCTGGGCTTGGGCCGTCTTCCCCGGCCAGGTCAGTCCCGAGGACATGGCGAAGGTCCGCATCGCCCCCTACGACGAATACCGCACGAAAGATGGTTCCGTGTGGTTCCTCTCCCGCCGCATGCGGCGCTTGCGGCCGGATCCTTCGGACTGGACCCGCACCCGGCTCTTCGGGGTATGGAAGAGCAGCACAGAGTTGCCCTACGACCCGCTGGGCTTCTAGCCGTCACTCCAGGTTGGCCGACTGCTCGCGGATCTGATCCAGGGCGCCCTTGGCTTCCATGACGGCGCGGGTCATGGCGATGCGTTTGCACTTGCTGCCGGTGGTGTTGAGTTCGCGGAGGACTTCCTGGCACCACACGTCGATGGCCTTGCCTTCAAGGCGGCCGGTGGCCAGGCGTTCGGCGAAGTCGTCCAGGTGTGAGGCGAGGCGGATCAGCTCCTCGCGCACGTCCTGGCGCTCGGCCAGCACGCCGGCTTCCGCCAGCAGGCGCTCAGCGGGGAGCTGGCCGGCGAGGCGGGCGTCTTCCAGCAGCTGTTCGATGCGCTGGCGGTAGAGGCCGGGAAGCTCGGCGGCTTGGAGGTCCGCCTCGGTCTGGAGGCGTTCGCACAGGGAGCACAACCGCGCCAGCCCATCCACGAAGAAGGGGCGCAGCCGTTCGGCCTCACGGGCCCGGCCTTCGTTCCAGGTATCGAGCAGGGCCGCCAACGCCTCGCGCACGGGGGCCTCCATGCGCTCGCCCAGGTCCGAGGCGGGGGCCTGGAAGGCGCCGGGAAGGCGGAAGAAGGCCTCGGCGGTGAGGGGGGGCAGGTTCAGCCATTCCGCATCCTCCTGCCACCCCTTGGCCACGGCCCGCAGCAGGGCGCGGTTCATGCGAGGCTCCAGCGAGGGTTCGTCCTGCACCTCCACAGTGAGGTCCAGCTTCCCGCGCTGGGCGGCCTCGCGCACCTGGGCGCGGAGTCCGGCCTCCAGGGGGAACAGGGCGGGGGGCAGGCGCAGGCTGAGATCCAGGGACTTGCTATTGACGCTGCGGAGGGACAGCCGAAGTTGCCCGGCGGCCAGGGGCCGGACGACCTCGGCGAAGGCGGTCATGGATTTCATGGGCAAGACCTCGGATGCAGTTTGGCCTTCCAGGGTAGCGCGGCGCTGGGCTCGTGCTGATTGCCGGCTTGCATTCGTCTGGAATGATCGAACCGCGAAAGGCGTGAAACGCCCTGCGGGCGCGCGAACGGCGAACGACCATGCTTCCGCCTCCACGCGCGGGGCGGGCCTGGGGGCCGAAGGCCCAGGCGGCCAATCCCCGTCGCGTTTCGCACCCTTTCGCGTCATTCGCGGTTGCTTGCTTTTCTGGCTGAGTCAGGCCGATAACCAGGTTTTATTGAAGGTTCGCCGAATTCAGCGCCCGCCGATGGCCAGCCAGGGTGCCTCGACGCGGCGCCTGGTCTCGTAGGCCTCGATGTCGGCGAGGTTCGCTTCGCTGCGCTTGATCTCGTCCATGCCCTCCAGCAGGGCCGCCTTCCGCGCGGCCTCGATCTCGAAGCGGAAACCGCAATGGGCCCCGCTCACGGTCTGGGTGGGCAGATCCACGATGAGGGGGCCTGCCTCGGCGGCGAGTCGGGCGATGGATTCCGCGGGCAGGACGACCGGCAGGACCCCATTGGAGAAGCAGTTGTTGAAGAAGATGTCCGCGAAACTGGGCGCGACGACGCAGCGGATGCCGAAGTCCAGGAGGGCCCAGGGCGCATGCTCGCGGCTGGAACCGCAGCCGAAATTGGGACCTGAAAGCAGAATGGCGGCTTTCCGGTAGGGCTCGCGATTCAGGATGAAGTCTGGAACCTCCCGGCCCTCCAGATCGTGGCGGAGTTCGTCGAAGAGATGGCGGCCCAGGCCCGAGCGCACCAGCGTTGTGAGGAACTGCTTGGGGATGATGAGGTCCGTGTCCACGTTGGCGCGGAGGAGGGGCGCGGCGATGCCGGTGAGGGTGGTGAAGGGATTCATCAGCGCAGCTCCATCCGGCGGACATCGGTGAAGTGGCCCGCCACGGCGGCGGCGGCGGCCATGGCCGGGTTCACCAGGTGGGTGCGGCTGCCGCGGCCCTGGCGACCCTCGAAGTTGCGGTTGCTGGTGCTGGCGCAGCGCACGCCGGCCTCCAGCCGATCCTCGTTCATGCCGAGGCACATACTGCACCCGGGCTGGCGCCACTCGAAGCCCGCCTCGAGGAAGATGCGATCGAGCCCCTCCGCCTCGGCCTGCCTCTTGACGAGTCCGGACCCGGGCACCACGAGGGCGCGCACGCCCTGCGCGACTTTCCGGCCTCGGGCCACGAGCGCTGCCTCCCGCAGGTCCTCGATGCGGCCGTTGGTGCAGGAGCCGATGAACACGGCCTGGATCCCAATGGCCTCCATGGGGGTGCCCGGCTCCAGGCCCATGTATTCGAGGGCGCGGAGGATGGCATCACGCTCCTCCGCGTTGCGGGCCTGGGCGGGGTCCGGCACGCGCCCGGTGATGTCCGTGACCCACTGGGGACTCGTGCCCCAGGTGACCTGGGGGGCCAGGTCGCGAAGCTCGACCACCACCTCCTGGTCGAAGGTGGCTTCCGGGTCCGAGGCCAGGGTGCGCCAGTGGGCTACGGCCGCATCCCACAGGGCGCCCTTTGGCGCGAGCGGGCGGCCCGCCACATAGGCGAAAGTGGTGTCGTCGGGGGCCACCAGACCGGCGCGGGCCCCCCCTTCGATGCTCATGTTGCAGAGGGTCATGCGGCCTTCCATGGACAACCCGCGGACGGCGGGCCCGGTGTACTCCATGACGCAGCCAGTGCCGCCGGCGGTGCCGATCTGGCCGATGAGGCGCAAGGCGAGATCCTTCGCGCCGGTGCCGGGAGGCAGGGTCCCCTCGAAGCGCACCCGCAGGTTCTTCGAGCGCCGCTGGGGCAGGGTCTGGGTGGCCATGACGTGCTCGACTTCGCTGGTGCCGATGCCGAAAGCCAGCGCCCCGAAGGCGCCGTGGGTGCTGGTGTGGCTGTCGCCGCACACCACGGTGGTGCCCGGCAAGGTGAAACCCTGTTCCGGGCCCACCACGTGGACGATGCCCTGACGGTCGTCCAGGAGGGGGATATAGGGCACGCCGTGGGCCTTCACGTTGGTTTCCAGGGCCTCGATCTGGAGGCGGCAGGTCTCGTCGGCGATGCCCTTCTCGCGGTCCACCGTGGGCACGTTGTGGTCCGCCACGGAGAGGATGTTGTCAGGCCGGCGCAGGGCACGGCCGGCGAGGACCAGGCCTTCGAAGGCCTGGGGGCTGGTGACTTCATGGACCAGGTGGCGGTCGATGTAGATGAGGCTGGTGCCGTCGGCGCGGGTGGCCACCAGGTGTTCATCCCAGATCTTGTCGTAGAGGGTGCGCGGGCTCATGGACGCTTCCTTCCTGCGGCGGGCATGGGTTGGCTGAAATCGATCGAGCGGATCAGTTCGAGGAAGGCCCGGGTGGCGGGGGACAGGGCAGCCTCGCGGCGGGTGATGATGCGGATGAGCTTCTCCACCTGGAGTTCGCGCACGGGTACCTCCACCAACCGGCCTTCGCGGGCGGCTGCGGCGGTGGTCATCTGGGGCAGGATGGCCAGCCCGGCGCCCAGGGCCACGAACTCCAGGATGGTGGCAATGGAGGCGAGTTCCATGGTGAGGCGGAGCGGGGTGTTGCAGCGGGCGAACAGTTCGATGATGGCGGTCCGGGTGGGGGTGGGCGCGTTGTGGGCCACGAAGCGCTCCTCCCCCAGGTCGGTGATGCTGATGCTCTTCCGCCGGGCCAGCCGGTGCCCCGGCGGTACCACCAGCACCATGCGATCCCGGTGGATGACCTCACTCACCAGTTCGGGATGCAGGGCGTCGTAGGACACGAACCCCACGTCCAGGCGTCGTTCCAGCACCTCGGCGGGGATGCGTTCCGAAGTCTGGCGATAGGCCTGGATCTTGATGGCGGGACAGGCCTGCTGGTAGGCCAGCAGGATCTGGGGAAGCAGGAACTCCGAGACGCTCTCGTTCGCGCCCACATTCAGGCGGCCCTGCTGGAGCCCCTTCAGCGCCCCGAAGGTGTCGAGGATCTCCTGGCGAAGATCGAACATGCGCTGCGCCAGGGGGAGCAGCGTCGTACCCGCATCCGTGAGGACGCCCCCCTTGGTGGTCCGGTCCACCAGGATCTCGCCCAGCTCCTCTTCCAGTTTCTTCAGGGATAGGCTTACGGCAGGCTGGGTGCGGAACAGGCGCTCCGCGGCGCGGGAGAAACTCTTCTCGCGCGCCACCACCAGGAATGTTTCCAGTTGCCCGAGGTCCATGGACCCTCCGCCAGGAAGTGTAGAGTTCCAAGTATTACTTATGTAATCATAAAAAAAATTAAATGTATTTATGGAGTGACCTGGGTGATCTTTACGTGATCCCTCCGGCCTCGGCCGGTCGAGGAGTACCCCGATGGGCAGTGAGCGGATCGCCATTTTCGATACCACCCTCCGCGACGGAGAGCAGTCCCCTGGCTGCAGCATGAACCTGGACGAGAAGCTGCTGATGGCCCGCCAGCTCGAGGCCCTGGGTGTGGATGTCATCGAGGCTGGGTTCCCCGTGGCCTCCGAGGACGACTTCGCCGCCGTGCAGGCCGTCGCCCGCGAGTGTCGGAAACCCATCGTCGCGGCCCTCTGCCGGGCCCTTCCCAGAGATATCGAGCGGGCCTGGCAGGCGGTCTCCGGGGCTGCGCGGCCGCGCATCCACACCTTCCTCGCCACCTCGGACATCCACCTGGCCTACAAGCTGCAGAAGACGCGCGCAGAAGCCCTGGTCATGATCCGCGAGGGCGTGCGGGCCGCCAAGAGCTTCACCCAGGATGTGGAGTTCTCCGCGGAGGACGCCACCCGCAGCGACTGGGACTTCCTGGTGGAGGTGTTCACGGTGGCCATCGAGGAGGGCGCCACGGTCCTCAACGTGCCTGACACCGTTGGTTACACGGTTCCTGATGAGTACAGCCGCCTCATCCGCCACTTGCGTAAGAAGGTGCCTGGCATCGACGGGGTCACCATCAGCGTCCACTGCCACAACGACCTTGGTCTGGCCGTGGCGAACTCCCTGGCCGCCGTGGGCGCCGGGGCGCGCCAGGTGGAGTGCACGGTGAACGGCATCGGGGAGCGGGCGGGCAACGCGGCCCTCGAGGAGCTGGTGATGGCGCTCTCGGTCCGGCGGGATGCACTTCCATTCGAGACCGGCATCCACAAGGAGGCCATCTACCGTGCCAGTCAGACCCTGGCCAACATCACCGGTGTCGAGGTGCAACCCAACAAGGCCATCGTCGGCCGGAACGCCTTCGCCCACGAGAGCGGCATCCACCAGCACGGCATGCTGAGCCACCGCTCCACCTACGAGATCATGACCCCCGAATCCGTGGGGGCCCAACGCACGAGCCTGGTGCTGGGGAAGCATTCCGGTCGCCACGCGCTGGCCAAGCGCTTCGAGGAACTGGGCTATCCGCTGGACAAGGCGGCCTTGGAAAAGGCCTACAAGCTCTTCACCAAGCTCAGCGACCAGAAGAAAGAGATCTTTGACGAGGACCTGCTCACCATCGTGCGGGACGGGCTCCCGCAGATCCCCGAGGCGTACAAGCTCCGGTTCGTGCAGGCCACGGCCGGCACCGCCATGTTCGCCACCGCCCTCGTCACCCTCGGGGGCGAGGGCGGGGAGGCCACGGAGACCGCCATGGGGGATGGCCCGGTGAACGCGGTGTTCGCCGCGGTGGACAAGCTCACGGGCCTGAGGGGTCGATTGGTCGATTTTCGCGTGCATTCCATCACGGGCGGCGCGGATGCGGTGGGGGAGGTGTTCGTCCAGGTCGAGTTCGATGGCGTCATCCAAGGGGGGAAGGGCGCCAGCACGGACATCGTAGAGGCCAGCGCTCGGGCCTACCTGAACGCCTCCAACAAGGTTCTGTTCGCCCGCCGGGCGATGGGTGCGTCCGCCGCCAGCGGTCCGGCTCCGGCCGTCACGAGGTGATGCCATGAAGGAATGTCTTCCCGAAGGCCTTGAAGGCGCCGCCACCCGGACAGATATTCCTGTCCTGGCCGCCACGCTGCCCGCCACGCCCCCGGAGGACGGGGCGGATCCTGACCAGTACCTCTGGGGAGTCTGACCGTGGAAGCCCGCATCACCCTTCTTCCCGGCGATGGCGTAGGCCCTGAAGTGGTCCACGAAGCCGCCGCCTGCCTCCTGGCCGTGGCCGCGGCCTACGGCCACCGGTTCCACCTCGAGGAGGCCCTCATCGGCGGCGCCGCTGTGGATGCCACGGGCGACCCGTTCCCGGCGGAGACCCTCGCCAGGTGCCAAGCCAGCCAGGCCGTCCTGCTGGGTGCCGTTGGCGGTCCCGCCTGGGACCGCCATCCCAGGGCCCAGCGGCCCGAGTCCGGACTGTTGCGCCTGCGGCAGGCCCTGGGGCTCTTCGCGAATCTGCGTCCAGTCAAGGTCCATCCGGCGCTCGAAGATGCTTCACCCCTGCGCCCGGAGGTGACTCACGGCACGGATCTGATGATCGTCCGCGAGCTGGGCGGCGGCCTCTACTTCGGCGAGCCGCGCTCCTTCTCCGATGAGCGGGCCGTGAACACGCTGCCCTACACGCGGGCCGAGATCGAACGGGTGGCCAAGGTGGCATTCGAGCTGGCGGCCTCCCGCCGGCGGCGCCTGGTCTCAGTGGACAAGGCCAACGTGCTGGAGACCTCCCGCCTCTGGCGCCAGATCGTGGACGAGCTGGCACCCACCTATCCCACGGTGAAGGTGACGCACGCCTACGTGGACAGCTTCGCCATGGCCCTGATCACGCGCCCTCGCGACTTCGACGTGGTGCTGACGGAGAACCTCTTCGGGGACATCCTCAGCGACGAGGCGGCGGTGCTGGCGGGCTCGCTGGGCCTGCTCCCCTCCGCCAGCCTGGGCGGATCGGTGGGCCTCTACGAGCCCATCCACGGCTCCGCGCCGGACATCGCGGGCCAGGATGCGGCCAACCCCATCGGGACGATTCTTTCGGCGGCCATGCTGCTTCGCCACAGCCTCCACCTCGAAACCGAGGCGCGGGCCCTGGAAGCCGCCGTGGAGCGCGTCCTCAAGGGCGGCCATGGCACCGCCGACCTGCAGGGCCTCAAGCACCACCACGGCACCCGGGCCCTGGGCACCCGGATCCGCGAAGCCATCCGTCCCCCCGGGGCCAAGGGCGCCCGGCTGGCCGACTCCGCCTACGCCTGGTGCGGCTCGCCCGAGGGTGTCCGCAGCCATCTCTGATCTTCAACCGCCTCATTACCTCTGTCCGGAAACCCAACCCATGCCTCCCACCTTTGCCCGCATCGACGTGCTCCCGCCCTTTCGAGTGCGGGCCATCGTCGTGATTACCGGGCTGCCCGGGCTGGTGCTGCGGCTGGCGGGCTAGGGGCGGGGACGGCAGCATCCGGATCCCGGCCCCGCACCTCCAGGCGGGGCCTTTCTGCATCGGCCCGACCCCTTCGAAATCGATACTCCTGAGGATTCCCATGACCCCCCGAAATGGCCTGACTTCCCGGTTGACTTTTCCCGCGCGATCCCTAAAACTCGTCGCCCATGAGCCTCTCCCACCTCGACCACTCGGCTGCTGCGGCGATGTCGTCCGCAGTGGTGCGCCCCGTGGCCGGCCTGGTGGCCATTCCCGCCGTGCTGATTATTAGCGGCGAGGTGGGGGCCTCCTAGACGTTCTCGGAACCAACCGAAACCGGCCCCGCACCTCGAAGGATGCGGGGCCTTTTCACATCGGTTCTGCCATTCCGAGGTCGGCGGCCTTCCACAGAGGAAGACCATGACAGTCCCAGGACAGCCGCTCAATGCCCGCAGCCGGGCCATCACCCAGGGCCCCAACCGCGCTCCCGCCCGGGCCATGCTCAAGGCCATCGGCTTCACGGACGAGGATCTGGCCAAGCCCATCATCGGCATCGCGAACACCTGGACCGAGATCGGCCCCTGCAACTATCACCTGCGGGAGTTGGCGGAACGCGTGAAGGCGGGCGTCCGGGCCGCCGGGGGCACGCCCATGGAGTTCTGCACCGTCTCCATCAGCGACGGCATCACCATGGGCACCGAGGGCATGAAGGCCTCCCTTGTGAGCCGCGAGGTCATCGCCGATTCCATCGAGCTGGTGGCCCGGGGCAACGCCTTCGACGGGATGGTTTGCCTCTCGGGCTGCGACAAGACCAACCCCGGCGTGGCCATGGCCCTGGCCCGCCTGGACATCCCGGGCCTGATCCTCTACGGCGGCTCCACGGCCTCAGGGCACTGCGGCGGCAAGGACCTCACGGTGCAGGACGTCTTCGAGGCCGTGGGCGCCCACAGCGCCGGTCGCCTGGACGACGCGGGCCTGAAGGAGGTGGAGGATGCGGCCTGTCCCGGTGCCGGGGCCTGCGGCGGCCAGTTCACGGCCAACACCATGTCCGCCAGCCTGGAGCTGATCGGCCTGAGCCCCATGGGCCTCAACGGCATTCCCGCCGAGGATCCCCGCAAGGGCGAGGCCGCCGAGACCTGCGGCCGCCTGGTGATGGAACTGCTGAAGCGAGACCTGCGCCCTAGCGCCATCCTGACGCGGGAGGCCTTCGAGAACGCGGTGGCTGCCGTGGCCGCCACGGGCGGCTCCACCAACGCCGTGCTGCACTACCTGGCCCTGGCCCGGGAGGCGGGCGTGCCCTTCACCCTCGAGGACTTCGACCGCGTCAGCGCCCGCACGCCCCTGCTGGCGGACATGAAGCCCGGTGGGCGGTTCATGGCGCCGGACCTGTACGCTGCCGGGGGCATCCGCCTCGTGGCGAACCGCCTGCTGGAGGGTGGCCACATCCACGGCGCGGCCCTGACCGTGACCGGCCGCACCCTGGCCGAGGAACTGGCCGGCGCGCCGGAGACGCCCGGGCAGGAGGTGGTCCGGCCCCTCGACCGCCCCTTGAAGACCAGCGGAGGCCTGGTGATCCTGCGGGGCAGCCTCGCGCCGGAAGGCTGTGTCATCAAGGTGGCGGGCCACGAACGCCTGCACCACACCGGCCCCGCCCGCGTCTTCGAGCATGAGGAGGACGCCTTCGCCGCCGTGCAGGCGGGCCGCATCGACCCCGGCGACGTGGTGGTGATCCGTTACGAAGGCCCCAAGGGTGGACCGGGCATGCGCGAGATGTTGGGCGTCACCGCGGCCCTGGTGGGCGCCGGGCTCGGCGAATCCGTCGCGCTCCTCACCGACGGCCGCTTCTCGGGTGCCACCCGGGGCCTGATGGCGGGTCACGTGGCCCCGGAAGCGGCCGTGGGCGGCCCCATCGCGCTGGTACGGGAGGGCGACACGGTGGTCTTCGACATCCCCTCCCGGCGCCTCGATCTGAAGGTGCCGGAGGCGGAACTGGCGAAGCGCCGGGTCGAGTGGAAGGCCCCCGTGCCGCGGTACAAGACCGGCGTCTTCGCCAAGTACGCCGCCACGGTCGCCAGCGCGGCCGAGGGTGCCATCACCTTGGCCCAGTGAAGGAGGAACCGTGACTCAGAGCGGATCGTATACGGGAGCCCAGCTCATCTGGGAATGCCTGACACGGGAAGGCGTCACCACCGTCTTCGGCTACCCGGGGGGAGCCATCCTCCCCGCCTATGACGCGATGGTGGGTTTCGACATCCGGCATGTGCTGGTGCGTCACGAGCAGAGCGCCGTGCACATGGCCGACGGCTACGCCCGGGCCTCGGGCCGCGTGGGCGTGGTGGTGGCCACCTCGGGGCCCGGCGCCACGAACCTGGTGACGGGCCTGGCCACGGCCATGATGGATTCCACGCCGCTGGTGGCCATCACGGGGCAGGTGGGTTCCGGCGTGCTGGGCACCGACGCCTTCCAGGAAGTGGACATCACGGGCATCACGCTGCCCGTCACCAAGCACAACTACCTGGTCACCCGGGCCGCGGACATCGTGCCAGCCCTGCGGGAGGCCTTCGCCGTCGCGAAGAGCGGCCGCCCTGGCCCCGTGCTGGTGGACATCACCAAGGACGCCCAGCAGGGGCGAGCGGAGCTGGACTGGGAGGCGGCGGAGCCCATCCGCCACCTCCGCCACCTTCCTCCGCCCCTGGATCCCGCGGCCCTGGCCCGCGCCCTGGAGTTGATCCGCTCCGCCAAGCGCCCCCTCATCCTGGCGGGCCACGGCATCCAGCTGTCCGGCGCCCGGACCGAGGTGCTCACCCTGGCCGAACGGGCGGACATCCCCTTCGCCCTGACGCTGCTGGGTCTGGGCGCGGTGCCCGCCACGCATCCCCTCAGCCTCGGCATGATGGGCATGCACGGCGAGTCCTGGGTCAACAAAGCCATCCAGGAGGCGGACCTCCTGCTGGCTCTGGGCATGCGCTTCGATGACCGCGTGACCGGCAAGCTCAAGGAGTACGCCCCCCACGCGAAGAAGATCCACATCGACATCGACGCCAGCGAACTGGGGAAGAACGTGCCGGTAGACGTGGCCATCGCCGGTGACCTGCGCAGCACCCTGCAGGCGCTGCTGCCCGGCGTCCCGGTGGCGGACCGCTCTGCCTGGCTGGGGACGATCCGGGAGTGGCGCGGCGATTCCGCCGTCCGGGACATCAAGAATCTGCCGGACGACGGCCACCTCTACGCCGCCCATGTGATGCACGACCTCTGGCGCCTCACTGACGGCCAGGCAGTGGTGGCCACGGACGTGGGCCAGCACCAGATGTGGGAGGCCCAGTACTACCATCACGACGCGGAGCGCAGCCTCATCACCAGCGGAGGCGCCGGGACCATGGGTTTCGCGCTGCCTGCGGGCATCGGGGCGAAGATCGCCCGACCCGAGGCCGAGGTCTGGGTGGTGGCCGGCGATGGTGGCTTCCAGATGACCTTCGCCGAGCTGATGACCGCCGTGCAGGAGGGCGTGAAGGTGAACATCGCCATCATCAACAACGGCTTCCTCGGCATGGTCCGCCAGTGGCAGGCGCTGTTCTACGAGGGGCGCTATGCCGCCACGCCCATCCTGTCGCCGGACTTCGTGAAGCTGGCCGGCGCCTTTGGCATCCATGGCCAGTGCGTGGATACGCGGGCGGCCCTGGCCGAGGCCGTGGCTGCCGCCCGGGCGGAGCCGGGCACAGCCCTCATCGAATTCCGGGTGGAGCAGGAGGACAGCGTCTACCCCATGGTCCCCGCCGGTGCCGCGCTGCACGAGATGATCCGGCGGCCCGCTGCCAGCGCCATCGCCGAAACTGGGTCCGACCCCGTCTGAAAGGATTGCCATGCCCCATGTGCTTGTGGTCTACACCGACGATGAACCGGGCGTGCTGACGCGGGTGGCCTCCCTGTTCCGCCGCCGGGGGTTCAACATCCACTCCCTCACCGTGGGCCCCACGGAGCGGCCCCGCCAGTCCCGCATGACCATCGTCGTGGACGCGGAGGAGGCCACCGTCCGGCTGGCGGTGGAGCACTTGCGGAAGCAGGTGAACGTCCTCGAGGTCCAGCAGCTGGGCGACCGTCCGAAGGTGGTGCGGGACCTGGCCCTCATCCGGGTGGCGGCGGGACTCGATGTCCGTTCCGAGATCCTCCAGCTGGCCCAGGTCTTCCGCGCCAACGTGGTGGACATCGCGGGAGACAGTCTCGCCATCGAGTGCGCCGGTGGCCCCGACAAGATCGATGCCCTGGTGGATGCGCTGCGCCCCTACGGAATCCTCGAACTGGGCCGCACCGGGGCCGTCGCCATGGCCCGCGGCCCGCGCGCTTCGCCAGAGCGACCCGCCGCAGCCCCCCTACCGGCCAGCAACCAGGCCATGTCCGTCTGACCTTCCACCTTCCGATCACCCCACAAGGAGCCTCCCATGGCCAAGATCCACTACGACGCCGACCTCGGCCTCATCCGCGCCCGCAAGGTCGCCATCCTGGGCTACGGCTCCCAGGGCCACGCCCACGCGCTCAACCTCAAGGACAGCGGCGTGCATGTCCGCGTGGGCCTGCCGGCGACGTCCGCCTCCCGCGCCAAGGCCGAGGCCCAGGGTCTCACCGTCACCACACCCGCCGAGGCCGCGGCCTGGGCGGACGTGATCATGGTGCTCACCCCGGATACGGGCCAGGCGGCCCTCTACCACGAGGCCATCGAGCCGCACCTGACGCCGGGCAAGACCCTGATGTTCGCCCACGGCTTCAACATCCGGTACGGCCTCATCAAGCCCCCCGCGGGCGTGGATGTGAGCCTGGTGGCGCCCAAGAGCCCCGGCCACCGCGTCCGCGAAGTCTTCGTCGAAGGCGGCGGCACGCCGGCCCTGGTGGCCGTCCACCAGGACGCCAGCGGACAGGCCCAGGCGGTGGCCCTGTCCTATGCGGCGGCCCTTGGCCTGACTCGGGCAGGCGTCCTGGAAACGACGTTTACGGAAGAAACCGAAACCGATCTCTTCGGGGAGAAGGCCGTGCTCTGCGGCGGCACCAGCGCCCTGGTGAAGGCCGGCTTCGAGACGCTGGTGGAAGCCGGCTACCAGCCTGAGATCGCCTACTTCGAGTGCCTGCATGAGCTGAAGCTCATCGTGGACCTGATGCAGCGGGGCGGCCTCAGCTACATGCGCTACAGCATCAGCGATACGGCCGAGTACGGCGACTACACCGGCGGCCCCCGCATCGTGACAGACCAGACCAAGGCGGAAATGAGGGAGATCCTCAAGGAGATCCAGGACGGCCGGTACGCCAAGGCCTGGATCGAGGAGAACCGCACGGGCCGCAAGTGGTTCGAGGCCCAGCGGGCTGCGGATCACGACCACCCCCTTGAGCAGGTGGGGCGTGAATTGCGCCGCATGATGCCCTTCCTCGACCCCGTGGAGGCCCCAGCGCCGGCCCAGACGGAGCGCGGCTAGGAGAATCCGGGGGAGTGGATAAGGCTTTTGACTCCAGGTAGAAGGTTGAACCCCGTCACAGGGGGATTGGCCTCACAATAGTCCTTGGGAGATAAGCCTTTTCCGCTCCCCCGGAGCCATGCATGTCCGAGTCTTTCTTCAACACCGCGTCCCTGCCCACCCTCCAGGGCTGGCAGGCGCCCGGTTCGCTGGATTTCCAGGCCGCCTTCCTCCGGGCCGGCGGCTGGGCCTTGCCCCGCACTGAAGCCTTTCCCGATACCGCCAAGCTCCGGGAACGACTGCACGAACTGAGAGCCTCCATGCGCGAGGGCGGCAAGATCGGGCTGGATCTGCGCGGCCTCCGCGATAGTGCAGACGCCGTCATGGCCGCGGCCCGCGAAGCCGGCGTGGCCTTCCTGTTGCACACGGCGGAGTTGCCACCCTCTCTCACCATGCTGCGCCATGCCAACCTGCCCCGCATCGTGGCCGTCCAGAACGCAGAGGAAGCTGCCCAGGCGAAGGCCGGCGGCGCTTCCGCTCTGCTGGCCCGGCCGGGCCTGGTCGCGGCTCTCCGTTCCCTGGGCCTCCCTGTGATGGCCACGGCCGATACCGAAGCCGAGGCGAGACAAGCCATGGCCGACGGTGCCTTCGGCCTCCAGCCCCGCACGCCCTCGATGCTGGATGCGTCGCCGCTGGCAGCCTTCCGGTCGCGCCTCATGGCGGGCCTGGATTCCATGGCCCAGGCCCTGGTGCGCAAGGGTGCCTGCACGCTGCCGCGCCTGCGCATCCGCAACCTCGACCTGGCCTATCCCATCCAGCAGGGCGGCATGGGCGTGGGCATCTCCTGGGAAGGCCTTGCCGGCGCCGTGGCCCACGAGGGCTGCGTGGGCCTGGTCTCGGCCATCGGCACGGGCTATCACGGCTCGGCCAATCCGAAGATGCGTCTGGGCCGCCCTGACGGCTCCGATTCGTTGAACCCGCCCAAGGCCCTGGAGTGGATCATCCGCGAGGCCCGGGAGCGCTCCGCCGGCCGCGGCGCCGTGGGCGTGAACATCCTCTGCGCCATCGAGGGCTACGAAGCCGCCGTGAAGGCCTCCCTCGCGGGCGGCGCCCAGATGATCGTGTCGGGTGCGGGTCTGCCTCTGGGCCTGCCGGGCATGGTGGGCGACGCGGACGTGGCCCTGGTGCCCATCGTGTCCTCGGGCCGGGCCCTCAACGTCATCTGCAAGCAGTGGCAGCGGAAGTACAACCGCCTGCCGGACGCCGTGGTGCTGGAAGGCCCCGAAAGCGGCGGCCACCAGGGGTTCAGCCACGAAGGCTGTGCCGATCCGGCCCATACCCTGGAGAACATCCTGCCCGAGGTCATCGCGGAGCGGGACAAGTGGGGCGACTTCCCCGTCCTGGTCGCGGGCGGCGTCTGGGACCATGCGGACATCCAGAAGTTCCTGACCCTGGGCGCCTCCGGCGTGCAGATGGGCACCCGCTTCATCGGCACCTTCGAGTGCGACGCCTCGCCGATCTTCAAGGAGGTCATCCTCCGCGCCAAGGCTGAGGACATCGGCCTCATGAAGTCCCCCGTGGGCCTGCCGGCCCGCGGCGTGCGCACCTCCCTGCAGGCGCGCATCGAGGCCGGCACCGCGCCCCAGATCCGCTGCGTCAGCAATTGCCTCTCGCCCTGTGGTCACGGCAAGGGCGCCGCCGCGGTGGGCTACTGCATCGCCGACCGCCTGGCCGATGCCATGAAGGGCGACCAGGAGAACGGCCTCTTCTTCACCGGCAGCAACGGCGCCAAGCTCCGCGACCTCATCAGCGTCCGCGACCTCATCGAGGAGCTGACCCAGGATCCGGGGCTGCAGCGGGTCTACGCTTAGACACTTCGCTGGGCGCCTAGCTTCGCCGCTCGGCCACGATCTCCAGGACCATGGGCGTGATCATCAGGGTCCTGGGGTCGGCAGCGGCGTCGCGCAGGGCGGTGCGGACGGCGTTCGTCCAGGCCTTGTCCACACGGCCCAGCTCGAGCAGGCGCTGGAGGTTGATCTCCACGAATTCCGAGGGCCACTTCCAGATGAAGTCGCTGGGCGGAATGACGAAGACTTTCGGCTCGAGGTGTTTCACCGTGAGGCCGGCCGCCTCGAGCAGGGTGGGCAGGGAGAGCGCCACGTCCGGCTCGCCGCCAGAGGCACGCCAGCTGGCCATGACCTCCGCTACGAACGACTCCAGGGGCGGGCAGGGGGGCGCCAGGCGCCAGGTCCGGTAGTCGAGGTACTCGTGGAAGATGGCCACGCCGCCGGGCCGCAGCGCCCGGGCCACGGTGGCCACCAGTTTCGCGGGATCCGACACGAAGGAGGCCACCCAGCGGCACCAGGTGGCATCCATGCCCTGCACGTCCACCGGGCCAGCCATGAGGTCCTGCTCGTGGAAGCGCACGTTCGACAAGCCCCTGGCCGTGCAGGTCTCCCGGGCATGCTGGATGAAGTTGCTGGAGCGCTCAGCGGCGTGGATCTCCCCGGTGGGCCCCACGATCTCCGCCAGATCGACGGTGGCGTAGCCCGGTCCCGCACCCACGTCCAATACGCGTGAACCCGTGGTGATCCCGGCCCGGCGCCAGCATTCCAGCACATGCGGGCGCCAGACCCGGTGCTGGAGCCCCAACCGTTCGATTTCCTCCCGGTGGGTCCCGAGGACGTAGTCGCGCTCACCTGATCCGGCCACCCCTGCCTCCATGCCTGTCATGACGCCAGTCTAGCGGAGGGGGCGGGAATCCCCAGGGAGCGGGCTTGCATGATTGATTTCACGATAAAAAATAATAACGTTAATTTACAATTGATTTTGTGTCTCATGGGCTTAGTTTGAATGGATCACTCCCGAAGCAACTCAGTCACTGGACCCCATCCCGGAGGACGGACATGGCCACCGATTCGCGCTCCATCGCGCTCGCACCCCCGCACCGCCTCTACACCATCGCGGCCTGGGCGGTGGCGGCCATCGTGGTCCTCGGCTTCGCGAAGACCTACTACCTCAAGGCGGTCTTCGGCACGCCCACCCTGTCACCCCTGCTGCACCTGCACGGGCTGGTGATGAGCCTCTGGTTCGGCCTGTTCGTGGTGCAGACGCGGCTGGTGGCGGTCCGCCGGCTGGACCTGCACCGGCAGCTCGGCCTGCTCGGTGCCTTTCTCGCGACGGCGGTTCTGGTGGTCGGTACGGTGACGGCCATCTTGGCCGCGCGGGCGGGACGCTCCCCGGGGCCGCCGCCCCTCATCTTCCTGGTGGTGCCCCTGGGTGACATGGTGGTGTTCGGAACCATGGTGGGCGCGGGGCTCGGCCTTCGGGCCCGGGGGGACTACCACAAGCGGCTCATGCTGCTCTCCTGTGTGGGAATCCTCGCGGCAGCCATCGCGAGGATTCCCCTCGACGCCATCGCCAAGGCCGGACCCCTGGCCTATTTCGGCCTGACAGACCTCGCGGTGATCGGTTGCGCGATCTACGATCGTCGCCGCACGGGCCGTCTGCACCCCGCCTTCCTGTGGGGCGGGCTCTTCGTCATCCTGTCGCATTGGCTGCGCCTGGCCCTTGCAGGTACCGGGCTCTGGATGACCTTCGCCACCTGGGTGACGCGCTAGCCCCGCTCAGCTGGCGTTCGGATGCCGCTCCAGCAGCTGCCGCAGGGGCGCATTGCGCTTCACGGTGTCCTGGCGGCGCAGGTGGGCGATGAGCTGGGGCGGCGTGGCGCTCCAGCGGCCCAGGTTCTGGATGAGCAGGGTGGAGACGTAGGTGCGGCGGCAGAGCAGGGCGGTGGCGTGGCCGTCCAGCGTGAGGCCCACCAGGCTGGCCAGGCAGCGGCCCTCGGTGGTGAAGATGAGCTCGGCTTTCTCCTCGCCCGTGCGCTGGGTGAAGCTGGCGCGGAGGAGGTCGCGGGCCATGGCGCGGACCTGCTCCGGCGCATCGCGAGAGATGGCCACCAGGTACTGTTCCAGGAGGCGCCGGGGGGACCAGAGCCGGCGGTAGAGCCCCGTCGGAAGGAGGGGGTTCTGGAGCAGCGCGCGGCGAACCCCCAGGTCGTTCGTGAAGCCGGTGCGGCCGCCCAGGGCCTCCAGGCCTGCAGCCGTACGGTGATGGGCGGCGATGAGGCGCGCGTGGAGGGGGCCCACCCGCGGGTTCTCCAGCACGGCGCGGATCACTTCCGCCATGGGATCGAAACACCAGGCGCTCAGCTCGGGCTCCACCGCGGTCCGGGCCCGGGCCACGCGCTCATCCACCGGACGGGCGTGGAGCTGGTGCTCGAAGAGCTGGCGGTGGGTCGCCGCCCGGGCGGCGGCGAGGGGGGCATCCTCCTCCAGAGCCTCCCCCTCGGGTTCGCTTTCTTCAGCACCGGGCTCGGTGGCCGGGGGCGGCACCACCGGGACGGCGGGTTCCTCCGCAGCCACGGCGCCCATGGCCACCAGCTCGCGCAGCATCCCAACCAGCTCACCTTCATCCAGGCCGGTGAGCGCCGCGAGGGTGGGCAGGTCCAGGGTTCCATCCAGGCGCGACAACAGGTAGCCCTGGCGGGGATCGAGGGGCAGGGCACGGGCATCCGTGTCCACCCGGGGAAGGGGTCTCCAGGTCATTGGGCGATCATAGGGCGGAATGGATGGCCTGGCACCCCAAGGATCCCGGTCATTCCTCCACAACCCCCTTCAACCAGGCTTTCCCCCGCAAGCGTTCAACGCTGGTCTCTGGGAAGAGGTCGAGGGGGCTTTTCCCTTCCAGACCGAGGCGGGGCACGGCGGCGGCGGCGAAGCCCAGGCGGGCACCTTCCTGGAGTCGCAGGGGAAGCTGGGCCACGGGGCGGACTTCGCCGGTGAGGCCCACTTCGCCCATGAAGAGGCACTTCTCGGCCAGGAGGCGGCCGCCCGCGCTGCTGCAGAGGGCGGCGATCACGGCGAGGTCCGCGGCGGGATCCTCGATTTCCAGGCCTCCGGCCACGTTCATGTAGATGTCCCGGTCGTGGAGCTGCACGCCGCCGCGGCGCTCGGCCACGGCGCAGAGCATGGCCAGCCGCTGCCCGTCGATGCCCAGGGCCGTGCGGCGGGGGATGCCCAGGCCAGCGGCGGCGACGAGCGCCTGGATCTCGACCACCATCGGGCGCGTCCCGCTGAGTACCACGGTGGCGGCGCAACCGGGCCTCGGTTCGGCATCCAGGAAGAAGGGATTGCCCTCCGCCGGCACCAGGCCTTTCTCGGTCATGGCGAAGACCCCCAGCTCGAAGGCGGCGCCGAAGCGGTTCTTGAGGGCCCGTAGCAGGCGATGGTGATGGTGGCGGTCGCCTTCGAAGGCCAGCACCGTGTCCACCAGATGCTCCAGGACCTTCGGGCCCGCCAGGCTG
Organism: Geothrix campi; assembly: GCF_024609265.1. Lineage (GTDB taxonomy): Bacteria > Acidobacteriota > Holophagae > Holophagales > Holophagaceae > Geothrix > Geothrix campi. The sequence goes on along the minus strand of NZ_JANHMP010000001.1, from coordinate 841,463 downwards.
CCGTCCTTGGTGACGTGGCCCACCAGCACCAGGGGCGTGCCCGTGGTCTTGGCCCAGCGGGTGAGCATGGCGGCGCAGCCCCGCACCTGGCTCACGCTGCCGGCGCTGCTTTCGAAATCGGGGTCGAAGAGGGTCTGGATGCTGTCCACCAGCAGCAGGCCGGGCTGCATGCGCTCGGCTTCCTCGAGGATGCGGCGCACGTCCGTTTCCGCCAGCAGGTGGATGCCCGGGTTTTCAGCACCCAGGCGCTGGGCCCGCAGCTTGATCTGGCGCTCGCTCTCCTCACCGCTGGCGTAGAGGACCGTGCCCTGGGTGGTGGCGGCCCACTGGAGCAGCAGGGTGGACTTGCCGATGCCGGGTTCGCCACCCAACAAGGCGACCATGCCGGGAACCACGCCGCCGCCCAGGACGCGGTCAAGTTCGACGAGGCCCGTGGGGCTGCGCTGCGTGTCGGTCACATCCACATCGGGCAGGGCGATGGGGCCCGAGTAGTGGCTTTGCGCATAGGCGGAGCCGGAGCGCTGGAGATCGCGCTTCAGCGTTCCGCGCACCTCCTGGACGGTATCCCAGGCGCCACAGCCCGTGCACTTGCCCATGGCCTTGGGATGGCGGGCGCCGCAGGCGGTGCACTCGAACAGGGGTGAGGTCTTGGCCATCAGGCGGAGATCTCGCGGCGGATGAAGGCCACGATGTCATCGGTGTTCGTGCCGGGCTGGAAGATCTCGCAGATGCCCAGTGCCTTGAGCTCGGGGATGTCCTCGTCGGGGATGATGCCGCCGGCGAAGACCAGCACGTCATCCGCGCCTTGTTCCTTCAGCAGCCGCATCACCTCGGGGAAGATCTGGTTGTGGGCGCCGCTGAGGATGCTCATGCCCAGCACCCGGGCATCCTCCTGCACCACGGCGGCCACGATCTGCTGGGGCGTCTGGCGCAGACCCGTGTAGATGACCTCCATGCCGGCATCGCGCAGGGCCCGGGCCACGACCTTGGCGCCCCGGTCGTGCCCATCGAGCCCGGGCTTGGCGATGACGACGCGGATGGGGGCCTGGCTCATGGGGACTCCGGTAGATGGGGTTACCAGTTCTCAGTCTGCCGCAGCGCCTCGTAAAGGCCAATGGCCGCGGCCTGGGCCAGGTTCAGGCTGCGGTGGTGGTCGCCCAGCATGGGGATGCGCACCAGGTGGTCGCTGTAGGCCGCCAGGAGGTCATCAGGCAGGCCCACGGTCTCGCGGCCGAAGACCAGGCCATCGCCGAAGGCCCAGGGCACCTGGGTATGGCGGCGGGCACCCTTGGTCGTGAAGAACCACAGGCGCATCGTCGGGTTGCGGACCAGGAAATCCTCCCAGCTCTCATAGTGGGTGGGCTCCAGCTTCTCCCAGTAGTCGAGGCCCGCGCGCCGCAGGTAGTAGTCGCTGGTGTCGAAGCCCAGGGGATGGATCAGGTGGAGTTTCGCCCCGTTGTTCACGCAAAGGCGGCCGATGCTTCCGGTGTTCTGTGGAATCTCGGGTTGATGCAAGATGATGTGGAACATGGGGGGTCCTGATGAGCGCCACTACGAGCGGATGCCTGTTCTGCAAGATCGCGCGGAAGGAGATCCCCGCCGCCCTAGTGTACGAAGATGACAGCCTGCTCGCTTTCAAGGACATCTTTCCGCAGGCGCCCGTGCACCTGCTGCTCATCCCCAAGGCCCACTGCGAGGGGTTGGCAGACATGACGCCCGGCATCGCCGAGGCCGTGGGCCGCCTTCCGCAGCTGGCCGCCCGCCTCGCCCATGAACACGGAGTCGACGCCAGCGGTTGGCGCCTCCTGAGCAACAGCGGGCCGGATTCCGGGCAGACCGTCTACCACCTCCATTTCCATCTCCTGGGTGGCAAGCCCCTGGGGGGGAAGCTCTGCCTCTAGCGAAGCGGCCGCCCTTGGCCCTGGTCTAGAAACTCACGGAAATTTCAATTCCATTTGATGAAGACACGCAAAGTTGCGTGTCTTTTTCGCTTTTATTTTCACTTGTTGCATTCCCGCACCTTTCTAGACTTTGAAGTGGTTCTCAGTGGAGAAAAGTGGGTTGAAGTGGATCAAAGTGGTCTCACCTCGATCTCCAAAGTCTCTCCTGAGCCACTGGTTGAAAGGCGATACCGGTGCTGCGACTCCGCGGAAACTCACCGGCCACGGTAGATGAGAAGGGACGACTGAAGCTCCCCTCTTCCTTCAAGGCCGAGCTCGAATCCTTCGCCCAGGGCGAGGGGGCCGAAGCCCTGCGTGAAGGATCCGCTGTCCTGCGGCACTACCTGACTTCTTTGGACGGCCGTTCCGCCCGTCTTTACCCATTGCCGGTCTGGGAGGCCATCGAGGCCCGCCTGGCGGCCCTGCCGTCCACCAGCCCCGCCAAGCGCAAGTTCCTGGAGACCACCGCCTACTTCGGCAGCGAAGTGGAGCCGGATGCCCAGGGTCGCTTCGTCATCCCGCCCATCCTGCGCGAGGCCGCCCAGCTCACGGGTGAAGTCGCCGTGCTGGGGCAGATGGATCACCTCGCCCTGTGGAACAAGGCCGGCTTCGAACGCCGCCTGGCCGCGGAGCCCCTGGGTGCCGAGGATCTGGCTCAGCTCGCGGATCTGGGGATCTGATGATGACGACCCAGCCCCCCACCCATGTCCCCGTCCTCCTCCAGGAGGTGCTGGACAACCTCGTGCTGCCTCCAGCGGCCCGAGTCCTGGATCTCACTCTGGGCCTCGGCGGCCACGCGGAAGCCCTGCTGGCCCGCTGCGACAAGGCCTCCCGCTATCTGGGGGTGGACCGCGATCCCGAGGCCCGCTATCAGGCCCGCCGCCGCCTGGGCGACGACATCCGCCTGGAGATCCTGGCGGGGAACTATGAAGACATCTGGAGTGATGCCCAGTTCCTGGCCTGGAAGGCCGATTTCGCCCCGGGTGGCTTCGACGCCATCCTGGCGGATCTGGGCGTGTCCACCCTCCAGCTCCGGACGCCGGAACGCGGCTTCAGCTTCCGGGACGACGGCCCCCTCGACATGCGCATGGACACTACTTCCGGCCCCACTGCCCTGGAATGGATCGCGGAACAGAGCGACGAAAGCTTGGCCGACGCGATCTACCAGTACGGCGAAGAGCGTGCCAGCCGGCCCATCGCCCGCGCCATCCTCCGAGCGCACCGCGAAGGCCGGCTGGCCACCACCAAGGACTTGGCCCAGGCCGTCTACACCGTGATCCCCCGGGAACCTGCCAAGCGCAAGGGCCAGAGCGATCCCGCCACCCGCACCTTCCAGGCCATCCGCATCGCTGTGAATGGCGAATTGGACCATCTGTCGGGCGCCCTGGAATCCGCCGTGGCCAACCTCCGCCCCAGCGGACGCCTCGCGGTCATCAGCTTCCACAGCCTGGAGGACCGCATCGTCAAGCAGACCCTGCGCCGCCTCGCGGGCATCTACGACGGACCCGGCCGGACGGCCCCGGCCGAACTCCCCAGAATCCTCAAGCTCATCCATCCCGGTGGTCTCGCCCCCAGCGAGGCCGAGGCCGCCGCCAATCCCCCCTCCCGTTCCGCCCGCCTGCGCGTGGCGGAGCGTCTCCCCTGACCGAGGTACCCATGGCTACCGGAACCCTGCCGAGCCCCACTCCTCCCGTCCGCATGGTCGAGAGCGAGGGCATCCTGCGCATGCTGCTCCTGGTGCTGGCCCTGGCCATGCCTCTGGCCACCCTCGCCTACCTGAAGATCCAGAGCACCCGGCTGAGCTACGCCATGGGCGACCTGAAGGAGCGCATCCGCAAGGAAGAGGAACTGCAGCGCAAGCTCCTGCTGGAGCGCAGCCGGTACCAGCGGGATGAGGAAGTCCAGGGCTACGCCCAGAAGGCCGGCCTGCAACCCCGCAAACAGGGGCACCTGATCCGGCGGCCATTCACGCCGGAGGACCAGCGCCTCGCCAAGCTCCGTCCGGTCTCGTCCGATGGGCTGTAGGCTATAGAGCGTGGGCTCCAAGTCCACGCCACCGCTCCATCCAGCCCCGGCCTTCCCGTGTCCCTCCGTTTCGCCACCGAGCCCCGCATCTCCCGCCGCCTGCTGGGCCGGCAGGATCCCCAGGACCTGCTGAGCCAGCGCCTGCCCTGGATCATGGGTGGCATGGCCCTCTGGGCCCTGCTCATCCTGCTGCGGCTGCTCTGGCTGCAAGGGGTGGAACACCAGAGGTACCGGGCCCGGGCTGAACAGCAGCACACCACCATCGTCCCGATCCCCCCCATCCGGGGTGAGCTGCGGGACCGGCGCGGGGAGCCCCTGGCCATCTCCATCAAGGTCGAGAGCCTCTTCGTGGATCCCCGCGTGTTCTACCCGAACTACAAGCCGGGGAAGGGCGACGAGCGGCAATGGGGCGAGCCGGACCGCAAGGCCGCCGCGGCGGTGGCGGTGAAGCTCGCGCCCATCCTGGAGCAGACCCGGGCCCAGGTGCTGGAGAAGCTCCTCCGCAAGAAGACCTTCGTCTACCTGGAACGGCACCTGCCCCCCATCAAGACCGCCGCGGTGCGCGCTCTGAACCTGGACGGCATCGAATTCCAGCCCGAGAGCCGCCGGTTCTACCCCCGGGGCAGTCTGGCGGCCCAGATCATCGGTTTCACCAACATCGACGGGCTCGGCCAGCTGGGCATCGAGCAGACCTACGACAAACAGCTGGTGGGCGTGAAGGGTGAGCTGATCGCGCCCAAGGATGCCCACGGCAAGCTGCTCATCCTCCAGGAGAACTACAGCCAGGTACCGGTGAACGGGGCCTCGCTGCAGCTCAGCATCGATGCCTCCATCCAGCACATCGTGGAGGACACCCTGGAGGAGGGCGTGCGCCTCTCCCATCCGCGCACGGCCTACGCGGTGGTGGTCGATCCCCGGACCGGGGAGATCCTGGCCATGGCAGGCACTCCCACCTTCGATCCGAATCACATCCTGCCCAAGAAGTTCCGCAACCGTGCCGAGTCCGAGCTTTCTTCCGCCGAGCGGGAGGAGCTGCGCCGGGAACTGGAGCGCCAGAAGGCGGCCCGCAAGGTGCATCCGGTGGAGGACGTCTACGAACCCGGTTCCACCATGAAGATCTTCACGGCCGCCATCGCCCTGGAGGAACGCAAAGTCCACCTGGGCGAACGCATCGACTGCATGTCGGGCCGCTGGCTCTACAGCCCCAAGATCCCCCCCATCACGGACACCCATCGCCACGGTCTGCTCACCTTCGAAGAGGTGCTCTGGCAGAGCTCCAACATCGGCGCCGCGAAGATCGGCATCCGCCTCGATCCGGCGGTGCACTACCAGTACCTGCGGAAGTTCGGCTTCGGGGATGCCACGGGTCTGAACTTCCCCGGGGAGAGCTCCGGGCGCCTCATCGCGCCGGACCGTTGGAGCGTGCCCACGCAGTACACGATGTCGTACGGCTACGGCCTCAGCACCACGCCCCTCCAGATCCTCATGGCCGGCTGCGCCCTGGCCAACGGCGGCAAGCTCATGCAGCCGATCCTCGTGCAGCGCATCTACAACGACAAGGGCCTGCTGCTGAAGGAATTCAAGCCCACGGTGCGCGGCCAGGTCCTCAGCGAGGAGACGGCGAACCTCATGAAGGAGACGCTGAAGGGCGTGATCACCCAGGGCACCGGCAAGCGGGCCAAGCTTGACAACGATGTGGAGGCTTTCGGCAAGACGGGCACCAGCCGCAAGCTCATCGACGGCCAGTACGACCCGAAGCGCCACTACGCTTCCTTCATGGGCTTCTTCCCGGCGGACAAGCCCCAGTTCGGTGTGCTGGTGATGCTCGACGACCCAGCGGGCGACACGACCGGCGGTGATGTGGCCGCCCCCCTGTTCAAGCGCATCGGCGACGGCATCCTGCGGTTCCGGCAGACCGCCCCTGATCCGGACCGGGAAGCGGATCTGAAGCTGTCCCTGCGGGACTGGCCCGTGAGCGAATCGGACGAGGCGGCCCTGCACGTGGAACGCGGCCGCGTGCCCGATCTGCAGGGGCTGAGCCTCAAGGCGGCCATCCATCGCGTGGTGCTGGTGGGTGGAAATCCGAAAGTGGAGGCTGCGCCCGGCGTCACCGCCACCCACGTGGTAGGCCAGAGCCCCAGTCCAGGCGCGCCGCTGGAGCCAGGCACCGTGGTGAAGATCAAGGCGGGGATGCCATGAAGCTGGATGCACTCATCGAAGGCTTCGCCACCCGGCGTTCCGGCCCGGACGTCGAAGTGGCGGATCTCACCAGCGACAGCCGGGAAGTCGGCCCCGGCTGGGCTTTCCTGGCCCTCAAGGGCGAGAAGGCCGATGGCGCCGCCTTCATCCCGCAGGCCATGGCGCAAGGCGCCAGCGCGGTGATCGTGGAGCCCGGCACGGCGACGCCAGAATGGATTCCAGCCTGTACGTTCACCGGAGATCCCCGGCTGCGGATGGGCGAACTGGCCCGCCGTCTCCACGGCGCGCCGGACGAGCACCTGGCCCTGATCGGCGTCACCGGGACCAACGGCAAGACCACGACCACCACCCTCATCCGGCAGCTGCTACGCGGCGCGGGGATCGGCTGCGGCCTGGTGGGCACGGTGCTGAACGCCGCGGGTGACCTGGAAGAAGAGGCCGTCCGCACCACCCCGGAGAGCCCGACCTTCTATCGTTGGCTGCACCGCAGCGTGGAGGCTGGTGATAGGGCCTCCGCGGTGGAGGTGAGCAGCCACGCACTGTGCCTGGGCCGGGTCCACGGTGCGCGGTTCCGGGTGGGGGTCTTCACGAACCTCACCCAGGACCACCTGGACTATCACGGCACCCTGGAGGCTTATTTCGAGGCCAAGCACCAGCTGGTTGCCCAGTGCGACCGGTTCCTGGTGAACGCCGACGATCCCTGGGGCCGCGGCCTGCTGGAGCGGGAGGGCCATGTCAGCTACGCCGTGGATCGCCCCGCCTGCTACCGCGCCCATGGTCTGGACCTCGGCCCCACCGGGACGCGGTTCACGCTGCATTCGGCGCAGGGGAGCTGGGCAGTCCAGAGTCCCCTGCTCGGACGCTTCAACGTCTACAACCTGCTGGCCGCCCTGGCGGCCTGCGCCGAGGCCGGCTTCGACCTGGACCACCTAGTGCCCGCGGCCCGGATGGTGAGCGGTGCCCCCGGCCGCCTGGAGCGCGTGGATTGCGGTCAACCCTTCGGGGTGATGGTGGACTACGCCCACACGCCCGACGCCCTGGAGAAGCTGCTGGCGGAGGGTCGGCGTCTGCTGCCGCCAGGCGGCCGGCTGCACGTGCTCTTCGGCTGCGGCGGCGACCGCGACCGCGCCAAGCGTCCCCTCATGGCCGCCGCCGTGGCGGCCGGGGCGGACGTGCTCTGGCACACCAGCGACAATCCACGCACCGAGGACCCCGAGCGCATCCTCGATGACGCCATCCCGGGCCTCCCTGAAGACCTGCGCACCGACGCCGCCCGCTACCACCGGAACGCGGATCGCCGTGAATCCGTGCGACAGGCCCTGGCGGACTGTCGCCCCGGCGACCTGCTGCTGCTGGCGGGGAAGGGCCATGAGCCCTACCAGGAGATCCATGGCGTGAAGCATCCCTACAGCGATCGCGCCGCCGTGGAAGTGGCGCTCGGAGGCCCCAAGTGACACGCCTCCTCCACGTCACGGGACCGGACGATCCGGCCATCCTGGAAGCCGCGGCGGTCCTCGCCCTGGGCGGCCTGGTCGCGTTTCCCACCGAGACGGTGTACGGCCTGGGCGCCGACGGCCTGAACCCCGAGGCCGTGGCTCGGATCTATGCGGCCAAGGGGCGGCCTGTGACGAATCCCGTGATCCTCCATGTGGCCGATGTTGCTGCGGCGCGGGGGCTGGTGTCGCACTGGCCCGCTGAGGCCCAGGTGCTGGCCGAGCGGTTCTGGCCCGGCCCGCTGACCTTGGTGCTGCCGGCTTCAGATCGAGTGCCTTCCATCGTTCGTGCGGGCGGCCCCTCGGTGGCCCTGCGCTGTCCGGACCATCCTGTGGCCCTGGCCTTGATCCGGGCCGCAGGTCGTCCACTGGCCGCGCCCAGCGCCAACCGCAGCCAGCACCTGTCCCCCACGCTCGCCCAGCATGTGGCCTCCAGCCTGGGTGAGGTGGTGGACTTGATCTTGGACGCCGGTCCCACGGAAGCAGGCCTTGAATCCACCATCCTGGATTTGACGGGGAATCGGCCCCGGATCCTGCGTCCTGGCCCCCTCGGACCGCGAGAGCTGGCGGCCCTGGTGGGGCCTGTGGACCTCTGGGAAGGGGCCGTGAAGACCGGTGAAGTGCAGGCGGCCCCGGGCATGGCCCTGCGCCACTACGCACCCCGGGCGAGGCTTGAGCTGGTGGCGCCGGGGACCGGCGTGCGTGCCGTCTCCGGGGCGGTGGCCTACGTGGGTCTGGGGTCGCTCCCCACCCTGCCTGAGGGGGTCCGCGGCATTCTCCTGCCGCTGGATGCGGAGGTGGTGGGTGCGCGCCTCTACGCCCTCCTCCACGAACTGGACGACGCTGGCTTCGAGCGTATCTTCATGGAACGCCCGCCGGAGGGCGAGGCTTGGCTGGCGGTCCGCGACCGGTTGCAGCGTGCCTCCGCGAAGGAGCAGCCATGAGCCTCTGGTCCTTGTTTCAGGCTGCCTCCCAGGTGGGTGGCGAAATCCTGGGCGATGGGGCCGTGGTGCCTTCCTCCCTCTCTTTGGATACCCGGACGATCCAACCCGGTGCGTGTTTCGTGGCCCTGCGGGCCGAGCGGGACGGACACGACTTCACCGCCCAGGCGGTGGCCAAGGGGGCCGTGGCGCTGCTGGTGGATCATGCAGTAGACAGTGATTGTCCACAGCTCGTGGTGCCCGACACGGAGGTGGCCCTCCAACGCTGGGGCCAGGCCCGGCTGGCGGCGGTGCGGCCGAAGGCCGTATTCGGGGTCACCGGCAGCGTCGGCAAGACCAGCACCAAGGAACTGCTGGCGGCGGCCGTGGGGGGGTGGAGGACGCCGGGTAACCGCAACAACACGCTGGGCCTGCCTGAGGCCCTGGCCACCTTGCCGGAGGGCCTGGGAGCGGCGGTGCTGGAGATGGGGATGAGCACGCCCGGGGAGATCCGCCTCCTCACGGAGATCGCGCCCCTGGACTTCGGGCTCGTCACGCTGGTGGGTACCGCCCATGCCGAGAACTTCGCCCACGGCCAGCAGGGCATCGCCGAAGCCAAGGGCGAGCTGGTGGCCGGGCTGGTTCCCGGCGGTGTCTGGGCCCACCTCGCCTCTGACCCGTGGTGCCGTTGGATCGCGGAGCAGCCCTGGGCCCAGCACGCCGAGGCCCTGCCCGTGGGTGAGGGGCAGGCCTACGGTTGGGAGGCCGTCGAATCCCTGGGGGCTTCCGGCGAGACCTTCCGCATGCGGACGCCGAAGGGCGAGTTCCCCGTGCGGATCCAGCTCCCCGGAGAACACCAGGTCCGCAACGCCGCCTTGGCGGCGGCCCTCGCCATTCACGCAGGGTACGACCCGGAGCAGGTGGTGGCGGGCCTCGGAGTGGTGATTCCGGAACCCGGCCGGGGGCGGCTCCATGCCCTGCCTGGCGGCGGGTGGTTGCTGGACGAGACCTACAACGCCAGCCCCGATTCCATCCTGGCCTGCGCGCAGGCCCTGGCTCAATTGCCCGGCGGCGAGGCCGTGGCGGTGCTGGGCTCCATGCGGGAGCTGGGCTCGGAGGCCTCGCAGATCCACCGGGAGACCGGCGCCGCCCTCAAGGCCCTGGGCCTGTCGCGCCTCTGGGCCTACGGTGATTTCGCGGACGATTACGCTGAGGGCTTCGGCCTGCGGGCGGTGGTTTTCCCGGATTTCGAGGCCCTCCGCGAGGATGCCGCCGGCCTCTCCGCAATCCCCCCGGGTGCCCGTATCCTGGTGAAGGGCAGCCGGTTCTGGCGCGCGGAACGCGTCGTGGAGTGGTTCCTCCAGGCCTCAATCTCCAGTTCCCAGTCCTCAGATTCTTGATCGGATCGTCATGCTGCCTTGGCTTCTCTATCCATTCCGCGACGCGGTTCCGGGCTTCTCGGTCTTCCGGTACGTCACCTTCCGGACGGCGATGGCGGCCGCCACAGCCATGGTGCTGAGCCTGCTGCTGGGGCCCTGGGTGATCCGCACTCTGACCGCCCTCAAGATGGGCCAGCACATCCGCGACGTCGGGCCCGAACACCACCATAAGAAGGCCGGGACGCCCACCATGGGCGGCATCCTCATCCTGGTGGTGATCACGGTCTCCACGCTGCTCTGGTGCGACCTCAAGAGCGGTGCCATCTGGGTGGCGCTCATGGCGCTCCTGGGTTTCGGCACGGTGGGCGCGTTTGATGACGCGCAGAAGCTGCTCAAGAAGCAGAACCTCGGTCTCACCAGCTGGCAGAAAATGGCCCTGCTCACGGGCATCTCGCTGCTGGTGGCCTGGCTCATCCTGCATTTCGGCCTCAGAGGCACCGCGACCAGCCAGCTCTCCATGCCCTTCTTCAAAAACTTCCGGCCCGACGTGGGTGTGTTCCTCATCCCCTGGATCTGGCTGGTGATGGTGGGCACGAGCAACGCCGTCAATCTCACGGATGGGCTCGACGGCCTGGCCATCGGCGGCACCCTCATCGTGTCCCTTACCTACGCCATCCTGGCCTACATCGTGGGCCACGCGAAGATCGCGGCCTATCTGGTGGTACCCCATGTACCCGGCGGTGCCGAGCTCTCCGTCTTCATGGGCGCCATGGCGGGAGCCTGCCTGGGCTTCCTCTGGTTCAACGCCCACCCGGCCGAGGTGTTCATGGGCGACACGGGCTCGCTGGGGCTGGGGGGGGCGCTGGGCACCGTCGCCGTGGTCATCAAGCAGGAAGTGCTCCTGGTCATCGCTGGTGGGCTCTTCGTCGTGGAGGCGGTGAGCGTCATCCTCCAGGTGGGCAGCTTCAAGCTGCGCGGAGGGAAGCGGATCTTCCGCATGGCCCCGTTCCACCACCACCTCGAACTGGGCGGGCTCCAGGAGACGAAGGTGGTGATCCGCATGTGGATCACCGCCATCGTCTGCTCAATCTTGGCCCTCAGCTCGCTGAAGCTGCGGTAGAAGCTCCATAAAGCTGCTCGGAGTCCACCTTTATTGGGGTGTCCGCTCCGTGCGCCCCCAGGCACGCTAGGCCTCCCATTCCCGGATGGCCCATCGACCTCTGCCAGAGGGGGCCACGAAGCAGGAAGTCCCTGGGATGGTGCGGGCTTGCTGGCACAAGAAATGGGCCCCGGCCGAAGCCGAGGCCCTTTCTGGGTGAAGCCTTCTACTGGTTGGCGGGTGCCACCACCTTGTAAACGGACTGCGGGGTGGAGACAAGCAGGTCCCCGTCCTGGTTGATGGTCAGGCCCTGAGGCGCGTACAGCACGCCCCCATTCATGGACTGGGCACCCGTCGTCCCGAGGTTGTCGGGGAGCAGGAGGCCGGGTTTCAGGCCGTAGAAGGTGGGCGTGGTCGTGCTGGTGGCAAACCCGAGGAGGGTTGTCACGGCACCCGTCGCGGTGCTGATGGCCCGAATGCCATTGGTGGTGGCAGTCTGGCTGGTGGCGTAGTTGTTCACATAAGCGAATCCATGCGTGTCCACCGCAATACCGGTGGGGGCTGTCAAGCTGGCCGTCGTGGCGGCACCATCGGCATAGCCGGCCGTGCCCGTGCCCACGGTGAGCGCCAGGGTGCCTGTCGTGTCATAGCTCTTGACCTGGTGGGCACCGGTCACGGCGAGCCACAGGGTGCCATCCCCGGCGAGGGCTAGGCCCATGGGGTTGGTGCCCGTGGCAGCTACGAAGTCGCTGCTGGCACCTGTGGTGGCGTCGATCTTGAAGACCTTGGCCGCCGTGGCATCCGAGGCATAGACGAAGCCGCCCACGGAATCCACCGCCAGCCCCAGGTGGTTGGGAGCGACCGGATAGGTTCCGCCGCTGACCACGAAGGTGGCCTCGGTGAAGGTGCCGTCCCCGTTGGGCGTGAACTTGCGGAGCTTCTTGGTGGTGCCGGTGTCGCCCACGAAGAGCGCCACGAGGTCCTTGGTGGTGGGGTTCACCTGGACAGCCACGCTCTTGGGGGCGAGGAAGGCGATGTTGGTGGTTGTGGCATCCTTCAGGGTGGTCACCGTGCCATCGGCGGCGATGGCGCGGACAAGGTTGTTCCCGGTGTCGGCCGCGAAGGTCAGGCTGCCGTCGGGGAGGGTTGCGAGGTTGGCGCCTGAGCCCGTGCCGAAGGTGAACTTGGCGAAGGCCCCGACTCCATCCGCATTGCCGGAGACGCGGGGAGCGCCCGCATAGGCGTAGCCCGCGGGCTTGGCAGGATCATCCAGGGTGTAGGTGGTACCGGCGCTCGGGAAACCGCCGGTCGTGGTTCCGGACACAGTGATGATCCGGATGGCCTGGTTGTCGAAGGTGGCCGCTGCATCGGCCACGTAGATCTTGGTACCTGCCGTTCCATCGCCCTGGATGGCGACATAGTAGGCGTTGCTGAGGGTCTTCACGGCTGAACTGGGCAGGGTGGGATTGGCGCTCAGCGTGATGGCGGCGGAGCCATAGCCCTCACCGGCAGTGCCTGTGGCACCCGCGATGGTCAGCAGGGCGCCTGACCACTCGCCACCAGCAGGGATCATGCGCACCGCGAAGTTGTTGCGGTCGGCGATGTAGACATTGCCGGCGGTATCCACGGCGACGCCCTGGGGGGCGTTCACCGTGCCCGTGGCGGCGGTGAGGCTGTCGGCGAAGCCGGCGGTGCCGGTGCCCGCGATGAGGGTGGCGACGGGGCTGGCCTCGTTGGTGATGTCGATCTTGAAGATTTTGCTGGAACCCACCAGATAAAGCAGCCGGCGCCCGCCATTGAAATCCTTGGCGAGGGCGGTGGCGGCGGTGACGGTCGGGGCCAGATTGGCCATCAGCACTGGGGTCGGGGTTCCCGAGGTCAGGTCCATCTTGTACAGGTTGCCTGTAGAGGCGTTGTACTCGACGAAATACATCATCCGGTTGCTGTCGATCACCAGGGCATTGGTGTTGATGGTGAAACCGGCCACCAGGCTGGGTGTGTAGGTGCCATCGCCGTTGGGAGCGAGCTTCAACAGGCGCTTGGTGGTGTAACCTTCGCCGCCGAGGTAGATATCGCCGGTGACGGGATCCACAGCCGTGTTGCGAGGCTGGTAGAGGGTGTTGACGTCGGCGTTGGTGGTGGCCGTTCCGGCCACGCCGGGGGTGCCGGCGATGGTCGTGACCGTGCGGTCGGCGGCGATGCGCCGCACCAGGTTGCTGCTGTAGTCGCAGACGATCATGCTGCCGTCGTTCGCCTTCTCATCCCAGGCGATGGAGTTGGGACGGTAGAACCGGGCCTTGGAGAAACCGTTCGGATCGAGGCCGCCGTCTACATTGCCACGGCCGGAACCGAAGGAGCCGGCCACATGGTAGAGGGCCTTGGCACCCACCTTCACCGTGGCGGTATCGCCGCCGACGAGATTGGAACCAGCCAGCGTATAGGTCTGCCGGCCGAAGGGCGTGACCGCCTGGCCCAGGCTGCCCAGGACGCTCGCGCCATCAAGGGTGAGATCCAGAGCCGTACCCGTGTAGGACCAGGCCAGGTTCGAAGTGTTGCCGAGCACCACGCTGGAAGGGGTGGCCGTGAAAGAGGTGAAATGCACGGGGGCGGCCCCCACGGTCACATCGGCTGTCTTGGTGACCGCGGCACCTCCGCCCACCGGGGTGGCGGACAAGGTGTAGGTGGTCGTGACCAGCGGGCTCACATTGGCCGTACCGGCCAGGGTGAAGGTGGCTGGGAGCGTGGCATCCGCCGGATTGGCGGTGATGGTGACCGCGCTGAAGACGCCGGCGATCGAGGCGGCATCCCAGCTCAACGTGGTGCTCTGGCCCACGGTGATGGCGGCGGGGCTCGCGGTGAAGGTCAGGGGTGTGGCGGCCACGGCGATCTTGATGTCGCGGGTGGTGCTGCCCACGCTGTTGGAGGCGGTGATCGTGTAGGTGTCCTGGGACGTCTGGGCTGCGGGAGTGCCCGTGATGGCACCGGTGGTGGCGCTCAGCTGCAGTCCATTCGGAAGGGCCTTGTTGACGGCATAGGTGATCGGTGCGGCGCCGCTCACTGTGGCCACGGTGTTGTCAGCGATCTTCACGCCGGCGTAATAAGTGGCATCTTCGTTCGTGTAGGTCAGACCCGCGGGGGACGCCAGCACAGTTACCGTGGCGGTGGCGGTGGCTTTCTGGCCATCCCCACTGGTGACGGTGAGGGTAAAGGTCGTGGTCGTGGTGATGTTGGGGACCGGGAAGGGGGCGTTGCTCGTCACGGGGAGGTTGCCCGGCGTGAGTACCGCCGAGCCGTCCTTGACGCCGAAGTTGGCTCGGAACCAGGCGCTTCCACCCTGAGGGATGGAGAGGGTGGACCCGGTGGGGGTGGGGATGAAGGGGGCGGTGGGAGAAGCCTTCGTTCCGGTGGTGAACTCGGAGATGCTGGGAGCCGGGTGGTCGTAGCTGGAAGAATTCGACGCGCAACCTATCTGCACGACGGCCAGCCCCGAGACCAATCCGAGGGTCAGGCAGGCCGACGCCCAGAGGGCGCTCAGGCGGGTTGAACGGGTTTGCATGGGTGCTCCTGAAGGGTCTTATGCGAATGGAGACAGAGGATGGACCTTTGGCCTAGAACCGGGCCTTGAGGGTGAATTGGACTTCGCGAGAGCGGTTGTCTGGAGTATCGATGGCACCGAAGTACGGGTTGAGCCCGCTGGCCACGGTGTACTGGGTCTGGCGGGTGTACTGGTTGGCCCAATTGAAGGCGTTGTAGACGTCGAGGATGCCTTCCAGTGAGAAGCTCCTGGTGAATCGGAACTGGCGGGAGATCCTCAGATCGAAGGTCTTCTCGGCGGGCTGGCGGTGCGTGTTGCGGCCATCCACGGTATCGATGTACTTCCCGTCACCGTTCTTGTCTTCGTACCAGATGCCATTCCAGGGACGCCCGGTGGTGTAGGTGGTGATGCCGGAAACCCGGATGCCATAGATGGTGGGGGCGAACCAGGCCAAGGTAGCCCGGAAGGCGTGGTCGTTGTCGCTCAGCGCCCAGGAGGCCAGGGGATCGGCCGGGTTTTCCGTGAGCGCGTTGGTGGAGGTGAGGGTGGCCCGCTCGTTGGAGTTGTTGTCTTCAGCCTTGGCAAAGGTCAGGCTGCCTTTGAAGCCCCAACCGCCTTCGCTGGGCCGGCGGCCCGCCTCCAGCACCAGACTGCGGTACCGACCTTCCCCGTCGTATTTAGAGAGAATGACGTCGCCGAAGCCGCTGAGGTCAAGGGCCCGGCCTCTGACGATCGCCCGGCCCGGCCGGTTACTCCGGAAGAACAGGTTGGTCGTGGTGGGGTAGCGATCGTTGTAGATGGCGCTGGGATCTGCCGTCGTACCCCCCGGAGCCGCCTGGCCCAGGTTGATGTTCACGGCGTACTGGAGGTTGAGGAACTTCTTGTAGGTGGCTCGGGCTCCCACGGTGAACCCGTTGCCCAGGTCCTGCTCGACGCCCAGCGAGGCTGCCCGCGCCTGGGTCATCTTGGCTTCGGGATCGATGATCGTCGGCACGATGGTGTCGACCTTGAAGTTGGGATCCGTCCGCAGGGTGCTGAGCGGAATGGCGGTCAGGGAGCCTGGAGCCGTCAGGGGGCCGCTCCAGCGCTGGGAAGAGGAGAGGACGGCGCCAGGCTCGAACAGGGCCGAGTTCGCGGAGGCCGTCATGTAATAGGACACCAGATTGATGCCGTTGTTCATGATGGCGCCCGACACGGTCTGGCCCGGGTTGCTCACACTGAACCAGCCGTAGCCTCCGCGGATGACGGTCTTTCCGGTGCCGAAGAGGTCGAAGGTGAATCCGAATCGGGGGTCCAGGGTCTTGTCGTTGGGCGCGCGGTCCAGGCCCTGGAGCTTGGGGTTGGGATTGGGGTTGCCGCTCCAGATCTCGGTGGTGTAGCGCAGACCCGCGCTCAGGAGCAGGCGCCGGTCGAAGAGGCCGCCGTACTGGGCCTGGAGGTAGCCGGCCAGGTATTTCTCGCTGAAATCGCTGACGCCGTCCGTGGGGGAATCACCCTGCGTGTAGGTGACCCCGCTCAAGGACGCCGCCGCTCCCTGGTTGAACCAGGCCTGGGCCAGGGCATAGGTGGGGAAGACCCAACTGCCGTTGCCATTGGGCAGGTAGCGGTTTTTCATGTCGATGAACTGGAGGTCCATCCCGCCCTTCAGGACCCAGTCTCCGGTCATGTAGGTGAGGTTGTCCTGGATCTGCGTGGTGGTCTCGTCCGTGGTACGGGGATCGATGTAGTACTGACCCGCGTTGATGTCGTAGTTGCTGCCGACCCTCTGGATGCGCACGGGGGAGCTAAGCGTGGTGTTGGGTGTGGTGGGCCGCTTCTCGTTGGCGACCTGGACGCGGGCTTCGTTCAGCAGGCCGGACGAGAGGACCGAATTGAGTTCCAGCACCGTGGAGAGGCTGGTGAACTTCATGGTGGAATTGCCTGATTCAGCGGTATCGTTCCGCCGGGATCCTGCGTAGATATCGTTGAGGCCCTTGTAGTTCTGGGAATTCAATCGCAGGGTCGCGCGGTGATTCTCGTTGATGTCCCAGTCCAGGCGGCCCATGAACACGAGGTTCTTCTGCTCGTCGGTCCAGGCGCGGCGGTTCTCATCTGCCAGGGTGCGGCCCGGCATGGTCTGCAGCAGGGCCCCCATGCCTGTGCCCGGGGCGAAAAAGGCGTTGGAGCCGGTGGAATTGTCGCCGAAGAGGGGGATGCTGTCCTCCCGCTTCCGGGCCATCTCCACGTTCACGAAGTAGTGCAACCGGTCCTTGATGATCGGGCCGCCCACGTTGATGCCCAGCTGGAGGGTCTGGTAGGTGCGGGTGCGGGCCTCGTCGGAATTCACGCCATTCGGCGCATTCGGATCATAGGGGACGGGCTTGACCTTGGCCACCAGGGAGTTGGGACGAAACAGCATGAAGGCCATGCCCTGGGTCTCGTTGGTGCCCGTCTTGGTGACCGCGTTGATGATCGCGCCGACAGCATCACCATACTGGGCATCAAAGGAGTTCGTGATGACCTGCAGTTCCTTGATGGAGTCCTGACCGAAGGTGAAGGGGATGCGGGTGCCGCCGCGTTGTTCGCCATTGAACCTGGAGTTGTAGCTGCCACCGTCGATCTGCAGGTTGTTCTGGATGCCACGCGCGCCTTCCACTGTGGTGTAGTAGCTGGTATTGCCCACCGCGGCGCCGGGAGTCAGCTGAACCAGGTCCGTGAAGTTCCGGCCGTTGATGGGGATCGTGTCGACCAGTTCCTGCGGGATGGAAGTCTGGGTATTGATCTGGGCGGGGTCGAGGATCTGAGCCTGGGCGACCACTTCCACCACGGCGGAGGCTTCGGCCGAATCCAGGGTGAAGTTCAGATCGGTCGTCTGCCCTAGGCTTACCCGGATGCTCGCGGACTTGCCGGCCCGCAGTCCCTGGGCGGTGACAGTCAAGTCGTAGTTGCCGACCGGAAGGAAGACGAACTGATATTCCCCCTGCTCGTTGGTGCTGATTGTCCGGGAGAATCCCGTTTCCGTGTTCCGCGCCAGCAGGGAGGCGCCCTTCACAGGAGCGCCCTGCCTGGATTTCACCATGCCCCGGATCGCTCCTGAGGTCGTGCTGGTCTGAGCATGCCCTACGACGGCACAGGCCAGAGCCGTGAGCAGAATCGAGGTTGTACGCAATCGCATCAAAAAGCTCCTTGCCCGAGGGGGCGCAAACGACCAGGGAAACCCGGGGTCACCGACTGAAGGGGAACGCACCATCATAGACGAGACATGGCTACTTTATGTTTGAGTTTTCATGACGTCACGGTAAAAAAGAAGTAATCTCGCCAGTTTCCTATTGGGACCTCGCCGGATCCCGCCTACGCTGGACGTGCGCAAAACCTGAAGCCCAAATGGGTGCTCGTGCAGGGGGTGAGATTGGCAGCGATGCCGCCTCCTGAATGCCCGTGTGGAGTCCTGCCTGGAATCGAGCCGAGCCCCGTTCCTTGGTATGAGCCTGAGAGAGATTGATGATGAGCCTTCGTAAAGCCGCCTTCCGTTCCCTCACCTTGGCCCTCCTTGCCGGGGCCTTGGCCCTGATGCCCGCCTGCGGGGGCGGTGGTGGTGGCGGCACCACGGGAACTCCGGCCGCCCAGGCTTCTGCCCCTGTCATTACCGCCCAACCCACGGCCCAGACCCTGCTGGAAGGCGCCAGGGCCGGTTTCAGCGTCACGGCCACCGGGAATGGCGCACTCACCTACCAGTGGCAGAAGAATGGGGTGGATCTCACCGGTCAGATGGCGAACACCCTGACCTTCGATCCCGTGGCCCTCACGGACGCGGGCAGCTACACGGTGGTGGTGACCAACACGCTGAACGGCACCGCGGCGAGCGCCACCAGTGCAACCGCCGGCCTCACCGTGAACCCAGTGGCGAAGCAGCCGGTCATAACCGCCCAGCCCGCGGCCCAGATCGTGCTGGAGGGCGCCAGGGCCAGCTTCAGCGTCACGGCCACCGGGAATGGCGCACTCACCTATCAGTGGAAGAAAAACGGGGTGGATCTCACCGGCCAGACGGCGAGCACCCTGACCTTCGATCCTGCGGCCCTTGCCGATGCCGGCAGCTACTCGGTGGTGGTGACCAGCACTTTGAACGGCACCAGCGCCAGCGCGACGAGCACCGCGGCGACCCTCACGGTGAATCCGGCCAGCAGCAGCGCCCCGGTGATCACCACCCAGCCACAGAGCCTCACCGTCATCGCGCCCGATGGGGGCACCTTTACGGTTTCTGCCACGGGAACAGGCACCCTCCGATATCAGTGGCGGAAGAATGGTGTGGACATCGCCGGAGCCACGCAGGCGAGTTGCATGGTCGCCGGCACGGATCTCCAGGAGGTCAGCGCCCAGTTCAGCGTGTTGATCACGGATGACGCTGGCAGCACGCCCAGCCAGAACGCCACCCTCACGGTCATGGCGCCGGAGCCCACCTACGCCGGAGACCCGATCGCTGTTCCCGCCCGGCCATTGACGATCCTGCCCTCCTACAACCTGGGCGCGGCCTTTCCCCACGGTGCCTTCCGCCTGGGCTATGACGAGTCTGTGAAGAACCCCGCCTGGACGGCCTATGCCGACTTCAAGTTCATGAACGCCTTCTCCAACGGGACCCGGACCTTCCTGGCCGACGACCGCCTGGAGGCGCCCCAGGTGACGGACGGCGACTACACCGGCAGCGGCTGGACGCGCGGGCACCAGGTGATGATGTCCGACCTGGCCTACCGCTATGGTTCCCAGGCCGGCACGGACTCCTGCCGCCTGTCGAACGTGGCGCCCCAGGATACGGACAACAACAACAATTTCTGGAACAACCTGGAGCAGGTCGTCGGGGGCAGCTTCACCGGCAGCGGTGGAGCCTGGATGCCTGGCCTGGCCGACGCCTTCGGTCGGGCCTGGATTTATACGGGGCCAACCTTCGACACCAATCCAGCCCTGCTTCCCGGTGCCGTGGCTCCCGTCCGCATCCCGAGCGGCTTCTGGAAAGTAATCGTCCGCGAAGCTGCTCCTGGTCAGCCGAAGGTCCTGGCCGTCCTCACGCCCAATCGGTCAGGGCTGGCCATGTCGGATGCGGAAATCCAGAAGTACACCACCTCCGTCGCCCGCATCGAGGCCCTCACGGGGCTGAACCTCTTCCCGAACCCCGCTGCCCCGCTGCCGGCAAGCTTCAAGGCGGATGTGGACGTACGCGGCTGGGGTAGCCACTTCGAGGTGACGGGCGCACCCAATGTGCACATGGTCGAACCCAGCTGGGATGGCACGGCATCCGTCGGCGTGAGCTACACCTTCCAGGGCCAGGCCACCAGCCCCAACAGCACCGTGGCTTCGGTGCGTTGGGATTTCGGCGACAGCACCACGGCGACCACGCCTACCACCACGCACACCTACACAGCAAACGGCACCTACAACGTGTCCTATACGGCTACTGACGCCCTGGGTGCGAGCCGATCCATCACCCGCGTGCTCACAGTGACCGGGGGCAACCAGGCGCCGGCCATCTCGGGCCTTCCTGCGTCTGCCTCCACGGCTGTGGACATGCCCCTGGACCTTCCCTTCACGGTGAGCGATGACGCCAGCCCGCTGAATGTCACCTTCTCGGCCACCTCCAGCGACGAGAGCACCGTGCCCAACACCGGTCTCACCTTCACTGGGACCATGGCCAGCCAGAACCTCCACATCGTTCCGGCCGCCGGGGCCACCGGTACGGTCACCATCACCATCAAGGTCGCCGATGGCGAATCGGCGAGCGTGACCAAGACGTTGACGCTCTATGTGGGGACGACACCACCACCCGCCGGCATCACGGAGCATTTCACTTGGGCCGGCACGGGCACTGTTTATGCCACGGGCGATTACGCACTCCCCACCGGTCCCTGGCATTTCGTCACGACCATGAGCTATGCCGGCGATGCCAATGACGCCAAGAACGATGGCCAGGGCCTGCGCATGAAGGCCGTGGCCGGTAGTGCCGTGTGGATGAACTTCGACTACGGTGATGCCGCCACGCCCGTCACTTCGGTCAGCGTGGCCTACGGGGTGTACAAGTCCGACGAAACGAACGCCAGATCGGCTGCTTTCTCCCTCTCCTATTCCAACGACCAAGGCGCGACCTGGACCAAGATCGGCAACTCCGTGACGGCCACCTCCAACACCCTCAGCACCGCCACCTTCAGCGGCCTCAGCCTCACCGGCCCGATCAGGTTCAAGCTGGCGGTGGACGGCACTCCAACCGCACGGCTGAACCTGGATGATTTCGTCATCCAGTAGCCCATCCGATGAGTCCTCCGACCGGCCCGCGATACAGAGGCGCCGGTTGGAGGGCGGGCCTACTGCAGAGGATCGAGGGCCAGCGGTTTCGGGCGCGTAGGCCAGGGCTGGCCCAGGATGTAGCCTTGGCCCCAGGGCACGTCGGCGTCCATGACGGCCTCCAATTCATCGAGGGTCTCGATGCCCTCGGCGATGAAGCCGATGCACATGCGCTTGGCGAAGTGGGAAAGCGCATTGAGCAGCGCCGCCTGATAGGGCCGGCGTTGGACCTGTTCCACCAGACTCCGGTCGGCTTTGATGAAATCCGGTGCCAGCCAGGCCATCTGGGTGAGGCTCGCCACGCCGGCGCCAAGATCATCCACCGCCACGCGCAGCCCGACGTCGCGGAGGCGCTTGGCGTAGGTCTGGAGCGCCTCGAGGTCGTGCACCCCCTGGGACTCGGTGAATTCCATCACGACGTATTCCACGGGAAAGGGCAGGGCCTCCAGCCAACGCGGCAGACAACGCCAGAACCCTGGCGCCTCCAGGCTCACGGGCTCCAGGTTCACGAAGTGCAGGTGGGTTCCGTTTCCGCGTTGGGCCAGGGCCATGAAGGTGGCCTCTAGGAATCTCAGATCCAGTGCCAGTCGATCTTTGGCTGATAGCGAGGGATCCTGCAGGATCGGGCCCACGGGATGGGTGACACCCGCCTCGTCCATGTGCCTGGCCAAGTATTCCTGAGCCACCAACTGGTTGTCCCGTAGCCGATAGATAGGCTGAACATGGGGCACGATGGCCCCTTTGCCGCTCAACAGACTTTCCAGGATGCCCTTGGGCATGGCCGCTCCGTACTCGTTCAAGGGACCCACATCCAGTGTAACGCTTCGGGTGGTGCATGCAGGAAGCTTCATCACGGGTTACGCTGGAAACAGGGGGCGACATGCGCACCGTGGTCATGGGAGCGGGACGTTCGGGCGTGGCTGCAGCCCGATTCCTGGCGTCGCAAGGGCGGCCAGTGGTGTTGACCGATAGCCGCCCGGGTCCAGATTCCGCTCTGGAGCTTGACCTTGCGAAAGCCGGGATCCCTGGCGTATGGGGCAGCCATCCTGAATCGCTCCTGGAGCATTGCGGCGAGCTCATCATCAGTCCCGGTATTCCTCCCAGCACACCCTTTGTGGTCGCAGCCATTTCAAAAGGCATCTCCGTGATTGGTGAGGTGGAGCTGGCTCACCGCGTCCTTCGGGCCCGGCACGATGGGAGTCGTGTGCTGGCCGTGACCGGCACCAACGGCAAGAGCACCACCACCGATCTGGTGGCGCACCTGCTGCAGACTTCCGGCCTTCCCGCGGTGGCCTGCGGCAACCTGGGCATCCCGGTCATTGAGGCTGTGGCCGCGGGTGCGCCGGGATCGATCTATGTGGTGGAATTGAGCAGCTATCAACTCGAGACCGTGACGGCCTTCCATGCGGAGGGCGCGGCCTTCCTCAACCTCACCTCGGATCACCTGGCGCGTCATGGCACCCTCGAGGCCTACCGCCGGGCCAAGCTGCGGATCTTCGAACGGCAGGATGCTGTGGATCTGCGGGTGGTGCCAGCGGCCCATCCTGAACAGTGGCAGGATGCGCCAGGCGCCGGACGGAACGCACGTTTCGGCTGGTCCGAGTGCGAGGCCTGGTGTGACGGCGAAGGGCGTCTGAATCTGCATGGCGAAGTGCTCCTCCAGCGAGGCGAGCTGCGCATTCCCGGTGACCACAATGTGGAGAACGCCCTGGCGGCAGCCCTTCTGGCCCGACATGGCGGGGCGGAGCTGGAGGCCATCCGCGCAGGCCTGCGCAGCTACCCCGGGTTGGCCCATCGCATCGCCTTCTGCGGTGAGAAGGGCGGCGTGCGCGCTTACAACGATTCGAAGGGCACGAACGTGGATGCCACGCTCACGGCCATCAAGGCCTTGTCAGGGCCTCTCGTGCTGCTGCTGGGCGGCACGGACAAGGGCGCCAGCTATGAACCCCTGCGGCAGGCCCTCGACGGCAAACTGCGGAGGCTGGTCTTCCTGGGCGAGGCGATTCCGCAACTCACCCGCGATCTGGGCGATCTGCCCCACGAGGTGGTGCCGGTCTTCGATGATGCCGTGCGGACGGCGCTTATGCTCGCTCGATCCGGCGACCAGGTGCTCCTCAGCCCGGCTTGCGCCAGCTTCGACCAGTTCGACAATTTCGAGCAGCGCGGCGAGCGGTTCGAGGCCCTCGTGCGAGCCTGGCTTTGATAACAAAACTCATAGAACGTCTTTGATTGACCCGTCCGGCCCCCGGATTTCTTGCGTCAGAATTGGTCAATCTGCGAGAGGTTTCGATGCCCGATGCCACCCGAATTGCCGCCGACCTGCGAACCATGTTGGGACAGGATGCCGTCCTGACGGCGTTGGAGGATCTCACCAAGTACGAATCCGGCTGGCGGTACGGGAAGGGCAGGGCCCTGCTGGTGGTCCGCCCGGGAACCACTGAGCAGGTCTCCAAGGTCATGGCCTACTGCCACGAGCGGAACCTCCGCGTGTTGCCCCAGGGGGCTAACACGGGCCTGGTCGGTGCCTCCAATCCCGACGCCAGCGGTGAGATGCTGGTGCTCAGCCTGGAGCGGCTAAACAAGCGCCTGGAGATTGATCCCATCAATCGTACGGCTGTGGTGGATGGTGGCGTGCTGCTCAGCACCTTGAACGAGGCGCTCTCGACGCACGGGCTCATGTTCCCCATCGACCTCGGGGCGGATCCGACCATCGGCGGCATGATCGCCACCAATACCGGCGGCACCCGGCTCCTGAAGTACGGCGACGTGCGCCACAACCTCCAGGGCGCCGAGGCCGTACTGGCCGACGGCACGGTGGTCGATGTGATGAACCACCTGCGGAAGAACAACACCGGCCTAGATCTCAAACAGCTTCTCGTGGGCACCAGCGGTGTTTACGGGGTAATCACCGGCGCGGTGCTGCAGGTGGTGCCCGTCCCCCGGCAGCATGCCACGGCCCTGGTGGGTTGCACCTCCGGCGAGGCGGTCCTGGCTCTGCTGAAGGCTCTGGAGCGCGAGTTGGCGGATGTGTTCACGGCCTACGAGGTCATCAGCGCCAACGCCCTGATCCCCGTGTTCAAGCACCATGAGGCGATCCGCAACCCATACGGCGCCGCCAAGCCCCCCGCCTACACGGCCCTGGTGGAGCTCTCCTCCACCCTTCCGGAGACGGCCCTGAATCTGCCGGAAGTCCTGGAGGAGCGGCTGGGGGCCTTCCTGGAAGGGGACAGCGGCGAAGGCCTCACGGACGTCTTCATGGGCAAGCCCGAGGATTTCTGGGCCATCCGCCACCACATCAGCGAGAGCCTGCGGAGCGAAGGCAAGGTGCTGGCCTTCGACATCAGTGTGCCCCGTAGCCGCATGGCCGCCTTCACGGATGCTGCCGTGGCGCTGCTGGCCAAGGACTATCCTTTCATCCGGTCCTGCGACTTCGGCCACTGGGGCGATGGTGGGACCCACCTCAACCTGGTCTGGCAGGAAGCTGACTCACCCAGGCCGACGGCGGAAATCGTCGAGGAATTGCAGTCAACAATCTACGAACTGGCCGTCCGTGGCTTCGACGGCTCGTACAGCGCCGAGCATGGCGTGGGCCCGCACAACCAGCGGTTCTACGACGCTTACACCCCGGAGGCCGTGAAGGCGATGAATCAGGCGCTCAAGCAGCAGCTGGACCCCAAGGGCCTGCTGGGCACTACGCGGCTCGGCCTCCTGCCGTGATCGCACCCGGAGGCGTTCCGGGTTAGATTCGAGGTCTCCAGGGAGCCTCCATGCGTTCGTCTGCCCTCGTCCTCCTGCTTTGCGCGCCCCTCGTGGCACAGACGCCCGCCCCCAAGGCGGACCTCTTCGAACCCGTGCGGTTCCTCGGCGGCGATTGGGTGGGAGAGTCGGACGGGAAGCCCGGCTCCCCCAGCGGCGCAGCCTCCTTCCGCTTCGAGCTGGAGGGGAAGGTCCTGGTGCGGCGCAGCCACGCCGACTACCCAGCGGTCAATGGCCGGCCGGCCGCCCACCACGAGGACCAGATGACGGTCTTCGTCGAGGGTGGCCTGCTCAAGGCCTTCTACGTCGACAACGAGGGCCACGTCATCCGCTACGTGGCCACCGCTATTCCCCAGGGCGTGGCCTTCACCAGCGAACCGGCCCCGGGCCCGCGCTTCCGCCTGACCTACCTCCGCGGGGCCGCCGACAGTGTCACGGTCCGCTTCGAGATCGCCCCGCCCAACGCCCCCGAGGCCTTCAAGACCTACCTGGAGGGGGTCACCCGAAGGGTGAAGTGACTTTCCTGTCGCCGTTCCCTGCTGCAAAACGGGCTCCCGATCGGGAGCCCGTTTTGCAGTGAGGTGAAGGCACTAGGCCTTGCCGTGCGGCTTCTGCACCCAGAACCGCGCGGGCGCGTAGCAGATGGCCATGAAGACCAGCTGGCTGATGATGAAGCCGGTCAGGGCGTAGAAGGCTTGGTCCATGAAGCCATAGGAGTGCAGGCCCACGCCCAGCATGTTCACGCCGAACCAGGAGCAGGCGGTGATGATGTTGCCGAAGATGGCCATCACCATGGTGCCTCGCTCGCGCACGTAGCCGGCCCAGCGGGCGTGGAGGATGATGGCGTTCCACAGCACGATGAGCAGGGCGCCGTTCTCCTTGGGATCCCAGCCCCAGAAGCGGCCCCAGGACTGGTCGGCCCAGATGCCGCCCAGCACGGTGCCCACGAAGCTGAAGAAGAGGGCGAAGCAGATGATGCCGTAGGCCATGTCCACGAGGGCCTTGTCCGTCTCCACATCGACCTTGGTCACGATGTGCTTCCGGATGGCGTAGCCGATGGCGATGGCGCCCGCCAGGAAGGTGCCGGAATAGCCGATGGTGATGGTCACCACGTGGGTGGCCAGCCAGAAATTGGAATCCAGCACGGCCCGCATCATCTCCATGGTGTCGCCCTCGGTGCCCAGGTTCTGGGCCACGATCAGGGACGCGAAGCCCGCGGCGGCGGCCACGGCGGTGCCGAAGCCCTTGCGGTACATCCGCTCGACGATGAGGCCCAGGATCACTGCGCCCCAGCCCACGAAGACGGCGGAGGAGTAGAGGTTCGTCACCGGGGGGCGGCCCTGCAGGATGATGCGCGCCGCCAGACCCAGGGTGTGGACCACCGCGCCCGAGAAGAGCAGGGCATAGGCGGTGGGGCGCAGCAACTCGGGCTTGTAGATCCAGGACACGCACAGCACCAGGAACGCCACGAAATAGATGGAGAGGCCCACGAAGAAGGGCTGGGCGCGATTGAAGACGATTTCGTTGTTCGCATGGCTCAGGGCGCCGGGCTTCAGGGTGGACACCACCCCCTTCATGTCGGCCAAGGCCTGGTTGAAGCTGGCGGCGTCGTTGGCGAGGTAGGCGGCGTTGAGCCGGGCGAGGGGCACCAGGGCCGGGTGGACCCCCTGACCCGCCGCCATGGCACGGAGGCCTTCACCCACGTTCTTCCAGGCGTCGGGCGGGCCTCCGGGCAGAGGAGGCAGGATGCGGAAGGCCGCGAGCTGCATCAGGTCCTGGTGGCGGGCGGAGGCTTCAGCATCGGTGATGGACTGGAGCTCCCAGCCGAGGCCCGGCGATCCGGCCAGCTGCAGGGTGTTCCGGAGCTTGTAGTAGAGGTAGGCCCGGTCGAACAGATTGACGATGGCGCTCTGGAAGCGGGTCCGCTTCTGGGGTGCGATGGGCTGCGCGGTCTGGGCCTGCTTTTGGATCTCCTCCAGGTGGGAGGACAGGTCCGCGAAGCTGAAGTAGTTGCGGTTCTGCTTCTGCTGGGCCCCGATAAGCCCGATGACATCCGGATCATCGATGACAAAGATGGGCTGCTGGTCCGCCACCTGAGGGCGGAACATCACATCAAGGATCCACTCGTCGGGTCCGATGGTGCGACCCTCGTAGCGGAAGCCCTGGCGGCTATGGATGACCAGCAGGGAATTGCGGGCCAGGGAATCCAGCGGCTTGACGCGTCCGCCATCAAGGATGGGGATGTTGCCGAAGCCCGCGGCGTCGAAGCCGCGGACCTTGCCGCCCGGCAGGGCGAAGATCAGCGCGATGAGCAGGGCGAGGGCGCCGGCGCCCCAGGCGAGGTATTTCTGCACGAAGGTCATGTCAGCCCTCCTTCTTGTCCTGGCGTCGCTTCAGCGAGCGCCGCAGGACGATGGCGAAGTGCACGAGCAGGCCCAGGGAGACCAGCACGCACGACACATAGGGGAGAAGCCAGCCGGGATTTTCAACCACGGAAAGGACGGACAGGGTGTCGTTCTTGCCAAAGCTCGCCTGGTAGAAGGTCTTGCCTTCGTACCGCAGCGGCTGGTTCATGTAGATGAGCACCTCCCGCGATTCCTTCTGGGAAGGGTTCACGACCTGCACCAGGCTCGAGAAGTTCTTGGGGATGTCGGTGCCGGGGTAGACGTCATGCCGGAACTGCTTGAGCGTGAAGGCGTACGGCAGGTACTGGCGGCGCAGGCGCATGGAGAGCGAATAGGTGCGGCCTTCATGGGTGAAGGACTGCGGCGCTCCGAGCGCCATGGAAGCCAGCCAGGTGCCATAGCTGCGGCCGCCGGCCACGGGCTCCACGAAGACGGTGCCGGTGTTGATCTCGTTGTCGTTGGTGACCGCGGGGCGTTCGACGACGGAGACTCCGGGGCCCACGCCGGCTGTGGCCAGGGAGGGAGGCGCGCCGGGAGGCAGATTGGAAAGCTCGGCGTTGGGGAAGTAGCGCTTCACGTTCAGGGTGAGCGGCGTGCCTGGGATGGCGATGGAGCCGCCCTTGGCCAGCAGGGTGTCAGGCACCGAGTAGACTTCGTCCCAGGTGGGATCGGTGGTGTCGATGACGGCCAGCTCCATGTTCTTGTAGCTCTGGACGTAGTTGACGGTCTGGCCCACCTCAATGGACATGTTGGTGTCCACCTGCATCATGCCGGCCACGAATTCGCCCGCGAACAGGACCACCAGGCCCGAGTGGACCAGCCACATGCCGGCCTTGGTCCAGCTGCGCTGGATGTCGAGCGTCTTGGCAATGAGGTTGAGCGTGAGCAGGAGGCCCACCAGGCCGCCGCCCGGGAACACGGGCAGGGGGAAGGGCAGGAAGCTGAACTGGCGCTTCACGAAGAAGCTGCGCATGTAGGCGTTCACGGCGCCCTGGGTACCCATCTCCACCTGGGCCAGGGTGCAGAGCACCACGAGCGCCATCAGGCAGGCGAGCAGGACGATGGTGAGTTGGAAGGACTTGAAGAACTTCCAGATGCGGGAGGCGAGTGTCTTAATCAAGGCGGAGGCTCTCCAGGATGCGCATGAAATCAGGCTTGGCCTTGGCCACGGGGGCGGCGTCGCCCGTGAGCTTGAGGAACCAGGTGTTCCCGTCCGGCGTGGAGATCAGACCGGCCACCATGCGGCTCTTGGCCTGGCCGTCGCTGGTGAAGTCGTAGACGTTCAGGGCGCCGGCCTTGGACTTGACCACCACGCGGGCGGCGGTCAGGGCCGCGTCGTCGATGGGGCCCAGGCCGATCTGCCCGCGCCAGCGGTTCACATTGGCCAGCTCGCCGCCAGCGGCACCGGGGAGCACCACCACCGTGGCTTCGTTCTTGCCTTGCACGGGGGACTTGAAGGTGGCGAAGCGCATCCCCTCGCCGGGGACTTCGCTCCAACCCTTGGGCAGGGTCCACTTCAGGGAACCCTGGCCGGAGGGCCTGGGGGGCGCGGGCATCTCGCCGCCGGCCGGGGGCATCCCCTGGCCAGGCGCGGCATGGTCCTCGTGCCCCGGGTGGTCGGGATGATCGGCTACGGCTTCCTTGGGTACCCGGAAGTGGCTGACCTGATCACGGTTGCACCCGACGGCCAGCGCCAGGAGTCCGGCACCGGCCAGGAGAGAGGCCTTCGCGACGAAGGACATGGAACGCTGGGGAGGGATCGATGTTTTCAACAAAGGGTTCCTCTAGGACACATCAGAATACCGGACCTTCCGGGGCGAAGACACGTGACATTGGGCAAGGCTTACAGACCGAAAGGCAGGATGGCTTGATCGATGAGTTTGGCTAATTGTTGATCTTTCTCCGTGATACCCCCCGCATCGTGGGTGGTCAGGGTGATCCGGACATGCCCCCAACCAAAGAGGATATCTGGGTGGTGATTCATGGTCTCGGAAGGTTCCACCACGGCGGTCACAATCCGGAAAGCTGTGATGAAATCCGGGGTCCGGAACTCCCGGACCAGGCAGCCCTCCTGTTCGATCCAGGTCATGACTTCACCTCCTGGGCCAGAGTGGCCTCCAGCTCCGCCAATTCTTCGTGAAGAAGCCATTCGCCGGGATAGGCACGAGCTCTATGGACCAGGGCTTGGACCCTTTGTGCGTCCCGGTCCTCCCTCAAGGTCCGGGTCTCCAGGTAGAGGTCCGCCAGTTCCGGGGACAGGGAGGAGGCCTTGCGGGCCCGGGCCTGGGCTTCGGCCTCGCCTTCCGCGAAGGCCCCCAGCCCGCCGTACCAGCGGTCCCAGGCGCCGGGATCCGCCGGTCCCCCCGCCACCGAGGGCAGGCCCTCGCTCAGGAAGAGCAGGGCCCAGCTGGGCAGGTCCAGTGGGCGGCCATCCTGGTGGCCCCGGAGGTTGATCACTTCGTGCTCGCCCACCCGGAAGCCCGTAAGGAAGAGCCCTGAGGGCAGGTCCAGGCTGAACGGCCCCCGAGGAGGCAGCGTCCCGCGGCCGAAGGCCACCAGCGCTGAGCCAGGCCAGGGCTGATCCTCCGCCACGCCGCCGCGCGACAGCAGCACGGGGCCCTCCACCCGCACCAGGGCCGTGGCCAGGCCCGGGGCCAGCTCGCCGCGGGCGGGGATCCGCGCCACCACCTTGCCCGTGAGCTCAATGCCGCCCTCTAGGCCCAGGTGGTTCACGGTGCGCGCCCGCAGGGCCTCATCCAGGCCGTGGTCGCCGCCCCGCCGCCAGCTTAGGGTGGCCTCGAAGGCGTCCAGCACCTCGAAGAGGTGGTCGAAGTCCCGGGCCACGAAGAGCTGGGGCTGCATGCGCGTGATGTCGTATTCGGTGTCGGCGCAGACGAGGCTGAGGGGCACCTTGGCCACGGCCGGCGTGAGGCAGTGGGCCGCTTCGCCCAGGCTGCTGAGGAGCCCGGCGCCGTAGAGCTTCGGATCGGCCAGGTCACCCACCAGCCCGTACTCGGCGGTCCACCAGTAGAGGCGGCTGGCCTTGGTGCTTTCGCTGACGTACCGGCGGCTGGCGGAGGCGGCCCGAAGCCGTTCCTCGGCCAGGTGGATCTCGGTCTCCGTGGCTTCGGGATCCTCCTTCACCACGCTGAGGTTCCGGATGGCCTCGTAGACCGCCTGATCCTCCACGGAGGCGATGGCCCGGAAACCCGCCTCCCCGCAGCGCTTCAAGTAGTCCGCGTAGCGGCGGTCCGCCAGGATGGGCGCATGGCCGGCGCTTTCGTGGACGATGTCCGGGGCCGGCGTGTACTCGATGTGCTCGTGGCTGCGGATATCGGCGGCGATGGCCAGCACGCCGAGGGATTGGAGCTCCGTGAACACCGCCGGGGGAATGAAGCCCCGGACGCCCACGGCGGACCAGCCCAGGCCCTCCAGCTTGAGGTTCATCTCGTCCAGGCTGGGGATGCGCTCCAGACCGATGCCCGTGGCTGCCAGGCCCGCCAGGTAACTGCCATGGGCCGTATCCTTCAGCCGGTTGGTGAGCCGATGCAGGATGTGCCGCCAGACCGCATGGTCCCGGGGAGTGTAGGCCCCGTAATCCTGATCCGCCACGTAGCGCTGGAGGTGGGTCGGGAGCCGGTCGATGGCGCGCCGGGTAGGTGATGGGACTGGGAGCATGGCGGCCTCGGTATTCATTAAACTTTAAATGATGAACAATTGGTAGAGAACTCCCGATTCATGCGTCGGCGCCAGCGCGGGCTACCCTGGTGCCATGGCCGATTTCGATCCCTGGGACCCCTACCGTGACCTGCGCTTCGCCGGGACGCGTGAGCACCCGGAGTTCGGTTCCTGTTTCATCGCCGAGGGTCGCATCCTGGTGGAGGATCTGCTCGCCGCGGGCCGGGCGGGTCGGCTGCGCGTGGTGTCCGTGGCCGCCACCACCACGGCGGCCGGGGCGGCGCGGGCCCTGCTCCCGGAGGGGACGGAGCTGCTGGTGGCCGAACCCGCGGCGCTGTCGGAACTGGCGGGCTTCTCCTTCCATCGGGGCCTCATGGCCTGTGCGCAGGTGCCCCCGCCGCCTTCCGCGGCGACCCTGAGGGCGGCCCGGCGCCTGCTGGTGCTGCCGCGGCTCTACGACGGCGAGAACCTGGGTCTGCTGCTGCGCAGCGCCGCGGCCCTGGGGCTGGATGGTGTGCTGGCGGGACCGGGACCCGGTCTTTGGAGCCGTCGCACGGTCAGGGTTTCCATGGGCGCCGTCTGGCGCATTCCCGTGTGGCGGGTGGAGGATCCCTGGGCGCTTCTGGCGGACTGGAAGGCGGCGGAAACGGGTTCGGAGATCGTGGCTGCCGCGCTCACCCGGGAAGCGGAGGATGCGCGCGCCTGGCGGCCGGCGACCCGCAGTGCCCTGGTGATGGGCCCGGAAGACACGGGTCTGGATGCGGCTCAGCTCGCCCAGTGCGACCGGACAGTGGCCATCCCCATGGCGTCGGGCATGGATAGCCTGAACGTAGCTGCCGCCGGGGCGATCCTGATGTTCCGGATGGTCGAGAGCCGCTAGGGCTCGCGGCTGACGGCGATATCCACCAGCTGCAGCAGCTCGGCCACGACCTCCCGGCAGACCGGGTCCTGCTGGTAGCGGGCGGCGACCTTCTTCCGCGCGGCGGCTACGTCGCCACAGGCCTTGCCCCGGGCAATGAGTTCCTTGCAGCTGTTGGGCATGGGGCCCCAGTTTCCGCATTCCACGAAGCGGTCACTCAGGAAGATGAATTTGGGGATGGCCTCGCCGCCGTTGGTGAGGAAGCGCACGAACACATCTGGGTGCTGCTCCCGGCTGAGGTAGCGGACCTTCAGGTTCGAGCCGGCCTCGGCCAGGCGCTGGAGCACGGGCGCGTGGCGCACCACGTCACCGCACCAGTCCTCGGCGATGGCCACCACATGCACGGGCCTGGGCAGGGCCGCCATGAATCCGGCCGCCTGGGGATCAAGTGCCAGGGCCGCTCGTTGGACTTCAATCTTGCCCCGCTGTTCCGCGGATTCCGCCGCAGCCAGCCAGGCGTCATAGGTCAGGCCGGAGTCGAAGACATCCTTCCAGTCGATGAGGGGGAGTGTGGCGGGGCGGGGCATGGAACCTCCTCGGGTCATCTGATGCTGGCAGGCCCAACCCTGTTCCAGGACGTACCTTTGGAGTGGCGCGAAGCGTGTCCCGCCGGTAAAGGGGGAGCCATGAAAGCGATCAGGAATTTCACCGCACCACCCCTCGAATGGCTGGATCCCGTCGTGCGGGAACCGCGGTACGAACTCCATGCCGGGGATGAGGTCCTCGCCAGGTTGGCCCTGAAACCTTTATGCCGGACCTTCGCCACCGCTGAAACCGCCGATGGAACCTGGACCTTCCGGGAGACTGGCATTCTCAGCACCCTGGTCCACATCCGGGAGGAGGGCGCCCAGACTGATCTCGCCCAGTTCCATCCCGGTTTCCTGGGCAGGGGCATCCTCCGCTTCGTTGACGGCGAGAGCTTTCGTTGGCGGCGGGAGCACCCTCGGGGCGGATGGGCCTTCCGCGACATGAAGGGGAAGGCTGTCCTCACGCTCCGGCTGGAGCCGCCGCCCGCCGGGGAGCCCTTGCCACACCGGACCCGGGCTGAGGTTGAGATCGGCCCCGATAGTCGGGCGAATCCCAGGATCCCGCTCCTCACGGCTTTTGGCTGGTACCTGCTCGTGCTCCATCAGTAGATCCCACACCTCCGGAACACCGCGGCACGGGCAGGCTCAGGCGAAGTCGATCCGGTACATCACCACCTCATCACCCGGGGTCAGTTCCATCCTTCCCACAGGCAGGAAGGCCAGCGTTTCCAACAGGCGGATCGAGGGTGTGTTGCCTGGCGATACGATGGCCAACATGCCATGCAGCCCGAGCGCTTCACGGCCAAAGGCCAGGCAGGCTCGTGCGGCTTCTCGGGCGAACCCCTGTCCCCAGAATTCCGGCAGGAAGGCGTAGCCCAGGTCCACCTCGGGAAGCGACTCCCGCCGGATGAGGCCGCACATGCCCATGGGCACGCCGGTGCCGCGGTGTTCCACCAGCCAGAGCCCGTGGCCGTGGGCGGCGTAGCTCGCCAGTGGCCCCTGTTGAAGGTAATCCTCGGCCTGCTCAATCGTGCGGACCCCCTTGTCCGCGATGTTTGCGATGAAGGAGGGCTCGTTGAGCAGACGCAGGGTGAAGGGGGCGTCGGTCAGCGTGAACGGACGGATGGCCAGGCGGTCGGTCGGAAGCGGCAACATGCCTTTGATCTCATCATGAAACCACCAGGGAATGCAGCCCCCGCCAGCTTCCCGGAATCCCGGGCACGCACCCGGAGGTGCCTTCTGTCCCTTCTGCATCCCTGGTCTAAAGTGGAAGATTCAGCTTTCAGGAGTTCCCATGGCCACCGCCAAAGCCTACGCCGCGACCTCCCCCACCGCTGCCCTCGCGCCGTTCCAGATCGAACGCCGGGAGGTGGGGCCGCATGATGTCCAGATCGAGATCGCCTACTGCGGCATCTGCCACTCCGACCTCCACCAGGTGCGCGACGAGTGGGGCGGTTCGAAATACCCCATGGTGCCCGGCCACGAGATCGTGGGCCGCGTCACCGCTGTGGGCGCCCATGTGGATGGCTTCAAGGTGGGCGACCTGGCGGGTGTGGGCTGCATGGTGGACAGCTGCCGCACGTGCCCCAGCTGCCAGCGGAAGCTCGAGCAGTTCTGCGAGAAGGGTGCCGCCTTCACCTACAACAGCACGGAGATGGATCGGAAGACCCTCACCTACGGCGGCTATTCGTCGAGCGTCGTGGTGGACGAGGCCTTCACGCTGAAGGTATCCCCCAAGCTCGATCTCGCCGCCGTGGCGCCCCTGCTTTGCGCGGGCATCACCACCTATTCGCCCCTGCGCCATTGGAAGACCAAGAAGGGTGACAAGGTGGGCGTTGTGGGTCTGGGCGGCCTGGGCCACATGGCCGTGAAGATTGCTGCCGCCATGGGCGCTGAGGTGACCATGCTCAGCACCTCGAAGTCCAAGGAGGCGGATGCTCGCAAGCTGGGCGCCCAGCACTTCGGCCTCACCGCGGATGACGCCACCTTCAAGCGGCTGGCCGGCCAGTTCGACCTCATCATCGACACCATCTCCGCCCCCCACGACTACAACAAGTACCTGGGGCTGCTCCGTGTCGAGGGCGCCATGGTGCTGCTGGGCGTGCCCCCCGAACCCACTCCAGTCGCGGCCCACGCCCTCATCGGTGGGCGGAAGACACTCAGCGGATCACTCATCGGCGGCATCCAGGAGACCCAGGAGATGCTCGATTTCTGCGCCGAACACGGCATCGTCTCCGAGATCGAACTCATCCCGGTCCAGCAGGTGAACGAGGCCTACGAGCGCATGCTGAAGAACGACGTGCGCTACCGCTTCGTCCTGGACATGAAGACGTTGTGATTGAATCCGCCTAAACACAACCAGCCACAAGGAAAAAAGCGGTTGGCCGAGTGGATCTGAAGATGTAACCTTCTGGGGCTCCCCGTCTCCTTGAGTGGGCGGAGGTCCCATGCCACCCCTTGCCTGCGGCTCGTCCGTCGGTGCCTACGAGATTGTCGGCACCCTCGGAGCGGGCGGCATGGGGAAAGTCTTCCGGGCCCGGGACACGAAGCTGGGCCGAGAGGTGGCGATCAAGGTCCTGGCTGAATCCTTCGCCTCCGATCCGGCGAGGCTGCGGCGGTTCCACCAGGAAACGCGCGTGCTGGCAGCCATGTCCCATCCCAGCGTGGTCCAGGTTTTCGATGCCGGCGAGGACCACGGTCTCCCCTACCTGGTGATGGAACTGGTGGAGGGCTCCACGCTGCGGCGGCGCATGGCCACCGGACCCATACCCTGGCGCAAGGCTGCTGAGCTCGCGGCGGCCGTGGCGGATGGCTTGGAGGCAGCCCATGCCAAAGGCATCATCCATCGGGACCTCAAGCCCGAGAATCTGATGCTGACGGTCCACGGCCACGTGAAGATCCTCGATTTCGGACTGGCCAAGCTGCAGCAGGCTCAGACCCAGCCACCAGAGGCCACCCCGGCCGATGGAGTCGCCTCGACGAACAGCGGCCTCACCGAATCCGGCCTCGTCATGGGCACGGCCAACTACATGAGCCCCGAGCAGGTCCAGGGCAGGAAGGTGGACGCCCGCAGCGATCTCTTCAGCCTGGGTGTGATCCTGTGGGAGATGACGACGGGAGGCCACCCCTTCCTCCGCGCCACCCACGCGGAAACCATGCGGGCCATCCTCGCAGGCCGACCCCAAGTCTCCCAGGGCGCTGAGCGGCTGCCCTCGCCCCTGGGTCGCATCCTCCGGGTCTGTCTGGCGAAGGATCCCGGGCAGCGCTTCCGGACTGCCCGGGAGCTGGGAGAGGCCCTGCGCTTCGCCGCTCGAACGGACCTGGGGCCCCGTCCCGTCCCGGATTTGGCGCGCCATCCCCGGACGGTGCCTCGCCCCCAGATCCTGGCCGCGGGGATGGCCCTGGTTCTCCTGGGCTCGGGAGTCAGCATCTATGCCTGGCGGCGGAGCCAGCGGACCCCTGTGCCGCCGGCAGCCACCACACCGGCTCTTCCCAGCGTGCTGGCCCTGCCTGCGCGGGTGTACGGGGCCGACGATTCGGCCTACCTGGCGGACGCCGTTTCCAACACCCTGTCGACCCTGCTGGCCAAGGTGGAGGGGCTGGACACGAAGGCTCCTCCCTCCAGCTTCCAGATGGAGAAATGGAAGGGCGATCTGGCCCAGGCCAAAGAGGCCTACCAGGCGGATCACCTGGTGGTCACCACCATCACCAAGAAGGCGAAGCGCCTGATCCTCAACGTGCAGCTGGTGGATACCCGGACCTGGAAGGTGCGGTGGGGACATCAGTACGAAGGCACCCAGGCGGACTACAACGACCTGGTCCGCGAGGCGGCAGAGGCGGTGGCCCGCACCCTGACCCGGGAGGAGGGGCTGACCCAGGTCGTGGCCCGGCCCGCTACCGGTTCCGAGGCCGAGCTGGCCTTCGGCGAAGGGCGGCATTTCCAGTACCGCTATCGGGCGCTGGGGCGGAGCGAGGACTACGACCAGGCCGTGGCGGCCTTCGAGAAAGTCTTCCGCCTGGATCCGCGGCATAGCGAGGCCGCGGTGCAGCTGGCCTGCCTCCACGGGTGGCGGTCCTACGAGGCGGGCACGGCCCAGGACGGGGAAGCCGAGCGGCAATTGGCGGCCACCTGGGCGCGCCGGGCCCTGGACATCGACCCGCGCTGCGGCCTGGCGTGGAGCCTTCTCGGGGCGGTGGAGGTGCAGAGCCGCAGGGAGAACTCCGACCTGGCCGTGGAGTACGCGGTAAAGGGGGTCTGCCTCGCCCCGCAGCAGGCCCAGGTCCACATCACCATGGCCACCATCCTGTCCGGGCCGGGCTCGGAGGGGCTCTTCATCGCGGGGGGCCGGCGGTCCATGGAACTGGAGCCCATGGATCTCACGGGGCCCGCCTTCGTCGCGCTGGGCCTCGCCTGGATGGGCCGGGCGGAGGAGGCATTGGCCATCGCGGACCGGGCTCTCCTGAGGGAGCCGGGGCACGCCCTGCTGAACGGCACGGTCCGGCCCTACGCCCTGGCCCGCCTGGGTCGCCTGGAAGAGGTGGAGGCCCACTACGCGCGCCTGGGCCGGCCCCTCGGGACCACGGTCCGGTTCTGGTGTGCGGTGGAGCGTGGCCAGGAGGCAGAGGCCCGGGCTCTCGCGGGGCCCCTCCTGGCCCACTGGCTCGGCCCCAAGGAGCGGGCCATCGACATTGGGAATGCGGTGTTGTTCGAGGCCCCCTACCTCGTGCGGGTGGGCTTGGCCGACGATGCCTTCCGGCTCCTCCAGCGGAGCGTGGACATGGGGGCCATCCCCTGCCTGGATTGGCTCCTGGACAACCCGGAGATGCAGCGCCTCCGGGGCGATCCCCGCTTCACGCGAATTCTGCGGGCCACGCGGGATGGCGCCGCCATGGTGGCGCGGCACCTGGACCAGGCCAAGGCCCGGGGAGAGTTGCCGGAATACCTCCATAAGCCTCTGGAGGAGTTGCATAGATACATCGCGGTGGCCTCCTCCTTGGGTTCATAAGAAGCGCCCCGCTGGAGCGGGGCGCTTCCGGGCCAGACGAGCGCTCACTTGTACTGGAACACCAGATCCAGGGTGGCGGGCCCTCCCTTGGTGCCGTTCTGCCAGGGAGTGATGGTGACGTCTTCGATGACGCCCCTCTGCAGGTCGAGATCCAGCAACTTGGGATTGAACAGCAGCTCCCAGTTGGTCGCCTGGCCCAAGGCCATGACGCAGCCGTTCTTCAGAGCCGCGGGCGTGGTGCCGAAGGCAGGGATGCTGCCCTTGAGCTTCGCCACGAGACTCGTAGCGAGATCAGAACCGTCGCAGATCAGGGGGTCGCGAGGCAGCAGGGCCAGCAACTCCACGCGGCGCTGCTGGATCATCGTGCTGGCGCGGCCAACCTGCATGGGATGGCGCACATCGATCACGGTGAGGATGGAGCCATCAGGCAGGGCCCGCTGGAGATCGGCCACCTGGTCCTGGCTGCGGCCGTAGTTGCAGACGACGCCGAAGTGATTCATCCCCTGGTAGACGATGCCAGCCGCCTTCACCACGGGGCCGAAATCCTCGGCGACGAGTGAGGTGGTGAGGGCTGCCAGGGCGAGCAGGGTGGTTGGTCGGAACATGGAACACCTCCGTGGAAGGGACCCAGCCGGGCCCAGGTGGCGCCGAGCGGGTGGCTGCGGCAAGGCCCAACCTTGGCCCGGGCACCTCACCGCGCCATGACCGCTATCTGACGGTTCAAATGAAGGTATATGGATGGTTGGATGGGTGATTCCAGGTCCCTTGCGGAGGCGCGAGGAGGTTGTTAGATCCAGGTGAGATGACAGGTTGAAGATGACCCGGTTGGTCGCATACTTGCGACGCTCCCTGGGAGTGCCGAATGACGCGGCTGGCCTTTGGCGGATTCGAGCTGGACCCCCACACGGGCGAACTCCGGAAGGGCGAGGATTGCGTCCGGATCCAGGACCAGCCCCTCAAGCTGCTGCTTTGCCTGCTCGAGCGGCCGGGCCAGATCGTGGGGCGCGAGGAGCTCCAGAAGCGGGTCTGGTCCGGGGACATCCACGTCGGCTTCGAGGATGGTCTCAATGCGGCCGCCTGGCGCCTCCGCCAAGTGCTCGGGGACTCGGCGGAGGCACCCCTCTTCATCGAGACGATCCCCCGCAAGGGCTACCGCTTCGTGGGGAAGGTGGTCCCCCTCCCGGGCAAGCCCCCTCCGCCCTCCGGATCCTTCCCGATGCCGGTCTTCAGGCCCCTGTCTGGTCCCGGGATGGACGCGGTCACGCCCACTCGGGACCGCCGGCTGTGGCGGCCCTGGAAGCTGTGGTTCGGAGTCGCTCTCGGGCTGGGCCTCCTGGGCGCTGGCGTGATGCTTTGGGGGGTCATGAGGACCCCCACCACGACCCTGGTCGTCACCCCGCTGGCCAACGTGACGGGTGACCCCGCTGTGGATTACTTCGCTTCCGCCCTGTCCCGACAGGTCACCCAGGACCTTGTGAACGCCCCGAACCTGGATATCCAGTCCGCCGAAGCCAGGCCCAGTGTGGACAGGCCCCTGCCGAAGGCCGCGCTGACCCTCACCTGGACTCTGGACCGGGGGACACAGGGCTACCGGATCCACGTGAACCTTAGGGATGCCCAGGGGCGCAGCCGGGGGGATCGCACCTTCCCCGTCTCGCCCGAGGAATTGCACCAGGTCCACCGGACCATCGCCGACTATCTTGCCCAGCAGGCCACGGGGGAGGCCGCGCGGGCTGCGGTGGCGCCGCGGATGGACGCGAAGGCCGAAGTCAGGCTGGCGGGATGGGCAGGCCGTACTGGCGGAGGAAGCTGAGCTTGTCCCAGTAGCCGCGCTGGAAGGCGATCCTCCCGTCCACCACGCGGAAGAAGCCGCAGCCGCGCAGGCCCAGGGGATCGCGCCACTCGAGGATCGCCCACTCGCCATCCTCGAAGAGGTTCTCCACCAGGCACACCATCTCCGCCGCCGCGAACTCCCGCGTGAACATGGCCCGGATCGCCTCTCGGCCCGCCACCGGGGTTTCGGCCACCTGGTGGTTCACCGCGTCTTCGTGGTACATCGCGGCCAGCGCCTCGGCATCGCCGCGGTTGAAGGCCTCGACCCAGTCCGAGACCAGGTTTCGTGGGGTGAGTGGCATGGGGACTCCGGGTGGCGGGACGTCAGGCCTGGGGTGATCCTTCATCTTGGCGGCGTTGTAGGCCGCGGTGCCACCCCTGGCGACGCTGAGCGTCTGCCAGGAGTCGCGCCTCAGGAACTTCGCGAGGAAGACGATCTGGCCCGCGTGGTAGGGGT
The DNA here is from genome assembly GCF_024609265.1 of Geothrix campi. Taxonomy (GTDB): domain Bacteria; phylum Acidobacteriota; class Holophagae; order Holophagales; family Holophagaceae; genus Geothrix; species Geothrix campi. Next base: position 801,986 of record NZ_JANHMP010000001.1, on the reverse strand, counting down.
AGTGGGCGAGTTGGCGGTTGATGGCCTCGAGCACGGTGTGGGGCTCATGCCGGATGGTCACCGTGCGCTCGAGGTCGGCGGCGGTGAGGCTTTCCAGGGTATCGAAGAGGCAGATCCAGCCCCGTTCCCAGCGGTCACGCAGGGCCTGTGGGTCGAAGGCTTCTGGATCCTCGAACTCAGCGTCGCGGTCACGATCCGGCTTCTCGCCATCGGTGGTCAGGAAGTCGGTCCAGCGGGAGAGCATGTTGCCCGAGAGGTGCAGCATCAGCGTAGCCAGGCTGTTGGATTCCGGATCCAGCCGGTGCGTCCAGCGTTCCACGGGCACCTGTGCGAGGGCGCGGTCGCACTGGGCGCGCGCTTCGCGGAAGCGCTTGAGGGCGTCGGCCAGGTAGAGGTCGCCGTTCAACGGAAGCTCCTTGGAGGGAATGGCAGGTGGGGCCGACGCCGGACCTGTCTCAGGGCAGGGCGCCCGCGGGAGGGACGTAGGCCTTCGACATCCGCCGGAACTCGATCCGGATGTCCTCGAAGTCATGGAATTCCACGCCCGTTTCCGCGTAGCCCAGGCCCCGGTAGAAGCGGATGGCGCGGTCGTTGCCGTGGTACACCACCAGCCAGGCGGACGGGGCCTTCCGGGCCCTCATCGCCTCCTCGCCCGCCTGCATGAGCCGCCGTCCGATCCCGCTCTGGATCAGATCCGGGTCCACGTAGAGCTTCTGGACCTGCCAGGCCTCCGCACCACCCGCCTTCAACTTCAGGAACCCCTGGAGACGGCCCTCCGCTTCGGCCACGAAGTAGAGGTTGGCCGCCTTGGCCAGGCTTCCGGCGATCTTCCGGGCGGAGTACGTCCCGTCCAGATAGCGGGCCAGCACGTCTTCCCGGAACAGCGCCCCGAAGGCCCAGGAGAAGCTCTTCCGGCCCAGGGAGGCGATGGCTTCGACATCTTCCGCAGCCGCACTGCGCACCGTCGTGTTCATCACAGGCACCTCGAACAGGGGGACCGGCGGGGCTGAGAACGATTCTCGATCGCCGGGAATCCGATTCGAGGATGCCGCCCCGCCCGGGCCTGGGCCACCCGACTCTTGCGGTGTTTGACGATCAGACAACTTTTTCGTCGACCGGGCGGCTGCGCTGGGTCCGATAGCACCGAAGCCACCATGCGTGAATGGCCTAGGGCTTGCCGCAACCGGGACTTCCTTTGTCAAAAACGATGCGCCATTTTCCTGGTTCTTCCAGCCGCCAGATCGACGTGAAGGTCCCGATCAACCTGCCTTTTGAATCGTGAACCGGACCGGTGCTGAGAGCGAGATTGCCGGAATCGAGGACTTCAACGGATTCTGGCTCCCAGGAAAAGGGAGCTTCAGGCTTTTCGAAAAACCGCCTCCACCCCTTCGCGATCTCCTGCTTGCCATGAAGCGGTTTATCACCAGAAAAAAAGATGGCTTCCTCTGAGAGGAAGGAGGCGAAGGCGAGGTGGTCCCGCCTGGCCATCGTCTGCGCGAAAGCACGTTCAGTGTCCTTCACCTGCTGTTTGAGCTCCCCATGGCTGGCGGGTGTTGCCAAGAGGGAACAAAGAGAGGAAAGCGCCACAAGGGCAAGAACGAGGAGATTCTTGCGCATCGATCGATTCCTTTCACGGCGATGAGCGACAACGATGGGTGAGACCTGAGGTCCGCCCCAACCGGATGCGGGGATGCAACAGGATGGGCCGTCCCCGGGAATAACCCCAGCGGGAACGGCCCGTCCATTCGGTTCTGGAAAGAATTTTTGGGGGCCTACCCCCATACCCTCTCGCCGCCCACCCAGGTGCCCAGGATCTTTCCGGGCAGGCTCCATCCCTTGAAAGGCGTGTTGTAGGACTTGGACTGGATGAAAGCGCGGTCCACCTGGACCTGGGCGTTCGGATCGAAGAGCACGAAGTCGGCGGGGGTGCCTGGTTTGAGGGTGCCCAGGCCCTGGCGGTCGAGGTGGAACACCTTGGCGGGCTCCCAGGCCAGCAGGCTGATGGCCTTGGCCAGGCTGATGACCTTGCGGTTCACCAGCAGCTCCAGGGTGAGGGGGAGGGCCGTCTCCAGGCCGATGACGCCGAAGGCGGCGATGGGCAGTTCCACTTCCTTGTCATCCCAGCCGTGGGGGGCGTGGTCCGTGGCGATGGCATCCACAGTGCCGTCGGCGATGGCCTCCAGCACCGCCTGGATATCGGCCTCGGTGCGCAGGGGGGGGTTCATCTTGTAGTCACTGTCGAACTTCATCAGCTCCTTGTCCGACAGGGCGAAGTGGTGCGGCGTCACCTCGCAGGTGACGGCCAGGCCGCGGGCTTTGGCCTCGCGCACCATGCGCAGCGACCCTTTGGTGCTGAGGTGGGCCAGGTGCAGATGGCCACCCGTGTGCTCCGCCAGCACGATGTCCCGGGCCACCATGGCCTCCTCCGCCGCCGCCGGGATGCCCAGGCAGCCGAGCGAGGCGCTCACGGCGCCTTCGTGCATGTAGCCTTTGCCCGCCAGATCCTTGTCCTCCTCGTGAGCCACCACGGGGACGTCCAGCCAGCGGGTGTATTCCAGGGCCCGCCGCATGAGCGAGGCGTTGCCGATGGGCAGCCCGTCGTCGGAGAAGGCGACGCAGCCCGCGGCCTTCAGGGTTCCCATGTCCGCCAGCTCCTCGCCCTTCATCTCGCGGCTGACGGTGCCGATGGGGAAGTAGCGGCAGAGGTTCGCCTTGGCCGCGCGGGCCAGCATCATCTCGGTGATGGCCACGCTGTCGTTCACGGGCTTGGTGTTGGCCATGGCGCACACCGAGCTGAATCCGCCGGCCACCGCCGCCCGGCTGCCCGTCTCGATGCTCTCCTTGCGGGTCTGCCCCGGCTCGCGGAAGTGCACGTGCAGATCCACGAAACCCGGCGCCAGGACCGCGCCCCCGCCGTCGAGGATGTCGGCCCCCACCGCGAGCGGATCGCGCTCCAGGTCTGCCCCGAGGGCCACCACGGCGCCTTCGATCACCAGCAGCGCTCCCGGCCCGTCCAGGTTCTGCGCTGGATCCACAAGGCGGACGTTCTTCACGAGGAGGGACATGGGGGCTCCGGAGACGGGTTTAAGTCTAACGAAAGTCTGGAGTCTGGAGTCTGGAGTCTGGAGGTACGGCCTCCTGCGGCGGCGCAGTGCGCCGCTTCTTCATTTCTACTCGCAGGCGGGCAGCCTGCGAGCCCTCCGCCCCCCTCGGGCAACGCAAGCGTTGTCCGGGATCTCTGGTCAGACTCCGGACGGACCTTCTACTCCATCCGGTAGTTCGGGGCTTCCTTCGTGATCATGACGTCATGGGCGTGGCTTTCGCGGAGGCCCGAGCCGCTTATCTCGACGAGCGTGGCCTTCTGCTGGAAGTCGGCGATGGAGGCGCCGCCACTGAGGCCCATGCCGGCGCGGAGGCCCCCCATGAGCTGGGTGACCAGGTCGGCCATGCGGCCCTTGTAGGGCACCTGGCCTTCAATGCCTTCGGGGACGAGCTTGGCGTCGTCCTTGCCCTCCTGGAAGTAGCGGTCCTTGCTGCCCTGCTTCATGGCGCCCAGGCTGCCCATGCCGCGGTAGGACTTGAAGGTCCGGCCCGCGTAGAAGATGGTCTCGCCGGGGGCCTCGTCGGTGCCGGCGAAGAGGCTGCCGATCATGACGGCATCGGCGCCCGCGGCGATGGCCTTGGCCACGTCGCCGCTGAACTTGATGCCGCCGTCGGCGATGCAGGTGACGCCGGCCTCGCGACAAGCCCGGCTGGCCTCGGCCACGGCGGTGATCTGAGGCATCCCCGCGCCGGTGACGATGCGCGTGGTGCAGATGGAACCGGGCCCGATGCCCACCTTCACGGCATCGGCGCCGGCGGCGGCCAGGTCCTTGGCGCCCTGGTAGGTGGCCACATTGCCGGCGATGACGGAGACAGAAGGGAAGGCCTTCTTGAGGGCCTTCACGGCCTCCAGCACGCCCCTGCTGTGGCCATGGGAGCTGTCCAGGCAGAGCACGTCCACCTTGGCTTCCACCAGAGCGGCGGCGCGGTCCAGCAGTTCCTTGCCCACGCCTACGGCGGCGCCCACCCGCAGGCGCCCGTGGGCGTCCTTGCAGGCGTTGGGGTATTCGATGGACTTCTCGATGTCCTTGACGGTGATGAGGCCCTTGAGCTGGCCCTGGCCGTCCACCACCAGGAGCTTCTCGATGCGGTGCTTCTGCAGGATGCCCTTGGCCTCCTGGAGGGTGGTGCCCACGGGCACGGTGACGAGGTTTTCCTTGGTCATGGCCTCGCGTACGGGGATGTCCCAGCGGGTCTCGAAGCGCAGGTCGCGGTTGGTGAGGATGCCCACCAGGCGGTGGCCCTCCACCACCGGCACACCGCTGATGCGGAACTTGGCCATGAGGGCTTCGGCATCGCGGATGGGCGCGTCGGGCCCGATGGTGATCGGGTCCGTGATCATGCCGGATTCACTGCGCTTCACCTTGTCCACTTCCTCGGCCTGGCGCTCGGGGCTGAGGTTCTTGTGGACGATGCCGATGCCGCCCAGCTGGGCCAGGGCGATGGCCATGCGGCTTTCCGTCACCGTATCCATGGCGGCGGACATCAGAGGGATGCGGAGGCCGATGTCCCTGGTGAGCCGGGTGCCCAGGTCCACCTGGTTGGGGTGGATCTCCGAGTAGCCGGGGACGAGCAGGACGTCGTCGAAGGTGAGGGCGCGCATCAGGGGCAAGGTCAGCATGGGGAGCCTTTTTCCGGACCCGCTGCCTGCGGGACCTTGCATCCCATGGTCTCACGCCCGGGGCGCGGGTTCCAGCGGCCGCTCGCAACGCAGGCCGTCATGCGGGCTCCCCTGCCAGGGCCTCCAATGGTTGCAGTTCTCGTGGAGATCCGGGCACCGGGGCTGGAAGGGGCACCCGGCAGGGCGGTCCTGGGGAGCGGGAAGGAAGCCGGATTCGGATGAGGGTTGTCGCCGGGCGGCCGCCAGCAGGCGGGCCGTGTAGGGGTGCCTTGGGGCTGAAAGCAGGCGGGCGGCTGGTCCGGACTCCACGGCCTCTCCGCCATAGAGGACCAGGAGCCGGTCGCAGGCCTGGGAGCCCAGGCCCAGGTCATGGGTGATCCACAGGAAGCCCAGGCTCCGCTCCCGCTGGAGGTCGAGCACCAGGTCCAGGAAGGCCTTCTGGGCCAGGGGATCCAGGGCCGTGGTGGGCTCGTCCAGCACCAGCAGTTCGGGATCGCAGGAGAGGGCCATGGCCAGGCAGATCCGCTGGCGCTGCCCGCCGCTGATCTGGTGGGGGAGGCGACGGCTGAAATCCACGCCTGCCGGCAATCCCAGGCGCTCCAACAGGGGTGCCAGCCGCCTTTGTGTGGCCGAGGGGCTTTCCTCCCGGTGGATTCCCGGCAGCAGGGCCAAGTGCTGGGCCAGGGTCAGCAGGGGGTTCAGGGCCTGTCGGGGATCCTGGGGCACCCAAGCCATCCGGGCCCCCCTGATGCGGTCGCGCTCCTTTCCCGGGCGGTCCAAGGGGAGGCCGAACGCCGTGAACTTTCCCCCCGCCTGCCGCACTCCAGAGGGCAGGACCCCGAAGAGGGCCTGTGCCAGCAGACTCTTGCCGGAGCCGCTCTCTCCCACCAGGCCCAGACGCTCCCCGGGGGCCAGGTGAAGGGTCAGGGGTCCCAGCAGCCGGACCCCATCCTCCCGTTCCAGGAGCAGCGCATCTATGGCTAGGGACATGGGCCAAGAATTACACGGAAGTGAAGGAAGTCAAAGGGTTCCATAGAGTCCGGGATTGCCCCTTGACGCACTGTGGGGTGGTCCTACTCTTGGGTCCACCCGATCACTCTGCGGGCTCCGTAGCGGGTCCGCCCAGGCAAGGAGGATGCATGGATTTTCTGCGCCCAGATCTCCAGGAGCGCCTGATGAAGGAGCACTTTGAGTTCCGCAAGCTGATGGAGGAGCACCGGGCCGCCGACACGCGCCTCTGCGACCTCCAGAAGAAACCCACCCTCTCCGCCAGGGAATCGCTGGAAGAGGTGGAATTGAAGAAGACCAAACTCCGCGCCAAGGAACGCATCTACTCCATCGTGCAGGAGGCCTCAAGACACGCCGAACAGTAGGCTTTCCGCACTCGCAGGAGAAGCCCCGGGAATTGGCCCGGGGCTTCGTTTTGTACCGGCCCCTGGCTCAGGCCGGCAGGAGCCTGGGCCGGTAGGGCTCACCCACCCAGTACACCAGCTCCAGCATTTCGCTCACGTCCCACAGCAGCACGTCGGCCTTGGCACCGGGAAGGAGGTGGCCGAGATCCCCGCGGCGCAGACTGCGGGCGGGATGGAGGGTGAGGGCCGTGAAGGCCTCTTCGAAGGTCATGCGCAGCTGGAGACAGCCCAGGCGGAGGATCGTGAGGGGATCGACGCAGGGGCAGGAGCCGGGGTTGAAGTCCGTGGCCAGGGCCACGCGGCAGCCGGCCTCGATCATCTTCCGGGCCGGGGCCCAGTCCCGCATGCCCAGGAAGAGCGTGGTGCCGGGCAGCAGCACGGGCGTCACGTCCGCAGCGGCCATGGCCTTCATGCCTGCCTCGCTGCAGAACATGAGGTGATCCGCACTGGCGGCGCCCACCTCGGCGGCCAGTTCGGCGCCGCCGGTCCAGCTCAGCTCATCGGCATGGATCCGGGGGATGAGGCCTAGACGCTTGCCGGCCTCGAAGATGCGGCGGCCCTGGTCGGCGGTGTAGACGCCGGTCTCCACGAATACATCACAAAACCGCGCCACGCCGGGGTGGCGGCGCACCAGCTCCGGCAGCCAGTCCTCGGCCACGGCTCGGGCATTGGCCTCAACGTCCCCGGCGAATTCCGGGGCCAGGTCGTGGGCGGGAAGCAGGGTCACATCGAAGCTCCAGCCCCGTTTCTTCAGTTCGGCATAGGCGGCCGTGAGGCGGGACTCCGCCTCCAGTTCCAAGCCGTAGCCCGTCTTGCATTCGAGGTGGACCACACCGCGCTTGCGGAAGGCCTTCAGGCGTTCTTCGCCCGAAGCCACCAGCTCCGCCACCGTGGCGCTCCGGGTGGCCCGGACGGTCTCCCGGATGCCGCCACCCTCCGCCGCAATCTGCTGGTAGCTGGCGCCGTGGAGCCGGCGGTTGAATTCGCCCGAGCGGTTGCCGCCGAAGAGCAGGTGGGTGTGTGGATCCACGAAGCCGGGCGTGGCCCAGGCGCCGCCGCCGTCCACCTTGGGCGCGTCGATCCAGGCGGCGGGCAGGTCGGTGGCCCGGCCCAGCCAGGCCACCCGGCCGTTCTCCAGGGCCAGGGCGGCGTCCAGGATCCGGTCCACCGCCCAGGCGTGGGCGGGATCGGGGGTCAGCAGGCCCCGGAGGTTCATGAGCACGCGGCGGTCCGACATGGGATCAGTCTGGCAGCAAATAATTCCCTCGAGGTCTCTTGCGCCCGCGGCCCGACTTGATAGCATCGCTCGACACCGGAGGTTCCAGTGCGGGGCAGGGGGCGTGGCATGAGGCGACTCGCACAGGGTTTGTGCGTACTGGCGATCCTGGCATGGGGGGTCGTCCAGGCCCAGGGGACGGTGCCTGCCTGGGCTGAGGAGCGTGCCCAGCGATGGTCCACGTACCGCACAGACGCCCGCGGGCAGCGCATCTGGCAGGCTGTGCCCTTCGCCCAGATGACTCCTAGCGAGCAATGGGACCAGTTCATGGAGCACCTGAAGCGGGGCGGCGAATCCCGCCGGGTGGCGCTGGCCTTCCTCGGCCAGCGCACGGTGTCTGTCTGGGCCGAAGAGGCCCTGAAGACCCGGGATCCAGAGGTGGCTCTCGCCCTTTACCGGCTGGGCTACCGCCAGTCCGGCGCGGATCCGTACGCGTACCTGGGTTCTCCGGATCGGGTGGAGCGTCCCTGGACCCATGGCCTGGGCCTGCACCTGGACAAGGCGGGTTGGCGCTTCCAGTGGATCCCGAGCCCGGCCCTGTTCACGCAATCGGGCGCGGTGGGCTTGCCGAAGGGCCTGAATCAGGCCGCCCAGCCCGGGGTCATCATCCATCTGAAGCAGCTGCGGCCCGGTCTTGAGAAGCTGGTCGCCCTCAGCGGAGGGAGTGGCTCTGACTCGCGCGGAGTGCTGTCCGCACTGGCTCAGGGCAGCCGCGCGGGCTTCGCCATCAGGCATCTGGCACCCTGGCTGAAACAGGCCTCTCCGGTGCTGGAGCCCCTGGCGAACCGTGAGGCCTGGGTGCTGCACTACGGAACCGCCCGGAATGGGGCGGGTGGGCTCCAGGGAACCTTGGTGTTCATTCCTGGGGACCTTCCCGCACGAACCCAGTTGATGATGGCCCTGCTCAAGCTGAATCCGCTGAGTGCCGGAGCCCGCACCCGCGTGGAGAAATGGACAGGCCCTGGCGCATCCACGGAAGTTCAGCAGTTGCGGGGATCCGGTGGTGTCTTCCACCTGATCCAGATGGCCGAGGGCACCTGGATCAGCGATCACGAGGCGCCGCTTCGCGCGTTGCTGTTCCCGGGGCCCGTGCCCGCCCTTGGCGAGCGCCAGGAATGGATGCGTGTGGCCCTTTCGGCCATGGCCCCGGAGACAGAGCTGTCCTTCTGGTTGGCCCCCCGGATCGGCGCGGACGCGGCCTTTGAGAACCAGGCACTCCGCCGCCGCCTGGCCAATTCCCAGCAGGGCACCTGGCCCAATCCCTACGTGGCCAAGGCCGCGCCGCGCACGGGAGCCCTGTCGGTGGCCCTCGGCGCCGGGCCGACGGAGAAGCTGGTGGAGGCGGTCCTCCGCGTGGACGACGCCACCGAATTTCAGATGCCTCAGATGCCGGAGTTCGCCAGCGACGGCCAGGCCCTGAGCCCGACCCAGATGAAGGGTTACCAGAATGCGCTGGCCGGAGCTCGGGATCGTGAGCGCCAGCGCGTGGCCCTACGTCAGGATGCCGCAGCCTTGCAGGCCTGCCTGGATCTCCGGGGCGCGGCGTTGCTCTGGAACGGCTGGGTCAGCGCACCAGCGCTCGGTCCCAAGGAGAAGGCTTCGCTGCTGGAACTGGCCAAATTGCGGAGAGAGGACCCCTGGCGGGCCATGCGACTCCAGCAGGAGGGGAAGGTGTCGGCCTTCGGTGGTTTTGGCGAGCCCGGCATGGCCCCGAGCCTGGCCCTGGCCCTTCCCGTGCAGCCCGGCCGGCGGACCCAGGCTGAGAACCTGCTGAAGAAGGTGCTGCCTCGGCTCTTCCAGGGCCAGAACCAGAAACAGGCCTTGGGTGCGACGGAACTGCACCGCATCCTCACGGCCCAGGCCTTTCGGCCTGCCTGGGTCCTGGTGGCCGACACCCTGGTGCTGGGCACGGATGAGGGCGCTGTGAAGGCCGTGGCGGCAGGACTCCAGGGGCAGGCGCCCACGCTGGCGGACACCGACTCCCGCGCCTGGGCGCGCATGGAGGTGGACGGGGCCCGGGCCTCTTCCGAACTGGAAAACCTGCTGCTGGCCTTCCTCCGCAGCCGCGCGGGCAGCGGGTGGTGGATCGGCGAGGCCGGCGGTCAGGATGAGTCGGCGACGGAACTGGCGATGAGCCTGGGGCCCTTCCTCGGCGCCCTCAAGGCCCTCGGGCCGGTGCGACTCGAGTGGAACTGGACCGCGGGTGGCCTGGAGGGGCGGCCCCGATGAATTCACGCCTCTACCTGGGTGTGGGTGCCGTGCTGGCCGCCTCGACGGTGCTGGTGCCCATCCGGCATCGGGCGGTCCTGGAGGCGGACCCAGCCAATCCGGTGGCCCGCATCCGCCTGGACAGCCGCTCTCTGGCGGGCCTCCGGCTCCCCGGCTGGGGTGTGAGGGTCGTGGGAGTCCAGGCCTGGCGTGGGCCGGAGGGCTTCTTCCTGTTGGCAGATGGGCCGGCTGTGGCGCAGGTCCAGGCCTGGCCTGGTTTCCAACAGTCTTTGTCCATTCCGGCTTCAGGCTCCCGCAATCCGGCCGGGCTCCCGGATGAAGGTGACCGCGAGGCCTTCCGGAGCTGGTTCGTGGCCCTCCTCGAGCAGCAGGTGGAGGCGCCCAGCCCCGCCTGGGAGCCCGCCCAGCGCGACTGCGCGGGCCTGCTCCGCTTCGCCTTCCGCGAGGCCCTCGCCCCCCACACGGCCGAATGGCGGAGTCGTGTCGCCTTCAACGACAGCGCTCCCGGCCAGGATCCATCCCCCGCCCTCGGTGCCGACTGGCGGCAGGGGTTCCCCACCCCCGATGGGCCACGTCCCTTCGCCCGAGGGGTCTTCCTCCGGCGCCTCGCCTGTGTGCCCCTGGGCCGCGATACGGCCTTGGCCCGACCCGGCGATCTGGTGTTCTTCGCCCGCGGCGGAGCCCGCTCCCAGCCCGACCACGCCATGGCCTTCGTGAGGCCGGACGTGGACGGTGCTCCCATGCTGCTCTACCACACGGGACCCGAGGGCAGCGGCCTCACCCAGAAGCCCGGCGAGGTCCGCCGTGTCCGCCTGGACGAGCTGTTGCACCATCCTGACCCCGAATTCCGACCCGTGCCCGAGAACCCCTCGTTCCTGGGCCTCTACCGCTGGCGACCGCTAGCGGGCGGGGCCTCCGAACCATTCCCCCCCAGGTCCTGACATGCGCTGGCTCCAACCCTTTTTCACTCTCATGCTGCCGGCGATCCTGCTGCTGCCTACCACCGGCACAGCCCAGAAGCGGGCTGCGGAAGCCCCCTGGCGTGAGGGCGGCTGGACCGGCGCCTTCGCCACCCTGCGGCCGACCCTCCCCGGAAAGCCCGGCCAGCTTGAGGCCGCGGGCCCCATCCCGGCGGAAGCCCGCATCCGGATCTACCGCGTGGAGGATCCGGAAACCTTCCTGAAGAAAGTCCTGACGGATCGGAACCAGGCCGCGGCGGAGGGCGGACGGGGGGTCCCGGATCCCCTCGACCTGCTGCGCGAAGCCGTCCTGTGGGGCGGACGGCGCGCCTTCGTCACCGTGCATCGCACCGCCACCCAGGCCCTGCGGGACGCCGCCAAGCAGACGGACCGCCTGCGCTCTGCCCGCACCAGCCCGGACCGCGTCCGCGAGGGTTCCGCCCTGCCCATCGAAGGCCAGGCCGGCATCACCTTTGTGACCGAGATCGTCCCCAAGATCAGCGAGGAAATCAGCGGGAAGAAGGGGCACGAGGACGATGAATCCGGCGATGACGGCTTCACCAGCCGTGTGCCGCTGCCGGCCCAGCCCGCGGGCCTCTACCTGGTGGAGGTCATGCGGGGCAGCGATGCTGCCTATGTGCCCTGGATGGTCACCGACCTGGCGTTGCTGTCGGAGCAGGACGGCACTCGCATCCGTGTGGAGGCTGTGGATGGGCGCGATGGGGCGCCGAAAGCCGGCGTCTCCGGCCAGATCATCGAAGGGGCCAAGGCTCAGCCGCTGGTCTTCGATGGGGGCGGGAAAGCCGAGGCCATGGTCACGCCGGGCGTGCGCCGGGTGGTCCTGGCCCGCAGCGGGGGGAGCTTCGCGCTCCTTGCCAGTGAGGGGCAGAGTGCCGCCGCCGTGCGCCAGCGCCTCTATGCCTTCACGGAACGCCCCCTCTACCGTCCGGGCCAGGAAGTCTTCGCCAAGGCCATCCTGCGCCGCGTGGATGAGGGCGAGAACCGGGTGGTGACCGGGGCCGCGAATCTGCCTTTCACGGTGCTCGACCCCGAGGACACGAAGGTTACCGAAGGCCAGGCGAAGCTTCTGAACGCAGAGACCGGAACCTACGCTGCGCAATTCTCCCTGCCGGGCGCGGGCCGCCTGGGTCTCTACCGCATCGTGTTCCAGGGGCCTCAAGGCCCCGGCCAGGCTGAATTCAAGGTGGAGCAGTTCGTGAAGCCCGCCTTCGAAGTGAAGGTCACCACGGAGAAAAGCAAGGTTGGCCTCGGTGATGCCCTGGCTTTCCACGCGAATGCCCGCTACTTCTACGGGGCGGCCGTGCGCGGTGCCAAGGCAGACTGGTTCCTCTACAAGGTGGTCCCCCCCAAGAGCCGCTGGATCTGGGACGAGGAGGACGCCGGCCCGGCGCCGGAGCTGATGGAAAGCGGACAGCTGGAACTCGATGATGAAGGCCAGGCTGATCTGCCCACCTTCAAGGCGGAAAGTGACGGACTCTGGCGCATGGTCGTGAAAGTGGCCGACGCCTCCGGCCAGCGGAACAGCGGCCAGGCACAGGTGCGGGCCGCCGCGGGCGACCTGGTGCTGATGATCGCCGCCGACCGACAGGTGGCCCTGCCGGGCAAGCCCTTCCAGGTGACGGCCCGGGCCCTCGATCTGGATGGTAAGGAGGTGCCGGGGGTGGCCATCGTCCTGCGGGCCACTCGCATCGTGGCCCAGAAGGACAATGCCTACTGGTGGTCGCGGCCCAATGCCCTGAAGCCCGGCGAGACCCTCGCCTCAGCTCAGGGGCCCCAGGCCATGCTGAGCATTCCCGAAGGTGGCGCCTTCCTCCTGGTGGCGGAAGCGAAGGATTCCAAGGGCCGCCCCGTCACGGCCCAGCGCCAGATCACCGTGGCCGCCGAAGGCACACCATTACCCGCGGTGCCGGACCTCCGTGCCGTCGCCGACAAGCCCGAATACCAACCGGGCGACACGGCCCGCATCCTCGTGCAGCTGCCGCGGCCCAAGCTGGCCCTCCACTGGGCCCTGGAGCACGAAGGCCTGGGCCAGCAGCAGAGCCGTGCCGTGCAGGGCACCACGGCCCTGATCGAGATCCCGATCACCGCGGCCATGCAGCCCAATGTCTGGGCCGTCTTTGAGATCGTGAGCGAGGGCCGCCGCCAGCTGGCGGAGGTGCCGCTCCGCGTGCCCAGGCGGGACCGCCGTCTCCAGGTGGCCGTCACCACGGACAAGGAGCGCTACCAGCCGGGCCAGCCCATGAAGGTCTCCGTGGAGGTGAAGGATGCCTCCGGAAGACCCTCTGCCGCGGACCTCAGTGTGGGCGTGGTGGATGAGGCCATCTACGCCCTCAGCCAGGAACTGCATCCTGACCCCGTGCGCTTCTTCCACCCCACGCGCCGCCATGGCGTGCTGCGGTCCGGCTCCACGGACTGGAGCTTCCACGATCTGCTGCGCCGACAACGGCCCGTGTGGAGCCTCAAGCAGACGAAGCGCGGCGACTTCAAGGCGGATGACGACGACAAGGTACGCCAGAACTTCAAGGATACGGCCCACTGGGTGCCCTTCGTGGCCGCTGGCCGTGACGGGAAGGCCAGCGTGGACCTGGTGCTGCCGGACAACCTCACGGCCTGGCGCGCCACGGCCACGGCCATCACCGCTGACACCAAGGTGGGGGTGGGTCGCAGTTCGAAGCCGGCCTCCAAGCCGCTGCAGGTGGCCCTCACGCTGCCGCGCACGCTGAGCGTGGGCGAAGAGGCCCGGGCCATCGCCCTGGTGCGGAATCTTTCAGGTCAGCCCATCCAGGGGAAGATCCGCCTCGAAGTGCAGAACGGCCGCTTCGCAGGCACCCCTGAAGGAGCTTTCAGCCTCCAGGATCAGGGCGAGTACCGCTTCGCCCTGCCGCTGTTCTCCGACAAGACCGGCGCCCTCACCGTCACCGCCCGCGTGGAAGGTGGCGGACTGAAGGATGCCGAGCGGCAGAAGATCACCGTGCAGGATCAGCTCATACCGGCTTCGATGTCGGGCTCCATTCTGCTGGAGGGCGGTTCGCAGACGGTCACCATCCCGGTGCCATCGGCCGCCAAGGGTGAGGCGGCCCTGGTGCTCACGCCCGTGGGCAACCTGGAGCACCTGGCCGGGCCTTCGCTGCCCTATCTCATCGGCTATCCCTATGGTTGCGTCGAGCAGACCCTGTCCAGTTTCGTGCCCAACCTCCTGGTGGCCGACCTCGTGAAGCAGGGCGCCATGCCTGACCTCGACTGGAAGCAGCTCACGAACCTGGATCGCAACATCCGGGATGGCGTCTTCAAGGTGTACGGCTACCAGATGGCCAATGGTGGCTGGGGCTGGTACGCGCCCAACGATTTCGGCTTGGACGCCAATCCCCACACGACGGGCTACGCCATCCAGAGTTTCGCCACCATGAAGCGTTTGGGCTATGCCGTCGACGAGGGTGTCTACCGTCGGGGTCGCCTGGCTGCCATGAACCTCTTTCAGCAGGTGGCCCGGCAGGCGGATCAGGCTGGAGCCGCGGCCAAGGCCAGGAGTGATCACGGGCGCTCAGCGGAACCCGCTGCGGATGCCGCCTTCCTGCTGGTGTCCCTGGCCCAGGCCGGCGAACCCCTCGCGGGCCTGCTGGACAGCGCCGCGGACAAGGTGCTGCGGGGCCAGTGGCCCGGCGATCATGTGCTGGCCATGGTGACCCTCGCCGCCGCCCAGGCCAAGCATCCCAAGACTCCCGCGCTGATCGAACGCCTGGAGCAGCGCGCCGTGGTGAAGGGCGGCCTGGCCCGCTGGGAGGGCCGGCGGGAGTTCTGGTGGAGCTACGCCTCCGGAGACGTGGTGCCTACGGTGATGGCCTTGAAGGCCCTGTGCCTGGCGCATCCCCAGTCACCTCTCATCCGCCAGGGCGAGACCTTCCTGGCCTCGGAATACCGCGGCTACGGGTGGTACTCCACCTGGAGCACCGGCCAGATCGTGGACCTGCTGCCCTACTTGATGAAGACCCGCAAGCTGGACTGGGGACCGCTCGCCCTCCAGGCCGCAGTGCAGGGCGGTCCCACCTGGGACTTCAAGGAGCGGCCGCAACCCCGCCGCTGGAACGCCCGGGAGGTCCGCGCCGGGAGCTTCGTCATGGCGGAACCGAAGCCCGTCACCGTCACTGCCAGCGGCAAGGGCCTGCTGGTATGGACCTACGCCTATCAGGTGCCGGGCAGTGCCGCTGGCATACCGAAAGGCGACGCGTCCTCGGCCCTGCGCCTGTCCGTGACCCGCAACCTCTGGCGGCTGAGGACTCCCCAGGAGACTGGGAACGCCCGCCAAGGTTGGATCCGCCAACCCTGGACCGGGACCATGAAAGCGGGCGACGAAGCCTGGATGGAGGTGTCCTTCCGTACGGACCGCGATGCTGACTACGTGATCCTGGAGGTGCCCATCCCGGGTGGCCTCAACCCGACGGTGAAGCTGGAGGGCTTCGTGCTCGAAGGGAAGCCTTTCACGGATGAGGGGGCCACTGAGACCTGGACGAAGCCCCGCATCGAAGTCCACGCAGACAAGGTGACCTTCCTGTTCCCCCGGACCTGGAGCTGGGACACGCACACAGTGCGAATCCTCCTGCGGGCGGGCATGGCGGGCAGCTACCGGCTGCGGCCGGCCAAGCTGAGCCTCATGTCGAACGAGGGACAGTGGGCCACCTGCGATGGGGCCTCCCTGACGGTGCTGGATGGGGGTGCGCGATGAGGCAGCTGCTGGTGCTCTTTCTCCTGCTGTCAGCCACCCTTCTGAGCGCCCAGAAGGCGCGGGCGACCAAGGCCCCTCAGCCCGCGGCGGCCTATGTGTCCGACCTCAAGCAGTGGCGCCTGGAGGTATCGCCGGCCCTCGGCGGGTGGTCTGGGGACCGCACCGTGAACCTGCGCATCAAGCTCGTGGATCCCACCGATCCCAACCCGCCCAAGGACCAGCCCCAGCCCCGATTCTTCTACGAGGAGGAAGAAGGCGACTACGAGCCCCAGGCGGAGGACACCCGCACCGCCGACCAACTCCGCCAGGAACGGCTGGCGCGGGAGGCTGAAGCCGCCCGGAACGCCTGGCGATCGCGCAGCCTGCAGGTGTGGTTCAACGGTGCGGCGCTGCGCTGGCAAGCCAGCGTGGGCACGACTCTGCACACGGAACTCACGGCCCAGAACGGCGAGAACCGCCTGGAGATCCTGGAACCGGATTCCGGCCTGAAAGTGGTCCGCAGTTGGTGGGTATCCACGGCGCGGACCCGACTTCGCGTGGTGTCCATCCAGGCCAGCGACGAGTATGCCAGTGGCAGTCTCCAGGTGCAGGAGCCCGATGGGGCCCTGGCGGAGGGTGGCCGTCGCACACTTTCGGGCGGCATGCTGCGCTGGTCCGGGGAATACACCCACGAGACCCCGCCCCCGGGCACCTACACCTTGAAATGGATCAGCGGCTGGCGGGGCGGCCGGCCGGCCCGGGTCCGCATCGAGGCCCTGCTGGATGGTGGCACCGACCAGGAGCGCCGCTGGACCTGGGAACGTCTCATCCTGCCTGGCGCTGGACCTGTCACCCTGGGGACCTTCGATGTGGAACCTTAGAGTGGTCGGAATCCTCCTGGCTTTTCGACTGCTGGCCGCGCAACCCGCGCCGGAAGCCAAACCCAGTCCCGCTCTGCTGGCGGCGTCGCGGGCCCCGGTCCTCCGGGCCGGCGAAGGCTTCGCCATCACCCTGGGGGACGGCGAAGTGCGCGCTTTCGGGGAGGCCCGCAAGGAGGCCCCCATGGGCAGCCTCGCCAAGCTGGTCTGGATGCGGCTGGAGGGAGCCGAATGGTCCAGCTCGGGCGTCCAATACCGATGCAAGGGCTCCGATGGGCCCTTCGTGTGCTGGAATCGCGAGGGCCACGGCCGCGTGGACCTCGGCCGGGCGCTTCAGGAGAGCTGCAACCTGGCCTTCCTGGTCTGGATCGCGGGTTCCCGCGAGCGCTGGTTGCAGGACTATGGCCCCGACGCAGCCCGTGCGCGCCTGGAGGAGGTCTTCGGGCCCTTCCTGGGTCGCCGCCTCCCGCCTGGGGAGGAACTCCCCCCCTTGACGCCGGCCTGGGTCGGCGACGGAGATCTGTTGCGGACGAGTCCCGAGGCCTTCCTCCGCTGGCTCATGGAGCCTGACCAGGCGGAGGTCGTCACCTTCGGGAAGCGCTACCTGGCGGGCTATTGGGTGGAATTCATGGACCTGTTCGGCAAGGAGGGCTGGTGGTTCAAGACCGGTACGGGCCCGGTGCCGGGTGATCCCTCAGCCACCAGCGCCTGGGTGGCGGGCGGGCGCGGCTCTGCCCTTGTGGTGCTCCACCTGCCGCGAGGCCGTGGCAAGCAGGAGGGCATGACACGCATCCGGGAGATCCTGGGGCTGAAGCCTTGATCGTTCTGATCGTCGTGGCCCCAGCGCCGCCGTTCGCACCCCCGGTGATCGAAGGAGATCCTGCCGCCCAGCAGGTCATCGAGGACGCGCTGCGGCAGGCATTCGCCGCCACGACCGCCTACGGAGCCTGGCCCGTCGGGCCCTGGCGCGTGGTCATCCATCCTGATGTCGGCGCCTTCGAGCAGGCCACGGGTGGTGCTCCCACGGGGCGCAGCGGCCAGTGGGCGGGGGCCACCCTGCACCTGCGCCCTTGGGAACAGCTGCGACGGCGGGATTTGGGCGCGGTCCTGCGCCATGAACTGACGCATCGGCGGCTGCGGAATGCGGGCCTGCGCCGCTGGATGGAGGAGGCCCGGTGCCTGTGGGCGGAGGGCCATCGAAGGCCGCCGAAGATCTGGCCAACCGAACCACCCTCAGAACGGCAGGCTCATCTCGATCGGGCCCTGGCCGGTGGCACCACCCGCGAGCAGGCCTGGGCCTATCGCTGGCTGCGGGCCTGGCTGCGGGGTGACCTCCTGCCGGAGCCGCCCAGCGCACGGGCGCCAGGGGGCGACGCGTGGGCGAAGGAGACCACCACCCTGGCGGAAACCGTCACCGTGGTCTGGCCGCCTGAACGCCTCCGACACGGGATGACCGTGAATGGACATCGACTGTCGCACCGTTCCGGCAGAACTTGGCGCTTCCTCGGCCAGGTCCGGTTCGGCGGGGACTTTCCTGTCCACACCCTGGCCGGTCGCGTGGTGGTGCGCGCCGAGGCTCGTGGCTGGCGCCTCGCGTGGACGACCTCCCGGATCGCCTGGGCCGCCGCTGCCACCGAGGGTGAACTCGGGGCGGAGGCGCCCTTCGAGGCGCGGCGGGCCCTGGCGGCGGTGCTGCGCCGTTGGCTGGAGGGCCATCGCCACCAGCATCCAGGCGGCGCCCTCTGTCCTCTGACCCACTGCGCGGTGGTGCGAGGCAGCGCCGCCGCGGACACGCTCCGCGCCGCCGCGGCGGCTCCGGCCCTGGACCTGGACCCCCGCTGGGCCTTTTTCACGGGCTCCGCCGGAGGGCGTCCCCTCAGCCCCCGGGAAGTCTGGGGCGTGGGGCCGGATGGTTCCGGTACCGTCGCGGAGGTACCCGGAGACCGCTGGCTGGCCTGGGAGCGCACCCTCAGCGCTGAGCAGGTTGGTGTCCTGAAGCGGGATGTGCGGCCCGGCCTGAAGGCGGGACAGAGAGGCCTGCGCCTGGGGGACTCCGGACCCTATGCGGTCGAGGACCTGCGGCTGGCCGCGGGGCGGCGCTTCGGTTGGACCACCTGGCCCAGCAATGCCTGCGAGGCCGAGCCCCAGCCCGACGGGTCGTTGCGGCTGCGCGGCCGGGGTTGGGGCCACAACGTGGGTCTCTGCCTCGCCGCGGCCCGCTTCCGCGCCAGCCAGGGTGCCTCTGCAGAGCAGATCCTGGCCGAGGCATTTCCGGCCTCGTGGCGGGTCGTCCCATGACCTGGTGGGTGTACCTGGTCCGCTGCGGTGACGGGACGCTCTACTGCGGCATCGCGCAGGATGTGGAGGCGCGGCTGCGGCAGCACGAGGTGGGCAAGGGGGCCAAGTACACCAGGGGCCGCGGGCCCCTGGTGTTGGCGTACCGCGAAGCTTGCGGCTCGAAGTCCGAGGCACTGCGGAGGGAGCGCACCCTTAAGCGCCTGAAGCGCCCGGCCAAGGAGTCGCTGATCGCGGCGGGTGCTACAGGAAGACCGTGACGGCGAGGCGGATGCCCGGATGGCGGGGGTTGACCAGGTAGTAGCCGTCGCCGTAGTAGTCGACGTACACCTCGTCCATCATGTACCAGTCATCCACCCAGAATTCCGGCCAGGGATCCACGATGAGGAACCAGTAGCCTCCGCACCTGAATCGGGGGTAACCCTGGTAGATCACCGGGCGGCTGCCGATGCGGAAGGGATGCTGATAGCCGAAGCGGGAGACGAACTGCGGTTCTGGGATGCGATAGCCGCCATAGCCGCCGCGCTGGGCCCAGGTCCGGTGGTCGCGCTCCCAGTGTTGGGCACGATGCTCACGCCAACTGGAATGGGCCGGCCAGGCGTCACGGCGCCAGGTGTCCCGGGACTGCCAGGCACGGGCAGTCTCGGCAGCGCGCGGAGAGGGACGAGCTTCCCGGCCCTGTGGGCGGGATGGCTCCCGACGGTCGGAGGGGGGCCTCATGGTGCCGGGCGCCTCGCGCCGGTCTACGCGTCCTCCAGGGCGTCCTTCGATGCGCCCCTCAGGGCGTCCCTCAGAGCGTCCCTCGGGTCGGGTGAAGCGTTCTGGCCGCTCCTGTCGCTCGGGTCGTATCTGGCGTTCGGGCCCAGGCATGGGGCGGGTGCGCTCCATGTCCCGTGAGGGACGGGGCGCCTGGGGGGCGGTTCGCATGGGCGAGGGCTGCTCCCGACCTCGCTCGGGGCCTCGTTCGGGGGCGCGGCCTTCATGGGGCCGGTCAGGCCGGGAGCCTTCCTCCCGGCGGTCGTGTTGGGCCGAGGCCGGCATGGCCAGGACTGCCAGAAGCAACAGGACCAGGGGGCTGGACGTTCGATGGCGCGTCATGGACTCCTCCTTTCCAGATCCTCGATGGAGGCACTGGATAAGATGCAGGAAAAGCAGGATCAGTGCCAGCCCATGCGACTCCACCACCGAACCGGGAGCGTCTCGGCACCTCGAGGTCTGGTCTCCGCGTGGCAGGAATCAGTGCTGCAGCAGGTTCCGCAGGTTGTCCATCTGCGTCTTCGAAGCCAGCGGGCGGGCTGGCTGGGAGCCATCGAGGGGCACTGCGAGCACCTCAGCCGATCCGGCCTTCCGCGAATCGTTCCGGGTCTCCACGACCAGGTAGACCGTTCGGCGGAGGCTGTCGTAGTGCCAACTGCCGCACGTGGTTCCCGCGGCCGTGACCGCGTGCAGATTCCGGCCCGACACGTCGCAGAGCCAGATCCTGGCCTCGTCGCCTTCGTCGAGGCGGCCGTTCCCGTTCGTGTCCGAATCGACGATGCTCACCACCAGGCCGTCGACTCGGGCGCTCCTGCCCTCTTCCCCATCCTCGAGGGTGTCGTAGCGGAGGATGAGGCTTTTCTTGGTGAGCAGGGGCCGGGAGGCCAGCGTTTTCGCGTCCACGAAGAGGAGGTTGAAGAGCGGGACGTTCGGGGCGCCCTTGCTGTAGCTCCCGATGCCTCGGGGCCCTTCGGTTTCCTGCGGGAGCCCCTCCACGGGAACGAGCAGGGTGTCCGTGCCCTTCAGGGGTTTCGGGAGGCCAAGACGCAGGATGGCGGCTTGGGAGGGGACGTCTGCGGCCATCGCCGAGGCTCCGGCCGGAAGGCTCTGGCCCCGATCACGAGAGGGCCAGAGCGAGGTGAGGCCAGTGATCAGCAGGAGGAGCAGGCCTACCAGCAGGAGCGTTCCGTTCACGGCCCAGAGGAGGCGGTTGTAGCGCTGGAGGTCGATCCTCATGCTCGCCGCCCTGCGCCCATCTCCTGCAAGAGCGAAGCGACTGCGGCCTTTGGATCCTCGGCCTTGAACACGGCGTTGCCGGCCACCAGGCAGTCGGCGCCGGCGCGGATGAGGTCCGTGGCGTTCTTCATGCTCACGCCACCGTCCACCTGGATGAAGAAGGGCACGCTGCGCTCGGATCGCAGGGCATCCAGGCGCTTCACTTTGTCGAGCACGCGGGGGATGAAGCTCTGGCCGCCGAAGCCGGGATTCACGCTCATGAGCAGGACGAAGTCGAAGTCGCCGACGAGGTCCACCAGGGTTTCGATGGGAGTGCCGGGATTCAGCACGACGCCCGCCTTTCCCCCTGCCTGCCGGATGGCGGCGAGGGTGCGGTGCAGGTGGGGATCCGCTTCCTGATGGATGCTCACCCAGTTGGCACCCGCCTTCACGAAGTCCGCCGCATAGCGCAGAGGCTCCACGATCATCAGGTGGCAATCCAGGGGCAGCGTGGTGGCCTTGCGCAGAGCCTCCACCACCGGCAGGCCGATGGTGATGTTCGGCACGAAGCGGCCGTCCATGACGTCCACGTGCACCACCCGGGCGCCCGCGGACTCGATCATCCGAAGCTCCTCGCCCAGCCGCGTGAAGTCCGCGGAGAGTAGGGAGGGGGCCAGCAGGGGGGCGGCAGGGCGGAGGCTCATGGGTCCAGTATTCCAGAGGCGGTCTTCATCGAGGTTAAAGACCTCCACTAAGGACGAAGGGAAACACAAGAACACGAAGAGTTATCCATTCGTGCCCTTCATGGAGATCCATATTCAGTGCCCGAGCGGCACTTCCACCCCGTTCACCCACAGCCGCCCGGGTTTCACCTTCCGCAGGGCCTCGGGGCTCACGTCTCCAAGGGGCGCCTGGATCCAGAGGAGATCGGCCACGGCCCCCTTCTGGAGCGCGCCCAGGTCCTTGGCGCGGCCCAGAGCCGCCGCGTTGCCGGCCGTGTAGGCGCGCACGGCCTCGATGCGGGTGAGGCGCTGGGCGGGCAGGAAGCCGCCGGGTGGGTTGCCGTCGGGATCCTGGCGGGTTTCGGCGGCGGCCAAGGCGACGAAGGGATTGGCGTCCTCCACTGGGGCGTCGCTGCCGAAGGCGAGCAGGGCGCCCCCGTTCGCGAAGCTGCGCCAGGGGAAGGCCTCGTTCACCCGTTCGGGCCCCAGCCGCGCCGGAGTCCAGCTGTGGTCCGAGGTGCAATGGACCGGCTGGATGCTGGCCACGACGCCGAGCTTTCCGAAGCGGGCGGCATCTTCGGCGGTGACAATCTGGGCATGCTCGATGCGCGGGGGCAGGGCGCCCTTGCCCTTCTTCATGGCCTGGGCGAGCAGGTCGAGGGCGGTTCTGTTGGCGGCGTCGCCGATGGCGTGGATGGCGGGCTGGTAGCCAGCCCGCAGGGTGATCGAGGCATCCAGGGCGACCTTGGCGGGGTCGGTGACCCACAGGCCCCGGGTGGTGGGTTCGTCCGCGTACGGCGCGAGAAGACGGGCGCCGCGGCTGCCCAGGGCACCATCCAGGTAGAACTTCACGCCCTGCACCTGGAGGAAGGACAGGTTCTTCGTCCGCGCGAGCTTAAGCTCCCGGAGCATCACGCGGTGGTCGTGGTTCAGGTAGGCGAAGACGCGGATGGGCAGGGCCCCCGCGGCGGCCATGCGCCGGTAGGCCGCCAGCTCGCGCGCCCCCACGCCCATGTCCGCCACGGCCGTGAACCCGTCCGCGCGCAGGGCGATGAGCCCGGCCTTCAGGCGAGCCTCAAGCTCGGCGGAACTGGGTTCCGGAATGAGCTTCTCCACGAGCTGGACCGCAGCATCCAGCAGGATGCCCGTGGGCCGGCCGGTGGCATCCTTGAGGATGCGACCCCCCTCGGGATCCGGCGTCTTGGGGCCGATGCCGGCCATGGCCAGCGCCGCGCTGTTTACCCAGGCCGCATGGCCATCCACGCGCTGGAGGAAGGCGGGCCGGGTCCCGGTGAACGTGTCCAGGTCGAGGGCCTTCGGGAAGGACTTGGCGGGCCAGCGGTTCTGATCCCAGCCCCGGCCCAGCAGCCAGCCCTGGGGGTGTGCAGAGGCCCAGGCCCGGACGCGGGCCAGGGTGCCGTTCAGGTCTACGAGCCCCGTGAGGTCGACCTTCCGCGACAAGGCGCCGAGGCCACCCACGTGGGCGTGGCCCTCGATGAGTCCAGGCAACAGGGTGCCCCCGGAAAGGTTGACGAGCTGGGCTTTGGGGTGGGCCTTGGCAAGGGTATCCGCGGTGCCCACGGCAAGGATCTTCCCTTTCTGGATGGCCAGGGCCTGGCCAGGTTCCGGGCCGTGATTGGTCCAGAGATCGGCACCGGTGAGGATCAGAATGGGAGCTGGCGGCGGGGGCGGCAGGGGCATGGTGGTCTCTCGGAGGGGGAAGCGCCAGTGTAGCGTCCCCACTCGAGGGGGCGATAAGGTGGATTCATTCGGAGGCCCCATGTACCAGAAGGATTTCCTGGATCAGGTGCGCGCGCAGCTCACGGCGCCGGAGGATCCGGCGAAGCTCCGCCAGCGGGTCTTCGAGACAAGTTCGGGCATCCCGCTGAAGAACAGCTACACGCCGGCGGACTTGGCGGACCATGATCCCCTGCGGGATCTGGGCGCGCCGGGGAAGTTCCCCTTCACCCGCCATGTGCAGCCTACCGGCTACCGGGGCCGCCTCTGGACCATGCGCCAGTACGCAGGCTTCGCCACGGCCGAGGAGAGCAACGCACGCTACCGGTACCTGCTGGAACAGGGCACCACGGGACTCTCCGTGGCTTTCGACCTGCCGACGCAGATCGGCATGGACCCGGATCATCCCATGGCCCTGGGCGAGGTCGGCAAGGTGGGCGTGAGCATCAGCTCCATCCACGACATGCGCACGCTGTTCCGGGACATCCCCCTGGACAAGGTCAGCACCAGCATGACCATCAACGCCCCGGCCTCGGTGCTGCTGGCGTTGTACCTCGCGGTGGCGGAGGAGCAGGGCGTCAGCTGGGACAAGGTGAGCGGCACCATCCAGAACGACATCCTCAAGGAGTACATGGCCCGGGGCACGTACATCTTCCCGCCGCGTCAGAGCCTGCGCCTCATCACCGACATCTTCGCCTTCTGCGCGGAACAGGTCCCCAATTGGAACACCATCTCCATTTCCGGCTACCACATCCGCGAGGCCGGCTGTACCGCAGCCCAGGAAATCGCGTTCACGCTGGGCGACGGCATCGCCTATGTGCAGGCCGCGCTGGATGCGGGGCTGAAGCTGGAGGCTTTCGCGCCGAGGCTCAGCTTCTTCTTCAATGCCCACAACCAGTTTTTCGAGGAAGTGGCCAAGTTCCGCGCCGCCCGACGCCTGTGGGCCCGGATCATGAAGGAGCGTTTCAAAACGGAGGATGCAAAAAGCCAGATGTTGCGTTTCCACACGCAAACGGCCGGCAGTACGCTCACGGCCCAGCAGCCGGACAACAACATCGTGCGCACCACCGTGCAGGCCATGGCCGCGGTTTGCGGCGGCACCCAGAGTCTGCACACCAACAGCCGGGATGAGGCCCTGGCCCTGCCCACGGAACAAAGCGCCATGATCGCGCTGCGGACCCAGCAGATCCTGGCCTATGAATCCCGCGTGGCGGACGTGG
The DNA here is from genome assembly GCF_024609265.1 of Geothrix campi. GTDB lineage: Bacteria > Acidobacteriota > Holophagae > Holophagales > Holophagaceae > Geothrix > Geothrix campi. The sequence goes on along the minus strand of NZ_JANHMP010000001.1, from coordinate 777,844 downwards.
TGGATCCCTTCGCGGGCAGCTATCTCATCGAATCCCTGACGGATGAGCTGGAAGCTCGGGCTTCCGCGCTGCTGGCCAAGGTGGACGAGTTGGGAGGCATGGTCGCCGCCATAGAGAAGGGCCTGCCCCAGCGGGAGATCCAGAATGCGGCCTATGCCTACCAGAAGGCTGTGGAGAAGAGTGAGCAGATCGTGGTCGGCGTGAACCGGTTCGCCATCCATGGCGAGGTGAAGCCAGATCTCCTGCGCGTGGATGAGGCCTTGGGCGAGACCCGGCGCCGCCAGGTGGCGGCCGTGCGGGCGGGGCGTGACCAGGCTGCCGCCTCAGCCCGGCTGACGGAACTCACCGCTGCCGCCAAGGGCACGGAGAACCTCATGCCGCGCATCGTCGCGGCCGTGAAGGCCGAAGCCACCGTGGGGGAAATCTGCGATGCCCTCCGAACCGTCTTCGGGGAGTATCAAGAGCACTTGGTGGTCTAAATGGCTTAAAAGCCCGCAGTGTCCTGTAAGATGGTCCGACCAGGCACCCTTATTGCATTGCTGTAACCAACCCGTCCCGCCCCCTGCGGGACCCCATTCCGGAGGCACCATGCGCACTGCCACCCTCATCGCCGCTGCGGCGTTGATTCTCGCCATTCCCGCCCAGGCCAAGATGCCCTTCGTCAAGAAGGCGCAGGAACTCGGCTTCGCCGAGGTCAAGGACTGCAAGGCCTGCCACGTCGGTGTCGCCAAGAAGGGTGGCGAGATGACCGCCCGCGGCAAGTTCCTTGAAGAGACGAAGGCCAAGAAGAAGGCGGCCGAAGTCGATCTGAACTGGCTGAAGGACTACAAGGGCAAGTGAACCGCTGAAGTTGGTTCGTGAACTCCACCGGGCGGTTTTCCGCCCGGTTTTTTCTGTACCCATGGGATCTGACCCCCAATAAATTCGAACAGATGTAGCGACATATATTCACTCATACAATCATTTCCGATATCTGTTCTTGTCGTGATCTAGATCACCAACAGGTATCTTAATGGGAGGCAACCGCGCTAGGCTGATAGCCGACATGTGAGGTAGCTATGCGTCTGCTGCTAGCCGGGCTATTTTCCGTATTCCTTGCGGCGGCTCCCCCCTCGGCCAAGGACTGCGTCTCCTGCCACGACATTGATCTGGCCAAGTTCGCTGTCACAAAACACGGCAGCATGGCCTGCACGGATTGCCACAGCAGCATCACGAACCTGCCCCACGCGGACAAGCCTGCGCCGGTGAAGTGCGCGACCTGTCACGAAGACCAGGTCAAGGCCTACGGGAAGAGCGTCCACGGTGTCGCCAAGCAGAATGGGATGACCGACGCGGCCACCTGCGCCTCTTGTCACGGGCCCGCCCACGGGATCCTCGGGGCCAGCGATCCGGCTTCCAAGGTGGCCAAGAAGAATCTGGCGGACACCTGCGGCAGTTGCCACTCCAATCCCGACTTCCTCGCCAAGCACCAGATCCCCTTCGTGAAGCCGGTGGAGGCCTACCGCCTGAGTGTCCATGGCCGTGAAGTGGCCAAGGGGAATGCCGGTGCGGCTTCCTGCTCCGACTGTCATGGCAGCCACGACATCCTCGCCTCGCGGGACCCCAAGGCAAAGGTGAACCGGGCCAACGTGGCGGAAACCTGTGGTCTTTGCCACAGCGACATCCAGGGCGTCTACGCCGACAGTGTCCACGGGCTGGCCGTGAAGCGGGGGTCCAAGGACTCGCCCACCTGCACCGGCTGTCACGGCGAGCACGACATCCTGGCGCCTTCGGAAGCCGGCTCCCTGGTGAATGCGGCCCGCGTATCCACCATCACCTGCGGCCGCTGCCACGGGGACGAACGGCTGAATACCCGCTACGGATTCGGCGACAAGGTGCCCGCCTACCAGGACAGCTTCCATGGCCTCTCTATCCGGGGTGGCGGCAAGTCGGCCGCGAACTGCGCCTCCTGCCATGGCGTGCACAACATCCTGCCTTCCGCGGATATCCGATCCACCGTGAACCCGGCGAACCTCGCCCAGACCTGCGGCAAGTGCCATCCCGGCGCCGGGGCAAAGCTCGCGGCGGCACCCATCCACGTGCGCACCGCCACGATCTCCGAGCACATCTCCGTGCGCTGGATTCGCCTGGCCTACCTGGTGCTCATCCCCCTGACCATCGGCTTCATGCTGCTGCACAACTTCCTCGACTGGCTGGCCAAGCTGCGGCGTGGCCCGCACCACGGCGGCACCCACGAAGGGTTCCCGCGCATGAACCCGACCTTCCGCGTTACCCACGCCCTGGTGATCGTGAGCTTCGTCTCCCTCGTCATCACGGGGTTCGCGTTGAAGTTCCCCGAGGCGAGCTGGGTGAAGCTCTTCCAGTCGTTCGATCCCACTTCGAGCCTGCGCGGCGTGGTGCATCGCATCGCGGCGGTGGTGATGATGGCGGGCACCGCTTTCCACTTCATCCATCTGGCCCTATCCAAGCGGGATCGGGTGATCCTGGTGGAACTGCTCCCCTCCTGGCAGGACGCCAAGGACATCTTCAACATGCTCCGGTTCAACCTGGGCCTGATCCCGAACCGACCCACCTTCGGCATGTTCGGCTACGCCGAGAAGATGGAGTACTGGGCCTTCATGTGGGGCACCGTGGTGATGGCCGTGACGGGCCTCCTGCTGTGGGCCGAGAACTGGAGTCTGCGGCACTTCCCGAAATGGGTGCTGGATGCGGCCACGGCGGCGCACTGGTATGAAGCCATCCTGGCCACGCTCTCCATCCTTGTCTGGCACTGGTACCTCGTGATCTTCGATCCGGATGTCTATCCCATGGACCTGGCCTGGCTGAACGGGAAGGCCTCCGCGGACCACATGCGCGAGACTCGGCCCGAGTACTACCGGAAGGTCATCGAGAAGCACGAGACCGAGACAGACAACTCCTGATCCTTCGCCCGGCCCCTTACCCCGTCTCCTCCCCACCCCACAGGAACGACCTATGACCCGAACGCCTTCTGATACTCAGGCTCCCGCCGGCGGCAAGCGCCAAGGCGGCAGCCTCCTGCTGGCCCTGCTGACCGGCCTCCTCCTCGCGACCGCGCCCTTACAGGCCGCGCCAGCCAAGGCGGTCGTGAAGGAGAGCTGCTTCGATTGCCACAGCGACAAGGACCTTACCAAGGAGGGGCCGAACGGCACCACCGTGCCGCTCTTCGTGGATGCCAACCGCTTTGGGGGCTCGGTCCACGCATCGCTTTCCTGCAAGACCTGCCATGCCGAGATCCACAAGGACCACCCGGGCGATGGCAACCCGGTGCCGAAGGTGAAGTGCGGAACCTGCCACACAGAGCAGGACAAGGTCTACCAGGGCAGCATCCACGGCATGAGCAAGGCCATGGGTGCCTCGGCCGCGGCGAACTGCACGGACTGCCATGGGAACCACTACATCGTTCCCGTGAAGCAGACGGATTCGCCGGTCTACAAGATGAACCTTTCCCAGACCTGCGCGAAGTGCCACGCAAACAAGAACCTCACCGACGAATACAAGATGAAGTACCCCCAGGTGGCCTCCCAGTACCAGGAGAGCATTCACGGGAAGGCGCTGCTTGTGAAGGGGCTTATCGTGGCTCCAGGCTGCAACGACTGCCATGGCGTGCATGACATCAAGCGCAGCGTCGACCGCAGTTCGCCCATCAACCACGCCAACGTCGCCAAGACCTGCGGCAAGTGCCACGTGACGGTGGAAGAGATCTACAACAAGAGCATCCACGGCCAGCTCCTGGCCAAGGGCGATCCCCGTGGCCCCGTGTGCATCCAGTGCCATTCCGCCCACCAGATCGAAACGCCGGTGAGCGGGCACTTCAAGGCCGGCAGCGACATGGTCTGTGGTAAGTGCCATGCCGACCGCCTGGAGCACTACCGCGACACCTACCATGGCAAGGCCATGGCCCTGGGCAAAGCCAACACCGCCAGCGCGGTGGCCGCCTGCTACGACTGCCACGGGCACCACGACGTCCTGCGCGCCGCGGATCCCAATTCCCGGCTCTCTCCCGCGAACATTGTCAACACATGCAAGCAGTGCCACGCCAACGCTTCGGTCAGTTTTGCGAAGTACGCACCTCATGCGAACCCCATGGATCGCAAGAACTACCCGGTGCTGCACTACGTCTTCCTGATCATGACGACGCTGCTCGTGTGCACCTTCTCCCTCTTCGGCGCGCACACGCTGCTTTGGCTCTTCCGGTCCGTTTGGCTCTATCGTCACGACTCCAAGCAGTTCCGCGAGGCCAAGATCAAGATCCAGGAGGATGACGAGCAGTTCACCCGGTTCCAGCCCTTCGAGCGGTTCCTCCACATCCTGGTGGTGACGAGCTTCCTGCTGCTGACGATCACCGGCATGCCGCTGAAGTTCTACTACACCGACTGGGCGAAGGCGATCTTCCGCTTCTTCGGCGGGGCCGATGTGGCCCGCACCCTCCACCACTTCGGTGCGGTGATCACTTTTGTCTACTTCGCCCTGCACGTGAGCACCACCTTGGGCCACTTCTGGCGGAACCGCGGCTTCCTGAAGGACCCGGAGACGGGCGCCATCCGATTGAATCGGATCTTCAAGGCCATGGCCCATCCGGATTCCATGATCCCCACCAAGCAGGACGTGAAGGACTTCGTGGCCCACAACCGCTGGTTCTTCGGCAAGGGCCCACGCCCTGAGTTCGACCGCTGGACCTACTTCGAGAAGTTCGATTATCTCGCCGTGTTCTGGGGCGTATTCGCCATCGGCATTTCGGGCCTGATCATGTGGTTCCCGGAATTCTTCAGCAAGTTCATGCCGGGCTGGATGATCAATGTGTCGCTCATCATCCATTCCGACGAGGCCCTGCTGGCCGCCGGCTTCATCTTCACGGTCCACTTCTTCAACACGCACTTCCGGCTGGAGAAGTTCCCCATGGACACCGTGATCTTCTCGGGTCGCATCTCCAAATCCGAGATGCTCCACGAGCGGAAGCGCTGGTATGACCGCCTGGTGGCCGAAGGCCGCCTGGACAGCTTCCGTGTCAAGGATGAGTGGGAGGCCTGGAAGGGCATCGCCCGGAGCGCCGGCTACATCTTCTTCGGCGTCGGCCTCGTGCTGCTCTTCCTCATCATCTATGCCATGACCTCGCGCCTCGCACACTGACGCGATGCTGTGTGGAGAAGGGCTCCGGTTCGCGCCGGAGCCCTTCCTCTTGATGGTGAGGCGCCCCGGCCATGCATGGCGCCAAATGGCTTGAAATCAGTTGATTCCGAGTCATGACAAAGCTGTGACTGCCATCACTGACGATTCAGCCTTGCCATACGACACTCAAACCATCGATTCAGCCCTGCTCGGATCGGGTTCAAACCTCTACCCCCCTCAGGAGTTTCCATGCGCCGCATCACCCTCCTCACCGCCGCTCTGATCCTGGCCGTGGCTCCGATGGCCTCCGCCAAGCCGACCACCGTCAAGGGTGCCAAGTGCACTGCCTGCCACGAGGGCGCCCCCAAGGACAAGAAGTTCAACGCCGCCGCCACCAAGATGGTCGCGAAGTACAAGGAAGCCCAGTGCAAGGACTGCCACGGCTTCGCCGAGGGCAAGCTGACCACCATCAAGAAGAAGTAGTCGTTCCACTCTCCAGACATGAGAAGGCGCCGGATTTCCGGCGCCTTCTCGTTTCTGGCGTTGGCTAGAGGCCCAGAAGCGAACGGGCTTCCGTTTCCATGAGATCCAGCTGGGCTTCGCCGTCCCGGCCCTGGAGGTAGACCTTCAGCTTGGGCTCGGTGCCGCTGGGGCGGAAGGCGGCGAAGGCGCCGCTCTCCAGGCGGAACTTTAGGACGTTGCTGCGGGAGATGGGCAGGGCGGCCGCGCGGTTGTCGGGCCGGTCGAGGATGGGTTCACTGCGATCGCCGCCATGCCAGAGGCCGGTCTGGAAGTCCTCCCAGCTGACGACTTTCTCGCCGCCCAGGGTGGCGAGGCCCGCTGTGCGGATGCGGCCCATGGCCTCGGCGAAGCGCTTGGCGCCGCCGGGCCGGGGATCCTCCAGGTTCACCAGACGGTTGCGGAAGGTACCGACCTTGGCCATGAGGGCGTCCACGGCCTCGAACAAGGTCTGGCCCTTCGCCTTGTAGTGTCCAGCCAGCTCGGCGACCACCAGCGCGGCCGTCACACCGTCCTTGTCCCGCAGGTCCGGGGGCAGCAGCATGCCGTAGCTTTCCTCGGCACCGAAGGCATAGGGCTCGCCCAGGGCCTCCAGGCGATCCATGCACACCGCGATGTTCTTGAACCCCGTGAGCGTCCAGACCACGGGCAGGCCATGATGCCGGGCCACTTCGGCCATGAAGTCGGAGGTGACCACCGTGCTGACGACGGCACCCTTGCGGCCCTTCTGGGTGCAAAGGTAATCGAGGGTGAGGGCGGCCAGGTCATTGCCGGACATGAGCTCCCAGGTGCCGGTGCGTTTGGCCACCACGCCGATGCGGTCCGCGTCGGGGTCGTTGGCAAGGATGACCTCGGCGCCCATGGCCTCGGCCTCCTTCAGGGGCGCTGCGTAGGCGGCCAGCTCTTCCGGGTTGGGACGCGGGGCCGTGGGGAAGGTGCCGTCCTGGATCCCCTGGCTGGGGCTGACGGTCATGGCGATGCCGGCCCGTTCGAAGAGAGCGGGAATGAGGGCGATGCCGGTGCCATGGAACGGGGTGTAGAGGATGCGGGCGGCCTCGTAGGACTTCGGCCTCTGGAGCAGGTCCAGGCCCATGGCGAGGTAGGCCTTCTCCACCTCCGCGGGAATGGGCTGGATGCGGCCGGCCGGCACCACCGGCGGTTCGGGCACCAGGGGCAGATCGGCCATGTGGGCCTCCACCTCCGCATCCCAGGGCTCCACCACCTGGCCACCCAGGTCGTTGTAGGCCTTGAAGCCGTTGTATTCCTTCGGATTGTGGCTGGCGGTGACGATGGCGCCGCAGCCGGCGCCCAGGCGCTTCATGGCGAAGCAGAGGAAGGGGGTGGGCAGGGGCCGGTCCCCGAGGAATACCTGGTAGCCCGCGGCAGCCAGCACTTCGGCGCAGGCCATACCGAAGGCCTGCGAATTGAGGCGGGTGTCGAAGCCGACGACGGCGATCATCTTCCCGGGCGCTTTCCGGCTGGCGACGCTGGCCAGGGCCATGGACACGCGGCGGATATTGGGAAGGTTCATGCGGCGAAGGCCCGCGGCCATGAAGCCCCGGAGCCCGCCGGTGCCGAAGGCGAGGGGCTCGGAAAATCGGTCCTCCAGTTCGGCTGCGGCCTTGGCATCGCCGGCCTCGGCGACCCTCAGCAGGGGCTCAAGTTCCGCCCGGAGCTCCGACTCCAGGTGGGGGAAGGCGAGGTAGGCGCGGGCGGAATCAAGGCTCATGGAAGGTCCCGTAAGAACATTCCAGGATCGCAGATCAGGGCCGGGAGGTCGACTCGGAGGGCTTGCGGGCCACCACCTGGACCACGGCTCCCAGGCCATGATGATGGGAGCCTTCGCGGATCTCCCGCACCAGTTCCTGGCCGATCTCCAGTTCCAGGCCGGGAAGCAGGCTGCCCATCTCGGCGAGGGTGCTGAGGAGATCCAACTCCTTCGGGCCGCCGGTGCCGTACTCCAGCTGGCTGGGCGTGTAGGCCTCCAGGATCAGGACACCCCCGGGGGCCAGCGCCGCGGCGCAGCGTGGGTAGAGGGTCCGGCGGAGGGCCGATGGCAGGTGGCAGAAGATGGAGATGATGCCGCTCCAGGCTGTGGTTTCGAGCTCGAACTCTGCGAGATCGGCGACGACGGTGGTGAGAGTCACGCCGCGGCTGGCCGCCAATTCCTGGGCTCGCGCAAGGCCCACCGAGGACTGGTCGACGGCGGTGACCGCGTGGCCCAGGGTGGCGAGATGCACGGCATTCCGGCCCTGGCCCTCACCCAATCCCAAGACGGGGCCTGGGGGGATGCGCGGCGCCATGTCCCGCAGGAAATCGTTGGGTTCTGAGCCGTAGGTCAGCTCGGACTCGCCGTAGCGCTCGTCCCAGAACTCGCGTCCCATCAGGCGCCTCCCAGCGCGATGTCCTCCAGGAGGATGCTCAGGCCGGCACTGCTGCCGTACCAGCGGAGGTCATTGCCCAGTGCGGCGATGCGGGTCAGGAAGTCTCGGAGGTTCCCGGCGAAGGTGAGCTTGTCCACGGGTTCGGCCAGGACGCCGTCGCGGATGCGGATGCCGCTGGCGCCCACGCTGAGGTCGCCGCTGACAGGATCCACAGTGTGCAGACCCATGATCTCCGTGATGAGCACGCCGTTCCCGGCCAGGCGGTAGAGGGTGTCGGGCGCCGTGTTTCCAGGCAGGGGGAAGAGGTTGAAGGTCGTGGCGCCAGGTTGGCTGCCGAAGCCCCGGCCCGCGCTGGCGGTAGGATTCTCGCCCATCTCGGCAGCGGTCTTGAGGGTGTGCAAGTAGGTCTTCAGCACACCGCCTTCGAGCAGGATGTTGCGCCGAGTGGGCAGACCCTCCGCATCCCAGGGCTCGGTGCCGAGGGCCGGGCGGCCCGGCGCTTCGGTAAGGCGGCCGTCGTCCACCAGCGTCAGCAGAGGGGAGGCGATGATCTCGCCCAGCTTGCCGGCGAAGAGGCTGCGGCCCTTGATCACGGACTCGGCATCGAGCATCCCGGCCACGATACCGAGCAGATCCACCGCCACCTCCGGGTGGAGCACCACCGAGTACCTGCCGGCGGGCAGGCGCTGGGGATTCAGCTTCCGCTCACCCTTGAGGGCCGCTTCCGCGCCGATGGCCGCGAGGTCCAACCCCGGCCGACGGGAGACATCCCAGTGCCAGGCCGCCTGTCGCTCCTCACCGTCGGCTACCGCCAGTTCGATGGCCGCGGAACAGCTGGACCACGCATCCGGCGTCCGCACGCCCTTCTGGGTAAGCAACAGGCTGGCGCCGGAGCCATCGCTCCAGGCCGATTCGCGCACAGCGGCCACCTTCGATGAGGCCTTTCTGGCTTCGGCTTCCAGTTCCAACGCCCAGGCGATGCGCTGCTCGGGCGTGAGGGCCTCCACGGCACCGTCGAACCGGCTGGGGAGATCATCCGTGCCTTCGGGATCCGCCTGTCGCAGCCAGGGATCCTCGTCGCCCAGGGCGCTCAACTCCCAGGCCTGGGCGAAGAGGTCGCGGAAATCCGCGGCGGTGAGGTCGGTGGTGGTGGCGAGGCCTGTGCGGAAGCCCTTGCCCCCGGCGCGGATCACCCGTACGCCCAGGCCGCCGCGTTTGCTGGTCGTCAGATCCTCCAGGGCGCCATTCTGCACTTTGGCCTTGCGGCTGCGGGATACGGAGACGAAGGCCTCGGCGCCTTCCGCACCGAGCTTGAGGGCGTGCTGGATGCCGTCCTGGAGGCGGGCTTCCAGAGCATCGGCGATGAAGGTTCGGAACGGATCGGTCATGTCAGCTTTCTTTCTCGAGGGCGGTCTGGAGGACTGTCCGGCTGAGGTCATCGTAGGCCACGAGGGTGACCTCATGAGGAAGGTCGTGGGCCGCGAGCCAGTCGCGGCAGGTTGCCACGGCGATGTCCGCGGCGCGATCCGGAGGGAAGCCGAAGATGCCCGTGCTGACGGCCGGAAAGGCGATGTTCTGGCATTGATGGCGTTCGGCCAGGCGAAGGCTCTCCCGATAGCAGGAGGCGAGAGTTTCCTCTTCGCCGTGCTGGCCCCCATTCCAGACGGGGCCGACGGTGTGGATGACAAATCGGGCCGGCAGGCGGTGTCCGGCGGTCAGCTTCGCCTGCCCGGCAGGACAGCCGCCTAGGCTCCGACATTCCTCCAGCAATCCGGGACCGGCCGCGCGGTGGATGGCACCATCCACGCCGCCGCCTCCAAGCAGGCTGCTGTTCGCGGCGTTGACGATGGCGTCCAGGGCGAGGGTGGTGATGTCGTCCTGCACCACCTGCAGGCGTCCGGGGGTCAAATGACGCTCGGCAGGGGCTCGGCGGTGCCGCCCACGACGAGGGCGGGGCAGAGGATGGTGGGGAGGGCGTCGCTGACGGGGACTCCCTGGCCGTCCTTGCCACAGGTGCCGATGTCGAAGTGGTGGAGGTCGCTGCCGATACGGGTGAGCTGTCTCAGCACTTCGGGTCCGCAGCCGCTGAGGGTGGCGTTCTTCACGGGGTACTTGGGCTCGCCTTTCTCGACCCAATACCCCTCAGTTACCTGGAAGACGAAGTTGCCCGTGACGGTGTCCACCTGGCCGCCGCCCATGTGTTTCACCAGCAGACCGCGATCGAGGTCGCGCAGGATGGCCTCGGGGGCCTCGCTCCCGGCCGCCAGGAAGGTGTTGCGCATGCGGGGGATGGGGAGGTGCCGGTAGCTCTCCCGGCGGCCGTTGCCCGTGGGTTCCGTGGCCATCTTCCGGGAGGTCTTGCGGGATTGCAGGTAGGCCTTCAGCACGCCGTTCTCGATGAGGACCACGCGGCTGACCGGGTTGCCTTCATCATCGATGGCCTGGCTGCCGCGCTTGTGGGGCAGGGTGCCGTCATCGATGATCGTGACGCCTTCCGCCGCGACCTTCTGGCCGAGCTTGCCCGCGAAGGCGCTCATGCCGGCCAGGGCCAGATCCGCCTCCAGGCCGTGGCCACAGGCCTCGTGGATCATGGTGCCACCGGCGCTGCTGCTGAGCACCACCGGGAAGGTGCCAGCCGGGGCGGGCTGGGCCTCCAGGGCCTGCATGGCCAACCGGACGGCCTCATGCGCGGTGTGCGTCACGGCCTCGTCCGTGAACAGCTCGAAACCGCGGGTCTCGCCCAGGGCCTGATAGCCGGACTGCAACTGCTGGCCGTCTCCGGCCGTGGCGTTCACGCGGAGCACCACCTGGGTGCGGTGATCTTCGGTGAGACGGCCGGTCCAGGTTCCGTCCGCCCGCTCGACGGCGGCGATCCAGACCCGCTGGGTGCTGTCGCCGTAGCCGGCGGAAACCTGCTTGAGGGCGCCGGGGCGCAGGGCCTCGGCGTGGGCCCGCGCCAGACCCTCGGCACTCCGCACCAGGGCCACCTTCTCGTCCAGGGGCACGCGGCCGAGATCACGCTCCACGGGGCTGGGCGTGGGATGGACCTTCAGGGTCAGGGTCGGGATCTCCGCCGGCTGCCCCGTGCCCGGCGCCGCCAGGGTTCGGGCGGCCTCCAGCAGCTCCTCGAATCCGGGGGCGATGAGATCCGCGAAACGCGTGGTCTCCCCATCCATCAGCCGGAGGCTGCCACCGAAAGTCTCGGAGGCGAGCACATCCTCCATGCGGCCGTCGTCCATGCCGAGGGCATGGGCCTGCCGGCGTTCGATGAAGGCTTCGCCGTAATCGCCACCCCGGCTGAGGAGGGTCGCCAGGACCTCGCGGAGCTGATCGGCGGTGAAAGGTGCAGGCATCGGGGCTCTCCACGTCCGCGCGCGGCGGACCTTCCAGTTTGACAGAAGGGTCTGGACGGCCCCATCGAGGATTCCGGAGAGATCGCGCCCGTCGTTGGGGATCACCAGGTCCGCATGGAGCGCCCGCTCGGGCGCGCTGACTTGGGCGTGGAGGCGGGCCAGGACGGCGTCGCGGGTCAGTTGATCACGGGCCATCAGGCGCTCCACCCGCAGTTCTTCTGGGGCATCCACAGTCCAGAAGGCGTCGAAGTGATGGGCTCTGCCCCGCTCGACCCAGAGCGCCGCATCCAGCACCGCCCCTCGGGTGGTGGACGGAAGCGCCGCCAGGCGGGCCGCGAGGAGGGTTTCGATGCGGGGATGGAGGAGGGCGTTCAGCCGGGCCCGGGCCGCGTCATCCGCGAACACGTGGGCGGCCATCCAGGCACGGTCCAGGGCACCGTCCGGGCGGAGGCAGGCGGGCCCGAAGGTGGCGACCAGAGCCGCCAGGCCCTCGCTGCCGGGCAGCACCACTTCCCGGGCCAGGGCGTCGGCATCGATCACCGCCCAGCCCCGGGCCGCCAACTTCCCAGCGACGAAGCTCTTGCCAGCCGCGATGCCGCCACTGAGGCCGAGGAGGGGGAAGGGACTGGACAGTTCTGGGATGACCGGCATGGTTTCCACGGGCAGAAAGAGTTTAAAAAGGGTTTCACAATTCGCAAAGGTGTGATGGGCGTCTCTTGCCGACTCGTTCTCCACCTGCCAGCATGCCGGGGATTCCACCAGGAGTAACCCGTGAAAATACGGATCATGTCAGCCGTAGTCTGCTTGACCTTCCGGCTCATGGCCGGAAATGCCTGGCTTCCCATTCCACCGGAAGTCTGGGCTCTCAAGGAGGGCCCAACAGGGGCCGTGATCCTGGAAGACCGGATGAGGCTCAACGTTCTTACCATCGATTACGTCTACCGGGTGCGCGTATTCGCCGAGGCTGGGCGCGAGGCGGCGGAGATCCCCGACCTTCCAAGCACGGCCACCCGCGTGAAGGGCCGGACGGTCTATCCCGATGGCCGCCAAGTGGAATTCAACAGCCGGAAGGATTTCGCGGAGCGGGTCATCGAAAGCGGGAACGGTGAGCAGCGCAAGACCCACTTGGTGGCCCCAGGAGTCACGACGGATTGCGTCGTGGAATTTCAGTGGTCTGAATCAGCAGATGGGCTTCTCAGGGGATTGCCCGCCCGTTTTTATCAGGGGCTCTACGGCGTGTGGACCTTGGCCCATGCCTATCCCACGCAGGTCATGGCCATCGAGGTGGCCCAGCCTTTCCCGCTTGCCTGGTCGTTGAGTCCTGGCGCCGCGCCTGCTCCCGAGGTCACGAGTTCCTGGAGCGGCAAACAGCTGACCTTCAAGAACCTCCCAGCGGTGGAACTGCCGCCTTATAGCCTCAGGCCTACCCTCCGGTTACCGAGGCTGGTCATCTTCTGGCAGCCGGATGATATTCGCAGTTCAGTGAGCGAGGGTGCTGATGCCTACTGGAACCAGGCCATCCGGCAGCATTACAAGCCAGATTATGAAGAGTCGATCGAGAAGGGAGGGGCCTTCAAAACGCTGGCTGTCGAGCTGACGGCCGACCTCGCAGGCACCCCCAGCAAACAGGCCGTCACATTGCTGGAGCGCCTGGATAGCCGTATCGCCAATTTGAGCCAAGCCACGTTCGCGGAGTCCGCGGCCCTGCCGAAAAATTTCTGGAAGGACTTCGAATCCAAGGACCTCGCCGCCGCTGCCAAGACCGGGAGGACCAACGCACAAGGGATGAGGCTCCTCTTCTACCACCTGCTCAAGGCGGCCGGACTGAAACCGATCATCGCCAAGGTACCTGACCGGGAATTCACTCTATTCGATTGGAACCACCTCAACCCTTGGCAGTTCTCGACTGATTTGATCGGTATCGAGGAAACCAACGGGGGGATGATCTGGTTCGATCCCACGCGCCGGTTCGCCGCGCCAGGCGTGGTGCATCCGGACTACACGGCGGTCACTGCCCTGATCATCGACTCCAGCACCTGGAAGGGGAAGAAAGGTCTGGTTGGCAGCCTGGGAGCGAACGCGAACCTGCGCCGCTACACCTACAGACTGAACCTGGACGAGGATGCGGATCGGTTTGAGGTGGACTCGGAATTCGCCGGTTACCCGGAGTATGTAGAGAGAAACCGGTACATGGCCCTTGAACCCAAGGAGCAGTCGAAGCTGCTGAAGGAGAAGTTCGAGAAGGAGATGAAAAACCTTGCCGTGGCCTCGGCTGAGGTGAGGAACACCTCTGACGCCAAAGCCAGCGTCACGTGGCACCTGAAGGGGTCGCTGGAGCGGGAAGCCGGCCGGAAACGAGTGCTGGACCCTTTTCCTGGCATGCCGTGGCCCTTATGGGTTCCTGCAAAGCTGGATGACTCCCGGACGGCGCCGATTGTGTTGCCTTATCAGGCCACTCAACTTGCGATTGCAACTTTCCAGGTGCCACGGGGGTACACCATGGGCCCCCAGCAGGAGCTGAAGCAGCAGAACCTGTTTGGCCGGGTGTTCTGGGTGCCCGCCTTTGATCCCGCCACAGGAATGGGGAAGGTTGTACTTCGGGTGGAGGTGACTGCCCTGTCGGCTCCGTCTGCCCAGTGGGCAGAGTTCAAACAATTCCTGGGCTGGATTGAAGACGCCTGCCGACGGCAGGTCACGCTTTCGCGGGAGGGGTGATGCGCCTTCGATGGATGGGATTGTTCCTTCTGGCGGCGCTGCTGCCCGCCCAGGACTTCGGGCGACTGCCCGAGTGGGCCGCCCAGGTTGCCCGCGCCACGGCCGGGGAGACGGCTCCTGAGAATGCCGTGGCCTGGGTGTTGTTGGATCGGACGGAGATCGCCTACACCGGTAGCGGAGAGATTCGCCAACGGCGATTCAGGCTCGTGAAAGTGCTGGGAGAGCGCGGATTGCGGCAAGGCACCTTTGTCATCCATGGCCTTGGCGGCAAGGGAAACAAGGTGAAGAAGCTGAAGGGATGGAATCTCCGTCCCGATGGCGACCTGGTGAAACTGGATTCAGACGATGTCGTGACCATGAACGACGCATCCGAGGCGGAATTCAGCACAGACACCATCACTGGTGCCGCGCTGGATCGTGTGGTCAAGGGCAGTTACATCGCATTCGAGTCTCTGGAGGCCATTCAAAGTCCTATCGGGCCAGTGGCCGCGACGGGCCTGCTCGAAACGATCCCCGTCCGGCGCTGGGAACTCGATGTGGCCAAGAAGGAGGGGTGGTTCACCAATCTGCAGCAGGTCGATGTGCGCATCGATCGCCGTCACTTCCTCCCCTGGATTGCCAAAGTGGAGCCGCTGGGAGCCACGGGCTTGGCTGTTTCGAATCTGCCGGTGCTACCGGAGGACGAAGGCGGTCATCCCCATCGGTACAATGTGCTGCCGGTAGTCAGGGTTCGATTCCTGGATCCTGCTTTTCCCACCGCTCGTATGTGGGGGACCTGGGATGAGGTCGCACGATGGACGGCCGGAAACTACGCCTCGGCCACGGCCTCGGCGGGGATGGCGGATCTGCATGGCCGGAAGGGCCCAGAAGGCCTCAATGCCCTCTGGTCGTGGATGGCGGCGGCGCTCAACTACAAGCAGGTGTACCTCTCTGCTGAACGCGGGTGGGTACCTGAACAGACAGTCGAAGTGGGGCGAAAACGGTACGGAGACTGCAAGGACCTGTCGGCCTTCTTCATCGCCGAGGCCAGGACGCTCGGTTTCACGGCGCATCCGACGCTGGCAAGGATCAACGAGGGAGAAATCGAGACGCAGGAGGAGCCCTTCCCGGTTTTCAATCATGTGATCACGGCCCTCCGACTGGACAAGAGCCTGGGACTTCCGGGCGAAGTGGAAAGCCCGAAGGGCCGCTTCCTCCTTGTGGACGCCACGGACCCCTTCACACCCTTCGGATTCCTGGGCTCAGGCCATCGCGGACGGCGGGTGATGATCTGCCTGCCCGACGGGGCCCAGTGGGTGACGGTTCCGGATGCCGCAATCCTGCGCGACCGGCTGTCAGTCGATCTTGAAGGGGAGGTGGACGGTTCCGCACTCCGCGCCACCTTGAAGCTCAAGGAGACTGGAACCTACTGGAATCTCCGCGCCATTGCTCACAAGGGAGGCGCAAAGGCCATGCGGGAGGCCCTCATGGGAGGTCGGTTCGACCTGCCGGCCACGGCCCAGATCGAGGTGGTTCGCCTGGGAGACCCGCTTGCCACGGACCGCCCCTTCGAGGTGGAAGTGAAGATCACCCATCCCGACGGATTTCATCGGAACGGCGCCGAATGGAACCTGGCGGCCTGGGGCATTCCCTACCCGCCGGCCCTCATCCAGAAGGCTGGTACACCCCGGCGGTACCCCGTGGCGAGCTTGGCGACGGGGGAACTCAGCTACCACGCCACCTTGACCTTGCCAGCCAAGGTCAAGCCAGTGCTGCCGGAACGCAAAGGTGATACGCCGTTTCGCACCTTCGAGTGGAAGGCCGAAACCGAACCTGCGGCGGGTGGCACGCGCCTGCGGCTCAGCCTTGCGCACTGCTACAAACCGGTTACTTTCGGCTTTGAGCAGCTGGACAAGGGGCTCCAGGCCTGGAAGCAGGACCGTGGCCTCGTTAAAACACTGAGGGAGGACGGCCTGGCTTTCATGGCGGTGGCGAACTAGACATCCGGCACCTTCGCGCAGGGGGGCCCTGGAGGGCGCCGGGGCTACTCTGGGTCAGCCCGGCCTGTTCATTCGTTCCTGGGCCCCCTACACTGGACCGTTGGACTTCCCGGCTTGAGGCTTCATGAAAGACGCGACTCCCGAACAGACCATGGATCTGTCCCAGCTGGAAAAGCCGGTGCTTGAGCTGGAGGCCCAGATCCGGGCCATGGAGATGGACCCCTCCCAGACCAAGGAACGGGAGAAGCTGGAGAAGAAGCTGGACAAGCTGAAGGCCGAACTGTTCACGGATCTCACAGACTGGCAGCGGGCCCAGCTGGCTCGCCACCCCAAGCGCCCCTATACGCTCGATTACCTGGAGCGGATCTGCGAGCGTTTCGAAGAATTGCACGGGGACCGCCGCTTCGGGGACGATGCGGCCATCGTGGCCGGCATGGGCTGGATCGAAGGCAACCCCGTGATGATCATCGGCCAGCAGAAGGGCCGGGACACCAAGCAGAAGATCCTGCGCAACTTCGGCATGCCCAAACCCGAGGGTTACCGCAAGGCCCTGCGCCTCATGAAGCTGGCCGAGAAGTTCCAGCGCCCCGTCCTCTGCCTCATCGACACTCCTGGCGCCTATCCGGGCGTGGACGCGGAGGAGCGCGGCCAGGCCGAGGCCATCGCCCGCAATCTTCTGGAAATGGCCAAGCTCGAGGTGCCCGTGGTGGCGGTGGTCCTCGGCGAGGGTGGCAGCGGCGGGGCTCTGGCCCTGGGCGTGGCCGATCGTGTGCTCATGATGGAGAACGCCATCTATTCCGTGATCTCGCCGGAAGGCTGCGCGTCCATCCTCTGGAAGGACGCCAGCCAGGCTCCCAAAGCCGCGGCGGCCCTGAAGCTCACAGCCCCGCACCTGCTGGAGCTGGGCGTCATCGACGGCATCGTGAAGGAGCCCCTCGGCGGGGCCCATTCGAACTTCGATGCGGCCGCCGCCGCGCTGAAGGAGGCTGTCGTGGAGGCCTTCTCCGAGTTGTCCGAGCTTTCGGCGGAACAACTGGTGGAGGAGCGGTACCAGAAGTTCGCCCGCATGGGCAGTGTCGGCTGATATGGACGCCAAGGCCTGGCGCCTCCGCCGGGAGATCCCGGCGGGTCCGGCGCCTTGGCGGGCCCTGGCCGCGGCGTGGAATCTGGAGCCCCGATTGGCGCGACTCGCGTGGCTGCGCGGGGTGGACCAGCCGGAAGGCCTGGCCTGGCGTCTCGATCCCGCCTGGACCCGCAGCACCGACCCTCACCTGCTTTCGGGCGTGGATGCAGCCGTGGCACGCATCCGCCGAGCCGTGGAGGCCCGCGAGCGCATCGTGATCTATGGTGACTACGACGTGGACGGCGTCACTGCCACGGCTGTGCTGGTGCGTGCGCTGGAGCGGCTCGGCGCCGATGTGTCCTATTTCATTCCCAACCGCTTCTCCGACGGTTACGGCCTGCATTTGGATTGTATCCAGGACCTGAAGGCCACGCGCCAACCGGACCTGCTCATCTCCGTGGACTGCGGCGTGCGTAGCGTGGAGGAAGTGAAGGCCAGCTCGGAGTTGGGCCTCGACTGGGTGATCACGGATCACCATGCCCTGGGCCAGGAGTTGCCCCCGGCCTGCGCCGTCGTGCATCCTCACCTCGACGGCTATGCGAACCCCTTCCTGGCGGGGGTGGGAGTGGCCTTCAAGCTGGCCCAGGCCCTGCTTGGAGCCGTGCCCCACCCCACCGGGGCGGACGCCACGTTTTTGGACGGGATGCTCAAGCTGGTGGCCATCGGCACCGTGGCGGATGTGATGCCGCTGGTGGATGAGAATGCGCTGCTGGTGAGGCGGGGGCTCGATTCCCTCGGCGGCAAGAATGGCCCCGGTCTGGCCGCCCTGTTGCGCGCGGCCAAGAAGGAGGGGGCTCTGGGCGGCCAGGACGTGGCCTTCGGGCTGGCGCCCAGGCTCAATGCCGTGGGGCGCATGGGCGGGGCGGAGGATGCCGTCCGCCTGCTGCTGACCCGCGATCCTGCGGAAGCCGAGACCCTGATGGACCGGGTGGAAGCGCTCAACCAGGAACGCCGCGCCATCCAGGAGGACCTGGCCGCTCGCTTGCCCCGACCCGAGGACACAGCCTTCGATCTGGTGCTGGATCCCACCGCCCACAAGGGCGTCATCGGCATCGTGGCGGGCCATCGCATGCGGGCCACGGGCCGCCCCGCGGGGGTCTGCACGGTGGTCGACGGTGTGGCCCACTGCAGCCTGCGGGCCCCGGAGGGCTACGATCTGGGCAGTCTGCTGGCCCTGGCCCAGCCCTTCCTCCTGGGCGGCGGGGGGCATCGGGCGGCGGCAGGCCTCAGCTTCGAGCCCTCCCGCCTCGCCTTCGTCCGCCAAGCGCTCCAGCGCGGTGCGGCCGACCAGGCGGCCGGGCGGGAGATTCCGCCCCTGCTGCTGGATGGCGGCCATGCGGACCTTCCCGGCGATGCGGATCTGGCCCGCCTGGAGCCCTTCGGCCAGGGGTTCGCGCCACCCTTGGCGCGGCTGGAGGGCAACGTGGCTTCCTCGGCGGCCTTCGGCGCGGACCACTGGAAGCTCCGTCTGGCTGGGACTCCGGATCCCCTCACCTGGTTCGCTGGTCGGGAACGGCCCTCGCAGCCGGCCATCGGCGAGCGGCTCTGCGTGGCCGCCGTGCCCCAGGGCAGCGACCGCTGGGGGCGCTCCTGGCTGGTGGAGACGCCGCTCGGAGAGGCGACCCCATGAAGGTGCTGGCCCTGCTCCAGAATCTGCCGCCAGCCCGGCACCCGCTCTGGCGGGGCCTGGGTTGGGGCCTGGTGGCGGGAACCCTGGGCTTCACCCTGCGCTTCTTGATGGTGGGCAGTGAGGGCATGCCGGGTCGCACCGTGGGCGGTGATCCTTTGTTCGGCGAAGGCACCAAAGGCAGCGTAGGGACCCTCACCGAGCAGTTGGGCCCCAACCGCATGGTGCTGGCCTACCGCACCATCGAAGGGGTGGAGGAGGATCTTCGCCTGGAGACGGTGACGGGTCACTTGGACGAGCCGACCGGGCAGTGGCGCATGCTGTCGCCCAAAGCTCGCCGCCAGGCCGGAGTCTGGACCCTCCAGGGCCCCCTGGATCTGGAGGTGGCCGATCCCGGCACTAAGGCCCTTCTGGGCAAGGGCCGGGTGGAGAACGATGGACCTGCCTTGCGCTGGTTCGGCGGGGAATGGGAAGGGCTGGCCCCCCTGCGCTGGGAGGCCCTGGAAGGATCCGCCCGAGGGGTCTGGAACCTGCCCGCCGGGTGGCATCGCGAAGCCGAAGGCCGGTTCCGTGTAGAGCATGGCCCCGTGCGCTGGCAGGCGCCGACGGATAGGGGCGTGCCCACCACCCTCCAGGCCATGGAGGCGGAACGGCTCTGGGCCATGCCCGGCTTCCAGACGGGGCATCTTGAGGGTGTGACGGCCCGTCTGGCGGAAGGTTCTCTCCAGGCTTCGGTGGCGGACTTGACGCCGGACATGGTCACCTGGCCCGGTCCCCTGGCCTTCGAGCGGGCCGATGGCTGGCATGGCGAAGCGAAAGGTGGCGTGGCGCCGCGACCCGCCCCCGGCGCGACCTTCCAGCAAGTGGAGTTCCGGAAGTTCCAGGCCCGCCGGGCGCTGCCGGCGGGGGAGGAACATCTGTCCACGGACGGGGCCCGGTGGACACCCGCGGGGCTGCGCCTGGAGGGCAGCGTGGTGTGGGATCAGCCCCTGGACGGCCAGCGCCTGGTGCTCAGGGCGCCGCGCGTGCTCATGCGGGAAGGGCCGGGGAGTGACCTGCCGGAATCGCTGCCCATCGGCCATGCCGCGGCCGAGGGTCAGGCCCTCCTCACCTGGGGCCGACGCAGCCTATCTTCGCCCCGCATGCTGGTCGAGCGGGCCAGTCGGCGCTGGAAGCTCCAGGCGCCGGTGCTGGGCCGCGGCGAGGACGGCACCTTCTCCGGCGGTGCCGGGCAGGGGGATCCACGGTCCTGGACCATCGAAGGGCCCGTGCAGGTGAACCTGTTCTCCGGCGGCAGCCTGCGCGGGGCAAAGCTCGTGTGGGAGGACGCCCTGTGGACGCTCACGGGCCGGCCCGCCGCCTGGAGCCGCCTGCGCGAACGGCTGTCCGGCCCCCGCATCATCCGGAAAGGCGAGACGGTGAGCTTCCCGGAAGGGCTGAGTGGCACGCTGGCCGCCGCGGACGGAGACCTGTTCCTGCGCGCCGAGCACGGCCAGAGCGAGGGACAGAAGGTGGTTCTCGGCGGCGGCGTGGAATGCCAGGGCCAGGGCTGGCGGCTGGCGGCGGACTCGGTGACCGTCATCGTGGGGCCGGATCGCACTGCGAAACTCATCCAGGCGCAGGGGGCCGTCACGCTAAGGGGCCGCCTCGGCGAGGGTCAAGGCGAGGCCCTGGATCTGGAACCTGGAAGCCAGACCGTCAAGTGGCAGGGCCGCGTGCGCGGCAAGGGGGCGGGCCCCGGCTGGTGAAGTCCCATCCTTTCTAGGGCATCATGGAGCAAACCTCGTATTAGGAGGCACCATGCCCCGGTTCCGCTCCCTGTCTTCCTTGGCCCTGCTGCTTGCCGCCGTGCCGGTTCTGGCGGCACCGCCCGTGGCGGCCAAGGCTGCGGAGCGGGTGGCCTCGCCCCTGGCGGAACTGCCCTTGCGGAACCTGGGCCCGGCGGTCACCTCGGGCCGGGTCGGAGATATCGCCGTAGACCCTGGCAAGCCGGACACCTGGTATGTGGGGGTGGCCTCCGGCGGGGTGTGGAAGACCGTGAACGCGGGCACCACCTGGACGCCGCTCTTCGACAAAGAGGGCTCGTTCTCCATCGGCTGCGTGACGGTGGATCCCCGGGACTCCCACACGGTGTGGGTTGGCACGGGCGAGAACAATTCCCAGCGCTCGGTGGCCTACGGCGATGGGGTGTACCGCAGCCTGGACGGCGGGAAGCACTGGGAGAACATGGGTCTGAAGGCCAGCGAGCACATCGCCAAGATCCTGGTGGATCCGCGCAACAGCCAGGTGGTGTTCGCAGCCGTCCAGGGCCCGCTCTGGAAGGAGGGCGGCGAGCGCGGCCTCTACAAGACCACCGATGGCGGGAAGACCTGGAAGGCTGTGCTCACCGTGGACGCCCACACTGGCGTTACGGACGTGGTGCTGGATCCCCGCAACCCCGAGGTGCTGTATGCCGCCACCTATCAGCGTCGGCGCCATGTGTGGGGCATGCTGGATGGCGGCCCTGGAGGCGGCATCCACAAGAGCCTGGATGGCGGCCAGACCTGGGTGAAGCTCACGGAAGGACTCCCCAAGGAGGACATGGGCCGCATCGGCCTGGCGGTTCCGGTGGGCGAGCCGGACACGGTCTACGCCACCATCGAGGCCGCCAACAAGGCGGGCGGTTTCTTCCGCAGCCTGGACGGGGGCCGGACCTGGGAGCGACGCAGCGAGCAGGTCTCCGGCAGCGCTCAGTACTATCAGGAGCTCTTCTGCGATCCGAAGGACCCCAAGCGCGTCTATTCCATGGACACCTGGATGCAGGTGACCGAGGACGGCGGCAAGACCTGGCGGCGCGTGGGCGAAACCTCCAAGCACGTGGACAACCACGCATTGTGGATCGATCCCGCCAACAGCGAACATCTCATCTCAGGCTGCGATGGCGGCGTCTACGAAAGCCGCGATCGGGGCGCCACCTGGGAGTTCAAGGCCAATCTCCCCGTCATCCAGTACTACCGTGTGGCGGTGGACAATGCGCGCCCCTTCTACCATGTGTATGGCGGCACCCAGGACAACTTCTCCATGGGCGGCCCCAGCCGCACCCGGAACCTGCATGGCTCGACCAACCTCGACTGGTTCGTGACCCAGGGTGGGGACGGCTTCTACAGCCAGGTGGACCCGGATGATCCGGACACGGTCTACTCCGAAAGCCAGCACGGCGGCCTGGCCCGCTTCGACCGCCGCACGGGCGAGCGCGTGGAGATCCAGCCCCAGCCCGCGCCCGGGGAGGAGCCCTTCCGCTGGAACTGGGACGCCCCGCTGCTGCTCAGCCCCCACAATGGGAAGCGGCTCTATTTCGCCGCCCAGAAGCTCTTCCGCAGCGAGGATCGTGGCGACAGCTGGACTGCCGTGAGTCCGGACCTCACCCGGAAGATCGACCGCAGCCGCCTGAAGATCATGGACAAGGTCTGGGGGGTGGATGCCGTGGCCCGCAACGCCTCCACCAGCTTCTACGGCAACATCGTGGCCTTCACCGAAAGCCCGAAGATCGAAGGGCTGCTCTACGTGGGCACCGATGATGGACTCATCCAGATCAGCGAGGATGGCGGCAAGACCTGGCGGAAGACGGAGCGCTTCCCGGGCGTGTCCGACCTGACCTACGTCTCCTGCCTGTCGGCGAGCCCGCACCAGGCTGGCACGGTGTACGCCGCCTTCGACAACCACAAGACCGGTGACTTCCGCCCCTACCTGTTGCGTTCCCGGGACCATGGTCGCACCTGGGAAGCCATCGGCACGGGGCTGCCCGAGCGAGGCAGCGTGTACACCGTGCGCGAGGATCCGGCCCGCGAAGGCCTGCTCTACTGCGGCACGGAGTTCGGCCTCTTCTTCAGCCTCGACGCCGGGAAGAGCTGGTCGCGCTTCACTCAGCTGCCCACCATCGCCGTGAAGGATCTGACCATCCAGGCCCGCGAAGGCGATCTTGTGGTGGCCACCTTCGGCCGCGGCTTCTATATCCTTGATGACCTCACGCCTCTGCGCGAGGCGAAGTCGGAGGACTTCGATTCCGAGGCCCACCTCTACGGCCTTCGCCCCGCCCAGGCCTACATCGAGGCTGTCCCGTTCGGCGGGCCCGGGAAATCCTTCCAGGGCGATTCCCTCTTCCTGTCGCCCAACCCGCCCTTCGGTGCCGTGTTCACCTATCACCTGAAGGTGGAACCGAAGCCGCTGAAGAAGGAACGCCACGAGAAGGAGAAGGAGGCCGCGAAGGCCGGCCAGGACCCCGTCATCCCCACCTGGGAGGCCCTCAGGGCCGAGGATCGCGAGGCACCCCCGGCAGTGGTGCTGACCATCGCCGCCAGCGACGGACAGGTGGTGCGTCGCATCGCGACGAAACCGGAGAAGGGCCTCCATCGCCTGGCCTGGGATCTCCGCTTCCAGGATCCGGCCCCCATCCACCTGAAGGTTCCCGGTGAGCGGGATCCCTGGGACTATGGCGCCCGCGGGGCCTTGGCCGCGCCGGGTCGGTACCAGGCCACTCTGTCCTTCCAGGTGGACGGCGTGCTGAAGCCTGTGGCTGGACCCGTCGCCTTCGAGGTGAAGCCTCTGGATGCCGACCGGCTGACCCCGGCCCAGTGGACCGAGTACAGCGCCTTCTGTGCCCGCATGGGGGAAGCCCAGCGCCTTGCCATGGGAGCTTCTGAGCGCCTGACCGAGGCCCAGAACCGGTTGGATCACGTCCGGAAGGCCCTGCTCGAAACCCCGGCCGCGGATGCGGCTCTGCTGACCAGGGCCCGGACGCTGCACGGCGACTTGAAGGATCTGCGCGATCTGCTGAGTGGCGACGCCACCGTCGCGACCCGTCAGGAGCCCACGGCCCCCGGCATCCTGGGGAGGATCCGGGAGGTGACGGGCAGCGTCTGGGCCACCACCCAGCAGCCCACCGCCACCCAGCGCCAGAACCTGGCCTGGGCCGAGGAGGGTCTGAAGAGCGTGAACGCCCGCTTCGCCAGTGCCACGGCTGCCCTGAAGGCGCTGGAGGATGCGCTCGAAGCCGCCAAAGCACCCTACACCCCCGGGCGTGCCGCGCACTGAGCGCGTGGCCCCTTCGGGGCAATCCGTCGGCCAGTATGTTCTGATAGATCCATGACCGAACCGACCCCTTGTCTTGAGGCCGTCAACCTCCAGAAGCGCTATGGCGACCGCACCGTGGTGCGGGATGTGAGCCTCTGCGTGGGCATGGGCGAGGTGGTCGGGCTGTTGGGGCCCAATGGCGCGGGCAAGACCACGACCTTCTACATGGTGGTGGGCGTGGAGGCACCAGACCGGGGGGGCATCCGCTGGCTGGGCCAGGATGTGACCGCCCTGCCCATGCACCGGCGGGCGCGGCTGGGCATTGGCTACCTGGCCCAGGAATCCAGCGTGTTCCGTGGTTTGACGGTTTGGGAGAACCTGCTGGCCCTGGCGGAGTTGCAGCCGATCCCGAAGGTCGAGCAGAAAGACCGCTGCGAACGCCTGCTGGCCGATTTCCACCTGGGGAAAGTGCGCGACACTCTGGGCATGAGCCTATCCGGAGGTGAGCGGAGGCGCTGCGAGCTGGCGCGGGCCCTGGTGACCGAGCCCAGGATCATGCTTCTGGACGAGCCCTTCGCTGGAGTGGATCCCAAGTCCGTGCTGGAGATCCAGGGCCTGATCGGCGACCTCAAGGCGCGAGGCATCGGGGTGCTGATCACAGATCACAACGTACGCGAGACCTTGCAGATCGCCGACCGGGCCTATATCTTGGCGGACGGGATGATCATGAAACACGGCCTGCCCAGCGAGATCGCAGAGGATCCGGATATCCGCCGGGTCTACCTGGGCGACCGGTTCAGGTTGGACTGATCGTGGCCGGCCCCTTCCTCTCCCAGCGCCTGGCCCAGAGCCAGACCCTTGCGCTCACGCCCGCCATGCAGCTGAAGCTCAAGCTGTGGCAGATGAACCTGCAGGAGCTGTCGCAGACCGTCGAGCGGGAGCTCGAGGAGAACCCCCTCCTGGAATTGGCCGACGACGGCGACGAAGTGCCCTCCCTCGAGGCCATCGAGGAGGGGCGCGAATCCGATGTGACGGAGGGTTCCGCCGACCAGACCGCTGACAGCATGGAACTGCCCGAAGGGGTGGACACGGTGGATCTGGGACCGATGCTGGATGCGGCGGGCGAGATGAACCCCGAAAGCGATCTGGAGAAGTTCACAGAAGAAGGCGTGGCCCAGGTTCAGGAAACCGAATTGGGCGCCGAGAACAGCTGGGATTCGGACCTGCCCCGGACCAGTAACCTGCCGGAGGAGGATCGGTTCTCCTGGGAGGATCGCCTCAGCGCTTATGAGTCTCTCCAGGACCACCTGGTGGGCCAACTCTACGAGACCTTGGAGAACGATGATCCCCGGGCGGCCCTGGTGGAGCGGCTGATTGACCGGCTCGACCCGAAGGGTTTCCTGCGGCTTGATCCCGACCAGCCCTCCGTGGAGGCCACCCCGGCTGCCCTGGCGGCGGATCTGGGCGTCACGGAGGAGGCGTTGCGCGCAGCCCTGGACGTCCTCCAGGAGTTTGATCCCTCCGGTGTGGGCTGTTTCACGGTGCAGGAGAGCCTGCTGCTCCAGCTACGGCATGCGGGCGCCGAGCCCGACGATCTGGCGGTGCGCATCATCCAGGACCATACGGCCCAGGTGGCGCAGCGGGACAGTGCCAAGCTGCGTCGCGCCCTTGGCTGCACCGACTCGGAACTGTGCGTGGCCATGGACCAGCTCAAGCACCTCAACCCCTCGCCTGGCCGGGCCTTCGATCCCGAAGGCGAACGCGTGGTGAAGCCGGACGTGGTGGTGCTCAAGGGCGAGGATGGCAACTGGAAGATCTACCTCAATGACGAGGGCCTGCCCCGACTCAAGGTGAATGGCGACTACCAGCGGTTCCTGGCGTCCAGCGACGCCAAGGCCGACAAGGACTTCATCCGGGAGCGCTTCCGCAGTGCCCGGGATTTCATCCGGGGCGTGGAGGACCGGAACCGCACTGTCCTGCGGGTCTCGGCCCAGATCGTAGAACTCCAGAAGGAGTTCCTCGAGCATGGCATCGAGCGCCTGCGGCCCATGGTGCTGCGCGACGTGGCGGAGGCCACGGGATTCCACGAGAGCACCATCAGTCGGGTGGTGAAGGCCAAGACCATCCACACGCCCCAGGGGCTCTTCGACTTGAACTACTTCTTCTCGGCACGTCCCAAGGATTCGGACGTGTCCGCCACCGTGGTCAAGCACCGCATCAAGGCGTTCGTGCAGGCAGAGGACCCTGCCAAGCCGCTGTCCGATGAGGCCATCGCCGGCCTGCTCGAGCGGGACGGCATCAAGGTGGCCCGGCGCACAGTGAACAAGTACCGCGAGGAACTCAAGATTCCTCCAGCCTCCCAGCGTCGGCGCCGCTAACAGGGTTGAGGCCCCTTCCAGACGCTGGATCCATGATTTCCGGGCCGCCCGGCCCCTTTCAGGAGTGTCCCATGAAGGTCCACTACACCGGCCGCCACGTGGAGCTCACCGAGCCCCTCAAGCAGTTCACCAAGGAGCGACTGGACAAGATGGCCACCTATCTGGACGACATCATCGACGTCCACGTGATCATGGCCGTGGAGAAGCACCGCCACGAGGCCGAGATCACACTGAAGACCCGCGCCAGTGCGTTCGTCGCCTCGGCCACCACGGACGACATGTATACGAGCATCACCCAGGCCGTGGAGAAGCTGGACGTGCAGGCGCACAAGCACCAGGGCAAACGCAACTCCCGCCCCCACGAAAGTGCCAAAGCCGGCGCCGTCGAAGAGTAGTCATTGCGTGTTTTCCGATCAAAGGCGGCCCATCCGGGCCGCCTTTGATATCCTTGAAGGTCCGGAGTCCGCCATGCCCGATCCCACCCATCTCTACGCCCCGAAGACCAGCACCGAGCCCACGCAGATCTGCGAGAAGTGCCGGAACCCCTACACGTTGGATCATTTCCAGCACGGCGTGGAAGGCCAGGAATGCGTCTGCCGCCGCTGCCTCCAGGTCATGGGGTACAAGGTCTAGACATGCTGAGGACCGTCGAAACCCCCGAGGCGATCCTGGAGGGCATCCTCCAGGGCCGTCGGATTTCCGCCGCCGAAGCACTGCTGCTCATCGAGCGGGCGGAACTGCCCGACCTCGCCGTGGCCGCCACCGCCGTTCGGGATCGCCACAATGATCCCAGGCGGGTGAGCTACGTCATCGACCGCAACGTGAACTACACCGACATCTGCAATGTCTACTGCACCTTCTGCGCCTTCTACCACAAGCCCGGCGACACCCGCGGCTACGTGCTCACGAAGGAGCAGCTCAAGCAGAAGGCCGAGGAGACCAAGGCCATCGGCGGCACGGGCTTCCTGCTCCAGGGTGGCGTGAACCCCGACCTGCCCTGGGACTACTACCTGGATCTGGTGCGCTACCTCCACCACGATCTGGGCATCTGGGTCCATGGCTTCTCCCCAGTGGAGATCCAGATGATGGCGAAACTGAGCGGCCAGACGCTGGGCAAGACCATCGCCGACCTCCGCGAAGCGGGCCTGGGTTCCATTCCGGGCGGCGGCGCGGAGATCCTGGTGGACCGCATCCGCAAGAAGATCGCACCCCTCAAGGGCGGTCGCGAGAAGTGGCTGGAAGTGATGGAGGCCGCCCACGAGGAGGGCGTGAAGACCACGGGCACCATGATGTTCGGCATCACGGAGACCCTGGCCGAGCGCATCGAACATTTGGAGGCCCTGCGCGATCAGCAGGATCGCGCCCTGGCACGGAACAATGGCGGCGGCTACACGGCCTTCGCCGCCTGGCCCTTCCAGAGTGGCCACACGCCCTGGGAAGGCAAAGTGCCCAAACCCACGGATGTGGAGTATCTCCGTACCATCGCCATCGCGCGCATCTTCCTCGACAACTTCGCGCACATCCAGAGCAGCTGGGTCACCATGGGCCGCAAGACCGGCCAGCTGGCCCTCCACTACGGCTGCGACGACATGGGCAGCCTCATGCTCGAAGAGAACGTCGTCAGCGCCGCGGGCACCTGCTACAGCGTGAACAACGACGAGATGACCCGCATGATCCGCGCAGCCGGCTACGAACCCTGGCAGCGGGACAACATCTATGGCGAAGTCCTGGGCTGAGCCCCTCTCAAGGATCGGGCGGGTCTGGCTCCCGCCCCGGTCTGACGATCAGCCCCGGTGGACGGGAGCCAGGTCCTCCAGCGCGTCCAGGTGTTCCACGTCCATCTCGGTCATGCCGTCCGGCCCGATGAAGGCCATGGGCTTGAACCGGGCCCCCCAGCGGACTTCATCGGCGGTGTAGGACGTGCGGGCGTAGATGGTCTGCGAGAAGGTGTCGTCGAAGGCCTTGATGAGCACGATGAACTCCGCCTTCGCCTGGCGGAGGTCCGCCTCCGTCAAACCGAACAGGGGGCTGGTCTCATCAATGGGGTGCACGACCGTCCAGTTGGAGGGGAACAGGTGGATTTTCGGACGCTCCAGGGGCAGCAGCATGAAGCGCCGGGTGGGCGAGGTCGGATCCTGGAGGGAGAGGCTCACGGTGGCCTCCACCTCGATAAGCTCGTTGCTGCGCATGTTCACGAGACGGAACATGAAGCCGGTGAGACCCTGGTAGGGGGCCATCACAGCCGGGTTGCTGAACCGCAGGCACGCCTGAGGCCGGGAGAACCGCCCGTAGAGGAGGCCAGTGGCCAGGGCGAAGCTCAGGAGGCCCAGGAGGGACTCCAGCGCAGCGGCCGTGTTGGCGAGGAACCCGTGGGGGCTGATGTGGCCATAGCCCACCGTGGTCAGAGTCTGGGCGCTGAAGAAGAACGCATCCTGCAGCCGCTCCCGGAATGCCATGCCCCCTTGGCGGGTGAACTGCTCCATGCCGATGCCCAGGTAGATCAAGGCGAAGACGGCATTGGTGGCGAGGAAGGCCAGGAACAGCAGTCCCAGGAAACGTCCCCAGCTCATGGTGATGAGGTGGTGGTAGACGTCGTAGGGACGGAAGCGCGGCAGGCCCATGCGGCGGACGTTGAAGGAGCCGTCCTTGTTGACTCCGCGTTCGCGGCCGGCCTGGAGACCCAGCCCCAGGTCGTCATCGATGGGCGTTCTGCGGAGGTGGGGAATCATGGCGTCCTGAGGATGGGAAATCCCTGAGTGTAGCCTCCAGGGCCGGTCATGGGAGTCCGGGGCTTGATCTGGGCTGGCCGCAGGACTCACCATGGGCTGCGACCTTCCGGGGACGCACCCATGGATGTCCACCCCAATCAATTTCAGAGCGACACGGTGAATCGAGCCTTCATCAAGGATCCGGATGACGCGGGGCGGCCCGAAGCCTTGCCTGACCGGCCCCAGAGCCCCCACACGAACTACGTGACGCCCACCGGGTTGCGGCAACTGCAGGACATGAAGGAGGACCTGGAGGCCCACCAGAGCCGGCTGCTGGCGGAGGGCAAGCTCGCCAACCCCCAGGAGCTGGCCGTCGTCCAGCGCGACCTGCGCTACTACCAGGAGCGTCTGAACCGCGCCGTCCTGGTGGCCTCCGACGGCAAGCCGAAGAACCGCGCGCATTTCGGGGCCGCCGTGGAGGTCTGCGACGAAGCCGGCGTCATCACGACGTACACCCTCGTCGGCGAGGACGAAGCCGATCCCTCCCGGGGCAAGGTCAGCTGGGTCTCGCCGCTGGGCGAGGCCTTGCTGAATGCCGAATCTGGTGATGAGGTCGTGTGGTGGCGGCCCGCCGGGACGATGCGCCTGGAGATCATCAGCGTCCGCCCAGGCGCATCCGGATGATCTGCGCCTGATCTACGCCTTTGTCTTCAGGGCGCCGAGCAGCATGTCCGCCAGGGGGCGGATGCGCCCGGGTTCGCTGAGGTAGGCGCCGCGGGCGGCGACGAGGCGGGCGGAGGAGCGGCCGAGGACGGCCGTTTCCACAAGGCCATGGGCCTTCAGCGTGCCGCCGGTCTGCACCAGATCCACGATGGCGTCCGCCAGACCCAGCAGTGGGGCCAGTTCGGCGCTGCTGCTGAGGGGCACCAGCTCGGCGGTGAGCCCCTCGCGGGTGAGCCAGGCCTCAGTGGCCTTCGGAAATTTGGTGGCCAGGCGCAGGTGCGGCCTGGTGCGCAGCACGTCCAGGGTGACGCCGGCCTTGGCGCAAAGCGACAAGCGGCAGGCGCCAAAGCCCAGGTCCGCCAACTCCAGCAGGTCCATGTCCATCTCATCCAGCGTGTCCGAGCCCACGATGCCGAGCGAGGCCACGCCGGCGGCCACGTAGCGGGGCAGGTCCGCGCCCTTGAGGAGCAGCGCCGCCACGCCGGGGGTGGCGGTGGGGATGCGGAGCACCCGGGACTTCAAAGCCGCGGCGTCGAGGGCGAGCGGCGTACCCGCCAGCTTCGGCACCAGTTCGTCGCCGAGACGGCCCTTGGGGAAGGCGATGAGAAGCGTCGAGTGCGTCATTTAGGAGTGTCTCCAAGTAATGGGTGGGGGCTGCGCTGGGGCGCCAGCCGAGGGAGGCCAGGAAGGCGACGAAGGCCTTGGTGGTGCCAAGGACGAGGAGCCTGACGCAGCATCCCGACGGCTGCCGCCCCAGCCCGAAGGGTTGATGGCAAAGGGCTCCCATGCTGCGTCACCGGGCTTGAACGGTGAACCCGCACCGCCCTGCGCCCACTTCCTTGCCTGGAAACCCTTTGCCATCAACGCAGCCCCTATCGATTACTTGGAGACACTCCCTGTTCCTCGAAGAGGTCGGGCCGGGTGGCGGCCAGGTCGAGCAGGCGGGACAGCCGGACGCAGAAGCCGGCGGCCTGCCAGGGGCGGCCCAGCCCCGGGAAGAGGCGGTCGTAGCGCCCGCCGGCCGCCAGCTCCTGTTGGGCACCGGGGGCCCAAAGACGCAGGGTGGGGCCGGTGTAGAAGTCGAGGCCGGCCACGTCCGCCAGGTCCACGCGCAGCTCCAGGTTGGGCGGGAGGATGGGCAGCAGGGCCTTGAGGGCCCGGTCCATGTGGCTCCGCTCTTCCTCCAGCAGGCTCGCATAGGGGCTGGCTTCCAGGGCCGCCAACGTCCCCGGGCCGTCGAGTTCGGAGAGCAGGGCTTCGGCGTGGGCCGACAGCCGTTTGGCGGAAGGATGGCCGTCGAGGGCCTCGCGCACCCGATGGGGTGCGCGACGCGAGAGGGCGGCCACCACCGCGTACGCCAGCTCGCCGAACAGTCCTTCCGCTTCCAGGGGGCGCCGCACCAGGGCCGCATTGCCCAAGTGCAGGATGGCGCTCTTCAGGCCCAGGAGGCCGGGGATGGCCATGAGCATGCGCGCCAGTTCCACGTCCGCTTCCGCGGCGGGCTCACCCTCCGGTTGGATGCGCTCGCAGCCCACTTCGAAGCGCTCCACCGCCTCCCAGGGCTGGACGGGTCGCCGGAACACCGCGCCCGCATAGGCCACGCGGTCCGGCGGTGTGGGGAAGCTGCGGGCCAGGAGGCCCGCCAGAGCCACCGTGAAGTCCCAGCGCAGGGCCACCAGCTCGTCGCCATCGAAGAAGCGCAGGGCGCCCTCGGGTACGGCTTCGCGCAGGACGAGGGAGGGGTGCAGCTCGCGGTAGCCGTGAGCCTCAAGCAGGCCCATGAGGGCCCCTTCCCAGCGGCGGAGCCGGGCGGCCGAGCCGAAGAGGAGGTCGGGGAAGTGGGGCGTGCGGACGGCCATCAGGCGGGTCCTCCCGTACGGTCGGCGTGACGGTGGTGGAGCACCTCCACCACGTCCAACAGGCTGGCGCCGCGTTCCAGGAGGAGCAGGTCCAGGTGGAAGATCAGGTCCGCGGCCTCGCCCAGGAAGGCCTCGCGATCATCGTTCTTGGCGGCGATGACGACTTCTCCAGCCTCCTCCACCACCTTCTTGGCGATGCGGTCGACCCCCTGGGCGAAGAGCTTCTGGGTGTAGCTGCCGTTCAGGTCCGCCAGCGCCTTGCGGGATTTCAGCAGCGCCTCCAGGCGGCCCAGCCAGGGCAGGGTGGCAGGCCTGGGGGGCGTCTCGGGATGGCCCTCCGGATCAGGGTCGAAGCAGCTTTCCGTACCGCGATGGCAGCTGGGGCCTTCGGGATCGGCCACGATGAGCAGGGCGTCCGCGTCGCAATCCGGGAGGATCTGCACGAGGCGGAGCCGATTCCCGCTGGTCTCACCCTTCACCCAGAGCGATGCGCGCGAGCGGCTCCAGAAGGTGACGAAGCCGGAGTCGAGGGTGCGCTGGAGGGCCTCGCGGTTGAGCCAGGCCATCATGCGCACCTCGCCGGTGCGGTCCTGCACGATGCCGGGGATGAGGCCGGCGGAATCGAACTTCAACGCAGCTAGGTCCATGTCAGATCCGTATGGAGATGTCGTTCTGGGCCAGATAGGTCTTGAGGCGGGGAATGGGCAGGATGCCCTCGTGGAAGAGCGTGGCGGCCAGCACGGCATCGGCGCCATGCTCCAGGGCCTCCAGAAAGTGGATTTCGAGTCCCGCGCCACCGGAGGCGATGAGGGGGATGGGCAGTTCCGAGGCCAAGTCCAGCAGGGGCAGGTCGAAGCCGTCGCCGGTACCGTCACGATCCATGGAGGTGAGCAGGATCTCGCCCGCCCCGAGGTCGTTGAGCTCCCAGAGCCAGTCGATGGCCGACCGTTCCGTGGGTTCAGTGCCGCCCTTCAGGTAGACGCGCCAGCCCAGGTCGGCATCGCGCTTCACATCCACGGCCGCCACCACGCACTGGCGCCCGAAGGCGTTCGCGAGTTCGCAGACCAGATCCGGCCGCAGGGCCGCGGCGGTGTTCACGGCCACCTTGTCCGCACCGGAACGCAACAGGCTGCGGGCGTCCTCCACGCTGGAAACACCGCCGCCCACCGTGAAGGGGATGCTCAATTCCCGGGCCACGTCGCGCACCCAGGCCTCTCGCGTGCCGCGGTTTTCCAGAGAGGCCGCGATGTCGAGGAAGACCAGCTCGTCCGCGCCTTCCAGGTCGTAGCGCCGGGCCAGCTCCACAGGAGATCCGAGGTCGCGGAGCTCCTTGAACTGGACGCCCTTCACGACACGGCCCTTCTTCACGTCGAGGCAGGGGATGATGCGCTTGGCGGGCATCAGGCGCCTCCTGCCAGGGCGGCGCGGGTGCGCGGATCGTCCAGGGGGATGAAGCCCTCCATGAGGGCCTTGCCGCTGATGGCGCCCACCACGCCGGGCAGCGCCTCCAGGGCCGGGAGGTCCGATAGACCCTTCACGCCGCCGGAGGCCTGCACCTGGAAACCCTCACGGGCCACCCAGGCTGCGGCCTCCAGGCCGGGACCCTCCAGAGTGCCATCTCGGCTGACGTCCGTGACGAGCGCCCGATCGAAGCCCAGCATGAGCAGGGCCTCGAAGACATCCGTGGAGGCGCAGGCGCTGGGGGCCTGCCAGCCGCGAGTGACGATGCTCTGGCCCTTGAGGTCGAGGGCCGCGACGATGCGATCCCCAGGCAGACCCCGGAGGGCCGAGGGCTGCTCCACGGCCAGGGTGCCCACCACGGCGTCGAAACCCAGGGCCAGCACTTCCTCGATGGATGTGCGGTCGCGCAGGCCGCCGCCCAGCTGGAAGCGTACCTGGGGGAAGCGGGCGGGGAAGGTGGTGAAGGCCCCCTGGCGGGGCTCGCCGAAGGCGCCATCCAGGTCCACCAGGTGGATGCGCCTGGCCCCCGCCGCGATCAGGTGCTCGACCCAGCCCTCGGGCGTGAAATCGTAGAAGGTGGCTTGGGCGCGGTCGCCATGGCGAAGGCGGACCAGACGGCCCTGCAGCAGGTCCATGCTCGGGATCAATTGCACAACGCCTCCCAGGTCAATTGCATGGTGCCTCCGGAGTGGTCGCGGTGGCGCCCATCCAGGCCAGGGTCGACTGCAGCAGCAGGAGGCCGGTGGGGCCCGATTTCTCGGGGTGGGGCTGGAAGCCCAGGACCTTTCCCCGGGCCTCGACGGCAGCGAAGGGACGTCCGTGGTCAGCCAGGTAGACGGTCTCGGCCGCGGGTTCCAGGGC
Source organism: Geothrix campi (assembly GCF_024609265.1). GTDB lineage: Bacteria > Acidobacteriota > Holophagae > Holophagales > Holophagaceae > Geothrix > Geothrix campi. The sequence continues at coordinate 743,978 of NZ_JANHMP010000001.1, read as the reverse complement.
GTAGCTGTGCACGAAGTAGAGCCAAGCTCCTTCGGGATCCGGCAGGGCCGGATGGGGAGAGGCTTGGCGCACCTGGCTCCAGCCCATGTGGGGAACCTTCACGCCGGGTCCCAAACGGCGCACGATGCCCGGGATCAGGCCGAGGCCCGAGGCGCGGGGGGCCTCCTCGCTGCCTTCGGCCAGCAACTGGAGGCCCAGACAGATGCCCAGAAGGGGGCGGCCCTCTGCCACGAGTTCAGGCAGCAGGCGCCACCAACCACGTTCCTGCAGCGACCTCCGCGCGGACTCGAAGTGCCCCACGCCCGGCAATACAATGGGACCGGACTGCGCCACCTGCTCAGGCGAGGCGGCCCGGACATACGGCAGATCCAGGCGATCCAGAGCCCCTTCCAGCGAGGCCAGGTTCCCGGCCTCGTAATCGATGAGGGTGATGAGGCCGGCGCTCATGCGGACAGGGTCCCCTTGGTGGACGGCACGCCGCCGCCTTCGGTGCGGGTGGCCTGGCGCAGGGCCTTGGCCAGGGCCTTGAAGAGGGCCTCGACCTTGTGGTGCGTGTTCACACCGCGGATGAGGTCCGCGTGAATGGCCAGGCCGCCGCGCATGGCCAGGGCGATGAAGAACTCCCGGACCATCTCCACCTGGAAGCCGTCGCCGAGGACGACCGGCGGCAGGTCCGCGTGGAACTCGCACCAGGGGCGGCCGGAGAGGTCCACCACGACGCGGGCCAGGGCCTCGTCCAGAGGTATGTAGGCGTGGGCGAAGCGGGCGATGCCCGCGCGGTCGCCCAGGGCGGACTTCAGGGCGTCGCCCAGGCAGAGGCCCACATCCTCCACCAGGTGGTGGCTGTCCACGGGCAGGTCGCCGGTGGCCTCCACCTCGAGGCCGAAGCCGCCGTGCTTCGCGAGCTGCATCAGCATGTGGTCGAAGTAGCCCAGGCCCGTGCGGATGCGGGCTTCACCGCCGTCCAGCGAAAGGCTCATCTTCACCTGGGTCTCGGCGGTGGCGCGGGTCAGGGTGGCGGTTCTCATGGCAGCTCCTGGGTCAGCGTGGGCAGCAGGTCGCGCAGGGTTCCGGACTCGGCATCCTCGGCCGCGGCGAAGCGGGCCCGGTCGGGACCCAGGGCCGCGAAGCGCCAGGCCACCTCGGGTTTCAGCCCGGCGGCGGCGCGCAGGCAGCGCGCGTCGTCCACCGTGTCTCCCGCGAAGACGACCTCCTCCGCCCGAAAGGCGTCCGCCAGCTGGAGCAGGCCCGCGGGCTCGGGCTTGCGAAGGTGGGGCGCCGCATCGCAGACCGCGGGCAGCGAAAAGCCCAGCACCTTCCAGGCCAGATCCAGTTCTTCGGGCGGACGCCCGGTGAGCACCGCCAGCTCCCAGCCCGTGGCCTGCAGCTCGGCCAGATCCACCAGGGGGCGTTCCAGGCGGATGGTGTCCGCGTAGTGCTTCTGCACCACGACCTGCGCCGCGGGCTCCAGGGCCTCCATCCGCGCGTCGAGCTCCGGGAAGCCGCGGCCGTCCGCCGCTTCGATCACGGGCCGGAGGTCCATGTCGCCGTGGATCTCGGCCAGGGCCAGGGCGCCCGCTGCGAGACGGAAGTCATTGTTGTAGCCGCCCAGGCGCTTGAAGGCGCGGTAGGCCTCGTCGGACCAGGGCAGGGCGGGACGCAGCTCCGCCAGGGCCCGGGCCACGGCCTCCAGGAAGCTGCGGTCGGCGTCGATGAGCACGCCGTCGATGTCCAGGACCAGCAGGCGCCGGCGCAGTCGTGGCGCAGGCCTCGGCAATGCCGCGCCCAGGGCCGCGGCCACGCGGGTCGTGTCCGGTTCCGTGCCGATGGTGAGCCGCGCGGCGCCGGTGCCGGGCAGGCGGCGCACCTTGATGCCCTCGGCTTCCAGCGCATCCGAGGGATCCGGCGTCACATGGATGAAGTTGCCGGCGCTGGGGGCGGCGGTGTGGGCCGGCAGGGACGCCTTCAGGGAGGCCGCCAGGCGGTCGCGCCGCTCCGGCAGGGCCCGCACGGCGGGCTCGAAGGCCGGGGCGAAGTCCAGGGCCACATCCAGGGCCTCCAGGCTGGCGGCGGGAATGGAGTAGGGCAGCTGCAGGGTGGCGAGCTTCGACACCAGGGCCGGGTCGCCCAGCAGGTAGCCCAGGCGCCAGGAGGCGGAGGCCAGCGCCTTGCTGAAGGTGCGCAGCAGCACCACGTTCGGGTAGCGGTCCACGGCCAGGCGGTGGGTGGCCGGGGCGAACTCCGCATAGGCCTCATCCATCACGATCAGTGGCGGTTCCGGTCGGGCTGCGGCCGCCGCCAGCAGGGGTTCCAGCTCCTCCGGCGATACCCAGGCGCCGGTGGGATTGTTGGGCAGCGTCAACCAGACCTGACGGCAGTCCAGGGACTCGAACCAGGGCTCCAGCGGAAAGCCCGTGCCCTGAGGCACCTTGCACACCTGGCCGCCGTTCCGGCGCACCAGCATGGGGTAGAGGCTGAACCCCGGATCTGGAATGGCCACGGTGTCGCCGGAGCTGAGGCCCGCCATGGCCACCAGGTCCAGGAGGGCGCCGCTGGAGGGCCCCAACAGCAGGCCGCCTTCGGGGGCACCCATGCGCTTCCGCAGGCGCTCGGTGAGTTCCTCCTGGCGCTCGGGGTAGAGGTTGAAGGGCAGGGTGCGGAGCCGCGCCAGCAACGCCTCGCGGGCTTCCGCGGGCCAGTCGGAACCCGCCTCGTTCATGTGCAGGCGGAGGCCGGTGGGCGGCTCAGGGGGGCGCCGGTAGGCGGGCAGGTCGGCAAGGTCGGGTCGGAGGAGGGACATGGGCAGCTCGGGATGAGGGTAGGAGGAAACCAGGCCTCTTGGGAGAAGAAGCGGATCGGAGCGCTCGGCGGAGAGACGCTCCCTAGGGGTGGTGATGGCCGCGCAGACCGGCGCTGCGGCCGTGGTGGGTGAGGCCCTCGGCCTCGGCCAGCTTCTCGACCCAGGGCGCCATGGCGGCGGCATCGGCGGGGGAGAGCCGCAGCAGGCTCTGGCGCTTGAGGAAGGTCGCCACGCCCAGGGGGCTGGTATAGCGGGCGCTGCGGTCTGTGGGCAGCACGTGGTTGGGCCCGGCACCGTAGTCGCCGAAGGCCTCGGCGCTGGCGCTGCCGATGAAGACGGCGCCGGCGGTGGTCAGCGAGGGCAGCCAAGCCTCGGGATCACGGACGCAGAGCTCGAGGTGCTCGGGCGCCCAGGCCTGGGCCAGGGCGATCGCCAGGTCGCGCTCCGCGCAGACCAGCCGTCCGTGGGTGCCCAGGCTCTGCTCGAGGATGGTGCGGCGGGGCGAGGCGGCCACGCGGGTCTGGAGTTCGCCTTCCACGGCTTTGAGCAGGGCGCGGTCGGCGCTCACCAGCACGGCGGCGGCGTCGGGATCGTGCTCGGCCTGGGCCATCAGGTCCTCGGCCAGCCAGGCGGGGTCGGCGCTGGCATCGGCGAGCACCAGCAGCTCCGTGGGACCCGCCAGGGCATCGATGCCGCAGGTGCCGATGAGCTGGCGCTTGGCCTCGGCCACGAAGCGGTTGCCGGGACCGGCCACGAGGTCCACGGCGGGTTCTCCGAAGGCCAGCCAGGCCAGGGCCTGGGCGCCACCGAAGGGGTAGAGTTCTGTGAGGCCCAGCTCTGCGGCACAGGCCAGCACCAGGGGATCCACGCCCCAGGCGCCAGGCAGGGTGGGTTGGGGTTTGGGAGGTGTGACCCCCACGATGCGGGCCACGCCGGCCACCTGGGCGGGAATCACGGTCATGGCGAGGGTGGAGGGATAGAAGGCGCGCCCGCCGGGGATGTAGACGCCCGCGGTCTTCAGGGGGCACCAGCGTTCGCCCACGGTGCCGCCGCCGGGCAGGGGCAGCTCCAGGTCGCGCAGGCAGCCGCGCTGACCCTCCGCGAACCGGCGCACATTGGCGATCATCTGCCGCAGGGCGGCCATGAGCTCAGGCTGGCGGCGATCCAGGTCGGTGCGGGCCGCTGCGAGGGCGGATCCGGGAATGCGCAAGGCCGAGGGGTCGAGGCTCACACCGTCCAGCCGCGCCGTCCACTCCAGCACGGCCTTCAGCCCGTCCCGGCGCACGTCCGCCAGGATGGCCATCACAGCCTTCCGCGTCGCGTCCTCCGTCTCCCCATTCCGCGCCAGCGCGGCCACCCACCCGGGCACGTCCGCCCGGTTCGTCAGGTCATGGCTGGAGATGAAGTAACACCTGTGCACCTCAAGGGCGAAGGATCAAGCCTGCCAGCTTCGCGCGTGGACCACAAGCACTCGATCGAAATCAGGCTGGCTGGGCGGCGATGCTGAGATCGGAGGGCTGGAAGAAGAAGCGCACATTGGTGGGCTCGGCGTCCTCGGTCCACTCCCAGCAGCTGGGATCCGCCAGGATGGCCTGGGCGAGGGCGACGTGCAGGGCGTGGCCGGCGGCGTGGGCTTCCACGAGGCCCAGCAGGGGGGCGCCGAGGAGGGCCAGGTCACCCACCAGATCGAGCATCTTGTGGCGCACGGCTTCATCTTCGAAGCGGAGGGACTCGTTGAGGGGGCCGTCGGCACCGAAGACCACGGCATTGTCCAGGCTGCCGCCCAGAGCGAGGCCGCGGGCGCGCATCATATCGATCTCCTGGGCCAGGCAGAAGGTGCGGGCCGCGCCCAGCTCCCGGCGGTACTTCTCCGGGGTGAGGGTCAGCTCGCGGCTCTGGCGGCCCAGGGCGGGGATGGGGAAGTCGATGACGTAGCGCAGGCGCAGGCCATCGTAGGGAAGGGCGCGGATCCAGCGGTCGCCGTTCCGGACTTCCACGGGCCGGGTGATCTTCAGGAAGCGGCGGCGGCCTTCGAGGGCCTGCGTGCCCGCCTGCAGGATGGCGTCCACCCAGGGGGCGGCGCTGCCATCCAGGATGGGCAGTTCCTCGGCGTCCACTTCGATGCGGAGATGCTCGATTTCCAGGCCGCTGAGGGCCGACAGCAGGTGCTCGATGGTCTGGAGGCGCACAGCATCCTTCACCAGGGTGGTGGCCAGCACCAGATCGCCCGCCAGATCGGCCTTGGCCGGAATCACGGTACCCGTGGGCGTGTGGACAAAGACGAGCCCGGAGGGCTCCGTCACGGGCACCAGCCTCACCGAACAGGGGCGGTTGCCGTGCAGGCCATGGCCCGAGATCGTGATCTCGCGGCTCAAGGTCTGGGGCGTGGTGCTGCGGGGCATGGTTCGTCCTCGCAGATTCGTAAGCCAGTATTGTGCCGTTTTTCTACTCGAATCATTTCATTATTTGAGTAGTGATGGAAAAGGGTTGGATGTGGGTTCATCCACCACACACCGTGGTCAGGGGTCAGCGCGGCTGGGTACGTTCCCAGTCTTCGGGGGTGGTGAGCTTCAGGTTGGAGCTGGGGCTGGGAATCACCTTCACCGTAAGTCCCAAGCGTTCCAGCAGGGCCACATCATCCGTGGCACTGAAACCCGCGGCGTCGGCGGCCTGGAAGGCATGGAGCCAGGTCCCCAGGCGCGCGATCTGGGGAGTCTGGGCCCGGAAGAAGGATTCCCTGGGTTCGGTGCCGAGCACGCGTCCATCGGCATCCACCCGCTTGAGGGTATCGGTGGAGGGTTCGCCGAGGAGGACACCGTCGAATCGGTTCAGGGCCTCCAGGGCCTCCCAGAGCGGGGCGGTGGGAGGGAAGGGGCGAACGGCATCGTGGATCATCACCGGAGCCAAGGGCTGGTCAGGCAGAGCCCGGAGAGCTGACCAGACCGAGGTTTGCCGCGTTTCCCCTCCCGGCACCACCCAGCAGGGCGCGCTGAAGGACCAGGAGCGGGTTTCCTCCAGGTGGCTCTCAGGTACGGCGAGGGCGATACCTGCAAGGTGGGGCATGCCCGGGGCCAGAAAGGCTTCCACCGTGGCCTGGAGCAGGGGGCGGCCGCCCCAATCCCTGAACTGCTTGGGCAGGCCGCCACCCATGCGCAGGCCCCGCCCCCCGGCCGGGATGACCAGGAAGGGGCGCAGGGGTTCAGCGCTGGCGGGTGATGAAGGGTTCGACACCGCGGTCCTTGAGGAGCTTGGCGAGCTGTTCGGCCGCCTGCTCAGCATCCTGGCGGGTGGTGTAGCTGCCGACCCGGACCCGCTTCACAGCCAGACCGCCGCGAGTGGTGGCGCCCTGCAACGTCACCACGCCGAAGGTGTTTTCAAGTTCGCGCGTAAGTGACTCGATGTTCTTGGGATCGGAAAGCGCAGCCACCTGAACGACGAAGGGGTCCATGTGATCCATGGCCGGATCCAGGGCGGTGGGCAGGCCCATGGCGTCCACAGAGCGGAGACGGACCCGCGTGGTGCCTCGGCCCAGGAAGCCCAATTCCTCGGCGCCGCGTTTGGAGAGGTCCAGCATGCGCCCCTTGATAAAGGGGCCGCGATCATTCACCCGGAGGACGGTGCGTTTGCGGTTTTCCAGGTTTTCCACCTCGACGAAGCTGCCGAGAGGCAGAGTCCGGTGGGCACAGGTGAACTGCTCGGGATCGAAAATTTCACCACTGGCCGTTGGCCGGCCAGCGAATCCGTCATCATTGCCGCCGTACCAGCTGGCCACGCCCTCTTCGACGTAGGCCTGTCCATCAGCGGCCAGGGCGCCATTGCGGGACCCGGTGGCTGGCGTCACGTAGGTCGCGGGAGGCCGGGTGCAGTGGAGGGTGAAGCTGAGGGCCACCAGGGTGGCTACCCGGGGGGTGCTCCAGCGCATGAGCCTGAGAACCCCGCCCTTGCCTGGATCCACCGGAGTTGGAGGGTCGAATGCGACATGGATCTCGTGGATCCAGAGCGCGCAGGCCTTGCTCCAATTGGTGGGATGGAAGGGTGACAGCATCGGACTCCACAAAGATCATCAGGTCACGTTTAATGGACCAGCTCGTATACATATAAAGTATGGCGGAGCCTAGCCCTTTTGTAAAGGATCTTAAATTGCAATGGGAATATGTGCGAAGAAGGTCGTAATTATGCCTATTGCCGGCTGGGGATCTGATCCACCCGGAACGGCTTCGGATGGTTTCCCGCCGTCATGAACGCGGAAGGGAGGCGCCGGGCGGCGGCCTGAGCCGCCGACTCAGACTCATAGGCTCCGAGGAAGACCTGGTAGCAGGTCCGCCCATCCCGCATGGCCATGGGTAGGATGAAGAGGTCCGGGTCCCGGCCCTTCAGGAGGCCCGCCGCGTGCTGGATCGTGTCGCCCTGGCAGGCGATTTCCAGGCGCAGGGACCACTTCCCCTCCATCGCGGCCCGATGAGCCGCCCCTTGGCTGAGCGTCAGCTTCCAGTTCCCGTCCCGGATGGCCTTCAGGCGTTCCGCCTTGGAAGGAACCGTGGGGGGCTTGGTGGCTTTCGCCGGCTCGACGGGGGGAGGAGCCGGGGTGGTCGGTACAGGCTCGGGTACGGCCTTCGCTTGGGTTGTTGGGGCCTCTGCCGGGGCGGGCGGCTCTGGCTCTGGTTTGGGCTGCTCCGGGCTCACGGGGGCGGGTTGGGCCAAACGGGGAAGGATGATGGGGTTCCGTTTGTACCACCGCAGACCACCCCACAGCCCCAGGGAGGCCAGGAGGAGTAGAAAGAGGACCAGGGGGCGCCGCGAGGGCACCTTTGATTCAAGGTGAGGCGGTTCAGGGAATTCCGTGCTCCCTGCGGCCGTCTGGAGGATCGGTACCGCGCGTTCCGGAAGAGGTGGGGGCTGGAAGCCTGCTCCAGCGAGGGGTTCATCCACCTCATCCTCAGGTCCCAGCTGATCCAAGGCCTCGGATAGGTGTTCCAGGTTGGTGGTGGGAAGCTGGCTGGCCTGGATTTCCGCAATCAGGGAGGGATAGGAGAGGGTTGGCGGCGGGACTGCGGGGGCCGGGGAGGGGGCGGCCGGAGGCGGCTCCGGGAAGGCGCGCTCCAGGGCGATCGGATTCTGCAATCGGACCCAGCCCATCTCACGCAGAAACAACGCGAAGGCGCCCAGGCGGAAGGGTTCGACTCCGGCTTCGCGACTCAGCTCCAGCAGGGTCCGGTGGCCATCCAGGAGGCTGGGGATGCGAACGAGATCGGGGGGCAGGCTGAGTTCGGGGGGGCGCTTGCCCTCCAGGGCGACCACCTGGTCCAGGGGGCCCAGTTCCGCCAGCAGGCGCTCCCGATCCTGCAGGTTCAGCACACCGGCCAGCAGCATGGCGGGGGTGTCGAAGGGCAGACGGACGGTGGCCGGGCCCAGATCCTTAGCCTCGAAGGCGGGGGGTTCCGCCGCACCGGCCATGGCCCCCCAGACCACCCGTTCCACCTGGGCCCGGGCCACGTCCAAGAGATCGCGCTGGGTGATGAACCCCATTTCAATGAGGTTCCGGCCGATGGACATCGTCGGATTGAGATTGTCCATGGCGTAGTCGAGCTGGACCTGGGTGAGTTTGCCGCGCTCCACGAGCAGGTGGGTGAGACGATCCAGGGGGTGGCTGCTGGAAGCGAACACCACGTTTCCCTGCTCGAAGAAAATGGTCCGGCTGGGCTCCTGGCCCAGGCGCCAGAGGCCCGTGGCTCCCGCCCGATGTCTCGCGAAGAGATCCTTCAGGGCCAAAAGGCTCATGTGACCACCCAGCGCTCGAGCTTGAGCTTGCCGACCTTCACCAGGATGGACTGGCCGGCCCGCAGGGAGAGCCGCAGAGCCGGATCTCCGGCCTTCTGGCCATCCAGGCTCACGGCGCCTTGGCCGATGAGGCGCTCGGCCTCCTTCCGGCTGGCGGCGAGGCCCCGATCCACCAGCAGGCGGCTGAGGGGGACTTCACCCTCCGTGGGCGGCACGGCGACCTCGGGGGCCTCCTCCTGGCTGCGCTCGGAAAACCGGCGCACCCAGCGTTCCTCGGCCTCGCGGCCGACGGCGGAGCCGTGGAAATCCGACACGATCTGCCGGGCCAGGGCCTTCTTCGCATCCATGGGGTGACCCTGCTTGAGGGTTTCGATCTCGGCGGGCAACTTGTCCGTGAGCAACAGGTACCAGTCCCACATGAGGGCGTCGCTGGCGCTCATGGCCTTGCCGAACTGGGTATCCGGATCCTCCATGAAGCCGATGTAGTTGCCCAGGGACTTGGACATCTTCTCGACGCCGTCGAGGCCCAGCAGCAGGGGCACGGTGAGCACCACCTGGGGTTTCTGGCCCGAGGCCTCCTGGAGGATGCGGCCCTGCATGAGGTTGAAGAGCTGGTCGTTGCCGCCCAGCTCGACATCCGCCTGGAGGGCCACGGAATCGTAGGCCTGGGTCAGGGGGTAGAGCAGCTCGTGGAGGGCGATGGGCTCACGGGCCTCCATGCGCTTGGCGAAATCGTTGCGCTCCAGCATCTGGGCCACGGTGAACCGCGACGCCAGGCGAATCCACTGCTCACCGTGGAGGGGGCCCAGCCACTCGCTGTTGAAGCGGACCTTGGTTTTTTCCGGATCGAGGATTTTGAAGACCTGGGCTTTGTAGGTCTCCGCATTGGCCAGCACCTCCTCGCGGGTGAGGGGGGGGCGGGTGGCCTTCTTGCCCGTGGGATCGCCGATGAGGCCTGTGAAATCACCGATGAGGAAGGTCACCTCATGGCCCAGTTTCTGGAACTGCGCCATCTTGCGGATGAGCACACCATGGCCGAGGTGCAGGTCGGGCGCCGTGGGATCGAAGCCCGCCTTGATCCGCAGGGGTCGGCCTTCCTTCAGCTTGGCTTCCAGCTGCTCCACCTTGTGGCAGGTCACGGTGCCCTTCATGAGCAGGGCTATAGCATCAGATACGGATCCGAAAGCGGCGGTCATGCTTGAATCTTGGCGGAAAACAGGCAGATCCTCAATGCGGATCGGTTAGCGGACATCCACTTCGACCACGCGGCGGGGGCCCTTTTCCCCAGGTTTCCGGGCGCTTTCGAAGGTGACGTAGACGGCCCGGCCGGACTTTGGGCTCCAGCCCACCTCCACCTTGCCGCCGAAATCATGGTTGATGCGGAGCCCCTGGTGCTCCATCAAGTCCGGTGTGAGTTCGGGAGTGGGGGCCAAGTCCTGCTGCCACTTGGCCGCAGCCTGGAGAAAGTCGGATTCCGTGGCCCAGGTCTTCGCCAATCCGGGATTCGCCGCATACAGGGCACGGCAGCCCTCGGGCGTGCGCAGCTGGTCGACCACGACGCGGAAGTCGTCCCAGTCCGGGCGCACCTTTTCCAGGGCGAAGCCCATGACCTTGTTCTTGAAGCCTTCCGGGTCCTTCTTGGCTTTGTTCGCCACATAGGCGACGCCGCCCACGCAGGTCACAAGGGCCACCAGAAAGGCGATGCCGCAGCCCATGGCGACTTTCGCCCAGAGCGGGAGGCCAGGTTTGAGGGGAACGCCGTGGCCGCCGTTATCCCAGGATGTATCCGCCATGTGAACCTCTCAGAGAAGATTGCTCGCCAACTCGGCCAGCTTGCTGCGCTCACCCTTCATGAGCGTGACGTGGCCGGAGATATCAAGGTGCTTGAAGTGTTCCGCCAGGAAGCTCAGGCCGTTGGTGCTGGCGTCCACGTAGGGATTGTCGATCTGGTGGGGATCGCCCGTGAAGATCACCTTGGTGCCCTCGCCGGCGCGGGTGAGGATCGTCTTGACCTCGTGGGGCGTGAGGTTCTGGGCCTCGTCCACCACCAGGTACTGCTTGGGGATGCTGCGACCCCGGATGTAGGTGAGGGGCTCCACGCTGAGGTAGCCCGCCTCCTCCAGCTGGCCCGCGGTCATGGTGGTGCGCTTCCGGGCCTCGGTATTCGCCCCCACGATGAATTCGAGGTTGTCGTAGATGGGCTGCATGTAGGGCCGCAGCTTCTCGCTGATGTCGCCGGGCAGATACCCCAGGTCGCGCCCCATGGGCATGACCGGCCGGCTTACGAGGATCTTGTCGTAGGCCTCGTCATCCACCACCTGCTGGAGGCCGGCGGCGATGGCCAGCAGGGTCTTGCCGGTGCCGGCCTTGCCCAGCAACGTGACCACCTGGACGGTGGGATCCAGCAGCAGTTCCAGGGCGAATTGCTGCTCGCGGTTGCGGGGCTTGATGCCCCAGGGATAGGCCTCCATGCGCTTCACGGGCCGCAGGAGCCCTTCCCCAGCCATGAAGCGGGCCAAGGCCGTATGGCTGGGATTGGTCTGGTCCACCAGGGTGAGGAACTGGTTCGGTTCGAGATGCAGCTCGGGATCGGGCTGGAGGCCGCCGTCGTAGAGCAGATCCACCTTGGCGGGGTCCACTTCCCAGGACTTGTGGCCGGTATAGAGCTCCTCCATCTCCACCCGGTCCGTGGTGTAGTCCTCGGCCAGGATGCCGATGGCGTCGGCCTTGATGCGGAGGTTGGTGTCCTTGGTGACCAGGACCACCTTCTCTTTGCAGGTGGTGAGGAGCTGCTTGGCACAGGCCAGGATCTGGTTGTCGGCCTTGTGTTTGTCCTCGCGCAGGATGCCGATGTCCAGGGGATGATTCTCCACGTCCACCTTGAGGGAGCCACCGCCCTCCAGGGGCACGCCACGGCTGAGGCTGCCGCTGGCCCGGAGCTTGTCCAGCATGCGTGAGACCGTGCGGGCGTTGCGTCCCACCTCGGTCTGATCCTTCTTGAAGTGATCGATCTCCTCGATGACCACGATGGGCAATACCACATCGTGTTCCTGGAAATGGAGGATGGAGTTCGGATCGTGCAGGAGGACGTTCGTATCGAGGACGAAGACTTTCTTGCTGGAGGGCGGGACCAAAGAGACCTCCTAGGAGTGTGTCCTAAGCTGGCCGGAGCCTACCACCAAGCGCCCGGCCTTGCACGGCTGGGAATCGGCCTCCCGTTGGTGCGAGAATGGCTGCCCCTTTGGAGACCGACGCATGAGGATCCTTCCCATGGCCCTCGCCATCACCACCGCCCTTGCCGCTACAACCCCCATCAGCTATCCCGCCACGCGGAAGGCCGAGGTGGTGGATGACTTCTTCGGCACCAAGGTGGCCGATCCCTACCGCTGGCTGGAAGACGACAACTCCGCGGAGACCAAGGCCTGGGTGGAGGCTCAGAACAAGGTGACCTTCGCCTATCTGGCCCAGATTCCCGAGCGGGCGAAGATCCGGGAGCGCATCACGAAGCTTTGGGATTTCGAGAAATACAGCGCCCCCTTCAAACGGGGCAGGTACTACTTCTACTCCTACAACACAGGCCTCCAGAACCAGTCCGTGCTGTTCGTGACCGAGGATCCCAAGGCCCAGGGCCGGGTGCTTCTCGATCCCAACACCCTGAGCAAGGATGGCACCGTGGCTCTCAGCGGGGCCAGTTTCACGGAGGATGGGCGCCTCATGGCCTATTCCGTGTCCGTGGCCGGTTCGGATTGGCAGACCTGGAAGGTCAGGGAGGTGGCCACCGGGAAGGATCTGCCGGATGAGATCCGCTGGTCCAAGGCCAGCGGCGCCTCCTGGCTGAAGGACGGCAGTGGCTTCTTCTACAGCCGCTACGAGGCCCCCAAGGAGGGTGGGGCGCTCACGGGGGTGAACAACAACCACCTGCTCTATTTCCACAAGCTGGGCACCCCCCAGTCCGAGGACGCCCTCATCTACCAGCGCCCCGACCAGCCCGAGTGGTATCTCGGCGGCAGCGTGACTGATGATGGCCGCTGGCTGGTGATCACCTGCGGCAAGGGCACCAACCCCGAATCCAGCCTGTTCCTGAAGGATCTCGCCAAGCCGGGCAGTGCCGTGGAACCCTTCCTGGATCGCATGGACGCGGCCTACAGCGTGGTGGACAACGAGGGTGAGACGTTCTTCGTCGTCACCAACCAGGGGGCGCCCCGGAACCGGCTGGTGGCGATCCGGAAAGGGCAGACCGATCCCGCGAAGTGGACGGGCATCATTCCGCAGGCCAAAGGCAAGGATGTGCTGGAATCCGTGTCGCTGGTGGGCGGGCGCTTCATCGCCACATGGATGCGGGACGCCCACTCAGCGGTGGAGTTCTACGATCTCAAAGGCCGGCGGACGGGCAGCCTGGACCTTCCGGCGTTGGGCACGGCCGGCGGCTTCGGCGGGCGGCGCGAGGATGTGGAGACCTTCTACACCTTCGGCAGCTTCGCCTACCCGGGTACCATCTACCGGCTGGACCTGAAGACCGGCAAGAGCGCCATCTTCCGCACTCCGAAAGTGGCTTTCAAGCCCGCGGACTATGAGGTTGAGCAGGTCTTCTACCCCAGCAAGGATGGCACGAAGATCCCCATGTTCCTGGTGCACAAGAAGGGGATCAAGCTCGACGGCCAGAACCCGACCCTGCTCTACGGCTACGGTGGCTTCAACGTGTCGCTGACGCCCGCCTTCTCCGTCTCGCGCATGGTCTGGCTGGAGATGGGCGGCGTCTACGCCATGCCCAATCTCCGCGGTGGCGGCGAGTATGGCCTCGAGTGGTACGACGCGGGCCGCAAAGAGAAGAAGCAGAACGTCTTCGACGACTTTATCGCCGCGGCGGAGTGGCTCATCGCCCACAAGATCACTTCCACCCCGAAGCTGGCCATCAACGGCGGCAGCAACGGTGGCCTGCTGGTGGGCGCCTGCCTCACCCAGCGGCCCGATCTCTTCGGCGCCGCGGTGCCCGAGGTGGGCGTCATGGACATGCTGCGCTTCCACAAGTTCACCCTGGGGTGGGGCTGGAAGAGCGACTACGGTAGCAGCGAGACGAAGGAGGGCTTCGAGACCCTCATGAAGTACTCGCCCCTGCACACCATCAGGCCGGGCGTTAAGTACCCCCCGACCCTCGTGACCACCGGCGACCATGACGACCGCGTAGTGCCCGCGCACAGCCACAAGTTCACGGCCACGCTGCAGATCGCCCAGGCGGGTCCGGCGCCCATCCTCACCCGCATCGAGACCAGCGCGGGCCATGGCGCGGGGAAGCCCACGACCAAGGCCATCGAGGAGCGGGCGGATGTCCTCGCCTTCCTGGTGAAGAACCTGGGCATGCAGCGCCCCTGACGGTTGTCCCAGCCTTTTGTTACGAGGTATCCTGAGGGGCACCCCACCCATGCCCTTCAGGAGGCCCGTTCATGCCCTTCGCCGTGTCCCGATCCTGCCTGCTGGCCCTCATCGCCTCGGCGCTGGTGGCCCAGGCGCCGCTGACCTATCCCACCACCCGCAAGGCGGACGTGGTCGACAACTACTTCGGCACCAAGGTGGCCGATCCCTACCGCTGGCTGGAGGATGACCATTCCGCCGATACGGCCGCGTGGGTGGCCGCCCAGAACCAGGTGACCCAGACCTACCTTGGCCAGATCCCCGAGCGGAAGGTCATCGAGGCGCGGATGACCCGCCTCTGGAACTACGAGAAGTACGGCGCGCCCAGCAAGCACGGGAAGTATTACGTCTATTCCTACAATTCGGGCCTCCAGAACCAGGCCGTCATCTATCTCACAAAGCGCCTGGAAGACAAGGGCCGCGTGCTCTTCGATCCCAACGCCCTCAGCAAGGACGGCACCGTCGCGCTGGGGGGCATGCGCTTCAGCGAGGACGGCGCCTTCGTGGCCTACAGCCTGTCCAAGGGCGGCTCCGACGTGAGCACCTGGAAAGTCCGCAATGTGGCTACGGGCGTGGACCTGCCGGACACCTTCCCCGCGGGCCGCATGGGTGTCAACGGCTGGGCCAAGGATGGCAGCGGCTTCTACTACACCGACTACCCCAAGGTGGAGGCTGGCAAGGCCCTCACCGCCGTCTACAAGAATCAGAAGCTGTTCTTCCACAAGCTGGGTGATCCCGTCGAGAAGGACGTGGTCGTCTACGAGCGCCCCGACCAGCCCGACTGGGGCTTCGGTGCCAGCGTGACCGATGACGGCCACTGGCTGGTCATCTCCCAGCACCAGGGCACCGAGCGGAAGAACCGGGTCTTCCTGAAGGACCTCCGCAAGGTGGGCAGCCCCGTGATGCCCCTGTTCGACCGGTACGATGGTTCCTACGGCATCCTCGGCAACGATGAGGACACCTTCTACGTGCACACGGATGCCGGGGCACCCCGCCACCGCATCGTGGCCGTGGGCCTGAAGGATCCGAGCCCTAAGGCCTGGAGGGACATCGTCCCCGAAGGGAAGGGGCGCGACGTCCTGGCGGGGGCGGACCTCTTCGGCAACACCCTGGCCATCACCTGGAAGGTGGATGCCCTCAACGTGGTGAAGCTCTACGACCTGAAGGGTCGCTTCCTCAAGGAGATCAAGCCTGAAGGGCTGGGCAACCTCAGCGGCTTCAACGGCCGCCGCGAGGACACCGAGACCTTCTACACCTTCACCTCGTACAACCGGCCACCCACTCTCTACCGTTACGACCTGAAGACCGGCAAGAGCTCCGTGTTCCGGCAACCCAAGGTGGACATCAAGCCTACCGAGTACGAGGTGAAGGAAGTCTTCTACCCCAGCAAGGACGGCACGAAGGTGCCCATGTTCCTGGCCTACAAGAAGGGCCTGAAGCTGGACGGCACCAATCCGACCTTGCTCTATGCCTACGGTGGCTTCAACATCGCCCAGTCGCCCGGCTATTCCCCCATTTCCCAGGTCTGGATGGAGATGGGTGGCGTCTATGCGGTGGCCTGTCTGCGAGGCGGCAGCGAGTACGGCAAGGATTGGTGGGAGGCCGGCAAGCGCGAGAAGAAGCAGAACGTCTTCGACGATTTCATCGCCGCTGCCGAGTGGCTCATCAAGGAGAAGTACACCAGCACCCCCCGCCTCGCCATCCAGGGTGGCTCCAACGGCGGCCTGCTGGTGGGCGCCTGCATGACCCAGCGTCCGGACCTCTTCGGCGCGGCGCTGCCCGCCGTGGGCGTCATGGACATGCTGCGCTACCACACCTTCACCATCGGGTGGATGTGGAAGAGCGACTACATGTCCAGCGACACGCCAGAAGGCTTCGCCAACCTCATCAAGTACTCGCCGCTGCACAACCTGAAGCCCGGCGTGAAGTACCCCCCGACGTTGGTGACCACCGGCGACCATGACGACCGCGTGGTTCCGGCCCACAGCCACAAGTTCATCGCGACCTTACAGGCCGACCAGGCCGGCCCGGCGCCGGTCCTCACCCGCATCGAGACCAACGCGGGCCACGGCGCCGGCAAGCCCACCGCCAAGCTGATCGCCGAGCGCGCCGACCTGTGGGCCTTCCTCGTCAAGAACCTCCACATGAAGCTGCCCTCCAGCTTCCCGCAGTAGTTGATTCCAGGGCCTTCCCAGGGCAAACTGGGAGGCCAGCGCCAACTTAGCTCAGCTGGTAGAGCAGCTGATTCGTAATCAGCAGGTCGCAGGTTCGAATCCTGTAGTTGGCTCCAGAGAAAAGGCCCCCGCGAGCGGGGGCCTTTTCTCTGGAGTGAATCCCTTCGGGATTCGAACCTGCGAGTGGGGCCGCCCGAGGCGTGCCTAGATGGCACGCCGAAGCGGGACCGGCGGCTGGCAAAGCCAGGCGCAGTTCGAATCCCGCTCAAGTGGGTAGGCGCCCCTTTCTCTGACCGCCGAAGCGGGACCGGCGGCCGGCAAAGCCAGGCGCAGTTCGAATCCCGCTCAAGTGGGTAGGCGCCCCTTTCTCTGACTGCCGAAGCGGGACCGGCGGCTGGCAAAGCCAGGCGCAGTTCGAATCCCGCTCAAGTGGGTAGGCGCCCCCTTCTCTGACCGCCGAAGCGGGACCGGCGGCTGGCAAAGCCATACGCAGTTCTAATCCAGTCGGGGTGGATCCGCGCCCCTACCCAGGTCGCAAGCCCCGAAACCCAGCAAATCCGGCGCGATGAAATCCATTTGGGGCGGCTCCCGCCTTCTTGCCCTATATTTCTATCAGAGGGGGGACCCGAAGATGAATCGACGGACCAGTCAGAGCCCCTTGAACTACGACCGCGAAGCTGGAACCGAGCGTCGCGCCATGCGTTCCCGGGGTGACCGCCGTCGGCACAGCCGCGCTCTCCGCCTCTTCTTCATTCCCCTGGGCCTGCTGGTGCACAAACTGCGCACGCGCAGCCTGGCCTTCTAAGGCAGGCATTCCCCGGCACTCAGTCGGTCAGGACTTCACCACGCCGTCGACGTAGACCCAGCGGCCATTTTCCCGCGCAAAGGTACTGGTTTCGATGTGGAGGGTGCGGCGGCCGTTGGCCTGGAGGCTGGCGTGGAAGGTGACGATGCCGGTGTCATCGGCCTTGCCACCCTTCTCCTTGCTGATGATCTTCAGGCCCACACAGCTGACTGACTTGCAGTAGGTGGCCAGTTCCTCCCGGTTTTCCTCGGCACGCTTGGCTTCGGGGCGGGTGGAGATCAGGTAATCGACCTTGCCGAGGGCGTAGGCGGAGAAACGGGAGCGCATGAGGAGTTCGGCGGTCTCCGGTGTGGCGGTGCCCGCGTGGAAGGGGCCGCAGCAGCGGTCGTAGGGTTTCTTGGAGGTGCAGGGGCAAGGGCGGGACATGGATCCTCTCCGGGGCTGTCAGCGGGTTTCAATGCCGGTGGCGATGGTGACCTGGACCTTCTGCTGCACTTTGACGGCACCCAGAGTCAGGGTGGCAGTGTAGGTGCCGGGGCGCACGAACTTGTCGGGGCCCAGGCCGCCGTACTCGGTGAGCAGAGTCTTGGTCGGACGCAGGTTCCAGGCCACCCGGCCCAGCCCCGGCGTGCGGGGCAAGGGGAACGTGGCCACGGGCTGGCCTTCGGCGTTGGTGATGGACAGAGTGGGAGCTTCATCGCCCAGATCGCGGATCCAGTAGGTGATAAGCGCGCCCTCCGGCGGGTTCTCTCCGCGGTAGATCCCCTTGCCGGCGGACTCCTCCCAACCGGGTAGCAGATAGGCACCCTGCACGGGCCGCACGGGGAAGAGGTCTACCGGCTTGGCGCTGACTTCGGCCGTGAGGGCCTCCAGGGGAGCGATGTCATCCAGCACGTACAGGCTGCGGCCATGGGTGGCGATGACGAGATCGTGCTCCCGGGGCTGGATCTGAACATCGTCCACGGCCACGGCCGGCAGGCCGCCCAGCTTCACCCAGGCGGCGCCCCGGTCCAGGCTCGCGTACAGGCCAGACTCCGTGCCCGCATAGAGCAGATCGGGATTCACCGGATCCTCCCGAACCACTTTCACGGGGACGTCCGGAGGCAGGTCGGCTGCGAGGCTTTGCCAGGTTCGCCCGCCATCGGCCGTACGGTAGACCAGAGGGGCGTAGAGGCCTGCCCGGTGGGCATCCACGGCGAGGTAGGCCACCTTGGGATCCCGGCCCCCGGGCTCAATGCGGCTCACCCACTGGCCCCGGGCGGGGGCGGGCACGAACGCGCTGAGATCGGTCCAATGGTTCCCGTCGTCTTCGGTGATCCAGAGTTTGCCATCGTCAGTGCCGGCCCAGAGGAGCCCCGCCTTCACGGGCGATTCGGCCAGGGTGTACACCACACCGTAGGTTTCCGCACCGCTGCCCGTGGCGGTGGTCTTCTGGGGATCCTTGGTGGAAAGGTCGGGGCTGATGACTTTCCAGTTCTCCCCGCGCTCCGTCAGGCGGAAGACCCGGTTACCAGCCAGGTAGAGAGCGCCCTTGTCGTGGCGACTGCCGAAGAGGGGCGCGTTCCAGTTGAAGCGGAAAGCAGGCTGACCCTCGGCGGGGTTGGGTCGCAGCGCCTTCAACTCCCCCGTGCGGAGATTGAAGCGGTGCAGCATGCCCTCCTGGCTTTCGGCGTAGATCAGGTCGCGGTCCTGGGGATCGAAGGCGCAGGAAAAGCCATCGCCGCCGCCGATGTTGGTCCAATCGGAGTTGAGGATCCCCTCCTTGGACCGGGTGCGGCTGGGGCCCACCCAGTTGAGGTTGTCCTGGAGCCCCCCGGCGATGCGGTACGGCACGCTGTCATCGAGGGTGATGCGATAGAACTGACCGGCGGGGATGCTGTTCAAGTGGAGCCAGGCTTGGCCGGCCTCGTAGCTCTGATAGACCCCACCGTCCGTGCCCAGCAGCAGCCGTGAGGTGACCGGAGGCAGCTCCGGCTCTCCCGGCGCGGGCGGTTCCGCCTTCGGGGGATCCGCCTTGGGGAAGGCCAGGGCGTGGCAGTCCGAGTGGACCTTGCCGAAGAGATCTTCCCGGAAGCTGCGGCCACCATTGTCGGAGACATGCAGCATGTAGCCGGCCACGTAGACCCGCTGCGGATTCACCGGATCGATGCGGATCTGACTGAAGTAGAAGGGCCGTGGATTCAGCGCGTTCATGCGGGTCCAGCTGTCCCCACCATCTTCGGAGCGGAACACGCCGCCGGCGCGGCTCAGGAGGTCGTCAATGCCCACGGTGCCGCCCTGGTCGCTCTGGATCACCGCCATCACGACCTTTGGGTTGCTGCGGGAGACATCCAGGCCGATGCGGCCGGTGAGCGTGGGCAGGCCCTTTTCGAGCTTGCGCCAAGTGGTGCCGCCGTCGGTGCTCCGGTAGATGCCGCCGACATCCCGCCCCTCCGAAGCGGCGAGGCCATAGCTGAAGGACCAGGGCGTGCGCTGCCGTGCGTAGAGGGTGGCATAGAGGGTGTCCGGGGCCGAGGGGTCCAGAACCACCTCTCCGCAGCCCACGCGGGTACCCAGGCTTCCAGGGGCCTTCAGGACGGCCTTCCAGGTCTTCCCCGCATCGGTGGTCTTGAAGAGGCCCCGCTCGCCGCCGGGATTCCACAGGTCGCCCATCACCGCCACCCAGGCGGTGGCAGGGTCGGTGGGATGCACCACGATGCGCGGGATGGCCATGCTGCCTTCCAGACCCGCACGGGCCCAGGTGGCGCCACCATCCATGGAGCGGTAGACGCCGTTGCCCCAGCCGGAGCTGTTGCGATCGTTGGCCTCTCCTGTTCCGACCCACAGCACCTTCGGATCCGAAGGGGCCACAGCCACGGCCCCAATGGATTGAACGGGTTGTTTGTCGAAGAGGGGGGAGAAGGTGGCGCCCGCGTTCGCAGTCTTCCAGACGCCTCCGGTGGCCAGACCCACGTAGAAGGTGTCGGGATTCACCGGATCCACGGCGATCTCGGAGACCCGGCCGCCCATGATGGCCGGGCCGATGCTGCGGGCCTTCAGGGCCGCCAGACGGGTCGCATCCACGGTCGGGACCTGGGCTTTCGGGGCAGGGGCGGGCGCCTTGGTTTTCAGGCCGGCAGTCAGCGAGGCGCAGAGCAGGAGGGCGGGCAGCAGACGCGGATGGCGGACAGCCATGGATACCTCGACAGGGGAAGCCGACAGCTTACCGCACGAGCCGAGGCATCCGACGCTCAGGCCGACACTCAGGGCAGGTCGTCACCCTTTCATGGGAATGTGCAGGCCGATGGTTTCGGCGTGCGCGCGGGCGGTCTCGTAGCCGGCATCCGCATGGCGGAAGACGCCCATGGCGGGGTCGTTCCAGAGGACCCGGGCGATGCAGCGGTCCGCGCGCTCGGTGCCGTCGGCCACGATGACCACGCCGCTGTGCTGGCTGTAGCCCATGCCCACGCCGCCGCCATGGTGGAAGCTCACCCAGGAGGCGCCACCTCCCACGGCAGTCATGGCGTTGAGCAGCGGCCAATCGCTGACGGCATCGGACCCGTCCTTCATGCCCTCGGTCTCGCGGTTGGGGCTGGCCACGCTGCCGCTATCCAGGTGGTCACGGCCGATGACGATGGGTGCCTTCACCTTACCCGTACGCACCAGCTCGTTGAATTTCAGGCCCGCGAGGTGGCGCTCGCCGGCGCCGATCCAGCAAATGCGGGCGGGCAGGCCCTGGAAGGCGATCTTCTCCTTGGCGGCCTTGAGCCAGCGGATCATGCCTTCGTTCTCAGGAAACAGCTCCATCATGGCGGCGTCGGTGACGGCGATGTCCTCGGGATCGCCCGACAGGGCCGCCCAGCGGAAGGGGCCGATGCCCTTGCAGAAGAGGGGCCGGATGAAGGCCGGCACGAAGCCGGGGAAGGCGAAGGCGTTCTCGCAGCCGGCGCGCTGGGCCTGGGCCCGGATGTTGTTGCCGTAGTCGAAGGTGACAGCACCGCGGCGCTGGAACTCGATCATGGCTTCCACGTGGGTGCGCATGGACGAGAGCGCCCGCTGCACATAGGCCTCGGGTTCGTTCTTCCGCATCACGGCCGCCTGTTCCAGCGAGAGCCCGGCGGGGATGTAGCCGTTGTATTCGTCGTGGGCACTGGTCTGGTCGGTGACCAGGTCGGGCTGGAACCCGCGTTTGAGGAGCTCGGGCAGGAGCTCCGCGGCGTTGCCCAGCAGGCCGATGCTGCGGGCCTCGTGGGCATCCACGTACTGCTGGACCAGGGCCATGGCCGTGTCCAGGTTGTCGGTCCATTCGTCCAGGTAGCGGGTGTCCAGGCGCTTCTGGATGCGGGTCTGATCCACCTCGATGCAAAGAGCTACGCCACCGTTCATGGTCACAGACAAGGGCTGGGCGCCCCCCATTCCGCCCAGGCCGGCGGTCAGGGTCCAGGTGCCGGCGAGGGTGCCGTTGAAATGCTGGCGCGCGGCCTCGGCGAAGGTTTCGTAGGTGCCCTGCACGATGCCCTGGCTGCCGATGTAGATCCAGCTGCCGGCGGTCATCTGGCCGTACATCATCAGGCCCTTCTGATCGAGCTCGCGGAAGTGTTCCCAGGTGGCCCACTTCGGCACCAGGTTGGAGTTGGCGATGAGCACGCGAGGCGCGTCGGGATGGGTCTTCACCACCCCGACTGGCTTGCCGCTCTGCACCAGCAGGGTTTCGTCATCGGCCAGGTGCTTCAGCTCCTTCACGATGGCATGGAAGCAGTCCCAGTTGCGGGCGGCCTTGCCCAAGCCCCCGTAGACCACCAGATCCTCGGGCCGCTCGGCCACTTCCGGATCGAGGTTGTTCATGAGCATGCGCAGCGCCGCTTCCTGCACCCAGCCTTTGCAGTGCAGATGGGTGCCGCGGGGGGCGGTGACGATGGGGGCTTCAGAGGCGGTGGTCATGGGGGACTCCGACGGGGCCCCTAGTCTCCCACGGCCTGCACGAGACGGCGATCAAGAGCCTTTGAGGGCCAGGATGGCCCGTTTCAGCTCAGCCCTCATGACGGCCGGATTTTCGGCGTGGTGGATGCTGCCATGACCAGGCAGCACCCAGGTGAATTCGAAGTCGAGCAGCCTTTCCAGACTGTCAAGCTGCTGCTCCCAGGAATGCCAGTTGTAGGTTCGGGACGCGGACAGGCGCCCCTTGTCCGGGTTCCACCAGAGGTGGTCCCCGGTGAAGAGGAAATCGCGATACAGCAGGCAGATGCTCCCGGCGGTGTGGCCCGGGGTGGGGATCAGCAGCAGATCCTCCGCCAGCAGGATGGGTTCATGGCCGTCCACCAGGTGTTCCAGGCCGGTGAAGCCGTCCGCCCGGTGCATGACGCGTTCGCAGCCGAACCGTGCCCGATACGCGGCGTGGTCCGCCACATCGTCCTGGTGGCTGAGCACGAGCATCGTCACCCCACCCACGGCCTCCAGGTTCTTCATGAGCGGTTCGGCGGCGCGGGGGGAATCCATCAGGACGTTGCCTGCTGGGCGGCGGATCAGGTAGCTCCAGGCGCCGAAGCTCTTCTCGCTGGTATAGCCACAGAAGAAGACATCCTCGGCCAGCGGGTAGGGGAAGGCGCGGGCGGCAACCGGCAGGTCGGCCTTGTCGCTGGTGCCGATGGAGCCCACCGGGCAGGCCACCAAGGCCATCGAGGCCCGCAACCGCGCCGTGGGATCGTCGGGCTGGGCGTACACCTTCGCGTGGTCGCCGCCATCCGCGAAGGTACCGGGCGCGAACTGATAGCAGGTACCGCAGTCGATGCAGGTACGGTCCACGAAGAAGGAACCAGGAACGTTGTCGGGATGGGCATCGGTACGTCGGGCCATGAACCCTCCGTTCCTTCGATGCTTCAGCGGTTCACCATGTGCATCGCCGCTTCGGGGTAGCGGGTTCCCGCAGCGGCCCCCGGCGGGAATAGGCCGCTCAATTCCTGCAGTTCGCCAGGGCATAACACCTGCTGGAGGGCGCCCAGGTTTTCATCCAGGCGGTCTCGCCGCTTGGTGCCGGGGATGGGGACGATATCCCCGCCCTGGCCGAGGACCCAGGCCAGAGCCAACTGGGCGGGGGCGCAGCCGCGGGCGGCGGCCATGTCCTGGAGGCGGGCCACCAGGTCGAGGTTCTTCTGGAAGTTTTCGCCCTGGAAGCGGGGCGAGTTCCGGCGATAGTCACCAGGCTCGAAGTCCTCGAACTTCTGGATCTGGCCTGTGAGGAAGCCTCGTCCCAGGGGGCTGTAGGGCACGAAGCCCACACCCAGTTCCCGGCAGGTCTGCAACAGACCTTCTTCGGGATCGCGGGTCCACAGCGAGTATTCGGACTGGACGGCGCTGATGGGGTGGACCTTGAAGGCTCGGCGCAAGGTCGCCGGGCTGACCTCGGAGAGGCCCAGGAAGCGGACCTTCCCTGCCTGCACAAGCCCGGCCATGGCGCCCACGGTGTCCTCGATGGGTACTTCGGGATCCACGCGATGCTGGTAGTAGAGGTCGATGGTGGCCACGCCCAGCCGCTTCAGACTGGCGTCGCAGGCGCTGCGGACATACTCGGGCCGCCCGCAAACACCGCGTACCGAGGGATCGTTGGGGTCCCGCAGGATGCCGAACTTGGTGGCGATCACCACGCGGTCTCGGACGCCGGCCAGGGCCTTGCCCACCAGGATCTCGTTGAGGTGGGGGCCGTATATGTCGGCGGTGTCGAAGAAGGTGATGCCGCGATCCACGGCGTGGAGGAGGGTGGCCGTGGATTCCGCGTCATCCCGGTGGCCGTAGAAGTCCGACATGCCCATGCAGCCGAGGCCGAGGGCGGATACGGTGAGTCCCTGGGTTCCAAGCGCGCGGGTCAGCATGGGGATCTCCTTGGATGAAGAGGGAATGCCGCGGGAAGAACCACTTCCGCAGAGAAGAGCATGAGAAGGCGGAGGTCGCAGAGGAAGGCATTTCCTTCACCTCTGCATCCTCCGCCTCCTCGGCGGCTCTCTGCGAGTGTTTTTCCGCTCAGCGGTGCTCGACGACGACCTTGGCCTCGAAGCGCACCTTGGGAACGCTGGCGTACTTGTCGTCCGCTGCGCGGTAGCCCAGGGGGCAGGCGCTGATGGTGGTAAAGCCAGAGCCCTTTAGGCCCAGGATCTCGTCGTACTTGGCAGGCTCGATGCCCTCGAAGGGGCAGGCGTCCACACCGAGCAGGGCGGCGGAGGTCATGAGGTTGCCCAGGGCGATGTAGGTCTGGCGGGCGGCCCATTCCTGGATGATGGCGTGCCGGGAGCCCTTCACCAGGTCGCCCACCATGTAGCCCTTGTAGCCGGCTAGGCTTTCGACGGTGGCGCCGCGCACCTCGACGATGCGGGCGATGAAGCGGTCCACATCGGCTTCGGTGATGTCCTGCTTGGCGGTGAGGACCACCAGGTGGCTGCAGTCCTCCACCTGGGACTGGTTCCAGGAGGCGGGACGGAGCTTCGTCTTGAGGGCGGGGTCCGTGACCACGATGAACTTCCAGGGTTGGAGCCCGTAGCTGGAGGGCGTGAGGACCAGGGCCTGTTCGATCACGGCCCAGTCAGCCGCGGAGATCTTCTTCGAGGAGTCGAACTTCTTGGTGGCATAGCGCCAGGTCAGCTGTTGGAGCAGGCTTTCGCCGGAGATGGTGCTCATGGGTGCCTCAGATTCGGGGTGGAGATGATGTTAAATGGCTTGCTGGAGGCGGGTTCGCAGCTGGTCGATGGGCAGGGACCCGACGATGCGATCCAGAGCCTGGCCATCCTTGAAGATCACCAGGGTCGGCATGCTGAGGACATCGTACTGCTCGGAAAGCGGTGTGAAATCATCCACGTTCAGCTTGGCGAAGCCGATCTTCCCCTTGAACTCTGCAGCCAGGGTCTCGGTGATGGGGGCCAGCTCGCGGCAGGGTGCACACCAGGGAGCCCAGAAATCCACCACGGTGTAGCCATGGGCCACAGCCTCGGCGAAGGTCTGGTCGGTCAGGTGCTGGATGAGGTCGGACATTCGAGTGCTCCTGCGAAACCCTTCCAGATTAACGGATCCGGAAGGGTTTCCGGTCATGACAATCTCAGGCGGTCTTGCCTGCGCGGGGTCCGGAGGGTGATCAGGCGCCCTTGGCCCAGCGGGTGGCGGCGGAGGCGATGCGCTGGCCCAGGAACTCGGCGCTCTTGCGATCGGCCAGATTGGGTTCGACGTCGGGAGCCACCTGGCCAGCCTGGGCCATGAGGCCCGTGAAGCTGCCAAGGCGGTTGATGCCCTCCTCATTGCCAGGCATCTCGGCATTGCCGATCCAGACCATGCCGTGCTGCATGGCGAAGATCATCAGGGACTGGAGGGTGTTCAGCTTGTCGCCGCTGGGGCTGCCGCTGATGGTGAAGCCGGCGGCCAGCTTGTCCTTCCACTTCCGCTCGAACCAGGGCTTCGAGCTGGCGTCCATGAAGGTCTTGAAGGGACCGCTGACGTTGCCCATGTAGGTGGGGCTGCCGAAGACGATGGCATCCGCGGCTTCGAGGTCGGCCCAGTGGGCGTCGATTTCCTCGACTGGAATGAGCAGGACCTTGGCGCCGGGGATGGTTTCGGCGCCAGCCTTCACGCTCTCCGCCACCACCCTGGTGTGGCCATAGCCGCTGTGGAACACGATGGCGATTCGGGTCATCCTTGTCTCCTTTTCGGGCACTTGCATTCGTTCGGCCCGTGATCCAAACTTTAGGTGCTTACGATCGAAAAGAAAGTAGGCACCATTTTGGAAGGTAGGCACCCAATGGTTCGCAAAGCATGCACCCTGGCTCCCAACGTCCTCAGCGCCCAGTGCCCGACCCGCCAGGCTCTGGATCTCATCGCCGACAAGTGGACCACCCTGCTGATCTATCTGTTGTCCAAGGGGAAACAGCGCTATGGGGATCTCCACCGGCAGGTGGGCGGCATCAGTCAGAAGATGCTGACGCAGACCCTGCGGAAACTGGAGCGAGACGGGCTCGTGACGCGCCATGTCTACCCCGAGGTGCCACCCCGCACCGAGTACGAGCTGACCAAGCTGGGCCACACGCTCATCGGGCCCCTGGGCGCCCTCTGCGAGTGGGCGGGTATGCATCTTGCGGAGCTGGAGCAGGCCCGCAAGCGCTACGACCACCTGCAGAAGAAGCCCCCCCTCAGCGCCTGATGCTGTCCGGGGGGACCGCCTGCTCGCTTCGCTCGCGATGTCCCCCCGGACCCCCGCGCTTCGGCCGGGCGGAGCCCGCCCTCAGCGCCTGATGCCGTCCAGGTCCCCGGGCGCGTCCAGGTCGTCGGCGCCGGCCGGGAAGGGCAGAGATACCGTCTGCTCACGCAGGAGGAGGGCCTTGGCGCCGCGGTCCCCGCGCAGGGCCAGCAATGCCGGGAAGTGGTGCCGCGGCAGCACGGCGGGGATGCCCAGGGTGCCGGCATAGGCGCAGGCTGCTGGGCGCGTGGGATGGGCCGCGGCCAAGGCCAGCAGCTCTTTCAGCAGGGCGGCATCCACGGCGGGTTGGTCCACTGTCAGCAGCAGGGCGGCTTCCACCTCCGGCGCCATGGCCGCGATGCCCAGGCGGAGGGAGCTGGCCATGCCTTCCCGGGCTGCGGGATTGACGAGCGTCCGGACTTCCAGACCATCGAGGTCCGGGTCCCAGCTTCCGATCACCGCCAGGACGGGGTCGCAGCCCGCCGCCAGGGCCGCCCGGGCGGTGCGACGAAGCAAGGTTTCGCCGTCGATGCGCAGGAGCGCCTTGGGGCCGCCCATGCGCCGCCCCTCGCCGGCCGCGAGGATCACGGCGGCGATCACGGAGGCGACACGCGGGTGCGTGTCGTGCGGAGTGGGCCACCCGCGCGGCCCTGGAAAGCGGCCTGGATCTCCGCCAGTACCGCCAAGGCGATGGTCTCGGGATCCTCGGCGCCGAGGTCCAGCCCCACCGGGCTGTGCAGGCGACTCCCGCAGGAGATGCCTTCCGCGGCCAGTTCCGCCACCATCTTCGCGCTGCGGGCGCGGCTGCCCATGAGACCAAGGTAGCCCGCCCCGGAGAGTCCCAGCAGACGCAGGGCCTCGAGATCCTTCAGGTAGTTGTGGGTCATGAGCACTACGGCGGTGCGTCCATCCAGTTCCAGACCTGGAATGCGTTGCGCCGGATGGCCGGAGAGGACCAGATCCGCCTCGGGGAACCGTTCGGGGCGCGCGAAGGCCGGGCGGTGATCCAGCAGGCCCACCTGCCACCCGAGTTCCTTCGCCAGGCGCACCAGGGGCCGGCTGTCGTCGCTGGCGCCCAGGATCCACAGGGAGACGGGGGGTGGAATGACCTCCAGAGCCTCCTCGGCGCCCGGGCTCTCTTCCTCCTCCAGGCGGCGGCGTGGGAAGGCGCCTTCAAGAGAAGTGGCGAGGCGAAGGGCCCGTCTGTGCCGCGGGACGTCCTCGATCCAGATCAGCCAGGTCGGAGGTGAGGCGGGATCCAGGCGCTCCACCAGGATGTCCAGAACGCCTTCGCAGCCGCTACCGCTGCCCCAGACGAGGTCGGTCTCCCCGCGGAGGTCGTAGCGGAGCAGGCGCGGCTGGCCGTCCGCCAGCACGTCCACGGATCGGCCCAGAACTTCACCTTCGAGGCAGCCTCCACTGAGAGAACCTCGCAGGATCTTCTCTCCGTCCGTCAGCAGCCGAGAGCCGGGCCGCCGGTAGCTGGAGCCCTCGACCCGAAGGAGGGTGGCGAGCGCCAGGGGCGTGGTTTGGCCCCGGATCAGGCCCAGGATGTCCTGGAGTTCTTTGTGCATGAGGGGATTATGCCCTGTGCCGGCGCGGATCAGGCCTTGCGCAGCGCCTGTGGGAGGAGGGGCAGACTGCGCAGGCGCTTGCCCGTGGCCGCGAACACCGCGTTGCCCACGGCGGGCGCCAGGGGCGGCAGGCCCGGTTCGCCCACGCCGCCGGGGGGCAGCTCACTGGGCACGATATGGACTTCCACCTTGGGCATGGACGGGAGCAGCAGGATGGGATGCTCCGAGAAACTGGAGGCGGTCACCCGGCCATCCTTGAGCGCAATCTCGTCGTACAGCGCCGCGCTGAGGCCGAAGGCGATGCCGCCTTCCATCTGCGCTTTCACGTTCCCGGGGTTCAGCACCATGCCACAGTCCACCGCGCAAACGACGCGATGGACGCGGATGCCTCCGTCGGCCTTGGCTTCCACCTCCGCCACCTGGGCCACGTAGGTGCCGCACTCCATGTAGGCGTGGGCCGCGATGCCGCGGCCCCATCCCTTAGGCAGCTTGCGCGTGCCCCACCCGGCCTTGGCCGCGGCCAGCTCCAGCACGGCGCGGTACCGGGCGGGATCGAAGGTGTGCTGGCCCAGCTTTAGGGGTGCCTTCGGAAGGTGCGCCAGCCGGAAGGCGAGGGGATCCTTCCCGGCCGCGTGGGCCAGCTCATCCAGGAAACATTCGGTGACGAAGGGATTGAAGCTCGCGGGCACAGCCCGCCAGAACCAGATGGGCACAGGCGTGTCGCTCTGGCCCCACTCCACGTGCAGGTTCGGGATGTCGTAGGGCAGGTCCGCGGCGCCTGCCAACTCCGTGGCCTCCGGGGGCCAGGGGAAGTGGTTGGCAGCGGCGATGGAGGGCCCCACAAACCGGTGGTTCCAGGCCACGGGGCGGCCATGGGTGTCCAAGCCCGCCTCCAGTTCGTGCAGGGTGGCGGGGCGGTAGCCGTCGTGCTGGAAATCATCGGGTCGGGTCCATTGTGCCTTCACTGGGACGCCAGCGGCCTTGGAGCATTCCACGGCATCGAGGATGAAATCCGCCATGGCGCGGCGGCCGAAGCCCCCACCAGCGAGCGTGACCTGGATCTCGATCTGGTCAGCCTTCAGGCCGGTGAGCGTCTCGACGAAGGGCAGGGTCATGCCGGGTGCCTGGGTGGGCGCCCAGATCATGCAGTGGCCCGGCTTCACATCAGCGACGGCCACCATGGGTTCCATGGTGGCGTGGGCCAGGAACGGCGCGTCGTAGGTGGCCTTGATGCGCTTGGCGGCCTTCGGCAGGGCCTGGGCCGCGTCGCCGACCTGGCGCACCACCTTGCCGGGCGTCTTCAGCCGTTCCTCGTACTGCTTGCGGATGGAGGCGCTGTCCACTTTGGCGGCCGGCCCCTCGTCCCATTGGACCTTCAGCGCCTCGCGACCCGCGAAGGCGGCCCAGGTATCCTCGCCGAAGACAGCCACACCGCTCGACACCTGCAACACCTGCTTCACGCCGGGCACCTTGAGGGCCGCCGAGGCGTCGAAGGACTTCACCTTCCCCCCGAACACGGGGCAGCGTTCGATGCTGGCCACGAGCATGCCGGGGAGGTGGATGTCCGTGGCGAACTGGGCCCGCCCGGTGACGATGTCGGGCCCGTCCAGTCGCAGGGTGTCCTTGCCGAGGATCCGGAAGTCCTTGGGCGCCTTCAGCGGTGGTTCCGCCGGCGGAGTGAGTTTCGCGGCCCTGCCCACCAGCTCCCCATATTCCAGGCTCCGCTTCGTCGGTGGATGCTGGATGCGGCCCGATCGGGCCTGGCACTCGGCCTTGGGCACGCCCCAGGTGTCCGCCGCGGCCTGGAGGAGCATCTCCCGGGCCTGGGCGCCGACTTTTCGCAGGGCCATAGTGGTGGAGAGTGTGGTCTGGCTGCCGCCGGTGACACCGAGGTCACCGAATCTCGGGGCCGTGGAGGCCTGCAGGACCTTGACGCGGGACCAGTCCGCTTCCAATTCTTCAGCGATGGCCATGGCCATGCTGGTGCGGACACCCTGGCCAATCTCCGTTCGCGTGGCCCAGACAGTAACGGAACCGTCCGGATCGATCCGCAGCATGCCGTTGGGCTCGAAGGCCGGGCTTGGGGCCTGGGCAGTGGCCCCCTTCAGGTTCAGGGGCAGGCAGAAGGCCAGGGACAGGCTGCCTGTGGTCTTGAGGAAATCGCGCCGGGTGGTGCTCATCGGGTCACCTCCTTCCGCTGACCCGCAGCCCGGTGGATGGCCTCGCGGATCCTCAGATAGGTACCGCAGCGGCAGACATTCTCGCCCATGGCCTGATCGATGTCGCGATCGGTGGGCTTGGGATGCTTGGCCAGCAGGGCCGCGGCGGTCATGATCTGGCCCGTCTGGCAGTAGCCGCACTGGGCCACATCCACTTCGATCCAGGCCTTCTGCAGGGGATGGGCGCCGTGGGGGTCCAGGCCCTCGATGGTGGTGATGCGCTTCGTGCCGACGTCGCCCACCGGCGTCACACAGGACCGCACAGGCTCGCCACCCAGATGGACGGTGCAGGCGCCACAGAGGCCCTGGCCGCACCCGAACTTGGTGCCTGTGAGCTTGACGCGGTCGCGGAGTACCCACAGCAGGGGCATGTCCGGTGACGCTTCGACCGTATGAGACTGGCCGTTGACCGAGAGGGTGTACTCCGCCATGGGCACCTCCAGCTGGGATAGCGGCCCCCATGCTACGCCTTTTCAAGGGCGAAGGTGCGATATGAAAAATTAGATCAACCCATCCTCAATGGGAACTTTCCGGATCCGCTTCCCTGTGGCGGCGAAGACCGCGTTCAGGACGGCCGGGATGGCCACGGGCACCGGCGGTTCGCCCATGCCGGAAGGGGTCTCGGCGCTGGAAACGATGTGGGTCTCGATGAGGGGCATGTCCGCTAGGCGCAGCACGGGGAAGTCGTGGTAGCCGGTCTGGACGGTGCGGCCCTTCTCCCACGTGATCTGGGAGAACAGCGCGGAGAGGCCGAAGGCGATGCCGCCCTCCACCTGGGCCTCGAGGCCCGCAGGGTTCACCGCCAGACCGCAGTCCACGGCACAGGTGACCTTGTGGAGCTTGAGCCGGCCCTTCACCACGGAGACTTCCGCCACCTCGGCGGCGTAGGTACGGCCGTCGTAGGCGTGGCACGCAAGGCCGAGACCGTGGCCCGCGGGCAACTTGCGGCCCCAGCCGGCCTTCTCCGCGGCCACCTCCAGCACCTTCTTGAGGCGGCGGATGTCGGCCGTGTCCCGGCCGAACTTGACGATGCCGCGGTCGCCCAGCAGATCCAGGCGGAAGCGCAGCGGATCCTTCCCCAGGGCATGGGCGACTTCGTCGAGGAAGCACTCCCGTGCGAAGACATTGGGCACGATCTGGATGCCGCGCCACCAGCCCAAGGGTGTGGGCGCCTCCACCTCCGCGAAGTCCACGGCGATGGCGGGGATGGCGTAGGGGATGTCGTAGGCGCCGTTGGCTTCCGTGGCGGCCTGGGATGGGGCCTTCTGCCCGCCGGTCCAGGAGCGCAGCACGGCGGGACCGGCGATGCGGTGCGTCCAGGCCGAGAGGGCGCCCGCACCGTCGATCCCCGCCCGCAGGCGGTGGAGGGTCGCAGGGTGGTGGAGGTCGTGGCGGATATCGTCCTCCCGGTCCCAGACCACCTGCACGGGCCCACCGCCGGCGGCCTTGGCCACCTGGGCGGCCTCGGTGCTGAAGTCCGTGCCGAGCCGGCGTCCGAAGCCACCGCCGATGAGGGGCACGTTCACCTTCAGCTGTTCGGCCTTCAGGCCCACGGCCGTGGCGGCACGATCCAGGGCCCGGTTCGCGGACTGGCTGCCCACCCACAGCTCGGCGCCGTCGGCGCCCACCTGGGCGGTGGCGTTCATGGGCTCCACAGTGACGTGGGCCTGGTAGGGGAAGCTGTACTCCGCCTCCAGCACTTTGGCTGCGGCTGCCAGGGCCTTGGCGGGATCGCCCTCGCGACGGGCGTCATCGGCGGGGCCGGTGAGGGCGGCGCGGGCCTTCGCCTCGAGCGCGGCGGAACTGAATTCTTTCGCGGTCCCTTCGTCCCAGGTGGTCGCGGCCGTCAGGGCGTCCCGGCCCTTGAAGGCAGCCCAGGTGCTGTCCGCGATGACGGCGAGGCCCGTGGGCACCTTCAGCACGGCCGTCACGCCGCGCACGGCCTTGGCCTTGGTGTCATCCCAGGTCCTGGGCTGGCCGCCGGGCACGGGGCAGCGCAGCACCGCCGCGAAGCGTTGGCCGGGACGCCGCACGTCGAGGCCGAAGACGGCCTTGCCGGTGACGATGGCCGGACCGTCGAAGCGGGGCGTCCGCTTGCCCAGCAGGCGGTAATCCGCGGGTTTCTTCAGCGGGGCATCTTTAGGCACGGGCAGCTTGGCCGCGGCCTCGGCCAGGGCCCCGTAGCCCAGCTTCTTGCCGTCGGGGCCCAGCACGAAACCCTTCTCCGTGCGGCACTGACCCACGGGCACCTTCCACTGGGCCGCGGCCGCGCCCTTGAGCATCTCGCGGGCGGTGGCACCGGCCCGGCGGAGCGTATCCCAGGTGGTGCTCACACTGGTGCTGCCGCCGGTGTTCATGGCCTTGAAGTCCGGCCCGGGCTGCGCGGTGACAACCTCGATCCTCGACCAGTCAAGATCCAGCTCCTCGGCCAGGACCAGGGGCAGGGCCGTGCGCACGCCCTGGCCCATCTCCACCTTGGGCACGGTGATCTGCGCCGTGCCATCAGGCCGGATGGCCAGGAAGGCGTTCGGATGGAAGGCGGCCTTGGCGCTCTCGCCGGGCCGGGGCTTGGCATCGAGGTGGAGGCCCAGCACGAGGCCCGCGCCGGCGGCGCCGGTCACCTTCAGGAAATCGCGGCGGCTGGTCATTTCACACCTCCGGCGGCGCGCTTCACGGCTTTGCGGATGCGGGGATAGGTGCCGCAGCGGCAGATGTGGTCGGCGAAGGCCTCGTCGATGTCATGGTCCGAGAGATGGGCCTTGTGCTTGAGCAGGGCCGCGGCAGTCATGATCATGCCTGGCTGGCAGTAGCCGCACTGGGCCACGTCCTCGGTGATCCAGGCCTTCTGCACGGAATGGGAACCATCCTTCGAGAGGCCCTCCACCGTGACGATGGCGTGTCCGGCAGCCTCTTTCAGGCTCGTCTGGCAGGACCGCACGGCCTGGCCGTCGAGATGGATGGTGCAGGCGCCGCAGACGCCCTGGCCGCACCCGAACTTGGTGCCGGTGAGGCCAAGGGTGTCCCGGAGGACCCAGAGAAGCGGCGTGTCGGCGTCGGCGTCCACGGTGCGGGCACGACCGTTCACGGTGAGCTGGTAGGCGGGCATGGCAGCTCCCTCAAATATCGTGTGGCGAGGCTTCCACCCTACGCCGCCGGCGGCCTCGCCGCAACGGTGGGCCTGACCACTGGCGCACCCGGGGCGGCGTGACGCTATGCTGGGGGACCCCCCCGGAGATGCCCCGATGCGACCCCTGATCGCCGCCTTCCTGTCCTTCGCCGCCATGGCCCTGAGCGCGGGCCCCAAACCCCAGGTGAAGCTCACCACGTCCATGGGCGTAATCGTGATGGAGCTCGAGCCGCAGGCGGCGCCCCGGACCGTGGAGAACTTCCTGAAGTACGTGAAGAAGGGCCAGTACAACGGCACCATCTTCCACCGTGTCATCCCCGGCTTCATGATCCAGGGTGGTGGCTACGTGGACTACCTGGGGAAGAAGCGCACGGAGGCCTCCATCCCCAACGAGGCGGACCGCGCCCTGGCGGCCGGGCTGAAGAACAAGCGCGGCACGGTGGCCATGGCGCGGACGCCGGATCCCCACAGCGCCGCCGCCGAGTTCTTCATCAATGTGGTGGACAATCCTGCGCTGGACTTCAAGAGCAAGGCCAACGACAAGACATGGGGCTACTGCGTGTTCGGCCGGGTCATCAAGGGCATGGATGTGGTGGACCGCATCAAGGCCGTGAAGACCAGCAACAAGCGCAGTGATTTCCTGAACCTGCCGGTGAAGGCCGTCCTCATCAAGGAAGCGGTGCAGATCCAATGACGGCAAGGGCTTCCGCCGGCGCCCCCAGCTTGGTGAGGCTGCGTTCCAGGCGCCTGCGATAGCGGGGCCCCAGGTCCACCCCCCCGGGTTCGAATCCGGCCCGATCCCAGTCGAGGATCAGGGCCCCTCCGTCAGGCGGCAGCAAGATGTTGGTGGCGTTCAGGTCAGGGGACCACAGGCCCCACGTGCAAAGTGAACTGATGGCGTGCTGGATGTCCTTCGCACGCCCTGCGCTCAGATCCCAGCGACGCGGCCAAGCCTCTCCTTGGGCGAACCTGGTGAAGAGTACGCCTTCGACGCCGAAGCCGCTGGGGCGCCAGGCATAGCCGAGGGGCTCGACGGTGGGGAAGCCGGCCTCCCATAGCCCGCGATGAACGGCATGTTCTGCTGCGAAGCGCAGATGGGTGCGGTAGGTCCGTTCATTCAGGTGCCGCAGCAGCCCGCCGCGACGATAGGGCCGCATCACGAAATCACCCACGCGGAGAATGCCGCCGCGACCGAAGGCACCTTCGAGTGGAAAGGTTTCTCCTTCGATCAGTTGGCCGCCGGGGGTGCAGACGCGCCAGCCGCCGCCAAGACCAGGCAGCTCGAGGTTCACGCGGCAACCCAGCGGCCGCAGCGGCCGGCCGGGCTCGTACGGCCACGAGGCGGGCAGGGGAGGGACGATGTAAGGGTCATGAATCATGTGGATTCCAGCTTGGCGGGTACGGCGACGGAAGGCAAAGGCTGTGTCGAAGACCTGGTCGGAACGAGCCCGGTGACACCTGTCAACCACCCATTCAAGGCGGGAACCTGCCACCAAAAATCAGCACGGACCCAAGTGGCTTGAGCTGGAAGGAATTCTTCCGGATTGCACACCCGCTTCCCACAAAGGATGTGGAAATCCCCCCTCGGGGTCTCAGTAAACCGGCCAAGGACTTCTCGATTTCTGCACGTGCGCTCGGTGGGGTTTCCTCCGCGCACCGACCTCGGCCTCACTATCCTGGGACTGTGGACGCACACGCTCATCATCCCTCCATTCCCGCTGAGGCGCTGGCTCGACAAGCCCGCCTGCGGGCGCTCCTGGCCGCCATGGAAGAGGGGCGGGAGAATCGCGAGCCTGGTTCTCTCCAGCTTCTGCGCCGCGCACTGCACGGCGAACCGACGGATCACGCCGCGCTTATTCACGAGCTGATCGACGAAGAGCTTGTGGAGGAAGCGGCCAGCCTGGTCCGCACCGAACGTCGGAAAACCGATGGGGGAATCGCCGAGAAGATTGGTGCACTCCTGGCGCCGCTCGCAGCCAAGGCCATGGAACGGCGCGAAACGGGTTGGCAGTTCGATAGCCGGCGCGCCACCATTCGCCTGGGCTACGCGAAAGAGGGTGAGGCGCTGGACCTCGATGAAGGAGATGTCCACGCCATCCTGATGCAAGCCTTCCGGCTTGAGGGGTTCCGGTTGGCGTTGGACCTCGGCAAGCGCCCCAAGCCCTCGCTCCGGTTGGAATTGCCGCTTCCCGCTGGGGCAGGTGGCCTCGCGGAATGCGCGGAGGCCGTGTTCCGGGTGGAACCACTGGATCCCCCTGAAGCCTTGATCGCTCGTCTGAACAGGCGGCTTCCGACGGGACTGCGGATTCATCGTTGGGATCCCCTCGCACCTTACGCCTCGCCGTTGGGGGACCTGGCGGAGGCCTCCCATTGGTGCTGGAACTGTCCGGCCGAGCGGGTGGAGGAGGCCAGGCTCCGCACCGCTGCCTTTCTTGCCGCGCGGGAATGGCTCTGGGAGAAGGGCGGACGGGTCGAGGGCCGCAAGCAGGTCAAGCAACTGGACCTGCGACCCCTGGTGACGGAACTGCGGTGGGAGGGCGAAATCCTCTTCAGCACAACGCGTGCCGGGAGCGCCCAAGTTGGCAACCCCATCAAGGTCCAGGCGGCCATCCTGGGGTTCGAACCGGTTGTCCTGCGCGGCCTTCTGCGCCTATCGCTGGACCTGAAGGCGGATCCCCGCCTGGCCCAGGCGGAGCGCTTCGAACCCAAACTCAAGAACATGTACGAGGATGCGGTTCTGCTTGGCGGTGGTTCGAACATCACCCTCGTGGATGAGGACGACGACGAACCCCTCCACCTAGGTTGAACCGGCCTCCTTGCTGATGGCCAGCAGCAGGCCCAGGCAGATCAGGCTCGCGATGAGGCTGTTGGGGCCGAAGGAGATGAAGGGCAGGGGAATGCCCTTGTTGGGCGCCAACGACAACACCACGCTCATGTTCATCAGGGCCTGCACCACCAGCAGGAGGACGAAGCCCATGGCACACAGCTTGAGGAAGGTGTCATTCACGCGCCGGGCGATGCGGTAGCCGCGCCAGAGGATCGCGATGAAGAGCGCGAGGATCGCCACCGTCCCGATCAGGCCGGCCTCCTCGGCGATCACCGCGTAGATGAAATCCGTATGCGCCTCGGGCAGGAAGAAGAGTTTCTGCTTCCCGCCACCCAGGCCGACACCCATGAACCCGCCATTGCCCACGGCCACGAGGCTCTGGAGGGCCTGGTGCCCCTTGCCGAGGGGATCGGCGGTGGGATTCAGGAAGCTCGTCACGCGGGCCAGGCGGTAGGGTGAC
Organism: Geothrix campi; assembly: GCF_024609265.1. Lineage (GTDB taxonomy): Bacteria > Acidobacteriota > Holophagae > Holophagales > Holophagaceae > Geothrix > Geothrix campi. The sequence continues at coordinate 707,618 of NZ_JANHMP010000001.1, read as the reverse complement.
AGCACCACGAAAGCGGTGCCGAGGGCGCCCAGGATCGGGATCGCCAACGCGAAGATCCATTTGGGGGCGCCGCCCATGAACACGACCATCAGCGTCACGAAGACGATGAGGAAGGAAGTCCCGAAATCAGGTTCCCGCAGGATGAGGGCCAAGGGGACCGACATGATGCCAGCCAACCCCAGCAGCTTGGGCAGGGCATCGCGATGGCTGGTCCAGGCCTCCCGGTGGCGCACCATCCATCCGGCGGCGATGAGGACGGACAGGGGCTTGAAGAGCTCCGACGGCTGGAGACTCATGGCTCCCAGGCGGATCCAGCGGTGGGCGCCGTTCACCTTCGGCCCGAAGAGGAGGACTCCCATCAGGAGCAGGACCAGGATGCCGTAGGTGATCTGCAGGGGGCGCGAGTGGTCCTGGAGAGGGGCCAGATCCACCTGGGAGAGCGCCAGCATGCATGCGATGCCGATAGCGCCGCCCAGCAGCTGGCGAGTGAGGAAGGCCGTGGCCGCGGCATGATTCTGGGAAGCCTTGATGGCGGAGGCGGAGTAGATCCACACCATGCCGACGGCGACCAGGGCGAGGGCGAACAGCACCAGCCAGCGATCCACGGGGCGGCGGACGTCGGGCGCCATCTGTCAGGCCAGGGACAGGTCGCGGCGGGCGGCGGATTCGAGTTCGTGAAGGGCCTGGTCCACCCAGGCGGTCTCCTGGGCCTCCACCATGAGTCGCAGTTTGGGTTCCGTGCCGGACCAGCGGACCACCTGGCGCACGCCTTCGCCCCAGCGCGCGTCGATGGCGGCCATGGCGGAGACCAGGCCGGGGCAGGATTCCACGTTCTTGCGGTCCCTTGCGACCACATTCACCAGTCGCTGGGGCCAGGGGCGGAAGGCCCAGGCCCAGCGCCGCTCGGCGGGCCTGTGCAGGAGGGCGCGGAGGATGCCGAGCGCCGCGGCCATGCCGTCGCCACTGGGCCCCACGCGCTTCTGGATGAGATGCCCCGAGGCTTCCGCCGCCAGGTCCCAACCGAGCTTGGCCATCTCCCGCAGCAGGAACTTGTCGCCCACCGGCGTGCGGACGAAGGGGATGCCTGCGTGGGTGAGTGCCTGGGCCAGACCACCGTTGGTCATCACGGTACCCACCACGCCTGGAGGGGTATCACCACAAGCCTGCCGATCCTGGGCGAGCAGCCACACCATCTGGTCACCGTCCACCAGGTCGCCTTGGCCGTCCACGAGCAGGCAGCGGTCCCCATCGCCGTCGAAGGCGATGCCCAGCTGGGCGCCTCGAGCCACGACGGTCGCGGACAGCGTGTTGAGGTGTGTGGAGCCCACACCCACATTGATGGAGGGGCCGTCCGGCGGCACGCCAATCCAGTGAATCGCGTCGCCGCGGAAGAGTTCCTGGGCCGCTTCAGCCGTGGCGCCATGGGCGCAGTCGATCACCACGCCAAAATCCCGCGGCAGATCGATGCCCCCGAGGTGGGCGAGGTAGGGCCGGAGATCCAGATGGCTGGGCGGCAGGGAGATGGTGGTCGGCTCGGGGATGCAATCGAAGGCGGCCTCGATGGCGTGCTCCTGGTCCTCCTCGAGCTTCTCGCCCAGCTCATTGAAGCCCTTGAGGCCGTTGTCCTCCGGAGGGTTATGGCTTGCGGAGATCATGAGGCCCCAGGTCTTATCGCCCTCGACGCTCAGTTTCGCCACGGTCCAGGCCACCGCCGGGGTGGGCGCCATGCCCAGGATCTGCACCTTCAGGCCCATCCCCACGCCCATGATGAAGGCTTCGGCCATGGGGCCGGAGCTCGACCGGGGATCCCAGCCCACCACCAGCCGTTTCACGCTGGCCTCACGGGCGACCTGCGCCCAGGCGGCGCCCCAGCGGGAGACCTCCTCCAGGGTGAGGGGGGAGCGCAGGGCGACCCCGCGAATGCCATCGGTTCCGAAGTAGCGAAGACTCATGCCGCCAGATTAACCGATGCTCAGCCAGGGAGGGCGTGGGTCCGGAAGACCCGGTAACCCCAACCGATGGCTTCCGAGTGGGCCGCGGCCGTGAGGGCGTCCCTCTGGTCGGGGGGAAGGCCCGGGGTGCCGGCCCGGGTCGCCAGGAATCGTTTGCGAGAGATGCCGATGCAGATGCGGTCAACGGGCCAGGCCAGGGCCTCTGGTACTCGGGGCAAGGCCTTCCAGAGGGCCAGATCCTCCATGAAGCTGGTGCCGAAGCCGAAGCCCGGGTCCAGCAGCACACGTTCCGCGGCGATTCCGGCGGTCAGCAGGCGGTCTCGGACGGCGACGAGTTCGGCAAGGGCGGAGGTCGCCTCCTTCGGGGCGGGGTCGCCATAGGGGGGCATGAGGAAACCCGCGCCCAGGCGGCGGCTGCGCATGGCGATGAGACCGCAGCGGGAGCCCGCGGCGAGGTCCAGCATGCCGGGGTCGGCGAAACCGTCGACATCGTTGAGGACGGAGGCTCCCGCGGCAAGGCCCCGGGCGGCCACGGTCGCATGGCGGGTGTCGAGGCTGAGGGGGATGTGCGGCAGGGCCTCTGTCAGGGCTGCCAGTGCAGGTTCGAGGCGGCCCCATTCCGTGGCGGCCTCGACCACCACCGAGCCGGGGCGGGTGCTTTCGGCGCCGAGATCCAGCATGCGGGCCCCGGCCGCCACGAGGCGATGGGCTTGGCTGAGGGCCGCGGCGGGCTCCACGTACCGGCCGCCATCGCTGAAGGAATCTGGAGTGAGATTGAGGATGCCCAGAAAAAGGGGACCGCCCTCAAGGAGCGGTCCCCAATCGAAGGCCGTGCCGGTCACGCGGGTTTCAGAGCCGGGTTCAGGCCGGAATCCGTGGAGGGGCCCTCCACCGTCGCAGGTGCGGTGGGGGTGCTGCCGGGCTTGGGTGGGGGCAGGGTGCCGCCCTTCATGAGGATGTCGATGTCGTCGCCGTCGAGGGTTTCCCGCACGAGAAGAGCCTCGGCGATGGTCACCAGCTGATCGCGGTGGGACTCGATGGCGGCCTTGGCGCGACGGTAGTTCCGGAGGACAAACTCCTGCACCTCGACGTCGATGAGGCGGGCCGTGTCCTCGGAGATCTCGCGATGCTGAGCGAAATCGCGACCGAGGAAGACTTCATGGTTGCCACCACCGCCGAAATTCAGCGGGCCCAGCTTATCGCTCATGCCGAATTCCGTGACCATCGACCGGGCCATTTCGGTGGCCTGCTGGATGTCATTGGCTGCGCCGGTACTGAGCTGGTTGAAGAAGATCTCTTCCGCGATGCGACCGCCCATGGCGATGGCGATGCGGCTCTCCATGTAGTCCCGCGTGGTGTTGTAGCGGTCCGTCACCGGCAGCTGCCAGGTGACGCCCAGCGCCCGACCGCGGGGGATGATGGTGACCTTGTGGAGCGGGTCGCTGTCGGGCACCACCGCGGCTACAACGGTGTGGCCCGCCTCGTGATAGGCCGTGATGCGCTTGTCCGCCTCGGTCATCACCAGGCTGCGGCGCTCGGCGCCCATGTAGACCTTGTCCTTGGCATTCTCGAAGTCGGCCATTTCGACCCACTTCTTGCTGCCGCGGGCGGCGGTGAGGGCGGCCTCGTTGCAGAGGTTGGCCAGGTCGGCGCCAGCGAAGCCGGGCGTGCCGCGGGCGATGACTTCCAGATCCACATCGGGGCTGAGGGGGATCTTATCGGTGGTGTGCACCTTCAGGATCTCGAAACGACCCTTCACGTCGGGGCGGTCCACCACCACGCGCCGGTCGAAGCGACCGGGGCGGAGCAGAGCGGGATCAAGGACGTCGGGGCGGTTAGTGGCGGCGATGAGGATGACGCCCTCGTTGCCCTCGAAGCCGTCCATCTCGACCAGGAGCTGATTCAGGGTCTGTTCGCGCTCGTCGTGGCCGCCGCCCAGGCCGGCTCCGCGGTGGCGACCGACAGCGTCGATCTCATCTATGAACACGATGCAGGGGGCGCTCTTCTTGGCCTGCTCGAAGAGGTCGCGCACGCGGCTGGCGCCCACACCCACGAACATCTCGACGAAGTCGGAGCCGGAGATGGAGAAGAACTGCACCTTGGCCTCGCCAGCGATGGCGCGGGCCAGCAGGGTCTTGCCGGTGCCCGGAGGGCCCATGAGGAGCACGCCCTTGGGGATCTTGCCGCCCAGCTTCACGAACTTGGCGGGATCCTTCAGGAATTCCACGATTTCCTTCAGTTCCTCTTTGGCCTCGTCGCAGCCGGCCACATCGGCGAAGGTGACGCGCTTGGCGCTGCTGGACAGACCCTTGGCGCGGGCCTTGCCGAAGCTCAGGGCCTTGTTGCCGCCCATCTGGGCCTGGCGCATGAACACGAACCAGAGCACCACGAACACCAGCAGAGGTGCCCAGAACATCAACACATAGGCGAAGTTGTTCTCGCTGGGCTTAGCGGCCTTGAACTCGTCGAGCTGGCCCTCGGTCTTCCAGCTGAGGATGACCTTGCCCAGATCCTGCATGGGCGGAGCCACCGTACGGAACTTCTCGATGACCTCGCCCGTCTTGGAGTTCTTCTCGGGCTGCTTGTAGGTGCCTTCGACGTCGAAACCGGACAGTGTCACAGACTTGTACTTGCCCCCCACACCCTCGGTGTAGAAGGTCGAGAAGGGAATCTCGATCTGGCGGCTGTTCTGGGGGATCTGGCGGAAGGCCAGCACCAAGAGGGCGATGATGCCCAGCCAGACCAGCACGCTCTTCATCATGGAATTCAAAGGGTCACTCCTTCGGGCCTTCGCCCAAGTGGCCCTCCAGTGTACTAGGCCCGGGAAGGCAGCTGAACCTAAGATGCAGATACTCGCCATCCGGTTCAGGGTTTAGATGGAAATTCCCCCAGGTCGACGGCTTGCGTCCCCTTGCGAGGCGGGTGGCGAGCCACGGTGTGAGCCCGCGCAACAGGGCGGATTCCCGGGGCCAGTCGAGCTGGCGGAAGGCGGATTCCAGCGTCCAGCGCAGATCCAGTTCGGTCCAGGTGGCCCGCTGGAAGACGATGCAGCGGTCAGCGATGGACCAGCGGGTGCCCTCCCAGCCGGCGATGAGCCTCTGGGCCAGGTGTTCAGCCTCTTCGGCCTGCAGGTGGGTTTCGAACAGGTGGCGGTCCAGGTCGGGCGCCTCCTGTCGCATGGTCTCGAGGATCGGCCGCCAGCGGTTCCGCGCCGTGAAGGGCTCGACGTTGCTGGGATCCTCGCGCCAGGGAAGGTTGCGCGACACCAGGTAGCTGCGCAAATCCGCGCGGCGGATCTCCGCCAGGGGCGACCAGCGCAGGCCCTGGCGCGGCGCCAGGGGGCGCAGGCAGCCCAGGCCGCCGCCCCGGGCCAGGCGCAGGAACACCGTCTCCGTGTGATCGTCCAGGGTGTGCCCGGTCGCCACGGAGCAGGCTCCTGCCTGTTCAGCCTCCTGCCGGAGCCAGTCCCAACGCAACTCCCTGGCGGCCATCTCCAGGCCCTGGGCACTGGCCTCCGCATGCGCCCTCACGCCAAGCGATGCCTCCGCCAGATCCAGGTCGAGGGCCCGGCAGAGGTGGCGCACGAAGTCTGCTTCATCCGGCGATTCCGGCCGCAGTCCGTGGTCCACGTGGGCCACGCTCAGTTCCAGGCCCAGGCTCTTCCGCAGGGCCCACAACAGCGCCAGCAGCGCCACTGAGTCACCGCCACCTGAGCAGGCCACCAGCACACGGCCGGTGACGCCATCGCCCCGGCGCTGGATCTGCGCGAGGAGGTCGGCTTCGAAACGGTTCATGCCGGAGCGTTCAGGCGGTCCACGAGCTGGATCAGGGCCGGGGGCACGGGCCGCTCACACCACAGGGCCTCGGCCCAGTCGCACATGTGGAGCGAGCCCCAGTGCATGGCCCGGCCCAGGACTCCGCGGCGGAAGGCCGGATGGGCGATGCGTGTGGCGGGCTGGGAGGCATCCTGGGTGAACTGGCTGCCGAAGGCGTCGAAGGCAGCCATGCGCCGCTCCCACACGCCACTCACATCCACCAGCAGATCGGGCGGGCCGGGATTTTCCCCGCCTGCCCAGGCCAGGGCTTCCGGGCGCCAGGGTGCTCCATCGCAGGGATAGTTCTTCAGCCCGGCGTAGTAGGCGGCCTCCCGAGCCAGGCGGTGGCTGCGGCGGTGATCGGGATGGCGGTCATCCGGAGCCGGCAGGATCACCAAGCGGGGCCGGAGGCGGCGGATCTCGGCCATCAGGCGCAGCCGGTAGACTTCCTCCTCCGTGAACCGACCATCGGGGAAATCGAGGACGATGCGCGGTACGCCAAGGATGCGGGCAGCCTGCTGGGCTTCGCTGCGACGGGTTTCCGCGGTGCCGCGGGTGCCAAGGTCGCCGCTGGTGAGATCCAGGATGCCTGCTTTCATCCCCCGATCTGAGGCCAGGGCCAGGATGCCCCCCACGTGGACCTCCACATCGTCCGGGTGGGCGCCAAGGGCGAGCAGGTCGAAGTCGTGGCTCATGGTTCCTCCACCAGGATCACGGATGTCGCGCCGTCCATGCACTCCAGGATGCGGTCGAGCAGGGCGCCGTGGCGAAGCCAGGGCAGGCCGGGCAGCACGCGTTCCTGGGGTGCCCCGAACGGGAAGAGGGCTTGGCGCAGGAGCTCAGGGTCACCGCCTACCGATCCGGCCGCGGCTTCCCGGTGCAGGCGATGATCCAGCTTGGCCAGCCGCGCACGGGTGCGGGCCTGCTCCCGCTGGAAGCGTGACTGGAGGGCTTCGGGCCACCCCAGGTCTGGATCGACCGCCTGGAAGCGGGTCGTGGGCAGCGGGCCGGGCCATGGGGCCAGGCGGTCCCAGGCCCCCAGGCGCAGGGCGTCCAGCTGTCCGGCTGATACCTGGAAGCCCCGCGGCACGACGAAGACGCTGGGTCTCGGCAGGATCTTCGGCGCCGCGAGCCCCACGCGCTCCCAGAGCGGTTCGCAAAGCCGCCAGTAGGCTCGTTCCGAGGGGCCCAGCACCACGGCGGCCACGGGCAGCATCAGGGACTGCATCAGGGGGCGAAGGGCCGCACCCGGGCTTAGCCAGCGGCCCGGCGGAAGCGGTTCGCCACGGTCCAGACGCTGGCGGAGGCCGGCGCGGGGATCCAGCGAGAACCAGGCGGCCTGCACCCGGGGATCCAGGGGCAAGGGGGCGCCTTCGGCTCTCAGCCTCTCGGCCTGGCGCAGCAGCAGATCCTCCAGGTCGAGGGACCGCCAGCGTTCCAGTTCGCCCTGGATGGGGTCGCGGACGACGGGGCTGGTGGGCGAGAAAGGTCGCAGGCCGCGCTCCCAGAGCGGTTGCCCCAGAGCCAGGACATGACCGCGGAGCCCGGGCTCCAGGGGCTCGGGCAGGGGGCCCCACAAACGGGCCGCCTCGGCTTGGTGTCCCGCCGTCCAGGGCAGCCAGCCGGTGGCGGTACCGATCCGGGCATCGAACCGGAAGCGGTGGCGTGCCAGGCGGCCGCCACCCCATCCCACCACCGAGGCCACTTCGGCACGGTCGTGATCCTCATCCGCCAGCCAATAGACCGCCTCGGCACCCGTGCGGCGGGCCTCGGCCAAGGCTGCCAGGGCCTTGGCCACGGAGAGGGCGGGACTCCAGCCGGCGCCGATCTGCTGTCCGGTGGCCACCACGGGCGTCATGGCGTTCATGGCCGATCCCCGAAGGTCCGGGTGGTTTGCAAGCCGCGCTTGGGCGTCGTACACATGGGCCCAAGCCTACCCGATCTGCCATGCTCGACGGCATGTGGACCGTGGAACCCTGGCTCCCCCCCGATTCGCCGGATCTGGCCCACCTCGCCATGGAGGCTGCTGACGAGGCGGGCATCGCTTCTCTGCGGGCCTGGCCGGAGATCCGCAAAGGTGGCGTCGCCTTCGGGGACCTGCCCCCTTTCCTGGGCTGGCGGGGCCGGACGGAGGCTGGCTGGCACCTGGTCCTCCTCCAGGCGCGGGAGGTCGGAGCCCTGGTTCCCGGAGCCCGGACGGCGGCCCTGCCGGAGGGTTGGCTGGAGGCCCTGGATCTGCAGACCCTTGCCCGGCCCCTGGCCCGCCATCCCGATTTTCCCGGTGGAGCCTCTGTTCACGTCGTCCACCTGCCCGGAGGCGAGAATGCCCGGGTGCGCACCTTTGGAACTCCGGCTCCAGGCCTTGTGGCTGAAGTCCTGAAACGCACCAGTCACATCCAAAGTTGGCATCTGGCCGATTAGAAGTTGATTAGGGATCGTCGGGAGCACCTCATGCTGAGCCTCGATTTCTCCACCCTGAAAGAAGCCGCCATGGCCGTGGCCCTGGGCCTGATGATGGGCCTGGAGCGGGAGCGGAGCGGCTTCGAGAGGAGTCAGGAGAGCCACGGGGAACCCCGGCGCCGGGAGCTCGATCAGGCTGAATCCCTCCATGGCAGCCTGGGTGCACGCACCTTCGCGCTGCTCACACTGCTTGGCTGGATTTCTGTGAAGGTGGGCGGGGGCGGCCTGGCCATGCCCATCGCGGTGCAGGCGTTCGCCGCGCTCCTGATCGGCCTCTTCTATCACCAGACCAGTTCGTCGGATCGGGGCCTCACCACCGAGGTCGCAGCTCTGGCCGCACCCCTTCTGGGCATGCTCCTCACCCGGGACGCGCTGCTGGCGGTGGCCGTGGCGGTGATCGTGACCTTGCTCCTGCTGTCGAAGCCCTGGATCCGGGCCTGGATCCCCCGGCTGCATCGCGAAGACCTCATCGCGACCATGCAACTTCTCATCGTGTTTGCCATCCTGCTGCCGCTGCTGCCGGCACGGACGCTGGATCCCTGGGGTGCCCTCTCGCCCCAGAAAATGGGTTGGATGGTGGCCCTCATCGCGGCGGTCGATTTCCTCGGCTACGCCCTCAATCGTGTGCTGGGATCCCGGCGTGGCGCCGTGTTGACCGGTCTGGTGGGGGGCATGGTCAGTTCGACCGTGGTCACCGTGACCATGTCCCGGCAGGCCAGGGAAGATCCCTCCTTCCGCGGTTCCGGTCAGGTGGCCGTCATGCTGGCTTGCGCCGTGATGGCCGTGCGCGTGGCCATCCTGGCGGGGGTGGTCGGCGGGCCGGATCTCGTCAGGCCCCTGCTGTTGCCCATGGGGGCCATGGTGGCGACCCTGCTGGGCGCGGCCTGGTGGACCTATCGCTCGGGCCTGGCCAATGGGGCCGGTCCTGAGGAAATGCCCTTGCGGAACCCCTTCCACCTCAAGCGGGCGCTGGGTTGGGGCCTGGCTTTGGCCACGGTCATGCTTGCCTCCGCCGCGGCCCGGGCCTGGTTCGGGGATCGGGGCCTCCTGGTGGCGGCCGGCCTCTCAGGTGTGGCGGACGTGGATCCCATCACACTGGCGGTGAGCAGCCAACTGCACACCAGCAATCTGTCGGCGGGAGTCGCGGTTCTCGCCATCGTGGTGGCGATCGCCGCGAACACCCTCGCCAAGGCTGGGTTCGCCTGGATTTCGGGCGGAAAGGCCTTCGGCCTGCGCCTGACGGCCATGCTGACCGCTTCCCTGGTGGCGGCCCTGGCGATGGTGGCGATGAAGATCTAGGGGAGAGGGCTATTTCCCGCGGTTGCTCATGCGCGTGTGGGCGACGCCGGTCTTGCCCTGGGGCCGGGACGAGGCCTTCACCATGGGCTTGGGGTGGGCATCAGCCTTGGGTTTTCCGGTGTTGGTCACGGAAACCGGCTTGTCCGCGGCCTGGACCTGCTGCAGGAGATCGGCGGGGACGAGAGGCTTGGTCATGATGGTGCTCCTAGGTTCTGATTCTAGCGCAGCATGCCAGCCTACCCGCCGGTGGGGATGTGATCACCCTCAAGCCCATGGGGCGTGGGCCGGGGTTAATCTGGGCGCAGGCGGGGCACGGCACGGGCCTTCCCGGGAGGTTGGACCATGATGGCGGCTATGGGGAACGGCATGGTGGAGGCGGCGCTGGAAGCCTTCGGTGCCTGGCGGGAAACCTCGCGGCTGGAACGGCGGAGGCTGATCGAAGTCTGGCTGGAGCAGCTGGGCCTGATGCGGGAGGAACTCGCCGGGCTCCTCACCCAGGAAACAGGCAAGCCCATCACCCTCTCCCGGGGCGAGGTGGACCGGGCGAAGGCCACCCTGCATGCCACCATGGAGGCGGTGGCTGCGTTCGGGGAAGAGGCTGTCCCCTACGATCTGATGGCGGGAGCCGAGGGGTGCCGGGCGGTCCTCAGGCGCTTTCCCCTGGGCCCGGCCCTCGCGATCACTCCCTTCAACTTCCCGGTGAACCTGGCGGTCCACAAGCTAGGCCCCGCCCTGGCCGCGGGGTGCAGCGTCATCTGGAAACCTTGTCCGCAGGCACCACGGACCTCGAAGTTGCTCTGGGAGAGTTTCGAAGCCGCCCGTCGGCAGGTGGGCGCCCCCACCGCCCTGCTTCAGCTGGCCCCGTCGGATCCGGCCGCCGCGGAAGAGTTGGCGAAGGACCCCCGCATCGCGGTCGTGAGTTTCACGGGCTCTGAGCGGGTGGGGCGGCATTTGGAGCAAGTGCTGGCGGGCAAACGGCTGCTGCTGGAGCTGGGTGGCAACGGCGCCGTGGTGGTGGACGAAGGCGTGGATGCGGCCGCCGTGGCCCGCCAGGTGGCCCCCGCGGCCGTGGCCGGGGCGGGGCAGAGCTGCTCCAAGGCTCAGCGGATCTATGTGCATCGGGCCCTCTGGGCCAGCTTCGCCCCAGCCTTCGTGGCCGCCGTGAAGGCCCTGCCCATGGGTGATCCCATGGATCCCGCGACCGTGGTCGGGCCCCTCATCGATGAAGCCACCGCCTGTCGGATGGATGAAGGCTTGGATCGCGCGGTGGCCGCGGGTGCTGAAATTCTGCTGCGAGGACCTAGGCAGGGAGCGCTTCTCCCGCCCGCCATCCTCTGCGGCCTGCCTGAGGACGACCCTTTCCAGTGCGAGGAGGCCTTCTCACCCATCACGGTGCTGACGCCCGTGGACAGCTTCGAGGAGGGTCTGGACCGAGCGGCTGCAACGAGGTTCGGCTTGCGCGCCAGCGCCTACAGCCGGGATCAGCGGCACCTCCGTCAGGCGGAAGCGAAGCTCCGCGCTGGCGGCGTGCTGCTCAACCTGCCGCCCACCTTCCGCCTGGATGCCGCGCCGTTCGGCGGCGTGCGTGCCAGTGGCAACGGCTTCGAAGGCCCCCGGTGGGCGATGGAGAGCTTCACCGAAGGCCACCTCATCGTCGAAGGTCCGGCCCTGTAAGATTCGATCTGGAGTCGTCCCATGCCTCTTTCCATGCCCTTCCGTCCCGGCGACCTCGTGGTGGTGGTGCTCCACTCCCCACGAGAGCGCCTGTGGGGCCGGATCCTGGGCCTGGAGGCCGCAGGCATCGCTGTCCGCGGTGTGGACCTCTCTCCCTGGACCGAGGTGCTGACCTTGGTCCGCACGGGCCAGGCCGACCAGGTTGCCCTCAGCACGCGCTTCCTCCCCATGCACCGGGTCGAGACCCTGTACCTCGACGAAGCCAGTTCCGGCGCCCCCAGCCTTGCGGACACCTTCCTCGACCACACCGGCCAGGACCCCCACGTCTTCCTGGCAGATCCCCCGTCACCCAAACCCTCGTCCCGACACCGGAGGAATGAATGAGCCACGCCAATCACGCCCGCTGGATGGCGCGTTTCCGTGACCGCGCCAAGGTCCTGAACCGTCACATCGTCCTGCCCGAAGGCCGGGACGACCGGACCCTCCAGGCCGCCCAGCTGCTGCTGGACCAGGGTCTCTGCCGCCTCACGCTGCTGGGCGATCCCGCCGACATGGCGAAGCGGGGCTCGGCCCTTGGGCTCTCCTTGAAGGGGGCTGTGCTGGTGGATCCCGCGGCCAGCCCACTCCTTCCTGAACTGGCCGGTGCCTATTTCGAGCGGCGCAAGGCCAAGGGCATCACCGAAGCCCAGGCGCTGGAGGCGGTGAACAATCCCCTGTGGTTCGGGGCCATGATGGTGCAGAACGGCCACTGCGACGGCATGGTGGCCGGCGCCCTCAACACCACCGCAGAGACGGTGCGGGCCTGCCTCCAGGCCATCGGCCCCGCCAAGGGCATCAAGACGGTCTCCAGCTTCTTCCTGATGATCCACCCCGATGCCGCCTTCGGCGAGCAGGGCGCGGTGATCTTCTCGGACTGCGCCGTGGTGCCGGATCCCACCCCCGAGCAACTGGCGGATATCGCCATCGCCGCCGCCGAGAACGCCCGGAGCGTCATGGACGTGGAGCCCCGCGTGGCCCTGCTCAGCTTCTCCACCCGCGGCTCCGCCGAGCACCCCTGCGTGGACAAGGTCCGCGCCGCCCTGGCCATCGTCAAGGAGCGCCGGCCCGACCTGGCGGTCGACGGCGAGTTGCAGGCCGACGCCTCCCTGCTGCCCTCCGTGGGCCAGAAGAAGGCCCCGGGTTCTGCGGTGGCCGGCCGGGCCAACGTGCTGGTCTTCCCGGACCTCGACGCCGGCAACATCTCCTACAAGATCGCCGAGCGCATGGGCGGTTGCGCCGCCATCGGGCCCTTCCTCCAGGGCCTGGCCAAGCCCGCCAACGACCTGAGCCGCGGCTGCAGCCCCCAGGACATCGCCGACACGGTGGTCCTGACGGCCCTCCAGTGAAGCGGATCGCCCTCTTCATCTCCGGCACCGGCGGCAATGCCCTGAACCTGCTCAGGGCTTGCCGCGAGGGCCGGGTGCCAGCCGTCCCGGTGCTGGGCCTCGCCTCCACCGCCAAGGCCGGCGGCATCCCCCGGCTCGAGGCCGAGGGGTTGCCCACGGTGCCGGTTGTCAGGAAGAACTTCGCGACGGACGAGGCCTTTTCCGAGGCCTGCTACCAGGCTGCCGAAGCGGCCGGAGCGGAGGTCATCTGTCTTTGCGGATGGCTGAAGAAGCTGGCCGTGCCCCGGCGCTGGGAGGGTCGCATCCTCAATATCCATCCGGGTCTGCTACCCCGATTCGGAGGCCCCGGCATGTATGGCATGCACGTCCACCAGGCAGTCCTGGAGGCCGGCGAAGCGGAATCCGGCGCCACAGTGCACCTCGTGGATGCCGAGTATGACCACGGCCGCATCGTGGACCAGTTGCGGGTGCCCGTCCTTCCCGGCGATACCCCCGAGGATCTGCAGAAGCGGGTCTATGCGGCTGAGATGGAACTGTATCCGAGGGCGCTGCGAGCATATCTGGACGAACAGCCCTAGACTGTCCGCATGATTCCCCTCCTCACTGCCGACGAGATGCGGGCTGCGGAGCGCCAGGCCATCGAGGGCTGGGGCATTCCCTCCCTGGTGCTTCAGGAACATGCAGCCCTCGGGGCCCTGGCCCTCCTTCCGCCCGGGAAGCCGATCCACGTCCTGGCGGGTCCGGGCAATAACGGAGGTGATGCCCTGGCCCTGGCCCGGCTCGCGCGCCTGGAAGGGCGGGAGGTCTCCGTGTGGTCGCCCTCCGCCCAGCCGGGCTGGCTCGGCGATGCGGCCCACCAGGCCAGGCTCTGGAAGGGGATCGGCGGGGAGATCCGCACCTCCGCTGCCCCGGCGGAGGCCTTGGCGGTCTGGCGGGGCTGGGTGGTGGACGGGCTCTTCGGATTGGGTACCACGCGACCGCTGGAAGGAGCTGTCCTGGCCTGGGTGCGGGCCCTGAATGCCTCGGGGTTGCCAGTGCTGGCCCTGGACTTGCCTTCGGGCCTGGACCCCAGCGCCGCGGAGATCCCCGGAGAGGCCGTACGCGCGACCCGAACCGCCTGCTTCGGGCGGCACAAGGTCTGCCATGGGCTGATGCCCGCCCGGGAGGCCTGCGGCGAGATCATCGTGGTTCCCATTCCGCTGGATCGGACTCCCGAGGCGGCGCTGCAGCTCCTGGAGCGCCCGATCCTCCCGCCGCGGGCCTGGGATGCCCACAAGGGCAGCTTCGGACATGTGGCCATCCGGGCCGGCAGCCTGGGCATGAGCGGGGCGGCCGTGCTTTCGGCCCTGGGTGCCCTGCGCGTGGGCGCAGGCCTGGTGACCGTGCTGACCGAGCCCGAGGTGCGCGCCGAGGTGGCCGCCCAAGTGCCGGAGGCGATGGTGCGGCCTTGGCAGGGGATGGTGCCCCCCGAGGCGGATGTCCTCCTCGTCGGTCCGGGCGGCATCTCCCAGGTGCCTGATTGGGAGGGGCCTCTGGTGCTGGATGCCTCGGCCTTGAAAGAGGGGGAAGGGAAACGCTGGATGGAGCGACCCGGCACGGCCATCACGCCGCATCCCGGGGAATTCGCACGGCTCTTCCGGCTCCCCCGGCCCATGCTGATGGATGAGCGACTGGCCCAGGCCCGGCAGGTGTCCGCCGGGAAACCGGGCGTCTTGCTGCTCAAGGGCGCCCAGAGCGTGCTTGGCGGCGGCGCCCGCGAGGAGTTGTGGATCAATCCCACGGGCCATCCGGGCCTCGCCACCGGCGGCAGCGGCGATCTGCTCGCCGGCATGGTGGCGGGCTTCCGGGCCCAGGGTCTCCCCATGCGCGAAGCGGTGGCCGCAGCGGCCTGGTTCCATGGGGCCGCGGCGGACTGCCTCCCCGGGGCCGGCCTGCTGCCGCGGGATCTGGCAGACCAGCTTCCGGAGTTGCTGCGTGGCTGAACGCTACCTCGCCGATGACGTCGCCACAGAGGCCCTGGGCGAAGCCCTGGCGCAGATCACGCCACCCGGCGGCACCTGGCTGCTGCATGGGGAACTGGGGGCCGGCAAGACGACCTGGACGCGCGGCTTCCTGCGGGGGCTGGGAGGCGATCCCGACGAGGTGGCCTCACCCACCTACGCCGTGCTGCATCGTTATGAGCTTCCGGCGGGACGACTCTTCCACCTGGACCTCTACCGCCCGGGCCCGGAGGGTGCCTGGGCCCTGGGCCTGGAGGAGACGATCGGGCCCGGGGACCGGCTGGTGGTGGAGTGGGCGGGCAGGGACGGCCCCTGGCCTTCCGATTGGGTGGCCGAACTGGTGCTGGAGCCAGAGGGAGAGGGACGGCGGGCCGAATGGACATGGCCTGGCGAATCAGCCGGGCGATGATGGGACATGAGCCTCTCCCTGGTTGTCTCCTGCCTTGCGTGCCTTGCTGCGATCTTCGCCGTCTGGGCGGCTTGGCGACGGGCTCCCCTGGACCCGGCGCCCTTTGAGGCTTTGCGGCGCCATGCCGAAGACCTGGCGTCGAGGAACCGGTCTGAATCCCACCAGGTCCTCGCGACCCAGATCCGCCCCCTGGCCGCAGAACTCGGTGAGCTCCGCACGGCCCAGGCCGAGAAGCTGGCCGAGGGCTTTCGCCTGCTCACTGCCGCCATCCAGGAGGCGCTTCGGGCTTCCCGCTCCGAACAGGCGGCTCAACTGGATCTGGTCCAGCAGCAGGTCCAGCGGCGGCTTGAGGCCATCCAGGCCGGCAACGAGGCGAAGCTTGAGCAGATGCGCCGGACGGTGGATGAGAAGCTGCACGAGGCCCTGGAGAAGCGGCTTGGCGAGAGCTTCAACCTGGTGGCGCAAAGACTGGAACAGGTCCAGCGCGGCCTCGGCGAGATGCAGGGCCTGGCGCAGGACGTAGGCGGCCTCAAGCGGGCGCTGACCAACGTGAAGGCCCGCGGGGTGTTGGGCGAAGCTCAGCTGGGGGCCCTGCTGGAGCAGTTCCTGTCCCCAGGGCAGTACCAGGCCAATGTCCACATCCGGCCGAGGTCGCCGGAGGTGGTCGAGTTCGCGGTGAAGCTGCCAGGGCCGGATGAGAACGGCCCGGTCTGGCTGCCCATCGACGCCAAGTTCCCCCTGGAGGACTACCAACGTCTGATGGAGGCCTACGAAGCGGGCGATCTCGTGGCTGTGGAAGCCGCCGGGCGGGCCCTGGAGGCGAGGCTGCTCTCCCAGGCCCGGGACATCCGCGACAAATACATCGCCCCACCGAACAGCACGGACTTCGGGCTGCTCTTTCTGCCGTTCGAGGGACTCTATGCAGAGGTCCTCCGCCGCCCGGGCCTTTTTGAACGGCTGCAGCGGGAATGCAAGGTCATCCTGGTGGGTCCCACCACCCTCACGGCCTTCCTCAACAGCCTCCAGGTGGGCTTCAAGACCCTGGCCATCAGTCGGCAGACCAGCGAGATCTGGAAGGTGCTTGGGCAGGTGAAGGCGGAATTCGGCCGCTTCGGGACAGCTCTGGCGGCCGTTCAGAGGAAGCTCGAGGAGGCCAGCGGCAAGCTGGGGGATGTGGCCGCCCGGCGAGATCAGATGGAAAAGAGGTTGGCGGGGGTGGAGGCGGCGCCAGAAGTCGGATTCGTGGGGCTGCCAGGAGAATCTCCAAATCCATCCATGCCTGTATTATCCAATCGAGCAGAATAATTCCCTTCACAAATCACCGGATTGCCTTAGGATACGGGCCAATCCAGGGGGTCTGATGCTGAAGGGACGGGAACGTCACGGGGCGGGCGAGGTGATCGCCGTCGACCGGAACTACGTTCCCATGCAGGAAGTGAGCCGAAGGCGGGCCCTCTGTGCCGTGGTGGCGGGGCGTGCGCACGTGCTCAATCCGGCCACCTTCGAACGGCACAAGAACCTGGAGGGGAGTCTCGAACTCATCATCTTCCCGCACGCTCAGGCCTGCAGCGATTCCAAGCTCCTCATCGGCCGTCTGGAGCGCCGCGTGCTGCGCCGGGACCACTACCTCTGCCAGTACGAAGGCTGCCAGCGCAAGGCCACCACCGTGGATCATGTGGTCCCCCTGTGCCAGGGCGGCTCCACCACCTGGCAGAACCTTGTCGGCTGCTGTCTGCCCTGCAACCAGGTCAAGGGCGGTCGCACGCCCGATCAGGCCGGGATGGTCCTCAAACGCCAGCCCAAGGGCCCCCGAGCCCACCTCTTCGAGCGCTTCGAGGAGCTGCTCAAGCGTGCCAGCGCGGCCTGAGACCCTTCAGCCGCTGATGGCCCGGGTCTTCAGGAACAGCTCCGCCCATTCCCGACCGGGATCGCTGCGGCGGGTGATGCCTCCACCGGCCCAGTAGGTGAGGGCCTCGCCGGCGATCTGGGCGGTCCGGATGGGCAGTGTCAAGTCCAGGTCGCCGTTGGGGGCGATCCAGCCCAGGGCGCCGCAGTAGAACCCCCGGGGCGCGGCCTCGGTCCGGGCGAGGTGCGCACAGACCGCGTGCTTGGGGGCACCCGTGACACTGCCGCCGGGGAGTACGGAGCGGAGCAGCTCAGCCAAACCCAGATCCGGGCGGACTTGGGCTTCCACGGTGCTTACCAGGTGTTGGACGGTGGGGTAGGGCTCCACAGTCATGGCCTGGCTCACCGTGACAGTCCCCGTCCTGGCGACGCGGCCCAGATCATTGCGCACCAGGTCGACGATCATGGTGTGCTCGGCCCGCTCCTTGGGATCCGCGGCCAAAGCCTCGGCCGCGAGCCGGTCCAACTCTGGATCCCCGGTGAGGGGGGCGCTGCCCTTGATGGGCTGCGACCAGATCCGTTCCCCGCGGCGCGACAGGAGCCGTTCCATGCTTAGGCAGAGGAGCCGGAGATCCCCCAGGTCCAGCAAGGCACCGAAAGGGGGACGGGCCCGCCGGAACGTTTCAAGGGCCAGCGCCACTAGGTCATCCGGAAACAGGGCCTCAAAGGGTACGCACAAGTTGGCGACATAGAATCCGCCTTCCAGGATGCGCTCGCGGATGGCCTCGACGGCCGCCCGGTGGTGGGTCTCGGTCCAGCGGGGGTGGAGCGCCGGGGGGGCCGGAGCCCGGGAGACCTCGGGCTGGAGAAGGGCCAGCCAGCGACCCGGATCAGGGGGGATGTCCCAGGACCACAGCTCGGCTTCGCCGCCCTGGAGGTGAAGGGCCTGCCGGAGGCCCCGCCAGTGCTGCCCCAGGGTTCCGGGGGGCAACGCCTGGCGGGGCAGGGCGGCCTCGTCGCAGGCCAGTTCGAAGGTGACGGCGCCGATCCAGGGGCCCGGATGCTCCGGTAGGACGGATTCCAGGGCCTCCCAGGGCGATCCCGGGCGGGCCCGGTCGTCCAGGCGGGAGGTCCAGGCCTCGCCTGACCACCGGGAGGCCAGGATGGGGCCGTCCGGCAGGCCCAGGAGCCCGTCGCCCGTGCCGCCCGTATGGAGCCAGGCCGCGCCCCGCCTGAGAAGGGCCTGGGCGCAGGCAGGCCACGGGCCGGGCAGGGCAAAGGGCTGGCGGTGCCGGGGGGTCAGATCCATGGGGGTATCATCCCATTGGATCCCGGAAATAACTCTATCGCCTAGTGTTGAAAAAGTTGTTGCTAGTAAATTGATGGCCCATGACAAATAACGATGAAAAACAGGCTTTTCTTTTTTTCCCGCAGGATCTAGGCTCTTGGGCCAGGAGGAACCTCCATGCCTTCAGTGGATATCAGTTCTCAGACCGGTAAGGACTTTGCCGGGGATGCCTTGATCGTCCCCGTATTCTCAGGGCGTGAGCGCCATCGTCTGCCGCTCGCCATCAGCAAGGTCGCGCGCCAGGTGATGGATGAAGAGGATTTCAAGGCGGACTATCTCGAAGTTGTGCCGTTGCATCACCCCAATGGTGTCAAGGAGAGCCGCTGGATGGTGCTCGTCGGTCTCGGCGACGAAGAGAAGGTGACGCTCAACAAGATCCGCAAGGCGGTGGGAACCGCCGGCCGCTTCTGCCTCAAGAAGAAGTGGAAGAAGATCGGCGTGCTGTCGCCGTCCACGTCCACCCTGGACCACGACGCGGTGCAGGCCGCCGTGGCCGAAGGCGCGCTGCTGGCGAACTACGACCTGGTGGCTTTCAAGGGGGGCAAGCAGGAGGCGAAGCAGTTCACCTCCATCGAGATCTTCACCAACGGCGATGACACGCGCAAAGCCCGTCGCAAGCTGCCCGTGATCGAAGCCGGGGTCACGGCCTGCCATCGCGTTCGCGATCTGGCCAACACCCCCGCTGGCGATCTCTATCCCGAGCTGTTCGCCGAAATGGCGGTGAAGCTGGCGAAACAGCACAAGCTCCACTGCGAGGTACTGGATGTGCCGGCCCTCGAAAAGGGCGGATTCCGGTCGGTGCTCGCGGTGGGCCAGGGCAGCGTGCGTTCCCCCCGGGTGGTGAAGCTCGAGTACAAGCCCAAGGAGAAGCCCAAAAAGCACGTGGTTCTGGTGGGCAAGGGCGTCTGCTTCGATTCGGGCGGACTGTCCCTCAAGGACGCGTCGGGCATGGAGACCATGAAGGACGACATGACTGGCGCGGCCATCGTCCTGGCCACCCTGGCGGCCTGTGCCCAGCTGGAAGTCCCGGTCCAGGTGACGGGCCTCCTGGGCCTGGTGGAAAACATGCCCTCCGGTTCCAGCTACAAGCCTGGCGATGTGCTCCGCAGCCGCAGCGGCAAGACCATCGAAGTGCTCAACACCGACGCTGAAGGCCGGCTGGTGCTGGCGGACCTGCTCCATTACGCAGGGGAACTGGGCGCGGACCACGTGGTGGACCTGGCGACCCTCACCGGGGCGGCCCTCGTCGCCATGGGGGATGGGGTTTCGGCGGTCATGGGCACCGATCAGAAGCTGGTGGACCGGCTCCTGGATGCCGGGAGCTCTGCAGGTGAGCACCTCTGGCAGCTCCCTCTAGTGGAGGAATACACCGAACTGCTCAAGAGCCCGCTGGCGGACCTGAAGAACATCACCGGGATCCGCTGGGGCGGCACCATCACGGCAGGCCTCTTCCTGCGGGAGTTCGTGGGCAGTGCCTCCTGGGCCCACATCGACCTTGCCGGCAGCTGGTCCGGGAAGGAGCGGGACTACCGAACCCACGGCGCCAGCGGGGAGGGCCCCCGGTTCCTCCTGGAATGGCTCATGGATTGACCCCCGGCCGCGAGACCAGGTCAAAGGGGGGCATTGCCCCCCTTTTTTTCAAATGGATGAAGATATCCCTCTTGACCGCAGGGCATGGATGGGGATTTATTGAGGACTGCCTTCAACCCACCTGAGCGCCCAACCCCTTCGGAGTTCCCATGGAAGCGATGGAGACCCTCACCAAGGCTGACCTCTCCCGGCACCTGATGGAGCGGCTCGAACTCGGGAAGAAGGATGCGGATCTCCTGGTGAACACGTTCCTGGAGAGCATCATCGAGTCCCTCAAGACCGGCGAAGGCGTGGAGCTTCGCGGATTCGGAAGCTTCCGCCTCCGGGATCGGCGGGCCCGCCAGGGCCGGAATCCCCGCAGTGGCGAGAGCATCCAGGTCCCCCCGAAGCGCGTGGTCTATTTCAAGCTGGGTAAGGAACTGCGCAGCAAGCTGATCGACGAGTAGCCGTACAACCCACCATCCACGGAGTCCCCATGCGTTTCCGCAAGCTGCTCCTGGCCCTGCTGGCCGTCCTCGCTGTCGCGACTCCGGCCCTTGCCCAGAAGAAGATGTCCAAAGAGGAGAGGGCGAAGCTGCCACGCATCGCCATCCTCGAATTCAAAGCCGCGCCGGATGCCTGGCATGGTTGGCGCTTTGGCGGCTGGGGCAATCAGATGGGCACCATCTCCAACCAGCTCCGCGACCTCTTCACCACGGAGATCATGGAGAAGGGCCGGGGCAAGATTCGGGTCATCGAGCGCGAGCGGCTCTCCGAGATCCGCGAGGAACTGAACTTCCAGCAGAGCGGCGAGGTGGACACCGCCACCGTCCAGAAGATCGGCAAGCTGCTGGGCGTGAAGTACGTGATGACCGGCAAGATCACGCGCTTCGCCTACAAGGAGGGCGGCTTCGGAACGGGGTGGGGTGTCGGCGCGTTGGTGAGCAAGGTCACAGGCGATGGCATGGCCGGCGCCGTGGCGGGCAGCGTGAATGTGAAGAAAGCCTCCTTCACGGGCCGCCTGGACATCCGACTCATCGAGGTGGAGACGGGTGAAATTCTTGGCGCCTGGAAGGACGAGGACAAGATTTCCGACACCAGCGTGAAGGTGGCGGGCACGGGTGCCGAGGTCCAGTACGACGAAGAGCTGGTGAACAAGGTGTTCGAGCCCATCGTCGCCCGGATCACGCCCAAGTTGCTGCGGGCCACCGTCTCGGCCCACGAAGAGGATTGACCGCGTCTCAGCGCGCCGCGGGGGGCCCTTCGGGGCCCCTCGTCGCATCTGGGAACCAGGTATCCACAGCTTGCTGGATGGTTCCGGCATAGGCCGGTCCCAGCACCTCGGCGCAGTGCAGATGCCAGGTGGGTACCTCCATCACCTGAATGGTGGCGAAGCGCCTCGCCACCGCCCGCTGGATCTCCGGTGGTGCGAGGCGGTCCTGGGTGGCGAGGAAGCACAAGCTGGGCGTCGTATAGCGGAGGTTCCCGGTACGCAGCAGCAGATCCGTGTCCGCAGGGTCGTAACCCCCCATGCGGCCCGCGGCCAGGCTCGCCAGGGCACCGATGGGAGGGGCAAGGACATGCCACCAGCGATCCGCAGGGCCACGCACCAGGCGCTCGGCGAAGCTCCGGCTACTGGCGGGAGCGCCCTCCCAAATGAGCCCGGCCAGGGGCCCCAGACCTTCGCGTTCCAGATCCGCCAGAGCCATCAGGCCCACGGAGGCGCCGAGGCTCCGTCCCATCAGGAGGATCCTCCGTCGCGGGATGCCCGAGGCTTCCAGGTGATGGACGATGCTGACTACGTCCTTGGACTCGGCCACGCCAAACGTCACTGCGGGCGCCGGCCGGTCACCTCGGAGGGCATCGTCCCGCCGCCGATAGGTGAAGATCGCCGCGTCCAGCCTTGGAAACCATTTCAGGGCCGGACTGGTGCCCCAGCGATCGTCGCCGAAGCCATGGAGCAGCAGCACCACGCCAGGCGAAGGCTGCCGGCGCTGGAGACGCCAGAGCTGCAGGCCGTCCACCTCCTCGGAAGACCAGGCACCGCCGGGATCCCCGTCCTCGCCCGAGGCAAGGTTGCGGTAGGTGGCTTCCACCCGCGCCAGAGGCTGGGGGCGGTAGAAGGGAGGGTCCACCAGTTCCCGGGCGACCATCCGAGCTTTCCATGCCACGAATCCCCCGACCGCGAGCAGGGGCAAGGTGCCCAGGGCGAGCCAAGTCCGTGGCCTCACCAGTAGCCCGTGGTGATCAGGACGGTGGCGTACGGTTCGGCCAGTCGGCATTGGCAGCTGAGACGCTGGCCTGGTTCGGCCCCATTGCGGCTGAGCGTTCGGGATTCTCGTGGGCGAAGTGGAGTCAGGTGTGAAGCGCCCTCCAGGACCGTGACCACACATCTGGCGCATGCGCCGCGACCGAGGCAGGCGGAGGCCACCGGCAGGCCTTCGGCCAGGCAGCGGCTCATCAAGGTCCCCTTACCGCCGATGACCAGATCCGCCCGGCGGGTGCGAGCCACCAGTGTCATCGCTATTTGGCGAGCGCCGCGGTCACGCCCGGCAGACCCTCGGCGGTGGGCAGGGGATCGGCTTTACCATAGAGGACGGCATCCAGCTTCTGGATCAGCGTGATCTGATAGATCCCCTTGTCCGCACCCATGTCCAGCTCGCCCAGGTCGGGGCTGAAG
This sequence comes from Geothrix campi, assembly GCF_024609265.1. Lineage (GTDB taxonomy): Bacteria > Acidobacteriota > Holophagae > Holophagales > Holophagaceae > Geothrix > Geothrix campi. The sequence goes on along the minus strand of NZ_JANHMP010000001.1, from coordinate 685,182 downwards.
GCCTCGCGCTGGCTCGTGAGGAAGAAACGGTGCTTGCCGGTGGCCAGGCCCTTCACAATCAGGCTCGTCGCCCCCTTGGGGAGCTGCTGGACCGGGATGCGGGCCCCATCGAGGCTCAATTCCACCGGACCGTGCACCTTGCGGGTGAAACGGAAGACGACGGTTCCCGTCTGGATGGGGGACCTGGGAGTCAGGGGAACCTTTCGGCAACCCAGGGAGAGAATGGATCCCAGCAGCACCAGGGCGGGAACGAGGGGGTGAAGCTTCATGAAACCTCCGGAACCTTGATGATATGCGATCAGCGATCCAGAGGTCTCAGGGGAGGGCCGCTTCACCTGGGAAGGTGGCCCAGAGTCGGCCTTGCCAGACCGCCGTCTGAGGCTTGCGGGCGATGATGCCCGACAGTGGCCCCAGGCATTCCACCTCCACCCGCCCGCCTGGGCTGTCCTGCAGGGAGATGGGCCGGAGGCGGGTCTTCGCCGTGGCGGCCCAGCTATCCGGGTAAGAACCGGTACTCTGCCGGTGGATGCGGAGCATGTAGAGGCTCCCGGTCTTCAGCACGGTGAGGTCCAGGGCGAAGGGTTGGCCGGGTTCGACCGGCACGAGACGCCCCTGGAGCCGGAACGCGCCCGGAAGGCCGCCTTTGGGCGGGGCGGTAGAAAAGGCCTTGAGTTCAAAGTGGTAGGCGATGGCACCGATCTTCACCTCACCGCCGCCCTTCGCCTGGATGTCGATGGATTGGGCCTGGAGCAGGGTGCCGAGGCAGAGGGCCGCCAGAGGGCGGAAGAAGTTCATGCTGACTCCAGGTGGATGGGCTTCTATTCTGGGGGATTGAACCTGAGAGGTGAACCATGACCCGTGTGTGTTTCCAGACCGACAAGGGCGATATCAATCTGGAATTGTTCCCGAAGGAGGCCCCGGGCACCGTGGCGAACTTCGTGAAACTGATCGAATCGGGTTTCTATGACGGCCTGGCCTTCCATCGGGTCATCCCCGATTTCGTCATCCAGGGCGGCTGCCCCAACACCAAGGCCGGCGCTTCGGGCATGCCCGGCACCGGTGGCCCCGGCTGGAAGATCAAGTGCGAGACGGCCGGCAACCCCCACCAGCACAAGCTGGGCGCCCTCTCCATGGCCCATGCCGGCAAGGACACTGGCGGGAGCCAGTTCTTCGTGGTGAACGGCGACCGACGCAACGTGGCCCACCTCGATGGTGTGCACACGGTCTTCGGGCAGTGCGCCTCGGATGCCGACATCCAGGTGGTGCAGGCCATCAGGACCAACGATCGGATCCTCAAGGCGACGGTCACTGAGGCCTGATCCTGGCTTTTCACGTGCGCAGAATCGGGCGGCAAGGCCGCCCGATTCTGCGCAGGGAAGGGCGATGGGAGGAACGACGATGCCCGAGCGTTGCGGGTGGTGCGGGACGGATCCGCTGTATGTGGCCTACCACGATCAGGAATGGGGCGTTCCCCAGCACGATGACCGGCGTCTCTTCGAGAAGCTGGTGCTGGAGGGGGCCCAGGCCGGGCTCAGCTGGATCACCATCCTCCGGAAGCGCGAGGCCTACCGGAGGCTCTTCCACGAGTTCGATCCGGTGAAGGTGGCCGCGATGACGGATGCCGAGCTGGAGGCCGCCCTCCAGGACCCGGGCATCGTACGGAACCGCCTGAAGGTGTTCTCGGCCCGGAAGAACGCACTGGCCTTCCTGGCGGTGCAGGAGGAGTTCGGGAGCTTCGACACCTTCCTGTGGGCTTTCGTGGGCGGGGCCCCGAAGGTGAACCACCCGCGGACCCTGGCGGAAGTTCCGGCCGTTTCTCCGGAGGCGGAGGCCCTGAGCAAGGCGCTCAAGAAACGGGGCTTCACCTTCGTGGGGCCCACGATCATGTATGCCTATCTGCAGTCCCTGGGTCTGGTGGATGACCACGTGGCCACCTGCTGGAAGCGCCAGGGGCCTGACTCGCTGTAGACTGGAAGGCTCGGAGTTGCCGTGTCCAAGCCCTTCTACATCACCACGCCCATCTACTACGTCAACGACCGCCCTCACATCGGCCACACCTACACCACGGTGCTGGCGGATGTGATCGCGCGGTTCCACCGCATGCGCGGCGAAGAGGTGTACTTCCTCACGGGCACGGACGAGCATGGCCAGAAGGTGGAGAAGGCTGCGGCCGCCCGGGGCATCACGCCCAAGCAGCTGGCGGACGAAGTGGTGGCGAACTACACAGAACTCTGGAAGACCATGGGCATGACCCACTTCCGCTTCATCCGCACCACGGATGAGGACCACAAGGCTCAGGTGCAGCGCCTCTTCAAGCGGTTGCTGGACAAGGGCGATATCTACAAGTCCACCTACAAGGGCCTGTATTCGGTGAGCGACGAGGCCTATGTCACGGAGACACAGGCCAAGGAGTTGCAGGCCCAGGGCCTTGCGCACCAGCTGGTGGAGCTGGAGGAGGAAACCTATTTCTTCCGCCTCAGCGCCTACCAGGACCGCCTGCTTAAGTACTACGAGGAACACCCGGAGTTCGTGCAGCCCGATTTCCGCTTCAACGAGGTGAAGCGCTTCGTGGAGGGTGGCCTGCAGGATCTCTCCATCAGCCGCACCAGCATCAGCTGGGGCATCCCTGTCCCCGGGGACGAGAAACACGTGATCTACGTCTGGTTCGACGCCCTGTTGAACTACCTCACGGGCTGCCCCGCCAACAGCTGGCCACCGGACCTCCAGCTCGTGGGCAAGGACATCCTGCGCTTCCACGCGGTCTACTGGCCCGCCTTCCTCATGGCGGCGGGCATGTTCCAGCCCACCACCATCCTGGCCCACGGCTGGTGGCTCATGGGCGAGGACAAGATGTCCAAGAGCAAGGGCAACGTCGTGCGCCCGGATACGCTGTTGCGCTTCGGGAATGACGCATTGCGCTTCTATTTCATGCGCGACATGCAGGTGGGCCACGACCGCGGTTTCAGCTATGAGGGCTTCATGGATCGCCTCAACGCGGACCTGGCCAACGGCCTGGGCAACCTGGCCTCGCGCACCCTCAGCATGATCCAGCGCTACCGGGGCGGGGTAGTGCCCATGCCCACCGTCCTGGACGATCTCGACCGCGAGATGGCTCAGCAGCTGCTGGCGGTGTTCCCCGAGTACCTGGAGCAGGCACGGGCGAACAATTTCCACGGCGCCCTGGACACCCTGTGGACCTACCTGCGGACCCTGGACGGCTACATCGTGAAGGCCGAGCCCTGGAAGCTGGCCAAGGACCCTGCCAACGATCCCAAACTGGACGCGGTGTTGGCGATCCTCTATCGGGCCCTGCGCGCCACGGCCCTCCTGGTGGCGCCGGTGATGCCGGAGCTGGCCCAGACACTCTGGGAATCCCTGGGCCACGCGACGAACGTGGCCGAGACCACCTTCCACGGCTTCGCCCTGGACGGTCCGGCCATCGGTCCCATCGGCGAACCCAAGCCCCTGTTCCAGCGCATCGACAAGGAGAAGGAAATGAGTGAACCCGAGACCTCCGCGGCCCCCGCCGAGACCAAGCCTGCCCTGGACGTGCCGGAGATCCGCGAGACCGTGGATGCCGACACTTTCTTCAAGGTCGACCTGCGCGTGGGGAAGGTCCTCGAAGCAGAGCGCGTGCCCAAGAGCGACAAGCTCATCAAGATGAAGGTGGACATCGGTCTGGAGCAGCGCACCATCGTGGGTGGCATCGGCAAGGCCTACGAGCCCGCGGATCTGCTCAACCGGCTCGTGGTGGTGGTGGCGAACCTGGCTCCCCGCAAGCTCATGGGCATCGAGAGTCACGGCATGCTGCTGGCCGCCAGCGACAGCGCCAGCAAGCCCTACCTGGTGGCCCCGCCCGCGGATGCCCTGCCCGGATTCCTGGTGAAGTGAAGCACCCCGTCTTCAGCTTCGAGGCTGAGTTCCTCACGGACGCCCCCTACGATCACATCGCCGGGCGGCTGCGGCATGAGGCTCCCTCGGCCTTCAAAAGCTTGCGGCCCCTGACTGGATGGGCCCCACCGGAAGAAGGCGAAGGCCGCCTGGTGCTGCGCTGGAACCGCACGGTTGCGGGGGCGGAGGAATCCGGGGCACTGATCCTAGCCCCGGATCCCAAGGGTGCCTATCTTCGGTTGGAGGGACGCATGAAGGGCTGGTCGGCCTTCCTGTTGTTTGGTCTGCTGCGCTGGCGGACCGATCGCCTGCTGGACCGGTTCGTAGAGGAATTGTGAAGGCGGTGCTATGGATGAAATCGAGCTGCACCACCTGCCGTAGCGCCAAGGCGAAACTGACGGAACTGGGTATCGAGGTGGACATTCGCGACTTCTTCAAAAAGCCGCTGGAGGCCACTGAACTGGAGTGCCTGCTACCCGCGGACCCCGGGCCCATGCTGGGGACGAAAAGCCCCAAGTACAAGGAACTCGGCCTGAAGGACCGCAGGCTGACGAAGGCTGAGGCCATCGCGCTGATGGTCCAGGACAACAACCTGCTCAAGCGGCCCATCCTCGTGCATCCCAAAGGCGTGATCATTGGATTCGATTCCGTCGCCTATGAGAAGCTGGTGTCCTGAGGGAGGAACGATGCGCTTCTACAGCTGGAACGTGAACGGTTTCCGGTCGGTCCTTAAGAAGGGCTTCATGGACTGGCTGGAGGAGACGGAACCGGACGTGCTCTCCCTCCAGGAGATCCGCTGTGAGTGGGAGGAAACGGATCTGGGCGTGCGGCGGCAGATCGAGAGTGCCTACGACGTCTGCTGGTTCCCCGCCACGAGCAAGAAGGGTTACGCCGGCTCTGCGACCTTATCAAAGAAGGACCTGGGTTTCACCCACGCCAAGGGCCTGGGCATCGACGGCTATGACGCCGAAGGCCGCATGATCGTCTCGCGGAAGGACAAGCTCGTCTTCATCGGCGGCTACTTCCCCAACGCCTCCCAGGGGCTGGTGCGCCTCCCCTTCAAGCGCCAGTTCGCCAAGGATCTCGCCACCCTCGTGGCGAAGCATCACAAAGCCGGGGATCAGGTGATCCTCACGGGCGACATGAACGTGGCCCCGGAGGAGATCGATCTGGCGCGCCCCAAAGACAACGTCAAGAACCCAGGGTTCACTCCGGAGGAGCGGGAGGACTTCAAGCTCTACCTGGGAGCAGGCTTGGCGGATGTGCTGCGGGAGCGGAATCCTGATGTCCCGGGACTCTACACCTGGTGGACTGCCCGTGGTGGCGCCCGGGAGCGGAACGTGGGGTGGAGGATAGACCTCTTCCTCGCCAGCCGGACGTTGCTGGATCGCGTGAAGGACGCCCGCATCCACGCCGAGGTGCTGGGCTCCGACCACTGCCCCATCAGTCTCGAATTGCTTTGATCTTTTCCTGACGACAATAAGAGGGCCCCGACCGGGGCCCTCTTATTGCGTTCCAGCGCCTACTTGATGCGCTTCAGCGAGGGATCCTTCAGCATCTCCCGGGCCGTGGCGGCGTTCTTCCCGGCGGGAGCGAGCTCGATGTACTTCTCGAGGTGCGTCTTGGTGCCGCGCAGGTTGTTCTCGCCGAATTCGACCATGGCCAGCAGGTAGTGGGCCTCGGCGTATTTGGGATCGACCTCCAGGGCCTTGAGGAGCTGGGCCTTGGCTTCCTTCGTCTTGCCGGCATTGAAGGCCTCGACGCCCTTGTTGTAGATCACATCCGGATTGGGCCCCTGGATGGCCTCCAGCATGGCGGTGTACTTCTGTTCGGCGGCCACATCGGACTTGGCTTTGCTGGTCGCGATCAAGCCGGCAATCACTCGTTCATCCTTCGGGTTCCGCTCCAGGGCCTTCAGGAGATAGGGCTCGGCCTCCTCCTTCTTGGTGCCGGCCTGCGCAAGGCAAATGCCGAGCACCCGCTCGATCTTCAGGAGTTCAGGAGCCAGCTCCGCCTTGGCTGTTTCATCCTTCAGCTTGGTCAGCGCCTCAGTCAGGGTCTTGTAGGCCTTGTCCACATGCGGAAGGGCCTCCTGATAGTTGCCTTCGTTGTAGAGCGGAATGGCGGCGTTGAAAGCATCACGGCCCTCGGCATCCAGGGCGGCGCCGGGGTCGGCAACGACGGGCTGGGTTCCCGCAGCGGCCAGGTTCGCGGCGCGGGCCTGCTCTGGAGTCAAGAGCGTGATGTTCTTCATCAACGCATCGCCCAGAGGGATCTTGACCATCTCCTTGGAGTCCGCGAAGCCAGCGGCGCTTACGGTGAGTTCGAATTCCTTGGGATCGAGCCCCACCTGAAGGAAATTTCCTTTCTTATCGGTCACAAGTTCCTTGATCCAGGCTATATCGAGGCGTTTCAGGACGACCTTGGCTCCGACGATGGGCTGGCCATCCTTGGACTGCACCCTGCCGCTGATGCGACCTGTGGTATCGGCATACAAAGACAGGCAGGCGGCCGGGATGAGGATTGAAGAGATGAGGCGTCGCATGGGTCTTCCTCCAAACCCATCCATCGTTCCACAGGGCTGCTCCGGCGCCGAGTGCTTTTCGTCAAAAAAGCCTCGTTCCGGTCTCCCGTCCCTGCCTGGCGCGAGGCATTTCACGTCGGATGCAGGAAAATTCGGGCTGTGGTAGGCTTCCGGGCAGACAAGTCCTGAAAGTGTTCGAGGTAGCCCATGAATCCAGCGGTGCCGGAAGCCTCCTTGACCGCTCTGATGCATCTTCTGGCGGAGCAAGCGCTTATGGCCCTTGGGGTACCTCATCCGATGATGAAGGAAACCCCGCCTGCAAACCCGGTCGTGGCGCGGTTCTACGTGGATCTTCTCGGAGTGCTGAAAGAGAAGACCGAAGGCTCCCGGGACGATGCCGAGACGCGCCAGATCGACGACCTTCTGTATGGCCTTCGCATGCGACTCATGGATCTCAAGCCGGCGGCGGGTACTCCTGTGGACCCCAAACCATGAGCCTCGGGAAGATGGCATTGGGATTCCTCCAGACCTTGCGCACGACAGCTCTGGCCGGTTTCGTGGGGCTATGCGCCATGCACGCAGCCCCTGCGCCAGAGGCTCCCAAATCCGTCGCTGCCCCCACGGATACAGCGACGGAGGCAGCTGTGGCACTCAGCCACCGGGCCAACCACCTGTTCGCGGCGCTATCGAAGGGCGATCCCGAGGCGGTGCGGGCCGCTCAGCTCGAAGTGGAGGGACTAAGGCGCACCTACTCCACGTTGGATGTCACCCCACTGGTGGAGGCCGCGGCCTTCTGGGCCCGCGAACAAGGCATGGTCGGACGGCCGACGCTCGGCTTGGAGGCGCTCCAGGCCGTGGATCGATGGGCTCCTGACCACCCCAGCCTGCTTGGCAGCCGCATCGTGCTCATGCGGCAGGAGGGGCTGCGGGGGTGGCTGTGGAGTTTCCCCGATCTGCTCAGGCTTACGCGCTTGAGGCTGGAGCAGCCGGCCCACCGCTGGCTCTGGCTCCTGCAGCACCTGGGGATGTTACGGCTGAGCGCCACGATGCTCCTCTGGGGCTGGGCACTCACCATGGGGCTGCGCTACCGCCATGTGCTCCGCCACATCTGGGAGGAACCGTTCGAGCACAAGGGCATCAGCCCGGCTCTGGCCGCGTTGGTCGGCGCCGCGATCCTGACCGGGCCGGTGCTCCTGGGTCTGGACCCTCTGGTGGCAGCCCTGCTCTGGCTCATTCTGCTGGCCCCCTTCCTTCTGCCTTCCGAGGTGCGGATCACGGCCTTCATCATGCTGTTTCAGCTGGTCCATCCCCTTCTGGCCGTGATGGAGCCCCTGGCGGGCCGCGAGCCAGAACCCAGCATCCAGACCCTCCAGCTTCAACCCCGGGTCCACCCCGTCCCGGCCGCCGCATTGCGGAATCTACCTCCCACGGACCAGTCCTTCCTCAAGGGCTGGGAGCAACTCCAGAATCAGCAATGGAAGGATGCTGAAGAAACCTTCCAGAATCTGGTGGGACGTCATCCGAACCAGGCCGAGGTGTTGAACAATCTTGGTGTCGCACGCTACCAACTGGGGGATGCCGCCGGGGCCGAGCGCACTTTCCAGGAGGCACAACGGGCGGGATCGCGGATGGAGGTGCTCCTCAACCAGAGCATCCTCGCCTTCAACCGGCTCGATACCACGCTGGGCGCCTCCAAACAGGACGAGGCCCAGGCAGCCGATCCCGAGGCGTATGCCCGCCTCATCGCCCTGAACGACGCCCGGAAGGACGTACGCACCTACCCCACGCCCCTGCCAGATACAGCGGCCCGGGTGGAAGCCTTGGCCGAGGCCACGGAAGGGCGCAAGGTGGAGCGGTTGCCCCTCTCCGAACCGCCCTTCCTGGTGGCCCTGCTGTTGCCACTCTTGGGAATTTCGGCCTTCCTGGTGCGAGTCCGGAGGAGCCTGCGGATGGCCCATCCAGGCCAGTGCATCCGCTGCGGTGAGCCCTACCACACGACGGATAGCCCCGACCCTGAAGTGTGCTCGAAGTGCCATCACCTCTTCGTTCTGAGGGACGGGCTCCACACCGAAAGCCGTCGGAAGAAGCTTGATGAAGTGGCCGCCCACCAGCGGGACACCCGCTGGATCCACAAAACGCTGATCGTCCTGCTTCCGGGCTGCGATCTCGCCTTCCTGGGGGAGACGCGGGAGGCCCTGATGGAGTTCCTCCCCTTCTGTCTGGCGGTGGGGATGGTCCTCGCCACAAGCCGGTCGGTGCGCTACCCCGGTGAGATCCTTCCGGATCCCGCCTCCACGTGGCTGGCTCTCGGGGCAGTCCTGGTGGGCCTGCTCTACCTCCGCTCCTGGCTGAAGCTGTTCCTGAGGAGGGCCTGAGATGGCACTGGAAGGATCCCTCCGGGACTTCGACCTCTTCTCCCTCTTCAACATGATCAAGATCCAGGGGAAGAACGGCACCTTGGTGCTTTCCCAGGGCCAGGAGTTCGTCAAAGTCTTCTTTGAGAACGGCGAGATCGTCGGATGTGATTCGAACCAGGTCCGCATGGAGGACCGGCTGGGCACCATGCTCGTGCGCCTGGGCAGGCTCACCGGCGAGGAGCTGCTGAACATGGTCCAGGTCCAAAGACAGACGCTCAAGCGTATGGGCACCCTCCTGCTGGATAGCGGAAAGGTCTCGGCCGCTGATCTCCAGGACGCCCTTTTCAGTCAGGCCACTGCCATCCTCCACCGCGCTTTCCGTTGGGTGGAAGGGGACTACCGGTTCGATTCCTTCCTGCCGGCCGACCTGGACCGGGAACACTTCGTCCCCATTCCCGTCGACACCGTGCTGATGGAAGCCGCCCGCATCCAGGACGAATGGCCCGAGGTGGAGCGCCGGTTGCCAGGGCTCGAGACGCCTCTGGGCAAATCACCCAGGGCCCAGGCTCTGCATCTGGACATCGACCGGGAGGTTTCCTCGGTGCTGGATGGGAAGGGTCAGGTCCACGGTTCCTCTGGCCTTACCCACGAACAGGAGATGGTCCTCTCCTACTTCGACCAGCCCCAGAGCCCCAAAGAGATCATCCAGATCAGTCGCTACGAAGAGTTGGACACCTGCAAGGCCATCGCCGATCTTCTGGAGGCCGGTCTGCTGGAATCCAAATTGGGTGAGGGCGCGGTCAAGGTGGTCCGACCCTGGGTGGGAGGTCATCCGGACCTGACGCCGGAACCCTGGGAGCCCAGCCCGCTGCTCTGGCCCTTGGTCGTGCTGGGATTCGCGATTCCGCTGGCCCTGTACGTGCCGCACCAGCGCGGATCGATGAACCTCGGCCTGGCCAGCCTGCAGCCGGTGGATCTCCATGCGGCGCCCGAAGGGCCGACCCGCTTGCGGCAGGATTGGGCGCTTCGCCTGGCCGCCCCGAGGGATGGCGGCGTGGTGCTGGCGAAGCAGCTTGGAAGTCCCATGGACGGGAAGAACCCGGTACCCGACCTGGCCAGCCTTCCAGACCCCATGGCCCCGGCCAAGGCTCCTGAGCCGCCGCCGCCACGGCCCAAGCGATAAGGATTTCCGATGTTCGTGCACCAGCGCCAGGGTTCCCTGGAGGTGATTTGCGGTCCCATGTTCTCCGGCAAGTCCGAGGAACTGATCCGGCGCATCAAGCGGGCCATCATTGCCAAGCAGAAAGTGCAGGTCTTCAAGCCCGCCCTGGATGACCGCTACGATGCCTCCGCCATTGCCAGCCACAGCCAGCGCAAGCACGACGCCATCCCCGTGAAGGACAGCGTCGAACTGGCCCGGCACCTGGATCCCGAGGCCCAGGTGATCGCCCTGGATGAGGTCCAGTTCATGGACGAAGGACTCATCCCCATCATCGAGGATCTCGCCAACCGCGGGGTGCGCGTCATCGCGGGGGGGCTCGACCAGGATTCCAACGGCGAACCCTTCGGCATCATGCCCATCCTGCTGGCCAAGGCCGAGTACGTCACCAAGCTCCAGGCCATCTGCATGGTTTGCGGCGCCCTCGCGGGCCGCACCCAGCGCATGGTGCACACCGGCGGCCAGGTGCTGGTGGGCGCGGCGGAAGCCTATGAGGCCCGCTGCCGCCACTGCCATGAGACGCCTCACGCTTCAGGTGGGCGGCTGCTGGAGGACCCGGCCCAGGGTTCCTGATTTTTTCACTTCGTCAAGTCGATAGCCGACCTGACACCTAATCGGGGGCGCAGTGGGGGACAGGCCTCCGGCTTGGCCTTGACCCGGCGGTAGACTGGCTCCGGCGCGCTGCTGCAGCGCCGGTTCCACCACTCGCCCGAGGCTTCAGGGCATTCCAGGAGTTCCCCATGGCCGGCGCCTACGCCACCTTCACCCACATCACCGACTACATGGGTTTCGAGGGGCTGCTCACCGAAGAAGAACGAATGATCCGCGAAACAGCGCGGAAGTTCGTGAACGCTGAAGTGCTGCCCATCATCGAGAAACACGCCCAGGATCAGACTTTTCCCAAGCACCTCATCCCCAAGATGGGCGAGCTGGGCTTCTACGGCCCTTCGCTGCCGGAGGAATACGGCTGCATGGGCGTGTCCAACGTCGCCTACGGCCTGCTGATGTACGAGCTCGAGCGTGGCGACTCAGGCCTGCGCTCCTTCGCCTCCGTGCAGGGCAGCCTCGTCATGTGGCCCATTTACACCTACGGCAGCGAAGAACAGAGACGGCACTGGCTGCCCAAGCTGGCCACCGGGGAGAAGATCGGCTGCTTCGGCCTCACGGAGCCCGACTTCGGCTCCAATCCTGGCGGCATGCTCACCAAGGCCGTGCGTGAACCCGGCGGCAAGTGGCGCATCAACGGCACCAAGATGTGGATCACCAACGGCACCGTGGCGGACGTGGCCGTGGTGTGGGCCCAGACTGAGGACGGCATCCGCGGTTTCCTGGTCGAGAAGGGCACCCCCGGCTTCAGCGCCCCCGAGATGAAGGGCAAGTGGAGCCTGCGCGCCTCGACCACCTCCGAGCTGGTGCTGGAGGATGTCATCGTCGACGAGGCCACATCCCTGTTGCCCAACGTGAAGGGACTCAAGGGCCCCCTGGGCTGTCTCACCCAGGCCCGCTACGGCATCGCCTGGGGTGCTCTCGGCGCCGCCGACGCGTGCTACCAGTGCGCGCTCGATTACGCGAAGAGCCGCATCCAGTTCGACAAGCCCATCGCCAGCTTCCAGCTCCAACAGGAGAAGCTGGCCTGGATGGTCACCGAGCTCACCAAGGGGCAGCTGCTGGTGCACCAGCTGGGTCGTCTCAAGGACGCCAAGACCTACACGCCCGCCCAGGTCTCCATGGCCAAGATGAACAACGTGAACGTCTCCCTCGAAATCTGCCGCAAGGCCCGCACCATCCTGGGCGCCAACGGCATCCTCGATGAGTACCCGGTCATGCGCCACATGGCCAACCTCGAAAGCGTCTACACCTACGAAGGCACGCACGATATGCACACCCTCGTCATCGGCCAGGAAGTGACTGGGATCCCCGCGTACCGCTGATCGCCGTTCCCACCGCAGAAAAACGGGCCGCCTGGCCCGTTTTTCTGCGCTTAAAATGCCGGATGCCCAAACCCTTCCGCATCCTCTCCATCGACGGTGGCGGCATCCGCGGCTTGATTCCGGCCCTGCTGTTGGCGGAGCTGGAGCGGCAAACCGGGCGCGCCGTTTCCGATAGCTTCGACCTCATCGCCGGCACCAGCACAGGAGGCATCCTGGCCCTGGGGCTCGCCGCGCCAGGGCAGGGTGGGCGGCCCCGCTACTCGGCGCAGGATCTTGCGGCCCTCTACCTGAAGGAGGGGACCCGGATCTTCGACGAAAGCCTGTGGCGGCGCCTGACGAACCCCATGGGTCTGCGGGCGGCCAAGTATCCGAGTGACGGCATCGAGGAGGTGCTTGAGCAGTACTTCGGAGAATCCCGCCTGAAGGATTCGCTCGTGGAAGTGCTGGTGACGGCCTACGACCTGGAGAAGCGGGACGCCTTCTTCTACCGCCGCCGCCGGGCCAGGGAGGACAACCGCTACGATGTGCCCATGCGCGTGGCGGCGCGGGCCACCAGCGCCGCGCCCACCTACTTCGAACCCCTGCTGGTGCCCTGGCCCGAAGGCCGTGATGTGCTGGTGGATGGTGGCGTCTTCGCCAACAATCCGGCCATGTGCGCGTACGCCGAAGCCCGGCAGACCTTGGCCAAAGAGGCCCGGAACGCGGATGATCTCCTGCTGGTATCGCTCGGCACGGGCCTCTACACCCGGCCCTATCGCTACGAGGACGCGAAGGGCTGGGGTGTGGCCGGGTGGGCCCGGCCCATCCTTGATGTGATCTTCGATGGCGTGGCGGACACCGTGGACTACCAATTGCGCCAACTCCTGTCCCCCGGCGCGGGCGGAGCTACCCGCTACCTGCGCTTCCAGACGGATCTCGATGCCGGTCTCAGCGAGATGGATGACACGAGCCCGGAACACCTGGAAGGGCTCCGCCGCGCCGCCGAGGCCATCCTCCAGCGCCAGTCCGCCGACATGGCAGCCCTCGTCCGGCAGCTCGCAGGCTAGTGCGTCTTTTCGGTCCGGACGACGAGGACATCACAGGGTGCCAGCCGGACCACGCGGGCGGCGGTGCTGCCGAAGAGCAGGCGCTCCAGCGTGGAATGACCCACCTGGGCCACCACCAGCAGGGTCTTCATGTCCGCTTCGGAGACCAGCTCCTCGGCGGGACCGCCCCACTTCACGATGACCTGGGAACCCCCGTACGGCTTCACCCAGGCTTCCAGCTGCTCTCGCGCGTGGTCCTCCATGCTCTTCAGCCAGGCGGGGTCGGGCAGGGCAATCTGCGCTTCGGGCAGCATGGGTGCCGGGGGCTGGAGCACATGCATGGCGACCAGTGGCACGCCGATGCGGGTCGCCCAGGTCCCAGCCCGTTCCAGAGCCTGCTTCGAGGCTTCGGAGAAGTCCACACCCACCAGCACCCGTGTGATCACGGCGTCCTCCGCTTGGATGCCCCCAAGATACGTCCAGGTCATCGATCGGTGCCGTTTTTTTTCAGGAGAGGCTTGAAATACGAGTTACAACATCTATAATGAATCCAGGAGGCACCATGATCACGCTGCGATCTGCCGGGGCCCGGGGCCACTTCGATTTCGGATGGCTGGACACCCGCCACACCTTTTCTTTCGGGGAGTACTTCGATCCCGACCATCAGCAGTTCCATGCCCTGCGCGTGCTCAACGAAGACCGGGTGCAGCCCGGCAAAGGTTTCGGCACCCATGGCCACCGGGACATGGAGATCCTCACCTGGGTGCTGTCCGGCGCTCTGGAGCATCGCGACAGCCTGGGCACCCATGGTGTCATCCGGCCCGGGGAAGCCCAGGTCATGAGCGCAGGCACGGGCATCCGGCATAGCGAGTTCAACGCTTCTGCCACCGAGCCGGTGCATTTCCTCCAGATCTGGATCCTGCCGGAGCGCCAAGGCCTGACGCCCCGCTACGACCAGGTGGCTTTCCCTGAAAGCGAGCTGCGGAACCGCCTGCGCCTCATCGCCAGCCCCGATGGCGCCGAGGGTTCCGTGAAGGTCTTCCAGGATGTGAAGGTCTTCGCAGCGCGCCTGGAGGCTGGCCGCGAAGTGCAGGCCGCCGTCCCGACCGGACGTGCCGGTTTCCTGCAGGTGGCCAAGGGCGCCGTGACACTCAACGGCACCGCGATGAACGCCGGGGACGCCGCCCGCATCGAAGGGGAGCCGTCCTTCACCGTGGTGGCCGATTCGTTCTCAGAAGTCCTGTTCTTCGATCTCGCCTGAGGAGGTTCCATGTCCTTCAAACCTGTCTCCATCCTCGTTCCCGGCCTCCCCACGGAGGACGGCAACCGCGTGCCGCTGACCCGCCTGGTGCCTGGTCAGGGGCATCGCGGCGCCGATGCCTTCCGCGCCATGGATCCCTTCCTGCTCATGGACCACTTCGGTCCCATGGTGCTGCCTCCGGGGACGGACGCGGGGTTTCCTCCCCACCCCCACCGTGGGTTCCAGACCCTCACCTACCTCATCCAGGGTGCCTTCCGGCATCGGGATAGCACGGGCGGTTCGGGCCTGCTGCAGCCCGGCGGCGCCCAACTGATGAACGCGGGCGCGGGCATTGTCCACGAGGAGATGCCGGTGCCCGAGCACCTTGAGACTGGCGGCCCCATCGAGGGCGTGCAACTCTGGATCAACCTGCCCAAGGCCGAAAAACGCAGCGCCCCGGGCTACACGGACCTCCAGCCGGAAGCCATGCCCTGGCAGACGATTCCCGGCGGCCGCATGCGGGTGCTCGCGGGCACCTGGGCCGGCGTGACCGGCCCCGCGCAGACCCCGGCGCGGATCGCCTACGCCCATCTGGAACTGGAAGCTGGCGCACGCTTCCAGCACAGCGTTCCGACCGGGTGGATCGCTGCGGCGGTGCCGCTGCATGGTTCCCTCCGCATCGAAGGCACGGAGGTGCCGGCGGACTCCGTGGCCCTGTTGGGTGATGGGGAGAGCCTCGCCCTGGAGGCCCTCACACCGGTCAGCTTCATGCTGCTCGCGGGGGAACCGATCCGCGAACCCATTGCCCACTATGGTCCCTTCGTGATGAACACATACGATGAGATCGAGCTGGCCATCCGGGACTACCAGGAGGGGCGCATGGGGCACCTCGACTGATCAGATCGGCCTTGCTTCCAGCTTCCGGCCCAGGGTGAACCTGCCCTGGGCCAGTTTGTGGATGGCCCGGGCCAGGCCTTCGCGGCTACAGGCCAGCTCGGCGCTCCAGGCCTCCAGGGGCACGTCGCCGCCCTCGGGATGGGCCTCCACCCAGGCCTCCCAGAGGGCCGAGAGGGCCGCCGAATGGGGCTCCTGGCGGTCCTGCCAGCTGCGCTCCTGGGGGCGTTTCGGTTCGTAAAAGGATGTGCCCCGGAGCTTGTCAGGCAGGAAAGCCTGCTCCCGGTCGTAGTCGTCGTGGGAGTAGTGGTAGCCAGCGCCGCGGCCGGCCTTCCGGGCCGTGGCCGTGTGGGCGTCGCGGATGGCCTCGGGGATGGGCGCGTCCTCGGCCGCCAGGGCCGCGTCCACGGCCAGGACCGTGGCGTTGCTCTTGGGGGCGTTGGCCACGTAGATGACGGCCTGAGCCAGGGGGATGCGGGCCTCGGGCCAGCCGATTTGTTCCACGGCCCGGCTGGCGGCCTCGCAGAGGAGGAAGGCCTGGGGATCGGCGTTGCCCACGTCCTCGGCGGCGCAGACCATGAGGCGCCGGGCGATGAAGCGGGGATCCTCGCCGCCGCGGATCATGCGGCTGAGGTAGTAGAGGGCCGCGTCGGCGTCCGAACCCCGCAGGCTCTTCTGGAAGGCGCTGGCCAGGTCGTAGTGGCCGTCGGCGCGGTCGAACATCATGCGTCCGCCTAGGGCGCCCTGGAGGGATTCCAGATCCGGATCCGGCATCTCCATCCAGGTTTCCAAGCCTGAAAGGGCTGAGCGCAGGTCGCCACCGGCCCAGTGGGAGAGCCACTCGAAGACCTCCGCAGGCTCCGGCTGCCCGGGCTGCTCCTTGGCCCAGGCCCGCTTGAGCACCTGCTGGATGTGGGCCGGCTCCAGGGCCTTGAGGGCGATGAGCTGGCAGCGGCTGCGGAGCGCCGGGTTCAGGTAGAAGGCCGGATTCTCCGTGGTGGCGCCGATGAGGATGGCCTCGCCGCGCTCCAGGAAGGGCAGCAGAATGTCCTGCTGGGCCCGGTTGAAGCGGTGGATCTCGTCCAGGAACACCACGGGCGGCACCGTGCGGAACAGCGGCATCTCGCGGCTGTCGGACAGGAACTTTTTCAGCTCTGCCGCGCTGCCGCTGGCCCCCGAGAACTCCATGAAGCCGTGGCCCGTGGCCTCGGCCAGGATGCGGGCCAGGGTCGTCTTGCCGGTCCCGGGCGGCCCCCACATCACCATGGACGGCAGCCGTCCGCCCGCGGTGAGCCGTGTCAGCGCGCCCTTGGGGCCGAGGAGGTGGGCCTGGCCCACCACCTCGGCCAGCGTCGAAGGTCGCATGCGTTCGGGGAGCGGGGTGGTGTGGCTCACGGTCCTTCCAGCCTAGCGCGTCCCGTCTGCGCGTAGGATAGGACCATCCCTGGCGAGGCTGGTCATGAGGCTCACTTCCAAGACTGTCTTTCTCGGGCTGCCTGTCTTCGAATTGGCGGTGGCGGAGGTTGGTGCGAGCCCCCACCTGAAGGGACCGGCCCGCGCCTGGATTGCCATCGGGGACATCGCCCTCAGTCCCTTCCTGGCCATCGGCGGCCTGGCCTTCGGCACAGTCTCGTTCGGAGGCCTCGCCCTGGGTGGCCTGGCGATCGGTGGTTGCGCCATCGGCGGGCTCGCACTGGGCGGTTGCTCGATCGGAGTGTGGGCGGCAGGCGGGCTGGCGCTCGGTCTCCAGGCGGCGAAGGGAGGCCTGGCCGCCTCGCCGGGCTATGCCCTGGGCGGCGCGGCCTTCGGACCCCGGGCCAACACGCGGGAAGCTGCCGCCTGGTTCGCCGCAGCCCCCTTCTGGATGGTGCCGTCCGGGCGCCTCTTCCTCCTGCTGCTGCCACTGGCGCTGCTGCCGGTCCTTGCCCAGCCACGCACCGTGACAGAAAAGGACCGGGGAATCACTCCGAGGTAGGCTGGTCCCATGGATACGATCCCCGCCTATGAACGCGACCCCTACCTCACCACCCTGGAGACCCGCGTGCTCCGCGCCGGGGAGGAGCAGGGCCGTCCCTTCACGATCCTGGAGGACACGATCCTCTACCCCGAGGGGGGCGGCCAGCCCAGCGACCGTGGGATGTTGCGTGGCGTGGCGGTCCTGGATGTCCAGAAGCTGGAGGGTGAGATCCGCCACTACCTGGCTTCGCCCCTTGTGGAAGGGCCGGCCTCGCTGGAACTGGATTGGGTCCGCCGCTTCGATCACATGCAGCAGCACACGGGCCAGCACCTGTTGACGGCCGTGGCCCAGGATCAGTTCGGTTGGGGCACCACGGCCTTCCACCTGGGGGCCACCGTCTGCGACATCGAACTGGACGCGGCCGCGATCTCGCCCGCGGAGATGGAGCGGTTGGAAGCGGCCGTGGCCGCGGAGATCCGGGCCCATCGCGAGGTCAGCACCCGGCGCGTGAGCCCCGAGGCCTACGGGCAGGAAGCTGTGCGTTCCCGAGGTCTGCCGGAAGGCCACACGGGCGACATCCGCCTTGTGCAGATCGCCGGCGTGGACCTGAACACCTGTGGAGGCACCCACCTGCGCCACACGGGCGAGATCGAGGCCCTCAAGCTGCTGGGCACCGAGTCGATTCGTGGGGGCACCCGGCTCTTCTACGTGGCAGGTGGTCGGGTGCGGGCGCGGTTCGGCGCCCATGAGACCCGCAACGCCGCCCTGCGCGCGCTGCTGGGCGCGCCGGATGAGGAGCTGGTACCCGCCCTCCAGACCAGACTGGATCAGCTCCTGGCCGCCGAGCGCCGCGTCCGCAAGCTGGAGGAAGACCTGGCTGAGGTCCAGGCGGCGGCCTTGGCTGCGCGGCCGGAGGCACTGGTGGAGGCCCATGCCGGGGGCCGCGACATGGCCTTCCTCCAGAAGGTGGCGCGCCAGGTGCTCGCGGCGAATCCCGCCAAGGCCGTGTTCCTCACGGCCGATGCGGGTGGGCTGGGGCTCTTCCTGCTGAGCGCGGGGGAGGCCTCCGCGCTGGATGTGCCCACCCTCGGCCGGGCCGTGGCGGCGGTTCTCGGCGCCAAGGGCGGCGGCTCGGGAAGGAACTTCCAGGGCAAGGCACCAGACTTGGCAGCCCGGGTCGAGGCTTTGGCCTGCCTCCGGGCGAGCGAGGGCTGAGCCATGGTCCGGTCCTGGCCCCTCTGGATCGTCAACTTCCTCAAGCTGGTGGGTTGGGGATTCGGGCTCTACGCGGGGCTCTGCCTCGTGGCCTTCCTGACCCAGCGGCGCATGATGTACTTCCCCGATCGCGAACCCGAGCCGGAGGCCGTTCAGCGGGCTGTTGGCGGACGCGTGGTCCCCTGGCGGGATGCGAAGGGGAGCGTGCTCGGCTGGCGGCGGGCGGCCAGGTTGGGCACCCCCAGGGTTCTCGTCCTGCATGGGAACGCCGGTGACGCCCTGGGTCGTGCGGACTACCTACGGGTGATCGAGGCGGCGGGCTTCGAGGGCGTGCTGCTGGAGTACCCGGGCTACGGTCCCCGGGAGGGCGAACGGTCCGAGGCCTCGCTGGTGGCCGACGCTCGCGCGGCGCTGCGCCAGCTGAAGGCGGAATCCGGCGCGCCGGTGTTCCTGCTGGGGGAGAGCCTCGGGTCCGGTGTGGCGGTGCAGGTGGCTGCCACTGAGCCGAAGCTCGTGGCCGGGCTGCTCTTGGTCACACCTTTCGCCCGGATGACGGAGGTGGCCGCGCGGCACTACCCCTACTTCCCCATGAAACTGATCCTGCGGGACCGCTGGGACAGCCTGGGGGCCATCCCTGGCTATCACGGCCCGGTGGCGATCGTGGTAGCGGGGCGGGATGAGGTGGTGGGTGCCGCGCAGGGGCGCCGGCTGGCCCAGGGCTGCCCGGGACCCGTCCGCACGTGGGAGATTCCCAGCGCCACCCACAACGAATTGCCCCTGGTCCCAGGGCGGCCGCCCTGGTCTGAGGCGCTGGCCTATCTCCGCAACCGGGCGGGGATGGGACAATGACTTCATGGACCTGATCTACCTCGACCACAACGCCACCACGCCCCTCGATCCCGAGGTCTTCGAGGCCATGCGGCCCTGGTTCACGGAGCGCTTCGGCAATGCCAGCGCTGCCTACGCGCTGGGGCACCTGTCGGATGGCGCGGTGGTGGCGGCCCGGGAGCAGGCGGCCGCGCTGGTGGGCTGCACGCCCGCAGAGATCGTGTTCACCAGCGGCGGAACCGAAAGCCTCAACCACGCGTTCCGCGGGGTGTGGGAGGGCGTCCCTGCGAAGCGCCATCTGGTCACCACCGCCGTGGAGCATCCGGCCGTGCGGGCCCTGGTGGGCTGGTGGAAAGGGCAGGGCGGCGAGGCCACGGATGTGGGGGTGGATGATGCCGGCCACTTGGATCTGGATACCCTTGAAGCAGCCGTGCGGCCAGATACAGCCCTGGTGGCCGTCATGGCCGCCAACAATGAATCGGGGGTGCTGTTCCCGGTGGCCGACGCGGCCCGCATCGCGAAAGCCCGGGGGGCCCTCTTCCTGGTGGATGCCACCCAGGCCATGGGCAAGATCCCGGTCGATGCCGGTGCCTGGGGTGTGGACCTGCTCTGTCTCAGCGGTCACAAGTTCCACGGGCCCAAGGGCACGGGCCTGCTCATGATCCGCCGCGGCGTGCGTCTGAAGCCCCTCATGCTGGGCGGCTCCCAGGAGCGCGGCCGGCGCGGGGGTACGGAGAACGTCCCGGGTCTCGTCGGCCTGGGCAAGGCGGCGGAACTGGCGAAGGCCCGGCTGCCGGAGATGGCCCGCGTGCGCGGCCTGAGGGATGCCCTGGAGGCCCGGATCCTCGCCGATATCCCCGACGTGCGCATCCATGGCGCGGCGGCTGATCGGCTGCCGAACACCTGCCTGGTGGGCTTCGCGGGCATCGAGGGCGAGGCCCTGCAGCTGAAGCTGGCGGAGCATGGCATCTGTGTGTCCACCGGCAGCGCCTGCAGTACGGGCATGCGCGAGCCCAGCCATGTCCTGCGGGCCATGCATGTCCCCGACACCTACGCCCAGGGGACCGTGCGCTTCAGTCTGGGGCTAGGCACCACCGCCGCCCAGATCCAGGTCCTGGCCACCTTGCTTCCTGGCGTGGTGGCCGGCCTCCGGCGGGGCCTGGGAAATGCCGCATCGGCCAGGTAAAATGAACGAATATTTAATATTTTCATGATTATTTGAATCGATTCTGAGTGGCATGATGGTTGAGACCGGTGGGAGGCTGGGCTACTCCATCCCCCGGGTAAGAGGGCCGCATGGCCATGGGACTTCTCAAGCGTTTCGCTCAAGCACTCAAACCTGCACCGGTGGAATCCAACGACCAGCGGTGGCGGGCAGCGGCTCCTCTTGATCGGGGCCGCCTCGGCGAGGCCCGCCTGGCGCTGGATCATCGGGGGCGCGGTCTGGCTCTGTGGGAGAACGGCGGCAGCCTGTGGACCATGCCCATGGGACCGGCCGCTTCCCCGGCACTTTCGCGACTCCCATTCGGCGAGGGGGTGAATCCCAGGCTCGCGTTGAACCCCGAGGGCCGAGGCCTTGCGGTCTGGCTGGCGGACCTGGGGGAGGAGCGGCAGATCCTCGGCAAGGCCCTGGGAGCTGGCGAGGACCTGGGGCATGTGGTGTTCCGGACGCCCGGATTGGTCCGTCACCTCCAGGTCGCGGTGGATCGCCGGGGAGACGCACTGGTGGTGTGGCTCCACGAGAAGGTGGGCCGGATCGAAGTCATGGCCCACTCCTTCAGCACGCGGGGAGAGGCCTGGGAGAAGGAACCTGTCATCCTCGGCCTTCCCTCGGATCCGATGGCCTCGCCCCGACTGGCCGCGAATCAGCGGGAACACGCCATGGTGTTGTGGGAGGGCCAGGACAGCCTGTTCGAAGGGCTACTGGCCAGCCATTACTGGCCCTCGGACCGGATCTGGTCTGATCGTCCCGTCCCCGTGGTGGCGCATGCAGCCCATCACCATCAGGTGGCCATGGACGATCACGGGAATGCCCTCGCCTTGTGGATCCACGCCCCCTACGGCCAGCGGGGCGCCCTTGAGGCAAGTTTCTACAATGTCCAGGAGGGCGATTGGAGCGAGCCCGTCACCCTGACCACGTCCCAGGAGATCTCCTCCCCGCGGCTGATCATGAACGGGGAGGGCGAGGCCCTAGCCGCCTGGTGCCAGCGCGAAAGCGGGGGGGTGTCCCGGCTGTTCTCGAAGGCCTTCAGGAGACGGGCCTGGGAACCCGGTGTGGAGTGTCTTGACCAGGACGAGGGGCGTCCCCACGACTATGCGCTCGACATGGGGCCGGACGGACGCGCGGGATTCCTGGTGGTCCAGCGCGGGGCGACCGGGGATCACGTCTCGCTCCGCACCCGCCAGGGTGTCTGGTCCGCCCCCAGAATCATGGGCTCGGCTCCCGGTTCCATCTGCGAATCTCCCAGGCTGGCCATGTGCCCCCATGGAACCTCCGTCCTCTGGACCCAGGGGACGGGAGACGAGAAGACGCTGGTCCTGGTGGACTCCCACTGATCGCACGGGGTGGCGCTCACCCGCGGAGCAGCTCGCGGATGTAGTGGTCGACCGCATAGGGCAACCAGCGATGCCCGGGGAGCTCGCGGCTGAGGTAGCCCATGTGGCCGCCGCAGGGCTCGATGTGGAGGTGGACGGCGGCTGAAGGCTCGGCCTCGGCGGCGTGCCGCCAGGGGATGAAGGGATCGTCCTTGGCCATCAGGATCACGGTGGGAACCGCGATCTTCGAGAGGTGGTGGCGGGCCGAGCAACGGGCGTAGTAGTCGTCGGCGTCCCGGAAGCCCGCGGCCTTCGTGGTGTAGGCATCGTCGAACTCGCGCAGACTCATGAAGGGGCCGGTCCGGTAGACGTCTGGAATGAGGCCATCTTCCACGCGTTGGCGGATCGCCTTGCGGCAGCGCTTGATGAAGCGCAATTCATAGAGCCGGCTGAGGCCGGTGTGGATGCTGGAGGAACAGGCGCCCAGATCCACAGGCGGGTTTACGGCGATGGCGAAATCGGGTTGCGCGGCGGGTTCCGGCAGGCCGCCGCCCAGGTTCAGCAGCAGCGCGTTGGCCGAGAGGGAGTAGCCGATGGCCAGCTGGCGCAGGTGCGGATGGCGCTCCCGCGCGGCAGCGAAGGCCGCGCCCAGATCCTCTCCGGAGCCGCTGTGGTAGGGCCGTTTCGCCAGGCCTCGGCCCTCGCCGCAGCCCCGGTGGTTCACGGTCCAGACGTGGTGGCCGAGCTTCCGGGCCAAGGCGATGCTGCGGCGCACGTAGTGGGCCTGGTCGTCCCCGCCCAGGCCATGGAAGACCATCACCAGCACATCGGTCTCGCCGGGAAAGTGGCGCCCCGTGAGCTGGTCGCCATCCGGCAGCGGGATGCGGAAGGGCTTCGAAGGATAGGCCGAGGGCTCTCCGGGAAGGTAGTTGCCGAGGATGGTCTGGAGGTGCCCCGAAGATGCCCACCAGGGTGGTCGGCAGGAGAGGGGCGGTGGGGCCAGCGGGCGCATCCGCCTAGTTTGCCTGACCCCGGCTCAGTCGTTCCGCTTGAAGACGAGCTTGTAGCTGAACGGATTATCCAGTTTGGGGTGGGTGTAGGTCACCTGCAGGGCCAGCGAGTTCCCATCCTTCCGCATGGAGTAGACGTACTTCAGCGTGTGGCCGTCGCCGATGACTGTCTGGATCATGGTGGGGCCATCCTTGGTGAGGGTGGCCTTGAACACGGTGTCATCGCTGCGCTTCCAGTCGCTTTCCGTGCCGTCCGCAGGCGTGTCGATGGGTCGCTCCCGGCCCATGGTCACCGAGAAGCTTTCCCCCGCCAGGATGTCCAGTTTGTTGAACTCCTTGCAGGCCGACTGGAGCTTTTTCTTCCAGTAGAGCTTCATGGCGAAGTTCAGATCCTTGACGTGGGCTTCGATCTGCTCGTCGAGCTTGTCACTTTGTGAGGCCGCAAGCGTCCATTCGCCATCCCAGTCGACCTTGGCCTCCTTGACCGGCTCGGCGGCCTTGGCTGGTGTCTTGCCGGGCGCCTTGGCCTTCTGGGCCAGGACAGGAAGGGCCAGCAGGCAGGGCAACAGGAAGGGCAGCAGGCGCATGGAGGCTCCGTGATGGGGGTGGTTGGATCCTAATCCAGCCCGGCCCACCGGGAAAGCATCTCTTGTGACCCGTGCAACAACGGGGGGGATTGATGACCTTACAGGCATGATCGCGTATGACGAGGTGTAAGCTTGGTGGCATTCAGCCCATAGACAGGGCACTCAATTCAAGGAGTGTGGCCATGAAACGCAAGCAGGAAGCCCTCGATTACCATTCGCAGGGACGGAAAGGCAAGATCGAGGTCGTCGCCACCAAGCCCTGTTCGACCGCCCGCGACCTGGCCAACGCCTATACCCCAGGGGTGGCAGAACCCTGCCTGGAGATCGAAAAGAACCCCGAGGACGCCTACAAATACACCGCCAAGGGCAACCTGGTGGCCGTGATCTCCAACGGCACCGCCGTGCTGGGTCTGGGCAACATTGGGGCCCTCGCCGGCAAGCCGGTGATGGAAGGCAAGGGCGTGCTCTTCAAGCGCTTCGCCGACATCGACGTGTTCGACATCGAAGTGAATGAACTGGACGTCGATCGCTTCTGCCAGGTGGTGAAGGCGCTGGAACCCACCTTCGGCGGTGTGAACCTCGAGGACATCAAAGCCCCCGAGTGCTTCGAGATCGAGACCCGACTGAAGAAGGAGATGAATATCCCCGTCTTCCACGACGACCAGCACGGCACGGCCATCATCAGCACCGCGGCCCTCATGAACGCGGCCGAGCTGACCGGGAAGAAGCTGGGCGATATGAAGGTGGTGTTCAGCGGCGCGGGCGCCGCGGCCATCGCCTGCGCGAACATGATGATCGCGGCAGGCGTGGACCTGAAGAACCTGTGGTTGTGCGACACCAAGGGACTCGTCTACGAGGGCCGCACGGAGGGCATGAACCCCTACAAGGAGAAGTTCATCAAGAAGTCCGAACACCGGACGCTGGGCGACGTCATCGTCGGCGCCGATGTCTTCGTGGGCTGTTCCAGCAAGGGGGTACTGACGCCCGACATGATCAAGGCGATGGCCAAGAAACCCATCGTTTTTGCCATGGCCAACCCTGACCCCGAGATCGACTACCCCACGGCCAAGGCCACCCGCGACGACATCATCATGGCCACGGGGCGCAGCGACTACCCCAACCAGGTGAACAACGTCCTGGGCTTCCCCTTCATCTTCCGCGGCGCCCTGGACGTGCGTGCCTCAGAGATCAATGAGCCCATGAAACTGGCCGCCGCCAAGGCCCTGGCCGCGCTGGCCAAGGAGGAGGTGCCGGATTCCGTGGTGAAGGCCTACTCCGGGCAGAAGTTCAGTTTCGGGCCTGAATACATCATCCCCAAGCCCTTCGATCCCCGCGTCCTGCTGTGGGTGGCCCCTGCCGTCGCCCGGGCAGCCATGGAGACCGGCGTGGCCAAGCAGCCCATCGCCGACATGCAAGCCTACAAGGAGCGCCTGGAAGGACTCCAGGGGCGCAGCAAGGACGTCATCCGCAGCGTCATCCACCGGGCCAAGGCCAACCCCAAGCGGGTGGTCTTCCCCGAGGGCGACCATCCGCTGATCCTCCAGGCGGTTGCTCAGATGGTGGAAGAGGGCATCTGCA
This sequence comes from Geothrix campi, assembly GCF_024609265.1. Taxonomy (GTDB): domain Bacteria; phylum Acidobacteriota; class Holophagae; order Holophagales; family Holophagaceae; genus Geothrix; species Geothrix campi. Next base: position 660,391 of record NZ_JANHMP010000001.1, on the reverse strand, counting down.
TCCCCATTCTTCTGGGCGATCCCGCCAAGGTGAAGGCCGTGGCGGCCGACCACGGCATCTCGCTGGGCGGCATCGAGGTCCTGGATCCCGGCACGGTCACCTGGCGCAAGGAGGCTGAGGATGCCTTCCTGGAACTGCGGAAGCGCAGGGGCGTCACCCGCGATGAGGCCGGGCGCAAGGTGCGGGAACGCATCTATTTCGGGGCCATGATGTGCCGCATGGGCAAGGCCGACGGTCTGATCGCGGGCCTGACGATGTACTACCCCGACACCATCCGGCCCTGCCTGGAGGTCATCGGCACCCGCAAGGGCGTCAAGCGCGTGTGCGGTGTCTACACCATGGTGTTGAAGAACCGCGTGCTGTTCTTCTCCGATACGACCATGAACATCGAGCCCAACAGCGAGGAATTGGCTGAGATCGCCCTGCTCACCGCGGACCTGGCGAAAGACACCTTCAACATGGAGCCTCAGGTCGCCATGCTCTCCTTCTCCGATTTCGGCAGCGTGGACCATCCCCTGGTCCGCAAGGTCCAGAAGGCCGTGGAAATGGTGAAGGCCCAGCGTCCCGGCCTCAAGTGCGACGGTGAGATGCAGGCGGACACCGCCCTGGGCGATGGAATCCTGACCGAGAACTACCCCTGGGTGGACCTCCCGGGCGGGCCGAACGTGCTGATCTTCCCCGACCTCACCAGCGGCAACATCGGCTACAAGCTGGTGCAGCGGCTGGCGGGCGCCGAAGTCATCGGTCCCATCACCTGCGGCATGGCCGCTCCAGTCCACGTACTCCAGCGGCACAGCGACATGAACGACATCATCCATCTCACGGCGCTGACCGTGGTGGAGGCGCAGCAGAAGTAGCTGCCGGTCATCTGATTCAGCAGTCAGCAGCGGGGGCCTTCGGGCCCCCGCTTCGTGATAGGGTTGCGTCCCGGAAACCCGCGGCTTCAGGGCCGTTGTGGCAACCACTGGAGGTGGAAGATGTACTACATCGTCGAATCCGATAAACCCTTCGAGCAGGCCTCGACCGATCTGGAGGCCGCCGTGACGGCGGGGGGCTTCGGAGTGCTCCATGTCCACGACCTGGGGAACACGCTGCGCAGCAAGGGTTTTCCCTTTACCGAAGCCTGCCGCGTGTTTGAGGTGTGCAACCCTGGCCAGGCGGCCAAGGTCCTCGGTCTCGACCTGCGGCTGAACATGGCGCTGCCCTGTCGCATTTCCGTCTACACGGAGCAGGGGAACACGCGAATCGGGCTGATCCCCCCGTCCGACCTGCTTGCAGGGCTTTCGCAGGATCCGGCGCTGCTTCCCATCGCACATGACGTCGAGGCAGCGTTGATCAAGATGGTGGACGCGGCCCGGTGATCGACAGCGACCAACTGTCGGTCATCAGTGTGAGGGGAGCGGTAACCAGCAGACCGGAGCTGCGATGGCAAATGTCCTGTGCGCCTGGTGTGGAGCCCTGATTGGGCAGAGCGAAGCTGCGGACTCCCACGGCATTTGCTGGGCCTGCTATCGCGAGTTGCGGGGGATTCCAGACCTCTCTGAGAGGGAACTGGACGGCCTCCCTTTCGGGGTGATCGTTCTGGCGGTGGATGGGACGGTTCTCAGCTACAACCGCGCGGAAAGTGAACTCGCCAAGCGGGAGCCCCTGAGTGTGATCGGACGGAACTTCTTCACCGAGATCGCCCCGTGCACCTCGGTCCAGGCCTTTCTCGGTGCCTTCCGGGAGTTCTGCCAGGGGAACGAACCTTCGCGAACCTTCCAGTTCACCTTCCCCTTCCTGGACGGCCCGGTCCGGGTGGAGATCGTCTTTCTCCACAAGGGGGAGGATGTCACAGTCGCTATCCGGAAATGCCTCGGCCAGGGCGCCTAGCCTGAGGCTTCCAACTGCTGGAGCCAGGCTTGGATCTCGGGGTCCGGGTCCGGGCTGAGGCGCAGGGCTTCGCGGAGGTCGCGCAGGGCGGGTCCGGGCTCATCCCGCTGGAGATGAACGAAGGCGCGCTCCTTGTGGGACCGCGAATCTCCCGGATTCAGCAGGATCAAGTGGGTGGCCGTCCACAGGGCCTCTTCCCAGTCCTCGGCGTGCATGAAGCGCAGGTGCAGGTTGCGCACCAGCCGCACGAGGATCTGGCGATCCGTGGCAGGGCTCAGCATGTCCCGGTGGAAGGCGATCCGGCCGGCGCTGGCGGCCTTCACCAGGGCGGCTCCGCCCTCTTCACCCACGGCGCGCCCATGGTTGAACGGATCGAAGCAGAGCAGGGCGTGTTCGGTGCGCAGGCCGGCAATGAAGTGCCCGGGCAGTCCCACGCCCACAGCGTCGAAGCCCAGTCGTCGCGCCAGATCGATCCACAGGATGGACAAGGCGATGGGGAGGCCCTTGCGCCTCGTCACCACGGCGGGGAGCAGCGCGTTCAGGGGGTCATCGTAGGTCTCCCGATCGCCCTCGAAGCCCAGTTCGACGAAGAGCAGGTGGTTCAGGGCCTCCAGGGCCTGGTGGGTGTTCCAGGGCAGGGGCATGCGGCCTGCGAGGGTGAAGGCCCAGTCATTCAGTTGCATGATCACCGGCGCGGGGTCGGGGTCTTCCAGGGCCGGGGCCACAGCATGGATCGCGCCTTCGGCCAGGTTCCGGCATTGCGGATCCAGGCGGAGGTATTCGAGGAGCGACATCAGCCCCGCCGGCGGATCACCGAGCGGGCCACCAGGGCGGCCGCCACCAGACCCACGGCGCCCCAGGCCCAGTTCATCCAGGAACTGGTGGCGGCTTGGACCTTCTTGGCCTCCTCCGCCTTCCGGGCATTCTCCTCGATCGAGAGCTTGGAGCGGACCTCCCGGGCATCCTTCACGGCCTTCTGCGCTGATTCCCGGGACGCCTGCAGGTCCTTGGCGGCGCCTTCCTGCTCCTCCTGGATGCCGAGTACCGCGACATGTTCATGGGAGCTGGCCTGGTTTTTGGGGGGCGTGCTCGCGGGCACCGCCTCGGTATCGTCGCTGCCGGAGACAGGGCCCTGGCTGTTATCCAGGGATTCCGTGAGCGCCTGGATGTCCTCGCGCAGGCCCTGCAGCACCTGGTTCTGGCGGTGGAGCTGGGCCCCCTGCAGCCAGAGCATGAGCAACTGGAGCGCCAGAAGGGAGGGAATGGTCCATCGGAGGGCGGGGCGGGTCATGGGTGCTCCCTACCCAGGATAAACAGAGTCCGGTCATCCCGGTTCTGGGTATCGAATGCCGCCACATCCTGGAAGACCGCTTCGCAGGCTGCCCGGGGGCTTCCTGTGCCCCAGAGACGGCGGAGCTGGTTGCACAAGCGGGCCACGCCGTAGAGTTCGCCCTCGTGGTTCATGGCTTCGGACAGGCCGTCGCTGTAGAGCACCATCCACCCCTTGGGAGGGAGGATCCCTTCGACCACCTCCCAGTCGCCGGGCCCCGCGGGGCGCAAGCCCAGGCCGCGGCCATGGGGTGTCATCTCGGTCGAGCAGTCCTCGGAGACCCCTTGGAGCATGAGGGCACCGGGATGGCCGGCCCGGGCCAGCCGATAGCGACCCTGCTCGTCCCATTCCAGCAGGACCAGGGTGAGGAAGCCCCGCTGTCCGAGCAGCTGGCGGAGGGTGTGATCCAGGCACCCGAGCATCTCCTCGAGGCTCTGGTCCTCCCGCTGGGCGGCCTGCTCCAGCAGGGCCGTGGCCTGGGCCATGTAGAGGGCCGCGGCGAGTCCCTTGCCGCAGATGTCTCCCACGGCCGCCAGCCAATTGCCGCTGGGTCGCCGCTTCACGAAGAGCAGGTCACCCCCGGTCTCCAGGGCGGGTTCCAGGCGCAGGGCCACCTGGAAACCCGGGATGGGCGGCAGATGCGAAGTGATCAGCCCCTCCTGGATGCGCCGGGCAGTCTCCAGTTCCTGGCTCAGGCGTTCCTGGGCCAGGAGGCGCTGGTGCATCACAGCCGTCTCCAGCACCTGCCCAGCGGTCAGGGCGACCTCGCGCAGGAGTTCGCGGTCCTCGCGGCCATAGTTCAGTTCGGCATACTTGCCACCCAGGAGTACGGCGCTGTGGGGGTGGTCCCCGGCGAGGATCAGCAGGAGCAGTTGGGCTCCCAAAGCATCCACGTGGGCGCGGATGCCTTCCCCTTGTTCGCGGATCCAATCAGCCTCTTCGCTGCCCAGGCCCAGCACCAGCTCGCGGTTCTCCCGGGCGAGGCGGAGCAGGCCCGGAGGCAGCCGCAGGGGCTGGGGCGGGAAGTGCACCCGCCGGTCGTCGCGATCCGTGGCCTCTGCGGCGGGCAGCAGGAGCTGGCGCGACTCGATGGGCAGCACGTCCAGGAACTGGGGCTGGAAGGCTTCGTCGAGGGCTCGGCGCAGGGACTTCAGCAGGGCCTCCTCGCTGAAGCGTTTCCGGGGTTCGCGCACCGCGCTCAGGGCGATCTCGCGGGTGCTGGAGAAGTCCCGGCGGAAGCGGCGGCGGATGCCCCTCAACAGGCGGCGCAAGGTCCAGCCCAGGGGCAGGGCCAGAAGGCCGATGAGGGCCCCCGCCCAGCCCGGCGGGATCGAGGATAGGTGGGAGAAGGCCCAGGCCAGGCCACCCAGGTAACCGGCCACCGTGAGGGCCAGGATGGCCATGTAGCTCACCCACCGCAGCAGCACTTTCCGCACCTCGAAGAGGCCGTGGCGGAAGATGGCGAAGGCGAAGCTCAGCGGCAGCAGCGGCGCCGGCAGCATGAAGATGAAGACCTGCCGGCGGAAGAGGAGGCTGCCCCCGTAGCGGGCCCGGAGCACGGTCCAGGCCAGCAGGTCCAGGCAGAGCACCGCCGCCACGATGAGGGAGGGCAGGAGGGCCCGGCGGCGGCGCTCGGGGACCTGGAAGGTTCCGGCCAGGAAGAAGCCCAGGCCGGCCAGCGCCGCTCCGGCGTAGAGCGGGATGGGCAGGAACCCAAAGACGTTCAGCGCGGCCTTGAGCACCCCTTCCGGCGGCGCGCCTGAGGGGGTGCGGAGCGCGCCATCACTGAGGGTGACCCAGAGCCGGACGAGGAACTGCAGCACGGCCATCAGCGCGAAGGTCCCATAGACGGCCTGGAGGAAGCGCCGGTTCTTCCGCAGGCGGAAGGGATGGGGGAAGCGCAGGAAGAAGTGGATCCACAGAGGGGGAAGCAGCGCCGCCGTGAGAGAGGCCATGATGTTCACAGCGATCCGCATGGCCATGGGCGCATTCAGTCCGACCGTGGCGCCGGACATCAGCAACGCCGTGGCCGCCAGGTAGAAGAAGTGCCGCGAGGTCTTGCGCTCGGGCGCTGACAGCACCACCAGCAGGCTGATGGCCCAGGCGAGGATGCCGTTCAGCAGCAGGGCCAGCTGTTCCAGGTCCAGAGGTTTCACCAGACGCAGGGGTAACAGGATCTGCCGGTCTTGGCGCTTCACGGTGTAGATCAGGATGGTGCCCTGGGATTTGGCATTGATGAACCGCTGGGCTTTGAGCGTGCCCTCCACCGTGGGTTCGAAGGCCCGACCCTGGATTTTCACCAGCTCGTCGCCCTCAAGGAGGCCCGCCTCCTCGGCCACGCCGTCTGGCAGGATCTCGCGGATGACGATCTTCCCGTTCTCGAGGATCCAGGAGCACTGGTCATCGGAGGCGGCGTACACCCACTGGTTGAGGCCGAAGGACCCCAACGCCAGCGTGAGGCAGGCGAAGCTGATCCAAAGCAGGCGCCAGCGGATGCGTTTGAGGTAGGGGTTCATAGGACCTTTGTGAAAGAATGCCCCGATGGAGCGGATCTCGCGGAACGAAAGGGCCTGCTGGGTGCTGGTGGGCGGAAGGCAGCGGCTGGGCCGGGCCCTGGCGGAAAATCTGGCCCGGGATCACGATCTGGTGTTGACCAGTTCAAGGCCCTGGGACGGCGAAACCTGGGTGAATGACTTGTCGAAGACGGCGAGGATCCGGACACTTGTCTGGAATGCGGAGAGCCCGGAACTGAACTCCCGCATGATGGCAGATCTGGAGAGCCTGAAGGCGGAGGGCTGGGCGATTTCCGGCGCCGTGCTGCTAGCTGGAACCTTCCCCGAACATCCCCTCGGCACCTGGACGCCGGACCTTCTGGAGGCCACCTGGCGCTTGAACCTGGGCTTCCCGTTCCTCTGCGCCCAGACCCTGGCGCCGCACCTTGTCGAAGGCGCCTGCCTCCAGATCCTGCTGGATACCTCGATTCATCGCCCCTGGCTCAAGCGCCTGCCCTACAGCGCCGCCAAGGCCGGGCTCGCCGCGTTGATACCAGGCCTGGCCCAGCTGCTTGCACCCAAAGTGCGGGTGGTGGGCCACGCGCTGGGAGTCCTGTTGCCAGCGGAAGGCAGCGATGGTGCCTTCCTTGCGGAGCGTACCCTGCTGAAGCGCATCGGTGAACCCGCCGACCTCGCCCGGGCTGTGCGTTACGCGGCCGACAGCCCCTTCCTGACAGGTGAGATCCTCACCCTGGATGGCGGGCGGCGCTGGGTGGACCGATGAAGTTCAAGGTTAATGAGATCTTCCATTCGATCCAGGGCGAAGGCGCCCGCATCGGGCGTCCCTGCCTGTTCATCCGCCTCACGGGCTGCCCGCTGCGCTGCTCGTACTGCGATACGGAGTACGCCTTCTACGACGGAACGATGCGTGAGCTGGAGGACCTTCTGGCCGAGACCCGCCAGCGTCTGGGCCCCCCCCGGACGGGCCCCAGTGCTCCCTTCGTGGAATTGACGGGCGGCGAGCCCCTGGCCCACCCTCAGGCACCCGAACTGTTGCGGGCCTTGCTGGGCCTGGGCTACGAAGTGGCCTTGGAGACCGCGGGCAGCCACGATCTGGCACCGGTTCCGCGCGAGGTGGTCAAGATCGTGGACCGCAAGACCCCCGGCAGCGGCGAGGTCCATCGCTGGCTCGAATCGAACCTCGAGCACATGGTCCCCGGCCAGGACGAACTGAAATTCGTGCTCTGCGACCAGGCCGACTACGCCTGGGCCAAGGCCTGGTGTGCCGAACGACAGGTGTGGGACCGGCTGGAGGTCATCTTCAGCCCTGTCTGGGGCAGCCTCGACCCGGCCTGGCTCGCCGAGCAGGTCGTCGCCGACGGCCTACCCGTGCGCGTACAGATGCAGCTGCACAAGGTCATCTGGGGGGCGGAGCAGAAGGGGGTTTGATCCCTACTTCCCGGCCTTCCAGGCCACCATCTCCTTCTCCAGGTTCTCCGTGTACTCCTTCGGGGCCTTGCCCTTGGAGAGGTCGATGGCTTTCTGGAGTTCGGTGATGGCCTCGGGCATGCGCTTGGCGTCCTTGTAGATCCGGGCAGCGGTTTCGTGATTCCAGAAGCTGTCGCCGGCCTTGAGGCTCTTCTCGATCCAGGCCAGAGCCTTCTGGGGTTCGATGGCCTGGTCCTGGCAGTACTTGGCGGCCTGGTACCAGGGCACCCAGTCGTTGTCCGGGGCCTTCTTGAGGGTGTCTTCCAGGTGGGCCCAGTAGATGGCCTTGGTATCGAACGCCACGGGGAAGCTCACGCGGAGGTTCTCCCAGCCCAGTTCCACGGTGGCGTGGCTGCCATCGGTGGGGATCACGCGATAGTCCAGATACTCCATGAAAGGCCCGGTCTGGGGCGTGGCCTCCCAGCGCAGCAGATCCTCCCCGGCTTTGTATTCGTAGGCGCCCCACTGTTTGGCCTTCTTGTTGAGGATGAGGGTCCAGGTCTTCTCGCCGGGAATGGCGAAGAAACCGTAGCTGCCCGCGGGAACATCCTTGCCGGCCACCTTGGCCGCATGGCTGAAGGTGATGGTGGTGGCGTTGTTGGCGCCGGCCCGCCAGACCTGGCCGAAGGGCACGAGCTCCCCCCAGATCTTGCGGCCCTTCACCGCGGGCCGGGCGAAGGCGAGGTCGATCTTGCTGATGCCGATCTCCTGCGACACAGTGCAGGCTGGGCTCAGGCGCAAGGGCGTCAGGCGCACGGGAGCGGGCTTGTCCTCCGCGCGCAGGGGGGCTGCGAGGGGCAGAGCGACCAGCAGAGTGGGGAGGAGCAACCTACGCATGGGAATCTCCTGGGACACGGCTGTCGAGGGTAGCACTCCGGCGAGGAGGGAGGAGGAACCGGCCTGGATTTCGGTTGAAGGCCTTGAGGATCTCCAGCCACAGGTGGCGGCTGGCCCGGCCGCTGAGGTCTCTGGCCCGCAGGGCCGTCCAGAGGGCCAGGGTGAAGGACACCGCGAAGTTCAGGACGCCGATGAGGCCGATGCCGAGCAGCCCCCAGACGACCTCCCGCCAGACCAGAGTGCCCTGGAACCAGAGGGTGGCCGAGCCCAGCGCCAGGGAGGCCGCCTGGAGGGTGACGTGGCGCACTTCCGCGTGGATGCCCGCAAAGGCGAAGGCCATGGGCACGAAGACGAGCAGGGCGCCCAGGGCGGTGTAGCCTGCGAAGCCGGCCAGGTGCCGATGGACGAAGCGGCCCAGGGTTTCCGCGCCGCCCGCTCCGAACCAGGACCGCAGACGGTGGTTCTGGGCCAGGGCCTCGGGCAGGCAGCGGTAGGCACTCCAGTTGGCGGTCCAGCCTGCGGCCAGGCTGGAGAGCCAGAGCAGCACGCCGGTGAGCGCCGCGAAGGCCAGCGTCCAGCCATGGAAGGGGTGCGTGGCCTGGAGGCCATGCAGGGCCGCTTCCTCCGCTATGGGTGCGTGGCCCGTCAGCCAGACCCAGCCGGCCACGAGACCTGCCGCCACGGGCATGGTGACCAGCACATTGCCCAGGGTGGCGATGACCTGGGTGCGGGTGATGGCGGCCACCAGCTCGACCTCCTGCGCCTGGCCGTCATCCTCCTCCAGGGCCCGCGCCAGGGCGGCCGCGGTCATGGCGGGCTGCTTGGAGGCCAGCGTGAAGCCCAGCAACTGCATGGTGCAGAAGCTCACCGCGTAATTGGCGGTCAACGAGACGCCCGAGACCAGGGGCGCCAAGGGCAAGGCGGAGAGGCCGATCTTGAACAGGGCCGTGCCCGCCGTGAGGAGGCCGCCGCCCGCGGCGGACCGGACCATGGCCCACCACTCGGACCGATTCCGGGCGATGTAGTGCTCGCCGGTTTCCCCCGTGTGCTCCACCACCTTGCGGGCCAGGCGCTTGACCGTGGTGCGCAGGAGCGTCAGCAGCCCGTGCTGGGCGGCACTGCCCCGCACCAACTCGGCGGCGAGGGCCGTGCCGTCCCCCTGACCCGCGGCGAAGTCCAGGATCTGGCCGATGCGGGCCAGCTGGGCTTCCAGCAGTTCGAGCCGGAACACCAAGTCGGTGGATACGCCCCGGTCATCAAGGCGGGCCTGGGCCTGGGCCAGGGAGGCGATGCAGGCAGTCCAGCAGGCCTCCCAGGCAGCCCGGGCCTCGGCGTCCCTGGGGCGTTCCCCGGCGTCGTGGACGACTTGGGTGAGGCGGAAAAAGGGGGAATCGACGTCGCTGCCCTCGGGATCCAGGGCCAGCAGGTCGCGGGACAGGCCCACGGCGGCGGCGCGGTGGGCCAACAGATGGGCGGCGTGCGCCCAGATCTCCGGGGGTGGGGCCAGCAGAAGCCCCCAGAGGGCCCGTAGGTCCTCGGGCAAGCCTTCTATCCAGGCCGCGTCAGCCTCCTCCAGGTTCAGCCGGTCCAGCAGGGCGTAGAGATCTCCCTCGGGATCCAGGCGGGGGATGATCCGGTCCACGATCCGCAGGAAGCCCTCGCCCATCAGGGTGGTACGGTCCGGCAGGCCCGTCTCTGCCAGCAGGCGGATGGCCGAGGCGTGGTTCCAGGCTTCAGACAGCGGGCCGGTGAGCCCGCGGAAGGCCAGGGCCGCATGGAGGCGCCGCAACCGGGTGGTCCGGTGGGCCTCGCCGTCCGCGACATCCACGGGCGAAGCCTCCAGCAGCCAGCGCAACAGGGGTTCCAGCCTCGGTTCACCGACGCTCAGCAGTGCATCCAGCCTGGGGTCGGACAAGGCCATCGGGACTCCGGAAGCCGAGTGTCCAGGGTGGCACAAGCCTAGAAATTGGACCCCGATCGATGGGAGGAGTTCCATCTAGATCTATTGAGGAACTGCTGCACAGCTTGCGGATCCACGGTGGCCGGCGTGCCGGACCAGGGCTGGGAGGGCCGCAACATCCCCAGCATGTCGTCCGGGCAACCCACCTGTTCGTAGAGGCGCTCAACCTTGACCGCCAACTGGGCGGCGGTGCTGTCCATGGCCAGGGCCTGACGCAGCAGCGCCTCACGCCAGCGGTCCTGGGCCTGGGACCAGCGGGCGCTGCCGGGCCTGGGGGTCTTCCCGGCGGCCTCGGCGCAGGCGGCCCAAAGGTGGGCCTCGAAGGTGGCGAGGGCGTCACCATCGAGGGCTTTCAACCGGGTCGCGGCCGGGCCGCCGCCGGAGACCCAGGCCTGGATTTCGGCGATGCCCAGAAAACCGAAATCGTGGCCTGCCACGATGTCATCCCAGTTGGGCTCGCCGTGGGTGGCGCGGAAGGCATCGAAGGCGCTCATGGGGACCTCAGGCGAGGAGGTGGAGGGCGAGATGGACGGCGACCCGGGCGCTGGTCTCGGCACCCTCCAACGTGGGGGCCAGTTCCATGAGGTCCGCGCCCACCCAGGGTTCCGGCCAGTGGCGGGCGCCGTGGATGAGGCGCAAGGTTTCCTCGAGGCTGAGGCCGCCCGGCACCGGCTCGGCCACGGCTGGGACCAGGGCGGGATCCAGGGCATCCAGATCCAGGCTGAGATAGGCCGGCCCGCGCCCCACGGCGGCAAGATCCGCGGCGAGGCGGGAATCCAGCCGGGGATCACGCAGATCCTCGGGCGTCCACATGCGGACCCCGGCGGCCTGGAGGAAGGCCAGCTCGGCATCGTCGAAGCGCGGGGCCCGCAGACCCGCCTGCACCACGCGCTGCGGATCCAGCAGGCCCTCCTCGAGCGCCTGGCGGACCCAGGTGCCATGGTGGATCTCCGTGCCCCAGGCGGCGCCGTCGGCGGCATCCGGATGGGCGTCCAGATGCAGCAGCCCCAGGGGCCCATGCTGGAGGGCCTGGGCGCGCAGGGCGCCGAGCGTGAGGGCGTGATCACCGCCCAACAGGAGGGTGCGGCAGCCGGTCATGGCCCAGGCACCCACGGTGGCCTGGACGGTCTCCAGGGCATCGGCCAGGGAGAAGGGCAGGGTGGGGATGTTGCCGCCGTCCAGCCAGCCCTCGGCCGCGCCGGGGCCCGAGGCCGGGCGGCCTTCGCGCAGCCGGGCTGGCATGGGGTGCGTTCCGAGACCCATGGCGGCCGCCCGCAGGGCCCAGGGACCTAGGCGGGCGCCGGGGCGGTTGATGACGCCGGCATCGCACGGCACGCCGAGCACGACCCCGGTGGCGGGACGGGGGTCGAGAACCAGGGGCAGGCCCAGGAAAGGCGTGAGGCCGGTACGGAGACCCTGCATGAGCACATCAGCGGACATCGGAGCTCCGGGGTTCGAGGGCGGCGCGGAAGGCGGTGATCCACTGGTCCGGATTCTTGAAACCGGCGGGGTGCAGGGGTGCCTCCGCCACCACGGTGACGGGCGTGCGAGTGGTGAAGAGGGTGCGGAGGTGGGGGAGCAGGGTCTCGTCGCCAGTCCATGGATAGTGCGGGGCGGGGCTGCTGACCCGGAAGGGTTGAGCCGGCAGGCCCAGCTCATAGATGGCTCGCAAACCCCCCTCGTAGAAGGGCGCCAGGCGCTCGCCCCGGGTGGTGGTGCCCTCCGGGAACAGCAGCATGTCCCGACCCTCGCGGAGCGAGGCGGCGAAGCCTGCCAGGGCCGCGGCCCGGCTGGTGGCGTCTCCCCGGTCCACGAAGTGGATGCCGGATTTCCGCGCCCAGCGCCCGATGAGGGGGTAGCCGGTGACCTCCCCCTTGGCGATGGTACCCATGGGGCGAAGGCTCATGAGCGCGACGGGATCCACCCAGCTGAGGTGATTGGCCACCCAGAGGGGGATGTCCTTCCGGGGGTGCCCGGCCACCTCGAGGTCCACGCCCAGGGCCGGCAGGAGCCGCTTCGCCCAGCGGTGCATGCCGGGCTGGGGCTCCGTTCCAGCCGCCAGGCGGGGAAGCAGGGCGAATGTGGGCCAGAGGACGCCAGCCCAGCTCATCAGCTGACCAGCTTGAGGCGGGTGTAGCGGGCCCGGACGCGCTCGAGGTCCTCGCGGGTGATCGCGGACCAGAGGCGCGTGTCGCCGGGGGCGTAGTAGTCCTGCACCTCAGCCACCACCCGGGCACCCAGGGCATGGTGGATACTGCGGGCATCGTCATTGCCGGGCTCGACGAGGAACCGGCACTCCTCCACGTTCTCCTGGAGCAGCTTGGCCACCATGGCCCGGATGAGCAGGTAGTTCGCCCGACCCTTCTGGTAATCGGGATGCACGGCCAAGGTGGCGCAGTAGACCGTGGTCCCTTTCACGAAGTTGAGGACGTAGCCCACAGGCCGGTCGCCGTCCATGGCGAGAAAGCACCAGTCGCCGTAGAGCTCGGTGCAGAGGCGCAGGTAGTGGGGGCAGAGCTCCCCGGCGCCATCGCCGGACCAGATCTCGGCTTCGAGGCGCTTGAGGTGGGCGAAGTCGGCGCTGGAGAGCGGCCGGACGGCGTAGCGGGCGCCCTCGGGATGGGGGGTGAGGGTCTCGATGGTCATGGCGTACCTCCCTGGTGTCGAAACCAGGATCGGAGGCGGCCATGACGGATCCGAGAAGTTGTTGGTAAATTCTAGAAAACAGGGTTGTTGTAGCTCGTAACGAGCAGTCAGAGAACCGGGCCTTCCAGATTGACCGGGAGCCGTAACGGACCAGCTACCCCGGCGTCACAATGCTGCGACGTCCATCTCGGTCAGAAGAACGGCGCCACCAGCTTGAGGAAGCCCGCTGCGAGGAGGGCGCTGATGGGGATGGTGAGCACCCAGGCGACGACGATGTTGCCGGCCACGCCCCAGCGCACGGCGCTGGCATTCATGGAGGTGCCGACCCCCATGATGGCGCCCGTGATGCTGTGGGTGGTGCTGACGGGGATGCCGAAGTGGGCGGTGGTGAAGAGCACCGCGGCAGCCGCGGTTTCAGCGGCGAAGCCGTGGATGGGGCGCAGCTTCACGATCTTCGAGCCCATGGTCTTGATGATCTTCCAGCCGCCAGACGCGGTTCCCAGGGCCATGAAGCTCGCGCTGCCGATCTTCACCCAGAGAGGGATGATCACTTTCGCCTTGGCATCCATGGGGAGGTGGAACTTGTAGGCGATGAGGGCGAGACAGATGATGCCCATGGCCTTCTGGGCGTCGTTCTGGCCGTGGGTGAAGGACATGGCTGCCGCGCTCACCAGCTGCGCCTTGCGGAAGACCACATTCACCATATGCCCGGAGAAATGGCGCACGACCCACAGGATGATCAGGATGAGCAGCATGCCCACGATGAACCCCATCGCCGGCGAAATGATGATGAAGGCGCCGATCTCCTCGAGCTTCTTGGTGTGCAGGGCTCCAAATCCGGCGTGGGCCACGACGGCCCCGGCCAGACTGCCGAGCAGGGTGTGGCTGGTGCTGGAGGGGATGCCGAACCACCAGGTGAGAAGATCCCAGGTGATGGCCGCCATGAGGGCCGCCGCGATGACCGCCGGAACCACGTGCTGGCTGTCGGCGATGCCCTTGGCGATGGTGGTGGCCACGGAGGTGCCGGCCAGGGCCCCCGCGAAGTTGAGGGTCGCGGACATGACCAGCGCGTACTTGGCGGGGAGCACGCCCGTGCTCACCACAGTGGCGATGGAATTGGCCGTGTCATGGAATCCGTTGATGTAGTCGATGCCCCAGGACAGGAGGATCAGGACCGCCAGGGACGGGATGAGGAACGCTTCGATCATCGAAGCCTCAGGCGTTCTTCATGACGGTGGAGCCGATGACCTTGGCCACCAGCTCGATCCGGTCGGTGGCATCCTCGATCTTCTCGAGCATTTCCTTCCACTTCACCAGTTCGATGGGATCCTTCGGGTTGTCGAAGAGTTGGGCCAGGCCGGCGTGGTAGATGGAATCAGCCTTGTTCTCGAGGGCGTGGACCCTGCGGATGCGGTCTCCGATCTCTTTCTGGTTGGACATGTTGCGCAGGGATCGTGTCAGGTGGAGGATCTCGCCGGCACCCTCCACGATGATGGAGCTGATTTCCGTGACCGCGGGCATCACCGGGCCGATGCGATAGAGGATCAGGCGCTCGCACACGGAGTGGATGCGGTCGATCACATCGTCGATGGCGTGGGTGAGGGTCAGGATGTCTTCGCGGTCGATGGGCGTGACGAAGGTGTGGTTCAGGCGGTCGATGATCTCGTGGGTGATGTCGTCTCCGGTGTGCTCCAGGTCCTTCATCTGTCGGCGCAGCTCCGCGAATCGGGCCGGGTCGCCGCTGCGGATCTCACGATCGAAGAGCTGGGCCGCCTGGTACACATTGCTCGAGGCGGATTCCAGGAGATCGAAAAAAACCATCTCCCTGGGTTTGAGCCAGCGCATCACGGCATTCAAGGACATGACAACTCCCACAGATCTGTCCTCCACTGTACTGGTTCCGCTGGTGTAAACGCAGCGTAAATTGGCCGCGAAGCCGTGGGTGGCGCGCCGCGGACGGTGTATGGTCTGAGAGCATGGTTGTACGTGACACACATCACGAGGCTGGCCCGGGCGTGCGGGTCTTTCTGGGGCGGGCGCTGGTCTGCCTGGGCGCCGTGCTGTTCCTGGGGTTGGGGCTCGGCATGAGCGTCCAGAAGGGCATCTCGCCGCCTTGGGTACTGGGCCTCGTCGCCACTGTGGTCTTGGTGATCATTCTCATGGCCCGATGGCAGGTCCGTCTGGTGGCAGAGCCCTTGGGCCGCCTGCTGGGTGGATCCCGGCCCACCGCCATCGAGGATCTGCCCCGGGCCTGGTCGGCCATGGAGCAGGAGAATCTCGACCTCCGGGAGCGCGCGGCCCGGGAGGACCGCCTGCTTCCCAGCATCATGGCCCGGCTGGAGGAGGGAGTCCTGCTCTTCGGTTCCTCCGGCGGGTTGGAGCAGTTCAACCCGGCGGCCCAGCGACACCTTGGCCTGGGGGCGCCCCTGGGGAAGGGGATGGCGGTGGGTGAGGTATTCGGCGATCCCGACAGTCCTCCGGCCGTGGAGAAGGCCTACCGTGGAGCGCCCTCGGAGTGGCGACTGGCCCGGGCGGGGCGGACGCTGCGGGTGCGGGCCATCCCTTTCGCACCACTGGGCAGTGTTTCTGGCGTGCTGCTCACCCTCGACGATGTCACGAGCCAGGAGGCCCTGGAGACCACCCGCCAGAAGTTCATCTCCAACGTCAGCCACGAGCTGAAGACGCCGGTCACGGCCATCCGGATCGCTGCGGAAAACCTCCAGGAAGAGCCGTTGCCGGATACGGCGCAAGCTGGGGCGCAATCCATCCTCCGGTCCGTGGACCGGCTGGCGATGCTACTGGGCGATCTCTCCGAGCTGAGCCGCATCGAAAGCGGGGCCCTGCACCTCGATCCGGTCCGTCTCGAGCTCGCGCCCTTCATCGCCTCGGTGGTGAAGGATCAGCAGGCCCGACTTGCCGAGGCTTCCGTCCAGCTGGACGTGGACCTCGACGCGCCGGCGGGGAGTGTCCTGCAGGCGGACCCCCTGCGGTTGAGCCAGGTGCTGGAGAACCTCCTGTCCAACGCGATCAAGTTCAGCCCGCCTGGTGGCCGTGTGCGGCTGGGCGTCCACCTCTCGCCCCAGGGCCAGCTGTGGGAGGTGACCGATCAGGGCCCCGGCGTCCCAGAGTCGGAACAGGGGCGCATCTTCGAGCGCTTCTACCGGTCCCAAGCCGCCAAGGCCAAGCCTGGCACGGGCCTGGGGCTGGCCATCGTGAAACACCTCTGCCGCCTGATGGGTGGGGAGGTCACCGTGGAGAGCCATCCGGGGGAAGGAGCCACCTTCAAAGTGATGCTGCCGCCCCAGCCGACCGGAAGCGATCAGGCCTAGGCCTCGCTGGGCCCACCCAGCCGGTAGCCGACACCCACCACAGTCTCGATCTGCTCGGCCGCGACCGGGCCGAGCTTGGCGCGGACACGGCGCACATGGGCGTCGATGGTGCGGCTCTCGCCCAGGTATTCGAGACCCCACACCTGCTGGAGGATCTTCTCCCGCGTCAGGACCCGGCGGGGATTGGTCAGGAAATAGGCCAGCAACTCGAACTCGCGGCGGGTGAGATCGACGACCTGCCCGTCGACCCGGGCGGTGTGCATGTCGAGGTCCACGGTGATGGGGCCGAAGGCCAGCTGCGGGGCACGCTCGGAAACCTCAGTGGGCGTGGATCGACGCAGGATGGCGCGCAGGCGGGCCGCCAGTTCCCGGGTGGAGAAAGGCTTGGAGATGTAATCGTCGGCGCCCAGTTCCAGTCCCAGCACCCTGTCGATCTCCTCGCTCCGGGCGGTCACCAGCAGCACCGGGAGACCGCGGTGTGCGGTGTGGGCGCGGATGGCGCGGAGCACGTCAAGGCCGTCCATGTCAGGCAGGCTCAGGTCCAGAAGGGCCGCATCGATCCTGAGTCCGGAGGTCCCGAGGGCCTGGAGGGCTTCGCGGCCGGTGCCCACGCTGGTCAGGCTGAAGCCCTCCCGGCGCAGATGCTGTTCGAGACCCAGGCGGATCTCGGTGTCGTCTTCCAGGAGGAGGATGTGCGGCATAGAGTCCTTTGCCTTTATTCTACGGAATCGCCGCGGAGATAGGGGTGCTTGGCGCTGTGGCCCTCGAGGATGAAGAGGACCTCTTCCGCGATGTTGGTGGCCTCGTCCGCGATGCGCTCCCAGTTCTTGATGACGAGGATCAAATGGCTGGCCCGCTCGATGCACAGGGGATCCGCCAGCATGATGCGCAGCAGGTCCCGGTAGATCTTCCCGTAGAGGGCGTCCACGCTGTCGTCGCTCAGGATGACGGCGTGGGCCAGGGCGGCGTCGTTGCCCACGAAGGCGTCCACGGCCCGGCGGACCATGCTCCGGGTCTCCGTGCCCAGGCGCTCCAGATCGTTCCCGGCCAGGATGGGTGGATGGACCATGCCCACGCGGCGGGCGATGTTGCAGCAGTGGTCGCCGATGCGCTCCAGCTCGGGGATGATCTTGAGGCTGGAGGCGATGCGGCGCAGGTCCGAGGCCGCCGGGTTCCGGAGCGCCAGCAGGTCGATGCACTGCTGGTCCAGCCTCAGTTCCCACTCATCCATCTTGCGGTCCAGGTGGTTCACCTGCTCGGCCTTGGCGGGCGAGGGTTCAGCCAGGGCCTGGATGGTGAGCTCGATCATGTCCTCCGCCACCCCGGCCATGGCCATGATGCCTTCCCGGAGTTCCTTCAGTTCCACGTCGAACTGGCGCATCAGCCGAACCTCCCCGTGATGTAGTCTTCCGTCATTTGCACCCTCGGCGTGGTGAAGATGCGTTCCGTCAGGTCCATCTCCACCAGCTTGCCCAGCCAGAAGAATGCCGTGTAGTCGCTGACCCGGGCCGCCTGCTGCATGTTGTGGGTGACGATGACGATGGTGAGGTTCTCCTTCAGCTCGCCGATGAGATCCTCGATCTTGGCGGTGGCGATGGGGTCCAGGGCCGAGCAGGGCTCGTCCATCAACAGCACCTCGGGGTTCACCGCCAGGGCCCGGGCGATGCACAGCCGCTGTTGCTGGCCGCCGCTCATGCCGGTGGCGCTTTCCTTCAGGCGGTCCTTCACTTCGTCCCAGAGGGCAGCCTTGCGTAGCGCGTCCTCCACGATGCCATCCAGGCTGGTCCGATCCGAAACGCCGAAGAGGCGGGGGCCGAAGGCCACGTTCTCATAGATGGATTTGGGAAAGGGGTTCGGCTTCTGGAACACCATGCCTACGCGCCGGCGGAGGTCCACCTCGTCGATGCCGCCGCGGTAGATGTCCACTCCGTCCATCAGCATGTCGCCGCTGACGTTCACCGCGCTGGAGACTTCATGGATGCGGTTGAAGCACTTGAGGAAGGTGCTCTTGCCGCAGCCACTGGGACCGATGATGGCGGTCACCCGCTCGGCATGGATGTCCAGGGACAGGCCGTCCAGCACCTTCTTCTCGCCGTAGCTGAAGGCCATGTTGCGGACGGACAGCTTGATGGGTTTGGTTTCGGGGACAGTCGGAATCAGCATCAGCGGGTCCGTCGTCGGATGGCGCGGTCCACGAGGCGGACCAGCAGGTTCAGGGATAGCAGGACCAGGATCATCACGGCGGCGGTGCCGGCTGCGATCTCCCGGGCGTCGGGCAGGGTGCCGTCCGAGGTGACGTACCAGAGGTGCACGGAAAGGGTCTCACCCGGCACCGTGAGGCGGAAGTCCGGGAACTGCGCGCTGGCGTTGGTGCCGGCGGTGAAGACCAGGATGGCGCTTTCGCCGAAGGCCCGCCCTGCGGTGAGCACCAACCCCGTCAGGATGCCCGTGGCGGCGTAGGGCAGAGCCACCTTCAGGATCGTCTGGAGCTTGGTGGCCCCCAGCCCATAGCTGGCTTCCTTCAGTTCCCGGGGGACGGCCAGCAGACTGACCTCGGTGACGCGGGTGATCACGGGGATGTTCAGCAGAGCCAGCGTGAGGGCGCCGGAGCGGATGGAGAAGCTCCAGCCCATGGCCTGCACGAAGACGATCATGCCGAAGAGGGCCAGCACAATGGAGGGGGTGGCCGCCAGCGTCTCGATGCAGAGCCGCAGGAAGTTCAGTGCCCGGCCCTTGCCGGCATACTCGGCCATGTAGACGCCCGCACCCAGGCCCACCGGAAGCGAAATCCCCAGGGACAGGACCACCAGATAGATGGAATTGAAGATCTGGGGCTTGATGCCGCCACCCGCGTCCAGGGTTTCGGGCATCTTCGTGAGGAAGCTGAGGTTCAGGACTGGCCAGCCCTGCTTGAGAATGGCCCCCACGAAAAGGATCAGGACAACCACGAACAGGATCGCGATGGCCCACAGGACACCACGCATCAGGCGATCGACGAGCTTCGAGGAACGGGAGCGGCGGAAGACTGGAGCGGCGCCCATCAGGCCTCCTTCCCGCGGCCCAGCCGGCGGGTGGCCAGGATCAGGACCATGGTCAGCAGGTAGAGCAGCAGGCCCATGGCGAACAGGACGTTGTTCCAGGTCGAGCCGGCCGCGGTATTCGGAAGCTCCTGGACCAGCTCGGTGGTGAGGGTCGCCGCTGGTGTGAACAGGGCGCGGAGGAAGGGGGCCCGGTCCGTGGATTCGCGCATCAGGGCGATCCACTGGGGATTGTTGCCGATGACCATCTGCACGGCCATGGCCTCGCCGATGGCCCGGCCCAGGCCCAGCACCGCGGCGGTGAGCAGGCGGGGGCGGGCGGCGGGGATGAGGACGTGCCAGATGGCCTGCCAGCGGCTGGAACCCAGGGCCTGGGCCCCCTCATCGAGGCTCGACGGGAGGGATTCGAAGGCGTCGGTCGAGAGGCTCACGATGGTGGGCACGATCATGACGGCCAGGATCACAGCGGATACCGCGAAGCCCGAGGCCGGGGCGTCCGCGAGCCACGTGTGGCTCACGAGGGGCAGCACCACAGTGAGCCCGAAGATGCCGTAGACCACCGAAGGGATGCCCACCAGCAGGTCCATCACCTGGCGCATGAGGTTTCGCATCCAGGCCGGGGCCATCTTGGCGATGAACACGCCGGTGAGGATGCCGGCGGGGGCGGCGATGAGGAGGGCCAGCCCGGTGACGCCCAGGGAACCGGCGATGAAGGGCAGGATGCCGAAGCGGTCCGAAGAGGGCGCCCAGTCGGCGGACAGGAAGACTTCAGAAAGGTGGAGAGCCCTTCCCATATTGCCGGCGACGGGCCAGAAGGCGGCCAAGCCCCGGGAGGCCAGGAAGAAGAGGATGCCCCCGATGAGGCCGACCACGAGGAGGCTGCAGGACAGGAAAGCCAGGTGGGCCCAGCGATCCGCCAGCCGGTGGGTCCGGCTGTGCCGGAAGGCGGGCGATTCCGCCGCCTGTGGAACCGTGGGCCTGGATTCCGCAGAACCGCCGCCCCCGTTGGCGGGGACGGCGGTGAGAGAGGTTTCCAACACGTCAGGCATGGGATCGGCTTTCCGCGAACCACCCGGCTGAATGCCAGCCGGGTGGGCAAGGGTGGATCCGATTGGCATTACAGCTTGGTCTTGAGGGACTTGACGTAGTCCACGGGCAGGTAGCCGGCCTTGAGCACGTTCTGCTGGAACTCGTGACTCTGGATGAAGGCCAGGAAGCCCTCCACGGTCTGCTTGACCTTGGGCTCGCCGAGTTTGGCGGGGTTGGTGTAGGCGTGGCCGAAGGAGAAGACAGGGTACTTGCCGGTCTTCACGGCGTCATTGGAGCAGGCCACGCCGTTGTAGCCGATGCCGGCGATGCGGGCCTTGTTCTTCTCGAGGTGCTCCAACTCCACGAAGGAGACGGCGCCGGGGGTGGTGGCCACGGCCGTGACCACGGCGCCGGTGGAGTCCTGGATCAGCACATCCTTGGCGAACTCCTGATCGTGCAGGATCGTCTTCTTCTGGACGGCGCGAGTGCCGGAAGATTCAGGGCGGATCACGCGGACGATCTTCTGGTTCTTGCCGCCGACCTCCTGCCAGTTGCCGATCTTCCCGGTGAAGATCTGCTCGGCCTGCTGGGCCGAGAGGTTGGTTACGCCGACACCGGGGTGGGCGATGAGGGTGAAGGGCTGGACCACGATGTTGTGGTTCTGGATGCCCGCCTTCTCCTGGTCGGGAGTGGCGAAGACATCAGAGATGCCGATGTGGCAGCCGCCGTTGGTCACCTGGTTCAGGCCGGTCATGGATCCGCCGCCGCTGACGGCGATCTGGACTCCGGGGTGGACCTTCATGTAGTCCTCGGCAGCCTTCTTGACGATCGGGCCCAGGGCGGTGGAGCCCATGACGGTCACGGTCTGGGCCTGGGCGGCCCCGGCCACGAGCAGGCCAGCCAGGATGGTTTGCGCCAGGAATCGAATCTTCATGGATGTCTCCCTCAGATGCATCCAAGCCTGGTGGCCGGGGGTGAACGTCCCTGGCCCGGGTTGTGACATCCGTGTAACTTCGCCCCGACCCTGTCACCGGGCTCTCCTGGCGCTCTTTGCTTGCCCCCCCGGAAATAAGTGGGTTTAATGATTGAAGATCCTGTGGGCAGATCGAGGCAGCGCCCTTTGCCCCCGGGGATCACGACCATCCCTTTTTTCCATCCCGGGTGGCCGAAGCCAGGGCAGGGCCCCCTTCGGTTTCCCGACCTCCCATCCCGATATCCATCCCCAAGCAAGGCCGCCGCGCTTCACCTGCGCCAGCCGTCGCCTGGGAACCCACAGGAGAATCCTTGAACCCCAAGAAAATCATGATGATCAATGCCACCGATCCGGAAGAGATCCGCGTGGCCACCCTGATCGACGGTGTGCTGTTCGATTACGACGTCGAGTTCCTTCACAACGAGAAGATCAAGGGCAACCTTTACAAAGCGAAGGTGGTGCGGGCGGACACCAGCCTCCAGGCGGCCTTCGTTCATTTCGGCAGCCAGAAGAACGGCTTCCTGCCTCTCGGCGAGCTGCCCCGTGAGATGAGCGGCGAGGGCCGTCGTGGCCGCATCCAGGACGTCCTCCAGCGGGACCAGGAGATCCTCGTCCAGGCCGTGCGCGAGGAACTGGGCTCCAAGGGCGCCATGATGACGGGCCAGATCAGCCTGGCGGGCCGCTACCTGGTCATCACCCCCGGCAACCCCGTGAACGGCATCAGCCGCAAGATCGAGGGGACCGACGAGCGCCGCCACTTCAAGCAGCTCATCGACACCCTGGACATCCCCGAGGACATCGGCGTGATCGTCCGCACCGCCAGCCTCGGTGTCACCAAGGAGGACTTCCAGCGCGACCTGGAGTACCTGCTGGATACCTACAAGGAGGTGCTGAACCGCTACAAGCACCGCCAAGGGCCCGGCCTGGTCTGGCAGGAGGATGACGTCGTCACCCGCACCCTGCGCGACACCTTCAGCGCCGACGTGGAAGAAGTCCAGATCGACGACCTGGACACGTTCCACGCCGCCCAGTCCTTCTTCAAGCGCACCATGCCCCAGCACCTGGATGTGCTGAAGCACTACACGGGCAAGAAACCCCTCTTCTCCCGCTTCCAGCTGGAGGAGCAGATTGACCGCATCTATGGACGCAAGGTGCCTCTGCCCAGTGGCGGCGCGTTGGCGCTGGATCAGACCGAGGCCCTGGTGGCCATCGACGTGAACAGCGGCAAGACCTCCGGCGATGGCGTGGAGGACATGGCCTTCAAGACGAACATGGAGGCCGCCGAGGAGGTGGCCCGCCAGCTGCGCCTGCGTGATCTGGCCGGCCTGATCGCCATCGACTTCATCGACATGAAGCGCGAAACCCATATCCGGGCCGTGCAGGACTGCCTCGTCGAATGCCTCAAGGCGGACAAGGCCCGCATGGAGGTCGGGAAGATCAACCGTTTCGGCGTGCTGGTCATGACTCGCCAGCGGATCCGCCCCAGCCTGCAGCACGTGAACCACGAACCCTGCCCCACCTGCGCGGGCACCGGCAAAGTGAAGACCATGGAAGCCCTGGTGCTGTCGGTGGTCCGCCGACTGCAGGGCATCCTGGCCAAGGGCGGCATCGGCGAGATCCGCGTGAAACTCGCCCCCGCCATTGCCACCGCACTGCTGAACCAGAAACGCCGCGATCTCTCCCTGATGGAGGAGCAGAGCGACGCGAAGGTCATCATCATGGCCGATTGGTCCATGTCCTACGGTGAGATGTCCGCGGAGATCGAGCGGGCCGAGGAGGCGCCGGCGGAGAAGCCCGTGCCCAAGCCCCATCGCGAGAAGGGCACCCCCGAGGACGAGACCGTGGTCCTGGGCGGCGACAGCCCCATCTCCTTCGACAAGGCGCTGGGTGTCCACGGCGAAGGTCCCAAGGAACCCAAGAAGGAAGCCTTCAAGTACGACCGCCGGGACCTCCAGCGGGCGGCCCTGGACGAGCGGGAGCGCCTGCGCGCCCTCTTCGAGAGCGCCAAGCCGATGGATGAGGAGGACGAGGAGGGGCCTGAGTCCGGTGGCGACGAGACCAAGGGTGATGGCGCCAAGCGGAAGCGTCGCCGCCGTCGTCGCAAAGGCGGCGCCGAGCGGAACGGCGAGGCCGCGACGGCGTCCACGGAGGAGTCCACCGAGTCCACGCATCGGCCCGAACCTCAGTACGAGGCCCAGCCCGAACCCCCCAAAGCCACGGCGGATCTGGTGGCCAGCCTCCTGACCCCCAGCCCCCGGCCAAGGATCGGCGCCGCGGCCCCGGCCGTTTCCGAGCCCGCGGTGGCCGCCGCCAAGCCCAAGCGCACACCCAGGGCCAAAGTGAGTTCCGCCACGGAACCCGCTGCCCCCTCAGCGCCTGTGCCCCCCGCGGTTCCTGAACCCGTGACGGAAGCCCCGACCAAGAAGAAGGCTGCACCGAAGACCAAGACGAAGGCTGCCGCCAAGGCGGAGGACTCCTCCGAAGCCGCCGCCAAACCGGCTCCAAAGCCCAAGGCGACCCGCGCCAAGAAGACCAAAGCCGAGTAGCCTCCCATGTCCATCTACTGGCTGGCCCCTCTCGCGTCCCTGGCCACCCTTCTGGGCGGCTGGGGCGTGGTGCGGTTCCTCCAGGGCAGGGCGCAATTCATGCGCCTGCTTTCGGGCGTGGCTGCGGGCTACCTGCTCTCCGTCACCCTGGTCCGCATCATTCCCGAAAGCATGGAAGCCAAGGGAGGCGAAGGCAATGCGATGTGGGTCCTCGCGGGGTATCTGCTGGTCCACGTCATGGAACATGGCATCACACTCCACTTCCACTACGGCGAGGAGACGCACAAGGACGGTTCCCCCCTCAGCGGCGTCCTCGCGCTGGTGGGCCTCTCCTTGCACAGCCTCATGGATGGCGTGGCCATCGCCGCGGCCCTGGCCACCCACAGCAATCTGGGACCCCTGGTGGTACTGGGCATCCTGTTCCACCGCATTCCCGAGGGCGGCACCATTGCTTCGATCTTTCTGGTGCGGGGCTTCGGGAATCGGGGCGCGATCATGGCCGCCGCGACCTTGGCCCTGGCGGCTCTGGTGGGGGCGGCCGGTCAGTCCATGCTGAATCTCCCGACGGGTCCGATCCTGGGGCTCACGGCGGGCCTCGCACTCTACGTGGCCAGCTCGGACCTCCTGCCGGAAGTGCAGAAGGTCTCCGGCCTGCGCAGCACAGTGGCGCTCCTGAGCGGGGTCGGGATCTTCCTCGTCAGCGCGCGGCTGCTGCCGCATCATCACTGATCGACCCATGGCCCTCCCCGGGAAGACCCGAGGCCTGATGCTGGGTACCCTGCCGGCCTTGCTGGCGGCCCAGGTGCTGCCAGTCATCCCGCGACTTTCCCCGCTCGAGGCGTCCACGGCAGCGGAACTGCTGTCCCTCCGCCCCTTCCGGGTGGAACGGGGGCCAGGGCTGTCCCGGGTGCCTTTCGATTGGCGCGGGGATCGGGTTCGCGAGCAGGGCGATGTCTGGATCCTGGAGCAAGGCGCCATCCAGTCAGAGGGTCTGATGCTCCTCGCGGACCGGATCGAATACCACATCGCGGAAGGCCGCCTGGTGGCGGAAGGGCATATCCGCCTCGAGGGTCCGAGCCTCCGGCTCCGTGGAGAACGTCTGCAGATGGACTGGGAACGCCGATCTGGCGAGGCGTGGGCGCTCCAGATGGACCTGCCTCCGAGTTGGACCTTGCGCTCCAGCCACGTCGCCTTCACCACGCTGCGCACCTGGGCTTTCGACGCAGTGGAATTGAGCCCCTGCCCCGAAGAGCGGCCCGGCTGGAAGGCGCGCCTTTCCTCCCTGAAGGTGGACCTCGACGGCTTCGCGAGCATGTGGAACGCCCGGGTGCTGCTAGGCGCGGTCCCGATCTACTATGTGCCCTACGCCCTCTATCCGGCCCAGTCGGAGCGGACCTCCGGCCTCCTCCCCCCGAAACTTGGCATGTCGAGCTCCTTCGGCACCACCCTTGGGCTTTCCTACTATCAAGTCATGGGCGACTCGGCGGACGCCACGTTGTCGCCGGAATACTTCTCGAAGGAAGGCGTCCTCTGGGGTGGTGAGATGCGCTGGCGGCCGGACCTGACCCATCAGGGCAGCTTCTCCGGCCAGACCATCCATCAGCAGAGCCTGGACACGCGCCGCTATCGGTACTCCCTCAAAGAGGTGTGGCAGCGCGAGGACGGCTGGCAGCTCACGGCGGATGTGAACCAGGCCACGGACAACCTCGTCGACGCGGATTTCGGGAAGGGCATCGGCAACCTGGGCTCGACCAGCTTCGATTCCGCGCTCTATCTGGGGCGCACCTACACCTTCGGAAACCTCAACCTCTCGGCCACCGAGCAGCGCAGTTTCTTCTACACCAAGGATCAGGGGGATCCCTTCTACAGTCCGGGTTTCCCGGCCTCCCTGAAGAGGCAGACGCTGCCGCAGGCCGAGTTCCGCTTCTTCCCCATCTCCCTGCTCGGCCCGTTGTACCTCGATGGCGGCGTCCGGTTGGGCCGCTTCGCCTACCGCATCGAAGGCAGCGCCACGGCCCCCGCGGATACCTATGCCTGGGAACGCCAGGACGCCAACGCACGCATCCACGGCCGCCTGGGACAGTGGGGGCCCTTCAGGGCGGACTTCGAAGCCATGGGCCGCGCGACCCACTACAGCGCGAGTCTGAGTTCCCCAGTGTTCGACCCGGAAGGTGGGGCCACGGACACGGCGGTGAATCCTGCCACCAGCCCCTTCCAGGTGGATGGCGCGGCGGCCACGCGGTTCCTGGGCTCGGCGCACCTTCGCCTGTCCGGGCCCCAGGTGGGCCGGACCTTCAAGGACGTTTCGATCCTCGGCTACAAAGGCGAACTCAAGCATGTGGCCGAGCCCTATTTCGGGTGGACGCAGACCAGCCTGTACGGCGAAGCAGGAACGCTGCCGCGTTTCGATACCGTCGATTCCTTTCCGGGCGTCAATGAAAGCGCTTCGGGGGAGCGGAGCTTCGAACTGGGGCTGAAGCAGCACATCCTGGGACGCCCCAGCTCCGGCTCGGGATTCGCAGACCTGGCCCGGCTGCGCATCGCCACGCGCTACCACGCCTCGCCCATCATCCTCAGCGACGGGCGCTACAAACAGGGCTGGTCCAGTGTCGACACAGACCTGGACGTGGAGCCCGATGATCGGCTGCGGATCAGCCTCCGCCGTTCTTCGGACCTGGGCGCCGGCGGCTCCGACAATGCCCTGAGCCTGGATGTGAAGGCCAAGAACGGCAGCCGCTTCAACTTGGCCTACTTCTCCACCGGGATCAATCGCTTCCTGGTGAGGCAGAAGGGCGTGCAGGTAGGAGGCGTCCAGCGGATCTGGGACGATCGGCTCCGCCTGGAATTCAGCGCCAACTACGATTTCAACCAGAGCGGCTTCGCCTCCAGCCAAGTGGCCCTGGCCTACGTGGAGCCCTGTGTGGCCTACGTGCTGAAGTTCACCCACGTGGCCTTGAACACCAATACCGCTCCCGGGGGGCGGGAGGACCGCCTCGACCTGACCCTGACCCTGCGCGGCCTGGGGGATCTCTTCAGCTTCCGACGCTAGGAGAGCCCATCAGGGCAGGAACCGGCGTGTGATTCGGCGGTGGAGCGCGCAGGTCAGTTCGTAGGGGATGGTGCCGAGGACCTGGGCCAGACGCTCAAGGCTGTGCGCCGCGGCGGGATCCCCGCTATAGAGGATCATGGGATCCCCGGGCGCCACGGGCACATCCAGGGGCAGAGCCACGGTGAGATAGTCCATGGAGATGCGACCCACCACGGGGAAGGTCCTGCCCTGGAAGCCCACCACGGTCCGATTTCCGAGGTCGCGGCGGTAGCCATCCGCATAGCCGCAGGCCAGGGTGGCGATCTGGAGAGGGTGGGGCGCCACGAAGGTGCGGCCATAGCCCACGGTGGTGCCCGCCGGCACGGCCTTCACCCGGGCCACTTCCGCCACCAGTTCCAGGGCCGGTTCAAGGCCCAGGACGCGCCCTTCGGCCAGCATGGTCAGGCCGTACAGCGCCAAGCCTGGACGCACGTGGGTGTCCTGGTCCAGCAAGCCGCGGAGACAGGCATCGCTGTTCCCGTGATGGCGCTGATCCGGATGGATACCCGCGTCCGCCAGCTGGGCGAGGCAGGCATCGAAGACGCGCCGTTGCCGCTGGGCGAAGCCCAGATCTGGATCGTCCGCCGTGGCGAAGTGCCCCATGGCGCCTTCGATCCAGGGCGACAGGCGTTGGAGTTGCGGGAGGTGCTCCCCCAGTTCCGAAGGCAACAGTCCGAACCGCCCCATGCCCGTATCGAGTTTCAGATGGAGTCGGACCGGGTGCTGCGGCAGGGTCCGCGCATAGTCATCGAGATGCTCTGGCCCCACCACGGCGATGGTGAGGTTCTCGGCGCTGGCGGCGGACAGAGCCTCTGGCCGCAGACCGCCCAGCACGAGGATCGGACACTCGATGCCGCCCCGGCGGAGTTCCAGACCCTCCTCCAGGCTGGATACGGCCAGGCCGTGGACGCCCGCCTCCTCCAGGGCCCGACCCACAGGCACGGCTCCGTGGCCGTAGGCGTTGGCCTTCACCACCCCCCAGATCCCCCGGCCCCCCGAGGCGGTCCGGACCCGACCCAGGTTGCGTGCGATACGGCCCAGGTCTACTTCCGCCCGCAGGGCCCGGCCCTCCGGATGCCGCTGCAAGGGTTCGAGATGCTGCTCATTCACTCCGCAAGACCTTGTTCAGCCAGCCAGCGCTCGGCGTCGATGGCGGCCATGCAGCCGCTGCCCGCGGCCGTGATGGCCTGCCGATAGACGTGGTCCTGGACATCGCCGCAGGCGAAAACGCCGGGGATGGAAGTGCGGCTAGAGCCCTTCTCGACCTCGAGGTAGCCGGTCTCGTCCATGGGCAGCTGGCCCGCGAAGAGGCCGGTGTTGGGCTGATGGCCGATGGCGACGAAAAGGCCCTCCACCGGAAGCTCGGACTCGCTGCCATCCAGGGTGTCCTTGAGCTTCAGGGCGCGGATCTTCTCCACTTTCTCGCCCATGGGAGTCTCATGGGTGGCGGTGATCACATCCAGCACGGTCTTGTTCCAGACCGGATGGATCTTTTCGTTCTTCAGGGCCCGGTCCTGCATGGCCTTGGAGGCGCGCAGCTTGTCCCGGCGATGGATGAGATGGACCTTGGTGGCGAACTTGGTGAGAAAGGTGGCCTCCTCGATGGCCGTGTCGCCTCCCCCCACCACGGCGATCTCCTTGCCGCGGAAGAAGAAGCCGTCACAGGTGGCGCAGGCGCTGACCCCTCCGCCGGAGCGGGAGAGTTGCTCGTCCTTGCCGATGCCCAGCCACTTGGCGGAGGCGCCGGTGGCAATGATCACGGCGTCGGCGGTGTATTCGCCCTTGTCGGTGGCGACCTTGAAGGGGCGGCTCTGGAGATCGGCCTTGAGGACCGTCTCGGCCTTGATGATGGTGCCGAAGCGGAGGACCTGTTCACGCATCTCGTCCATGAGGGCGGGGCCGGCGATGCCCTGGCGGAAGCCCGGGAAGTTCTCCACCTCCGTGGTGATGGTGAGCTGACCGCCCGGTTGGACGCCTTCGAAGACCAGGGGGGCGAGGTTCGCGCGGGAAGCATACAGCGCGGCGGTGTAGCCTGCGGGCCCGGTACCGATCACGACGACTTTGTGGTGGCTCACTAGATTCTCCTGGCAAGGAACGGGCGTAGGGCCGCGCTTCGAGTCTACCGCGCCTGGATCACTCAGAGCGCCCTAGCGCGCCAGTCCCCGCTCCCGCAGCAGGGCCTCGGCCGCGGCCACGTCGGCCGGCACATCCACGCCCAGGCTCAGGAAGGGTGTGTCCGCCACCCCGATGGGGATGCCGGCGGCCAGGGCCCGCAGCTGCTCCAGCATCTCCAGTTGCTCCAGGGGATGAGGCGGCAGCTTGGTAAAGGCCCGGAGGGTGTCCGGCCGGTAGGCGTAGAGGCCCAGATGGCGCTTGAAGTGGGAAAGCTGTTCCGGCTTCATCCAGGGGCGGAAGTCGGGCTCGAAGATCGAGGAATGGCGCAAGTAGGGGATGGGGCTGCGGCTGAAGTAGAGGGCCCGGCGATGATCGTCCACCACCACCTTCACGGCGTTGGGATTGAACAGCTCGTCCGCGTGGGCGAAGGGGCAGGCGGCGGTGCCCATGGGCAGGCCCGCCTGGTCCCGCATGAGAGCCACCACGGCAGCGACAGTCTCTGGGTGCATGGCAGGTTCATCGCCCTGGATGTTCAGGACGCAGTCAAAGGGCTCCCCAAGGGCGGCCAGGGCAGCCGCAGTGCGGTCCGTGCCAGAGGGCAGGGCGGGGTCCGTCATTACAGCCTCGCCTCCGAAACCATGCACAGTGCTAGCAATGCGATCGTCGTCCGTGGCCACCACCACCCGGTCCACGCCCTGGGCCCGCCTGGCCGCCTCGAAAACCCACTGGATCATGGGCTTTCCGGCGATGAGGGCCAGCGGTTTGCCGGGGAAACGGGAAGCCTGGAAGCGGGAGGGGAGGACGGCAAGGGTGCGCATGGGGCCTAGTGTAAAGCAGGCCGGGATCCGGAGCCGGGAGGGAGAGCTTCCTGAGGCAGCGCGGGCGACCTCAAGGATCCCTGCCTCCAGACTCCAGACTCCAGACTCCAGACGCTGGTGCCGATGTCGTGTCATCGGGAGTTCTCTTGGAGCCATCCTTCGACGATGTCTGGGCGGAATGCGAGGACCTGTTCGCACAGGCCCGGGAGCAGCTGACGACGCTGAAGACGCCCCAGCCCGCCCACGTGATCCAGGCTTCGGTGAACGCGCTCTTCCGCACGACCCATACCCTCAAGGGCATGGCGGGGATGCTCGGGTTCCCCCGGTTCAGCCAGGCCGCCCATCGCATGGAAGACATCTTCGATCTGATGCGCCAGGGTCGCCTGCGCTCCACGGATTCGCTGATCGAGACCCTCGAATCCGGCATCCAGGCCCTGGAATCAGGTCTGGCGGGCCTCCGGCGTGGGCAGCCGGAGCCGGACGACTACCTGCATGCCCTCCGGCGTCGACTTGGCGAATTGGAGGCACTGGCCCGGCCTCCGGAGGGTGCGGTCCTCGACCTCACTTCGTTGCTGGACCTTCCGCCGGACGTGCTGAAGGCACTGTCCGAATACGAGCGGACCCGGGTGACTGCGGTGCTCCTGGCGGGCATCCCCATCCATGGAATCCGTGTACGTCTGGACCTCCGCACCTTCGACGAACGGCTCCGAGCCCTCAGCGAGGCGGCCGGAGCCCAGGGCGAACTCATCTCGACCCTGCCCCTGGAGGCCCCCGAGGACCAGGAAGAGCTCTGCTTCCTTCTGCTGATCGCGGCCCAGGTCCTGGAGATCCAGGGCCTGGGAGCCCTTCCGGGGGAGGGCCTGGAGGTCCTCGAACTGGCCGATCCGGAACGGATCCCGGCCAGCCTGAGGTCTGAACCCATCGCGTTGTCCGCTCCGGCACCGGCCACCGAAGCCCCACAGCCTTCCCTGCCGGCCGGGGTGGCCAGCCAGGATGTCGAGGTTCTGAGGCTGCCGGCCCAGCGGGTGGAGGAGCTGGAGGCCCGCCTCATGGCCGTTGCGCAAGTGAGGGATTCCGCCAGTCAGGTCCTGCGGCAGCTTCAGGGCGCAGGGGGCGATCGGCCGCTGGTCATGATGGGTGAGATGGAGACCGGGCTGTTGGAGGTCCAGAAGTCCCTGCTCCAGATGCGCATGGTGAAGGTCGAAAGCCTGTTCCGGCGGATCGAGCCCATGGTGAAGGCCCTCAGTCGCGACATGGGGAAGCCGGTGCGTCTCTCCTTCCAGGGGGGGGACCTGGAACTCGAGCGAAGCCTGCTCGGGCGCCTCACAGATCCCTTTCTCCACCTCGTCCGGAACGCCCTCGACCACGGCCTTGAAGGCTCTTCGGAGCGCTTGGCCCAGGGCAAGGCTGAAACAGGCTCTCTGAAGATCTCGGCCTCCCAGCGGGGCCGGAACCTCCGGTTCGACATCCGGGATGATGGGCGTGGGTTCGACCTGGCCCGGATCGAAGCCCGTGGCATCGCCATGGGGCTGCTCAAGGCGGGGCAGGCCCACTCCTCCGAGGACCTGCACCGGCTGACCTTGGAACCGGGCTTTTCCACGCAGGAACGGGCTTCCCAGATTTCCGGCCGGGGGGTGGGGATGGACGTGGTCCGCTCCGAAGTGGAGGGGATGGGCGGGGAGATCCAGATCAGCAGCGAACTGAATAGGGGAAGCCTGGTACGCCTGAGCCTCCCGTTGTCCCGTGCCGTGGTCGGCTGTCTGAAGGTGCGCTGCGGTCACCAGGACTTCGGGATCCCCCTCAGCCACGTGCTCCGGATCCAGGCGAGCCCCGCAGGGCTCACCGGAGGCAGCCGGGTCGAGGTGCTGGGGGAGGACCTGCCCATGGAATCGCTCCAGGCCTGCCTCGGACTACCTGAGCCGGCCGGGGGCCAGCGTCTCCTCGTGGTGCTCCGCCAGCAGGGCGCCACCGTCAATGCCAGTTTGGAGATCGCGCTGGGCGTGGACGAGGTGGTGGGGCGTGCCGACCTCCTGCTGCGCAGCCTGCCGGAACTGGCCCATGCGCCGGGGATCATGGGAGGCAGCCTCCAGGAACAGGGCATCCTGTGGGTGCTGGATCCAGAGGCCGTGATGGGCCTGGCCATGGATTCCCTCATGCGGCGGGTGGCCGGTGTCTGAGACCCTCCTCCTGCTCCATGCCCGCGCCGCCGGACGCGAAATCCTGCTGCCCGTGTCCGACCTCCGCGAGGTGGTGGCCTCCACCGCGGTGACGCCCCTGCCCGGCGGGCCTCCGGGCATCCAGGGCGTGGTCCTCCATCAGGGGGAATTCCTTCCTGTTCTGGACTGGACCGCGATCCAGGGCTGTCCGGCCCGGTTGGAGCCCACCGTGGCGATAGCCGTCCTGCGGCCCCGGCTGGGTCTTCCCCTCGAGGGGTTGACCGGCACGGTGGCAGCCCCGGTGGAGGGTTGGCTTGATTCCGTGGAAGGGGATCCCTGGGGCCCCATCTTGGCGGGGCTCTGCAGGATCGGAGACCGGGACCTGCATCTGCTGGACCCGGATCGGCTTCTGGCCATGCTGCACCGCCTCCGGAAGGGTCGCTGACGGGCCGGGCTGTC
Source organism: Geothrix campi (assembly GCF_024609265.1). Taxonomy (GTDB): domain Bacteria; phylum Acidobacteriota; class Holophagae; order Holophagales; family Holophagaceae; genus Geothrix; species Geothrix campi. The sequence continues at coordinate 628,215 of NZ_JANHMP010000001.1, read as the reverse complement.
CATGCGATGATGATGGTTTCTTGCCCGGAGGCTCTCTTGAATCGTCGCCTTGCCGCCCCCGTCGGAATCACGGCCACTGGGCAATGTTTTCCCCCCAAGGTAGTCACCAACGACGATCTTTCCAAGATCATGGAAACCAACGACGAGTGGATCCGGACCCGCACGGGCATCCGGGAGCGTCGCTGGGTCGAGCCTGGCACCGGTGCTTCCCAGCTGGGGGCCCCGGCCCTTCAGATGGCCTTGGACAACCGCGGCATCAAGGCTTCGGAACTGGACCTGATCCTGGTCACCACTGTGACCCCCGACACCCTGTTCCCGGCCACGGCCTGTCGCATCCAGGACATGGTGGGCGCCACCAACGCCTTTGGCTTCGATCTGAACGCCGCCTGTTCGGGCTTCCTGTACGCCCTGACGACCGCCTCCAGCCTGGTGGCCTCGGGCGCCGTCCGCCGGGTGGGCGTGGTGGGCGTGGACATCATGTCCACGATCATCAACCTCGAGGACCGGGCCACATCCGTGCTGTTCGGCGATGGCGCCGGCGCCGTGATCGTGGAAAAGGTGGAGGAAGGCCTCGGCCTGCTGGACTTCGAGCACAAGGTGGACGGATCCGGAGGCTGCTTCCTCTTCATGCCCGCCGGCGGCTCCCTGAAGCCGGCCACGGCCGAAACCGTTGCCGCCAAGGAACACTACATCCATCAGGCCGGCAGCGAGGTCTTCAAGAACGCCGTGCGCGAGATGGCCGATAACAGCAAGCTGCTCCTGGATCGCAACGGCTTCCGCGGCAGCGACCTGAAGCTCTTCGTGCCCCATCAGGCCAACATCCGCATCATGGATGCCGCCGCCAAGCGGTTGGAGCTCGATCCCACCCGGATGATGGTGAACATCGACCGCTACGCCAACACCACCACGGCCACCATTCCCACGGCTCTCCATCAGGCCGTGGAGGCCAAGCGCGTGGAGAAGGGCGATCTGGTGGTGCTGTCCGCCTTCGGGGCCGGCTTCACCTGGGGCTCGACGCTGCTGCGCTGGGCCTACTGATCCGGCGCCAGGCGCCATGCGGATCATTGCCGGAACCCTGAAGGGACGTCGGCTTGTGGCGCCACCGCCGGGGGACCTGCGGGTGCGGCCGACTTCGGATCGGGCCCGCGAGGCCCTGTTCTCCATCCTCCAGCGCTGGCCCTCTGGTCCCTTCCTGGACCTGTGTGCCGGCACCGGGGCCGTGGGGCTCGAGGCCCATTCCCGAGGGTACGGGCCGGTGACCTGCGTGGAGGCCTCCGAACCTGGATGGTCCTGCCTGACCTTGAATGCCAAAGGCACGGGGATCAACACGATGCAGACCGACCTGCGGCGCCTGCCGGAGGATGCATTCCGGGATCAGGCCGTGGTGTTCCTGGATCCGCCCTACGACCAGGCCGGGGCCTTGTGGGACCGGATGGCCACCCGGTTGAGGTCCTGGATCGCCCCCGGGGGAGTCCTCGTCTTCGAGACAGATCGGCGGACCGGGCTGGAATTACAGGACGGCTGGGTTTTGGCCGAAACACGCGAATATGGCGCAGCCCGATTTCATCTCTGGACCCCGACCCGAACTCAAGGTTGAGGTACCCGCCCAGCTGGACCCGGCGGTCCTGGAACTGGTGCTCACGCGCCTCCGAAGAGGCACGGGGCTCGTCTGGCTCTCGGCCTTCACGGTGGGCTTCGTCCTGTTCTGGTTCGCAGCCCCGGCCGATTTCCATCTCTCCTTCGGGGGGATGGCGGCCGCGCTGGCTTTGCTGGGGCTGGCTGCCGGGGTTTCCATGCTCCAAATTCGGCCCTTGGGCCGGACCCTGGCTGGCGGGACCCTCGGACCGGATCTCTACCGATTTTTGACCCGCTTCCCGCAAACCTCATCCCTGCTGTTCTTCTACCTGGGGGTCTGCCTGAGCGCAGGAGCCTACCCCTGGGAGAAGCTCTACTTGGGCCAGAGCATCCTGGTGAGTTCGGTCACGGTGGCCATGTTTCTGGTGTTGGCCGCCCTGGCGGCCATCAGCCAGTATTTCCTGGCCAAGCAGAACCTGATGAAGGTCTACCGGCTCCTGGCGGGCCAGCCCGGGTTCACCGAGTCGCAAACCCGCTTTGCCACCAGCCTGCGGGCCAAGTTCGGTTTCGGCATCCTGGCCATGACAGGCGGAGTGCTCATGCTCTCCATCCTGGTGTCGGGACTCACACTCCAGTCCTCCATCCGCACCAAAGTCACGAGTTATGCCACGAACGAGCTTGCCAACCTGGCTGACTCCGTGGCCTTCGTGCAGGAGATGAACACAACGCCAGAGGACCTTGATGCCTTCATGGGGACCCTGAAGCTGGGGGCAGGCGGAGGCATCTCACTCCAGCTTCCGGTGAGCAAGGGCGGGCGACTGCTCGGGTCCCGCCTCCAGGCCGGTGGAGCCGGGGACATCGTCGTGGTGCAACCGCTTCCGGACGGATCGAAGCTCAGGGCGGTGATCCCCGAAGCGGAATACGCGGACGCCATCTGGAAGGCGTTGCGCCCCAACCTGGCCATCCTGGCGCTGGCCGGGATCTTCCTGATCTATTTCATCCAGTTGATCCTCCGCGACGTCCAGCAGCCGCTGCTGCTGCTCAGCCGCAATGCCAAGCGGGTCGGGGAAGGGCGCATCGATACGCTGGAACTGGTCTACAGCGACGATGAGGTGGCCTCCCTGGTCCAGGGTTTTGGCCGCATGGTGGGCAGCCTGCGTGGGATGGTGGTCCAGATCCGCGCGGCCAGCCGCGACCTGGCCCGGGCTTCGAGCGCGATCCGGGAATCCGCCGACGGGGTCCGCCAATCCAGCCATGGTCAGCGCGAGCTGATCGAGTCGTTCCACGAGGAGATCAACGAGCTGACCGACACCTCCATCAGCATCAGCGCGAGTTCCATGGAACTGAGCCTGGCCTCGGAGAACACCAACGCGACCATCGTGCAGATGGCCGCCAGCGTGCAGCAGATCAACCAGAGCATGGACGAGCTGCTGCTGGTGGTGGAGGGGATCACTTCCGCCATCCGCGATTTCGACATCTCCATCAAGAACGTCGCCAAGAACGTGGACCATCTCGCCGATCACGCCGAGCACACCCGGGAGTTCGCGGAGAACCTGGAGCAGAGCACCTCCGCCATCGACGACAACGTGAAGATCGCGCAGCGCTATGCCAAGAACGTGATCCACACTGTCGCCCGGGGCATGGAACTGGTGGCCCGGAACCGGGACAAGATCCAGGTCATCGACCGGGTCGTCCAGGATTTCCATGCCACCACCCGCACCCTGCTCCAGTTGGGGACGGACATCGCCAAGATCCTCGACTACATCGGGGATCATGCCCAGCAGACGAACCTGCTCGCCCTGAATGCGGCCATCATCGCCTCGCAGAGCGGCACGGCCGGGGACGGCCAGGCCAAGGGTTTCTCGGTGGTGGCCGATGAGATCAAGCAGCTCGCCGAGCAGACCGGGCGCTCCACTCAGGAGATCCAGCAGATCATCGGCACGCTCCAGGCCGAGATCCGGAAGGCCTATCAGCAGGTGGAGACGGGGATCGATGCCGTGCGGGATGGGGCTGAGTCCGTGGGCCAGAGCGAGGAGGCCCTCCAGGCGATCCTCGAATCCGTGGGCGGGATGGACCGGGTGGTGGAAAGCATCCTCAGCGAGACTCTCCAGCAGGGCGGCCAGGCCAGCCTCATCCACGAGGCGAACCGCAATATCCACCACCAGGTGGAGACCATCCGCTCGGTCATCGAAGAGCAGCAACAGACCAGCAATTACATCCTGTCACTGGCCATGAACGTCCAGCAGGCCACCAGCGTGGTCCGCGATTCCACCCGGGAACAGAGTGCCGGCAGCGATGAGATCGCCAGGGCCACCGAACAGGTCCGGGCCCTGGCCAGCAGCCTCCACGAGATCCTGGCCCGGCAGGAGAATCATGTGCTGTCCCTGAAGGAGACCATGAACCGGGTGCTCGGCAAGGCCGTGGAGAGCGAGCATGCCATCGAGGCCTCCAGCGGGGCCGTGGAGCAATTGGGCGTCCAAGTCCACATGCTCAACCGGGAAGTGAACCTCTTCAAGCTGTAACCCCGCTACCTGCTAGGCTGGAAGCCGCATCCCGGGCCCTCCTGCATGTATCGTCTGTCCATCAAGACCAAGCTGAGCGCTGTCATCAGCATCCTGGTCCTCTCGTTCATCGCCTTCAACCTGTTGTACTACCCGCGTTGGGTGGAACAGCAGATCCGCACCCAGGCTGAATTGAGCGCGCGCCAGGTGGCTGAGACGGCGAGCTATGCGCTGGGTCCGGCGGTGAGTACAGGCAACACCCGGGACATCGCCAAGGTGCTCCAGGGCGTCCAGAACATCCCCTCCTTCCGGTTCAGCGCCGTCTATGGCTCCAACGGGGAAGCGCTGGACAGCACCCCCACCACCCCGGAATGGGCCACGGGCCAGGTCCTGCAGGATGGCATCTCGCACACGTACACCCGCCGGGAAAGCAGCATGCTGGTGGCCGTGGCGCCGGTCTTCTACGAGGAGCCCCGCGCCGATCAGGTGGGCACGCTGGTCCTCGGTTTCACCACCGAGGGGACCCAGCGGGCCGTCCGCGAGAACATCCGCGCCAGCCTGGCCGTGGGCCTGGTAACCCTGGTGCTCGGCATTGGCGTGGCGGTCTTCCTGTCGAACCGCTACCTTCGCCCGGTGATCCAACTCACGGAGGCGGCCCAGAAGGTGGCCCAGGGCCATCTGGAGACGGTCTCCGTGAAGGTCTACACACGGGATGAGATCCAGGACCTGAGCCAATCCTTCGAAGTCATGACCGACAAGTTGCGGGTCTCACGGGATGAGATCGAGCGCCAGAATCGCCTGCTGGAGTACCGGGTCCAGGAGCGCACCCGCCAGCTCATGGAGACCATCTGGGAGCTGGAGGAGATCCGGGCCAATCTCGAACAGCTCGTCCAGGAGCGCACCCGCGGTCTCGAGCAGAGCCGGGTGGAACTCAGGGCCTGGGCCAGCACCCTGGAGGAGAAGGTGCAGGAGAAGACCCAGGAACTGCGCGAACTGAATGACAGCCTGCTCACCAGCTACCAGAAGCTGAAGGAGGTGGACCGCATGAAGGATGAGTTCCTGGCGAACGTGAGCCACGAGCTGCGGACTCCACTGAACTCCATCATCGGCTTCTCGGGGATGCTCATGCAGGATCCAGGCGGGCATATGGGCGCAGAAGCAAAAGAGGATCTAAGGATCATTTATCAAAATGGTCGTTCCCTCCTGGGGCTCATCGACTCGATCCTGGACCTCTCCAAGATCGAGGCGGGCAAGATGGACCTGGAACTGGAGGAGGTGGATCCCGTGGTGCTGCTGGATGAGGTGAAAGCCATGGCGGCGGGTCTGGTCCAGGACCGCGCCATCCACCTCGAATACGAGCGCCCCGACGGTCCGGTCCGGGTCATGGGCGACCCGGACAGGCTCAGGCAGGTCTTCACCAATCTCGTGGGCAACGCCATCAAGTTCACGGAGAGCGGGTCCGTGCGCATCGCCGCAGAAGCCACGGCGGGGCGGTTCCTGGTCCGAATCGAAGATACGGGCATCGGTATGACCGAGGAGGATCTGAGCCGTCTGTTCAAGCCTTTCCAGCAGGTGGACGGAAGCATTTCCCGGCGCTTCGGCGGAACTGGCCTGGGGCTGGCCATCAGCCAGCGGTTCATGGGGCTGATGAACGGTCGCATCAGTGCCACCAGCCGGAAGGGCGTAGGCAGCGCCTTCGTGGTGGAGATGCCCCTTGTATCCGGAGGAGATGCGTGAGCAGCGCTCAGAAGATCCTCTGCATCGAGGACAACGCCATGAACTGGCGGCTGGTCCAGCGGCTCCTCTCGCAGGCCGGCTTCGAACCGCACTGGGCGGACGATGGGCTCAAAGGCTATGAACTGGCCCTGCAGCTCAAGCCAGTCCTGATCCTCCTGGACATCAACCTGCCCGGTCTGTCTGGGTTCGAAGTGGCCACCAAGCTCCGCCAGAACCCGGCCATGGATGGCGTTCTGATCGTCGCGCTCACGGCCAAGACCATGCGCAGCGACCGGGAAACCGCCCTGGTGACCGGCTGCGACGGGTTCATCTCCAAGCCCATTGACCCTTTCCTGTTCGTGGGGCAGGTGGAATCCTACCTGGGCGGTCACCGGGACCGGCTTGAACAGGGCCGGGAAGGGGTGGCCCTCCGCCAGTTCACGCATCAGGTGGTGGAACACCTTGAAACCCAGCTCCGGGAGGCCCAGGAGGGCAACCGGAAACTTCTGGAGGCCCAGGTGGCGCTGGAGCAGCGCAGCCATCACCTCTCCAGGCTGCTCGACCTCAGCAAGGACACCATCCCCGTCCGGGATCCCGACGAGATCCTGTCGCGCGTGCTCGGCCAGCTGCGGGAGGAACTGCGCCTCGACCATCTGAGCGCCTACCGTCTCCACACGAGCGGTGCCTATTTCGAGGGGCGGACCTGGACCCCTGGCGGTTTCATGGAAGCTCCGGTGCTGCCCGGGGAGCAGGCGCTTGTCTCCGGGGCGGAGGCCCTTCCCCGGGGAGCGGTGCTCGTGAATGCGGAACTCCGCCAGACCGACGTCTGGGAGCAGGGGATCGACTTGGGGCTGTGGGATCCGAAAACCCAGGCGATGCTGCTGCCCATGCGCAGCCGTTCAGGCGCAGACCGCTTGCTGGGGTTCCTCGCGGCGGATCGCGCGGGAAGCGTTTTCCAGCCCTTCGAGACGGAACTGGCCGCCCTGTACGCGGGCATCCTGCAGGTGAGTCTGGAGAACGCCGAGCTCATTTCGCACCTGGACGAGACCAGCCGTGCTCTCGGCACCAGCTACGAAGGGCTCGAATCCACCTATGTGGCGCTCAAGGACGCCCAACGCGCCCTGGGCGCCCAGGACCGGAAGACCGCGCTGGGCGGCCTTTTCCTGAAGATGGCCCAGCGGCTCCAGCTACCGGTCCGGACCCTGAAAGAGGAGAGCCACACTCTGTCTATGTACATGGAACGGGCCGATATTCCGCCACCCGAGGAGCGGAAGGTCTGTCACCAGTCCATGGAGTCGGTCCGGCACGCCATCGCCCAGGTGGACGACCTGGTCCGGGCCCTGCTCCGCCGCGCGGGCCAGATTGAGGCCAGTGCCCCCGAGTGGATCCACCTGCACGACCTACTGCGGCAGGAACTCGAGATCTTCCAGGCGGATGGGACCCTGGCCCCGGAATTCCCGGTGGAGCTCAACCTCCAGGCCCCCCGGGACCTGATCTTCGGCGTCTATACGGATTTCTCCGAGTTGCTCGGACACCTCGTGTCCCATGCCCTGGAGGGGGGGGCCAGGCAGATCCACCTGCGCTCCTGGGGCGGGAAGCGGCACTACCGCCTGGAACTGGAGGATGATGGCGGCCCCATCGCCCCCGAGCTCATCGAGCGGGCCTTCGAACCTTTCTCTGGATTGCGGCCCGAAGACCCGCCCCAGGATGCAGGCCGCCGACCCGGTACGGGATTGCCGTCCTGCGCCCACCTCATGGCCGCCTATGGTGGTGTCGTCGAGCTCCTGCCCACGGCGCAGGGATCCATCGTCCGGCTCAACCTTCCGATGGATTGACCCGCGTCACCACCTTCTCGATGCGCTTCTCAAAGGCGGTACCCAGCACCAGCCGGTGAACGAAGATGCCCGGCGTGTGGATGGCATCGGGATCCAGTTCCCCCACTTCGACAATCTCCTCCACCTCGGCGATGCAGACCTTCCCGCAGGTGGCGGCCATGGGGTTGAAGTTCCGGGCGGTCTTCCGGTACACGAGGTTGCCCAGGCGGTCCGCCTTCCAGGCCTTCACCAGGGCGAAGTCCGCGAAGATGCCTGCCTCCATGACGCATTCCCGACCGTGGAACCGCCTGGTTTCCTTGCCCTCGGCCACTTTCGTGCCCGCTCCGGTGGGGGTGAAGAAGGCGGGGATGCCGGCTCCGCCAGCCCGCATGCGCTCGGCCAGCGTGCCCTGGGGCACCAGCTCGACCTCCAGTTCGCCACTGAGGAACTGCCGCGCGAATTCGGCGTTCTCACCGACGTAGCTGCTGACCATCTTGTGGATCTGATGGTTCCTCAGGAGGATGCCCAGCCCGAAATCATCCACCCCGGCGTTGTTGGAGTAGCAGGTGAGGTTCTTCACGCCGGTCTGGGCCAGGGCTGCGATGAGGTGCTCGGGAATGCCGCAGAGGCCGAAACCGCCCACGGCGAGATGGGCTCCTTCGGGGATGTCCTGCACGGCTTCCAGGGCGGTGCTGATGCGCTTGTCGATCATGGGGAGAACCTCGGAACGGCCCAACAGTGTGCCATCTCTGGCATCCTGCTCCAGTCCCTGTTTGAACTGGAAGAAGGCGACCATGAAACGAACGCTGCTTGCCTGCCTCTGCCCGCTGCTCCTCTGGGCCCAACCCGCCTCTCCCGGGCCGGAGGCCCGACCCGCGGCTGGGGATGCGTTGAGGGACACCCGGGAGGTCCACCTGCGAGGTGTGAAAAAGCTCACCAATACCGGTTCAAACGCCGAGGCCTACTGGTCAAACGATGGGAAACGGATCGTCTTCCAGAGCACCCGGGACGGATACCCCTGTGACCAGCTCTACACCATGAACGCGGATGGCACGGATCAGAAGCGGGTCAGCACGGGGAAGGGGCGGGTCACTTGCGGCTGGTTCCTGCCCGGCGACCGGGAGATTCTCTACGCCAGCACCCATGGGGACGGGCCTGAATGTCCCCCGGCGCCGCCCTTCACGCCCGGGAAGTACCAGTGGCCGGTCTTCCAGGGCTTCGACCTTTACATCGTCCCCGCCGCTGGCGGCGAGCCGAAGGCATTCCTGCCCTCGCCGGGCTATGATGCCGAAGCCACAGTCGCGCCCAACGGGCGGTGGATCGTCTTCACCAGTGAGCGGGGCGGCGATGTGGACCTCTGGCGGGTGGACCTCAATGGGAAGCACCTGCTGCGCCTGACCAACGGGGTGGGTTATGACGGGGGCGGCGTGTTCAGCCCGGATTCGAAGCTCATCGCCTGGCGCACGAACTACCCCAAGGGCGAGGTCGCCACGGCCAAATACCGGGACCTGCTGAGGCAGCACCTGGTCGAGCCCATGGAGATGGACATCTGGGTGATGAATGCCGATGGCAGCGGCAAGCGCCAGGTCACCCGACTGCCCGGCGCGGCCTTCGCCCCCATCTTCACTCCGGACGGCAAGGGCCTCGTCTTCGCCACGAACCATCACGACAACCAGGGCAAGGGGCGGGGCTTCGATCTGTTCAGGGTCAACCTGGATGGCACCGGACTCGAGCGGATCACCTGGACCGGCCTCTTCAACTCCTTCCCCCATTTCAGCCCGGACGGGAAGAAGCTGCTCTGGGTGAGCGGTCGGAACCCACGGGGATCCCGCCAGTTCGATGTGTGCGTGGCGGAGTGGCTCCCATGAGGCCCGCGGTCTTTCTCGATCGCGACGGCACCCTCAACGAGGAGGTGGATTACCTCAGCGACCCGGATCGCCTCGTGATGATCCCCGGCGCCGCTTCAGCCGTGGCCCGGCTCAACGCCCGGGGCATTCCCGTGGTGGTGGTGTCCAACCAGAGCGGCATCGGGCGGGGGAAGTACGGGTGGCAGGATTTTGCCGCCGTCATGAGCAGGATGGGAACGCTGTTGGCTCTTGAGAACGCCAGGATCGACGCGGTGTATGCCTCGCCGCACCACGAGAAGGGGCAGGGGGACTACGCCGTGGCGGACCATCCGGACCGCAAGCCGAATCCAGGCATGCTGATCAGGGCGGCCGCAGAGCACGATCTCGACCTGGCGAATTCCTGGATGGTGGGGGACAAGGCCATTGATCTGGACGCCGGGCGCCGCGCCGGTTGCAGGGTGGCCCTGGTCCGCACGGGCTACGGGTCCGAGGTGGATGGATCGGCGGCGGACCTGGTGGCGGCGGATCTGCCGGAGGCTGTGGACCGCATCCTGGCCCAGTGGCCATGATCCTGATCGAGAAGTCCGGCCTGGTCCCGGGCACGCTGCTCCTTCGCTATAAGCGGTTCCTGGCGGATGTGCGACTCGAGGATGGTTCCATCGTCACCGCCCACACCACCAATACCGGCAGCATGAAGACCTGCTGGGAGCCTGGCGACCGGGTGCTGCTGGAGCCTTCGGCCAACCCGGACCGGAAGCTGAAGTTCACCTGGCTGGTCGTGGAACGCCCCGGCGGGTGGGTGGGGGTGGAGACAGGCATGCCGAATCGCGTGGTGGCGGAGGCCGCGCGGCGGGATGCGCTTCCGGGCCTTCCGGGGTTGCGCGAAGTGCGCACCGAAGTGAAATACGGTGCGGAGAACAGCCGCATCGACGTGTTGGCCCTGGATGAGGAGGGGCGCCAGGTATTCATCGAGGTGAAGAACACCACACTGAAGGACGGGCCCTGGGCCCTGTTTCCGGATGCGGTCACCGCGCGCGGCACGAAACACCTGCGTGAGCTGCAGGCCATGGTGCGCGAGGGGCATCGGGCGGCCATCGCGCTGTTCGTGCATCGGACCGATGTGGACCGATTCGATGCGGCCCGGGGAATCGACTCGGCCTACGCGGCGGAGTTGGATCGGGCAGCGGAGACCGGCGTCATCGTCCTACCCCTGGCTGTGCGTCTTGTCACAAGACGGGAACCAGGCGGTCTGTGGAGCGTGGGCTGGGAATTACCGGGCCTTCTGCCTTGGGTTCCCCGGCGATAGACTGGGGCTTCGCACTGGAGATTCGCATGTCCACTTCCGCCACAGAGCTGATGAAGACGCCGCTGAACGCGGCCCACCGGGCCCTCAACGCCAAGATGGTCGATTTCGGCGGCTGGGACATGCCCGTGCAGTACCCGGCGGGAATCCTGGCCGAACATGAGGCAGTGCGCACCAAGGCCGGCCTCTTCGACGTGAGCCACATGGGTGAGATCCGCGTGAAGGGCCCCGGCGCCCTGGCCCTCGTCGAGCACCTGACCCCCAACGCCGTCTCGAAGCTGGCCATCGGCCAGGTCCACTACACGGCCTTTCTTTACGAGAACGGCACCTTCGTGGACGACCTGCTGGTCTACCGCGAGGGCGAGCAGGAGTTCCTGCTGGTCGTGAACGCGGGCAATTCCGACAAGGATTTCGCCTGGGTGCAGCAGAACGCCAAGGGCTTCGACTGCACGGTGGTGAACGAAAGCCCCATCACCGGCCAGATCGCCCTACAGGGCCCGCTGTCCGTGGGCATCCTCCAGCCTCTGACGAAGACCCCGCTGGAGCCCATCGGCTACTACTTCTTCACCCATGGCGAGGTGGCCGGGATCAAGTGCCTCATCAGCCGCACTGGCTACACCGGTGAGGATGGCTTCGAGCTCTACTGCGCAACGGGAGATACCGAGCGACTCTGGAACGCGGTTCTGGCGGCCGGTGGATCCCATGGCCTGCTGCCCGCCGGCCTGGGCTGCCGCAATACGCTGCGCCTGGAATGCAAGATGGCCCTCTATGGTCATGAGATCGACGACACCATCCATGCGCTGGAGGCCGGGCTCGGCTGGATCGTAAAGCTGGACAAGGGCGATTTCATCGGTCGCGAGGCCCTGCTCGCCGCCAAGGCCGCCCCCGCGCCGCGCAAGCTGGTGGGCTTCAAGACCCTGGAGAAGCGCGACATCGCCCGCGATCACATGCCGGTGGTACAAGACGGCAAGCAGATCGGCTTCGTCACCAGCGCCGCGCCCTCGCCTACCTGCGGTATCAACCTCGGCCTGGCCTATGTCCCCACGGAGCTGGCCAAGACCGGCGGTCGCTTCCAGATCGAGATCCGCGGCCGGGCCGTGGACGCCGAGATCATCCCCACGCCGTTCTACAAGCGGCAGAAGTAGCCACCATTCGTCAGCTCTCAGTCAACAAGCGACACAACCTGGAGGATCCATGTTCCCTGCCGACCTGAAGTACACCAAGGACCACGAATGGCTGAAGCCTGCCGGTGATGGCACCGCGCTGGTGGGGATCACCCACTATGCGCAGGACGCCCTGGGCGATGTGGTGTTCGTGGATCTGCCCGAAGCCGGCGCGGCTTTCGGCCAGGGCGAGGAATTCGGCACCGTGGAATCCGTGAAGACCGTCTCAGAGCTGAACATGCCCTCCGCCGGTGAGGTTCTCGAAGTGAACGCCGCCCTGGCGGATCATCCGGAAGCCGTGAACGAGGATCCCTATGGCAAGGGCTGGATGGTCAAGATCAAGCTGACTGGTGCTCTGGCCGGCGACCTTCTGGACGCCGCCGCCTACGAAGCCCTGGTGAGTGCGGAAAGCCACTAGGCTCATGCCGCTGCCGCTTCTGACAGCCCTGCTCTGGGGGACGGTGCCGGTCCTGGGACCCCCACCGTCCCCCCAGCCCCAGGTCGTGGTCGCCCCTGCCCGGGCGCTCGAGTCGGATGCGGCCCGGCTGGCCCGCTTGCGATCCCTCGTGGAGGCTGCGGAGCAGGCTCTGGAGGCGGAAGATGAAGATACGGCCGAGGCCAGGGCCGACGAGGCCGATGTCCTCACTGCCGACTGGTCGCCGGAACTGCTCCGGAGGCTGGAGGTGCAGGACCTGCTCCAGCGGCTGAAGGAGGTCCAGGAGCAACTCTCGGCGGAGGCGCCGGAGGCTCCAGGCGAAGCGGAACCGGGCCTGAAAGCTGCCGAAGAGGTCATCTCCCTCAGTGGCGAGGAACTCCGGAGCGAACTGGAGAAGGTCCGAGTGGCAGAGCAGGGTGCCACCTACGATTTCCCCATCGACCTGAATGACAAGGTGCTCACCTGGGTGAGCCTCTTCACGACCACCAAGCGCGGCTTCATGGAAAACGCCCTGGGCCGGGCATCGGTCTACATGCCCATGATCCGGCAGGTCTTCGCCGAAGAGGGCGTGCCACAGGATCTGGCCTACCTGGCCGTCATCGAATCGGGCTTCCGCAACGAGGCCAAGAGCCGCGCCAAGGCCGTAGGCATGTGGCAGTTCATCCGCTCCACAGGCCGCATCTACGGATTGACCGGGAACGCCTGGATCGAAGAGCGGCGGGATCCCGTCAAGTCGGCCCGGGCGGCGGCCCGCTACCTGAAGCGTCTCTACGAGATCTCGGGCGATTGGTACCTGGCGGCGTCCGGCTACAACGCTGGGCCACTTACGCTGGAGCGTGCCATCCAGAACATCGGCACCCGGAACTTCTGGGATCTGGCCCGGTCCCGGTGGCTGCGCACCGAGACCAAGAACTACGTGCCCGAACTCTGCGCGGCGATCCTGGTCGGGCGTAACCCCGGGCGGTACGGCCTGAACATCGTGCCCCTGGCGCCATATGTCTACGAGACGGTGACTGTGCCCACCATGACCAGCCTCACGGTGCTGGCGCGCTGTGCCGGGACCGATTCCGCCACGTTGAAGGCCCTGAATCCGGAGCTGCTGAGAGGTTCCACGCCCCCGGGCAGCTACACCCTCCGGGTGCCCCCGGGCAAGGCACTGGAGTGCCTGCGTCAGCTCGCCCGCATGCCCGCCGGCAAACGGCTGGACTTCCAGCACTACACCGTACGGAAGGGTGACACCCTCGCCAAAGTCGCGAAGCGCTTCAGGTTGGCGCCGGAGGACTTGCTGGATGCCAACGACATCTCCGCGAGACAGTTCAAGCCCGGGAAGCGCCTGCTGGTGCCGCCTGCCCCCAGTCTCGCTCTGGATGCCCGCGATCTCGCGCCCCGCATCGAGCGGGTGAAGCTGCTGGGGGATCGCCCCCTGGAACCGCTGCCGGTCGTCCCCGTCGATCCTGGCCCGGGGGGAGCCTCCACGCCCACTGCTCCAGGTGCTCCGGGAACCGGGATTGCGGGGGCATCGCCCGTACCGGTGGTTGCGGAAACCACGCGGCCAGCCCCAGCGACTCATGAACCATCCATTGCGGCCAAGGTGAATCCGCCTGTCGCGCCGGTGGCCACGCGTGATCCAGACCAGGAAGGTGCCACCTACCGCGCCAGGGCCGGTGACACGCTCGCCAAGATCGCAAGGGCGAGGCGGATCCCTCTCGGCCAGTTGCTGCGCCTGAATCCAGAGGCCGCGAAGGCGCTGCATCCTGGAGACCTGGTCCAGCTGCCGGGTTTCGCCTCTGCTGAAGTCCCGAAGGGCGCCGCGGCCGCGCCACGGTCCCATGTGGTCCGGCGGGGGGAGACTCTCGCCGCCATCGGCCGCCTGTACGGTCTGGATCCCAAGGATCTCAAAGCCTGGAACCGGATGAAGGGCGACCGCATCCAGGCCGGCCAACGGCTGCGCTTGACGCCTCGATGATCTGTGCTTGCAGAAGCTGAAAAGGAGTGTGATACTGGGTCTTCCCGATTGGGGCCATAGCTCAGCTGGGAGAGCGCTTGCATGGCATGCAAGAGGTCGTCGGTTCGATCCCGATTGGCTCCACCAAACAGAAGGCCACCGCAAGGTGGCCTTCTTGCTGAACACTGAAAGCTCCGGACATGCTCGCATCCCTCAACCATGTGGATCTTCGCTTCGGCCCCCAAGAGGTGCTGAAGGATGTCACCTGGGCCATCCAGGAGGGCGAGTGCTGGGGTGTCATCGGCCGCAACGGCGCCGGCAAGAGCACGGTTTTCAAATTGTTGCTGGGCGAGCTGGAAGCCGATGGCGGCACCGTGGTGCGGCCCACGAAGGAACGCGGCATTCGCATGGGCCACTACGCCCAGGATCTCATCCCCGAGACGCAGGGCAGCGTGCTGGAGGAGGCCCTGGCGGCCTTCGGCGACGTGGAGCGCCTGCAGCATGAGATGCGGGCGCTGGAGCACCGCATGGGTGAACCCGGCGCAGACCTTGACGAAGTGATGGAGCGCTACCAGAGGGTGACCGAAACCTTCGAGCACATGGATGGCTTCACCATCCGTGCACGGGCGGAAAGCATCCTCCAGGCTCTGGGCTTCGGCCCCGCGGACTTCGAGCGCCCGGTGGAGACTCTGTCGGGTGGCCAGAAGAGCCGCGTCATGCTGGCCAAGGCCATCCTCCAGGGCCAGGACCTGCTGCTGCTGGACGAGCCAACCAACCACCTGGACCTGCCCAGCCTGCGTTGGCTGGAGGCCTTCATCCAGGACACCGACGCCACCGTGGCCGTCATCAGCCATGATCGCTACTTCCTGGACAAGATCGCCACCGAGATCCTGGAGCTGGAGCTGGGCCGCTCGCGGGCCTACGACGGCAACTATTCCGAGTTCATGGAGAAGAAGGAACAGGAACTCGAGCTGCTGGAGCGGCATTACGAGCAGCAGCAGGCCTACATCAAGAATCAGGAAGAGTACATCCGCCGGAATATCGCGGGCCAGAACACCAAGCAGGCCCGCGGCCGCCGTACGCACCTCGCCAAGCTCGACCGCATCCAGAAGCCCCTGAAGGACCGGCGGAAAGTGAAGTTCACCTTTCCCGAGACCCAACGCAGCGGCGACGTGGCGCTGGTGCTGGAGAACGCCAGTGTGGGCTGGGGTGGGAAACCGCTCTACGCCCCCCTGGAGCAGCTCCAGATCAAGCGCGGCCAGAAGATGGGTATCGTGGGCCTCAATGGCACCGGCAAGTCCACCCTGCTGAAGGCCATCTCCGAAGAGATCCCCTTCATCACGGGCCGGGCCCGCCTGGGCAGCCAGGTGAAGCTGGGCTACTTCGATCAGCACCACCGGAACCTGGATCCCCGCAACACCGTGTTCCAGCAGATCCACGCCGTGAATCCCCAGGCCCTCAAGCAGGACGTGCTGGGCTTCCTGGCCAAGTTCCAGTTCCGCGGGGATGAGGTGGACAAGCCCGTGACGGCCCTCTCCGGCGGCGAGCGCGCGCGCCTCAGCATCGCCACCCTCATCCGCCACGGCGTGAACCTGCTGTTGCTGGACGAACCCACCAACCACATGGACATCCCCAGCATGGAAGCCATGGAGGACACCATCCTCAGCTTCACGGGGGCGGCTATCGTCGTGACCCACGATCGCTACCTGCTGGGTCGCGTGGCAGACTCGCTGCTGCGCATCCACGAGGGCAAGGCCGAGTTCCGCGAAGGCGGCTACGAGGACCACCAGGCCTGGGTGGATCTGGATCTGAGCGCCGACGATGATGCCGGCAGCCCGGAACCCGAGACTCCCCGAAAATCCCCTTCGTCCCAGGCGAAGCCCGGCCCGGCGGCGAAGCCTCAGGGCCCTTCCACCGCGCCGAGCCAGCCTCCCAAGCCCCGACCCATCGACAAGGACAAGCAGCGGGCCGTGAAGCGTTTCGAGAAGCAAGTGGCCGAAGCGGAGGCCCACGTTTCCGACCTGGAGGCGAAGCTGGCGGATCTCCAGAAGGAAATGGCCGCTATGGATCCCGCCGACTGGCAGGCCTTCAGCACTAAACTGGACGCCCAGAAGACGCTGGAAGCGGACCTGGCCTACGCCATGAGTGACTGGGAAGCGGCCCAGGGCGCGCTGGAGGAGGCGCAGCGCTGAGGGGCTGGTAGCATCGGGGAACCCCCGAGGTTCCCATGACCGATTTCCGCGGCGCCCACGTCCTCATCACCGGTGCGGCCAGTGGCCTGGGCCGTCTCATGGCCCTGGAGGCGGTCCAGCGAGGGGCCCGCGTGAGCCTCCTGGACCGGGATGCCAAAGGCCTGACCGAGGTCTGTGAGGCCATCCAGGGGGGGAAGGGCGGTGCCGGGGGCTTCGTGGTGGATCTCTCCGATCGCGCGGCCCTGCAGGCCACCTGCGCCGAGGTGCTGGCCCAACGCGGGGGCGTGGACATCCTCATCAACAACGCCGGCATCGTCTCTGGCAAGACCCTGCTGGAATGCAGCGACGACGCCATCGAGCGTACTTTCCAGGTGAACACCCTGGCCAGCTTCTGGACCGTGCGGGCCTTCCTGCCGGGTATGCTGGCGGTGGGGAAGGGCCACATCGTCACAGTGGCGTCCGCTGCTGGTCTGGCGGGCACGTCGCGGCTGGTGGACTACGCTTCTTCGAAGTTCGCGGCCGTGGGTTTCGACGAATCCCTGCGCATGGAACTGAAGCGCCTGGGCAGTCCCGTGCGGACCACCGTGGTGTGCCCCTTCTTCATCGACACGGGCATGTTCGAGGGGGTGAAGACCCGATTCGCCTGGTTGCTGCCCATCCTCAAGCCGGACTATGTGGTACGGC
The DNA here is from genome assembly GCF_024609265.1 of Geothrix campi. GTDB lineage: Bacteria > Acidobacteriota > Holophagae > Holophagales > Holophagaceae > Geothrix > Geothrix campi. The sequence goes on along the minus strand of NZ_JANHMP010000001.1, from coordinate 611,039 downwards.
GCATCATGAGGGCCATCGCGGGGAACCGCTCGCGGCTGATCATGCCCCGTTTCGTGATGACCGTTCCCGTGATCCGAGTGCTGCCACCCTTCCTGTTTGACGCCGTGCTGGGCTTCTTCGGAGTAAACCGCAGCATGGACGAGTTCGTGGGCCGGCACTAGAAGTAGCGCAGCGTCAGGTCGATCATCCGCCGCACGAAGCCGGTGTAGGGCGGGTACATGAGCTGGATGGCGGAAAAGCGGGTGCGCTGGCGCAGGATGCCGCGGGCGTTGGAGAAGGCCTCGAAGCCGTGCCGGCCGTGGGCCTTGCCGAAGCCGGAGGTGTTCACGCCGCCGGTGGGCAGACCGGTGTGGGCGAAGTGCAGCACCGTGTCATTGATGCAGGTTCCCCCCGCGGTGGTTCGGGCGATGAGGCTCTCGGCGGTCCGGCGGCTGCCGCTGAAGACGTAGAGAGCCAGGGGTTTGGGACGCGCATTCACGAAGGCCACAGCATCGGCCATGTCCCTGACCTTCAGGACCGGCAGGAGGGGGCCGAAGATCTCCTCCTGCATGACCGGCGAGGCCGGGTCCACCCCGGTCAGGATCGTCGGTTCGATGTAGCGCGAGGCCGCATCCGTGGCTCCGCCGAAGGCGATCTGGGCGGCGGAGCCGCTCAGCAGCGACTGGAGCCGCGTGAAGTGCCTGTCGTTGATGATGCGGGCGAGATCAGGGCTGGCCTGGCGAGCCTCTGGGGTGACGCCGTAGAAGGCCGTGAAGGCCTGCTTCAGCTCCTCCACCAGGTGGTCGTGGATCCGTTCGTGCACCAGCACGTAGTCCGGAGCCACACAGGTCTGGCCACCGTTGAGGCCCTTGCCCCAGGCGATCTTCCGGGCGGTCTCGCGCAGGTTGGCGTCCGCGTCCACGAGCACCGGCGACTTGCCGCCCAGCTCCAGCGTCACCGAAGCCAGATGCTCCGCGGCGGCCTTCATGACCACCTTGCCCACGGCGGGGCTGCCCGTGAAGAAGACATGATCGAAGGGCAGGGCCAGGAGGGCCTGGGCCGTGTCGGCCTCCCCTTCCACCAGGGCCGCCTCCTCCTCCGGGAAGAGCCCCGCCAGCAGCTTCCGAAGGAATGCGTTGGTGTGCGGCGTGAACTCCGAGGGCTTGAGGATGGCGCAGTTGCCGGCGGCGATGGCCGATACCAGGGGCCCGAGCGTCAAGTAGATGGGGTAGTTCCAAGGGCTGACGATGAGCACCACGCCCTTGGGTTCATGGCGGATGGTGCCAGCACTGCCGAAGAGGCCGATGGGCGTCGGAACCCGCCGCGGCTTCATCCAGCGGCGCAGGTGCCGCAGGGCCTCCTTGATCTCGGAGATGACGGGATAGAGCTCTGTGAGATCGACTTCCTCCGGCGCTTTCCGGAAGTCCTCGACCAGGGCTGCCTGGGCCTCGCCCCGGTGGGCCATGAGGGCCTCCAGGAGGGCCCTGAGCTTGGCCTTGCGTTGGTCGGCAGACGTCGCCGCCACCCGCCAGCGGGCAGCCTGCTGGCGGGCGAAGAGAGCTTCCAGCGGGGTGGCGGTCATGGGCGGTCCTGAGGGAGGTTCCGCCCATCATAGCCCTACGCCCAGGCCATCTCGGCAGTGAAATGCCGCAGGTACTTGCTCTGCTTGACGATACGGACGCCGCGGATCTCCTTGGCCTTGGCCTTCACCTCGGCGATGACCTCGGCCGCGAAGTCGAAGTGGCTCTGGGTATACATGCGGCGGGGGAAGGCCAGGCGCACCAGCTCCATGCTGTGGTAGGTCTCGGTGCCGTCGTCCAGGTGCTTGCCGAACATGACGGAGCCGATCTCCACGCCCCGGATGCCGCCTTCCAGGTAGAGGGCGTTGCAGAGCGCCCAGGCCGGGTACTGCGAGATGGGCATATCCGGCAGCACGGTCTTGGCGTCGATGTAGACGGCATGGCCACCAGTGGGCTTCACGAAGCCCACGCCCGCCGCCTCCAGCTTCTCACCCAGGTACTCGGCGGTGCGCAGGCGGTAGCGGAGGTAATCCTCGTGCATCCCCTCCTCCAGGCCCACGGCCATGGCCTCCAGGTCCCGCCCAGCCAGGCCGCCGTAGGTGGGGAAGCCCTCGGTGAGGATGAGCATGTTGCGGACGGGGTCGAGCCACTCGTCGCTGCGCAGCATGATGAAGCCGCCCATGTTCACCAGGGCGTCCTTCTTGGCGCTCATGGTGCAGCCATCGGCATAGCTGAACATCTCCTGGCAGATGGCCTTGATCGAGGTGTCCTGGTAGCCGTCCTCCCGGAGCTTGATGAACATGGCGTTCTCCGCGAAGCGGCAGACGTCCATGATGAAGGGCTTGCCGTATGCCTTGAGGAGCGCGGCGTAGGCGCGGATGTTGGCCATGGAGACGGGCTGGCCGCCACCGGTGTTGTTGGTCACGGTGATCATGCCGAAGGGGATGCGGTGACCTTCCTTCTTGAGCACCTCCTCCACGCGGGCGAGATCGATGTTGCCCTTGAAGGGATGGATGAGGCTGGGCTGCAGTCCCTCGGGGATCACCAGGTCCACGGCTTCGACACCGTTGTATTCCAGGTTGGCGCGGGTGGTGTCGAAGTGGCAGTTGTTGGGCACCAGATCGCCCTGTTTGCACACGGCCGTGAAGAGCACCTTCTCGGCAGCACGACCCTGGTGGGTGGGGACGAAGTGGGCCATGCCCGTGATGTCCTTAAGCACCGCCTCCAGGCGGAAGAAGCTGCGGGCGCCGGCGTAGCTTTCATCGCCGACCATGATGGCGCCCCACTGGGCCGAGCTCATGGCGCCCGTGCCGGAATCGGTCAGCCAATCCAGCAGCACGTCCTCGGCCCTCAGTTTGAAGACGTTCAACTTGGCGGACTCCAGCATTTCCAGGCGCTCCTGCGGGCTGGTCATGCGGATGGGCTCCACGGACTTGATGCGGAACGGCTCGATCATGGTGCGGGGCATGGGGGACTCCAGGCGAAAAGCCAAGGGTATCGGAGCCGGCCGGAATGGGCATCACAAGGGGGTGGCGGGCCGGGCCTTGGCAGGCGATCCTGGAACGCTCGGAGTGTGCATGAGTCTTCTGTTGGCCGTCGATGTGGGCAACACCAACGTGGTGCTGGGAATCTACGATCTGTCAAAAGGACCGGACTCGCCCCTCGTCTGCTCCTGGCGCCTGGCCACCAGCCGCGAACGCACCGTGGACGAGTACGGCGTCTCCGCTCTGGCGCTCATGCGCCATCAGGGCATCGAAGCCAGCCAGATCAAGCACGTCGCCATCTCCTGCGTGGTGCCACCCCTCCATCCCATCCTCATGAGCCTGGCTTCGATCTACTTCGGCGTGGAGGCCTTCTACGTCGAGCCCGGCGTCAAGACCGGCGTGAAGGTCCTCATCGACAACCCGGCGGAGCTGGGTGCGGATCGGCTGGTGAACGCCGTGGCGGCCATCGAGGCCTACGGGGCGCCCATCATCGTCGTGGACTTCGGCACCGCCACCACCTTCGATGTGGTCAACGCCAAGCGGGAGTACCTGGGCGGCCTCATCTGCCCGGGCCTGAAGATCAGCGCTGACGCCCTCTTCCAGCGGGCCAGCCGCCTGCCGCGGGTGGAAGTGGCCGAGCCCGACCGTCTGGTGGGCCGCAACACCGTCCAGGCCATGCAGGCGGGCATCTTCTACGGCTACGTGGGCATGGTGGACGGCATCCTGGAGCGTCTGCTGGCGGACATCCCGGAGGCCAAGGTGGTGTCCACGGGCGGCCTCGCGAGGGTGATCGGTCCCCACACCCGTCACATCCGGCTGGAGGCGCCGGACCTTACCCTGGATGGCCTGCGCATCCTCTGGCTCCGCAACCAGGGCAGCCGGAAGTAGCATGACCCTGCCTCTGATCCACCTGGCCGAGGTGGATTCCACCCAGGCCTTCCTGCGCCGGAATCCCCACCTGGGTTTCTGCGCGGTACTGGCCGATTGCCAAACTGAGGGCCGCGGTCGCCAGGGCAACCGCTGGGAAAGCGCCGCCGGCGCCGGACTCTGGCTGTCCGCGATGCTGCCTGCGCCCTCTGGCGTGGCCCCTGGCGTGGTGCTCCAGCGCGCCATGACCGCGGCCGCTTCCGTGCTGGATCCAGAAGGGGAGGCTCTCGGGTTGAAGTGGCCCAACGACCTCGTGGCATGGAAGGCCAGCCGCCTGGTGAAGGTGGGCGGCATCCTGGGCGAGCAGATCGGCGGGCGCCTCATCCTGGGCCTGGGCGTGAACCTCGCCAAGGCACCCGACCTTCCCGACCGGTCCATCCCCCCCGCCTGTCTGGCGGAATTGGGGTTGAGTCACCCTTCCTCTCGTTCATTGGCTACTCATATCACCCAATTGTGGAGTAACTTGGCACAGGATCTTCAACCCCTTTTCCGATGGCCGGAGACGGGGGTCTTCATCCATTGGGAAGACGGGCAGGGCACCTGCCTGGGTTGGGAGCCTGATGGCCGCTTGAAGGTCGCGACCGCAGAGGGGATCCGGCGGCTCAGTGCCGGCGAGATCTCTGGGATGGGCCAAGGGACCTGACCAGCCACCGGAACCACCCGATGGTCGTAGCGGAGGGGTGTGGCCAGGTTTCAAACGCCCAGGTCCGAATTGTGCCTTGAGCATTGATGCTTTCAAGAGCACTGTTTGATTGGTTTTTACGGCCTCCGCCAGGAAGGGACCAACCATGAACAGCGCACACTCCGATACAGGCCCTCTTTCTCCTCGCTGGCGCCAGGCCGTCATCCTGGTGATGATCTTCGGCTTCAGCCTGCTGATCTGGGTCACAGCGAAGACCTATGCGGGCGCCCCGCCGATCCCTGCTCGGGTCGTGGGGGAGGCGGGACAGGTCCTCTTCACGGGAGAGGAGATCAAGGATGGCCAAGAGGTCTTCCTGAAGTACGGCCTCATGGAGCACGGCACCCTTTGGGGTCACGGCGCCTACCTGGGTCCCGACTACACCGCCGAGTACCTGCACCGTCTGGCGGAAATCGGCCGGGACATTCTGGCACAGGCGCGCTATGGCAAGGCCTTCAAGGACCTGAACGAAGGGCAGGCCCTTGAGATCGGGGCCCTGGTGGCCTCCCAGATCAAACAGAATCGGTACGATCCGGGTACGGACACGCTCCGGTTTACGAATCTGGAGGCTGCGGCCTACCGCACCCAGGTGGATGAGTGGAAAACCTACTTCTCCGGGGCCAAAGCCGCAGTGGGGCTGCCCGCCAAATACATCCAGGACGAGGGGGAGTTGCGGAACCTCACGACCTACTTCGCCTGGGCCACCTGGGCCACGGTGGCGCCCCGCCCGGGGAAGGACTACTCCTACACCAACAACTGGCCCTATGAGCCACTGGTAGGCAACACGCCCACGGCGTCGACCTACCTGTGGAGCGCCATGAGCCTCATCACGCTGCTGGGCGGCCTCGGCCTGATCCTCTTCATCTTCGGGAAGTTCGACTACCTGGGTTGGGCCGGTGAGGCGGGCTGGAAACACGCGGAGGAAAGCCGGCTTCACGCCTGGACCCTCACCCCCAGCCAGAAGGCCGTCGGCCTGTTCTTCGCCGTGGTGGCTCTGCTGTTCCTTGGTCAGGCGGCTCTTGGCGGGGCCCTGGCGCACTATCGCGTCGAGCCGGATGGCTTCTACGGGTTCAATCTGGCCAGCATCCTGCCGTACAATCTTGCCCGCACCTGGCACCTGCAGCTGGCGATCTTCTGGATCGCCACGGCCTGGGTGGGGGGAGGGCTCTTCCTGGCGCCCCTGGTGGGCGGGGCCGAGCCCAAGGGCCAGAAGGCCGGCGTGCTCCTCCTCCTCGGCGCCCTGGCCATCGTGGTTTTCGGCAGCCTGTTCGGCGAGTTTCTGGGGATCAATGGCTATCTGGGCAGCCTGTGGTTCTGGCTGGGACACCAGGGGAGCGAATACCTGGACCTGGGCCGCTTCTGGCAGCTGCTGCTGGCCGTCGGTCTCATCTTCTGGCTCTTCCTCATGTTCCGGGCCCTGCGCCCGGCCATGAAGGGCGGCGAGCAGGGGGAGCTGCCCTCCCTCTTCTTCTACGCGGCCATCGCCATCCCGCTCTTCTACGTGCCGGCCCTGTTCTACGGGCCCCGCACCAACTTTGCCGTCATCGACAACTGGCGCTTCTGGATCATCCACCTCTGGGTGGAGGGCTTCTTCGAGCTCTTCGCGACGGTGCTGGTGGCGGTGATGTTCTACCAGCTGGGCCTCGTCACCGCGAAATCCGCCACGCGGCTCGTCTACCTGGACGCCATCCTCTATCTGGCCGGCGGCATCATGGGCATCGGCCACCACTGGTACTTCACGGGGCAGGGGACTCTGAACATGGGGCTGGCGGCCAGCTTCTCCGCCCTGGAGGTGGTCCCGCTCACGCTGTTGACGCTGGACGCCTGGGACTTCATCCGCCTGCAGGACAAGGACTGCGAAGACTGTGGCCGCCCCCTGGCGGCCAAGCAACGCTGGGCCATCAAGTTCCTCATCGCGGTGGGCGTGTGGAATTTCGTGGGGGCGGGCGTCTTCGGCTTCCTCATCAACCTGCCCATCGTGTCCTACTTCGAGATCGGCACGACGCTCACGGCCAACCATGGCCACGCGGCCATGTTCGGCGTCTTCGGGATGTTGGCCTTGGCAGTCCTGGTCTTCTGCCTGCGGGAGCTCAAGGGCGATCGGGCCTGGGAGCGGGTGGAGAAGTTCATCCGCACCGGTTTCTGGGGCCTCAACATCGGCCTTGGCCTGATGGTGGTCCTGGATCTGTTCCCCGGGGGCGTCATCCAGCTGTGGGACGTGCTCTCCAATGGCTACTGGCATGCCCGCCGCCTGACCTACCTCATGGGTGGCACCTTCCACACGCTGGAGTGGGTCCGCATCGTGGCCGACATGGTCTTCCTGCTCGTCGGTGCCCTCCCCATCGCCTACGGCACCCTGAGGCTGGTGTTCACCCCTGAACCGAAAGATGCGGCCTGATCGGGCTGTCGAGAAAGGAACCTCCCATGACCATCACGAATCTGCAGGAAGCCCTGCCCATGCCCGAATCCCAGCGGGCCACCCTGCCGCTCATCGATGTGGAGCATGGCATCAAGGTGGTGCTGGTCGCCCTGCCGATGGGGGTCAAGATCGCCCCTCATCAGGCGCCCTACGCCGCCAGCGCCCAGCTCCTGACTGGGCGCATCGAGGTGCTCAAGGGCGAAACGTGGATCCCCATGGTCCCCGGGGACCGGGTGGTCTTCGACAAGGACCAGCCTCACGCGCTCACTGGACTTGAGTCCTCCTACGTCCTCGTGACGCACATGCGGAGCTAGAAGCGGTGACGGAGCCGGCTCGTCCCACGGTGGTGATCGTCGGTGGCGGGTTCGGGGGGCTGCGGGCCGCCCGGGCCCTCGCCGATGCGCCGGTCCACGTCGTGCTGGTGGACCGCCAAAACCACCACTTGTTCCAGCCTCTCCTCTACCAGGTGGCCTCGGCCACGCTCTCGCCGGCCGACATCGCCGCCCCCATCCGCCACATCCTTCGGGACCAGACCAACGCCGATGTGGTGCTCGGAGAAGTCGCCTCCGTGGACCTGGGTGCCCGGCAGGCGGTCCTGGCAGACGGGCGAGCCCTGTCCTATGACTTCCTCATCCTCGCCGCGGGTTCCCGCAGCTCGTACTTCGGGCGGGACGCTTGGGCGGGCCTGGCCCCGGGACTCAAGACCCTGGAGGACGCCCTGGAGATCCGCCGGCGTTTCCTGCTCAGCTTCGAGCAGGCGGAGCAGGAGGAGGATCCGGAGCTCCGCCGCGAGTGGCTGACCTTCGTCGTCGTCGGGGGTGGCCCCACGGGCGTGGAGCTGGCCGGCACGCTGAAGGAGATGGCCCGGCTGACCCTGCCGCGGGAATTCCGGCGCATCCGCACGGATCGCGCCCGGGTCATCCTGGTGGAGGCGGGTCCGGCCATCCTGGCGAATCTCGGGGTCGGGCTGTCCGAAAAGGCCGTGGAGAGCCTGGAGCGCATCGGCGTCGAGGTGCGTCTGGGCCAGCCCATCACGGGCATCGATGAGCGGGCCGTGCAACTGGGCGGAGAGCGCATCCCCACGCGGACGGTGCTGTGGGCTGCGGGGGTGGCGGCCGTGCCCCTGGGCGCCAGCCTGGGCGGACCCGTGGACCGTCTCGGGCGGGTGCTCGTGGAGCCTGACCTCAGCCTCCCGGGCCATTCCGAGGTTTTCGTGGTGGGGGACCTAGCCGCCTTCACCCACGGCACCGGGGGCCCGCTGCCCGGTGTGGCGCCGGTGGCCATCCAGCAGGGGGAATGGGCCGCGGCCAACCTCCTGGCCACGCTGGCGGGGCGGCCCAGGCGGCCCTTCCGCTACCGGGACAAGGGCAGCATGGCGACCCTGGGGCGGGGCCGGGCCGTCGCCCGCGTGGGCGGCCTGAGCTTCACGGGCTATCCGGCCTGGCTGGCCTGGCTCTTCATCCACCTCATGCTGCTCGTGGACTTCCGCAGCCGCGTGTTCGTCTTCTTCGAGTGGCTGTGGGCCTATCTGACGACGCAACCCCGGGCGCGCCTCATCGTCGGCGGGAAGAACCGGAAAAGCTAGAGAACGGCCCGTATCTCAGTCTCGCTGAGGATCTTCGAACTGTTCTTGGCTGCCTGGAGGATGCGCTCCACCCGGTCGGGGGTGGGATCGTAGCCGTTGAGTTCGAGCCAGTAGACGACGTTGCTGTGCCCCGCCATGGGACCGATCTCGATCTCCTGGCGGCGGCCCACCAGAGCGGCGGGGACGCCGGAATAGACGGCATCCGCCAGCTCCACGTCACCGCGGTGCAGAGCCTTCACGATGGCGGCGGCATGGACGCCGGTGCCCGTGCGGAAGGCGTCCCGGCCCAGCACCGGATAGTTGGCGGGAATCTCCACACCGCACAGTTCGGCCACACGTTCCGCCAAGGCTGGCAGGTCCGAGAGCTCTCCCCTGGGGAAGCCCATGAGGTGCAGGTTGATCATGAGCTGGTCCAGGGCCACGTTGCCGCAGCGTTCACCGATGCCCAGGATGGTCCCGTGGAGCCGATCCGCACCGGCCTCGAAGGCGGCGATGGCGTTGGCCACGCCCAGACCCCGGTCGTTGTGCCCGTGCCAATCGATATGCACGGAACGGTCCTTGATGACCTCGTCCTTGATGAAGCGCACCAGCCGCCGCACCCCGTCGGGCGTGGCGTGGCCACAGGTATCCGAGAGGCAGATGGATTGGGCGCCCTCGTCCAGGGCCGCGGCATAGATCGCCTTCAGCACCTCTGGCCGGGCCCGGGTGCTGTCCTCGGTCACCATCATCACGCCCACCTCGTGACGGCGGCAGAAGGCCACGGCCTTGCGGGTCGCATCCACCAGGAAGGCCAGATCCCAGCCTTCCACGTCCATGCGGATGGGGCTGGATCCAAGAAAGGCTCCGGCCTCCAGGGGGAGTCCCACCCGCTGCTGGATTTCCGCCACCTGGACCAGGTCGGCCTCCAGGGTCCGCACCGCCACATTGGGGTGGAGGGGCAGGCGATGGTCCCGGATCTCCACCATGAGCGCTCTTACGGCGGCCAGGGCCTTGGGGCCCGCGCCGGGCATGCCCAGGTCCACGGCATCCACGCCCAGGCGCGCGAGGAGGTGGATGAGGTCGCGCTTGTCGGCGATGTCCGGATCGCGGACAGAAGGGCTCTGGAGCCCATCGCGCAAGGTCTCGTCGAGGAGTAGCGGGATGCGGCCTTCCGCCAGGGGGCCGTTCCAGTCGTTGATCAGCTCATCGAGAGTCATGGAGAGATCAGACTACGGTGACTTCGATCCTGCGGTCCAGCAGCGTACCCAGAAGCGCAGCCTTCTCACGGAATGCGTCCATCTCCGGTTCCACGTCGCCGGAGGCCTCCAGGCGCACTCGCAGCGTCTCCTCATCGATCTCCACCGACAGGTCCCGAACGGCCTGGCGGCGGCGGCGGTCCAGGGCATCTGCCCCCCGCACCAGGGCCGCCAGTTTGCGGACCACCTGGCGGTGCCAGGGTGCCAGAGCCCTGAAGGCCTCATGCTTGGCGTGATGGGGCGGCTTGCCGCGGTGGAACCGCACCACCTGCGCCAGCACGTCCACCTCCTCGGGCCAGAAGCCAGGCAGGGTGGCGTTGCGCACCAGGTACTCCCCATGTTTGTGGTGATCCTTCTCAGAGACTGAGAACCCGATGTCGTGCACCCGCGCCGCGAAGGCCAGCCACTGGCGTTCGGTATCGCCCAGTTCGAAGTGGGGCTGGAGGGCCAGGAAGAGCTGGTCCGCCAGCCGGGCCACGTGACGGCTGTGGCCGGGGTCGGGATCCAGGCGTGCCGCCAGCTGCTCGATGGAAGCCCGACGGCGGTCCGCCAGGGGCGGGATGGAGGCGCCCCCGTGCTTGAGGGCCTCCCAGATCATCCCCTCGCGCAAACCCACGGGGAGGTGGCGGAGGGGCGGGGTGCCCAGCCATTCCATCAGGGACAGGGCCCAGATGGCACCCACATGCAGCACCTCGGCGCGCTTGGGATCCACGCCCAGGCGCTCGGTGCGCTGCTGCGCGTCCGTCCGCCAGAGTTTCAGGGTGTAGGCCCGGAGTTGCTCAGCCGTGAAGCCCCGGCCGTCGTCCGAACCCCTCGCCAGATCCTCCAGCGTGCCCGAGGTGCCCAGGAGGAGCGTGGGCTCGGGCAGCTCCGTGGGCAGGTCCCTGCGGGCCTTCTTCAGGATGCGGCGGATCATCTTCCGCAGGCTCTTGAGGTCATGGGCCGAGGGCGGGTTCGAGGTCTGGGCGGCGTCCGCCAGGCGCTGAAGTCCCCAGGGCAGGGAGATGCTGGCGGATACGCGGCCGGCTTGCACCCAGGTCAGCTCGGTGCTGCCCCCGCCGATGTCCACTAGGGTGACGGGCTCCGGGGGGAAGGGGATGGCGTGGGAGACGGCCTGGTGGATGAGCCGGGCCTCCTCTTCGCCCGAGATCACCTGGATGGGGATGCCCAGCGTCTCGGCCTCCATGACGAAGGCCTGGGCGTTCTTCGCGTCGCGGAGGGCCGCCGTGCCACAGGCCATGACGGTTTCGCACTCGAAGCTCTGGATGACTTTCGCCATCTGGGCCAGGGCCTCGAGACCGGCCTGGAAGGCCTCGGGACCGATCTCGCCGGAGTTCGCTTCGCCGCGGGCCAGACGCACCATGGCCTTCTCCCGGGCCAGGACCTGCTGCCCGCCCATGGGATCCGCCTCCACCACCACCAGGTGGATGGAGTTCGATCCAACGTCCACGGCCGCGATCCGCATGGGACGATTGTGGCCAGTGCCGCCATCCCGGCGAAAAGATTCTTGGGGGTCCCGTGCGCCAACGTGTCCTTTGCCTGCTGCTCGCCATGCCCCTCGCCTGTTCGCTGGCGGCGCAGAGAGTGGCCTTGAGCCTGGATGATGCGCCCTTTCTGCGGCCCTCGCCCCGCCTGGAGGCCCCGGCCCAGCACCGGGTGATGCTGGCGACCCTGAAAGACCGCAAGGTCCGGGCCATCCTCTTCGCCAACGGCGTGAACGGCGGCGACACCCCCGAGGGCAAGGCCATCCTGCGTACCTGGGGCGAGGCCGGGCATCTCCTCGCCAACCACAGCTACAGCCACTGGGACCTCAACCAGGACGACGTGACGCTGAAGGCCTACGAGGAAGACCTGCTGAGCGGCGAAGCCGTGCTCCGGGACCTGCCAGGTTTCACCCACCTCTACCGCTATCCCTTCCTGCGGGCCGGAAACACGGTGGCCAAGCGGGATGGCTTCTACGCCTTCCTGAAGGTCCACGGCTACGGCATCGGCCATGTGAGCATCGATACCGCCGACTACATGCTGGACGAGCGGTTGCGGCAGCGGTTGGAGAAAGAGCCGAGTGCCGACCTGGCGCCGTACCGTGACCTCTACCTGAAGCATCTCTGGGCCTGCGCCCGCTTCTACGACACCTGGAGCCGCGAGGTCTTCGGCCGGGAGATTCCCCATGTGATCCTCATGCACAGCCGCCTGCTCAACGCGCTGTTCCTGGGCGATGTCATCGACTTCTTTCGTGCCAAGGGCTGGCGCTGGATCGATCCGGCCGAGGCCTTCAAGGATGCCGCCTACGCCCTGATGCCCAGGAATCTGCCGGGTGGCGAAGCCCTGGCCGAAGCCGTGGCGGCCGAACGGGGGCAGCAGGGATTTGTGAAGGCCTGGCGCGAAAAGGCCAAGGATCCCGACGACCTTCTGTTCTCCGAAGGGCGCCTCAAAGCACGGATGGATCAGCTGGGCCTGTGATCCCAAAAAGTACGAACCAATTCGTTGACAACTTACGAATCGATTCGTATGTTATCTCCAGACCCCCTGGAGGCTCCATGTCCACCGTGCCCATCCGCCCGTCCGATGGCGAGCTCGCCATCCTGCGGGTCCTCTGGTCGCGGGGCCCCTCGACGGTTCGGGATGTGCACACCGAACTGTCGAAAGACCGGGACATGGGCTACACCACCGTGCTGAAGCTCATGCAGATCATGGTGGAGAAGGGCCTGGTGGCCCGGGACGAACGCGCGCGCTCCCACACCTACCGGCCCCTCCAGGGGGAGGCCGAAACCCAACGCTGCCTGCTGAAGGAGCTCCTGCACAAGGCCTTCGCGGGCAGCCGCCGGGAACTCGTGCTCCAAGCCCTCGAAGCCGAGCCCGCCTCGGCCGAGGAACTGGAGGACATCCGCAAGCTGCTGAAGGAAGTGAAGGAGAGGACTCGATGATCGACCTCGCATCCTTCCCCTTGTTGCAGGCCATTGGCTGGGCCCTGCTCCACAGCCTCTGGCAGGGCGTGCTGCTGACCTTGCTGGCGGCGGTGGCGCTCTGGTGGACGCGGCGTCGTTCCGCAGAACTTCGCTACGCCATCGCGGCGGGAACCCTGGGCCTGTTGCTGTTCGCCTTCGCGGGCACGCTGGCCTGGATCTCGACCGGCGGCGATCCGCTGCCTGTGTCTGGAACCTTGGCCATCGTTCCCATCGGTGAAGGACAGGGCCCTGTGGGCTGGATGGTCCGGCTTCGTGGGGAGCTCGGCCTCTGGATCCCCTGGCTGTTCCTGGCCTGGATCCTGGGTTTCAGCCTGCGGCTCATGCAGGTGGGGCGATCCATGGTCTGGCTCTATGGGCCCTGCCTGGGAAGCCTCCAGCCGCCGCCAACCGAATGGCTGACACGGTTCGAATTCCTGCGAATCCGCAGCCGAGTGCAAGCACCCGTCCGCCTGGGGTTGTCCGACCAGGTGGATTCCCTCGTGGTGCTGGGCTGGCTGAAGCCCGTGGTGCTGGTCCCGGCCGCGGCCTTCCTGGCCCTGACCCCTGAGGCTTTGGAAGCCCTGCTGGCCCACGAACTGGCCCATGTCCGCCGTGGGGACTTCCTTGCGAATGTCCTCCAGACCTTCGCGGAAGCGTTGTTGTTCTACCACCCCGCCGTCTGGTGGCTCTCCCGGCGCATCCGCCAGGAACGCGAGCACTGCTGCGATGATGCGGCCGTGAATGCCTGCGGCGACCCGATCCTCTACGCCTCCGCCCTCGTCGGGCTGGAGGAACTCCGCTCTCAACCGAACCTGATTCCCGATCTGGCCCCCGCGGCCAGTGGAGGCCACCTCATGTCCCGCATTCAACGACTGTTGCGCCCGCATGCCACCCATGCTCCAGCCGCGCCCCTGGCCGCCCTCATTCCAGCCCTCCTGCTGGCGGTGGTTCTCGGCATCACGACACTCGCGGCCACCGACGCCCCCAAGCCTGCACCCGCGGCAGCGGACCCCGTGGACGTGGACTTCAAGCAGATCCGCGTCAAGCATCAACCTGAGGCGCCCGCTTACCCTCCGGAGGCCAAGGCCGCTCGCATTCAGGGCACTGTGGTGGTGGTCCTGGTCATCGACACCGAAGGCAAGGTGACGGATGCCAAGGCCATCTCGGGCCCCCCAGAACTCCACACCTGCGCGGTGGGTTATGCCAGGGCCTGGGAGTTCGAACCCGCCAATGTCAAAGGAAAACCCGTGTCCGCCAGATTCAAGTTCACCATGCCATTCCGGCTGAGATGAGGCTTCCCGATCCGACGAAGAAGGGGCCAGCCGGCCCCTTCTTCGTCATGAAAAAGGCATGAGGGAGCTTGACCTCTGGTAACCGTTGCGTGAAGTCCGAGGCCCCGGCCATGCTCGATCCCACATTCCGAGGTGATCAAATGGCTTTGACGGTGGACGGCATCTTCTCGCTCATGCCCGAACTCTTCCTGCCTGAGAAGGCCCAAGGGCTCACGGTCTCCGTCTACTACCAGGTGACGGGCGAGGGCGGCGGGGACTACACCTGCCTGATCGAGAATGGGGTCTTCTCCATGAAGCGGGAAGCCAAGCCCGACGCCACCTCGGTGGTGGTGATCGGCGCTGAGGACTGGATCGCCCTGAACGAGGGCAAGCTCGACCCAATGCAGGCCTTCATGACCGGCAAGCTCAAGGGCACCGGGGACCTCGGCCTGCTCCAGAAATTCCCCAAGTTCTTCAAGAAACCGCAGAAGCAGGGCGGTCCGGTAAAGGCCCTGAAGGATCTGATGCCTGCCCGCCTCGCGCTGGCCGGAGCCGGGATCAAGGTGACCGTGGGAGCGGAGAGCTGGGGCGAAGGCGCGGAGGTGGCCGGCGACGAAGCCGCGCTGCGCGGGCTGGTCTGTGGCATTTCCGACCCCGGGCCGGCGCTGCTGGGCGGTCAGATTCGCTACACAGGTGACATGAGTCTCCTCCGCAAGGTCTGGAAGACCTGGTCCGCCGAGCCTGAAATCAGCTTCCCCGACACCCCGGGCGGCAAGGCCCTGGCCACCCTGAGGAAGCGCTACAAAGGCGGTGCCAGCGGCACGCTGGAGGTGAAGGTGGACGGCGTTCCCTACCGCCTGGACTTCAGCCCCGAGGGCCTCTCTGTGCGACCTGGGGAAGTGGAGGGCGGGGCCGCCCTGGGCATCTCCGATGCAGACTTCGCGGCCCTCAACGCGGGCAAGCTGAACCTGGTGGCAGCCCTGCTGGGCGGCGCCATCACGGTGAAGGGCGACATGAGCCAGGTGGCTGCCTACACGGCCCACTTCGACGCGGACGTGAACCCGGCCCAGGGGCTGCTGGAATCCATGCCTGAGCGTTTCAACGCCGAAAAAGCCGGAGATCTTGAAGCGGCCGTGGGTTACCAGATTGATGATCTCGGCTACACGCTGTTCATCAGGAATGGTGCCTGCCTGGTCTTCCCCCGCCTCATGAAACCCTGTGATACGCTCCTGAAAGCCAAGGCCGACGACTTCATTGCCATGAGTACCGGAACGCTGAATGCCCAGGAGGCCTTCATGACCGGCAAGATCCAGATCGAGGGCGACCCGCTGCTCATGCAGAAGGTCGCGAAGAGCTTCAAGCGTCCCGAGGCTTGAGCGTGCCATGACGCCTCCCGCCGCCCCCTCCCGCAAGAGGACCCCGAGCCCGAAGCCCGGGAAGGCGGCGGTGGGTACTATCCGCGTGGCCAAGATCATCGCGCCGATGACCGCCGCCAAGTCGGACAAGAAGACGCTGCTCGACCCCGAGGAGGATCTGGCCCCTGGGGTGCCCTGTGAAGGGCGCTGCGGGCACTGCCATCACCACCCCTGCCGCCTCCACGGCGGGATCTGATCAGGCGCCCTCCCAGAGTTCCCGCAGTCGTTGGTACCCCGCGCGGCTCACGGGCAGGCGGGTGCCGTCGCGGAGGATGGCATCGCGATGCTCCTTGGAGTCTTGTTCGACGCGGACAAGGCGATCGAGGTTCAGAATGTAACTGCGGTGAATGCGGATGAAACGACTCGGATCGAGCTGGGTTTCCAGGCTGGCGAGAGTCTGCTGTTTGAGCAGGTTCCTGCCCTCGGTACGCAGCAGCACGTAATCATCCTGGGCCTGCACCCAATCCAGGCGATCGAGGTGGATCACCGTCACCTTGGGGCCATCCTTCACCACGATGCGCTCCAGCGGCTTCCCCTGCCGCGCGGCGGCGGCGAGTTCCGTGGCTGGCGGTGGTGGCACCGTGGGCTTGGCGGCTTGGAGGGCGTGGGCCTTGGCCAGGGCGGCGTCGAAGCGTTCCTTCGAGAAGGGCTTCAGCAGGTAGTCCACCGCGTGGGCTTCGAAGGCCCGCAGGGCATGCTGGTCGTAGGCCGTGACGAAGACCACGGCTGGGCGTTTCCCCTCGGCCTCCAGCAGCTCCAGCACTTCGAACCCGTCCAGCTTGGGCATCTGAATGTCCAGGAAGATGAGATCGGGCTGGTGCTGCGCCACGGCCTTCAGGGCCTCGAAGCCGTTGGCGCACTCCCCAACCACCTCCACCTCGGGATGGGCCGCCAAGTGCTCGCGCACCACCGCGCGGGCCAGATCCTCATCGTCAATGATCAGGGCTCTCATGGTTCCGTCTCCAGTGGGAAGACCAGGGTCACGCGATGGATGCCATTCTGCACGCCGGCTTCAAAGCGGGCCCGGTTACCGAAGCGTCCGAGCAGACGCTGGCGGACCTGCCGCAGCCCGAGGCCCAGGCCCTGGGGCGTCGGCGCCTCCAGATCCGCCGGGTTCTCCACCCGCAGGGTCACATGGCCTTCCATGGTTTCTGCGGCCACAACCAGGGTGCCGCCCTCGGGCAGGGCGGCGATGCCGTGCTTGATGGCGTTCTCCACCAAGGGTTGCAGCAGCAGCGTGGGGAGGAGGGCCGGCTCGGCGGCGGGATCGATACGCCAGTCCAGCTTCAGGCGGGCGCCGAAGCGGATCTGCTCGATGGCCAGATAGGCCCGGGCCAGGTCAAGCTCCTCCCGCAGCGCCACCAGGCGCCGTTCTCCCAGCCCGAGGCTGCGGCGGAGGAAATCGGAGAGCAGCACGCACATCTCCCGGGCCCGGGCCGGGTCCACGGCCGTGAGCGCCGAGAGCGAGTTCAGGCTGTTGAAGAGGAAGTGAGGGTTCAGCTGGGCGCGCAGGGCCTTGAGTTCGGATTCCTGCGCCAGCAGCTGCAGTTCAGCGCCCCGGCGCTCGGCCTCCACCGCCCGGTCCTGGGCCAGCATGAGGTAGCTGAGGGCCACCGAGGCCAGGTAGAGCAGGATGCCCAGGCCCGTGAGCACAGGCAGGGCGATATCCACGCGCCTGGGCAGGCCGCCCAGGCCGGGGATCCAGGCCAGAGCCCGCGCCAGCAACCACGCCAGGCCCGCCCAGATACCGCCCATGAGCACCGCCGCCAGGCCCCAGGCCGCGCCGTGGGAACCCAGGGTTTCCACCCTCCGGCCCAGAGGCAGGGCCCGGCAGAGGAACCAGGCGGACAGGAACAGGAAGGCCGCGAGCAGGCACAGCGGCAAGGCGAGAATGCCGGCCTCGGCCCAGCTCCAGCCCTGGCTCCTCGCGATGCCGGTGAGGAGCAGGGCGATGGGGACCCACCCGAGGAGGTAGGCCCCCAGACGCGCGCGGCTGGCCAGCAGGGGATGCATCAGGATTTCACTTCCGTGCCGCCGAAGAGGATGAGGCCCGTGATCACCAGGCAGGGCCGGGCATCCGGGGAGGCCGGGCCATGATGCGTGCTGTCGTTGAGGGCCCCGGCGATGGCGGTGGCACGATTGGAGATTTCCCAACCCTCGGGCACACGGATCTCGCCGCCGCCGAAGAGCACAAAGACATCGATGCGGGCCTGGCCGTTTTCGAGGACCGCCTGGCGGAGATCCACTTCGTAGCCGCCGAAGATGGCCGTCAGTTCGCCCCCCTTGAAGGCCTGGGTGGAGACCCGCCGCTTGAAGCCCCCGAAGATGGCCGTGCCCTGGAGGAAGTCCTCAGATCGGGCCAACTCCGGCGGTACGCCCCGGTTCTGCTTCAGGGCCTTGACCACGATGAGGATGCCAAGGGCCACCACGAGCATGGGTCCCAGGGCATCTGCCAGGTGGCCGCGACCGAAGGTGAAGAGCAGGAGGAAGGCGCCGCCCAGCACCAGGAACCAGCCGCCCAGGCTGCTGTTCTGGCGGTCCTGGCGGATCTTGGCGACCCCCATGGCCACCAGCACCAGGGGCCAGAGCTTGAAGATCGTGTGGGCCTGGATGAGGCCGAGGTTGTCCAGGGTGAGCACGAGGCCCGCCACGATGATGGCCACGCCCAGCACCAGCTTGGGGCTGAAGGGGCTTGGGGCCTTGGCGTCTTCCGCGGCGGTCATGGCTTCACCTGGGTGGATTCATGTTCAGGATCACAGGAAACATCGGGCCCTGGCGATGGGGGATTCCGCTGACATCGGCGCGCCCGTTTGGGTTGGGGGAAGATGGCCCGCAGGGTGACGACCGCGCCGCCCCAGACGAGGAAGATCGGCCACCAGCGTTCCAGCAGACCCCAGGGGCCGAACTGGGAAATGAATCCGGCGACGGCGAAACCCAGCCAGATGTGGCCGCGCAGGCTGAGGGGACCATCCTGGGCCAGGCGGGCGAGGCCGAAGGCGGCCAGAGCCAATGGCCACCAGGCCAGCAGGTGCCAGGCGTCGTACCAGTGGAGGCTATCGAGCAGGAGGATCAGACCGCCGGCGATGACCACCAGGCCGAGGACCAGCTTCGCCGAGAAGACCGGAGGGCGTTGTTCCTGGATGTTCATGAGCGGTGTTCCTTTCTTTCCGATCCGAAGGGAATGACGAACGCGAGGGAGGGCAGCCAAAGCGCCAACCACCACCAGGGGCTGTCGAGGAACCATCCCGCATGGATCATGTCCGCCTCCTTCCGCATGTCCAAGCTACGGACGTCCCGACAGGAAACCGAGGGAGGATCGGTGAATGGGGGGCGGGGACCGGCGAGCGGTCAATCCCAGATGATCGCTCCGCCCCGACTGCGCTCCTGCCAGGCGTGATCGAGGGCCGGGCAGAGCCCCGGCGGGCATTCGAAGCGCAGGATGGCCCATTCGCCTTCGAAAGATTGATCCACCAGGGCCGCACCCGGGAAGGCCCCCAGCAAGGCGAAGGGCAGGTGGGCCTGAGCCGCGGGCACACGGATCTCGCCCCTACGGAGAACCCTGACCTCCTCCCAGAGGCCCCGGGCATCGGCCTCGGCCAAGGCGCCTTGCACACCCTCGGTGTAGGCCCGCACCAGGCCGCCGCTGCCCAGCTTGGTGCCGCCGTACCACCGGATGCAGACCGCGATGAGATCCGTGGTCTGGGCGCCTTCGAGGACCGCCAGCATGGGTCGCCCCGCGGTTCCGGAGGGTTCGCCGTCATCGTCCGCACCCTGGGCGGCGACGGGGACGCCCTCCCGCCAGGCGCTGCAGTGATGGGTGGCATCGAAGTCGCGCTTTCTCAAGGAAGCCAGCACCGCTGACCGTTCCGCCGCATCCCGGGCGGGATGCAGTTCCGTGAGGAAGACGGACGCCTTCTCGCGGAACCGGTGGATCACGATTTCCTTCAACCGACGCATGGATCCAGCATGGATGCGGCTGTGACGGGAATCAACAAACACGCTTCAATGACGACCATTCAATCGTTTTTTACTTATAGTTGGGGTGGATCTTTTCGAGGAGACGGCATGGATACCGTCACGCGGCCCTTCACGCCCACGCTCCTGCAGCCTAGGGTGCCCGTGCCCTCGGATCTGGACATCGCGCAGGCGGCCACCCTCAAGCCCATCGGGCTGGTGGCGGCGGAACTGGGTCTTCGAGAAGATGAGCTGGAGTTCTACGGTCCCACCAAGGCCAAGGTGCGGTTGGAGGTGCTGGATCGCCTGCGGTCGCGTCCCAACGGCAAGTACATTGACGTCACCGCCATCACGCCCACGCCGCTGGGCGAAGGCAAGACCACCACCACCGTGGGTCTCAGCCAGGCCCTCGGCGCCCAGCTGCGCCAGCGCGTCGTCACCTGCATCCGGCAGCCCAGCCAAGGGCCCACCTTCGGCATCAAGGGGGGCGCCGCGGGGGGTGGCTACAGCCAGGTGATCCCCATGGAGGATTTCAACCTTCACCTCACAGGCGATATCCACGCCATCACCGCGGCCCACAACCTCTGTGCCGCGGCCATTGACGCCCGCATCCTGCATGAGGCGGGGGCTTCGGACGAGCAGTTGTTCGAGCGGATTTTCCCTGCGGGGAAATCCGGAAGGAAGTTCCCGCGCTCGCTGCAGCTGCGCTGCGCGAAGCTGGGCGTCACCAAGGGGAATCCTGAGGACTTCACTCCGGAAGAACGCCGCCGGATCTGCCGACTGGATCTGGATCCCGCCGCCATCACCTGGCGCCGCATCCTGGATACCAGCGACCGCTTCCTGCGGGGCGTGACCGTGGGGCAGGGCGAGGAAGAACGGGGCTTCGCGCGGGAGACTGGCTTCGACATCGCTGTGGCGAGCGAAATCATGGCCGTCCTAGCTCTCACCACAGGCCTTCAGGACATGCGCCGCCGCCTGGGCGACATGGTGGTGGGCCTGGATCGCCGGGGGAACGCGGTGACCGCCGAGGACCTGGGCGTGGCCGGGGCCATGACGGTGCTCATGAAGGATGCCCTGAAGCCGAACCTCATGCAGACCCTGGAGGGCACCCCGGTCTTCGTGCATGCAGGCCCCTTCGCCAACATCGCCCACGGCAACAGCTCCATCCTGGCGGACCAGATCGCCCTCAAGCTGGCGGACTATGTGATCACCGAGTCGGGCTTCGGCGCCGACATGGGCATGGAGAAGTTCTTCGATATCAAGTGCCGCGTCTCGGGACTGGTGCCTGATGCCGTGGTGCTGGTGGCCACGGTACGCGCCCTCAAGATGCACGGCGGCGGCCCCAAGGTGGTCGCCGGCAAGCCGCTGGATCCCGTCTACCTGGAGGAGAACCTGGAGCTCCTGCGCCAGGGCCTGCCCAACCTGCTGCACCACATCCGCATCGCCCGGAAGTTCGGTGTGCCGGTGGTGGTGGCCGTAAACGGGTTCGCCACGGACAGTCCCGCCGAACTGGAACTGGTGCGCCGGGCGTCGCTGGAGAGCGGCGCCGAGGATGCCGTGGTCTGCCACAACTGGGCCCTGGGTGGAGAGGGTGCCCTGGATCTGGCCAGGGCTGTCATGCGTGTCTGCGAGCGGCCTTCTGATTTCCGGTTTCTCTACGGTGTGGACGAGCCTATCAAGCAGAAGATCGAGACCATCGCGCGGGAGATCTACGGCGCCGATGGCGTGGACTACGCACCCGAGGCCGAGGCCAAGATCGAGGCCTACACACGGTTGGGTTACGATCGCTTACCGATCTGCATGGCCAAGACCCACCTGAGCCTGAGCCACGATCCGGCCCTCAAGGGCGTACCCACGGGCTTCCGCATCCCCGTGCGGGACATCCGGATCAGCGCCGGGGCGGGCTTCCTCTATCCTCTGCTCGGCAAGATGGCCACCATGCCCGGACTACCCACCAGACCCGGTTTCTACGACGTGGACATCGATCCGGAGACGGGCCGCATCGTCGGCCTGTTCTGATCCGGGAATCCGGCCACGAATCGGCCTATTAATCCTTTTAATCACCACGAGGGTTATCTTCGGCTGGCGATGGGTCGAATAGAGGGGTGACCACCTGTCAGGAGCCTCCTGTGGGTCACCCTGGTAACCCCCGATCGATTCTCCACCTGGGCCGTACCCTCGCCTTGGTTGGTGTCGTCGGGGTGCCAGCCCTGGCGCAGAATACCCATGGTGCACCCTGTACCGTCCGGATCCGCCCGCGTGCAGCGGCCGACTATGATCCATCCACGGAGGTCAGCCTGCGCGGCGAGGTTGCCGGGTGGAAGGATGGCGTGATGCTGCTCCAGATCACTGCCGGGATCCTCCCGGTGGATACCGGTGCCTGGAATACGGCGGCCATGCTTGATGCGGGAGCCACGATCGAGATTCTCGCCTCCAGGCGTGTGGAGGCGGGCCGGCAACGGTTCCTGGCCCGGGAGATCCGCTACATCGGAGGAGTCCTGGCGCTGCGGGATGCCCGGGGTGTGCCGAATCCAGCCGCCGCCGATCAGTTGTAGGCCACCGTCACACTGAAGGTTCCGGTGTAGTCTCCGTCGGGCTGGTTGGCCGGCACATTCAAAGTGCCACCCACGCCTAGTGTCTGCCGTCCGGTGGCATCCAGGAGTCCCGTCAGATTCGGGGAGCTTGTGACGGGGGATATGGTGAGGGTGCCGTCCGGAGAACCAAGCAGGATGCTCGTGGGCAGGGTGATGGCATAGGTGGCGTTGCCCGCCCCGGTCACGATGAAAGTGGCCGGCCCAAAAGGTGATATTGAACCCAGTCCTGCACCGCCGGTGGTGCTGCGGGCGCCCGAAGGACTGAGCACCACGGTGCCCGGGGCAGGGCCCGTGAAGATATCCCCGAAACGCAGCCCGGTGAGTTCGGAGAGGGTGATGACTGGATCCACGCGGGCCTGCACCGTGAAGACCATGGTGCTGACGGAACCTTTGAAGGGGTCGGTCACATTCAGGGAGTAGCTGCCGGTGTAGGTTCCTGCGGGAGTCGTAGCACTCGTGCCCACGGAGAGGGTGGCGCCCAGATAGTAGAAGCCGGTGGTGCTTCCCGAAGGGAAGGTGCCGGTGGTGCCGGGCTGGCAATCCACCGCGGTCACGAGCAAGGTCGCACCCCCAGGTCCAGCCAGCGTGAAGGGGAGGGCGCTGCCTGCTGCGGCCGACCAGGTGTCACCCACCTTGCCGGTCAGGGTGAAGCTGCCCAGGCTGACACCCGCGGAAGAGCCGAGGTTGGCGCTCCCCGTGGCGGCCCGGCTCCCGGAAGGGGAGTTCAGGACCACGGTCCCCGCTGTTGCACCGGGCACGATGGATCCCAGGGAGATATCCGAATACTTGTTGATGATCGGTACCCAGGCCTGGGTAAAGGCAGGCAGGGCCGCTGCGGACAGAACCACCAGGAGGGCTCGCCTGAGGACCTTTGAAGCGATGGGGCAGCTCATGGTCGCTCTCCCTTTCGGGCATCCTGCTGCGGGGGCGGGGGCGTGGAACGGTCCAATATGAACACGAGATCAAGGCCATCCACGACCGTGCCTTCTGGGGTCACGACCGCGGCCTTTGGCCATGGTTTCGAGAGACCGCGACGTTGGAGCTCAGAGTCCGGCGCACGGAGCTGATAGGTTCCGGGCGGAATGTCGGAGATGGTGTAGAACCCGTCGAAGGCCGTCCGGGTGGCTTTTATGGGTTTGCCCTGGGCATCCACCAGCTCCAGGAGAAGGCCGGGCAGTTCGAGGGAATCGCTGTCTCGCTGGAGGTAGGCTGTTCCAGTGATCTCGCCGAACAGCACGAGGGGAACATCGACCTGGACCACATGGCCCTGGCGGGGGGTGATGCGCAGGCCTGGACTCCCGGGACGCATGAGGGGGTCCTCAAGCGTGGATGAATTGACGGAAAGATTGGCGTCGAGATCACCAGAAAGATTCGCGAGGAAGGCCACGCCCCTCGCATCCGTGGTGGTCGGTTGCGAGGCACCATTCGCCAGGAAGCCCACTCCCTGGACAGGTTTCTCCTCCTGGTCGAGCGCCCCGTTCCCGTTGGTGTCAAGGAAGGCCCGAGCGGAGATGGCGCCATGGCTGGCGATGCCCTGAGCCTGCGCGTAGGGTCGCCCGCTTCGCGGTTCCCGGGCCAGTCCCACACGCAACGTGAGGTCCAGAGAAAGGCGACTGCGGGTGGAATAGCTCAACTCGGCGCTGAGCGCGTAGGCTCCCTGGGTTTTGTAGGCGCCCATTTGCACCAGGGTGTCGCCGGATACCACCGAGTGGGTGAACCCCGCCCGGAGGTTGAAGGGCGCAAACACCGGCGTTTCCAGGAAGGCGGACAAGGCATTCAGGCGCCGGGCACCATCCAACTGGTAATTCGCCTGGCCCCGCAGTGAGAAGTTACGAAAGAACTTGCTCACGAGAAAGTCCCCGGTGGTGGAGGCGGGCAAGGGCATCGCCGTGCCCAGCCCCTCGGTGAGGGTGATCTCGTTGGAGAGGAAATACCCGGAGAAGGATGTGGAGATGCGGTTGTACAGCCGATCGATGCTTCCTCCCGCCACCAGCCGGTCCCGGGATGCGCCGAGGTCGAGGGTGACCAGGCTGCGGGCCAGGCTGGGCAGCAGGGTGGAGGTTTCCAGGCTGCTGCGGCTCTGGACAGGGCCATAAATGGGTCTGAACACCTCGCTGAGGAAACCGTTCTGGAGGTCGGCATACTTGGCCGTGAGGCTGGTGGAGCCGATGCGGCTTCGAAGGCCCAGTTCGGCGACGGTGCCTCCGAGCTGATCACTGATCGCCGTGAAGGTGGCAGACAGTGGCTTCCAGAAACCCTGGAGGCTGGCTCCCGTGTAGGAATGATGCCGTCCATCCAGATCCAGATCAGATACGGAGAACCCGGCCGCGACCTGCCGGGAAATCCCGTAGCGTCCTTCCAGCTGCCCGCGCCTTCCGGCCTGCCGGGGATCGGCGCTCACCATCCGGTACTGGAACACGCCCTCTGGCGTCTGGCTTTCACTCACGTCGAAGCGCGACACCTCCTCACGCCGCTGGCCCTGGGGCCCGTAGAACACCAGCCGGAAGTCGTTCCAGCCGTAGTAGAGCGGCACGTTCAGGAATTCGTAAAGGCCATCGGGGCGGGAGGCCTGGAACCCCAGGAGCGCCTGGTTCCGGTACAGCTCCACCTGCCATCCCGGAGGCAGGTTTCCTTGGAAGGAATGGCGGTCGAAAGCGTTCTCGCGCTGAAGCGGGTAGTTGGTGAGGAGGGCTCCCGTGCCCGTCATGGGCAGAGTCAGCAGGTTGAGGCCCGGATCGAGCACTTCCCCGAAGGCGAACTCCGTGGCCTTGAGGGGGCCCAGCAGACCCGCGTGGGGATCGCGACGGCCCATGGTCATCCGGAACTCTGAGAGACCGTCCCGAGTGTCGAGAATCGTGTAAAGGCTCGAAGATAAGCCCAGGAAATCGCCCGTGGCGAAGGTGGTGCTCTGGGCCCGGACGTGCCGGTCTGCGGCCGGTGCAGTCTGCGCGCTCAGGCGGAGGGTCTCGTCCACCATCGGCACTTCGATCGTGCGATAGGGGTCTGGCGCTCGCGGGAAGCTCTTCGGGCCCTCGGTGGGACGAAAGCGGCTGGTCATGCGTTCGCGCTGCCAGCGCGCCTGGATGGGCAGAGGTTCACGGGGCGATACCGTGATGGTCGCACTGCGGCTGATGATCTGGAAATCCAGGGGCAACCAGGCGGCAATGAGGCGTGTATCCACATAGATGTCGTCCGCATGAAGCTCCACTCGCGAGAGGTCGAGGGGCAGGCTGCGCCCTTCCACGACCACTGTTCCGGCCAGGACCTGGAGGCTGAACCGGCGCTTCTCGCCAATGAAGAATCCCTGCGCCTGGCCGCGGGTGGGGTCCACCTCGATGGCGAGATCCAGCAGGCGGCACAATTCCCCCAGGGGTACGAGCACACCATCCTTCGCGGGGAATCCAGGAAAGGTGCTGCTGAGGGCCGACTGGTCCAGGCGCAAGGCGAAGAGGAGGACCTCCTCCTCCGAGCGGTTCACGAACATCTCCGACAGGGTGCCTGGGCCTGCAGCTAGCAGGCCTCCGGCCGCGAGCGTTGGCGCCACCCAGGCGAAGGCCAGGCCCTGGAGGACCGTCCGGAGAGTGGGGATGCCCATTCAGGGGATCAGCGTGGTGGTTTCGGCGAGCAGGCTCCCCCCGTCCTGGAGGGGCAGGGTGTAGGTGATGCGGATCCGGCTGCCAGGGGGGACGGGCCGCGTAACCCGCAGCGGCAGCACGACGATCCGCTCGAGGTTCGGGGTGTAGACCGCCAGCCCCGTGGCTTCCGCCAGGACCTCAGGCTCCCCTGTGGTCGGAAGAAGGATCGCCTTCAGATCGCCATAGACCGACTGGTTGCCGCTGCGGTTCAGGTGGAATCGCAGGACACGGTCCGCTCTGTCAAGGACGGGCTCGGTGATGGAGAGGCGGGCGGAGGTTTCACCATGCCGGACGATCAGGGGAATGGCGATGCCATAGACGGGAGTGAGCTTGATGGAGATCCCCTTCGCGGATTGCACCGGGGTTGGTGCCGTCGTTGAGACGGGGGGCACGGCACGGAAGGTCATGTGCAGGCGGTACTCCCCTACCGGCAGCAGCGCGGGCTTGCGGACCTGGATGCGCAAGGTCTGGGATTCATGGGGGTCGAGGGTCACTTCCCTTGGAGAGAAGCGGAACATGGACTTGAGGTTTTCCGTCGTCGGATCGAAGGGCAGTTCCTTGAAGGCGCCGACCGCATCCATCTCCATGTGCACGAGGGAGACCCGGTAAGTGGCGCGAGTCAGTCCGATGTTCGAAAGGTTCAGTTCAGCACTGCGCTTGCGGCCTTCGAAGACCACCCGGGTCGGGGCCACCAGGAGATCGCCTAAACCGCCCTCGGCCGGGGGGGGAGGGGTTTGCGCGGGGAGGCTCATCGCGAGATGGCCGATGAGCAGGATCGAGATAAGCCAGGGGCGAAGAAGCCGCATGAGACCTCAGGTACGGAGAAAACCCAGGGCGCAGGTGCGCCCTGGGCGGATCGGTGGATCAGCGGGCCTCAGTTGTAGGCGACCGTGACATTGAAGGTGCCGGCATAGTCGCCATCCACCTGATTGGCGGCGAGAGTCAAAGTGCCGCCCACCTGGAAGGTTTGAGTCGCACCCGCCGTGTTGGGAATCAGGCCCGTGGCGGGGTTGGCCGGGGCGGCGCCCGCGACCGAGGCGGTGAACTTGCTCACGGCCATGGCCGTGCCAGGACCCGTCAGGGTCACTGAGCCATCGTTCGGAAGGGTGATGGCATAGGTGGCGTTCCGCTTCCCGCCGACGGTGAACGTCGCGGCGTTGGCGGTACCGGTGGTGGCCAGGACGGGACCCGTGGTCGTCCTGGTGTTGCTCTGCGGGTTCAACGTCACATCGCCCCCGGTGCCATCAGTGAAGATGTCGCCAAAGCTCAGGCCGGTGTTGTTGAGAGCCAGGCTGATGGGCTTGTAGATGCGGGCCGTGACCGGCACGTTGGCTGCCGTGGCGCTGGTTTGCGCAAACGCGGCCGGCGCGGCCAGCAGCAGGGCACCCGCGAGGATGCGCGAGGATACGTACATGAGTTGCTCCTTTGGTGGGAGGTGTGGCCGTGAATCGGGTAAGCCCCCTGGCTATCCCCATCTCTGACCTGAGTTCGTGTCTCATGATTGCATAAAGTAATAGGTAATTTTCATTAGAATTTTTAACGTAGTGCGATATTTGCCTATGATGGCTGAGTCCTGGCCAAATTCTTCCCAGGCAAGACAACGAGTAGGTAATCAGTGCTGAAGGCTCTGCTCAGGGATTGGCCTCGGCGAGGCCGGACTTCGTCTCGGGAGCCAAGCAATGGTGTCGATTAGGTCAGGGCACCCGAGAGGAGGTGTACATGGAGATTCCTTGGCATAGCTGCCAGTTCAGTCACTTCTAACGGCTTCACGATCCCGGACGTGAGTTCTGAGCGAATGCCCCCATGGAATTCCGAGTCATTTCCCTAGGAGCTTCGATCGTGATGCGATTTTTACCCATGGCTCATGATGGCTGAACACTTTTTTCCTGGACCCGTGCACAGACAGGTGGCGGGTGCCGAAACGCTGCGCGTCTCTGCACCCGCCACTCTGAATCTGAATCGGAAACTAGGCGATGGCCTCGATGATCGCATTCAGGGTGGGGCTGGGACGCATGGCCGCGCCAGTCTTGGCCTTGTCCGGGTGGTAATAGCCGCCCATGTCCACAGGCTTCCCCTGGGCTCCGATCAGCTCCCCGTTGATCTTCGCCTCGTTGTCACCGAGCTGCTGGGCCACCTTGGCGAAGCGGGCCTGAAGCTCGGCATCCTTGGTCTGGGCGGCCAGGGCCTGGGCCCAGTAGAGGGCCAGGTAGAAGTGGCTGCCGCGGTTGTCGATCTGGCCCACCTTGCGGGCGGGGGACTTGTCGTTGTCCAGGAACTTGGCGACAGCCTGGTCAAGGGTCTCGGCCAGCACCCCAGCCTTGGCGTTCTTGAACGTGTTGGCCACGTGCTCGAGCGAAGCCGTGAAGGCCGAGAACTCGCCCAGGGAATCCCAGCGCAGGTAGCCCTCCTTCTGGAACTGCTGGACGTGCTTGGGCGCGGAGCCGCCCGCGCCGGTCTCAAAGAGGCCGCCGCCGCCCAGCAGAGGCACGATGGAGAGCATCTTGGCGCTGGTGCCCAGCTCGATGATGGGGAACAGGTCCGTGAGGTAGTCGCGCAGTACGTTGCCGGTGACGGAGATGGTGTCGAGGCCCTTCCGGATGCGCTCGCAGGAGACCTTCATGGCCTCATCCGGAGGCAGGATGCGGATGTCCAGGCCCTTGGTGTCGTGGTTCTTGAGGTAGGTCTCCACCTTGACGATCATCTGCGCGTCGTGGGCGCGGGCCTTGTCCAGCCAGAAGATGGCGGGGGCGCCGGTCAGGCGGGCGCGGGTGACCGCCAGCTTGACCCAGTCCTGGATGGGGGCGTCCTTGGCCTGGCAGCCGCGGAAGATATCGCCCTCCTCCACTGCCTGGGAGAGGAGGGTGGCGCCGGACTCGTCCACGATGCGGATGGTCCCGGCGGCCGGAGCGAAGAAGGTCTTGTCGTGGGAGCCGTATTCCTCGGCCTTCTGCGCCATGAGGCCCACGTTGGGCACGCTGCCGATGGTGGCGGGATCGAAGGCGCCGTGCTTCTGGCAGTCCTCGATGACCGTCTTGTACATCGTGGCGTAGCAGCGGTCCGGGATCATCGCCAGGGTGTCGTGGAGCTTGCCGTCGGCGCCCCACATTTTGCCCGCGTCGCGCACCACCACGGGCATGGAGGCATCCACGATGATGTCGTTGGGCACGTGCAGGTTCGTGATGCCCTTGTCCGAGTCCACCATGGCCAGGGCAGGGTGGGTGGCGTACACAGCCTGGATGTCCGCCTCAATCTCCGCGCGGCGGGCCTCGGGCAGTGTCTGGATCTTGGCGTAGACATCACCCAGCCCGTTGGCGGTGTTCACACCCAATTCCCGCAGGGTGGCGTTGTGCTTCTCGAAGACCGGCTGGTAGAAGACGGACACGGCGTGGCCGAACATGACGGGATCGGAGATCTTCATCATGGTGGCCTTCAGGTGCAGGGAGAGCAGCAGGCCGTCCCGCTTGGCCGCGTCGATCTGCTCGGCGTAGAAGGCGCGCAGGGCCTTGACGTTCATGACTGAAGCGTCGAGCACCTCGCCGGCCTGCAGAGGCAGCTTCTCCTTCAGCACCTTCACTGCGCCATCCTTGCCCACGAACTCGATGCGGGCCGCCGTGGCCTTGGCGAGGGTGGTCGAGGTCTCGCTGTCGAAGAAGTCGCCGGCGGCCATGTGGGCCACGCGGGCCTTGGAGTCCGGGCTCCAGGGCGCCATCTTGTGCGGGTGCTTCTTGGCGAAGTTCTTCACGGAGAGCGGAGCCCGACGGTCGGAGTTGCCCTCGCGGAGCACGGGGTTCACGGCGCTGCCCAGCACCTTGGCGTAGCGGGCCTGGATGGCCTTCTCCACTTCCTCAGTGGGCTGCTCGGGATAGTCGGGGACGGCAAAACCCTGGGACTGCAGTTCCTTGATCGCCGCGATCAGCTGAGGGATGGAGGCGCTGATGTTCGGGAGCTTGATGATGTTGGCTTCCGGCTTCAGGGCCAGGGCGCCCAGCTGGGCCAGGTTGTCGGGAACGCGCTGGGCCTCGGTCAGGTGCTCCGGGAAGTTGGCGAGGATGCGACCGGCCAGCGAAATGTCGGAAGTCTCGACGACGATGCCGGTGCCCTTGGTAAAGGCCCGGATGATCGGCAGCAGGGAGTAGGTCGCCAGCGCGGGCGCCTCATCGATCTCGGTCCAGATGATCTTCTGCGTGGTCATGGGCTCTCCTTTGGGCTTTTTTCGGCACCGCCGGGGCCTGGATGGCACACCACCCCCGCTGGTCCGGCACAGGGCATTTCAGGCAGGCTCCCATGGGGAATGCCAGCCTTCAAGCAGCTTTCCCTGTGGGGACGGGGATTTGGGACTTCCGTCACGCCCCTCGAGCTATCCCACCACCGGCATGGCAGCTCCAGAAGCGGCCTTCACCGCGCCGCGGGCCAGGGCGAAATCCATGCGCCCCAGGTTCACACCGCCGAAGCCCACCTGGAAGACGAGGGTCTCACCCAGGGCCTGCTTCACCTTGACGGGAGCGTCCAGGAAGGTGTGGCTGTGGCCGCCGATGACGGCATCAATGCCCGCCACCTGGCCAGGCAGGCGCAGGTCGTCGTAAGCCCCATCCCTGTTGTCGTAGCCCAGGTGGGAGAGGACCACGACCAGATCCACCTTCTCGATTTCGCGGAGCCGCTTCACCACCGGCTTCAGGCTTTCGTAGGGATCCTTCCACGTGATGCCTTCGTGGTTTTTCGGGGCCACCAGGCCCGCGAAGGCCACGCCCACACCGGTGATGCCCACGCGGACGCCAGGGAATTCACGCACCAGATAGGGACGGAGCCGAGTGCCGAGTGCCGGGGCGCCCTTGCAGTCGAAGTTGCAGTTCAGGAAGGCGAAGGGCGGGTTCCGATGCTTGAGCTGTTCCATGGATTCGATGGCCTCGATCAGCATCCCCACACCGTTGTCGAAATCATGGTTGCCCAGGGTGGTGGCGTCATAGCCGATCATGCGCATGAGCTGGTAGTCGAGCCGGCCCTTGTAGCGGTTGAAGTAGGGCGTGCCCTGGAAGGTGTCGCCCGCGTCCAGCAGCAGCACGGAATCCAGCTGGCTCCGGAGCTGTTTCACCAGCGTCGCCCGGCGGGCCATGCCGCCCTTGCCGCTGATGGCGCCATTGCCGGGGCCGAAGGGCTCGATGCGGGAGTGGGTGTCGTTGGTGTGCAGCAGCGTGATGCGGCCCGCAGCCGGGCCGTCCACCGCCTTCAGGGGCACCTGAGAAGCGACGGCGGCGGCACTGAGGGAGGCGAGAAAAGTGCGGCGTTCCATGGACTCCCCTACAGCTTGAAGGTCTTGTCGCGGATGGCTTCCAGGATCGGCACGGGCACGGAGTAGCGCCCCGGCGCCGGGGGCAGCAGCTCCTTGCCCGCCTTGCCCATGGCCGTGCACTGGTCCAACAGCATCTGCCGGAGAGTGACACCTGTGGTGAAGGGCTTGCGGCCCTTCTTCAGGGTGGGGATGGAGTCGCCGCCGGCGTAGAGGTAGTCGGTGGTGGCGACCTTCACCACGGCGGAGGGATCGATGGCGCTCCCGTCCTCCCAGACGACGGTGAGGGTGGCCTGCTGGGGCGTCCCCTCCACCTTGACCTTCACGCCGGAGCAGGGCTCGCCACCGCGGCGGAGCAGACCCTCCTTCACCACCTGGATGACCTCAGCGCCGGTGAGCTCGATGACCACCAGCTCGTTCTCGAAGGGCATCAGCTCGAAGATGTCGCCCACTTTGAGTTGGCCCGGGCGCAGGTTGGCCCGCAGGCCGCCGGCATTGGTGATGGCGAAGCGCACCGGCGCGCCGACCAGGGGCTGGGCGGCCTGCCGCATGACATCGGAGACCCAATAGCCCAGCAGGTTCTCTTCCCCCCGCCGCCCGCGGAAGACGCCCTGGGGCGCCTGCACCAGCGGCAGCCCGAAGCTGGCCTTGATCTCCGCGGCCAGGGGCTCGATGACCTTCTGGACCTCGGGGTCGTCGGGGATGGCCTCGGTGATGGGGATGACTTCGGCCTTCGTGCCTGGCGGCTGCGCCATCACGGGCAGGGAAAGCAGGGAAGAGAGGAGGAACGCGCTAGAGGGCTTGAGCTTCACGGAAGACTTCCTTCACTTCGGCGCGGGCGTTCCGCACATCGGCATCATGGGCCCAGAACAGGGCGGTGGCGCGCAGAAGCCAGCCCATCAGCCAGCCATTGAACAGGGTGACAACCAGCTGCAGGCCCAGGAACAGCCCGACGCGGAAGGTGGTGCCGCCCCCCATTCGCCAGGCCAGGACCAGCACCAGGAATGGCATGAGCGACCGCAAGGCGGCGCCGCCCACGGAGACCAGGCCCCACTGGACCGGGTGGGTCCACAGCCGCAGGAGCGAGTCGGTCAGGTGGCCACGGTAGCCCCGTGACAGTCCCGCCGCCCGCCCCAGACGGCAGAGCCACCACTGGAGGTTCAGGGCGGCCACGGCCGCCATCCAGAATAGGGGGCGGCCGAAGAAGGCCATCCAGCCCAGACCATCGATTCCGAGGCCTCCGAGCCAGGCCAGGGTGATGTCTCCAAGCCAGGCGAGAAGGCCCACCGGGAGGAAGCCGATGAGGACCGTGTCCAGGGCCCCGAGCAGCCAGGAACCCAGGCGGGCCTTCTGCCCCACCCGCTCCGCCTGCAGGCGCCAACCGCACCAGAGGACGATCACGAGGCCCAGGCCGAAGAGATGCACCGTCGGAGAATTCGCCAGGCGGTGCTGGAGGCCGCCGTTCTCCCACAGCTCCCAGACACCCCGGGCACTGATGCCCTCGCCCCAGTGACTGGGCAGTGCGCTCCAGCCGGCGGCCCGGCGCAGATGGCCAGCCCAGCCCAGGACCGGGCCCAGCAGAACGAGCATCCAGCCCGCCATGAGGCCCCAGCCCCAGCGGCTGAAGCCGCCGGGCAGGGCGCGCCGGAAGAAGCGCCAGGGAGCCCTGGGCGCCAGGGCATCCTCGGTATGGATGGTGGTGGGGCGTTCCTCAGTGAATTCCATGTCCGTCCGCAAGCAATCCTTCATCAAACCACACTTGACAGGGCCCGCGCGGATGGGGTTTCATCGGATCCATGACGCTGTCCTTTCCGACCCTTCGCCAGGGCCTCCTTCACGGGGCCTGGTGGTGGCGTGCGGGCTCGGACGGCTCCATGCGCGAGGCCTAGCGGCCGACGCCACCCCGGACCTTCCGAGCCCGACTTCCTGGTCGGGCTTTTTTGTATGTGGACGAACCGCCATGTCACCTGAATCCAAGCTCCTGATCCGTCATCCCTTCCCCGCGGACCTCCTCACACCCCTGGCCGCCTACCTGGCCCTGCGCCCGGCTGGCGCCAGCCTGCTGCTGGAGTCCTGCGACCAGGGCGAGCGCGTGGGCCGCCACAGCTTCGTGCTGCTGGAGGGTCCAGCGGAGTGCCGTTTGGCTCCTCCTGCGCGAGGCTGGGTGGAGGCCCTGCGGACCCTGTCGGGGCCGCCTCCCTCCGGCACAGTTAGCGACCGCGCCGCGGAACTGCCGCCACCGAGAGAGCCACTCCCGGTGGGCGTGGGCTGCGCCGGGTACCTCGGCTTTGAGGCCGTAGGCGCCCTGGAGCCCTCGCTACCCCAGCCGGCCAAGAACAGCCTGGGGCTGCCGGGCCTGTGGGTGCGCCGCTTCGATGTGGCCTTGGTCTTCGACCACTTGCATCAGGTGGCCGAACTCCAGACGGTGGACGTGGATCCCGAAGCCGGTTTCCGCCGCCTGCGGGACCTGCGCGCGCGACTCCTGGCGGGCGTGCCTGACCCTGGCCCCGGCGCCTCGGAACCCCGCGCCACGGCGCAGATGACCCGTGAGACCTATGAAGAGGCCGTGCGGGCGGCCCAGGAACTCATTCTGGATGGCGACATCTACCAGCTGGTGCCCAGCCAACGGTTCCGCATCGAGGACCCGCCGCCACCCCTGGAGGCCTACCGTCGCCTGCGCCGCCTGAATCCGAGCCCCTACGGCTTCCTGTTGGAGTGGGACGGCTTCGCCCTGGTGGGCGCTTCGCCGGAGATGCTGGTGCGGGTGCAGGGGGAGGAGGCCGAGACCTTGCCCATCGCCGGCACCGTGCCCCGGGGCGACAGTGCCGAGGAGGATGCCGTCCGCTTCGAGGCCCTCAAGCGCGATCCCAAGGAATTGGCCGAGCACCAGATGCTCGTGGACCTGGCCCGCAACGATCTGGGCCGCGTGGCCATTCCCGGCGGCGTGCGCGTGGAGAAGCCCCTGGCCCTCCAGCGCACCAGCCATGTCCTGCACCTCACCACCACCGTGAAGGCGAAGCTGAGAACCGGCGTGGATGCCCTGGATGTCCTGGCGGCGGCCTTCCCCGCCGGCACGGTCAGTGGCGCTCCCAAGCTGCGCGCCTGCCAGCGGATCGCTGAGCTGGAAGGGGAGGTCCGAGGCCCTTACGGCGGCGTGCTGCTGCGGCTGGGCACCGATGGCGCCCTGGACACGGCGCTCATCCTGCGCACGGCGGTCTATGCCGGTAGTGCCGCCTACATCCAGGCCGGCGCCGGCGTGGTGCGGGCCTCCAAACCTGAAGCCGAGTATTTCGAAACCCTGCACAAGCTGCGTGCCATCGCCCAGGCTCTTGGTGTCCAGCTGCCCGGAGCCGCCCGATGATCCTCCTGATTGACGCCCTGGACTCCTTCACCTACAACCTGGTGCAGGCCTTCGAGACGCTGGGTGCCCCAGTGAAGGTCGTCCGCCACGACGCCATCAGCCTCGACGAGGCCAAGGCCCTCAGGCCCGACGCCGTGGTCCTGTCACCGGGGCCCGGGCACCCCACGGAAAGCCCCGCCCACATGGCCCTGGCGGGCTCGGACTGGGACGTTCCGCTGCTGGGCGTGTGCCTCGGCCACCAGGCCCTGGCGGCGGCCAGCGGCGGCAGGGTGGTCCGGGCGGTCGAACCCCTGCACGGCGAGGCGACGGCGCTGGAGCATGACGGGACGGGGCTCTTCGAAGGGCTGCCCCCCGGGCTTCCCGTGGGCCGCTACCACAGCCTCATCGCCGATCCCGCCACGCTGCCCGCCTGCTGGCGCATCACAGGCCGCAGCCCCGGGGGCGAGATCATGGCCATGGCCCACCGGCATCTGCCCCGCTGGGGCGTGCAGTTCCATCCCGAAAGCATCCTCACGCCAGATGGCCCCGCCATGCTCGCGAACTTCCTGCAACTCGCCAAGGAAACTCGACGATGACCCTGCTCACCACCCACAATCCCATCCGCCCGCTGCCGGAGGCCACCGCTTCCGAGCTCATGCGCATCTTCATCGACCAGGACACAGATGCCCTGCTGGTGGGCGCCTGCCTGGCCCTGCTGGCTCAGCGGGTGCCCGAGGCCCACGAGCTGGCGGCTTTCGCAAACGCCCTCTCGGAAGTTGCCGTGCCCTTCCCGCAAGCACCCGAAGGCGCCATCGACGTGGTGGGCACGGGTGGCGATGGCGCTTCCACCGCCAATCTGAGCACCCTCACGGCCCTGTTCCTCTCGACCCTTGGTGTGCCCGTGGTGAAGCACGGCAACCGCGCCGCCACGGGAGTCTGCGGCAGTGCCGACCTGATGGAGGCTCTGGGCTACGACCTCTCCAGGGCGATCTCGGACCTGGAGGCGGACCTCCGGGAGCACCGGTTCGCCTTCCTCTTCGCGCCGGCCTACCACCCGCTGCTGGGGCGCCTCCGCGAGATCCGCCGCCGCCTGGGCATTCCCACCATCTTCAACCTGCTGGGACCGCTGCTGAATCCGGCGAATCCACCTCTCCAGCTCCTGGGCGTGGCCCGGGAGGATCTGCTGGCACCCATGGCGGGTGCACTGGCGCGGCGGCCGACCTTGCGCCGGGCCTTCGTGATCCACGGCAAGGATGCGGAGGGGAAGGGGCTCGACGAGGCCTCCATCGAAGGCCCCACCACAGTTCTGGCCGTGGCGGATGGCCGCGTCCAGACCGCTCAGGTGCTGGTACCGCGGGAACTGGGCATCACCCAGCCATCGCGCCACGCCCTGCGCGTGGCGGATCGCGCCGAAGCGCTGGGGGTGGCACGGGGCATCTTTGGCGGGGCCCGGCATGCCGACTTCCGCCCGGGAGTGGCGGACGCCGTGGCCCTGCAGGCAGGGCTGGGCCTGGCCCTGCATCGGGGCAGCTCACTGGAGGGTCTGGCCCAGACCTTCCACGAAGTGCGGGCCGTACTCGATCACGGCTTCGCCCTGCCGTTCCCCGTGGCGGGGGTGAACCCATGAACCGCCTGCCCGATCCCGCCTCACTGGTGCGCAGCACTGGGTTGCCCGGGAGTTCCCACCTCCAGCGGGTGCTGGTATCGGAACTCGCCCGCCTGACCACGGTGGCTCCGGCACCGCCGCCAGTCCGCGCCCGTCTGGACGGTCCCGGCCCCTTCGAGACAGCCCTGAGACGGGCAGCCTCGGTTCGGGGCGGCGCTGTGATCGCCGAGTACAAGCAGGCCTCGCCGTCGCTCGGCCCCTTCGCCGCCGGGACTCCGCTCCAGGCCCAACTCCAGGCCTACCGGGATGGGGGCGCGGCGGCCTTCTCCATCCTGGCCGAACCGGCCTATTTCCGCGGGGCGGCAGCCCATCTGGCCGCCGCGGCAGAGGTCGGCCTGCCGCGGCTCTACAAGGGCTTCGTCATTTCCGAATCCCAGCTGGCCGAGGCCGAGGCCTGCGGCGCCGAGGCGGTGCTGCTCATCGTGCGGGTGCTGAAGGGCCACACGGCGGCCTTCGCCGAAGCCGCCCGGCAGCGGGGCCTGGAAGCGCTCGTGGAACTGCACGACCTCACGGAAGTGCCCCATGCCCAGGAGGCCCAGGCCCGCATGGTGGGCATCAACGCCCGGGACCTCTCCACCTTCACCCTGGGCGAGCCCACCGCCGCGCCTTTGCGCCGGGCCTTCCCCGATGCGGTGCTGGTCCGCGAATCCGGCCTCGCTACGCCCGAGGATGCCCAGGCCTCCCTGCGGGCGGGCTTCGAGGCCGTGCTCATCGGCGAGGCCCTCATGCGCAGTCCGGATCCCAAGGGTTTCCTGGAGCGAGTGTTCGCAGATCTCCGTCAGGAGGCGCGATGAGCCTGCTGGTCAAGGTGTGCGGACTCACCACTGCGGCGGACTCAGCCTTCGCCGCAGGGCAGGGCGCGGATCTGCTGGGCTTCGTGTCCCATCCGCCCAGCCCGCGGCACTGCGCGGATCTGTCGGTGGCGAAAGCCTTCGCCGGTCGTGCTGTATTGGTGATGGTGGCTGACATCGCGGAGGCAGTCCTCGAAACCGCCCAGCGCCACGGTTTCCAGCGCGTGCAGCCCTACCTGCCGGCGGTGGACCGCGAGCGGGGCATCGCGTTGCTGCGGGCAGCCGGTCTCTTCATCCTGCTGCCCTGGGCGGATGAACCAGGCCAGGCCGCGGTGCCTGCGAACCTCTATCTGTGGGAGCCCAGCCCAGTCCAGACCGGCGTGGCGGGCGGTTCGGGGCAGGGCCATTCCATGGCCTTCCCACCTCCGGGGCCCTTCCTGCTCGCGGGTGGCCTGGATGGCACCAATCTGGCGGACCGGGTCGCCGCACTCCCGCTCGAAATCCGCCCGCACTTGCGCGGCTTCGACGCGGCGAGCCGCCTGGAGACCGCGCCAGGCGTGAAGGATCCGGCCAAGGTGGCCGCGTTCGTGGCGGCCGTGAGACAGGCAGCTTCGGCAGGAAAGGAAACCCATGACTGATTCGTTCGCGCTTCCCACGCGGTTCGGCTCGCAGCAGCTGGGCGGCTGCTACGCCCCGGAAACCTTGATGCAGCCGCTGCTTGATCTGGAGGCGGCCTTCCGAACCGCCTGGACAGCCCCTGCCTTCCTCGCAGAACTGAAGGCCGAGTTGCGTCACTTCGTGGGTCGCCCTACGCCCCTCACGCCCGCGCCACGCCTGGCGGCGAAGGTGGGGCTCAGGGCCCTCTTCCTCAAGCGGGAGGACCTGACCCACACCGGCGCCCACAAGATCAACAACGCCCTCGCCCAGGCCCTGCTGGCCCGGCGCATGGGCAAGACGGAAATCATTGCGGAGACTGGCGCCGGACAGCATGGTGTGGCCACCGCCGCAGCCTGCGCCCGCCTGGGCCTGTCCTGCACCGTCTACATGGGCGTCACGGACATGGCCCGCCAGGCCCCGAACGTCGCCCGCATGCGTCTCTTCGGGGCGAAGGTCGAGCCCGTGGCAGCGGGGCAGGGCACGCTCAAGGAGGCTGTCAACGAGGCCCTGCGAGCCTGGGCTGGCCGCTGCGACCGGGCCCACTACATCCTCGGCTCGGCCCTGGGGCCGCATCCCTTCCCGACCATGGTGCGGACCTTCCAGACCGTCATCGGTGAAGAGGCCCGCGCCCAGGTTCTGGAGCAGTCGGGCGGGTTGCCGGATACCGTCATCGCCTGCGCCGGGGGCGGCAGCAACGGCCTGGGCCTGCTGGTGCCCTTCCTGGGTGACGACCTGCGCCGGGTCGCGGTCGAGGCCGGTGGTCACGGGAGGGCCCTCGGCGAGCACGCTGCGCGCCTCGAGGGCGGGCGCGTGGGTGTGCTGCATGGCTGCAAGACCTTGCTATTGCAGGATGAACATGGACACACGGCCGAGACCGCCAGCATCAGCGCGGGGCTGGACTACCCGGCCCTGGGGCCAGAACTGGCAGCGCTCGCGCTCGACGGGAAGGTGGTCGTGCGCCGCGCTTCCGATGACGAGGCGCTTGCGGGCGCCCGCCTGCTCTGCGAAACCGAAGGCATCCTGCCCGCCCTGGAGAGCAGCCATGCGCTGGCCCTCCTGACCGCCCTGGCCGCCGATGGCGCTGCCACAGTCCTGCTGGGCCTCAGCGGCCGCGGCGACAAGGACCTGTCCACCTACCAGTCGCGTCTGGGGATCTGACATGAATCCACTGCTTCCCTTCATCATGGCCGGCGATCCGTCCTTGGAGGCGCTGCCGCGGTTGCTGGCCGAAGCCAAGGCCCTGGGGCTGGAAGCCATCGAACTGGGCCTGCCCCATTCGGATCCCATCGCGGACGGCCCTGTGCTCCAGGCCGCGGCCCACCGCGCCATCGCCCGCGGTGCCACACCGGTCCGGATCCTGGAAGTTCTGGCGGGAATCACGGACAGCCCCGACCTCATCCTCTTCACCTACCTGAACCCGCTGCTTCAGATTGGAGCGGAGCGGTTGAAGACGCTCCTCGCCCCCACGCCCGTGAAGGCGCTGCTGGTGGTCGATCTGCCCTTCGGGGAGGAGCCCGCTTTCGAACGTGATCTGCGGGCCGCGGGCTATCCC
The DNA here is from genome assembly GCF_024609265.1 of Geothrix campi. Lineage (GTDB taxonomy): Bacteria > Acidobacteriota > Holophagae > Holophagales > Holophagaceae > Geothrix > Geothrix campi. Next base: position 572,107 of record NZ_JANHMP010000001.1, on the reverse strand, counting down.
ATGGTGCCGTTGCTGGCACCCACCACCACGCTGGAGCGGGCCCGGCAGGTTCTGGCCGAACGCCCGGACCCGGGGCCCTCGGCACCCTTCGCCCAGCGCTTTGCCTACCTGGTGGCCCGCCTGGGCGTCACGGGCACCGGGCAGAGCACGGATCTGGCGCCGGTTCAGAAGCGGATGTCGGAGTTGGGAATCCTCGCGACTCGCCCGCTCGCCGTCGGCTTCGGGCTGTCCGATGCAGCCAGTCTCGCTGCCGTGCGGGCCATGGGCGCCACGCCGGTCATTGGATCCGCTCTGGTGCGGGAGCTGGCCGGGGGGAGGAGCCTGTCGGCCTGCCTTGCTCCGCTCCTCTGATGGTGACCTATAGGTCGCGATCTTTCCTTAGGGTAGGCTCTCGGGAGTGATTGCAGGTCTGCATCGATTTGGTATTGTGATCCATCTTCCACCTTCGGAATCGGCTGGCAACAGCCACCCACCCCGGGACTTCCGGGATTAGGAGCCATGCGCCCATGACCCACCGTTCACGTCTCACCCTCACGGCCTTGACCCTCATCGCCGCCGGCGCCTTTGCTCCCATGGCCCAGGCCGCTGGTTTCCAGCTCCGCGAGCAGAGCCCCAGTTCCCAGGGCAACGCCTTCGCCGGCGTCAGCGCAGGGGGTGCCGACATCAGCGCACTCTTCTTCAACCCGGCGGTGATGACGCAGTACGATGGCTGGCAGTTCTCTTTCGGTGGCACCTACGTCGGCCTGGACGTGAAGCTCCAGGACATGACCGCCAACCGTACGCCGGCCCTGACCGCGCTTGGCTTCAATGTGGTTCCCAATACCACGACGAGCCTGATCCCCATTTCGGGCGACCCCAGCCACAAAAACTCCGGGGTATCGGCCGTCCTGCCTGAATTCAACATCATGTACAGCGTCAACAAGGACCTGAAGCTGGGGCTGTCCCTGAATGTGCCCTTCGGCCTCACGACGGAGTACGACTCCAACTGGATCGGCCGTTACCACGGCCTCAAGTCCGACCTGAAGACCATCGACATCACGCCCAGCCTAGCCTATCGGGTGGCCGACCAGTTCTCCTTCGGCGTGGCCTTCATCGCCCGCAAGGCTGATGCGGAACTCACCAACGGCGTGGATTATGGCACGGCGCTGGCCCTGAAGGTGGGCAGCGGACTGGCCGCCGCCGGCCTTTCTCCCGTGGCCCCCGGCCCTGGTCAGAACAGCCCGGTGGCAACCGTTGCCATGAGTGGCCCCAACGCGACCTTCGGTACCCCCGGCTACGCCATTCCTGGCGCGTGGGACGGCACGGCCGGCCTGAAGGGCGATGGCTGGGGCTACGGCTGGAAGGCCGGCTTCACCTGGCAGCCCAGCAAGGACTTCCGCCTGGGGGGCGCCTACTCCGCCGCCATGACCATGACGCTCAAGGGCGATGCCACCTTCAATTTCCCCACCGCCATGCCGGCCACCGACTTGGCGGCCCTGCAGGGTGCCGGCCTCCGGAACGGCAAGGGCCAGGCCGATCTCGCGCTGCCCGCCACCGCTTCGCTGGGTTTCGATTGGCAGGTGAACCCCGCCTTCTCGCTGCAGGGCGAGGTGGCCCAGAGCACCTGGTCCCGGTTCAAGGAACTCCGTGTGAAGTTCGATACGGGCCTGGCAGATTCCGTCACCAATGAGAGCTGGAAGAACACGTGGTTCTACTCCGTGGGTGGCACCTGGAAGGTGGACCAGGATTGGACCGTCCGCGCCGGCCTGGCCTACGACCAGGGGGCCGTGGATGAAAACCACCGCACTCCGCGCATCCCCGACAACGATCGCAAGTGGCTCTCCCTCGGCCTGAGCTACAACCTGTCCAAGAAGACGGCGATTGACGTTGGCTACTCCCACCTGTTCATCAGCGACAGCAAGATCAACCTGTCCTCCGCGGGCGACAACCTCACCCGAGGCAGCCTCAACGCCACCATGAAGGCCACCATTGACATCCTGGGCGTCTCGCTGCGCTACAGCTTCTAGGTTCGCCCACAACTCCAGCAGAAGAGCCCGGTTCGCTGGGCTCTTCTGCTGTTTAGAGACCTGTGATGGCTGCCAGTTCCCCGGCTCGGATGGCCGCCTTAAAACGCTCATGGTCCCGAGTGACCTGATCCGCATAGGCCTTGGCGAAGGCGGCCATGGCTTCGTCCATCTTCTCGGCACCACCCAGATAGCCGTCCAGCATGGCCGGATCCCCGGTCCGGGCGTGGGCCTTGGCCAGGATGCCGCCGCAGAGGGCCGCGTAGTCGATCAACGCAGCTCCCTGCAACGAGGAAAGGTCGATGGCGGCTTTGTGATCTGACCACTGCCGCACCAGGAAATCCCGGCCTCCGAAACGGGTCCACCCGAGGAAGGGATCGACCCAGGTCTGCATGCGGTGCTGGCCCAGCGCCACTCTCCGCCCCTGGTGGGAGACCGGTTCCGCCTCCGGCAGGTACGGGGCCCACACGGAGGGTTCCTCGGATTTCAGTTTGAGGAAGAGCGGGTCCTCCAGGTTCTGGCCCAGGCAGAGCAGTAGCAGACAGGTCGTCCCGATGCTGCCGGTCCCCAGGACCTTGAAGGCTGCGTCCACGGGGGCATAGCCATCGAGCACCTGACGCCGCCCGGGCAGTACGGTTTCCTGGTAGTCCGGCAGGCTTCCCAACAGATCCTCCAGCTCCGCCGACTGCAGGGGCTGGACCAGGGGTGGACGAAGCTGGAAGCGTCGGCCGCCATGGCCATCATCCTCCGTAGCCTTGGCCATGAGCTTGTCGGGGGTATCGCGCGTGGCCTTGGCCAGCACCTCCTTCAGCACGCCCTTGCCGTCCTGGGGGGTCACTTCGAAGCGGACCAGTTCCAGTCCCTTCATCTCGGCGAACCGGGCCATATCTTCGCGATAGGTCTGCCCCAGCGCCTTGACCGCATCTCTGCAATCCGCCTCGGCCTGGCCTGCCTCCCGCCCGCCCAGCACGACACTGGCGCACAGGCGCTTCAGGTCCCATTCCCAGGGGCCCGGCATGGACTCGTCGAAATCATTGAGATCGAAGACCAGGTGCCCGTCCGGGGCGGCATACGCCCCCAGGTTCAGCAGGTGGGCATCTCCACACAGCTGGACCGTCAGGCCGGTGACGGGCCCGGGGGCGATGTCCCCGGCCATCAGAGCTGCCGAACCCCGGAAGAAGGAAAAGGGGCTGGCGGACATCCGCCCCCACTTGAGGGGCAGGAGGTCCGGCCGGCGTCGGGTGTTGGCCGCCTTCAGGCTGGAAACCAGGTCCGGCCGGTCGCCCATGGGCTTCCAGTTCCCCTGATCGGTGCGCTGCAATCCGTCCCGCAGGGCTTTGCCCGCCGAACGGCGGTCGGCCAGGGAAGGGCGGGGCGGCGGCATGGGCATGGCGGCACCTGGGCTGGACCGACTGTGCCACGGATGCTGGAGATGTCTATGCGCGCTCTACAGCCATGGCGATGGCATTCCCGCCCCCGAGACACAGGGCGGCGATACCGCGCTGCTTATCGTGGCGTTCAAGGGCGTGCAGGAGGGTGGTCATGACCCGGGCGCCAGAGGCCCCGATGGGGTGGCCCAGGGCTACGGCGCCGCCGTGGACGTTGATGCGGTCGGCCGGTAGCTTCAGCTCGTTCATGGTGGCCACCAGCTGCACGGCGAAGGCCTCGTTGATCTCCCAGAGGTCCACGTCCTTGGCGGCCCAGCCCACCTTGACCAGGAGCTTGCGGATGGCCTCGACGGGTGCCATGAGGACCCAATCGGGTTCCAGGCCCGCGGTGGCGGTGCCGAGGATGCGGCCCTGAATGGCCAGGCCGTGGGCCTTGGCATAGCTCTCGGTCGTCACCAGGGCCGCGGCGGCTCCATCATTCACGCTGGGGGCGTTGCCAGCGGTCACGGTGCCATCTTTCTTGAACGCGGGCCGGAGCTTCGCCAGGGTTTCGGGCGTGGTATCGCTGCGGGGGCCTTCATCCTCGGCGATCATTACCTCGCCCTTCCTTCCCGGCACGGCGATGGGTACGATCTCAGCCTTGAAGGCGCCGGACTGCATGGCGGCCACGGCCTTGCGATGGCTTTCGGCGGCCCAGGCGTCCTGGGCCTCGCGACCCACCCCGTACTTGGCGGCCACCAGTTCGCCGGTGAACCCCATGTGCTGGTCGGTCATGGCGCACCAGAGGCCGTCGAGGATCATGGCGTCCTTGGCTTCGGTGTGGCCCATGCGGGCCCCGGTCCGGAGCTTGGGCATGAGGTAGGGGGCGTTGGACATGGACTCCATGCCGCCGGCCAGCACCACCTCGTGGTCGCCCAGGCGCACGGCGTTGGCGGCGAGCTGGATGGCCTTGAGGCCGCTACCGCAGACCTTGTTGATGGTGAGAGCCGAGATGCTGGCGGGCAGACCGCCCCGCAGGGCCGCCTGCCGAGCTGGCGCCTGGCCCACGCCGGCGCTCACGACATTGCCGAAGATGGCCTCGGTCGGGGTCACGCCCGGCATGGTCGCCAGGAGAGCCCGCACCACCTGGGCGGCCAGATCCGGCGCCGCCAGAGGCGCCAGGCCCCCCTGAAACTTGCCGATGGGGCTGCGGAGCGCTTTGAGGATGACGGCTTGGGACATGGGAACTCCAATGATTTGGCCATCGGCTGACGACCAGCAGCCCTCGGCTGATGTCCTGCGACTGGTGGCCGCCAGCTAGCTGCTGGCCTTCGGGCGGCGGATGGGAGGGATGGCCGGCTCGTCGAGCGAACTGAGGTCCAGGCCTTCCAGATTGAGGGTCGGCGGCGGCGCCAGGTAGATGTCGGGCGCCTCATCCTGGATGTGGCGGCGAGTGCGCTCCATGAGGGATTCCAGGTCCCGCACGAACCGGGTGCGCTCCATCTTCAGGTTGCGGATCTGGACCTCCAGCTCCACCACATGCTGCTGGGCCTCGCGGATGAGCTCGTCGGCCTTGAACTGGGCCTCGCGTAAGGTCAACTCCTTCTCGCGATTGGCGCCGTCCAGCACATCCTCGCGAGTGCGCTGGGCCTGGAGCAGGGTCTCGCGGAAGATGCGGTCCTGGTCCTGGTACTGGCGGAGGCGTTCCCGGCTGTCGAGAATCTCCTCCTTCAGCTTCTGGTTCTCGGCCAGGAGCTCCTCCCATTCGGCGGCCACCTCATGGAGGAAGGTCCGGACCTCGGATTCCTCGATGCCGCGGAAGGCTTTTTCGAATTCACGGCGCTGGATGTCGAGGGGCGTGTATTTCATGGTTCACCTCATGAGACCAGGGCCCGCAGGAAGACGCGCTGGATGATGCCCAGCAGGATCACCGCGATCAGGATGTCGAAACTGAACCCGCCGATGGAGGGCACCAGCGCCCGGATGGGGTGGAGGATCGGGTCCGTGATCGTATGGAGCAGGCGGATCCAACGGTTCCGGGGATCAATGGGGAACCAGGACAGGATGGCCACCGCCAGGAGGAGGTAGATCATCACGTCCAGTGCGTAATAGGCGATGGCGAAGAGAAGGGGCATGGGCAGGATCCCGGGAACCTGATCATGATAGCTGGGAGTGAGGATCTTCCATGCGCATCGGCATCTCCTGCTACAGCACATTCGGCGGTTCGGGCGTCGTGGCCACCGAGGTGGGCAAGGCTCTGGCCGCCCGGGGCCACGAGGTGCATATCCTCAGCCCCAGTGTCCCGCCGCGCCTGCTGGGCTTCGAGGACCGCATCAACTTCCATGAAGTCCGGGCCACGACCTATCCGCTGTTCGAGGATGCCCCCTATTCCATCGCCCTGGGCTCCAAGATGGCGGACGTGGCCGAGCACTATGGTCTGGAGATCATCCACGCGCACTACGCCATCCCCCACGCCATGGCCGCCCTGCTGGCCCGCATGGCCATCCCGGGCCTGAAAGTCGTGACGACTCTGCATGGCACGGACATCACGGTGGTGGGCAGCGACCCCAGCTACCTGCCCATGGTGAAGATGGCCATCCGGGAAAGCGACGGTGTGACCGCTGTTTCAGAGTATCTGCGGGACGAGACCTACCGCACGTTCGGAGTGGATCGGGAGATCGACGTCATCGGGAACTTCGTCGAACCACCGGGCCAGGAACGCCCGGACTGCCGTGCCTGGTTGGCGCCCAAGGCCACCTCGGTGCTGACCCATATCTCCAATTTCCGGCCCGTGAAGCGCGTCATGGACGTATTGAAAGTGTTCGAGCTCGTCCACAAGAAAGTCCCGGCCCGCCTGGTCATGGTGGGTGATGGGCCGGATCGGGTGGAGGCCGAAGCCTACTGCCGGGACCGGGGCTTCGCCTCGGAGGTCCGCTTCACGGGCAAGCAGCTGGACATCGGCACGGTGCTGGCCTGCTCGGACCTCTTCCTGCTCCCCAGTGCCACCGAAAGCTTCGGCCTGGCCGCCCTGGAGGCCATGGGCCACCGCGTGCCAGTCATCGCCAGCCGCGTGGGCGGTCTGCCGGAGGTGGTGCGCCACGGTGTGGATGGCTTCCTCGAGCCTGTGGGCGACGTGGACGCCATGGCCGCGGACGCCGTGAGGCTCCTCAGCGACGAGGGCCTTCGGCGCACCATGGGGAACGCGGCCCGCGAGCGGGCCCTGGGCACCTTCGCGGAAGGGCCCATCGTGGATCAGTACGAAGCGCTCTACCGGCGCGTGCTGGGCCAGTCCTGATCTCCCCGAAATAAGCCAAGACGGCGGCGGCACCGATAGAGACCGAACTGGGTGGGAGTGGGCATGCTGGGGATCCGGGTCATCATGGCGGGACTGCTGGGGGTCCTCTGCCTGGCCTCGGAGGGGTGGCATCGCCCCTTTGCCGTGCTGGGTCCGGCCCAGGGCCTGCCCTCTGGAGCCATCACCGCCCTGACCCAGGACGCAGAGGGGTTCCTCTGGGTGGGGACGGAAAGCGGCCTGCTCCGCTACGAAGGCGGCCACAGCCGTCGTTGGACCCGCGAAGACGGGCTTCCCTCTGGGTTCATCCACCGGGTGGTCCCGGCTCGGGAGGGAGGCGTGTGGGCGGCCACGCTGCGGGGCCTGGTGCGGTTGCGGGAGGGGCGCATCGAGCCGGCCCGCCTGGGCACCCTGCCGGGAACCCCGCCCGTGGATGCCCTCGCCCTCGATCATCGGGGCCGGCTCTGGGCCATGACCCACGAAGGGCTGTTCGTCCAGGAGGAGGGGCTGCAGTTCCGGTTCCGGGCCCCCCGGCCGGCCGGCCTGAACGTCACGCTGGCGGCCGGGGCCAGGGGCGCCATGCACCTGGGCACGAAAGCGGGCCTCACCACCTTCCTGGCGGATGGGTCCCGGAAGGATTGGGGCCCCGCGCAGGGCCTCCCGGCCGATGGGGTATCCATGGTGGTGGAGGATGGGGCCGGCAGGATCTGGGTGGGTTCCAGTCGGAGCCTGGCGGTGAAATCGCCAGATGCACCGCGGTTCAAAGACCAATCTGGGCGGCTGGGCGCGAGCCTCTCTCCCAACAGTGTCCCCTTTCTGGATGCGGATGGTTCCATCTGGCTTCCCACCCAGGTGGGGGCCGTGCATCTCTCGGGCGACCGGACCGAACGCGTCGACGCCAGCGGGGGTCTGCCGTTCCGGTGGGTCCGGACGGTTTTCCGGGATCGGGAGGGCACCCTCTGGATCCTGGGCACCGCCCTGGCCCAACTCCAGGGGGGCGGCCGCGTTTGGAATCACTCGTTGGCCGCGGGGACCTCCGGCGAGGTGGTCTGGTCCATCATTCGCAATCCGGGAGGCGAGATCCTGGCCGCCACCGATGACGGGGCCATGCGGGTGACCCCCACGGCCGTCCTGCGCATCCCGGGCACCGAGGGCCAGCGCATCAAGAACCTGGCCCTCGATCGGGCCGGCACCCTCTGGATGGTGAGCACCATCGGGCCGACCCTCTGGCTCCGGCCCGGGCGCCATCAAGCCGAAGTCGCCCCCCTGGGGGACTTCGGCTTTGCCGTGAACAGCGTCATGGAGGACTCAAGAGGTCAGGTTTGGCTGAGTCACGTGCGGTACGGCATCCTCCGCTGGGACCCAGCCCTGCGTCGCCTCATCCAGGACGTGAAGGCCCCTGGAACCGGCACTCTCGGGGTCTTCCGCATCCGGGAGGATGCCCGGGGCCGCCTCTGGGCTGCGACCACCGCGGGACTGTATGTCCGGGAGGTTGGCGGGTCCTGGAGGTTATTCACGGAAAAGCAGGGACTCCTGTCGTTCGGGCTCTACGGCATGGCCTTTCTGCCTGATGGGAGCGCCTGGGTGCACTACCAGGAGCCCCAGGGGCTCACGCGGATCCGCGTGGAGGGAGACCGGCTCACGGTGCTGGACCAGCGCACCAAGGGCCAAGGCCTCCACTCGAACCAGATCTACGCGGTGGAAGTGGACGACCGGGGGCAGACCTGGGCCACCACGGACCAGGGCCTGGATCGCCTGGATCCGCCTCTCCACATCGGGGAGCAGGACGGGATGGTGAGCGAGGACTGCGCCATCCAGGCCCTGCTGGCCGAGAAGGGTCGGATCTGGGTAGGCACGGCCGCAGGGCTGGTACGCTACGAAGCTGGCGACTCCGGGACGCCGCTTCCGTCCGTGCGGGCACACATCCTCCAGTTCGCCTACGGGACCCGGCAGCTGGAGCCTCCCTACGGCCCCCTGCCGCCGGTGGCGAACCGGGAAGCCACCGTATCTTTCCGGGTGGCGGCGCCAACGTACCAGGATGAGCGGCAGACGCGGTTCCAGGTGCGGCTCGTGGGTCTCGAGAACGCATGGCGGGAGGTGGACAGCCCCGTGGTGCGCTACACCACGCTCCCGGGCGGGCACTATCGCTTCGAGGTCCGCACGGCCGTCCGGGATGGCGCCTTCGGTCCGGTGACAAGTCTCGACTTCCAGGTTCTGCCGCCCTGGTGGCGCACCTGGTGGGCTCTGGGCCTGGGTGGCCTGGCCTTCCTGGGGGCCGGCCTGGTCATCCTGCGCCTGCGCGTGGCGGCCTTGGCCCGCAGCAAAGCGGACCTGGAGGCCTTGGTTGCCAAGCGGACCGAGGAACTCCAGTCCAGGAACGCCGCCCTGTCCACGGCACTGGGCCAGGTGAAGCAGCTCTCCGGCCTGCTCCCGATCTGCGCCAGCTGCAAAAAGATCCGTGATGACAAGGGCTACTGGAACCAGCTGGAACACTACATCAGCGCCCACTCAGACGTGGATTTCACCCATGGCATCTGTCCCGACTGTTCGGAGGCCCTCTACCCCGAGCGGCACAGAGCGGCCAAGCGGGAAGAGGGCGGGACGAAGACCTGAACTGCCGAAGGCCTCCCAACGGGGTTCTTGCCACCTGTCCTGGAGGCCTGCCAGAGGGCAGGTCCCTTAAGGATCCAGCCCGTCGAAGAGGCTTGGTTCCGCCACAAGAGCTGTCCTTGCCGGGGAGGTGGTGTAGTCCCCCGCCTTCACCAGCGTGCCCGCACGGATGCCCAGCAGGCGGAGCCTTCGGTCCAGGGGGACCCGTTTCAGGGAGGCCCGGGCGGCGGCCCGCAGCAAGGTGGCATCCGCGATGGGGACGTCCAGGGTCTGGTTGCGGGTGAGGGTGGTGAAATCGTCGTAGCGCAGCTTGATTCCGATGGCGTGAGCCAGGTAGCCCTTGCGCTGCAGGTCCTGGGAGAGGCGCTCGCAGAGATCCAGCAGGATGTGCGAAAGCACCTCGCGATCCAGCCTGGGATGAAGGTCCCGCTCGAACGTGGTCTCCCGGCTGATGGACTTCGGCTCCCTGGACAGGGTCAGAGGCCCTCCGTCCCGGCCATGCGCCGCCTCATGGAGCCAGGCCCCATAGCTCCGACCGAACTGTTCCACCAGCCAGACCGGATCGGCCTGCGCCAACTCTCCGATGGTGCGGATGTGGAAGCCTTCCAGCTTGGCGCTGGCCTTGGGTCCGATGCCGTTGATGGCCGAACAGGACAGGGGCCAGATCCGGGCCGGGATGTCCACGAATCCAAGGATGGTCACGCCATCCGGCTTCTGCAGCTCGGAGGCGATTTTGGACAGCAGCTTGTTAGGCGTGATTCCGATGGAGCAGGTGAGTCCAGTGGCCTGGCGGACGGCCTCCTTGAGTCGTTGCGCCAGTTCCCGCGACTCCCCCGGGACGTCCGTCAAGTCGAGGTAGATCTCATCAATGCCCCGATCCTCGATCAGCGGCGCCACTTCCGCCACGGCGGCCTTGAAGGCCCGTGAGACCTTGATGTAGGCATCGAAGTGGGCCGGCAGGAGGATCGCATCCGGGGCCAGGGCCGCCGCCTTCATGAGCCCCATCCCGCTGCGCACCCCGAAGGCGCGGGCCTCATAGGTCGCCGTGGTGGCCACGCCGCGGCCGACGTAGTCCTTCAGCCTCGGATAGTCCTTTCCCGATGCCGCAGGTCGCCGGCCGCCGACGACGACGGGAAGACCCCTCAATTCCGGGTGTTCGAGGAGCTCCACCGAAGCGAAGAAGGCATCCATGTCCAGGTGGGCGATGCGGCGGTGGTGGACGGATCCTGTGGACCCTTCCAGCTCTGCGCGCCCGGAATCGATCACCGTGTCTCCTGCGGGTCCATGACCAGACCGGGATCCGCGGGTTCCCGGGGAGCGTCAGTATGGCGGGAACCTGCCGGCTCGGCAGGTGAACACCCGGGACTTGGAATAAGTGGTGTCAGGCAGGCCCAACCGGGCCCGTGTGCGCTATGGGGCCGCCGTTGCTTCCCGGCGGCCCCATTCTGCGCCCTTTATCAGGCGAAACACCGGAGCGCAGGGCTCCGGTGTCGCTTCGGACGGATTGAAAGGAAGGTCGAGCCGAAGGTGTGACGGCCCGACCTCGACCTGAAGGGGCCTGGCCTTATCTGGCCACCAGTTCTTTGGTGGCCACGAGCTTGCCGGCCGCCAACAACTTCATATTCAGGTTGCTCAGCGCTTTTACCTGAACCTGCATTGAATCAATGATTGCCTCTGTAAAAGCGAATTCCGCAGGGGTGGTCCAGCCGCCACCCTTGATGATTCGGATCAATTCGCTCAATTCGGTGCCTTTACCGAGATGAGCCAGGGCATAGCTAAGCTCGGTGATTTTCTTATCCAGGACTTCCACATGATCCACATGAGGTGCCATCGTTTCATCTCCTTCTGAAAGCCGGGGAAAGGTCGAAGAGGAAATGCTGAAAGAATGCCCGGTTGCGCCGGAGAAATCCCGGCGGAACACCCTCGAACCCGCAAGCAGGACTGGCCCTGACTGGGCGAAGCCATTCCCTCAGCCGGGTGGGGTGGGGCAGTCGAGCCGAATGCGTCATGGCCCCCCTCAGACTCGATAATGCCTGACGAGGCATAAGAAAAAGGCCAACACAGTATGTGTTTCGAGTCGACTTTAGCAACCCTGGCCGGTCCGGTACAAATTAGACAGAACTCTCCATTGTGGAAGGGTGTTGACCCGTTCCCATGTCGCGGACTGTTTTCCGGAAGGGCCCTGAATCCATCCTCTGCTTGGCCACGCATGCGCAGCATCCAGAGGTCGCAGGCCTGAGCTGACGCGTGGTTGGCCAAGCCCGCAGCGAGCACCATTCCTCTGATTGGCTACATTTTCGCGGCACCCGACAACTGATTCCGACCGAGGTACGTGCATGCCGTCGGGCAGACTCGAACTGGCGCGTGGCTGGGCCCGGGGCCGACGGCTCCGACGCCCCACTGGGGCGTCTCCACCTGGCCCCTACCGGCCCGCCACACTTTCTCGGCAGTCCGAGTCTGATGGCTTGGGTGGGCGTACAAAAACACCGGAGCCGATCGGCTCCGGTGTTCTGTGTGGTGGCTGGAGGCAGACTCGAACTGCCGACCTAGGGATTATGAGACCCTCGCTCTAACCACCTGAGCTACCCAGCCATGAAGGAGCAGTCTAGCGTGGGCGCGGGTCTGCGTCTACTTCAGATCATCCACGAGCACCACGATGAGGCGCTTGGGACCGTGGACGCCGTAGGCGAGCGTCTGCTCGATGTCGGCGGTCTTGCTGGGACCGGAGATCATCAGAGCATTGGGGGGCAGGGCGCGGCCCCAGCCCAGGGCCTTCACGGCGGACCAGAAGCTGTCCTGGATCGTGGAGGCCCGCAGCAAGGCGATGTGGACGGGCGGCACCAGGGACATGAGCCGGGGTTCGGCGGGGCCGGGCATCAGCAGCAGGCCGCCGGTCTCGGCGACGCCACCCACGGTACCGGTGAAGCCCGCATCGATGTCCCCGAACAACTCCTGCTTGAAGGCCTCCACGGGGCGGTCGTAGGGCTTCAGCTGCGGTCCCTCGGGCGCCCAGGCGGCCGCCAGGGCGGAACCCGCCTCGCTGGTGGGGCCGTAGAGCAGGTTCTTCAGCCCTTCGCGCTCGCAGAAGACGCGGATCACGGCGGGCCAGGTATCCGACTTCGCATCGAGGAACTCAGTGTGGACCGCCTCCATGCCTTTGCGCAGCCGGGTGACGCGCTCGGCGGGATCCCACTGGCGGCGCTCGAGGACGGCCGTGTCGAGGGCCGGCAGGGGGCCGGAATCGCCGGCGGCGCGAAGGCGGCCGAGGATGGCGGTACGGGAATCAGGAGCGGACGGGTTCGGACTACTCATGGGAGACTCCCTCGGCGCGCATGCGCTCGCTCAGTGAACGGCGGGCCGGAACGGGTTTGGTGCGGGACTGGGTCCAGTTCCTGATCAGCGGTGCGCTGGCGGGCAGCGCCTTGCCGAAGCGGGTGGCAAACCAGGTGGCGACGCGGTAGAGGGCAGGACGCTTGAGCACCCCGGCCCAGAGGCGCCAGGCCCAGTCCTCGCTGGCCGTGCGGCCGGTGCCTTTGCCCACCACGGTGGAACCCATGTCCTCGTGGGTGGCCTCCCGGCGCAGACGCACCAGGATTTCGGGAATCGGGATCTCCACAGGACAGACCTCGCCGCAGGCGCCGCAGAGGCTGGAACCGTGGATGAGGTCGTGACGGACGCCCACGCCTTCCATCTGCGGCGTGAGGATCTTGCCGATGGGACCTGGATAGACGGCCTCGTAGGCGTGGCCGCCCACGCGGGTGTACACGGGGCAGTGGTTCATGCAGGCGCCGCAGCGGATGCAGCGCAGGGTGGCGCGCAGCTGGGGATCGGCGTAGATCCGCGAGCGACCGTTGTCGAGGATGACCAGATGCACTTCCTGGGGGCCGTCCTTCTCGCCCTCGCCACGGGGGCCGGTGATCAGGTTGAAGTAGGTGCTCACGGCCTGGCCCGTGGCGGAGCGCGTGAGGATGGCGTAGAGCGGCGCCACGTCCTCCAGTCGTGCCACGACCTTTTCGAGGCCCATGACGGCGATGTGGAGGGGCGGGACATGGGTGCTCATGCGCCCATTGCCTTCGTTCTCCACCAGGCAGAGGGTACCGGTTTCGGCCACAGCGAAGTTCACGCCGGACAACCCCGCATCGGCATCGAGGAACTTCTGGCGCAGCACCTTCCGGGCCATGGCCGTGAGCTCGTCGACATCTTCGGTGTACTTCGCGTCCTTGATCTTCTGGCTGAACTGCCGGGCGATCTGATCTTTGTTCTTGTGGATGGCCGGCATGATGATGTGGCTCGGCGTCTCGCCATCGAGCTGGATGATGTATTCGCCCAGATCGGATTCCAGAGCCTCGATGCCCTTGGATTCGAGGAAGGCGTTGAGATGCATCTCCTCGGAGACCATGCTCTTGCCCTTGACCAGGGTCTTGGCGCCCTTGGCCTGGAGGATGCCCAGGATCAGCTGGTTCGCCTGTTCGCAGGTCTCGGCCCAGTGGACCTTGATGCCGTTCTTGGCGCAGCTGGCCTCGAGCTGTTCCAGCAGTTCCGGCAGACAGAGCAGGCTGCGGGACCGGATGGCCGTGCTGAGGTCGCGCAGGTCCTGGAGATCCCTCGGATCGGGGAACTGGGCTAGGCGCTTGGCGATGAGGCCGTCCATGGCGCGGCGGAAGTTGGCCCGGAGCTGGGGATCCAGCAGGGCCTTGGCGGCGGCATCGCGGAAGTGGATCTCTTTCTCAGCGTGCACGGGTGCGCTCCCAGAGGAATTCGGCGATGTGCTGGACCTTGAGCTTGCTGCTCTTGGCTTCCAGCGCGCCGTTCACGTTCATCAGGCAGCCGCCGTCCGTGGACAGGACGACGGAGGCTCCGGTGGCGGTGGCATCGGCGATCTTGTCCGCGACCATGGCCCCGGAGACTTCCGGGTGCCGCACGGAGAACGTGCCGCCGAAACCGCAGCACTCGTACTCCCTGGCGAGCGGGGCCAGCTCTACGTTGGAGAGCTGGCCGATGAGGGCCTGGGGCTCGCCCTTCAGACCCAGGTCGCGGACCGCATGGCAGGAGCTGTGCCAGGTGACCTTCACGGGCTCGCCGAGATCCTGCAGCTTCACATCGAGTACATCCACGAGGAACTGGGTCAGCTCGTAGACCCGGGCGCTGAAGGCTCTGACCTTGGCCTCGTCCGGCTGGCCGTGGAACAACTCGGGATAGTGGACTTTCATCATGCCTGCGCAGCTGCCGGAGGGCAGGATCACGGGCAGGTCCTCGGGGAAGAGGGCCACCTGGGTACGGGCCACGTCCCGGGCCTCTTCCCAGTAGCCGCAGTTGAAGGCGGGCTGGCCGCAGCAGGTCTGGCCCTCCGGGAAGACCACCTCCACGCCGGCCCGGCGCAGGAGCTGGATGCCGGCCATGCCGGCGTCGGGGAAGAACAGATCCACCAGGCAGGTGCCGTAGAAGTAGACCTTCTTGGGTTTGGTGCCGTTCACTTGGAGGCCTCCGGTCGGGTCGCGGATTCGAGCAAGTATAGGAAGCTTCGGTAGACCTGGCCCGTGGAACGGGTCATGCCGACCTCGCAGGTGCGGCTGCTGGCGTAATAGCCATCGAAAGTCCCGGCCTTCACCTCTCTGGCCTCGTGCTTGGTGGCCGAGGCGGTCAGCTCGGCGTGGGTGAAGCCCCGATCACCGGCGAAGCCGCAACAACCGGCGTCCCGCGGCACCACGACCTTGTCCGCGCAGGCCTTGGCCACTCCCTCGAGCTGGGGCAGGAGGTTCATCTTCGTGACCGAACAGACGGGATGGAGGACCACGGAGCCCACCTTGTACGTCACCTTCAGACGGGGCAGCAGCACGTCGTTGGCGAAGGCCGTACTGTCGATGATCTTCAGCTTGTCGAACTTCGCCTGGTTCTCGGGTGTGAGGTAGCCGCGGCTGGTGAGCACGCCATAGGTGCAGGGGCTGGTGTCCATGACGATGGCCAGGCGGCCCTGCTGGCTCCACTCCCAGAACTTCTCGATGGCGTGGTTCACCGTGTAGTGGTGGGCCTCGTCGTAGCCCTTGGAGGAGAAGGGCACGCCGCAGCACGTGCCTTCCACGTCGAAGGGGATGTGGACCGGGTAGCCGGCTCGCGCGGAGACCTTCACCAACGCCTCCACCAGACTCAGGTCCTCGGGCTCGCCGGGCAGGTGGCCCATCATGCGCGAGATGCAGGCCGGGAAGTAGATGGCCTGGGCGCCCTCCAGGGAGGTCGCGGGGAGCGGTGCCTTCGCCGCCTTTGGCATCTCCGGGCTCCACTGATGGGAGGCACCGAAGGCCTTCATGATCCGGGTGATGAACGGCATGGCCCTGGGGCCGAAGAGACCCTGGACGATGTGGCCGGTCCGGAGAGCCAGGCGCATGGCCGGCTCCACCGTGGCGAAGTTGCGCGCCACCGTAAGGGCGATCTTCTGCGCGCGACGGCTGTGGCTGGCACGGCGGAACCGTTTGGTGAGCTGGCCGGTATCGATGCTCACGGGGCAGGCGGTGGCGCAAAGGCCGTCTACCGCGCAGGTATCCAGCGCCATGTAGGGGAAGGCCTCACGCAGGGAGGAGAGCAGGGCGGGGTTCTCGCGATTGGATTCGAGGCGGGCCATCTCGCGGCGTACGACGATGCGCTGACGGGGCGTGAGGGTCAGCTCGCGGCTGGGGCACTTGGGCTCGCAGTAGCCGCATTCGATGCACTTATCGACCTCTTCCTCTACGCCGGGCATGGGCTTCAGGTCCGACAGATGGCACTTGGGGTCGGCGTTGAGGATCACACCGGGGTTCAGCAGCCGCTGGGGGTCGACCAGGTTCTTGAGCTGCTCCATGACGGCCTTGGCCTCGGGCCCCCACTCGGCCTCGACGAAGGGCGCCATGTTGCGGCCCGTGCCGTGCTCGGCCTTCAGGGCACCGTCGTATTTCTTGACCACCAGCTCGACCACATCGTCGATGAGCGCGGAATAGCGATCCACGGCAGCCTTGTCGTTGAAGGACTGGGTGATGACGAAGTGCAGGTTGCCGTCTTTGGCATGGCCGAAGAGGATGGCCTCGTCGTAGCGGTGCTTGGCGAAGAGCTTCGTGAGGTCCACGGCGGCATCGGCGAGCTTCTCGATGGGGAAGGCCACATCCTCGATGAGGACCGTGGTACCCCGCTGGCGGACCGCGCCCACGGAGGGGAAGGTGCCGGAGCGGATCTTCCACATGAGGGCCTGCTCTACAGGATCGTGGGTGAAGCGGGCGGGCTCCAGCAGCGTCAGGTGGGCGGCAGCGTCCAGGGCCAGGCGCTCGAGTTCGGCGCGGGCGGATTCGTCCTTGCCCTGGAACTCGACCAGGAGGGCGGCGGCGCCCTCGGGCAGGGTCTTGATGGTGGGGGGCACGCCGGCCTGGTTCTCCACGGAGCGGAGCGAGGCACGGTCCAGCAGCTCCAGAGCGGCGGCACCGGCGTCGCGCAGGGGGACGATGGCCGCGCAGGCGGCATGGAGATCGGGGAAGATCAGGAAGCCCGTCACCTTGACCGGAAGATCGGGAACGGTGTTCAGTACCGCCTCGGCGATGAAGGCCAGGGTGCCCTCGGAGCCCACCAGCACGTTCCGGAAGATATCCACGGGCCGGTCGAAGTCGATGAGGGCATTGAGCGAGTAGCCCGTGGTGTTCTTCATCCGGTACTTGGCACGGATGCGCTCAGCCAGGGGCCGGTTGGATTCGAGGTCGTTCTTGAGCCTCAACAACCCCTCTGCCAGGGCCGGCTCGGCTTCGCGGAATCGGGCGTCGGCATCCGGCGCGGCTGTGTCGATCACCGTGCCCGAGGGCAGGACGAAGGTCAGGGATTCCAGCGTGTGGTAGGCGTTCTGGGTGACGCCGCAGCACATGCCGCTGGAGTTGTTGGAAAGAATGCCGCCGACCGTGCAGGTGTTGATGGAGGCGGGATCGGGGCCCATCTTGGCGCGATAGGGGCGCAGGGCGTGGTTCACATGGGCACCGATGACGCCGGGTTGCACCTTCACCTTGGCGCCACCCTCCAGCACCTGGATGCCTCGCCAGTTGCGGGCCACTTCCACCAGGATGCCGTCGGACACGGACTGTCCCGAGAGGCTGGTGCCCGCGGCTCGGAAGGTCATGGGAACCCCGAGCTCCTGGCTGAGCCGAAACAGGGCCCGGACATCGTCCACGCTGCTCGCGAAGACCACGGCCTTGGGGATGAGCCGGTAGAAGCTCGCATCGGACGCGAAGGCGATCAGATCCACCGGCCGGTCGAGGACACGGTCGGGGCCGACGATGGACACGAGGGATTCCCTCAGGGAAGTGGCGGTGGCGGTGCTCATGAGAAACATCCTCTGGATCAGGCGATCGCGAAAAAGGTCCCGCCGGCCTGCAGAGGCGCGGCGGGACCCGGGTCTTACGTCAGGAAGCCGCCCGGCCTACTTGGCAGGGGCGGGGGCGGGCAGGGTGGCAGGAGCCGCTGGGGCTGCGGGGGCTGGAGCCGTCACAGCAGCGGGAGCCGGGGGCAGCTGCGGCATGAAGTTGGCAGGCAGGACCTTCGCATAGAGGAAGATCACGACACCGACCATGGCGGCCAGGGCCAGGCTGTGGAAGAACACATAACGGAGGATGGTGCCTTCCTCGCCTTGCTGGTTGGTGGCGACTGAGGCCACCACGAGGCTCTGGGCGTCGATCATCTTGCCCATGACGCCGCCGGTGGTGTTGGCTGCGGCGGTGAGGATCGGGTTGAGACCCAGCTGCTGGGCGGTGATCTTCTGGAGGCCGCCGAACAGCACGTTGGAGGACGTATCGCTGCCCGTGAGGGCCACGCCCAGCCAGCCCAGCATGGCGCTGAAGAAGGGGAAGAGGACGCCGGTGCTGGCGAAGGCCAGACCCATGGTGGCATCCAGGCCGGCGGACTTGGAGGTGAAGCCCAGGGCCAGCATGGCGGCGATGGTGAGCAGGGACATCTTCACGCGGTTGATGGTCTTGCCGAAGATCTTGAGCAGCTCCAGGGGGCCGAACCCGGCCAGCAGGCCGCTGCAGATGCCGGCCAGCAGCAGGCTGGTGCCCGTGAGGGAGAGCCAGTTCAGGGTCCAGGTGGCGGGTTCAGGCGAGGCCTTGGCGACCACGGGAGGAGCCTTGATGACCATCTTGTGGAGGAGCGGCATCTCGTAGGTCTTCGTGGTGTAGCCGGCGAGGAAGTTGGGCTTGTCCTTGGTGCCGCCATTCAGGAAGGTCTTGACCTGGGGGGTGCCCCAGGCGAACACGAACAGGGAGAGGAACACCCAGGGCATCCAGGCCTTCACGACCTTGCCGGTGCTGTGGTCGGGAGCGACCTCGTGCGCATCCTCACGCTCGTGCTCGTAGCGCCAGATGGTCTTGGGCTGCCAGATCTTGAGGAACAGGACCAGAGCGATCATGGAGACGATGGCGCCGATGATGTCCACCAGCCAGGGGCCGTGGAAATTGCTCACGAGGAACTGGGTGATGGCGAAACTGCCACCCGCCACGAGGCAGGCCGGCCAGACTTCCAGCATCGCCTTGCGCCCGGCCATGGTCCAAATGATCCAGAACGGCACGATCAGGGAGAAGATCGGCAGGATGCGGCCCGCGGCGGCGCTCAGCATCTCGAGAGGAAGGCCGGTCACGCCGGCGAGGGCGATGAGCGGGCTGCCCAGGGCGCCATAGGCCACGGGAGCCGTGTTGCCGATGAGGGCGATGCCGGCGGCCTGAAGAGGACGGAAGCCCAGGCCGATCAGCATGGCTGCGGAAATCGCCACAGGCGTGCCGAAACCGGCGGCGCCCTCGATGAAGGCACCGAAGCTGAAGGCGATCAGCAGGGCCTGGATGCGGCGATCCGCGGCCAGACCGGCGATGGAGTGCTTCACCACTTCAAAATCACCGGATTTCACCGTGATGTCGTAGATGAAGATGGCGTTCAGCACGATCCAGCCGATGGGAGCCAGGCCGAACAGCGCGCCATTGACGGCGGCCATGCCGGCCATGCCCGTGGGCATCTTGTAGACGAGGATGGCGACCGCCATGCAGGTGATGAGGCCCAGAATGGCTGAGTAGTGGGCCTTCACATGTTTAGCCAGAAAGCCCAGCAATACGAAAACTGGCAACGCAGCCACCAGGGCTGAGAGGAAGATATTCCCCGCGACGGGGGAATAGACTTGGGTCCAGGGGGTCATGCAGCCTCCAAGATGGGGGTAAGGGGATGAAGAGGTAGAGTTTTTGGAAAGATCCTGGTGGAAGCCTACAATGGGTCTAGTGGTCAGACCATAGGCAAGACGGCTGCTTTTGATCACATTTCGCATCTATTTACCTTTTCATCATTTAGGATGTTTGGATATGGAACTCACGCCCATCAAGTCCAGGAGGCTCTACGAGGAGATCGTGGAGCAGATCAAGCACCTCATCGCTGACGGGAAGCTGAAGCCCGGCGACAAGCTCCTCGCCGAACGCGATCTGGCCGACCGGTTCCAGGTCAGCCGGGCTTCGGTGCGGGAAGCCATCCGGACGCTGGAGATGCTCGGCATCATCGACATCCGGCCCGGCGAGGGCACGTTTGTGAGGGGCACGGAAACCGACGACATCATCCGGCCCCTGGCCATGTTCCTGGCGGTGGAGCGCAACTCGCTCCTCGACATGTTCGAGATGCGCCGGATCTTCGAGACCGCCACCGCCAGTCTGGCGGCTCAGCGGGCCACCTTCGAGGAGCTCGACCAGATTGAATCCATGCTGGCGAACATGCGGGAGCGGCTCAACCTGAATGACTCAGAGAAGGGTGAGGAGTTCGATGCCGCCTTCCACTACGCGGTCGCCGAAGCCACCCACAACAGCCTGCTGACCAAGCTCTTCAAGACCGTGTCCGAAGAGTTCGCCAAGGCCAATTCCGTGGCCCGGCGGCAGCTGTACCATGACAACGTCCAGAACCCTCAGCGGATCATCGATCAGCACTCCGAGATCCTCCAGGCCATTCGCTCGGGATCGCCCCAGCGGGCCTCCGAAGCCATGCTGGCGCACCTGAGCTTCGCGGAGGGCGAGCTGAGGAAGTGGATCGTCTAAAGCGCATCTGTTCTCGTCGCGACCGGAAACAGGGGCACCCGCACACCTTGTGCTGGTGCCCCACGGTTGGTGGCCCCGGTGGGGTTCGAACCCACGACCAAGCGGTTATGAGCCGCCAGCTCTGACCGCTGAGCTACAGGGCCGGGGCCAGTGTAGCAAACGCAGATGCGGTTCTCCGGCCTCAAGCCACAGAGTGCGTGGTCTCTCTGCAGGAAGCAGAGGCCACGATCTTCAGGAATGGCAGGGCCTGGGGCAGGGGGAGGAGATGGAGAATGGCTGGTAGCATGAATCCTTTGCTCATCACCCCATCGGAGTCGGAACCGTGACGGACGAGAACCAGGTCGCAGGGGATGCAGAAGCTGGAAAGGCCGTGCTGGACGCGGCGCTGGCCGCCCTCGGGGACCTGCGCGAAAGCTGGGATCCGGCGCAAGTAGAGGATTGGTGCGGCAGCGTTTTGTCCCGTTCCGGCCGGGTGGTGCTCACCGGCATGGGCAAGTCCGGGCTCGTCGCCCAGAAGATTGCGGCCACTCTGGCCTCCACGGGCTGCCCCAGCCTGTTTCTCCATCCGGCGGAGGCCCTGCACGGCGACCTCGGGATGGTGACTCGGGAGGATTCCGTGCTCGCCCTGTCCAACAGCGGGGAAAGCGAAGAATTGGTCCGATTGCTTCCGAGTCTGGTCCGCTTGGGGATTCCCATGGCGGCGATCACCGCCCGGCCCGACAGCAGCCTGGGGCAGGCCGCCCATTGGACTTTCACCTACCGGTTGCCCCAGGGCGAGGGTTGCCCCCTGGATCTGGCGCCCATGGCCAGCACCACGCTCCAGCTGATCTGGGGGGACCTGCTAGCCGCCAGCCTCATGTCCCGTCGAGGTTTCACCCGGGATCATTTCGCCCTCAATCACCCCGCTGGAAGTCTTGGTGCGAAGCTGATGAAGGTGAAGGCTTTGATGCACAAATCTTGGCCCGCGGTCTCGGCCGCCTCAGGACTGACTGACGTGCTGAGGAGCATGACGGGGGGGCGGCTGGGCATGACCAGCGTCATGGACGGGCCCAGACTCCTGGGTGTCATCACGGACGGCGACATCCGGCGCGCCCTGGAAACGGCCGAGCGCGAGGGACGGAATCCCCTCGATCTCCAGGCGGAGCAGATGATGACCCGCACCCCGGCGATGATCAGCGAAGACGCCTTGGCCCTGGAAGCAGCCGGCGACATGGAAGCCCGCAAGATCACCTTCCTGATGGTTGGGCAGGCGGACCATCCCAAAGGCCTCATCCACATCCACGATCTACTCACAGCAAAGGTTTTGTAAGTTCAAGGCTGAGGCATTGGCGTTGATTCAAGGTTACATAATATACATTATCGAAAATTAAATCTGGACTCCAAAGTGCCTTCCGTTCTGACCCGATACATCCTCCGTCGCTGGACGGCCCCTCTCCTCGGGGCGCTGTTCTTCTACGGCTTCCTTCTGGTCTCCTGGGAAATGGTGGCCATCTCGAAGGAGATCTTTTCGCAGGGAGCCCCCCTGCGCTGGATGTTCCCCCTCCTTCTCCTATCGCTCCCCGAAACCTTCTCCATGGTCCTGCCCATGGCCGCAGTGCTCGGAGGGCTGCTGGGCACCCAGCAGATGATGGAGGGCTCCGAGTTGGTGGCGGCCCAGGGGCTTGGCGCAGGACGTCGGACATGGTTCACGCCCTGGTCGATCATGGCTTGCGGACTGCTGCTGCTGGCTTCCGTCAATGCCCATTTCCTGGTGCCAGCTTCCGCCAACCTGCAGCAGACCCTTCGGCGCAAGATGTCTGAGGCCGCCAAGGCTCGGTTCCTCCGCCCGGGCAGCCCCCCCTGGCACCCACCAGGCTCCCCCGACACCGCCTTCTGGGTATCGGAGGGTGGGCAAATCCACCTCATGGAGTCCACCCCCCAGGGCACTCAGCACATGACCGCCTCCAAGATGACCTACGCCTTGGAGAACACGTCGTTCGGAAATTCTGAAATCCGACTCCATCTCTCAGACCTTCAAGGCGTGCTCTATCAGCCTTCCGGGGATGGCAGCGTCATCCATCTGAAGCAGGAACAGCAGATCCTGCGATTTGCCATTCCAGCTGGCCCACGCCTGCTCACCCCTGTCCCACTAAGGTACGAGTCCTCCAGGGCCTTGTTTCAAACCTATGGAGATGTCCGGCTTCCCATCCCTCAGCGACAGCTCTCGGCCATCGAGCTCAGCAGGAGGATCACCCTGCCCCTCGCCGGCCTCTCCCTGCTGCTCATGGGGATCGCGCTGGGCTTCGGGCACCCACGGTTCTACCGGGGAGGGGCTGTCCTCAAGAGCCTGGGAGTGATCCTGGTCTACTACTTGTTGATGAAATACCTTGAAAACATGCTGTTGGGCGGAAAAGTTAAATCGATCTATCCGACACTCATACTTCCCTTCCTCTTCCTTGTCGCCGGCTGGTTCATTCTCAGCCATCGACTTTCGCCCCACCGGACGCGCCCAGGCCTTGGCGGGCTTGCTATGCGCGCACTGAGACACGCACTGCATCTCGGTCCCCTCCACGCCCGACTGGCTGCCGCCAAGGCTTCGATTCTTCAATGGGTTCACGGTCAGGGAACCCGGCATGGCATATTCCGCCACTGGTCCACGCTCGCCTGGTGGCGCAATTGGGGTCTGACCCTGGGCAGCCTCCTGGCCTTGGACCTCCTCATCGAGTTCTCCAACCTCGCCGGAGACCTGTCGAAGAACAATATTCATCTAATTGTATTCATTAGATATTGGATCTGGAATCTCCCTCCATTTCTGGAAGTGGCCTTCCCCATCTCCTTTCTTCTCGGAAGCATGCTCACCCTGTCTGAAGCCGCCCTCAACCGGGAGTGGTTGGCCATCCGTGCCGGCGGTGTCAGCCTGCTTCAGTGGGTCTGGGCCAGCCGCTTCGCCTGGGGCGCTGTGGCTCTGGCCACCTTCCTCCTCCAGGCCGGCCTGGCCCCCCTGGCCAGAACCCAGGCCCGGGTGCTGTACTATCAGATCCTTCAGCGCCCTCAGGGATCGGCCTCCACAGCGCCCTGGATGTACCTCGGCTCCACTGGCGTCCTGTGGCACCTCTCTCCCGATGTCCGCTGGGGTTTCCCACTGAAAAGCCCCGGCGAGGCTCCGATTCTGCTCCGTTGGCAACCCGGCACCGGGCGCTCAGAAGCCCTTGCCTGGGGCGGGGCCCACTTGGTGGCGGGGCCGGCCACCGAGGTGCTTTTCCCCGATCGGGCCCTTCGGGCAGCCCCCTCCGCTTCCGAAGCCAAGACCCTGGACCTGATCGAGTGGCAGCGCTGGGCTCCAGATCCTGAGCGCTCCTACCTCCTGTGGAGTCGCCTCCTGGGTTGGCTGGCTGGTCCTCTTCTCGTTCTGGCCATGCTCTCGTATGCCTTCCCGGGCCCTCGTCAGGGGAGAGGCCAGGCCATCGGGTTCGGTCTGGTCGGCGGGCTCGTGTTCCTGGGGCTCCAGACCCTGTTCGGAGGAGCGGCCCGAGCCTCTGAGATTCCAGCCTATTGGGGCATCCTCGCCCCCTTTCTTCTCCTGGGCGGGAGTGCCCTGGTTCGCGTATCGAAGCTGCGGACCTAAGATCGCCTTTCCCGGTGTGCCGAACCCCTGGACCCGCCTGCCGGAGATGAGACAATGGACATGCAGGGTTCCCGTCCTTTTCCCAGGGCGGGACTTCTTTTTGTCTTTTGAAAGGACGTTCTTGGCCATTTCCCGGAATTCTGACCAGACCATTCCCTCCCCGACTCCCCAGGTCCTGGTGGACCGGTATCGCCCCATCCTGCAGTTCACTGCGGGGTACCTCGTCCTCGGCCTGCTGCTTCGATTGGTGTTGTGGGTGGGGTTCGGCCGGGAAGCGCATGTAGCGATCACGTCACTGCTCTGGGTCCTCCCGGCCGGCATGATCTCCGATACCGTGCAGTCTCTCTACTTCCTGCTGCCCTTGGCTCTTTACCTGTGGTTGAAAGGTTCCAGCAAGGGAGCTTTGGTTCCTCCCGCCTTCACCTTCCTGTACGCCCTCGGGTGGCTCTTCCTGGCGGCTTGCGAGTTCTTCTTCTTCGAGGAATTCAACTCCAGGTTCAATCTGGTGTCAGTGAATTACCTCATCTATCCCACAGAAGTTGCAGGAGATATCTGGTCCGAGTACCCCGTGGTCAAGATCCTGCTTGCCTGCGTCGTGGTCGCCGGCCTTGCCACCTGGAAACTCCGCACCCAATGGACGAAGGCCCTGACCTCGCCCGTGAGCTTCAAGATGCGCAGTCTGGTCATGGCCGTCTATTGCGGGCTGCTGGCCTTGGCCATTGTCTGGGTTCCCACCAACCTCTTCGGGGTTTCGGCCAACCGGGTCACCAACGAACTTGAGGCCAATGGCCCTTCCAGCTTCTTCCGGGCCCTTCGCACGAGCGAAATCGACTACCACGCCTACTTCGCATCCCGCGCTCCCGCCGAGAACCTGAAGCGCCTGACGACCCAGCTATCCACCGGAACCGGGACCTTCACCCGGCTATCGGAAGGTCGCCTGGATCGCCAATTCCCGGCCCGACCCGATGGGTTGGGCAAGATGAATGTCGTTCTCATTTCGAGCGAGTCTTTCGGGGCTGAGTTCAGTCAGCTCTATGGTTCGACACGGAATTGGACCCCCGAATTTGACCACTTTGCCCAGCAGGGGCTTTGGTTCAGGCATGTGTACGCCACGGGAACCCGCACAGTCCGGGGCCTGGAAGCCATTACCGCCTCCATCCCTCCGGTTCCCACCGAAGCGATCCTGAGGCGGCCCGGGCATGAGTCGCTGGCCACCCTCGGCTCAGTCCTCCGAAGCCAGGGCTACCAGACGGCTTTCCTCTATGGTGGCTATGGTTATTTCGACAATATGAATGAATTCTTCCAGAGCAATGGCTATGAGGTGCTCGACCGGACCAACCTGAAGACCAAACCCCGCTTCGAGAACATCTGGGGGGTTTCGGACGAGGATCTCTTCGACATGGCCCTGTCTTACGCGGATCAACAATCGGCCAAAGGCGGGCCTTTCTTCATCCACATCATGAACACCTCGAATCACAAGCCCTACACCTTCCGACCCGGCCTGGAATCCATCGGGGTGAAATCCAAGGGCGGAGGCCGGGAATCCGGCGTGCGCTACGCCGATTTCGCCCAGGGGCGCTTTTTGCGGGATGCCGAACACCGTGCCTGGTTCAAGAACACCCTCTTCATCGTGGTGGCGGACCATGGCGCCAGAGTCTACGGACGGCAGGAAATCCCCCTGAAGACTTACGAGATCCCCTTGATGTTCTATGCCCCTGGCCGCCTGGCTCCCCGGCGATCAGATGGCCTCATGTCCCAGATCGATCTGGCCCCTACCCTCATGGGTCTCCTCGGCCTGCCCTACACCGCGCCGTGGTTCGGTCAGGATGCGCTAAACACACCGGAATCCGGGCGGGTCCTGCTGTTCAATCACAACGATCATGTGGCTCTGATGAAAGATGGAGTCCTCACCATCCTTGGCCTCCATGGCACTCGGGTATCCAAGGTGTATGACGCTGAAAAGGATGCATATCACCTGCTTCCGGAAGGCACCGTTCACGATGATCTGGCCATAGCCTATTACCAGACGGCCTATGAACTCTTCAAAGCAAAGAGATACAACTGACCGCCTTCCCCTGCCTCCTCAGGAAAGTTGAATCGTGAGTTCATTACTCTCCCGCGCTCAAAAGGCCCTGTCGGAGCATCCGCTGCTCAAGCCAGGAGACAGGGTTCTGGCCGCCATGTCTGGGGGGGTGGACAGCTCCGTGATGGCCGCCCTGCTCCACCGGGCCGGATACGAGGTCATCGGCATTTCCATGCAGCTCTTCGACAAGAAGACGACCCGAACTTCAGATGGGAAGTGCTGCACCCTTGATGACTTCCAGGACGCCCGAAGGGTGGCGCATGAGATGGGGTTCGCCCATTACGTGATGGATTTTGAGACCCGCTTCCGTGACACCGTCATCGAAGGCTTCATCCAGGGATACTTGGCCGGTGAAACTCCCAGTCCATGCATTCGTTGCAATCAACACCTCAAGTTCTCGGCACTGATGGAGCGGGCCGAATCCCTGGGGGCCCCCTTCCTGGCCACAGGCCACTACGCAACCATCACGCAGGAGGGCGGACGCTGGCACCTCCGGAAGGCCTCCGATCCGGCCAAGGACCAGAGCTACTTCCTCTTCCACCACACGCAGGCCACCTTGGCGCGAACCTTGTTCCCTCTGGCTGAGTTCACCAAGCCCGAGGTCCGGTGTCTGGGCGCCGAACTGGGCCTGCATCTGGCCGAGAAGCCCGAGAGTCAGGAAATCTGCTTCGTCACCCAGGACCGCTACGACGCCTTCCTGGAGGCCGAGGGCCGCGACCCTGGTCAAGGAGATGGGGACATCCGCCACCTGGATGGTCGGATCCTGGGCCGGCACCATGGCTACTGGCGACATACGGTGGGCCAGCGCCGGGGTTTGGGCGTGGCCTATGCCGAACCCCTGTACGTGGTGCGGGTCGAACCCGCCACCAACACGGTCTGGGTCGGCGGCGAGACCGAACTCCTGGGCCACGACCTGGTGGCCCGGGAACTGAGCTGGGTGGACGTCCCTCCCCGGGGACCTCTGGCCTGTCAGGCTCGCATCCGCAGCCGCTCCCCAGAGGCCGAGGCCCTGGTGATCCCCCTGCCCGATGGCCGGTTCAAGGTCGCTTTCGCGGAGCCCCAGCGGGCCATCGCGGCAGGTCAGGCCGTGGTCTTCTACCGGGACGGCGAGGTGCTGGGTGGGGGCTGGATCGACACCCGGCCCGCATGAAGCCGGAGGGTCATTTCCCGCCCGGAGCGAAAGCGACTCCCGGGTAGCTCACGAAATGGTACAGGTTGGCCTCTGCAGTCGCACCCAGGCCCAGGTCCCGGACCGGGAGCTGGGGGAAGCTGATGGAGGTGCCGAAAGCCACCGGGTACCCGACCGGGGTGGGCCGTCCCAGGTTCCGAGCGGTTTCCTCGAGGAGCAGGAGACCGAAGGGAATGGAGAACCGGCCGCACCAGGGCATGCGGTACTGGTCGGGATCCTGCGGGTTCACCACCGCTGTGTAGAAAGCCTGCGCCTTCGCCGGGGCCAGGGGCCCAGCCAGAGGCCCCTTCAGCAGCTGGCGGTCCTGCTCAATGGCCGCAGTGTAGGCGGTCACGCCCCCGCTTCCGTATGGCGTGTATTTGAAGTCCTCGCCGTAATGGATGCCATCGGAGGAGATGACGATGGCCACCTCCGGGCCGAGTGCCCAGCCACGCACCTTCAGGCTTTCCGCCAGGGCCTTCCCCAAGTGGGCCGCCAGCTCCTGGAACCGTTCGAACGAGGCGGAAGGGACAAGGATGGGCACGATCTCGACCTGTGGATCCTGGTGCTTCAGCCAGTAGGCGATGGCCTCGACGGAATGTTCGCTGTCCTGCATGGCTGCATCCCGGATGACGTCCGCGGCCGGGATCCGGGCCAGAAGGTCCTCGCGCAGGCTGGAGACCTTGATCTCCCCGTCCGGAGAGCGCCACGCGCGATAGGAATCGAACACCAGGGCGTTCTTGGCGCCGAAGCGGCGGTACTTGTGGAAGACCCCCGCCAGCACGATGGTCTTTGCCTTTACCAGTGGCAGCAGCTGGCGATAGACGCGCCCCGCGTAGAGGTAGTCGTCATGGGGGCAGATGAGACCGGCTACACCGGGGGCAGGCATGGATCCGAAGGCTTCAGGGGTCGGTGGAAGGGCGGACTGCTCCCACACTTTCGCCATCTGCTCCGGCCTCGAAGCGAAACCCACGGCATCTTGCTGGCCGCGAAGGTCCCCCTGGGACGGGATGCCCATGGTCTTTCGGACCTCTTCCAATGTGGGTCGCTGGGGTGGCACGGGAAGCGTGGAAAGCGAGGCCTGGGCGAATCCCGGAAGACTGGTCAGGAGGCAGGAGCAGATGGCCGTCGCGCTTCTTCTCATGGCGGGATCTCCGGAATCACCGTAGCAGACCACCTGCGCACCATCCGCGATTTCGATTCCCATCGGCGCATGAAAAGCCCCCTTGCGGGGGCTGATTGGAGGCGCCGATCGGAATCCGGTTCCCGCCGCGCGGCTGGCTGCGCACGGCCCTGATCGTCGGAGACGCCACATCAAGTGGCGTCTCCGACGGGGCCCACCTTCGCACCATCCGCGATTTCGATTCCCATCGGCGCATGAAAAAGCCCCCTTGCGGGGGCTGATTGGAGGCGCCGATCGGAATCGAACCGATGGATACAGGATTTGCAGTCCCGGGCCTTACCACTTGGCTACGGCGCCTTGCGTTGGTGCAGTGTGGCTTTCATATGATACGGGCCGCTTGCGCGGCCCGGGAAGTGGAGCGGGTGATGGGATTTGAACCCACGACTTCAACCTTGGCAAGGTTGCACTCTACCACTGAGTTACACCCGCGTGAGACATCAAGACTAGCAATGGCGCGCGATACGGTCAACGGTCTTTTTCGGACCGGCAGGTGGGGCAGAGACCGAAGAGCATCAGCTGGTGCCGGGTGATGCGGAATCCCGAAAGGGTCTCGAGTTCGATGAGCGATTCGTCGAGTCCGCAGGCATCCACTTCCACGGTGCGGCCACAGCGCTCGCACTGGAGGTGGTGGTGATGCCGGCGCGAATCACAGCGGACGAAGCGCATCACCTGGTCCGGCCCCATGATGCTTTCCGCCCAACCCTCCTGCACGAAGCGCTCAAGATTGCGATAGACCGTGGGCAGGCCCGAGCGCCGCTCCGGCATGCGCTCCCAGATCTCCTCCACGGTCAGCGGGCGGTCTGAGTCCTTGAGCACCTGGAGGATCCCTTCACGCTGCGGTGTCTGCCGCATGCCTGCGGCGCGCAGGGAGGGCGAGGAGGCGGGGACAGGGTCGGGCATGGTCCTAGAATGCCAGATTCGGGCATGCTGGATCCTATGCTCCAGCGCACATTGGGCCGGCTCGGCGCACGGGATGCCAGCCAGCCGTTCCTTCCCCTCGCCTTCCGGCTCTACGCCAGCTTCGGTTTGCTGGTGCTGCACCTCGCGCTGCCGGCCGAGGGCCGGGTCGTGGGGCCGGGCGAGGACCTGTACCTGGTCGTCCTGGGGCTCCTCCTCGTCGAGGCGGTATGGGAGGCGGGTCTGGGCCTCCGGGGCCGGGACCAGATCTTCCCCACCCCGCCCTTGCCCTGGATCTGGTGGAACCTCGGGCTGGATTTGGCCCTGGTCACCGTGGTCATCGCCTACCAGGGCGTGGTTCAGGAGCGCTTCTCCACCCTCTACATCTTTCCCGTGCTGGCCTCCGCCTTCTATCTGGGAACCACTGAGATCGTCTGGGTGGGGGTGGCCTGTTCCATTTCGCACATCCTGCTGGTGCTGGGCTTCACGCTCGAAGTGATCCCGCCTTTCGGACTCTCCGGCGAAGGCCTGGATCTGGGAGGCAGTCGCCTGCCCTTCCTCCTGGGCATCGCCTCGCTCCAGATCTTCGCCACCACCCTGGTGGTGGTGCTCATCCGCCGGAACCTTGAGCGGCTGAGCACAGATTTGAGCGCCAGCGAAGCCACCGTGGACGAGTTGTCGGCCCTGCACCGCCGAGTGGTGGATTCCATGTCTTCGGGTCTCATCACCCTGGATCTTGCCGGTCGGATCACCTCCGCCAACCCGGCGGCGGTGGCGATTCTCGGGCGGCCCGTGCCCATGGGAGTCCCCATCCAGGACCTCCTCCCCCTGAGCCACCCCCTTCCCGCCCAGCATCGGTTCGAGTTCGCGCTCCCCCTGGAGGGCCGGAACACCCAGATCCTGGGTGGGCACTTGGCTTCGCTTCGGGGTGCCGGCGGCCAGGAGACCGGTCAATTGCTGCTCTTCCAGGATCTGACCGAGCTCAAGGCACTGGAGGAACGCACCCGGATCAGCGAGCGGTTGGCCGCCATCGGGCAGCTGGCGGCGGGCCTTGCCCACGAACTTCGGAACCCCCTGGCCTCCATCAGCGGATGTGTGCAGCTGCTGAGCCGCCAGACGGCCCCCGAGGAGGTCAAGACCCGCGTGCTGGGCATCCTGGAGCGCGAAACCCAGCGAGTGGGTGCCATCGTTTCCGATTTTCTCGATTTCGCGCGACCGGAGGCCGCGCCGGGGCAGGTGCTGCCCCTCGCCCGCGTCCTGGAGGAGGCCCGCGCGAGCTGGGAGATGGACCCGCGGACCGAGGGCCTTTCCCTCCGCCTGTGGGAGCCGCCCCGTGCCTTCCTCCATGCGGATCCAGTCGGCCTGCACCGGATGCTGATGAATCTCCTGAGCAACGCCCGGAAAGCCGTGAAGGGCACTCCCGCCCCGATGGTCAGTCTGTCCGCCAGTGTGTCGGGAGGGCAGATCCGATTGGTGGTGGAGGACAACGGCTGCGGCATGGCCCCCAGCCAGTTGGATCGCCTGTTCGTGCCGTTCTCGGGCAGTTTCGAGGAGGGTTCGGGCCTGGGCATGAGCCTGGTCTACAAGTTCACCGAAGCCATGGGATGGCGCATCGAGGTCCAGAGCCGCCTCGGAGCGGGTACCCGCGTCCAGATTTTCCTACCTGAATATCTGCAGGAAGAGCTATTGGCGCGGCCTAACGAACCGGCGTAAACTTCCGGCAGCTTTCCGTCATCTAAATCAGGACACACCCTTGCAGGGTCCACTTGGCACCTGCCACAGTGGTTCATCCCTTCCACTGCTTCCGGCCCCTGCCCACCCAGCAGGCCCCGCCCAGGCATGAAAGGGGGTGGCCACCCGCCAATGCCTTTGACATTCTCCGCACTGCCCGCCGGGCCAGGATCTGCCATGAACCGCAAGCTCATCCGACCGAACCTCACCGAACTCAAGGATAAGCTGGGTATTTCCGCCAAGGGTGGCGGCGGTGAAGCCATGACTCCGGTCCCTCCGGCCCTGACAGCAGCTGGAGAACCCAACCCGGCGGTCAATCCTTCAGCGGCCACTGCGCCACAGGGACTCGGAAGTCCCCGGCGCAAGATCGCTCCGCCCGAGCAGACCAACGCCGAAAGCTTCTACTACCTCAAACAGATGCAGTCCAAGACGCCGATGGTGATCGTGCTCCAGGACGACGAGAAAGTGCGCGGTGTCATCGAGTGGTACGACAAACACTGCCTGAAGATCAACCGGGTGAAGGAACCCAACGTCCTCGTGCCCAAGCACAACATCAAGTACATCTATAAGCAGGAGGAGGAGCCCCGGATCCGCCGCAGCCGCCCGACCAAGAAGGAGGAAGCGCTGTCCGCGGAAGTGGAGATCGCCGCCTACGACTGAACGAGAGCGCCCTCCGGGATCACCATGAGCCGCCCACCGCGCATCGCCATCACCCTGGGGGACCCCTGCGGCATCGGGCCCGAGCTGTTGCTGCGGTCTCTGCCCACGCTCCGATCCTGGGCGGATGTGATCGTGATCGGTTCCCGGGCGGGTGTGGATCTGCTTGGAAACACGGAGGGAAGGCTCTCCAACTGGCGCTGGACGGATGCCCCGGCGCCGGCGCCGGAGGGTTTCCACGGAACGGCCTGCGGTCTCCAGGTGGAAAGCCCGGGCCGGTCCGCCATCGCCCTCTGGCTGGATCCCACGCCCGAGATCCACACCGATCGTCTGACGCTGGGCCATGGTTCGGCCGCCTCGGGCCGAGCCACGGTGGAGGCCATCCGGCTGGCCGCCAGCCTCGCCCTGTCTGGCGCCGTGGACGCGCTCACCACCCTGCCCATGGCCAAGTCCGCGGCCCACCTCGCCGGGTACCCCATCCCGGGCCACACCGAGTATCTCCAAACCCTCGCGGGCGCACCGCTCACCCGCATGGCCTTCGTGAGCCCCCGTCTGTCCGTGGTGCTGCACACGGTCCACCAGAGCCTGCGCTCGGTGGTGGAGGATCTGGATGCGGCAGCCGTGGCCGAAACCCTGGCCTTTTCCGCCAGCCGGTTCATCCAGCTCACGGGGAATCCGGATCTCCGGGTGGCGCTCTGTGCCCTCAACCCTCACGCTGGCGAGGCTGGCGCCTTCGGGGACGAGGAGAGGCTACTGGTCGAGGCCCGCGACCAGGCTGAAGCCCTGTACCGTGACTCCGGCGCCGCAGGGCCCTATGCGGCCCTGCCCTCCCCCTTTCCGCCGGAACCCGCACCGGCCGGGTGGGCCCTCCATCCTGGCGGGGTCCAGCCTCCCAGGAGCAGCTCCGGACCCCACGGACCGCGTTTCTCGGGCCCCCTTCCCTCGGACAGCCTGTTCCATCGCGCCGTGTCTGGCGAGTTCGACCTGGTGGTTGCCCTCTACCATGACCAGGGGCTCATCCCCATCAAGCTGCTGGAACCTCATCGGGCCGTGAACCTCACGTTGGGCCTGCCCTTCATCCGCACCAGCCCGGACCATGGCACCGCCTTCGACAAGGCCGGCCAGTGGATCGCGGATCCCCGGAACTTCCTGGAAGCCGCGGCACTGGCCGTACGGCTCGCAGGG
Source organism: Geothrix campi (assembly GCF_024609265.1). Taxonomy (GTDB): domain Bacteria; phylum Acidobacteriota; class Holophagae; order Holophagales; family Holophagaceae; genus Geothrix; species Geothrix campi. The sequence goes on along the minus strand of NZ_JANHMP010000001.1, from coordinate 539,270 downwards.
CGAGCCCACCAGGAACCCTGGACCGCCCAGGTGGCCGCGCCTTGACCCCGGCCCTCCGAGCCGCCTTCGGGCCAGGCGCCACGCTGCCTGCGGTGGACCCCCGGGCCGGCGCAATTCCCCGCACCGCCCTTCCCGTGCGCCAGGGCGTGCCCCGGCACCTGGAGGCCCACCTGGAGCGCCTTCATGCCGGTGCCAGCGCGCTGGGGCGCTCCCCCACCTGGCTGACCGAGGCCGCCGATGAGCTGCGCTATTGGCTGGGGCGGCATGCCACCCTGGATGCTGCGTTGCGCCTGGAACTCCACCTGGATCTCAAGCTCCTGGATGCGCGGCTGGAGCCCCTCCCCCAGGCCGCCACGCCCTACCGCCTGACCCCCTTGCCTCACCCCATGGGCGACCTGCGTCCGGACCCCCTGGCCCCCCACAAGGGCCTCTCGGGCCCCTGGCGGCCCCAGGTCCTTTCGGATGCCTGGCGGAACGGCGCCGAGGATGCGCTGCTGCTGTGGCCGGACGGCACCCTCGCGGAGTGCGCCATCGCCACAGTAGGCCTAGAGCGGAAGGGCTCGCTGACTTTGCCTCCGGCCGAAGGCCGCGTGGCCAGTGTGGCGGAGCGGCTGGATCTCCCTGCCTGGGCCGAGGCTCGGGGGTGGGTCCTGCGCCGCACCCCCCTCACGCTGGAGGATTGCGCCGGTGGACAGCTCTGGTGCCTGAACGCCCTTCGCGGCCTCTGGCCGGCCGCCCTTCTGTGAGAGGCTAGGACCCAGGATCCCCACCATGGCTTTCGCAGACCTGATCTCGGCCCTGCTGCTGCCCCTCCCGCCTTGGCTGGGGTTCTGGATCTTCCGCCGCAAAGGCCGTGTGGGGCTCAGCTACGGCTACTTCCTGGGAGGGATCCTCGCGGTGCTGGCCCTGCCCTGGGGGCATCTCACGGGGCTCCCCCTGCCAGCCGCCCAGCTCGGCGGCGCCCTGCTCGGGTTCACGATCTTCCTCCAGGCCCAGCGGGAGGGCGTCCAGGGCGTGCGCAGGCTGATCGTGGGGGTCGGCGGCGCCAGCCTCTTCCTGGCGCTGCTGCTGGTCCGCCTTCGCCTGCCCTGGGAGGCGTTGCTGCACTTCTGGGTCGGCGCGGCGCTCGAGGCCATGCTCTGGCTGGTCCTCTCGGACCTGGCCTACCGGTGGACCCACGGGCGTCAGCTGGAGTTGCGGATGCCCCTCGTGGGCGCCGTCACCCTCGGCGCAGGGGCCCTGGCCCAGCAGCTGCTGCCGCCCGGTGCACCCCACCTATCCTGGCTTGCCGCCATTCTCGCGGGCCTGCTTCTGGGCCTGGTGGCCCTCCAGCAGCTGAAGTGGCTGCGGGAGCAGGGTGCCTGGGTGGAAGGTCGCGGCCAGGGCCTCCGCATGGCCCTGGCCTTGTTGGAGAAGGCGGCGCCGGCAGAACTCCCGGGGCTGGCCTTGGGCCTTGATCCCCGCCAGCCCATGTGGCTGGTGGATGACCAGGGCCGCGTCCTCGAATCCAACGGCCCCTTCAGCCAGCTCGTGGGTCTGCCACGGTCCGGACTGAGGGGCTACCCGATGGATGCCCTCTTCCAGGGCGGCGAATTGCCAGTCTGGCAGGCCATCAGAAGCCAACTCCTCCAGTTCGGCAGCGCCTCTGTGGCGGCCACCCAGGTCAGCGAGGACGGAACCTTCAGCGAAGTCGTGCTCGAGGCCTCGGCCTTCGACCGCGGCATGGGCCTGGTGTGGATCGCCAACACCGCGGCTGGCGCCCTGACTCTGCAGGCTGGTGCTTCGCCCCATTCCGGCGGCGATGAGGAGCGGCGCCGGCTCGGTGCCAACGCGCTGTTGACCCTCGCCGCCGCGTCGGACCGGCTGCTGTCGGATGCCCCTGCCGGGCCCCTCCGGCGGGCCGCCGAGCGCGTGAGGGAGGCCGCCACCAGGTTGTCGCCGCCTGCTCCGGACCGCGGACCTGTGGAGGGCCGGAGTGCGCTGGAGGCGCTGCTTCCCGGCCTGCGGAGGATCCTGCCACCGGGCCGGACCCTGGACCTTCAGGCGGTGGCTCTGTCCCTGGCCGTCCAACCGGAGGCCCTGAAGCGCATCGCCACCCAGCTGCTGCTCCATGCCCGGGAACGCACGGGCCGGGAAGATCTGATCCTGACCTTGGAGGCCGCGGATCTGGGCGGCCATGGCTTCGGGCTGCTCCACGCGAAAACGACGGGAGGGCCCGGCGGCTGGACCCGGGAGTTGTTCGGCCTCGGGTGGCTGCGGCAGTCCGTGCTGGAGGCCGGAGGCATGCTGGAGTTGGAGCAGGATCCCCTGACCGGGGTGCGGCCTCGGGTCTACCTCCCCACCGCGGCCCCGGCCCGCCCGCTCGATGGGCCGCTGCTGTCCGGACGGACCGTCTGGATCGTAGATCGCGATCTGCTGGCGCGGGCCGCCCTGGCGGATCTTGTGCAGCAACTGGGCGGCCAGTCTGAAACCTTCGAGGATCTGCCCCAGCTCCTGCGGACCAGCCGAGGGCAAGCCCAGCCGGACGTGCTGGTGCTGGAGCGGACGCCGAAGCTGGAGCGCTTCCACCGCGCCCTCCGGGCCTTCCAGAAGGAGCCCATCCCCACCCTGGTGATCGGCATGGGCCAGCCCCTGCCGCTGGACACGGGTTTCCTAGGCCTGCGCCGGATCAGCTTCCTGGAAAAGCCCTTCGAGTCGGCGACCTTTGCCAAGTCCGTGCTGGCCCTGCTGCGGGGCCAGGCGGAGTGACCCAAGGGGCTGTTGTAGGCTGGAGGCCTGGAGGCAGCATGTCGACGGTGGCGGTGATCCTGGCGGCGGGGCTTGGCACCCGCATGAAATCGCGGCTTCCCAAGGTTCTGCACCCGATCCTGGGCGATCCCTCGTTGCTCTGGGCCTTGAGGGCCCTTCCTCCGGACCTCGGCGGTGCCGTGGTGGTGGTGCACCACGGCAAGGATCTGGTCATGGCTGCCCTGGAGAGCTGGCAGAAGGCCGGGCTGCTGCCCTGTCCTGTCACCGCGGTGGACCAGGGCGAACCCCTGGGAACCGGCCACGCCCTCCAGGTCTGCATCCCCGAACTGGACCGCCTGGGCACCACGCAGGTGGCCATCCTCTGCGGCGATGTGCCCCTTACCTCGCCGGCCACCGTGGTGAGGCTCTGCTCTGCGAAAGCCCTGCTTCTGGCCATGGACCTGCAGGCGCCCGGATCGTACGGCCGGGTGATCCAGCGCGCGGACGGACACCTCGCGGGCCTGGTGGAGGCCAAGGATGCCACCCCGGAACAACTCGCCGTCCAGCGTGTGAATGGAGGCGCCTACGCGTTGCCCTGGCCTGCCCTGCGCCGCGCCCTGCAGAATCTGAAGAACGACAACGCACAGAAGGAGTATTACCTCACAGATGCGGTGGCGGCCGTGGCCCAGGAGGTTCCCGTGGCCGTGGAGGTCTGTGACCCCGAGGAGCTGGCCGGCATGAACTCCAGGCACGACCAAGCCACCCTCCAGGCCGCGGCCCAGCGACGGATCCAGCGCCACTGGATGGCCGAGGGTGTGACCTTCCTCCATCCCGACAGCACGCTGGTCGGTCCGCGGGTCGTCCTCGCGCGAGATGTGCTTCTGGAACCTGGCGTTCGGCTGGAGGGTTCAGTCCGAGTCGGGGAAGGCAGTCGCATCGGGCAGGGGACGATCATCTCGGATTCCACGCTGGGCGAGGCTGTGGAGGTCCGCCCCTATTGCGTCATCGGGCAGGCCGTGGTGGGCGCGGGCGCCAAAGTCGGTCCCTTCGCGCGGCTCCGCGAGGGCACGGAACTGGCCGAAGGCGTCCACATCGGAAACTTCGTGGAGACCAAGAAGGCTAGGCTCCACCGCGGCGCCAAGGCCAATCACCTCGCCTATCTCGGCGACACGGAGATCGGCGAGGGCACCAACATCGGTGCCGGGGTCATCACCTGCAACTACGACGGGGTGAACAAGCACCGCACGATCATCGGGCGCCAGGTCTTCGTGGGCTCGGATACCCAACTGGTCGCTCCTGTATCCATCGGCGATGGCGCGCTCATCGGCGCGGGAAGCACCATCACCCAGGATGTCCCGGCTGATGCCTTGGCCCTGAGCCGGACCTCCCAGACCCTGCGGGAAGGCGGAGCTTCTCGACTGCGAAACCGGCAGAAGAATCAGACTCGGTTAAGCTAGTCTTTTGCCTCCGGAGCCCCATGGTTCTGACCTTCATCGACAAGACCGGCGCCAGTGTGCTCTCGGCCCTCGACACCGCGGGTGACTTCGCCACGCTGGCAGGTCGGACCTTCGCCGCCATCTTCAAGCGGCCCTTCGACGGTAAGAACCTCCTGAACCAGTTCCAGGCCGTGGGTGTCCATTCCCTGCCGGTGGTGATCCTCACGAGTGTCGCCGTCAGCATGGTGTTCGCCGTGCAGCTGGCCTTCGGCTTCCGCCAGTTCCAGGCGGAGGGACTGGCCTCCCAGGTGGAGGGCCTGGCCATCGTCCGCGAGCTGGGGCCGGTGATCACGGGCCTCATGCTTTCGGGCCGCATCGGTTCGGCCATGGCCGCAGAGCTGGGCACCATGCAGGTGACCGAGCAGATCGATGCGCTGGAATGCCTGGCCACGGACCCCATCCACTACCTCTTCGTGCCACGCTTCCTGGCCGCCATCGTAGTGGTTCCACTCCTCACAGTGGTGTCCATCTACGTGGGCTTCTGGGGCGGCTACATGATCCTGGTGGGCGTGGAAGGTCAGAGCGCCTACGTCTACGGCCACGAGTTCTACAAGCTGCTGGCCTTCCGCGACCTCCGCATCGCGCTCTACAAGGCCTTCGTCTTCGGGATGATCATCTCCCTGGTGGGCTGCTGGAGGGGCTACCGCACCCAGGGCGGCGCCGAGGGCGTGGGCAATGCCCCCACCAGCAGCGTGGTAACCAGCTCGCTGTGGATCCTCATCTCCGACTTCTTCCTCACCAAGCTCCTGCTGGTGTGACGGCATGGCGCTGATCGATGTCGTCAACCTCTCCAAGGCCTTCGGTCCGAAGGTCGTGCTGTCCAACGTGAACCTTCAGGTCCAGGAGGGCGAGAGCCTGGTGGTGCTGGGAGGTTCCGGCACCGGCAAGACCGTGCTTCTCCGCAACATCATGGGTCTGCTCACGCCCGACTCGGGACACGTGGCCATCGAGGGCAAGATCATCGCCCAGCTGAGCCGGAAGGAACTGTTCAAGGTCCGGCAGAGCATCGGCATGTGCTTCCAGATGGCGGCGCTCTTCGACTCCATGACCGTCTTCGAGAACGTGGCCTTCGGACTCCGTCGGCACCTTGAGATCACCGAAGATGAGGTCCAGGCCCGGGTGGAGGAATGCCTCTCCCTGGTGGGCATGAAGGGGACCGATAAGCTGAAGCCCGCGGAGCTCTCCGGCGGCATGAAACGGCGCGTGGGCTTCGCCCGGGCCATCGCCCTCAAGCCCAAGATCCTCCTCTTCGACGAGCCCACGACGGGCCTGGATCCCGTGATGACCGACGTCATCGGCCGCGTGATCCTGGACCTCAAGCACGAGCTGGGCGTCACAACCATCACCATCACCCATGATCTCAAGTCCGCCTTCGAGATCGCCGACCGCATCGCCCTGCTCTTCCGCGGCGAGTGCATCGCCTGTGAACCGCCTGCGGCCTTCAAGGTCAATCCCCATCCCGTCATCCAGCAGTTCCTGAGGGGTGACGCGGATGGTCCCTTCCTTCAGGATCCGCCCCCGCCCAAGCGAAGAACCCAGGAGGCCCACCCATGAAGCCCGAAACCAAGGTAGGTCTCTTCTTCACCGGAGCCATCCTGTTGCTGGCCGTGCTGGTTTTCCGCTCCGAGAAGCTGGAGATCGGCGGCAAGAAGAACCAGTCTGAAAAGTTCACCTACTTCGACTCAGTGGCGGGCCTCAACGTCCAGAGCGCCGTGCGCATCGCCGGTGTGAAGGTGGGCGACGTCCGCACCATCACCCTTGAGAACGGGAAGGCCCGCGTGGTGGTGGGACTGAGCCAGGAGGTGCCCGTCTACGCGGATGCCTTCGTGTCGCTGGGCTCTATCGGCATTCTGGGCGAGAAGTTCATCGACCTGGATGCGGGTCACAGCGCCAAGGGCCCCTTCCCCGAGGGCCAGCCTCTGCCCAGCAAGGCCGGCGTCAGCCTCGACAACCTCATGGAGACCCTGGCCGACATCGGCAAGAACGTGAAGGGCGTCACCCAGGCCCTCAACGAGTCCATCGGCGGCGAGCAGGGCCGCCAGAAGCTCGACGAGATTGTGGACAACATCCGCGTGCTGACCGCCGAGTTCAGGTCCATGGCCCAGGAGAACCACAGCGCCATCAACAACACCATGGGCAACGTCGAGGCCATCACGGCCGATCTGCGGGACAAGCTGCCCAAGCTGGCCCAGCAGTTCGAATCCGTGGGCAAGAACCTCAACGCCATGCTGGAGGAGAACCGGCCCGAGCTGAAGGGCGTCGTGAGCGATGTCAGGAAGCTGGCTCAGAGCTTCCAGGGCACGGCGGACAACCTGAAGGTGCTCACCACCCGGATCAACAATGGCGAAGGCACCATCGGCAAGCTGCTCAACGACGAGACCACCATCAAGAAGATCAACGAAGCCGTGGACAACGTGAACAACATGCTGGGCGGCTTCAACAAGATGGACTTCCGTCTCGACATGGACGCGGCCCAGTGGGACAAGCGCAAGGACAGCCGCGTGGGCCTCGGCCTCGAAATCGCCCCCCGACCGGACTACTGGTACGCGCTGGGCTTCGCCTCGACGCCGGACGGCAAGCTGAGCGAAAGCACCCGCACCGTCACCCAGCTCGATCCTGTGACTGGCCAGCCCATCACCGTGCTGGAGAAGAACCAGTTCGTCACCACGGACCGGAGCTTCACGGCGTCCGCCCAGTTCGCCAAGCGTATCGGCGCCGCGGTCTTCTCCGCGGGCATCGTCGAGGGCAAGGGCGGCGGCGGCGTGGAGCTGCGCACCCTGGAGAACGATCGCCTGCGCCTCGGCCTGCTGGCCTACGATTTCACGAAGCGCGCTGACAAGCCGAACCCCCGCTACCGCTTCACCAGCAGCTACCAGTTCTGGAAGGGCGCGTATGTCCAGGCTGGCGTCCAGGACATCGGCAACAAGGACCTCCGCACGATCTTCTTCGGCGGCGGCCTGCGCTGGAAGGACGATGACCTCAAGAAGATCATCGGCCTGGCTGGGGCCTCCAAGTGACGCCGCGCTGCCTGGTGGCGGCCGTACGCCGACCCATGCGGCCTTCGCCTGCCCTGCTGGCGAAGAAGAAGATCATCGGCCTGGCCGGAGCCTCCAAGTGAAGGAAACCCGCGCCCTGCCCCTGCCCGGCTCCTTGCCGGACGAGCGGGGCGCTCTCTTCCTGTGGGTCCGCCGGGGCCTGCCCTTGGCGGCGGCGATTTTCGGCTTTGCGGGAGCGGCTCTCCACACCGCCGGGCGCGGGTGGTGGCTGCTGGGCGGCGTAGGCGCCCTCGCTGCCGTCTGGCCCAGCTTCCTGCGGGGGGAGGCCTTCCTCCGAAATCGGACCGCGGTCCGACGGCAGGACAGCATCTGGGCGCATGCCTTCCGACCCCTCGCCCGCTGGCTGGGCCACGAGGACACCTGGATCCTCTCCTACTGCGGCGACAACAATCGGCGCATCCGCGAAGCCTTCAGCGGCCGCCGCGCCAAGCGGGCCCTGATCCTATTGCCCCACTGCATCCAGATGGCCCGCTGCAAGGCCGGAGTCCTCGACGACCTCCAGGCTTGCTATGACTGCGGCCTTTGTCCCGTGGGCGACTACATGAACCTGGTGCTGACGAACCGCTGGGAGGGCCGCATCACCAACCGCAGCCACAAGGCCTACCGCGAAGCCCGGGAATACCGCCCCGACCTGGTGGTGGCCGTGAGCTGCTCGGATCGACTGCTCAAGGGGCTCACCAAGATGCCGGAAATCCCTTGTTACGTGATTCCGCTGGGCCTGCCCCATGGCATGTGCGTGGATACTGATTTCAGCGTGCCCCATCTGCTGGCCGCCATGGAGGCCCTGGTGGAACCCCGCCGGCCTTCCGGCGAGGTCCAGGCCCTGCGGCATGAAGGCATCGCGTGACCGGGGAAATCCCGAGCTACCCCATCCGGGCTTTCTTCCAGCGCCTCCTCGGGCCCAGAGTCCTGGCCTACCTGCTCCACCTGCGCCCGTTGGAGTGGCCCATCATGACGGCCCACTTCCTCCTGGGCACGCTCCTGGCCACCGGATGGGCCCTGCGGACCCGGCCCACGCTGCTGGGGTGGCTGGTCTTCGTCGTCCTGCTCAATGGCGGAACCCTCGCCATCAACAGCGCCTTCGACAAGGATGAGGGGGACATCGGCTACCTGAAGGCGCCGCCCAGGCCGCCCGATCATCTGGCGGCCTTCTCCTCCGTGCTGTTGGTCGCCTCCGCGCTCCTGGGTTTCCTGCTGCCCCGGCCGTTCGGGCTGCTCAACCTCGCCTGCGTGGTCATGAGCGTGCTGTATTCCGTGCCTCCGGTGCGCCTCAAGGCCCGGGCCGGCTGGGACCTGCTCATCAACTGCCTCGGCTTCGGCCTGTTCACCCCCCTGGCGGGCTGGGCCCTCACCGGCCGACCCTTCGACGGGGGCATCCTGTGGGCTTCGTGGGGCTTCGCCTTCCTCTTCGCCGCCCTCTACCCCATGACCCAGATCTACCAGGTGGCCGAGGATAGCCGCCGGGGCGATCGCACCCTGGTGATCAGGGTGGGCGTGGGTCGCAGTCTGGCCCTGGCCTTGATGGCCGCCCTGGTGGCCCATCTGCTGTTCGGCGTAGCGGTTCTGACCCTGCGTCGGAATCCACTGTTCCTGGGCCCCTCCCTGGCAGCCTGGTTGGGCGTTTTGTTGCCGTGGATGGCGGGTTGGCATAACTGGACCGACCGGCGGCACGAAACTGGCATGTATTGGGGCCTGGGTGCTTGGGCCGTCACCGACCTTAGCCTGTTGGTTCTACTCTGGCCGCCAACATTTTGAATGAACGCATCGACCATCCGATCCAGTAGACTAGGAACGGGTGACGACAATCGTTATCTTCATGGAGCAGGCATGGGGTTCAACCGGGGAATCCGAAGGCTGGGATTTTTGTGCTGCGTGGGCATCACCGTCCTGCAGGCGGCACCCCGCCCCCCGGCGAAGCTCCTGCTCAAATCGGCCTCCGCCCTGGTGCTGGACCAGGCCACTGGCCAGGCCCTGCTCGAAAAGCAGGCCGGAGCCGTCCAACCCATTGCCTCGCTCACCAAGCTCATGACGGCCATGGTCCTGCTGGATGCCCACCTGGATCCCCAGGAAATTCTCACCATCACCAATGATGACAAGGACATACTGCGGCACAGCAAGTCCCGCCTCCCCGTCGGCACCCGCCTGCCCCGGGAGCAGGCCCTCCTGCTGGCCCTGCTGGCCTCGGAGAACCGTGCCGCCCATGCCCTGGGCCGCACCTTCCCAGGCGGGCTGGCCACCTTCGTCCAGGCCATGAACGCCAAGGCCAGAGAACTTGGCCTGGAGGAGACCAAGTTCGAAGATCCCTCCGGCCTTTCCGCCGGCAACGTGGCCTCCGCCCACGACCTGGCCCGCATCATGGAAGCCGCCTATCGCTACCCCGAGATCCGGGACTTCACCACCCGGCCCGAGACCAGCATCCAGGCCGGCCGACGCAGCATCCAGTTCCCCAACACCAACGCCCTGGTACGCAGCCCCCGGTGGACCATCGGCCTCTCCAAGACCGGCTACATCGAGGAGGCCGGCCGGTGTCTGGTCATGCAGGCCATGCTGGCCAACCGGCCCGTGCTCATCATCTTGCTGGATTCCTGGGGCAAGTACTCGCGGCTGGGCGACGCCAACCGCATCAAGCAATGGCTGGAAGCCCGCGTCGGACCCAAGGGCTGAGAATCCCCCATTGCTCACCCCTGAGGTTCAGCCCCCCTTCCCCCTGAAGTGGGGGTTCTCCACCCGGCTGGACTCACCGGAGCACCTGCCTGAGCGGCGCCTGAACCAGGTGCATCGCTGCGGTATCGTCGAGGCCTCAGAGGCGGTGGTGGAGGGCGATGGCCTCTGGACCTCGCGCCCGGGCGCCCGCATCGGCGTGCGTGTGGCCGATTGCGTGCCCATCCTGCTCGCCGGCCCGCTGGCGAACGGCAGGCCCTGGGTTGCGGCCCTGCACGCCGGCTGGCGCGGTGCGACTGGGCACGGCGATGACAGCCCCTTCGCAGGGCCGGGCCGCGGCATCCTGCGCCGTGGCGTGGCCCGCTTCCGCGCCCTGGGTGGAAACCCGGCAGAGCTGGTCTGGGCCTTCGGTCCCGCCATCCTGGCCTGCCACTTCGAAGTGGGTGAGGAAGTCATCGCCGCCGCCAGGCACGATCCTGCCTGGCGTCAGGAACTGCGTAGCGAAGGCCCCTCCGGGAAGGCCCATCTCGATCTGCACGGCTTCCTGCGGGCCCAGGCCCTGGACCTGGGGCTGGATCCCACCAAGGACGGCAGCGTGGCGCTCTGCACCCTGTGCCGCCCCGACCTGCTCTTCTCCTATCGCCGCGGCGAAACCACCGACCGCCAGTGGGGCTGGATCGAGATCGGCTAGTCTTGAAGATAGGCGCTGTCCCTGAAGCCTGAGGACTGAAGCCGGAAGACCGAGGATTGCCATGCTCAACATCACCGACATCCGCATCACCAAGGTGGAAGGTGACGACAAACTGCGGGCCTTCGCGGCCCTGGTCATCGACGACTGCTTCCTGGTGGGCGACCTCCGGGTGGTCGAGGGCGAGGATGGCTACTTCGTCGCCATGCCCAGCCGCCGCAAGCGCGACGGCAGCTTCAAGGACATCGCGTACCCCCTCAACAACAACCTCCGCGAGGAGATCGAGGAGAAGGTGCTGCTGGCCTACGAGACCGCCACCGGCCACCGCGCCCTCAGCCGCATCGAACGCGGCGAGGCCGCCCAGGTGCGCCCCGACCTGCTGGGCGTCGAGGAGTTCGGCTTCACCCCCAAGATCAATCCCTGAACGGGGCCCTGAAGCCGGGTCCGGAGTCGGAACCTCGGGCTTGGGCAAGACGCGAACCCGCGCTATGCTTGCCTTTCCGCCTGGGGAGTAGCCAAGTGGTAAGGCAGCAGGTTTTGATCCTGCGTACCGAGGGTTCGAATCCTTCCTCCCCAACCAAGGCTGTCCGGGGGTTCCGTGCTTCGCGCATACCCCCGGGCCCCCGCGCGAAAGGCCCGGCGAAGCCGGGCTTTCGCTTATACCTCTACCAAAGCCACCTGAGGCGGTCGGTTTCGTTAGGGCGCCTGAAAGATACGAAATCAGGAATGACCGGCGCAACCGGAGGCTCGTGCGCAGCCAGCCCTGCGGCCGGAGCGTCACCCGCAGGGTGCTGCGGAGGGAATCCATCTAATCAGGCTGTCCGGAATACCACGCTTCGCGCGTACGACACCACAGGTCGGCCGAACTGGTCAGGCGGCACCGATGGAGCCGGCGGGACGACTCGGTGATCGGCCAGCCTTCCAGACTTGGATGAGATGGGGCTTGGCGTGCTGGTACCAGTAGCGGATCAGATCGATCCGGCGTCGATCGGCTTCGCCGGCCAGGAAAGACCCGTCGGCGAATGCGAAAGAGGCGTCGACGCCCGGTCCCAGGATGTGGAAGCGTGCAGGAACTTGAGCTTCCGGGCCGAGCACGATGCGCAGGCCGCTCAAGATGCCGTCCGGCGCCCTCCCGGACAGCAACAGTGCCTCGGCCTCATCGAAATACACGCAAACCCCGCTGTTCAACGCGGCGGCGAGGTGTTCTTCGAAAGCTTCGATGCGGGAGAAGCCCGGCAGCAGATCCAATCGAAGAGCCTGCTGGGGGCCGCGGGCCATGGGTTTGGCCTCTGGGGCCGGCCGGGCCGGGCCCCTCCGCCTGGTCCACGTGGACAGGGCTGACAGATAGGCCGGTGCGGCTTGATGCTGGAGGTCACTGGAGGGGAGTGGCATACAGGATGAAGTCCTCGAGGGAATCACCCATGAAACGCACCCTCAGGCACCCAAGGGCAGCAGAACCAGCCGAACGGTCATTTTTCAGGTCCCAACGGTAGGGATCACCCCGTTCCCGATCAGGTTCGCCTTGCCGAACGGAATCCGGCCGAAGTCAGGCAAGCAGTCCAGGCGCGTGTGCCAGGGCCCGCTTGAACGAAGGGTCAAGCCGGAATAGAAGCAATGGCAAGATCCTTCATGAGTCGGATATGCAGGATCTTTTCTCTGAAGTCTTGTTTCACCGCTTCTTGCCGCTCGGGAGTATTGGTAGCCGTGTAGCCACCCACAAAGTTGTCAAAAATATTGGCAACCGTAGAGATATAACTTTGTTCGATCGCAGCCTTTTCCATTTCCTGACTGGTCATGGAACCTCCGGAAAATATTGTTGATCTAGTGAATGAAACAGACTGGCACTGCCAGGCCGTGGCGATGTGAAACCGAGGAAGCGCGCAGCTGAGAGAGCACGGAAGGTCATACAGGCGCCGTGGGAGCTGGGCGGAGGGCTTGGCTGCTCATGGCTCTCGCCGATATACACCTGTGCCATTGCAAGTTTTACAGCTCGCTACAACCTTAAGACTTCCGTGGCATTTCTTGCATGGAAGATGTACGGAACCACTGCCGGAGCACTTGGCGCAGGCGGAGGAGAATGCCTTCTGGGTTTTGATGCCCTTGCAGCGGGGGCAGTTGGTTCCATCACGGAGTACCCCTTTCGCTTCGCAACGAGAGCACGGTCCTGCTTCCTGTGAATAGGTACCAGTCCCAGAACATTTTCGACAACTAAGGACCACTACGCCTTTCCCACTGCAAAGATCGCAATCAATGGACAGGCGGCCGGTACCTTCGCATCTCAGGCATTGGACGCCAAGGCCGGCAGGAGAAAAGCTCTTGGGAGAACGTTTGGGATTATTCGTTCCTGATGAATGGTTCAATTCCTCTCCCGGCGGAAGGTCTTATGGATTTGAAGTGAGGCCTGACAAGGGAAGCTGACCAGCTTCATCTGCCCCGAGGCGCGGAGCGAAGTCGAGGAAACGAGAAGCGGAGAGAGAGAAAGACAATCCAGGCGGGGGCCGAGTTGAGCCGAGGGCCAGGCAGCAGTTTACGGCTGTACCTGCCAGAGCCCATGCTGGATGCCGCCGAATTCATAGGTTGAGATCTTGCCCCAACCTGCCAGGTCCATTGACTCGAGAAGGATTGTTGCTCCAATGCGATTCGCCTCTTTCTCGGCCGCATTCGGGTCGGGCACCCGGATGTAGGTACGCACCACCGGCACTTCCCCGGCATGAAGCGGAGCACGAATGCCAACCAATGAACCGCCCGGGATGGTGGCTACGGACGCATTCCCGAGTTCAGACACAGACGTCCGGAAGGTCCAGCCAAACGCCGTGGAGTAAAGCTGACGCGCAGCCTCAACATCAGGGGTGACAATCTCCAGGTAATGGATCGCGTGGATGGTTGTTTCCATGCGATGGACTCCTTCGATCTTGCCCTGGCGATTCTCGAACCATTCACCGCTGTTTGACCGTATTTGGGCGGTCCATCCAGCCAATGTGCAAGCCGCCTGGGTTGGTTCGCGAAGAAATGCAAATGTTGAGCTATCAGTGAAGGCAGGCAACAGGTTTGATGACGCAGGCAGGCTCGATCACCTGAATGGGCGCGGATTGCTGCGAGTAGGAATGACGACAACGGTTGAAGAAACCCGCGAAGCGCCGAAACCCACCCTCTGGACCTCGGCTCACAACGGGAACTTCAAGCCCTTGTCCCCCTTCACCTCCACGGTCTCGTTCCGGCTGCCCTTGGGGCCGCGGACGGTGATGGTGTGGCGGCCTTCGGCGACTTTGACGCTGCTGCCGTCGCTTTCGATGCCGGTATCCTGGCCATCCACGAGGACTTTGCCGGTGCCGGGGAAGGTCTCGACGGTGAGGGTGGCGAGGGCAGGCAGGTTCAGAGGTGCGGTCTGGCCTGCGGTCACGCTCAGGTTCCGGCTGTCCTTGTAGTAATGCTTCCCGCTGGCCAGGTCGACCTTGTGGGGCCCAGGGGGCAGCGACAACTTGGCGCCGGGGGCCAAGTCGCCCATGTCCTTCCCGTCCACCTTCACGCGCACGCCGAAGGCACCGGCCAGCTTGAGGGTTCCGGGGGCGTTGGGATCCAGCGGCGGTTCCTGCCGTGACTCCGCAGTGGTGGCCTCCTTCAGCTCGAAGGCACGCCCGCCTGGGATCTCGCCGGGGGCGAAGTCCGAGGCGTATCCCAGCTTCTCCTTGGTGAGGGTGAGACGGTGGGCCTGGCCTTGGTTCCAGCGCACCTTGAGCGGCGTCTCGCCCTCCAGGAGCTTCTCGTCCAGCACCACGGCGGCGCCAGGTGGAACGGAGTCAATGGTCTCCTCGGTGATGATGGGGTCCAGCGGGAAGATCGGCGGTGCTTCGCCGGGTTTGAAGGCGTAGACCAGGGGCCGGAACCCCTTGAGTTCCAAGCGCAGGGCATCCCCCGCCTGCAGGGGCTGGTTCATGGGGGTGGTGCCCACGGCCAGATCGTTCACGAACACCTTCGCGCCCGCCGGCTGGGAATCAATCTGGAGGCGGGCGGCCTTCGGGCCGCGCAACAGGAACCAGCCGCCCACTGCCAGGGCCGCAACGACGGCTGCGGCGACCCAGATCCGGCCGGACCCACGGGGCTCGGGACGGGCCACCACCATGGTTTCATCGAAGGAAGTCGAACGGATCTCCGGGATGGGAGAGTCGCCATTCGCCTTCAAGAGGCCGAGCAGCTCGCGGCGATCGTCCTTGCTGAGATCCACCACGACATCCAGCAGCTCGCGCACGAAGGCGGTGCAAGTGGCGTGGCGATCCTCCGGGCGCTTGGCCAGCACCTTGTCGAAGACCCGCCGCCAACCTTCAGGGAGCATGCCGAGCACCGGCGGCTGCACTTCGATGGGCGGCTCATTGACGATGCGGTAGAGGATGGTGTTGATGGAGGTGCCCGGGAACGGCGACTGGCTGCTCATCAGCTCGAAGACCAGGACGCCGAAGCTGAAGATGTCCGAGCGGCTGTCCACCGTGCCTTCCCGGATCTGCTCGGGGCTGGCATAGCTGGGCGTGCCCAGGAAGGTGCCGGTCTGCGTGAGGCTGGCGTCCTCGCGCTTGGCGATGCCGAAATCCATGAGCTTGGTGCGGCCGTCCTCGCCCACCATCGCGTTCCCGGGCTTCACGTCCCGGTGGACGATGCCCTTGGCGTGGGCGTGGTCCAGCGCCTCGGCCAGGCCCGCGGCGATGCGCAGCTTCTCCTTGTTGGGGAGGACCGCACCTTCTTTCATCAGGCCGTCCAGGGGCTTACCCGGCACGTACTCCATGGCCAGGAAGGGCCCGTAGCCCTCCTCCTCGCCCACATCGTAGATGGCAACGATGCCCGGGTGGTTCAGCAGACCCGAGACTTCGGCCTCCCGCTGGAAGCGCATCAGGTGTTCGTGCCGATCCGCGTCAGTCGTGACTGTATCCAGCTTCATCAGCTTGATGGCCACCTTGCGCTTGATCCGAGGATCCTCGGCCAGCACGACGCTGCCCATGGCCCCGGAGCCCAGGAGGCGAAGCACCTGGTACCGGCCGATGGTCTTGGGGAGATTCAAGTTGTCGAGATCAGCCATGCCAGCATCCTACCGGACGCATCGGAGATGGAGTGGTAGATTGTCATGTTTTTCGTGGTTTTTACGAGCACCCGTGGCACAATTACGGCAGGCCCGCTGACCCGGGCTGTGGGAGGTTTATTCCGTGATGGAAGTCGTCAAGACCATCGTGCTCGGCACCTACTTCACGCTGCTCACCATCCTGAGCATCTACGGGGCCCATCGCCTCTGGATGCTGCTGCTCTACTACCGTCACAAGAAGGATGTGCCGCAGCCCATGGGCGACGCGACCTACCTGCCGGTGGTCACGGTGCAGCTGGCGGTGTTCAACGAGATGAACGTCATCGAGCGCCTCATGGACCACGTCGTGAAGATGGACTGGCCCAAGGAGAAGCTCGAGATCCAGGTGCTGGACGACTCCACGGATGAGACGGTCAAGGTGGCCAGTGCCGTCGTGGACCGGTACAAGGCCCTGGGCTTCGACATCCACTACCTGCACCGGACGGACCGCACCGGTTTCAAGGCCGGCGCGCTGGCCGAGGGCCTGAAGGTCGCCAAGGGCGAGCTGGTGGCCATGTTCGACGCGGACTTCCTGCCCACCGAAGACTTCCTCCGCAAGGCTGTGCCCCACTTCGCCGACAAGAAGGTGGCTTTCGTGCAGGGCTGCTGGGCCCACCTGAACCGTGAATTCTCCCTGCTGACCCAGGTGCAGGCCATCCTGCTCGACGGCCACTTCGTCTTCGAACACACGGCCCGCCACCGGTCCCACGCCTTCTTCAACTTCAGCGGCACTGCCGGCATGTGGCGCGTGGCCGCCATCGCCGATGCGGGCGGCTGGGAGCACGACACCATCACCGAGGACGCGGACCTGTCCTACCGCGCCCAGCTCAAGGGCTGGACGGGTGTCTACCTCAAGGATCTGGTCGTTCCCGCCGAGCTGCCCGTGGAGGTCAACGCCTTCAAGAGCCAGCAGCACCGCTGGGCCAAGGGCAATGCCCAGGTCATCCGCAAGCTCATGAAGATCATCTGGAAGTCCGACGAGAGCCTGCACACCAAGCTGGAGTGCTGGTTCCACCTCACGGCCAACTGCAACTATGTCCTCATGGTGATCCTCAGCATCATCATGGTGCCGAGCATGATCTTCCGGGCCGGCACCCCCATGCACGTCCTCCTGCTCACGGACGGCCCCTTCTTCCTGCTGAACGCGGTGAGCGTGGGCCTCTACTTCGGCCTCTCCCAGAAAGAGCTGACCGACAACACCGGCTGGCAGAAGCGTCTGAAGTACATTCCCGGCCTCATGGGCCTGGGCATCGGCCTCGCCCTGAACCAGGCCAAGGCCGTGCTGGAGGGCTTCTTCACCGACGACAAGGAGTTTAAGCGCACTCCCAAGTACGGCGTGGATGCCAACGGCCAGTCCGCCACCAAGCGGGCCTACAAGGTGCCCAAGAGCCTGCTGACGTTCCTGGAGCTGGGTTTCGCGATCTACTACTTCGCCGCCCTGTTCGTGGCCATCTACATCCGCAAGTGGGCCTCCGTGCCCTTCCTCTGGCTCTTCTTCAGCGGGTTCGCCTACATGAGCCTCCTCTCCCTGGCCGACGTGAAGCTCTTCCGCCGCCTGGCCATGGATGAACCCGTCGACGAGGCCCAGAGCGCCTCGAACTTCGTCCAGTAGCACGACCTTCCCGGCAAGGGCCTCTGGCCCGCCCTGGTCCTTCTACAGCAACCCGGGTGTCGGTCGCCAGGGATTCCGACCTGCTGGTCGCTCTCCTGCAGGCCAATCCTCCCTTCGCTCTGCTACGGTCGGATTGTGATAGACCTGCACTGCCATACCCTGCACTCGGACGGCACCGATACGCCGGAACGCCTGGCCCTGCTCGGAGAAGAAGCGGGGCTGGCAGCCCTCTGCCTCACGGACCACGACACCCTGGGCGGCATCCCTGCCTTCCTAGCCATGCAGCCGCAAGTGAAGGTCCGCCTCCTGGTGGGCACGGAGCTGAGTTGCCGCTTCCTGGGCCGATCCCTGCACGTGCTCGGCCTCCTGGTGGATCCTGCCGACGTCCGCTTCCAAACCCGTCTGGACGAATTGCGCCCGCGCCGGGAGGATCGGAACCTCCGCATGATCAAACGCCTGGCGGAACTGGGCTGCCCGGTCACCTACGAGGATGTGCGGGCCCAGGCGGAAACCCCGCTGATCTCCCGCGTCCACTTCGCCAAGGCCCTCGCGGCCCGCGGGTTCGTGCGGCGGGCGCCGGAGGCCTTCGAACGGCTCATTGGAGATGACTGCCCAGGCTTCGTGCCGCGGGAAGAGCTGAGCCCTGCCGAAGCCACCCGTTGGATCCGCGAGGCCGGGGGCGTGCCGGTCGTGGCCCACCCGGGCCGCTTTGCAGGGGGCTCCTTCCGCTGGGATGAGGCCATGAAGGACCTCCAGCGCGAGGGGATGGAGGGCCTGGAGGGTTACTACGGCGAGTACCGGGCCGCGGAACAGAAATACTTCGTGGCCCTGGGCGCGCGCCTCGGCATGGTCGTCACCGGCGGCAGCGATTATCACGGCGCCAACAAGCCCGGCCTGTGCCTGGGTACCGGGCGGGGCGGCCTCAAGGTGCCAGACGACCTCCTGGCAGACCTCGAAAGGCAGCAAAAGGGCGGCACTTACTGTTGATTGCCGATAGGCTGGTACCAAAGAGGCGGCTATGACAGACCGAATTCTCCTGGTGGAGGACGACCCCATCAATGTGAAGTTCATCCAGACCGTGCTGGTAAAAAAGGGCGGCTACGAGGTGCTGGTTTCGGAGGAAGTCGATGAGATCCTCCGTCTGGCGCGCGAAGCCGGCCTGAAGGCCATCATCATGGACGTGAGCCTGTCCCGGTCGAGCTACCAGGGCCAGAAGGTGGACGGCATCTTCATCACCAAGCTGCTCAAGCAGGACGAGGCCACCCGCCGCATCCCGGTGCTGCTGGCCACCGCGCACGCCATGTTCGGGGACCGGGAGAAGTACCTGGAACTGACCGGCGCGGAGGGCTACATCTCCAAGCCGATCCACGACCCCGCGGCGCTCATCGATGCGGTGAAATCCGTTACTGGGGGTTGAAGGTGGCCGCGAAACCCGTGCCCTACGCCGCGTTCCGCCTGCTGGTGGAGTACGACGGCAGCCGCTTCCAGGGTTGGCAGAAACAAGGCCCGAAGCAGTCCCGCGAAGGCGTCCGCACGGTGGCGGGCAGCCTGGAGCACGCCATCCACGAGGCCGGCCTGCACCTTGTCTACCTGGGCGGCGCCGGCCGCACGGATGCCGGGGTGCACGCCCTGGGCCAGGTCGCCCACCTGCACCTCGAGGCCAAGGGCGCGCCGCGGCCCGGCGAGCTGCGTCGCATCCTCGACGCCACCCTCCCCCAGGACATCGCCATCCGCGATGTGCGGGCCTGCGCGCCACGCTTCCATGCCCGCCATGATGCCGTGGACCGCACCTACCTGTACCAGATCAGCCGCCGGCGCAGCGCCTTCGGCAAACCCTGGATCTGGTGGGTGAAGCGCAGCCTGGATCTCAACCGGTTGCAGAAAGCCTGGACCGCCTTCGAGGGCAACCAGGACCTGGGCTCCTTCGCAGACCTGGACGCCGAGGAGGATGGACTGAGCCGGATCATCCAGTGCGAGGTCGTCGAGGCCGGCTCGCTGGTGCTGCTGCGGGTCCGCGCCTCCCATTTCTTCCGCCGCCTGGTCCGGCGCATGGTCGGAGCTTCCGTGGCCTGCGCTCTGGGTGAGGAAGAACCTCGCCGCATCGTGGAGGACCTGCACGCCCCCACCGAGGCCGCGAACCTGTACTGGGCCGCCAAGGCCGCCCCCGCTTCCGGCTTGTTCCTGGAGGCCGTGCGCTATCCCGGCGACCCTGAGCCCGGGCCGCCGCGTTCCACCATCATCATCCCCTGAGGACATGCGATGCTCGCCCGTGCTGAAGCCTGGACCCTGCTCTGCCAGTGGACGCCCTCCGAGAAGCTGCGGACGCATGCCCGGGCCGTGGAACTGGTCATGCGCGACCTCGCAGCCAAACTGCAGGAGGATGTGGAGCTGTTCGGCCTGGCTGGGTTGCTGCACGACGCGGACTACGACTCCTGGCCCGAGGAACACCCGAAGCGCATCGTGGCCTGGCTCCGTGAGCGTGGCGAGGCGGACCTCGCCCATGCCATCAGCGCCCACTACACCCGCTGGAACGTGCCCTACGACCACCTGCTGGACAAGGCCCTGCTGGCTTCGGATGAGATCACGGGGTTCATCATGGCGTGCGCCCTGGTGCGCCCCACCCGAACCGAGGGCCTGGAACCGAAGAGCGTGAAGAAGAAGCTCAAGGACAAGGCCTTCGCCGCCGGCGTGGACCGCTTCGAGGTGGCCGAGGGTTTCCGCATGCTCCTCGAGGCCGCGGGCGGCACCGAGGACGAGCACCTCGCCCGCATCATCGCCGTGCTGCATGAGAACCGCGCGGACCTGGGCCTGGCCTAGCTCCTAGCGGACAAACGGCTCGCCCAGGGTCTCTGCGATGCGCCGCCGCCGGAGGATGAGCGTGCGGAGGTACTCCTGCTTCGCGAGGAGCGCGGTCCGATGGCCTGGGGCCCTCTGCCCTTCCTGGGAGGCCGACAGGGCCTCCACCTCCGCCCGCACCCTGGCTTCGGCGGCGGCCACGCGGATGACGCGGATCTCCCGTTGCGCGGCGGGGGATCCCCAGTTGTTCTCGGTCCACAGCGGCTCGAAGGAGGTCTCCGTCAGCGCCAGGTGCGGCCGTCCGTCTGTGCCCTGTCGCTGTTCGAAGACGGCCTGGAGGGCTGCTCCATCGCGGCTGTCGCCCCCCGCCACCGGAAAGAGGTCCGCCCGGTACATGCGGTCCTGGTTGCTGATGAAGTTGCCGAGGGAATAGGCCACCAGGGCCTTCCGTCCTCCCGCCTCCACGATCTCAGCGGGTTGCAGGACATGGGGATGGTGCCCCAGCAGCAGGTCGCAGCCCGCTTCCACCATCTTCCGGGCGATGTCCCGCTGGCGTTTCGTGGGCTGGCGCTGGTACTCATTGCCCCAGTGGACACTGACCACCACCAGGTCGGCGCGGGAGCGCGCCTCCCGCACGGCGGCCAACGCGGGTTCCAGATCCAGTGGCCGTACCCAGGGCTCGGTGGCCTTGCGGTTGAGATCCACATTGAAGAGATCCGTGAAGCCCAGGAAAGCGACCTTGAGGCCCTGCCGCTCCACGACCTGGAGGGCTTCCGCCCGGGGACGGTCCTCGCCGCTGCCCACGGCCACCAGGTGTTCCGCCCGCAGGCGGTCGAGGGTCTCCCGCACGCCCTTCGGCCCCTGATCGAAGGCGTGGTTGTTGGCCGTGGCCAACACGGTGAAGCCGCTGGCACGCAGGGCGGCCGGAAGGGTGACCGGCGCGTTGAACTGGAAGGGGATTCCGGGTCGTCCGGTCGTCGGCGCCACAGGTGTCTCCAGGTTGCCGAAGGCCAGGTCCGCCCCCTGGAAGAGCGGGACGAGGTCAGCCCAAAGGGATGGAAAGCCCTGCGCGGCATGCTCCGCGGCTGCCTTCACGTCCTGGTGCATGAGGATGTCCCCGACCGCCACCAGGCGGAGACGCGGAGGTGGAGGCGGCGCCGGGACACGGCGAGGCCGACAGCCCCACGCAGCACCCAGCGTGGCGCCCAAACCCGCCGCCAGGGCTGTGGCGGTGAATCCGGTCCGACGGCGCATCAGCCCCAGACCTCCGGCCCGTAGTAGACCTCCACCGGCAGGCCTGGAAGGCGGGCGCCCACCTGCGCCGCGAGGATATCCATCTCCCGGCGGGAAAGGGGCCGCGCTTCGGGTTCCGGCGTGGGACGGGCAACTGTATAGAGTTGAAGCGCCTGCAAGTGGCCGCCCTGGGCCAGGATGGCTTCCAGGCGTCCGCAGTAGGCTTCCACTTCCTCGGCCGAGGGCCCCTGCCCCTTCCAGCTGAGGAAGAGGGTCTGGATGAGGATGGGCCAGCGCCGGGCGGTGGCGAGGAGGTTGTCGAGGATCCGCTGGAAGGGCACCTGGCTGCGGCAGATTTCGCGGTAGAAGGCCTCGGTGCCGGCGTCGAGCTTGGCCCAGATTTCACCCTGGTTCACCATGAGCGTTTCGAGGCCCTTCACCACCTCCGGCGCCTGGAGGCGGCTGGAGTCCGTGATGAGCACGAGCTTCACCAGGTCCAAGCCGCGCTGAGCCTTGAGGCGGGCCACGCGCGCGACTACCTCGGCGAATTCGCGGGCCGTCGTGGGTTCGCCGTCGCCGCTGAAGGCGATGTCGTTCAAGCGGCGCTGCTCGGGCCGGGCCGAGTCGAAGGGCGGAATCTCATAGATCTCGCCGCTGGTGGCCAGGTCCAGCAGCAGGCCCAGTTCCTTGTCCAGCAGATCCAGGTCCAGATCCTTCCGCTTTGGAGGCGTGAGGCGATCCACCTCGCAATAGACGCAATCGAAATTGCAGACTTTGTCCGGGTTCAGATTCACGCCCAGACTCACACCACGGCTGCGGCGCGAGATGACTGGGTAGCAATAGTCAAAATCCCGCCAGACGCGGCGGTGATCCAGATGAGCCCTGATGAGGTCCGTCATGCCACCAGGATACGCGGGTCAGGCGGGATTTGCCCCGGATCCCCCCCGGGCGCGGTGGGCTTCCATGGCCGCCTGGACCGCCTCAGGCTTCCAGAGGATCGGCTCGGGGTGCTGCGCTTCGTCCACGGCCACCATGACGAACTCGCCGCTGGTGACCGCGCGCCGTGCGTCGGAGATCGGTTCGTAGACCTGCACCTCGATCTGGAGGGTCATGCTGGTGCGCCCCTGGCGGGTGATGGCCGCGAAGAACTCGATGATCTCCCCGGCCCGCACGGGGCTGTGGAAGACCAGCTCCGAGACCTTGAGGGTGAGGAACCGGCGGTTCCGGGACATGAGCGAGGCCGTGATCCCAGCCACCATGTCCATGCGGGCCATCATGTCACCGCCGAACAGCGTGGCGTTCAGGCCGATGTCCTGATCCAGGACCATCACTCGGGATATCAGCATGAGCCCTCCGACCTCAGCATACCGGCGCTACCAGGCTCTGGCGGCGATGAGAACGGCCACGGCGAAGCCACCCAGGGCCAGGGTCGCCGAGAGGAGGCGCGGCCCCGCCAGCCGGGTCCAGAGCAAGGTGCCGCTCAGGGCGAGGAAGACCAGGGCTCCGGCAAAACAGTCCGTGAGCAGGATCCAGCCGGCCTGCCCGGCCTCGGCCTTGTGCAGCCGCTGGAGGGTCTCGACGACATTCGCATCGCTCCGTTCCACTTCCACCGTCCGGTTGCCCGGCAGGTAAGTGGCCCGGGCGAAGTGGGCATGGCCCGTGACCTGGACCAGCCACTGCATCGGGGCCTTCACCTCCTGGCCGCCGAACCGGGCCGGTTTGGGGGGCAGCACCCGCGATCGGATGCGGCTCATGGGAACCCCGAAGCGGGTGGCCAGGGTGCCCGCCAGTTCTTCGATGGTCGCTGGCGGCTGATCCAGCTCCAGCTGCACCTTGTGGGCCTCCACCTGCCCCGCGTCGATCTTCATGACGGCGCGGTGGTTCTGGAGAAACCCAGTCAATCCGAACAGCAGACCGAAGGCGGCTCCGCTCAGCCCCACCCAGGCATGGAGGCGCCGAAGATGGCGCAGGAATGCGCCCCGGCGGGAGTCGGATCGGGAACCTGAATTGGGCATCATGACACTCATCATGAAGCCCCCGGCCCCGCCCCGTGAAGGTGCAAAACAAGGCGGCCCCCGGAGGGGCCGCCCTGATCCAGTCCGGAACGAACCGCTACTTCAGCCGCTCGGCCAGGGCCTTGCCCATGTCGGCGGGGCTCTGCACGACGGTAATGCCGGCGGCGGTGAGGGCCTTCATCTTCTCGGCGGCGGTGCCCTTGCCCCCGGAGATGATGGCGCCGGCGTGGCCCATGCGGCGCCCCGGAGGGGCCGTCTGGCCGGCGATGAACGCCACCACGGGCTTCTTCATGTTCGCCTTCACCCAGGCGGCGGCGTCCTCCTCGGCGCTGCCACCGATCTCGCCGATCATGATGACGGCGTGGGTGTCTGGGTCGTTGTTGAACATCTCCAGCGCGTCGATGTGGCTGGTGCCGCTGACCGGGTCGCCGCCGATGCCGATGCAGGTGCTCTGACCGATGCCCAGGGCGGTGAGCTGGCCCACGGCCTCATAGGTGAGGGTGCCGGAGCGGCTGACCACGCCCACGTGGCCCTGCTTGTGGATGCGGCCGGGCATGATGCCGATCTTGGCCAGGCCGGGGCTGATGATGCCGGGGCAGTTGGGGCCGATGAGGCGGCTCTTGGGGTAGTTGGGGAGCACCCGCTTGACCTTGACCATGTCGAGGACGGGGATGCCCTCGGTGATGCAGACGACCAGCTCGATGCCCGCGTCGAGGGCTTCAAGGATCGCGTCTGCCGCGGCCACGGGGGGGACGAAAATCATGGTGGCGTTGGCGCCGGTCTTGGCCACAGCCTCCTGGACGGTGTTGAAGACGGGGAAGCCTTCGATCTCCGTGCCGCCCTTGCCGGGGGTCACGCCGCCGACCACGTTCGTGCCGTAGTCGCGGCAGCCCTTGGCATGGAAGAGGCCTTCGCGGCCGGTGATGCCCTGGACGATGAGCTTGGTGTGGTTGCCCACGAGAACTGCCATGTCATACCTCTCGAAAATGTGGTTCCGGGTTCCGTGGATGGACTACTTGATCGAAGCCACGACCTTCTCGGCTGCATCCTTCAGGTCAGCTCCGACGATGAGGTTCAGGCCGCTCGCTGCGAGGATCTGCTTGCCTTCCTCGACGTTGGTGCCTTCCAGGCGGACGACCACGGGCACCTTGATGCCGATCTCCTTCGCCGCGTTCACGATGCCCGAGGCCACGATGTCGCAGCGCATGATGCCGCCGAAGATGTTCACCAGCACGGCCTTCACGGACTTGTCCTGCAGGATGATGCGGAAGGCGTTCTTCACCGCATCCTCGGTGGCGCTGCCGCCCACGTCCAGGAAGTTGGCCGGGGAGCTGCCGCAGTATTTGATGATGTCCATGGTGGCCATGGCCAGGCCTGCGCCGTTCACCATGCAGCCGATACTGCCATCCAGCTTGATGAAGTTGAGGTTGTACTTGCTGGCTTCCACTTCCTCTTCGGCTTCCTCGTTGAGGTCGCGGTAGGCCAGCACATCCGGGTGGCGGACCAACCCGTTGTCATCGAAGCCGATCTTGGCATCCAGGGCGGTGACATCACCCTGCTTGGTCACCACCAGCGGGTTGATCTCCACCATGGAGCAGTCCTTCTCCACGAAGAGCTTGTAGAGGTTCTGGAGGAAGACGACGCCCTGCTTGAAGGCATTGCCTTCGAGACCCAGGGCGAAGGCCACCTGGCGCGCCTGGAAACCATTGAGGCCCAAGGCAGGATCCACAGCCACCCGGACGATCTTCTCGGGAGTCTTGGCGGCAACCTCCTCGATCTCCACGCCACCCTCGGTGGACGCCAGGATGGTCACCCGACTGGTGACGCGGTCCACCAGGAAGCTCAGGTAGAGCTCGCGCTCGATATCCACCGGCTTGGAGAGGAACACCGTGCGGACCTTGCGCCCTTCGGCGCCGGTCTGCTTGGTGACCAGCTGCATGCCAATCATGGCCTTGAAGAGCTCCGCGGCCTTGTCGGGATCCGTCGCGAACTTCACGCCACCGCCCTTGCCACGGCCACCGGCGTGGATCTGCGCCTTGACGACACTGGCGCCGCCGAATTCCTTGGTGATCATGCGGGCTTCTTCGGCGTCCTGGGCGACCTTCCCGTCGGGCGTGGCCACCTTGTACTGCCTCAGCAGCTCTTTGGCTTGGTATTCGTGAATATTCATGCTCACTCCCGAAAAGGTCACCTTCCAGTCTAGCGCCCGGGCCGCTGGCGCCGAACCCCCAAGGCTGTGACTCGTGGCATCCTTTGATGGCCAGGAGACGTCCATGCCCCAGCTCGACCGGCTGCTTTCCCATGTCATCGCCCGCGGCGGAACCCGCCT
Source organism: Geothrix campi (assembly GCF_024609265.1). Taxonomy (GTDB): domain Bacteria; phylum Acidobacteriota; class Holophagae; order Holophagales; family Holophagaceae; genus Geothrix; species Geothrix campi. Next base: position 513,553 of record NZ_JANHMP010000001.1, on the reverse strand, counting down.
CCACCTGGAAGCCGACCGGAAACCCCGCCTGGAACTCAAGAACGGCGAAGCCATGGATCTCCTACCCAATCCCCTGCCCGCGTTGATGGTCGACGTGCTGGCCGGAGAAGTCGTCCCGGGGAACCTGAAAGCGGCCTGGCAGAAGGAAGGCAAGGCCGAGTTCGAGCACGAACTGACCGGCCAGATCTTCCGGATCCGCCTGGATCGCAAGGGTGAGCTCCCGGACCTCATCGCGGACCTGCTGGGACCCACCCGCCCCCAGCCGGCGGCCGCACCCATCCCTGCCCCCAGGGTGATTCCGGCCCCTGGCACCAGCGGCTCGCCAGCTTCGCGGCCCGGCGCAACCCACGGCCACCCTCTGGCCGAGCGACTGTTCTCCGCCTTGCTCGCCCAGCAGGGCTCGGATCTCCATTGCACCTCCATGGAACCACCGCTGGTTCGCGTCCACGGCGACATGAAGGAGTTGGAAGGTTTCGAACCACTCGAACCCGCCACCATGCTGGAAATGATGGAGGCCGTGGCCACGCCGACCGCCTGGCATCATTTCCAGGAACGCCACGATGCGGATTTCGCTTACGCCTACGAGGCCGGCAACTGCCGTCTCCGCGTGAACTATTTCATGGATCGGGTCGGGCCTGGGCTGGTCTGCCGCGTCATCCCCAATCAGATTCCCGATCCCGACAAGCTGGGCCTGCCCGACCCCATCCGGCGTCTCTGTGACCTCTCCAAGGGCCTTGTGCTGGTGACGGGTCCCACGGGCAGTGGGAAGTCCACCACCCTGGCCGCCATCATCGACCTGGCCAACCAGAAGCGCCATGACCACATCCTCACCATCGAGGATCCCATCGAGTTCGTGCATCCCCGCAAGGGCTGCCTGGTGAACCAGCGCGAGGTGGGCACCCACACGGACAGCTTCAAGAACGGCCTCCGCGCCGCCCTGCGCGAGGATCCCGACATCGTGATGGTGGGCGAGATGCGCGATCTCGAGACCATCGCCATCGCCTTGGAGACGGCCATCACCGGTCATCTGGTCTTCGGAACTCTGCACACCAGCAGCGCCATCGGCACCATCGACCGCATCGTGGACCAGTTCCCCGCGGATCGGCAGCAGCAGATCCGCGTGATGCTGGCGGATGCCCTGAAGTGTGTGGTGAGCCAGACCCTGCTCAAGAAGATCGGCGGCGGTCGCATCGCCGCCCTGGAGACCCTCTTCATCAGCCCCGCCATCGCCAACCTCATCCGTGAAGGCAAGAATTTCCAGATCACGAGCGCCATGCAGACCGGCCGGAGCTACGGCCAGAAGCTCATGAACGACGCCCTCGTGGAGTTCATCAAGGACAAGAAGGTGGAGCCGCTGGAGGCCTATCTCAAATGCCCCGACAAGGAAAGCTTCATCGCAGCCTGCAAGCGGGCGGGGATTCCCTTTGATTTGAGGCTGGGCGAGGTCGAGAGCTAGGGAGGCGCCAGCCGCGAGAGCTGAAGGCCGTCCCGGCTGCCCCTTGCGCGGAGAACCGTCCATCCCATGCTGGATACCACCTGCGGGCCAGGATGCGGCTATCTATTCACCTGATGGTCCTTTTCCGGGGAGTCCGACCCAGGTGAGGCATCCCCGCCCGCCAGGATCGATGTCGCAGTGAGATCTGTCCTGGAGGTGGAACATGGCCCTGCAGCTGGGGAAGTCACCTCGACCGCCTGGAATGACGGCCCAGAAAAGGGGTCCGGTCCATCCGAAAGCGCGGAGAGGCCGGGCCGTGGTGGCCGTCCTGCCCTTCCTGGACCAGCGGCCTGACGGAGGGGACGCGCACGTCGGCGAGGGCCTGGCCGAAGAGGTGCTTCAGGCCCTCAACCACTTGGAAGAACTCCAGGTGGTCTCCAGAACCACGTCCTTCCGCTATGGGGGCACAGCCATTTCCCCAGCGGCGGTGGGGCGGCACCTGCATGCGACCGCCATCCTGGTGGGCACGCTCCGGAAACGCGAACATCTCCTGACCCTGAAAGCCGAACTGGTGGATGTGAAATCGGGCCGCGAGGCCTGGTCCAAGGCCTATGCCTTCGATCGCCAGGATCTCTTTGCGACGCTCGATGACATCACCCGCTGCGTGGCTTCCGCGCTCCACGTGACCGCGTCCATCCGGCCCAGATACCCGGTGGATCTGGAGGCCTACGAGTACTACCTGAGAGGACGGCAGCACTATTTCCGGTTCAATCGCCACGGCATGCGCGCCGCGGCCGAGATGTTCCGGCACTCCCTGGACCTCGACCCCAACTTCCCTTCCGCCTGGGCGAGCCTGGCCAACTGCGCGGCCTACACCTATATCTACATCGACCGCACGGAGTCGCAGAGGGAACTGGCCGAATCCTGCAGCCGCAAGGCCCTGGAGTTGGATCCTGATCTGGCCGAGGCTCATGCCTCCCGGGGGGTCGCCCTGTCTGCCGCAGGCGTGGCCGATGAAGCGGAGGAAGCCTTCGAGACGGCCCTCTGCCTGGATCCCAATCTCTACGAAGCCGCTTATTTCTACGCCCGCCATTGCTTTGCCGCAGGCAAGCCAGAGCGGGCCATCGAGTACTTCGAGTGGGCGGCGGCCCTCCGGCCAGAGGATTTCCAGGCGATTCTACTGGTGGCCCAGGTCTACCACAGCCTCGGCCTCGAGGACGAGGCCTTGCGCGCCCGGAGAGCCGGGCTGGCGCTCGTGGAGAACCGCCTGGAACGCGTACCCGACGACGTGCGCGCCCGTTATCTGGGAGCCAACGCCCTTGTGGCTCTGGGAGAGCACCAGAAGGGCCTGGCCTGGGCCCGGATGGCCCGGAACATGGACCCTGATGATCCGATGCTCCTCTACAACCTGGGCTGCATCCATGCCCTGGCTGGCGATGCCGAGGAGAGCCTGGACTGCCTGGAACGGGCCGCAGCCGGAGGGCTCACCCAGAAGGATTGGTTCATCCACGACGGCGACCTGGATGCCGTCCGCTCCCATCCCCGCTTCCAGGACCTGCTGGCACGGCTCGGAAGCTGATTCTGCGGCCTCACATGCTCCGCGACAGCAGGGCCTCGGGGATCTCCCGCAGCAGGCTCCCGGTGGCGGCATCGCCCTTCACTGCGAAGAGCTGGGCCACGGCATTCTTCGAAGCCTTGAGGGCCAGATCGCGGGTTTCCGAGAGGGCGTCATGCCGGGTGATGAGCGCGCGAAGCTGCGCCTCCTCGTCCTCAGGGATGGGCACCTCCTCGCCCCGATCCCAGATGGTGCGGATCAGAGATCGAACCTCGTCCGGAGCCTTCTCCAGCAGGGTGAGCATGGGCAAGGTGAGCTTCCCCTCGCGGAGGTCGCTGAAGGCCGGCTTGCCCAGCTGCTCGCTGGTGGCGGTGTAATCCAGCAGGTCGTCCACCAGCTGGAAGGCGCGCCCCACCTCCAGGCCGTATTCGCGCATGGCGACGCACTCATCCAGGCTCCGGCCGGTGAGGACGGCGCCGGTCTCGGTGCAACCGCTGAACAGGAGCGCGGTCTTTCGCTCCTGGATGTCGAAGTAGTCTTTGCGGCTGGTGTCGAGCTTGAAGAGCACGTCGTTCTGGATGAGTTCGCCCTCGATCATGCGGGTGGTGACTTCCGCGAAGATCTCCATCATCCGCCAGCTGCGGCCGGCGATGGCCTCGTTCATGGCCACCAGGTAGAGCAGGTCGCCGAATAGCACGGTCAGGGTGTTGCCCCAGAGCCGGTTGAGGGTGGGCATGCCCCGGCGCAGCTGGGCATGGTCGATGACATCGTCATGGACCAGGGTGGCCGTGTGGATCAGCTCGAAGACCGCGCCGAAGCGCACGTCCTCTTCGTTGGGCACGCCGCAGAACCGCGACGACAGCATCACCAGGGCCGGCCGCAGCCGCTTGCCCTGCCCACCGCGGACATGGTCTGCCAGCTTCTGGACCACCTCCACGTCGCTCTGCAGGATGCGCTGCAGTTCCGCCTCCACGCCCGCCAGCTTAGGGGCGATGGGGAGGAAATAGCGGGAGAGGTCGAGTCGCGACACGTCAGCCCCGGTAGTTCGTGAACTGGAGGTCGAGGCCCTGATCGTCCTTCTTGAACAGGGCGATGACTTCCTGCAGATCGTCCCGGCTCTTTCCGCTGACGCGAAGCTGGTCGCCCTGGATGCTGGCCTGCACCTTGATCTTGGCGTCCTTGACGGCCTTGATGAGCCCCTTGGCCTTCTCCACGGGAATGCCCTGATGGATGGTGACTTCCTGGCGGACAGTGCCCTTGGTGGCGGGTTCGATCTTGCCGTATTCCATGCTGCGGATGCTGACACCGCGCTTGTGGAGCTTGGTCTGGAGCACATCGATGACGGCTTTGAGCTTCACTTCGTCATCGCTGTTGAGCACCAGCACCTTGTCGTCCTTGAGCTCGATCTTGGACACGGAGCCCTTGAAATCGTACCGCTGGCCGATCTCCTTCATGGCCTGAGAGACGGCGTTCTTCACCTCATCCAGGTCCACTTTGCAGACGACATCGAAAGAACATTCGGTGGCCATGGGCACTCCTCATCGGGATCCAGCCTCCAGACTAGCGCTTCGCCTTGGCTTAGGAAAAGGCCGAGACAGGATTAACAGGACGAAAAGCCGGATGAACAGGATGGTGCGGTGTTGTGCTGCTTTTGGATCCTGTTAATCCTGTCTCCCCTTTTCGCCCGAGCCCTCCAGGCGCTCCCGCAGCGCGGGCCAGCCCTCCCATAGGCTCAGGAGCTGGAAGGCGGACAACACCAGGGCGTGGTGGACTTCGCCATGGCGCATGCGGTCCTGCCACTCGGACCAGGAGCAGGCCCAGACCTGCAACTCCTCGGCGGGATCCAGCTCCAGCGATCCGTCCGGATCGCAATCCAGGGCCAGGAAGCTGTGGCAGCGGTTGTTCTGGGTGGCCGGATTCGGGGTGCAGGAGCCCAGGGACACCCAATGGCCGGAAACGAACCCCGTCTCCTCTCGAAGTTCCCGCCGGGCGGATGTTTCCGGAGCCTCGCCGGCATCGCAGCCTCCACCCGGGATCTCCAAGGTGGAAGCATCGATGCCGTGCCGGAACTGTTCCACCACCAGCAGGTCGCCCTCCCGCGTGAAGGCCACCACATTCACCCAATCCGGGCCCTGGAGGCGGTAGAAGGCGTGCTGGCGTCCTGTGTGGGGGCTGCGGCGCTGGGCCACGATCTGCCGGAAGAGGCGGGAATCCTGCCGTACGCTCTCGGATTCCTGCGTCCAGGCCGCGTTCGGATCGAAGCCTTCCGGATGGCGGTGCAGCAGCCGCATCAATACCTCGGAATGGAAGGATCCAGGCGGCTGTAGGCATCGATGCCGCCGGCCAGGTGCGCGATATCCGTGAAGCCTGCCCCCTGCAGGATCCGCAGAGCGTGGAGGCTGCGGGAGCCATGGTGGCAGTAGGCCGCGAGAGGCCGGGAGGGATCCAATTCAGCCACCCGGTCCGCCAGCTCACCCAAGGGGATGAGGAGGGCGCCGGGAATCCGTGCGAGGTCGTATTCCCAGCGCTCCCGCACATCAAGGCGCTGGACGGTTTCCGGCAGGTCCCGGTAGGTTTCGGCGGAAAGGTGGAGGCCGTTCTCAAACACGCTGGGGTTCTCCCTGATCAAGCACGCGGCTGCAGATGTGGTGGGTGATGACATCCATGGCCGTGCGGTTCTCCACACCCGTGGGCACGATGAGGTCCGCCCAGCGCTTGCTCGGCTCCACGAACTCCAGGTGCATGGGCCGGACGCTCTGTTCGTACTGCTCCATGACACTCTCGAGGCTGCGGCCCCGTTCCCGGGTGTCCCGCCGGATGCGGCGCAGGATGCGGATATCGGCATCCGTGTCCACGAACACCTTCATGTCCAGCTGGTCGCGCAGTTCTGGCAGGGCGAAGAGCAGCAGGCCTTCCAGGATGACCACCTGCCCCGGCGGGAGTGGGTCGCCCCAGCCGGTCCGGTCGGAGATCGTGAAGTCATAGGTCGGCTTGCGGATGCTCTCCCCGCGGCGCAGGGCGGCCAGGTGCGCGGCCATGAGCTCCAGGTCGAAGGCGTGGGGGTGGTCCCAGTTCACGGGCAGGCCGTCGAAGCGGGATTTCACCAGCTCCAGCGGGGCGTAGTAGGCATCCATGTCCAACAGGAGGGTGGCCATCGCCCGGCGTTCCAGGCGCTTCACCAGTTCCGCCGCCACGGACGTCTTCCCGCTGCCCGAGCCTCCTACGATGCCAACCAGCATCGGCCTGTCGATCATGTGCCCCCCAATCCCTCCATCCTACCGTCCCGCCGTTCTGCTAAGGTTCATGCCATGAGCACGAAGCAGAAGCGAAGGGCCACTTTGGCGAAGCCGAAGCCCGCAGGGCGCGGTACCGGAGGTGCCGCGTGAGCCGTGCGTGTTTCGTCCCTGCCCTGGCCCTTCTCGCCCTTCTCGCCGGATGCAGTTCCGAGGACCCCAGGCTTCCCACAAGGCTCTATGAGGACGCCCTGAAACTGAACCAGGAGGGCCGGAGCCTCGAGGCCCAGGCCATGATGAAGCAGCTGGTGGCCCGCTACCCGGACTCCGAGGCAGCCCACCAGGCCACCCGGGACCTCTTCCTCATCGAGGCCTTCGTGAACCGGGATCTGGAAGACCGCCGGAAGCAGGTCCGGGCGGCTCTCAAACGGCTCACGGATGCCCTGATCCGCTACAAGGCCAAGACTGGCGAGTACCCCGAAACCCTGCAGGGCCTGGTGCCCGAATACCTCGAACAGGTGCCCGAAGCGCCCTGGGGCCATCCGTTCCTTTACCGGCCCTATGTCGCCCGGCCCGTCGAGGACGTACAGGTGAAGCGGGGCCCCGTGCGGCAGAAATTCAACACCAAGCTGGACGGCTACTACCTGGCCTGCCTGGGCACCGACGGCCTGCCCGGGGGCGAGGGGCTTGCGGGCGACATCCTCATCAAGGACGGCGCCCCGTGGACCGACGGCCCCTACCCGCCGGTGCCGCAGCCGCAACCCGTACGCTGAGGCGGTTGCGCGCTTCGCGCGCAAGTACGCGAAATGCGGCCATTCGGCCGCATTTCGCCCATATCTGGCCGGAAGCAGCTACTTCACGCCCCAGTCCAGGATCACCTTCCCGCTCTGCCCGCTCCGCATCGCATCGAAGCCCTTCTGGAAGTCGTCGATGTCGAAGCGGTGGGTGATGATGGGAGTGATGTCCAGACCGCTCTGCACCATGGCGGCCATCTTGTACCAGGTCTCGAACATCTCGCGACCGTAGATCCCCTTCAACACCAGCCCCTTGAAGATGACCTGGCTCCAGTCGATGGCGCAGTCGCCGGGGAGGATGCCCAGCAGCGCCACGCGGCCCCCATGGTGCATGGCCTCCAGCAGGGATTCGAAGGCGTTGCGATTGCCGCTCATCTCCAATCCCACGTCAAAGCCTTCGGTCATTCCCAGATCCTTCATCACTTCGGGGAGACCCTTCTTCATGGGATTCACGGCGACCGTGGCGCCCATCTTCCGCGCCAGCTCGAGCCGGTACTCGTTCACGTCCGTGATGACCACATTCCGTGCCCCCACGTGCTTCGCGATGGCCACGGCCATGATGCCGATGGGACCCGCGCCCGTAATCAGCACATCCTCGCCCACCATGTCGAAGCTGAGGGCCGTGTGGGTGGCGTTGCCGTAAGGATCGAAGATGGAGGCCACTTCGTCAGGGATGTTGTCCGGCACCTTGAACACGTTGAAGGCCGGAATGGACAGGTACTCCGCGAAGGAGCCGGTGCGGTTCACACCCACGCCCACGGTGTTCCGACAGAGGTGGCGCTTGCCGGCCCGGCAATTCCGGCAGTGTCCACAGGTGATGTGTCCCTCGCCACTCACCCGGTCGCCGGGTTTGTAGCCTTCAACCTCCGCGCCCACCTGCTCGATGATGCCGAAGTACTCATGCCCCACCACCATGGGGACGGGGATGGTCTTCTGGGCCCAGTCGTCCCAGTTGTAGATGTGCACATCCGTGCCGCAGATGGCGCTCTTGTGGACGCGGATCAGGACATCGTTGGGGCCCATCTCGGGCATGGGCACCTCGCCCATCCAGATGCCTTCCTCGCGCTTGGTCTTCAACAGGGCTTTCATGCGGCCTCCAACCGCACCATTTCATCATCAAGAGCAAGCCTGGCCAACTTCCGCTTCTGTTCTTGACGTTCTGCGAAGGCAACCGATAAGGTTCTTGCAGGCAACCTATGACCTTCCCCTCACTGCGGCCCAACCGCCATTTCAATAATCGGCTCCCTCGCGCGAATCGCGCGTGGGCCGGAGAGGGTCTCACCTAGACACCTGATTTCCCGGACCACCCCCGATTCGCGACAGCGGATCGGGGGTTTTTCTTTTGGAGTCCCCATGTGCGGCATCCTCACCATCCTCGACATCGACTCTTCGCGCTCGAACCCGACGGAACTCCGGCGCCAGGCCCTGGCCATGGCCCGGAAGATCCGCCACCGGGGTCCTGACTGGAGCGGCATCTACAGTGACGAGCGGGCCATCCTCGTCCACGAGCGCCTCTCCATCGTGGATGTCGAGCATGGCGCCCAACCCCTGGTCGACACGCTCCAGGGCACCGTGCTGGCCGTCAACGGTGAGATCTACAACCACCGGGAGCTTCGGCATGGCTTGCGGGAAGCCCACAACTTCCAGACCCTCTCGGATTGCGAGGTGATCCTCTACCTCTACGACGAGCTCTCGCCCCGGGACTTCCTCAACCGCATGAACGGGATCTTCGCGTTCGTCCTCTACGACCCAAAGCGGGAGACCTACCTCATCGCCCGGGATCCCATGGGCGTCATCCCCCTCTACCTGGGCTGGGATCGGGAGGACCGGCTCTACGTCGCCTCCGAGATGAAGGCCCTGGTGGGCCACTGTGAACGGATCCGCGAGTTCCCCCCGGGACATTTCTACCTCGGTCACGAGGCGGACAAGGGGTTCCAGCGCTACTACGAACCCGACTGGGCGGAACCCGGCCATGTCCCCGATGCCCCCTACGATCCCGCGGCCCTGCGCGCGGCCCTCGAAGCAGCGGTGCGGCGGCAGCTCATGTGCGACGTGCCCTATGGCGTCCTGATCTCCGGGGGCGTGGACTCCTCCCTGATCGCAGCCATTGCCGCCCAGTTCCGGGAGGGCCGCGTGGAGGAGGGCGGCACGGCGCCGGCGTGGTGGCCGAGGATCCACAGCTTCGCCGTGGGGCTGGAGGGTGCGCCGGATCTGGCCCCTGCCCGCCTGGTGGCCGACCACATCGGTGCCATCCACCATGAGATCCACTTCACCGTGCAGGAGGGGCTGGACGCCCTCTCGGACGTGATCTACCACCTGGAGACCTTCGACATCACGACGATCCGGGCCTCCACGCCCATGTACCTCATGATGCGGAAGATCCGGGCCATGGGCATCAAGATGGTGCTCTCCGGGGAAGGTGCGGACGAGATCTTCGGCGGCTACCTCTACTTCCACAAGGCGCCAGACGGCCCGGAACTGCATGCCGAGACGGTGCGCAAGCTCCAGAAGCTGCACCTCTACGACTGCGCCCGCGCCAACAAGTCCAGCGCGGCCTGGGGTGTGGAAGCCCGGGTGCCCTTCCTGGACCGGGAATTCCTGGATGTGGCCATGCGTCTTGATCCGACGGTGAAGCTGCCACGAAACGCCCACCGCCCGCGGCCCATCGAGAAGTACCCCCTCCGGAAGGCCTTCGAGGGTCTCATCCCCGACGAAGTGCTCTGGCGACAGAAGGAGCAGTTCTCGGATGGCGTGGGCTACGGCTGGATTGATGCCCTCAAGGCCACAGCCGAGCGGGAGGTCAGCGACAGCATGATGCGAGGCGCCGCGGAACGCTTCCCGGTCAAGACCCCCGAAACCAAGGAGGCCTATTTCTACCGTCAGATCTTCGAGCACCACTTCCCCAGCGCGACCGCGGTGAACTGTGTGCCCTACGAGCGTAGCGTCGCGTGCAGCACGGAAACCGCCCTGCTCTGGGATGCGACCTTCGCAAAGATGGCCGACCCCTCCGGCCGGGCGGTGATGGACATCCACGACCAGGGGTACCAGCAGGCCGAGAGCACGTGACCCCAGTCCCCCGGGCCGCGCTATCATGCCGGGTCCGGGGAGCCCCATGAGCACATCCCCTGAAAGGCGGCAGCATCGCCGCATCCCAACCACCTACCAGGTGAAACTGGTCGTCGAGGACCAGATCATCGCCTACCCTTCGGCCCTCGACCTCAGCATGGGTGGCATCCTGGTGGACAGCCATAAACTCCTGCCTCTCGGAAGTCCGTGCGGTGTGGCCATCCTGCTGGCGGACCGGGAGATCGGGCAGAGGGTCGTGGCCCGGGGAACCGTGGTGCGGTCCGACGCCCGGGGCCTGGCCATCGGCTTTTCCAAGGCCCTCGACGCCGGCAGCGAGGCCTCGCTAAGGGCTCTCATCCATTCCCTGACCCCCAGCACGAAGGATAGGGACCGGGCCCTTGCCCGGGTCGGCAGTCGGACCCGCCGCCCCACTGCCTCCTCGCCGCAGGAAGAAGGCTGACAGCTCATGACCACACCCGGAACTTTGGAGCGGACGATGCAGGACCCTGAAACCTCGCTGGCACGCCTGATGGAGTACCTGAAGCCCGGCTCGGCGGCCCGGGGGGCTGCGGGCGGCGCCTGGGAGCCCCCCAGGTTCGAGCGCTACGAGGACATCCGGGACTGGCTGAAGGAATCGGTCATGAGCGCCACGATGTACGAGCGCTATCCGGATCGCCGCTGGACCATCCAACTCCTGTTGAAAGAGCAGGATCCCGGGACCTATCGGTACATCGTGTTGTGATCGATGCCGAAACCGTCTCCTCAGGTTGACCGGCCCGTGAGGTCCGCCCCCATCCTCATCCGCCCCCTGGCCCTGGCCGGGTTGGCGGTGGCGGCGGCACTGCTCTCCAACTTTCTGGCTTCCCCGGCGCGCCGCCTGGGGTGGGCCGGGTCCGGCGTGCCGCTTTCCCCCTCCGTGTCTCCGCAGACTTTGCCTCGGGAGCCCAGCCTCGTCGAACCCGCCGTCCCGGAACCCAGGTTCGACCGCCCGATCAGCCCCAGCCGAACCACCTCGCCGAAGGTGGCACCCTCCGCGATTCCAGCCGCCAGGCAAGAACCGGAGACACCAGCCTTCAGCCCCATCCGGGAAATCAGCACTGAGGAAGCCTGGCAGGCCTTCCAGTCCGGCACGCCGTTCCTGGACGCCCGCCGCAGTGCCGACTTCCTCGAAGGCCACATCGCCGGGGCCTGGAGCACCCCGGTGTGGGAATCGGATCTGGACGACCGCCTGCTCTCCTTCAAGGCCGCGCGCCGACCGGGCTCGGAAGATCCCATCGTCATCTACTGCACCGGCGGTGACTGCCGGGATTCCCACCTGCTCGCCGAGAAGCTGCTCGGGGAGGGCTACTTTCACCTGCTCCTTTTCCACGACGGCTTCCCCGCCTGGGTGGCGCAGGGCCATCCCGTCGAGAAGGGAAGGCCATGAGCCCCCGACCGCAGCATTGGCTGCTCCATCCCAAGCTCAGTGTGGCCGTGAGAATCGCCCTGGGCCTGGTCTTCATCATGGCGGCCCTGCCCAAGATCGCCGACCCACCCGGCTTCGCCAAGGCCATCTGGGCCTATCAGCTGGTGCCCGCCAACATGCTGAATCCCATGGCCCTGGTCCTGCCATGGCTGGAGTTGTTCTGCGGTTTGGCGCTCTGCTTCGGCGTCTGGATCCGCGCCGCCGCCTCGTGGATCACGCTGCTGCTCCTGGCCTTCAGCCTGGCCCTCTCCATCAACCTGGCCCGCCACAATCCGGTGGACTGCGGGTGCTTCGGAGCCACCGCGCACCTGACGGACTCCGAACGCCTGACAGACATGCGGTGGTCGCTGCTGCGCGACGTTGCTTTGCTGCTCCTGGCCGCCCAGATCTTCCTGGCGACCGCTCCCAGAAAGAATTGACGCCCCAAACCAGCACGGTTTGGGGCGCGATTCCACTCGGCGGGCGCGGTCGATCCGCTTACTGGATGACTCCGAGTTCCCGGCCCACCTTGGTGAAGGCTCCGATGGCCTTGTCCAGGTCTCCGCGGGTGTGGGCGGCGCTCATCTGCGTGCGGATGCGGGCCTGGCCCTTGGGCACCACCGGGAAGAAGAAGCCGATGACGTAGACCCCCTCGTCCAGCAGGCGCTTGGCGAACTCCTGGGCCAGGGGCGCCTCGTAGAGCATGACGGGCACGATGGGGTGTTCGCCAGGCAGCAGCTTGAACCCGGCCTTCTCCATGCCGGCGCGGAAGTAGCGGGCGTTCTCGTGCACCTGCTTGATGAGGCCCTGGCTGTTCTTGAGCAGCTCCAGCACCTTGAGCGTGGCGGCCACGATGGTGGGGGCCACGGAATTTGAGAACAGGTAGGGGCGGGCCTTCTGGCGCAGCCAGTCGATGGCCACCTGCCTGCCGGCGATGTAGCCGCCAGAGGCGCCGCCCAGGGCCTTGCCGAAAGTGCCGGTCATGAAGTCCACCCGGCCCATGACTCCGCAGTGTTCGTGCGTTCCCCGCCCATTCGTGCCCATGAAGCCCACGGCATGGCTGTCGTCCACCATGACCATGGCACCATGCTTCTCCGCCAGGTCGCAGATCTCCGCGAGCTTCGCAATGTAGCCGTCCATGCTGAACACGCCATCAGTCACCACCAGCTTGAAGCGGGCGCCCTCCGCGTCGGCGGCCTTGAGCTGGGCTTCCAGGTCGGCCATGTCCGAGTTGGCATAGCGGAAGCGCTTGGCCTTGCAGAGGCGGATGCCGTCGATGATGGAAGCGTGGTTCAGCGCGTCGCTGATGATCGCGTCTTCCTCACCCAGCAACCCCTCGAAGATGGCGCCGTTGGCATCGAAGCAGGAGGAATACAGCTGGGTGTCCTCGAAGCCTAGGAAGGCCGCCAGCTTCACTTCCAACTCCCGGTGGATGTCCTGAGTCCCGCAGATGAAACGCACCGAGGCCATGCCGAAGCCATGGCCCTCCATCACCGACCTCGCGGCCTGGATGACCTCCGGGTTGTTCGCCAGGCCAAGATAGTTGTTCGCGCAGAGGCACACCACATCCTTGCCATTGGCCGTCATCTGCGGCTGCTGGGGCGAGGTGATGACCCGTTCGGTCTTGTAGAGCCCGGCCTCCTTCAGTTGCTCGATCTCGTGGGTCAGGTGGGCCAGGTAGGCAGGATTCACGGCGGTCTCCTAAGCGTCAGAGCTCCATAGGATACTGCGAGGTTGCGTGACGGGCGTCTGGTTGTGTCACCATCCTTGCGAACTGGAAAGGATCCGACCATGCGCCCTGCCCTGCTCCTGCCCGTCCTCCTCCTGGCGCTGGCCTGCAGCTCGAAGCTGGAACGGACCAAGGCCGAGAGCCTGATCCGCAAGGACTATCCGGTGGTGGTGCCCGTCACCGTGCCTGAGAAGGCCTCGGCAGAGAAAGGCAGTCCTGAGCACCTACGCCTGGTGACGCTGAAGGAGAGCCTGGACAAGAGTGGCTGGTTCGATAGCACCATCCAGTCTGACGGCGGACGGGAAACGTTCGCCTTCCGCCTGAAGCCCGACGCCCCCAAGGCCATCAAGGCCGCGCCCAAGGGCTTCTCCATGCCCGCGGCCGAGGCCGTGTTCGTGCGCCTCGCCCGCATGGAGCCCACCCGCGAAGGGGCCCGCGTCACCTACGAGATCCGCCTGGAGCAGCCCACGGCCCAGTTCCCGATCTTCCAGGCCCTGCATCCGGACGTGAAGATCGGCCAGACCAAGCCACGCCACGCCACTTTCGAGCGCCGCCGGGGCAGCTGGGGATTGACCGGGACCGACGAGGTCTTCCGCAAGGCGGAGTGACCGGCGTTACACGCTCGTTCCTTGGGGGATGGTCAAGCCCCCAGTACCATTGAAGGCATCGAGGTTCCCTTGGATCACAGCCCTGCCTTCCGCCTGCGCCGGTTTCTGAACTGGTTTCCCCTAGGGCTGACCTACGCGGCCATGTACATGGGCCGCTACAACTTCAACATCGTGAAGAACGACATCGGCGCCTGGTACCACCTGGACAAGGCGCAGATGGGGCTCATCGCCTCCGCCGGTTTCTGGACCTATGGATTGGCCGTGATTTTCAACGGGCCGCTGGCCGACCGCATCGGAGGCCGCAAGGCCATCCTCATCGGCGCCATCGGCGCGGCAGCGGTCAACCTGCTTATCGGGTTCATGTTCCTGAATGGCGATGCCTCCAAGGTGCTCGTGAGCATGAGCCTGCTCTGGAGCGCGAACATGTACTTCCAGAGCTTCGGGGCCCTGTCCGTGGTCAAGGTGAACAGCACCTGGTTCCACGTGAAGGAGCGGGGCGTCTTCGGCGGCATCTTCGGCATCATGATCAGCTCGGGCTACTTCCTGGCCACCACCATCGGCGCCTGGCTGCTGGCCAGCTTCCGCAGCTGGACCGTCATCTGGTTCGTGCCTGCCGCGGCCATGACCTTCATGTTTGCCGTGGACTGGTTCCTGGTGCGCAACCGGCCCAGCCACGCCGGGTACGACGATTTCGACACCGGGGACGGCTCCAATGCCGCCTCCGCAGACGAGACCCCCCTGCCCCTGGGCGATCTCATGCGGAAGGTCTTCCACAACCCGATCGTCGTCTCGCTCATCTTCGCGGAATTCTGCACGGGCTTCGTGCGCCAGGGCGTGATGCTCTACTTCACGGAGTACCTGCAGGAGATCTACCACCTGGGCAAGAAGGAGCACCTCTTCTGGTGGACCGGCATCGCCTTCATGGGCGGCGGCATCCTCGGTGGCCTGCTCTGCGGCTGGATGAGCGACAAGCTATTCCAGTCCCGCCGCCCGCCCGTTGCCTTCCTCTTCTACCTGGTGCAGGTGGTGATGCTCGGCCTGCTCGGGATGACCTTCGGTCAGGGCACCCATGGCGGCCAGGTCTGGGCGGTGCTCCTGCTGGGCCTCACGGCCATGTTCATCTTCGGCGTCCACGGCATGCTCAGCGGCACCGCGAGCATGGACTTCGGAGGTCGCAAGGCCGCGGCCACGGTCACGGGGGCCCTGGATGGCATCCAGTACATCGGCTCGGGGCTCACCGGCTTCGGCCTGGGTTGGATCCTCAAGACCTACGGCTGGGACGGCGTGGCCGCCCATGGCCACCAGCCCAGCCATGCCTGGGTGTGGGTGGGCTCCATTATTCCCTTCAGCCTCATCGGCGCCTTCATCATGACCCGCATCTGGAGTGCCAGAGCGGGTGCGGGGGCGCACTGATTTCGAGGCGGTCGGCTATCGGTCGGCAGAGGCAAGCTGATCGAAAGCAGCCTTCAACCCACTATGGATGGCCTGCACATCGGCGGGCTTCCAGAGCTTCTGGTCCTCGCGGACGAAGGTGGTGAGGTCGCTGCGGTTGTCGAAGCGGGCCACGGGCAGATGGTAGACCTTGGTCTCGTAGCGGTCGCCGACCTGGATGGTACGCTCCACGCGGATAGTGCCGGGGCGGTCGCTCTGTTCCATGAGCCAGGCCATGTCATCCGTGCCGTACTGGCCGAGCATGACCTCCATGGGCACGCTGTGGTGGAGGATGCTGCCCTGGCCATCAGGCCGGCCTCGTTCGATGTTCTTGCGGCGGCTTTCGACCGGATCGACCCAGACATACAGCACCGAGGCCGTTTCAAGAATGGCGGGAGCCAAAGTCTGGAAGGCCGTGTCGTAGCCGTGGGGCGGACACAAGGGGAAGGCCGAGCCGTGGGCCCCGCCGCGGGCGGCCTCGATCACCAGCGTCCGGCCCGTCTTGTCCAGGGCGTTCTGGCGGTTGAGGACGTCCAGCTCAGCCCGGCACTCGGCCTCCAGGGCCTCGGCCATGCGCACCCGAAGGCGGTGGGGGATGTCACCCAGGTACTCAGGCAGGCCCACCTTGGCGTGGGCCGCGTCGAGGCGGTCGAAGAGGTGCTGGGCGGCTCCGGGGACTTCAGTCTGGCGGCTGGCCATGAGGTTGGCGTAGTCCTCGTTCAGCAACTCGATGAGGACCGCCCAGGTCCAGTTGTCGCGGAACGGACGGCTGGGCCCGTGGTAGTAGGCATAACCCAGGCCGCAGGCCTTCAGTTCGTCGTCGATGCGGTGCATGAGGTGGACGTACGGATAGTCGTCCAGCTGGAGGGTGGGGCCCATGTGGAAATCATTCCGGCACTGATCCGGTGTGAGACTGGCCAGGTAGCGGCGCACCTCCGACTTGCCCGAAGCGGGCAGGCTGAACAAGAGGATTGTGTCGAGAAGGTGGGGCATGGGGGCCATCCAACAGAAACCCCTAAGAATGCCATGACCGCTCCTCCCTGGCCCGTGATATGCCTGATACATGCGTGACCGCGAAATCGTCGAGCGCGTCCGGGACGCCACGGACCTGCTGGCCCTGGTGGGCCAGGCGGTGAAGCTGCGGAAGCAGGGCTCAGCCCATGTGGGCCTCTGCCCCTTCCATGCCGAGCGCAGCCCCAGCTTCCAGGTGGTGGCCAACCGGGGTTTCTACCACTGCTTCGGCTGCGGCAAGCACGGCGACGCTTTCGCCTGGCTCATGGAGCGCGAGGGCATGACCTTCCCCGAGGCCCTGGAGCAGTTGGCCCGGGCCGCGGGCATCGACCTGCCCCAGCGCCGGGAGCGCCCGGCAGCCGAACTGGACCTGGAAACCCGCCTGCGCAGTGCGCTGGAGGCGGCCCAGGCCTTCTATGAACGGCAACTGGAGCGCCACGAGGAGGCCCGTGCCTACCTGCGCCGTCGTGGCTACGAAGGGCCTTTCGTGGCAGAGGCCGGTTTTGGCGTGGCACCGGATGGTTGGGACCCCCTGGTGACCCACCTGCGCGGCCTGGACTTCTCCGGCGAGTTGCTGGAACAAGCCGGGCTGGCCAGCCGGAGTGAGCGCGGCACCCAGATCGACTTTCTCCGCAACCGCCTCACCATCCCCATCCACGACGGCCGCGGCCGCCTGGTGGCCTTTGGCGGTCGGATCATGGGCGAAGGTCAGCCGAAGTACCTCAACACTCGGGACACGGTCCTCTTTCACAAGGGCGAGACCCTCTTCGGCTTCCATCGCGCCAAGGGCGCCATGAAGGATGGAGCCCTGGTGGTGGAGGGCTACTTCGATGTGCTGCAACTCCATCAGCACGGCCTCCATCAGGCCGTGGCCCCTCTGGGCACCGCCCTCACCGAGGAACACCTGAAGCAGCTGGGGCGGTTCACCCGGCGCGTCATCCTCTGCTTCGACGGCGACGCCGCAGGCCGCCGGGCCATGGAAAAGAGCCTGCGGATGGCCCTGCCCCTGGGCTTCGAGGTGCGGTTGCTGGAGCTGCCCCAGGGCGAGGACCCCGATACCTGGTGCCTCAAGCTGGGCGGCGAGGCCTTTCGCGACCTGCTGCGGGCCGCACCGGACTGGACGGCCTTCATGATCGACCGGGCCATGGAGGGCAAGGACCTGCGGCGCATCTCCGACCGGATGGGGGCTTTCAAGGACCTCCTGGACTTCCTGCCTTACCTGCCCCGCACCACCGAAAGCCGTGATCTCTTCGCCAGCCTGGCCCACCAGCTCCAGGTCCCCCTGCAGGAACTCGATCGCGCGGTGCGGGGCCGGCAGGCTCCGGTTCCTGAATCCCAGCCACCCCTTCCAGCCGCCCCACCCCAGGACGTGGACGACTTGATCCGCAGCCTGCTGCTCCTGAGCACCGCCGGAGAGTGGCGCCGGGTCCAGGACACGCCAGCCGCCTGGTGGGAGGGCCTGGCCGGTGCCCCCCTCCTCCAGGCCCTGCTGGATGCGGAGGGCGACACGACCCGACTGCCCGAAGGGGCCCTGGCCGAGATCCGCCACATGGGTGCGCAGGCCAGCCGTCAGGACGAAGCCGGCCGGGACACAGAAGCGCTCTTCCTGAAACTCGAGGCCCGGTACGTGGACCGGGAGCTCCAGGCCAACAACCGGCTGCTGATGGACCCCAGCACCCAGGTGGATCCTGCCCTCCAGCGGCGGGTGGAGGCCCGCCAGGATGAGCTCCTGCGCCGCAAAAAGAAGCTTTCAAGCCAGCGTCGGGAGTCCCGTTGAGGGTGGCTCCGAAGATCCGGCCCTTGCCTG
The DNA here is from genome assembly GCF_024609265.1 of Geothrix campi. Taxonomy (GTDB): domain Bacteria; phylum Acidobacteriota; class Holophagae; order Holophagales; family Holophagaceae; genus Geothrix; species Geothrix campi. Next base: position 495,440 of record NZ_JANHMP010000001.1, on the reverse strand, counting down.
GGCCCGCAGATCCCCTATACTGAAAAGTTCCGGACTCGGCCCGGTACTATTGGCCGTGTTCTGTTTTCCTCTCGGCCTCCGGGTCCTCCCACCCCCATGGCCCGATGCCTGCAGCGCTCTTTGAGGTCCGAATGGTTCCGACGCCGCCACGCGATACCTACTACTCCCTGACCAAAGCCCTGATCTCCATCGGAAGGAAAAACGGATTCCTGCTGGTCGACCAGCTCAACGACTTCCTCCCCAATACCGCCTCAAGCCCCGATGACCTCGAAGTGGTCATGGGTCTGTTCGCGCGTCTGGGTGTGGGCATCGGTGCCACGGAAGAGGAGGCCCAGGCCGCCCGCGAAGCCATCGAGCCCGAATTCATCATGGTGGAAGGTGGCGGCAAGGGTGACAAGGATCTCGAGGTCGAGATCGACAGCCCCGACAGCGACAAGTTCAACGATCCGGTCCGCATGTATCTCAAGGAGATGGGCACGGTGCCCCTCCTCAAGCGCGAGGACGAGGTCGAGATCGCCAAGCGCATCGAAGTCGGCGTCCGTAGCGTTATGCGAGCCCTCTCCCGGTCTCGCCTGGCCGCCAGCCTGCTCATCGACATCGGCAAGATGCTGAAGGAGAACCCCGGCAAGATCCGCGAGGTCGTGGGCCTCTCCGATGAGGTGGACGACGACGAGGATGCCGAGAGCACCTCTGCCACCCAGCACGTGCACCACCAGTTCGAGAAGCTGCTGGTCTACGACCAGGCCCTCCAGGATCTGCTGGAAGTGAAGCTCCAGGTGGACGCCGGCACCAAGACTTTGCCCAAGAAGCGCAAGCTGGATCGCGAGATCCTCCACGCCCGGGCCCGGCTCTCACGCCAGATCCGCAAGCTGGGCCTCAACAGCCTCGCCGTCACCCGCCTGATCGACCGCATCACCCACCAGCACAGCCAGGTGATGGCGGGCGAGCGCAAATGCCGTGAGCTGCGGGATCGCCTCAAGAACCCCGCCTTCGCCAAGCTCAAGGACCGCTACAAGGACGAGCTGGCCCATATCGAGAAGACGCTGGCCGATTTCTTCGAGAAGTACGAGACCACCAGCGACTACTTCCACAAGGATTTCAACGGCCTCAAGGCCGCGGAGAGCATCAGCCGCGGCGCCAAGGCCGAGCTCATCGAAGCCAACCTGCGCCTCGTGGTCAGCATCGCCAAGCGCTACACCAACCGCGGCCTGCAGTTCCTGGACCTCATCCAGGAGGGCAACATCGGCCTCATGAAGGCGGTGGACAAGTTCGAATACAGCCGCGGCTTCAAGTTCTCCACTTACGCCACCTGGTGGATCCGGCAGGCCATCACCCGCGCCATCGCGGACCAGGCCCGCACCATCCGCATTCCCGTGCACATGATCGAGACCATCAACAAGCTCATCCGCACACAGCGCGAGCTGGTGCAGAAGCTGGGTCGCGAACCCTCCAGCGAGGAGATCGCCCACGCCATGGACATGCCCGTGGGCAAGGTCCGCAAGGTGATGAAGATCGCCCAGGAGCCCATCTCCCTCGAAACCCCCATCGGCGAGGAGGAGGATTCCCACCTGGGGGACTTCATCGAGGACAAGACCGTGGTCTCCCCCGTGGAGCAGGTCGTGCAGCAGCGCCTCAAGGAGACCGTCCGCAACGTGCTCAACACCCTCAGTGAGCGGGAGGAGCGGGTGCTCCGCATGCGCTTCGGCGTGGGCGATGACGGCTCCGAACACACGCTGGAGGAGGTCGGCAGCGAGTTCGCGGTTACCCGCGAGCGCATCCGCCAGATCGAGTCCAAGGCCCTGAGGAAAATTCGCCATCCGCGCTATTCCAAGACGCTCAAGGCGTTCTTGGGGTAAATGCACTCGCGGAGGATGCCGAGAATGCGGAGGGTCGCAGAGGAGAAAAGCCTTTTCCTTCTCTGCGACCCTCCGCTGTCTTCGCACTCTCTGCGAGTGTTTTCCGCTTTCCCTGGGTAGCCTGAGCCCGTGACTGAATCAAAAAGCCCCTTTGCTCCGCTCCGCAGCCACATGTTCCTCGCGATCTGGATCGCGGCCATGGCTTCGAACGTGGGCACCTGGGTTCAGAGTGTGGGCGAGAAATGGCTCATGGCGGAGATCACCCGATCCCCGCTGCTCATGAGCCTCATCGAGACGGGCGCCACTCTGCCCATGCTGGCGCTGTCCATGCCTGGCGGCGCCATCGCCGACATCGTGGACCGGCGGCGGATGCTCCTGGTCACCCAGACCTGGATGCTGCTGGCCGCCGCGGCCATGGCCATCCTGTCGGCCCTCCATCTCGTGACACCCGGCGTGCTGATCGGCATGTCCATGCTGCTTGGCGTGGGGGCGGCTCTGAACTCCCCGGCCTGGCAGGCCTCGGTGCCCGATCTGGTCCCCAAGGACCAGATCGCGGCCGGAGTGGTCCTCAACAGTGCCGGCTTCAACGTGAGCCGAGCCGTGGGTCCAGCTCTGGGCGGCCTCGTGGTGGGCCTGTTCGGCGCCACCTGGGCCTTCGCCCTCAATGCGGTCTCTTTTGTGGGTGTGCTCATTGTCCTGAAGGGTTGGAAGCGACGGCCCGTCACCACGGACCTGCCTGCGGAACGGTTCAGCGCGGCCATGAAGGTGGGCTTGCGGTACACCTGGCACAGCAAGGAACTGCAGGTCATTCTGCTGCGCGGCGGCAGTTTCGTCTTCTTCGGGGGGCCGATCTTTTCGCTGCTGCCCACCCTGGCGATCCATCGACTCCAGCTCGGTTCCACGGCCTTCGGCCTCCTGCTGGGGTGCATCGGAGCCGGCGCGGTGGGTGCCACGCTGGTGCTGCCCACCCTCCGACGGAAACACAATCCCAACGTCCTGATGGCTGGGGCCACGGCCACGTTCGCGGTTGGTCTGCTGGTGCTGGCCTTCGTGGCCCACACCCTGTCGGTCGGATTGGCCCTCCTAGTGTGCGGGGCCGGCTGGCTGACCGTGCTGAGCACCTGCAACACCGGTGTCCAGCTGTCCGTGCCCTCCTGGGTCCGGGCCCGGGCCCTGGGCGTCTACATCACGGTCTGGGGCGGCGCCATGGCGGGCGGAGCGGCATTCTGGGGCGTGGTGGGCGAGCGCTGGGGCATCCATGTCGCCTATGCTGCCGCGGGCCTCGGCATGCTGCTGCTGCTGGCCGCCACGGCCCGCCTGAAGATCCGGGCACTCCACCAGCCGCCGGACCTGAGTCCCCATCACCTCGAACCCCACTCGCCTGGCCCCATCCATCCCGACCAGGGCCCGATCCTCACGGTGCTCGAGTACCGGATACCCGAGGAGCGCAAAACCGCCTTCCAGGAGGCCATGCGGGAAGTCCGTCGCATCCGCATCCGGGACGGGGCCGTGCGGTGGTCGCTCTTCCAGGACCTGGTCCCCCCCGATCCAGGCCAGCTCCGGTTCGTGGAGAGTTTCCTCAGCTCCAGCTGGGGAGAGCACCTCCGCCAGCACCATCGCGCCACCGTGGAGGATCGTGCGTTCCTCCGGGAGGCTTATGCGCTCGGGGTGGAACCGCGACCGCGCATCCGCCACCTGGCGGCGGCCTGGGAGGACCAGAGCTCCATCCTGGACCGCATCCTGGAATAGGCCACCGGGACGCTAGGAGCCGCGAGCGGTTTCGGTCATGCTGATTCCATCGCTTCGGAGCCCGTGCCCGTGCTTTCCAAGGACCAGACCCTGGGGAAATACCAGATCCTGGACCGCCTCGGCTCTGGCGGTTTCGGAGCCGTGTACCTCGCCATGGACACCTGGGTCAACCGCAAGGTGGCCCTGAAAGTGCCGCACCAGCAGCAGGATGAGATCGTGGACCTGCTGAAGGAACCCCGCATCATGGCGGGCCTGAAGCACCCGAACATCGTCGAACTCATCACCGTCGAGCGGAAGAACGGGATCTTCTTCATGGTGCTGGAGTACATCGAAGGCGAGAGCCTCGATCGGCTCATCCGCCGCGAACGCACCCTGCCCCCGGCCCGATCCCTGGAGATCGGCCTGGACATCTGCAGCGCGATCGCCTTCGCCCACGGCCACCAGATCCTCCACCGGGACCTGCGTCCCGCCAACATCCTCGTGAATCGCGAGGGTGTGGCCAAGGTCACGGATTTCGGCACCTCCCGGGTGCTGGAGATGCAGCACGTCCCCTACGCGCCCACGCGCATCGGCTCACCGCCCTACATGGCCCCCGAGCATTTCCGGGGCCGGGCCGTCTTCCAGTCGGATCTCTGGTCCCTGGGCATCACCCTCTACGAAATGCTCACCGGCACCGTGCCCTTCTACGACGCGGATCCGCTCAAGATCGCCCAGGCCTTCACCAGCCAGCAGATCCTGGCACCCCACCTCCGCAATCCCATCGTTCCCAAGGCCTTCTCGGAAGTGGTCATGAAGGCCCTGGCCGTCAACCTCGGTGAGCGGTACCTGTCGGCCCAGGCCTTCCTGGAGGCTCTGCGCCGCCTCAAGGAGAGCGTGGCCCGCGAGACCCGCCCCCTCGGCACCGCCGTACTCTCCTCCAACAGCTCAGGCCCCCATCCCACCCTGCGCGCCGCCACCCAGGCCAGGCTCTGCCGCTTCTGCTACCGCCAGTTGCCTCGCATGGCCATGATCTGTCCCAGCTGCGGCGAAAAGAACTGATGATCTGGCACCCCACGAAGGACGCGGTGCAGCGACTCTGGAGCCGCCGCTGGGTGCGGCGCGTCTCCTACCTCCTGGTGGCCGGCACAGCCACCCTGACCATCGTCCCCTGGGTGGCGACGCGGCCGGCGGTGCTCCGCTGGACCGTCTCCAAGCTGGACGCCCTGGTCCGGGACGAGACCGGCCTCTCCCTGGAGGTCGGCCAGCTGGAAATTCATCCGCTCTTCGGCTCCGCCGCCCTGAAGGATGTGCGGTTGGGCGGCGATCTCCTCACGGTGCGGAAGGTGGAGGTCCAGGCGGACCTCCGTTCTCTGCTCGGCGCCACGCCCCGCATCTTCTCCATCCGGGTGGAGCACCCCCACCTCCGCCTCACGGAAGCGGGACTGTCCGCCATCCACCTGAAGGAGCACCCGCCTCGCAAGGGCCCCCTCCCCCAGGTGCGCCTGGATCTGCTCAGCATCACCGGTGGTGAGGTCGAGATCCCGGAACCCCTGCGCGGTCTGCCGCCCATGCGCTATCAGTTCGAGGTGAAGGCGACGGGGCCGCACCCCAACCAGCTGCGCGTGGACGTGGCGGGGCCCCAGCTGATGGTCAAGGGCCCGAAGGGCTGGGAGAAGGGCCGCCTGGACTTGAATGGCGAGGTTTCCGAGAAGCTCGTGGTCCTCAAGGAGGGCTACCTCCGGCTCGGTGAAAGCCAGATCCGCCTGCATGGTCGTTTCGATGCGAAGACGCCTCAGAATGCCGAGCGGCTCGAGGCCCAGCTCACGGGGGTCCTGGCCCTGGCCCAGGCTGCCCATTGGGGCGGCATGGCCCGGTCTCCCCTCACGGGCGACCTGGACCTCACCGCCTCGGTGCACGGAGCCCTGGCGAACCCCCAGTGGACCGTCAGTGCCGAGGGAGCCGGGCTCAAGCCCTCGGAGAGCGGTTTGACGCCCGGCAGCCTCGATCTTCGCGGCAGCGGCAACCTGGAGGGATTCCAACTGAGCCACCTCCGGTGGCATTCCTCCCAGGGGGATCTTTCCCTGGAGGGGGGGTGGTCCCGCAAGACGCCGGCCAAGGGCACCTTGTCAGGCCAGGCCCTGGATCTCGAAGCCCTGGGCAGGATCCTCCGGCTATCGGAACTCCAAGGTCTCCGGGGTGATCTGCGGGCCGACTTGGAAGGTCCCAAGGATCCCGCGGCCCTCGGCCGGCCGGACCGCTGGCAGGGGACCCTCCAACTCGGGCTGACCCAGCATGGCCTCGATGCTGGCAACCTGCGCGCCACGCTCCGGAACGGCCGGGCCACCCTGGATCAGCTCCGCCTGAACCTGGAGGCTCTCAAGGCCGAAGGCACGGGATGGGCCGACCTGGGCCCCCGGGGGCTGCTGCGTCTGGAGGCCGAAGGAAAGGCGGAGGTAGGCGCGGGCCAGGTGTCCGACGCCCTCCGGGCCTGGAAGGTGGTGGATCTCGATATGGATGGGCAGGCCCAAGCCCAGGCCAAGGTCCGGTGGGGCCAGGGTCCTGGTTTGGAACTGGATGGCTCAGTCGAGGTGACCCATCCCCGCTGGCACGGCGCCCTGGCCGACGACCTCCAGGCGAAGGTCCAGATCCAGGGCACCGAACTGCGGGTCACGGATATCGGCCTGAAGAAGGAGGAAGGTCGCGGCGGCGGCGACCTCTGGCTCACCTGGGGGCGCACGGCTCCAGGCCAGAAGCAGATGGACATGTGTTTCACCGCCTTCCGCTTGCCCGTGGCCGAGGGACTCAAGGCCGCCGACCTCGGAGACCTGCCCATCTCAGGCACTGGCGGGGGGTGGGTGCGCCTTCTGGGGCCCTTCGACCACATCGCCCTGAACGGTGCAGCTCAAGTCGAGTCTGGCGAAGTTTACGGCATCAAAGTTCCAGCAGCTTCCTCAGATTTCACCCTGGACCTGGATACCCTCCGTATGCGGCTCGACGATGTCCGGATCGGCGAACGGCTGGATCTGCTGGGCGGTCCCGAGGCCGAACCCGACGGGGCCCTGGCCCTGAAGGGGAAGGCCGACATGGACTTCCAGCGCTGGACCTGGCGGGTGGACCTCGCCGGCCATCTGGATTCCCAGCTCCTGGCCCTGCCCGGTCCCCGCATCCAGTCCCAGTTGGACGTTCGGCTGCTGGGGCCCATCACCAGCCCCTTCGGAGCCCTGGACCTGCCTGAGGGCCAGGCCACTCTGAGCCGGGGCCGCGTCTTTTTCGAAGGTCGCAGCGTGGAGGGCCTCGAAGCCTTCGTGAAACGGGAGCGGGGCCAGATGGAGGCCCGCCTGGGGATCGAAGGCATGGCCCACCCCCTCGTGGAGGCCCAGGTCCGGCAGGATGGCTCGGAGTTGGCAGGGCGCATGTCCCTGGCCATATCTCCGGACAGCGCGCCCACGGACGTCCTCGCCCGGAGTCTCACGGAGGACCTGCTGGAGGACCTGACCCTGGAGGCCGTCGCCCAGGGTCGGTGGAATGGCCGGACGCTGGACTGGACCGGCACATTGAACCGATTGGCCGCTCAGTTCAGTGCCTTCGAGTTGCATCAGGTGACGCCCTCCGCCCTCCGGGGCGATGCCGCCGGGGCGGAAGTGGATATCGCCCTGGAGGGCGGCGCCCGGAACGTGACGGATGCCGCACTGGCCCAGGCGGCGGGGCTGCGGCTATCTGGCAAGCTGCCCTTCTCGGCCTCTGCCCCCCTGGCCCTCCGGCTGCAGGGCACCGCCAACCTGGCCCACCTCAAGTCCATCTTCGACCGTGTGATGGAGGTGGATGAATACAACCTGCTTTCGGAAGTCAGGGTCCAGGGGACGAGCACCTTCAACCTCCTTGCCCACGGAACCTATGGCGACCCCCTGCTGGATGGCACCCTCTCCCTGGAGAAGGGCCAGCTGAACCTGCGGGGCTATCAGGGTGTGGAGGACCTCCAGGCCGAGGTGATGTTCAAGGACCGCGCCATCTCCATCCCGGTGGACAAGCCGCTGAGGGGCACCCTCGCTCATGGCGATCTGGTGGTATCCGGCGGCATCACCTGGCGGCTGGGCGGTCTGGACACCTACTCGCTGAAAGCCTCCTTGGCCAACTTCCAGCTGCGCGACGTGCCGGAGGGCCTCGATCTCCAGGGCACCTTGCGCGCCACCCTGGAGGGCAATGAGGAAGCCGGCCTGCTCAAGGGCCGGCTCCGCGCCGACCGGTTGAACTACCAGACCGAGGTGAAACTGGCGGACCTGATCCTCCGCAGCGCCCTCAGCGACAGCGGCGGACTGGTGGGTCTGGATCTGGACGATCCCCTGGAGCGCATCCGGCTGGATCTGGACCTCGACCTCCGCAGCCCCTGGAGCTTCGACACCAACCTCCTCAAGCTCGAGGGCCGCACCGAAGGGCCGTTCCAGGTACTGGGCACTCTGGCCCACCCCGCCCTCAAGGGCACCCTGATCTTCCAGCCCGGCGGCCGCGTCACCAACATCTTCCCGGCGGGCGACATGGTGGTGACCCAAGGTTCGCTCCGCTTCTCCGAATCCCGCGGCCTGGACCCGAACATCAACCTCCAGGGCAGTGTCAGCTCCATCCCGGGCTACACGGTGAACCTGGACATCCGGGGCACCCTGAGCAACCTGACCATCGTGCCCAGCTCCACACCGAGCCTGCGCCAGGATGAGATCGTGGCCATTCTCATCAACCCGGGCAACGTGACCAACGTCGGCACCGCGGGCGCTTCCTCCGGCGTCACCCAGGGCGCCATCACCTCGGGCATCGCCAGCGCCGGCTCCGGCCTCATCTCCACGCTGGCCTTCGCACCCTTCCAGGAGCAGCTGCGGCGGACCCTGGGCCTGGACCGCGTGAACGTGGCGGTGCGCACCACCAGCGTGGGCACCACGGAAACGGAGGTCACCTTCGGCAAGAGCCTCAGCCTGTTCGGGCAACGCAGCGCCTTCGTGGTATCGCACCGGAAGAGCGGCGAACTGAGCATCACCTCCGGTCAGGTGGAATGGCGCTTCGGCGGCTTCATCCTCCAGCTGGGCGCCAGCAAGGGCGGCGGGACCGGGCTCAACCCGTCGGGGGAGATCCGGCATTCCTGGAGCCCCAAATAGGGGAAGGCTGGAGGCGGAGGGCGAGAGGCGCTAGCGTGGAAGCGGAGGCTGCATGATCAAGGTGAAGTGCTTCGCCCGCTATCGCCCCCTGCTGGGCTTCAGCGATCTCGCCATGCCCGCGGTCCCCACCCTGGGGGACCTGCTGGCGGACCCACGCTTCGCCGCGCTGCCCAAGGACGCCCTGCTGGCCGTGAACCAGAGCTTCGCCGAGCGGAGCACTCCCCTGGCCGACGGGGACGAGGTGGCCCTCATGCCGCCGGTATCGGGCGGCTGAGCACCTTCCGGAACCGCGCCTAGCCCTCGCGCCGGATCTCCAACACCTCGCCGCCGCTCAGACGCAGCAATTCCTGGAAACCCGGCTCCTGCCGCAGACGGTCCTCCGGGCGATCGGTCTGGGCTCCCGCCGGTCCCTCATCGAAATGGAGCTCCAGTCGCTTCAGGCCGGGGAGCACCGCGGCCAGGGCGGCCAGCACGTGGGGATTGGCCTGCTCCCGTTCCAGGTCCTGGAGGGTCTGCCGCACGTTGCCTGGAAAGCGGAACCGCAGGACCGGCGGTTCCCAGCGCAGGTCCGTGGCCATCTGGGGGGCGGTGCCGAGGGTGCGCAACCCGGGTACGGCCCGGAGCGCTTCGCTGCACGCCATGCGCAGCTGGGGCGGAGGGGGCGGTCCCGCTGGCAGGGACGCCTGGGCGCGGGTTTGGGCAGGGGCTGGGGCCTGCGGGGCGGCCGGCGTGGGCCTGCGGGGCCCCTCAGGCGCCGGCGCGGCCTGGGGACCCTTGGAAGGGACCGGTGGCGGCCCGGCCGCCGGGCTCGATCCCCGGCCCGGGGCGCCCGACACGAGGGCATCCAGGGGTGCCAGGTGCGGCAGTTGGGCCGCGGTCACCAGGGCCAGCTCCACCACCACCCGGGGCAGGCTGCTGTCGCGCAGGTCCCGCTCCCGGCTCAAGAGCAGCTGGAGCATGCGGGCCCAGCGCAACAGGTCCTGCGGGCCACGGGCGGCCCGGGCCTCCTGCTCCAGCCGGTCACGGAAGGCCAGCACCAGCTCGCGCCAGAAGGTGGCCCAGTCCGCGCCCTGCTCGTTCAATTCGCGGCAGGCCTCCACCAGGGCGGCCGTGTCGCCGATGGCCAGGGCGGACATCACACCCTGCACCAGGTGGGCGCTGACGATGCCCAGCTGCTCGCGGACGGCCTCTTCCAGCACCTTGCCATCCCCGGCGGCGATGACCCGGTCGAGGATGGTGAGCGCGTCGCGCATGGAGCCCTGCCCCGCCTCGGCCACCAGCCGCAGGCTGCCGCTCTCGGCCTCGACCCCCTCCTGCTCGCAGACGTGCTTGAGGCGGCCTTCGATCAGGCCCACGGGGATCAGGCGGAAGGGGAAGATCTGGACGCGGCTCTTGATGGTGTCCGGCACATCCTGGAGCTCGGTGGTCGCCAGCACGAAGATGGCGTGGGGCGGCGGCTCCTCGATGACCTTCAGCAGCGCGTTGAAGGCCTCGGTGCTGAGCATGTGCACTTCGTCGATGATGTAGACCCGGTAGCGGCAGAAGGCGGGGCGGGTCTGCACCTGTTCCCGCAGGGCCCGCGCGTCGGCCACGGAGGCCCGGCTGGCGGCGTCGATCTCGACGATGTCCAGGTTCTGGTCCGGCTGCTCCGCGGCCCGGCAGGGGTCGCAGACGCCACAGGGGGTGGCCGTGGGGCCCTCCACGCAATTCAGGGCCCGGGCCAGGATGCGGGCCGTGCTGGTCTTGCCTGTGCCCCGGACGCCGGCGAAGAGGTAGGCCTGATGGATGCGTCCGCTCTCCTTCGCCCGCCTGAGGGCATTGGCGAGGGCCTTCACGCTCCCCTCCTGCCCCACCAAGTCGGAGAGCAGGCGCGGACGGTACTTGAGGGCGAGGGTCGTCATGGGAAGTCCAGTCTCCCACAAGCTCCAGGGGACCGTCAGGGGCTATAAGCGCGCCTGATGACCCCATACGGCGTTTCAAAGGTACAGGCAGGTCGATTCTCGATAGGATGGCTTGATCCCGAAAGGAAAAGACGATGCTTGAGGGATCGGGTTCTGAGCACAGCGCTTGCGGGGTCGGCTTCATAGCGAGTCGGACTGGTGTGGCCAGCCGGGACATCCTGGAGGACGCCCTCCACGCGCTCAAATGCGTCGAGCACAGGGGCGGCTGCGCGGCGGACCAGATCAGCAGCGACGGCGCCGGCGTCATGGCCGACATCCCCTTCGAGATGCTCGGCTACCGGTCGGGCGATATCGCCGTGGCCAGCCTCTTCATGCCCCAGGATCCCGATCGCCTGCGCCGCTCCCTGGAGATCTTCGAGACCACCTTCGCCTTCTTCGACCTGAACGTACTGGCCTACCGCGAGCTTCCCGTGGATCCTGCCGTGCTGGGCGAGGAGGCGCGACGCTCCCTGCCCACCATGCGTCAGGCCATCCTGCGGCGGCCCGTCCAGTGCCGGACGGATGCCTCCTTCGACAAGCTGCTGTACTCGGCCAAGCAGGTGCTGCGCACCAAGTTGGTCGAAGAGGGCATCCAGAACGAGTTCTTCTTCGCCTCCCTGTCGGCGCGCACGGTCGTCTACAAAGCCCTCACCCGCGCCGCCGATCTCGACCGCTTCTACCTGGATCTGCGTGATCCGCGGTTCAGCACGCGGTTCGCCATGATCCACCGGCGCTTCAGCACCAACACCCGCACCTCCTGGGACAAGGCCCAGCCCTTCCGGCTCATCGCGCACAACGGTGAGATCAACACCATCGCCGGCAACCGGTCCCGGGCCATCTCGCGGGAGATGTCCATCGGGCTCAAGGCCGACCAGCTGGTGACCCACGGCTCCATCAGCGATTCCGGCAGCCTGAACGAGATCGCGGAGGCCCTGCACTACCGCAGCAGCATTCCCCACATGGAGGACATCCTGGCGATCATGATGCCCCCGGCCGAGGGGCAGAACGCCTTCTATACCTTCTGGAGCCGCGCCATGGAGCCCTGGGATGGGCCCGCCTTCCTGGTGTATTCCGACGGCAGCAGCGTCGGGGCCCGGCTGGATCGCAATGGCTTCCGTCCGGCCCGGTGGGCCATGACGGACGAGCGCTTCTACCTGGCGTCCGAAGCCGGCTCCTTCCCGCTGGACGAGGCCGCGGTGCGTCGCAAGGGCATCCTTTACGCGGGCACGGGCGTCACCCTGGATCTGGGTACGGGCCGGGTCCATTTCCGCGATCCGGGCCGCTCCCGGGAGCATCGGGATGCCACCTTCGATGCCCGGACCCGGCCCATCGGCACCCTCCCCGGGGCCGAATCCACCGGGCCGGTGAGCGTGTTCAAGAAGACGCTCTTCACCTGCTCCCGCGAGGAGCTGGAGAAGATCCTGTACCCCATGGCCGCCACCGGCAAGGAGGCCATCGGTTCCATGGGCGACACCGCCCGGCCCAACGTCTTCTCCTCCGAGCCCCGCCCCTTCTTCGACTACTTCTACCAGCACTTCGCCCAGGTCACGAACCCGCCCCTGGACTACCTCCGCGAAGGCAACATCACGGACCTGCGGGTATTCCTCGGCCGGGCGCCGAACATCTTCTTTCCCAAGGACCTGCTGCCCCTGAACGAGGCGCTGGAGCTGCCCCGCCCCATCCTGGACCTGGGCCAGATGCGCTTCCTCGAGCGGATGCAGAGCCTGCGCCCGTCTGAATCCCACATCATCCCCCGCACCTTCCCGATGGTCTTCCGGCGGGACGATGGCGTGACCGGGTTCCATGCCGCCATCGAGCAGCTGGCCTCCGACGTGCGGGAAGCGGTCGAGCAGGGCACCAGCGTCATCATCCTCAGCGACCGGGAGGCCAGCGTGGAGCGGCCGCCCATCCCCGGCCTCATCGCCCTGCGCGCCGTGGTGCACACCCTCAACGAATCGGGGCTGCGCCTGAACGCCGCCATCGTTATGCACACCGGGGAGGCCCGCACCTCCCATCACCTGGCCGCCCTCATCAGCTTCGGCGCCTCGGCGGTCTGTCCCTACCTGGCCCTGGAGATCGCCCGCCAGGACGAACATCCCAGCTTCGGAAGCCTGACGCCCGATCAGCGCGAGAAGAATTTCGTCAGCGCGCTGGAATCGGGCCTCCTCAAGATCATGGCCAAGTGCGGCATCTCGGTGGTGCAGAGCTACATGAGCGCCAAGCTCTTCACGGCCGTGGGCCTCGGACCCGAGCTGATGGAGACCTTCTTCCCGGGCCATGCCAGCCCCCTGGGCGGCATCGGCTATGAGGAACTGGCCGGCGACGTGCTGCGCAAGACCGGCCTCGCGTCCCAGGCGGGCTTCATGGACCGCCTGCTGCACACGCATCAGTTCCGGGAATCGCCACGGACGGGCGAAGGGGAGCACCACGGGCTCACCTCCGCGCGGGCCAGGCTGCTCCACCGCCTGGTGGAGTTGGACCCCCATACACCCGAGGCCCAGAGCCTGTACCAGGAGTACCTTGCCTCACTGAAGGTGGACGAACCAATCAACCCACGGCACCTGCTGGCGTTCCGGACAGCCGCGACGCCGCTGCCCCTGGATCGTGTGGAAGCCGGGACGGCCATCCTGAGCCGCTTCGGCGCCGGCGCCATGTCCTTCGGGGCCGTGAGTGCGGAGAGCCAGCGCGATCTGATCCTGGCCATGGAGGGCGTGGGCGGCCGCAGCAACAGCGGCGAGGGCGGCGAGAATCCCTTCTACTGGACGGACGGGATCACCGCCTCCACCAAGCAGGTGGCCTCCGCGCGCTTCGGCGTGACGGCCGAGTACCTGATCTCGGGCGAGGAGATCCAGATCAAGGTGGCCCAGGGCGCCAAGCCCGGCGAAGGCGGCCAGCTCATGCGCGTGAAGGTGGATGCCACCATCGCGAAAGCCCGGTTCTCGCTACCGGACGTGGACCTTATCTCGCCCCCGCCTCTGCACGACATCTACAGCATCGAGGATCTCAAGGAGCTCATCCACGAGCTGCGGCAGGTGCATCCCGGCGTGAAGATCAGCGTAAAGCTGGTCTCCGGCACGGGCATCGGCACCATCGCCGTGGGCGTGGCCAAGGCCGGGGCGGACATCATCTACATCGCCGGCGGCGATGGCGGCACCGGCGCCGCCACGCTGGGATCCATGAAACATGCGGGCCTGCCCTGGGAGTTCGGCCTCATCGACGCCCACCAGGCCCTGCGCGAGAACCAGCTCCGCGGCCAGGTGGAACTGCGCGTGGATGGCGGCCTCCTCACGGGCAAGGACCTTGTGACCGCGGCCATCCTGGGCGCCGAGGGCTTCGAGTTCGGCAAGCTTCTCCTGGTGGCCGAGGGCTGCATGATGGCGAGGATCTGCGAGAAGAACACCTGCCCGGCGGGCATCGCCACCCACGACCCGAAATTCAAGGCCCGCTACTCGGGAAGCCCCGAGGCCGTCCAGCGCATGCTCGTCCACCTATCCGAGGATGTGCGCCGCCACCTCGCCTCCCTGGGCGTGGCCTCCCTCTCGGACTTGCAGGATCGGGTGGATCTGCTCCAGGTGGCGCCGGATCACGCGGTCTTCGTACGGGAGCGCAAGCTGGACCTGGCGAGCTTCCTCGACCCGCGCCCCCAGGGGGCCGGAGCGAACCCCGTGCCCTTCAACCAGGAGGGCGTCGCCCCCCTGAACCAGCAGATCCTGGCAGACGCCGAGCCGTTCCTGGCGGAGGGCGGCACGCACCATCGGGCCTACGCCATCACCACTGGCGACCGGGGGATCCTGGCCACCCTGTCCGGGGCCATCGCCCGCCGGGTGCGCGAGCGCCGCCTGAGGAACGAGGACCCAGCTGTGCGCGGCACCCTGCGTCTCGACTTCACCGGCAGTGCGGGCCAGGGCTTCGGCGCCTTCCTCACCGAAGGGCTCGACGTGCGCCTCCTGGGTGAGGCCAATGACTCCGTCTGCAAATCCATGTCCGGCGGACGGACCGTCCTCGTGCCGTACCCCGAGGCTTCCTACACCCCCGAGACGAACGCCATCCTCGGGAACGGAGCCCTCTACGGCGCCACGGGCGGAACCCTGCTGGTCCTCGGCCTGGCCGGGGACCGCTTCGCCGTCCGCAACAGCGGCGCCTCGGCCGTGGTCGAGGGTGCGGGCCACCACGCCTGCGAGTACATGACTCGTGGGACCGTGGCCATCCTCGGCCCCGTGCTCACCAACGCCGGCGCGGGCATGACCGGCGGCTGCCTCTTCCTCCGCCGGGAACGCGGGGACCAGGTGAACCGCGACTACCTGGCCACCATCCCCTGGCGGGCCGAGGAGGAGTCCCAGTTCCGCAGCCTCCTTGAAGCCCACGCCACCGAAACCGGAAGCCGCACCGCCCAGGCTCTGCTTGAAGACTGGTCCGCGACCCTCGCCGCCTTCGCACCCTTCGTACCTGTGGCGGTCGCCCGGCGGCTGACTCAGGCAGGTTGATCCACCGAGCCTTCTTCTATCCAACCCGGTCGAACAGGCCGGGTTGGCGGATGGGGGGTGGTGGAAGCGGCGCGGGTTTCGCCTGGCGTTCCCGTACCCGGCGACGCACGGGAAAGGCCTCCCGGAAGGCCTGGCGGATGCCTTCGGCATAGACAGGGTCCAGCACCTTCAGCCAGCCGTGATCTGCCAGCACCTTGTAGAAGGGATCCTGCTTCAGGAGGCGCAGGCCGCCCACCCAGGCCCCTGAGGCGCCGCTGGCCTTGGCCCGCCGGGCGAAGGCCTGGGCATCATGCACCGCCATCAGTGGCGTCACGGCCACCGTCACCCCGATGCCAGCCGCCGCCAGTCGCTCCACCGCGGCCCAGCGGCTGGGGATGGCCGGGGCGTGGGGTTCCACGGTCTGGCGCACGGTGTCGTCGTCCGTGGGAATCGAAAGGCCCACCGTCAGCCGGTCCCCGAAGGCCCGCAGCAGGTCGAGATCCTGGAGCACCATCGGTGATCTCGTATGGACGATCACTTCAGTGGTGGGGCAGAGCAGCAGCACTTCCAGGCAGCGCCGGCTCAGGCGGTACTGCCGCTCCAGGGGCTGGTAGGGATCCGTGGCCGAGGCCATGAAGACCCGCTCCCCGTGGAGCCGGTGCCGCTGGGACCAGAGCAGCTCCGGCGCGTTCAGCTTGGGGGTCACCCAGTTGCCCCAGTCTTCAGGCCGGTGCAGCGCATTGGGGTACTCGCGGACGTAGCAGTAGCGGCATCCATGGCTGCAGCCGCGGTAGGGGCTGAGGGCGAAGCCGAACCCATAGCGCTCATCCTTCTGGGGCCGCAGGATGGACCGCGCCTCCTCGGGCTCCACAAGAAGGCCCTGGAAGAGGGGTGGAGGAGGATCCGAAGGCAGTGGCAGGGGCGTCATGCCTTCAGTTTTCGCCTTTTATTCGCCAAGTCAAGGGGCCGGAGGCTTGGCAATCACATTAATGCGGCCATTGGTCTCCAGGATGGCCACCCGGACATCCGCCACATCGGACACGCCGGCCTGCCGCACCGCCGCCATCAGTTCATGGCGCGTGATCCGCTCCGAGGCCAACATGGCCTCGTCCAGCTGACCGTTGTGCACCAGGATCTGGGGGCGTCCATCCAGCAGGATCTCGGCCCGCTTGCTGCGCCAGGTGAGCCAGGACATGAAGCCGTTCACCGCCAGCAGAGTGGCCACGAGGATGAAGCCCGCGCCCACGGTGTTGTCGCCGGCGTTCATGCTGTTCTGCACAGCGTTGCTCAGCACCAGGAGCAGCACGAAATCAAAGGGTGACAACTGCCCCACCTGCCGTTTCCCCGTGAGGCGCAGTGTCACCAGCAGGAAGCCGTACACCAGAAGCGCCCGGAGGATGAACTCCCACCAGGGCTGGGCGAGTTTCCACATGGAGACGCCCACAGGCAGAGTGCCGTCGAGCAAGGCGGCGATGGACATGGCCCCTCCGGGCAAAGAATGGGAGCGCCGCCTCGCGAGGCACCGCTCCCACTGAAAACTGGAAATGGAAGGCTGGAGACTGCGCGCCTCTATTCGAACTCGACCGTGAACGCGGCCGTGCCGAGTTCCGCGCCATCCGCGGCCAGGACCTTCACGGTCCAGCTGCCCTCGTCGCCCTTGCGGAAGGTGCGGTAAGCGTTGGTGCGATAGGGGGAGCGGGGGACCTTCAGTTCCTGCTTCGAGGTGCGCTCGCCCTTGCTGAACACCACCGTGACCGTGCTGTCGGCGGCGCCTGCGACCTTCGTCCAGGCGTAGATCTTCGTGCCGGCGGCCACTTTGAACGAGGTGGACTCGCCCTGGATTTCCATCTTCTCCACACCGGTGCCGACCTTGACCTCGGCGCTGGCCTTGGCTTCGGCTTCAGCCTTCACCGCGGGCTTGGGCTCGGCCTTGGGCGCCGGAGCCTGCGCCATGAGCGCGGCGGCGGCGAGGAAAGGTAGGAACAGGCTGGTGCGCATGGCGGGCTCCTGAAAAGGTGGCCCCATTCTGCACTCGCCGTGGGCAAATGTCACCGGGTTAGCGACCTCGAGATCAGAATTATCCGATCCAGGTCTCCAGACCCTCCAGGATGTCGCGCACGCCGGGTCCGAAGCGGGCGTTGCTGAGCCAGTCCACCCCAACGGGCAGGCCCTCCAGGGCGGTCTTCACCCGGGCCCGGTGCCCCAGCTCGGGGCGCGGGATGGCCCGCTCCGCGCGCTCATGCCGCACGGCGGCGGGAGCGCCGAGCGTGGGGACCCAGTGCTTCAGGCGGGCGTAGACACCCTCCCAGGCCTCCAGATCGGCCGGCTTGCCGAAGGCCCCGCCGATGAAGCTGCGGAGCTGCATGAGGCCGTCCGGTGCGCTCTGGGGATCCATCCAGGAAGGGACCAGGGAGCCGAGGTAACCACGGCCTTCCGGTGGATGGATGAGGAAGCCGAAGCTGTCCTTGAGGGCCGGCAGCGGCGCATGGCGACTGTGCCAGAGGTCCACGGAGGTGTAGGGGATGGCCGCCAGGGCCTCGGCGCTCTGCTGCGCCACGGGTCCGAGCAGGGTCGCGGCTTCGTAGGCGGGCAGCGCCAGCACCACGCGGTCCGCCTCGCGCACTTCGCCGCCGCCGCTCACGCGCCAGCGACCATCCGGAAGCAGCTCCATCCGCTCCGCCCGCAGGCCCGCGCGCACCGCGCCGAGCTTCGAGGCCAGGCGGATGGGCAGCTGCCCCATGCCACCTTCGGGCACCACCATGTGGCTCACGCCGCTCTTGCGGATGCCATTCACCAGGCTGCCGGTGGCTTCCCACTGACGCAGCTTGGGGATGGCGTCCACAGACAGGATCTCCGCGGGTGCGGCCAGTACGCCCGCGATCATCGACGGCAGCAGCTCCGTCGCCACGCCCTTGCCCAGACGCCGCGTGATGAAGGCGCTGAGGCCCTCCTCCGGCTCGGCCGGGCGCACAGGTTGGAAGGGTTCCAGCATCATCCGGAGCTTGGCGCCCACGGACATCAGTGGCGAGAACATCAGGGCCGGGGGCGAGGCTGGCACAGGGATGAGACTGCCACCCTTCCCCACCCAGCGGGCGCCGGTGCCCGGGGACTTGAACGGCAGGTCGATGGCGCTGAACAGGCGGTCCACCGCCGTGCCCTTCTGCCACAGCACGCCCTGGGGGCCGGTCTCGAAGTGGCCCCCCTCCCAGGGCAGCGTCTTCATCCAGCCGCCCACGGAAGCGCCGGCCTCCCACACTTCGACGGCTTCACCGCGCTGCTGCAGGTGCCAGGCAGCCGCCAGGCCCGTCACGCCTCCGCCGAGGATCAGGGTGCTCATGGGAGGATCTCCAGAACGCGCCGCACGAGGCAGCGGATGTAAGCGGGACTGGTCCCGGGCGCGGCCACCCGGCGATAGGTGCGGATGCCGGCCTTGTCGGCCACGTGCCGGTACTCGATGTCCAGCTCGTGGAGGGTTTCGATGTGCTCGCTCACGAAACTCATGGGCACGACGATCACATCCTTGCCGCCCATGGACTCCAGCACCGACTTCAGGGGCGGTTCCAGCCAGCGCACGGGACCCGTGCGGCTCTGGTAGGCCTGGATGTATCCGCCCGGAATGGCGCCGATGCGGGCGATCAGGGCCTCCCGGGTGGCGTGGATCTCCTGCTCGTAGGGATCTCCCGCCTCGATCTGCCGCACCGGCAGGCTATGGGCGCTGAAGATCACGGTGGCTCCGGGCAGGTCTTCCAATGCGGCGCGGAGCGGTGCTTCCAGCGCGTCGAGGTAATCAGGATCCGTGGCGTAGTGGTCCACGCCCGGCAGGATCTCCATCCCGGCCTTCGCGGCCTCCACCGCCAGCTCCCGCAGGCTGGAGCCTGTGGTGGCACGGCAGTCGTGGGGATAGAGCGTCACGGGTACCAGCTTCGTAATGCCCTGGCGCTTCAGGGCCTTCAACAGCCCCTCGGCTCTGGGGGCGGCATAGCGAAAGCACAGCTTCACGGGTTCGGTGCGTCCGGCGGCGCGCAGGGCCTTCCGCAGCGCGGCAGCCTGGAAGGCGCTTTCCCGCAGCAGCGGCGACCCACCACCGATCTGGGCGTAGCGGCCCTTCGCGTCGGGCGCCCGCAACCTCGCGATGAGGCGGGCGAAAGGGGATTGCAGCCAGGCCGGGCCCGGTAGCCGGATGAGGTCCCGATCCCCGAACAGGGCTGCGAGGAAGGGTTCAACCTGGTCCAGGTTCACCGGACCGCCGAGGTTCAGGAGCAGGATCGCTGTATCTCGCATCACTCTCCACCTTACGCGACACTCGACGGAACTTTCGTCACGGAAACCCGAACATGACCTGGGGACGGATCGGCGGGCATCCCATAGACTGTCCTGACACCGGAGTTTCTCATGTCCCTGCCCGCATCCCTGTCTGCCTTCGCCACCCTGCCCGATGACGCCCGGCTGTGGCTGGTGGCCTTCGACCGGCCCGTCGAGGCGACGCAGTTCGCCCCCGAGGTGGAGGCCCTCCTGGGCCGGTGGCGTCATAAGGGCGTGGCGTATCACGGGGCCTGGACCCTCCTGGAGGATCGGATCCTGGCCATCGCGGAACCCACCCTGGCGGTCCAGCCCTCGGGTTGCGCCATCGATGGCATGCTGCGCGGCGTGCGCCAGATCGCCGAGCGCCTCGGCTTGGGACTGCTGGATTCCCAGGAGGTGCTCGCACGCCTGCCCGAGGGCCTGCGGGCCTTCCTCCGCCCGGATCTGGAAGCCCGCCTGGGCGATGGCACCCTCGGCGCCAGCACCCCGATCCTCGACCTGGCCCTCCTCACCGTGGGTGATCTCCGGAGCGGCCGCATGGAGCGCCCCCTGGCTGGCACCTGGATCGGCCGGAAGTACAAGATTCAGGCCCCAGCTTCCACTGGGGCCTGAATCGGGCAATCCGTTGACTGGTTTAGAAGATGGATTCGCCGGGCTTGCGGCGCCAGGCCTCGGAACGCTTCTGCCCCTCGACCTTGGGCTTGGCATCCTTGGCGGCGGCCAGGGTCTGCAGCAGGGAGCCGCCCACCTTGGAGGCCACGCTCTTGGCCAGGGCCGGGGCGGCAGGCACCACGGGGGCGCTCACGGGACCGGAGGCGGAGTTTTCGGAGGCCGCGGCCTTGGCCGTGATCTCCTTCAGGCGCTTCTCGTACCAGACTTTCCGCTTGGGATCGATGGTCCGGGTGTTCCCGGCCTTCTCACCCTTCTTGAGAACCTTGGGCTTGGGCTTCTCGCGGTCTTCACGCAACACGGAGTCGGGCTTTGCAGCTTCTTCCAGGATCTTCGCCAGGTTTCCAAGGCCACGCAGGGTCATCATGTGCGGTTGCTACTCCCAATGGGGCCACGGGCCACCGCTGACAAGAATAACGGCAACACCTTTGCTTACATAGTGATTTTCGACACGAGGTGCGTTTTTTTGCCGCCATCGGCTGATTCCGCCCTGGGACACTGGGCTTCATGAGGACCTCGACCGCCTCCCTGAAGGCCCGGCTGGACGGCCTTTGCGTCCGGTACGACACGGCCGGGGCGCTGGTGAAGGACCCCCTCTCCGTGGCGCTGGCCTACGGGCCGCCTCTGGACCGGGAGGTGGCCGCCTTCGTGGCGGCCCACCTCGCCTACGGTCGGGTGGATCCCATGATCCGGGCCGTGCGCGGCGCCCTCGCCCCCCTCGGGGCCAGCCCCACGACCTGGCTCCGGGAGCGCTCCCAGGCAGAAATCCGGCGGGAGCTGGCCCGTGCCCTGGCGAGCTGGGCCTGGCGGTTCCACACGGCCGAGGATCTGGCGGTCTGGCTGCTGGCCTGGAAGCGCCTGGACGGCGAAAGCGGAGCGGGCCTCGAAGCCCACCTCCTGCCCGGCTCCGACGGGGATACCGACGCCGCGCTCTCCCGGCTGGTCCAGCGCCTCCGGACTGAGCTTCCAGCCTCATACGGCTCCCGGTTCTCCCTGCCCGACCCGCAGGAAGGCGCCGCCTGCAAGCGCTGGCGCATGTTCCTGCGGTGGATGGCACGCCCGGGCTGGCCTGACCTGGGCCTCTGGACCCGCTACCCCGTGGATCAGCTCATCATCCCCCTCGACACCCACGTGGCCCGCGTCTCCCGCTTCATCGGCCTCAGCCGCCGGGCCACCCCCGACGGGAAGATGGCCCGCGAGATCACCGAAGCCTTGCGTCGCCTGGACCCTGCCGATCCCCTCCGCTACGACTTCGCCCTCAGCCATCTGGGCATCCTGGGGGATTGCCCCGGCATACGGAAACGCAGCACTTGTGCGGGGTGTCCGCTGTACACGGTGTGTCGCGCCGGCTCGGAATCCGCCGCGCGGATTCCGAGATAGGAAAAGCAAATCAAGTCCAGGTTCCGTATTCCAATCATCTTGCGATCGTCGGAACCAAGGGCCGGGCTGGCCATGTGCGCGACCCAAGTGGGTCGCGGAGCAGAGCCTGGGGGGCTCTGCGGAGCGGGGACCCACTGGGAGCGCAGGCCAGTGCCGACCCGTGAGCGCAAGCCGCAGGCGCCGCGCGAGCGGATGGCAAGTCCGGCCCTTTGGCGCCCCTTGGGCGCAAAAGGGCCGGGCTTGCCACGGCACTCGGGGGAACGACTTAGGGCTGCTTCTTCCGACCTGACCCGGTTCATCGCACCCCGATGCATGGGGCCCGGCTTGGGTACAGGGTAGTCCGGAAGAGGTAGGTCGCGCCAGCGGAAGGGGGTCGCGTGGAGGCGCGCCGGCCCTCGAAGTGACGGATTTCATGGGGGTTTTTAATTGCTGGAAAAATCCGGTGCTGGGGCCTTGACACCCCTACATGTTGGGGCCATCCTTTTCTCCCGGCACAACCCCTAGAGGTTTCCCCCAAAGTCCCCTTCCAGTAAGGGAGAGCTTTGTGCGCCTTGCTGGAAGCGCCTTATCTGTTTGAACGCCCTTCTTCACCCCCCTCCCCAGGACAGCACCCATGAAGATCTCCCGCCACTTCACGAAGGCTGGTCACGACCCCCTGGAAGGATTCCATTTCGTCCCCAGGACCAGCCGGATTTCCAAGCTCGACGGCACGGTTGTCTTCGAGGCCAAGGACGTGATGGTTCCCGAAGCCTGGTCCCAGGTCGCGGTGGACATCCTGGCCCAGAAGTACTTCCGCCGGAAGGGCATCGACGCGCAGAACGGCGGGGAGAAGGACGCGCGGCAGGTGTTCAATCGCCTGGCGGGCTGCTGGCGCCACTGGGGCGAGACCCACGGCTACTTCGACACCACGGACGATGCCCAGGCCTTCTACGACGAGCTCACCTACATGCTCGCGGACCAGATGTGCGCGCCCAACTCGCCGCAGTGGTTCAACACGGGCCTGCACTTCGCCTACGGCATCTCCGGGCCGGCCCAGGGCCACAGCTACGTGGATCCGAAGACCGGCGAGATGATGAAGTCCACCTCCGCCTACGAGCGCCCCCAGCCCCATGCCTGCTTCATCCAGAGCGTGGCCGACGACCTCGTGAACGAGGGCGGCATCATGGACCTGTGGACCCGCGAGGCCCGCATCTTCAAGTACGGCTCCGGCACCGGCACCAACTTCTCCAAGGTGCGCGGTTCCGAGGAACCCCTGTCCGGCGGTGGCCGCAGCTCGGGCCTCATGAGCTTCCTGGCCGTGGGCGACCGCGCCGCCGGGGCCATCAAGAGCGGCGGCACCACCCGCCGCGCCGCCAAAATGGTCTGCCTCGACCTCGACCACCCCGACATCGAAGCCTTCATCGACTGGAAGGTGACGGAGGAGCGCAAGGTCGCCATGCTGGCCGCCGGCAGCGCCATGCTGCGCCGCCACTGGGATGCCGTCTGCCAGACGGTCGAAGGCTCCACCAGCAAGGACGCCGACCCCAAGACCAACGAGGCCCTCCGCAAGGCCCTGGCACGCGCCAAGCGGGAGGGCGTGCCCACGGCCTTCCTCACCCAGTGCCTGGGCCGCCTGGCCGAGGGCGACTTCGCCCGGGATCTCGCGGGTTACGACACATCCTGGGACGGCGAGGGCTACCTCACCGTGGGCGGCATGAACTCCAACAACTCCGTCCGCGTGCCGGATGCCTTCATGCGCGCCATGGAGGTCGACGGCGACTGGGAGCTGAAGCGCCGCATCGACGGCAAGACCAGCAAGAAGCTGCGCGCCAAGGATCTCTGGGAGAAGGTGAACCGCGCCGCCTGGGCCTGCGCCGACCCCGGCATCCAGTTCAACACCACCATCAACGACTGGCACACCTGCCCCGAGGATGGCCTCATCAACGCGAGCAACCCCTGCTCCGAGTACATGTTCCTGGACGACACGGCCTGCAACCTGGCGTCGCTGAACCTGTGCACCTTCCTCACCGATGACGGTGGCTTCGACCTGGTGGGCTACCGCCACGCCATCCGCCTCTGGACCGTGGTCCTCGAGATCAGCGTGCTCATGGCGCAGTTCCCCAGCGAAGCCATCGCGCAGCGCAGCTACGACTTCCGCACCCTCGGCCTCGGCTACGCCAACCTGGGCGCCATGCTCATGCGCATGGGCATCCCCTACGACAGCGCCGAGGGCACGCAGTGGTGCGCGGCCCTGACCGCCATCCTCACCGGCGACGCCTACGCCGCCAGCGCCGAGATGGCCCGCGAGCTCGGGCCCTTCCCCGGCTACCAGAAGAACGCCGCCCACATGCTGCGCGTCATCCGCAACCACCGCCGCGCCGCCTACCACGCGCCGGGCTCCGAGTACGAGCAGCTCTCCATCCGCCCCCAGGGCCTCACCGGCACGGGCGTGCCCAAGCGCATCGTCGAGGCCGCCCGCGAGAGCTGGGACACCGCTCTCACCTATGGCGAGCAGTGGGGCTACCGCAACGCCCAGGTGACGGTGCTGGCGCCCACGGGCACCATCGGCCTCCTCATGGATTGCGACACCACCGGCGTCGAGCCCGACTTTGCCCTGGTGAAGTTCAAGAAGCTGGCGGGCGGCGGCTACTTCAAGCTGGTGAACCGCGCCATCCCAGAGGCCCTGGCCCGCCTGGGCTACGCTCCCACGCAGATCCAGGAGATCGAGCGCCACGTCGTCGGCTGGCTCCAGATCACCGACGAGACCCCCGGCATCACGCGCAGCATGCTGAAGGGCGCGGGCTGGGCGGAGGAGGAGATCGCCGCCGTCGAGCAGAAGCTCCCCACGGCCTTCGATCCGGCCTACGCCATGGATGTCGAGCGCCTGAAGAAGGACTTCAGCGCCGAGCAGGTGGAGACCTTCCTCCTGGCCCTGAGCGGCACCATGACCGTGGAGGGCGCGCCGCACCTCAAGGATGAGCACCTGCCCATCTTCGACTGCGCCAACCGCTGCGGCCGCACCGGCCGGCGCTACATCGCCCCTCTGGGCCACCTGCGCATGATGGGCGCGGCCCAGCCCTTCCTCAGCGGCGCCATCAGCAAGACCATCAACCTGCCCGCGGAAGCCACCGTGGAGGAGATCGGCCGCATCTACGAGGCCAGCTGGCAGCTCATGCTCAAGGCCGTGGCCCTCTACCGCGACGGCTCCAAGATGAGCCAGGCCATGTCCACCAGCCTCGACCTGCTGGATGGCGCCGATACGCTGATGGACGACCAGGCCACCCATGCCGAGAAGACCCCCGTGCTGGCCAATGCCCTCACGCAGCAGCTCGTGCGCACCTACCGCCGGCGCCTGCCCAACCGCCGCGGCGGCTACACCCAGGCGGCCACCATCGGCGGCACCAAGCTCTACCTGCGCACCGGCGAATACGAGGACGGCAGCCTCGGCGAGATCTTCCTCGACATCCACAAGGAAGGCGCCGCCTTCCGCGCCGTGCTCAACTGCTTCGCCATCGCCGTGAGCATGGGCCTCCAGCACGGCGTGCCCCTGGAAGAGTTTTGCGATGCTTTCCTGTTCACCCGCTTCGAGCCCGGCGGCATGGTCTCCGGCAGCGACACCATCAAGCTGAGCACCAGCCTCATCGACTTCGTGTTCCGCGAACTGGCCATCAGCTACCTGGGCCGCTATGACCTGGCCCACGTGGAACCCGAACAAATCGTGAGCGCCACCACAGGCCTGCGTCCCGGCAGCCAGGCCCCCGGCCTCGCCAACCTGCCCAGCCTGCCCACGGGGACGCCCCTGCCCTTCCCCGAGGCCGGTGCCGCCACCGGCGCTGCCGCCCACGAGCACGAGCTCCAGCCCGTGCTGCAACCCGTCACCGTCGGCGCCCGGACCACCGTCAGCGCCGCCCAGGCCGCCCGTGAAAAGGGCTACACCGGCGACCCCTGCCCAGAGTGCGGCCACCTCACCCTCGTCCGCAACGGCGCCTGCATGAAGTGCCAGACCTGCGGCGCGACCACGGGATGCAGCTAGCAGAGACTATGTATTCGCTCTACGTGGATGACTCGTCGCAAGACCATCCCACTAGGGTGGGTTTGGGGCCTATGTTCTCCCTAGGTGGAGTAATCGTTTCTAACGAAATCAAAGCCACCTTAGAGCATCAACTTGATGCTATTTGCGAACAATTCGGGTTCCCCATCGGGGAAGAATTTAAATGGTCTCCAAGCCGCAAACATTGGATGAGATCACACCTAACTGGACCCGTACGGGATGCATTCTTTAGACGAGTACTACTTTTGGCCACTATGCACGGCGTAAAGGCGGTTGTAGTAGCGGAAGATTGCACCGCCAATTACTCCCGTGCTAATTGCCAAACAAGCCCACAAGATGATGCTGTAGATCTTCTCCTAGAGCGAGCAGACCTCTATTGCCGTAGAAATAACCATTCATGTCAAATTATTATCGACAATCCAAGTGGCAATGGAAGAAATGCTCGAATCTTGACAAAACGCATTAAACTATTATTAAGAGATGGAACAAAAGTTCTGAAATTCAAAAAATTATCTAACGACGTTATGACAAGGGACTCGAAAACTTCAAGACTGCTTCAATTAGCTGATATTATTACAAGTTGCTCATGTGCTCGAATTTGTGGAGAATCCAGATTCTCTCCTCAATTATTCAAATTCATAGTTCCAATGCTACTCCGCCACCCAATTCATGATCAAATTGGCGGAGTTGGCCTTAAAATTCATCCTTCAAAATATACCAATCTATATCATTGGCTATGCGGCGACTCCTTTTATGTCGCCAATAAAACACAAATGCAACTACCCTCACCATTTCAGCTTTATTATGCAAATCCAAATCAACCACCAGCTGAAATTGCCTAATTACAGCTTTTAGATGAGAGCGAAGAGCGGGATGAATTCCGCCCTTCGCTTTCATCCGTGTGAATCCGTGTTCATCTGTGGCTGATCCGCCTTCCCCGCCACAGCCGCATCCAGCATCCACCTGGCGATGCTGAGGGCGCTGGGCAGCTGCGGCAGGGCGTCGAGACGGAACCAGCGGGCGTCTTCGATCTCCCCGGGATCCGGCTGCAGGTCGCCGTCGAGATGGTCGGCCACGAAGGCCACCATGAGGCCATTGGGGAAGGGCCTGGGTTGGCTGCCGAAGTAGCGCAGGCGATGGACGCGGATGCCCAGCTCCTCGGCCACCTCCCGATGCACGGCCTGCTCCAGGGATTCCCCGGGCTCCGTGAAACCCGCGATGGCGCTGTACACGCCGGGCTTGAAGTGGGGCGAGCGGGCCAGGGCCAGCTCCCGGTCCGGCCCTTCCCCGCGCTGGATGAGCACGATGATGGCCGTGGCGTTCGAGGGGAACACCGTCCGGCCGCAGGCGGGGCAGCAGCGGCCATGGCCGGCCTCGGGCCCCTCGCAGGGCTCCAGGGCCGTGGCGCAGCTGCCGCAGAAGCGGTGCGCCGCCGCCCACTCCAGCCATTGGTAGGCGCGGCCCGCCTGGGCCCAGTCCCCCGGGTCCATGCGGGGGAAGGCCTCGCGCAGGCCCAGCGCCTCCACCCCTTCGGGCAGCGGGTGATCCTCGGCCACCTTCAGCGCCAGGTGTCCCTCGGGCAGGCGCAGCCGCAACTCCGCCTCGACCTCGGGCAGCGCCGGCCCTGAAGGGAGCCACAAGCGATCTCCCTGAAAGACGATCCGCAACGAGTTCACCCCTCCTCCCCTGGAAGTGGCCGGGTCCCGATCCGTTCCTGCGATTCCGTCCCAACAAGCCTTAGATGCATCTTTCCCCATTCCCGAAGTCTGGAGGCCAGCCGTTTCTTCGCCTGGCTCTCGAAGGTGCAGGAATAGAATAGCGATGCCCATCCCGGAACCTTGGTCCAGCAGGAGTGGCTGGCCGATCCCGGGATAGGACCTCTTGCGGAGGTGCGCCATGGGCTGGGCGGTTACGCGGATGGGAGTCGGAGGGCTCATCCTGGGCCTTGCCTGCGCCTGCGGAGGGGGGAAAGCGACGCCTCAGCCGACCCCCTCGGTCTCGACCGGTGCGGCCGATGGCCTCACACCCCATGCGGCGGTGCTGCATGGCCAGGCCGCGGGCAATGGGACCTCCGGGAACGCGAGCTTCCGATTCGGCGGAGACCCGGCGCTGGGCATCGTCTACGACAGGGGGCCCTACCTGAACCTGCCCGGCGTGGGCGTGGAGCCTTCCGTAAGCTACCCTTCGGGCGGCCCGGCCATGGATTACCAGGCCAGCCTGACGGGTCTGGTGCCCGGCTGGACCTACAGCTACCAGGCGGTGGCTCGAACCAGCGATTACTCCGAGGTCCTGGGGGCGATCCGCACCTTCACCACCCCGACGGCCGCCGAACCCAGCTGGATCCGGATCTTCCTGCCCGGGAGCCAGCCAGCCCTGGTGAGCCTGGGCACGGGCTTCGCGGTACGGGGCGGATTCTGGGGCTCCCCGACTTGGACGATGGCCTTTGACGGGGCGGGCAACCGCCAGTGGCAGCGCCTGGGCGCCGCAGGAGATGAGGCCCTCCCCCTGGCCCGGTCGCTCGGGACCTCCTTCCTCGCCGTCTCCCGCGCCCGCAAGGTGGCGACTCCCACACCGGTGGACTGGAACTCGGAGGTGCTGCGGGTGGACGGTTCCGGAGCCGCGCTTTGGCAGCACAGCCTCTCGGGCTGGCTCGGCCTGGGCGCCCCCACCGCCGACGGCGGCGCGCAGCTGATGGGGGACCTGGGCCAGGGGCCGGTGTGGGTGCGCCTCGCCGCCTCGGGTTCGGTCGCCTGGGCCGCGTCGAATGATGCAGGCTTCGATCCTCTGGCCCTCCTGGAACTGGAGGGGGGAACCGTGGCGTTTGTGGGCCGGTCCGTCATGCTCCCCGGGTGGCACTCCGGCATTCCCGTGGAAGTGCGGAAGGCGGATGGCGCCCTGGCCTGGCGGCGGGTGATCTGGGGCGGGGGTGAGCACGCAGAAGCCGCGGAGCCGGCCCCAGGCGGTGGGCTCGTGCTGGCCGGGCAAACCTGGGCCGGAGCGCAGGCGGGCCCTCTGGTGGCGCGGCTGGCCTCGGATGGCACCCTCCTCTGGAGCGTGATGCTCACGGGTGAGGTGGGCCCCGCCTCAGGCCTCGCACCGGCGGGGGATGGCGGCTGGCTCGTGTCGGGCGCAGGGGATCTCGGCACGCCGGACACCCGCTATGCCTGGGTGGCCAAGCTGGACACGGCCGGCCAGTGGCTATGGGCCACCCGATTCTTCGGGAAGTTCCAGACCCCGGTGCCCGTGCTGGCTCGCACCGGCGGCGGCTTCGTCCTCGCCGCCCAGGTGGAGGTGGGCTACAACACCTTTGGCGTGGGAGTGATCCTCGCCGACGCGGCGCGCCGCGCCGGGGGCGCCGGCACCGACGTCACCCTCGCCGCCACGCCCGTGACCTCCACGGTGGACCTGCCCACGTGGGCTGACCGTGCCGTGGTTTTCCCGCCTTTCACGGCCGGGGGCACCCCCCTGAGGACCACGAACCTCACGGCCGTGCAGCCGGCGCCCTGAGCGGCGCTCTGGGCCCGGGCTGATACTGAATCACGCCCCGATCTGGCGGTTGCAGATCGGGGCGTGAGCCTGGGCCGGTTCCCCGCTAGTGCTTGCCATGCCCCTTACGGTCACCGCGCTCGCCACCCTCGCGCTTGTCCTGGCCCTTGTGCTTGCCGTTGTCGTGGTGCTTGCGGCTGGGCCGCTGCTCCACACGGCCGCCATCCCGGCGGGGGGCCGGTGCCGGAGCGGGCTTCTTGGAGAGGCCCAGGGGATCGGGCAGATTCAGGGGATTGGGGATCTGCGCCATCAGCAGGGTACCGCCGAACATCAACGCTGCCAGGGTGCGGGCCATACGGGTCATGAAGCCTCCGGAGACTTGGGAAGGGGCGGCGGGTCCGCCGCGCCGAACCTTCATCCTACCGGGTTGCTACACGAACAGCACGGCATGCACCGGCGGCAGGTGCTCGGCGAGGGTGATCCAGTCGTCGCCGGCGTTCTCGCTGATCCACACCGACCCGGTGGTGGAACCGAAGGCCAAGCGCTCGCCGGTGGCGTCGAGATCCAGGGCGTGGCGATAGACCAGGTCGTAGGCCCAGGACTGGGGCAGCCCCCGGCCCAGCGTCTCGAAGGTGCGGCCGCCGTCGCGGGTGCGGTTCACCACCACGCGGCCTTCCACGGGGATGCGGCGCTCATCCTTGATGGCGGGCACGAACCAGGCCGTGTCGGGATCCTTCGGATGCACCACCACGGGGAAGCCGAAGACGGACGGCTTCACGTCCTTGATCTCGGTCCAGGTCATGGCGTCGTCCGTGCTGCGGAAGATGCCGTTGTGGTGCTGGATCCACCAGATGTTCGGGGCGGCGGGGCACTGCACCATGCGGTGGGGGTCCTGGGATTCCGGCGCCTCCACCAGTTCCGGAGGCGCGTAGTCGGCCCGCATGCCCTTGGTGTGGGCCGTCCAGGTCTTTCCGCAATCCTGCGTGTGCCACACGCCGCCGCTGGAGACGGCCACCACCACGCGGTTCCCATCCCGGGGATCCACGCAGACGGAGTGGATGCCGGGCACATCGGCACCACCCCCGGCCCACTTGCGGCGCTCCGGCATGTTCCAGAGGGCTTCCACCATGGTCCAGGTGGCGCCGCTGTCCTCGCTCCAGAAGAGGCCCCCGGGCAGCGTGCCCGCCCAGAGCAGGCCCGGCTGCGACGGGAGCCCGGGCGTGAGGCACCAGAAGCGCATCAGGCGCCAGGGGATCTCGCGGCCGAGGAAGTCCTTCTCCACATGCCCCTCGGGCGGCGTGGGATAGGCGGGCACGCCGATCTCCTCCCAGGTGGCCCCGCGATCCTTCGAGCGGTGCAGCTTGGCGCCGAAGTGACCGTGGTCCAGGGCCGCGTACCAGGCGCCGTCGCGGGGATCCTGCATGGCCAGGGAGACGTTGTCCCCCAGGAAGGACACCGAGTCGAGGTCCCAGACGCCGCGGGCCGTGCGGTGGGCGGAGAAGAGCCCCTTGCGGGTGGAGACGAGCAGCTGGTCGGACATCCTCAACCTCCGGACAGGGCCTGCATGACGTAGATCTCGCTGGCGGCGGACACCGGATCGCTGAGCCCCCGGCGATCGGCGATGGGGGTGCCGTCCACGAAGACGGCCATGTGGAACCTCAGGGCGCCATGCTCGTCCAGCACGTAGCCCCGCAGCTTCGGGTACAGGGCGAAGGCCGCCTCCAGGCTCTCCTGCACGGTGGCGCCCGCCACGGTGCAGGGCGGGCAGGCCACGTGGCGCTGGAGGTTAGTTGTGAATGCGACTCGGGACATGCAGGAGCCTCAGGGCCCCGCCACTATCCTCCACCGCCTCCCCACCTGTCAAGACATGCAAGCGCTAGTCAAAGCGCTCGGGATCATCCCACCGGTTCAGGTGCTCCCGGGCCTTCTTCCTGGCCGCCTCCATTTCCGCCTGTGCCGCGACGAATTCCTCGTCCTCCAGCTTCGTCGGATCAGGGAGTGGATGTCCGGCCAGATCGTGCAGGGGCGCGGCTCGGCGTTCCACCCCGACAATCCGGCTCCAGGCCTTCTTGCGCCGTTCGACCTGTTCGATCATGGTCCACCTCCGGCTCAAGCCAAGCATAGGTTCCGGGTATGGCCCTGCCATTGTAAAAAAGCGCAGGGGGATCGCTCCCCCTGCGCTTGCCCGATGGGCGGGTGCCCTACTTGACCAGGCCCAGATCCTTCACCGCCTGGCGCTCCTCTTCGAGCTCCTTGGCGGTGGCGTCCATCTTGGCGCGGCTGAAGGCGTTGATCTCCAGACCCTTCACGATCTCCACCTGGCCGTTCTTGACGGTGACGGGGAAGCCGTAGACCAGGCCCTCCGGCACGCCGTAGCTGCCGTCAGACGGGAAGGCCATGCTGGTCCAGTCGCCCTCGGGAGTGCCCAGCGCCCAGGAGCGCATGTGGGCGATGGCGGCGTTGGCGGCGCTGGCGGCGCTGCTGAGGCCCCGGGCTTCGATGATGGCGGCGCCACGCTTGGCCACGGTGGGGATGAAGGTGGTTTCGTACCAGGCGTGGTCATTCACCAGGTCGTAGGCGTTCTTGCCGTCCACGGTGGCGTGGTAGAGGTCGGGGAACTGGGTGGTGCTGTGGTTGCCCCAGATGGTCATCTTCTGGATGGCGGTGACAGGCTTGCCCGTCTTCTCCGCCAGCTGGGAGATGGCGCGGTTGTGGTCCAGGCGCACCATGGCGTGGAACTGGCTGGGCTTCAGCTTGGGCGCGTTGGAGAGCGCGATCAGGGCGTTGGTGTTGGCGGGGTTGCCCACCACCAGCACCTTCACGTTGCGGCTGGCCACTTCGCTCAGGGCCTCGCCCTGGGGCTTGAAGATGCCGCCATTGGCGTTCAGCAGGTCGCTGCGCTCCATGCCGGCCTTGCGCGGCAGGGCACCCACCAGCAGGACATAGTCGGCGTCCTTGAAGGCGACCTTGGGATCGTCGGAGGTGACGACACCCGCCAGCAGGGGGAAGGCGCAATCCTTGAGTTCCATCACCACGCCGTTCAGCGCTTTCAGAGCCGGCGTGATCTCCAGCAGCTGGAGGATCACAGGCTGGTCTTCGCCCAGCATCGCGCCGCTGGCAATGCGGAAGAGAATGCTGTATCCGATCTGACCGGCGGCGCCGGTGACTGCCACGCGAACGGGGGGCTTCATGGGGATCCTCCTGAGGTTTGGCCCATTCTATACCGCGCGCTGGTTCAGAAAACCGGCGGGTCGGGAATCCGTGATCTAGGTCCCTCCTCCCGTCAGCCCCCTGGAAGGATCCAGCCTCATCACATCAATAGGAAAGATCCGTGGTCTATCATCCGATAGGATGGAATCTGACCTGTCTATGCGCCCCCTTCTCCGCCTCACCCGCATCCTCCTGATGGCCAGCCTCGCGCTGGTGGCCATGGCTGCGGGAATCCCCAACTCAGGACGCATGATCTTCCGCAGCTACGGCCCCTCCGAGGGGCTGGAGCACACCAGCATCACCACCCTGGCGCAGGATGCGGAGGGCTTCCTGTGGGTGGGCACCGAGGGCGGCGCCTACCGCTTCGACGGCACCGGCTTCCGCCTGTGGAGCCTGCCCGAGGGCTTGCCCTCCGCCTGGGTCCGCGCCTTCGAACCCAACCCGGACGGCAGCCTCTGGATCGGCACCCGCGCCGGTCTCTGTCTGCTCCGCGAGGGCCGGGTGCAGCCGCTGCCAGCCGGCGACCCGCTGGCCTCCGCCCAGATCTACCGGATTCTCCGAGATGCCCACGGCGGAGTTTGGGTCGCGACCGAAGCCGGCCTCTTCCAGAGTCCCGATGGCAGCCTCCATTTCAGCCCGGTGCAGGATTGGCCTGGGGGCCCGGCCTATTCCCTGGCCCTGGATGAGGAAACCCTCTGGGTGGGCGGCGCGTCGGTCCTCCGCCATCGCGGCGAGGATGGCGCCTGGAGCAGCTGGACCGCCCGTGAGGGGGTGCCGGCGGAACCCCTGAAGGCCCTGTTGATGACCAGATCCGGTACTCTGTGGGTGCGGACGCCGAGCCAGCTGCGCGTGCTCGCGCCCCGGGGCCGGCGCCTGACCCTTCCGGCCCTGGGCCTCCCGCCACTGGCCGTGAGCTTCTACGAGGAATCCCTCAGTTCCGATGGCGATGGCGGGGTGTTCGTCCCCACGGCCAAGGGGTTGCTCCATGTCATGGACCGGGAGTGGCGACTCCTGGATGAGACCCGCGGGCTGCCTTCGGGCTGGGCCGTCCAGGCCTTCGTCGACCGCGCCGGAAACCTCTGGGTGGCCAGCCTGGGCCTGCATCGGCTCCAGGGCAATGGCGTCTGGGAGAACTTCACGCGCCTGGATGGTCTGCCGGCGGACAACATCTGGGGTCTGCTCCGGGACCGGGCCGGTGTGCTCTGGATCGGCACCAGCGGGGGCCTCGCCCGCATGACGGCCAAGGGGCCCGTGCCCTTCGCCCCCGCCGCCGGGCTCGTGCTCTACACCCTCGAGGAAGGCCCGGACGGCGCCATCTGGGGCGGGGGTGAGCATCCCTTCCTCATCCGCATCAGTCCCGACCGCTCCAGGCTGACCCGGGTTCCGCTGCCGCCGTCGCAAAACATGGCGGTGCCCCTGGTCCTGGCCTTCGCCCACGACGGCAGCCTGTGGGTGGGCACCTCCCACGACGGGCTGTGGCACGTCTCCGAGCCCGCGGGACACCCCGAGTTCCACCGGGCCCAACTTCCCGGAGCCGCGGCCACGGAGGCCATCACGGCCCTGCACGAAGACGCCCAGGGCCGCCTCTGGGCCGCCACGGGCCGGGGCTTGGCCCGCCTGGACCCGACCGGCTGGCGGCTCTGGGGCCGCGAGATCGGCCTCCTGCCCGCCCCCCTCGCGGCCCTGGCCCCCCTGCCCGACGGCACCGCCTGGGTGGCCTACCGCGAACCTCTGGGCTTGACGCTCTTGGATCTGCGGGGCGCGGCGCCCAAGGTGGTCCGCCATTGGACCCGCCGGGATGGCCTTGCCAGTGATTCGGTCTACAGCCTCGCGGCGGATGCCACCGGCCGCCTCTGGGTGGGCGGGCCCCGGGGGGTCCAGTGGGTGGAGGGGCAGGAGCACCGCCTCTTCCGTCGGGAGGATGGCCTGACCAGCACGGACTGCAACCCCTACTCCACCTGGGTGGACGCGGATGGCGGCGTGTGGTTCGGTTCCACCGCGGGACTCCTCCATCACCTCCCCGAACAGGGGTTCCGGACCCAGACCCTCCCGGGGACCCTCTTCGTCTCCTTCCGTCTGGGCTCCCGCCAGTGGGACCACCCCTTCGCCGGCCCCGTGGACCTGGGGGCCGTGCCCTATGGGGATCGAACCTTGGCGGCTCGGTTCACGTCCCTGACCTTCGAGCACGAAGGGCGGCTCCGCTTCCAGTCCCGCCTGACCGGCCTCGACGACGGCTGGGTGGACCTCCCCACGCACGATCTCCGCTACCCCGCCCTGCCCCCGGGTCCCTACCGCCTGGAGGTCCGCGCCCTCATCGAGGATGGCGGCGCAGGGCCCGTGGCCTCCGTGGCCTTCCGAGTGCTGCACCCGTGGTGGCTGCGCTGGTGGGCCTGGCCCGTCTGGGGTGGACTGGCGGTCTGCGCCGGGCTGGCCGCCTTCCGCTGGCGGGTCCGCCGGCTGGAGAAGCGCAATGAAGAGCTGATGGTGCTCGTCTATCAGCGCACCGAGGCGCTGGAGCTGAGCAACCTCGCCTTGGCGACCATCTCCACCACGGATCCCCTCACGGGCCTGCGGAACCGGCGCTACCTCGAGGAGGAGCTCCCGCCCGTCCTCGCCCTGGTCCTGCGCGCCCAACGGGATCACCTGGACACGGACCACCACCCCAACGAGAGCTGCCTCGTCTTCGCCATGCTGGACCTCGACCACTTCAAGCGCGTGAACGATACCTGGAGCCATGCGGCAGGGGACCTCGCCCTGAAACAGGTGGCGGATGTCCTGCGGCGGGAGGCCCGCGAGTCCGACTTCCTCATCCGATGGGGCGGCGAGGAGATCCTCTTCGTGGGGCACACCTCCGACCTCGACGGCGCGGCCACGGTGGTGGCGCGCCTTCATCAGGCCCTCCGGGAGCACCCCTTCGACCTGGGCCTCGGGCATCCCGTGACCATCACCTGCTCCATCGGCTTCTCGCTCTTCCCCTTCCAGTCGGATCACCTGGAGGCGGCCTCCTGGGAGGACCAGGTGCGCGTGGCGGATCGCTGCCTCTATGCCGCCAAGCGTTCCGGCCGCGACGGCTGGGTGGGCGTGGCGGCCCGGTCCGGCCTGCCGGAGGGGCTGGCCCAGCGCTTCGACCAGGGCCCGGCCCTCAGCGTCCAGGCCGGCACCGTGGAGCTGCGCCACAGCCCCCACGAGGGGGACCTGATCTGGCACTGAGGCACGGCTAGAAGGCTTTCGCCTCCATCTCCTTCACCACCTGCTCGCCGCCCAACTGGCGCATCTGGCCCAGGATCCAGGCCTGGCGGCCCCGGACGTAGTCGCTGGGGGCGTTCGCGCGGAACTTCCGGGGGTTGGGCAGCACGGCGGCCAGCAACGCCGCCTCGCCGGGCGTGAGGCGCTTGGCGGACTTCCCGAAGTAGGTGCGGGCGGCGGCCTCGGCGCCGTAGACGCCATCCCCGAACTCCACGATGTTCAGGTAGACCTCCAGGATGCGCTTCTTCGACCAGCCGACTTCGATCATCAGCGTGAACCAGGTCTCGGCGCCCTTCCGGACCCAGGAGCGAGTGTTCCAGAGGAAGAGGTTCTTGGCCGTCTGCTGGGACACCGTGGAGGCCCCGCGCTTCCGCCTGCTGTGCTCGTTGTGCTGGATGGCCTTCTCGATGGCCTGCCAGTCGAAGCCGAAGTGATCCGGGAAGTTCTGATCCTCGGCGGCGATCACCGCCGCGCCGAGGCTGGGCGAGATGTCCTCCAGGGGCACCCAGGTGTGGTGCGAGGTGTAGCGCTTGTCGCTGGACCAGGATTCCACCCGGCGCTGCACCATGAGGGCCGACACCGGCACCGGCACGAAGCGGAAGACCAGGACCAGCACCAGGCTGAGCCCCAGGAACAGGCCCACCATCCAACCCAGGACCACCAGGATCCGTCTGCCCCAGCCACGCTTCTTTTTCGCCATCTCTCCAGAATGCCAGCCCGGGCCCACTGTGGCATCCTCCCAGGCGGGGGGTCGCATGAGCGAACAGCTGACGGGTCCGGAACTGGTGGCGCTGGTGCAGCGGGTGTTCCAGCCCCAGCCAGGCGAGCGGGCCCTGGCCATCCTGGTGGATCTGCCGGACGCCAAGGTGCCGGACGATGCGAACTGGGCTGCGCGGCGCGACATGGCGGCCGCCTGGGCCGCGGAACTCACGGCCCATCGCGCCGACCTGGGCCTGGCCACGCACCTGGTGGTCTACCCCAACGTCCACACCAACAACGGCGACCTGCCTGAGCGGGCCTGGCTCCACAGCGGCGGCCCCCTGCCCTCGGTGGAGGCGCTGAATCCCGCCACCTCCATCAGCTTCACCGACCTCTACGCCGGCCACCCCATCCTCATCGCCCTCACCAAGTTCTCCGCTACGGCACCCCTCAAGCTGGCCGCGAAGACGCAGCCCATCCGCGCCGCCACCATGCCGGGTTTCCGCGCGGACATGATCCCCGCCCTGCGCCTGGACTATACGGAGGTGAACCGGCGCGTGGAGCTGTTGAAGGACCTGCTGGACCGGGCCGAAGGCGCGGCCTTCCGCTTCGGCACCCCCGCCGGCCCCTGCGACCTGCACGTGGACCTGCGCCACCGCACGGGCCACGCCTCCGGCGGCCTGCTGCCGAAACCCGGCGTGGCCGGCAACCTGCCCTCGGGCGAAGCCTACATCGTGCCCTACGAGGGCGAGATCGAGGGTGATCCCAGCCGCACGGCGGGCGTGATGCCCGTGCAGTTCGGCAGCGAGGTGGTGCGCTACCGCATCGAGGGCAACAAGGCCCTCGAAGTGATCAGCGAAGGCCCCACGTCCCGGGAGGAAGCCGCCCACCTCGCCCAAGAGCCCGCCTACGGCAATCTGGCGGAGCTGGGTCTGGGCGTGCTCGCCGCCTTCGGCGTGAAGCCCATCGGCGAGATCCTCCTGGACGAGAAGCTGGGCCTCCACCTTGCCTTCGGCCGCAGCGACCATTTCGGCGGCCAGGTGGGCCCCGCCCAGTTCTCCAGCCACGATGCCGTCATTCACATCGACCGCGTCTACGTCCCCGAGACCCAGCCCGACGTGAAGGTGGTGGCCGTGGACCTTCAGATGGGGGATGGAACCACCGTGCCGCTCATGCGGAATGGGGAGTACGCGGTCGGGTTCTGAAGGCCGGGATTGCTGCACCACATTTCCAGTATTCCGCGAACTGTGATTCAAGAACTTCGGCACTCCTTGGACACGGCCCGGAAGGACCCAAAGACTGAGGGAGAACCTCGCTCCGAACGTCTGAATCAATGCCGTTTGAACGAAGCAACTTCATGACGAGATGCGCCTCGGCAAGATGTGGTGCTACCAAAGGTCTTCTGCATGGCTCCTTCCAGGGCGGTTCGAGACGATCCCTCGCGAGAGCAGAAGGCAAGACATCTTGGAGCCAAGTGAGCGAGCGGTCAGGCGCCTGAAGGCTGGCACATCGCCTGCTTGGCTATCGAAATGGTGAAGGCGCAATCACCCACCGCCACAACGCGCGCCTTACGAGGGCCAGCAGGCTGGAAGCGCGGCGCCGGGTGGGGAATACGCCATAGACCGCAAAAGTGTGCAGGTCCATCGCGACATGCCCGCTTGTGGGTTTCCGAACAAGAGCGGCCCCGACGCTGGTCTGCGGCCAAAGCGAAGGGAGGGCAGATTCCTGATCCATAGGAAGGATATCAACCGTACCATCCGGATTGACGAGGGAGACCGAGTAAATGCGATCTTCCAAGTCTAGAAATAGCTCGAGGGTGAAGTCGATGCCTGTCGCTGAGTTGAGTGGGAAAAGTATTGAATACCGATCGCCTGCCTGCGGTGGTTTAGGTTCGCGCGTAGATTGTGGAGCACCAAGTCGTGCAACACCGTTATTCACCTTCATCGTAGCTGAGACTCGATGAAGGTCATCAGCGATATCCTGTACAGACCCTTCTCTCACGTAGACCGTCGCTGCCCAGGGCCCCAAAGCAGGCGGGGGAATGGAGGGGACTGTCCGGTAGGTCGCGACAATTCTGAGGACACTGAGCCCCTGGAAGGGAAAGGGCGAGATCGACAAAGAGACCGACACGGGGTCCTGGCCTGTTTGTGCTCCGTCAATCTCAAGGCGAAGGCCTTTGACTGGTTGAGTTATAGAGCTTAGTGTCGGTTTAAGGATCGTTACTGCCGAAATGTTCCCCGAGTCCCCGAGTTGGAGGGGGCCCATATGAAAGTGGTCAGGTGATGGGTGGAGGCCGGGGCCAGTGAAGTCCTCCTTGTACAGAAGAAATTCGCGGTCTCGATTGGCCTTGTAGGCGAAATTTGTTGCAAGGTTGACGAGCCATTGCGGCCAGGGCATTGGGTCCTCCTGGTTACGACAATTCTCTCTGTGACACCTATTCGAAGAGTGTAAGCGGACCAATGGCTTCTGCCAGCGTCCGCTTAAACCAAATGGATTAGGCACTCGAAGCTGCTGTTTGAAAGCGTCCCAAGAGACGAGACCAAGCGTTAGTGGACGTGGAAAGACTCAAAGGAATATTGTAAACAAAATTTGAAAATACTTGTTCTTAGCGCAGGTTTGAAGGTGATGGAAATAGAGTGTTGGTGTTTCTGGGCGATCACCGCGAACGATTTTGCTCTGACGGGCGAACGGTATTGATTTGGCGGGCGAACGGTTAGTTGTTCTCCACGCTGAGATCAGAGTCGACTCTGTGGATCTTCAGATGGACGATGGCAACACCGTGCCACTCATGCGAGACAGGCAGTAACCTGTCAGGTTTTGGCCCCAACGAGCGTTCATCAGAGAAA
This sequence comes from Geothrix campi, assembly GCF_024609265.1. Taxonomy (GTDB): domain Bacteria; phylum Acidobacteriota; class Holophagae; order Holophagales; family Holophagaceae; genus Geothrix; species Geothrix campi. The sequence continues at coordinate 456,444 of NZ_JANHMP010000001.1, read as the reverse complement.
GACAGACTTAGCTCACCACCAAAACACCAGGAAAAGCCATAAAAGGTTCTGTTGCAGTTCTTGGTGCCTTGGTGGTGTTCTGTATCTATTAGGGACCAGTGGATCCACATCCATCAGTTGAGTCAGGATCTGGCCTCGGTCGGGGGCGTCTCGGCGCAGTGGCGGCAGAGGCAGACCACGTTCCGGAGGTGATCCGGCACTAGGGCCAGCGAGGCCGGGTTGAAGGTGACGGTGGTGCACCAGCAGGGCACGTCCGTGCGACTGCAGGCGGAGGGCACACACCCGTTCGGCCCGCCGCAGAGGGGGCAGGTCTGTCTCTGGGCGGCGGTCAGACTCTGGTAGTCGAGGGGCATGGCTGGCCTGGAGGTCGGGAGCGGCTTAGGGACGCAGGATGGCGATGGTGGCCTGCATGAGCGCGACCACCTTGGGGGTGGCGGTCCCGGAGAAGGCCTGGACCTCGCCCGTGCAGACGATGAGGGAGCGGCCCGCGTTCTGGACCCGCCCGATGGCCAGGAAGCGGTCGCCGAGGGCGGGTCGCAGCAGATTGATCTTGAACTCGGCGGTGACGACCTCGCACCCCGGCGGCGCCTTCGTCAGCGCCGCGTACCCGCAGGCGCTGTCAAGGATGCTGGTGATGGCCCCGGCGTGCATGTAGCCATGCTGCTGCGACAGCCGCTCCGAAAAGGGCAGCGCGATGTGCACCTCCCCTTCCGACACCAGGACCAGCTCCGCCCCGAGCGTCGCCATCAGGCCCTGGGCCTGGAAGCTGGCAGTGATGCGGTCTTGGAGGTTGGTCATCGGCATGGGATCGGTCGTGAAGGCGGTGGAGGCGATTGAGGATTGAGCGAAGGGTCAGGCATCGTGATGATGGGGCCTGCCATGCGATCGGGTTGGGTTTAGCGGCGCAAAATCTTGTCCATGGATTTGCCCTTTGCAAGTTCGTCGATGAGCTTGTCGAGGTATCTGATCTTCTGGGTGATGGGGTCCTGGATGTCCTCGACTCGAACACCGCAAACGACACCCTTGATCTGAGAACTGTTTGGGTGGATCGCCGGGGCCTGGTCAAAGAATCGTTGGAAATCAATGTTGACCGTAGTGTGATGGCTGAGCTGCTCGCGACTGTAGCCCGTCAACCAGCAGATGATGGTGTCCACCTCCTCCTTCGTCCGATTCTTGCGTTCGGCCTTTTGCACGTACAGCGGATAGACCGTCGTGAAAAGCAGCTTTGAGATTTCGCGTGGGGACATGGTGACGTCTCTTGGCCCAATCGTTTCAGGGATGCCTAGCGAAAGAAGTCAACCGGCCCCGCCTGCACCGAGGCGATGAGCTAAGCCGAGGAAGCGGGAAGATGAGAGAGAGCGGAAGGCAATGCGGGTGGAGTCCGAGCCCAGCGGAAGGTCCGGCCGAGCCTCATGGATGGGTCAGCGGAGAAGGCCGCGAACGAGAGTCACAAGGATAAGCGTGACCAGACCTCCGAGGACCGCATAGACCACCATTCGCCCCCAATGGCGGGTCGGGGGTGGGAGTGAGTCTTGGACTTCCGGCGAGGACTGGATGGTCGAGGCACCCAATCCAAAATCGACGCGTTGCCATGATTCACCGACATGCCCAGGGAGGAAGGCAGGTTCCTCACCACGCTTTTCGACGAGTTTTTCGTGATCCATGGGCACCTCGAAGGGTGGGGCCTAACGAATGAACCGAACCGACCCGCCTACGCCGAAACGCTGAGCGGAACCAGGGGAGCGAGAAGCTGAGAGAGAGCTGAAGGCAATGTAGGCGCGGTCCGAGTTGAGCGGAAGGTTAGGCCGCAGCGATGTTGGGGCATCAGAGTGGTCGAAGTTGCTCCGCGATTGAGCGCGTTTTCTCAGTCTCTACATCCCCGGTATGTAAAGTGGCTTTGCGCTCAAAGAGCATCAGGTAGCACGCTTCCTCAGCAATCGGGTTGTGGCGTACACCCTTTGGGACCACGAACAGTTCCCCTTCGCTCAGTTCGACTGAGCGGTCCTCCATTTCGATGCGCAGATGGCCTTGAAGCACATAGAACAATTCATCTTCGTTCTCATGGCTATGCCAGGCCAGCGAACCATGGACCTTGGCGACTTTTACGAACGAGTCATCGACTTCGCCAATCACACGAGGAGACCATTCCTCAGTAAGCGACAGGGCCACGGACTTTGGGGAGATGGGATTCGACACAAGGGCTCCTGCGGACTAACGAATGAGGCTGGACGGCCCCGCCTGCACCGAGGCGCAGAACGGAGCCGAGAAAGCGAGAAGTTGAGAGAGAGCGGAAGGCAAGGCAGGCGGGGTCCGAGTTGAGCGGAGGGTTATGGCGATGAGTGGCTAAGTCACCCGTTACTTGAGCCTTGGTGAACATAGAGCTCATGTGCCATGGAAAGTTGTAATGCGATTTGTCTTGTAACGCCAATTGCGGTACGGCAGTAGGGGAAACTGGTTTTCGGGAAAAAGAGTTTTTGGGATCTCTCAGGAGAATCACTTTGAAGGAAATGATAGGTTGAGAATTGACCAGGTAAGACATTTTCAAAATTTCGTAATAGGACCATTATTGCAACTCGCGAAAAGACTCCTGCTACATATATTGCGTTGTCCTTGCTGATTGAATCAATGCCCATAGGCGCATCACCAAATCCAGGATCTATGGTTTCAGCGAGAGCGATAGCAAGCGTCAGACGCGAACGAATTCCATCAATCGGTTTGAGGACTCTATCTCTGAGGTTTGAACGGTCTGTATACCTGCCGTCTGGATTGTGCAGTATCCATGCTAGACCTTCAAATTTCCACAGCCAGCGAACTAGTAATTCGGCCTCGTAGTCAGAAATTCCATTTCCAGATTCGAGATCAATGAAGATTTGGGAAACGGGTGCTTCCAATTCTCTACCAAAGTCGCTGTTGCACATTTTGCATAACGGGACCGTAAGGGTTAATGGATTCACGCTTTTGTCTTTGGATATTTTTACAGCCGTGGACGCTGTATTTGTCCTATTGATTAACCAACGTGGCCAAAAATGTTCTTTGGTTCGTTCAACCATAGGACTATCGCAACCTGCGCATATCTGTTTGTGCTTGCGCGTAACAACCATGCGAGAGCCCTAACTACCTTTAGACGGTGACGAACAAAGAGGACGGTGATGGGATCACTCTCCCACCACCGTCCATCCTCGTCCAGCAGCAGCTGGCTTTGTCTTTTCTTAGTGTCTTCTCGGCATCAGCTGCGCTGATACGCGAGACATACAGAAATCTGGTGGTGAATCTGTTTCTGTGCGAACGGCCTACCGCTTTGGATAAGCCGGCACCGCCGGGAACGCAGGCGTGGGGTTCTCCGTGAGCTGCTTGAGCAGGGTGTCGATGCCCACTTCGAGTTGCCGGTCGTGGCCTTGCAGGAGGCTGGCGGGATCGTTCTCCACGGTGAGGTCTGGGTCGGCGCCGTGGTTCTCCACCCACCACTTCCCTTCCCGGCCGTAGAAGCCGTTGTTGCTCTGCTCGACGCGGCCGCCATCCAGGGTGAACTGGGTGTTGATGATGCCCACCAGGCCGCCCCAGCTGGGCACGCCCACGATGGGGCCCAGCTTGCGGGCCTTCACGTGTTCGAGGAAGGCCTCGCCGTCGCTGCCATTCTGTTCGTTGGTGAGGAAGACGTAGCGGCCGTCGCTGGCGGTGCCGGGGTAGCGGAAGGGGCCCATGCCGCGCAGCACGTTGAAGCCCACCTGCTTGCGCTCCAGCTTGTCGATCATGAAGAACTCGGTCCAGCCGCCACCGTTGCCGCGCACATCGACCACGATGCCCTTCTTGTAGCGGAAGGCGCGCCAGTACTTGTCGAACTGGCCGATGTTCTGATCGCCCATGGCGGTGATGTGCATGTAGCCCAGCTGGCCGTTGGAGGCCTTGTCCACGGCGGCGATGTTGTCGGCAACCCAGCGCTCGTAGCGCAGGCTCCAGTCATTGGTGACCGGCTCCACCTCGATGGTGCGGGCACCTTCCAGCGTGGGCTTGGCGTTCACCGTGAGCGTCACCTTCTGGCCCTTGCTGACCTGGAGGCGCGCTGCGATGGCTTCCGGTGCCTTCAGGGGCTTGCCGTCAATGGCCAGGAGGTACTCACCCTCCTTCACCTTGGGCGCGGGATCGGCGAGCGGCGCCTTGAGGTCACGGGCATAGGGCGTGGGGCCATAGACCTTGGCGAAGCGGTAGAGACCGTTCTCGGCGCGGAAGTCCGCGCCCAGGAGGCCCGGGGTGACGGGGCTCGGCTGCAGCCGGGCGGGGCCGAGGTCGCCGCCGCTCACGTAAGTGTGGCTCACATTCAGCTCACCCACCATCTGGCTCAGCAGCCAGTTCAACTCCTGGCGGGAGTTCAGCTCGGGCAGCCAGGCGCGGAATTTGGCGCCGATGGCCGTCCAGTCGTTGCCGTTCATGTTCGCGTCGTAGAAGAAGTCCCGGTACCAGCGCCAGGTGTCCTCGAAGATCTGCTTCCACTCGGCCCGGGGGTCGGCGGTCATGCTCATGCGGTCGAGGTCGAGCTTCTCCGGCAGGGCCTTGGAGGTGAACACCGCCGAGGCCTCACCCACATGGTAGTTGGGCCCTTTGCGGAGCAGCAGGCGCTTCCCTTCGGTATCGAAGGTCCAGTCGCTGATCGCGTCCGTCAGCACCACTTCCTTGTCCTTCTTGGCGGTAGCGTCGTAGAGGTGCAGCTTCCACTTGTCGGCCCCGCGGGGTGCGTAGAACTCCTCCACCACGTTGTCGTCCCAGCCCTCGACCTCGTCCCAGCCCACGAGGCCGCGACCGGCCTTGAGGTGGAACAGGTTGCCGGGCTTCACGGGCAGCGGCGCGATGCGGTCGGACAAGCCCGCCACATCAATGCGGAAGGAACTGGTGGAGGAGGATGATGCGGACGACGCCTTCTCCTCACCGGCCTTCAGCTTCACGGCCATGACCTGCACGGGCGCGGACTGGATGTGGTTGTCCTGGCTGGGGTCGAGCTTCGTGTGGAAGTTGCTGTAGCTCAGGAAGTACAGGGTGCTGCCATCCAGATCGAAGGTGGGGTTCACGCAGTCGTAGAACCCATCCGTGAGGGCCACCTTCTGCTTCGTGGCCAGGTTGAACAGGGTGATGCGGCCGTTGCGGCTGGGTTCCACCACCGAGTAGGCCACCCACTGGGAATCCGGCGCCCAGGCGTAGTCGCTGACTTCCCAAGTGAACTGGTCGTTCTTCAGGTCGTGGAATTCGTCCACCTTGGTGAGTTTCTTCGCGGCCACGTCCATGACATAGAGGGCGAAGCTCTTGTCGCCGAACAGGATCTTCGTGCCGTCGGGGCTCCACTCCAGGTGGTAGAGGGCCGTCTTCAGACCCGTGGGGATGCGCTCTGCCGCGCCGCCATCAGCCGGCTGCACATAGAGGTCGTAGTCGCCGCTGGCGTCGCTGTAGTAGGCCACGCGCTTGCCATCGGGCGACAGGCGCGGCATGCGCTCGCGCACACCAGGCGTCTGCGTGAGGTTCTTCGCGGGCTTCGTGGCGTCCGTGGGCAGCAAGAACACCTCGCCCCGGGCCTCGAAGACTGCGGTCTGACCCGTCAGGCCCATGGAGAGGATCCAGTCCTTGGGGTTCACGGGGCGCGGCGCGGCCTTCCAGCCGTCGCTGGCCGCGGTGACGAGCACCGGGCGCACCGCCTTGGTGGCTAGATCGAGGGCCTGCAGGTGGCCGCCCTGCACGAACACGACCGTCCGGCCGTCGGTGCTGGGCTGCTGCACGTCGAAGTCCTTGAGGTCGGTCAACTGCTCCACGGCCTTGGTGGCGGGATCCACGGCGTACAGGTTCGTGATGCCGCTGCCGCCACGGTCGGATTCGAAGAGCACCTTGCCGCCCGCCCAGATGGGCGCGCCATTGCGTCCCACGTAGTCCGTCAGCTTCTCGAAGCGCTGGGCCTTGAGGTCCGCCAGCCACAGATCCTGGTGGCGACCGCCCTTGTAGCGCTTCCAGTAGTACTCCACCACGCCCTTGGTGCTGTAGGCGAGGCGCTGGCCATCCGGCGCCAGGGTGCCCTGGACGCCGCGCGGCACGGCTAGGGCCTCGGGCTCGTGGCCGTCGAGGTCCACGGTGAACAGGCGCTCGATGGGACGGAAATCATGGCCGCCGAGGCCCTTGAAGACCACCTTCGCACTGTCCGGCGTCCAGCCCTGCACCGAGACGAAGCCGGTCCAAGTGAGCCGCTTCGGCACGCCGCCCTCGGCGGGCATGACATAGGCCTCGGTCGTGCCGCTGTACTGGGCGTTGAAGGCGATCCACTTGCCGTCGGGGCTGAAGCGGGCCGCGGTCTCCAGACCCGGATGGGTGGTCAGGCGGCGAGCCGGCCCACCCTTGAGGGAGCCGAGCCAAAGGTCGTCCTCCCAGGTGAACACTACGCGATCACCGTTCACATCCGGCGAGCTCACGAAACGGGGGGCGCGATCCTGAGCCACGAGGGCACAGGCCACGAAGAGTACGGCGGAAGCACGGAAGCGCGACATCAAAGACTCCGGTGAGGGGTGGATCAATATACCTCGCCTAGTGATGAATGTGAGCCCCGATCCTGGCGAATCCAGCGAATCGCCTTGTGGCGCAAGGGAACTGGTGATAGTTTGAGCTTCCAACAGGCTTTCCATGTCCCATACCGGTTTCGCCAGCATTCCCGCCGCCATCGCGATCATTCCGTCGCGCGAGGGGGCATAGGCCGGATCCGATCCACGATTCCAAGCCCCCCGCACCGCAAGGTCGGGGGGTTCTTCTTTATCCCCAGGAGCACCCATGAGCCCCACTCCGGTCCAGCCCCCGCAGGATCTCCTCGAGCGCATCCTCACGGCCCTGGTCTACGACGTGGCCATCGAGTCGCCCCTGGAGGCGGCGCCGCGCCTGTCGGGCCGGGTGGGCTGCCCCGTGTGGCTGAAGCGCGAGGACCTCCAGCCTGTGTTCTCCTTCAAGCTGCGGGGCGCCTACAACAAGATCGCCCAGCTCGATCCGGCGGAGCGGGCCCGGGGCGTCATCGCCGCCTCCGCCGGCAACCATGCGCAGGGCGTGGCCCTGGCGGCCCGGAGGCTGGACCTCCAGGCGACCATCGTCATGCCGGTGACCACGCCCCGCATCAAGGTGGACGCCGTGCGCGCCCTGGGGGCCCAGGTCGTGCTCCACGGGGACTCCTTCGACGAGGCCTTTGCCCACTCCCAGGCCCTGATGGCCGCCGAGGGGAAGGTCTACATCCACCCCTACGACGACCCCGACGTGATCGCGGGCCAGGGCACCATCGGCCTGGAGCTGCTGCGCCAGATGCCCCGGGGCCTGCGGGCGGTCTTCGTGCCGGTGGGCGGCGGGGGCCTCATCGCAGGCATCGCCGCCTACCTCAAGCGGCTCCGGCCGGAGATCCGGGTCATCGGCGTGGAGCCCGTGGATGCCGACGCCATGACCCGCTCGCTGGCAGCCGGCCACCGGGTGCGGCTGGAGCGGGTGGGCCTCTTCGCGGACGGCGTGGCCGTCAGCCAGGTGGGCGCCCTGCCCTTCGAGCTCTGCCGGCAGTACGTGGACGAGATGGTGCTGGTGAACACGGATGAGATCTGTGCCGCCATCAAGGACGTCTTCGAGGAGACCCGGTCCATCCTGGAACCCGCGGGCGCCCTGGCCCTGGCGGGGCTCAAGGCCTGGGCGGCCCGCCAGGACGACGCGCCGGCCGCCGGCAACCTGGTGGCCATCCTGTCCGGGGCCAACGCCAACTTCGACAACCTCCGCTTCGTGGCGGAGCAGGCCGAGCTGGGCGAGAAGCGGGAGGCCATCCTCGCCGTCACCATCCCCGAGCGCCCTGGCAGCTTCAAGGCCTTCTGCGAACTGATCGGGGCCCGGTCCATCACCGAGTTCAACTACCGGCTGGCGGATCCCGAGCGCGCCCACATCTTCGTGGGCCTGCAGATGGCCGACCGCTCCGAGCTCGAGCCCCTGCTGGGGCGCCTGCGGGCCGAAGGGCTGGAGGCCCAGGACCTGAGCGAGAACGAGATGGCCAAGCTCCACGTCCGCCATCTGGTGGGCGGCCGGGCCCCGACAGCGACCCACGAGCGCGTCTACCGCTTCGAGTTCCCCGAGCGCCCCGGAGCCCTGCTCCGCTTCCTGGAGCACATGAGCCGCGGCTGGAACATCTCCCTCTTCCACTACCGCAACCACGGCGCCGACTACGGCCGCGTCCTGGCCGGCATCCAGGTCCCCCCCGAGGACCAGGCCGCCTTCCAGGCCTTCCTGGATGGCCTGGGCTACCGCTTCGTGGATGAAGGCGACAACCCGGCGTACCGGCTGTTCCTGGGCTGAAAGCCTGAAACCGCGAAACGCGCGAAAGAACGCGAAAAGGCCGGAAGCCGATCCGCAACCTTTTCGCGCGCCCAAGGGGTGATTCGCGTCGTTCGCGGTTCCACAGCTTTTCTAGAACAGCTTCCCCACCAGGGCCGCCAGGGCGGTCTCGGTGCGGAGGATGCGGGGACCGAGGTCGAGCGGCTGCAGCCCGGCTTTCTGCAGGCTCTGCACCTCGGCCTCGACCCAGCCGCCTTCGGGGCCGATGGCGAGAGTGACGGGGGCCGCCAGGACCTTCGGCGCCCCGGCGCCTGTGCCGGGATGGGCCATGAGGCCCGTGCCACCCGCCAGCAGGCCCGGCAGCTCGTCTTCCACGAAGGGACGGAAGAGCCGCGCCAGGCGCAGCTCCGGCAGCACCGTGTCCTTGGCCTGCTCCAGGCCCAGGATCAACTGTTCGCGCAAGTTCTCAGCCTTCATCCGGGGGCTGGCCCAGTAGGCCTTCTCTACTTTCCAGGCGTTCAGCAGCACCAGGCGGGAGGCCCCCAGGCTGGCGGCGGCGGCCACCACGCGGTTCAGCACCTTGGGCCGCGGCAGGGCGATCAGCAGAGTCAGTGGCAGCTTGGGCGGCGGCGCCTGGTCCAGCGTCAGCTCCAACTCGAGGGCTTCCCCGTCCAGGCGCAGCACCCTGCCCCGGCCCATGTTCCCATCCAGCAGGCCCACGGCCAGCTCATCGCCCACGACGGCACGATGAACCTCGCGGACATGGGCCAGGCGCCGCCCCGTGAGGCAGGCCCGATCCGGAGTCGTCAGATCCTCCGGCAGCAGCAGCACCAGGTTCAAGGCAGGTCCCGGCGCAGGTTCAGGGCCAGGATCAGGTCGCGGTCGACCTGGCCCCCGATCTGGAAGACGTGGTCGCCCACCTCGCGGAAGCCGCTGCGGGTGTAGAAGGCCACGGCCTTGTGGTTGTTCTCCCAGACGCCCAGCCAGAGGACATCCGCCCCCCAGGCTCGCGCCATCTCCACCGCCTCTGCCATCAGGGCCGCGCCACGGCCGCCGCCCTGGGCAGTGCGCAGCAGGTAGATGCGCTGCAGCTCGACCGGGCGTTCGCCGGGGACGCCCAGCTCCCGGTGGCCCAGGCGCAGCTGGAGGAAGCCCACGGGCACCCCATCGACCTCCAGGATCCGAGCGGGTCGAGTGGGATCCGCCAGCTCAGCGCGCTGGATGGCCTCGCCGTAGGCGGCCGCCAGGAAGGCTCCCAGGTCCGGGCCGGAGGTGTACTGCTCGAAGGTCTCGCGGAAGGTGCGGGCGCCAAGATCCGCAAGGATGGCGGCGTCCTCCAGAGTGGCGGGTCGGATGGTGACCGTGGGCATGGGCGCTACTTTCGTCTGGGGTTGGAGCGGGCTTTCGTTTTGGCGCGGGCGGCCACGGCGATGGCCTTGGCCATCCAGACCGCGAGCTGATCCGGGTCCTCCAGCACCTCGGCGGGCAGCTCGTAGTACTGCATGGGCCGCGCGGGATCGCCGAAGGGCATGAAGGGCCCCATGCCCTCAGCCTCGAAGTCGGGACGGTTCGTGTCGTCCGTCTTGAAGTAGAGCGTGTCGTCCGCGGCCAGGGCGAAGGCGCGGCCGTCGGCGAAGAAGCAGAGACCGCCGAACATTCGCCGGGAGTCCACGGGGCGGATCTGTCCCATCTGCTCCAGGAGGTATGTGCGGAAGCTCACGGAAACGGCCATGGAGACATGCTACCTTCCTCGCGAACCCGCCGGAGGCCCGGCGTCCTTTGTCAGGATCCCCCATGCGGATCAACACCCTCGACGACCTGCTCCGTGCTGTGAAGGATCGCCCCCACAAGCGGCTGGTGGTGGCCTGGGCCAACGACGCCCATACCCTCGAGGCCGTGAACGCGGCCGTGGAGGCGGGCCTGGTGGAGGCCATCCTGGTGGGTGACGAAGCCGTCATGACGAAGGTGCTCCAGGAGCTCAAACTCCCCAAGGAGCGCTTCCGCATGGTCCATTCACCCACGGCCACCGAGGCGGCCGACAAGGCCGTGGCCATGATCCGCTTCGGCGAGGCCGACCTGCTCATGAAGGGCCTGCTGAGCACCGAACTGTACATGAAGGCCATCCTCAACAAGGAGCAGGGCCTGCTCGAGCCCGGGGCCATCCTCAGCCACGTGACCGTGATGGAGCATCCCGGCCATCCCAAGCTGCTCATCGCGGGCGATGTGGCCGTGATCCCCGAGCCGGAATTCAAGGAGAAGGTGGCCATCCTCGGCTACCTGGTGAAGACCGCGAAAGCGCTGGGTATCGAGACGCCCAAGGTCGCCGTACTGGCAGCCTCGGAGCAGGTGCAGCCGAAGATGCGCGCCAGCGCCGAGGCCGCCCTGCTCTCGAAGATGGCGGACCGCGGCCAGATCAAGGGCGCCCTGGTGGACGGTCCCATGGCGCTGGATGGCGCCATCGATCCCGAGTCCGCGCGCATCAAGGGCATGGGCGGCCTTGTGGCCGGGTACGCGGACTGCCTGCTCTTCCCCAATCTCGAAGCGGGCAACACCTTCTACAAGGCCGGCACCAAGCTCGGTGGCGCCGAGATCGCCGCCGTCGTGGCCGGCGCCCGGGTCCCCTGCGTCCTCAGCAGCCGCGGCGACAGCACCAAGACCAAGCTCAGTTCCATCGCATTGGCTGCGCTGCTCGCCTGAGTGGCTACTTCTTCTCCAGAGTCATTTCGGAGAAGGCCATGGTGATCTGCTGCTTATTCCCGCCGTTCCAGACACTGAGATCCAGGGCCGCGGGCAACGGCAGGCCTTGCAGAGACTGGTTCTTGATCAGGACCTTCAGGCGCATCGAGGAGGCATTGGCCTTGACTTGGTACTCGGCGTAGTAGCCGGTGAGCACCAACCCGTCGGGCTTCCGATCGAAGGTGGGACGGATGGTGGAATCGAAGGCCGGGCTTTGCACTTTCATGTCGGTGATGATGAAGGTCTTGTCCATCAGGAGCTCGACTTTCGTGTTCCCCTCCTCATCCCAATTCACCCGATAGTGGGTGCCCGCGTCCTCGACCTTCACGGCGTGGCCCACGGGGGGAAATGGCGTCTGGAGCATGAAGGGTGTCCAGGTCTGGAAGAACCCCGTGAGGATCTGCTCCATGCCGCCATAGACCTGATTCAGCCCCGCCGTCGATTGCTGATTCGGGGTATCCACGATGTTGTGGGAGACCTGCGCATCGCCCTGGGCACCAACCAGGACCTCGAACCGCACCTTCGAGAAGATCTTCATCGCCGCGTCGTAGCCGGCCGGGTTTTCCTTCGCCTGCTCGGCGAGCAGGGCGGACCAGTCCGGCGTGGCGAAGAAGTGGTAGCGCTGGAAGCCCTTCTCCGCGAGGCCCACGTAGGCGGCACGCGCCCGACGGAGAACGACCTCGGGATCGGGCGCGGTCTTGGGGGCCGCCGCAAGGAGCGACGGCCCAAAGCTGACTGGGCCAAGGCCCGCCAGCAGGGCGAAAGCGAGTTGGACAAGGCGTCGGCGATGGCTCAAGGGGCCCTCCGGAATCACGAAGCTCGGGAACGGATGACCCCAGTCTAATGGCAATCGCGGCTTCAGGCCGGCGGGTAATCCTTGGCGCTTTCCCGGCCGGAGAGCACGCGCAGGGCGCCCTTGGCGAGGGCGGCCATTTCGTTCTCGCCGGGGTAGACCTTCACGGGACAGCCCAGGGCGGCGGTGAGGCGCGTCAGTTCTGCCACCAGTGTCGAGGAGCGGGCCATGCCGCCGGTGAGCAGGATGGCGTCGATGGTGGCGCCCTCGAAGGCGGGCACCAGGGCCGTGATCGCCTTGGCGATCTGGTAGGTCATGGCGTCATAAACCAGCGTGGCCTCGGCGTCCCCGGCCTCGACGCGGCGCTCCACCTCGCGCATGTCGGAGGTGCCCAGCAGATCGATGATGCCGCCCCTGCCCTTGTTCTTGAGCTTCAGTTCGGCCTTGGTGTACTTGCCGGAAAAGCAGAGGTCGATGAGCTGCCCCGCCGGCAGGGTGCCCGTCCGCTGGGGCGAGAATGGCCCTTCGCCGTCGAGCCCGTTGTTCACGTCGATGTAGCGGCCCTTGCGGTGGGCGCCCACGGTGATGCCGCCCCCCATGTGGGCCACGATGACATTCACGCGCTCGTAGAAGGTCTCGTGCTCCTCGGCGTAGCGCCGGGCCGTGGCGATCTGGTTGAGGGCGTGGCTGATGACCCGGCGGGGCAGTTCCTTCAGCCCGGAGATCTTGACCTTGGGATCGGCCTCGTCCACCACCACGGGATCCACGATGTAGGCCGGCTTGTCCGTCCCCGCCACCAGCTCGGCGGCGATGAGGGCGCCGAGGTTCGAGGCGTGCTCGCCGCGCCCCCCAGTCCTCAGGTCCTCCAGCATGGTTGGCCCCACCCGCCAGGTGCCATGGGGGATGGGTCGCAGCAGTCCGCCGCGCCCGGCCACGGCGTCGAGGTCAGCCAACGAGAGGCCTTTGCCCGCCAGGAAGCGCAGCACGGCGTCTTTGCGGAAGCTGAATTGTTCGGTGATGGGCTGGCCCTCGAAGCCCTTCAGTTCCTCGGCGGAATGCTGGAGCTCTTCAGTGAAGCGCTCCTCATCGCCCTCGAAGATCGAGGTCTTGGTGGAGGTCGACCCAGGATTCAGCACCAGCACGCGGTGGCGCCGGAAGAACGTGTCCTTGGGCGTGCGTTTCCATTCGCCATAGGCGTGGAGCCGCATCAGCGAGGCCTTCAGGGCAAGCCGGATGTCCTCGGGCGTGCAGTCCATGGGCAGGTCCACACCCTGGAACCAGAGGCCGAACATCACGGGGAACTTCTTCGCCTCGGGGAAGCGGGTGGCATAGAGGTGGTAGAGCAGGTTCCCCATGTCCAGGTTCGGGCACACGATCACATTGGGCACGCCCTCCCAGGGCAGGCCATCCGAGTGGTAGAGCCCCGCTGAACGGCGCGAGAGGGCCACGCTGACCTTCACCTCGCCCCGGATCTGGATGCTGGCGTAGCGGGGGCTGTGGGCGACGCGCTCCGCCAGGATGTCCGGCACCAGGTCTGCCGCCTGCCGCACCAGCTCGGGCGAAGGGCCCTCATCGCTGCCGCGGTTGGAGTAGGACACCATGGCACAGCGGATCTCAGGCAGCACGTCCTCGGGGATGAGGTCTCGCGCCACGGCGCAGGTGCCCACGGCCACCTCGGCCAGGGTGCGGGGGGTCATGCTGGCGTTCACGCCCACGTCCCCGAAGACCACGATGTTGTGGGGATAGACCTCTTCGGGGTGCTCGTCCGGCAGCACGAACACGCCAGCTTCGCAGGTGACGCTGCGCTGGGCGAGGATGTCCACCATGGGGCGGAAGAAGGCCTTGGGCTCGTGGATGGCGCCGCCCACGACCATGTCCCCATGGCCCAGCTTCACCGCCCAGATGCCGAAACGACCGGGCTCGGACACCAGCTTCCGGGCCTCCTCCAGGCCCAACGCCCGGCCCTGCCCCCGGCTGAAGGCCACGCAGGCCGTGGCGAAGGACTCCACCAGGTCGGGGCGGGAAACAGGATCGACGAAGGCGCTTTCAGACAGGGTATAGGCCACCCGATCCGCACCCAGATGGGCCAGGGTTTGCGCGGCCACGGCCCGCACCTCGGCCTCGGGCGCCAGGAAGACCGGCCGGATGAAGCGGCTTAGGAAGCAGGCCGCTTCGAGGGTGCGCGGATCCAGGGCCTCGGGGAACATCACCGTGGGCCGGTTCCGGGGCACGGCCAGCAGGCGGCTGTCGAGGGACGCTTCGATGTCAAACATGGGGCTCCAGGTGCTTGGAATGCCTTGCAGCGCTGAGTCTAGCAGCCAGAGGATTCTATTTTGCAGATCTGAAGGTCACATATCCGGAGACCGGTCTGTGACCTCGGCTGATTCCACCCAGATCACCTCGCAGGAACCATCGCCGGTATCCGTACGGCTCAGGCTGCTGACCCAGTGCCACCCGTCCTTCCCGTCCGCGCGCACCAGCTGGCCTTCCAGGTGGACCACCTGCCCCACCCGGGCCGCCTTCAGGCGCCTGGCGATGCCTTCGGTCGCGGGGATCATGTGCATGTTGGCGCTGTGGCTGATGACTTCCCGCTCCGCGATGGGCATGCGGGCGGCCCGCCAGAAGTACCAGCGATCCCGCTGCTCGATGGAGAAGGCCGCGAGGACCTGCGAATCGGACATGGGTCCCCAGCCCAGGGCCAGGTCCACGGGCGACAACTCCGCGGGCCGGTCGAAGCGATACCGTTCGGCGCTCAGCACCCGGGCGCGGATCTCGAAGCGGGCCAAGGGGGTGATCCGATGATTCCGAAAGCTCCAGGGCTCCTGGGAATCCGGGGCTGCCTGGATCGGATCTCCGGGGGCAAGGACGCCTGCGGGCTGGGACACGGCGCGGCCCTCCCACCACCAGATCCCCAGAACTCCCGCCACAACTACCGAGACCAGGGTTCCCCGGCGTTCCCTGAACCAATCGAGCCACTCGTCCATGGAACAAGGCTAGCCTGGGCCCAAGAGAAGCCCAGGGTCAGAATTTCACGAGATCCCCGACGATGAACTGGTGGTGTTCCGTGCCTGGCTCACGCACCAGGGGAAAGGCGACGGTCAACAGGAACACCCGGCCGATCGAGCTCTTCAGGTTGCCAAGGCGCAACCCGCCGCCCACATCCACATAGGTGCGGCTCCAGCGCCCCGTGTCCAGCCGCCGGATAGCCCCGCCATCGGCATACACCACGAACCCGAGCTGCAGGATGCCGAGCCAGTTGTAGGAGGTGTTGATCCGTTCTTCCAGGGAGGTCATCCAGCGACGGTCACCCAGCAGGAGGTGATTCCCGTACCCCCTCATGCCATCCATCCCACCAAGGTAGAGGAAGGCCTCGGGGACTGGCCGGTGAACCGCATCCAGCTGCACATAAGCTGCCTGCGTCTGCGAGCGGAACCCCTGGTGGTAGGCGGTGAAACTCAGGTTCAGGGACGCGTCCTGCCAGCCGTCGGATTCATGGCGCGCCGCCGCCTTGGTCCGAAGGAGGAGGAGGGAGCTGGCCTCTGGAGCCCAGCCCTTGGAAACATCGATCTGGAAGAACGGCGAGTCGACGTCACTCCCGAGGCTTTTCAGATAGGAGCCCGCGCTGATCTTCGCCTCCCACCCGAGGTTGAAGTCCTCGGAGTGGGTCATGCCGGCCAGATTCCGGTAGGTGCGGAACTGATCCTCGAACAGACTCCAGGAGGCATGGACGCCCCGCAGCAGGCGGTCCCGCAGCCAGGGAACGGGCAGACTCCCGGCGGCCAGAGTCTGGATTGGACCATAGTTCGATTGCTTGAGGTCCACCCCCCCGCCCAGACGCAGAGCCCGTCCGTCCATCACAGTCGTGGCCATGGACCCTTCGGCAAGAACGCTCTCCTGTCGGGAGGGGAAGGTATAGGCGGTCTGCTCCAGGTTGTAGACCGACTCGATGGAATCCGAAGATGAGGCCCGGAAGGTCATGGACCAGGGGGTCTCCAGCCCGCGATAGGGTTTCGTCAGCTCGAGGAAGCGGGTCTTCCCGTCGGAGAGCGCCTGGTAGCGGGAGTCCAGGGTCCACTGGGTTCCCAGGATCTGCCGGTCCAGGTACTGCACAGTATCGATGGAACGTTCGGGGGTCTTCTCGTGGGCCAGGATCAAATCCTTGCCGAACCCCAGGAGATTGGATTCATGGACCGAGAATCCGAAACTACGCTGCCCGCCCACCTGCGTGAAGCCGGCGCTGCCCTTCAGGGTCCAGGCATCCCGAGTGTGGACCATGGCGTGGACGGCCCCCGTCTCATCCACCTGGGGCTCGATCAGGGCATCTTTCAGGAAGCGGAAGGTCCGCAGATTCCTTTCAGTCTCATGGATCAAGCGGGCATTCACCGTTTCGCCTACATGGAAGAGGATCTCCCGGCGCACCACCTGCTCCCGGGTTTCGATATGCAGGAAGTTCGCCGCCCGTCCGAGCCAGTGGTTCTCCTTGGGGAGCGAGGGATCGAAGACATCGCCGATGCTCAGGTCGATGCTGGCGATGCGCGCCTGTCTGGCCTCCAGTTCCTCCCAGGTGGGCGCGGTCTGGGCGGCGAGTGGGGAATCCGCCAGGAGCACCATCACCATGGCCATGAGGCTGCGGCAATCACGGCCCTGGCTCCTCTCCCGGGAGATTTGCATGCCTCAGCCTAGGCCAAATGGTGATGTCCGTCACGGCGTGAGCGAAGAACCCGCCTATGATCTGAGCCTTCGTATGGTTCTTTCCGCGTCGGATCCCAGTGGCCCACTCCTCCAGGAGTGCAGGTGCAGGACCGCGGACGAACTCCGGAACCTCGGCGGGACGGCGCCCTGGTTCGGTACACTTCCCGAAACCCGTCCCCTGGAGTCCTCATGGACCTCACCTGGCTTTCCGCCAACCCCGGCCTGAGTCTGCTCAGCCTTCTCGTCATCGCCTTCGCGGTGATCCTTCTCAGCAAGTGGATCCGCTACATCCCCAACAACCGCGTCGGCATCGTCGAAAAGCTCATCAGCGGCAAGGGGTCTGTCAAGACTGGCCTCATCGCCCTCGGCGGCGAGGCCGGCTTCCAGCCCCAGCTCCTGCGCGGTGGCTGGCACTTCCTCACGCCATTCCAGTACCGCATCCACAAGATGCCCATGGTCACCATCCCCCAGGGCAAGATCGGCTACGTGTTCGCCCGGGACGGCAAGGACCTGCCCTCCTCCCAGGCCCTGGCCAGCAATGCCCGGGGCGCCGACTTCCAGGATGTGCTGGCCTTCATCCAGGGGGGCGGAGAGAAGGGCCCTCAGCGCCAGATCCTGCGCGAGGGCATGTACGCCATCAACCTCGTCCAGTTCGTGGTGCTCACCGAAGACCAGGTCTACTACCTGCCACTCGACAAGAGCGAGGTGGAGACCTTCCAGAAGATGAGCGCCATCATCACGGAGCGCGGCGGCTGGCGCCCCGTGATCATCAAAGGCACCGATGATGCCGTGGGCATCGTGACCGTCCATGACGGCCCCTCCCTGGCCAGCGGCGAGATCATCGCCTCCACCGTCGGCGAGGATCCTCACCAGCCCACGACCTACCACAACAACTTCCAGGACGCGGACAAGTTCCTGGTGGCGGGCGGCCAGCGCGGGCGCCAGTACCAGGTGCTGGTGGAAGGCACCTACTACATCAACCGCCTCTTCGCGACGGTGGAACTCATCCCGAAGACGGTGGTGGACGTGGGCACGGTGGGTGTGGTGGTGAGCTATACCGGCGCCAAGGGCGCCGATATCAGCGGCCTGGACTACCGCCATGGCGAGCTGGTCACCATGGGCCAGCGCGGCGTGTGGAGCGACCCGCTCCTGCCCGGCAAATACGCCTTCAACACCTACGCCGGCAAGGTGCTCATGGTGCCGACGACGAACTTCATCCTCAAGTGGACCAAGGGCGAGGTGGGCAGCCACAAGTTCGACGAGAACCTGACCGAGGTGAGCCTCATCACCAAGGACGCCTTCGAACCCAGCCTGCCGCTCTCCGTGGTGGTCCACATCGATTACCGCAAGGCGCCGCTCGTCATCCAGCGCTTCGGCGACATCAAGAAGCTGGTGGAGCAGACCCTCGATCCGATGGTCAGCGCCTACTTCAAGAACATCGGCCAGACGCGCACCCTCATCCAGCTCATCCAGGACCGCAGCGCCATCCAGGAGCAGAGCGGCACGCAGATGAAGGAGAAATTCGCCCAGTACAACCTCGAGCTGCAGGAAGTCCTCATCGGCACACCCACCAGCGGGGCGCCCGGCGGGCAGATCGAGCAGATCCTCGTCCAGCTCCGCAGTCGCCAAATCGCCGACGAGCAGGTGGAGACCTACGGCCGTCAGCAGAGCGCGGCGGTGAAGGAGCGTGAATTGCGCGAGGCCGAGGCCCGGGCCAAGCAGCAGACCTTGCTGACGGAATCCGCCATCGGCATCGAGGTGCAGAGCAACCAGGGCAAGGCCGAATACGCCAAGGCCCAGCAGCAGGCGGCGCAGATCCAGACACTCGCGGGCGCCGAGGCGGAGAAGGTGCGCCTCATGGGCGAAGGCGAGGCCAAGCGCATCAAGGTCATGGCCGAAGCCCAGGCCGAGCAGGCCGCCCGCGTGGGCATCGCCCAGGCCATGGCCATCGAAGAGCAGGTCCGCGCTTACGGCGGCCCCCAGTTCCAGCTGGTGCAGCAGGTCATGAGCCGCTTCGCCGAGGCCATCGAGAAGTCCCAGGTGGATGTCGTCCCCAAGATCCACATGGGCGGTGGCGCGCAAGGCGGAGGCAGCCTCATCGAAAGCCTGCTGGGCCTCCTGCTCAGCGAAAAGGCCGGGCAGCTCGCAGGAGTGGTCCCCACCGGGGTCAATCCCGAGGCTGAGGCGCTGAAGACTGCGATGCGGCAGAACCTCACCAAATAGCTTGCCCGTTCCTGAACCCCGGGGCGGCTCCGGCCGCCCCGGTCACATGCTAGGCTGGTTCTACCCAACCCCCTCCCAACAGTGGCTGTACAACCAGCTTTCCTCGATCAGCCAGATCCGGCTCCTTCCATCCACGGGTGCTCCCATGATCGTCTTCCTCCCCTTCCAGGCTCCTGCCCCAGCACCCCAGGTCCAGTCCCAGCCCCTGGTCGTCACCATGGGAGATGGCCTGCCATCCGCGATGGACGCCCTGATCAAGGCGAAAAACTGGGCTGGATTGGCCGACTGGTTCGAGTCCGTACCTCCGGCCACCCGCGGCAAGTACTACGAATGGTGGATCCAGGCCCTCAACCGGAGTCAGCGCTGGGAGCGGCTTGTGGTTGTCTGCGAAGCCCTGCAGCCCCAGCTGGAAGCCAAATCCGGCCCCCGCCTGTCCACGTATCGCATCTATCGCGCCAGTGCCCTGGGCCAGCTGGGACGCCATGGGGAAGCGGCCCTGGCCCAGGCGGAGAACGGACGGCTGGGCCTGGCCGAGGGATTGCCCAATGCTTGTACCGAGGCCCGCCTGGCCCAGGATTGGGACGCCCTGCTGGCCTACGCAGGAGAACTGCTCACAAAGACGCCGGACAACGCCGGGGGACTGGCCTGGAAGGGCGAGGCCCTGGCACGCATGGATCGCCTGGCCGAGGCCGAGCCGCTCCTGCAGGCGGCTGTGGCGAAGGACCCGAAGATCGCCTACGCCTGGAACAACCTGGGCCGCTGCCTCAACGAGCGGAAGGCCTGGGGCGAGGCCCGGGAGGCCCTCGACAAGGCCCTGGCCCTGGAACCCAACCAACTCGAAGCCCTGTTCAACCGGGGACGCTGCCTCTTCGAATTGAAGCACTACCGGGAAAGCCGCGACGATTTCCGGGCGGCGCTCTCCTTGCGTCCCGAGGATCCGGTTCTTGCGGAGAATCTGCGGCAGGCCGAGCGCTACGCCGCCCTGCCCGAGCCCAAAAAGCCCGCGGCGAAGAAGAAACGCTGAGGGGATCCTCTACACTGGTTTCCATGTCCGACGCCCTGCTCCAGGCTCTCCTCGACGGCTGCCGCCGCCTCCACGCAGGTGGACTCCTCGCCGCCTCGGACGGCAACCTTTCTGTGCGCCTGCCCAACGGCCTCATCGCCATGACCCCCAGCGGCGTGCCCAAAGCCAAGGTGCGCCTGGAGGATCTGGCCCACCTCACGCTGGAGGGAGAGATCCTCTCCGGCCGGCCAAGCAGTGAGCGGGCCATGCACCTGGCCATCTACCGCGCGGTACCGGAAGCAAAGGCGGTGGTCCACGCCCATCCACCCACGGCCATCGCCTGGACCCTGGCTCGGCCTGAGCTGAAGGAACTGCCTGCGGACGGCCTGCCGGAAGTGATCCTCGCCGCGGGCCGCATCCCCATCGTCCCCATGGCCATCCCCGGCACGGAGGCCATGGGCGCGAATCTCCTGCCGTTCCTCCCTGCGCATCGCCTCCTCATCCTGGCTCGCCACGGCGGCCTCTGCTGGGGCGAGCACCTGGATGAAGCAGTGGGTGGCCTCGAGCGCCTGGAGCAGGTCGCGGACATTCTCTGGAAGGCCGAAACCCTGGGCGGCGCCAAGCCACTGTCCGCGTCCGACCTCGCCGACCTTCGAGCCCTGCGGGGCAGGATCGGGCCGAAAATCCTTTGAACGGAACCGCAGATGGCGCAGATATCCAGATACGAGCGCCCTGCTTTTCATCTGCGACATTTGCGATTGAACCAACAAGGCCTTCCATGCACCCCTTCGAATCCCTCGGACTGAAACACGATGGCCGCACCCTCTGGGTGCTGGACCAGACGCAGCTTCCGGATGCAGAGATGTGGCTGGACGGCAGCGAACCCGAAGCCATGATCGCCCTCATCAAGCGCCTCGCTGTGCGCGGCGCGCCCCTCATCGGCGTGGCGGCGGCGGCGAGTCTGGCCACCTTCGCCCAGCGTGGCGCCTCGGCCACCGAATACGCCACCACCTGCACGGCTCTGCGGGCAGCCCGGCCCACGGCCGTGAACCTGATGTGGGCCATGGACCGCATGAAGGCCGCCACTGATCCCGTCGCCGAGGCGCAGGCCATCTTCGAGGAGGATGTGCGGCTCTGCGAAGGCATGGCCACACACGGTGCCGCCCTCATCCAGGACGGGGAGGGCATCCTCACCCACTGCAACACCGGCGGCCTGGCCACCGCGGGCATCGGCACCGCGCTCGGCGTCATCCGCCGGGCCCACGAGCAGGGCAAGCGCATTCACGTCTATGCCGACGAAACACGGCCCCTGCTCCAGGGCGGCCGGCTCACGACCTGGGAATTACGGAAACTGGGGATCCCCTCCACCCTCATCACCGACAGCATGGCGGCCCTGCTCTTGCGGGACCGCAAGGTGCAGCGTGTGCTGGTGGGCTCGGACCGGGTGGCCGCCAACGGCGACTTCGCCAACAAGGTGGGTACCTACGGCGTGGCGGTGCAGGCCAGATACCACGGCGTGCCCTTCCACCCCGTGGCGCCCTTCTCCACCGTGGACCTGGCCTGCCCCAATGGCGTGGCCATCCCCATCGAGCTGCGCGACCCCGCTGAAGTACGCGGCTATGGCGCCTGGCGCTGGGCCCCCGAGGCCATGCCCGTCTGGAACCCCAGCTTCGATGTCACACCCGTGGACCTCGTCACCAGCCTGGTGCTGGATAGGGGCGTCTATAGCGCCTCCGAATTGAAGGCAGGAGCTCTGGCGAAGAGCTAGTGCCGCTTCTTTCCATCTCTGTTTCAATGAGAGGAAAGTTCTCAAGCACCGGAGCATCTATGATCCTCGAGCGACCTGTGACAGCGGGACTGATCTTCCTGTTGTCGGCGTTGTCCCTGGCGCTGGCCGCCCAGGAGCCAGTGCCTGCGCCCCAGGGAGCCCCGGGCGAACCCCCGAAAGAGAAGCCCAGGGAATCCTGGGCGGCGGAATCCCGGCCCGTACCGGTGAGCCGGACGCCGGGCCAGGTGGCCATCTTCGATGAGGAGGCCATCCAGCGGTCCGGCGCCCGCGCCCTGGGGGCGTTCCTGCTCCGGGAGCTGCCAGCCCAGGTGCAGAACCAGGGCGGACCAGGACTGCCCTCCCGCATCTACCTCGGTGGCAGCCGTCCGCAGGACACGCTCGTGATGATCGACGGCATGCCCCTGATGGATCCCGGCCGCCTGGGCCAGGACCTCAACGAGGTGCCCCTCCTTGGCGTCACCCGCATCGAAGTGATCACCGGCTCACCCGGCTCGGGCCCCAGCGGCCAAGGCGGCACCATCGCCCTCTTCACGGGCAAGCCCGTGAAACCCGGCGCCTCCGGCGACTTGAGTGGCCTTGGCGGCAACAACGGCCAGGGGCAGAGCACGGCCACCCCGGGCTTTGCCTGGGCAGGCGGCTATCTCCGCGGTGGCAACCTCAGCGCCGAGGAGAAGCAGGCCACGCCCACGGACCGGCCCTATCGCCAGGTCACCAACTTCCTTGGCCTGGGGCAGACCTGGGGGCCGACCGTGTGGACGGTCGCCTGGCGTGGCACCTACTTCGGTGTCCCGGAGCCCTTTCAGGAGGTCTCGGATACCCTCCGCGTCTACAACCCCGCGCGGGAGAGCCGCCAGCGGAGCGACAGTGGCCAGCTGCGCGTCGACTGGGCCCTGGGGGCCGGTCTGAACCTCGAGACGAGCCTCGGCCTCGCCAGGTTCAAGCACGATCAGCCCGAGACAGGGGCCGCCCTGCCCACGCATTTCGAAGGCCGTGAGACGCGGTTCCAGTCGGTCCTGCGCATCACGACCGGCCCCCGTTCGGGATTGAGCCTCCGGCTCGAGGGCCAGGACACGCGCCAGAACGGAGATGTCGATCCCGCGATACTCGGCGCCGCCAAGGGCACCCAGGCCGGTTTCGGCCTCGAATGGACCTTCGAGCCCTTGCCCGGAACGCGCTTCCTGGGCCAGGCCCGGGGGACCCGGGACCGCCAGTCCCTTGTCCAGGGAGGCACCGACACTGAGGTGCTCAGCGCCTCGGGCCACACCCTTCGGCTGGGTTTCAACCAGGACCTCGGCGGCGGCGTCCGTCTCTATGCCGCGGGGGGAAGCGGTCGCACGGCACCGACCCTCCTGCAGCAGCTGCGGAACAGCCAGATTCCCGGCACCGCGCCCCTCCGCATGGAGCAGAGCACTTCCCTGCAGGTCGGCTTCGGCTGGGGCCAAGGCAACTGGTACGGCCGGCTGGAAAGCCAGCAGCAGACAGGCAAGGATCTCATCGGCCCCAGCGGCTTGGCCTATGTGAACCAGGATCGGGTCCGGGTGCGTGGGACCGACGCCGCCTTCGGCTGGCGGACGGCGAAGAAGCTGGGCCTGGAAGCCTTCGTCCGAACCCAGGAGGCGCGGGATCTCAATGCCCCCGACGGGCAGCAGTTCAGCACCTCGGCCTCGCAACGGCGGCCCTTCTCCACCCACGGGCTCAAGGGCTTCATGGGCTGGAGCCAGGTGCAGACGGAAGTCCACTACACGCTCCAGGGCCACCAGTACTCCTCCTTCGGCGACGGGGGCGGTCGCGCGGCCGCGAACGGCCTGCCGCCCGTCATCCGCGCCACCCAGGTGGTCTACCGGGACCTCGGCATGTCGACCTCCGTGACGGCCGGTCCGCACTGGACCTTCATCGTACGGGGGGAGCATCTGCTCCAACCCAGGACCACTCCGGACCAATGGTTGACCGCTTCCCGGGAGGGGCAGAACGACGCCTACATCATCGACGGCTATCCCGCGGCCCCACCCAGCTGCTCCCTCGAGGCCCGGTTCAGGTTCTAGCCCCGCGAGGCCTACTCGCCGTGGCCTCCGGACGAAAGGCGCGTTCGGGGCTTCTCCTGGGGTGAACCAGGGATTACTGGCCCCGCCCGCTGAGCGCCTGCAAACCCACACCGATCACGATGATGAAGAGGGCCACCCAGCGCATGGGGGTCATGGCTTCCCCGAGGAAGGCGCGAGCCATAAGGGCGTTGGCGATGAAGCCGAGGGCCAGGAAGGGGTAGGCGTAGTTCACCTGCACCATGGACAGCGCGCCCAGCCACACCACCACACTCACGGCGTAGCAGGCGAGACCCGCGATCACCCAGGGTTCGAGCATCAGGCGGAACAGGGGACCGAACGACAGCTGCATGCCGCCTGCGGCCTGCAGACCCTTCTTCAAACAGATTTGCGCCGCGGCATTCAGCAGCACCCCCAGCACAATGAGGGGGATGGCTTTCAGGTTCGGGCTCATGGGCGCTCCGGTGCGGGATCGGTTTTCTTCTTCAGTAGCAGGATCTCACCCCCGCCGGTAGGCACGGCCGCCAGCACCTCGAAGCGGGCGCGCAGAGCCGGGGTCATGCCCCAGGCGTCCTGTTCCCACTCGCCGCGCTGAGCCACCAGCCGGGCCTCGGGGTCCAGGCGCTCCAGGGCCCCGGCGCTGCGCAGTTCGGGCATGAGGTGGTCCGTATAGACCATGACGCCACTGCGGATGGTCTGCCAGTAGAAGACCTGCCGCCCGGCGATCAGCGGTTGGACAGCCGCTGTCCAGCGCCGGTAGTTCTTCGCGGAATCCAGCAGGTGGAACCCCCAAGTGCCGCCGACCAGGTAGAGCAGCCCCAGGCTCAAGGCGGTGGCAGGAACGAGGCGGCCGGCTTGTTTTCGCCAGGCCTGGGCCGCCAGCAGGAGTGTGCCTCCGACCATCAGCAGGGCCATGAGCCGGAGGGGACCCAGGAATGGGGCCACCTGGACCTGCAGCTTCGCGCCGCCCGCACCCAGGGCCAGGACGACCAGCGCGAGGGTCGGCAAGGCGAGGCCGGCCGTCAGCAGAAGGCCGAGGCGGCGGACGCGGGCGCCCTCCGCACGCCGGAACAGATCCCCCAGCAACAACGCCATGAAGGGGTAGCTCATCAGCAGGTACTTGCCCTGCTTGCTCTGCACGGCACTCAGAAAGGCGAAGGGCACCACGAAGGCCGCCAGCAGAAAGCGTGGCGCGGGCCCCACAAGCCGCCGTTCCCGCCGCAGATGCAGGGCCAGTGCCGGCAGCAGGAGTACCCACGGAAAGAAGTCCCCCAGGATGTAATCAAAGTACTTCCACCATGGGTGGATGTGGTCCCAGGCCTTGGTGGCCCGCTCGACGTTCTGGAAGATGATCAGTTCATAGGCGTAATGCGCCCCGCCCTTCAGGCCCGCCGCCACATACCAGGGCGCCACCAGCAGCAGGGTGAGGCAGAGGCCCGCCACGATTCCAGCCCGCCGCAGCACGGGGAAATCCCGCTGCCAGGCCAGGAAGGCCGCAAGCACCAGCACCGAGAGCACGGGGGCCAGGGGTCCCTTGGCCAGGAAGGCCAGGGCCAGCCAGAAGTACGCCTGCAGGAACCAGCGGCGAGCGTCCTGGGCAGTGCTCTCCCCACCCGGTCCCCGCAGGAGCAGGTAGCCACCCAGCCAGCAGAGCCAGCTCCAGGCCAACAGGGCTGAAAAGAGCAGGTCGATCTGGATGAACTGGCTCTGCCAGAACCAGAGGGGCGTCGTGGCCAGGATCAGGGCCGCAGGTTCGGCAGTGCCCGGTTCCAGGAACCGGACGGCCCATCGGCGGAAGGCGGAGAGGAAGGCCACCGCCGCGATCACCGAGGGCAGGCGCAGGGCCCAGGCCGCCACGCCCTGGGTGAAGCCCAGGCCACCCGTGAGCGTGTCGAACAGGACGGCAGAAGCCTTCATCACCCAGTAGTAGAGGATGGGCTTCTCGCTGTAGGGCACCCCATTCAGGTAGGGCAGCAGCCAGTCAGCGCGCAGGCGCATCTCCTTGACGCACTGGGCGAAGTCGGGTTCATCCGGTGCCCAGAGATCGCGCATGGGCAGCACCGCCAGCAATAGCACGGCGAAGAGCAATTCCGGCGCATGGGCCCGCAGCCAGCCGGCAAAGAGGGACCCCTTGGGGGCCTGGTTCGTGGATCCGTCCATCCCACCATCTTCCCCTGGAACCGCCCTTCCCGCCCAGGCGTTAGAATGGATCCATGATCACCGCCTTCCTCACCCTCCTGCTTGCCGCCGCCCCGGCCCCAGCCGATGGCGTGAAGGAGGACATCAAGCAGGCCGGAAAACAGATCGGCCAAGGCGTCAAGAAGGGCGGCAAGGCTGTGGGCCACGCTGCCAAGGAAGGCGGGAAGGCCGTGGGCCGTGGCGCGAAGACTGCCGGGAAGGGCATCGCCAAAGGCGCCAAGGAGACCGGGCGGGGCGTAAAAGAGGCCGTCAAATAGCCTCCATCTAGACTGGATCCCAGCTACTGGCCGATCCGGCCCGTTAGGAGGAGAGGTCTCGGCACTCGGAGAGGAAGGCCTTCCTTACCGCCGCCGCGCAACCACGGCGGCTGGACTTTGGGCCAATTCCTCCCAGCGGGCCTTTTCCTCAGGACCGAGTTGCTTCCAATTGGAGGCTTTGGCCATCACGAAGACAGGTCGGGACGGATCCTGCAGTTTCAAGCGGTCCGCGGTCACGCCGAGGGCCTCCGGATCCTCGTTGAACCACCTGCGGGCATCGGCCAAGTGGTCACGGCCGTAGGCCAGTTCCCCCGTCCCCGCGACGACCACGACCCGGGTGCGGGCATAGAAAGGCAGGCCCTGGAAGTAGTTGCCATAGCTGATCCACTGCACATCGCCAGGGACGCCACGGGCCAGCTTGGCTACGGATTTGCCGGGGCCTGCGGCGGCCTGGCCGGCAAGCACCAGCAGCCACAGCGCGGCGCCCAAGGCGGCCATCAGACGCGGCCCGGTCAGGCCCTTCGGTCGTCGGGCCCAGAAACCAAGGCCCGTAAAGGCGACGCCAAGGGCGAGCAGCCAGCCGAAACCGCTCAGCTCTTCGCGGTAGCCGATGGCCCCCACCAGGAAGAGGGCGCCGAGACCCATCAATTCCCATCCCATCCTGCGCAGGGCAGCGGGTCCCTCGCCCTCGCGCTCGAAGGTGCAGGCCAGGGCGGCCAGAGGCACGAGGACCGGCAGGATGTAGGGCGGCAGCTTGGAGCCGGACAGGCTGAAGAAGGCCAGGGGCCAGAGGAAGGCCATGGCGGAGGTCCCGACGATCCATCGGGCGAGATGGTCCGCCCCCCGGGGGCCCCGGCCCATGAGAAAGGTCCAGGTGCGCTTCAGGCCGATGATGGTGGCCGACACCCAGGGCAGCAGACCCAACGCGAGCGTCCCGATGAAGTAGAGCTTGTCGAGCAGCCAGTTGTTGGAGCCTTGGCGGGCATGCTCGTGGGTGAGGAAGCGGGTGAAGTGTTCGTGGATGAAGAAAAATTGGGCATGCCCTGGGTTGGCACGATCCACGAACCAGAACCATGGGGTCACCAGGATCAGGTAGAGCAGCCAGCCCAGAGGATCAAAGCCGGTGCGCAGCACGGCCCGACGGAGGGCGGCATCTTTCCAGGCGAAGGGCAGCGAGAACACCAGGATGCCGCCCATGAGGATCACCTGGGCCAGCCCCTTGGTGAGCATGGCGCCCGCCAGGAAGGTGAATGCCGCGAGCGTCCAACCCAGGCCGCTGCGCCCATCCCTGCGCTGGGCCACGGCTTCCACGAAGGCGGCGAGGGCCGCCACCAGGAAGGCGCTGAAGAGGGCATCGAGCGTGAGGAGCTGCCCCACGAGGAAGGCCAGCAGGCCAGTGGCGGCCATGAAGGGCGCCCAGCGCGCATCCCGGGCGCCCAGGCGTTTCGCCAGGCGCCAGGCGGCCCAGATCATGAGGCCCGAGGCCAGGGCCAGCGGCAATCGCGCCGCGGCACCGTTCACCCCGAAGGCCTTCATGCTGAAGGCCGACAGCCAGTACTGGAGGGGAGGCTTCTCGAAGTAGAGCACCCC
Source organism: Geothrix campi (assembly GCF_024609265.1). Lineage (GTDB taxonomy): Bacteria > Acidobacteriota > Holophagae > Holophagales > Holophagaceae > Geothrix > Geothrix campi. The sequence goes on along the minus strand of NZ_JANHMP010000001.1, from coordinate 428,813 downwards.
GTTGAGTCTCGGCGTCAGCCAGTCCCCCGTGGCCAGCATTTCCCGTGGGATCTCCGCGTAGCGTCCCTCGTCGGGCTCCCAGAGGGGGCGGACCAGGAGCGGCAGCAGGCCCAGGAAGAACCACAGGGTGAGGAGGTAGGTGCGTTCGCGGCGCGTCATGGGCGCGGGTCGGAGCCTAGTTCTCGGTCTCGACGACCTTCTCCAGCGCCTTGTGCTCTTCCACGAAGAAGTCGATGGCCTTCTTGAGGGAATCCTTCATGGAAACCTTGGGGTCGAAGCCGAAGGTGCTCTGCATGCGCTTGATGCTGGGGGTGCGGCGGGCCACATCCTGGTAGCCCTTGCCGTAGAAGTCGCCGCTGCCCACTTCGACCATGCGGCCTTCGGGAATGCCACGCTCGATGCGGAAAGGATGATCCTTCCAGATGGCGATCATCTGCTCGGCGATCTCGCGCACGCTGAAGTCGTTGGCGGGGTTCCCGATGTTGAAGATCTGGCCGTCCGCCTTGCCCCCCTCGTTGCGCAGGATGGACATGAGGCCGTCCATGGCGTCGGCCACGTCGATGAAGCAACGGCGGGCCGTGCCGCGGTCCACCAGCTGCAGGGGCTCGCCGTTGAACAGGTTCCAGCTGAACTGGGTCACCAGGCGGCTGCTGCCCTCCTTGGCGGTGTTCAGGCTGTCGAGCTTGGGGCCCATCCAGTTGAAGGGGCGGAACAGCGTGAACTTGAGGCCCTGCTGGAAACCGTAGGCCCAGATCACCCGGTCGAGCAGCTGCTTGCTGGTGCTGTAGATCCACCGGTTCATGGGGATGGGGCCGGTCACCAGGGGCGACTCGTATTCGTCGAACTCGGCGTCCGGGCACATGCCGTAGACCTCGGACGTGCTGGGGAACACCACGCGCTTCTTGTACTTCACGCACTGACGGACGACGCGGAGGTTCTCCTCGAAGTCCAACTCGAAGACACGCAGCGGGTCGGTGACGTAGACCTTGGGTGTGGCAATGGCCACCAGGGGCAGCACCACGTCGCACTTCTTGATGTGGTATTCGATCCATTCCTTGGAGATGGTCACGTCCCCCTCCACGAAGTGGAAGCGGGGATTGGTCAGGTGATCCGACACCTTGTGGGTGCCCAGATCCAGGCCATAGACCTCCCAGTCCGTGTCCTGCATGATGCGGTCCACCAGATGGGAACCGATGAAACCATTGACACCCAGGATGAGGACTTTCACGAGGACTCCTTGCGCAAACGAATCAGTTTACCCGTTTTGGAGGTGCTGGCCCCCTGGAGATTAGCGCAGCCAGCCCTTGCGCCTGAACCAGGCCCAGATGGCCAGGGCCGTGAGCAGCATGGCTCCGATCACCAGGGGATAGCCGAGGCGGTGCTCCAATTCGGGCATCCGTTTGAAGTTCATGCCATAGACGCCGGCGATGAAGGTGAGGGGCAGGAAGAAGGCGCTGAAGATGGTGAGCACCCGCATGACTTCGTTGGTGCGCTGGCTGGCCAGGTTGATCTCCAGGTTCATGAGATGAGTGGCACTTTCCAGCAGCTCGTCCGCCCAGGTGTGCAGGCGGTCGGCCTCTTCCACCACATCCGCCAGCAACCCCTGGTCATCGCGGGCCTGCTCCTTGAGGGGGCCCAGAGCCGTGGTGATGCGCCCCAGGGTCCGCTTGATGACGGCGCATCGGCGCTTGAGCCCGTAGACCTGCCGGATGCCCTGGTGCGGGAGCTTGCGGTGGAAGAGGGCGGCCTCGATCTGGTCGAGCTTCTCCTCGCTCTCCCGCAGGGGTTCGTCGAAGGAGGCCACGGCCTTCGCGCAGAGGGACAACACCAGCTGCTCCGGCCGGAGGGCCTGCCCCACCGCCGCCCGCTGCGCGGCTTCGGCGAAGAAGGGCTGCTCACGCCGATGGACAGTGATGATGGCGCCTTCCATCATCAGCACCACCAGGCGGCGGGTCATGGCCTGGATGGTGTCGCCCCGCTTGGCCACTTCGTCGTAGGCCCGGAGGATCAGCAGTTGCTGGCCTGGCAGGCGCTCGTACTTGGGCAGGTGGGGCTGGTTGAGCAGATCCCGGACCGCCGCGGGGTGAAGCCCGTAGCGGTCGGCCACCTCCGCCATCTCCGCAGCATTAGGATCCACCAGATCCACCCAGGTGAAGGTGGAGCCCTCCGGAAGCGGCAGGTTCCTCAGCATCAGGACACCCGGCAGACCACTTTGCCGAAGCCCTGCCCGGCTTCGAGGTGGCGCTGGGCCCCCGGATACTCGGCCAGATCGAAGACGTGGTCGATCACAGGGCGGAAGGGCGGGTTGGTGGGGTTGCGTTTCAACAGCGAGAGCAGGGTCCAGAGGTGTTCCCGGCGCCCCATGTACGAGCCGCGAATCTGGATCTGCTTGGCGAAGAGCGCCCGCAGATCAAAGGGGGTTTCGTAGCCGGCGGTGGCACCACAGGTGACGATGCGGCCCCCCCGGGCGCAGACCGAGAGACTCGTGCCCCAAGTGGCGGCGCCGGTGTGCTCGAAGACCACGTCCACTCCGCGCTTGCCGGTCAGCTCCCGCACCTTGGCGGCCAGGGCCTTCATGTCGCTCCGGATGAGCACATGCTCGGCACCCAGATCCCAGCACTTCATGGCCTTGGCCTCGCTGCCCACCACGGCGATGGCCGAGGCCCCCAGGGCCTTCACCAGCTGGATGGCCGCGCTGCCCACGCCGCTGCCCCCGCCCCACACCAGCACGGTTTCGCCGGGTCGCAGGGCCACCTTGTGGACGAGCATCTCCCAGGCCGTGAGGAAGACCAGCGGAAACGCCGCCGCCTGCTCGAAGTCCCAGTTCTGGGGAATGGGCAGCAGGTTGGCTGCGGGTACCAGCACGTGGGTGGCCGCTGTGCCGTCGCAGACGTGCCCGAGGATGCCGTAAGAAGGGCAGAGCATGTCGTCGCCGCGCAGGCAGGCTGGGCAGACGCCGCAGCTGAGGCCCGGCGCGATCATGGCGCTGCCGCCCGCCTCCAGGCCCGGAGGCAGTACTGTCCCCTCACCCACAGCCTCGATGATTCCCGCCCCATCGCTGCCCGGCGTGACTGGCAGGGGCAGCCGGACGCCCGGGATCCCCTCGGTGGTCCAGAGGTCCAGCCGGTTCAGAGCCATGGCCTTCAACTCGAGGCGCACCCAACCCGGCTTCGGGTCCGCAGGCACAAAGGCCTCGCGCACCGGCGAACCTGCCGGACCATGCTGGCTCACCCGGAAACGGAAGGCTTCAGCCATGGCGGCCTCCTATTCCGACTTCAAGGACCGTGTCATCAATCGCCGTACGGCCTCTTCCGGGCGTTCGCCATTGAGAAGACGCTGGACTTCGGCGGCGATGGGCAGGTCGAGGCCATGCTCCTTGGCCAGGGCCAGGGCCGCGTCCGTGGTGAACATGCCCTCGATGATCTGGCCGCCCAGGGCATCCCGGGCCGCTTCCACGCTGTTGCCCTTCCCCACCATCTCGCCGAAGGTGCGATTGCGGCTTTGCGGTCCCGTGGCCGTGAGCAGCAGGTCACCCATGCCGGCGAGACCCATCACCGTGGAGGGCTGGCCTCCCAGCACTTCCACCAGGCGGGCCATCTCGGCCAGCCCCCGGGTGATGAGGGCGGCACGGGCGTTGTAGCCAAGCTTCAGGCCGTCCACCAGGCCCGCGGCGATGGCGAGGACGTTCTTGAGGGCGCCGCAAAGTTCAGTACCCACCACGTCGCGGCTGAGGTAGATGCGCAGCTTCTCCGAAGCCAACTGGGCCTGGAGGGCCTTGGCGCGGGCATCTGACACGGTATCCGGCAGGGCCAGCACGATGGCGGACGGCACGCCGCGGCTGACTTCGTCCGCGAAGGTGGGGCCGGAGAGGGCGCCCACGGGCACGTCCAACACCCCCGTCAGGGCCTGGGAGAGCGTCTGGTGCGTGCTCTGGAGGATGCCCTTGCTCACGTGGATCACCAGTTCGGGAGCCCCGGGTGCCTTCGGGCGCAGACTGCGCCAAGCATCCGGTGTCACCTGGGTGGGCATGGCGGAGATCCAGAGGGGTGCAGCAAAGGCGGCGGCCGGATCATTCGAGGTTTCCAGCCGGTCGGGAAATTCCACATCCTTCAAGCGCAGGTGGCGCCGCGTGGCGGCCATCTGCGCCATTTCCTCGGGAAAGCTGCCCCAGAGGGCCACCTTCGCACCCGCCCGGGCCCAGGTGATGGCCAGGGCCGTGCCCCAGGCCCCGGAACCGAAGACGCCGATGTCCGCGCCGCTAGACATGTGCGTCCTCCTTCTTGGCGCCCCAGAGCTTGGACTCGGTACCCGCCTGCAAGCGCAGGATGTTCTCGCGGTGCTTCCAGATCACCAGGAGCGCCAGGGCGGCCCAGGGCAGGACTGGCGCCGGGCCACGCCCGAGCAGCGCTTCCACCGGCCGATGGGCATCGTGGGCCAGCACCAGCTGCACGGGCACCATGGCCGCCGCCAGGATGCTGCCGAGGCTGACGTGGCGGGTGAGCCAGAGCACGAAGAGGAAGGTGCCCATGGGCAGCAGGATCATGGTGGCGTCTGCGGCAAGGATCACCCCCAGGGCCGTGGCCACGCCCTTGCCGCCCTGGAACTTCAGCCAGGGGGTGAAGACATGGCCCAGGACCGCCGCCAAGGACATGAGGGCGAGCATGTCGACGCTCAATCCGGCCTTTTTCGCCAGGAAGATCGGCAGGAAGCCTTTGGCGATGTCCAGCAGCAGCGTGATGATGCCCAGAGCCTTGCCCCCCACCCGGCTTACGTTGGTGGCGCCGATGTTGCCGCTGCCGTGGGCGCGGACATCCCCCTTCCCCGCCAGCTTCACCAGCAGGAGACCGAAGGGGATGCTGCCGCACAGGAAGGCGGCGAGGCACCAGAGGATCGGGGAAGGCACGAACGTCGATGGCATGGACGCAGTGTATCAGCCGTTCCGGATGGTCCGCCGCAGGAGGTCCAGGGCCCAGGCCGTGGCACGCAATTGCACATCCACCCGATCGCCTGGCAGGGTGTAGACCCTGCAGTCGGTGCCATCGGGTCCAGCCAGGGCGATGAACACGGTGCCCAGGGGCGCCTCACCTTCGGCTCCGGGGCCGGCATTGCCCGTGAGCCCCAGGCCCCAGGTGGCGCCCAGCTTCGTCCGGACCGCTTCGGCCAGGGCCCGGCTGGTCGACTCGGACACCGTGCCTTCCTGGGCCAGGCGGCCGGCGCCCAGGCCCAGGAGGGCGGTCTTGGCCTTCGCGGAGTAGACCGTGGCGCCGCCGAGGAACGCCTCGCTCGCACCGGGGATGGCCGTAAGCCGGGCGGCCAGCAGGCCGCCGGTCATGCTCTCAGCCACAGCCAGGGTCTCGCCGCAGGCCTTCAGGTCCGCCAACACCGCGTCCTCGAGGTTGCCTGCGCCCACGCCCACGAGATCCTCGCCCAGCACGGGCAGGAAATCCACCCGGGCTGCTTCCAGGGCCGCGGGATCGGGTCCCCGGGCCAGAAGTTCCACCTGGGTGAGGCTGGCCAGGATGGTCCAGTCCAGCTGGCCGTGCCGCTCACGTACCGCGCGGATGCGCTCGTCCAGGGCGCTCTCGGGCACGCCCGCCACCACCATGCGCAGCGTACGCACGGCCTCGCCGGCCAGGGTCCGCAGACGCGGTGCGACCTGCTCTTCCCACATGCGCTTCATCTCGCGGGGTACTCCCGGCAGCATCACGATGCGCAGGCCCGGATGGGCTGGCGGATCCTGCCACCACACCCCAGGTGCGGTGCCCACCGGGTTGCGCAGCGCCTCGGCCCCTTCGGGCAGCAGGGCCTGCTTGAAGTTCGAAGCCGGCGGCACCCGCTTCCGGGCGGTGTAGAAGGCCAGGATGTCCTCTCGGCTCTGGGCGTCCTCCAGCAGTTCCGCGCCCAGGACCTCGGCGAAGCATTCCTTCGTGAAGTCGTCGAAAGTGGGCCCCAGTCCGCCGGTTGTGATGATGAGATCGGAGCGGGTCATGGCCTCACGGAAGAGCCCCGCCAGGTCCTCCCGGCTGTCCCCCACGGCGGTTTTCCGGTGGAAGGCCAGGCCCAGCTCGGCCAGCCGCTCACCCAGCCACACGGAATTCGTGTCGAGGCGCCGCGTGGTGAGCAGTTCGGTCCCGATGGCGATGCATTCGATGCGCATCGTAGAATCATGCCCCAGAAGGAGCCACCATGATCATCCCGGACCTGGACGACCTGGTATTGGAATCCGACGAGGAGTCCGGCCTCCAGGAGCTGGGCCGCCGCTTTCTGGCCCGGGGACCCTGGACCACGGTGGTTTTCCTGGTGAAGACCCGGCTTGATCCGGAAAGCGAGTGGGAAGGCCCCTTCCTCTGGCTCCACCGCTACCAGAAAGTGGCCCAGGGCTGGAAGCTGGTGAGCCGCTTCCGCACCACGGAAACGACCCAGCTGGAGAAGCTGGCGGACGCCCTGGAAGGGTGGAAGGGCTACTTCAGCGCGGGCAGGTAGCGCTCCCGGATCACCGCCAGGTGGTGCGCCGCATGGCCCAGCGCGATGTAGGGAATGCAGCGGGCGGTGATGGGCCGGTTGTTGGTGGTGCCCTGGTTGCCCCAGGCTTCGTCCGGCAGGCTGCGGAAGAGGCTGAGGCTGGCGGCGCGCACGGCGCGCCAGTCCGCGAGCAGGTCGGCCATGGAGCGAGCATCGGCCTGGGCGGCAGCGGCGTAGGCATCCTCCTCGAATCCCGGCATCGGCGTGGCATCGCCCCGGCCGATGCGCAGGCAGCGATAGGCGAAGATGCGCTCGGCGTCGCTGAGGTGCTGGAGCAGATCCTTCAGGCTCCATTTGCCGGGTGCGTACCGGAACGCGCCCTGCGTCTCGGACAACCCCGCGAACAACGCGGCCACTTCACCCATCTGGCCCTGCAGCAGGGTCAGCACATCGCCCTCAACGGCGGCGGCGATGTAGGGCGCGTAGCCTTCGGCGTATTCACCGGGCAATGGACGGCTCAAGCTCATGGTGGGGCTCCTGGGGGCTAGAAAGTCATCACCTTCATGGTGTTCGTGCTGCCGGTCTTCCACAAGGGCAGGCCCATGGTCATGACCACGCGGTCGAGGTTCTTCAGTTGGTGCTTGGTCACGAGCAGTTCACGGACCACGGCCACCATCTCATCCGTGCTGCTGACCCGGGGGATCATCAGGGCGGTGACGCCGCGCAGCAGGCCCATGCGCCGGGCCGTGACCTCGTCCACCGTGGCGCCCAGCACCGGAGTGCGACCCGCCAGCCGGCTCACCATGCGGGCCGTGCCGCCGCCTTCGGTGAAGGCCACGATCCAGCGGGCGTTGATCTCATCCGCTGTGCGGCAGGCGGCGAAGGCCACGGAGATGTCCGTGCGGGAGAGGACCTTCTCTGCCAGTTCATCAGGCAGCGTGGGGGTGCGCTGCTTCACGTTGGCGTCGGCCTCCGCGGCGATGCGGGCAAGCCATTGGACGGCTTCGACGGGATGCGCTCCGGTAGCGCTCTCGGCGCTGAGCATCACGGCGTCGGTACCGTCCCAGATGGCATTGGCCACGTCGCTGGCCTCGGCCCGGGTGGGCTGGGCGTGTTCGATCATGCTCTCCAGCATCTGCGTGGCGGTGATGACGGGTTTCAGGGCCTTTCGGGCCGCCCGGATGATCTGCTTCTGGAGGCCGGGAACCCGCTCCACGCCGAGCTCCACACCCAGGTCGCCGCGGGCCACCATCACCCCCCAGGAGACATCGAGGATCTCGTCCATGTGGGAGAGGGCCGCCGGATGTTCGATCTTGGCGATGATGGGCTGGGTCCCGCCCAGGTGCTGGATGATGGCCTGGAGCTGCTGCACATCCGAGGCGCGACGGACGAAGCTCTGGGCGAACAGGTCCACCTCGTGCTCCACCCCCCAGCGGATGTCCGCGTGGTCCTTCTCCGTGAGCGGGTCCATGTTGAGTTCCATGCCGATCGGATGGATCCCCTTGCGGCCCTTCAGCGGCCCGCCGATGAGCACGCGGGCCTTCAGAAGGGTGGGGGTCCTGGCGAGAATCTCCACGGTGATGGCCCCGTCGTCCAGCAGCCAGTGCTGCCCCGGCGCTGCCCCTTCAAACAGTTCCGGATGGGGCAGCGGCGCGGCCCAGGCCAGCCCTGCCGGGGCCGGACTTCCGGTGGCGAAGAAGGCCCCCTCGCTGCCCTCGGCCAGCTCCAGCGGAGCCGCCAGCTCACCGATCCGCCACTTCGGCCCCTGGAGATCGAGAAAGATGGGAATGGATCGGCCGAGTTCCGCGGCCAGCGCCCTCACCTTCTGAAGGGCCTCCAGGCGGGTCGCAGGATCTCCGTGGCTGGCATTCAGACGGACCGCATCGGCTTCGCGAAGGGATTCCCGCAGCCGATCGCCCTGCATCAAGGCTGGTCCCAAGGTCATCACGAGTTTGGTCTTGCGCACGTCAGCTCCCGTTGCCTGCACAGGCATTCCACACACTTTTCCACAGTCTGCGCCTGCGTTTTGAAGTTGTCACGGGGCTTTCACTCTTGTCACCGCGGTGCTACCTTCTTGGTCCCGATACGGTTGATGGAGAAGATGGAATGCGCGAAAAGCTGCGTATCCTCGTAGCCGAAATGGTGCGTGGCGGCGTGACGTTGGAGCTGGCACGACGCGAGTTCGAGCGAGTTTATCTGGAGGAGGTGCTGGCGGCCCACGAGGGCAACCACAGCGCCGCGGCCCGCGAACTGGGCATCCACCGGAACACCCTCGCCAAGAAGCTGGAGGCTCCCCCCAGCCGACTCAGGCGTGTGAGCCTCGCGAGCTGATCCCCGCCCTTCCGCGGACGAGAACCCGGCCTCGCCGGGTTTTTCATTTCGCATACCGCGCCGCCTTTTCTTTCGACAGGGCCAGCCAGGGCCGCTACAACAGGGGTTCGGAGGGCGCCATGAAGAAGGTGGCCATCAATGGGTTGGGGCGGATCGGGCGGCTGGTGCTGCGGCACCTGATGAAGGTCCCCCATGTCCGCGTGGTGGCGGTGAACGACCTCACCGACGCGGCCACGCTCGCCCACCTCATGAAGTACGACTCCGTCCACGGCCCCGCGGACTTCCCGGTGGCTTCGGACGGGAACTACCTGGTCCTGGATGGCCGACGCATCCGCGTCTATGCCGAGAAGGACCCCCAGCTCATCCCCTTCGGCGCCCAAGGGGCCCAGGTGGTGTTGGAGTGCACGGGGAAGTTCACCAAGCGCGCCCAGGCCGCCGCCCACCTCCAGGGCAGCGTCAGCCACGTGCTGATCAGCGCCCCGTCCGGCGATGCGGACCGCACCGTGGTCATGGGCGTGAACGAAACGACGCTGGATCCCGCCACTGAGCACGTGATCTCCAACGCCAGTTGCACGACCAACTGCCTGGGCCCGGTCGTGAAGGTGATGGATGACGCCTTTGGCATCGAATACGGCTTCATGACCACGGTGCACAGCTACACCAATGATCAGCGCCTGCTCGACCTGCCCCACAAGGACCTGCGTCGGGCCCGGGCCGCGGCCCTCAGCATGATTCCTACCAGCACCGGCGCCGCCAAGGCCATCGGCCTGGTGCTGCCCCACCTCAAGGGCCGCCTGGACGGTTTGGCCGTGCGCGTCCCGACTCCCGACGTGAGCATCGTGGACCTGACCGCCACCCTCAAATCCGACGCCACCTTGGAAACGGTGCAGGAGGCCTTCCGCAAAGCCGCGGCCAGTGGCCCCCTGGTCCCCTACCTCGAGATCCTCGACGCCGAGCTGGTGAGCGCGGATCTGGTGGGACGGACCGCCAGTACGCTCTACGACCCCTATCTCACCAAAGTGCTGGGGCCGCGGCTGGTCAAGGTCTTCGCCTGGTATGACAACGAATTCGGCTACGCCGCCCGCCTGAAGGATCTCTGCGTGCATGTGCTGGAGCGGATCTAGCTGATGTCGGTTATCGCCCTGAACGGCCTCGGCCGCATCGGCCGACTGCTGGTACGTCGACTCGCAGCCTCAAGACCCGGGCTTCTCGGCGCCGTGAACGATCCGGCTCCCCTGGACCAGCTGGTGCATCTGCTCCGGTACGACTCCGTCCATGGTCCCTCGGATAAACCGATCGAAGGATTCACCGAAGGGGGGCAGGACTTCCTGCTCCTGGGGGACCATCGCGTGCCCCTCTTCCATGCCACCGATCCGGCGGAGATCCATTTCCCAGCTCCCACGCGGCTGGTGGTCGAGGCCAGCGGACGCTTCACCCGGCGAGCGGATGCGGCCAGGCACCTCAAGGCCGCCGTCTCCCATGTGCTGATCAGCGCTCCCAGCCCCGATGCGGATTTCACCGTCATCGCCCCGGTGAACGGCGCCGGGCTCGATCCCCAACAGCATCGCGTGATCTCCAACGCCAGCTGCACTGCCCATGCCACCGCGCCCATGCTGAAGATCCTGGATGAGGCCTTCGGCCTGGAACATGCGGGCATGAGCACCGTGCATGTGGTCACCAACGACCAGCGCCTGCTGGATCTTCCCCACAAGGATCTGCGCCGGGCCCGGGCCGCCTTCAAGAGCATCATCCCGACCACCTCGAGCGCCTTCGGGGCCCTGCACCGCGCCATGCCGGACCTGCCCGCCGCCTTCGATGGCGTGGCTCTCCGCGTGCCCACCCTCAACGTCAATCTGGTGGATGTAGTGGCCACCCTCCGCCGCGATGCCGAGGTCGCCACCGTGAAGGCCGCCTACGAGGCTGCCGCCGCCGGGTCCTGGAGGAACCTCGTCGGTCTGGCGGATCCGCACGTGGTCAGCAGCGACATTACGGGGCGCGCCGAGAGCGTTTTGATGGACCTGGACCTGACCATGATGCTCGGCCCGCGCTTCGTGAAGGTTTTCGGCTGGCACGACAACGAGACGGGATATGCCGCGCGGCTCTGCGAACTGGTGGTGGATCTGGCGGGACGAATCTAGACGGAACCGGCCACGTAGCCGGTACTGAAGGCCGCCTGGAGGTTGTAGCCGCCCACGGGACCATCGATATCCAGCAGCTCGCCGCAGATACGCAGGTTCTCCCAGCCGCGCAGGGCCATGGTGCGGGGATCCACGGCCGCCAGTTCCACGCCACCGGCCGCCACCTCGCCCCGGGCCAGGGGCACCGGTTGGGGCTCGCCCAGGGGCAGGGCCGTGGCCAGGCCCACCAGCGTCTTGCGGGCGGCCTTCGAGAGATCCTTCAGCATCAGCGCGCGGCCGATCCCGGCCTCCTCCAGCAGCGGATCCACCAATCGTTCCGGCAGGTGCCGCTGCAACCAGGTGGCCGCCAGCAGGCGGGGATTGCCCCGGGCTTCCGACTGGATCGAAGTGTCCACGGTTTCCGGCGGCTCCAGGGTGGCGGCATATGCCAGCCATGCCGCCCCATCGCGGCGGGCCCGCTCCGCGGCCTGGCTCAGTTCCAAGGCGGCGGGGCCGCTCACCCCGGTCTTCGTGAAGACGATGTCCCCCGCGAAAACCCCAAGGCGACGGCCAGCGATTCCCGCGCTCAGACGCAGCTCGCCGCCGCGCAGCGCCACGCCCTCCCAGGTGGGGCGGGGTCGCGTCATGGGGATCGGGGCCAGGGCCGGAAACCAGGCCTTCACAGGCACACCCAGCTGCTTCAACCAGCCCAGCACCTCGCCCCGGGTGCCCGTCTCCGGATAGCTGGCTCCCCCCGTGGCGAGGATGAAGACATCGGCGGTGAACCGTTCCTCACCCACCCGCAGCGCGGCCAGGCGGGGGACCCTGCCCTCCAGCGCCGTCGCGCGGGCGCCTGTTCGTACGTCCACACCCGCCCGGTGCGCCAGGGTCTCGAAGGCAGCCACCACCGCCGCCGCGCTGCCGGGGCGATCCAGGGGAAACACGCGGCCATTGTCGCGGGTGTAGGTCTCCACGCCCTCCCGGTGCAGCAGGTCCAGCACGGCCCGGTTGTCGAAGGCGTGCAGCGAGGGCCTGAGGAAGCGCGCCTGGTCCATGGGAAAGGCCGTCATGAGAGCCTTCGGAGGCCCGTCGTGAGTGATGTTGCACTTGCCGCCGCCGCTGATGCGGAGCTTCACGCCCAGGCGGCCGTTCGCCTCCAGCAGGCTGACCGCGTGCCCCAGCGAGGCTGCCCGCCAGGCCGCCACCAGCCCCGCCGCACCCCCACCCACCACAATCACCTTCGCCATGACTCCATCATGGCGGAAGCGGCGGTCAGCGCTCGGCCCCAGGCATGGCCATAGCTGCAATTCCTACTGGAAGATCCCCTTGAAGAACTTCTTGATCTTCCCCCCGCCCGGCCCCTTCTTGCCGTGGTATTTCTGCAGGCGGATGGGGTCTGGCAGAGCCTTGTGACGCTCCGGCATGGCCGTCCAGGACTGGTACCCCTCCAGGTCGAGCCGCAGCTGGTGGCTGCCTTCACCGGGAACCTCGATGGCTGCAGGTGTCTTCCCCTTGGACTCGCCGTCCAGGAAGATCTCGGCACCCGCCGGCTCGCTGGCCACCTGCACCTGGAACGGCGCGGGCTGGAGCCGGAGGGCCAGATCCTTGTCCTCCGCCTTCAGGTGATAGGCGAGGGGCAGATAGTCCGGCTTTTCCAGGCGGAGCAGATCCGCCTTGCCCTTCACCACGACCTGCCGCAGCGGCGTCCGCCCCAGGGAGGTTCCATCCAGGAACACCTCCGCGCCACCGGGCCTCGATTCGATGGATAGCACCCGGCTGGGTTCGGGCCGCAGGGCGAGGAATCCGAGTCCCAGAGCCGTGATGAGGGCCGCGCCGCCCCAGAGCCAGCGGGTCCGGGGAGAGGACTCGGCGATCGCACGCTCGATCCTCAGGGTTCCCGTGGCCTTCACCGGGGCCGTGGAGTCGAGCTGGGCGACATGGGCCACCCGGCGCTCCGGCCCCAGGGGAAGGGCCTCGATCAGGGCCCGGAGGAAGGCCGTCAGATCCGGGAATCGCTTTCCCGGGTCCTTGTCCAGGGCCTTCCCGAAAACCGCAGCCAGGGCCGGTGCGAAATCCGGCGGCCAGACCGGGGCCTCGTGCACGATGCGGTAAAGCGTGGCGCCCACGCTGTCCGCCGCGAACGGCAGCGTCCCCGTCAGCATTTCGAAGGCCGTGAGCACCAGGGCCCACTGGTCGGAGGCGGGCGTGGCCCGGACGCCGTTCAACACCTCAGGCGCCGCATAGGCCGGAGTCCCAAGGAAGGCCGAGCTCGTGGTCAGGCGGCCCTGGTCACCCCGGGCGATGCCGAAGTCCATGAGCTTCAGACGGCCGTCCTTCGCCACCATGAAGTTGTCGGGCTTGATGTCCCGATGGAGGATCCCCAACCCGTGGACCGCCGTCAGGGCATCGGCGGCCTGGATCAGCAGGCCCGCGACCTCATCCGGGTTCAGCGGGCCCCGCCGGATCCGGTCCGACAGGGATTCCCCGTCCACATACTCCATGACGAGGTAGGGCCCCAGATCCGGCGCTTCGCCCACATCGAAGACCGTGATGGCGTTGGGATGGTTCAGCCGGGCCGAGATCTCGGCCTCGCGCTTGAAGCGGAGCAGCACCTCGGCGTCGCCGGTGCCCTCACGGACCACCTTGATGGCCAGGGCCCGCTTGAGCAGGGGATCCTCGGCCAGATACACCGTACCCATCGCGCCGGAGCCGAGGGTACCCAGGACCTTGAAGCGGCCGATCGTGGAAGGATCCAGACTCATCCTTCCTCCGATCATGCCAGAGCCGGAGCGGACCGTCGCCCCGGCTACACTCGAGGCATGTCCGAAGCCGGCTTCTCCACTCCCCGCCCCGCCCAGCTCCGCCGCTTCGGGCGCGTGTTCTACCCCGCCGGACTTCGTCTGCAGAAAGCCCTGGCGGCCTATGTCGGCGGCGAAGGGATTCCCGATCAGCTGGTAATCCTTGAGCACGACCCGGTCTTCACCCTGGGTCGCAACGCCACGCCTGCCGACATCCACATGAGCGACGACTTCCTGGCGGCGCAGGGGGTGAACGTCCATCGCACGGACCGCGGGGGCGAAGTCACCTACCACGGCCCCGGCCAGATCGTCGCCTATCCCATCTGCAACTTGCGGGGCGGCCGGGAGGACGTGGGCCGTCTGGTGCGGGGGCTCGAGGAGGCCATGATCCGCACCGCCGCGGATTTCGGCGTGGTGGCCGACCGTCTCAAGGGCGCGCCGGGCATCTGGGTGGAAACGCCGAGAGGCCTTGAGAAACTGGGCGCCATCGGCCTCCACCTCAGCCGCTGGATCACCACCCACGGCATCGCCTTCAACGTGCACCCCAACCTCGATCACTTCCGCTGGATCACGCCCTGCGGCTTCACGGACAAGGGGGTGTGCAGCCTCCACTCGCTGCTGGCGGAAGGCGCGCCCACCTGGGAGGTGGCGGCAGATCACCTTCAGGGCCATCTCACAACCTGTCTGGCCCTGGATCTCCAACCAACCCGGCAGCCCAGCCGCAGCGTGTCGGCCATGACCTGGCGCCGCGGCGCGAACGGCCCGGAGATCCTCATGATGCTGCGCGTCCCCGCACACGGCCTCTGGTGGCAGAGCGTCACCGGCATGATGGAACCTGGAGAAGCCCCCGAGCAGACCGCCCACCGCGAGCTCATGGAGGAGACTGGCCTCACGGGCACGCTGCGGCCTCTGGGCCTCTCCCACAGCTTCTGGGTGGATCCCGCCATCGTCCACTTCCCCGATGCGGAGCCCCGCTTCAACACCGAGACCTGTTTCTCCATGGAAGTCCCGGGAGAGGCCCAGGTCCGCCTGGAACCTTTGGAGCACAGCGAATTCAAGTGGTGTGGCCTCGATGAGGCCCATGCCCTGATGAAGTGGGAGGGATCCAAAGCGGCCCTCAAGCTCCTGAAGGCATGGCTGGCGTACGGCTGACCTTCGGGCCCGGGCCTCGAGGCCACAGCCAGCCCCCTCCCGGGCTCCCAACGGCGCCTGCTCCCGCAGACCTGGGAGCCCCCGGCTCGGGGGCGGGGCTTCGGCCAGTGCGTGGTCTGTGATCCGCGACACGCGACGCTCCGGGTTCCGGAGGGCCCCCGGCCAGGTTGTTAACCTGGAACCGTTCCCTGGAGTGCCCATGTTTCCCAAGTTCACCGAAGATCAGACCGCCGTCCGTGACGCCGCCCGGGACTTCGCCCTATCGGAGATCGCCCCCGGGGCCGCGGCCCGCGACGCCAGCGGGGAGTTCCCCAAGGACATCTTCCAGCAGCTGGGCGAGATGGGCTTCCTGGGCATGACGGTGCCGGAAGCCTACGGCGGCGCGGGCGTGGATTTCATGAGCTACATCCTGGCGCTCGAACAGGTGGCCTATGCGGACGCCTCGGTGGCCGTGGCCATGAGCGTGAACAATTCGGTGGCCTGCGCTCCCATCCTGGCGTTCGGCACCGAGGCCCAGAAACAGACCTACCTGAAGCCCCTGGCCAACGGCGAGGTGCTGGGCGGCTTCATGCTCACGGAACCCGATGCCGGGTCCGATGCCTCTGCGCTCAAGACCCGCGCCACCAGGGTGGAGGGTGGGTGGCACCTGAACGGCGCCAAGGCCTGGATCACCAACGGCGGCGTGGCCCGCTACTTCGTCACCATGGCCCGCACGGATCCCGACAAGGGCAAGCGGGGCATCAGCGCGTTCATCCTCGACGCGAACCAGCCCGGCGTGATCATGGGCCGGCCCGAAGAGAAGATGGGCCTGCGTTCCAGCAAGACCGTGATGGTGGCCCTGGAGGACGCCTTCGTGCCCGAGGACGCCCTGCTCGGCAAGCCCGGGGATGGCCTGAAGGTGGCGTTCGGCGGCCTCGACGGCGGACGCGTCGGCATCGCGGCCCAGGCCCTGGGCATCGCCCAGCGGGCCATGGACGAAAGCGTGGCCTACGCCAAAGCCCGCATCTCCTTCGGCAAGCCCATCGGCGAGCACCAGATGATCCAGACCTATCTGGCCGAGATGGAAGCCCGGCTCCAGGCCGCCCGCCTGCTGGTCTACCGCGCTGCTGCCCTGAAGGGGGCCGGAAGGAGCTGCACCGTGGAAGCCGCCACCGCGAAACTGTTCACCACCGAAAGCGCCGTGTGGATCTGCGACCGCGCCGTGCAAATCCATGGCGGCTATGGCTATTCCCGCGAATACACCGTCGAGCGGCTCTACCGGGATGTGCGCGTGACCACCATCTACGAGGGAACCAGCGAGATCCAGCGCATGGTCATCGCCCGGGAACTCTTGAAATAGACCCTATTTTCAACACGTGGTGAATACCTCTTGCCCTCATCATGCGAGGGAGGCATGCTGCTTCTGTGGGGCCCTCTAAACCGGCTCCCGGGCCTGTCCGTAGGCAACTTGTCCCTGTGGCGGCTCTTTTTGATTATCCAAGGAGTGGTGATGATGCGTCCCCCGATCCTCCCGGCCCTGCTTGTGGCCTTCTCCCTGGTCGGCCAGGAGGCTCCCAAGGCTGACGGGGCCAAGCCCGCCGTCACGCGGCTGACCCTCCAGGACGCCATCGAGACTTCCCTGAAGAACAACCTGCAGGTGCAGATCGCCGTCGAGACCCGCGACTTCACGCGAGCCGGCCTGACGATCGAACAGGGCGCCTTCGACTGGAACCTCACCAGCAGCCTGAGCATCGGCAAGAGCGAGGACGCCAGCCGCTCCCAGAACTTCCCCGGTGGCCCCTTCACCTCCTCCGATACGACCAGCTTCGCCCGGAACTTCACTCTGGGCACCACCAAGGCATTCGGCTGGGGCGGCAACCTGAGCCTTAACTACGCGCCCACCTACCGCTTCACCAAAGGTTCGGTTAACGGCGGGCCCGAGACGCCCTTTACCACCAACCCCTACGACGGCAGCTTCTCGGCGACCTACACCCAGAGCCTGCTGAAGGGCTTCGGCCGGGATGCCACCGAGAGCCGCCTGATCGTGGCCCGCAAGAGTGCCCAGGCCGCGGACCTCACCTTCCAGAAGGCCATCATCGACCTGGTGGCCAGCACGGAATCGCTCTACTGGGACGTGGTCTACGCCCAGCGGAACCTCGAGAACAAGCAGCAGGCCCTGGCCCTGGCCCAGAAGCAGCTCAAGGAGAACCAGATCCGCGTCCAGGTGGGCACCCTGGCCCCCATCGAGGTGACTTCCTCCGAAGCCTCGGTGGCCCAGCGCGAGCAGGACATCATCGCCGCCGACGCTCAGCTGCTGAACGCGAAGGATGCCCTCATCCGCGCCCTCTATCCATCCTCTGAGCGGCCCGCGGGAATGGAACCGGCCGATTCGCCCAGCATCAAGCCCCTGGAGCTGAATGAGGCCACCGCCGAGAAGCAGGCACTGGCCAACCGCATCGAGCTGAAGACCGCCCGGCTCGACCTGGAATCCAAGCAGGCCCTCGAAACCGCGGCCAACAACCGCACCCTGCCCCAGCTGGACGCCTTCGCCACCTACAACGGCAATGCCGCTTCCCAGATCCCCTCCGAGGGGCTATCCGCGGTCAACAAGGACCTCAGCAAGGGAGCCTATCCCGGCTATGTCGTGGGCCTCCAGTTCTCCATGCCCATCCAGAACCGGGCCGCCCGGGGCGGTCAGGCCCAGGCCCGCGCCAACCGCCGCCAGAGCGAGTGGACCCTCCGCGACCTCGAACTGGGCATCACGCTGGAGGTCCGGCAGGCCTTCCGCAACCTGGATGCCTCCGCCAAGGGCGTGGCCGCCGCCGAGAAGACCCGGATCTTCCGGGAAAAGGATCTCGAGGCCGAGCAGAAGAAATTCGAAAACGGCATGAGCACCAACTTCCTGGTGCTCTCCAAGCAGAACGATCTGGACACCGCCAAGAGCAGCGAACTCCAGTCCCAGATCACCTACGCCAAGGCCGTCACGGCCCTCGAGAAGGCCCTGGGGCACCTGCTGGAAGCGCGGAAGCTGGAAGTGAAGTAATTCTGTCCGGGGGTTCCCCTTGCAGCGCATGCGCTGCAAGGATCTAGGGGCGCGCTGCGCGCGCATACCCCCGGGCCCCACGAAGAAGCCCGGCAAAGCCGGGCTTCTTCTTATTCCCGTCCAAAGGTTCTGGACTGCTGTTCAGTCCATGCGCAGGCTCAGGTCCACCGCGGGGGCACTGTGGGTGAGGGCCCCCACGCTGAGGAAGTCCACGCCGGTCTCTGCCACGGCCCGAGCCCGCTCTAGGGTGATGTTGCCGCTGGCCTCCAGGAAGAGGCGCCGGCCGCTGCGATCCCGCAGGGCCACGGCCTCGCGCATCTGGTCGATGGACATGTTGTCCAGCAGCACGCCGTCCACCTCCGGCAGGTCCAGGCAGGCCTTGAGCTGGCCCAGGCTCTCCACTTCCACCTCGATCTTCACGAGGTTCGGCGCGACGCGGCGCGCGGCCTCCACCGCGGCCCGGACGCCTCCCGCCGCGGCGAGGTGGTTCTCCTTCAGCAGCACGCCATCACCCAGGGTCAGCCGGTGATTCACCCCTCCGCCGCAGCGGACCGCGTACTTCTCCAGCAGCTTCAGGCCAGGGGTGGTCTTGCGGGTATCGAGGATGCGCGCACCGGTGCCCTCGATGGCGTCTACGAATCGCCGGGTGAGGGTGGCCGTGCCCGAGAGCCGCTGGAGCAGGTTCAGCATGACCCGCTCCGCCAAGAGGATGCCGTGGCTGGAGCCCCGCAGGCGCAGCACCTCGGTGCCCGCCGCGACCTTCTGGCCATCGTGCCGGGCCGGCTCTGCCGAAAGCGTGGCGCAGGTCAGCCTCAGGGTTTCCACCGCCATGGGGATTCCCGCCAGGACGAGGTCGCCCTTGGCCACCACCCGGGCCGTCATGGGCCGATCCGGAACGGCGGCAGTGCTCCAATCCTGGGTGCCCCAGTCCTCCCGCAGGAAGGCGCGCAGCTGATCACGGTAGGTCTCGGGGTGCGGGGGATGGAACATCGGTCACTCCTCCCACAGCGTACAATGGCCGGAAACCAGGAGACCCCATGTCCTTCGTCCTCGTCGAGAAAACCGACCGCATCGCCTGGGTCACCCTCAACCGGCCCGAGAAGCTCAATGCCCTCAACAACGAGGTGCTGAAGGAGCTGGAGCTGGTCTTCGCGGACCTGGAGCAGGACGCCGAGGTGGGTGCCGTGGTGGTCACGGGCGCCGGCGAGAAGGCCTTCGTGGCCGGCGCCGACATCGCCGAGCTGAGGTCCCTGGACACCGCCTCCGCCCGGGTCCAGGCCCTGCGCGGCCAGGCCGTGTTCCAGCGCATCGAGTCCATGCCCAAGCCCGTCATCGCTGCCGTGAACGGCTTCGCCCTGGGCGGCGGCTGCGAGCTGGCCCTGGCCTGCCATATCCGCATCGCCAGCGAGAACGCCCGTTTCGGCCTGCCCGAGGTGAGCCTCGGCATCATCCCCGGCTATGGCGGCACCCAGCGCCTGCCCCGCCTCGTGGGCAAGGGCGTGGCCCTGGACATGATCCTCAGCGCCGAGATGACCCCCGCCGCCGACGCCCTCCGGATGGGCCTCGTGAGCCGCGTGGTGCCTCAGGCCGATCTCAAGACCACCGCTGAGAAGCTGGCGAAGACCATCCTGTCCCGGGGCCCGCTGGCCCTCCGCAGCGCCCTGGCCGCCGTGAACGAAGGCCTCGAGATGCCTCAGGAACAGGGCCTCCAGTACGAGGCCGCCCTCTTCGGCCTGCTCGCCGCCACCCAGGACATGCAGGAAGGCATGGGGGCCTTCCTGGAGAAGCGCCAGGCGCAGTTCAAAGGCTTGTAGTCTTTGGCCGCCACAGAAAAGCGGGGCCGAGGGGCCCCGCTTTTCTGTGCGGAGGATGGCTACCGCTTGGCGGCTGCCCCCACCTGGACCGCTGCCGTCTGCTCGTTGCCGTTCTGGTCGGTAACCTTGGCGAGGATCCGATCACCGCGCAGGGCATCACGGGGCACGAGCACGTCGAAGCGCTCGTCTTTCTGATCAAAGACGCGGTCCTCAGGCACGATCTGGAGCCAGTGCTCGCCATCAACGCTGATGGCAGCCTCTTTCAGCGTGGAGGTCTCGTCCCGCGCCACGAACCGGACGCGAACCCCCTGGCCCTCGGCCACGGCGCTGAGCTCGGAGATGGTCGGGGGCGTGTGATCGATGATGAAGGGCGCCGTCCGCCACGTGCTGGTGAGGGTGGCGTTGAAGGCAGCCGTGGGGGCGTCGGAAGCCGTCACTTCCAGGCGGTAACGGCCGTCCGGCACGGGGAGAGTGTCGAAGCTGAAGAACTTCTCCTTCCACGCCTTCTCCAGCAGGATGGGCGCGCCGCGGTCGGGCACCAACCGGATGGCGAACTCCAGGGTGTCCGCGTTGGGATCGT
This sequence comes from Geothrix campi, assembly GCF_024609265.1. Taxonomy (GTDB): domain Bacteria; phylum Acidobacteriota; class Holophagae; order Holophagales; family Holophagaceae; genus Geothrix; species Geothrix campi. Next base: position 408,537 of record NZ_JANHMP010000001.1, on the reverse strand, counting down.
TCACCCGGAAGACGAAGCTCTGGCCGGCCCGGCGGAAGCTGCGCTTCTCAGCCCCCATGTAGCCCAGAGCTGGGATGAGTTTCTGGGTCTCCAGGGGCACCCGCTCGATGCCGATGTCATCGGGTGGGGCTGTGCGGGTGATGACCAGCCCCGGCGGCATGATGTCCACACCCTCCCAGACCGGCGCCAGGTTGCGATGGGCCCAGTGCACGGTGACGGTTTCCACCAAGGGCGTGGCACCGCCCCTGGTGCTGCTGAGCCGCAGGCGGAACTGGGCGAAGCGGGACGACGGGAGCGCCGGCCGCTCGCCGCTGCGCAGCGGGGGGGTCCAGGGGCTCCACGTCGCATCCGGTGTCTCAGTGCTGCCGGTGCGGAATTGGAACTCCACATTGGTGCCTGTCGGGGTTTCCGCCTCGAGATAGGCCCGGCCCCAATCCGCGAGAGGCGCGCCCTTGAGGATCCTGGATTCCACCGTGCCTTCGGTGGCCTGGGCTTCAGACAGCAGGTGCAGCTCAGCGGGGTTGGAGCCCACCACCAGCACATCGCCACCGGAGGGCAGGAAGGCCGTGGCCTGGGCCGTGCCCAGCTCCTGCACCACCGCGAAGGGGTCCGTGTCATGGGCCTTGCCCAGAGGCAGCGAAAAGAGGCGGGACCGGTTGCCGGTACCCACCAGCAGCTGGCCCTTCCAGGCCGTCAGGGCATAGACCTGGCTCTGGGCGCTCTGCCAGAGGGTCTCGGGCACCCGGTCCCGATCCAGGCGGATGACCGCAGAACGGGCGGCGACTGCGGTGTCCGCTTGGAGGTAGCCCTCCCGCCGTTCCAGCTGCCCCGTGCTGAACTTCGGAGTGAGCCCGTTATCGGCGCCGATGTAGAGCTGCCCATCCACCTGAGCCAAGGCCCGCACCTCCTCGAAGGGCGTGTCCATCAGGGTTTCCAGGCGGTCGCCCTGGCGGCTGTAGCGAAGCACCAGACCCCGGCCATGGCTGCCCAGGTACCACCCGCCCTGCCCGTCCGGCGCCAGGGCCGTGAAGGCCGTCTCGTCCGCCAGCTCCGCCAGGCGGCGGCTGGAACCGCTCCTGGCCTGGACCAGCACGGCGCCCTTCTCGGAACCGCCGGCCGCGATAACCGCGTCCCCTTCCACGGCCAGGGCCCAGACGATGCGGGCCTCGATGTCCGCGAACGGCTTCACCTCCCCGGTGGGCGTCACGCGGAAGAGCTTGCTCTCACCCGTAGGCGCCACGATCAGATCCTGCCCCAGCCGCGCCAGGGCGAAGACGATGCCGCCCTTCACCTGGCCCAGAGGCTTCACTTGGCCGCCGGTGTAGTGGAAGAGCTTGCCATCCGTGCCCGCGGACAGGTAGGCGCCTCCGGAGCCGTCCGGCACCGCCGCCCAGATGACGCCTTCGGGAAGCTGGCCGACGCGGCGCAGGTTCGGTGCCAGGCTCAGGCGGCCATCAGCGCCGATGCGGACCCCGTGGGTCTCGGACCCCAGCCAGTCATTGAATCCGGAGAACGTGGCGACGGGTTGATCCGCCAGGGCCGTCATCCCCACGACAGCGGAAAGAAGGAAACTCATCCAGCGCATAGAACCCTTTCGTCGCTCATGTTCATCACTCGATTTCCACATCCAGCTGGCTGAGCCCCCGTACCTCTCGATCCAGCGGGAGAATCGCCCGCCCCACGATGCGCCGCTGCAACCGGTTGTCGCTGCTGGCCCCATCGCCGCTGACCAGGCTGGCCACCGTCGGCGGGATGCCCTCGATGCGGCTGCCGCGCAGGCCCGCGCCAGGCTGAATCTGCACCAGGAGGGCATAGGCGTGGTTGTTCCGGAGGGCGCCGTTCAGGAGGCGCACCACATCGCCCAGATTGGCCACCTCGATCATGCGTTCGTCGGGATCGGCGGCCATGAGGCTGAAGCCGTCGCCCACCATGAGGGTGGCTTTGCCCTTGGCGGCAGAGGAGGGCACCTGGATGTTGAAGGTGGCCGTCTCCCGCACGCCCTGGATGTTCTGGAGGGTGACCAGCACCGGGAGAATCTCCCCCCGCTTGGCCCGGGCCTTGAGGAGGCGAACGCCCGCAATGGCCGAAAGATCCAACCGCTCTTCCGCTTTGATGGTGAGGGAAATCCCCTCGAATACCGGCTTCTCAAAGGGATTGAGAGTGATGGCCTGGAGCATGGCACCCACGTACTGGGACATGCGCGAGGGGTTCAGGTCCGCGATGACATTCTCGATCTGGATGGGCGATTGCCCGGCGAGTTTGATGTTGCCCTGCATGGACAGACTCTGGAGGCCGAGCCCCCGGGTATGGGCATCCAGCGTCTGGGCCACGGCCGTGGCCACCAGGGCCGGGGTGGCGACGGGATGATCCATCAACTCGAAGCGGAAATTCAGAGTGCGCTTGCCACCCAGGTTCAGGCCGATCCGCAAAGGCACCATGCGCGCCTCGGCGCCCAGCAGCCCCGCCACGCCTGAACTGCGGTCCAGCCGCAAGGCGCCGATGGGCGCCACGGGCATGGCCATCTTGAAGGAACCCTGGTAGCTGGCGACCGTACTGGCCACCGTGGCGGACCAGAGCGGGAGATCCACGGAGCCGAGGTTGAACAACTGGTGCCCGAAGAGCAGGACCCGCTTGCCCGAAACGTACGTGATGGTGCCTGCGGCGGCCAGATCCAGGTCCCCCTGCATCAGGGTGATGGCCGCCATGCCGCCGGGTTCGAGGGGGCTCGCCTCCTCCCGCCCTCCGGACAGGATCGGCGCGGCGGCAAAGGTGATGGGCAAGCCAGCCCACAAGCGCTGGGCCTCGGGCCCCAGGGAACTGCCGACGATGGCCATGGGCAGGGCCTGCGGATCCGCCTCGCCCATCAGGGTCCTGAAGTCCAGCATCTGCCCGGACAAGGCGGCCTTGAGAACCTTGGGCGGCTCCAGCTTGGGGAGGATCAGGGGCGTGCGGCTGGGCGGGGTCTCCGGAATATCGCGGAGCTGGTCCAGCATTTCGGCGATGGGCGTGATGCCGCCGACGGCTTCCTTCTCGAAGGCGATGCCCGTGCTCAAGGCCCCGATGAGCTTCCCGTCGATGTAACAGGGGCTGCCGCTCATGCCGGCCAGGATGCCGGTGTCCGCCAGGGGGCCGCCGGAGGCCCGAACCATGATCCTGCTCCGACCAGGGGCGAAGTTCCTTTGCAACCCCAGTACTTCGAAATCGAAGCGCTCGATCTTCCCGCCCTGGAACACGGTCCGGCCATAGCCCTTCATGCCGGCCCGGATCTCCGAGACGGCCAGGGTGGTGGGCCCCTGGCCAGCCAGGGGAGCCAGGGAAAGGAAGGCGAAGGCGAGGGCGACCAGTCTCATCGATATCTCAAGGAATAATTGAAGCCTAGCAGGACGGTCCCGGAAACCGGGACGGCCGCCGGCCGGGCGCCCCTGTGAATTTCAGATGCCCCAGGTGACATTTTCGTTCCTTGACCATCAGATCCCTTTTATTGCGAGGCGGCCCCGTGGATACTCTTTGAGATACGGAGGAACTTCTCATGAGATCAAGGCACTTCGGCGGCTCATCCCTCATGGCCCTGCTGGTGGCAGCGGCCCCCCTCGCGGCCCAGGGGGTGTCCACCCAGCTGGGTGGTCGGGTCCTGGACAACACGGGCGCTGGCATTACCGGGGCCGCGGTGGTCATCCGGAACACCGAGACCGGCCTCACCCGCACCCTGCAGACCAATGGCGAGGGGCGCTATCTGGCCACCCTGCTGCCCGTCGGCCCGTACACGGTCACCGTCACCAAGGCCGGTTTCCAGACCGCCAGCAACGTCAAGGTGAACCTGAACCTCGGCGATGCCGCCCCCCTGACCATCAAGCTGGCGCCCGAAACCGGCGCCGTGGTGGAAGTGGTGGCCGCCTCCGCCGCCGTGGATACGGAGCGCGCCAGCGCCGCCGCCATCATCTCCCCCGATAACCTCACCAATCTGCCGGTCTTCAATCGCAACTTCACCAACCTGGCCACTCTGGCTCCCCAGGTCGTCGTCGACAGCAGCCGCGGCAACCTGGCCATCGCCGGTCAGCGCGGCGTCAACACCTCCATCAACATCGATGGCGGCGACAACAACGAGCCCTTCTTCGGTGGCGCCACGGGCGCTGCCGAAGGCAAGACCCCCTTCACCATCTCCATCGAAGCCATCCGCGAGTACCAGGTCATCACAGACGGCGCCAGCGCCGAGTTCGGCCGCATGGGCGGCGGTTACGTGAACGCCATCACCAAGAACGGTACCAACGACCTCGGCGGCAGCCTCTTCTATTACATGCGTCCCCGAAGCTGGGTGGAGGCTGGTCCGACCCTGCGCCAGCCCAATGGCGGCACCACCACCAATCCCGTGGGCGACTTCCAGCAGGAGCAGTTCGGCTTCAGCGTGGGGGGCCCGATCATCAAGGACAAGCTGTTCTACTTCGTGGCCTACGATGCCCAACGACGGAAGGAGCCCATCCACCAGGTCTGGGGAGGCAACGCTGGCCTTGGTGCTTCCGGCCCGCTCAACCCAGCCCTGTACCCGAACGATGCCGTACTCCTGGCCAAGGCCGGCGATTACTCCGCCAAGGCCGATTCGGACGTCTACTTCGTCCGCTTCGATTTCAACCCCACGGTCGACCACAACATCCAGTTCCGGATCAATCACTCCAAGTTCAAGGGAGTCACCGGTGCCAGCACCACGGCGGCCTCAGAGAATCTGGCCTCGGATGACGTGACCACGGACGCCTATGTCCTGCAGTGGAACTGGGTGATCACCGGCAACTGGATGAACGAGTTCCGGATCAGCCACACCAAGGACGACATGCCCCGCTCGACCTACTCCAACTCCCCTGAGGTCAGCATCAGCAATGTGGGCTTCTACGGCGCCTATCCTTTCGATCGCACCTACAATACCAAGCGCACCCAGATCCAAGAGAACATCAGCTACGTGACCCCGACCTTCCAGGTGAAGGCTGGTGTGGACTACAACGACATCAGCGTCTCCGAGTTCTTCGCGGGCAACTGGCAGGGTGTCTATCAGTTCTCCAACACCCCTGCGGATGTGCCGAACGGCATTCCAGCCAGAAGCGCGCTTGACAATTACCGCCTGGGCTACTGGTCGTTCTACCGTCAGAATTTCGGCCTCAACAGCCCCGTGCAGCAGGCCGGTCTCTTCGACACCAGCTACAAGCAGATGGCTGCCTTCATCCAGACTGAATGGCGCATCACCGACACCTTCAAACTCGGAGCCGGGGTCCGCTGGGACCGCCAGGAGAACCCGGATTATCCGATCCTGAACATGGGCGACCCACTCGCCAATCCCATGCCCATTACGGCCAAGATCCCCTCGGACAGCCAGTTCTCGCCCCGTGTGTCCTTCACCTGGACCCCCACTTTTGACCAGGGCAAGACGGTCATCCGTGGGAGCATCGGTCGCTATGTCAGCACCACACCGGCCGTGTTCTTCTACCAGGCCTATGCGGCCAATGGAGTCCGCACTGGATCCAAGGACTTCCAGCCCAGTGATGCCGACACCTATCTCATCCCCCGCGGTAACCCGACCACTTTCACGGGTGGAGCACCGTTCAATGCCGCGAACCCGTACTGGCTGGCGGCCATGCCCAGCAACGTCACGCTCTCCGGGTTCAACATCTGGACCTTCAACAACAACTTCAAGAACCCCTATACCGACCGTTTGAACATCGGCGCTGAGCGCCCCTTCTTCAATGACCTGATCCTGGGCCTGTCCGCCACCTATGCCAAGGGCAAGCAGTTGGAGCGCACCGCAGATCTGAACCTCGGAACGCCCGCAGCAAACGCCTATGGCCGCCTGATCTATCCAACCGCTCGGCCCAATACAGCCTACGGCACCATGGGCATGTATTTTTCCGATGCAACCAGCCTGTACCATGCCTACACGGCGAGCATGAAGTACCACAAGGAAGGTAGCGCCTTCGACGCCCAGCTCTACTACACCTACGCCATCAACAAGGACAGTGATTCCAACGAGCGCAACTATTCGGGCGTCAGCATCCAGGACGGCAACAATCTGGGCGCCCAGTGGGGCTATGCCGATACGGATCGCCGTCAGGTGCTCACCGGCTACTTCAGCTTCCTGGACAAGGAGGTCACCGGGATCCTGACCTCGGTTTCAATCCGCTACCAGACGGGAACGCCCTACACACTGACCTATACCTCGGACATGAACCGCGACAAAAACACCACCAATGATCGTTTCTTCCAGGACGGGGTGGACACAGGTCGGAACTCCCAGCGAGCCGGATCCACTCTGACCTTGGACCTGGGACTCCGCCGCGACTTCGCGATTACCAAGCGGATCAAGGCAACCCTGTCCATGGATGTGTTCAACCTGCTCAATCGCCAGGACACCTATCAGTCGTACCGTCCTGCCACGGGTTCCAGCGATGCGACCCCGCTGTTGCAGGCCCAGCAGAACTGGAATGGTTCTGCCCGCCAGATCCAGCTCGGCGCCCGCTTCGCGTTCTAGTCCCACCTGCATCACGAAAGGGCGGCGCACCAGCGCCGCCCTTTTTCATTTACCCTGGTTCCATGAAGATCCTGGCGCTGGGCGATGTGGTGGGGGAACCGGGGCGACGGCTGGTGGAGGCCTTCGTGCCTGAGCTGCGCCGGGAGACCGGGGCTGATCTCGTGATCGTGAATGGCGAGAACGCCGCCCACGGCCACGGCATCACCGACACCATCGCCCGGGAGTGGTTCGACCGCTTCGGTGTGGACGTCATCACCACGGGCAACCACGCCTTCGACGTGAAGGGGATCGAAAGCTACTTCCGCCTGGAACCCCGCCTGCTGCGGCCCGCCAACCACCCGCCCGATACGCCAGGGAACGGATGGGTGAAGCTGCACACGCCCTCCGGCGCCGAGGTGCTCGTCATCAACCTCATGGGCCGGGTGCACATGCCCGCCTGCGACTGCCCTTTCCGCGGCGTGGACACCCTCCTCCAGAAGGAGCGGGCCGACCTCGTGATCGTGGACATGCACGCCGAGGCCACCAGCGAGGCCCAGGCCATGGGCTTCCACCTGGAGGGCCGCGCGGCGGCCGTCCTGGGCACCCACACCCACGTGCCCACCCTGGACGCCAAGGTGCTGCCCGGCGGCACGGCCTACGTCACCGACATCGGCATGACCGGCCCCTACGACGGCGTCATCGGCATGAAGAAGGAAGCCAGCATTGGCCGCTTCCTCAGGGTTCAACGCCCCAAGTACGAAGTGGCCGAGGGCGACCTCCAGCTCCATGCCGTGCTGGTCACCACCGAAGGTCGCAAAGCGACCGGGATCGAGCGGATCCTCCGGCGGCTCTGAGCCGTTCCGTCACGCCTCCAGCTTCGGGAAGAGCCAGCCCGCCACAGCGGCGCCGATGAGGGGCGCCACCCAGAAGAGCCAGAGCTGTCCGAGGGCCCAGCCGCCCACGAACAGGGCCGGCCCGGTGCTGCGGGCGGGGTTCACGGACGTGTTCGTGACCGGGATGCTGATGAGGTGGATGAGGGTGAGGCAGAGGCCGATGGCGATGGGCGCGAACCCGGGTGCCGCCTTCTTGGCGGTGCTGCCCAGGATCACCATGAGGAAGAAGAAGGTCATCACCACTTCGCTCAGGAAGGCCGCGCCCAGCCCGTACCTGCCCGGGGAGTGCTCGCCATAGCCGTTGGCCGCGAAGCCGCCGATGGGAGAGCCGTTGCCTGTGGCGATGACGTAGAGGATCAGGGAAGCCGCCACGGCGCCCAGCACCTGGGCCAGCCAGTAGCCGGCGACGTCCTTGTAGGGGAAGCGCCCGCCCACGGCCAGGCCCAGGGTCACGGCCGGATTCAGGTGGCAGCCGGAGGTGGGGCCGATGGCGTAGGCCATGGTCAGCACCGTGAGGCCGAAGGCCAGTGCGACCCCATGGAAGCCGATGCCCACACCCGGGAAGGTCGCCGCCAGCACCGCGCTGCCGCATCCGCCCAGGACCAGCCAGAGGGTCCCGAAGAATTCCGCAACAAGCCGCTTGTTCACAATGCCTCCCTTGGGAAGAAACGAGCCGTGATTGGAAGATCGGGGCCAGTCTAGCCGTCTCAGGGATGGATTCAAGCGGAACGGCTCAGGAAAGCCGGGCCCACCCTTCGAGAAACAGTCCGAAGACCGGATCCACGGCCATCTTCTGCTGGATGAGGGCGCGGATCTGGGCCTCCTCGGCCTCCATCTGTTCGGGCGTGAGGTGGCCGGACAGCGTCATGGCCCGCAGCCACACCAGGAAGGTGGTGAGGGCGTCGAACTGGTTGTAGCGGACGATGCCGGCGATGTCCCCCGCCCGCCAGAGGTCGATGACGCTCTTGCCGTCCGTGCCCAGCTTCCCTGGGATGCCGCAGGCCGTGGCCAGCTCATGCAGGGTGGACGAGGCCTTGCCCCAGGCGCCGGTGATCTCGCGGAGATCAATGTGCTGGTTGCCGTAGCGATCGAAGAAGTCGCCGGGAGCCCACTTCTCCGCGCTGCGCCCCAGACCGGGGATGGACAGGCGATGGACCATGGCGCGCTGCACGAGGATGGGCATATCCGCATCCCGGGAGTTGAAGCCCACGAGCTGGGGTTTCCTGTCTCCGAGGGCCACCAGGAAGCGGCGGAGCAGCTCATCCTCGGGAAGGGCCTCCGGCGTTTCAGGCAGGGCGAACAGCTTGTGGTGCACCTCGCCGTGCTTCACCGTGCGGATCACCGCCGCGATGGACACCACGCGGCAGAGAATGGTCTTGAGGTAGGGTCGGGGCTCCGCCTCCGTGGCCCCGCCGTAGACCCACATGCGGTCCACCACCTCATCGTCGGGCATGTCCTTGGGGAGGTCGAGCACCCGGCGGCCCGTGGCGGGGTCCGGCACCCATTCGGCATCGAAGGCGAAGATCTGAGGGTGCGGCGGACGCAGCATGGCTATTTCTCCAGGGCCCACTTGCCGCCGCCGCCCACGGCGCAGGCCAAGCCCACGAGCAGACGGAAGAGGGCGGGCAGGTTGGCCAGCGGGCCGGCGCCGTGGATCCATCCATGCACGAGGGGCCAGCCCAGGACGGCCACCAGGAGGCCGCCGGCCAGGGGCACCCAGATGCCCAGGAGGATCAGGGCGCCGCAGACCAGCTCGCCCAGGGCCAGACCCCAGGTGGAGGCATGGGCCATGGTGATGGCCCCATGGGCGCGGCGGAGGACTTCGAAGCCCTGCACCACGGCCATGCCGCCCACGGCCAGGCGAAGCAGGAGGAGGGCCCAGTCGGTACGGGTCTTGGAGGCAGCCATGGAATCCTCAGGAACGCTTCATTGTAGGCTGGGAAGCTGACAACAGGACCGCCATGCGCCCGACTCTTGCCTTCGATGCCGACGACACGCTCTGGCACAACGAAACCCACTACGCTGAGACCCAGGAGGCCTTCCGGGCCCTGCTCCGCCCCTTCCACGACGATGCCTGGATCGACGCCCGCCTTCACGACACGGAGATGCGCAACCTCGGAAGTTACGGTTACGGCATCAAGGGCTTCACCCTCTCCATGATCGAGACCGCCCTGGAGCTCACCGAGAACCGCCTCGACGGCGCGGGCCTGCGGCAGGTGCTGGATCTGGGCAAGGCCATGCTGGACAAGCCCGTAGAAGCCTTGCCTGGCACCGACGAGGTTCTGGCGGAGCTGGCAAGGACCTACGACCTCATGGTGATCACCAAGGGGGATCTCTTCGACCAGGAGACCAAGCTGGCGAAATCGGGCCTGGGCAATCATTTCTCGAAGGTGGAGATCGTCTCGGAGAAGGATGAGGCCACCTATGCCGCAATTCTCCAGCGTCATGGCCTCCGACCTGCGGACTTCACAATGGTGGGCAATTCCGTGAAATCCGACATCCTGCCGGTGTTGGCCCTCGGCGCCCAGGCGGTCCACATCCCCTATCACCTGACGTGGGCCCATGAGGTGGTCGCCAGCCCGGTGGAATCCCCCTACCCCGTGCTCGATTCCATCCGGGACCTGCCAGCTCTGCTCGCAAGCTGGTGACCCCTTCCTCCGTTATGCTTGAGGGTTGGAGGATTCCCCATCCCGTATCCGGCCCGGGGATGCCCGGGACCTCCTCCCTCAACACCCCCGTTTCCCACCACCCCGCATCGCCCTGATCACCATTCCCAAGGAGAAGTCGTTATGAGCATCCAGAACATCGGTGTCATCGGCGCGGGCCAGATGGGCAACGGCATCGCCCACGTCTTCGCGCAGGCCGGCTTCAGCGTGCTGATGCAGGACATCACCGAGGCCTACGCCGCCAAGGGCGTGGCCACCATCGACAAGAACCTCCAGCGGGGCGTGGACAAGGGGAAGATGAGCGCCGACGAGAAGGCCGCGGTCCTCGGCCGGATCCGCACTACCACGAAGCTCGAGGACCTGGCTGCCTGCGACATCGTCATCGAGGCCGCCACCGAGAAGTGGGAGGTCAAGAAACAGATCTTCGAGACCCTGGACAAGGTCTGCAAGCCCGGCGCCATCCTGGCCAGCAACACCAGCAGCATCTCCATCACCAAGCTGGCGGCCGTCACCAAGCGCCCCGAGGCCTTCATCGGCATGCACTTCATGAACCCGGTGCCGGTCATGCAGCTCATCGAAGTCATCCGTGGCCTGGCCACCGGCGACACCACCTTCGAGGCCGTGATGGAGCTGTCGAAGAAGCTGGGCAAGACCCCCATCCACTGCAATGACTTCCCCGGCTTCGTCAGCAACCGCGTGCTGCTGCCCATGATCAACGAGGCCATCTACGCGCTGTACGAAGGCGTGGCCTCCGTGGAGAGCATCGACGGCATCATGAAGCTGGGCATGAACCACCCCATGGGCCCGCTCACCCTGGCGGACTTCATCGGCCTGGACACCTGCCTCTTCATCCTCAACGTGCTCCATGAGGGCCTCGGCGATCCCAAGTACCGCCCCTGCCCCCTGCTCATCAAGTACGTGGATGCCGGCTGGCTCGGCAAGAAGAGCGGGCGCGGCTTCTACGACTACAGCAAGGGCTGATCCCAGTCCTGGCGCGAGCCAGACCGGCCATTTCCAGCTAGAATGACCGATTGAATCCATGCGAGGTGCCCTCATGGCCACGGCCAAAGTACGCGAGATCCTGTCCTGGTACAGCTCGGAAAACCCCGGCGTGAAGGCCAACCTGGCCCGCCTCATGAACACCGGCCGCCTGGCAGGCACCGGCAAGTTCGTGATCCTGCCCGTGGACCAGGGCTTCGAGCATGGTCCCGCCCGCAGCTTTGCGCCCAATCCCGGCGGCTACGATCCCCGCTACCACGTGGAGCTGGCCATCGAGGCCGGCTGCAATGCCTATGCGGCGCCCCTGGGCTTCATCGAGCACGTGGCCTCGGACTACGCTGGGGACATCCCCCTCATCCTGAAGCTCAACAACAGCGACAGCCTGAGCAAAGGCAACGAGCCCTGCAGCGCCATTACCGGCAGCGTGGATGACGCGCTGCGCCTGGGTTGCGCCGCCATCGGCTACACCATCTACCCCGGCAGTGGCGACCGCAACATCCAGTACGAGGACCTGCGCGAACTGATCCTCGAGGCCAAGGCCGTGGGCCTGCCCACCGTGCTGTGGGCCTACCCGCGCGGCGCCGGTCTCAGCAAGGAAGGCGAGACCGCAGTGGACGTGGTGGCCTATGCCGCCCACACCGCGGCCCAGCTGGGTGCCCACATTATCAAGGTGAAGCCGCCCAAGAATGTCATCGAGCAGGCCGAAGCGAAGAAGGTCTACGAGAAATACAATATCCCCACCGCCACCCTGAAGGACCGAATCGCCCACGTGGTGCAGAGCGCCTTCAACGGCCGGCGCATCGTCATCTTCAGCGGTGGCGAAGCCAAGGGCACCGAGGAAGTCTTGAAGGAAGTGGCCGAGATCGCGGCGGGCGGCGCCTTTGGTTCGATCATGGGCCGCAACGCCTTCCAGCGGCCGAAGGCCGAGGCCCTCGAGCTGTTGCATGCGGTGATGGGCATCTTCGCAAAGGCCTGACCGGCAATAACTGGAACCGCGAACAAGGCCGAAAAAGAAACCGCCCCTGATCTGGGGGCGGTTTTCATATCCGTTGATACTTTCGCGTGCCCGCAGGGCTTCGCGCCTTTCGTGGTTCCTATCAATTATTTGGGCGGGTGTTCCAGGAACGTCAGGTCCGGAGATTTTTCCGCCGTGGTCCGCCGCTGCCAGTCGTTCTCGAAGAGGATGGCGGGGTTGCCCTCGGTGTCTTCCACCAGCTCCCCCCAGTAACGGCTGGGCTCGGGCCAACCGCCCTTGAGCCACCGGGCCATCTGGAACCCGCGGGGCTCCAGCAGGACGGGGCAGGCGTACTCGTCCTTGAGGCGGTGCTGGAGCACCTCGAACTGGAGGCGGCCGATGGCGCCGAGGATGGGCAGGGGTGCGCCACCCTTGGGCCAGAAGACCTGCACCACGCCTTCTTCCGCGATCTGGCCCAGACCCTTGAGGAAGCCCTTGCGGGCGCCGGGATCCGCCAGGCGCACCGAGGCGAACTGCTCGGGCGAAAACCGCGGCACGGCGTGAAATTCGATCACCCCCGAGGCGCTAAGCACATCGCCGATGCGGAAGAGGCCGGGGTTGATGAGGCCCAGGATGTCGCCGGGGTAGGCCTCGTCCACGATCTGCCGCTCCCGCCCGAAGAACATGTGGGGGTAGTTCAGCTTGATGGACTTCTTCTCGCGCACGTGGAGGGCATCCATGCCCCGGTCGAACTTCCCGGACACGATGCGGGCGAAAGCCACGCGGTCGCGGTGGGCCTTGTTCATGTTGGCCTGCACCTTGAACACGAAGGCCGTGAAGGGCTGTTCCGGCAGCACTTCGCCTCCATTCATGAGGGGGCGGGGACCGGGCGCGGGGGCCAGGTCCAGGAACTCCTCCAGGAACTCGGCCACGCCGAAGTTGTTCACGGCAGAGCCGAAGAACATGGGGGACTGCTCGCCACGCAGGAAGGCCTCCCGATCGAAGGCCGGCAGCACGTGGTTCATGAGGTCCACATCATCCTTGAGCTGCTGCAGCTCGGCCGGCGTCAGCAGGGCCGCGATCTCCGGATCATCCAGCCCGCCCTTCCCGGCCACGCGCGCCTTCTGGCCTGCCTTGGCCCGCTCGAAGACCTGGATCTGGCCCGTGGCCCGGACGTAGACGCCCTTAAAGTCCGTGCCGGACCCGATGGGCCAGGTCATGGGCACGGCGTGGAGGCCGAAGAGCTCCTCCACCTCGTCGATGAGCTCCACGGGATCGCGGCCCGGGCGGTCCAGCTTGTTCACGAAGGTGAAGATGGGGAGCTTGCGCTCGCTGGCCACGCGAAAGAGCTTCTTGGTCTGCTCTTCCACGCCCTTGGCGCAGTCCAGCAGCATCACCACGGAATCTGCCGCCGTGAGGGCGCGGTAGGTGTCCTCACTGAAATCCTGGTGGCCCGGCGTGTCCAGCAGGTTGATGGCCCGGCCGTGGTATTCGAACTGCATGGCCGCCGAGGTGACGCTGATGCCGCGTTCCTGCTCGATGCTCATCCAGTCCGAGTGGGCCGCCGCCCCGCCCTCCCGGGCCTTCACGCTGCCCGCCCGGTCGATGGCGCCGCCATAGAGCAGCAGCTTCTCCGTCAGCGTGGTCTTGCCGGCATCGGGGTGGCTGATGATGGCGAAGGTGCGTCGCCGCTGGATTTCTTCAATAAGACCCATGATTTCCCAGACATGACAAAGCGCGGCGGGCTGCCGCGCTTCTCCATTGTCCCGGGTCTGGGCCGGAGACTCAACCCCGGGCCGCCATCCGCCGCTGGATCTCCGCCTCGTCCACATCTTCGATGTGGGTGGCGATCCACCAGTTGTTGCCCCAGGGATCCTGCACCCCGGCGTTGCGGTCTCCGTAGAACTGGTCGGCGGGCTCCAGAAGCGAGGCCCCACCTGCCGCCAAGGCGGCCGCGTACATGGCGTCGGTATCGGACACATAGAGGTAGAAGCCCGCAGGCATGGGCTTCCAGGGCTCCCGGGCCTGGGCCACCATCACCATGGAGTCGCCGATGCGCACCTCGGCGTTGGCGATGGATCCATCGGGACGGACCGTGCGGCTGCACTCCTCCGCCTGGAACGCGGCACGGAGGAAGCCGAGGAGGCCCTCCCCATCCGCCACGACCAGGTAGGGCGTGACCCTGTGGTAGCCCGGAGGAACAGGAGAAACCACCACGATCCACCTCCCTTTTCTTCTTGGCTCCAGAGGGCGCAGACGCGCCCTCTGGAGGCTGGAATGGCTACTTGGTAATGCCGACCTGTTTGAGCATCCAGGCCGTCTCGAAGGCCTTGTCCTTCAGGGCATCGTAGCGGCCGGAGGCGCCGCCGTGGCCGGCGGGGTCCATCTTGATCTTCAGCAGCAGGGGATTCTCGTCGGTCTTGAGGGTGCGGAGCTTGGCCACGTACTTCGCGGGTTCCCAGTACATCACCTGGCTATCGTTGAAGCTGGTGGTGACGAGAATGGCCGGGTAGGCCTTCTTCGCCAGGTTGTCGTAGGGGCTGTAGGCCCGCATGTAGTCGAAGGCGGCCTTCTCGTTGGGATTGCCCCACTCGAGGTACTCGCCCACGGTCAGGGGCAGGCTGGCATCCATCATCGTGTTCATCACGTCCACGAAGGGCACGGCGCTATGCACGGCCTTGAAGAGATCGGGCCGCAGGTTGGTGACCGCGCCCATGAGCAGGCCCCCGGCGCTGCCGCCCTCGATGACCAGGCGATCCTTGCTCGTCCACTTCTCCTTGACCAGGAAGTCGGCGGAGTCGATGAAATCCGTGAAGGTGTTCATCTTCTTCATGAGCATGCCGTCGTCGTGCCAGGCCTCGCCCATCTCGTTGCCGCCCCGGATGTGGGCGATGACGTAGACCATGCCGCGGTCCAGCAGGCTCAGGCGCGGGATGGAGAAGCTCGCGGACATGCCGAAGCCATACGATCCGTAGGCGTAGAGGAAGAGGGGCGCACTGCCGTCCCGTTTCACACCCTTCCGATACACCACGGAGAGAGGCACTTTCGCACCATCCCGGGCCGTGGCCCAGAGGCGTTCCGTGGCGTACTGGGACCGGTCATAGCCGCCCAGAACCTCAGTCTCCTTGAGCAGAGTCTGCTTCCCGGTGGCCATGTCGCAATCGTAGATGCTCTGCGGCGTAATCATGGACTGGTAGACGAAGCGGAAGGCCTTGGAGGTGTACTCGGGCGTTCCCCCCGGGGAAGCCGCGTAGACGGACTCGGGGAAGGCGACCTTCCGCCAGGACCCTGTCTTGAAGTCGCGGATCCGGAACCGGTCCAACCCTTCGCGCTTCTCGGCGACCACCAGGAAGTCCCGGAACGGTTCGACCTCTTCGAGCAGCACGTCGGCCCGGTGGGGGATGAGAACCTTCCAGTGCTTCGGGTCCGGCGTGGCCGCCGGAGCGGTGACGAGACGGAAATTCTTCGCACCCTTGTTGGTGCGGATGTAGAAGGTTCCGCCCCGGTGCTCCACATCGTACTTGTGGCCTTTCTCCCTGGGGAGCAGGACCTTGAAGGCGCCCGTGGGCTTCGAGGCGGCCAGATAGCGGGTTTCCCAGGTGTCCGTGGACTGGCTCTCCATCAGGAGATACTTGTGATCCTTGGTGCGCCCCACCAGAACCCGGTAGAGCTCGTCCTTCTCCTCGAACACGAGTTCCGGCGCGTGGCCCGTGAGGTCCAGACGCCAGAGCTGGTTCGAGCGCTTCGTGCCGGCATCCTCGGTGGTGAAGAACACGTGCCGGCCATCGCCTGCCCAGGTGTAGGAAGTCACCCGTTCGGCCAGGGGGCCGCTCACCCGGCCCGTGGCCAGGTCCTTGGTGAAGAGCTGATACTGGCGGAAACCGGTCGTATCCGTGCTGTAGAGCAGGGTGCGATCGTCATCGCTGACGACGAGGGGCCCCAGTCCCAGGAATTTCAGGCCCTTGGCCAGCTCGTTCTGATCGAGCAGGACCTCCTCGGCGGCCTTCTCATCATAGGCGCCGCCCTTGGCGGCTTGCCGCCGGCACTGGACGGGGTACTGCTTCCCCTCCTCCGTGCGGGAGTAGTAGTAGAAGGCACCCCGACGGACCGGGACGCTGAGATCCGTCTGCTTGATGCGGCCCAGCATCTCCTTGTAGAGCGCCTCGGAAAAGGGCTGGAGATCCTTCGTCATGGCCTCGGTGTAGGCGTTCTCGGCGTTCAGGTAGGCCACCACATCCGGGTTGCTCTTCTCCCGCAACCAGAACCACGGGTCATCGACCTTCTCGCCGTGCCAGAGGCTCACATGTTCCTTCTGGGGTGCGGCGGGGGGCTTCAAGGCAGGATCGGCAGCCATGAGACTCCAGCAAGCAAGCAGATTGACAGGAATATGAAATAATCGGTGCATAGTCAAAACCTCACGATACAAGGTATCACACAAGGAGGGACCCCGCAGGGTCCCTCCCATTCCGTGGATCGCCTTGGCGGCGAAGGGCCTACTTGGTCTCTAGGACGGGAATGCGCATGGCGTAGAAGGAACGCCACACGAAGACCGTGGAGATCAGGAAGAAGATCAGGGCCCAGATGTGAGCCGTGACCGGGTTGAGCTCGATTGCCAGCTCGACGGCCAGGAGGCCGAAGAGGGTCGTGAACTTGATGACCGGGTTCAGCGCCACCGAGGAGGTGTCCTTGAAGGGATCGCCCACGGTGTCACCCACGACGCAGGCATCGTGGAGCTCGGTGCCCTTGGCCTTGAGTTCGGTCTCCACGAGCTTCTTCGCGTTGTCCCAGGCGCCACCGGCATTGGCCATGAAGATGGCCTGGTAGAGCCCGAAGACAGCGATGGAGATCAGGTAGCCGATGAAGAAGTAGTGGTTCGCGCAGGCGAAGGCGAGGGTGGAGAAGAACACCGCCAGGAAGATGTTGAACATGCCCTTCTGGGCGTACTGGGTGCAGATCTCCACGACCTTCTTGGAGTCTTCGACGGAGGCCTTGGTGGCACCCGCATCCAGGTTGATGTTCTGCTTGATGAACTCCACCGCCCGGTAGGCGCCCGTGGCGACGGCCTGGCAGGCTGCGCCGGAGAACCAGAAGATGATGGCGCCGCCCGTGATGATGCCGAGGAGGAAGAGGGGGTTGATGATGGACAGCCCCTCAACCACCTTCAGAACGCCGAACTTGCCGTTCAGCACCTGGATGATGGAGAAGATCAGGGTGGTGGCGCCCACAACCGCGGTGCCGATGAGCACGGGCTTGGCGGTGGCCTTGAAGGTGTTGCCGGCGCCATCGTTCTCTTCGAGATACATCTTGCCGTTCTCGAAATCAGGCTTGAAGCCGAAGTCCTTCTGGATCTCCTGCTCGATGCCGGGGATCTCCTCGATGGTGGAGAGCTCGTAGACGGACTGGGCGTTGTCGGTCACGGGGCCGTAGGAGTCCACGGCGATGGTGACGGGGCCCATGCCCAGGAAGCCGAAGGCGACCAGGCCGAAGGAGAAGATGGCCGGGGCCGCCATGAAGCCGGCCAGGCCGAAGGTGGACACATAATAGGCGGCACCCATGAGGGCGACGATGGTGAGACCCATCCAGTAGGCGGAGAAGTAGCCCGCCACCAGGCCGGAGATGATGTTGAGGGAGGCGCCGCCTTCCCTGGAGGCCGTCACGACCTCACGCACATGGCCGGAGTTGGTGGAGGTGAAGGCCTTCACCAGCTCGGGGATCAGGGCACCCGCCAGGGTTCCGCAGGTGATGATGGTGGAGAGCTTGCACCAGAGGTGGTCCGGCAGGTTCCCGATCAGCACATAGGACAGGATGTAGGTCATCACGATCGAAAGGATCGAGGTCAACCAGACGAGCGTGGTGAGCGGGGTCTCGAATTCGAACTTGGCCGCGGCACCGAACTTGGCCTTCGCCCAGAGTCCGTTGATCCAGTAGGAAGCAGCGGAAGTCACGATCATGCCGACGCGCATGACGAAGATCCACACCAGCAGCGCGACCTGGATGGCGGGCTGAGGAACCGCCAGCAGGATGAAGGTGATGAGCGCGACGCCGGTGACGCCGTAGGTTTCGAAGCCGTCGGCGGTGGGACCGACCGAATCGCCAGCGTTATCGCCCACGCAATCGGCGATGACGCCAGGGTTGCGGGCATCGTCTTCCTTGATCTTGAAGACGATCTTCATGAGGTCGGAGCCGATGTCGGCGATCTTGGTGAAGATGCCACCCGCGATGCGGAGGGCGGCGGCACCCAGGGACTCGCCGATGGCGAAGCCGATGAAGCAGGGGCCGGCGGCGTCACCAGGAATGAAGAGCAGGATCGCGAGCATGAGGAACAGCTCGACGGAGATGAGCAGCATGCCGATGGACATGCCCGCCTTCAGGGGGATCTCCATGGTCGGGAAGGGCTTGCCGCGCAGGCTGGCGAAGGCGGTGCGGGAATTGGCGAAGGTGTTGATGCGGATGCCGAACCAGGCCACGGCCAGGGACCCGAGAATGCCGATGATCGAGAAGAGCAGGATCACGATCACCTGGCCCCAGCCCATGGGCGTGTGGGCGAGGTACTTGAAATAGGCGACGATGATGACCGCGATGAAGGCCCAGAGAACCGAGATGAACTTGATCTGGGTGACCAGGTAGGTCTTGCAGGTCTCGTAGATCAGCTCAGAGATTTCCAGCATGGACTTGTGGACCGGCAGGTTCCGGATCTGGGAGTACTGCACCAGACCGAAGGCCACGCCGAGCAGACAGATGAAGAGGCCGATCAGCAGCAGGTTGTGGCCGGTCGTCCCCATGAACAGCTGGGCCTGGTCCTTCAACGAGGGGATCTTCAACTCGGCCTCGCCACCGGCGAAGGCGGGAGGGGCGAGCAGAATGGCGAAGAGCGCAGTCATCCCCCACTTGAAAAGTCTGGTCGACGCCAGAGAGTCAAGGAGACGTTTCATCGTCACCATGTTTGTTCCTCCAGTTGAGTTAAGGAGAGGGGGACCGTGAAGTTGAAGCAGCTGGGAATTGGACAAATCAAGGCGGCCTGCGCGGAAGCGACACCAGCCCCCACCCGGGGGCGTTCCACCAAAGATCATGTCTAGATCGAGCCTGATTTTAGCTGACTCGGGGTTGCAACCGCAAGACTTCAGGCCGGAACGCCAGCCAAGGTTCCAGCGGCGTGATACCGGAAGATGCACATTGTCACAGCTTCCCTTGCTCCAGCATTAGCACTTGGGAATCGACTGGTGTCCGAAGATAATCGGGTCAGATATGGCCCTGTCATTGAAAGCGGGCCCCGCCGCACGCTGCGGGCGCTCCGATCCATCTCCCCGTTTTTCAAAGGAGTCCCCCTATGTCCGTTGCTGAACAGAGCATCGCGGGCGCGGAAGCCCGCGGCCACGGTTTCCTGGCGTCCTCGGTCGGCCGGAAGGTCGTCATGGCGGCCACCGGCGTCATCCTCTTCGGGTTCGTCACCGTGCACATGCTGGGGAACCTGACGTCCTACATGGGTGCCTCGGCGATGAATCACTACGCCGAGTTCCTGCACACCATGATTCACGGCATGGGCATCTGGGCGTTCCGGGCCGTGCTGCTCACCGCCGTGGGCCTCCACATCTGGGCCGCCACGACCCTCACCCTCGACAACATGGCCGCCCGTCCCACGGGCTATCGCGCCCAGCAGAACGTCGCCTCGACCTGGGCGTCCCGGACGATGCGCTGGAGCGGCGTCATCCTCGCAGCCTTCATCATCTATCACCTCCTGCACCTGACCACCGGCACGGTCCATCCCGCCTTCGACCCCGCGAATCCCTACGCGAACTTCGTGAACGGCTTCAAGGTTCCTGCCGCCTCGGGCTTCTACATCGTGGCCCAGCTCTGCCTCGGCCTGCACATGTGGCACGGCGTGTGGAGCTGCACCCAGAGCCTTGGCCTGGCCCATCCCCGCTACGACAGGCTGCGGCGCAACTTCGCCACGGGCCTGACCGTCCTCGTGGTGGGCGTGAACATCTCCTACCCCATCGCCGTCCTGACCGGCTTCATCCACTGATCCCAGGGAGCGCTCCATGGAACTCAATGCCCGAATCCCAGACGGCCCGATCGACAAGAAGTGGGAAAAGCACCGCTTTGATCTCAAGCTCGTGAATCCGGCCAACAAGCGGAAGTACAAGGTGCTCGTGGTGGGCTCCGGCCTCGCCGGTGGCGCCGCCGCAGCCTCCCTGGCCGAACTCGGCTACGAAGTCGAGTGCTACTGCTACCAGGACAGCCCCCGCCGCGCCCACTCCATCGCGGCCCAGGGCGGCATCAATGCCGCCAAGAACTACCAGAATGACGGCGACAGCGTGTATCGCCTCTTCTACGACACGGTCAAGGGCGGTGATTTCCGGGCCCGCGAAGCCAACGTGCACCGCTTGGCGGAGGTCAGCAACAACATCATCGACCAGTGCGTGGGCCAGGGTGTGCCCTTCGCCCGAGAATACGGCGGACTGCTGGACAACCGCTCCTTCGGCGGCGCCCAGGTGAGCCGCACCTTCTACGCCCGCGGGCAGACCGGCCAGCAGCTGCTCATCGGCGCCTACCAGGCCCTGGAACGCCAGATCGGCCTCGGCAAGGTGAAGATGTTCCCCCGCCACGAGATGCTGGATCTGATCGTCGTCGATGGCGTGGCCAAGGGCATCGTCACCCGGGATATGGTGACCGGTGAGGTCGAGTCCCACGTCGCCGATGCGGTCTGCCTGGCCACCGGCGGCTACGGCAACGTCTTCTACCTCTCCACCAACGCCAAGGGCTGCAACGGCACCGCCATCTGGCGCGCCTACAAGAAGGGAGCCGCGTTCGCGAACCCCTGCTTCACGCAGATCCACCCCACCTGCATCCCCGTTACCGGCGACCACCAGAGCAAGCTCACGCTCATGTCCGAATCGCTGCGCAACGACGGCCGCATCTGGGTGCCCAAGCGCAAGGAGGATTGCGGCAAGCCCGCCGCCGAGATCGCCGAGGAGGATCGCGACTACTACCTGGAGCGCAAGTACCCCTCCTACGGAAACCTCGCCCCCCGTGACGTCTCCAGCCGCGCCGCCAAGCAGGTGTGCGACGAGGGCCGCGGCGTCGGTCCCACCCGGCTCGGTGTCTACCTCGACTTCAGCGATGCCATCAAGCGCCTGGGCGCCGCCAAGATCGAGGAGAAGTACGGCAACCTCTTCGAGATGTATGAGCGCATCACGGACGAGAACCCCTACAAGACGCCCATGCGCATCTTCCCGGCCAGCCACTACACCATGGGCGGCCTGTGGGTGGACTACAACCTCATGAGCACCATCCCCGGCCTCTTCGTGCTCGGTGAAGCCAACTTCTCCGACCACGGCGCCAACCGCCTGGGCGCCTCGGCGCTCATGCAGGGCCTGGCCGACGGCTACTTCGTGATCCCCTACACCATCGGCGGCTACCTGGCCGGCATCAAGCCCGGCACCCGCATCAAGGCCGAGGATCCGATCGTGAAGGCGGCCGAACAGACCGTGACCGAGCGCATGAGCAAGCTCATGTCCATCGGCGGGAAGGAAACCCCGGACCACTTCCATCGTGAACTGGGCAAGGTCATGTGGGAGATGTGCGGCATGGGCCGCAACGAAGCCGGACTCAAGAAGGCTCTGGAACTGATCCCGAAGATCCGCGAGGAGTTCTGGTCGAACCTCCGCATCCCCGGCAGCAGCGACGACCTGAACCAGTCCCTCGAGATGGCCGGCCGCGTGGCCGACTTCCTGGAGATCGGCGAGCTGATGTGCCTGGATGCCCTTGAGCGCCGCGAATCCTGCGGGGGCCACTTCCGCGAGGAATGGCAGACCGCGGAGGGCGAGGCCCTGCGCGACGACGAGAACTTCGCCCACGTGGCCGCCTGGGAGTACAAGGGCGAAGGCCAGGCTCCGGTGCGCCACACCGAGCAGCTCGCCTTCGAGAACGTCCACCTCGCGACCCGCAGCTACAAGTGAGGAACTGAGCCATGTCCAAAGACCTCAATCTCACCCTTCACGTGTGGCGGCAGAAGAACGCCAAGTGCGACGGCAAGTTCGTCGAGTACCCCGCCGAGAACATCAGCCCCGACATGTCCTTCCTGGAGATGCTCGACATCGTGAACGAAGGCCTCATCCGCAAGGGTGAGGAGCCCATCACCTTCGACCACGACTGCCGCGAGGGCATCTGCGGCACCTGCAGCATGGTGATCAACGGGCGCCCCCACGGCCCCCGCGAGCGCACCACCACCTGCCAGCTGCACATGCGCAGCTTCAAGGATGGCGACAGCGTCACCATCGAACCCTGGCGCGCCGAGGCCTTCCCCGTCATCAAGGATCTGATGGTGGACCGCGGGGCCCTGGACCGCATTATCGCCGCAGGCGGATTCATCAGCGTACCCACCGGCTCGCCACAGGACGCCAACGCCCTGCCGATCCCCAAGGAGAAGGCCGAGCTCGCCATGGACGCCGCGGCCTGCATCGGGTGCGGAGCCTGCGTGGCCGCCTGCCCCAATGCCAGCGCCATGCTGTTCCTGTCCGCCAAGGTCACGCACCTGGGCCTGCTGCCCCAGGGCCAACCCGAGCGCTACACGCGGGTCCGCGACATGGTGGCCCAGATGGATGCCGAGCAGTTCGGCACCTGCACCAACCACGGCGAGTGCGAAGCCGCCTGCCCCAAGGGCATCAAGATGGAGAACATCGCGCGCATGAACCGCGACTTCATCAAGGCCAGCCTCACCTACCGTCCCGCCGTCGTCGGTGGCGGCGCAGGCTGAACCTGACCTTCTTCATGAAAACGCCCGGCCTTGGCCGGGCGTTTTATTTTGATGCACCCTCTGGCGCCCCGAGAGCCTCGGGTGAGGGCTACTCCACCAACGGTTCCACGTGATAAGGGATCGAGATCACGATGATCTTGGGCATGAGCAGCAGCGTACCCTTGATCCTCATGGCCGTCTGATTGTGGAGCAGGTTCGCCCACCAGTGTCCGGTGATGAATTCCGGGAGGATGACCGTGATGGTGTACTCCGGTTCCGCCTGACGCATGCGCTCCAGTTCATTCACGATGGGTTCTACCACCTTCCGGTAGGGACTGCGGATGGCCCGGAGGGGAATACCCTCACTGTACCTCGGCCAATCGGAACGCAATTTCTCCAGCGCGGCGCTGTCCCGGCCGTGTTCATCCGTGAAATCGACGGTCAACGCCTCGACTTCACCGTGCTCTGCGATGACTTTCGCGTAGTTCAGGGACTGCACCACACCGGCGTGGATCCCGGAAACCAGTACGACGACTCGGTTTCGGCGAGGGCCGATGAAGTCCACCCGGCTGGCTGCCAGGATCGACTTGATACGGATGTAGTGACGATGGATGTTGAAGAAGGTCATGACCAGCAGCGGCACGAGCACGATCACGATCCAGGCCCCATGGGCGAAGCGCGTCACGGCGATCACCAGCATGACGATGAGCGTTGTCACCGCCCCCAGGCCATTGATCAGCGCCTTCAACTGCCAACCCTTGCCCTTGAGACGGAACCAGCGGCGCACCATGCCGGTCTGGCTGATGGTGAAGCCAAGAAACACACCCACCGCGTACAAGGGCAGCAGGTGGTCCTCCTTTGCGCCGAAGAGCAGGACCAGGAATCCGGCCGCCAGGGACAGGATGAAGATCCCGTTGGAAAAGACCAGGCGGTCGCCCTGGCTGGTGAACTGGCGGGGGAGGAAGCCGTCCCGGGCATGGAGCGCCGCCAGGCGGGGAAAATCCGCATAGGCCGTATTCGCCGCCAAGGCCAGAATCGCCATGGTGAAGCCGGTGGTGACGAGGTAGATCAGCTTGGGAAGCCCGTGCTCCGCTCCGCCCAGAATGAGCCGGGTCAGCTGGGAGAGCAGGGTTTCCGGCGAGTCCGGATGGTAGGTCAGGCCATAGTGGTTCGTCAGGTATGTGATGCCGAGAAACATGGCCCCGAGGATGACCACCATCCAGGTCATGGTCTTCGAGGCATTGGTCGACACGGGTTCCTTGAAGGCCGTAACTCCATTGCTGATGGCCTCCACACCTGTCAGGGCTGTGCAGCCAGCGCTATAGGCCCGAGCCAGCAGCCAGATCGCCGCCAGCCGCGAAGTTCCTTCCAGGTGGGCTGACGCGACGTGGACGGCGACCACCTCATGACCCATGGCCACGTTCCAGAAGCCCTTGATCAGCAATCCCACGATGCAGATGACGAAGCCATAGGTCGGCATCGAGAAGACCAGCCCGCTTTCCTTCACGCCCCGCAGGTTCATCAGGGCAATGAAGGCGATGATGCCTTCGGCGAGGAAAATGCGATGGGCTTCCAGCCCCGGAAACGCCGACACGATGGCCGATACGCCCGCGGAAACGGACACGGCCACGGTCAGGATGTAGTCGATCAGCAGGGAGGCGCCGGCGGTCTGGGCTGCGACCTCACCCAGGTTGTCCTTGGCCACCAGGTAGGCGCCACCCCCACTGGGGTAGGCGTGGATGGTCTGCCGGTAGCTCACATTGAGGACAAGCAGCAGGCCCACGATGCCAAGGGCCACCCACCAGGACCACCCGAGCACCCCTGCTCCGAACACGGCGATCGCTGCCGTGAGGGGGGCCATGATCTCCTGAGTGCCGTAAGCCACCGACGACAACGCATCCGAGCTGAATACAGCCAGGGCGATGGGATTGCTGATCTTGGTCTCGTGGCTTTCTTCGCTGGCGAGCCGCCGCCCCAGGAGAAACGTTCTGTAATTGGGCATGCCTTGGTTTCCTGGGGGTGTTGGGCCATCTGGGTTGGGCCAGAGAGGATGACGACACAACCAGCCCGGTTTACCAACGCCCAGGCCAGCCAGCCCCTAGAGTGGGCAGGAAGGGTGTTAAGAAGGCGTTAGGACTTCAGGCCGAACCCCTCCCCTCAACGACAACTTAACGGCTCTGCCCTGACTCCTAACAGCGCCTTAACGCGGGTCGCAACCATGCTGTGGGACCGGCTGTGGGACCGGCCAGCCTTCAACAAGCGGCATGCCGAGCCCATTTCACCCTATCCGTGAAAGGTGAAGGTCGGAGTCACCGCAGGAGTGGTCGTGCACCTCGTGATGCCCTGGTTCCTCCCCCTAGCCTCGTTCGCCGCCTGGCTGGGCGTCCGTGCGGCGCATGACCTGCGAATTGAGGGAGAAACCGGGCGGAGGAATGCCTGGTGGATGCTGGTTCTGATGTTCCTTCCCCTCTTCTTCTGGCTGATTGCCCAGTTCATATCTGACTGAGGATGCCTTCAATGAACGCCACCCTTCTCGTCGCCTCCCTTCTGGCCCTGGGCCTTCTGGGCTACCTCGCTTTCGCCCTGCTGAAGCCGGAGATGTTCCAATGAGCCATGCCTGGACTCAGAACCTGCTGTACCTGGCCCTCCTCCTGAGTCTGGCCTACCCGCTGGGTGCCTACATGGCCAGGGTCCTGGAGGGTGGGCGCACCTTCCTCCACCCGATCCTGGGGCCCCTCGAGCGGGGCCTCTACCGGCTCATGGGCCTCCGTGAGGACGATGAGATGGGCTGGAAGGCCTACGCCTGGTCCATCACCCTCATCAAGTTCCTCGGCCTGGCGGCGGTGTTCCTCCTGATGAAGACCCAGGCGGCCCTGCCCCTCAATCCCGAGCATCAGGGCAATGTAGCGACAGGCCTCTCCTTCAATACAGCCGTGAGTTTCATCACCAACACCAACTGGCAGGCCTACAGCGGTGAAACAACGTTGAGCTACCTCACCCAGATGCTGGGCCTGACGGTACAGAACTTCCTCTCGGCCGCCACCGGCATCGCGGTGCTGATGGCGCTGGTCCGGGGCATCACGCGCCGCAGCGCCACGGGCCTCGGGAATGCCTGGGTGGACCTGGTGCGCAGCACCCTCTACATCCTCCTGCCCCTCTCCTTCGTCTTCGCCCTCTTCCTCGTCTCCCAGGGCGTCATCCAGAACCTGTCTGCCTACCTCCACACGGCAGGCGGCCAGGTACTCGCCATGGGCCCCGCGGCCTCCCAGATCGCCATCAAGATGATCGGCACCAACGGCGGCGGGTTCTTCGGCGCCAACGCCGCCCACCCCTTCGAGAACAGCTCACCGCTCTCGAATTTCGTCCAGATGCTGAGCATCCTCCTCATTCCCGCGGCCCTCTGCGTGACCTTCGGGCACATGGTGAAGGACCGCCGGCAGGGCTGGGCGTTGCTGGCGGCCATGACCGTGCTGTTCGTCGGGGCCCTGGCGGTCTGCACGCAGGCGGAGGTGAAGGGCAACCCCGCCCTGGACAGCCTGGGTGTGGCCCGGGTGGCCAGCCTCGATCAGCCCGGCGGGAACATGGAGGGCAAGGAGCTGCGGTTCGGCCCCGGCGGTTCGGCCCTCTGGGCCACCGCCACCACAGCGGCTTCCAGCGGCTCCGTGAACGCCATGCACGACTCCTTCACGCCCCTGGGCGGCCTGGTACCCCTATGGCTCATGCAGCTGGGCGAGGTGGTCTTCGGCGGCGTCGGATCGGGGCTCTACGGCATGCTCATGTTCGCCCTGGTCGCCGTCTTCATCGGCGGCCTCATGGTGGGCCGCACCCCCGAGTACCTGGGCAAGAAGGTGGAAGCCTTCGAGATGAAGATGGCTTCCCTTGCGATCCTCCTGCCCTGCGCCGCCGTGCTGATCGGGACGGCCATCTCCGTGCTCGTTCCAGCGGCGGTTGCCTCCGTGAGCAACCCCGGGCCCCACGGCTTCAGTCAGATCCTCTACGCCTGGAGCAGCGCTTCCAACAACAACGGCAGCGCCTTCGCTGGCCTGAACGCCAACACATCGTTCTACAACGATGGCCTGGCCATCGCCATGCTCCTGGGCCGCTTCGGCGTGATCTGGCCCGTGCTGGCTCTCGCTGGCTCCCTGGTGAAGAAGAAGCACACGCCCGAGAGCCTGGGCACCTTGCCCACCCACACCTCGCTCTTCGTCGGCGTACTCATCGGGGTGGTGTTCCTGGTGGGCGCCCTCACCTTCATTCCCGCCCTGGCCCTCGGCCCGGTCGCTGAACACCTGACCCTGAGGAGCATCCGATGACCTCCCACTCGCGGCAGGACAGGCCCCTTTTCGAACCCGCCATCGTGCGGCGCGCCGTGCTGGATGCCTTCCGGAAGCTGAGCCCCCTCCACCAGCTCCGGAACCCCGTGATGTTCACCGTGTGGATCTGCAGCGCCTTTGCCACGGGCCTCTGGATTCAGGCCCTGACTGGCCGTGGAGAGGGGCGGCCCGGCTTCATCCTGGCCATCTCCCTCTGGCTCTGGTTCACCCTCCTCTTCGCCAATTTCGCAGAAGCCATGGCGGAGGGCCGAGGCAAGGCCCAGGCGGATTCCCTGCGCCGGTCCAAGCGCGACGTGAAGGCCAGGCGGCTGCTCGAGTCCGACCGGAAGGGCCCGCAGGAGGTGGTCGATGCCCCGGTCTTGCGCATCAACGATCTCGTGCTCGTGGAGGCTGGCGAGACCATCCCCGGTGATGGCGAGGTGATCGAGGGCGTGGCCTCGGTGAACGAAAGCGCCATCACCGGTGAGAGCGCCCCGGTCATCCGGGAAAGCGGCGGCGACCGGTCCGCCGTCACCGGGGGCACCCTGGTGCTGTCCGACTGGCTGGTGATCCGCATCTCGTCCAACCCCGGCGAGAGTTTCCTGGACCGCATGATCGCCATGGTGGAAGGCGCCACGCGCCAGAAGACCCCCAACGAGATCGCCCTCGACATCCTCCTGGCGGGGCTCACCATCATCTTCCTGCTGGCCACCGCCACCCTGCTGCCCTACTCCGTCTTCTCCAGCAGGGCCGCGCAGGCCGCAGGCCACATTGGTTCCGGACAAGGGCACCCGGTGGCGCTGACGGTGCTGGTCTCCCTGCTCGTCTGCCTCATTCCCACCACCATCGGCGGCCTGCTCAGTGCCATCGGCATCGCGGGCATGGACCGCATGATCCAGGCCAACGTCATCGCGACTTCCGGGCGGGCCGTGGAGGCGGCGGGCGACGTGGATGTGCTGCTGCTGGACAAGACCGGCACCATCACCCTGGGCAACCGGCAGGCCGTGGCCTTTCTGCCCGCCGATGGCGTGGACCTGAAGCGCCTGGCGGATGCGGCCCAGCTCGCCTCGCTGGCGGACGAAACGCCCGAGGGCCGAAGCATCGTGGTGCTGGCCAAGGAACAGCACGGCCTCCGCGAGCGGGACCTCCACGCCCTGGAGGCCCACTTCGTGCCCTTCACCGCCCAGACCCGGATGAGTGGCGTGAACCTGGGCACGCGCCAGATCCGCAAGGGGGCAGCCTCGGCCATCGAAGCCTACGTCCAGTCCCACGGCGGCACGTTCCCCGAGGACCTGCGCCGGACCGTGGACCAGATCTCCATGGCGGGCGGCACCCCACTCGTGGTGGCCGAAGGACCGCATGCCCTAGGTGTCATCCAGCTCAAGGACATCGTGAAGGGCGGCATCAAGGAGCGCTTCGCGGAGCTGCGGGGCATGGGCATCAAGACGGTGATGATCACCGGCGATAATCCTCTCACCGCCGCCGCCATCGCCGCCGAGGCGGGCGTGGACGACTTTCTCGCCCAGGCCACCCCCGAGGCGAAACTGAAGCTCATCCGCGAATATCAGGCCGGCGGACGCCTCGTGGCCATGACCGGGGACGGCACCAACGACGCGCCGGCCCTGGCCCAGGCCGATGTCGCCGTGGCCATGAACAGCGGCACCCAGGCCGCGAAGGAGGCCGGGAACATGGTGGACCTGGACTCCAATCCCACGAAGCTCATCGAGATCGTGGAGATCGGCAAGCAGATGCTCATGACCCGCGGCTCTCTGACCACCTTCAGCATCGCCAACGATGTGGCCAAGTACTTCGCCATCCTGCCGGCGGCTTTCGTCGCCACCTACCCAGCCCTGGGCACACTCAACGTCATGCGGCTCCACAGTCCCGAGAGCGCCATCCTCTCCGCGGTGATCTTCAACGCCCTCATCATCGTGGCGCTCATCCCCCTGGCGCTTCGTGGCGTGACGTACCGGCCCGTGGGCGCGGCCCAGCTGCTGCAGCGGAACCTGCTGCTCTACGGAGCTGGCGGCCTGGTGGTGCCCTTCATCGGCATCAAGGCCATCGACTGGCTGCTCGTCGCGCTTCGCCTCGCCGCCTAGAGGAGCTCCCATGAACCTGCAGATCCGCCCCGCTCTCTTCGCCTTCATCGCGCTGTCCGCCCTTACCGGCCTGGCCTACCCCCTGGGGATCACTGGGCTGGCCCGGGCGCTCTTTCCCCATCAGGCCGAGGGCAGCCTAGTCCACAGGGATGGCCAGGTCATCGGCTCCGAGTGGATCGGCCAGTCCTTCACGGCGCCCGGCGACTTCTGGGGCCGTCCCTCAGCCACCGTCGACGCCCAAGGCAGACCCCTGCCCTACAACGGCGCCAACAGCGGTGGTTCGAACCTGGCGCCCAGCAACCCGGATCTCCGAAAGGCCGTCCAGGACCGGATCACCGCCCTCCGGATCGCGGACCCTGAGGCCACAGGCCCCGTTCCCGTGGACCTCGTCACCGCCTCGGGTAGCGGGCTGGATCCGCACATCAGCCCGGCCTCCGCATTCTTCCAGGTTCACCGGGTGGCCGTGGCGAGGGGACTGGACGAGGCCACCGTTCGCCGCCTCGTGGCCGCCCATGTTGAAGGCCCGCAATGGGGTGTCCTGGGCGAGTCCCGGGTGAACGTCCTAAAGCTCAACCTGGCCCTTGACGACCAGTTTGGGGTCAACAGTCAGAAATCCCGATAGCGTAGGGGCATGGCCCTCCCACGCCCTGACCCTGATGCCCTGCTCCGCAAGGTCCAGGCGGAGGAAGCCCGGGAAAATCGGGCGAAGCTCAAGGTCTTCTTCGGCGCGGCCCCAGGTGTCGGCAAGACCTACGCCATGCTGTCCGAGGCGCGGGAACGGAGCGGGGAAGGGGTCGACCTCGTCGTCGGCGTTGTCGAGACCCACGGCCGGAGCGAGACGGCCGCCCTGACGGAAGGGCTGGAGATCCTGCCGCGAAAAGAGCTGGCCTACGCTGGTCAGTTCTTCCCCGAGTTCGACCTGGACGCCGCCCTGGCCCGCCGGCCAGGACTGATCCTCGTGGACGAGCTGGCCCACACCAACGTGATGGGATCCCGGCACGCCAAGCGCTGGCAGGACGTCATGGAACTGCTGGACGCCGGCGTCGATGTCTACACCACGATGAACGTCCAGCACCTGGAAAGCCTCAAGGACGTCGTCGCGCAGATCACGGGCGTCACGGTGCGGGAGAACGTCCCGGATACGGTCATGGCGCGGGCCGATGAAGTCGAACTGGTGGATCTGCCTCCGGAAGATCTCCTGGTGCGGCTCAAGGAGGGGAAGGTCTATCTTCCGGACCAGGCGCGCCATGCCCGCGAACACTTCTTCCGCAAGGGCAACCTGCTCGCCCTCCGGGAATTGGCGCTGCGCCATACCGCGGAGAACGTCGACGCCCAGATGCGGCGGTACATGGAATCAGAGGGCATCCGGAAGACCTGGGCCGCCGGAGACCGCCTCCTGGTCTGTGTAGGCCCGGATGGCCTTTCCGAGCGCCTCATCCGCGCCACGCGCCGCATGGCGGGCTCCCTGGGAGCCTCGTGGGTGGCCCTCTACGTCGAATCGCCTCGGCACTTCAAGTTCAGCGAAGCAGAGCGGAACCGGGTCGAGGAGAATCTCCGCCTGGTGGAAAAACTGGGGGGGGAGACCGCTGTCATCGAGGGAGGCGGCAGGACGGACGAGGACATCCTGGCCTTCGCCCAGAACCGCAACATCACCAAGATCGTGGTGGGTAAACCCTCACGGCCCAAGTGGGTGGACCTCTTGGCCGGGTCCCCCGTGGACGATCTCATCCGTCACAGCGGTGACATCGACATTTATGTCATCACGGGCGAGACGACCAAACAGGCTGCTTCACCAAGCCTCCGGTCCCGCCTCACGAGCCCGCTGCGAAACTACCTGCTCAGCGTCATCACGGTGGCGCTCGCGACGGCCATAGCGGGCCTGATCTTCCGCCGCACCGAGCTGGCGGACATCGTGATGATCTATTTGCTTGGCATTCTCATCGTGGCCACGCGGTTTGGCCGTGGCCCTTCCCTGCTGGCCTCTCTGTTGAGCGTCGCGGCTTTCGACTTCATCTTCGTGCCGCCCTATTTCACGTTCGTGGTGTCTGACTTCCGCCATGTCGGCACCTTCTCCGTGATGCTCCTGGTGGGGGTGGTCATCGGAAATCTCACCGAGCGCATCCGGGCTCAGGCCCGCCTTGCCCGGGCGCGGGAGCAGCGGACCCAGGCCCTTTTCCGCCTGGGACAGGAGCTGGCCCGCAGCGCCGGAACCACGGCCCTGGTAGCCTCCGCGATACAAAACGTGGCGACCCAGTTCCAAAGCCATGCAGTGATGCTGCTTCCAGACGCCTCGGGACGCCTGGAAACGTCGACCCACCCCCTCGCCTTCCCGCTGAACGACCAGGAACGGGGCGTGGCCCAGTGGGTCTTCGAGCATGACGAACCCGCCGGTTTGGGCACGCTCACCCTCCCGGGAGCCCGCGCCACCTACCTGCCGCTCAAAGGCTCGAAAGGGACCCTCGGCGTGCTGGGCATGCTGCCGGATGGTGCCCCGCAATGGATGGAGCCGGATCAGCGCCAGTTGTTGGATGCCTTTGCCAACCAGACGGCCCTGGCCCTGGAGCGCTCGCTGTTGGCCAAGCAGAGCGCAGCCGATCGCCAGCGGGCCGAGGAGGAGCGATTGCGGAACGCCCTCCTCAGTTCGGTATCCCACGATCTCCGCACGCCCCTCGGCGTCATCACCGGGGCCGTGAGCACGGTCCTGGAGACTCCCGACATCTCCGATGCCACCCGGCGCGACCTTCTGACCTCAGCCCAGGACGAGGCCCAGCGACTGCACCGCCTGGTGAGCAATTTGCTGGACATCACGCGGCTCGAAGCTGGGTCCTTGGAATTGCATACGGAATGGATTCCGATGGAAGAGGTGGTGGGCGCGGCCCTGAACCGCCGAGAGCTGGGCTCCGAGGCCGCACGCGTCAGGACCCACCTGCCTGAAGACCTGCCGATGATCGCCATGGATGCCGTCCTCATGGAGCAGGTAGTGGTGAACCTCATTGATAACGCATTGAAGTACTCGCCGCCCGGATCCTCGGTGGACATCAAAGCCTGGGCCGCGGGAAAGTCCCTCACGCTCTCGGTCGCCGATCAGGGGCCGGGGATCGCGCCCGGGGAGGAAACGCGCATCTTCGAAAAACTGGTCCGCGGTGAAGCGGGGACCAGCCGGCCCGGCGCCGGCCTGGGTCTGGCCATCTGCAAGGGCATCGTGACCGCCCATGGCGGCCAGATCCAGGCGGTGAACCATCCTCAGGGCGGGGCCCAATTCCTCATCAGCCTCCCCTTGGGCACACCTCCAGCCATCCCCAAGGAGACACCATGACCAGCTCCGCGCCTCAGGTGCTTCTGGTGGAAGACGAACCACAGATGCGCCGCTTCCTCCGGGTGGCCCTGGAAAGCAGTGGCTACCGCTACCTGGAAGCACCTACCGGAGAGGAAGGCTTGACCCTCGCTGTCCAGTTCAGGCCCGACGTCATCCTGCTCGACCTGGGCCTCCCGGACATGGATGGCCTCGACCTCATGACGCGGCTCCGGGAATGGAGCCAAATCCCGGTCATCGTGATCTCCGCCCGCGGACAGGAAACCGATAAGGTGGGTGCCCTGGATGTCGGCGCCGACGACTACTTGACCAAACCCTTCGGCACCAGCGAATTACTGGCCCGCATCCGAGTTGCCCTGCGCCATGCGGAGCCTGGAGCTGTTGAGAATCCACTGTTCGTCCTGGGGCGGTGGCGGGTGGATCTGGCCAAGCGCCAGGTTCTGGTCGCAGGCCAAGAGGTCCACCTGACTCCTCTCGAATACCGGCTCTTCACCACCCTGATCCACCATGCCGGGAGGGTAGTCACTCACCGGCAACTCCTGAAGGAGGTCTGGGGTGGTGTCGCAGGGGCCCAGCCTCTCTACCTCCGCGTCTACATGGCCCAGCTCCGGCACAAGCTGGAGGAGGATCCCTCCCGGCCGCGCTACCTGCAGACTGAGCCTGGCGTGGGGTACCGGCTGAGGACGGAGGATTAGAGCGACTCCTGCAACCCGACCCGAGACACTGATCCCGATTCGCTGGATCATGGATTCAATGGACAGCCCGACGCATCCCCCCGAGCAGACCCCGGAACCCACCCCGATCGACACGGATCATCCCGAACCAGCAGGGAGAGAGCCCTCTGGGTCGCAGGACCTCCCCGGGGGTAATCCCTTCATGCACCTGCGGGAACTGCTCGACATGATCAAGTTCGAGCACACGGTCTTCGCCCTGCCTTTCGCCTTCCTGGGGGCGCTGGGAGCGGCCCAGGGGATTCCGCCGCTGCGGACCATCCTGTGGATCCTGGCGGCCATGGTGGGGGCCCGGACGGCGGCCATGACCTTCAACCGCCTGGTGGACGTGGATGTGGATGCCGAGAATCCGCGCACTGCCGGCCGCGCTCTGCCCGCCGGCCGGGTTTCCCGGGCCGGCGCCATGACCCTGATGGGGGCTGGCATCGTGCTGTTCGGCCTGGCCGCAGGGGCCCTCGGGCCGCTGACCTGGGCCCTGTCGCCACTGGCCCTGGTCATCATCCTGGGCTATTCGCTCTGCAAGCGGTTCACCTCCTGGGCCCACCTCGCGCTGGGGCTGGCCCTCTCGGGAGCCCCCCTGGGCGCCTGGATCGCCGTCTCGGGGCACATCGAGGCGCCTGCCCTCTGGCTCTCCGGCGGGGTCCTGGCCTGGACCGCGGGCTTCGACATCCTCTATGCCCTCCAGGACCAGGACTATGACCGCAGCAAGGGGCTCCATTCCGTGCCAGCCCGGCTTGGTACTGGCGGCGCCCTGGCCCTCTCCCGGACCTTCCACCTCCTGGCCCTGGCGGCCTGGGCCATGTTCAACCTCCAGATGGGCAGCCATTTCGTGGCCTGGGCCGGCTGGGCAACGGTGGCCACCATGCTCGCGCGGGAGCAATGGCTCGTTCGGGGAGGGGACCTGTCCCGGATCGACCAGGCTTTCTTCACGCTGAACAGTCTTGTGGGACTCGTGTTTTTCCTTGGGCACGCATTGGAATGGTGGCTTTCGCGCTCGCTTCTGGCGCCGATCTAGATCGTTCGTTGTAAGAAGACGAGTCGAAGCTTCGTGGATTCCCAGGTATGCTGAGGAATCATGTCCACTCCCCACCACGAACGCCGACTCGCTGTGCGCTCCAGTCGCCCCGATCCTGTGCGGTGGCTTACCGTGATGGTCGTCTTCAGCCACCGTACCATCCGGTGGTCCCTGACCCGTCGGACGATGCTCTGGATCATTGGTCTCGTGGCCGGCTTCTCAGCCCTGGCCATGATCGGATCGGGCTACGGCTTCTGGGCCACCAAGAAGATCATGAACTTCGGCCGCCTCCAGAAGGAGACCCGGGAGCAGCAGGAACAGCTCCGTTCCTCCCTGGATCAGGCCCAGACCCTGGAGACGGAGGTGGCCACCCTCCGTCAGCAGCACACGGAACTGTTGAAACTGCTCGATCCCAAGGCCTCAATTACCGCCCCGCTGCCACCACCACCGGGCCAGGCAACCCCAGGCCAGGCGACCCCAGGCCAGGCGAACCCCGCCCCCGCCCAGGCTCCCCCCGGTGTCCGGGAACGGCTCTCCCGCCTCAAGCAGGATCTGGACTACACGGCCAAGCAGGCCGCCGTGGTGCGGGCGCGGATGGAACCTGTGATTCGCGCCTGGGCCCACACCCCCTCCATCCCTCCCACGGCCGGCTACCTCAGCTCGGGGTTTGGGGTGCGGGTCAATCCCTTCTCCCGTTCCAACGAAGCCGGGGATGGGCTGTTGGGCTACCACACGGGCATCGACATCAGCAACTCGCTCGATACCCCAATCCAGGTCACCGCCGATGGCGAGGTCGAAGAAGCCGGGTGGATGGATCGCTACGGCTGGGGTGTCCGGGTGCGACACAATGCCGAGCAGGAGACCCTGTACGCCCACATGAACCACGTGAACGTCAAAACCGGGCAGAAGGTGTCCCGCGGGGATATCCTGGGAACCATGGGGCGCTCGGGCAACGCCACCGGCGTCCACCTTCACTACGAAGTGCGGCTGGGCGGAAAGCCGACGAATCCCCAGCCTTACCTGCGTCTCCAGCGCCAATGGGTCAGGGCGCTGGGCAAGTCGTTTTGATACGCGAAGGAGCATGCCATGGCGGTATTCCGCAACAGCAAGTCCAAACCCGATTCTGCGCCCGCGATCCATTCCCTGCTGGGCAAGGATGTGATGCTCACCGGCGAGATCCACACCGGTTCCCAGAGCCTGCGCATTGAGG
The DNA here is from genome assembly GCF_024609265.1 of Geothrix campi. Classification (GTDB taxonomy): domain Bacteria; phylum Acidobacteriota; class Holophagae; order Holophagales; family Holophagaceae; genus Geothrix; species Geothrix campi. Next base: position 373,121 of record NZ_JANHMP010000001.1, on the reverse strand, counting down.
GCAGCGTCGAGGGGATCATCCATTCCACGGGGGAGATCTCCATTGCTCCCGGCGGTGTGGTGAAGGGGACCATCTACGCCAAACACCTCGTGGTGACCGGTCGGGCCGAGGGAACCATGAAGATCACCGAGTGCCTCGAGATCCACGGCACCGGCTACGTCGAGGGGGACGTGGAGGTCGGCTCGCTCGTCGTGGACGAAGGCGGCACCCTCCAGGGCGTCTGCGTCCGCAAGGACCAGACCCGCAACCTGGACACCATCGGCACCGCCAAGGGTGGCACCCTCGCCCTTTCCGACTCAGGAAAGAAGTCTCTCGATTCGCTCGAGACCAAGTTCTGACCAGCATTCCGGGTCAGCGAAACAGCGGACCTGGATCGGACTTCACCCCCAGGTAGGCGTAGGCCGCGTCGGTGGCCTTTCGGCCCTGGGGCGTGCGGTCCAGGAAGCCCACCTGCATGAGGTAGGGCTCCACGAGATCCTCCAACGCGCCTTCGTCCTCGCCCAAGGCGGCGGCCAGGGTCCGCAGCCCGACGGGCCCGCCCCGGTGCTTGTGGCAGATGGCCTGGAGGTAGTCCCGGTCCAGCCCGTCCAGGCCCAGGTCATCCACCTCGTGAAGCCGGAGACAGGCCTCCGCGGATTCCATCGTGATGGTCCCGTCCCCCTTCACCTCGGCGTAATCCCGGCAGCGCCGGAGCAGGCGATTGCAGATGCGCGGCGTCCCCCGGCTCCGGCGGGCGATGGCCTCGGCCCCTTCCGTGGCCAGATGGATGCCTAGCAGATCCGCCGACCGGCGGGCGATGATGGCCAGATCCGCCCGGGTGTAGAACTCCAGGCGGTGAACCAGGCCGAACCGGTCGTGCAGCGGCTTCGAGATCAGGCCGGCGCGGGTGGTGGCTCCGACCAGCGTGAAGGGCCGGAGGTCCACCTTCAGGGTCTGGGCGCTGGGGCCCTGGCCGATGAGGATGTCTAGTTTCCGGTCCTCCATGGCCGAGTACAGCATTTCTTCGATGGGCGCGGACAGGCGGTGGATCTCGTCGATGAAGAGGAACTCGCCCGCATCCAGATTGGTGAGGATGGCCGCCAGGTCCCCCTTCTTCTCCAGGGCCGGGGCCTGGATCACCTTGCAGGGCGCGCCCATTTCATTGGCAAGCACGTGTGCCAGGGTGGTTTTGCCTAGTCCTGGAGGGCCGAAAAGCAGCACATGGTCGAGCACATCGCCACGCTTGGTGGCGGCCTGGAGGGCGATTTCCAGACGTGCCTTCACCTTGGCCTGGCCGATATATTCCTGGAGCCGCTGCGGCCTCAGGGAATATTCAATGGGGTCCTCCAAGTTGGCGGAGGGATCGAGGTCAGGGTGGCGGTGCATGACCTCTATTCCCTCATGGGACTTCCACTTGTGTCCAGCCGATGGCCGGATAATCTTGGGATCGCAGTCCAGAACTCATCCCTCCTCCCCCCTGACGCCCCCTCCGGGAGATGTCGTGGCCCAGCGCTACCAGCTCCTGATTCGAGATCGGCACGGCTTCGAACGTACCGTGCCGCTGGCCCGTTCCGTGACGGTGGGACGGCAAAGCCTCTGCGATGTGGTGCTGTCCGACAACATGATCAGCCGCAACCACCTGCGCCTGGAGTTGCGGGACGATGCCTGGTGGGCCGAGGACCTCCAGACCACGCACGGCAGCTTCTACAAGGAAAAGGCGCTGGGGCGGGAGCCCTGGGAGCCCGGAACGCCTCTGGTCCTGGCCGATGGCGCCTACACCCTGGTCCTAGTCCGCACTGACCACAGCAGTTCGGAGATCCATCTCCAGGCCATTCTCGAGGCGGCCCAGCTCCTGGCCGAGGAAGTGGACCTGGAGGACATGCTCGAACAGTCCCTGGATCGTCTGCTCAGCATTTCGGGTACGGACCGGGGCTTTCTCATGCTCCTGGAGGATGGCGAGTTGGCCTGCCGCGTCCAGCGCAACCTCGGCCAGGAGCTTGAGGGCCAGATCCAACTGTCCATGTCCAGCGTCCACAAAGTCTTCGAAACCGGCGACCCCGTCTGGATCCTCAATGTCGCGGACGAAGGGCAGTTGCTCACCCAGCACTCGATCCAGCGCCTGGAACTGAAGACCATCCTCTGCCTGCCGCTCCTGCTCCAGGGCCGGCGCATCGGCGTGGTCTATCTGGACAGCCGCCGCCCCATCATCGAGCCACCGGACCGGCCGACCTTCGAGGCCATCGTGTCGCTCTGCGCCATCGCCATCGAGCGGACCCGCCTGTCCGAAGAGAACCTGCGCAGCCATGTGCTGGCCACGGTGGGCCAGGTGGCCAGCTCCATCGTCCACGATTTCAAGAATGGCCTGTTCGTGCTGCGCGGCCACGCGGACCTGCTCGAACTGTCCACCGAGGACAGCAAGGTGCGTCACCACTGCCGCAAGATCTTGGAATGTGTGGACCGCCTGACGCACCTCAGCCAGGATGTGCTCGATTTCGCGAAGGTGCGCGAGCCCCGGCGGGAGACGGTGGATCTGCGCGCCTTCTTCGACGCCATCATCGAGCCGCTGGTCCCCAGGGCCGCTGAAATGGGGGTGATCCTCCGCACCGAGGGCGCGCCCTGCCTGATCAAGCTGGATCCTGGCCGCTTCACCCGGGTGATGGAAAACCTCCTGGCCAACGCCCTGGACGCCACGGTCGGCATCAGCGGCGAGGTGCTGGTGAGCTGGATCCAGGTCACGGGTGGGGTGCAGATCCGCGTGAAGGACCAGGGTCGGGGGATTCCCAAGCGGGTGGTCAAACGCATTTTCGAGCCCTTCTTCAGCTACGGGAAGAAGAAGGGGACCGGGCTGGGCATGGCCACTGTGAAGAAGATCGTCGAGGAGCACGGCGGCACCCTGGAGTTCATCAGCGAAGAGGGCGAGGGGACCGAAGTCATTCTCCTCATGCCTGATCACCCCATCACGGGGGCGATCAAGCTGTCGGACGAATCCACCGGGGAACACCGCAACCTGGGAGCCGAGCGCGTATGACCGCCTTCCGGACAGGCCTCGGGGTCGATGTCCACCGCTTCGCGGCCCCGGAGGACGGCCGGCCGCTGATGCTCATGGGCTGCGACATCCCCCATGACCAGGGCTTGGCGGGACACAGCGACGCGGACGTCATGCTGCACGCCTTGATGGACGCCCTGCTTGGCGCGGCGGGCCTGGGCGATATCGGCCAGCACTTCCCGGACACGGATCCCGCCTACCGGGGCGCCGACTCCGCGGGCCTGCTCGAAAAGGTGATGGGCGATCTTGCCGAGCGCGGCTGGCGGGTGGTGAACGCCGACGTCTGCCTCATCGGCGAGCGACCGAAGATCGGACCCCACCGCCAGCGCATGCGCGATCGCATCGCCCCACTGCTGGGAATCCACAGCGATGCCCTGAACGTGAAGGCCACCACGACCGAGAAGCTGGGCTTCACCGGTCGCGGCGAAGGGCTCGCCGCGCAGGCCGTGGTGCTGATCGAGCGGACCTAGGCGCCGGAAAGCCGCTGCAGGGCCAGCGCGGTCAACGCCTCGGGCGTGTTAAGGGAGGGATCCTCGATCACGGCCTCCAGCAGGTCGCGCTGCAGCTGCCCCAGCCAGGGACCGCCACCACGGTCCGTCAACGCCATGAGGGCCGCGCCATCCAGGGCCAGAGCCTTCACCGCCAGGGGCGGCGCCGCGGCGACCAGGGTTTCGAGCCGGGCCAGGATCGCGGCATGCTCCCGTTCCCGCGCTTCCACCTCCAGCCCCTTGGCCCGCTGATCCGCCAGGCGGAAGGCCCCCCAGCGGGCCAGGTTCAACCCGTCGTCCTGGAGGCGGCGGAGGAACCGGCGGCAGGCCGCATCGCTCCAGTCCGCCGTCGGATGGGTGCCGTGGTGACGCACCAGAGCCAGCACCTCGCGGCGGAGGGCATGGGCGGCCTTGAGGCGGTCGAGGATGGCCTCGGCCAGGGCCAGCGACTGGCCTTCGTGGCCGTGGAAGCGGACCTCGCCATCCTCCCCGACGGTGCGGGCTCCGGGCTTGCCGGCATCATGCAGCAGGGCGGCCCACCTCAGACCCGGCTCTGGGGGAACCAGGCGCGCCACCTCCAGCGTGTGGATCCAGACGTCATGGCGGTGGTGGCGGTTCTGCCCGCAACCGATCATAGGGGACAGCTCCGGCAGCCAGAGATCCAGCAATCCGGTCTGGGCCAGGAGGTCCAGGCCACGGTGGGGTTCGAGGCCGCAGAGCAGCTTGGTGAGCTCGGTGAGGACGCGCTCCGCCGCCACCTTCCGGGCCACGTCGAGCCGTTCGGGGATGGCGGCGAGGGTCTCAGCCTCCACTTCGAAGCCGAGCTGGGCGGCGAAGCGGCAAGCACGCAGGGTCCGGAGGCCGTCCTCCGCGAAACGATGCAGGGGATCACCCACGGCCCGGAGCATCCGCGACTCCAGGTCCGCCCGCCCCCCGAACGGATCCACCAGCTCTCCTCCTCCCACGGGAAGGGCCATGGCGTTGATGGTGAAGTCCCGGCGGGAAAGATCCTCCTCCAGGCTGACGCCCAGCTGCACCGTCTCCGGCCGGCGCCCATCCAGGTAGGTTCCGTCCGTACGGAACGTGGTGATCTCGATGGGCCGCCCCTCGAGGATCACCGTCACCGTGCCGTGCTGGAGGCCTGTGGGGATGGCCTTCAGGCCCGCGGCCCGCGCCCGGTCCATCACGGCCTTCGGCATCAGCTTGGTGGCCAGGTCCCAATCCGCATGGGAGCGACCCAGCAGTTCATCGCGGACGGCCCCACCGACCACCACCAGCTCCGCCTCGGGCCCCAGGGCCGCTTTGAGACGGAGCAGTGGTGCCCACATCAGCCCAAGCCCCCGGCCAGTTTCGCCAGGGCCTCGCCCTCGATGCGGCAGGTGAGCCAGGGCCGCATCACCTTGGCCCCGTGGGCCTCGTAGAACTCGATGGCCGGTGTGTTCCAGTCCAGCACCTGCCAGACGAAGCGGGTCCAGCCTTCCTGCACGGCCCGCGCCGCCAGGTGCTGGAGCAAGGCCTTGCCGATGCCCTTGCCCCGGAAGGCGGGGCGGACGAACAAGTCCTCGAGGTAGATGCCGGGCTTGCCTTCCCAGGTGCTGAAGTTCAGGAACCAGAGGGCGAATCCAGCAGGCTGGCCGTCCCATTCCGCCATGGTCACCTTCACCAGCGGATGGTCCGAGAAGGCGTAGCGATGGAGGTCCGCCTCGGTGGCGACCGCCGCCTCCGGTTCGCGCTCATAGGCCGCGAGTTCACGGATGTACTGCAGAATCAGCGGGGCGTCGGCGGGGACAGCGGGACGGAGGCTCAGCATGGGATTATCCTAACCCGATGGATCAGGAAACCGCTTTGCGCCTTCACGAAGCCATGCTGCTCACGCGACTTGCGGAGGAGCGGCTGGTGAAACTCTTCCGACAGGGCCAGACCCTTGGCAGCATCTACCGCAGCCTGGGCCAGGAGGCCACCGCCTGCGCCACGGCCATGGCGCTCGGGCCAGAGGATGTGATCGCCCCCATGATCCGCAACCTGGGTTCCATGTTCGTCCGGGGGGCCACGCCGCTGGAGATCTTCCTCCAGTACCTCGGCCGCGCCACCGGCCCCACCGGAGGCCGGGAGCACAACAACCACTTCGGCTCGGTGGCGCGCGGCCTCCTCGCGCCCACGTCGATGCTTGGCGCCCTCATCCCTGTGATGGCCGGTGTGGCCCTCAGTTTCCGGCAGAAGGGCGAGCATCGCGTCGCCATGACCTGGATTGGCGACGGCGGCAGCTCCACCGGCGCCTTCTATGAGGGGCTCAACTTCGCCGTGGTGCAGAAACTCCCCCTCATCGTCGTGGGTGAATCCAACGGGTATGCCTTCTCCACCCCTCCTGACCGCCAGATGGCCGGCAGGATGTCGGCCCGCTCCCAGGGCGCCTTCACCCTCACCGTGGATGGCAATGATGCCGCCGCTGTCTACGCTGCCGCCGCCCAGGCCCGGCAGCGCTGTCTGGAGGGCAAGGGACCGGCCTTTCTCGTCTGCGAGACCTTCCGCATGAAGGGCCACGCCGAGCATGACGACCAGCGCTACGTGGATCCCGGGCTGTTGGCCGAGTGGGCCGCCAAGGATCCCCTGCCCCGCTTTGAAACCTGGCTCGCGCACCGGGGGTGGGCGCCAGCCCCGGACCTGCGGCCCCGCCTTGAAGCGGAGCTCCTTGCCGCCGCGGAAACGGCCTTGGCGGCCCCCTGGCCTGATCCAGCCACCCTGGAGGCGGGGGTTTTTTCGACCTAGCCTCCCCCTGGGCGGCGGCATGGTGACCAACTCATCCACAATGAGTCACCGGTCACTATCCATGGAAGCTAGACTTTCCCTGTCATGGGGGATTCTGTGTTCGTTCTCGTTCTGAATGCCGGCTCTTCGAGCCTGAAGTTCAATCTTTTCGACATGGTGAACGAGGCGTCCATCGCCGAGGGCATCGCGGAGCGCATCGGCCTCGCTGATGGCATCCTCGCCTGCACCATCGGTGGGGAGAAGCGCAAGGAGACCCTCCCCCTCCCCACCCACCGGGAGGCCCTGGAGGCCATCCTGGACCGCCTCCACACCAATGTGCTGCACGACACCCCCGTCCACGCCGTGGGCCACCGGGTGGTCCATGGCGGGCCCAAATACGGCGACTCCGTGCTGGTGACGGACGAGGTGCTCCACGACATCGAGGCTTTCGCCATCTATGCGCCGCTCCATAATCCGGCCAACGCCCTGGGCATCCGCGTCGCCCGGGAGACCTTCCCCGATGTGCCCCATGTGGCGGTCTTCGATACGGCCTTCCACCACAACATCCCCGACCACGCCCGCACCTACGGCATCCCCTACGAACTGAGCCAGAAGTACGGCATCCGCCGCTATGGCTTCCACGGCACCAGCCACGCCTTCGTGGCCGCCCGCACGGCCATCCTGCTCTGCCGCCCCCTCCGGTCGCTGAAGGTCATCACCTGCCACATCGGCAACGGCACCAGCATCTGCGCCGTGGGCCAGGGCAGGAGCATGGACACCAGCATGGGCATGACGCCGCTCCAGGGCGTCATCATGGGCACCCGCTGCGGCACCATCGATCCCAGCGTGGTGGAGATGCTCATGGAGCACGAACACCTGGATTACGCGGCCATCACGGACCTGCTGAACAAGAAGTCCGGGCTGCTCGGCATTTCCGGGGTGTCCTCCGATTTCCGCGAGATCGAGCTGGCCGCCGACAGCGGCAATGACCGCGCCCGCCTGGCCCGCGACCTCCTGACCTACAACGTGCGCCAGTTCATCGGCTCCTACGCCACGGTCCTGGATGGTGTCGACGCCATCACCTTCACCGCCGGCATTGGCACCCACAGCACCTATGTCCGCGCCAAGGTCTGCAGCAAGCTGGGCTTCCTGGGCGTCAAGCTGGATCCCGAAGCCAACGAGCACGGCACGGGCGAGCGGATCATCAGCACCCCTGATTCCCGTGTGGTGGTCACCGTCGTGCCCACCAACGAAGAACTGATGATCGCGCGGGAGACCGTGCGGTAGGCTGCTTAACGCCTCACGAAAGCGGCCCCCATCGGGGGCCGCTTTCGTGAGGGTGGAAAGAGCTACTTGCCCTGGGCCTGCAGGCGCTCGCCCTTGTGCTCAAGGTGCTCGCCACGACGTTCCTTGCGCTCCCCTTTCCGCTCGTTCCGCGCCCCGCGCCGCTCTTGCCGGGCGCCTTTGGCCTCCTGGGCCCCGCCCACCGCTTCGCGGCGTTCACCTTTGCGCTCTAGCGCCGCGCCAGCCTTCACATCGCCCTTGGCCTCGAGGGCCTCGCCCCGCTTTTCCATGCGGGCACCCTGGCGTTCTTTCCGTTCTCCCTGACGCTCGTTGCGGGCGCCTCGGCGCTCCTGACGCTCGCCCTTCCGCTCCTGGGCCTCGCCTCGGCGCTCGACGCGCTCTCCCTTCCGCTCCACCTGCTGGCCTGTCGGCGGCGGCACCGGGGTCTGGGCCATGAGGGAGGCGCCGATAAGGCCCGCCGCCACGATAAAGGCCACGCGCTTCTGAAGGTTGGACATGGTGTGCTCCTGGTGCGGCCAGGCCGCGAAGGGGAATCGTCCCAGAACGACCTGATGCCGTCCTCGTGCCAACTCACAACATCATTAGTCCCGAGCAATTGGAGAAGGTTTAACCAACTCGCCGTGGATCGTTGCCTCAGGCCTTGTGGCAGGACGCCACGGCGGCACTCCCCGACAGGCCCGTCCATTGGCCGATTCCCATGTACCAGCGACCGAAGTCAGGAGGGGGCCTGGCCTAAACGGTCTCAGACTTTTCCCCGTAGGCCATTCATCACCCCGGCAAGCCCGGCATCTTTCCCATCAGGGGGTTTCATGAAGAAGCGGTGGGTCATCGTCTCCGTGGCTGGAGCCGCATTGGCGGCCGGCATGTTCTTCACCCTCAAGGGAAGTGATGGCAAGGGCAAGAAGGCCGAGGCCAGCACCCCCTTCCGCCTGGGCAAGGTCCAGGCTGAGGACCTCCAGGTGAGCGTCCGGGAAGTGGGCGTGGTGGATCCCCTCACCAAGGTGGACGTGAAGTCCACGGTGTCCGGGCGCATCGTGGGCCTGAAGGTCCGCGAGGGGGCTACCGTGCGGGCCGGTGCAGTACTGGCCGAAGTGGAGCCGGACGTGAACCAGGCCCAAACGCTGTCCGACGTCCAGGGCAGCGTGTCCCAGGCACGGGTGAGCTTCAAGAATGCCGAACGGGACTTCGCCCAGCAATCCGAACTCTTCAAATCAGGGCTCATTTCCGATCAAGCCTACCGGGGTGCCAAGACCACCCGCGACCTCGCGGAAGAGGCCTACAAGAGCGCCCAGACCCGGTACCAGATCGTTGAGGACCGCGGCATCCCCATCAGCGGCAACGCCTCTACCCAGCTCGCTCGCGTGACGGCGCCCATGAACGGCGTGGTCATCAAGCGTGGTGTGGAATTGGGCGACACCATCACCTCGGGGGTCAGCTCCTTCAATGCCGGCACGGTGGTGTTCACTGTGGCCGACCTGGGCTCGCTCATCGTGAGGGTGAACCTCAACGAAGTGGACATCGCCAAGGTGAAGGTGGGCCAGGCCGTCCGCATCACCCTGGATGCCTATCCGCAGAAGGCCTTCACAGGCAAGGTGCGCTTCGTGGCTCCGGCCGCGGATCTGGTGGAGAAGATCAAGGTCTTCAAGGTGGAGGTGGCCCTGGATGAGCTCACGGAGGCCTTCCGCACGGGCATGAGCGCCAACGTGGAGATCCTTGGCGAGAAGCGGGACAAAGCCGTGAGTGTGCCTCTGGAGTCCCTGCAGCGCCGGGATGGGCAGACCGTGGTCTACCGCCTGAAGGAGAACCTCCTGCCCCAGGACCTCGCCAAGGCCAAGGAAGGCCTCTCGGGTCGCGGCAAATTCATCTGGCTCTCCGACCACTGGAAGGAATACTTCGACGTGGTTCCAGTCAAGGCCGGCATCGCGACCCTCGAGCGCGTGGAGATCCTGTCCGGCCTCAAGGCCAATGACCAGGTGAGCCTCGAAGATCCCAGCAAGAAGAAGGTCGAGAAAGACGATGAAAACAACTGATGCTCCGCGGGGGGACCGCCTGCTCGCTTCGCTCGCGACGTCCCCCCGCACCCCCGCCCTTCGGTCGGCCTCCGCCTCCCTCGGGGCCCTGCTCCACTGAGGAATCGCATGTCCACGATCATCCAGACAGAAGGCCTCACCAAGGTCTATGGCGCCAACGGGGCGGCGGTCCACGCGCTGCGCGGCATCGACCTCACCGTGGGAAAGGGCGAGTTCGTGGCCCTCATCGGCCCTTCCGGCTCGGGCAAGTCCACGCTCATGGCCATCCTGGGCTGCCTGGATCTGCCTTCGACGGGCACCTACACGTTGGATGGCCACCAGGTTCAGGGGCTCTCCGGCGGTGAACTGGCGCGGATCCGCAACGAGAAGGTGGGCTTTGTCTTCCAGAGCTACAACCTGCTGCCCAAGGCCAGCATCGTCCGCAATGTGGAGCTACCCATGCTCTACGCGGGCGTGGGCCGCCGCGAACGGCGCGAACGGGCCATGGCCCTGCTTGAGAAGGTGGGCATCGCCGACAAGGCCGACAAGCTGCCGGGCACGCTCTCCGGCGGCCAGAAGCAGCGCGTGGCCGTGGCCCGGGCCCTGGCCAACGAACCGGCCCTGCTGCTGGCGGATGAACCCACAGGCGCCCTGGATTCCAAGACCGGCGCCGAAGTTCTGGATCTCTTCCGTGAACTCCACCGGCAGGGCAATACCCTGCTGCTCGTGACCCACGATCCCTCCATTGCCGCCCAGGCGGAGCGGCGGGTGGAGATCAGGGATGGTCTGATCGCCCTGACCGAGGGAGTGGCCTAGATGACCACCTCGGGCGCGTTTCGCGAACGGCTGTTCGGGGCCTGGGTGGAGATCCGGGAGAACCTCGGCCGTTCCATCCTGCAGGCTCTGGGGGTGCTGTTGGGGGTCGCCTCCGTGCTGGGCGGCTTCTCCATCTCCGATAGCCAGCGGAAGCGCGCGGATCAGATGTTCGTGAAGATGGGCGGCCTGGACAAGCTGAACATCCAACCGAAAGCCGCCGTGCGCGATGGCCAGCCCACGGCGCTCCAGCAGGCCAACCTGGGCCTGCGCGACGCCGACGCCATCGGCGGCGAGGCCCTGAAGGCGGACGCCATCCAGGGCGTGAGCCGGCAGAAGAACGCCCGGTCCCGGGTGGTCTCGGCCTACGGGGACCAGGACCGCCAGATCAGCGGAATCGGCGGCGATTTCATTCCGGCCAACGGCTATGCCGTGGCTCAGGGTCGCGGCTTCTCCGCCACGGAGATGGATACGGGCGCCCCCGTCGTCATCCTCGGTACTGAGGCGGCGCAGACCTTCTTCCCCAAGGGCGATGCCGTGGGCCAGACCTTGCGGATCGGGGCCATCCCCGTCACGGTCATCGGCGCCTTCGAGGAGCGCGTCTTCCGGTTCCGGGAGGGCCAGCGCAACCAGTTCTGGTGGCGGAACCGCATCATCGCCGTGCCCGCGAACCTGGTGCAACGCCGCATGAACGGGGACGCCTACCGACGGGTGGACCGCGTCAGCTTTCGCATCCCCGACATGGCCGTGATGGGTGCCTTCGCGAAGCAGCTCTCCGATCTGGTGAAAGCCAACCACCGGCTCCAGGAGGACTTCCGCCTGGACGATGTGGCCGCCCGCATCCGCCGTCGCAACAGCCAGGGCGATGTCTACGACATCATCTTCATGCTCTCGGGCGTGCTGGCCCTGGTGGGCGGCGGCATCGTGAACGTGAACATCCAGATGGCCGGCCTCAAGGAACGTGTTCGCGAGGTAGGCGTGAAGATGGCCCTTGGCGCCTCTGGCCGCGAGATCTTCAAGGGCTTCATGACCGAGGCGCTCCTGCTTACGGCCCTAGGGAGCCTGGCCGGACTGGTACTGGGCATCGGCTTCTCCTGGATCATCACCAAGAGCCTCGGCATCCCCCTCTATATGACGCCGGCCAGCTTCGTCTGGGCCTATGGTCTGGCGGCGGCCTTCGGCTTCCTCTTCGCGCTCTATCCAGCCTGGAAAGCCTCGCGCCTGTCTCCCATGGAGGCTCTCAGATATGAGTGACGAGGCCATTCTCCCCCGTTCCCCCGGCCCTTCCCTGCTGGACGGAGAAGCTCCCGCGCCGCGAGCCAAGACGCGCGGCTTCAGCCCAGCCATGCTCTGGGAAGTGGTCCGCACGGGCCTGGTGGAGTTGTGGGCCCACAAGGTCCGGAGCATCCTCACCCTCACCCTCCTCATGCTGGGCGTATTCGCCCTCGTGGTGATGACCTCGGTGCTCGATGGCGTCATGGACAAGGTCAGTACCGGTTTCGCAGGCATGAGCTGGGACGGCACCGTGCGCATCGCCCCGAAGACGGCGGAAACGGCCGAGGAACGCAGCCGCTTTGTGATGAGCCCAGGCCTGCGCCAGGAGGACCTGTCGCGCCTCACTGCCCCCCATCCCAAGGTGCTCGCCTTCCTCCCCAGATCCCAGCGCACCTCCTCGGTCCGTGTGACCGGTGATACCGAACGCATCTTCGTCACCGGTGTCACCCCCGACTACGCCGTCTGGATGAACCGGCCCATCGGCCTGGGCCGGGGACTCACCGAAGATGACCAGCGGCGGCGGTCCACGGTGGCCGTCGTGGGCGCCACCCTCGCCGCAAAGCTCTTCGGGGGCGCCGATCCTGTGGGCCGCGACCTGGTGGTGGAGGGCGTACCCTTCCGCATCGTGGGCGTCCAGGCCCCGGGCCAGATCTTCAATGAGGAGAACTACACGGATGCCAACGGCATCCTCATCCCGCTGGAAGCCTACATGGACCGCATGGATCCCGCCCACAAGCTGGCCCAGATCACGGTGAAACTCCGCCGCACCGAGGATCTCGGCGAGGTTTCGGCCATGCTCCTCAGCCGCATCCGCCAGGCCCACCATGGCATCGAGGACGCCGAGGTGGTGGATCTGGACGCCGAGGCCGCGAAGAGCTACCAGAACTTCCTGGAGCAGATGCACGGATGGAAGGTGGTGCTGCTCAGCTTGGCCGGCACGGTGCTACTGGTGGGGGGCGTGGGCGTGCTGTCCGTCATGCTAATCAGCTTCAGCGACCGTCGCTTCGAGATCGGTCTGCGCAAGGCCCTGGGCGCCTCCGACCACGAGATCTTCATCCAGTTCCTGCTGGAGGCGGTGGTGCTGGCGGCCATCGGGGCCCTGCTGGGTACCCTCTCGGGGGGCCTGCTGTGCCAAGCCCTCTCCGCCAGCTTCCCCTACGGACTGGTGGTGAATCCCATCGGCCTGATCACCGCCTGGATCGTGGCCCTGACCCTGGCTGTGGTCTTCGGCCTCTATCCCGCCTTCCGCGCCATGCGCCTGAGTCCCATGGAGGCGATGCGGTAGGATTCCGCATGGCCGATCCCATCCCAGTCACCGCTTCCGTCCGCATCCCCGGCGATGCCATCCGCTTCAAGGCGGTGCGAGCTGGCGGCGCGGGCGGGCAGAACGTGAACAAGGTGTCCTCCAAGGTGGAGCTGCGCATCGATCTGGCCGCCATCGAGGGCCTCCCGGAGGATGCCCTGGTGCGGCTGAGGGTGACCCAGCGCAACCGTCTGGATGCCGAGGGGCTCTGGATCGTCATCAGCGACCGCACCCGGGACCAGCTCAAGAACCTGGAGGATGCCCGGGAGAAGGCCGCCGAGGCTGTGCGCGCCGCCTTGGTGCGGCCCATCCCCCGCCGGGCCACCCGCCCCACGAAGGCCTCCAAGGAACGGCGCCTGGAAGCCAAGAAGCGATCTTCCGACATCAAGCGGCGGCGCAGCGGGCCCCTGGAGTAACCTGGATCGTCCCCTGGAGATCCCATGTCCGCACCCCAGACCTACGCGACCCATCGTCGCTTCGAGCCTCTTCACCACTTCATCCTGCTTCCCTTCTTCCTGATCACCGCCGTCGCCACGATCTACACGTTCGTCCGCCGCCCCGCCCTGGCTACCTTCTGGATCGCCCTCCTGGCCCTGGCAGTACTCGCCCTGGCAGTGCAGGTCCGTGTCTACGCCCTCAAGGTCCAGGACCGCCTCATCCGCCTGGAGGAGCAGCTGCGCCTCGCGCGCCTCCTGCCCGAGGATTTGAAGGCCCGCATCCCCGAGTTGACCGTCAAGCAGCTTGTGGGACTGCGCTTCGCCGCCGATTCAGAAGTCGCCGAACGAGTGCGGGAAGCCTTCCAGGAAAACCTGGATGGCGAAGCCATCAAGAAGCGCATCAAGATTTGGCGGCCCGACGAATTCCGGGTCTGACTTACGAGGGCGGCCCGGACCAGGGCGGTGCGATCCGGCAACTAGCGAAGAAGTTCTTCACGCATGACTTCGGCGATCTGGTTGGCCGCCTCTGAGCCGGCCTGATCGCCCGAGATACAGCGTGCGCGTTGGACCCGCTGCGCGATGGCAATGCAGGCCTCGACGGTCACCTTCTCGACCACCTTGGCTGGTGCTTTGGCATGGGTGTTTCCGGGCGGCATGGTTCCTCCGGACTGTTTATTGGGTGTCTGAGCAGATGGTAACGTTCCCACCGGAACAATCAATGCATCTATTTTCCTGCTTCAGCCCCCACCATAGGATCTACCGGCCCGGATACAGATCGGGCAGATTCAATGCTGGCCATAGTCTTTTTCACCTGCCCGGACCGCGATGCGAAGGTCGTTGCGCTTCGGCGGCAAGGGGCAGGTGGCGAAATGGGAGAACGCGCAGGGCGGGTTGTAGGCGCGGTTGAAATCCAGGATCACCTTCCCGTCCTTGGGCATGGCGGCATAGAGGAAGCGCCCGGCCGGATAGGTCTCCTTCCCGCTGGAGGCGTCGCGGAAGATGATGAAGAGCTCCGGATGGGCCGGGTCCTCGATGAGGGGTTCCAGGGTGACCGTGCGGCCCTTGAGCTTGAAGCGCAGCAGCCCTGGTGCAGTCATGGATTCGGAAGTGCCCAGCACCGTGGGGATGGCCCGGGTCTGTGGCGTGGGATATGGGATATAGGCCGCCTCCACCCGCCAGGCGGGGTCCACCGGGAAGCGCGCTACGCCATGGAAAGCCTTGCGGGTCGGAGCTTCTGGATCCTTCATGCGGATGCCGAAGCGGCTGCCCCGGCGGATGACATAGAACGTGATCCGGCCGGCCCGCAGCAGATCCGGCTGGCCGTCCGCATCCGTCTTCAGCGTGGCTTCCGCCACGACCTGTCCATTCACGAGGATTCCGCTGCCTGTGACGAGATGGATCCGCACCGTACTCCCTTCGACCATGAAGGTGCCCGCCTGGGCAGGAGCAGCCCCCTCGGGCAGCAGAACGGTCGAGCCGGAGGCCGTGCCCAGCGTGTTCTCTCCGGGTTTGAGCCAGTCCAGCCCCACCAGGCTCAGCCAGCCGTCTTCGGCGGCCAGCCGGGCCGTGCGTTCCGCGTGCCAGGCATCCACGGACTTCACATAGGCTTCCCGCGGTGGCACCGCGCCGAGCAGGAGGCAGGAGACGGCAGGGAGCAGGAGGCGTCGCATGCCGGTCATCGTACCAGCCGGGAGTAGGATGGGGGGCACATCCACTCGCCGGAGTTCCCATGCGTCTGCTTGCCCTCACGCTCCTGTCGCTGGCCCTGCCCCTGCGAGCCGGCGAGGTTCCGCGCCGTCCGGTCCATACCTACTCCATCGTGGCGCGGGACACCGCCACGGGCGACCTGGGGGTGGCGGTGCAGAGCCACTGGTTCTCCGTGGGCGCCGCCGTGCCCTGGGCGGAGCCGGGCGTGGGCGCCGTGGCCACCCAGAGCTTTACCGAGCCCAGCTACGGGGCCCTCGGGCTCGCCCTCATGAAGGCGGGCAAACCCGCGCCGGAAGCTCTGAAAGCGCTCCTGGCGGCGGATCCGGACCGCGAGGTGCGCCAGGTGGCCATGGTGGATGCCCAGGGTCGCGCCGCGGCCCACACGGGCGCCAAATGCATCCAGGCTGCCGGGCATGAGGTAGGCGAAGGCTTCACCGTGGAGGCCAACCTCATGGACAAGGCCACGGTCTGGCCAGCCATGGCCAAGGCCTTCCGCACCGCCCAGGGCGACTTGGCGGACCGTCTGCTGGCAGCCCTTCGAGCCGCCCAGGCGGAGGGCGGGGATATCCGCGGCCAGCAGAGCGCGGCCATCCTCATCGTGAAGGGCAAGCCCTCCGGCCAACCCTGGAACGACCGTCTCTTCGACCTGCGCGTGGAGGACAACCCGGATCCCCTGAAGGAGCTGGGCCGCCTCGTCCAGCTGCGCCGAGCGTATCGCCTGATGGATGAAGGCGACGGGTTCGTCACTGCCGCCAAGTGGCCCGAGGCCAAGGCCGCCTATGCCGCGGCGGCCAAGCTGGCCCCTGGCATCTGGGAAATGCCGTTCTGGCAAGCCGTGGCCCTGGCCTCCAGCGGCAAACGCGACGAGGCCCTGCCCATCTTCAAGCAGGTCTTCGCCGCCGAGCCGTTCTGGAAGCGCCTCATCCCCAGGCTCGCCGATGTGGATCAGCTGCCCAAGGATCCCGCGTTGCTCAAGGCCATCGAGGCGCAGTAGGCCCTATCCATTCGCCTGGGGATCCACCGCCTTCGGCGCCAGCAGCATCCGCAATCCATAGAGGACAGCGCCAATGAGGATGAAGCTGTCGGCCAGGTTGAAGGTCCAGTAGTGCCAGGTGCCGAAGATGAAGTCGAGGAAGTCCACCACGGCGCCGCGGACCAGCCGGTCAATGCCATTGCCGAGCGCCCCGCCAAGGATGAGGCCCAGGGCCACCCGGTCCCAGGTAGAGGTCGTCTTCGCCAGAAAGAGCCGGCCAAAATAGAACAGCGCCGCCAGACCGGCCAGACCGAACACCGCGAACCGGGCCATCTCCGGCAGCCAGGTGAGGCTGCCGAAAATGGCGCCGCGGTTGAAGCCCAGGGTCAGGTAGAAGAACCCTTTGATGACAGGCAGGGATTCGTTTTCACCCAGCGTCCGCAGGATCCAGCTCTTGGAGCCGAGATCCACGGCGAGGGCGGTGGCGGGTAGCAGCAGCCAGAGGAATCGTTTCACTCGGCCACCACCGTCGCACAGCGGATGCATAGCGCCGCGTCCTCACCCTTCCCGTGCCCGCCCTTGCGGTTCCAGCAGCGGGGGCACTTGGTGCCCTGATGGGTGGTGACGGCGACGAGGGGCGCGGCGGCGCTCGAATTTGCGGTTCGAGCGAGGGAAGAAACCACCAACAGGTCGTCCAGGGATTCGCCGAGACCATCCAACAGGTCCCAGTCCGCCGGACTCAAAGTGATCTTCACCGCCGCATCTAGGCTCGTGCCAATGGTCTTGGCGGCGCGATGGGGCTCCATGGCGGCCTGCACGGCTTCGCGCACCTCCCACAGCCTCTCCCATTTCGGATCGGCGACGGGGGCGTCGCGTTCGGGGAACCGCTGCTCGTGCACGCTGCCGGAACAGCCCGGGATCTGCTCCCAGGCCTCGTCCGCGGTGAAGCTCATGACGGGGGCCAGCAGGGTGCAGAGGCCCTGGGCCAGCTCCCAGCAGGCCTGGCGGCAACTGCGGCGGCGGGGGGAATCCAGCGCGTCGCAGTAGAGGCGATCCTTGATGATCTCGAAGTACCGGCCCGAGAGTTCGAGCTGACAGAAGCCCAGGAGGGCCTGGGTGGCGCGGAGGAACTCGAACCGGGTGTAGGCGTCGCGCACCTCCTGGGCCATGCGGCCGAAGGCGTCCAGGACCCAGCGGTCCAGGGGTGCCAGGTCCCCAGGCGCCACCATATCTTTCGTAGGGTCGAAGTCCGCCAGGGCCCCCAACAGGAAGCGCAAGGTATTGCGGGTCTTGCGATAGGCGTCGGCGCCGCGGTCGAGGATCTCCTTCGAGATGCGGATGTCTTCGCTGTAGTCGCTGCTGGCAGCCCACCAACGCAGGATGTCCGCGCCCAGGGTCTTGAGGATCTCCTCGGGCGTGATGACGTTCCCAAGGCTCTTGGACATCTTCTGGCCCTTGCCATCCAGCACGAAGCCATGGGTGACGACCTGCTTATAGGGCTTGGTGCCGGTGGCCGCGAGATTGAACAGCAGCGAGCTGTGGAACCAGCCCCGGTGCTGATCCGAGCCTTCCAGGTAGATGAACTGGCTGTAGTCATCCCGGTTCAGCTCCGGGTGGGACTCGCACACCACCGAGGCGCTGACGCCGGAATCGATCCAGACATCGAGGATGTCCGTCTCTTTCTGGAAGGCTGTGGATCCGCACTTGCACCGCGCCCCAGCGGGCAACAGAACCTCGACGGACAGCTCGGACCAGGCTTCGATGCCACCCTGCTCGATGGCTGCAGCCGCCTTCTCGAAAATGGAGTCGGCCACCAAGGGCTCGCCGCAGGCCTCGCAGCGGAGCACGGTGATGGGGGTGCCCCAGGCGCGCTGGCGGCTGATGCACCAATCGGGGCGGCCGGAGATCATGGCGTAGATGCGGTTCTGGCCCTGGGCGGGCACCCACTGGGTCTGCTCCACGCCCTCGAGGCCAAGCTCCCGCAGGCTGCGGCCCTTCCCGGCCAGCTCCGAATCCATGGTGATGAACCACTGTTCGGTGGCGCGGAAGAGGATGGGGGTCTTGGTGCGCCAGCAGTGGGGATAGCTGTGGGTGAGGCTCTCCTCGTGGAGGAGCGCCCCGATGCGGCGGAGCCTGTCCACCACCAGGGGATTGCACTCGAAGATGTTCTTCCCTTCCAGCTCGGGATCGTTCACGACCGGCAGGAACTTGCCATCGGGCCCCACGAGTTGGAGCAGGCCCAGATGATGGGCCAGGTTGAAGTCGTCCACACCGTGATCCGGTGCGGTATGCACCAGGCCCGTGCCCGTGTCGGCGGTCACGTAGTCACCCAGCAGCACCGGACTGTCCCGATCGATCCAGGGGTGACGCGCCACGAGGGTCTGGAATTCCTTCCCCTTGCGGATCTCCACGGTATGCAGGGCCTGTCCGAGCTTCTTCGCGAAGTCTTCCCGGAGCGTCACCGCCACAATGTAATGGCGTCCGTCCGCACGAACCACCGCGTACTCCAGGTCCGGGTGCATGGCCACGGCCAGGTTGCTGGGCAAGGTCCAGGGCGTGGTGGTCCAGATGGGGAGGAACAAGGGCGTGGGCAGTTCCATGTGCTTCGCGGCAGCGTCGGTCACCGGGAAGGCCACCGTGATGGCGGGGCTGGTCCTGTCGGCGTACTCGACCTCGGCTTCGGCCAGGGCCGTGCGGGCGCCGTAGCTCCAGTGGACGACCTTGAGCTTGCGGGTGACGGAGCCGCTCTCGAAGAGCTTGGCCAGATGGCGCACCGTTTCTGCCTCGTAGCGGGGATCCATGGTCACGTAGGGCTGTTCCCAGGCCCCCAGCACACCCAGGCGCTGGAAGGCCGTGCGCTGGGTGTCGATCCATTTCTGGGCGTAGGCGCGGCATTTCTGGAGGAACTCGGCGCGGCTCAGCTCCCGGCGCTTGGGCCCCAGGTCCTTCTCCACCGCGTGCTCGATGGGCAGGCCGTGGCAGTCCCAGCCCGGCACGTAGGGCGATTCGTAGCCCTCCATCCAGCGGGACTTCACCACCACGTCCTTGAGGATTTTGTTGAGGGCGTGGCCCATGTGGATGGCGCCGTTGGCGTACGGCGGGCCATCGTGCAGCACTTCGCGCCCCCTGCCCTTCCCGGCGGCGTTGTCGGCCTTGCGCTTCGCCTCGATGCGGGCGTAAAGGCCTTCGGCCTTCCAGCGCTCCAGGCGCTTGGGCTCCCGTTGCGGCAGGTCGGCCTTCATGGGGAAATCGGTCTTCGGGAGGAAGACAGAATATTTCCTCCCGGCAATCGCCTTCGGCGATTCCGGGGCAGGTTCGCCCTGATTCCTTCCATCCGGAAATGGCATGCTGACCGGAGCTTGCTCGCTCATCGGCGCCCTCGTGCGTCGGAGGAGCGCACCCGAGCGCCCCTGAGGTTGAACCTTCAGTTCAGCACGGAAGGGCCTTTCTTCACAAGAGAAAGGGCCCGGAAGCCGGGCCCTTTCCGATCCTCATGGCATCCCTACAACTGGCTCGTGCAGTGCTTGCAACGGGTGGCCTTGAGGGGTACCTGCTCCAGGCAGGCCGGGCACTCCTTGGTGGTAGGGGCGGTGGCTTCCTTCTTCACGAACTTGCCCAGGAACTTGATCAACACGAGGAAAATCACCAGGGCGATGATCAGGAAGTTCACGGTGGCGCCCAGCACCGCACCGATGCGGAACTTGCCCAGGACCCACTCCTCCCACTTGATGTTGGCGGGGAGAACATAGGTCACCAGGGGCATCACGATGCCATCCACGAAGGCCGTGATGATCTTCCCGAAGGCGCCACCCACGACCACGGCGATGGCCAGGTCGACTACGTTGCCCTTCATGATGAAGGTCTTGAACTCGTCTTTCATGGACATGGCGTGGCTCCGGAGTCAATGGGGCGGAGGCCCGCGAAGGCCCCCGCCCTGTCTGAGGCTACTTCTTCGGGGTCGTGTCCACGGTCTCGGTGGTGATCTTGCGGACCTCGGCCTTGCCGTCCTTGGTCTTCACGTCGATCTCGACACGGCGGTTCTTCGCCTGGCCTTCCTTGGTCTTGTTGTCGGCGATGGGCTTGTCGGGACCGACGCCCACTGAGGTGACCTTGGCGGCGGGGATGCCCGAATCCACCAGGACCTTGGCCACGGCTTCAGCACGTGCCTTGGAGATCTTCTTGTTCACGGCCTTGCTGCCGGTGGAGGAGGTGTGGCCGCTGACTTCCAGCGTGTAGTCGCCAGGATAGGCCTTCAGGCTGTCCGCCACCTTGCGGATGGCCGCGGTCGCATCGGGGCCGAGGTCGGCCTTGCCGTTGGCGAAGTGAAGCACGGCCTCATCCAGGACGATCTTGGCCGGGGGCGGCGGCACGGGCTTGACCACTTCCTTGGGCGGCTCGGGAGCCGGCGGTGGCGGCGGAGGAGGAGCCACGGGCTCAGGCTTGGGCTCGGGCTTCGGCTCGGGGGCCGGCGGTGGGGGAGGCGGCGGCGGCGCCGGGGCAGCCTTCTTGCCGCCACCCCAGGTGTAGCCGAGGCCCAGCGTGGCCAGGTACTCCATGCGGGACTTGGGGAGCTCGACACTCACGGCCTTCGCGCTCAGATCCATCATGAAGTGGTCGGCCAGCCGGCCCATCACGCCGATGCCACCGTGGAAGTTGAAGCGGGTGGTCTCCTTCCCGCTGGGGGAATAGTTCTTGTCGACGTTCGTCCCACCCAGGCCAGCGGCCAAGTAGGGGTACCAGTTGTCGGCGCCGGGCCTGAAGTTGAACAGGCCTGAGAGAAGGAGGTGAGTCTCACTGCCCGTGGGGGCGCCGGGGATCTTGTCGGCCTTTATGTCATTGTGCAGCGCCCGCAGGTCGACGCCCCAGCGGTCGGTGTACCAGTGACCCACGCCGAGACCGTAGTGGAGTTCGTCCTTCAGGTCGATGGAGGTTCCGAAGTTCTTGTCCTTGTCGAACATCGTCTGGCCCACGTGACCCATCACCCAGGCCTGACCCTGCTGGGCGGACAGGGACAGGGCAGTCCCTGCCAGGAGGAAAAGGAGCGTTTTTTTCATGCTACCTCCGCTTATTGTGATTCACATCACGCCACAAACTAGTCCTGGAACACAGTTACGTTCAACAAAAAAAGGTTCCAATCTTTTTTTTATGGCCCTCAACCATCAAAATATCACCTCACGAGTTGATGTGAATTAATCGACCATCATCACACCTAAATCGGTTGAATATCGGTCAAACCTGCCTTGAACTTCAAGCAGACTGAAGGTTGTTGGCATTCAGCACTGACCTTCGGTAGGCCAACCCACCCTAGACCCTTGGGTTTAATGTGTTCTCGCAAGAAGGTAGGTCCAGGTTGTCCTGGTGACGGTGCCCCTTCCCACCGCTTGCGGGACCTCAGCTTCAGGCCTCGGGCGCTACGGTGATGAGCGACGCCCCTGTCTCCACGGTGGCACCCTCCTGCACATGCACGGTCGCCACGGTTCCGGTGGTGCTGGTCTTCAACTCGTTCTGCATCTTCTTGGTATCGCCTTTGGCGATACGCAAGGCCTCCTCTTCAGGCTTCAGGCGCCACGACGGTGATCAGCGACGCCCCTGTCTCCACGGTGGCGCCCTCCTGCACATGCACGGTTGCCACGGTTCCGGTGGTGCTGGTCTTCAACTCGTTCTGCATCTTCATCGCTTCCATGACGAGGAGGGTCTGGCCTTCCTGGACCGCGTCGCCGGGTTTCACGAGCAGCTTCACGATCTTGCCGGGCATGGGTGACAACAGCAGCCCACCCCCGGCTCCCGCGCCGCCGGCACCGGCCAGCAGGGCTCTCCGGGGATCCACCAGGGCGAACTCGTAGGCACCGTCGTAGAGCATGGCGCGGTAGGCGTGCGCCTCCGGATCCGGTGACTTGGCCTGGTCCAGACGAACCTCCACGGAGCGGCCATCCAGAAGGATCGAGTAGCAGCCGGGTTCCAGCTCGAGGATGTCGATGGGGTGGCTCTGTCCCTCCCAGACCAGTGTGGTGGCGCCGTCCTGGCGGAGGAGTTCCACCTCGTGGGAGTCCTTGCCGATGAGAAGGGTGCGTTTCATCTGATCCTCCCTACAACCGGTTGAACCGGCCCCAATGCCTCCAGGCATCGGGTTTCCCATCGGCGCTGGCCGCAGGCTGGGCGGCCCGGCGCTGTTCGGTTTCGAGTTCATGCAGCAGAGCGGCGGCCACCGCGAATTTCAGGTCGGGGCCTTGTTGCTTCTTCTTCCAGAAGGGCTTGTCGAGCATGCCGGTGTGGAGCGCCCCCTCGCGGAAGGGTCCGTGTTCCATCAGAGCTTCATGGAAGGCGATGTTGTGGCGGATGCCCCCGATGCGGTACTCGCCCAGGGCCGCGCGCATGCGCTCGATGGCCTCCAGACGCGTAGGCCCCCAGGTGCTCAGCTTGCTGATCATGGGGTCGTAGAACATGGGCACCTCGGCGCCCTCGTACACGCCGCCATCGTCGCGTACGTTGCGTCCGCTGGGTGTGCGCAGGAAGGTGATCTTCCCGGGGCTGGGCATGAAGTTCTTGTCCGGATCCTCGGCGTAGACGCGACACTCGATGGCCCAGCCGTTGAGGGGAATCTCCTCCTGGGTCATGGGCAGCTTCTCGCCCTGGGCCACGAGGATCTGCCACTTCACGAGGTCGAGACCCGTGATCCATTCCGTGACGGGATGCTCCACCTGCAGGCGGGTGTTCAATTCCAGGAAATAGAAGTTGCGGTCGGCGTCCGCCAGGAACTCGACTGTCCCCGCACCCACATAATCCACAGCCTTGGCCACCTTCAGGGCCGCCTCGCCCATGGCCTTGCGCATCTCAGGCGTCACGTGGGGGCTGGGGGCTTCCTCGATCACCTTCTGGTGGCGGCGTTGCACGGAACATTCCCGCTCGTGCAGATAGACATGGTTGCCGTGAGTGTCCCCGAAGATCTGGATCTCGATGTGGCGCGGCTGGACGATGGCCTTCTCCACGTACACGCTGTCGTCGCCGAAGGAGGACAGGGCCTCGCCCCGGGCCCGGGCCAGGGAGGAGGTGAATTCCTCAGCCTTGTGCACCAGCCGCATGCCCTTGCCGCCCCCGCCCATGGCGGCCTTGAGCATCACCGGGAAGCCGATCTTCTGGGAGGCCACGAGCAGTTCTTCGTCGGCCATGGTTTCCTGGATGCCCGGTACCACGGGACAGCCCGCCTGAATGGCTACGACTCGGGCGGCGGTCTTGGAGCCCATGCTCTCGATGGATTCGGGCCGTGGTCCGATAAAAGTGATGCCCGCAACCTCAAACGCCCGCGCCGCCTCCGCGTTCTCGGACAGGAAGCCATAGCCCGGATGCACAGCGTCCGCGCCGCTGCGCCTGCAGACATCGATGATCTTCTCCAGCACCAGGTAGCTCTCCCGGGCCGCGGCGGGCCCGATGCAGTAGGCCTCGTCCGCCATCCGCACGTGCAGCGCCCCCCGGTCGGCCTCGGAATAGACCGCCACGGTCGGAATGCCCATTTCCCTGCAGGTGCGGATCACGCGAACTGCAATTTCCCCGCGGTTCGCAATGAGGATCTTGGTCACGGGCATGGCTTAACCCCTCTCGTTCGCATTGGACCACTGGCCTGCGCGGGGACCTGACCCCGATCGCTTCGCTCCCGCTCCCTCACTCCGCTCGCTCGCGGAGGGGTCATCGTCCCCGCGGTTCGCAATGAGGATCTTGGTCACGGGCATGGTTGGACCTCGGAATCGGGCATGATGGATGGCGATGCGATCCCTCAGACTAGCAAACCCGCTGCTCGCCATCACGCTCAGCTTCCTGGCAGTCCACTGCGGGCGGAAGGGTGATCCCATCCCGCGCCCTCGGGCGGCGGCCCAGGCCATGGAAGCCCGGCTGGAAGGGTTGCGGAAGATCAGGCTGGTGCTGCCCTCCACGGACGTGAATGGGACGACCCTTGCGGGCGTCGAGTCTTTGCGGGTGCTCTACTTGCCCCTGGGCCTCACCAAGCCCTCCGCCGAGGAGGTGTTCAGTCGGGGCGAAGTGGTGCTGGAACGCCGGCGCCCGGATCTGCCGGGGCCAGGCGAGACCCTCGTCATGGACCTGAAGTCCCTCCAGCGACCGCCGGGCTGGATCGTCGTCGTGGCGGTGCGCCTGGGTGAGGTTCCTGGACGGCCCAGCGAGGTGCTGCCCTGGATGGATCCGGCCCTCTGAGGAGGGCCGCGCCACAACTATTGAACGGTGCCCCGGGCCTCCAGTTGGTGGCCCCACCAATGCACCACCGCCCGGGCGAGCTCGTCCTTGGGCAGGGGCCCGATGGGAGCCTGGGGCCCCTGCGCGAGGATGGGTGTCAAGGTGTTGGCCTGGGCTCCGAAGGCCCGGCCGCCTTGGATATCATTGACCAGGACCGCATCAAGGCCCTTGTTCTGGAGTTTGGCCGACGCGTGGGCCAGATGGTTCTCACTCTCGGCAGCGAACCCCAGGATCCATTGGCCCGGCCGCCTGGCCGCGGACAGCGTGGCGAGGATATCCGGCGTACGGACCAAGACCATGGTCTCCGGTCTCTCACCCTTCTTCACCTTCTCCGCGGCAAAGGTCTCCGGCCGCTGGTCGGCCACCGCTGCCGCCCCCACCAGGCCATCGGCGGAGGCCCAGCGGGCCTCGCAGGCGGACAGCATATCCAGGGCGCTACGGACGCGGACGGTCTCCACGCCCCAGGGCGCCGGAAGGTCCCCGCCCAGCACCAATTGCACGTGTGCGCCCGCGTCGCGGAAGGCCCGGGCCAGCTCGATGCCCATCGCGCCGGTGCTCCGGTTGGTGAGGGTGCGGACGGGGTCCAGGTCTTCCCGGGTCGGCCCGGAGGTGATGAGAACGCGTTTACCGATCAGGCTGCTGAGCTTCGGCGCGCCGTGCATCAGAATGGCTTCGGCGATGGCAGCCACCTGGGCGAGCTTGCCCGAGCCTTCCTCCCCGCAGGCCAGGATGCCGTCATCCGGATCCACGACGGAGTGCCCGAAGGAGCGCAACCGGGCGAGATTGGCCTGGACGGCCGGATGCGCCCACATCCCGGTGTTCATGGCGGGGGCCCACAGGATCGGGGCCCGGGTGGCCAGCAGCACCGTGCTGAGTAGATCCGAGGCCAAACCGTTGGCAGCCTTCCCGATGATGTCGGCCGTGGCGGGCACCACCGCCACCAGGTCCGCCCAGCGGGCCAGCTCGATATGCTCGATGCTCGGGTTGGCGCGCCACTCGCCCTGGTCGGGGTTGGAGCCATAACAGGGCTCAGCGGTCAGGCTGCTGAGGGTGAGGGGGGTGATGAACCGTGCGCCCGCCTCGGTGAGGATGCAGCGGACCCGGTGGCCGTCGTTGGCCAGCAACCGGGCCAGATCGGCAGACTTGTAGGCGGCGATGCCGCCGGGGATGCCGAGGATGATCTGCATCGAGGGGACTCCTGGAACCCCCCATCCTACTCCAGGAGCATTGCTCAAATTCCTGACAGGTGTTATGCTTCCTGGTTCGGAGTGGCCCATGACCCAACGCACCATCGTCCGTGTTCCAGAAGAAATCGCCAACAAGTACCGCTTCGTCGTCGTGGCAGGCAAGCGCTGCGATCAGCTTCAGCGCGGTGCCTTCCCCAAAGTTGAAGTGGTCGTTCCCGTCAACAAGCACGGCCAGGCCCAGGATGCCCCCAAGCTCGCTTCGTTCTGGGGCCAGGTGGCCATGGCCGAGGTCGAGGAGAATCGCATCGCCTTCGAGGAGGCTGAGATCATCACCATCGAAGACACGACGGTGGTTCCCATCTCCGGCGAGTAAGCTCAGGCTGTCTTGAAAGAGCCCCCAAGCGGGGGCTTTTTCATGGCTGAAACAGATTTCCACGACCGATGAAATTAGGCTTGCCAAGCCCCTTCCAGGATTCCATCATTCAACATTCGTTGAATTGGAGCTCCATGCCCACACCTTCCCGCCCCCGCGGCCCCAAACCCATCCGGATGGACCCCGACCGGATCCTGGATGCGGCCCAGGAGGTCTTCGCCCGGGATGGCCTCCGGGCAGCCAGCCTGCGGGCCATCGCCAAGCAGGCTGGCTGCGACCCGGCCCTGATCTACTACCACTTCGACAGCAAGGAGGCCATGTTCACTGCCCTGCTGGCCCGCCGCTTTCCTCCTATCCTCCAGGAACTCGAGGTGGTGGCGGCGCCCGAGGATCCACGCTCCACCGCCTTCAGGCTCTGGGAGGTCGTCCGGATCTACCATCGGCATCTCAAGGCTGATCCGGGCATCCGGTCCCTCATCCGGGGCGAGATCGTGCATGGGGCCGAGGGACTCTCGGACCTCATCGCGGCCCGCCTCCGCCCCATCGTGATGGCCATCCGGAGCATCCTCGATCAGGGCATCGCACGCGGAGACCTGCGAGCGGACCTCCATTCTCTGCTGGCCACCTTCTTTCTCGCGAGGATGCAACTCGAGATCCTCGACTTGCTGCCCACCGTGCTGCCCCGCCTCATGGGACTGCCCCACGACCAGGCCGTGGAGACTGGGCTGCGCGCCTGGTTCGACCTGTATTGGCGGGGCGTCGCCCGGGATCCGCTCGCCCCGTTGCCGCCCCTGCCCGAGCTTGCGGCAGACCCCCTCGCCATCAAGGAGACCCGTCCATGAGACCGACAGACCGGCATCTTCCCATCGCCATGCTGGTTCTCCTCGGTGGAACAGCCTTCCTGGCCACCGGCTGCGGAAACCATCAGGAGAACCGCCTCAAACTCTCGGGCAACATCGAAGTCATCCAGGTGGAAGCCAGCTTCCGGGTGGCGGGGAAGGTGCTCGAGCGCCCGGTGGACGAGGGCCAGATGGTCCAGGCCGGACAGCTCCTCGCCCGGCTGGACGCCAAGGATCTGGAGCAGCAGGTGGCCATGCGCCAGGCGGATGCCGCCACCGCCCGGGCCGCCCTGGACGCCGCGCTGGCCGGGTCGCGCAAGGAGGAGATCGAGGCCTCCAGGGCCGCCCTGGAGCAGGCCAGCGCCGATCTCCGGAGGCTGGAACCCGACGAGGCCCGCCTCCGCGACCTCCAGCAGAAGGGCATCCTTTCGGTGCGCGACTACGAAGCCAGCCGGGCCTCCCTCGAGGCGGCCCGCGGCAAGGTCCGGCAGGCGGATCAGCAGTTCACCCTCGTCCGGAAGGGACCTCGGAAGGAGGACATCGACCAGGTCCGGGCCCGGTTCGAGCAAACCCAGCAGGCCCTCGCCCTGGCCCGGACCCAGCTGGGCTACGCCACCCTCACGGCGCCGACCGCCGGCATGATCCTCTCCAAGAACGTCGAGCCCATGGAGTACGTCTCGCCGGGCACGGCGGTCGTGACGATGGCGGATCTGGGGCAGGTCTGGCTGCGCGCCTACGTGGAAGAGTCGGATTTGGGCCGCGTGAAGGTGGGCCAGAAGGCCTTCGTCACGTCGGACTCCTTCCCCGGGAAGCGCTACGAGGGCCGCGTGGCCTTCATCGCCTCAGAGGCCGAGTTCACGCCCAAGACGGTCCAGACCCGCAAGGAGCGCACAAAGCTGGTCTACCGCATCAAGATCGACATTCCCAATCCGGCGATGGAGCTCAAGCCCGGGATGCCCGTGGATGCCGACATCGTCCTTGGCGGCCAATGATGGAGACCGTCCGGACTCAGGCGCTCACCCGCCGCTTCGGGGAGCTCGTGGCCCTCGACCAGCTGACCCTGGCCGTGGAGGAAGGGGAGATCTTCGGGCTCGTCGGACCGGACGGTGCGGGCAAGACCACCACCATGCGCCTGCTGACCGGGATCCTCGAGCCAAGCTCGGGCGAGGCCTGGGTCGACGGACTGCACGCGGTCCGGGATGCCGAGGCGATCAAGGACCGCATCGGCTACATGGCCCAGCGCTTCGGCCTGTATCCGGATCTCACGGTGCAGGAGAACATCGATTTCTACGCCGACCTCTACGAAGTCCCGAAGGCCGGCCGGAGCGAACGCCTCGAGCGGCTGCTGGCCTTCAGCAACCTCACCCCCTTCCGGCGCCGGCTGGCGGGCAACCTCTCCGGGGGCATGAAGCAGAAGCTCGGGCTCGCCTGCGCGCTCATCCACACGCCCCGGGTCCTCTTCCTCGATGAGCCCACCAACGGCGTGGATCCCGTCTCCCGCCGGGACTTCTGGCGAATCCTTTACCAGCTGCAGCAGGAGCGCGTGACCATCTTCGTCTCCACGGCCTACCTGGACGAGGCGGAGCGCTGCAATCGAATCGGCCTGCTCCACCAGGGTCGGCTCATGGCCTGCGACACCGTGGATGGCGTGAAGGGCCTGCTCAAGGGCTCCCTTCTGGAGGTCCGCTGCGAGTCCCCCCGGCGGGCCGCGCTCCTCCTGCGCGCTGCGAAGATCGGCAGTGTGGCCCTCTTCGGGGACCGCATCCATGTCCTGGCCGAAAATGCAGATCGCGGACGCTCCGGCGTGGAGGCGATCCTGCGGGCGGAGGGATTCGTCTGCCATGGCGTGGACGTGATCGAGCCCACCCTCGAGGACGTCTTCACATCGGCCCTGCCAAGCGGTGCGGCATGAGCACGGCGCAGGATGCGTTCGCAGTCACCCTGCGCGACTTAGAGCGGCAGTTCGGGGACTTCGTGGCCGTCAACCGCATCAGCCTCGACGTGCGCCAGGGCGAGATCTTCGGCTTCCTGGGCCCCAACGGCGCGGGCAAGTCCACCACCATCCGCATGCTCTGCGGCCTGCTGGAACCAACCAGCGGCCAGGGTACGGTGGCAGGTCTCGACATCCGCACCCAGCGCGAGGAGATCAAGCGATGCATCGGGTACATGAGCCAGAAGTTCAGCCTCTATGACGACCTCACCGTAGAGGAGAACATCGACTTCTTCAGCGGCATCTACCGGGTGCCCAAAGAGAAGAAGGCCCAGCGGAAGACCTGGGTGCTGGACATGGCCCACCTCCAGGAGCACCGCCACACCCGGACGGGCCTGCTGCCCAGCGGCTGGAAGCAGCGCCTGTCCCTGGGCTGCGCCCTGCTCCACGAGCCCCGGGTGCTCTTCCTGGACGAGCCCACCTCGGGCGTGGATCCCCTGAGCCGGCGCTCCTTCTGGGATCTCATCTACCAGATGGCCAGCGAGGGGGTCACGGTCTTCGTCACCACGCACTACATGGAGGAGGCCGAGTACTGCGACCGCCTGGGCCTCATCTACCGGGGTGAGCTGGTCGCCCTGGGCACACCCGGCGAGATGAAGGGCAGCCTCATGGCCGACCAGGTGCTGTGCGTCTCCTGCGACCGCTCCCACGATGCCCTGGGCGTGGCTGCGACCGTGGCAGGGGTCCGGGACGCGGCCCTGTTCGGGCATGACATCCACCTCATGACGGAGGATGCCGAGCACCTCGCGCCCCGCCTGCGCCAAGCCCTCGAGGCAGCCGGCTTCCAGGTGGGCACTGTGGAACGCATCACCCCTTCCCTGGAGGATGTCTTCGTCTCCCTCATTGAGGCCCGGGACCGCGCCGACGGCGCGCAGCAGGAGTTCAAGGCATGAGCGCCCTCAACCTCCGCCGCCTCGGTGCCGTGGCACGCAAAGAATTCATCCACGTCCTGCGGGACCCGCGGGCCCTGGGCATCGCCATCGTACTGCCCATGATCATGCTGATGATCTTCGGCTATGCCTTGACCATGGACCTGGACCGCGTGCCCCTGGCGATCTGGGATCAGAGCCGTACGCCCCAGAGCCGGGAGTTGGTGAGCCGCTTCGAGGGGTCCCGCTACTTCAGCGTCGTGGCCCGGCCCGGCTCCTACGCGGAGGCAGAGGATACCCTCGCCCGGGGCCAGACGATGATGGCGCTGGTCATCCCCGTCGAATTCGGCCGACGGGTCGCCTCCGGACGGAAGACGCAGGTGCAGGTGCTGACCGATGGGAGCGACGCCAACACCACGACCCTGGCCCTCTCCTACGCCGACGCCATCGTGCGGAACTACTCCCAGGAGATCCTGGTGGAGAAGGCCCGGCGCCTCACGGGCCGGCCCCCCGCCCTGCCCCTGGACCTGCGCTTCCGGGCGTGGTTCAACACGGACATGGAGTCCCGGATCTTCATCGTGCCCGGACTCATCGCCGTGATCATGATGCTCATCACGGCCTTGCTCACGTCGCTCACGGTGGCGCGGGAGTGGGAGACGGGCACCATGGAGCAGCTGATCTCCACGCCGCTCCGGGGGAGCGAGCTGATCCTGGGGAAACTCGCACCCTACTTCGCCATCGGCATGGTGGACATGCTGCTCTCCGTCCTGGCGGGACGCTTCCTCTTCGACGTGCCCATCCGGGGCAGCCTGGTGCTCCTGTTCGGCGTCTCCGCCATCTATCTGGTGGGAGCGCTCTCGCTGGGCATCCTCATCAGCACCAAGGCCAAGACCCAGCTCCTGGCCAGCCAGTTCGCCTTCGTGGCCACCTTCCTCCCGGCCTTCCTGCTCTCGGGCTTCATGTTCGACATCGCCAACATGCCTAAGGCCCTGCAGGCGGTGACCTACCTCATCCCCGCCCGGTACTTCGTGACCTTCCTGCGCGGCCTCTACCTCAAGGGGACGGGTCTCGCGCAGCTGTGGCCCGAGTGCCTGCTGATGGTCGCCTTCGGCGCCTTGATGCTCAGCCTCGCCATCCGCAGCTTCCAGAAGCGCTTGGCCTAGGAGGTGCCCATGTTCGAACGCCTCTACCGGATGCTCGTCAAGGAATTCATCCAGGTGCTCCGGAATCCCCGGATGCGGGCCGTCCTATTCGTCATGCCCGTGGCCCAGGTGATCGTCATCGGCTACGCGGTGAATACCGATGTACGCCATGTGCCCATGGCTGTCTACGACCTGGACCGCACCCCCGCCACCCGCGACCTGATCGCCCGCTTCGAAGGGTCTGGATGCTTCGACGTCGTGCGGCGGATCGCCACCGAACCGGAGATCCAGGAGGTGCTGGACTCGGGGGAGGCACGGGCCGTGCTGCGGCTCAACCGGGGCTTCGCCGAGGCCCTCTCCGGAGGCGGCAGCGCCCAGGCCCAGTTCCTCCTGGACGGCTCGGATTCCAACACGGCCAGCGTGGCGCTGACCTATGCGTCCAGGATCTCGGCCGACTTCAACCGGTCGCTCCTGGAGCAGCGCTTCTCGCGGACAGCAGGCGTTCGTCTGGATGCCGAGCCCATCGTCCTCGTGTCCCGCGCCTGGTTCAACGCCAACCTCGACAGCCGCAACTTCTTCGTGCCGGGAGTCCTGGCCATGCTCGTGGCTGTGCTCACGATCATCCTCTCCAGCATGTCCATCGTGCGGGAGCGGGAGGTCGGCACCATGGAGCAGATCATGGTCACGCCCATCGGCCGGCTGGAGTTCATCCTGGGCAAGACCATCCCTTTTGCGATCATCGGCCTTGTCGATGTCGCCCTCATCGCCCTCATCGCCGTGTTCTGGTTCCGGGTGCCCATGCTCGGCTTCCCGCCGCTCCTGTTCCTCGGCACGGGCCTCTACCTGCTGAGCACCCTCGGCGTGGGCCTATTCATCTCCACGGTGAGCTCCACCCAGCAGCAGGCCATGATGACGGCGTTCTTCTTCATGCTGCCGGCCTTCATGCTCTCGGGCTTCGTCTATCCCATCGCCAACATGCCCAAGGTGGTGCAAGTCCTCACCTACCTGAATCCATTGCGGTACTACCTCGTGATCATCCGGGGCGTGTTCCTCAAAGGGCTGGGCCTGGAGGTGCTCTGGCCCCAGATGGTCGCTCTGTGCCTCCTCGGCGCCACCATGCTGCTGCTCGCAGCCGGCAGGTTCAGGAAGACCATGAGCTGAAACCGGTCGGTGCGGCCCGACCTCAGGCGAACTGGTAGCTCTCCAAACTGAGGCTGCCCAGCTGCCAGCCCTCGTAGACCGGCTCGGGCACAGCTTCAGCGGCCCCCAGCGCCACGAAGAGGGGATCCAAGTGCTCAGAAGTGGGCACGCATTCCGTCGCACCTGGGGCTTTCCGCCAGTCCATGAGACCGGCAACGTCCCCAGCCGCCAGGCGCTCTCGCACCCAGGCCTGGAAGGCCAGGGCCCAGGGTTGCGGACCAGAAGCGTCCTGCCAGTCCAAGCGGCGGAGGTTGTGGACCACGCCCCCGCTGCCCAGGAGCAGCACACCGGACTGCCGCAAGGGCGCCAGGGCACGGCCCGCCGCCAGGAGCAACTGGGGCGTCCGGGGGCGGGGCAACGAGAGCTGCACCACGGGCACGTTTGCGGCCGGCGCCAGGTAGCGCAGGGGCACCCAGGCGCCGTGGTCGAGGGGGCGCTGGGCATCCAACTCGGCTGTCAGTCCCGCAGCACGAAGCAGGCTCGCGGCCTCGGTGGCCAGGTCCGGCGCTCCAGGCGCAGGGTAGTCCAGGGTGTAGAGCGCCTCGGGGAAGCCTCCGAAGTCGTGCATGACGCCCGGAACCTCCGCCGAGGAGAGCCGGAAGGGGTCGGCCGCTTCCCAGTGGGCTGAGCAGACCAGGATGCCGCGCAGCGGAGGCAACCGGCGCCCGAGGGCGGATACAGCCTCACCCCAGGCCCCACCCTCCAAAGCCAGCATGGGCGAACCGTGGGCGAGAAACAGCGTGGGAAGGAGCGCCGGATCGATCATGGAACAAGCATGATCTCGAAATTAAATGTTTCAACTCCTTTTTTCGAAATTCACGCCCGGCCTTGCACCAGCCGATTGGAGGGTAAGCTAAGGAAGGTCAGCTACTGGAGCCCGCATTGAACCTCAGGCTTGGCGTGAACATCGATCATGTGGCCACCCTCCGGCAGGCCCGGGGCGGCCATGAGCCTGAGCCTGTGGCGGCGGCCCTCCTGGCCCAGAGTGCAGGGGCCCACGGCATCACGGTCCACCTGCGGAGCGACCGCAGGCACATCCAGGATCGCGACCTCCGCGTACTGAAGGAGGTCCTGGCGATTCCCCTCAACGTGGAATGCGCTGCCACACCCGAGACCCTCGAGGCTGTCGTTCCCTTCCGGCCCTCCTGGGTGACCCTGGTGCCGGAAAGCCGGGAGGAGCTCACCACCCAGGGCGGCCTGGACGCCATCTTCCTCCAGGGCATGCTGCGCCCCGTGATACGGGAGCTCCACAGTGCGGGCATCCGCGCGAGCCTGTTCGTGGACCCGGTGCTGGACCAGGTGAAAATGGCCGCCAAGCTGGAGGCGGACGCGGTGGAACTGAACACGGGGATCTACAGCGACCTGCCCATGGATTCCGACGCTACGCTCGAGCTGGGCCGGATCCGCGATGCCGCCCGTCTGGGAAGCCGCCTGGGTCTGCGTGTCCTGGCCGGTCATGGGCTGGATCTCCACAATGTCGGTCCCATTGCCGCCATCCCCGAGATCGAGGAACTGAACATCGGCCACAGCCTGATCGGGCGGGCGGTGCTTGTAGGGCTGCCAGGGGCGGTGGAGGAGATGCTGGCGGCCATGGCGGAGGCCAGGCCTTGAGCAATCTCCGCGGTACCTTGGAGAGCATTGCCCTCACGGATGTGGCCCAGCTCCTCCACGTCAACCGGAAGACCGGCATGCTCCAGGTGACGTCGGGCCGGACCAGTGGGGTGCTCTACTTCTCCAGCGGCGAAGTGATCCACGCCGAAACCGTGTCAGCCAGGGGCGAGACCGCCGCTTTCGAGATCCTGGAGTGGGTGTCCGGCCACTTCGAATTTCTCGCCACTCAGATCCAGGTCCCCGCTTCGATCCGCCGAACCGTGCCTGACATGCTCATGGATTCCGCACGCCTCCAGGACAGCCGGAGGCGCCTGCACGGCATCTTCCCCAGGCTGAGCGCGGTGCCATGGCCCACCATGCGCCCGCCCCAGCTCCTGGAAGGCATCAAGGTCTACGCCGAGGACCGCCGGATCATGCCCTACTTCGACGGCTACCGCGATTTCCAGGATGTCATGGCGGCCACGGGGCAAAACGACGTGGCCGTGCTGCAGGCGGCCTCCCTTCTCAAGGAGGCGGGCCGGCTCGAGGTGCTGGAGCCGGACGCCCATGTCACCGTCGCGGAACTGAAGACCGGTCTCTTCAAGAAGGCCGACCACCTTGGGCTGCCCAAGGCCATGGAGGGCTGGTGGACCGTGCTGGGTCCCTACCGCCACGGTGTCAAGAATCTACGGGTGATCTGGCCCAAGGGACCCGCCGTGGAGCAGGTGGAATTCATGCCCGGGCTGCCCGAGAAGCATGTGGCCATCCCGAAGGAACTCATGCTGGCGTGGGGACTGTCCGAAGGCGCCCATGTGAAGGTGCGGCCCGCCCCCTGACCAGACCCAGGATCCGCCTGGCCCAGGGATCAGACCAGGACGATCTCCAATTCGCCGATGCCCTCGATGCCGCAGTGGACGCGGTTGCCGCGGATCAGGGCACCCACACCCGAGGGCGTCCCGGTAAAGATGAGGTCGCCGGGCGCCAGTGCCACAAACGCCGACAAGTGGGCGATCACCTCCGCCACATTCCAGGTCATCTGGGAAAGATCGCCCCGCTGGCGGTCGGCCCCATCCACCGATAGCCAGATGGCGCCGGAGGCCGGGTGACCGCAGCGCGCCGCCGGCATCACGGCGGACACGGGCGCCGATTGGTCGAAACCCTTGGCCATCTCCCAGGGCTGCCCCTTGTCCTTGAACTTGGCCTGGAGATCCCGCCGGGTGAGGTCGATGCCCACAGCATACCCGTAGACGCAGGCCAGGGCCTTCTCCGCGGGGATGTCACGCCCGCCGCCGCCCAGGGCCACCACCAGTTCCACCTCATGGTGCAGGTTCGAGGTCTGGGGCGGATAGGTGATGTCGCCACCGCGCGGCACCACCGTATCCGAGGGCTTCCCGAAGAAGAACGGGGGCTCCCGGTTCGGGTCGCCCCCCATCTCCCGCGCATGGTCCGCGTAGTTCCTGCCCACGCAGTAGATCCGCCGCACCGGGAACTGGGCGTCAGAATCCGCGACCGGAAGCGCCGGGATGGGGGGGGCGGGAATGACGAAGGCCATGTCGGAACTCCTAACTCTTCGCCCGGGGATGGGCTTTTTCGTAGGTCCGGGCCAGTTCCTCCAGGCCCAGATGAGTGTAGCGCTGCGTGGTGCTCAGGCTCGCGTGCCCCAGCAGCTCCTGGATGGCCCGCAGGTCCATCCCCCGGTTCAGCAGGTGGGTCGCGAAGCTGTGGCGGAGGGCGTGCGGGCTTACGCGGGAGCGCACCGCCGCGGCCTCCAGCGCTGAGCGGAGAAGGGAACGCACACTGGTGGGAGTGAGCCGGCCACCCCGCTGGTTGAGGAAGAGAGCCGGGCTCGGAGGCAGTTCCTTCTGGGTGAGGAAGGCCAATCTGAACCTGAGGTAGGTACCCAGGATGCCCGCGGCCTGCGCGTGGAAGGGCACGAGCCGCTCCTTGCGACCCTTGCCCAGCACCCGCAAGGTGCGCTGCTCTGTCAGGAGGTCCTGGAGATCCAGGCCCACCAGTTCGGACACGCGCAGGCCCGAAGCGTAGAGCAGTTCCAGCAGACAGCCCAGCCGCGCGGAGGCGAAGTCCACGGCGGGCGGGAGATCCAGCAAGGCCTGGCTTTCCCCCTCCGTGAGAAAGGCCGGGAGCCGCTTGGGCTGCTTCGGGTTTCGCAAGCCCGAGGCGGGATTCTTCGAGATCCGCCGAGTCTCCCACAGCCACCGGAAGTAGACCCGGGCCGTGGAGAGGATGCGGGCCTGGCTGGCCGGATCGAGGCCCCGGTCCCCCAGCTCCAGCGCGAAACCGCGCACCGTGCGGGGACTGACCTCCCAGCCGCCCCACTGGCAGCGGACTGCGTGGTCCAGGAGCTTCTCCAGGTCACCCTTCTGCGCCCGGGCCGTGTGCGGAGATACGCCACGGGCCCGCTGTTCCAGATGGAAGGCCTGGATGCCCTCCCCCAGCGGTGCCGCGTCCTTCCCTGCTACCATGAGCACACATCCCCAAGTGTCTGGAGTCATTGTGGCGCAGCCCATCGAGACCATTGCCCAGCTTTTCTATGCGGCAGCGGAGAGGAATCTGCCAGATGCCCTGGCATCGAAGCGGAACGGCGCTTATGTGCCCATCTCCCACACGGAATTGGTCGCCCTGGTCGAGCGGCTGGCGCTGGCCATGGCAGCCCGGGGGCTCAAGACAGGTAACCGCTTGGCGATCATGTCGGAGAACCGCCCCGAATGGGCCATCGCCGATTTCGCATGCGCCATCCTGGGCACCCCGGACGTCACCATCTACGCCACGCTGAACAGCGAGCAGGCGGCCTTCATCCTCCGGGACAGCCAATCCCGATGGGTGCTCTGCTCGACCCGCGAGCAGCTGGACAAGGTGCTCGCGCATTGGGCGGAACTGCCAGAGCTTGAAGCCGCCGTGCTGATGGACGGCGAGCTTCCGCTGGGCACGGGGCGGACCCTGATCTTGTGGTCGGACCTCCTCCGCGAGGGGGAGGCCATGGAGGCCCGCCGACCCGAGGTCCGCACCTGGGGTGAGCAGCGGAAGGCCTCGGACATCCTCACTCTCATCTACACCTCAGGCACCACGGGTGATCCCAAGGGCGCCATCCTCACCCACGGCAACCTGGTGTCCAACGTCCTGGCGGGCAGGGCCACGGTGTCCAACATTTCGGACAACGAGCGGGCCCTGAGCTTTCTCCCCCTCACCCACATCTTCGAGCGCATGGCCGGCCACTTCCTGTGGTTCCACGCCGGAGCCTCGATCTACTACGCCGAGAGCGTCGCCACCGTCGCGGCCGACATGCTGGAAGTCCGCCCCACCCTCATGGCCTCGGTACCCCGCATCTACGAGAAAATCTACGCGAAGATCTACGACACGGTCTCCGCGGGCAGCTTCATCAAGCGCCTGATCTTCCACTGGGCCATGATGGCCGGCCGCCAGGCGGTGCCCTACCTGCTGAAGGGCCAGGAGCCGCCCTCCTGGAAGGGCCTGTGGTACCGCACAGCCAAGGCCGTTGTCTTCGAGAAGATCCGTCAGAAGACCGGCGGCCGGATGAAGATCGCCGTCAGTGGCGGCGCCCCTCTGGGCGGGAAGATCATGGAGTTCTTCTGGATCCTCGGCATCCCCATCCTCGAGGGGTATGGCCTGACAGAGACCAGCCCGATCATCACCGTGAACCGTTTTGGCGAGGTGATTCCCGGTTGCGTGGGACGTCCTCTCTACACGGAATGGAACGGGCGTCCCTTCGTGAAGATCGCGGAGGATGGCGAGATCCTCTGCCAGGGTCCGAACATCATGCTGGGCTACTGGAACAACGAGAAGGCCACCCGGGAGGCCATCGACGAGGATGGCTACTTCCACACCGGCGACATCGGGCACCTGGATGATCAGGGGCGCCTCTACATCACCGACCGGAAGAAGGAACTCATCGTCACTAGCGGCGGCAAGAAGGTGGCTCCCCAGCCCATCGAGAACCTGCTCAAGGTGGACAAGTACATCTCCCAGGCCGTGCTCATCGGCGACCAGCGCAATTTCATCAGCGCCCTCATCGTGCCGAACTTCGACAGCCTGGCGCGCTGGGCCGGCTACAAGAAGATCACCTACAAGACCCACGCCGAACTCATCCAGAATCCCCTGGTGTTCGCCAAGATCGGCAGCCGCGTCGAGCGCGTCAACGAGCGCCTGTCGAACTACGAACGCGTCAAGAAAATGGTCCTCCTCGACCAGGAGATGACTCTCGAAGGCGGGCAACTCACGCCGTCATTGAAGGTTAAGCGACGGGTTATCAACCAGATGTACGCCCCCCAGATTGAGGCGATGTACCAGGATCCCAAGGGCTGATCCCGCGGACCACGCTCAGGTCCGGCCCTGTTTGGCCAGGTACCGCCGCACAGCCTCCTGGGTCTCGGGGAGCTTCAATCCGGCATCCGCGGCGATCCGCATGGCCTCGGCCACGGGCATCCCCTTGTCCAGCACCAGCCAGGGGCAGACGGCCGCGGCGGCACGGTTACCGTTGCTGCAGTGGATCACCACCTTGGATCCCTTCGGCAGATCCCGCAACATGGCCCTCAGGAAATCGAAGTCGGAGTCAGGCGGAGCCTTGGTGATGGCGTAGCGCTGGTAGTGGATGCCCAGTTCCTGCAGTCGGGAGGACTCGGATTGGCAGTCGAGGTTGGGCTCATCATCCCGGCGGAGGTCGATGACGTGCGTGATGTGCACCTTCTTCATGGCGTCGCAGGTCCCCTGGTTAGGCGAACTGCGCATGACGAAGACACCGGAACGCACCTCCACGGCGTTCGGTATGGCCGATTCCCCAGCCTGGAGCATCAAGGCCGGAAGCAGCAGGAACAGAGTCCGATACATGGAATCCTCCGCGACATCGCCTGGTGAACCAGGCAGGTTCGCGAAGACCACCGGAGAGGCCATCGGCTGCGGAGCCAAGGCCCGGGCGGGCGGGTCTCCACAGTTCTTAATGTAGGCCTTTGGGTCAGCTATTCAATGCCAGGCGTCACACCGTCCGGGAAAAAGGCGTCTTGGCGCTGAGCTTGGCCAGATAGGCATCGAAAGGCTGGACCAGGTTGCGGACGAAGCGCCGTCCCAGATCTGTGATGAAGATGCCTTCGGGACGCATTTCCACGGTGCCCTGGGGCACCTCCGCCTGGAGCTCGGTGACAGCGTCCGCGAAGAGGACGGGGCCATCCACGCCGAATCGCTGCCGAAGGTCCTCCCACTTCAGCTCGAAGTGGCCCATGAGGTGGTGGATCACCCAGCGGCGCAGTTCATCGTCCTCGGACAGGCGGTGCCCCTTGTGGACGGCCAGATGGCCATCCGTGATGCTGCGCTCCCACTTGGCCAGGATCTTCTCGTTCTGGGCGTACACCCCGGCGACGTTGGAGATGGCGCTGGGGCCGAAACCCACCAGATCCGTGCCCGCCTTCACGGCATAGCCCATGAAATTACGGATGAGCTTGCCCTCCTGCACGGCCTTGGCCATGGGATCGTCCGGGTGGGCGAAGTGGTCCATGCCGATGGCCACATAGCCCGCCTTTTCCAGGATGTCCGAGGCCAGCAGCAGCAGGTCCAGACGCAGTTCGGGCGTAGGCAGAGTCTCCTCGGGGATGCTCCGCTGGAACGGCATGATGCTGGGCAGATAGGCAAAGCCGTAGATGGCCATGCGGTCCGGCGACAGCTCCAGGGTGGATTCCAGGGTGCGGCGGAAGGTGTCCATGGTCTGGCCCGGCAGGCCGTAGACCAGGTCCAGGTTCACCCCTTCGAAGCCCAGGTCCCGGCACTGGCGCATGGCCGTGAGGGTGTGATCCCAGGTCTGGCCGCGGGTGATGAGCGCCTGCACATTCTCGTCCAGGTCCTGCACCCCGAACGACACACGGTTGAACCCCATCTCCCGCAGGGCTGGCAACTGATCGGATTCCAGGAAGGTGGGGTCCACCTCGATGGCGATCTCGGCC
This sequence comes from Geothrix campi, assembly GCF_024609265.1. Taxonomy (GTDB): domain Bacteria; phylum Acidobacteriota; class Holophagae; order Holophagales; family Holophagaceae; genus Geothrix; species Geothrix campi. The sequence goes on along the minus strand of NZ_JANHMP010000001.1, from coordinate 333,644 downwards.
CCGGGCTGGAACTCGAAGCGTTCCTTGAACAGGTTGAACGTGCGCTTGAGATCCGCCGCCTTCAGGTAGGTGGGCGTGCCGCCGCCCCAATGAAGCTGAAGCGCTTTGCGGCGGTCCGGCAGGCGGGAGCAGACCAGATCCAGTTCCTTGGTCACTGCGGCCAGGTAGGCTTCCACGGGGTCGTACTGGGGGCTCACCACCACGTTGCAGCCGCAATAGGCACAGCGACGGGGGCAGAAGGGGATGTGGAGGTAGAGCGACAGCGCCTCGTCCTGGCGGGCATTGGCGCGCTCCAGGGCCGAGAGGACCTCGGGCTCCGGGAAGTCGTCGGACCAGACCGGCGGCATGGGATAGCCGGTGTAGCGCGGCCCAGGCCGGTCGTAGCGGCGGATGAGATCGGCGAGCTGGTTCATGCCTTCACCTCGTCAAGAACGGCGGCCACCACGGCGGGATCGGTCTCGGGCACCAGCCCGTGGCCGAGGTTGAAGATGTGGGGATGACCCTTCATGGCGTCCACGATGGCCCGGGCCTTCCGCTTGGCGGTGTCCGCGCCGGCCAGCAACGCGATGGGGTCGAGGTTGCCCTGGAGCACCATCTTGGGGAAGCGGCGACGGGCCTCCGTGATGGGGACCTGCCAGGGCACGGCCAGCCCCTGGCAAGGCAGGTTGTTCAACGAATCCGGCAGGTAGCCGGTACGGGCGAAGAAGAGCGTGGGCGCAGCCGTCACCTGGGATAGCGTGCGCTCCACGGAAGGCAGGGCGAAGGTCGCATAATCATCGGCGTCCAGCTCACCGGCCCAGGTGTCGAAGAGCTGCACGCCCTGGGCACCGGCCTCGATGTGCAGGTTCAGCAGGCGGGCGGCGGCGTCCGCCAGCTTGTCCATCCATTTCTGGGCCAGCACGGGATTCTGGTGGATGAAGGCCTTGGCCTTCGACCAGCTCTTGCTGCCCTTCCCTTCGATGCCGTAGGCCAGCAGGGTCCAGGGGGCGCCCGCGAAACCCAGCATGGTCACCTTGGGCGGCAGGTTCGCCTTCACCTTGCGGATGGCGTTGCAGACCGGCTCGAAGACCTTTTCGTCCAGGGGCCGGTTGATGTCGATCTGGTCCAGCGTCTTGCCGATGCGGGGCCCGCCCTCGGGAATCGTCACTTCGCAGCCCAAGGCGTCCAGGATCACCAGGATGTCGCTGAAGATGATGGCGCCGTCGATCTGGGGAAAGCGGCGGATGGGCTGCAGCGTCACCTCCGCGGCCAAGTCCGAGTCGTTGAGCAGCTGCTCGAAGGTGACCTTGGCCCGCACCTCGCGGTACTCCGGCAGGAAGCGCCCGGCCTGGCGCATGAACCACACCGGGGGTTTGTCGAGGGCTTCGCCGTTCAGGACGCGGAGGAGGGGCTGGGTCATCACATCACCAAAAACATGTCATCACAGAAACCAGAAAAGGCGCGCGGAGAAGTGACCGGCGGCCTTGGAAATCAGGCAAAATCCTTGGCCACGGCGGCCACGGCCTGCTTGAAGTGGGCCAGTTCGGGCTCGCCGTGGGCGGCACCGAGGAAGGCCACTTCGTAGCCGCTGGGCGGCAGGTAGACACCCTGGCCCAGCAGGGCCTTGTGCAGGCGGTTGAAGGTGCTGATGGCCTCGCCCTTCACCGCGTCGCTGCGGCGCACGCCATCCTGGAACAGCGGCCAGAGCAGGCTGCCGTACCGGGGGCAGTGGAGGCCAGGGATGGTCTCGAAGGCCGCGGCCCACTTCGCGGCGTTGGCTTCCAGGTCGGCGTAGAAGGCCGGGGTCAGCTTCTCCATGGTGGCGAGGCCCGCGGCCATGGCCACGGGATTGCCCGACAGGGTACCCGCCTGGTAGACCGGGCCGTCCGGCGCCACGACGCCCATGATGTCCTTGCGGCCCCCGTAGAGGCCGACGGGCATGCCGCCGCCGATGATCTTGCCGTAGGTCGCCAGGTCGGGCGTGATGCCCAGGCGCTCCGCCGCGCCGCCGGGGGCCACGCGGAAGCCGCTGATGACCTCGTCGAAGATGAGGACCACGCCGTGCTTCGTGCAGAGTTCGCGCAGGCGCTTGAGGAACTCGGGACGCTGGAGCAGCAGGCCGTTGTTGGCGGGGATGGGCTCGATGATGGCCGCGGCCAGTTCGTTCCCGATCTCCGCGAAGGTGCGCTCCAGGGTCTCCAGGTCATCGAGCGTGACCACGGAGGTCAGCTCGGCGATGCCCTTGGGCACGCCCGCGCTGGTGGGGGCGCCGAAGGTGATGAGACCAGAGCCGGCCTTCACCAGCAGGCCATCGCTGTGCCCGTGGTAGCAGCCCTCGAACTTGAGGATGCGGTCCCGGCCCGTGAAGCCGCGGGCGGCACGCAGGGCGGACATGACGGCTTCCGTGCCCGAGGACACGAAGCGCATCTTCTCCACGAAGGGCACCATCACCTTGATCTTGCGGGCAAGCGCGAGCTCGCGACGGCTGGGGGCGCCGAAGGTGAGGCCCTCCTGCATGGACTCGGTGACGGCGGCCAGGATGTCCGGGTGGGCGTGACCCAGGATCAGCGGACCCCAGGACATGCAGAGGTCCAGGAACCGCTGGCCATCCTCGTCTTCGAACCAGGCGCCGCTGGCCTTCTTGAAGAACTTGGGCGTGCCACCCACGGCCCGGAACGCCCGTACGGGGCTGGAGACGCCACCGGGGAAGTGGGTCAGGGCTTCCTGGAAGAGGGTGTCGTTGCTCACGAGATCCAGCCTTTCTCCACGGCCTCGCGGCCGGCGTAGGTGACGATCATGTCGGCGCCAGCGCGCCGGATGGCGATGAGGTGCTCGTACATCAGCTGGTCGCCATTCACCCAGCCCAGGCGGTCGGCGGCCTTCACGCTGCTGAACTCGCTGGACACGTGATAGGCGCAGATGGGCGCCAGGGTGCGCTCGCGCAGGCGCCAGATGAGGTCGAGGTTCGGCAGCGCGGGCTTGACCATGAGCATGTCCGCGCCCTCTTCGATGTCGAGCAGCGCGTCCCGCAGCCCTTCGCGGGCGTTGCGGGGGTCCATCTGGTAGGTCTTGCGGTCGCCGAACTTGGGGCTGCTGTGGGCGGCCTCGCGGAAGGGGCCGTAGTAGGCCCCAGAGTGCTTGATGGCGTAGCTGAGGATGCTGGTCTGGGTGAAGCCGTTCTTGTCCAGAAGCTCGCGGATGGCGGCCACCCGGCCGTCCATCATGTCGCTGGGGGAGGCCACGTCGGCGCCTGCCTCGGCGTGGCGGAGGGCCATTTCTGCCAGGATCGGCAGGGTCTCATCGTTCTGCACTACGCCGTTCTCATCCACCAGGCCGCAGTGGCCGTGGCTGGTGCAGCCGCAGAGGCACACATCGGTCATGACGATAAGGTCCGAGCCGAAGGCCTTCTTCAGGGCCTTCACGGCCACCGGCACGACCCCGTTGTGATCGCAGGCATAGCGGGCATCGGGTGTCTTGGAGGAATCCTCCGGCACGCCGAAGAGCAGCACGCTGGTAAGGCCTTTCTTCAGGTCCTTCTCCACCTGCCGCAGCGTCTCCTCCACGCCGGCATTGACGATGCCCGGCATGCTGGCGATCTCGGTACTGCCTGCCTGAGGCACCACGAAGTGGGGCTGGATGAGGTGGCGGGGACGGAGGTCCGTCTCCGCCACCAGGTTGCGCATGGCGGCGCTGGTGCGGAGGCGGCGGGAGCGGTTCAGCATGGGGACTCCTCCTTGTTCAGGTGTTGCGCGAGCATGGCCCAGAGCAGGCCTGGCTTTGGTTCACAGCGATCGTGGGCGGGGGCCCCCGCTTGGGCGAAGGCCTCGGCCGTGGCTTCACCCCAGGCGAACCGCTGCACGTCACGGGCGACGGGAGCCAGGATCTCCGCCTGCAGCGGGCTGAGGGCCAGCACCCCCTCCACTTCCGGCAGGGGCGGGAACGGGTCCCGGGCCACCTCGCGATGGGTGACCCAGGGATGGATCCGCCAGGCGGTCCCGCGCGTCGCCACCTCGAGGTACTCCCGGCTCCGCTCGCCGCGGGCCAGGATGAAGTCCCCACCGTCGGGAAACGTGGTTTGCAGCAGCTCCCACAGGGCCTCAGCCCGGGCTTCGAAAGGCAACCGGACCTCCAGGTCGTCCCGCCCGAGAGCATCGGCCGTGCCGGCGCCCTGCACCAGGCAGAGCATTCCCGCGGGCAGGCGGGGCGCGGCCACCTGGGCCCCCGAAGGGCTCAGCACCAGGAGCGCCTGGGCCTCCGTAAAGGGAATCGGCGGTGGCGCCGTGCACACCTTCAGGCTGGTGAACGCATACGGCACAGGCTCCCAGCCGGCCTTGCGTACCGTGTCCGCCAGCGGGTGCTGGGCGGGCCGGGCCAGGGCTAGGCGGGGGTGGAAGGCCGCGGAGGTCATGACAGGCCGATGCCCTGGAGGACAGCCTTCAGGAGAATCGCATCGTCGGTGCCCCGGGCCTCGGCCCGGCGGAGTTCCCCGTCGGGCGCGTAGGCCGCACGGAGCAGCAGGGTGCCATCCGCCTGGGGCGTGGCCAGGGCGCCCAGAGGCTGCTGGCAGCCGCCGCCGATGCCGGCAAGGACCTTCCGCTCAAGGGTGACGCAGCGGGCGGTCATGGCGTCGTGGAGCTCGGCCAGGGCCTCGATCAGGTCGGGGCGGTCCGCCCGGGCCTCGGCCAGGAGGGCCCCCTGCCCCGGCGCTGAGGGCAGTTCTTCGGGCGTCAGTGGACGCACGGTGAGGCCCGTCAGGTCCAGCCCCAGGCGCTTCAGGCCCGCGGCCGCCAGCAGGGTCCCATGGAGGGGCGCCTCGCGCAGCACGCCATCCCGCACCCGCTGGAGGCGAGTCTGCACGTTGCCGCGGATCCAGGTGAAGCGGGCCTTGGGGAAGAGCTGGCTCAGCACACGCTCCCGGCGCACGGCGCTGGTGCCGATGGTGAGGTCTTCGGGTGCGTCGGGGCGCAGCACCAGCCAGTCGGAAGGATCCTCGCGCTTCGGGATGCACGCGGAAACGATGCCCGCCGGCCGCTCCAGGGAGACGTCCTTGAGGCTGTGGATGAGGAGGTCTGCGGCGCCGGCGGCCATGGCATCCTCCAACTCCTTGGTGAAGAAGCCGCCACCCACCTGCTTGTCCAGGGGGCCCTGGAGCCACTGGTCGCCGGAAGTCGAAAACTTCCGCCAGGACACTTCGTAGCCCTTCGATTCGAGGAACCTCACGAGAGACTCGGCCTGGCCCACGGCCAGGGCGGATCCACGGGTGGCGACGGTGACGTGCTTCATGGCTTGGCTGCCTCTCCGTTCGGGTCCGGTTTGGGTTGGGTCTGGATCAGGGCCCGGAAGGCCAGGGTCCGTCCCCGGGTCAGGATCTCTTTGAGGGCCTCGCGCTGGACCTCGTCCAGCCCCTGCATGGAGTCCTCCAAGGCCTTCACTTCGGCCTCCAGGGCGCCCCAGGCCGAGTCCAGGCGTTCCTGGGCAGAGGCCAGGTGACGCTTGTGTCCCCGGGCGTGGGCCCGATGGCGCAGGCGGCCCGCAGCGCCCACGAGGAAAGCTTCAGCTTTCGTGGCCGCCTCGGCCCGCTGGGCCCGCGCGGTGGCGGTCTGGGCGAGGAAGGCCGACAGATCCACCCGGTGGACCCAGGGCAGCTGCTCCAGACCTGGCTCGGAATCAGGGGGCAGGGCCAGATCCAGGATGCGCAGAATTGGGCGCTTGAGGGTCTGCCAGGCTTCCAGTGTGAAGATCGGTTCGGGAGCGGCGGTGGCGCTCACAATGGCCTGGAAGCCGGCGGGATCCCGCTGGAGCTTGGGCAGATCCACCACCGCGAGGCCCAGGGGATCTGCCAGGTCATGGGCCTTGCTCCGGGTACGGTTGGCCACGGAGACCTTGAACCCGCGCTCCGGCAAACGCTCAGCCAGGTACTGGGTCATGGGGCCGACGCCCACCAGCGCGATGGAGGAGCCTTCTGGAAGGCCTTCGCACAGATGCTTCAGGGCGACCGTGGCGACGCTGACATTGCCATCGGCCAACCCCAGGCGTGATCGAAGTCGCTGTCCCTCGCGAATCACGTCCTCGAAGACGGCCTGGGCCTCGTCGCCGGCGACACCCACCTGGCGGGCCTGTTCGAGGGCGTCCTTCATCTGACCCGGGATCTCGCGATCACCCAGGTTGGCGGATTCCAGTCCGGCGGACATGGCGAGCAGATGGACCCAGGCATCCTCCCCCTCGTAGCGGCGCACGCCGGGTCCTGGATCGATGGCTCCAGCGTCCCCGCCCCAGACCATCCAGAGCACCCGCTGACAGGTGGCCAGGTAGACGAGCTCCCGGGCACCGGAAGTGCGCTGCCACTCCCGCAGACGCGTCGGCACGCCATCCCGCACCACGTGCTGGGCCACCAGGTCCAGGTCGTGGATGGGAGCGTGGAAACTGAGGAGGACGGGTTCCATATCGGATCCGATTGTCAATTGGCCTGGAGGAGGCAAGGTCATCAGTTCGTCATGCGACCGCGAACGTGGCGGTCATCACAACAATCATCTCGGGAACAGTGCCTCGATGGCGTCCCAGTTCCATTCCTCGGCGGGAGCCACCGAACCCTCCCGGAGGGCCTGCTGGGTGAGCCAGGCATCGTAGACCACCAGGGCGCACATGGCCTCCGCCACGGGCACGATCCGCGGGGCGATGCAGGGATCGTGGCGTCCTTTGGTGGAGATGTCGGCCGCATGGCCTTCGCGATCAATGGTCCGCTGGGTTTTCGAGATCGAACTGGTGGGCTTCACCGCCAGGCGCACCACCACGGGGGCGCCGGTGCTGATGCCTCCCAAGGTGCCCCCGGCATCGTTCTTGAGCGGTCCGCCGGGCCCCAGCGGATCATTGTTCTCGCTGCCGCGGCGCCGGGCGCTTTCGAAGCCTGCACCCAGTTCCACGCCCTTCACCGCACCGATGGACATGCAGGCCAAGGCCAGCAGGCCATCGAGTTTCCCGAAGGCCGGGTCTCCGAGGCCCACGGGCAAGCCTTCGATCCAGACCTCGCAGACGCCCCCCACGCTGTCGCCATCGGCGAGGGCAGCCTCCACGGCGGACCGCTGGGCCGCAAAGGTCGTGGGATCGGCCACCCGGAGGGGGTTGGCTTCCACGAAAGGCCATTCCACCGCCGTCCCGGCGATGCCGGCGATCTCCCGATTGAACCCGCGTACCGTCACACCCAGGGCGGCGAGCTGCTGCTTGGCCCAGGCGCCGGCCGCCACTCGGGCCAGGGTTTCCCGCCCACTGCTGCGTCCCCCACCCCGGGGGTCGCGGATCCCGTATTTGCGGTCATAGGTGAGGTCCGCGTGACCGGGCCGGAACAGCTCCGAAATGGCCTTGTAATCGCCGCTCCGCTGGTTCTCGTTGAACACCGCCAGGGCGATGGGATGCCCGGTGGTGCGCCCCTCGAAGACGCCACTGAGCACCTGCAGGCGATCCGCCTCATTCCGTGGCGTCACCAGGTCCGACTGGCCCGGCCGCCGCCGGTCCAGCTCCTTCTGGATGGCCTCCAGATCGAACGGGAGCCCGGGCTTCACGCCGTCCATCACCACTCCCACCGCGGCCCCATGGCTTTCACCAAAGGTGAGGATGCGGAAGGCGCGGCCGAAGGACGAAGGGGAATCGAAAAGCATCCCCCCAGTCTACCTGCGTCCAGGCGCTCTTTCTTCGCCGTCCCGCCGGGACAGGGGAGGTTGAACCCGAAGGTCGGAGGCACCGCAGGGGTCCACCATCACCGGGACCGCCGTTCGGGCTACTCGATACCACCAGCGGTCCAGGGCCAGGCCTGGAATAGCCTTCGGGGTAGCGAGACCCAAGGACTGAAGCCCAAAGTCCATTCCAAGTCTCCGCGGAGCCTCGGGGTCCCCTTCCTGAGGCCGGTATTCCCGGTAATGCCTGGTCGACAGAAAGCAAAGGGATTCCGTACCATTCAACGGTTCCCTTCCAAAGAAGGATGAGATCGCCCAGAGGTCCAACGGAGAACCCAGGTGACCTTCACCACGACGCGGTTCGACGCCGACCTTTTTCAGGTCCATTCTCATCCATAGTCGTACCGATTCCGTGTTGTGGAGAATCTCATGAGCCCTTCCGCCTTCTCGCTTTCCCCCGCCCCACTTGAGGGCCATCGATTCGGAATGAAGGTGTTCCGGGGAACCCTCGAGACCCTGGACGGCAAGGCTCTACGAGCATTTCTTCTGGATCAGGAAGCGGACTTGGCCATCATTCGGACTCCCGGGGATGGGCAGACTGTCGCGACTCAATTCGAACGTGCGGGATTCCCCTTCCTCCACGCCGACGTCCTTGTCTACTACGAGATGGACCTTACGACCTTCGAACCGAAGAGCCTCAGGAACCCGGGGCTCGAGTTCGTGCTTTGCGGCAAGAGCCTACAACCGGAACTCTCCAAGCTGGTGGAGACCATATTCTCCGGCTATCGGAATCACTACAACGCCAACCCCTTTCTTCCGGCGGACCGGATCTTGGAGGGATTCCAGGAGTGGGCCGTGGAATATGGGAGCGGCGAGGTGCCCGACCGCTGTGCCTGGCTCGTGCGCCGAGACGGGCAATGGGTCGCCTTTGCGACCTGCAGCGAGGCGGGTAACACCTGCGAAGGCGTGCTCTACGGTGTCCACCCCGACCATGCCGGTGGTGGTCTCTACTCTGACCTGATCAGGTTCACACAGGCCCACTACAAGGCGAAGGGGCTCAGCACCATGAAGGTGAGCACCCAGATCCACAATCTGGCTGTCCAGAAGGTCTGGAGTCGCGAAGGATTCACCCTTTCCCAGTGTCTGCACACCTGGCACGTCAATTCCATGCTGACCTATACACAACGTCCCGTGGTCGAGCAGGAATTCCTGGTGGACGATGCCGCCATCCAGGCCTATGGGCAGGCAAGCGGGGACTTCAACCCCATCCATTTTGATGACGGGGCCGCGATGAAACTCGGCCTTCCGGGACGGATCGCCCACGGGCTCCTGGCTACTGGGTGGATTTCCAAAGTCCTGGGCATGGAATTCCCGGGACCTGGCACCTTATTCCAGGGTTATCGCTACCTTTTCCTGGCACCGATGTTCCCCAGTCACACCTACCACCTACGGTTGAGCACGCTTCACGTGGACCGGCGGGGAGCCTGGAAATGCCTGGGGAAGATCACGGACCAAGATGGGACCACGGTCCTGCTCGCCTATTTGGACCTGATGCTCAGGGCTTCGGCGGCCCAAGACTAGGCCCTCAACCTCGGCCCTCAGCCTCTGAGTCGATCCAGACCTACACCGACTTTCTCCAGGAACCCCAAGGGCCATTTCGACAGTCTCGGATATCGGAATGGGTCGCGTCCCAGACCGGCCAAAGTCCTATCCAGAATCCCCTCCTCCACCGGAACCCGGCCGGACCATGGCCGAGGCGTGAAGGCCGACTTCTGCAGAGTCAACATCGATTCCCGCCAAGGCTCGGAAAGGTGGATCTCGACGGCCTTCCTCAATCGTCCACCGACTTCAAGCCTGCGCGCTCGGCTCTCCGCCAGAGCCTCCACCCTCTCCGCGAATCCCTCCGGATCAGGAGAGCCAAACAGGCTTCCCGGAAGGTTCGGCCAATCGGAATAGAAGATTCCGAGTTCGTCGGGATCAGGCTGGAACGCCACCACCGGGGTGCCGATCAGGATGTTCTCGAGCAATGACGTGGTGGAACAGAACGGAAAACTGTCGATGTATATATCCGCCGCGGCCCGATAGAGGTCGGGTTTCCGAATGATGCCAAGTGCCTGCACCCTCCCTGGGTGGCGCCGGGCCAGTTCCGTGAAGACGGGATGTTCCGGATCGGGGCCTATGGCGATCAGGCGATGGCCCGGGTTCCGGAGCACAAGGGAAAGAGGCTCGAGCAGTGACCGGCCTTCCACCGGCAGGTACTTGTAACCGGAGGCCAGGGTGAGCAGCACCACCTCGGCCTCGCCAATGCCCAGAGATTTCCTCGCCTCGCCCCGATCCATCTGAATCGGTTCGGTAAGCGGCAGTGGCACGTACCCGCACATCGCGGGATCAATGCCCCGTCTGTGCACCGCCAGTTCATTCCCGCCCCTGCGCCCTCCGAGCAGAAGCGCCGGCAGTGAGGCCCCCAGCCAAGCCACGTGATCAGCATGATTGAGGAAGCAGAGGTCGACGCCTCGCGCTTGATGCCCTGCTGCCACGGAGACCGCATCGTCCGGGTGGATATGGAATACCACGCGCCTCGCGGATTGCATCAGGGCGAGCAGGGTGGCGACCTTGTCGAGTCTCGACCGGATGCCTTCGCGTTCGAAATCGAGGAGAGGAATTCCTCCCCCAGAAGGAACGACCCAATCCGCGGCCACCGGTTCCCTCTGATCGACCAGGACGACTGCGCACGGCTCTGGGTGCATGAGTTCCATCCACCTCTGAGCGAGTCGGGTATGACCTCCGGTCTCGTAGGCGGTGGTGAGGACATGGAGCGTCCGCCCCTCGACACTCGCTGGATTCAACCGCGGCCTTCCGCCTTCCAGCCCGGGCCCCTCCTTGAGTGCCCGTTCCACGCTGGGCAGGGCGAATGCACCTCCGTGGGCCATCCAGGCCAGGTTGGCGGCAAACCCGGCAAGTTCCAGGATCCGGTCACCTGACGCGGAGACGAGACCATCCTCCAGCCTCCGCTGGAGGGCCTGCGCCAGCCGCAGGCGGCGCACCATGGTTGGCTGGGAACTCATTTCCGGAAGAAGTCCAGCACGCCGTCGACGACCCGTCCCTGCTCGGCCTCGGTGAGGTCGTGGAAGAGTGGGAGACGGAGGAGGCAGTCGCTGTAACGGTCGGAATTCGGAAGGGACCGGCCATCGTGCTTGTCCTGGAAGTACGGGCTCCGGTGGAGGGACTGGTAATGAAAGACCGCCATGATCTCCCGGGCCTTGAGGTGGGCGATGAGATGGGCCCGGGTGGACTCGTCCGGCAGGATCAGGTAGAAGGCATGGGCGTTGTGGCCCGCATAGTCCGGTACCACGGGAAGGTGGGCCCAGCCCGAGCGTTCCAGGGGGTCGAGGGCCTCGCGGTAGCAATGCCAGAGGGCCATCCGATGCTGGCAGATCGCCTCCAGATGCTCGATCTGGGCCCACAGGATGGCCGAGAGGATGTCCGAAGGGAGGAAGGATGAGCCGATGTCCACCCAGCCGTACTTGTCCACCTCACCCCGGAAGAAGGCGCTGCGGTTGGTACCTTTCTCCCGGATCACTTCCGCCCGGGACACGAAGGCCGGGTCCCGAAGGGCGATCAGGCCGCCCTCGCCACAATGGATGTTCTTCGTCTCGTGGAAGGAGAAGGCGCCGAGGTCCCCGATCAGGCCCAGCTGGCGACCCTTGTAGGTGGCCTCGATGGCCTGGGCGGCGTCCTCGACGACGAAGGCCCCCTGCCTGGCCGCCAGGGACATGATGGGGTCCATGTCTACCGCGACACCGGCGTAGTGGACCGGAACGATCACCTTGGTCCTTGGTGACAGCAGGGCCTCTACCTGGGCCGGGTCCAGGTTGGGCTGGTCCGGCAGGCTGTCCGCGAAGACCAGCTTCGCGCCCCGCAGCGCGAAGGCGTTCGCGGTGGAGACGAAGGTGAAGCTCGGGAGGATGACCTCGTCGCCGGGCCCGACTCCAGAGAGGATGGCCGCCAGCTCCAGGGCATCGGTGCAGGAGGTTGTCATCAAGCAGCGGGAGGCACCGTACCGCTCTTTGAGGAAGGCCTCGCAGCGCCTGGAGAAGGCCCCGTCGCCGGAGACCTTGCCCGATCGGAAGGCCTCGGTCATGAGCTCAGAAGCCCGTTCAGGAAGGATGGGACGATTGAAGGGGATCACGGGGTGGGCTCCATTCAAACATGGTAAGGGCCAGCCCCGCGGATCACCAAGCAGCCGGTCGCCGCCTGGAGCGAAGTGCGTGAGCGCCAGGCCATCGCCGGGGCCGTTCCGACAGGCCAGGTCTCCGACTCGGCCCAGCCCAAAGGCCACACCCCAGGCGCCAATTCATGGGGCTACTTCCACCGTGCGGAGAGACCAGTCCGCTGCCTGCGTCAGCGAGGCCATGCGCGCCCGATCCACCGGCGAACTCTAGGCTCTTCATCGCGAAGGGCACGTCCACGGACAATCTCCGGAAAACCAGCCTATTCTTGTCAAACCAAAGAATGATGACGCTGGAGTTTCAGGATGATGGCTAGGACACCGCCGGTGACCGGCAGGGAGCATCGATGACCAGGGATGGCCGGGCCGGGGCCACTCCTGCCGTCGGAATCCTGGTGCTGAACTACCACCAGCCTGATTCCACTCTCGCCTGCATCCAGAGCCTCCTCGCCCATGAGGGGGAGGAGACGCGGATCCTTTGGATCGAGAACGATGCAGGGTCGGCTCCCGGAGTGCCGGAAGCCCTCCTCGCCAGCCACGGAATCCGTTACCGGAAGCTGTCGGCGGAGGACGGGGCCCTCCCGGAGGCCGGCCAGATCGGCTTGCTGGAGATCCCGGAAAACCTGGGTTACGCCGGTGGAAACAATGTGGGGCTGGCCTACCTGGCCGACCACGACGTCCCGTACGCCTGGGTGCTGAACAACGACACACTGCTGCTCGAAGGTTCCTGCCTGGACTTGGTGGAAGAGGCCCGGCGGCAACCCGACGTGGGCCTCTGGGGCACAACGGTGGCCACTGGTCGACGGATGATCGTCGGAGGCCGCCTCGTGCCACCTACCTTCCACACCGAAGTGCTGGTGGACCCCGCGGGTCTCGACGACCCGCTTGCCTTCATCAATGGCTGTTCCGTCTTCATGCGCGTGGCAGACGCACTCTCCGTGGGAGGCATCCCTCCCCACTACTTCCTGTACTACGAGGATGTGGCCTTCTCCCTGCTTCTGCGGCGCCAGGGAAAGCTCCTCGGGTCGAATTCCCGCGTGGTGGTGGCGCACGAGGAATCCCTCTCTTCGGGCCTCCGCAGCGCCGTGGTCGAATACTACAATCGCCGGAACCGCTGGTTCCTCATCCAGGAGTTCTTCCCCGCGCACCTGCGCTCGAACCAGCGCCGGCTCGCGTACCAACTCCAAAAGTACCTCTTCCGTTTCCGTTTCAAGCGGGCCTGGCTGGAGTGGGCCGCCTACCGGGATTTCAAGATGCAGGCTCATGGCCGCTCACTCCGTGACCTCCGGGGCCGCACCTAAGATGAGATCCACAGCTTCCGAGGAATGGCGATGTCCATGCGGTCCTGGTTGAAATCCTTCGAGCGGACCCGGCTGCGGCCTTGGAGCCGGTCCCTGAAACGCCTGTTCGCACCCCGCCGTCTGGCGCCCCCCGATCTCCGCCTGGGTGAATGGGCTACCCTCCAGGCCGCCCTCCCCGATCCAGGGCTTCCTCGCCTGGCCCTGCTGTCCATCCTGCCCCCGATCCCGAACGGCGTGGCCTCCTTCGCCGCCCGGTTTTTCGCCGATGCGCGCTGGCGGTTGGACACTTACGCCCCCCTGCCCTTTGAATCGATGGAAGGCCTCGATCGTGCTCAGGGGGCGCCCCACCGGCGATTCTTCCCCACCGAAAGTTGGGACCGGATCCTTCCGCCCACCTCTTACCAGGCCGTTGTAGTCGAGGCAGGCAACAGCCCCCACCATGTGCCCACCCTCCGCGCCGCCTCCCGAGCCCAGACTGGGCGCGTCTGGCTGCACCTCCACGAAGCCCAGGCCATCCGCTTCTGGACAGGATGGTTTGAAGAGGATGCCCGGGCGGTGTTCGCCTTCTACCGCGAGCACTACCCCGATCGGGCTGCCTTCCTGGGTGACCTCTTCGGGGATCCGGGGCCCCAGGCGCCCTGCGGCATCCGGCCCCTGGCCCTGCTTAGCCGGGCGGAACGCATCCTGGTGCACAGCGACTACTGCGCCCGGAAGGTCCGGGAGGATCTGGGCGACCTGAACCTTCCCATCGATGTCCTGTTCCATCCTCTGCCTCCTCCCCTTGCCGCCCATCCGGAACCGGCCGAGGCGCCTTTGCGAGTGGGACATTTCGGTGGCCTCAGCGGCGGCAAGAGCATTCACACGCTCCTCGCCGCCTTGGATCGGCTCGCTACTACCCAGGACGTGCGGCTGATCCTGGCGGGATTCGGCGCGGGCCGATATGCACGGCGCCATCGGCTTGCGGCGCGGCGCCCCTGGCTCGAGGTCCATGACGCTCCGTCGGACGGGCAGCTGGAGGCGCTCATGGCCTCGGTCCACGTCGCCGTGCAGCTCCGGCCCACGAACCACGGGGAATCCTCAGGCGTGGTGAGCCAGCTGCTGGGCATGTCCCGACCCCTGGTGCTTTCGGACATCGGCAGCTTCCCGGAGCTGGGCCCGGTGGCCGTCTATGTCCCGCCTGATGTGGGAGCGGAGAGCCTGGCCCAAGCCATCCTCCAGGCCCGGACCCGCCCGGAAGCCGCCTCCGCCTCGCTGCGGGCGCGACAGAGCCCTAGCGCGTTCCGGGACCGCCTGATGGAGCTGATGCTGCGGTGAGGCTGCGCTGCGTCTCGAGGATCCGGTCGAACATCGGTCCGGTTTCGAGCTGCTGCATGCAAGCGTGGGTCTGAATCCGGCAATCGAACCGCATGCAGCCGAGGCAATTCAAGCCAGCCTTCTGGAAGACCCTGACATTCGGTCCCTGCGGGGCCGTGACCTCGGGCAGAGTGGGCCCAAAGGCCACCAGGGTGACCGTGCCGCTGGCTGCCGCCAGGTGCGACAGAGAGGAATCATTTCCCACCACCGCCAGGGCATCAGCCACCAGCGCGGCGCTGACACTCAGGGAGGATCTGCCACAGACCACGTTGGCCTGAGGGCGGAGCGCCAGGATCCCCCGTCCCTGGGCCCGATCCTCTTCTTGTGGCCCTCCCAGCACCAGGGCCGGAATCCCCTCCCGCTCCAGCCGGTCCAGCAGGTCCACCATCACCGGGGTCCCCAGGCGCTTGTTCCAGTGCTTGGCCCCCAGTGCCAGCACCACGTAGGGGCCATGAATGCCGAAGGCCTCCCTCAGGGCCGAGGCCTGGTCGAAGGCCTCCCCGCTGGGCCGAAACCGGCAGGGAGCTCCCTGTGGCAAGGCGGGGAAGGCCTTGGCAATCAGGTTGCCATAGCGATGCATCTGATGGCCCGTCTGCCCCTTGAAACGCAGGCTGGTGGTGGCGAGGAGACCACCGCCACCCTCGCTCCAGCCGACGCGGACCGGCGTTCGGGCGAGGAAGGCCGCCAGCAGGGCCCGAGAGCTCCGGGGCAGGTTGATGACCCCTTCGGCCCGGAACTGTCGAAGCAGCTTGGCCATGTCCCATGCCCGCAGGGGTTCCGGATCGGCCACGCAGGCTGCGAAGGAGCCACTGCCCTCGAACAGCTCCATGACGTTCGCCGGACCCCAAGCCACGAGGGGGCTCCCCAGGCTCCAGAGCGGGCCCAGAGCCTGGTGGATCATCACCGCGTCGCCGATGAACCTCGGCATCCGCACCCAGAAGGCACCCGGAGGTATCACGTGCGGGCCTCCGCCATGAGGGCCTTGAGCAGGCCCACCACGCGGTCCGGGTGGACCCGGTGGGCGACGGAGCCGTGGGTTTCGAACCCTTCGCTTTCCCCGGGATAGGAATCCACCGCCGAGCCCCGGATGGCCACCGCCATGGGACCCACCGGCGCGATCAGTGGCTCCGGCGAATGCCCCATGAGGGTGAGGGTGGGCCGACCCGTGGCCGCCGCCGTGTGGGCCAAACCCGTATCAATGGCCACATTGCCGGCGGCCTCCTCCTGAATCGCGCAGGCCTCGGGCAGGCTCGTCTTCCCGGTGAGATCCAGAGACCCTGGCGCGAGGGCCGCGATCTCTTTTCCCAGGGCGACTTCGTCGGGGCCCCCCAGCCAGACACAGCGGAACCCTTCGGCCGACAGGCGGCGGGCCAGCTCCGGCCAGGTCCTCGTCTCTGGAAACCAGCGTTTGACATGGCCCCGGGTGCCGAAGGCAAGGGTGACGTAAGGCTCGCCTCTCCATCCTGCGGCCTGGAGGAGGCCAGCCCCCCCCACACCGCCGAGGTTGTGCCGCCCGAGGCGGACCCATTGGAGGTGGCGCTGGCCTGTCAGCTGCTCCAGCAGTGGCCCGTACCTCTGAGCGAGGTGGATGGGCAGATCACGGTATTTGAAGGGATGCGTGTACAGCAGATTCAGGTGGTTGTCTGAAATGCCGCCTCGGATGGGAACCCCGGCCATCCAGGCACCCAGGGCCAGTCGAACGCTCTGACTCAGGTTGATGACACAGACCGGTGGGGCTTTTCGCCAGCGCCGCAGCAGGTGCCAGGGATCAGGCTTGCCGATGCCTCCGCTTTCGATGACAGATTCTGCGATGAACGCCGACGCCGCCTCGGAGAAGAGGGCGGCTCCGATGGAATGCCCGACGGCTACCCAGCGCAGGGACACACCCAGAGAGACTGCCTCGGCATTCCAGGCCGCCTGCAGCGAACCGAAGAAGGGCAATGCGAACACCACGTCCCCCAGTTGCCGGGGCCAGCGGATCCAGACCTCGTGGGGCCCAGCGTGCCCGTCGGCAGCACGCCTTCGCAACTCTTCCCGTAGAATGTCCGTTCCCAAGCGAGCCAACATGAACCTCTTGCCCCCATCTTTCCAGAAATGGCTACTCTGTGCGCTGGCGGGAGCCTCCGCCTTCGCCCAAACCCCGCATTTCACCGTGCGTGAGGCCATCCAGGCGGAATGGATGCGTCAACCGTTGGCCATCACCGGGGCCCAGAAAGCCGCCCTGCCAGCCGCGGACCGGGCCCGCCTGGAACGGGCGCTCCAGCGCATTGGCGCCCCGGGCGCGCCCGCCCTGTTGCCGACGGCCCTGGAGAAGCCCACCGCAGAAGCCTGGGAGGCCCTGGCAACGACCGCCCGGACACCCCAGGCGCGATTCACGGCCCTCTTCTTCCTCAATCGCCTCAAGAGCGCCAAGGCCCTCACGGCTCTGGCAGGTCTCACCAGTGCCGAGGCCGCCAGCTGGCCGAAACATCTGCACCTGGAAGCCGCCATCGCCGCGGCTCGCCTGAACGGCGCCGAGGTTTCCCCAGCCCTTCAGACCTTCCTCGACGCCCTGCAGAAGGCCGGCAAGGTGGATCCTGTCCGCGCCCAGGCCGCCCGCCTGCGGCTCGTGATGGCCGGCAAGGAGAAGGTGCTGCTGCCGCCGGTACCCGCCACGCCAGGAAGCGTGCTGGCGTTGATGGATGCGTGGAACCGGGGGCCCTGGCCCCGCCGCCGCGAACTGGCGCTGAAGGCCTTCACCTCGCTTTCGCCAGATTCACCGGCCTGGGCGGAACTGGGTCTTCGCCGTCCCTCGTCGGCCACCTTGGACCAGGCTTGCGTCGGCATCCTTTCCAGGCTGGCGGAAGGGGTTCCCAAACCAGCCCCTGCGGAGGTCTTCGAGGTGGAGGGCTCTCCCTGGCCCTGTTCAGGCAAGCCCCTGGTCCAGTGGTACGGATTCCAGGCGCTGGCCAAGCTTGAGTCGCCCCTGCCGGGGCTCCGGTTGCGCATGGAACAGGACCGCCCACTCGGCGCCTCCAGCCCCCTGTTGCTGGGCACGCTGCTTCCCGCCATGCGGAACCAGAACCCAGGTCAAGCAGACCTGGTGCGCGCGCGCCTCCTGTCCGGGCCCGATCCCATCGCCCGCGCCGCCGCCATCGATGATCTTCCCGCCGCTCCGGCCGACCTTGAGGCGCTGACCAGGCGCGTCTGGGCCGACACCCAGTTCGAGGTCCAGCAGACCCTGATCCAGAGCTATGCCCGCTGGAAAATGGCTCCGGAGGATCAGAAGGCGCAGCTGCGTCCCTGGTTGCAGCACCCCAACTGGACCTGCCGCTGGGAGGCCTACCAGGCGCTGCTGAAGCTGGATCCGGCCACGCCTTGGCCCTCCGCGGCAAAACCTGTGAAGACTGACGAAGCCATCTTGAAGGAAGCCATCCGCCTGGCCGAGCGCGGCCAGCCCGTCCGCCTGCGCGTCTCACTGAGCGGAACGCGCAGCGTGACGCTCCGGCTCGACCCTCACGTGGCCCCCATGAACGTCGCCAATTTGGTCCTCCTGGCACGGGAGGGCTATTTCAATGGTCGCCTCGTCCCCCGCGTGGTCCCGGACTTCGTGGTGCAGATGGGTTCGCCCTTCGACACCATGGATGGCGGGCCGGGCTACACCGTGCGCTGCGAGAACAGCCTCGACTGGTATGGCCCGGGCAGCGTGGGCATGGCCCTCTCAGGCAAGGATACGGGCGGCAGCCAGTTCTTCATCACCACCAATGCCGCGCCCCACCTCACCGGGCGCTACACCCGTCTGGGTGAAGTGGAGGACCTGGATCACGCCATGGCGATTCTCGATGACCTGGAACTGGGGGCGGAAATCGTCTCCATCACGGTGCTGGAGCCATGACGGGAATGACCTTCCGGGCCGCCGCCCTCGGCCTCACGGCAGGGCTGGGGGCCTGGGCCCAGGCCCCCCTGCTCCAGGATAGCGCGAGCGCCCTGCGGCAGGCGCAACGGGCGTGGACCCTGGGGGAGCCACCGTTGCCGACCTTGTCCTTTCCCTCCTTCGAGGTGGGCCTCGGCGGAGCCGGGTCGGAGGGCCTCTACGCACCCCTGGTCGCGGGGGAGGGCCTGGGCCATGACACGCAGGGGTGGGGCCTTGGCCTGCAGGGGCGCTACGTCCAGGGAGGTTGGTCCGTGGCGGCCACAGTCCTCGGCCTGCGTGGTCATGGCCGCACTTCGGGCACCCTCCAGCGCGCGGCGATCGCGTATCAGTGGGATTCCGGCTGGCGTCTGGCCCTTGAGCAAACCCCCTTCGCGTGGGGATCCGGCCTGAATGGCGGCGATCTGCTCGGAGATTCGGCCCGGCCCTTTGCGCGCCTCTCCCTGACCACAGGAGAAACCACCTTCCTCCAGAGCCGCTGGCGGGCGGAGGCTTTCGTCGGACGCTTGGAGGCGGATCGGTCCGTCCCGGAATGGATTCCCGATCGGGACGCACGGATCGCCGCCCAGGCCGCGGGATTGGATTTGCAGAAACCCCAGCTCTTGGGAGGCCTGGTGCGGGTCTCCTGCGGATCCTTGATGGAGGCCAGCCTCGGCGCCGTGACCATGGCGGGCGGTCAGGAAGCCCAGGGCCAGAGGGCCCCCGCCACGGCTGAGCGCACTTCGACCCTGGCCGAATTGAAGCTTCGGATTCCCTCCCTGGCCCGCTTCGTCCGGGCCCAGGGTGCCTCGCTTCACCTCAGCCGGAGCGCCGCCCCTGAAAGCAGGTCCCTCACCTTGACCCCCGCCCGCGATCTCGGAGGCCTCCAGGTGGTCTGGGAGGGCTGGGATCTGGGCCTGGAATACGCCGGGGCCGCTTCATCACGCACCTCTGCACCCTTCACCCGGCCCGCCTACCTCGCGGGATTCTCGACGCACGGCGATCCGCTGGGGGCCGCCTTCGGGCCCGCTGTCATCACCCGAACGGTGGCATTGGGCCTGCCTCTCTTTCTCGAAGGCCAGGGACGACTCAGGGTCGTGCGTGCCACGGCGGCCCAGGAGGATCCACTGGGAACTGGCTCCTGGTTCCTCCAGGGCGAGGCCCAGTGGCGCACGCCCACCGGCCGGATCGGCGCCTCCGTGGCCTCCCGGCGGGGCGAATTCCCGGGATCGCTTTCGCGCTGGGGCTGGGCCTTCAGCGTCTTCCAGAGCTTCCGCGTCTTCTGAAGCCTGGACCGCCTGCGCTATCCTGGGTGCCCCTATCGAGGTGCGAATGGCGTTGTCCCGCGATCAACTGGTTCGCCGCGCGGCGCAGGAGCTGCGCGACGGGTACTACGTCAACCTCGGCATCGGCATCCCCACCCTCATCGCCAATGCGATTCCTGAGGGCATGGAGGTCATCCTCCAGAGCGAAAACGGCCTGCTGGGCATCGGCCCCTTCCCCACGCCGGAGGAGGTGGACGCGGATCTCATCAACGCCGGCAAGCAGACGGTGACGACGGCCCCGGGCGCCAGCTTCTTCAACAGTGCGGACAGCTTCGCCATGATCCGCGGCGGCAAGATCGACCTCAGCATCCTGGGCGCCATGCAGGTGGACATGGAGGGCAACCTCGCCAACTGGATGATCCCCGGCAAGATGGTCAAGGGCATGGGCGGCGCCATGGACCTGGTGGCGGCGGCGAAGCGTGTGGTAGTGGTCATGGACCACACCAGCAAGGACGGCGAGTTCAAGATCCTCCGCAAGTGCAACCTGCCCCTCACCGGCCAGCGCTGCGTGCATCGCATCATCACCGATCTGGCCGTCATCGACGTGGTGCCGGGGCGGGAAGGTCTGCGGCTGATCGAAGTGGCCCCCGGCGTCACCCGTGAGGAAGTCCAGGCCCGGACCGAACCTCCGCTCGTGATGGATCACGTAACCGAAATGACTGGTGTGTGAGGTTCCCATGCTGAAGCGTTCCCTGCCCTTCACCGCCCTTCTGCTGGTCCTCGCCTGTAGCGCCCCGGGGGATGCCGTGCCCGCCAAACCTGCCGAACCCTTCAAGCCCTTTCTGAATCTCCGCCCTGTGGCCCTCAGCCTAACCAAGGGCGCCACCCAGGCCTTCCAGGCGGAGATCAACTACCCTGAGGGCATGCGCTACATGCGCCAGCCTGTGACCTGGCGGGTGGTGGAACCCGAGGGGGGCACCATCGATGGCACCGGCCTCTACACAGCCCCCGCCGCGGCCGGCACCTACCACGTTCAGGTCAAGCGTGAGGATTTCCCGGAGACCTCGGCCACGGCCACCGTCACGGTGAAGTGATGGATCTGTACGCCGCCCTGCGGCCCCTGCTCTTCCGCCTCGACCCCGAAACCGCCCACAACCTGGCCTTCTGGCTGGGGGAGCGCGTCTGCTCCTGGCCGCACCTGCCGCAACCTCAGCACCCAGATGCCCTCCGCAGGACGATCCTCGGGTTGGACTTCCCCACGCCCCTCGGGCTCGCCGCGGGCCTGGACAAGGGAGCGACGCTGCTGCCCCTCTGGCAGAGCCTCGGCTTCGGCCATGTGGAGATCGGCACGGTCACGCCGCGCCCCCAACCCGGCAATCCGAAACCACGGCTGTTCCGCTTTCCGGAGGCGGGCCTGATCCTCAACCGCATGGGCTTCAACAGCGAAGGCGCCGAGGTGGTGGCGGCGCGGCTCCGGAATCGGCCGGCGGGCCTCATCGTGGGTGGCAACCTGGGCAAGAACAAAGAAACACCCGAGGCCCAGGCCCTGGATGACTACCGCGCCGCCTACCGCCTCATCGCACCGCAGGTGGACTACGTCGCCCTCAACGTGAGCAGCCCCAACACGCCGGGCCTGCGCAACCTCCAGGCCCCCGAGGCCCTGAAGCCCCTGCTGGTGGGCATGCTGGAGGTGCGGAAGGAGATGGGTCTGGAGCGGCAACCCCTGTTGCTCAAACTGGCCCCCGACCTGGCTCCGGAAGATCTCGACGCCATCGTGGAGGTGGCCGTGACTGCAGGCATCTCCGGCCTCATCGCCACCAACACCACCCTGGACCGCGGCGTGGTGGCCGAACCCCTGCGTACCCGGGTGGTAGCCAAGGGCGCAGGCGGCCTCAGCGGCGCGCCCCTGAAGGCCAAGGCCCGCGAAGTCCGGCGCCGCATCCTGGCTAGCCTGCGCGGCCGCCTGCCCCTGGTGGCCTGCGGCGGCCTGGGTTCGGCGGAGGATATCCAGGGTGCCCTCGACGATGGCGCCGCCCTCGCCCAGATCTACAGCGCGTTGATCTTCGAAGGTCCGGCGCTCATCACCCGGATCCACCAGGGATTGGTGGCGAAGGAGTTCTGAAACGGGACCTCGGAGTCCCGGCAGGGCGGCGCTACACTGGGGGTTCGAGGTATCGATGTTGTCACTGCAATCGAAAATCCGCGATCCGCGTCTGCTGCCCCTGGCGGATAAAGTGCTCCGGGGCGAACGCCTGAGCTTCGACGATGGCCTGCTGCTGTATGAAAGCCCCGACCTCACGGGCATCGGCGCCATGGCGCACCATGTGCGGCTGCAGAAGAACGGCCGTGCCGCCTACTACGTGATGAGCCGCCGGCTGTCCTACACCAATGTCTGCTTCACCCATTGCCAGTTCTGCGCCTTCCAGGCCAAGCCCGGCGATCCCCGGGCCTACGCCCTCTCGGCCGAGCAGATCATTGCGGAGCTGGAAAAGCCCGAGAACCTGGGCGTCCGCGAGCTGCACATGACCTCCGGCCACAATCCGAAGTTGAAGATCGACTACTTCGAGGACCTGTTCCAGAAGATCAAGGCGCGCTTCCCGTCGATCCACCTCAAGGTCTTCACCATGATCGAGATGGACTACTACGCCCGCATCTCGGGCCTGTCCACCGAGGCCTTCCTGGACCGCTGCATGGCGGCGGGCCTCGAGAGCTGCCCGGGCGGCGGCGCGGAGATCTTCGACGAGGCCCTGCGCGAGAAGATCTGCATCGGCAAGAAGGACGCCCAGGTCTGGCTGGATACCGCCGAGCTGTGCCACCGCAAGGGCCTGCCGACGAACTGCACCATGCTCTACGGCCACATCGAGGAGGCCCGCCATCGGGTGGACCACCTGTTGCGCCTGCGGGACCTGCAGGACCGCTCCCAGGCCGCGGGCTACCAGGGCTTCCTGGCCTTCATCCCTCTGGCCTACCAGAACGAGGACAACGAGCTGAGCGCCACCCACGTGATCCACGAGACCACGGGGACCCAGGATCTGCGCGAGATCGCCGTGGCCCGACTGCTGCTCGACAACATCCCGCACATCAAGGCCTACTGGGTGATGATCTCCCCGGGCCTGGCCCAGGCGGGCCTCAGCTACGGGGCGGACGACGTGGATGGCACCGTCATCGCCGAGGAGATCGCCCACGACGCCGGGGCCAAGACCCCGCAGGGGTTGAAGCGGGATGAGCTGATCCGCCTCATCGAAGAGGCCGGTTTCGAAGCCCTGGAGCGAGACAACCTCTACAACACCTACGCCACGGCCTAGTCGACCTTTCGCTTCTGGTAGGCCTTGGCGGGGTCCAGCACGAAGGCGTAGCGGCTGCTCCACAGGCGGTCATGGATGCGGGCGGCCTGGGCGGCCATGGGCGAGTCGCGGAAGAT
This sequence comes from Geothrix campi, assembly GCF_024609265.1. GTDB lineage: Bacteria > Acidobacteriota > Holophagae > Holophagales > Holophagaceae > Geothrix > Geothrix campi. The sequence goes on along the minus strand of NZ_JANHMP010000001.1, from coordinate 310,541 downwards.
CAGTTCGATATTCCGCGAGTCCGTGAAGTAACTCTCCTCCCAGTTGCTTGTCCCCAGGGCCAGATGCGTCCGGTCCACTACGAGGTACTTGCTGTGGACTGTGCGGGCATACGGGATGTGGCCTTCCTTCGCTTCGGGGATGGCGACCACCTTCACCTCGATATTGGGGATCAGCGTGAGCGACTTCAGATGAGGGAGGGCCCTGCCTCCCAGCACCCAGTCGGACACCAGCAGGCGCACGCTCACTCCCCGCACCGCGGCGGCGCGGAGCGCATTGTCCAGCACCGGCCAGAAGCGGTCCTGGCCCGCCACGGGTGAGTAGGTCAGCAGCTGCACGCGGACGCTCTCCTTGGCCTGGCCGATCAGTTCCACCAGGGCGTTGATGGCGGGGCGGATGTCCTTGGGGGTCAGAAAGGGCGGGCTGGCCACCAGCTCGACGTCCGGCCGCAGGACCGGAGTTGGCCGCCCCGGCAGGCTAGGCAGCTTGCCGCTTCCGGCGAAGGCCCAGTCGATGGCGAACAGCTCGGCCAGCCGGACGACGATCCGTGGATCCGTGGTTCGCACCCCCAGCTCGTGGATGTGCTCCAGCGCCCGCCAGTCGAAATTCTGGCTGCCCAGGGCCGCCTCCCGGCCATCCACCACGAAGTACTTGGCGTGGAGGATGCCCTTTGAGACTGTCGAGAGATCGAAGCTCCGCACCTCGGCGCCAGGAACGCGGCGGAGGCGCGCCACGGAGGCGGGGTCCTGGTCCAGCATCTTGGCCGAGAGCAGGACGCGCACCTTCACACCGCGGGCCCCGGCCTTCTCCAGCTCGGCCAGCACCGGCTCCAGGGCGCTGCCGGGCCGGTTGGTGACATAGAATTCCGCGGCGTCCACGCTCACCTTCGCGCCATGGATCATGGCCACCCAGGCATCCTTGGCGAAGGTCAGCGAGGGGTCGGCGAGGTCAGTCTCCGCGGGAACGGACTGCACCAGCTGGGTGGTGGGTGTCTCCGGCTGGGCCCCGCTCTGCGCCCGCGCCGACCGGGGGGCGCTGAGAATCAGGCAGCCAGCGAGGATCAGCAGCAGGGTACGGGCGTTCATGGTGTCACTCCAGGTGCGAGGATACTCCGTTGACGCGGGCCCGGCGCCCCTGCTGAGGTGAAGTCATGGACACCAAGGCCGAGCTCCGCGCCCAACTGAAGGCCCGCCGGGAGGCCCTTCCCGTTGGCGATCGTACCGAGTGGTCGAAGGCCATCGGGGCGCACCTCGACCGCCTCTGCCGTGATCGCCACTTCACGCGCATCGGGGCCTTCTGGCCCTTTGGCGCGGAGATCGATCTCCGACCCGCCGTGGCAGCCCATCCAGACTGGCTCTGGTTCTTTCCGCGGGTGGCCTCCACCCAGCCGCCACGGCTGGCCTGGGGCACGGAGCCCCTGGAGAAGGGTCACTGGGGGCTCCTGGAGCCCGCCTTGGCCCAGCACTTCCTTCCGCCTGTGCAACTGCTGCTGGTGCCGGGCCTCGCCTTCGACGACGGGGGTTACCGCATTGGCTATGGCCGTGGTTTCTACGACGCCCTCCTCGCCAAGCTGCCGGAGGAGGTCCTCACCGTCGGCGTCGGCTTCGAGGCCCAGATGCACCTGCCCGTGCCCATCGCCCCTCACGACTGGCCCGTCCAGGCGCTTCTGAGCGAGCGGGGTATCCGCTGGCTGACCGCCGAGGACTGAAGCCCCCTACCCGAGCTTCAGAATGCTCGATCCATCTGCGTAGCCTTCCGTGGGGGTCTCCCGCATCTGCTGGAGCCCCTGAAGCAGGATCTTGATGCGGTCGGCCATCTCCCCGATTTTGGCCAATCGGGCCTCCTCCGGGTACTTCCGCTGGAGCATTTCCACCTGCATGGAAATGACCGCCAAGGGGTTGTTGATCTCGTGTTTGAGGGTTCCCGCCATCTGGCGGAAGGATTCCAGACGCTCCGTGGCCAGGGCCTGGCCTCTCTGCTGGTCGGCCTGGTGCAGGGCCCGGCCCAGTCTGGCCTGACGGAGGACCAGGGAGCCCCGGCGCACGAAAGCCTGGAGGGTCGCCAGGTCGAGGCGGCTGAAAGGCCGTCCCTCCGCTTCCCGCTCAAGGTAGATGGCACCAGCCAAATCACTCCCGTCGGCCAGGGGGGCGCACAGCAGGGGCCTGCGGTTCACCTCCGGGGTCGCCCCACCCTCGAACCTTGGATCCGTCTCGGGGTGGTTGGAGAGGATCGCCGTTTGTTCCTGGGTCACATAGTCGAGCACGGCCCGCGACGGCCCCGACCCCTCCCCGGCCAGCCCTATCTGGTGGATCGGGTGCCAGCTGTCAGGCTCCTGCCGTCTGACGAAGCAACCGCGGTCGCCGGCCATCAAGCGCAGGCATTCCTCCAGGATGGTCCTTTCCAAGGCCTCCGAATCCACCTCTTCCAGGAGCCTTTCGGTGGCACCGTACAGCTGTTGCAGCTCAAGGAGGAAGGTCCGCTCCGGATAGACCCGCAGCTCATCGAAGAGGTCCCCGACCCGTTCCACGAAAGTGGTTCCATCCAGCCCCGGGAAGCCTGCCGTGAACGACAGACGCCAGGTACCCAGCACCAACTCATCTCCATCCAGCAAGGGGTGCCCCAGTGGTGGGTTCACGGGAAGGCCGTTCAAGATTGTGCCCTGGGCCGATTCCAGATCCTTCACCAGCCATCCCCCTCCGACCCGGCTGATGGCGGCATGCACGGGCGACACGGCCTCCTTGGCAGGCCCTGCCACGGCGCAGGCCGACGGGTCGGAACCCAGAACGCACGGGTCCTCCACCACGGCATGCCGGCGGGGCTGGCTCCCCTCCATCCATGACAGATAGGGCATCGGGACTCCTTTCCCCGGTTCCTCGGGACGTAACGTCCCGCGCTTTAATCAGGCAGGCAAAGGATACCGTGTGTCACGGTTGCGGCTGGGCCGGAAGAACAGCATGGTGTGACCGATGGTCCAGACATGTTCCAGGCCTGGCACGGCGGCGCAGAGGGCGGCGGCAGCGGTGGCCTCATCCTCGAAGCTGTTCTGGTTGACCTTGATCTTCACCAGCTCGAGGCTGTCCATCATCACATCCAGCTCGGCAGCCTGGGCGGGCGTCACGCCGCCCTTCCCCACGTGCATGACGGGCTTGAGTTTGTGGGCCTGGGCCTTGAGGAACTGGCGCTGTTTCGAGGTGAGCATCGTAACTCCGTGGGACCAGTCTATCTTGGATGGCGAGGTGTCCCATGCTCCGCTCCCTGCTGCTCTCCCTCGCCACCTTGGCCTGCCTGGCCGCTCCGCCCCGCACGATGCGGGTGGACTACGGGCATACCGGAGATGCCGCCTCCGAGCGGTTCGGTGTGGACCGCGTGGTGCTGGAGCCCCTGCCCTGGCCCGGGGATCCCGCCAAGGCCGTGGATACCAGCAACCTTGGGAAGTACTGCTTCGAAGTGGCGGACAAGGCCACCGGGAAGCTCCTCTATTCGCGGGGCTTCGCCAGCATCTACGGCGAGTGGGAAACCACGGACGAGGCCAAGGCCCTGAGCCGCAGCTTTTCCGAATCCCTGCGCTTCCCCCAGCCGGATGCGCCCGTGCGCATTCAGGTAAAGAAGCGCGATGAGCGGAACGCCTTCAAGACCCTCTGGACCTTCGACCTCGATCCCAAGGATCCCCTCATCGAGCGCGCCCCGGCGCCGGACGCCGGCGGGCTCATCGCCCTCCAGAAGACCGGCGACCCGGCCGGGAAGGTGGACTTCCTCATCCTGGGCGATGGGTACACCGCCGCGGAGCGCGGCAAGTTCGAACAACAGGCCCGCAAGGTGATGGAACTGCTCTTCCAGCAGACCCCGTTCAAGGAGCACCGGCAGGACTTCAACGTGTGGGCGCTCTGCCCGCCCGCGGTGGAGAGCGGCATCTCGCGGCCTTCCACGGGTGTCCACAAGCGCACGCCCCTGGGCGCCACCTATGATGCCTTCGGCAGCGAGCGGTATGTCCTGACCTTTGACAACCGCGCCTGGCGGGATATCGCGGCCCAGGCCCCCTATGAGTTCGTGGAGATCCTGGTGAACGCCGAGACCTACGGTGGCGGCGGCATCCACAACCTCTACAGCACGGCCTCCGCGGGGAACAGCACCATCGGCTACCTCTTCGTCCACGAGTTCGGCCACCACTTCGCGGGGCTGGCGGACGAGTACTACACTTCCGACGTGGCCGTCACCAACAGCCATTCGCGTCCCGAGCCCTGGGAACCCAATGCCACGGCGGACCCGAAGCATCCGAAATGGGCGAATCTGCTTACCCCCAGCGTGCCCCTGCCCACCCCCTGGAAGAAGGACGAGTTCGAGGCCCACAGCCACGCCTACCAGAGGGAGCGCCGCGCCATCCGCGCCGCCAACAAGCCTGAAGTCGAGATGGACGCCCTCTTCGCCCGGGAGAAGGTCTACGAGACCAAACTGCTCGGCACCGACGCCCATAGCGGCAAGGTGGGCGCCTTCGAGGGCGCCAACTACGAGGCGAGAGGCTACTTCCGTAGCCAGGAGGACTGCCTCATGTTCACGCGCGATGACGTGGGCTTCTGCGCCGCCTGCCGGGCCGCCATCGAGAAGGTGATCGGCCAGTATGCGAAGTAGCATCCCCGCCTAATTCGGCGCCAGCACCCGCCTGAACAGCCGCCCCAGCAGCCCCGCCACAAAGGCGATCCCGAACCCCATGACGCCCATGAGAATCACCTCGAAGGGCCACAAGTTATGGGAAGTGGGATCCTTTGCGACGTCCACAACCACCCGGGCCATCACGGCGCAGGGAACGGCAGCACCCACTGCCAGCGTGGCACGCCGCAGTCCGAGGGATGTCCCACCTGCCGCCCAGGTCGCGAGGCACACGAAGACCAGGAAGCCGAGGATCGACAAGGGGTGCGAGAAGGAGAAGCGGTTGTAGGGGGCCATCCACCAGGGCAGGCCGACAGCCAGAAAGGCGGCAGAGAACCAGGGCAGCAAAGGCTTCAGCATGGCCAGGTCATTCCAGCACAGGCCCCGAGGCCAGCACGAGTGGTGAATCCCCAGTGGACAACAACCGTTCCCGTCGGGCGTGGAGGATCCGGTCGCGCAGGGCCGCCGCATCTTCGAATTTCATCTGGGAGGCGAGGTCCTTCATGCGCTTCTCGAGCTTGGCGACCTCGCGCTCGAAGGCCTTGTCCTCCAGGTAGAGCAGCGGCTCTTCGGCGGCCCGCTCCTCCTTGGTGACGTTGATGAACTCCCGGGCCAGGGCCTCGCCCATGACATCGTCCAGGTTGCGCTTCACGGTCTCGGGAGTGATGCCGAACTCGGCGTTGTGGGCCAGCTGCTTGTTGCGTCGGCGCTCGGTCTCGCCGATGGCCTGCTTCATCGACCCCGTCATCACGTCGGCGTAGAGGATGGCCCGGCCGTTCACGTGGCGGGCGGCGCGGCCGATGGTCTGGATGAGGCTGCGGTTGTTGCGGAGGAACCCTTCCTTGTCCGCGTCCAGGATGGCCACCAGGCTCACTTCCGGCAGGTCCAGCCCCTCCCGCAGCAGGTTGATGCCGACCAGGACGTCGAACACGCCCCGGCGCAGGTTCTTGAGCAGCTCCACCCGCTCCAGGGTGTCGATCTCGCTGTGCAGGTACTCGGCCTTGATGCCCAGCTCCTGATAGTAGGCCGTGAGCTGTTCCGCCAGCTTCTTGGTGAGCACCGTCACCAGCACCCGCTCGTCCCGGGCGACGGTCTTCCGGATCTCCTCCAGCAGATCGTCCACCTGCGTGCCCACCGGGCGCACCTCGACGATGGGATCCACCAGCCCCGTGGGGCGCACCACCTGCTCCACGAAGGCCCCGCCGCTCTGCTGCAGCTCGTAGTCGCCGGGAGTGGCGGAGACGTAGACGACTTGTTTGACTCGGCTCTCAAATTCTTCGAATTTGAGAGGACGGTTATCAAGGGCGGAAGGCAGCCGAAACCCGTAATCCACCAGCGTTGTTTTCCTCGAACGGTCACCGTTGTACATTCCGTGGAGCTGACCCGTGGCCACGTGGCTTTCGTCCATGAAGACGATGAAGTCCTCGGGGAAGTAGTCCAGCAGCGTGTGGGGCGGCTGACCCGGTTCACGGCCATCGAGAAACCGGCTGTAATTCTCGATACCGCTGCAGTAGCCCATCTCCTTCATCATCTCCACGTCGTAGATGACACGCTGGTGGAGGCGCTGCAGTTCCACGATCTTGCCCGCGGCCCGGAACTCGTCCTCCCGCGCCTCAAGCTCATCCTTGATGGCGCGGATGGCCGCCTTGAGCTTGTCCTCGGGCGTCACGTAGTGGGTCTTGGGCCAGATGGTGAGCTCGTCCAGCTTCTCGATCACCACGCCCCGCAGGGGATCGACCTTCGAGAGGCGCTCCACCTCGTCGCCCCACAGCTCGATGCGGTAGGCCACGTCCTCGTAGGCCGGGTAGACCTCCACCACGTCACCCCGCACCCGGAAGATGCCGGGCTCGAAGCTGAGGTGGTTGCGCTGGTACTGGATGGCCACCAGGTCCCGCAACAGCATGGCCCGGTCGATGGATTGTCCCGTCTTGAGCGTCACCGAAAGGTTCAGGTACGAGCTGGGGTCGCCCAGGCCGTAGATGCAGCTGACCGAAGCCACCACGATGGTGTCGCGGCGCTCCAGCAGACAGCGGGTGGCGCTGAGGCGCAGCTTCTCCAGCTCCTCGTTGACCTTCGCGTCCTTGTCGATGAACAGGTCCCGCTCGGGCACGTAGGCTTCAGGCTGGTAGTAGTCGTAGTAGCTGACGAAGTACTCGACGGCGTTCTCGGGGAAGAACTGCTTGAACTCGCTGAAGAGCTGCGCTGCCAGTGTCTTGTTGGGCGCGAAGATGAGCGCCGGGCGGCCGGCCCGGGCGATGGTCGAGGCCATGGTGTAGGTCTTGCCGGAGCCTGTCACACCCAGAAGCGTCTGGGCATGCTCCCCGCGTTCCAGCCCCGCCACCAGCTGCGCGATGGCCTCCGGCTGGTCTCCGGCGGGTGAGTAGGGCGACACGAGCTTGAAGGGGATTGCCTTGGCCATGGGAGAAAAGAAAACCACAAAGACGCGAAGAAAAAAAGAAAGAACAACCACTCACGCGGAGAGTCGCGGAGAAAGCGGAGAAAAGGCAGACCTTCTTCCTCCGCGATCTCGACTCACATCTTCTTTTTTCTGGGAGTGTTACTGTCCGCTCTGGTCTCGGTCTTCGCCGTGGATTGGCTTGCCGTTCAGACTTTGCGCAGCACCAGACAGCCATTGGTGCCGCCGAAGCCGAAGCCGTTGTTCATCACGTATTCGGAATCCAGGGTGCCGGCCACGTTGGCGGTCACGTCCAGGTCGCACTCGGGATCCTGGTTGTCCACGTTGATGGTGGGGGGGATCTTCCCGGTCTTCACGGCCATGACGGCCACGATGGTCTCCAGGCCGCCGGCGGCGCCCAGGAGATGTCCGTGCATGGACTTGGTGCTGCTCACCTTGATCTTCTTCGCATGGTCGCCGAAGACCTTCTGGATGGCCATGCACTCCAGCTTGTCACCCACGGGGGTGCTGGTGCCGTGCATGTTCACGTAACCCACCTCCTCGGGCGCGATGTCCGCGTCCTTGATGGCGGCGCGCATGACGCGCTGGCCGCCCTCGCCCTCGGGGGCGGGGGTGGTGATGTGGTTGGCGTCGCCGCTCATGCCGTAGCCGGCGACCTCGGCGTAGATCTTGGCGCCGCGGGCCTTGGCCAGCTCATACTCTTCAAGGATGACGATGCCGGCGCCCTCGGCCATAACGAAGCCGTCGCGATCCACATCGAAGGGCCGGGAAGCGCGCTCGGGCTCGTCATTGCGGGTGCTGAGGGCCCGCATGGCGGCGAAGCCGCCCACACCCAGCTGGTTGACGACCGAATCGCTGCCGCCGGCCATCATGCGATCCGCATAGCCGAAGGCGATGAGACGGGCCGCGTCGCCGATGGCGTGGGCTCCCGTAGCGCAGGCGGTGGCCACGGCGCTGTTGGGGCCCTGCAGGCCATACTTGATGCTGGCCTGGCCGCTGGCCATGTTCACGATGAGGCTGGGGATGAAGAAGGGGCTCGTGCGACGGGGCCCGCGATAGCCGTTGGCCTCGTCCCAGATGGTGCTGAGGCCGCCGATGCCGCTGCCGATGTAGACCCCGAACACCTCCCGCTCGGCCTTGGTGAGCTGCACCTGGTCGAGACCGGCATCCACCCACGCCTCATGGGCCGCGCCCAGGGCGTACTGGATGAAGATGTCCATCTTCTTCTGTTCCTTCTTGTCGATGAACGGATCGGGGTTGAAGCCCTTCACCTGGCCCGCGATCTTGCAGGCGAAATCCGTGACGTCGAAGCGGTCGATGGGGCCGATGCCGCTTTTCCCCGCCAGCAGGTTGTTCCAGGTCTCGGGCACGGTGAGGCCGCAGGGATTGATGGTCCCCATGCCGGTGATGACGACGCGGCGGCGCTGAACGGTCCTGGTCATGGATTCACCTCGTAGAACGGAAAACAAACGTGCCGCAGGGCCGTGAGGGGCGCTGCGGCACGTTACGATCGCGATGGATCAAGCCTTCGCGTGCTTCTCAATGTAGGCGATGGCATCGCCCACCGTGCGGATCTTCTCCTGCTCGCTCTCGGGGATCTCGAGGCTGAAGGCCTCTTCGATGGCCATGATGATCTCGACGGTGTCGAGGCTGTCGGCGCCGAGGTCGTCCACGAAGTGGCTGGATTCGGAGATGGAATCTTCGGGTTTGGCCAGCTGCTCAGCAATGATTGCAATGACCTTCTTACGCACATCAGCCATCGTGGGCTCCTCCAAACGAACCTGGAAACCCTAACATACCCCCGTCCCGATGTCCAAACCCCGGGTAAAGGAGCCCCCCACTTCCTTATGACATGAAGGATTGCGCTCATGCTCCGGCCGTGGAGGATGGACCCATGCCCCGCCCCAGAACCCACGAGGAACCCGAGCATGGCTGGCCCCTCGGCTGGGGCGCCAGCCTCCGGGAGTTCCGAACTTTCCTGGCAGTGGAGCGGGGGCTCTCGCCCCACACCGCCTCCGGCTACCTTTCCGACCTGAACCACCTGGCTGTCTGGGCCTGCGCCCGGGATCTACCCGCCACTGACCTCTCCCGCGACCACCTCACCGCTTTCCTCGTGGCTCAGCAATCGGAGGGAAAGGCCCCCCGCAGCTTGGCCCGGCTCAGCTCCAGCCTGCGTGGCTTTCTGTCTTTCTTGCGCATGGAAGGCGGCGATGGTGCCGGCCCGGAGGCCGTGGTGAAGCCGCCCCGCCCGCCCCGGATTCTGCCCCGCACGCTGGGTGAAAGCCAGGTGGAGGCCCTGTTGGAGGCTCCGGATACGGCCACGCCGCTTGGCGTACGGGATCGCGCCTGGCTGGAGCTGCTCTACGCCTCAGGGCTGCGCGTGTCCGAGCTGGCGGGGCTTCCAGCCCTGTCTGTGTTCCTGGATGAAGGCTTCCTCAAGGTCATGGGCAAGGGACGTAAAGAACGGCTCATTCCCTTCGGCACCGGCGCCGAGCGATGGATCCGCGCCTGGCTGGCCCTGCGACCCGGGTTCAAGCCAAGGGGCGGTGAACTCTTCGTGGGCCAGCGCGGCGAGGGTCTCACGCGGCAGCATCTCTGGCGCCTGCTGAAGGGCTACGCGCGCACGGCGGGCCTCCGCCCCGAGGCGGTGAGCCCCCATGTGCTGCGACACGCGTTCGCCACCCATCTGCTGGATCACGGCGCCGACCTGCGGTCCGTCCAGGCCATGCTGGGCCACGCCGACATCAGCACGACCCAGATCTACACCCATGTCCATCAGACCAGGCTGAGGGCACTCTACGATCAGCTCCACCCCCGATCGTGATTCGCTCTGGATGGGTCGCGAGATCTACACCCACGTCCACCAGGCCAGGCTACGCACCCTCTACGACCAGATACATCCGCGCAGTGGACCGCCAAGCGCCGACAGCTGAAAGTCCTCACAGCTGCGTGAGCAGAACGCCCCCGAGTACCAGGACCGCGCCCACCGCGAAGACCGGAGTGATGGCCTGCCCATAGAAAATCCAGGCCAGGATCGCCGTCGCCACGGGCTGGCCGTTGGTGGCGATGGCCACCCGGCTTGGCTCCTTGGTGGAAAGGGCGTGGAACCAGAGCAGGTAGGACACCACGCTCGTCATCAGGCCGAGGTAGACCAGTCCCACCCAGGCCATGGGCGGAACCGTGGCCACCGCCAGCTTCGGCAGGCCCAGGGCGCCCAGGGGCGCGAACATCGCGAGGCCGAACAGGATGGACAGCGTGGTGGCCCGCTGGGCCCCGTGCTTCTGCACCAGCGGCCGGCTCATGACGGTGTACCCGGCCCAGGCGATGACCGCCACCAGGACCAGGAGATCACCGAGGAGCCACCGGGGCGGCAGGACGCCGCCCGCTTTGCCCGAGAAGAGCACCAGCACGCCGGAGAAGGCCAGCGCCAGACCACCCAGCTTCCGCGGGCCGGGTCGCTCCTGCCCTCGGGCCCAGGCCAGGAGCAGCACCACGGTGGGCGTCAGCGCGTAGAGCAGGGCCGCGTGGGAAGGCAGCGTGAAGGACAATCCGCCGAGGAAGGCGAGCTGGTTCAAGGTCACCCCCAGGAACCCCGCCCACAAGTAGGTCCGCCATTCCGTGCGGGCGACCGCCCACAGCTCCAGATGCCGCAGCCGCGCCAGGATGAGGAAGCCGGCGCCGGCGATGAGAAAGCGCAGCAGGCCGAGGGCCAAGGTCGGGATCGCATCGGCGGCCGTCTTCCCGAGGAGGTACGTGCCCGCGGAAATGAACGTGTGGAGTCCCATGACGGCGGCGAAGCGGAGGTTGCGATGGCCCATCCCTCCAGCATGGCCGCAGGTGGCGGGGGCGGCGGCCATCGAATTGGGCATGGACCATCCGTGGCGGAATGGGCGATGATGAGCCAGGAGCCACAGACCCATGGCCGTGACCAAGACCCCCCGCAAGAAGCCCACCAGCACCACTGCCGAGGTGGAGAAACCCGCCGCCAAGGCCAAGGTCGCCCCCGTGAAGAAGGCGGCCCCCAGTAAGGTCGAGGCCCCGGAGCCCAAGGCCAAGCCGGCCAGCAAATCCGCCCTGAAGGCCAAGACCCCCAAGGTCGTTGAAGCGGCTCCGGAAGTTCCGGAAGCCATCGCCCCCGTTGCGCCGGCTCCAAAGCCCGCCGTGAGGAAGGCCGCCGCCCCCTCAACCTCGCCTGTCCTGGTGGAGGCGCTCCTCGCCGCGATCCGCGAAGGCCGCGCCGTGGAATTCATCTTCGCCGACGCCGACGCCAACGCGCCCCGCACCTTCGAACCCCGGCAGCTCACCTTCGACGCTCTCAGCCAGGCCTGGTTCGTCTGGGGCTGGGATCGCCGTTACAACGCCGAGCGCCACCACCGGGTGGACTTCCTGGCCGAAGTGAACGAGGTGGAAGGCGTGGGCCGCGCGGCCCAGGGCCCCTACCCCGAAGGCACCCCCGCCAACCAGATCGGCGGCTGGTTGGGTGGCGAGCCCATCACCGTGAAGGCCACCCTGCTCAAGCAGTGGGTCTTCGCCGTGAAGCAGGCACCCCCCGCCTTCCCCCACTTCAAGCTGGAAGAACTGGGTGACGGCCAGGCCCTCGTCACTTTCACCGCCACGGATCTGCGGGCCATCGCCCGCTGGGCCATGCAGTTCGGCGACGGCATCCAGGTGCTGGAACCCGCCCGGCTGGTGGATCGCATCAAGCAGGTGGGCGCCGTGTGGGCGGGACGGGAACGGCAGGCCAATGCCCCCGCGCCCAAGCCTGCGCCTCGACCCGAGCCCCGACCCGAGTCCGAGCCCCGCCGGCACGAGCCCAGGCACCATGCGGAAACGAAATCCGAAGCCCGGCCCGAACAGAAGTCCCATCGCGAACCACGCCCCGAGCGCGAGCGCGAGGACGCTCCCAAGGGGAAACCAGGCAAGGTGGAAGTCATCCACTTCGACCGGCTCTGAACAAGGTCCTGGCCCGCTTCTACTGCTCCAACCTCCAGCCCCGCTTGCCGGGCCAGAAGCCGTAGGCCTGCCCCAACACGTTGAAGGACACGCCGCGCAGTCGCGCGTCCGCCAGCACCCGCACCAGGATGTAGTTGAGGGGGATCACAGGCTTATCGCGCCAGATGATCTCGGAGAGCTTCAGGTAGATCTTCCGGCGGGCCAACCGGTCCAGGGTGTAGCGGCCCTCCTCGAACAGGCGATCCACCTCCGGATTCAGGTAGCTGCTCACGTTCGCCTTGGTGCGATAGCCCTCGCTGGTGAACAGGGGAGCGTCCACGTCGGGATCCAGTGACGTCGTCCAACCGTAGGACCAGATATCCCCATCATGGTTGGTTGATTTCTCCGTGAGGGCTTCAAAGGTCAGACGCCGGACCTCGATATGCATACCCACCTTCGCGGCCTGTTCTGAGAGCAGGCGGGCCGTGCTCCGGCTGACGGCCGTGTTCTGCTCGTAGGCCACCAGGGACAAAGGGCGGCCCTGGCCGTCATGGCGGAGCCCGTCGCTGCCCATCCGCCAGCCGGCCGCATCCAGGATCGCCTCGGCGCGCCCGACTTGCGGCAGGGGCCGCGGAGTATCGTCGTGGGCCCAATTCTCCGGTGGCCAGAAGGCGGACGCCAACCGGGCGGGGAAGAAGCGCCGCGCCCGGGCCAGTTCCTGCCAGGGCACCAGCTCCGCCAGGGCCTGGCGCAAAGCCGGATCACCCAGCAGGCTCAGCTTGGGGTCGCAGTTGAGGAAGAAGGCCCCGAAGGCCGCCTGGGGGACCGAGAACGCCTGGAGGCGGCCCCCACCCTGGGCCCCTTTCCGGATGAGGTAGTGCGGCAGGCCCCCCACCAGGGCGTAGTGGTACCGGTGGCTCAGGAGGGCCTGGACCAAGTTCTTCTCGTTCGTGGAATCCAAGAATTCAAACGCAGGCCAGGTGCCGGGATGGGCCCCCTTGTAGCCGGGCCAGAGCTCCAAACTCAGGTGAGTGGTGGTGGCCCGGCCGACGAGCCGGTAAGGACCCGAACCCACGGGCTGGAAGTTGACAGGGGCCGACTGGGGCTTCGCGCCAAGCTGGTAATGGCGGCGGGGCACGGGAATGAAGTTGTAGAGGTCGGACAGCAGGGTCCCCCGGGGCCGGGACAGACGGATCCGCACCCGGAGGGGCCCTTCGGCCACCAGGCTGTCCAGGGAGGCCACACCTCCGGCCGTGTCCGCGATGGCCCGGACCTGGGGCAACCGCAGGGCCTTCCAGGTGAAGACCAGATCCTCGGCCTCGATGGGGGTGCCATCGTGCCAGGTCATGCCGGGACGGAGTTCCAGAAGGATTTCTCGCCCCCCTTTGAGGACCGTCCAGCCCTGCAGCAGGCCGGGGATGAAAGTCCCTTCGGCGTCCATGGTCACCAGGCGGTCGAAGACGAGGTCCACGGCCTCGCCATCCGTGTCCCGGGTCATGAGGAGGGGGTTCAGCGTTGTCCAGCCATCCACCGCCACCCGGATGGGTTCAACGGCGCCCAGTCCGCAGAAAAGGCAGGTGATCAGGAGAAGGGAATGCCAGCGCATGGTGCTCCCTCATCGGCGGCCTGGCCGGGAGCCTGAAATCCGGTGCACCTCAGGGCTGCCGGGGGGCGATCTCCACCAGTTCCACCAAGGCCTCAGCCATGCGCTGATCCGCCCGCGGCGGGTTCTCCACCACGGTTCCCACCAACTTCTGCTCGCCCCCCGGCTGGGTGGCGAACAGGTAGAAGGTCGGGACCCGGACCACCGCCTGGGGAGGGCACCCTTTGGGCCACGCGGCCTCGGCGAGCTGTTTATCCCGATCGACACCCAGGTAGTGGACCTCGATGAAGGAGTTGGGATCTGCTTCCAGAGCCAGCAGGTCCGGCAGCTGGTATTGGCTATCGCCGCACCAGGACCCGAAGACCGCCACCAGGGTCAGGGGCCGGCTCACGGCCTTCCACCGAGTCTTCAGCTCAGCCGGCAGCTGGGTCCTGGCCAGGTTCTCCTGGAAGATCGCCCGGTGGGCCAGGATGGCCTTGGCGGTCGTCGGTCCCAGCAGCAGCGGCTGGTGGTCCTTGGCATCGCTGGGCAGGCTCCCCGGCACAGTAGCCGGAATCGGGGGCTGGATCGCGGGCGGCTCCGCCTGCAATCCCAAGGTTCCGAGGGCCAGAAAGACAGCTTTCATGGGATTCTCCGGACTCCAGTCTAGCTTTGCGATAAACTTGACTCAATCACTCAGGAATACTAGCCTGGAACCTGGAGCAGCTTTCGTGAAGATCTCGGCCCGAGGCAGGTACAGCATGCAGGCCCTGTTCGACCTGGCCCACCACAGCCATGGTCAGCCGGTGCCCCTGCACGTCATCGCCGAGCGCCAGAAACTCTCCCTCCCCTTCCTCGAGCAGATCTTCAACAAGCTCAAGAAGGCTGGTGTCGTGGCCAGCGTGCGCGGCCCCAAGGGCGGTTACATCCTCACTCGGCCCTGCAACCAGGTGAGCGTGGGCGAGGTGCTCCGCCTGACGGACAGCAGCTTCTATGCCGTGGCCAAGGAAGATCCCAAGGCCGCGAATCAGGCCCTCATGGCCGATGAGCGCATGAGCCTCATGCTCTGGAACCGCCTCTCAGACCACATCTCCGCCTTCATGGAGAAAGTGACCTTCGCGGATCTGTGCTCGGAGACCGCCAGCAACACTTGCCCCGACTGCACCTGCCCCGAGTACGTGAAGGACGTCCAGGGCCAGATCGTCCGGGGCGAGCGCAAAGCCTGCGGCGTGATGTAGGACCGTGAGCAATCCCTGCGCCCTTCCCAGCCTGGCTCTGCCGCCCAGCGAAGCTGAGCTCAAGACCTTGCCCCAGCTGGAGAAGAAGCTCGCCCGCCGCGTGGGTGAGACTAACGCGGCCTACCAGCTGATCGAAGAGGGCGACCGCATCCTGGTGGCCGTGAGCGGCGGCAAGGATTCCTGGGTCCTCCTGGATGTGCTGGAGCGGCTGCGCAAGCGCGCGCCCGTGACCTTCCAGGTCGAGGCCGTCACCGTCGACCCCGGGTTCCCGCAATTCAATCCCGATCCCATCGCCGAGACCTGCGAGCGTCTCGGTGTGCCCCACCACATCATCCCCGCCCCCATTGACAAGATGGTGCGCGCCAAGCCCGAGGAACTGCCCTGCATCATCTGTTCGCGGCTGCGGCGCGGCGTGCTCTACTCCTTCGCCAAGCAGCACGGCCACACGAAGATCGCCCTGGGCCATCACCTGGACGACCTGATCGAAACGCTGCTCATCAACCTCTTCTTCGAAGGCCGCTTGAGCACCATGCCCCTTCGCCTGGTGAGCGACGACGGGGCCAATACCGTCATCCGCCCCCTGGGCACCTGCGAGGAGAAGGACCTTCAGCGCTACGCCTGGCTGCGGGGCTTCCCCATCGTGCCCTGCGGCTGTCCCCTCTGCGGCTGCTCCAGCCTGGAGAGCCGCCGCAAGCAGGTGAAGGAACTCATCGCGTCCATGGAAGGCAGCATCCCGCGCCTCAAGGCCTCCATGCTCGGCGCCATGGGCAACGTGAAGCTGAGCCACCTGCTGGATCTGAAGCTCGGCGCCCTGCATGCCAAGGGCGTGGACGAGGCCGTGGAGCGGCTGGGCTAACGGCTAACGGTGTCCCCCAACAGTCCCATTTGAAGGATCACGCTGGCGGGTGGATAAGCCGCAATGAAATGCTCGAGCTGCTCCCGGTACTCGGCAAGGTAGTCGTGGGTGAAGTCATCGAACTCGACCATGACATAAACAATGTTTTGGTCTGACAAGCCTCCAAGCTGTTCCTTAGCGGTCTTGATCTTGTCTTCCAATTTGCTGAGGAACCCAGAACTCAGCCTTGCGTAAATGGATCCATCAATACATTCATGTGAACTTCTTCGGCTTATCTCTTCATCAGAAATCCCGATCGACTTCACTTCGCAGAAACCAACGTTTGATTGAGCCTTGAATCTGAGGTCTGGCTGCTTCGTCTTTCCTTCAGGCAGGAACGTCACATTTGAGAACCCATGAGAGACAAGGTACCGGTACGCGAACGCCTCATTGAGTTGGGCAAAGAATCCAGTCTTCAACTGACCGTCGCGGTGATTCTTGAAATGCCGGAGCGATTTTTCTTTCAGCGTCTCCCAGGCCAATCCGTCTAGCTCAATCAATGCGTTCTCATAGGCAAGATAGAACTCTCGTTTGAGCCGGTTCACTCGGCAGGATGATTCAAATTTAGAAAAGAACCCGTCTTCTGGATAACGAGCCCTAACTTCCTCCACGAGTTCAACGATGCGATGCATTGGTGGAATCACCTACTCCAGGCTCAACCACAGCCCCTTGAGGTAGAACCCCTCGGGATGGTTCAGCGAGTAAGGGTGGTCCGCGGGTTGACCGAGGTGGGCCAGCACGCGCGCCTCGCGGCCCGCTTCGAGCAACGCCGTCCACACGGCCTCCTGGAACCGCGTGCGGTCCAGGTGCTGGCTGCAGGAGAAGACCCACAGCATGCCACCGGGCGCCGTGGCGCGGGCCCCCAGCCGGAACACGTCCTTGTAGGCCTTGAAGGCCTTGTCCACGTCCTTGCGCTGCTTGGCGAAGGCCGGCGGATCCACGATGACGCGGTCCCAACCCATGGGCTCCAGCTGGCGCATCAGCTCGAAAGCGTCGCCTTCCATCCGGAGGTGCGCGGCTGGATCCAGGCCGCTGGCGGCCCAGTCGCGCTCCGCCTGGTCCAGGGCCGGGGCGCTGATGTCGAGGGTCGCCACCTCCGTGGCGCCGCCCAGTCCCGCGTGGATGCTGAAGCCACCGGTGTAGCCGAAGGTGTTGAGCACCCGGCAGCCCTCAGCGTGGGCGCCCACCTGCAGCCGGTGGGCCCGCTGGTCCAGGAAGAAGCCCGTCTTCTGGCCCCGCAGCAGGTCCACACCGAGCCGAGCGGCCCCCTCCTGCACCGTCACCGGCCCGGCGAGGCTCCCTTTCAGCAGCCGATTCACTGGATCGAGGCCTTCCTCCCGGCGGCCGGACTGGCTGCGCTCCACGAAGGCCGTGATGCCCTCGCGCTTGCCGATCTCGAAGAGGATGGGCCACCAGAGGTCCCGCAGGATCTCCAGCCCCGCCGTGCCCACCTGGAGCACCAGGGCCTGGGCGTAGCGGTCCACCACCAGGCCCGGCAGACCGTCGCCCTCGCCGAAGATCCAGCGGCAGCCGCCTTCGGGGTCCCACAGGCCCAGCGCCTTGCGCAGGGCCAGGGCGGACTCGAAGCGTGCCCGGAAGAAGGCCTCGTCCAGGGGCGCGTCCTCGAACCGGAAGATACGGGCCGCGAGGGGATTCGTGGGGCTGGCCGTCCCCACACCCAGAACTTGGCCTGAATCATCGGCCAGCCGCACCAGATGGGCTTCCGAGGGCCGCGCCAGGGCCCCGGAGAACACCCACGGGTGACGCTTGGAAAGCATCACCTCCTTGCCGGGCTTCAGGCGGAGCAGGGGGTAGGGCCAGCGGGGCGTGTTCATGGCTTCAGATTAGCTTGATAGGCTGGAAGGATGCGCCGCTCCGCCCTGCTTGCCGTCCTGCTCGCCTTCTTCCCGGCCCGGGCCGGCGATCCACCGGAAGCCGCCGCGGGTCCCGTGCTGCTCATCAGCGAGGATGGCCTGGGCGCTGACCAGTTCCGCCCCGACACCATGCCCGGGCTCTGGGCCCTGGCGGAACGGGGCCGCCGCGCCGCGGTGCGCCCCCCCTTCCCCGCCACCACGTTCAACGGCCATGTGACGCTGGCCACGGGTTGCTGGCCCGAACATCACGGCGTCGTGGCCAACGGCTACCTCCGCCCGGAGGACCGGCAGCGGGTTCCGGCCGCCAACCGGGTGGAGGACATCCAGCGCGAGCCACTGTGGGTGGCCGCCACCCGGAGCGGCGCCCGCACGGCTGTCTTCCACTGGGTCGGCGCCAACGGCCCCTGGGAGGGCGTCATGCCCTGGCGCATCAGGGCCTTCCGGCCCGGTGTGCCTGACGCGGAAGGTTTGGCCTTCTGTGAGTCGGCCCTGGCTGATGGGGCCCGCCTGGTCATGGCCTACCTGTCGGGTACCGACGAGGAAGGCCATCTCCATGGTCCCGCCAGCCCCGAGGCTCTGGCCAAGTTGCGCGCCCTCGACGCGGAGCTCGCCCCCTGGCTGGCCCGCATGCTGGCTGCCCATCCAGGCCTCCGGGTGATCCTTACAGCGGATCACGGCATGGTCCCCATGAAGCGCCGGATCCACCTCCCCACGATCCTCGATGGCATCCCCGTGGACCTGATCACCCACGGTGGCAGCGCCTATGTCTACCTGCGTCAGCCCCAGGATCAGGCCCGCGCCCTGGCGCGACTGCGGAAGGCGGGGCTCCAGGCCTGGACCCGCGCCAAGGTGCCCGTCCGCTACCACCTGGGCGGCAGCCCCCGAGTGGGGGACATCGTGGTCCTGGCGCCGCTCGGGACCTGGCTCTCCCAGGCCCGCAGCAGCCGGGAGGACGATGCCGAACGCCATGGCCGCGCCGGCGCCCACGCCTACGCCCCAGAGTCCGCTCCCATGCGGTCCTGGCTGGTGGTCCTGGGCGCGGGCCAGGGCCCCCTGGCGGACGTCCCCGCCTGGGATATCGCCCCCACGGCCGCCTCGTGGCTCGGCATCCGGTGGGCCCAAGCCCCGGACGGAAGGCCCGTGCCGGCGCTGGTACCCGCCCACTGAGTTATCGGATCATCGCCAGCAGCACCTGGGCCAGGACGATCTTGAGGATGGTCGCCAGCGGATAGACCGTGGCGAAACCCATGTTGGGCAGCTCGTTGCCCGTGTGGTGGCTGGCGTAGCCCAGCACCACGGGCTGGGTGTGGGTGCCGGCCAGGATGCCGAACATGATGTTGAGCGGGATGCCGAACAGCTTGTGGCCCAGCAGCATGGTCAGCGAATCCGCCACGAAGCAGACCAGGAGCGCCGCCCCGAGGAAGAGGGGCAGGACTCCCGCGTTCTGGGAGACGATGGCCCGGAAGCCCTCGCCAGAGATCACCCCGATGCCCGCGGCGAACAGCACCAAGCCGAACTGGCGGACCGTGTGGTTGGCGCTGTAGGGGAAGTTCCAGACCAGCGGCCCGATGCGATGGAAGCGCCCGAGGATCAGCGCCACGGCCAGCGGCCCGCCCGCGAAGCCCAGCTTGAAGATGATCCCGTGGCCCAGGGGGATGGGCAACTGCCCGAGCGCCAAGCCCGCGGCCAAGCCCATGGCAAAGGTGAGGAAGCTCACCTCGCTGATGGCGCGGTAGCTGTCTCCGAAGAACGCCTCGATGGCTTCGATGTTGTCCCGGCGGGTGGTGACCCGCACCCGGTCGCCCAGTTCCAGCACCGTGTCCCCGTCCGGCACGAACCAGAGGTCGCCGCGACGCACCCGCGTGATGATGGCCTGGTGCTGGTTCGCGAGGTCGAGCTTGCCGAGGGGCACGCCCACCACATCCCAGCGCGAGACGAAGATCCGCGTGGCGTCCAGGGCGCTCTGGTCCCGATCCAGCTCCACGTGGCTGCGCTCGCCGATCATCGCTTCGACCTGGATCAGATCGTCGGGCGAGCCCACCACCGTCACCAGGTCCTCCAGCTTCAGGCGGAACTCCGGGCCCGGCAACAGCAGCTCCGCCTTGCGCAACACCCGGCCGAAGACCACGTGGAGCCGCCCCGCGCGACACAGGTCGCGCTTGCTCATGGCCTCCGCCTCGGCCTTCGTCACCCGCACCGTCCAGACTTCCAGCTTGTGGTGGCCCGTCTGGTAGTCCTTGAGGCCGTCCGCCTCCTCCCGCAGGTTCACGCGGAAGACTTTCGAACTGACCAGGATGATCAGCATGGGCACCAGCACGCCGATGGGATAGGCGATGGCGGAAGCCACGGTGGGCTGCGCCAGCTCCACGGGCCCGGCGCCCATGGACTTCACGCGCTCGATGACACCGGCCAGGGCCGGCATGTTGGTGAAGCTGCCCGTGAGCAGGCCCGCCGCGTAGCGGGCGTTGAAGCCCATCGTCCGCGCCAGCAGGACCACGAAGCACGTGGAGGCGATCATCACCAGGAAGACCACCGCGTTCTTCTTGATGCCCTCCCGGCTGAAGGCGGCCCAGAAGCTGTGCGAGATGGACAGGCCCATGGCGTAGACGAACACCGCCAGGCCCAGCTCGTAGACCAGCTTCATCTCCTTGGAGATGTCCTTCTTGAGGCCGGCGTCCAGCCCGGGGGCCATGACCAGCGCCCCCAGGGCGATGCCCGCGAAGAGGATGCTGGCGATACCGAAGGAGGCGCCGGCGATGCGGAGCTTGCTGATGGGGTAGCCCAGGGCCACCACGGCGAAGAGCATCAGGAGCGGGTTCTGCGCGAAGAAGAAGAGGGTCTGCTCGATCATGCTCGCTCCGCGCCCGAGGGCCTTGCTAGGGGCTCATGTCAACCGCCGGATGGCCGCCGCCAGGGCCTCCACCTCGTCGGGCCGTGCGTCCGGGAGCATCGAGAAGCGAAGCACCGACCGCGCGTCGTCCGAACTATACCCCAAGGTCAAGATTGCATGGCTGGGCTTCACCGCTCCGCTGTGGCAGGCACTACCCGTGCTCACGGCGAAACCGGCCAGGTCCAGAGCCACCTGCAATGCCTCGCCATTTCGGCCCCGGAACAGGACGCAGCTTGTATTCGGCAGGCGGGGCGAACCCTGGCCGATGATTTCGATGTCGCGCCCCCAGGAGGTGATTTCCGCCTCGAAGGCATCGCGAACCGATGCCAACGCGGCGTTCATGGCTTGACGCTCCGTCAAGTGCCGCACGGCGGTGGCCAACCCCAGGATGGCGGGCAGGTCCTCCGTGCCGCCTCGGCGGCGGCGCTCCTGGGGGCCTTCCATGATGGGCTCCCAGGGCAGGCCTGGCCGCAGCCACAGCAGGGCAGCACCCCGGGGCCCCCCCATCTTGTGACCGCTGAACACGGCGGCATCGCAATCCGCCAGGTCCACGGGCACCTTGCCCCAGGCTTGGCAGCAATCCTTGATGCGGACGAGTTCGCCAGCCTTGATGCGGACGGCGTCCAGCGCCGGGGGCATCCCGTAGAGAATCCCCGTTTCGTTGCTGGCGGCCATCTGCACCACCGTGGCGCAGTCCTCGGGCACCTCCGGCAGCCAGCTCACGTGCAGCCAGTCCCGCAGGGGATTCAGGCAGGCGCTGTGCTCCCCGGGGAATACCGCCGCGGGCCGGCTACCCAGGGCCGGATGGAGGCCGCGGATGAGCAGGTGGAGAGCTTCCGTGGCGCTGGCGCAGAAGACCAGTTCGCCCGGGGCCACCTTCAAAAAGGCCGCGATCTCGCGCCGGGCCTCTTCGATGCGGAACCGCGCCCGCTGGCCTTCCCGGTGCGTGCTGGTGGGGTTGGCCCAGTCCTCCACCATGGCGCGCCGCACCGTTTCCACCACCTCGGGATGGGGCGGCGTGGTGGCGTTGGCATCGAAGTAGAGCCTGGACATGACATCAATGTACCCTGGGCCCATGCCCAAATCCCTGGAAGGCAAGCTCGTCGTCGCCATCTCCTCCCGCGCCCTGTTCGACTTCGAAGAAGAGAACCGGGTCTTCGAGGAGTCGGACGACCGGGCCTATATGGAGCTCCAGCTCGCACGCCTGGACGTCCCCGCCAAGCCGGGTGTGGCCTATCCGCTGGTGAAGAAACTGCTGGCTTTCAACTCGGGAGACGAAGGCCGCGTCGCCGTGGTGATCCTGTCCCGCAACGATCCCGTGAGCGGCCTGCGGGTCTTCCGCAGCGCGCAGGAATCCGATCTCCAGCTGGAGCGCGGCGTCTTCACCCGGGGCCGGAATCCCTATCCGTACCTCACGTCCCTGGGAGCGAACCTGTTCCTGTCCGCCAAGGAAGAGGATGTCCGCGCGGCCCTGAACGCGGGATTCGCCGCGGCGCGGGTGTACCCGGACAGCGCCATGGCCGCGGACCGCCACCCGGACGAGATCCGCATCGCCTTTGACGGCGACGCCGTCCTGTTCAGCGATGAGGCGGAGCGCGTCTACGCCCAGGGTGGCCTGGCCGCCTTCCAGGCCCATGAGATCGAACGGGCCGCGGTCCCCCTGCCCCCGGGGCCCTTCAAGCCTCTGCTCCAAGCCCTGCAACCGCTCCAGGATATGGGCACGGGCGCCCCCATGCGCATCCGCACCGCCCTCGTCACGGCCCGTAGCGCCCCGGCCCACGAGCGGGCCATCCGCACGCTCATGGCCTGGAACATCCAGGTGGACGAGGCCATGTTCCTGGGGGGCCTGGAGAAGGCCGACTTCCTCCGCGAGTTCGAGCCGGACTTCTTCTTCGACGACCAGACGGGCTACTGCGACACCGCCGCCAAGGTGGGGCCGACCGGCCATGTGGTGAGCGGCGTGAAGAACGAGACCGCGAAGGACTGACGTGAGTTCAGGCGCCTTCCGCCGCCTTGGCGAGGGCCGCGTGGAATTCCGCCTTGCCCATGAGCTTCCGGATGGCGCCCGGCAGAGCCTGCTCGTAGGCCTGTTTCACGTTGCCGCCCCCGAACACGCCGGCGGCATGCTGGAAGGCATCCACCAAAGTATCGGTATACAGCTCTTTCCCCTGCGCATCCTTGACGCGCACCACGAAGCTCACTTCCGCCTTGCTGTCGCCGGAGAAGAACCCGGAGTTGTAGCGGTGGATGAAGGTCAATAACTCGATCTGGAGCGGTACCTTGCCGCCTTCGAGGTCATACCCCCTGGCCCGCAGCTCCGTCTCGACTGAACGCTTCACCAGCAGCTGGACATCCTCGTCATTGAAGATGGGGGCCGTTTCCATCCCGAAGCCATTGATCTTCTTCGCCACCTCCCGCGTCGTGTTCGGCCGCAGGTCCTTGACTTCGACCTTGACCCGGATGGCTTCCGCTCCCTTGATCTTCTCGATCGAGACGGGCGCCGGGTAGTCGATGTGGATGGTCTCGGTGGTGAAGGCACACCCAACCCCGGCCAGCAGGCAGGCAGCCGCCACACCACCCATGAACTTCAAGAGCGAAGGCATGGCTCCTCCTTGTGGGAAATCTGCCCAGATTATATATCTCCGGGTCAATAAACCGGTCCGCCCCGCATCAAAGGCGCGCCACTGCTAGACTTGGACGTTCCGGAGGAATCATGTCCCGCAGGCTGGTGGAGTGCGTGCCGAACATCTCGGAAGGTCGGGATGCCGCGAAGATCAAGCAGGTGGTGGATGCCATCAGTGCCGTTTCCGGGGTGCAGGTGTTGGATGTGGATCCAGGCGCGGATACCAACCGCACGGTGATCACTTTCGTCGGCGAGCCCGAGGCCGTGCTGGCGGGCGCCTTTGCGTGCATCGCCGAAGCCGCCAAGGTCATCGACATGCGCCAGCACCATGGGGCCCACCCCCGCATGGGTGCCACGGATGTGGTCCCCTTCGTGCCCGTGGAAGGCGTAAGCATGGAGGACTGCGCCGAGCTGGCCCGCCGCCTGGGTGCTCGCGTGGCCGCGGAGTTGGCCATCCCCGTCTACCTCTACGAAGCCGCTGCCTCGCGGCCCGAGCGCCGCAACCTGGCCGAGGTGCGCCGGGGCGAGTACGAAGGCCTGGAGAAGAAGCTGCGGGATCCCCAGTGGGCGCCGGACTTCGCCGCCCCTTACAACCCTGGTGCTGGCGCCACCATCATCGGCGCCCGGGAGTTCCTGGTGGCCTACAACGTGACGCTGAACAGCGCCGACAAGGCCCACGCCACGGACATCGCCTTCGAGCTGCGCGAAAAGGGCCGCGTGGCCCGCCGCGGACGCGTGAAGCCCTACTACCAGGCCGGCGAACTGATCTACTACACCGAAGGATCGTTCCCCTGCGGCAACTGCGACTTCACCGGCACCACCTTCCAGGAGACCGTGGACCACTGCGCCTCGTTGCATGGCTACGACCTGCCGGCCCTCATGCGCCTGAACGATGTGGATCCCTCCAACCCTGTGGGCCAGAAGGTCCGCCGCCGGGGCATCTACGATCACTGCAAGGCCATCGGCTGGTACGTGGACACCTACCGCCGGGCCCAGATCAGCATCAACCTCACCGACTACAAGCAGACCGCCCCCCACACGGTGTTGGAGGAGGCCCGCTCGCTGGCCACCGAGCGCGGTCTGGTAGTTACCGGCAGCGAGATCGTGGGCCTGGTGCCCTTCCAGTGCCTGCTGGCCTCCGGCCGCCACTACCTGAAGGCCATGGGCAAGTCCACGGGCGTGCCCGTCCAGGACATCCTCCAGACCGCCGTCTTCTCCATGGGCCTCGGCGATGTGGCCCCCTTCGAGGTGGAAAAGAAGGTGCTGGGCCTGCCCACCTACGATCCGAAGGCCCTGGTCTCCATGCCGGTCCATGCCTTCACCGACGAAGTCAGTCGCGACACCCCGGCGCCCGGAGGCGGCTCCATCGCGGCCCTGGCCGGCAGCCTGGGTGCGGCCCTGGCGAGCATGGTGGCCAACCTGGCCCAGGGCGGAGCGGACGCCGGGAAGGACGCCAAGCTCATCGCCCTCGCCGAGAAGGCCCAGAGCCTCAAGGACCGCCTCATGGTGGCCGTGGACGCGGACACCAACGCCTTCAACGCCTTCATGGACGCCCGCCGCCTGCCGGACGCCACGCCCGAGCAGAAGGCCGCCCGGCACGAGGCCATGCAGGCCGGGCTCAAGGTGGCCATCGACGTGCCCATGGACACCGCAAAGACCAGCTTCGAGGCCCTGGAGCTGGCCGGAGAGGCCGCCCGCCTGGGCAAGGTGGCCTCCATCACAGACGCAGCCGTGGGCGCCCAGATGGCCCATGCCGGCGTGCGCGGCGGCATCTGGAACGTCGTGATCAACCTCAAGGACATCACGGACGCCGCCTATGTGGCCGACATGCAGGCCCAGTGCGCGGAGCTGCTCGCACGGTCCACAGAGAAGCTGGCCGAGGTCACGGCCTTCGTGGACCAGAAGCTGATCGATCGGCTCCAGAAGGCCAAGAAGTAGGTTGGTCTGGTTGAGTGCAAACTCTGATCCGGAGGCGTCACCCATGCGTACACGGATATACCAGGTGGATGCCTTCACCACGCACCGGTTCAAGGGGAATCCCGCCGCAGTGATGCCGGTGGAAGCCTTCCCGGCTGACGCGTTGATGCAGGCCATGGCGGCCGAGAACAACCTGGCTGAGACGGCCTTCCTGGTTCCCGATGGCGGCGATTATCGTTTGCGCTGGTTCACACCCACCACCGAGGTACCGTTGTGCGGCCACGCCACGCTGGCCAGCTCGGCGGTGGTCATGGAGCGGCTGGAACCCGGGCGCAGGCGGGTGGTCTTTCACACGGCGAGTGGCCCTCTCGGGGTGGACCGGACGGATTCGGGATACCGCATGAACCTTCCCGCCCGGTTGTCCAAGCCGATTCCGACACCGTCCGGGTTGGCCGAAGCGCTGGGAGTCGACCCCGTAGAGGTCGTTGCAGACGCCTTCAACTACTTGGCGCTGCTGGAAAGCGCTCAGGCGGTGCGTGACCTAGTCCCCGATATCGTGGCCATCGCCCGGATGGACCTCAGCGGCGTGATCGTGACGGCGCCAGGGGACGGCCCCCATGATTTCGTGAGCCGCTACTTCGCCCCCGCCAAGGGCATCCCGGAAGACCCGGTGACCGGGGGCGCCCATTGCGCACTGACGCCCTATTGGGCCAATCGTCTCAACAAGACTGAGTTCCGGGCCTACCAGGCCTCGCGGCGTGGCGGCGAGATCATCTGCCGCCTGGTCCGGGATCGCGTCGAACTGGAAGGCGCCTGCGTCTTCTACCTGGAAGGTGAAGTGGAAGCCTGATCCCAAGGGCCAGGGGTTGCCGCCCGCTACTCCGCCATCCAGAAGAACAGCGCCGTCATGCGCTTGGTGGCGAGGTCGTGGCCGAAGTAGCTGGTGGCGGAGTGCACCAGGTCTGCCCGGTAGAGCAGCAGGCGGTTGAAGACATTGGGCACGGACACATCCGGATGCCAGGCCTGGAGGGGTAGCCCTGTGACGCCCAGGGCTTCGCGCAGGTTGGTGTGGGGTGGTGGGCAGAGATTTCCGCTGAGGGTCCCGTTGGGGTAGCGCAGCCGGTAGAAGGTCGTGCCCGCGTTCGTGGGGGCCCGTGGCGTGAGGTAGATCACGGCGGCGTAGCGGCAGAGCTTCCGGGAGTCCGTATGGGGGCGGGGGCCGGATTCGTTGGCGCCCACCACCTGCACCACGTTGTGGTTGAGGTAGGCGCCATCAGGCGCGGTCTCGGACCACAGCCGCTTCGCCCCAGTCAGTTCGCGCACCCGGGCCTCGATGAGGGCCAGTTCTGCAGGTTGGAGCGCGTTCCGCGCGCGCATGCCGGGCCAGGTCTCCTTGGTATGCGGAAACCCCAACTCCCATTCCTCCAGGGACCTAAATCTCGCCGCCACGACCTCTGCCTCGGGCAGGATCCCGTCAACGATCCAGTAGTCCCGTCCCTCGGTGGGCTTCCGGTAGGGAAGCGAAGGAAGCCGCTGGGGCGGCGGGGGCATGGGCATGGGTCGGACTCCGGAGTTGGGGAGCCTCCAGCCTACCCTGGACATGAAAAAGGGGGGCCTTGCGACCCCCCACTCCCCCCCCCCGGGGAGAGTATGTGTGAACATCTACCATGTAGCCCGGTAACGGGCTCCCTGTCCACCCCTTCGGTTCTCAAGTGCCGGAACTTGAGGAGTGGTGCCAGAAAAATAACGGATTGATTTAGTCAATATTCGCTCTGCTTCCCCTGACGGCCGGAGCCGGGGGAACTCCGGGGATAATGGGTGTCCGGTGGATCCGGAAGGGGCGGCGACCGCATGGGATTCAACCAGGGCTATGTCCACCGGGAACAGGTCGGGGTCGAGGGGTTCGGGTGCACCCTGCTGGCCCACTTGGCCGCCCGGCACCCCCTGGCCAGCCGGGACTTGTGGCGGGCCCGGATCCTGGAGGGCCAGGTGCGCCTCGACGAGGCTTCCGCCGCTCCTGAAGCGCCCCTGCGCCTGGGCCAGTGGATCACCTGGGCCCGCCCGCCCTGGATCGAGCCGGAGGTCCCCCTCGCCACGGCCGTGCTGTATGAAGACGAGGATCTGCTGGCCGTGGCCAAGCCCAGTGGCCTGCCCACCCTCCCGGGAGGCGGGGAATTCCTGGAGCACACCCTCCTTGCCCTGGTGCGGCATCGGGCCCCCGAAGCCAGCCCCATGCACCGCCTGGGTCGGGGCACCTCGGGGCTAGTGCTGTTCGCCCGTACGGCCGCCGCGCGGAAGCCTCTCCAGGCGGTGTTCCAGGAACGGCAGACCCGCAAGGTCTACCGCACCTTGTGCCAGGGCTGCCCGGCCCTGGACGCCTTCGAGGTCACGGCACCCATCGGAGAGGTGCCTTACGGGCCGCTGGGATCGCTCCATGCCGCCACGCCCGGGGGACGTCCATCCCTGAGCCGGGTCTCCGTTCTGGAGCGGAGGGAAGACGCCGCTCTGCTGGAGGTGGAGATCTTCACGGGCCGCCCCCACCAGATCCGCATCCATCTGGCGTACACGGGACACCCCCTGGTGGGCGACCCACTCTATGGGCCAGGTGGGATCCCGATGCCGGGAACCTGCGCTGTGCCCGGTGACCTAGGTTATCTGCTGCATGCTCAGAGGTTGGAGCTTAGGCATCCGCGTAGCGGGGCCTGGCTCATCCTCGAGTGCCAGCCGCCACCGGCGCTGCGCCCAACCTAGTTGTGCACACCCGGGGCCTCGCGGCCCATGCGCTCGACGTATTCGAGGTACGAGCCGCCGAAGGCTAGGGGGCCGTCGTGCTCCTCGCCGCCCAGCTCCAGCACCCGGTTGGCCAGGCCGCGCAGGAAGGTGCGGTCGTGGGACACGAAGAGCATGGTGCCCTCGAAGTCCTTCAGGGCCTCGATGAGCATCTCCTTGGTGGCCAGGTCCAGGTGGTTGGTGGGCTCATCCAGCACCAGGAAGTTGGGCGGATCGAAGAGCATGCGAGCCATCACCAGCCGTGATTTCTCGCCGCCGGAGAGCGCGCGGATGCGCTTGTCCACGTCGTCGCCGGAGAACTGGAAGGCGCCGAGGAGGTTGCGCAGCACGCCCAGGCCCTCCATGGGGAAGTCCTGCTGCATCTGCTCGATCACGGTCAGATCCGGGTCCAGGAGATCCAGGGCCTGCTGGGAGAAGTAGCCGAGCTTGAGACTGGCACCCAGCTTCACGTTCCCCGCATCCGGCTGGATGGCGCCGGAGATCATCTTCAGCAGGGTGGACTTGCCGGCGCCGTTCTTGCCCATGACGCACCACCGTTCGCCGCGGCGGATGTGGAAGGCGAACTGGTCGTAGAGCCTGCGGCTACCGTAGGCCTTGCAGACACCCTCCAGCATGGCCACGTCGTCGCCGGACCGGCCCGGGATGCGGAAGTCCCACTTCACCACACGCCGCTTCCTGGGCGGTTCGATGCGCTCGATCTTGTCCAGGGCCTTCACGCGGCTCTGCACCTGGGCGGCCTTGGCGGCATGGGCGGAGAACCGTTCGATGAAGCGCTGCTCCTTGGCCAGCTTGGCCTGCTGGCGGGCGTAGGCGGCTTCCTGGTTGGCTTCCCGCTGCTCGCGTTCCTTCACGTAGAAATCGTAGTTGCCCGAAAAGGTGACAATGTCGCCGCCATCGATCTCCAGCACCTTGGTGACGATGCGGTTCATGAAGTCCCGGTCGTGGCTGGTCATCAGCAGGGTCGCGGGGACGGCCTTGAGGAAATTCTCCAGCCAGAGGATGGACTCGATGTCCAGGTGGTTGGTGGGCTCGTCCATGAGCAGGACGTCGAAGTTGCCCAGCAGCACCTTGGCCATGGACACACGCATCTTCCAGCCGCCGGAGAGGGCACCCACATCGCCATCGATCTGCTCATCCTCGAAGCCCAGACCATGCAGGCAGGCCCGGGCCCGGGCCTCCAGTTCATAACCGCCCAGGTGCTGGTACTCCTCCTGGACATGGCCGAAGCGCTCCAGGATGGCCTCCAGCTCGTCCCCGCGGTCCGGGTCGGACATGGCATGCTCCAGATCCAGCAGCTCGTGGTGCAGGTCGCCGAGGCGGCCGCTCCCGGCGATAGCCTCGTCCAGCACGGGCCGCCCCGCCATCTCGTCCACCTCCTGGCGGAAATAGCCGAGGGTGAGCTTCTTCGGCAGGGTGACAGAGCCCTCATCCGGCGATTCCTCGCCCATGATCATGCGGAACAGGGTGGATTTCCCCGCCCCGTTCGGGCCCACCAGGCCAACCTTCTCGCCGGGATTGAGCTGGAAATCCGCCTCGATGAACAGGACCTGCTTGCCGTACTGCTTGCTGACGTTCGAGAACGAGATCATGGGAATCCGATGCGCAGAATGGGTCGCCCGGCATGCGTGGGCGGCGGAAGCTCCAGAGACAGGGGATCGAGGTCGCGGAAAGCAGGATCCTCAAGCCTACGGTGCCTCCAGGGTACCACAGGGGCCCGGACGCACCCGGGGGCTCTGGCCGGCGGTCAGGCCGGGGCGCCCCCTCGCGGACCGTGCATCAGCTCGACCACGGCCTGGTTCAGCCGGAGCCGCGTCTCATGGCGCTCGAAGGCGCGGGTGAGGTAGCGGGCCCGGACTTCCATGCCATTGGCCCCCGGGATCACCTGGACGCCCGGGACGGCCGAGAAGGCCTTCACCTTGTAGCGGGCGGCCGTCTGCTGCCATTCCGCTTCGGCGATCTTGGCGTTGGCCTCCGTCTGCTGCTCCACGAGCTTCTGCACGCCATCGATGACCAGGTAGGGATCCTGTCCCGCGGGGACGACGACGTTCAGCTCATCCCACATCCACTTGCCCGAGGTGGAGAAATTGAAGAAGTGCCCTTCGATGGCGAAGTTGTTCACGAAGGCCACGCGACGCCCGGTGGGGTGGCCCGCATCGGCCCAGCTGCCAGTCTCCAGGATCACGGTGCGGAGCAGGCCGATTTCGACCACCTCGCCGCCGACGCCGCGGATCTCCACCCAGTCGCCCAGGCGGATGCCGTTCTTCCCCATGAGGATGAACCAGCCGAAGAAGGCCACGATGAAGTCCTTGAGGGCCACGGTGAGGCCGGCGCCGGCGAGACCGAAGACCGTGGTGGCCTGGGCGGGCATGCCCACGATCAGGAAGCCGATGGCGAGCACGGCCACTACCCGGATGATCACCTTCAGCACGGATTTCGAGGCCCCCACGGAGGACCGCTCCGCCGCGGCCGGGCGCCGGTGCATCCAGTCGATAAGCAGACCCAGCAGGTAGGTGGCGAGCACCACCCCGAGGATGGTCAGGCCCTGGGTCAGCAGCTTGTGCAGGGCGAGGTTGCGGTAGCCATCGGCCAGACCCAGCCACGTTCCGTAGGTTTCCGCCAGACCCTGCTGATCCTGGATCCGCTTGGCCATGGTGGCCAGCCTGCGCTGCACATCCCCGAACTGCTTCAGAGAGGACACGGCGGCCTTGGCCTCCCCCCGCTCCAACCCATGGCTCGAGGCGCCCTTCATGAGGGTCGAAGCCGTGCTGCGGGCCGCCTCGCGGTCCTCCTGTTCCTTCTTCGCCTGGGCCTCGACTTCGGCCCGGCGCTTGGCCATGGCCTGCTCCTTGACCTGGGCCTCGGCTCGCGCCTTCTCCAGCCGGGCGCACTTGTCCCGCTGGATGCGCCATTCCAGCACCCGCCCGACCAGGCTGCCGGCCTGGAAGGCGCTGGGGGGCTTGGCCGCCGCCATGACCTGGGAGGATTCCCGGTCGGCGGCCTCGTGGGCCTCCTTCAACCGCCGGATCTTGGCCTGGGGATCCCCGCCAGCCTGCGCCAGGTCGTTCGAGGCCGTCTCCAGCTCATCCTTGTCCAGTTCCAGCTGGGCCTTGGTGAGGTCGATCTGGTCTTCCAGGGCATCCTTCTTGGTTTCCGGGGCAGCCGCCAGTTGCCTGCCGAGGCGGGCCAGCTGCTGTTCCCCGGCCTCCACGGCCGCCTGGGCCTTGGCCTTGGCTTCCGATAGTTCCTTGATTTCCGGTGTATTCGGTACCGAGGCGGTGGCCGCCGTCCGGAGGGCATAGGAGAAGGCGAGGTCCACCGAGTGGTTGCCCAGGCGTTCCGCCTGGACCGCCAGCTGCTTTTCCTCGAAAGTCGTGGCCAGGGGCACCAGGCTCCGCGCGGTGAGCAGCGGCGACTGATCCACCAGGCGCTGCTGCACGGGCGCCCCCCGGCGACCCCGCTTCGGCTGCGGAGCCGGCGTCTCCTGGCCCTGGGGTTGCGGCACCTCCCGGGTCCACATCCAGCCGGCCACGGTACCGGCCGTCAAAGCCAACAGAATGGCGCCAGGGAGCAGGGTGCGGATCTTCATCCCATCCAGACAATCACGAACCGGGCCGGAACGCAAAAACCCCGGAGCCTGGCTCCGGGGTTTTCATGGCCCAGCCCCATCAGAGCTGGCAGCGTGCCATCAGCCCTTCTTCGGGGCGGTCTCCTTCTTCTTGCAGCAATCAGCGCAATCCTTGCAGGTAGCTGCCTTGTTCTTCTCGCAGCAGGCCATCCCACAACCTTTCTTCGGTTCCGGTTTCTTCTCCTCGGCCGCGAAGCCCGCCAAAGCGAAAGAGCTCACCAGAGCCAGTGCCAGCATCTTCTTCATGGAATTCTCCGTCATGGTGGGAGACGAACCCACCGGAGCACTGTAGCCGCCTCCGGGCCCGTCCCAAAACAGTTAAATCTGTCAACGCCCGAAAAGGTTCTTGATCACCATGGGAGCCATGGCGGGGTTGGCCCCAAGCCGGCGCTTCATGTAGTGCACGGCGTACTTCCAGTCCTCGGCGAAGGGGACATACAGGCGCATGACCTGGCCGCGCTTCACGATCTCCTGCTGGACCTCCGTGCGGGGCACGCCCATCAGCATCTGGAACTCGTAGGCGTCCTTCGCCACCCCGTGCTTGTCCAGGTGGTCGATGCAGCGCCGGATCAGGGGCTCATCGTGGGTGGCAATCTCGGGGTAGTGGCCGTGGTCCAGCAGCAGCTGCACGTACTCGAACAGCTTCTCCTTCATGTCGCGCTTATCCTGCAGCGCCACGTCCGCGGGCTCCTTGTAGATCCCGATGCAGATGCGGACCTTGCAGGGCTTGAGGTGGAGGGCCTTGATGTCTTCCGCCGTGCGGAAGAGGCGGCTCTGCAGCACGATCCCGAAATTGTCGAACTCATTCCGGATGGCCTTGAACATCCGCAGGGTGACATCCGTGAAGTGCCGGTCCTCCATGTCCAGGGTGATGTGAATCCCGTGTGTGGCGGCGGCGGCCACGATGCGGCGGAGATTGTCCTGGCAGTAGGCCTCGCTCTCGTTGATGCCCAGCTGGGTGGGCTTGAGGCTGATGCTGACGAAGGGGCGGTCCTTTACGGCCTCGATCATGCGGAAATACACCTGGACGGTGGCCTCCACATCCTCCCGCTTGAACACCTCTTCGCCCAGCAGGTCGAGGGTGGTGAAGAGCCCTCCCTTGGTGTGGATCTCGTCAGCCTTGGTCACGCCACTGGAGATGCCCTTGCCCGCGCAGTAGGGGGCGGCGAAGGTGCGGACAAGTACGTCCGGCATGAGGTCGAGAACGATGCGTTTCAAATCCACGGTGTTCCTCCCGTCGTTCCTGCGTTTCCCGGCCCATCTGCGGAGACTGGGCGGCCCTACAAATATAGCTGGCCTCGTCCCGGCGCATCGCGGCGCGCGGAGAGATGTGACCGGCGAGACAACGCGAAAAAGCCCGCAGACTTTGGATCTGCGGGCTCCTGTTGGTGGTCCCTCCCGGACTCGAACCGGGGACCCTCTGATTAAGAGTCAGATGCTCTAACCAGCTGAGCTAAGGGACCACGAGCAAAAGAAAGTCTACCAGGACCGGAGGGGAACGCAAGAGCCGGTTCCCCACCCGTTCCTAGAGGGCGGGCATCTTCATGGCCTGGCGGACAGCCACCATGGTTTCCGCCGCCACGGCCCGGGCCCGGGCGCTGCCGTCCTGCAGCACCGCCTCGATGGCCTCAGGGTGGGCCAGGTGGGCCTCGATCTTCTCCCGCAGGGGTTCGATGCGCTGGATCATCGCCTCCGCCACCCGCTTCTTGCAGTCGAAGCAGCCGATGCCGGCGCGTCGGCACTCGGTGTCCACCATCTGCACGGTGGCGTCGTCGCTGAAGAGCTTGTGGAAGTCGAAGACGGGGCAGATGTCCGGGTTGCCCGGATCGGTCTTGCGGACCCGGGCGGGGTCTGAGGTCATCTGGCGCGTGCACTTCTCGAGGATCACCTCGTTGCTGTCCCGCAGGTAGATGCAGTTCCCGTAGCTCTTGGACATCTTCCGGCCATCGAGCCCCGGCACCTTGGGCGTCTTGGTGAGCACGGCCTCGGGCTCGGGGAAGACCTCCTCCTTGTAGAGGAAGTTGAAGCGGCGCAGCACCTCCCGGGCGAGCTCGATGTGGAAGAGCTGGTCTTCGCCCACAGGCACCTTGCGGGCTTTGTAGAGGATGATGTCTGCGGTCATCAGCAGGGGGTAGCCCAGGAAGCCGTAGCTGCCGAGGTCCGCCACGGCGTTCTGCAGCTTCTCCTTGTAGGTGGGCACCCGCTCCAGCCAGGTCAGTGGCGTCACCATGGACAGCAGCAGGTGCAGCTCCGCGTGCTCCTTCACCAGGCTCTGCACGAAGATCGTGGCCTTCTGTGGATCCAGACCCGCGGCCAGATAGGTGGCAGTGAGTTCCAGCGTGGCCGGCCAGATCTCCTCGACGGATTCGTACTTCGAGGTGAGCGCGTGCCAGTCCGCGATCATGTAGAAGGCCTCGCCCTGCCCCTGCAGCCGCGTGAAGTTGTCCAGAGCTCCCACCAGGTGGCCGATGTGCTGGGAACCCGAGGGCTGGATGCCGGAAAGGATGCGTTGCATGGCAACTCCGAGAGTGCGCGTGGATCAGAAATGCAGGACGAGGCGGGCGACAGACTCGATGCCGTAGAACACCAGCCCGAACACGGGCCCCAGGACGTAGCCCAGGAGGCCGGTCAGGGCCAGCACGATCAAGATGCCGCCCATCCAGGGCTGGGCCCGGTCGAACTTCGGCAGCCAGCGCCAGGGCAGGAAACCCCGCAGGATGCCCGCTCCGTCCAGAGGACCCATCGGCAAGAGGTTGAACAAGGCCAAGCCAAGATTGATCCACACCAGGCGGCTCAAGAGGGCCAGCGAGATCGTTGCGGCGGTACCCAGTTGCAACCGTTGCAGGTATTCGACCTTCCACGCTTTCATGGAAAACAGGAAGAGCTGGTACTCATCCTGGGCGACAGGCGCCACCGCCTTCACCACCAGGAACAGGAGCCCCAGGAAGAGGACCGCCTGGATCAGGTTCGAGAGGGGTCCGGCGCTGGCCACGAAGGCGTAGCCCACTCGCTGGGTGAACCGGCGGGTCAGCTTGCGGGGGTCCACCGGCACGGGCTTGGCCCAGCCGATGAAGGGGAAACCCGTGGCCATGCCCAGGATGGGGAACACAAAGGTGCCCAGGAGATCCATGTGGGCGATGGGGTTCAGCGTCATCCGACCCAGCCGAGCCGCCGTGTCGTCCTCCAGCCAGTAGGCCATGGAGGCATGGCTGGCTTCGTGCACGCTCAGGCTGAAGAGGAGGGCCACGTAGCTGACGAGGATGGTGGGGATGGAGATGTTGTCGAACACCCGGGCTCCGGTAATCCCCCAGTGTACAGGCTGGACCTCAGAGCCCCAAAGCCGTGAGGGCTGGCCCCAGGCTTCCGCTCGAAGCCCCCAGTCCCAGCCGCAACAGGAATTCGGTGTTGCCTTCGCCGCCCTTGATGGGGCTTTCGGCCAAGTCCAGCGGCCTTAATTCCGTGCCCGCAAAGAAGGCCCAGGTTTCGACCAGCACGCGCCGGTGGACGGCGGGGTCGCGCACGATGCCGCCAGGCCCCACATCCCCGCGGCCAGCCTCGAATTGGGGCTTCACCAGCAATATCGCCTCGGCTCCGGCTTCGAGGCTGGGCAGGATCGGGGGAATGGCCAGGCGGAGGGAGATGAAGCTCAGGTCGGCCACCAGCAGGCTACAGCGCTCGTGAATGCAGGCGGGATCCCAGGTGCGGAGGTTCACCTGCTCCATGGAGACCACTCGCGGATCGCTCCGCAGCTTCCAGTGGAGCTGGTTCGTGCCCACGTCCACTGCGTAAACCTTCGCTGCGCCCCGCTGGAGCAGACAGTCCGTGAAACCGCCGGTGCTGGCCCCGGCATCGAAGCAGATGCGACCGGTAGGATCGATGCCCCAGCGGTCCAGGGCCCCGGCCAGCTTCAGCCCGCCCCGGCCCACGAAGGGCAGTGCGTCGCCCCGCAGACGAATGGGTGCCGCTTCGTCCACGGCGGTGCCCGCCTTGGTCACCGGCCGGTCATTCACCAACACCTCCCCGGCGAGGATGCGCGCCTGGGCCTTGGCGCGGGTCTCGCACAGGCCGCGCTGCATCAGCAGCTGGTCCAGCCGGACCTTAGCCACGGAGGGCTTTCTTCTGCCGGGCGAGCTCCTTGCGGTAGACCCCCACATTCCGGTTGTGGTCACGCAGGTTGGGGGCGAAGTTGTGGCCGCCCTGGCCCGTGGCCACGAAATAGAGATTCTTCCCGATCTCCGGGGCCCTGGCCGCCGCGAGCGCCGTCGCGCTGGGGATGGCGATGGGCGTGGGCGGAAGGCCCTTCACCGTGTAGGTGTTGAAACGGCTGGGGCGGCGGATGTCCTGCGGCGTGGGCGCGGTGAAACGCAGGTCGCCGGAGGCCCACCGGGCGTAGAGGCTCGTGGGATCGCACTGGAGGCGCATGCCGATCTTCAGCCGCTTCAGGTAGACGCCGGCCACCCTGGGCTGTTCCTCCGACAGCTTTGTCTCCTTCTCCACCAGACTCGCCAGGATCAAGGTTTCGTAAGGGGGCAGCACCCCGCCCTCCAGCTTCGGCCGCACCTGATTCCGGAAGGCCTCCACCAGCATGAGCATCACCTCTTCGGGCTCCAGGGCGTGATGCAGCTTGTAGGTGGCCGGAGCCACCAGCCCCTCCAGGCTCTCGGCCTCCTCGAAGCCGGCCGTCTTGGCCAGCCTGGGGCTCTTCCAGAGGGTCCAGAAAACCTCCTCGGGCACAAAGTCGTTCAGGCGCCTCTGCACGGCCCAGGCATGGGCCCCCTCGGGAATGGACACGGCAGTGTAGTGGATCTCGGCTCGCCGCAATTTGCCCGCCACGTCCGACAGGCTGGCTCGGGGGGTGAAGGTGTACTCGCCCCGGATGAGCTGGAGCTTCCGCGCCCGGGCCCAGAGCTTGAAGAGCGACGCCGACCGGATCACCCCGTCCCGCTCCAGCTGATCGGCCACCTGATTGATGCTGGTCCCCCGCTTCACCAGGACCGTGGCCTCCTGGCGGAGGGGGCCCTGCCCCTTCCAGGCCCACCAGCCCCCCGCGACAGGAGCCGCGGCCAGGATGAGAGTGGCCAGGAAGAACCTGAGGGAGATTGAAGATCGCGCCATGCCTCCAGAATGCCGTGATAGCGTGGATCCATCCACCCAAGGAACCTATGAGCGCACCCGGCTATCGCCGTCACGTCGGATTGTTTTCGGCCACCATGCTCATCGCCGGCTCGATGATCGGCAGCGGCGTGTTCATCGTGGCCGCGGACATGGTGCGCACCGGGGGCTCCGGGGGCTTCCTGCTGGCGGCCTGGGGTCTCACGGCGATACTCACCCTCTTTGCGGCCCTCAGCTACGGCGAACTGGCGGGGATGTTCCCCCAGGCCGGCGGCCAGTACACCTACCTGCGCGAGACTTATGGCCCCGCCGTCGGGTTCCTCTACGGCTGGACCTTCTTCGTCGTCATCGAATGCGGCACCATCGCGGCGGTGGCCGTGGGCTTCGGTAAGTACCTGGGCAGCTTCCTCCCGGCGGTCACGGATTCGGCCTGGATGGGGCCCCACCTGGACGTGCCCCTCATGAAGATCACCCACGCCATCGCCGTAGGCCCCTATCACCTCGGGCTCACCCCCTCGCGACTGTCCGGCATCGCCGTGGTGGTGCTGCTGAGTGCCGTGAACCTCTATGGCGTGCGGCTCGGCACCCGCATCCAGGATCTCTTCACCGTGGCCAAGATCGGCGGCCTCGCGGCCCTGATCCTGCTGGGCCTGCTGCTGAAGCCCGCCGTCGCCCCCTCCCAGGCTCCCTTCATCGCCACAGACGGCGCCGCCCTGCCCTTCCTCACGGCCCTGCTCGTGGTGCAGACGGGGAGCATGTTCTCGGCGGATGCCTGGAATTCCATCACCTTCATCGCCGGGGAAGTGAAGGATCCGAAGCGGACCATCCCCTTCGCGCTGCTCATCGGCACCACCCTGGTCTGCGGCCTCTACGTGCTGGCCAATGCCGCCTACCTGAAGGTGCTGGGGCCTTCGGGCATCGCCCACGCCCCCCAGGATCGGGTGGGCAGCGCCGCCCTCCAGGCCGTGCTGGGCAGCGGGGGTGGGCTCATCATGGCAGGGAGCATCCTGGTCTCCATGTTCGGGTGCCTCAATGGCCTGGTGCTGTCCGGTGCCCGGGTCTACCAGCGCATGGCGGAGGATGGCCTCTTCTACCCCCGGGCGGCCCTCCTCAACGAGCATGGCGTCCCGGGCTTCGGCCTCTGGATCCAGGCCCTCTGGACCTGCCTGCTCACCCTCACGGGCACCTACGGCCAGCTGCTGGACTTCGTGATGCTGCCCACGATCCTCTTCTACGTCCTGGCCGTGGGCGGGATCTTCCTCCTCCGCTGGTGGCGGCCCGACCTTGAACGTCCCGTGAAGGTCTGGGGCTACCCCTACGTTCCCGGCCTCTACGTCCTCGGCGCCCTCGCCATCATCGGTGCCCTCTTCATTTACCGCCCCAGCTATTCCTGGCCGGGCCTGGCCTTGGTGGCCCTGGGTTGGCCGGTCTACTTCGCCGTGAAGCCCCGCGCCGCGGCCCCTGAAGGGAGTCTCCCATGACCCATGTCGTCGTTCTCGGAGCCGGCCGCGTCGGCGGTGCCATGGCCAAGGATCTCGCCCTGGATTTCAAGGTCACGGTGGCCGACCGCTCGGAAGGTGCTCTGGCCCGCATGCGCAGCGTGGGGTTGACCACCCGGCCCGCCGACCTGGCTTCCCCCGATGGCGTGAAGGCGGCCGTGGCGGATGCGGACTTGGTCGTGGGTGCCGTGCCGGGCTTCATGGGCTTCGCCACGGCCAAGGCCGTGCTGGAGGCTGGCAAGCCCCTGGTGGACATCTCCTTCTTCGACGAGGACTGCTTCGAGCTGGACGCCTTGGCGAAGGCCCAGGGCCTCACGGCCATCGTGGACTGTGGTGTGGCACCGGGCTGCGGCAACATCATCCTGGGCGATACCTTGCGGCAGTGGGATCACGTGGATTCCTTCGAGTGCCTGGTGGGCGGCCTGCCCGCGGTGCGGACCTGGCCCTACGAATACAAGGCCGGCTTCAGCCCTATCGACGTCATCGAGGAATACACCCGCCCCGCCCGCTACGTGAAGGACGGCCGCACGGTGACGCTGCCGGCCCTGTCCGAACCGGAGCTGCTGGACTTCGAGGGTCTGGGCACGCTGGAATCCTTCAACACGGACGGCCTCCGCAGCCTCATCAAGACCTTCCCCCAGGTACCAGACATGAAGGAGAAGACCCTCCGCTATCCAGGTCATATCGAGAAGATGCGGATGCTGCGGGAATCCGGGTTCTTCAACAAGGAGAAGCTCCAGGTGGCCGGGGTGGAGATCAGCCCCCTGGACCTCACCACCGCCCTGCTCTTCCCCATGTGGTCCATGCAGGAAGGCGATGAGGATTTCACGATCATGCGAGTCACCGTGGCTGGCTTGAAGAATGGTCAGCGGGTGTGTCGGGAGCTGAACCTCCTGGACCGCTACGACCCCGCCACGAAGACCACCTCCATGGCGAGGACGACTGGCTACACCTGCACCGCCGCCGTGCGGCTCGTCGTCCAGAAGGGCTATGCCCGGCCCGGCGTCAACCCGCCGGAATTCCTGGGGCAGGAACCCGGAGCCTGGGACTTCATCCGCGCGGAATTGGCCAAGCGCGGCGTGATCTTTACAGGGGAATGATCACCCGTTCAGCTCGCGGTGGCGCACGGTGAGGGCGGCCACATCGTTCCGGATCCGGTGGGCGAGCAGCTCCACCAGGGCCACGGAACGGTGCTGACCGCCGGTGCAGCCGATGGCGAGGGTGTGGTAGGCCCGGCCCTCCTGGCGGACCAGGGGCAGAGACCAGCGCAGCCAGGATTCGGCGCGCTCCAGGAACTCACGGAACTCCGGGGATTCCAGCAGGTACTCCTGTACGGCCGAATCGCACCCCGTCAGCGGTTTCAGGGCTTCCACATAGTACGGATTGGGCAGGAACCGGGCGTCCAGCACCACATCCGCATCCGCGGGTACCCCCCGCTTGAAGCCGAAACTGAGCAGCCGGACGGCCGTGCTGCGGGTGGGGAGCTGGGGCACCAGGGCCGCGACGCGCAACCGCAACTCCGCCAGGCTCAGACCGGTGGTGTCCAGGATGGTGGTTGCCAGGGCGCGGATCGGGGCGAGCAGCTCCCGTTCCCGCTGGATCCCCTCGCCCGCGGAGCCCAGCAGGGCGAGGTGGTGGGGTCGCCGGGTTTCCGAATAGCGGCGCAGCAGCACGCTGTCGTCTGCCTCCACGAAGACCACCTGCACCGGCACATTGCCGCTGCTGAGACGTTCCAGCAGGGGGCCGAACTCGTGCGCGAAATCCGCGTGGCGGCTGTCCATGCCCACCACCAGGCGCTCCCGACCGGGCCTGAGCTTCGATTCCAGCTCGATCAGGGGCTCGAGAAGCCGGGGCGGGACATTGTCCAGGGCCGTGCAGCCGCTGTCCTCCAGCGCTCCCAGCACCGAATGGCGCCCGGCTCCGGAAAGTCCCGTGACGACGATGAGTTCCATATCCAGAAACCGTAGCAGGGCCGACGGGCCTGCCCAAGAAAATCGCAGGGGGCCAAGTGGCCCCCTGCGATTTTCTCAAGTCAAACAAGCCTGGGTGCTCAATCCTCCAGGCCGCCCGCGGTAAACCGCAGCACGCGCTGGATGCCCTCGGGGGGATTGCCCTGCTCGTCGGGGCCGAGCTCGATGGTGTCGCCGGGGCCGCGGAAGAGCTCCTCCTCTGGCGTGTAGGCCGGCTGGGGCTCCACCCGGTAGAGGTAGGAGATGATCTCGTCCTCGTAGCCGAAGCGCATCTGCTCGAAGTATTCGTAGCTCTCGCGCTTGTATTCCACCAGCGGATCCTTCTGCCCATACCCGCGGAAGCCGATGGCTTCCTTGAGGTGGTCCATGACCAGCAGATGGCGCTTCCAGGCCGCGTCGATGATCTGGAGGATGGACCAGCGCTCGTAGCTGCGCATGCCTTCGCCGCCCAGCCGTTCGTCCTTGCCCTCGTAGAACCGCTGCACCAGGGCAGCCAGGGCCTCGCTGGCCTGGGCGTAGGGCAGCTGGCCCACGGCGTCGACCTCTTCGCCAGTCAGCGTGAAGAGCTGCTCCACGCGCTCGCGGAAGCCCGCCAGATCGCGCTCACCCTTGTCGGGCAGGAAGTCGTGGGCAATGCCCTCGGCGATCTCCCCGGCCACCCGCAGCACGTAATCCTTCGTGTTGCCCTTCAGGATCTCCGTGCGCAGCCCGTAGAAGAAGATGCGCTGCTTGTTCATCACATCGTCGTACTCGAGCAGGTGCTTGCGGATCTCGAAGTGGTGGGCTTCCACGCGCTTCTGGCTGCGTTCGATGGCCCGGGTGACCATGCCGGCCTCGATGGGCTCGTCATCATTCATGCCCATGGCGCCCATGAGGCTCTTGATGCGATCGCCCCCGAAGATCCGCATCAGGTCGTCCTCGAGGGACAGGTAGAAGCGGCTGCTGCCGGGATCGCCCTGGCGGCCGGCGCGGCCACGGAGCTGATTGTCGATGCGGCGGCTTTCGTGGCGCTCGGTGCCGAGGATGTGCAGGCCACCGAGGCTGACCACCTCCTCGTGCTCGGCCGCAGTCTGTTCGCGCATCTGCTCCACGAGGGCGGAGAATTCGGCTGTTTCCAGGCCCTCCTCGTCGTAGAGGGCGATGTCCTTCTTCTTGGCCTCCATCCGGGCCATGCCCTCGGGGTTGCCACCGAGGATGATGTCCGTGCCGCGGCCAGCCATGTTGGTGGCGATGGTGACGGCACCTCTGCGGCCTGCCTGGGCCACGATCTCGGCCTCCCGCTCATGGTGCTTGGCGTTCAGCACCACATGGGGGATCCGGGCAGCCTTGAGGGCATCAGCCAGGTCTTCGCTGCTCTCGATGCTGGCGGTGCCCACCAGGACCGGCTGGCCCTTGGTGTGGAGCTCCCGGATCTCCTCGACGATGGCCTTCTTCTTCCCCTTGCGGGTGGCGTACACCGTGTCTGCGAAATCCCTGCGGACCATGGGCATGTTGGTGGGGACGATGACCACATCGAGCTTGTAGATGGAGTGCAGTTCCGTGGCTTCGGTCTCGGCCGTGCCGGTCATGCCCGCCAACTTGCCATACATGCGGAAGAAGTTCTGGAAGGTCACCGTGGCAAGTGTCTGGTTCTCGGCGTTGACTTCCACGCCCTCCTTGGCCTCGATGGCCTGATGCAGGCCGTTGGACCAGCGGCGGCCCGGCATGAGGCGGCCCGTGAACTCGTCCACGATGACCACTTCCATGCCCTTCCCGTCTTCCTTGGGGCGGACCATGTAGTCCACGTCCAGACGGTACAGGTTGTGGGCCAGCAAGGCCTGGTTGAGGCCGTGCAGGGTCTCGATGCTGCCCGGATCGTACAGGTTCGCCACGCCCAGGAGCTGCTCGGCATGATGGATGCCCTCATCGGTGAGCATCACCTGGCGGTCCTTCTCATCCACCTTGTAGTGGACTTCGGCCTTGAGCTTGGGCACGACGGCATCGATGCGGAAGTACTTGGAGGTGTCCTCCTCGCTGCTGCCCGCAATGATCAGCGGGGTGCGCGCCTCGTCAATGAGGATGGAGTCCACCTCGTCCACGATGGCGTAATGGAAGCCGCGCTGGGTGAAGTCCTCCAGGTCCCACTTCATGTTGTCGCGGAGGTAGTCGAAGCCCAGCTCATTGTTGGTGGCGTAGGTGATGTCGCAGGCGTAGGCGTCGCGGCGCTCCTGGTCATCGAGGCCGTGCTGGACGACGCCGATGGTGAGCCCCAGCCAGGAATAGAGGCGACCCATCCACTCGGCGTCGCGCCGAGCCAGGTAGTCGTTCACGGTGACGAGATGGGCGCCCTGGCCCGCCAGGGCGTTGAGATAGAGCGGCAGCGTGGCGGTGAGGGTCTTGCCCTCGCCCGTCCTCATCTCAGCCACCTTGCCTTCGTGCAACACCATGCCGCCCACCAGCTGCACGTCGAAGTGCCGCATCTTGAGGACGCGCTTGCTGGCTTCCCGTGCCACGGCGAAAGCCTCGGGCAGGATCTCCTCCAAGGTCGCACCGTTGGCCAGCTTCTCCCTGAAGTAGGGCGTCTTGGCCTTCAGCGCCTCATCGCTCAGGGCCGAAATCTCCGGCTCCAAGGCATTGATGAACTGGACCTTGGCCCACAGCCGCTTCAGCTCCCGGTCGTTCTTGGAACCGATGAGTTTCTTGAGGAGGTTGTCGATCATGGATCCGTCCAGTCGCGTAAACCATTGATTGTAGCCTGACGAATCGCCATTTCCCAGCGTGAGGACCACCAGCCAAGCCTCCTTGGTTGCCGAATTTACCTAGTCTGGGCAGACTGATCGTTTGGATTCTGGAGAAATCATGGCCTTCGAACGCACCTTTGCCATCGTCAAGCCCGACGCCGTCAAGGACGGCCACATGGGGGAGATCCTCACCGCCATCGAACAGAGCGGCCTCAAGATCGTCGGCCTGAAGCTGACCCGCCTCACCCCCGCCATCTGCCAGGGCTTTTACCACGAGCACGTGGGCAAGGGCTTCTACGCCGAGTTGGAGGCCTTCATGACCGAGGGCCCCGTGGCGATCATGGTGC
This sequence comes from Geothrix campi, assembly GCF_024609265.1. Classification (GTDB taxonomy): domain Bacteria; phylum Acidobacteriota; class Holophagae; order Holophagales; family Holophagaceae; genus Geothrix; species Geothrix campi. The sequence goes on along the minus strand of NZ_JANHMP010000001.1, from coordinate 267,469 downwards.
TTGAGGGCGAGAACGCCATCCTGCGCTGGCGCGACCTCATGGGCGCCACCAACCCGGCCAATGCCGCCGAGGGCACGCTCCGCAAGCGCTTCGGCGCCAGCATCGGCCGTAATGCCACCCACGGCAGCGACAAACCCGAGAGCGCCAAGTTCGAGGTGAGCTACTTCTTCAACGCCTTCGAACAGTTCTGATTCCAGGGCGCGGCTCCTACGAAAATCGGCGCCGTTCGGCGCCGATTTTCGTAGGAACGGAAGCTGGCTGGAACCTCAGCCTTCGGACACCGCTTGCAGGGCCGCCTGGCAGAGCCTCCGCACCCCAGGCAACAGGTCCGCGTTCTGAAGACCCCTGTCGTTGAACCACTGGCCGCCGGTGGGTGGCGGAGGCAGCAGATCCTCGGGGGCCTTGGTCCGCAGGAGGTGGCTGAGGTAGAGGCGCTGCTGGCCTTCGAGCCCTTCGAGCCGGAGCAGCCAGGGCGTGGGAAGGCGACTCGTACGCTCGTCGAAGACCACTGGGAGGGTGGACTTGTCCACGAACCGGTAGGGCATGCCCCACCCCGCCTCGATTTGTGCGTTCAGCAAAGCAGTGGGCAGGAAACCAGGCGACCAGGGGATCTGGGCGGGCATGAGCAGACCGCGATGCGGAGAATGGGGCGAGGGCACGAGCAGCACGAAGGGTGTCTGCTGGCCGTGGACGAGCACACCCTCGATGAACGTCGTGAGGTGGACCCGACCCTCAGCCATTAACGTCCTCCCGCAGTTTCCAGTTCCTGCATGATGCGATCGCGAGCGGCGGCGACCTCGGCGACGGCGGCCTCCGGCTTGAGCTTCACGACTTCCTTGGTGCGGCGGTCGCGCAGCTCCACGAGGCCGTCCTTGAGTCCCTTGGCGCCCACAATAAGGCGCAGGGGGAAGCCCAGCAGATCCGCGTCCTTGAACTTGGCGCCGGGGCTCATGCCCTCGCGGTCGTCGTGCAGCACCTCGAAGCCCGCCTTTTCCAAATCCTGCTCGACCTGGGACGCGATCCCAGCCACCTCCGCACTACCCGGATCCAGGCAGACGATGTGCACCTGGTAGGGCGCGATGGGCCAAGGCCAGATGATGCCGTCGGCATCGTAGTTCTGCTCGATAGCGGCGGCCACGGTGCGGGTGATGCCGATGCCGTAGCAGCCCATCACCATGGGGTTCTCCTTGCCCTGCTCATCCAGGAAGGTGCAGCCCATGCTCTTGGAATACTTCAGGCCCAGCTTGAACACCTGGCCCACCTCGATGCCGCGGAAGGCCTGGTAGGTGCCCTTCCCGCAGCGGGTGCAGGCATCGTGCTCGGCAGCCATGCGCAGATCCACGTAGGTGCAACCCGGCAGGTCGCGCATCGGGTCGAGGCCGAAGTGATGGTAGTCCGTGTGGTTGGCACCGCAAGTGAGGTTCACCGCGCCTTCAAGGCTGCGGTCCACCAACAGCTGGACGTCCTTCAATCCCACGGGCCCCATGAAGCCGGTCTTGGCACCGGTGAAGGCCTCAGCCTCCTCCAGGGGCATCAGCTCCATCTCGGCTGCGCCCACGAAGTTCTTCACCTTCACCGGGTTCACCTCGTGATCGCCACGCAGGACAGCACCCACCAGCTTGGTGCTCCCATCCGCGAAGGTGACGCGGTAGAGGAAGAACTTGCTGGTCTGAGTGATCGGCACCCCCGCGGGATGCTCCGCATCGATCATCCCCGCGGCCTGCTCCACCTGCCCCACCACGCCCGGCGTGCGGAAGTGGTCCTTCTTCAACTCGAAGGCCTTCCCATGATCGCCCGCAGGCAGCGTCGGAGCCTCCGTCTTCTCGATGTTGGAGGTGTAGTCGCAGGCGTCGCAGCTGAGGATGGCGTCCTCGCCGCTGCCGGCCAGCACATGGAACTCATGGGTGAAGCTGCCACCGATGGCGCCGCTGTCCGCTTCCACCGGGCGGAACTTCACACCCAGGCGGCTGAAGATCCGCTTGTAGGCGTTGAACATGGCCCAGTACTCACGATCGGCGCAGGCGTCGTCCGCGTGGAAGGAGTAGCCGTCCTTCATGGTGAACTCGCGGCCCCGCATGAGGCCGAATCGCGGGCGGCGCTCGTCGCGGAACTTGGTCTGGATCTGGAAGAGGTTCATGGGCAGCTGCTTGTAGCTGCGCACGTTCTTCCGGACGATGTCGGTGATCACTTCTTCGTGGGTGGGGCCCAGACAGAAGTTGTAGAACTCGCGCTCGTCCGGCTTCTCGCCCCGGGCGCGGCGCTCGGCCACTTCCGCTTTCGCCTTGCGATCGCAGAACCGCAGCAGCTCGTCGCCATAGAATTTCCAGCGCCCACTCTCCTGCCACAGCTCCGCGGGCAGCACCGCGGGCATGAGCAGTTCCTGGCAGCCGTCCTTGGCCAGTTCCTCGCGGACGATCTCCTCGAACTTGCGGATGCTGCGGAAGGCCAGCGGCAGGTAGCTGTAGATGCCTGCGGCCACCTTTTGGATCATGCCGGCGCGCATCATGAGCTGCTGGCTCACCACGTCGGCATCGCGCGGCGTCTCGCGCAGGGTCTGGATCAGGAGCTTCGACTGCTTCATCAGGGGCCTCGAACCTTCGAGTCTAACCCAGGCAGGAGCCACATCCGGACCAGGAATGCCGAACCGCGAAAGGCGCTGCGGACCTACGCGAAAATACCTTGGTCAGGAATGAATCGGACGATTTCCAGGGATTCCCCAAAGGGCCCCGGCACCCTGGCCTCGACCCCCTTTCGCGTGTTTCGCGGTTTCAGGGCAGCAGGCTCTGGACGAGGGTGCTGGCAGCCTTGCCGTCGAAGGCGCCGCCATGGGCGGCCTGCAGGGCCTTCATGACCAGCCCCATGTCCTTCTTCGTCGTGGCCCCGGATTCAGCAATGGCCGCCTTCACGGCCGCCTCCAGGGCCGGGCCCTCGATCATGGCCGGCAGGTAGGGCTTTAGCAGCTCGATCTCCGCCCGCTCCTGGGCCGCCCGGTCCGCCTGGCCCACCTTCTCGAACTGGGCGATGCTGTCTTCCCGTGACTTCACCAGGCGCTTGAGGACAGCCAGGGCATCCGCCTCGGCCAAGGTGCCCTGAGGGCTCAGCCCCTTGGCCACCGCTTCGTTCTTGTAGGCGGCCAGGGCCATGCGGAGCACCTGGGTCCGGGCTGCATCCCTGGCCAGCATGGCGGTTTTCAGATCGGCCTGCAGACGGTTGAGCATCGGGACCTCCGGAGGACTTCCATGGTGACGCAGTTGCAGCCCGAAGTACAGAACGGGCGCCGATCGGCGCCCGTTCTCATCTGAAACGGCAAAGCCGTTTCAGTCCTAGGCTTTCTCGAACTTGATGACTTCCACGGGGCAGCCGGCGGCGGCGGCCTCGATGCTGGCTTCCAGGTCGGTGCCGAAGCTGCCGGAGAGAGGGCTCTGCTCATCCCGGTTCTCGGAATCGATGCCGTCCTCGCGCACGGAGCCATTGATGTTGCAGCTGGTGTCGGTGACGTGGAACACGTCGGGGCACTCGGCCTCGCAGGCATTGCACACGATGCAGCCTTCGTCGATCCAGACTTTGGTGATGGCCATGGTCGTCTCCTAGAAATTCAATGGGGGCCCTGGCAAGGGGCGAACCCAACCAAACTAGCATCGCCATGGCCGCGGACCAAGCTTCGCCTGGCTTCCAGGGCCGTGGGAGACTGGAGTTGTGACGGAGGTCCGCCCATGAGCCTGCAGGAAACGGGAATTCTTGCCCGGATCCGGGATCTGCTGCCTGGCGGCGGCGAGCTCATGGATGACTGCGGCGCCCTGCCAGCAACTCCCTTCGGCCAGACTCTGCTGGTGACCACGGATCTCATGGAGTCGGGCCAGCACTTCAGCCTCGACTGGCACCCCCCGGATCTCCTGGCCCGCAAGCTGCTGGCGGTGAACCTGTCGGACCTGGACGCCTCCGGCGCCCGGCCCTTCGGCTACACCCTCACCCTGGCCATGGGCCCGGAAATCGACGGCCCTTGGCTGGAGACCTTCCTGAAGGGCCTGGCGGCGGCTTCTGGTGAAGCTGCTGTCCAGGTGCTGGGCGGGGATACCGTGGGCCGGCCCTCAGGGCTTGGCCTGGGCCTCACGGCCTTCGGGTTCGCGACCCGCTGGCTGCGACGGGATGGCCTCCTTACAGGCGACCGGATCTTCGTGGACCAGCGCCCCGGCGCCAGCCTGCGGGGTTTGCGGAAGCTCCAGGCGGGCCGGCGCTGGGATCCCGCCCATCCCGACGCCGACCTGGAGGCTCATCTGGCGCCCCGGCCAAGACTGGGCCTGGGCCCGCGCCTGGCGGAGATTCCCGAAGTTCACGCCTGCCTGGACCTGTCCGACGGCCTGAGCCGGGACCTGCGCAACCTGGCGGATGCCTCCGGCCTCAGCATCACCGTGGATCCTGGCCTGGACGAGGACGCGCTGCGCGGCGGCGAGGACTACGCCCGCTGTTTCGGCAGTTCCTTGTCCCAGGTGGAGCTGGAGGCCTGCCTCGGCCTGCCCCTTATCTCCGTAGGCATGGCCCTGCCCCGCGGGGAATCCCCCGTGCTGGCCTATGATGGAGATTCGCTCCGCCCCCTTCCCGACCTCAGCTTCAACCACTTCGGATCTTCATGAAGCATCACGACAAGACGCACATCTGGGCCCGCACCAAGCGCTTCCTGGCCGATCCGGATCTGGAGCCGCACCACCTGGCCTGGAGCTTCGCCCTGGGCTTCGCCATCGCCTGGAACCCGCTGCTGGGCACGCACACCGGACTGGTGCTCATGGCCTGCGCCCTGACGAAAAAGCTGCATCGGCCCCTCGCCTTCCTGGGCGCCTTCACCAATAACCCCTGGACCATGGTGCCCATGGCCACCGGCTCCGCCCTGTTCGGCAACGTCCTCCTAGGCCGGGGCCTGCACCTGGATCTGAGCGGCGTGGCCTGGAAGAGCATCGGCTGGCAGAGCGTCAGCTCCCGTGAAGGCTTCGAGGCCGCGGCCGCCATGCTCAAACCCATCCTCGCGCCCTATCTGCTGGGCGGGTTCGTGATGAGCGGCCTGGCGATACCCGTGGGATATTTTCTGATGCTGCGGTTGGCGCACCGCCTGCGCCGCCCCGTGCCCACCCCCATTCCCGGAGACTGACCATGGACATGCGCTTCCTGATGAAACAGGCCCAGCAGATGCAGGCGAAACTGGCCGAAGCCCAGGCCAATCTGCGCGTTGAGGGCACCGCCGGCGGCGAACTGGTGAAGGTCACCCTCAACGGCTCCAAGGAACTGATGGGGATCTCCATTGCCAAGGAGGCCATGGATCCTGAGGATCCCTCCATGCTCGAGGATCTCCTCACGGCCGCCTTCCGCGATGCCGCCAGCAAGGTGGACGAGACCATGAAGAAGCAGATGGGCGGCATGGGCGCAGGTCTCAACCTGCCGGGCCTGGGGTTGTGAAGAACAGGAGCGGGCGATGAAGCTGCCGCCGCCCCTCGAGGCCGTGGTGGAAAGCCTTCAGAAGCTGCCGGGCGTGGGCGCCAAGTCCGCCCAGCGCATGGCCCTGCACCTGTTGAAGGAAGGACCGGAGGCCATGGCCCACCTGGCTCATCAGCTGCAACAGGCGTCGGAAAAGGTGGGGTTCTGCCAGGTCTGCGGCGCCTTCACGGACCAGCCCACCTGCCCCATCTGTCTGGATCCCCGGCGGGATCCCACCAGTCTCGTCATCGTGGCGGAGGCCTCCAACGTGCTCAGCTTCGAGCGTAGCGGCCACTTCCGGGGCCGCTACCACGTGCTGGGCGGCCTGGTCTCGCCCCTGCGCGGCGTGGGGCCCGACCAGCTGCGCATCCGTGAACTGCTGAAACGCCTGGAGGATGGCGCCATCCAGGAGGTCATCCTGGCCACCAATCCCACTGTGGATGGCGAGGCCACGGCCAGCTGGTTGGCCCGCATCCTCGAGCCCATCGGCGTCCGCACCACCCGCATCGGACTGGGCCTGCCGATCGGCAGCGACCTTGAATATGCCGACGAACTCACGCTGGATCGGGCCATGGAGGGCCGCCGGCCAGTGGGGTGATCCGAGGCTAGTACGTCACGCTCACATCGCCCTTCGCCCAGGCCTGGCAGGCAAGGCGCTGATCGGGCTTGGCCTTCAGCACTTCCAGCACACGGGTCTCGGTGATGCCCTTCTCACTCAGGTGTTCGGCACCCTCGACCACGGTGACGAGGCAGGTACCACAACGAGCATGTCCCCCGCAGCGGTGCGGCAGCGGCACGCCCGCCCGGGTGCTGGCCGCCAGCAGCGCCGTCTCCTGTTCACAGTCCGCGGTTCCAGGTTTCTTGCCGTCGAATCGGATGATGTGCATGCAATACCCATAAGTCAATAAAGCAGAAGGGATAGCGGCGAACCGCTTCCTCCACTCTATCAGGGCATCCCCCGCCTTAGGGCTTTTGGCAGGGCGTGGCCGCCAAGGTCCGGCTCACGAACAGCAACGCATCGTAGTAGGCGGTAATGGGTTCCTTCTGGAGGAAGCGATCGGCAGAGGCTGGGATGAATTCAGCCCCGACATCCCAGGTACCCTGAGGTGCCTCGAACCATTCCCGAATCGGCCCCTGTCCCGGCAGCCGACCCAAGTCCAACGCCAGGATGGGGAGGTTCGTAGACCCGAGCGCCGCGTCCAAGGTGCCCTTGGCCTGCGGCGCCACCGTGAAGGTCATCGCCCCTTTCCGTTCCGGCCCCGCATCCCAGGCCCGGAAGGCGCCATCCCGGAAAGCGAAGCCAAAGTTCCGATAGGCCTGCCCCATGGAGCGACGCAGGTACCAGCCCATGGTTTCGGCCCCGATCTTCACCCCCGGACGATAGGCGATATGGCCGTTGTGAGCCCACAGGACCATCTTTGCGCCCGGATCCTGTGCCAGCCTCCAGGCCACATTGGTGGCCATGAAGCGATCCCGCAGACCTCGATCGGCATCCCCCCTGACTGCCGCGAACTGAGCCAGCAGGCGGATGTTCTGGAACTGGCACCGGGCCACTTCCGACAGCCCCGCCGAAATCGAGACCGCCATCCGCTTCTCCTGGCGTTGCGTGAGGGCTTCGACTTCCTGGGCCAGATCCTTCCAGGCCTTGAGTCTCTCAGTGCTGGAACTGCTTTGCGGCGCTCCGAGTAGTGCACTCATCCGGTCGTTCAGGCTCGCGAGGCGTACGGCCTCGCCAGGATCCTCCTCGTCCAGCCACACCTTGACGCAGGCGTAGGTCCGTTTGCGTTCCTGCATGTCGAACCCGTAGAACCGCAGCTTCTTCGGATGGGCCGGGTTCGCGTTGTAGGCCCGCATCCACCGGATCAGGGCGAGCATTTCTTCGACGTTCCACACCGGGTGGGTCATAGCGAGTGCTTCGGCAGGATCACCTTTCCCGGTGAGGACAAAGTCATCCAGAAGCGACGCCTCCGGCATGCCGGCCTCCAGGCCGAAGAGGGTAAACCCCTCCTTCTCGACCAGGAATTCCAAGATCCGGTGCTTGAGCTGAAAGAACTCCTTCGTCCCATGGGTGGCTTCCCCCAGCCCCACCACCCGCGCGTTTCCCACGATGGCCTCCAAGGGCCGCAAGTCCTCGAAGCCTTGACCCGGCAGCACGGTCCGAAGGGGAAGGGCGTTCGTCTTGATCCAGGCCAGCACCTCGGCTCCAGCCGGAACAGGTTCGGCCTTCAACATCACCCTGATATCCGTCTTTTCACCCTTCAAGTCGAAACGACCGCCGATAAAGGACTGATCCTTGGCGGTGGCATCGATCGTGTAGGCTCCCGGGGCCAGGTTAAGGTCGAACCGCTGCTGTTTCACCTCTGCGAAGAAGACATCGCCTTCCTCCTGGCTGAATCGGGAGAACCCGAGGCGCATCCCTTCGAGGGAGTGCCCCTTGGCGGCGAGCACCGTCCCCCGGACAGGAAAGCCGCCGGGCCTCAGCTTCACCTCCACGGCTGGATCGGTCTTCCCCGGCTCGATATCGAGGTTGCTGAAATGAGGAAGGAACCCCGAGGCCGTGACCGTCAGGCCCCATTTCGTTCCCGGTGAGCCTTCCAGCATGAAATGGCCGGAGGCATCGACCACCTGGATCCTGGCGTCAGCCGGATTGGCGGGAACCAGTGCCACCATGGCCGCAGGCACTGGATGGCCATCGAGGTCGAGAACGCGCCCTTCCACCCGGATCGAAGGTGAAATCGGGTTGGCCCGGGCCGGTGGCGCCTGGGCCATCAGCGGCAGCCCAAAAACCAGGAAGCACACTGCGTGCGGGGCTTTGAAGTGAAAATGTTTGCGCATGCTGTCACCGGGTTGATCAGCCCATCTTCGCATGCCTCAGGTGTGCTTTCGCCGTAGCCAGGAACCGCTCCCGTGCGAAGGCGTGGTCCACGATGGGCTCGGGGTAGTCGAACCGGGTACGGATCGCCTGCGGCGCCTGCCAGGGCTCGTGGATGAATGCAGTTGGATAGTCGGCCAGCTCAGGCATCCAGCGCCTCACGTAGGCCCCGTCGGGATCGAACTTCCGGCCCTGGGTCACGGGGTTGAACATGCGGAACCAGGGCTGGGCGTCGCAGCCGCAACCAGCACACCATTGCCAGCCCGCGTTGTTTGCGGCCCAGTCCCCATCCGTGAGCCAGCGCAGGTAGTGGGCCTCGCCGCGCCGGTAGTCGAGCAATAGGTGCTTCGTGAGGAAGCTTGCGGCCACCATGCGGGCCCGGTTGTGGACGAAGCCCTCGGCCCGCAGCTGCCGGGCGGCGGCATCCACCACGGGGTAGCCCGTGCGACCTGCAGTCCAGGCCTCCCAGGCGGCTTCGTCCTCGCGCCAGGGGAAGCCCTCGAACGCCGGCCGGAAGGGCCGCTCCAGCAGCTCCGGCCACTCCCCCAGCAGGTGGTGGCTGAACTCGCGCCAGAGCAGTTCGTTGAGATAGCGGTGCCCGGACTCGCCGGCCCCGGCCGCCGCCACGGCCTGCCAGAGGGCACGCACGGACAGGGTGCCGAACTTCAGGTCCGCGCTGAGCCGCGACGTGCCGGGCAGGTCCATGCGATCCCGGTCCACCCCGTAGCCCGTCAGGGCATCGTGCAGGAAGGCCTTCAGCCGCTGGCGGGCCGCCCGCTCCCCGCCAGCCTGAAGGCGGGGATTGAGTGCGAGCCCCAGGTCAGGCAGCGCAGGGATCGGCACCGTGTCGACTCGGATGTCCCCGGGCACTGGCGGGAGCGCTCGCGGGGCCGCCAGAACCGGTTCCAGACCCAGCTTCGCCCCGCAGGCCCGGGCGAAGGGTGTGAACACCCGGAACATGCCGCCCTGCCCGTTCCGCACCGATCCGAGTGGCAGCAGGGTCTCGCCCTCAAACAGGCGGAAGGCGATGCCCTCGCGGGCCAGGGCCTCGTCCACCCGGCGGTCCCGATCCCGCGCGAAGGGCTCCACCCAGCGGTGGGCCAGCACCTGGTCGGCCTTCCATTGGGCTGCCAGCCGCGGCACCACCTCCACGCTGCGCCCCGGAACCACCAGCAGGCGCGACCCCAGGTGGGCGAGGTTGGCTTCCAGGGCCCTCAGCGATTCCAGCAGGAATTGCAGGCGATGGGGCAGGTCCCGGGCGCGTTTCGGTGCGAAGAAGAAGGGATCCAGCACGAAGAGTGGGATCACTTCGCCCGCGGCGGCGGCCTCCACCAGGGGCCGGTGGTCTGCCACACGCAGGTCCTTGCCCCGGAACCAGACGATGCTTCGCATGCTGTGAGCCTAGCGGAATTCCTGCCCTCAGATGGCCTGGCCGCCCCGCTCGCCGGTGCGGATGCGGATGCACTCCTTCAGCTCCTGGACGAAGATCTTCCCGTCGCCCACCTCGCCCGCGCCGTGCCGTGCCGTGCGGATGATGGTGTCCACGGTGATGTCCTCAAACGCGTCATTGCAGGCGATGGTGATCTGGACCTTGGGAATCAGGTTGGGGACGATCTTCTTGCCACGCTGGACCATGATCTCCTGCTGGCGACCATGGCCGCTGACGCGGGTGACGGTGATGCGCTCGATCTCCGCTTCGATCAGGGCCTCGCGGACTTCATCAAGCTTCTCTTCAGGGATGATGGCGGTGATGAGCTTCATCGGAATCTCCTAGTTCAGGTTGTTCAGACCGTAGGCACGTTCCCCGTGGATGTCGTGGTCGAGACCTGCCTTCTCCACCGCCTCGGTCACGCGGAAACCGACGATCTTCTCCACCAGGAAGGCGATGAGCAGTGTCATGACCACGGAGAAGGCGATGGTGGTTCCCACCGCGAAGGCCTGGACCTTCAGCTGGGCGAGCAGGCCCCAGCCAGGAACCTTGGCTGCGGCTTCCGCCCACCAGGAACCTCGGATGAAGAAGGTGAGGCCCAGAGCGCCGACGATGCCACCAGTACCGTGGATGCCGAAGGCGTCCAGGGAGTCGTCATACCCCAGCCGGTTCTTCAGCATGATCATGCCGTAGCAGGTGCACGCCGCGATGGCCCCGAGCGTGAGGGCCCCGCCCACCTGGACCACACCGGCGGCCGGCGTGATGACCACCAGGCCCGCCAGGATGCCCGAGGCCATGCCCAGACTCGTGGGTTTGTCCTCGCGGATGATCTCGATGAGCATCCAGGTGAGGGCCCCAGCGGCCGCGGCCACCTGCGTGACCGTGAGGGCCCGCGCGGTTTCCAGGTTCGAGGCGATGGAGGAACCGGCGTTGAAACCGAACCAGCCCACCCACAGCAGGCCCGCGCCGATGAGCGTGAAGGTCAGGTTGTTCGGGGCCATGGCGGTCTTCGGGTAGCCGTGGCGCGCCCCCAGGAACAGGGCGAGGGCCAGCCCCGCCACGCCCGAGGAAATGTGCACCACCGTGCCGCCCGCGAAGTCGATGGCCCCCTTGGCGCCGAGGTTGAAGAAATAGCCATCGGGCGCCCACACCCAGTGACAGAGCGGGCAGTAGACGAAGAGCACCCAGAGCGTGATGAAGGCCACCCAACCCCGGAAGGTGATCCGCTCGGCCACCGCCCCCGCGATCAGGGCGGGTGTGATGATGGCGAATTTGCCCTGGAACATGGCGAAGGCGTACTCGGGCACCCCGGCCGGAAGAATCGTGTGATCGATGCTGCGCAGAAGCACCAGACCCCGGCTCCAGCCGATGAGGCCGCCCAGGGCGTTGGGGCCGAAGCTCAGCGCATAGCCCACCACCGTCCAGAGGACACCCACCACGGCCATGGCCGAGAACGAATGCATCATCGTCCCCAGCACGTTCTTGGTCCGGACCAGGCCGCCGTAGAACATGGCCAGGCCAGGCACCATCAGCAGCACGAGAGTGGTGGAAGTCAGCATCCAAGCCGTGGTCCCGGTATCGTTCACCGGAGCGCTGCCCCCGGCGACCAGGGGAAGCCCCGCACCCAGGACGGCGGCGAGTCGAAGGGATCGCTTCCAGGTCATCGCTGCCTCCGGGGAGCTGTGTGGCTCCAGGCTACCCGGCGGACAATCCGTTTAATGGTTCGTCCCATTTATATAAAAATTTTTGATGCCTGTATAACACGCCCTTCGCGAAGAACCGAGGTCCAGCTCACCCACTGGCCTAGCTGCCCAGTGCCACCTGCCAAAGGCCCGTGGGGTCGGGGTGCATCAACCATTCGGAGACTACAGGGCGCCGCGTCCAGGCCCCCATCTCCAGTTCCTGGTCCAGTTGACCGGGGCTCCAGCCCGCATACCCGAGGAAGAGACGGTACCGGGCCGTCGGGTCACCCAACAGGCTCTCCAGGAGATTCTTGCGGTGGCTCACGAAGTGGGTGAGGTCCACCACCGTGTCCTCCTCTTCGGGCAGGCCACCCTGCACCAGGAGGATGCCCCGCTGGGGGTCCACGGGCCCTCCCCGCCAGGCCGTGGCCTCCTCGGAACCCTGGAAGGCCAGGCCACCCTCTTCGCTGACCTGGGCCAACGCGAGTGGCAGGGGCCGGTTGAGGATCAATCCCAGGGCGCCCTCCTCGTCGTGTTCAACGATCAGCACCACCGCGTGGAGGAAGTTGGGGTCCAGGAGTGAAGGGCTGGCCACCAGGAGGCAGGGGGCTTCGGGCGTCATGATGCCGATGATGATAGCCCCGGATAGCCTGGAGGGATGCGCACGCCTCCACCCTCTCACCTTGGCGCCCTCCGCGAAGGGCTCACCCTGGCCCGCCTGCATCCCCTGCTCGCCTTCGGGCTGGTCTTGCTGGCCATGGTGCTCACCCAGCTGGGACCCGCCCTGGAACTGGCCGCGGGGGCGGGGCCCAGCCTGCTGGTCCAGCCCATTTTCGCCTTCGCGGGGCTGCTGCCGCTCGAGATGTATTTCATCCCCAGGCTGCAGGCCCAGTTGGACGCAGAGCTCCGCGACACCCCGGTCAATCCCACCGCGACCTGGCATGCCGTCTTCGAGGCTCGCTGGCTGAAGGCCTTTCTCCTGCGCCTGGGCCTCAGCATGGCCATCGGCCTGGGTCTGCTCTGCTTCCTGATCCCGGGCGTTCTGATCCTCACCCTGTTCGGCTGGGCGCCCATGCGGATGCTGCTCCGGGGAGATTCTGCGCTGGCCTCCCTGCGCTGGAGCCAGGTTGCCATGACCCGCCATTGGCCCCGGATCGTCCAGGCGGTCTTGGCCATGCTGCTGGTGGCCCTGCTCTACCAGATCGCCGCAGGGTGGGCCCTGGACCGCCTGCTACCTTCCCTGAACCCTGACCTCGGCCCCAGTGCGCTGCTGCGCCTGAAGCACCCGGCCTTCTGGATCTTCAACCTGCTGGGCGGCGCCATGAATTTGTGGCTCAGCTGCTCATTGCTGGCGCTGTACCACCGGCTCGAGGCGTTGGTGGCCGTGCCCGTCGCAGGATAAGGGCCCGCCACCGAGACGCGGAGGTCTCCGTGCCCTTCGGGAGCCTCGGGGCTGAGGCTCCATCCTTGAATGCGAACCGGTCTCACGCCTCGTCGTCGAAGAAGCCTGGATCCTCGATCTCGACCAGGTCCCCGGCCTCCAGGGCCCGCCGCTGCTCGGCGGTGAGGGAGGCCTCCGCCCAGCGCGGGTCGGTCTTGCCGTGGAGGAAATGGACCGAGGGCTCGGCGGCCTCGAAGTCCTCGCGGCAGCGCCAGAGGTGCACCCAGCCCACGTGGTTGATGCGCGCCCAGACCTTCACGTGCAGGGCCCTCCGGCCGCACCTTCCTTCCGCAGCACGGACACGGCATGCAGAAGCAGCGGCCAGGCCAACTGGATCTGCTCCAGGGCCGCGGCGGGCCGGCCCGACAGGTTCAGGATCACCGTCCGCCCCGCGATGCCGCAGACGGCGCGGCTGGCGAAGGCCAGGGGATGGCCGCCCTTGGCGCGGATCAGCTCGCAGATGCCGGGCGCCTCGCGCTCTATGACCCGACGCGTGGCCTCAGGCGTGGTATCCCGGGGGCCGAAGCCCGTGCCGCCACAGGTCAGCACCAGGGGCGCCTCCGAGGCCACCGCGACCCGCAGGTCTGCCTCCAACGCCGCCGGATCGTCGGGCATCAGCGAGGAAGTCACCGCCTTCACCCCCTGCCCCTTGAGCCAGGACGTCAACAAGGGCGTGGACTGGTCCTGGTACTCGCCCCGCGAGGCACGGTCCGACAGGGTGATGAGGTGGACGCGGTCCATGTCAGGGCATCACGAGATCATCATCAGCCAGGGCCTTTTCCGTCTGCGCCTGGCGGTAGGCCAGGTAGCGCTCGCAGATGCCGGCATCCGTCAGCGAGAGGATCGCGGTGGCCAGGAGGGCGGCGTTGATGGCGCCGGCCTTGCCGATGGCGAGGGTGCCCACGGGAATGCCCGAGGGCATCTGCACCGTCGAGAGCAGCGCGTCCATGCCCTCCGTGGCCCAGCCCTTCATGGGCACGCCCAGCACGGGCAGGTGCGTCTTGCTCGCGCAGACACCCGCCAGGTGCGCCGCCCCACCGGCCGCAGCGATGATCACCCTCAGGCCCCGGCCTTCGGCCTCCTTGCAGAACGCCACCACCTTCTCCGGCGTGCGGTGCGCGCTGGCCACATGGGCCTCGAAGGGAACGCCCAGGCTCTTCAGGGTGAGGGCCGTGTGCTGCATGGTCTCCCAGTCGTTCTTGGAGCCCATCAGGATGCCCACCAAAGGAGTCGTCGTCATGGATGCCTCTCAATCGCCGGGGGCCAAATGGGCCGTCTCGGGAAGGGCCATTCTAGCGGAGGCCGCAGATGCCTCCTACCACCTCGTCCATCCCAACACCCACAACACCCCCAGCACAGCAAGGGCGTCGCGGTCGTCGGGGTCCATGCGGTCATTGCGGCGGGCCACCTCCTCGGGGCCGGGGCCGCGCATGACGACGCGATGGGTGTCCTGGGCGGGATCCTCCAGCAGCACCCAGTCGGGGGCCGTGCGGCCCACCACGGCGGCGCCGATGCGCGGGGTGGCGCCCTGGGCGCCGGGCTTCCAGCGGACCTCCAGGGGCTCCCACTGCCCCGCGTTCATCACCCGCCATGGCCCTTCGGCCGGCATGGCCGCCAGATCCAGCACGGCGTCCCGATCCAGGTACCGCACGATGAGCCGCGCCTGGGGCGGAGCCACAGTCTCAGGCTTCCGGCAGCCGAACCCAGCCAACAGGAGGAATGCCACCATCAGCCACCGCATCCGATCCTCCGGTCCCCATTCTGAGCCTTTTCCCATCTGCGCAAGGGGCACCTTTGCGCAGCCGCAGCGGCGGCTATTTCCGGTAGTACGCCCGGATCGCATTCACGACGGCCGCCGCGTAGCGCTCCCGGAAATCAGGATCGCGCAGATTAGCGGCGTCCTCTTCGTTGGTGAGGTTGGCCACTTCGATCAGGGCCTTGGTGGCGCCGGTGCTGTAACGGATGACGGCGGGAATCCACTTCCCGCCACCGCGGTGGATGACGTTGCGGATGGGCCGGTTGGCGTGGACGGGGATGCTGTCCTTCTGGAGCGCCGTCAGCAGGGCCTCGGAGAACTGCCGGCTGCGGGCCTCGCTCTGCAGCTTCTCCTTGCCGGTGAAGGCCACGCGACCGGAGCGCCGCGCCTCGACGATGCGCCCGGTTTTGGCGCCACCCAACGAGAAGGTAGAGGGCACCAGGGCCGCCCCTGGCACATAGATCATCGAGCCTCGGGCCGAGGGATGCAGGCTGTCGGCGTGGAAGCTGAGGAAGAGGGTCTTCTGCACGTCGCCCCGGGTCTTCTGGAAGGCCGCGAAGAGGTCGTTGGCCAGCACCCAGCGCAGGTGGACACTCACTGCCGAGGGGCTTTCCCCGTCCACGGCGAAGGGCGGGCTGGTGAGGATCTCCGCGGCGTGGCTGGGAGTCCGGATCGCCTCGCGACTCTTGAAACCCAGACCGGGGTAGCGGATGGTGCTGCTCACCTGGGCATCCGTCTCCTGTTCCAGGAGGCGCCGCACCCGCATGGTGATGTCGTAGACGAAATCGGATTCCCAGAGGCCGTTGGCCCGGGCCCCGGGGTCCACGCCGCCATGACCGGCGTCCAGGATGATCCGCACGCCCTTGAGCTTGGGGCCCGCCTCCACCCGCACCGTGCGGCGCACCTCGGCACGGACCTCACGCTCCTCAGCCAACCCCGAACTGCCTTCTGACTGGAAGGGATCGGCCAGGAAACTGACGGGGATCTTGACGAGCTGCCCCGGCTGGATGCCGCGCACATCGGCGATGCCACTGCGTTTGGCGATGAGATCCGCCAGTTCATTCACGCCCTTGGGGTCCACCCGGTCGGTGTAGCGGATGACCACGCTTGAATACAGCGCCTCGCCCTTGCGTATGCGGTAGGCGGCGAATTTGCCCTGCTCGTCCTCGCCGAAGGAGAGCATCCCGCGGTAGGCCGCCACCCGGGCCTCGTCATCGAGATCATCCTCGGGCTGGGAACGATCAGGCCTGCGGCCCGGCCCGCCGAGATCCGCGGACAGCAGGCTGCGCGGGATGCGCCAGACATCGCCCTCCCGCAGTTTTTCCGGAAGATCAGGATTCTCGGCCATGAGCCGGTCGTAGTTCTGGCCGTGACCCGTGAAGAGCGCGGCCAGAGTCCACACGGATTCCACCTCGGGGTGGCCGACCCGATGACGGACCTCCTCCTGGCGCCACTGATCCTCAGGGAACAGGGCCGCCAGGGCCCAGCGCTTGCCCTGCGGACTGAGGTTCTCGAACGGCACCCAGCCGCTCTCCTCCACACCCCTGGTCAGGAAGGCCCGGGGCAACGCCTTGCCCTCGACGCTGAGCCCCTTCCTGAATAGGAGCCGGAGGAGGATGGCCCGGCCCTCGGGCGTGCGAGCATGCGCCAGCACGGGCGCGGGTTCCTGCGCCACGACGATCACCGCGGGCAGAAGCAGGATCGCCCAGGGTTTCACGCCGGCCGACCGGAGAAGGCTCACGCCTTCCACGGGGCCTCGCCCGTGGGCAGGGCTTCGCCAGTGAGCCCGGCTCGTACCCAGGCGCGCATGGATTCCTCCAGCTCCCCGGGATTTTCGGAACGCGCGTGGAGGAAAAGCTTCAGTCTCCGTTCCAGGTGGCCCGCGCCCTCCTCGAGCAGGAAGAGCCGGTCGTGGAGGCGTTCATGCGGCGCCTTGCCGGTGCTGGGCGGGAGCTTGAGCGTCCCCATGTCCAGGGTGGCCGCATTGAGCGTGAACACCCACTCCAAGTCACCGGAGAGGATGCGGAGCTTCATCTTCGCGGGACGCATGCCACGGCTGAGGGACTCGAAGGCTTCGCGGCTTTCCGCAGGGTTGCCCTTGCGGAGGCTGATCTCCTTCACCTCGCCGCGCTCGGAAGCCAGCTGGATGGCGTCGTCCACGAAGCAGCCGGAGCCGTCGCCATCCTCGCCGCTGGCGCCGCCTTCGGTCATGCTGCGCATCCAGAGCCAGAGGAGGAACTCCTCGCCCAGGAAGCGGCCCTGCTCCATGAGTTCAAGCGGCTTCACCTAGACCTCCCCAAGTTCGAGATCCAGCGGATCCAAGGCCATCAGGCCCTCTACGGACAATCCGGGGCTGAGCCGGCCCGCCAGCACCAGGGGCGCCAGGGGATGGATCTCGCAACCGAAAGATTTGATGAAGAGGGTGGTGAGGGCACCCTGGGCCTTGCTGGACGAAGCCGTGGTCCAGAGGATGCCGCCCTTGAGATCCCAGGCCACCTCCACCACCCGGGGCGTGGGCAGGACCTTGCGCAACAGCTCGATCTTCACTTCGTCCTGCAGGGAGACGCGGGCCTCCTTGCCGATGAAGGCGAGATCCTTCTCTTTCAGCAGGCTTTGCAGCCGCAGGTCCACATGGGCCTTGAGCAGGGCCGGCGGCACGCGACGCGCGTCAATGCGGAGGCCGAAGACCGCGAAGCGCTCCTGACCCACCCAGTCCTCGTCCGGCGGCGTGATGAGGGGGTTGCGCCAGTCGCACCAGCCCATCCGCTCTTCCTCCGTCCCATCCTGGAAGGGCCGAAACTGGTCCTGCTCCAGGCCGGCCTGGAGATCCTTGGGATCCGGCACGGGACCCAGCACCAGGAAGCGTTTAAGGGACACGGTCCCTTGAAGGATGCTCATGAGGCGGCGCCTCCGAAAAGTCCCCGCAGGCGGCCCCAGAAGCTGCGCCCATGCTCCCGCGAATCCGGGTGCAGCAGATCCAGGGGCTCGCCCGAGGCAGGCAGGGGGAGGGAGGGGTCGTTGAGAACCAGGACCACGCCGGTGACATTGTCCCGGGCGCCCCGGGCGATGGCCTCGTCCAGAAGCAGCTCCAGGCTACGCCGGGGACTCAGGCTCTGGTTCAGCACCTCGCGGATGTGCCCGTCGCCCACTTCGCCGTGGAGCCCGTCGGAACAGCAGAGGAGGCGATCCCCCCGGCGCAGCGCCAGGCGGGAGAGCGCCACCTTCAGCGGCTGGGGCGAGCCCAGCGCCTGGGTGATCATGTTGCGCTGGGGATGGGTGCGGGCCTGCTCGCGGGTAAGCGCGCCCTGCGCCACGAGATCGTTCACGAGGGTCTGGTCCTCGGTGAGCTGGTGCAGGGTGCCCTGGCGCAGCAGGTAGGCCCGGGAATCGCCAATCTGGGCCACATAGGCGCAGCCGCTCCAGATGACCGCTGCCGTCAGTGTGGAGCCCATGCCCCGGGCAGTGCGGTCATCGTCGGAATACCGCAGGACGGCATCGCTGGCCTCCCGCACGGCTGCCTCCAGCGCCTTGACCAGGTCCACCTCGCGGGCCTTCCCGGGCACGAGGCGCCCCCAGTGGCCGAAGAGATAAAGAGCGACCGCCGCCAGGCCTTCCCGGCTGGCCACCTCGCCTGCCGCGGCCCCGCCCATGCCATCGGCCACCGCCACGAGCAGGCCCGCTTCGCCCACCTTCAGCGAACTGGCCGGGGCGTTGATGATGGGCTCTTCGCCATCCAGCGCGCTCAGCAGGTAGGCATCTTCATTGTTCCTCCGGACTTTGCCCGGATGGGTGATCGCGGCGAAATCGATGAGCATGAGGAATGACGACCCTGGCGGGCTGCGGGTTCGGGGAGGTACGAAGGGCCCTTTCCGTTCATCATAGCGGGTGCAGGAGGGATTCGATGGCCGAAGCACCTACGGATATGGATCTTCTGGATCTGCCGAGCGGAAGGGTGGCCTCTGCGGAGGTCGCCACAGGCAAGAAGGCTGACCGGCCAGCCGGGGGCGGATTTTGACATCTGTGCTGGCCGTCCTTGGTCCGGGCTCCCTCGGCCTCTCCACGGCCCAGTGGGCTGCAGAGTGTGGCCTGGAAGTTCGTCTACTTGGCCGCGACCTGTTCCATGCGCGACGGGGCCTCCAGGAACTGGAGCGCCGCTGGGAGGCGGCCCAACGGAAGGGCACGCTGTCCCTCCTGGCCGTCAAGAATGCTCGTTCGCGGGTTCAGGCATCAGCCTTCGGCCCGGAAGCATTGCAAGGCGTGTCCACCCTGCTGGAGGCCCTGCCCGAGGAACCCCATCTGAAGGTTCCGGCCCTGTCTGCGGCCGCAGGCTGGGGTGAGCCGGATCTGCTGCTGCTTTCCGGCACCTCAGCCCTACCCATCTTGGGCCTGGCGGAGGCCGCAGAAATCCAGGGACGCCTCCTGGGCTTCCACCTCTTTGTGCCGGTACCCCGGATGGCGGTGGTGGAGGTCGCCGTGCCGCCTGGGGTGCCGTCCGCCCTGGTGGACAGGGTGCGCACTCTGGGCCTCTCCCTTCGCAAGCGGGTGGTGGTCGTGAAAGACCAGCCGGGTTTCGCCGCCGCCCGCATGGCCCTGGTCCAGGGCCTGGAGGCCGTGCGGCTGCTGGAGGCCGGCATCGCCTCTGCTGAGGATCTGGACGCCCTCATGACCCTGGGCTACGGGCATCCCGTGGGGCCGCTGGAACTCACTGATCGCATCGGCCTGGACCTACGCCTGCGCATCGCCGAGGGTCTCTTCCGGGCCTCTGGCGATCCCCGCTTCGAGCCACCGGCCCTGCTCTGGAAGATGGTGGCCCAGGGACAGATCGGGCGCAGGGCGGGAATTGGTTTCTACACTTGGGATCCAGACGGGAGGCGCTTGTGAGCACCACCATCCTCGTGGCCGGCGGCCTCGCGCTCCTGTTCGTGATCTACGTCGCATATCGGATCGGCAAGGTGCTGCTGCGGGTCTTCGTGGGCCTCGCGGTGCTGGCTCTGCTAAGCTTGGGGCTCTGGAAACTGTTCCATTCCTGAATCTCCAGCCTCCCAAGGAGCAAGCATGGCCGCCATCTCCTGCACCCACTGCGGCGCCGATCTGACCGCCCCCCAAAGCGTGCGTATCGCCGAATACCACTTCGGTCACATGGAGAAGGTATCGGAGGATCCAGGGTTCAAGTACCACTTCGAACAGGCTGACAACTTCACCATCCTCTGCAACAGCTGCAAGCGCCTCGTCCGCACCCTTCCGATTCCCAAGTAGTTCTTTCTCTTACAAAAGGAAACGGCCCCGAACGGGGCCGTTTCCTTTTGGGCAGTGCCAGACTATTGGCGCAGCACCCGCGGCGTGATGAAGATCAGCAGCTCGCTGTTCGACTCGGACTTGGTGTCCTTGCGGAAGAGGAAACCCAGAAGGGGGATCTTCGACAGGAAGGGAACCCCAGCCCGGCCCTGGGTGTGGTTGGTCACGTAGACTCCACCCAGCACGGCCGTACCACCATCCCGCACGAGCATCTGGGTTTCCAGCGCCTTCCGGAGGATCGTGGGGGTGCCATTCACTGTGCGGCTGAAATCGGCCTCGGCCTTCTCCAGCTTGATGTCCATGATGATGGTGCCCTCGTTGGTGATCTGGGGCGTGACATCGAGCTGCAGGTTCGCGTCCACGAAGGCGACGGTGATCGCACCGCCCTGGGCCCCGCCCTGCTGGGTGGGATAAGGGATCTTCTCACCGCTGAGGATGGTGGCCTTCTTGTTGTTCTGGGTCACCACCTTCGGGGAGGACACGATCTTCACCGTGCCATCGGACTCCAGGGCTTGCAGAACCGCATTGATGCTGAGGCGGTTGCTGAGGAAGGAGAGCCAGAGCTCACCCGCGGGAGCGGCGAGGGAAGTCACGCCCGCCTTGCCGGGAGCCCAGCCGACCGCTGCATGCTGACCCGAGGCGGTCCGGTTGAAGCCCTGGATGCCGTTCCAGAAGGGAGCCGGAGGGCCAACCCAGGGTCCCCCGACGGCGGCGGGAGCACCGCTGCCGTCGCTCTGGGGCCACTTGATGCCGAACTGGCGCTGCCAGTCCTTATTGGCTTCCACCACGCGGGCTTCGATCTGCACCTGCTGGATCTGGACATCCAGGGTTTCCAGCAGCTCGGAAATGACGGGGATGCGCGAGGGCAGATCCGTGATGATCAGGGTGTTGGTCCGGTCATCCAGGATGGCCGAGCCGCGTTTGGTCATCATGTCCTTGAGGATCCTCTGGACATCGCTGACCTTCGCATAGGAAAGAGGGCGGGTAATGGTCTGGAGTTCGCCGGCGAGAGCCTTGGTTTCCTCCAGCTTCTTGCGGTCCTCCTCCTCTTTCTGGAGTTTGTCGATCTTGGCGACGCGCAAGACACCGTTCTGGATCTCCTTGCCCAGGCTCGCATTCTTCAGCACGACGTCGAGAACCTGATCCCAGGGAGTCTCGTTGAACTTGAACCCGTAGTTGCCCTGCACATCGGGATCCATGACCAGGTTCAACTTGCCGGTATCCGCAAGGATGCGCAGGAAATCCCGGATATCCGTGTTCTGGAGATCAATGGTGATCTTGGCGCCGGTATACCGGGTGGAGGTCTCACCGAGGGTGCGCCCTGCGTATCGGTTGTGGGCGGGAGCCGGGGCCTGGGCCTTCTCAGCCTCCGGCACCTGCACCGCTTCTGGGGTGGCCACGGGAAGCGCCGTGGAGGCAGCCAAGTGAGGGAGGAGCTGGAAAGAGCTGCCAAGGGCCGGCAGGCTGGCCAATGGCTTGGCCGAGGCCTGGACCGTCACGGGAATTGGAGCAGGAGAAGGCGCGGCGGCCGCAGGGGCGGCAGCCCGAACGGTCGGAAGAGCCAGGGCTTCAGGATGGTAAACCCCCTCGATCCTGGCCTGGACACGGCCTTCGCCGGGGTTCAGCACCAGCTGGACGCCGTCTGGACTTGTGCCCACGACCACCTGGGTACCGGGAGCCACCTCAAGCACCAACCGTGTTACCGGTTTAGGCGCCGCTGAGAATTGACCAAGGCGGGCCTTCTGAACCAAAGGATGGGTCAGCAGGGCAAGGTCCTTTTTGGTGACGGCGGTCCCCCGCTCGACGCCGGGAAGATCCAGCACCACGCGAAGCGGGCCCGAAAGAACCTGGATGGCCGGTTGTCCAGCCATCCCCGGGATCCGGAGCGATACCTTGGCGCCCGCGCCTGCGGACTCCAGGGTCGCGGCGGCCAAGGTGGCTTTCGCGACGGCGATTTCCGAGGCCGGCGAGGCAAGGAGGGACCCCGTGTGGATCCCCGCCAAGACCACGCCCCCTGCGACCAGCAAGGAACTCAGGCGAGCATTCATCGTTTACCCTCCTCACGCTTGAACGTCTTCGTGATGGTGCGGAATACAGAGCGGTTTGTGGTGTTCACATCCCACTGACGGAACGTCACTGCTTTATCGGTGATGCTGGAGATTTCGCCATCCTTGAACCGATGGCCCGCAGGCAGCCAACGGACATTCCCGCGGCTATCGGAGACGATGGCAAAATTCTTGCCATCTTTCCGGATCATCCCCTTGACCGAGATGTCGTCGATGAGATCGAGGGCATCGGCGGGACGATCATCCCGTGGGGTTGCAAAAGGGTCGCGCTGGATGGTGGGCTTATAGGGCGTGATCTTGATGACGGCCACGTCCTGGGCCGGGGGCTCGGATACCGGTGCCTCGGCAACCTTTTCGGCTGGTGCCTCGGCTGGCTTGGCCGATTTGCCGGTCTGAGCGGTCAAGGCCATTCCGACGAACAGGGGGAGATACAGGAGTCGATTGGTCATGGCGGGTTCCTCAATCCTCCTTGGCGCCGCCCTTGCGGGCCGGTGCCGTGGCGGGTTTCTTGGCGGGCGCCGCCGGGGGAGGTTCGGGGTTGTAGATGAAGGCGCTGATGGTGCACTTCACCGTGGCCGGGTAGATAGCGGCCTTGTCGGCCTTGCGGTTGAACTCGATGTTCGAGACGTTGATGATCTTGTCGTAACCGGAAACCAGGGAGGCGAACTGGCCGAAGGTGTGATACCCCACGCGGAATTCGAACTCTACGGGTTTTTCCGTGTAGTAAGCGTCCCTTCGCTCGGGCTTGAGAGAGAAGGAAACTTGGTCGATACCCGCGTCATCCGCGAGCTTCTTGATGCGATAGGGGATTTCGCCGTAGTCCGCTTCAGAAGGCATGATCTTGATCAGCTCTTCGATGCGCTTGTCCTGCTTGGCGACCTCGTCACGCAGCTTCTCGTAGCTGGCCTTGAGCAGCCGACCCTTGTCGACCTCAGCTTGTAGGGTCTTCACATCGACCCTGACGGTTTCCAGCTCGCTCCGCTTCCCACCGAGCAGGAAGTAGACCAAGCCGGCCAAGACGATTCCCGCCACTGCGCCGACGCCGATCTGTTTCTGAAGCTGGGGATTCATGGCCTACCTCAGACTGCGTTCTGGAGTTCGAAGGAGATCGTGAAATCGAAGGAGCCTGTGGTCCCCCGCTTCGCGCTCGGATAGTTGATCTTCTTGAACCACCTGGTGCGGGACTGGAGGTTCCCGTAGAAGGCGTTGATGGCCTCGAAATTCCGGCCCACGCCCTCGATGGTAATGAGGGACCCCTTCTGGGAGACCTTCTTGAACCACACGTCGTCCGGCAGGCTGTTGGCCAGTTCCTCGAGAAGGTGCACCGGGAGCGACTGCTGCCGCTTGAGGGTGGTCATCACCTCTTCCTTCTTCTGGAGGGCGGCCTTCTTCTCCCGGAAGGTCTTCTCCAGGGCGATGTAGGGCTCGTACTGTTTCTTGTCGCGTTCGAGTTCGGCCTTCTGCTTCTCGGCCTTGGTGAGTTCGCTGTTCAGCCAGACGTAGTAGATGCCGCCGCAGGCGGCGAACACGAGACCCACCACCACGCCGGCAATGGGCAAGCTCGAGCGGCTTCCACCCTCGCCTGTGTAGACCTGGACGGGCTCGGCGACGACCTTGCTGGCCCCCTTCTTGGCACCGCCCTGGGTCAATGCATCTCCCAGCAGGTTGATCTTGATCATCGGTCCCCCACTTGGCGCAAGGCCAGCCCCACGACGACGGTGGCGCCGCCACCGATCTCACGAACCGACATGGGATCTTCGGTCCGACCATCGATTTCAATGAGCTGGAAGGGATTGAACCGGTCCACTGAAACCCGGAGCCGGTCGCTCAATACGTCCATCAATCCGTGGATCATGGATCCGCCACCGCTGACGAGCACACGGTCGAGACGATCCACCTTGAAACTGCTCTTGAAGAAATCGAGGGTTCGGCTCAGTTCGTCTGCGAATGCGTCCGACACGGCGTTGATCGACGGGTGGACTTCATCAGGCTCGTGGCCCTCCGAGGCTTGGTTCCGCTTCAAGCGTTCCGCGCCCTCGCGGGTCACGCCCCAGTCCTCCATGAGCTTCTCGGAATACCGGCTGCTTCCCCAGGCCATGTCGCGCCAGAACACCGACTTGCCCCCCACCATCATCGTGAGATTGGTGAAGGTGGCGCCCATGTTCACCAGGGCAACGACCTCATCCCGCCCGCCGCCCATGGCATTGGCCTCATAGGCGTTCTGGAGGGCGAAGACGTCCACGTCCACCACTTTGGGGCTGCACCCGGCCTGGGCGACGCAACTCACATATGCTTCGAGTTTGTCCTTGCGGCAGGCCACCAACACCACATCCATGTTGCCGTCCGCCGCCCGTTCCTCGATGAGGTAGTAATCCAGCGCGTAGGAATCCAAACCCTGCCCTGCCGGGAAGAAGCTCTCGGCTTCCCAGCGGACGGATTCGGCCAGTTCCGCGTGGCTCATCAGGGGGAATGTCACTTTTTTGACCATCACCTGCTGACCTGACACGGAGATGGCCACATCCTTGGCTTTGATTTTCTGTTCCGCCATGACCTGCCGGATAGCAGACGCCACAGCGTTGCTATCCATGATGTCGCCATCCACGATGGCATCGGGCGGAAGGGCGACCCGCCCCAGCTTCTGGAGGCGATAGCGGGTCTGGCCGCCCTTTCCAATCTGCTGGAGTTCGCAGACTTTCACCGAGCTGGATCCGATATCCAAGCCAACAAGACTTTTGGGTTTGCTTCCGAAGAGACCCACCGGATGCCTCACTTGGAGAATTTAAGTATTGAAGATGGTACTGCTGGAAAGGATTAGGTCAAGGTTAACTAATTTTGCGTCAAGCCAATTCGGGTTCCAAACCGACCAGGATGGCCGTGATATTGTCCTCGCCACCGTGTTCACGCGCGGCCAGAACGAGTGATTCCACAGCCCCTTGGAGGTTCCCGGACTGCGTCACGATGTCCCAGATCTGTTTGTCGCCGATCATTCCTGACAGGCCGTCGGAGCAAAGCAAAAGTCGCTCCATTTTGCCCAACTCCAAATTCTGGACCTCAATATCGAGGTCTCCCCCGTTTCCCAGGGCCTGGGTGATGACGTTCCGGAAGGGGTGTACCCGGGCCTCGGAGGGGGTGAGAATGCCGTTCGCCACCTGTTCAGCCACCCAACTATGGTCCCGAGTCACCTGCCGGATGCCCTCGGGGCCCAGCAGGTAGGCCCGGCTATCCCCCACATGGGCCAGAGTCACGCTTGATCCGTGGACCAGACCTGCCACCACGGTGGATCCCATGGTCTCCCGCTCAGGGTTGCGGCGGATGTCCTCGGCGATGGCCCGGTCCGACAGCAGCAACGCCACCTTGAGCCGATTTCCGTCGTAGGAGAGGCTGGGATCGTACTCCATGGGCCAGGTCCGGTCCTTCTCACGGGTATCGCCGACAAACTTCGCGACCGTGTCCACGACGATCTGGCTGGCCACTTCCCCGGCGGCGTGACCACCGAGTCCGTCAGCCACGACGAAAAGACCCAGATCCGCATCGGCCAGGTAGCTGTCCTCGTTGTGCTTCCGGACACAACCGACATCGGTCTTGCCTGCGGCGCAGATCCTCATGATCAACCCTTTCCCGTCAGTCGGCCCCAGAGGTCCTTCAATTGGTCCATGAGGCTCGCCTGGCCCACAGCAGCAGCCTGGGCCTTCCCCTTTGCGCCGGGCGCCGGGGCAGCCTTGGCCCCCTTCCCACCCTTGGGGGCGGCTTGTCGCAGTTTCGGGTGATTGGGTGCGATTTCGCGGGCGGTCTGGAGGTGCCGCTGCGCCCGGACGGCCATGCCCAGAGTCTGGAAGTGGGCTGCCAGGCGCAGGTGGCTGTCCACATCCCTGGGGGCCAGCCGGACCGCGGCCTCCAGCGCCTTCACCACGGCGCGGAGGTCGCCTCCGCCATGCTCCAGGAAGGTGGCCAACATCGCGTGGTACTGGGGTTTCTTGTCGTCCAGCCGAATCGCGTAGTTGATGAGCGCCTGGGCCTGTTCCACTCGCCCCTCGTCGAAGGCCTCCTTGGCCATGGTCGCCCAGTCCTCCGGTGTCCGTTCCTGCGAGGGCTCGGCTTCCTTTTCCTTTTCTTTCTCCCTGGCCGGGGCTGCCATGGTCGCTGTCTTGGGCATCTGCTGCACCAGCGCCAGCCGCTTGCCGGGATCCTTCAGGGTGCTGAAGGCCTCGGCCAACTCCCGGAACTTCTCTTCAGCCTCCACCTTCGCATCGCCCGTGTAGCGGTCTGGATGCCATTGCTTGGCGAGCCGGTGGTACGCAGCTTTGATGTCCTCGGGCGAGGCATCCGGGGTGATTTCCAGCACATCAAAAGGATTCATGGGGGTCCACAGGGCACCCTGCGTCAGCGCATCGCATGGGGATGGAAGAACAGGGCTTGAGCAGAGGATGGTAGCCTATTTCCATCCCGTGTGCAGGCCCAGGGCAAGGAAACGTGGCGGAATCTCCCCAGGAGATGCCGGTTGCCCGGGCGATCCAGACTGGAAGACGCTCCGGCGTGGTGGCAGAGTAGAAGGTTCCACGGGAGCAGGCATGGCGTTGGGCACGGCGATGGACTGGCGCGAAGGCCTGGATGCCGGTGACCTGTCGTCCGAGTCCCTGGTGCGAGCCGCCCTCGACCGGATCCGAACCCTGGATGCGACCCTCCATGCCGTCCTGGCCACCGACGAGACCCGCAGCCTCGAACTGGCCCGGCGTGCCGACACGCGCCTGCGCGCGGGAGAACGCACCCCGGTGCTAGGCCTCCCGATCGTCTTGAAGGACAACCTCCACTGGTCCGGCCTGCCCATGACCTGCGGCTCCCGTGTACTCGATGGCTATGTGGCCCCTTACGACGCCACCGTGGTGTGCCGCCTGCTCGAGGCGGGCGCGATCCCCATCGCCAAGACAAACCTGGATGAGTTCGCCATGGGCTCCAGCGGCGAGTACAGCGCGTTCGACGCCGCCCGGAACCCCTGGGACCCATCTCTGGTGCCTGGCGGCAGCAGCAGCGGCTCTGTGGTGGCCGTGGCTGCTGGCTACGCCCCTCTGGCCCTGGGCAGCGATACGGGCGGCTCCGTACGCCTGCCCGCCAGCTTCTGCAATGTGACGGCCCTGCGGCCGACCTATGGCGTCCTCAGCCGGTACGGCCTGACGGCCATGGCCTCCAGCCTGGATCAGGTGGGGCCCATCGCCACGACAGCCCAGGATCTGGCATTGGCCTTCAGCGTCATGGTCGGTGGGGATCCCCTGGACAGCACCTCGGTGGACCTGCCGGGCGCCGAACAACTGGCCAGCCTGCGCGCGGCAGACCTCAAGGGGCTCCGTATCGGCCTCCCCAGGGAGTACTTCGCCGATGGTCTGGAACCCGGGGTCCGGAGCCTGCTCGACTCGGCCCTCCGGGTGTTCGAAGGCCAGGGCGCGCGGCTGGTGGAGGTGAGTCTCCCCCACACCCGCTACGCCATCGATACCTACTACCTGCTCTGCACCAGCGAAGTATCCAGCAACCTCAGCCGCTTCGACGGCGTGCGCTACGGTCTCCGGGCGTCCTCCCCGGAAGGCGGCGTTCCGGACATGATCGCCCGGACGCGGGACCTGGGCCTGGGGGATGAAGTGAAGCGCCGCATCCTCCTGGGGACCTTCTGCCTTTCGAAGGGCTACTACGACGCCTTCTACATGAAGGCACTCAAGGCCCGCACGCTCATCGCCGCCGATTTCCACGCGGCCTTCGCCCAAGTCGATATCCTGGCTTCCCCCGTCAGCCCCGGCACGGCCTTCCCGTTCGGCGCCAAGACGGATGACCCCCTGTCCATGTACCTCGCCGATGTCTTCACTGTTCCCACCGCCCTGGCGGGGCTTCCCTGTCTGTCCATGCCGGCGGGGTTCACCAGCGGGCTGCCGGCCGGCATCCAACTCATCGGGCCGGCCCTTTCGGATGTCCACTTGCTGGAGGTCGCCCACGCCTTCCAGTCCCTCACCCGCCACCACCTCGAAACCCCGACCCTGTCCGCATAGGAGTGAACCATGGCCTTTGACGTCGTCATGCCCCAGATGGGCGAGAGCATCGCGGAAGCCACCGTCCTGAAGTGGCACAAGAAGGCCGGCGACATGATCGCCAAGGACGAAACCCTCTATGAGATCAGCACCGACAAGGTGGACGCGGAGATTCCCGCCCCCGCTGCGGGCACGCTGCTGGAGATTCTCGTGGAGGTGAACGCCACCGTCCCCGTCGGTACCGTGGTGGCCCGCATCGGCGACGCCTCGGAGAAACCGACCGGCGCGGCCGCGCCCACCGTGACTGCCCCTGCCGCGGCTCAAGCCCCTGTCGCCGCGCCCCCCGCCCCGCTGGCCGAGGAGGACGACAACAGCCTGGAAGGCCGCCTGCGCACCAAAAGCAGCCCCCTAGTCCGTGAGATGGCCAAGCAGCACGGCATCGATCTCGCCAAGGTCCAGGGTACCGGCCAGGCCGGCCGCGTCACCAAGGAGGACCTGGAGGCCTATCTGGCCAAAGGCCCCGCCACCTCTGCCGCCCCCGCACCATCCATCGCCCCGGCCCTGCCCGCTGTGCACGATCCCTCCGCCCCGACCATGGGGCTGACCCCCGGCATGGCCGTGGCTCCAGCCCCGGCCATGCCCGCCTTCGCCGCCGGCGAGCGGGTGAAGGTCGAGCCCATGACCCGCATGCGCAAGATCATCGCGGACAACATGGTGGCCAGCCGCCGCACCTCGGCCCACGTCTACACGGTCTTCGAGATCGACATGACCCATGTGGCCCAGCTGCGCAACAAGCACAAGAAGGCCTTCGAGGCCCAGTTCGGCACGAAGCTGAGCTTCATGCCTTTCGTGATGATGGCGGCCTGCAAGGCCCTCCGCGCCTACCCCATCGTCAATGCCTCGGTGGACGGCGACAACATCGTCTACAAGCAGGACATCAACCTGGGTATCGCTGTGAGCCTCGACTGGGGCCTCATCGTGCCCGTGGTAAAGAATGCCGACATGATGAACCTGGGCGGTCTCGCCCGCAGCCTCAACGACCTAGCGGAGCGGGCCCGTTCCAAGCAGCTGAAGCCCGACGAGATCAGCGCCGGCACCTTCACCATCACCAACCCGGGAGTGTACGGCGACACCTTCGGCCTGCCCGTCATCAACCAGCCCCAGGTGGCCATCCAGGGCGTGGGCGCCATCGTGAAGCGCCCCGTGGTCATCACCGGCCCCGACGGCACCGACTTCATCGCCATCCGTCAGGTGATGTTCAGCAGCCTGGGTTTCGACCACCGGATCATCGACGGCGCAATGGGCGACCTGTTCATGGCGTTTGTGAAGAAAGAGCTGGAGAACTCCACCTTCGGCTTGGAATAGTCACGCCTCCACCACCGACAAGACCGGTGGAGAGGTCTCGCGTATCGCCCCCGCTTTATGGGGGCGATACCGAGAAGAAGGAGCTGGAGACGTCGACCTTCGGGTTGGAGTAGCACTCCGCTCACGCATGAAAGCGGCGGCCGCTGGCCGCCGCTTTCATGCGTAGGAGGATGTCTCTCTGACCATCTCCCGGTACATGGCGAACTCGCCCTGGAAATGAAGCTGGATGATGGCGGTGGGGCCGTTGCGGTGCTTGGCGACGATGAGCTCGGCCGAAGGGTCAGGTTCTTCATTGGCGGAGGGGATCATCTTTCGGTGGATGAAGGCCACCATGTCGGCGTCCTGCTCGATGGCGCCTGAGTCGCGGAGATCACTGAGCTGCGGCCGGCCACCGGTGCGATGTTCCACTTCGCGGTTCAACTGGGAGAGCACGACCACCGGAATCCCGAAATCCTTGGCCATGAGCTTGAGGCCGCGGCTGATCTCGCCGATGCGGACGGCTTCGTTCTGCTTGGAACCCCGGCTGTTCTCGGGGCTGCTGAGCAGCTGCAGGTAGTCGATGATGACGAACTCCACCCGCCGGTTGCTCTGGCTGCCCTGCTTCACGATCATGTTCTGGATCTGGGGCACGGTGATCGAGGCCTGATCGCAGATGAACAGCGGCATCTGCACCAGCTCGTCCCGGGATCGCATCACATGATCCAGGCGTCCAGTGGCGCGACCGGACTGGAGATCCTTCATGTTGGTCTGGCTCTGCGCAGCGAGCAGGCGCAGGAAGACCTCTTCGTGGCTCATCTCCAGGCTGAAGAAGGCGCCACAATGGCCCGGGCGGCCATCCCGCTCCTGCGCCGCGCGCAGAACCCAATTCAAGGCCAGGGCCGTCTTGCCGATGCCCGGACGGGCCGCCAGCACGATGAGATTCCCGGGCTGGAAGCCTTGGGTCAGTTCGTCGAAGCGCTGGAACCCGACCCGTACGCCCGGCGACAGGCGGCCCTCCAGTCGTTCATGGAGGCGCTCCATGGCATCGTCCGCCACGGATTGGATGGAGAGCAGGCCCCGGGCCTTGGCATCGCCCTGGGCCAGGTGGAAGAGGCTCTGGGCCGTCTGGTCCACCAGCACTTCCGGGGGCTCATCTTCTTCAGCGGCCTGACGCACCAGCTGGGCGCCCAGGTGGACGAGGCGACGCAGCTTGGCCTTGCGGCGGATCAGATCCGCCAGCACCTGGGGGCGCTCGACATCTTCGCCGGCCAGCAGCTCGACCAGGCCGGGATAGCCGCCCACCTTGTTCAGGCTGTCGTCCTGGTCCAGCGCGTCCTTCAGTGTGAGGGAATTGACCTCGACCTGGGCCTCGATGAGGGTGCGCAGGGCCCGGAACACCGCGCGGTGGGCCGGGTGGACAAAATCCTCCTCCGCCAGGGCGAACACAGCTTCACTGGCGACAAAGCCGGCGCCGGGCGCGCAGCAGGTGGCCAGGAAAGACCGCTCCGCATCGATATCCTCCGGAAGGCGTTCCGGAAGCCAATCCGCCATCAGTTCACCCCTACCAAGTCGCTATGCCAGATCGATCCTGCCACCAAAATCTTGTGGGCGACACAAGCAGCCGTAGAAACAGCCGGAAGAAGCCTGGCTGTTTCGAAATGGCTTCTGAATCAGAGCCCCGGAGGAGTGTACCCCCCGCCGTCCACATCCACAAAGACCGGATTGGTGACTGCGATGGGGTAGAGGCCCTTCATGATCTTGTTCCAGGGCGTTCCTGCCTGGTAGGCCCCGGTCGTGGATAAGGGCACACCGGCCTCGACCACCACCCAGGCATCCTTGCCAGAGGGCATGGCGATGCCGCTGAGCGTGGCCGTGCGGAGGAGGAAGTCCGAGGTGGAGGCTGTAAAGCTGGACATGGGCACCACCTGGGCCACTCCATTCACCACCACGCGCACCTCGTCCACCGGCACCCAATCCGCCGCATAGAGGGAGATGGTGATGTTGACGGTAGTCGCGGGCCCGGGTACCAACCCGCCTGGCCCCACCCCGTTGACGGCCACATCGAGCAAGGGCCCTGTGGAGGCCACGGCTGCCCCGCTGCGGAGGGCGGACAGCAAGGGATCAAGCGTCGTCTGCGACAGGGTGGATCCCACCTTGAGATAGGTGCGGGCCAGACCCACGGGCGTATCCAGGCTGAAGCGCGAGGCGGAGAGTCCGAGGCCCTTGGTGAAGGCGGTCGGAGTCTGTTGGCTCAACAGGGAGAACCAGTCCGTCCGCAGAGCCTTGAATTCCGCAAACCAGGCACTGGGATCCGCCGGATCGCAGCCCTCGGCCCGGATCAATTCCAGGGCGTCGAAGTCGCCCTGGCGCTTGCCCAGGGATACGGGACCGGTCTGGGTCCACCAGGCGTTTACGCCCGTACCGATCGGTACTGCCGGATCAAAGCCGTGCACCGTGAACAGCCCTTGGGGCCCCCGGGGGCGGTGCACGATGGTGTAGGCTCCGTCAGCCTGGGTGATGAAATCCGCGAGGGTCCAGCCCTTGGAGGGGCGAGCCCCGCCATTTCGATCACCCGTGGGCACCGGGGTGAACAACGCCGTGGCGAAACCGTCAGCCAGGGTGGAGCTCCGGGCACCGACCACCAAGGGATCGTTGCCGATGGGTGCGCGCTGAGCATCTGTGACGGACAGATTTTCGATCTCTGACCGGAACTCCGCCCGCAACGCGGCGGGGTCTGTCAGCTTGTCTTCTTCAGTGCGGGCCACCGTCTGCACGCCTTCGGCCAAGGCCGAACTGAGCATTTCGCCTGGGTTCAGGCCTCCCGTCGTCGCCTGGGTGGGGCCGGGAACATCGAAACTTGTCCAGCCCGCCGGCAGGACCGGGGGGATGGTCACGAAGGCGTGGGTCACATCTGTCTGGCCATCGAAGGACTTCACTGGCAACGCGTCCAGATGGGACAGCGGGCCTCGGGTCCCGTAGGCAAGGTAGTCTCCGGGTGCGAAGAAGGCGGAGGCGACTCCCCCCGGATACCGGAAGGCAGTCCCGAAAATCTGGTTCCCGGCCGTGTACTGGTAGGCGGCCAGGTTGGCGCCCGCGATGATTTTGGCCTTGTAGATTTGATCATAGTAGCTGGCGAGATGGCGCGACCGCTTCATCGAGGGGTCCGGGATCCCACCCAGAGCAGACAAGGTGATCCGGAGGGGATTCAGCCCCAGCAGTTCGAGGGTACCCGCCTGCCGCACTTCGAAATTATGGGCCAGCTGTTTGTGCCCGGTCACGTTGCCCGAAGGATCTATGACATCACCTCGTTCGGGACTGAGGTTTTCCGCCAGGTGCCAGACTTGGGTCTTTGATGGCGTGATGGGCGTGGGCAGGTAGGGGCGGTTGGTGTCGGCCAAATTGGTACCGAGATAGAGCGTGTTGCTCTGGAAGGCGTTGGTCGAGGTCACTCGGTACGGCTGGTTTTGCGCTGTCCCCCGGACATCGGGCACGGCCGGCAGAAGGATTCCGATGGACCCGCTGTTCGATGGGATGTCACTGGCCTCGCGCCACTCCACCCGTTCCGTCACCCAGTTGGCAGGATCTGCATCGGTCGCGGGATCAGCTTTCAGACCCGTATAGCGCTCGAACCGGAACTCGGCCTGGAGCGGGCCCGTACGGGCCGCGGTGCCGAAGGAATCATAGGCCAGAACACCGAATTCCCCACCCCGAAGACCGGTCCGGGCCTGGATCATCTCATTGAAGATCGAGGTGGCCTGGGCTGGCAGGGTGGCGGAAATGCTCGGGCCACCAAGCAGATACAAGCGTCGCCGGTAGCTCATGGACTGCCCGGCAGACAGGCTGGCGACGGCCGGGCTACCCACGACCAGGCGACCAGGAAAACGTGGCCGCAGTTCGTGAAGGGCATCCTGGGGATCCGAAGCCACCAGCACCTGGTCCACATCCAGTGGAAGGAGACCCACGGAAGTGTGGGAATCCAGGGTGCTCCCCGCCGATTCGGCACCCATGAGCGCCACCATGGGCGCCATCACACTCGTGGTGAGGGGCGCCGAGAAATCCGATCCAGGGATCTGCGCGCCCCAGTTGCTGAGCGGCGTTCCCGTAAAGCTGGATACGGCTGGAACCACGAACCGGAACCCGCCTCCATGCTGGGAAAGGAAATCGCCGAGGCTCCGGATGGGGAGCGCCGCGGTCCCGCCGTTGGTGACGGTGGTCTCCAAGGTGAAGAAGGTGTCGGCCTTGGCCAGGGTGATCCGGTGGAGGACGCTGACCCCCTGCACCCTGCCCTGAGGATCGGTGGCCACCCCCAGTTTGCCCTTGGGATCCAGCAGGTATCCCTGCATCTCCAGGTACACCAGGTTCGCATCGGTCCCGGGCGTATAGCGATCGAAGACGAGAGGCAGGTCCGGATCCTGGTTGGCTACGGGTCCAATGCGCTCAACCAGATCCGCGGGCATGGAGACCCGCTTGTAGCTCTGGTCGAGAGCGACATTGCCCATATCGAGGATGGCGCCACCAGATGGGGCATTGAACTGGCCTTCCCGTTCCCCGAAGGCCGCACCATCCACCGCCAACTGCACAGCATCGTTGCCCAGATAGAAGTCACCAGGGCCCGAGGTGGCCTTCAGGCCGGCCACCCGGTCACCGCCGGAGGCCGGGATCTCCTCCACCGCCACAGATGGCCGAGCCACGCCCGTGGCCCGGAAACAGCCCGTCCCACCCGCGGCCAGGATCAGGGCCAAGGGAGCCAGGACCAACTGCAGACGGTGCGAGGACAGACGGCTGGGGAAGATTGCGGGATCAAGGCTCATGTTCATCAAGGCGTCTCGTTCAGGCGGGAGGTCCATGGGGCTGGGGCGTACGGAAGGTCTATGCTAACTCACGATGCCGATCTCCGCCTTTCTTCATCGCTACAGGCCGCACCGGCGGACCCTGCTCCTGGCCCTGGCGCTTCTCCTCCTGGGAGACTTGCTCTGGACCCTGGGAAGGTTCCCTGCCTTGCACCACCAGCAAATCTACCGGGCTGAGGAGCTTCCGGCGGTAGGTTGCCCGGTCCTGGTGCTGGGAGCTGGCGTCTACGGGGATGGCGAACCCACGGAACTCCTCCTGGGCCGCCTCCGTACGGCCCTGAGCCTCTACAAAGCTGGAAAGGTCCGCTGGTTCCTGGTATCCGGCGACAACCGCCATCCGTCGTACAACGAGCCCCAGGCCATGCGACGCTGGCTGATCAAGCAGGGAGTTCCCACCACCCACATCGTCAGCGACTATGCGGGACTCCGCACCTGGGCCAGTCTCAAGCGGGCCCAGGCCGTTTTCGGCCAGCGGCAGGTGGTCATCGTCACGTCGGATTTCCACCTGCCGCGAGCCCTCTATCTGGCTGATCACCTCGGCCTCCAGGCCTGGGGCGTCCCGGCTTCCACCGAGGATCGACCACCGGTGAACCGTTACAGGTACTGGATCCGGGAGTATGTCGCCCGGCACCTGGCCCTCTGGGATGTCTGGTTCCCGCCGGATGTCCGGCTGGGTCCCCGGGAGCCGACCCCGGATGACTGGGATCCGGCCTCATGAAAGCGCCTCATGATCTTGTGATCCTCGCTGCAGGCCGCCTGCCCCAGGGCCGCTTTGGCGGCAGCCTCGCGGGGCTGGGGGCCGTATCGCTGGGGCTCTCGGCCGTGGAGGGCCTGCTGTCCCAGTCGAGTCTGCCACGGCCGGGCAGCCTGATCTGGGGCATGGCCCGGAGCCATACCCAGGGCATGAATCCGGCTCGTACCATCGCCCTGAAAGCTGGCCTCCCTCACGACACTCCCGCTTTCACGATCAACATGGCCTGCGGTTCCAGCCTCCAGGCCCTCATCCTCGCGGCTCAGCGGCTCCGGGACGGTGCGGAAGCGCCCATCCTCGCGGGTGGCAGCGAAGCCATGTCCGATACGCCGCACCTGCTGCCGGGTCTGCGCTGGGGCTTCCGCATGGGTCACCGCCAGGTGCCTGACGTCATGCATCACGATGGTCTGCGCTGCCCGGTGACAGGCCTGCTCATGGGCGAAACCATCGAACGCCTGGTCGCCAAGCGCGGAGTCACCCGTCTGGACGCCGATGCCTGGGCCGCAGAGAGCCACCACCGGGCGACCCGAGCGGATTTCCAGACAGAATGTCGGCCCCACCCGAAGCTTGACCACGACGAAGCCATCCGACCCGAGATCAACGTTGAGGCCCTGGCGCGTCTCGCGCCAGTCTTTGATCCGCAGGGTCAGGTTACCGCAGGGAACGCCTCCGCTCTGTCGGATGGCGCCGCCGGCCTGCTGGTGGCCAGGCGGGAGCAGGCGGGCGAGGCCGCACCCCTGGCCCGGATCCTGGGATGGAGCGAGGCCGGTGTCGATCCGCTGGACATGGGTGAGGCGCCCGTCCCTGCCGTGCAGCGCCTGCTGGCGGCCCATGGACTGACGGTGGCGGACATCGACCTGTGGGAACTCAACGAGGCTTTCTCGGCCCAGCTTCTCATTTGTCAGCGGCAACTTGGTCTTCCTGAAGATCGGCTGAATGTGGCCGGAGGGGGCGTGGCGCTGGGTCATCCCATCGGCGCCACCGGCGCCCGGATCGTCGTCACCCTGATCCACCAGCTGCGGCAGCGGGGGGGTGGTCTCGGTGTAGCTACGCTTGGCATCGGGGGCGGGCTGGGCTTGGCGCTGCTGCTCGAGGTCGAATAAGAGCGTCTAAACCGACGGAGGTACATCTGCGAAGATGAACCAGGGCCCTTGTTGGCCCTGCGAGGACCCCATGACCGACGCTCCCCTGATCCGGCTCACCGATATCACCAAGGTCTATCAGATGGGCGACATGGAAGTGCGGGCCCTGGACGGTGTATCCATGGAGATCCGACGCGGCGAGTACGTGGCGATCATGGGCCCTTCCGGTTCCGGCAAGTCCACCATGATGAATGTCATCGGCTGCCTGGACACCCCCACCAACGGCACCTACGAACTGAACGGCAAGCTGGCCTCCGCCATGACGGACGATGACCTGGCCCAGATCCGCAACGAGGAGATCGGCTTCGTCTTCCAGACCTTCAATCTGCTGGCCCGTACCACTTCGCTCCAGAACGTGGAATTGCCGCTGATCTATGCGGGGAAGACGCCCGTCGAGCGACACCAGATGGCCCTGAAGGCGCTGGAGAACGTGGGCCTCGGCACCCGCAGCGACCACATGCCCAACCAGCTCTCCGGTGGCCAGCGGCAGCGCGTGGCCATCGCCCGGGCCCTGGTGAACGACCCGTCCATTCTCCTGGCGGACGAACCCACGGGCGCCCTGGACTCCAAGACCAGCATCGAGATCATGGCCCTCTTCGAGGACCTGTACCAGAAGGGCAACACCATCATCCTCGTCACCCATGAGGAGGACATCGCCCGACACGCCCACCGCATCGTGAAGCTGCGCGATGGCAAGATCATCCACGACGAGCCGAACACGCCCATCACCTCGGAAGAGCATCTGGCGCACCTGAACCTCTGATTCACGCCCCTGTCCAGGGGCCTGACCTCCGGTAAACTGGAGGCATGCAGAAGCTCGTCCAAGGCATCCACCAGTTCCAGACCCAGATCTTCAGCTCGCACAAGGCGCTCTTCGAGCGGCTGGACAAGGATCAGGCCCCGGAAACGCTCTTCATCACCTGCTCGGACTCGCGCATCAGCCCGAACCTGATCACGCAGACTCAACCAGGGGAGCTGTTCATTCTGCGCAACGTGGGCAACCTCGTTCCCCCGTACGAGCACATGGGTGGCATGAGCGCAGGCATCGAATTCGCCGTCACGGTGCTCCAGGTGAAGGACATCATCGTCTGTGGCCATTCCAACTGCGGTGCCATGAAGGCTCTGCTGGAGCCCGACCAGCTGGGCGAACTGCCGGCCACCAAGGCCTGGCTGGCCCACGCCCGGAAGACCGAGCAGATCATGTGGGAGAGCTACGGCCATCTCCATGGGAACCAGCTGCTCCATGCGACGGTGGAGGAGAACGCCCTGGTCCAGCTGGAGAACCTGCGTACCCATCCCTCCGTCGCCAAGGCTGTAGCCGCCGGCCTGCTTCACCTGCACGCCTGGGTCTACAAGATCGAGACCGGCGAGGTCTTCGCCTTCGATCCGGACCGCGGCCAGTACACCTCGGTCACTGGCACAGAAGGTCTTGCGCCACTCGATCCCGAGCACCGCGCGACGGATCTCTCGATCTAGCCGACCGCCGGATCGCGAAGCGGCCTGCGGGGCAGGCCAGCGCAGCGAGGCTCCGGCTAAGAGACTATGCCACGATCGTATTAGATGGACAGCCGGTCCAACCGGTCGGGACGGTCCCGCCAACCTTCGTCCACCTTCACGAACAGCTCCAGGCGCACGGGGCGCTGAAGAAGCTTCCTCAGTTCGCGCTGGGCGCTCTGGCGGATGTCCTTGATCATCTCACCCTGGCTACCCAGAAGGATCTTGCGGTGGCCATCGCGATCCACCAGGATCCGCGCCGCGATGAAGACGCCTTCGGGCCCGAGGTCCTCCGGGTAATCCGCGTGACCCGCCTCGAGCCATTGCTCGATGAGCACCGCCACCCCGTGGGGGACTTCCTCCCGGGTTTTCCGGAGCACCTTCTCGCGGATGAACTCCGCGGCCAGGGACCTCTCAGTCTGGTCCGTGAAGATTTCCTCGCCGTAGGGCCAGCCGGGCTGGGTCGCGTCCCGTTCGAGGAGGGCCCAGAGCGGGTCCAGGTTCAGCCC
The DNA here is from genome assembly GCF_024609265.1 of Geothrix campi. Classification (GTDB taxonomy): domain Bacteria; phylum Acidobacteriota; class Holophagae; order Holophagales; family Holophagaceae; genus Geothrix; species Geothrix campi. The sequence continues at coordinate 229,367 of NZ_JANHMP010000001.1, read as the reverse complement.
CATCTTGGCGCCGATAGGGACGATCTCCTTGAAAGGGAGCAGATCCTTGTAGGTGGCGATCTTCTCGAGGAGCCGCCCCTTGGAGAGCAGGTCGATCTTGTTCAGCAGCAGGTAGGTGGGGCGGCCCAGCTTGCGCAGGCGCTTGGCCAGGGCGTGCTCACCCGTGCCCAGGTAGTCATCCGCGTCCACCATCCACAGGAGCAGGTCGGCTTCTTCGAGGGCCTGCTCGACGTGGGCCATCATGCGTTCGTTCAGGGCGTGCTTGGGCAGGTGGATGCCCGGCGTATCGAGGAAGGCCAGCTGGACATCGCCCCGGTTCACCACCCCCAGCACTTTCGTGCGGGTGGTCTGGGGAATCTGGCTCGTGGCCGCCAGCTTCTGCCCCAGCAGGGCGTTCAGCAGGGTGGACTTGCCGGCGTTGGGAAGGCCGATGATGGCGAGGGTGGCGTGGCGCTTGTCAGCCACGATGCACGCCCCGTTTGGCCTCGCGGATGAACCTGAGCAGGTAGGCCACTTCGGCGATGTGGCCCACTTCCTTCTCAGTCTGGGCCATGGCCTCCTCCCGCAGCAGCCCCGCGTGGAAGAGCAGGCGATGGGCCTTCTTCAACCCCTCGACGACTTCCACGGGGAAGCCCTTGCGCTGCAGGCCGATGGTGTTCACGCCATAGCTCTTGGTGTCCCGCGCGCCGGCGGTCTTCATGAACGGCAACACATCCTGGGTGGCTACGGTGAAGCCGCCCATGAAGGCATGGTGGCCCACCCGGCAGAACTGGTGCACGGCGGAGAAGGCCCCGATGTTGCAACCGTCCCCCACCTCCACGTGGCCTGCCAGGGTGGCGCAGTTGGCGAAGATGTTCTTGTTCCCCACGTGGCAGTCGTGGGCGACGTGGGAGCCCGTCATCAGGAAGTTGTCGTCGCCCAGGGTGGTGAGGCCGCCGCCGCCTTCGGTGCCGCGGTGGAGAGTGCTCCCCTCGCGGATCACGTTGCGGTTGCCGACCACCAGGCGCGTGGGCGCGCCCTTGAACTTCAGGTCCTGGGGGCCCATGCCCAGGGTGGCGTGGGGGTAGATGTCGTTGTCCTCACCAAGCTCGGTATGGGGGCCGATGACGACGTGGCTGCGCAACAGGGTGCGCGCCCCGATGACGGCATTACCTTCGATGACACAGAAGGGCCCCACAATCACGCCCTCGGCCAGCCGGGCCTCCGGGCTCACCACGCTGCTCGGATGGATCTGCGCGCTCATCGTCCTTCTCCCTCAGCCAGGTCCATCAGCATGGACATGAATTCGGCTTCAGCGACCTTCTGGCCATCCACAAAGGCCTCGCCCCGCATCTTGCAGATCCGCCCCTTCAACTGGAGCACCTTCACTTCCATCACCATCTGGTCCCCGGGAAGGACCGGCTTGCGGAACTTCACCGCATCAATGCCCATGAAGTAGATCACCTTCCGGGCCCGGTCTTCGATCTCCTGGAGCAGCAGGCAGCCACCGGTCTGGGCCATGGCCTCGATGATGTAGACGCCCGGATAGACGGGCCGGCTGGGGAAATGCCCCTGGAGGACCGCTTCGTTGAAGCTGACGTTCTTCAGCCCCTTGATCCACTGTTTGGGCTCGAAATCCAGGATGCGGTCCACCAGGAGGATCGGGTACCGGTGGGGCAGCAGGTTCATGATCCCTTGCAGATCGATCGTTCGAGGTTCGCGTTCCGACATGGCCACTCCAATCCTCTAGCCTAACGGCTCTGGGCTGTCCCCTCCAGCCTCAGCTCTTCCGGGCCGTCCGCTCGTAGATCCGGGCCTCGATGAAGAGGTCCAGCAGGCCCCGGTCCAGGGCCCCATTCCGGGCCTCCTCATCCAAGATGGCCAGGCTCCGCTCCACGGGCACCGCCCCCTTGTAGGGCCGGTCCTGGGCCGTGAGGGCATCGTAGACGTCGGCGATGGCCATGGCCCGGCTCTGGACAGGGATCTCCGGCTCCGAAAGCCGCCGGGGGTAGCCCTGCCCGGTCAACCGCTCATGGTGGGCGTAGGCGATGTCGGGGATGCCCGCCAGATCCCGGGTCCAGGGGATGCGCTCCAGGAAGCGGAAGGTATGGGTGACGTGGCTCTCGATCTCGAGGCGTTCGGCTTCGGACAGGCTCCCCCGGCGGATCCGGAGGCAGGTCAGGTCGCCTGGTTCCACCAGAGCCCGGCGCTCACCGCTCCAGTGGGTGAAGGTGAGGTCTTCCAGCAGGCCCAGCCCTGCGGCCACCTCCTGGGTCAGGACCGTGGGTTCGTTGCTTTGGCGGACCAGGTGGATGAGCCTCTCCGCCTCGGCCTGGCGGTCCTGGATCGTCTGTTCCCAGAGCCCGGGGTCGCCGCCGCCCTTCCAGGCCCGGGCCAAGGCCGCCAGGGCCTCCTCCACCTCCCGCTGGCGCAGGCGCTGGAGGATGATCTCGAGTTGGCCGGGATCCAGCTTCTTAGCCTTCACCAGCACCTGCTCCCGGACCCCCACCTTGCCGAAATCATGCAGCAGACTGGCATAGCGCAGTTCCCGCAGCTGACGATCCGTGAAGGCCAGGCTGCCGTAGGGGCCGTTCGGCGTGGCGTTGACCACTTCCGCCAGCCCCACCGTAAGCTCCGCCACCCGCCCCGAGTGGCCGCTGGTGACCGGGTCCCGCGCTTCGATGGCCGTCACGGAAGCCGCGACGAAGCCCTCGAAGAGCCGCTCGATCTCCTCCCGCAGCTGGGCGTTCTTAACGGCCACCGCCGCCTGCCCCGCCAAACTCTGGGCCAGCCTTTGATCCGCGGGGGAGAACGCGACGGTCCGGCCATCGTCCTCCAGGCGGTTGAGCAGCTGCAGGACGCCCAACGCCTGGCCTTCTGTGTCGAGCATGGGCACGACCAGCACGGAGGTGGTGTGGTACCCGGCCTGACGATCAAAGCTGTCGTTGAAACGATAGGGAGTCTCGGCCGGAAGGTGGTAGACATCCGGCAGGTTCAGGCTCTCCTTGCTGAGGGCCACGAAACCGGCCAGGGTCTCCCGGGAGATCGGCATGGCCACCCGATGGAAGGGCAGGCTCACCCTGGCGTTCTGGGTATGGGCGAAGAGCAGCTCGGGGTGGTCCTCGTCGCCAGTGAGCAGGTAGATGGATCCGGCCTCGGCCAGCAACAATTCCCGGGCCTTGGTGAGGATCAGGTCCAACAGCCGGTCGAGGTTCTGTTCCGAAACCAGGGCGCGGCCCACTTCATGGAGCCGTTCCATGTCCCGACGGTCCTGCAGGCGTGCCCAGGCGGACCGCACCAGGGCCTCCGCCGCCTCCAGGCCCGGCCAGATCTCGCAATCCGCGAAGGTTCCGTCTCCCGGCAGCCCTAGGACCACATCCGCGGGACCGCCGGCCACGAAGACCATGGCCCGGCGCATCTCACCGGTCGCACGACCCTGGAGGATGCTACGGTGCTCTGGGGGGACGGCGACAGTGAATCGCAAGGCGGAATCAGGCTCCAAAAGGATGAAGGCGAAAGTTCCGCCAGCATATCGGAATTCCCCCGCGCCCACCCAAACCTGGCAGGGCCCTGTGGAGCGACTCGCCTGGGGCGGCAAGGGCGTCGGCCGGGAGGCTGATGGTCGCCTGCTGTTGCTGGAGGCCCCCCTCGCCCTGTTCCCCGGCGAGGTGGTGGAGGCCACCGTCATCTGGAAGGCCCGCCACGGCGAAGGCCGCGTCACCCGCTGGATCACCCGGGACCCCCGCCGCGCCCCGGCAGAGTGCCCGGTGGCTGGAACCTGTGGCGGCTGCGAGCTCTGGGAAGCTGGTCGGCACGCCCCCGACCTCAAGCGGCAGATGGTCGCTGATCTCCTGCGCCGCCAGCTGGGGGAGGACGTGCCCTGGGAGTGGCATCCCGCTCCCGCGGAGACACGCCGCCACCGCATCCAGCTCCACTGGGATGGGACCGCCCTCGGCTACTTCCGCCGCCACAGCCACGCGCTGGTGCCCGTCTCCGCCTGCCCCGCCGCGGCGGAACCCCTGTCCCAGGCCATTCCGCGGCTCCAGGAAGCCCTGGTGGCGCACATCCTCACCTCCCGCCCAGGCCGCTGGGAACTGTCTACCGGCACCCCCGCGAGCGAGGTGCTCGCCACCGACGAGCGGGGTCGCACCTGGCGGCTGGAACCCGATGGCTGGCACCGCAGCGAGGAGCCCCTTGCCCAGCGGCTGGGCGGGCTCACCCTGTGCCATGAGCCCGGGGCCTTCTTCCAGGTCAGCCCACCCTGGGCTGCCGAGGCCTTCCGGGGCCTGCTTGAAACCTGGGATGTGAAGGGCCACACCCTCTATGACCTCTATGGCGGTGTCGGACTTTTCTCCGCCCTCCTCGGCAAACGGTTCAACCAACGTGTGCTGGTGGAATCCGGCGAAGCGGCCGTGGCCTGGGCCCGGCGCAACCTGGAGGCCCTGGGTCTGCCGGCGGAATGTCTGGTGGGCGATGTGGCCGAGTGGGTGCCCGAAGGCCTGGGAAAACCAGACGACGTCATCCTCCTGGATCCCCCGCGGGCCGGCCTCGAACCCGCGCTCAGCGACCGCCTCTGCTCCGCCGGCGCGGGGACGCTCGTGCTGGTGGGTTGCGATGGCGCCGCCTTCTGCCGTGACCTGAAGCGGCTGTCCCAGGCCTGGAGCCTCAAGCAGCTCGCGGTGCTGGATCTCTTCCCCCTCACCAGCCATGTGGAGTGCGTGGCCCTGCTGACCCGGCAGCCATGAGCGCCCTGGGCCGCCATCTGCTCGCGGAATTCACGGGCTGCGATTCAGCGGCCCTGGCGGACCTCGATCGGGTCACCTCCGCCATGCTCTCCGCGGCCGAGGCCTCCGGCGCCACCATCGTCACCCACAGCTTCCACCACTTCAGCCCCTACGGCATCAGCGGTGCCGTGATCATCGCGGAAAGCCACCTGGCCATCCACACCTGGCCCGAGCACGGCTTCGCCGCGGTGGACTTCTTCAGCTGCGGCGGTGTGGACATGGATCGGGGCCTGGCAATCCTCAAGGCCGCATTCGGCGTCGAGACGGAAGTCCGGCTGGAACTGGAACGCGGACCTTTGCGGGTCGTCACTCCCTGAGCGCGCCTTCCAGGCGCAGCAGCCGCTCCTTCATCCCCAAGCCGCCCGCATAACCCGTGAGGGCACCGCCGGCGCCGATCACTCGGTGGCAGGGCACGAGGATGGACACCGGATTGGCGCCATTGGCCCGACCCACGGCCCGGCTGAGGTTCGGATCGCCCAGGACCGTGGCCAGCTGGCCGTAGCTGCGGGTCTCACCAAAGGGGATGCGCTGGAGCTCAGCCCAGACGCGCTGTTCGAAGGGGCTGCCGTGGAGCCGGAAGGGGACCTCGAACCCGGTGCGACGGCCTGCGGCGTAGCTATCCAGCTGCTCGCGCAGGCGCGCCATGGCCCCGGCGGGAGGGTCCACGACCAGACTCAGGCGGGCCAGCTTCGCCCGCAAGGCCTCTCGGAATTCATGGTCCGCGAAACCCAGGTAGATCACCGCATCGTCGCTGTCAAAGGCGGCCTGGAGGGGACCAAGCAAGGTCTCGAAGCGATGGATTCCCGTCATGCGGGCACTCCTTTCAGGCTGGCCCACAAATGGAAGGTGGCGAGGCTGCGGTGCGGGGCGAAGGGCGCCATCAGGCGCAGGGTCTCGGGCCCGTCGGGACGCACCTCGAGCTTGAACCAGCGCTGGAGGGCCAAGGTCAGGGCCGCGTCCCCCACGGGCACGCAGTCCCGGAAGCCGAGCCCCCGCATCAGCACGTACTGGGCCGTCCAGGGGCCGCAGCCCCGCAGGGCGAGGAGGGCCCTCCCGGCCCCCGTGGCCGTGAACATCTCCTCCAGGCGCAGCTCGCCTTCCGCCACCTTCCTGGCGGCGTTCAGGACGTACTCGGCCTTGCGCCGGGAGAACCGCCGGGCCAACAGGTCTCTGATATCCAGCGCCGCGAGGCGTGCGGCCTCGGGATGGGCGATGAGATCCCCCACCGGCGTGCCCGTCAGACGGATCAGATCGCGCCGCAGGGCGTAGGCGAAGGCGAGGTTCACCTGCTGGCCCAGGATGGCCCAGATCAGCGCTTCGAAGGGATCCAGGGTGAGTGGCACTCGCAGGCCCTTCCGACTTCGGGCCAGCGCCGGCTGGGCCGCCTCGAAGGGGGCCGGATCCCCGTGCCAGGCCAGGAGCCGCAGGGCCGCCCGGTGGGCCGCGACCATGGCCGCGGGCCCCTGCGCGCCCTCCAGGGAAACGGTCACTGACTCGGGGCCGAAGGCCAGGCTCAGGACGGCAGGCCGTCCGGCGAAGTGGGCGGCCTTGCGCAGGGTGGTCCCCGCCACCCGCTCAGACACACTCTCCGGATCACGGCCGTGGAAGCGCAGCAGGTCGTCAAGGCGCGTCCCCTCGGGCAGCGGCAGGGTGAAGTGGTCCGCTCCCAGCAGATCCCGGTAGGCGCCGGGCGCCAGTCCCATCTGCCGCCGGAAGGCTTCGTGGAAACCCGAGGGGCTCTCGAACCCCACGGCGGCCCCCAGATCCAGCAGAGACCCCTCGCCGACCTCCAGCCGGGTGCAGGCTGCGTGGATGCGGGCCCGCTGGAGGAAGGCCGCGGGCTGGGTGTGGGCGTGGTCGCGAAACAGGGTCTTCAGTTTGGTGAGGCCCACACCGGCCACCTCCGCCAGGGCCTCCGCCTCGGGGAAGGCGGCGGGATCCACCAGGGCCCGGGCCATGGCCTCCTCCAGCCGGACCAGGTCCGCATCCTCGCCCCGGTAGAACGCATCGGGCCGGCAGCGCTTGCAAGGGCGCAACCCCGCCGCCTGGGCGGCGTCCTCATCGAGGAAGAACCGCACGTTCCGGGCCAGGGGCTTCCGCGCCGGGCAGGAGGGCAGGCAGTAGATCCCGGTGGTGAGGACGCCCGTGAGCACTCGCCCGTCGAAGGACGCGTCCTTCGCCAGGATCCGTTCGTAGAGATGCTCATCCGACCAGCGCATGACTCCATGCTAGGAGCCCTTCGCAACGAAGTCCTCCGATGGGCGGCGCCGGAATTTTTTGACGTCTGCTCAGTCCCATTCCAGCGGCAGGCGGGGCTGGGGTGGGGCCTTGGGCAGCACGCCCTCTAGGCGCAGCAGGAACTCCTTCATGTCCAGGCCCCCGGCATAGCCCACCAGGGATCCGTCCGATCCGATGACCCGGTGGCAGGGGATGAGGATGGCGATGGGATTGGCGCCGCTGGCCCGGGCCGCCGCGCGGATGCACTTCTCGTCCCCCAGGCGCCGCGCCAGTTCCAGGTAGGAGATGGCCTGGCCATAGGGGATCTTCTGCAGTTCCTTCCATACCCGCCGCTGGAAATCCGTGCCCTCGGCCAGCATGGGGATGTTGAAATCCCGGAGGTTGCCGGAGAAATAGGACTCCAGCTGCCGCTTCAGGTAGGGAAGGCTCTTCGGAACAGGACTGGGAGGAGCCAGGAGCGGGCGCCCGTGCAGGCGATCCAGCCGGATCAGGCGTCCCTCTCCATCAAAGACCGCGCCCAGGTCTCCCAGGGGCGTGGACAACAGATGGAAGGGCCCGTTCATGGGCACCAGCATGGCAGAATCGCGGTTTTTTGTTGAAGACGATCAGGGCCGCCGCCATCCCATGCCCGACTCCAGCTCCCGCAGGGCCTTCGGCAGGGGGCCCTCGCCGGGCAACACCACCCGGTGGGCCGGCACGAGCAGGACGATGGGGTTCGACGCGCAGGCCATCACGATCAGGTCTTCATCCACCCCCAGCCAGGCCGCAAGGTCGGCGGGCCGCCGGGTCTGTCCGTAGGGGATGGTCCGCACCGTGTCCCAGATGCGCTGCTGCAGGGGGGAACCCTGGGGATCCACGGGCACCGTGAAGGTGCGCAACGTGCCGGCCAGGTAGGCATCCAATTGGCGGTCCAGATAGCGCTTGGCCTCGCGCTGCTCCTTGGGCGGCAGGGGGGTGGTCTTGCGGGGATCAAGCCCCTCCACTGCCAACTCCAGCAGGCGCCCACGGCCATCGAAAGCCGCGCGCATCGCGCCCATCGGGGTATTCAGCTCATAGTGCCAGAGGACCATGGAGTCATGATGGCAGGCGCCGGGAGCCTGTCCAAGTATTCGGGCGTTAGACTCATGTCATGGCAACTCAACCCTTCCGCCTGTCCATCATCGACTACCTGAACGCGGCCCCCCTGAACCACGGATTCAAGCACGGCCTGGGCTGGGAGCATTTCCACCTGAAGTTCCACTACCCCTCGGCCTGCGCGGACCGGCTGAGGTCCGGCGAGGTGGACGCAGGCATTGTCAGCTCCATCGAGTATCTGAGGATCCCGGATCTCCTGATCGTGCCTGGCCTCTGCATCGCCTCCCCCAAGCGGGTGCGCAGCGTGGTGATCCTATCCAAGGTCCCTCCGGAGCAGATCCGCAGCCTGGCCCTGGATACCTCGAGCCGCACCAGCGTGGTCCTGGGCCAGCTCATTCTCCGGGAACGGTATGGCGTGAGCCCCGAGATCGCGGACATGGGGCCCGACCTGCCGGCCATGCTCGAGACCCATGATGCCGCCATCATGATCGGAGACACCGCCATGCGGGCCGAGCGGCACGGCCTCTTCGTGCTGGATCTGGCCGAGGAGTGGCACGCCTGGACCGGTCTGCCCTTCGTCTTCGCCCTCTGGCTGGTGCGCAAGAACGCTCCGGAACTGCCGGTGCCCGGCGGCGTGGCCTCCTTCTTCCACAAGAGCCTGGAAATCGGCATGGCCCAGTTGCCTGCGATCATCGAAGAGGCCCGGCGCACCATCGGCTGGACCAAGATCGAGCTGCACGAGTACCTCACTGAGAACATCAGCTACACCCTGGGCGAAGCCGAGCGCGAAAGCCTCGCCCTCTTCTTCGAGAAGGCCGTCCGCCACGGCTTTGCGCCGGAGGAGAAACCGCTGCGCTTCCTCTAGACCACCGATCATCTGATCATCTGGTTATCTGAACGTCTGCCTCTCACTCACAGGAATCCCATGACCGACCTCGCCCCCCTCTTCCACACCCACATCGCCGAGCGCCAGCGGACCACCGCCGAGGCCTTGGCCGAGACGGGCTTCGACACCCTGGTGATCTCCAGCGGCAAGGTCTACACCCACTTCGCGGACGATCAGGACGCCCCTTTCCATCCCACGCCCCACTTCGCCCACTGGTGCCCCATGGCCGGGCCGCATCATGTCCTCGTGATCCGCCCGGGTCAGCGCCCGCGGCTCATCCGCTACGCCCCCGAGGACTTCTGGTACGAACAGCTGCCCCTGGGAAACCCGTTCTGGGCCTCCGAGTTCGATATCGAGGAGGTCGGCACCGTCGAGGATGTGTGGAAGCGCCTGGGAACCCCTACTCGGGCAGCCTACATTGGCAATGAGACGGAGCGAGCCGAGGCCGCGAACCTGGAGTTGAACCCCGCCGGCCTCACCGCCCGGCTGGACTGGCACCGCACCAACAAGTCCGCCTACGAAGTGCAGAACATCGAAGAGGCCACGGTGCTGGCCGCCCGGGGGCATCTGGCCGCCCGGGCCGCCTTCCTGGCCGGCGCCAGCGAGCTGGAGATCCACCACGCCTACATCCAGGCCGTGGGCATCGTAGATCACGAAATGCCCTACGGCAGCATCGTGGCCCTCAACGAGAAGGGCGCCACCCTCCACTACGAGGGGAAACGCACCATGAGGAACGGCTTCGTCATGCTCATCGATGCGGGTGCACAGGTCCATGGCTACGCCGCCGACATCACTCGCACCGTGGCCGCGCCTCACTGCGACAGCCGGTTCGCCGACCTGGTGGACGGCATGGTGAAGATCGAGCTCCAGCTCTGCGATAGCGTGATGCCAGGCCTGCCCTACGGCGACTTGCACCATCAAGGGCACCTCGCCATCGCCGGCCTCCTGAAAGAGCACGGCATCCTGAAGGCGGATCCCGAGGAAGCCGTGGAGAAGGGTCTCAGCCGCCCCTTCTTCCCCCATGGCCTGGGCCATCACCTCGGCATCCAGGTCCACGACGTGGCGGGCCGGCAGGGCGCCCCGGATGGCACCATCGCGCCACCGCCACCCCAGCATCCCACCCTGCGCACCACCCGGACCATTGATGCGGGCCAGGTATTCACCGTGGAGCCTGGCCTCTACTTCATCCCCATGCTGCTCCGGCCCTTCCGGGAGAACGAGCACAAGGGCCGCTTCGACTGGAAGCTCATTGACGACCTCACGCCGTGCGGTGGGATCCGCATCGAGGACAACCTGCTCGTGACCCCGACCGGGCACCGCAACCTCACCCGCCCCCACCTGCCCAACTGAGGGTGAGCCGGGCGACCAGGGGGACCGGGAGCGGGAGAAGGATCAGGGTGAGGGTTCTGGCATCTGCCCAGGAAGCCTGCCCAGCCTGCAGTTCCGTCTTGTGGATCGGGAGGTACTCGGGTCTGATGGGTGAGTTCCTCCCCAGTCCACCATTCTGATCCCAGCCCCGGAGGCCCTATGTCTACTCACGCCTTTGACGTTACGCGGAATCACCTCATTCCTCAGAATGAGGCCGCCCAGCTGGTGGGGGCCTTCCAGAGGGGCATCCGCCCTGGGGAGCACGTCTCGACGGCCTTCAATCGTTCGGCCTTCGAGAACCTCCTGAACCAGGAAGGCTGCGCGGGCATCCGGATCTACCGGGCCACCCACCAGGATGGAACCCATACTCTGGTCATGGTCGGAGTCGATGCTTCAGGGGCCGATCTGGCCGGAGCCGACAACCTCTTTGCCCAGGCTGGCCAGAACTGCCCCCCGGTCTGCGCCCCAATGACCTGGCTGTGACCTACCTCGCGTCATGATCGACGCCACCAGAGCCCTCCTTTTCACATCGCGAAGCCTTGAGCTCTTCTACCTCGTCCCTCTGGCTTCCGCCTGGATGAATCAGAGATCCATCCGCTATCAGCGGGAGCCCTGGATGCCTGCCCTGGTGGTGACGATCGCCTTCAATGTCCTCATCAGGGCCGTCCTCCTTGGAACAGCCATGGCCGGCATTCGGAACCATTGGGTGTCCAATCTCGCCTTCCTCCCGAATTATTTATTGATGACCTGGGTGATCTCCGGCTTCAGGGTGAACAGCCGCACCCGGCCAGCTCTGCTGATCGCCGCCCTCCCGGTGGCCGCATTGGCCTTCTGGGAAGCCAGTCAAGTGGGGTTGAACAGTGTGTGGAACCACTCTGCGACCCTTGCCGCCGTCATCTTTCTCGTTGCGACGCTGGTGGAGATCCACCAACTCTTCCTGCTGGATACCACCGGCACGCTTGGATCGATTCCCGGGTTCTGGGTGGCCACGGCCTGGGCCTTGGACAACGGGATATCCCTCATCTTCCATTCGCTGTTCGATTTCTTTCTGCAGACCTTGTCAAAACCCTGGATCCTGGTCCCGTGGCTCGTCGTGTTTCTCCTGGGGGCTTTCTTCAACCTTTTTCTGGCCAGGGCTTTCCTATGTCTGAAGCCCCAATCGTCTTGAGCTTCATCCTCGCCGTGCTGGTGGCCCTTGCCACGAGCGGGCTGGCTCTCTTCGCCGTGGCGCATGCCAAGAACCGCATCATCCGCGAGCAAAGCAAGGCCCTGGAGGCGGAGCAGCGCCTTCGCCGCGCCCAGGAGGCCTTCATGGACAACGCCCACCACGAGCTGCGCACACCTGTGCAGGTGCTGGGCGGACAGCTGCAGATGTTGCGGGACCTGGAGCCCACGGCGCAGCAGGTCCAGCTCCTCTCCCTGGCCCAGGAGACCACCCTGCGCCTGGGTCACTTGGTGCAGGGGCTGCTTGATCTGGCCAGCCTGACCCAGGGGTCTCTCCCACTCCGTCCCACCCTGACGGACCTCGGCTCGCACCTCGACCAGCTCGGCAAGAGTTTGCAGGCTCGTGCCACGATCAAGGGGCTGCAGGCCCACGTCACTCTCGACCCCCTTCCCCGCCCCCTTGTCTGCGATGCGGCCCGTCTTTCCCAGGCCCTGGAAGCCTTGTTGAACAACGCCCTGGGCTTCACCGAACGTGGCACCCTCGGCTTTCGCCTGAAGGCCCGCCCTGAGGGCCGGACCTGGCACCTGCGGTTCGAGGTCGAGGACCATGGGCCGGGCCTGCCTCCGGACTGGGAGCGGCTGCTGAGACCGTTCGAGCAGGAGGAGCAGAGCCTCCGCAGGCGTCGCGGCGGCCTCGGTATCGGTCTGCCCCTGGCCGCCGGCCTCCTCCGGCTGATGGGTGGCCGGATGGGGCTCGAACCCCTTGCCACTGGCACGCTGGCCTGGGTGGAAATCGAGCTGAGTGAAGCCTGAGACCAGGAAGGCCTCGCTTCGCGATATATATTGAGCATCCACCGGAGCCGCCATGTCCGTCCGAACCCTCCTGGCCTGCCTTCTCCTCGCCCCCTGTCTGCTGGGGCAGGGATCTGGCCTGCTCACACTCGAAGCCATCGCCCATCCCACGAGGAAGGTCGCCTACGCGGGCCTGCCCACCACGCGCCTGGAGTGGCTACCGGATGGCAGCCTGGTGCAGACCCGCCGGGAAGGTGATCAGGTGACCCTGGACCACGTGGATCCCCGGACCTGGGAGCGGAAGCCACTGCTGGAATCCTCGCGACTCCTTGCCGCCCTCGTGGCGGCCGGGGCCACGGAGGCCGCAGCCAAGGCCGCCCTTGGCCGCGGGAGCTTCACCTGGAACGGGGATCACAGTGCCTTCGCGGTGGACGCCGGAGAGAACCTCTTCCTCGTGGATGTGAAGGCAGCCAACGCCAAACGACTCGCGAGTGGAAAACCCGAGGAACCTGCCTTCAGTCCCGATGGCACCCAGGTGGCCTACCTGCGCGGGAACGATCTCTACCGGGTGGAAGTGGCCACGGCCCGGGAGACGCGCCTCACCACCGGCGGCAGCGAGACCGTGTTCAACGGGCGCCTGGACTGGGTGTACCAGGAGGAGGTCTATGGCCGGGGCAGCTTCCGCGCCTTCTGGTGGGCACCGGATTCGAAGCACCTGGCCTACCTCAGCCTGGATGAGACCAAGGTGCCGGTCTATACCCTCATGGACGATCGCTTCCAGCCCCAGAAGGCCTTGATGGCCCGCTACCCCAAGGCTGGGGACCCCAATCCCATCGCCCGCCTGGGCGTGGTGGATCTCGCCGGGACCACCGTTTGGATGGAAGAGCCCTATCCGACCCAGGAGACCCTCATCGTGCAGGTGGGTTGGGATCCCATGGGCCACCTGCTCGCCACCCACCAGGATCGGATCCAGAGTTGGCTGGACCTGCGTCAGTACGAAGGCAGCGTCTCCCGGCTGCTCATCCACGAGAACGGCCGAGCCTGGCAGGAGCGCCTGCCCCTGCCCCGCTTCCTCCCCGATGGGGGTTTTCTCTGGGAATCGGGGCGCACCGGACGCCACCATGTCTACCACTACGGGAAGGAAGCCCAGTTGATCGGCGCCGTCACGGCCGGTGACTGGGATGTGCGGCAGGTCCATGGCACGGACACGACAGGGCGGATTCTCTATTTCGACGCCACGGAACGCAGTCCCATCGGCCAGGATGCCTACCGCATCGACCTTGATGGAAAGGGGCTCACTCGGCTGACGGACCGGCCCGGCACCCATCGCATCCACTTCAACGCCACTTTCACGGCCTTCCTCGACACTTGGAGCGACGCCCGGACCCCACCCCAGCAGACCCTCCACGACGGCGCCGGGAAGCAGCTCCGTCTCATCGATTCGAATCCCAGCGACAAGCTGAGGGGCCTGAAACTTGGCCAGGTGAGCTTCCAGCAGGTGAAGACCCGGGATGGCTTCCCCATGGAGACGATGCTCGTCCTCCCCGTGGACTTCGACCCTGCCAAAAAATACCCCGTGTTCCAGACGCTCTACGGCGGGCCGATGACCCCGGAGGTACGGAATTTCTGGCGCCGGGACATGCTCTGGTTCCAGTTCCTGGCCCAGCAGGGCATCGCCACCTGGGTCTGCGACAACCGCAGTGCCTCGGGCAAGGGGCTGGCCAGTGCCCATGGCATCTACCGCAACCTGGGCGCTCAGGAGCTTCAGGATCAGCTCGACGGCCTCGCCTGGCTGAAAGCCCAGGGTTGGGCGGACATGAGCCGGATCTGCCTCGACGGCTGGAGCTACGGCGGCTTCATGACCACCTACGGCCTCACGCACAGCAAGGCCTGGAAGCTGGGCATCGCCGGAGCGCCCGTGACGGACTGGCATCTCTACGACAGCATCTACACCGAGCGCTACATGGGCCTGCCCAGCGACAACAAGGCGGGCTACGAATCCAGCTCCGTGCTGAAGGCCGCCGGAAACCTCTCCGGCCGGCTTCTGCTGCTTCACGGCACCCTGGATGACAATGTCCATCCCCAGAACACCGTCATGCTCATCGACGCCCTCCAGAAGGCGGGATTCCCCGTCCAGATGGTGCCATTGCCGGGATCCGACCACAGCCCGCGCGCGCCCCAGCACAACTGGGCGCGCTTCCAGGCCATGTGGGAGTTCCTGTCGAAATACCTCTGATCAGGCTTCCCGCCCAGGCGAACCGCGGAACAGGCATCGGGAGGCATCGGCCTCCAACCCGAGGCGCCGACTAGGCACCCCGGGTTGGGTGAGACACCCGTTCAGGCCCGCGTGACCTGGTTCGGTTTCGCGGGCAGCATGCGATCGTACGCCCACAGCAGCACGGCCGTGAGTACGCCCACTCCGGTGATGGTCCAGAGCATGCCGGCCGGCTTGTGGGTCACCTCGCCGAAGTGATGCATCAATTTCCCGCCGAACCAGCCGCCGATGAGGGAACCAAGGCCGATGGGAAGGAAGGCGAAGCCCATGTAGGTGCCCTGCTGGCCCGGAGGGGCGAGGCGCGAGATGTACTCGTAATAGCGTGGCGACTGCACGATCTCGCCCAGCGCAACGCAGATGAGCGTGATGATCACGCCTGTCACGGTCGGCTTGAAGATCAACACGATCCAGGCGAGGGAGGACATCAAGGTGCCGATCGTGACGGCCTTCACCGAGGCGATCTTCTGTGTAGCCAGGTTGATCAGAACCGTCAGGGAGATCACGACCAGCGGGCCGGTCATCAGTAGGAGCTCTGTATCTGCCTTCGGATCGATGTATTTGGCGACATACAGAGGGAGGGTGATGAACTCCTGCCAGTACACCACCCAGTACCCCGTGAAGATCACCAGGAACAGCATGAACTTCGGATTCGAGAGGACGGTGATGAAGTTCCGGCCGGTCTCCGCCAGAGAAGGAGGGGGCGCATCGCCCGCCTGGCGCGGCTCCTTGAACATCAGCAGCACCGCGAAGAACATCAGGAATACGCTGACGGCGGCCACCCGGAAGACGTTCTCGACACTCATGTGCCGGTGGACGTAGGACGCGACAAAGGGGCCGGCGGCGCCACCGATGTTCACCAGGGTGTAATAGATCGAATAGCCGATCGAGCGGACATTCTCCTTCGAGGCACGCGCGGTGGTTCCAACCACGGCGGGCTTCACCAGCGCGATGCCGAGGGCCGGCAACATCAGCAGGAAGGCGACGAGGGCTCCGAGGGGCACCAGGCCACGCACCGGCGCCATCCAGGCGGATCCGAGCGAGCCGAGCAGAAAATAGGAGCAGCTGAGGATCAGGTAGGCGAGGGAAAGCGCCCGACGGAAGCCGAGGCGGTCCGCGATCGCTCCGCCAAAAGCCGCCAGGAACCAGACCAGCCCACCGAACAATCCGGCCAGGCTGCTGGCATCTTGTGTCGGAAAGCCGAGGGATTCGTTCAGATAGCGCGCCAGGGAAGCGAAGGCCGCGTAGTACGAGAGGCGTTCGAACAATTCGCTGATGTTGGCCACCCAGAAGGGGCGCTCAAATCCGTCGCGGATATCACGCAAACGCTGAGCTGTGCTCAAGGTGCCTCCTGGGCAAGGGGACTGCCCTTCGATCTTCCTGGGAATCCGTGGGAGCGGTCAACCGGGCCAGCCGCGACCGATCGCGGAATCAACTCGCCACATGGCAAAACAAGGTTGGGGGCCGGGGGCCCCGGCCTTTGGACAGACCGGCCTACTCCCGGGTCCTGGCGAACTCCACCACGGCCTTGAGCATGTCGCCCACGGACATGATGCCCACCAGCTTGCCCTTGGCATCCACCACGCACAGGCCGTAGAGCTTGTGGTCGAGGATGGACTGGGCCGCCGTGGCCAGGTCCGTATCCGGCGTCACCGTGTGCGGATGCGGGTTCATGACCTCCTTCACCGCGGTCTTGGACAACAGGTAATGCACTTCCCAGGTGTCCAGCGAGGTGGCCTTGCCCGGGGTGTAGTCCTTGATCATCCGTTCCGTGATGAGCCCCACGAGGTGCCCCTTGGCCATGACGGGGAGGCGCCGGATCCCCTTCTCCTTCATGAGGTGGATGGCCTCGATGATCGAGGCGTCCTCATTGATCGTGATGGGATTCTTGGTCATCCACTTTTCGACAGTGGTCATCGGGATCTCCTCACATGCCCAGGAAGGCTTTCTTGATGTGCTCATTGTTGAGCAGTTCGTCGCCCCGGCCCGTAAGCACCACCCGGCCCGTCTCCATGACATAGGCGCGGTGGGCAATGCGGAGGGACTGGTAGACATTCTGCTCCACGAGAAGGATGGTAACGCCCTCCTTGTTGATGCCGGTGATGATGTCGAAAATGTTCTTCACCAGCAGGGGCGAGAGCCCCAGCGAGGGCTCATCCAGCAGCAGCACCTTGGGGTTGGCCATGAGGCCTCGGGCGATGGCCAGCATCTGCTGTTCGCCGCCGGACATCGTTCCGCCCAGCTGCTTCTCCCGCTCCTTGAGGCGCGGAAACAGGTGGAACACCCAGTCGGTGTTCTTCTGGCGGTCCCCCCGGGTAGCCTTGACGTAGGACCCCATGCGGAGGTTCTCCATGACGGTCATCTCGGGGAAGATGCGGCGGCCCTCGGGCACCTGCACCAGCCCGGCTTCGACCACATGGTGCGGCTGCATCTTGCCGAGGTCCTTGCCATCGAAGGTGATGCTCCCGGAGGTGGGTTTGACTAGGCGAGAAATGTTCTTGAGGGTGGTGGATTTCCCGGCACCGTTGGCGCCGACCACGGTGACGATCTCGCCCTCGTTCACTTCCAGATCCACATCCCACAGGACCTTGAGATCGCCGTAGGCGAAATTCAGCTTTTCGATCTTAAGCATGGCTCTCACCCAGGTAGGCATCGATCACGTCCTGATTGCTCACCACCTCCTGAGGGGTGCCTTCGGTCAGCTTCTCACCGGAGGTGAGGACGACGATCCGGTCGGAGATGCGCATGATGGCCTTCATGTCGTGCTCGATGACCATCTGCGTGAGGCCGTGGTGCTTGATATCCAGGATGAGCTGGATGATCTCTTCGCTTTCCGCCGGGTTGAGACCGCCCATGACCTCGTCCAGCAACAGAAGCTTCGGCTGCGTGGCGAGGGCCCGGGCCACCTCGAGCTTCTTCCGCTCGCCGATGGGCAGACCGCCCGCCAGGAAGTCCACCCGGTGTTCCAGGCGGACCACCTTGAGCTGCTCCATGGCCAGCTCCCGGGCGTGCTTCAGCGAGGAGGTTCGCGCGAGGGCACCGACCATCACGTTATCGATCACTGATAGCTTGGCCAGGGGCCGCACTTTCTGCCAGGTCCGCACCATGCCGAGCATGCAGACCTTGTCGGGCTGGAGCCCGTTCATGCGCCGGCCGTTGAAGATGACTTCGCCCTTGGAGGGGGGATAGTAGCCGGTGATGCAGTTGAAGAGGGTGGTCTTGCCCGCGCCATTGGGCCCGATGAGGCCCATGATCGTGCCCTCCTCCACCACGAAGGACACATCGGAATTGGCCGCCAGGCCGCCGAAGAACTTGCTGACGCTCTTGATCTCCAGGATGGCCATCAGACCGCCTCCCGATTGCGGCGCGGGGCCATCTTCTTGATAAAGCCCATGAGCCCTTCCGGCATGAAGAGGATCACCAGCACCACGAGGATGCCGTAGAGCAGGACGTGCGCATGGGAGAGGTTCTCCTTGAGGAAGAGCCCGATCCGCGAATCCGCGCTCACGAGGCCGATCTTCACCAGACCCTCAGTGATCATGTTGCTGCGGAGGGCCTCAGAGAGTGGCACCAGCAACAGGGACCCCAGCACCGGGCCCCAGATGGTCCCCATGCCGCCGATGATGCAGATCAGCATGATCTGCACGGAGACATCCAGCCCGAGCACCGTGGGCGGATCGACGAATCCCACGTAGATGCCGTAGAAGGCGCCGGCCAGGGAGGTCAGCACGGCAGAAATCACCAGCCCGATGTTCTTGTAGACCGTGATGTGGATGCCCAGGGAATGGGCCGCGTCCTGGTCCTCGCGAATGGCCTGGAAATAGTAGCCCAGCTTGGAGTGCTGCACCCAGTACGTGATGGCGATGGTGAAGAGGGCCAGGAAGAGCCCAATGTAATAGAACGGGACCTTGGTGAGGAAATCCGTGATCACCCGCTCCCCGATCTTGAAAGCGGGAATCTCAGTGGCCAGGATGCCCTCCGCGCCGTTGGTGAGCGTGGTGAGGTTGATGGCGGACAGCCTCATGATCTCGGCGACGGCGATGGAGGCCAGCACGAAGTAGGGGCCCCGCAGCCGGAAGCAGATGCTGCCGATCACGAGCGCCACCACGATCACGATCGCGACGCCAACCCAGACGCCCACCCAGGGGACGACCTGCCTGGAATACATGAGCATCATGGTGGTGTAGGCGCCCACGCCGAAGTAGGCGGCGTGGCCGACGGAGTACTGTCCCGCGTAGCCACCCAGGATGTTCCAGCTCTGGCCCTGGGACACACTGAGAAAGAGCAGGATCATCATGTGCAGCGCGTAGGGGCTCTCCACGTATCGCGGAATGACCAGCAGAGCTGCCAGGAAGATGAGGCCGAGTGATGCCTTGATGAGGGTCTTGTACATGTCGTCCTCCTCAGGTCCGCGACTTGCCCATCAAGCCCGAGGGCTTGAAGAGGAGTACGAGCAGGAAGAGCACGAAGACCACGACATCCTTCCAGCCGGATGAGATGTAGACCGCGCTCATGGATTCGGTGACGCCGATGAGGATTCCGCCCAGGGTGGCGCCCACCACGCTGCCCATGCCGCCGAGCACCGTGATGACGAAGGCCTTCAGGGTGAAGGTCCCGCCCACCTGGGGAAAGATGTAGTAGGTCGGGGAGATCAGCGCCCCTGCGGTGCCCGCCAGGGCCGCCCCAAGGCCGAAGGCGATGACGGACATGCGGCTGACGTTGATGCCCATGAGCTGCGCCGCATCCCGGTCCTGCGCCGTAGCCCGGATGGCCTGGCCCGTATCGGTCTTCAGCAGGAACCAGCCCAGCGCCGCCGTGATGGCGGCGGTGATCAGGAACGAGATCAGCAGAGGCGTAGATACCGAAACCCCGCCACCCACCTGGATGGTGGAGGAGGAGTACGAGGTGGTGAGGATCTTGTAGTCCGACGTGAAGATCAGCATCACCGTGTTGCTCATGATGAGGCCCAGCCCGATGGTCAACAGGATCTGGTTCTGGGCGACGGCGTTGAGCACGCGGTTGATGAAGACCTTCTGGAGGAAACCTCCGAAGAAGAACATCAGCGGGAAGCTGATGAGCACGGAGACGAAGGGATCGATGCCCATCAGCGTGAACAGCAGATAGGTGAGGTACATCCCGACCATCATGATGTCGCCGTGGGCGAAGTTGACGACCCGCATCACGCCGAAGATGAGCGTGAGCCCGATGCCGATAAGCGCGTACACGCCACCGATCAGGATGCCGCTGATAAGGGATTGCAGGAATACGGCCATGGGCGTCTGGAACTCCTGGAGGGGGTGGAAAAGGGGGGGCGCGGTGAGGCGCCCCCCGCTCAGGGAGGAGTCACTTCCACTTGGGGAAGGGGTACACAGCCTTCTTGGTGGCGAACTGGGCAGGCAGCACCGTCTCGTAATTCCCGGAGAGGATCTGCTGAACGAGCATCTGGTGGTTGTTTTGGTTCGTGAACCCATCGTAGTCGGCGAACTGGACTTCACCCATCACGCCATTCCATTTGCCGGCCTTCAGGGCATTCCGGGTCTTGGTGCGGTCACCACCGGCATTCTTGGCGGTCTCAGCCATGATCATCATGGAGGCGTAGGCGCAGGCCGCGTGGTAGGTGGGCTCCTTGCCGAACTTGGCCTTGTAGCGGGTGCCGAAGTCCTTGGCCCCGGGCCAGTTCACATCGTTCGTCCATTGAGTGCACGAGATGACGCTCTCAGAGATGGCGCGCTCCTTGGCAAACTCGGTGGTCGTGAAGCCGGCGCCCGCGCCCAGGAACGCCTGGGGCTGAAGGCCGACTTCTTTCGACTGCCGCATGAGCAGGATGGCGTCGGCCACGTAGGACACCATGAACACCAGATCAGGGTTCTTCGACTTCACTTTGGCGAGGGTGGACCGGTAGTCCGCGGCGCCCTTGGGATAGGGCTCGTCAGCTACGATCTGGATGCCCTTCTTGGCCACATACTCCTTGGCGGTCTTGGTGGTCGAGGTGCCGAAATCGGTGTTCTCGTAGATGAAGGCGATCGATTTCGGCTTGCCGAGGGACGCCGCCGCATCGATGAGGCTGGAGGCGTACTTATCCGCGGGAGCGTTCATGCGGAAGACGTACTTGAGGCCCTGGCGCGTGATCTCCTCCTTGGCGGCGGCGGGAATCAGCAAGGGCACACGGTATTTCTCGGCCAGCTTGGCCACGGCATTGGAACACGCCGAGGTGTAGGGACCCACCACTCCCACGACATTGTCACGGGTGGCCAGCTTCTCCATGGCGCTCATGGAGATCTGCGGCTTGCCCGTGTCGTCCTCCCACACAAGCTGCAGGTTGATGCCCTTCTTCTTGAGGTCCTCGTCCGCGAGCTTGATGCCGTTGGTGATGTTCTCTCCGATGGGCGCCTCGGGGCCACTCATGGAATTGATGACGCCGATCTTCTGCGCCATGAGACACGGAGAGAGGGCGAGTGCGGCGCCCAGGGCCAAGAGGTGCTTTCGCATGGCAGCTCCAGTGCAAAAAAGATGTGGGTGGAAGGTATGGGGGATTCTACACCCACCGAGAGCTGAAAAAACCACGGAACCCGTGGGTTGTGACCCATGAGCTCCGTGGCTTTGGTGACAAGAAGGACCTGCTAGGTAGAACGTGCTCGGATCAGAATCCGACCATCAGGGAGGCGACGAGGGAATCACCACCCTGCTCGCCGGTCTGGCCAGCGCGCGGAGCCAGGAAGTTCTTGCTGCGGTGGACATAGTCCAGCTTCAGCTTGCCCGCGCCGTACTTGGCAGGGTTGAACACGTAGTTGTAGCCGACGGTGATCTCGGTGTACTTGGGGCTGTAGTCGCCGCCGGCCGCCGGCATGTAGGGATTGGTGGCCGTGTACCAGTCGTCGCCGGTGTTGTAGTTCAGCATGTCGTAGCGGGCCGTGAACCAGTGCTGGCCCATCTTGTAGGCACCATCGATGGCATAGCCCATGAACTTCTGGTCGAGGTGCTCGCGCAACGGCGTGAGGGTGGTCGTGCCGGCAGCGAAGAGGGTGGGGTAGCGACGACCCAGCAGGCCCGTGGCGAGCTCGGCGCTGGCGTGCCAGGTGGCCGTGTCGAAGGCGTAGTAGGCGCCCAGGAGGGTGGTCTTGTCCTTGTTGTCCTTGATCTGGGCGGCGGAAGGAGCCCCCACGGTCCAGGTGGCGGGAACGGTGGCATTCAGGAAGGTCGAATCCTTCAGCCCGGTCACGCCCTCGCGGTAGTAGGCGCCGAACTTGTGCTCGGGGCCGTAGTTGAACTCGAGGCGGGTGGTCCAGTCCTTCTGGGCATTGCCGGCGCCAGTCAGGGTGTTCTCGTTGTTCTTGCCGCCGCTGCCGTCATCGGTGGTGCCGTTGGAGATGGCGAGGTTGACCTTGCCGTTGAAGCCCTTGGGATCGCCGAAGGCGTAGATGCCCCAGATGGCGCGATCGCGCTTGTCACCGAAGACGCGATTGATCTGGTTGCGCTCGAAGAACAGGATGTTCGTCGCGGCGACCATGGTGGCTTCATAGGTCGTAGGCATCTTGAACTGGCCGGCCTTGACAGTGAAACCACTGCCGAGGTTCCAGGTGACAGCGATGTCCTGCAGCACGTTGTTGGGAGCGGCGGTCGTGTTGCTGTTGTTCGGGTCGAACATCAGGTTCCAGCTGATGTCGTCGGTGATCTTGCCGTTCAGGTAGATCTCGGCGCGCTTGACGGCGAAGGTGTTCTCCTGGAACCGGGAGTCGAGCCCGTAGTACTTGGTGGCGGTGCCGGCCGGAGCAGCGGTCGCGTTGTTGCGCAGGTTGCTGTCCAACATCTGGGTCTGCCAGAACTCGAAGAGGACGCCGGTGAGCTTGATGTCCTGAGCCTGGGCCTGGGTGACCCCGGCGGCGAGGAGGGCGGCGACGCCGGCAAGGCGGGTGATCTTCATGGGTGGGCTCCTAGTGAGGGAGGGTTGGGAGGGATTGAGTGGCTGGAAGGCTGGGAGGGAGTCGGATTCAGGTCAGACCACCAGATGTCTCGGACGCCTGTCGCTCGAAATCGATGAGTGGATCAAACGGATTCAAGCTAAACGGGGGAACTCCTTGCGTCTATTGAAAATGATCGAAAAGTTCCGAGGGTTGTGATGATGGACACAAAGGTGTGGCGACACCCCGCTTGCCAACCACGGGGCAGGTGAACGTGACACCTTCGCGAGGCTGGATCAACTCGACTCGGTTCTTGTGAAGAATCGCGAGACGGCTGGTGAAATATAGACCCTCATAACAGCGCTACCCGTGTAGAAAACCGGGATCGGGACGCTCTGGCACGAATTCACCCCTCAGGTACAGGGCGGTACCGGGATCTTCGCGCCCATGTCACAGGCAGCCGGGAACCTTTCTCCCGTTGGCCTGTCGGCCCTCTAGGAGACTCCATGAAGCGCATCCGCAACCTCAGCCTGGCCGCCCTCGCCCTTGCCGCCCTGCCCGCCTCCGCCCAGACAGTGAAGATCGGGGGCGACATCCAGCTTTGGTACACCCAGATGATGGACAGCAACCTCCGGTACAACAGCGCTGCTCCCGGCGGGTACTACAACCTCCGCAGCGAGTTCAAGGAGAACACCTTCTCCATCCGCCGGTCCGAGATCAAGCTCTCCGGAAATGTGGCGGAGGACGTTGATTACGAAGTCATGTTCGACCCCTCCATCTCCACCGGAACCTCGAACCCCATCATCCTCCAGGACGCGTTCATCGTCTGGAAGCCCCTCGCCGGCATCGACGTGAAGGCCGGCCAGTTCAAGAACCTGCAGACCTACGAGGGCGTGACGAGCTCCACCGAGCTGCTCTTCGCCGAACGCAGCCAGCTGGGCCGCATGTTCGGTGACAAGCGCGACCGCGGCCTCGCCCTCGGATTCTCCTATGGCGATCCCAAGGCCTTCGCCGGCAAGGTCACCGCGGCCGTGTTCAATGGCATGAACGACGCGACCTCCGGCAAAACCAACGACACCAACGCCCAGAAAGACTTCGTTCTCCGCCTGGACTTCAACCTCGGGAAAGCCCACAAGTTCGGCGCTTACACGCTGCAGGGCTCCACAGACGTGGCCGACAAGGGCAACCCCTCCACGGCCATCGCCGCGAACCCCGGAGGCCCCTGGCCGGGCCAGACCGCCATCTACGACAACAAGGACAAAACCACCAACCTTGGTGCGTTCTACGCCTACCAGGATGGGACCTGGACCCTCACGGCCGAGTACATGACCGGGTTGCTCGGCCGGCGCTTCGCCACCCTCGCCGCCACCGCCCCCGCGGTGAAGCGCGAGCACCTGGACCAGAAGTTCGTGGGCTACTACCTCACCGGCGGCTACACCACTGGTCACCACAGCTTCCTGGCCCGCTACGACGTCATGAACCTCAACAGCGGTGACGACTGGTACACGGCCACCAACCCCTACACCACGAACGTGGCGACCGGCCTGTCCACCGGCACCGACTACAGCCCCAAGTACACCGAGGCCACCGTCGGCTACACCTATGCCTGGATCCCCGAGAAGGTGAAGTCCGCCAACTTCAAGCTCAACTACATCGCCCGCAGCAAGAACTTCCTCAAGCCCTTCGGAACCGAGACCGGCGAGCAGGGCGGCAACACCGTCGTGGCCGCGCTCCTGGTCGCGTTCTGATCCATCCGGAAACCCATGCAAGCCCCCGGGAGACCGGGGGCTTTTTCATGGATCAGCTGGCCTCTCCTCCCCGGAGGCGTTTGGAGCCGCTGACGATTGCCCTCACAATCGCCCTTTACCGAGAGCGCGTCGCCGCCCCACCAGAGGCTTTCGTGAAGAAGAAACTGCGGTTCCTCGGCCAGGTCGCCCTCCTGGCCGGAATCTATCTCCTCGGGAACAAGATCGCGGGCTTCGCCCATCTCCCTGTCCCCGGGAACGTGGTGGGCGTCGTCCTGCTCTACGCCCTGCTGAACCTCGGCCTCGTCCCGCTGGAGTACGTCCAGGACGCCGCCGATTTCCTCCTCAGGCACCTGGTCTTCTTCTTCATCCCCGTGGCGGTGGACCTGATGAATTGGGGAACCGTCTTCTACAGGTACGGTTTGGCGTTGGCCTTCGCCATCGTCGTCAGCACGATCTTGACGTTTCTGGGGACCGGCTATCTGGCCCAGTGGTTTCAGAAAGGGGAGAAGCCATGCCCCAGCTGATGATCCTGTTCACCATCCTGCTGACGCTCGGCGCCTATCTGCTCGCCAAGGCCCTGTACCTGCGGTATCGGCATCCCCTGCTGAACATCGTGCTGCTGGGCGCGGCCATCGTCATCGCGACTCTGCTCGCCCTGAACATCCCCTACCAGTCCTACCTTCCCGGCCGGCGGATCATGACGTCCCTGCTGGGCCCCGCCACCGTCGGCCTGGCGGTGCCGCTTTACCGCCACCGCAGTCTGTTGCGGCAGTACGCGCCGGCGATCGTGGCCGGTGTGGGACTCGGCTCCCTTGCCTCCATGCTCGCAGCCGGAGGGATCGCCCTGGTGGCTGGCCTGCCAAGGGAAGTCGTCCTCTCCGTGCTGCCGAAGAGCGTCACCATCCCCTTTGCCGTCGAGATCGCCAGGATCCATGGCGGGAGCCCAGGGCTGGCTTCCGCCTTCGTGGTGGCCACCGGCACGCTGGGTTCCGTGTTTGGAGGCACCCTATTGACCTGGGCCGGCATCAAGGACCCCGTGGCCCGGGGTTTGGCCTTGGGCACGGGAGCCCATGGCCAGGGCACGGCGATGGCCTTCATGGAAGGCGAGCGGGAAGGCTCCATGGCGGGATTGGCCATGACCCTTGCGGGCATCACGACAGCCACCATGGCTCCACTGCTGGTCCGGCTGCTGTTGCGGAACTGACTTCGGACCAGACGCGTTCCAGAAGGAGAAAAGGGGCGGGCACGTGGCGCAGCGGAGAGACCAGGAAATCGTCGTCCTAGGGGCGGAGACCCACAACCTCGCGGGATTCGACCTTCGCATCCCCCGGCGAAGCCTCACGGTCATCACGGGCGTCTCCGGTTCCGGCAAGTCCTCCCTGGCCTTCGACACCCTCTTCCGGGAGGGCCAGCGCCGGTTCCTGGAGACGCTGCCTTCGTTCGCGCGTCAGTTCGTGGGCGGCTTTTCTAGGCCTGCGGTGCGGAGCATCGAAGGCCTGGGACCCGCGGTCGCCGTGGGGCAGCGGCCCACCCTCTCCAACCCCCGCTCCACCGTGGGCACCCTGACCGAAGGCTGGGATCTCCTGCGCCTGCTCTTCGCCCGGCTGGGCTCGGCGCCAGAAGGCATCCATCCCAGCCGGGGGCTCTTCTCCTTCAATGGCGAGGAAGGCGCCTGCCATCACTGCCAGGGCCTCGGCGTGGAAGACCGCCTCGACCTCGACCTGCTGGTGGCCGATCCCACCAGGTCCCTGAGGGACGGCGCGCTGCGCGTGAGCACACCCAACGGCTACCTCATGTACTCGCAAGTGACCTTGCAGGTCCTGGATGAGGTCCTCAGGGTCCACGGTGGGTCCGTGGATATCCCGTGGCGGGATCTGGGCGAGGAGGCGCGCGGGGTGGTGTTCCACGGTTCCGACCGCCTGAAGGTTCCCTACGGCAAGCACCCGCTCGAATCCCGCCTCAAATGGACTGGCATTACTGCCCGACCCCGCCAGGAGGGGTTCTACCGCGGGCTGGTCCCGGTCATGGAAGAGATCCTCCGCGGCAAGCGGAACGATTCCATCCTCCGCTTCGTGCGCAGCGCACCCTGCCCGGCCTGCCAGGGCGCCCGCCTGCGCCCGGAGGCACTTGCGGTGACGTGGTGCGGGTACCGCATCGTGGATCTGGCCGGCATGACCGTCCGGGAACTGAGGGCCTTCCTGGCCTCGGTCGAAGCCTCCCCCTGGGAAACCGCAATCCTGACGCCGATCCGAGCGGATCTCCTCGCCCGCTGCGACCTGATGACGGAGCTCGGACTGGGATATCTGACCCTGGACCGCCCGGCCCCCAGCCTCTCACGGGGTGAGATGCAGCGGTTGAGGCTCATCACCCTGGCCCTGGGAGAGCTGCGCGGCCTGCTGGTGGTCCTGGACGAACCCTCCGCCGGCCTCCATCCCCACGACGTGGGCCGGCTCATCGGTGTGCTCAAGCGTCTGCGGGACGAAGGCCAGACCGTGGTGGTCGTGGAACACGATGCCCTCATCGCGCGCTCCGCGGATTGGCTGATCGACCTGGGGCCGGGCCCCGGACGCGAAGGGGGCCGGTTGCTCTGGAGCGGCCCTCCCTGGGAGTACCTCAAGCAACAGGTGGAGGAACCTGTCCCGCCGACTCAACGCTGGTTGACGGGCACCTTCCCGGCCATCTCCCGGAGGCCCTGCCCTGCCCAGGGAACTCTCAAGCTGCGGGGTCTGCACTGCCACAACCTCCAGAACCTCGACCTGGAGCTGGCCGTGGGCGCCCTCAACGTGATCTCGGGTGTCTCGGGCGCAGGCAAGACCTCCCTTCTGGACGAGGCGGTAGCGCGCTTCCAGGCGGGTCTGGTCCCGGAAGCGCCCTTCCGCCGCATCGTCACCGTGGATGCGGACCCCATCGGGCGGACGCCTCGGTCGAACGCGGCCACCTATACGGGCGCCTTCGACCTCATCCGCGATCTCTTCGCAGCCTCCAGCGAGGCCAGACAGCGGGGCCTCGGCAAAGGAGCCTTCTCCTTCAACACCGGCGGTGGCCGCTGCGAAGCCTGCGAGGGCGCGGGCGTCCAGGAAGTCGGCATGCGGTACCTCGGCACCGTGGACCTGCTCTGCGATGTGTGTGGTGGGCGCCGGTTCCACGCCGAGGTGCTGGAGGTGAAGGTCCAGGGCCGGAGCATCGCCGACGTGCTGGAGGGCAGCATCGCCGAGGCCGCGGTGTCTTTCGCGGAGCATCCGAGGCTCCGACGCATCCTGGCCGCGCTTCTGGATGTGGGGCTCGGCTACCTGCCCCTGGGCCAACCCGCCACCACGCTCTCCGGCGGGGAAGCCCAGCGCGTGAAGCTGGCCACCGAGCTCGCCAAGGCCGGCGGCGGCCCGGCCCTGATCGCCCTGGACGAGCCCACCACGGGTCTCCACGCCGCCGATGTGCGGGTGCTGGTGGAGGCCTGGAACCACCTGCTCGAAGCGGGCCACACCCTGCTGGTGGTGGACAACGACCTGGAGGTGATACGCCAGGCGGACCGCGTCCTGGATCTCGGCCCCGGGAGCGGGCCCGAAGGTGGGCGGCTGGTGATCAGCGGCTCCCCAGCCGATGTGGCCGCCTGCCCGGAATCCCTCACGGGCGCCGCGCTGTGGGAGGTTCCCTCCCCCGTCCTTCCGCCCCCCAGGGCGGCCGAGCCGCCACCCATCGAACTGGTCGGGGTCCGCACCCACAACCTCAAGGACATCGACCTGACCCTCCCCGCACAGGGCTTGACGGTGGTGACGGGGCCCTCAGGCTCCGGCAAGTCCTCGCTGGTCTTCGACACGCTGCTGGCCGAGGCCCAGAACCGCTTTGCGGACCTTGTCTCTCCCTGGGCCCGGCGCCTGCTCCCCCGGCGGGGCGGCGCCGACCTGGTCGCGGCCCGCGGGCTCCAGGCCACCCTTGCCGTACCCCAGCGGGCAGGCCGCCGCAATCCCCGCGCCACCGTGGGAACGACCACCGAGCTGGACGAGCTGCTGCGCCTCCTGTTCGCCCGGGCGGGCGAGCGCCCCTGCCCCGCCTGCGGAACTCCCACCTATGGGGAGCACTGCGCCTGCGGGCAGATCCTCCCGGCCCTCTGGGCTTTCGATTTCTCGCCGCACTCCGAACGCGGGGCCTGTCCCCGATGCAAAGGGCTGGGGTTTCTCCAGCGCTGCGATCCCGAGCGCCTGGTGAGCCATCCCGACCGCCCCCTGGACGGCGGAGCCATGGCGGGCACCCGGTTCGGAGCCTATCTGGGCGAAGCGGATGGCCAGTTCCTGGCCACGCTCCGGCACGCCGCCGCGCAAGCCGGCCTGCACCTGACCCGCCCCTGGCGGGACCTGGGCCCGGAAGAGCGCCGGCTCGCCATGTTCGGCAGTGGTGATGCCGTGCACGAGGTGGCCTGGCGCTATCGACGCGGCAAGGTCGAGGGCACGCATGCCCTGCGAACCACCTGGGCTGGCTTCGCGAACCTTGTGGATCGGGAATACGAGCGGGTCCACGCCGATTCCAAGGGTGAGGAGCTCGAGCCCCTGCTGGTGGATGCAGCCTGCTCCATGTGTGGAGGTGAGGGCCTTCGCGAGATACCCCGCAGCGTCCGCTTCGGGGGCCGCCGCCTCCCGGAACTGATGGCCCTCCCCGTGGGCGAGCTCCTGGGCTGGTTCGATGCCCTGGCGGCCCCCGGGCTTTCTCCCCGGGTGCTCACCCTCACGGAAGGCCTCCGGAAGGATGCCGTCCAGCGCCTCGGAGCCCTCTCGGAAGCCGGGCTCGGCTACCTGGCCCTGCGGCGGGAGCTGGCCAGCCTCTCCGGCGGCGAGGCCCAGCGGGTGCGCCTCGCCGCAGCCCTGAGGGGCGGCCTGGTGGGCGTCACTTATGTGCTGGACGAACCCACGCAGGGACTCCATCCCCGCGACGTGCAGCGCCTCGGCGGCGTTCTGCGCCACCTGGCGGATGCGGGCAACGCGGTCGTCGTGGTCGAGCACGACACCTCCCTGATGGCTTCGGCGGATCGCATCCTGGAACTCGGCCCCGGCGCGGGCCCCGAAGGTGGACGGCTTGTGGCCATGGGATCTCCAGGCGAGCTCAGGGATCAGCCGACCTCGCGGACTGGCGCCCAGCTCCGCCGGTCGCGCCAGGCTCTTAAGGAGGAACCGAAGGCGACCGGTTCGCCGGGAATCCGAATTCGGGGCGCCCGCCTCCACAACCTGCAGGGGATCGACGTCGCCTTCCCCGCGGGTGCGCTGGTGACCGTGACGGGCGTCTCGGGCAGCGGCAAGTCCAGCCTCGTGCTGGAGTCGCTTGCCCCCTCCCTTCGCAACCACTTGCGGGGACAGGGCCCGGTGGGCTGCGAAGGCATTGACCTCCTGACGAACATCCAGGAGGTCATCTCGGCCGATCAGGAGGCCCTGGGCCTCGCGTGGAACAGCACCGTCCTCACCCTCCTGGGCCTCGGCGAGGCCCTCCGCAAGCGCTTCGCTGCGACGCCTCGGGCCAAGGCCTTGAAGCTTTCCGCCAGGTACTTCTCGACCGCCACGCCAGGGGGCCGCTGCGAAACCTGTGAGGGCCGCGGCGTGATCACCGTGGCCATGGACCTTCTGCCAGACGTCACGGTGGGCTGCGAGGCCTGCGAAGGCCGCCGCTTCAAGCCGGAGGTGCTGGGGTGTCTTCTGGAAGGTCGCAGCATCGCCGATGTGTTGGAGGCCAGCGTCGCCAAGCTGGCCGGGCCCTTTGCAGAGGCTGCTGGGCTGGCGAAGGCTCTCGCTGCGCTGGACCAGATCGGCCTGGGCTACCTGCGGTTGGGCCAAGAGGGTTCCGCCCTCTCGGCGGGGGAGCGCCAGCGCCTGCGCCTGGCCGCACTGATCGCGGCCCCGCCGAAGGGAAGAGCCGCCATCCTCCTGGACGAGCCCACCCGCGGCATGGGCTTCGAGGATGTGGATCGCCTGGTGGCGTCGCTTCACCGCCTCGCGGAGGCCGGGCATCTCGTCGTGGCGGTGGAACACGACCTGGACTTCATCGCCAGCAGCGACTGGGTCATCGACCTGGGCCCCGAGGGCGGTGCCGGGGGTGGTCGCCTGCTGGTGGAAGGACCGCCGGACGCGGTGCGCGCCTGCGCGGGCTCCTTCACGGGCGCGGCTCTCATGCATCGGTGAGACGCCCATCGAAACGGGCCCCGCCTCCCCCGAAAACGCGAAAAGCCCCATTTCTGGGGCTTTTCCTTTGGTGGTCCCGGAGCGACTCGAACGCCCGACCCTCAGATTCGTAGTCGGCGTGACCGATTGGGGCCCTTGCGGCCCATAGGGAATTGGAACTACTCTCGCCCCCAGGTAATCAGGAGGCGAACGTGGAAGCGTATCGAACGATCATGTAACGGCTGGGCCTTCGTGATCCGCGCCAGGTAGTAGCTGGATGCAGGATCCAGGGCCGAACCTCGAAGGGCGGGCGGATGGCCTGGCCCGGTGTTCTGCTGCGCGACGGCAGGACCAGGCGCCCAAACCCCCTTCAAGTAGCCGCCCACGGGCGGGCCCTCGGTAGGGCCGCCTGTCCCATTTGGGGTTTTGCCGTGGTGGCAGACCCCGCCCCGATTCGCCCGGCGCTGAATCCAGCGCGGGGCCTTGCCCTGCCTGGACGCAGGGGGAGGATCGCATGCTCGCAAGTCTGACGGTTCAAGACGTCATCAACGGTTTTACCCTGGCGGGCATTGGCCTGCTGGGGATCTTCGGCCTCGTCTGGTGCGCCATGCCCAAGGGGAAGCGCCTGAAGGCCCTGCCCAACGGCACCCGCCGCGTAACCGCTCAGGAGCTGAAAGAGGCCCACGAGCAGACCTGGAAAAACGAGCAGGCCGTCGACGCGCTGCGCCGCGGGGGTGCCCTGTGATCGTTCGCCTGAGCCCAAATCGCTGGATGGACCTGGGCACGCTGACGCGCTTCGAAAGCCGACCGGTGGACCTGGTAGATGGCGTCATGCCGACCCTTTACGTCACGCCCGTTCAGGGGCCCATGCTGGTGCTGAACGATGACGAGGCGCTGGCAGTTGAGAGTTTCCTGGAGGAGCAGACACGCCCCTTCCCCATGCTGACCATGGCCCCGGGCCTTTTGGATCGTGAGCCCCTTGGGGGCGAACCCGAGGCGCCGAGTTTGAGCGACCTGACCGCCGTGGCACTGGCGACCCTGCAAGACATGGCCGAAGCCCGCCGGGAGTCCGCGGCGCTGAACGTGTTACAGCGCCTGCGCCGGTTCATCTTCGGGGGTGCCCGATGACCGGCACCACGAAGCCCCGGGCGGAGGATGCCAACGGCATGGACGTGATTTACGTCGCCGGGCCCTACTCAGCCGCCACGCCCCAGGGAGTGGCCCAGAACGTGGCCGCCGCCGTGGCCTTCGGCCAGAAGGTGCGGGCCCTTGGTGCGCTGCCCGTGGTGCCCCACCTGACCATCCTGCCCACGGATGACTACGAGGCGGCCATGCGGGAGTGCTTCGAGATGATCCGCCGCTCTGACGCTGTGATCCTCATGCCCACCTGGAAGCAGAGCCCAGGCGCCGGCCGGGAATTGGACTTCGCCCGCGCCCTGGGCCTGACGGTCTTCGATCACCTGGTAGACCTCGCCTCTGTGTACGACGCACAGAAGACCCAGGGGGTGGGCCGTGCCCTCGCTTCGTGATCTTCAGATGGCGAACCTTCGGGAACAGCTGGAGGCGCTTCTGGCGCCCCGGTTGCCCCATCCCGTGCCACCCCTGGCGGACCCCGCCTATCAGACCTGGCGGAAGCGCTTCGAGCGGTACGTCGAGCGCAAGACCAAACTGCACGACCAGATTCACGAGCTGGGAGGCCTTCATGCGGCTGCGTGAAAAGGAAGCCTATCAGCGCCACCAGACGCACATCGTCACCATGGATGACGTCGCCAGGGATCGCCGGGCCCGCGAGGCCCAGGCGCGGAAGGACGACGAACGGAAGAGGCAGGCGGCTAAGGAAGCCGCCAAGGGCCCGGCGCTGCTGGGCATGGGAGGCGATCATGCTGAGTGACTTGACCCTTCTGGCCGTGCTGGTGGTCTTCGCCGGGGCCGTGTACGGCATCCTCCGGAGCCAGGACAAGCGGGGATCGCGTGAGCTGCAGCACGGCGAAATCAACGTACCGGAACAGATGATTGCTGACCTGGTGGATGAGATCGAGCTGGGCCGGCTGCACGCTGGTCGCCTGCGCCTCGGCATGCAAAAGCTGATTGACCACTGGCCCGGACATTTCAGGCCAGAGGAGCTGGCGGAAGCCCAGGCCCTCATCGATGAGGCGG
This sequence comes from Geothrix campi, assembly GCF_024609265.1. GTDB lineage: Bacteria > Acidobacteriota > Holophagae > Holophagales > Holophagaceae > Geothrix > Geothrix campi. The sequence goes on along the minus strand of NZ_JANHMP010000001.1, from coordinate 196,870 downwards.
CTGGGGTGGGGCTATGAACCGCGCCGAAGCTGAGTTCATCCTGGCCCCCATCGTCCTGGGGTTTGAGTGCGCCAAGGATCGCGCCGCCGAGCTGCTGAAGCAGAGCCAGGACCGCGGCCTGGATCGCACCCGACTCCACGAAGTAGCGAGGCATGAGTGCGATCTGGAGCAGGCCCTGGCCTACGTCCTGGCCCGCGGCAAGAGCTGGAGCGTGGACGGGCTTATGCAGGCCGTGGACACCGGCCGCACGGTGGCAACGTGGCCCGGCGTGTTGCCCGGATCCGACTACCGGGAACGCACCATCGCGGCCTGGCGCGAAAGCAAGGCCGGCGTGGAAGCCGCCTCGAACGTGGTGCCGCTGGCGGTGCCGGCATGAGCGATCTGGTGCATCCGGAAAGCTACTGCCGCCACGGGGAGGCGAGTTGGATCCAATGCAAAAGGTGCGCGGACCTCATCGACCGCGCCAGCTTCCCTCTGATTGGGTTCATGGTGGAGCCCGGGGGCTGTGCTAAGTGGTCACATGACCTGAAGATCGCCCCGGAGCATCTGGCCGAAGTGATCAGCGGCCGGAAGACGTTCGAGGTCCGCCGGAACGACCGCGACTTCCGAGCTGGAGACGTGGTGTATCTGAAGGAATGGGATGGCTATAAGTTCACGGGCCTTCAGGTTTCCAAGTATGTGCCCTACCTTACGGACTTCGAGCAAAAGGCCGGGATTGTAGTCATGAGCCTGGCGCCGTGGAACTGGGTTACGGTGCGGCAATGAAGGGCCGCGAGGTCAAGGCCATCCGGGCAACGCTGGGATGGACCGCGGGGAACCTGGCCGATCTGCTGGCCGTGCACGCCACTACGGTTTTCCGGTGGGAAGCCCAAGGGGATCGACCCATCAAGGCCGAGGGCATGGCGAAGCGGGTTCTTGGATGGCTGGCTCAGGTCGTCGCCTTGAAGCCCGCCATTGAGCAGTTGCAGAAGCGGATGGATCGGGAGGGACACCTGGCGGCATTCGCCTATGTCGTGGGCTATGGCTACGGCCTGGAGCTCTTCCGGACTGAGCGACAGCCCGGCGGATTCGTCCGAAACACCAACCCCTGCGCCCCGCCCTGGGAGCGCCAGAAGTGCCCGAAGTAGCGGCCTAACGCCCCGAGCTAACCCGGCGCGGGCTACCGCGTCCGGCGAGTGAAACGAGCGAAGGTTGAGCGACCTGTTGGGCGCGCGATTGGAGGAACACATGGCAATCAATCCGAAGTGGTGCCGTTACGCGTTGAAGGGGGGCTACGTGAAGCGAATCAGCCGAGCATCAAACCGAGTCACGATCTGGCTTTGGCGGCACAACAGAGGGCTGACGATCAAGGAACTGAAGTAGCGCCCAACTTCGGAGCTAGCTCGGCGCGCAAAGCGCGTCCGACGCTGAGCGACAGGTTAGAAAGCCGCCGACAACGAATAAAGGAAACTCAATGATCGCTGCGCTTTTTGTGGAAACCAACGGATGCTACTTCGGGCTGCCGAATGTGGACCCATGGGACATTCGCCGGGACGCGAGGCTCTACGAGGGGCCTTGGCCTGTGGTGGCACACCCGCCCTGCCAGCGATGGGGACGCTACTGGGGTGGAGCGCCCCGCACCTGGCCGCGCCTCAAACTCGGTGACGATGCTGGATGCTTCGCCGCAGCCCTGGCTGCTGTGAGGAAATTCGGTGGTGTCATCGAACACCCCGAGGGAAGCCACGCCTGGAAGCACTTCGGAATCAACGCCCCCCCCCGGCGTGGTGGGTGGGTTCCTGCTGGGGGCTGGGTTGAGGGTGAGAAGGGGTGGACCTGCTGTGTCGAGCAAGGGGCCTATGGACACCGCGCCAGGAAGGCCACCTGGCTTTACGCCTTCGGCATTCCTGAACTGCCCGAGTTGAAGTGGGGGAGAGCGGATGGTGACTTTCTGCGACTCGATGACGGGTTTCACTCCAAAGAAGAGCGAGCTCGCGCTGTGAAAACCGGCTCTTGCCAACGCCTGAGCCAACGCCAGAGAGCCGCTACGCCGGTCCCATTCCGGGATCTCCTCATCTCCCTCGCGGCCAGAACGGAAGAAATGGTGAAGGCTATCTAACTTTGAATTAGACGACCTAAGAAAAACGGCCAACGCCAACCACTGAACGCAGCAACCCAGCCAGGCCCAGCACTGAACAGTTCGCCTAAACCACTAAACGAGGCAAGCATGCGAGGCACCACGATCCAGCCCGCGACCGGTCCCCATTCCAGTGTCCGGTACGTCATCGAATGGCAGGCCTGCGAACCCTTCGGGGAGCGGGCCCTGCTCATCAACACGTTTGCCACGATGAAGACGAATCGAGTGTCCCAGGTGCTGGGCCATGTCTGGCCGAAGATGGGGCGCTGGTGCGCCTCGGACAAGGCCGGGAAGTTCCTGGGCCGGTTCCGCACGCAGGAGCAGGCCCGCGCCCGCGTGGTGCAGCCCCAGGTTCTGAACGGGGCGCCCGTGCTGGTCAGGTCGTTGAAGTAGTCCAATCGCTCCATCAATCCCACGAAAGGGGAAGCCATGCCCGAACCGCACGTATTTGTCTCACTGGCCGAAGCCCTGCCACAAGAACAGGCCCGCGTCCGAGAAGTTCTTGCCATATACAAATCCCTCGGGGCGGCAGGCGTCATCGGCGCGGCGATGATCGAAGACGACCTTAGGGCCGCTGATCGAGCCATTGCCACTCAAGACATCGTAGCGATGCTCCGGTGCTATCAGACCCTGAAGCAGATCCACGAGTAATGCCCAGGGGTGCGGGGCGCCGCAGGCGCTCCGCACCCCTAGTCTTGACTCCGGCGCTACATTTTTCGCGCCGGGGGTTCCGGAAGGGGAACCTAGTGAAGAAAGAGAAGATGGACGCGGCGACACCCGGCGAACTAGCCGCCGCTCTCCGTCATTCCATCGGGCAGGACCACATGGGCCAACCCATCCACCCGGAGGACGGGGGACACGTCCGGGAGCTGGCCAGGATGGGGCGGGACTTCGGCCTGGCCTACGGTGCCCATGAGTCCCTGGGCCTCGAGCCCTGGAAGCGCCTCAGCCTGGATCAGCTCGCCGCCTTCGTGGCGAAGACCATCAGCCCGCACCCGGAGGACTTCCAGGCCAAGGCCGAGGCCGTGAAGCGCTTCGAGGGAGAGCGGCTGTGGAAGGAAGCCAAGCGCCTGGACACCTGCGGCACGCCGTGGGGCCGCGTGGTGCGCCTGTTCTGGAAGGATCGCAAGGGCCGAGAGGTCATGCGGACCCGCGGACTTCATAGCTGCAAGCACCGCTGGTGTCCGCGCTGCGGGAAGCCCAGGCAAACCAGACTCGCCGGCCAGATGGAGCGGGTAGTGGAGCTGGCCCGGGAGTGGGGATTCGATGAGGCACACCTGCGCTTTGTCACCCTCACCGTGCCCAACGGAAAGAACATTCCAGCACTACGAGAAGAAGCACACTCCGCGTGGGCTCGCCTTCAGAGAACGCGCTGGTGGCCGGGCCGCGTCTTCGGCTGGTTCCGCGGCTCCGAGGTCATCACCGGCAAGGATGGCGCCTGGAACATGCATCTTCATATCGTCGTGATCCTTTGGTCCCGACAGATCAGCTATCAGAACGTCTGGGATGCCTGGGAGGCGGCCTGCGGCGGGCGCTACCAAGTGGACATTGAAGGCCTTCAGGACATTCGCCGGAAGGCCAAGGGGAACGGCACGGTGCGGGCCGTCCACTACATCAGCAAATACATCGCCAAGCGTGAGGAGCTGGCCAAGCTGAAGGAAGGGCCCGGCGGCCTGGCTCACCTGTTCAGCGGTACTCGAGGCATGCGGACGTTCGCCATGGGCGGCGGGTGCAGCGTCCTCCGGCGCATGCTGGACGTGCTGATGCCCACCTGGGCACTCCAGGCGGAGCGCGTCATGGAGGATGCCGAGCTGCGCGACGGGAAGGCCCCCTTCCGCTGTGAGGAAGTGGACCCCACGACCGGCGAAGTCATGGAGTCCGCTATCCCCAAGCCGTACCTGGATGAGCGGGAAAAGGCCCGATGGCGGGCCCTAGCAGAGCCCCTGTGGTTCGAGTCCACCCGAACCGTGGGCCGGAAGGCCGGGCCCCGGGGACAGTTCCGGAGGATCGGCGGCCTACCCTACGAAAGCAAGGGCATCACCCTGGACGACCACCGGAAGGGAAAGCAGCAGGAAGGCATCCGCGCCCTGGTGGCCGGCGGGCGCTGGCGGGTTCAACAGTGGGAAGAGTTCAGCAAGAAGACCGGGAAAACGCTCAAATTCAGCGTGGTCCTGCCGGTCGGGCGCTACTCGTGGCGACCCATCGCCGCCAGGGTCTGGGCCGCCATGGGCCTCGATCAGCGCGGCTGGAGCGAGCTGCGCCGCGTGGCCTTCCGTGCCCATGCTGAGGCTTCCGTTCATCCGCTGGACAAGCGCGACAACATGCACATCATCGCCGCGGCGCTGGATGACCGTCTGACCTTCAGCGACGGCGAACACCGCACCACCACCACCCGCCGGAGCCTGAAGGCCGCCGAGCTGTGGAACCAGTACCTCACCGAAATGAGGACCAACCCCCTGGCCGTCTGGGATGACGCGACCCAGGCCATCCGCCGCCGTGCCCTTCACCTTGAACGCCCCAACCTGCTGGAAGTCGAAGGCCCAGCCCTTCGCCAACTCCGGCAAGACCTCGACCCCACCTTCTAGGAGCCCCATGCCCATCGAAAAACAGTCCTACCGCTACTCTGACGCCGCCATCGTGTTAGGCGTCAGCCGCCGAACCATCCGCCGCTGGGTGGACCTCGGCCTGTTGCCAGTCATCCGAGTGACCCAGCGGACCATCTTCGTCTGCCGCAAGGCCGTGGAAGCTATGATGTCCACGCCGCTGCCCTTCGATGAAACCGACCGCAAGGTTCTATTCGCCCACAAGAGGAGTTGAGAACATGTACCAAACCGATGACTGGTCCTCTGAAGTCAGGGCGATATGGGGTTTCGGTAGCATCATCGCCGTAACCATTTCCTGGGGCATCAATAAGTCAATCCTGTGGGCGATGCTGCACGGCGTCTTGTCCTGGCTTTATGTGACGTACTACGCCCTCCGCCGCCTTGGGCCGATGTGACCCATGGCGATGACGAAGAAGAACCTGCTGGCCCTGCTGGAAGACTGGCCCGACGAAACGGAAATACACGTTGAGGCCAAGCCCGGCGGAGTGACCGAGATTCGGCTTTGCGCGTTCGGGAGGGCGGAGGCCTTACTGGACAAAGACACGGGAATCCTTGCCGTGGGGCCCGTGGTCTTCAACCCCAAAAACTAGCCCGCCACTCCCCACCCGAAGGCCCTCCACCCGGGGGGCCTTTTTCTGCCTCGTCCACCCCGCCGGCCATCACACCCCTGAACCCATAGGGGGAACGCGGGGGAATGGCGGGGGCACGCAGGGGGCACGGCGGGGGCCCGCTGGGGGGAATGGGCGAATATGGCCGCAACCGGGACAGATGCGGCCACGGACCCGGCGCGGAAACCGGACTCTGGAGCGGGAGGAAAGCCGTGGCAAAAGACGGAAAAATCAATTGGATGGAACCGCCCCGCGTGGTCAAGCCGGAGGAGCTGCCGTCCTTCTTACAGCCTGGGAGGCCTGACCTGGCGATGCCAGACCCGACGATGCCAGTGCTGTCCGAGGCAGAGCAGGAGGCCATCACGGAAACGGCCAGGCGTCAGCGGGAACTGGATCACACCGAGGCCGTGGCCCGGGGGACGGCCGCCGCAACCGTCAATCAGATGCTGGCCGCGCACTCGAAGACCACGACGCAGGCCCAGGAGGAGGAGCGCCAGCGCCTGGCCCCGTTCTATGCCTACATGGATAGCCTGCGCGACCTGACCGCCGACGACCAGGGCGAGGCCCGCACAGAGCTGAAGCTGACCCTCAACCGCCTCGAAGCGAACGGCGGCCCCAAGCCCACGCGGATCTTCTGCGAGGAGCTGGCGCTGGACCAGGAGGGAGTCAAGGCCCTGGGCGATCCCGGGTTCGAAATGCGAACCATGGACTACGCCAAGCGGTCCGGGCGCTTCGGCCGCTACGAATGGCGGATGAAGGGATGGGCGGCCGGTGAGCTGACGCTGGACACCACCACCACCGTGACCGTCGAGCCGCCCCCGGGCTACGTTCCGCCCGTCAATGCCGTGATTGAAGACCGGCCGAAAGAGGATCCCATGGGACACCTGAACACGACTCTGGACATGGTTTCGAAGGTGGCGGGCCTCTTCGGCGGCGGCAGCAAGGGCGGAATGGATCCCGTGGAGATCGAGAAGCTGAAGGGATTCAGCTACGAGCAGGGCCAGCGTTCCGGGAAACTGGAGGGCCAGCTGGAGGCCGACCGTGCCCACCGGAAAGAGCTGGACGAACTGCGCGAACGGCACCGCCGGGAACTGGACGAGGCCGAGCAGCGAGGCATGGCCCGCGGCCAGATCGAAGGGGAGCGCAAAGTGCGCGACGAACTGACACCCCGGATCTGGAAGCTGGAGCACGAGGCCGGCGTACCCGAGTCCAGCGTCATCGGTGAACTGGTAGGACACATGGGCGGCCCGGAGGCCTTCCAGGGCCTCATTGGCGCCGTGGTGAGCAGCCTGAACAAGCCCAAGGCCACCGCGCCCCAGCCGCACCGCCAGCCGCCCCCAGCGCCCCACCAGACGCACGCGGCGCCCGTGGTGATCAACCCCAGCGGAGAGCCCACCCGGGCCGAGCATCTGGAGGCCATGAGCCTCGTGGACGAGGCCGCGGCGATCATCGAGGAGAAGATCCCCGACGAGGGGCCCGAGGCCGCCGCCCAGCTTGCCCAGGTTCAACAGATGTTGGAGGACTTCCACGCCGCCGGCATGCAGGAGGGCCCAATGGCCGCGTGGTGGGCCGCGTGGACGCAGCACTGGAAGGCCAACGTGGAAAACATCATTCAGGCGGCAGAGCAGCACGCCGCGGAACGCGCGGGCCAGGTGCCCGCCTCAGAGGAGAGCAGCGTGGACCTGGAAAGCTTGCGAGCCAAACTGATGGAGGCCCTGGATTCAGGCAAGACGGATGAGGAAATCCTGGAAGGCCTGAAATCCACCGTTCCCGATGAAACGCGGGCCGCCTGGCTCCGCGCCATGGGCGCCATGCCCATCGCCTTCGTGGCGGGCGCCATCGGTCAGGGCCAGCACAATGACCGCCTGATGCAGCTCCTGACCGCCTTCAAGGCCCAGCAGTAGACCACCCCAACCCCAACCATCGAAAGGGAAACCATGATCGTCTATCGCAACTGGCAGAAGAAGACCGGCGGAGCCGTGGGGAACCTCTGCGAAGGCTGGTTCCTGTTCGGGATCCTGCCGCTCTACATCCGCAGCCTCAACGTCAAGGTGCCCCTGCCGAAGCGCTGAAGCCCCACGACCGAGCAAAGGCCCGCCACCCGGCGGGCCTTTGCATGTCCGGCGCCAGGTGCGGCCCGGAGCGGCCACGGGCCGGAACGGAACGCCAGAGGCTTGGGACATGCTGTGGACCCCGACCGTCTCCCCGCTGGAATACCGACCCCCTGTGCTGGCACCGCCGGCCGCCGTGGTGAGCCAGGCCCCGGCCTCCTCCCCCAGCGTCCAGCCCCCGGCCAAGCCCCCGGCGCTGGCGCCGAAAACGGGAATCCAGACGACGAAGACGGTCAGGGTCTACGGTTCAAATGACGAGCAGGCCGCCGCGAAGGTGGCCGTGTTGCGTGAGCAGGTGGTCAGGCCCGCCCTGGGCGCTGGCCCGCGCGGCATGGCGAACACCCGAGCCCTGCTGGCCGAGGCCCTGGGAAGCGCGCCGAAGACCACCAACGGCCACCACAAGAGCGCCGAAGCCGTGCGCATCTACGAATGGGTGCGCAGCCGCGTCCGGTACGTGAACGACCCCGCCGGCCGTGAGCTGTTCCAGCAGATCCCGGAACTGATGAAAGACGGAATCGGGGATTGCGAAGACTTCACCGGCCTGCTGGCGGCACTCTTCACGGCCGCGGGAATTCAGGTCAAAGCCCGCCTTATCCAGATCCCGCGAAAAAAGGGCTGGGCCCACATCTACCCCGTGGCCCTGCTGGACGGGAAGTGGAGGGCCTTCGACGCGACGGAAAACAACCGTGCCGGCTGGGAATACCCCCAGGCCACCAAAAGCATGGATCTTGAGGTGATGCCTTGAGCACAATCCAGATTCTCGGCAGCACCGAAGCCTTTTCAGGCCTGGCGGATGATCTGCTCTACCTCGTGAGCGGCCCGGCCACGGTGCCCACCGCGCCGGCCGTGTCGTCTTCGGTGAATCCCTACGTGATCACGGCGGAGCCCAGCGGCGGGGGCTTCCTCGACTTCCTCACCACGGCCAGCAACTTCGTGACGAAGGCCGGCCAGAGCGCCGTCCAGGTGATGAATGCAGCCGGCAAGGCCAAGGCCCAGGCGCGAATCACCGGCACCGCCGTGAATGATGCCTACTACCGGAACATCGTCAACACGCCGTATTCCTGGTTCGACCAGGAAATGGTCCCGGGCCTGAAAAATTCCGCCTTGCTGGCCATCTTGGCAGCCGCGGGCCTCGGCCTGTTCCTGATGAACCGCAAGCCTTCCCAGGTGGTGCAACCATGACCGGAGTCGTCACCAACACCTTTTACACCCCGGACGACATTCAGCCCCTGGTGCAATCCTCAGACGGCCGGATGGTGCCCGCGGGCTCCCAGAGCATGCTCCCCGCCACGCAAGGCGGGAACCTTCCCACGTACCCGCAGAGCGTGCCCGGTAACTCCTGGATGACCCAGGAAAGCATTATCCCGGGCCTGCGCAACGTGACCGTGCTGCTGGGAGCCGGCATCGCCGCCCTGGGCATCTGGTTCATGGTCCGCAAGGCCAGCCACAAGGTGATCGCGTGACCGCCTTTGGCGCGGTAGCGCCCGAGCTGGACGAAACGCCGCTCCAGATGAACCCCATGTTCGCCCGGATCGTTCAGCCCCTCATCACGCAGGTGAAGGCCCGAGCCTTCGCGGAGAAGCAGGCCACGGCCCAGGCTGACACGCCGGGCGCCAGTGCGCCGCTGCCATCGCTGCAAGAGCTGATCAAATCCGTCACCGCGCCGCAGCCAATGATCGCAACCGCGACGAACATCGGACCCGCCAACGGCGAAGCCATTCTGCCGACGCCCATGCCCATCCAGGCCCCCACGACCGAGACCGCGGCCGCGACCGCCACGGCACCCGCGGCCGTGCCCGCCGCCATGCCAGTGGCATCGAATCCCCAGCCCCAGGCGCCCGGGTTCTTCGACCAGCAGATCATCCCCGGCGTGCGAAACCTCTATCTGGTGGCCGCCGCCGGGATCCTGCTCGCCTTCGTCTTCTTCCGGAAGGGCCGCCGATGAGTCACGTTTTCATTCTTCACACCCCATTCGATCCCCTCAACATTCAAGCCCGCGCCGTGCCGCAGCCCATGGGCTGGCGGCCGATGACGCCGCTGGATGACTACGGCGACATGCAGGGCCTGGGCAGCTTCTTCAAGAAGGTGGCGCAGACCGTTTCCAAGGTGGCGCTGGCGCCCATCAAGCTCGTGAGTCCGCAGCTCGCAAAGAACCTGTCGAAGATCGACAACAAAATCATCGACAAGGTGGACGACCTCCACACGAAGATCAACGTCTGGGCCAAGAAAAATTCGAAGTGGCTGATTATCGTGGCGGCCATCGCCATCACGATTTACACCATGGGCACCGGGGCGACCATCGCCGCGAAAATGCTCAGTGGGATGCAGGCCATCGGCGCCAAGATGGCCGCCGCAAAGGCCGCCGTGGGCTCCCTCTTCACCAGTGGCGCCGCAGCAGGAGGAGCGACGGCCGCCACCACGGCCACCACCGCCGCCGGCACATCCTGGATTGCCACGGGCGCAAAGCTGGCCCTTGCCGGTTCCCAGCTCCTCGTCAATGGCAGCAAGGTCAGCGACCTCAGCGCCGAGCAGGCCGCCCAGATGCTGGAAGCCCAGAAGCAGGGTTACAACCTGGTAGACCCATCCCTCCAGCCGCTCCTCCAGCAACGGGTCCAGCTGGGCGGCGGCCCCATCCAGTACGACGCGAACGGCTACCCCATTGAGCCCACGGGAGGCTTCGGCCAGGTGCCCGCTGGCATCACCGCGAACGGCACCTATGCACCCGGGACCTATACCCCGGGCATCGGCGGCGGCGGCAGCATGGGCTCGGGCAGTTCCAACCCCTGGTTGGTGCCGGCCCTGGTGGTCGGTGGAATCGGCCTCGTGGTGCTGGCCACCCGATGACGTACGCGGAAACCTTCAACGTCCAGGAATGGCTGGAAGATGACGCCAAGTGGCTGCGCTGGGCCATGCAGAGCCTGACGGCCCGCAACCTGGAAGACGTTCGATACAACCTCCAGCAGTTCTGGGCGTCCCTCGCTGACGCGAAGCTCGAGGCCTCCACCCCGCAGGATTGGGGCGACATTCTCACGCTGGATTCCCAAAGCCAGTGGACCTTGGGGAACCTCTACCAGAACGACCAGAGCGACCTCCTCAAGCAACTCAATGACATGATGCTGGCCCGCAACCTCGTAGCGCCCTCGCTGGGTTCGGTCGTGGTCATGGCGGCGCAGTATTTCAACGCCGAAACCTCCGGCATCCGCTCCCAGATTCAATCCCTGGGAACCTCCGCCGGGGCCGCCTTCGAGGCGCAGAAGAACCTGGCCAGCCAGGCGCAGGCCGCCTACCGGGACGCGAAGACCACGACGAACCAGGCCGGCAACTCCGCCGCCGTGGCGAAGACCGCCGCCTCCGGCAACGCCGGGAATACCGCGTTCAACCTGCGGCAAGCCTCCGCCATTGAAAAGCCGGTTTCCCTGATGGATTTCCTGAAGGGCGATCTGTTCGGCCTTCCGACCTGGGCATGGCTCGCGGGCACCGCGGCGATTGCCCTACTGGTGCTGACCGGCCCCACGGTCGTGATGGCCAACACCGCCTACCGAAAGGCCACGGCATGACCGCCAAGACGAACCCCGCCCCGGCCTTCGGCTCCGCCGAGCGGGCCCGCGTGATGAAGGGCATCAAGAAGGTGTCCGGCAAGTCCGGCGCCCGCGCCAAGAAGCGGCGCGACCGAGGAGCCAAGCGCAAGGCCCAGGACCACGCCGAGAAGACCTATCAGCGCCTAAGCACCAAGGAAGCGAAGGGCGAGAAGCTGACGAAGGCCCAGGCCGCCGCACTGAAGCGCCACGAGCCCGCAGCGCTACGAGGCGCGGGCCTGGTGGGAACCGATGCCGAAGTGATGGCCGAGGCCGAGCGGCTTTCCAAGGAACACCAGAAGCAGGAGGCCGCCTACGGCAAAGCCGTCGCCCGCATCCTGGGCGAGAAGGGCATCACCAGCGCCGTCAAGATCAGCCGCGCCGATGGCACCCCGTTTGAGCGTGTCGAGCTGGAAGGGCTTCAGTCCATGGGCTGGCAGATCCACCCCGGCGGAACCATCGCGGCCCAGGTCGGGAAGGTGCTGAAGGGCAACCGGTTCAACCCCACCGATGCACTGGCCAAGGCCCTGGGCCCCGAAGGGGAAACCCGCGCCGTGGTCATCGTGGCGCCGGGCATCACCGAGGACACCCTGCACCGGCTCCGAGGCTCTGGCTACGACCTCAGCCCAGCCCCCAAGCGCATGCGTGAGGCCGAAGTGAAGACGAACCCAGCGCCCGGGAAACTGTCCCGAAAAACGGCCCTCGGCCTGCTGGCCGTGGCCGGCTACCACGGCGATCACCGGGCATGGGTTCGGGTCTATGTCGAGAACCGAATCAGCCGGAAGGCGGCCGATGAAGCCTGGGCCAAGGGCGAAAACCAGCGCCGGGCCGGGATGCCCTGCTCGTGCTGGGAGTGCAAACCCAAGACCAACCCCACAGCGGCACAACCCGCCGTCCAGAAAAAGGTCTATGACGCGCTCCGCAAGGGCATCGCCGCGCCTTCCGACATCGCCCGCGTGGCGAAGGTGGAGGAGCCCCAGGTAGAGGCGGCACTGACCCGGCTCCAGTCCATGGGCCTCGCCCACGTGGTGCGGGAATCCATGTTCGGCTGGGAGTGGGCACCGGGCGCACTCCAGAAGGGCCTTGCCTTCAATCCCAACGGGCAGGAGCGTCCGCGTGCGGCCACGGGCCAAGTCAAAGGGCAGCAGCCTGGGAACATGACGAAGGCGAACCCCAAGAAGGCCCCGAAGAAGACCGCCCCCAAGGCGGCCAAGAAGCCCGCCGCCATTGGTCCGGATAAGGTTCAGCCCCTCAAATCCAAGGCCGCCGATCGGCACCGCCTGGAGGTGGCCGTCACGGAACTGCTGAAGGGCAAGCCCGCGCCGAAGGCCAAGGCGAAGACCGCCAAGGCCACCCCGGAAAAGTTCACCATCACGGGCCGATTCAACCCCACCAACCCCGCCGATCTGCTGAAGGTCTGGCGCGACTGGACGGGCTCCGATCCCCGGGAAACCCTCACATTCAAGGTGGATGGCGACACCCATGGCATGCCCTCGCATGTGGTGGTCCTCGGCCGCGTCAGCCGCTTCATCAGTGAAGACGGGAAGCTCGTGGATTTCGGAGAGTCCGGACCCATGGCGGTGACAGACAAGAGCGCCCGCCGCATCTGGCTACTGGACGGCCGCGCCCGAAAAGTCAGCTTTACCGCTTCCGTCATCTGCTACCTGGCCCGCAAACCGAAGTTCGGGGACCGCGGCCTGGTGGAGTACGTCCACGCCTTCACGCGCCCCGCCCGGGTGGTCATGAACGGCCAAGTGGGCACCCTCGCGGGCGGCTTCAAGATCACGCCTCGCGGATTGGAGGGCTAGACCCATGAAGACCATCCAGGCCCTGAACGGCAAAGACGACCAGTTCACGCTCACCGCCCTCAACCGGGCGGCAAGTAAGGCGACGGGCCAAGCCCGCGCCACGATCCAGGGACTAATCCGGTCCCTCTCTTCCACAACTGCGGCCCGTGGCCGCTCTGCAAAGGAGCTTCCCATGAAGAAGCACCACAAGCGGGCCACGAAGAAGGCCCGCAAGTCCAACCCCACCGCCGCCCCCAAGGCCTACAAGGTCAACCGGCACGGCAAGCACCACACCACCAAGCACAACCCCACCGCGGCGAAGGCCCGGCCCAGCTTCAGCGGCAAGCTGAACATGGCCGGCATCATCGAAGTGGCGAAGGAAGGCGCCCTGGTGGCCGCCGGTTCCCTGGGCTCCTCGTTTGCCCAGCGCCAGGCCGAGCGGCTCCTGCCGGACTTCAACCCGACGCTCCGGACCATCCTCGCCACTGGCGCACTGGCCGGCGGCGCCCTCTACTTCGGCGGCAAGACCTTCGGCAAGCCCATCGCCGTTGGTGCCATCGCGGAAGGCATCCGCAGCCTGGGCCAGTCCTTCATGCCCGAGCTCTTCGCGGGCGTGGACGGCAACGATGTGGCCGGCGTGACCGGCTACTGGGACGAAAACGGCCAGTGGGTTGATGCGGGCGTGTCCGGCCTGACCTACCCCCTCGGCTACGCCGAGCCCACCCTGCCGATCCGGCCCGCCGGCTTGTAGGGAGGTGCCCATGCGCTCGCTCTTCTCTCGCAACGCCCAGGAACGGCTCCCCAAACGGGCCGTACCTGCCACCCCCGCCACCCCTGCCACCCCCGGCATTTCTGCCACCCCCGCCACCGCTGCCGCCCCTGTGGCGACCAGCCCCCAGGAGATTCGCACCATGGCCCTCGACAACATCGGCGAGAAGGACACCCAGCCCCTCTTCTTCCGTCTCACCCAGGCCGCCAACGCTGCCCAGGCCGGCAACTCCAAGGTGCCCCTGTTCAACGTCACGCGCACCACCAACCCGGACAAGACGAACCTGGAAGTGGCGAACGGCATGCCCAACACCAGCCGCTTCATCGTCTCCGGCGTGGAAATCCGCGTGAACCCCAACACCACGGCCGCCGCGCTGGCCATGTTCATCGCTCACACCCGCCTCGTCCTGAACGTCGGCGCCAAGGGCTATGAAAAGCTCAACCAGCCCACCATCCTGTTCCCCGGCCTCGGCGGCGTGCGGAACATCACCGGCCTGGACTTCAGCACGTCTGACGTGCGCGGCCTCCACACCTTCAACCCCGGCGAGGAGGTCAAGCTCCAGGAGTCCCAGACCTTCGACATGCGGTTCGAAGTGGACGCCACCGGTTACACCCTCGGCGCTGCTGACGTCCTCGACGTGGTGGTGATCCTCAAGGGCCAGAAGCAGAGCCAGGTGGCCCTCTAGCCACCACGCGCCACCTGTGAACCAGCGGGCGGGCCCGCAACGGCCCGCCCGCGCCTCTTCCGGAGAACCCCATGGGCATCCCTCAGATTGCCTCGTTTCGCATGAAGCTCGGCACCACCGAGCCCACTACCAAGAGCCTGGATATCACCGGCCGGGCGGACGTGATGGTGGATCGCATTCAAGCGTTCATCACCGTGCAGCCTTCGGCCGCGGGCGCCCTGCCCACCCGTGACGCCGTGCGCATGATCGAGCGGGCCGTGCGCCTGCGCTTGGCGCTGGACCGCCAGGATGCCCAGGTCATCACCGTGGGCGACATGCCCGCCGCGATCTTCAGCCAGCTCGACCAGGGCCCCGTCGCCGTGCCGCCCTTCAAGCTCGTGGGCAACAACCAGCCCACCGTCAAGCTGGATATCAATGCGAACGTCTTCCAGACGGACGTCCTGAAGAACTACGGCGACGTCGAACTGGAAATCGTTTTCTGGGGCCAGGGGGCCTGACATGCAGCCGCCTGATTCCGAGCTGAACCCGCTATCCGTGTCCCTCGTGGGCCGGGTAGCCACGGTGATGAGCAACGGGCGAATTGAGGCCCGGGACGAGTCCCGAGGCTGGCGCAAGTATCAGCTGATCCGCTATTTCTGCGGGTCGGACGCCTACGCCCGGATCATGCGTATCCAGATCGAAGTAGCCGGAGAAATCCGCTACAACATCACCCCGAAGGGCCCCGTGGATGAACTCTACATCGAAGGCCTGGTGAAAGAGGGCGCCCCGCTCGTCGTGCGCGTGGTGCGCGATCCCAACACGGACCCCTCGGTGTTCCCGGTCCCGTTCCCTGATGCAGATGTTCGCGTCGAGGTGTTCGGGTGATGACCCTGCTGGGTCTGCTGCCGCCCGCCATTAGCTGGCGGGTCTTCCAGGTGCAGAACCTGGTGGCAGGCCTGGCCCCCTTCTGGCGGTCCTGATGGCCTTCCTGGACTTAAAACCACTCATCGAAGCCGCAGCCAAGGCCTACGGCTACGATGCCGCCCTACTGGCCGCCCAGGCGCACCAAGAAAGCGCCTTCCGTGAGGATGCCGTGTCACCGGCCGGCGCCATGGGCCTGATGCAGTTCATGCCCGCGACGTGGGACGAGTGGGGCCGGGGCGGCGATCCGTTCGACCCCGAGGACTCCATTGACGCAGGGATCCGCTACATGCAGATGCTGCTCGCCCGCTACCGCGGCGCGGCCGATCCCGAAGCCCTCGCCCTGGCAGCCTACAACGGCGGCATGGGTCGGGTTGACGCGGCGATCCGCAAGACCGGCCGCACCGATTGGGATGGCATCGTGGGCGCCCTGCCGGCCGAGAGTCAGGCCTACGCCCCGGCGATCCTCGCCCGGCGGACCTTCTACCGAACCATCTTCAAGGTGGGCATGGGCAGCGCGGCCGTGGGCCTCCTCGCCCTGCTCGCGTTCTTCGTGGCCCGGAGGGTCTTCGCATGATGATCGCAACGGATATCGGGGACACCCCCTACACCCCCGGCGGAAGCTACGGCGGCGGCACCGGCTCCGGCACGGGCGGCACCGGCTCAACCTCGGGCAGCACCACCGGCACCACCCCGGGAGGCGTGGCCCAGGCGATCAAGGTTCTATTCTTCCGCGTCGGGTTCGACATGGAGCGCATGCCCATCGAACGCTGGGCCTACAGCGGGCCCTTTGTGCGGCCGGAAATCCAGGCGACCGTCTTCAACGATTCCGGCATCTTCCACCCCATTCCTGACGGCGTGGTGAGTCTCGACCTGGCCCCTGGCGAAGTGGTGCGATGGTCCGAGTCCGCCGACCCCGGCGCCCTGGTGGATTCCCTCGACACCGCCACCGCCATCGAAGACCTTCACCAGCCGACCATCGGCCTGCGCGTGACGCGCCAGCTCGTGGAGCCCTTCCAGAAGTATCTGCGGGCCATCATCATCGGCCCCGCCGCCGGCCTGCTGACGAAAATCGAGGCCCTGGGCGACTACGACCATCCACCCGCGACCATGATCCCCGGGCGCCTCATCACCGTTGTGAAGTAGGAGCCAGCCAATGACCATGAGGGTTGTCAAATCATTCTCCATGACCCCCCCGGCCGCGGCCGTGATAGCGGACATGCAGCCCGTCATCAACGCCCTGGGCCTCACCATGCAGGCCACCGCCGGCCAGGCGATCATTGACGCCCTGGCGCTGCTCCCCAAGGCCGCCACCAAGGCCCGGGAGGTCACGATCAACATGGCCGCCGGCCTGGTGGATTCCGCCGTCGCCCTGGGCACCCTGACGACCGTGCAATCCGTCTTCGTGAAGGATCTGACCGGCGCGATCGTTCCCACCCTCAAGCTGGGCGGAGCCGGAGAGAGCCCCCTGACCCTCGCCAAAGGCGACACCCGCGACGGCTTCAGCGTGACCGGCCTGCTGCTAAACTGCGGAGCCGGCGGCGGATCCATCACCCTCGAACTTTATGGGAGGTAAGGCATGGGCCTGCGCCAAAGGCTGAACGCTGATCGTGTGGCCTATAAGGCACCTTTAGCGGGTGCCAGTGAGAGGATGCAACAGGATAAAAATAGGGAATATGTATCGGTTTCAGACTTTGCGGGATACGATCCCACGGGCGGAACAGATAGCACGGCGGCGATCATCGCCGCCCTGGCGGCATCTAAGCATGTCGTTGTCCCGGATGGCCACACGCCGCTGATTTCTAGCACCATTGTGATCCCTTCTCTGACTACGCTGGAATTTAGGGGCGCTCATTCCGTAGTCTCTGGATCGCATCCAGGATCTTATTTCATCAAAAAAGCGACGATGGTAGATAACGGCATCGAAATGCGGGATTATTCTCGAATTTCTGGCGGGGGACTTATCTATCAGGCTGGGGCAACCGGCGACGGAATTGCTGTCCAGGGTAACTCGTGCCGAATGAATAACGTCGCGGTCATTGGGGTGGACAAGGCGACCCCATCAGGGGTGGGGATCCGTGTGGGCAAGGATGCCGCCGGAGCTAACGCAAACTCTTGGCAATTCACGAATTGCAACGTAGCAGGAATGTCCGGGCACGGCTTTTATGTGCACGACAAACCGGGCCTCCCGCCAGATGCGAACGCGGGCAACGCCATCGGCTGCTTCTCCATGAACAATGGCGGCGATGGCTTCAACGTGGACAATGCGAACTTGTGCACCTTTCACGGGTGTCTGGGAGAGCTGAACACGGGGAATGGCATTGTTTTCGGGACGAACGTAGCCGATGCGGCCCATTCTTACTGTTACGGAAACATCATTCTGGGCGGAGACTATGAAATGAACACCGCGGGGCAGGTGCTGCTCAACCGCGGAGCCCGTAATTGTGGCGTTCATTCGGGCAATGTAGGGCTGTCCGTGGTGGACAATGGCTACAGGACGCAGCGGCTAGACCTGGTTCAGGGCAAGCGCCGATCATTCACCCCCGCGCTGACCGGAACAACCGCCGTTTCAAAGGCGATCACCGCTTATTCAATCGTCGGGAACACGGCGACTTTGACTGTCGCGGGGCACGGTTACGCCAACGCGAAATCGGTATGGATCCGCTATTTCAACGGCGGCGGGAAAGAAAACCTGAACGGGGTATTTGTAATATCGAACGTAACGGTGGACACGTTTGATATCACAATCGGGGATGATGTGACCTTCGTCCAACCATCCGGAGCCGGAGCAGTGGCCGGTCCCATGGCGGTCCTGTGCGGGACGTATAGCACGGCCCAGGGAAGTTACCGGATCGAACAAGACCGAATCTTTTTTGAAGCGGCAATCGTTACAACCGATATCAGCAACATCACCGGAACCGTGCAGCTCATCCTCCCGTTTCCTGCGGCGAACCTGGGCGCCCTTATGCCTGGACACACAGAAATAGAGTCGTATTCAGGTGTTACGCACACCGGGAAATTAGGTTGCATTATTTGGCAAGACGGGAACGCTCAACAGAAGTTCTATCAGAGCATCGGGAGCGGACTGGCCCCTGGACTATTGACCAATGCGGGACTGGCCGCCGCAACGTCGTTTTACATCTCCGGATGGTATTTCTCGCAGTAGCAACGACCGGATGATCTGGGAGTCATGAATGAACGCCAAGGATGTATTTAATCACCTGTCTGCCGCCTTTCTCGACCCGGCCTCCTCCCTCGGGACGGCCCGCTGGGTGGCCCTGGGCCTCACGGCCTATGACGTGATCCGGAACAACATGAACGGATGGAACGGCGGGGCGATGCTGCTGCTGGCGGGCATTGAAATCGCCGGCCGCTGGTTCAATCGCACACCGATGCCGCCCACCATGCCGCCCGCTGTGCCCACGATGAACCCACCGGTGCCCGCATGAGCCTGCCGATTTTGGATCTGCTGGCCCGGCTGACCATCACCGCGGGCCTGCTCACTGGCCTCTGGAAAATCCTCAGCTACGTGTGGGGCGCTTTGGTTGAGCGCGTGAAAGCCCTTGAGGCCTGGCGCACCAAACACGAGGACGGGCACGTCAATGTCCTGCTGGAACTCCAGCAGCTCACGCTGCAAGCCCAGGGCACGCGGGAAATCGTGGAGGAAATGAAGGGCATACTTTCAGACGTGGCGGCCATCGTGAACCTGCGCAAGCCCCCCACGCGCCGAAGGGCCGCCGGGGCGCTCCCGTGATCCGCCGGGGCCTCACCGCCGCCGGAATCTGCCTCGCCTGCCTCGGCCTCGGATTCCTCGCCGGCCGCTGGACCCTTCCGGCCGCCGCGCCCCTCACCATCGGCGCCACCACGCCGAAGCCGGAGCGCGATCTAAGCCCCGCCGGAGCGCCCCGCACCATCATCGTGACCCGGATCATTCCCGGGCCGCCCGCGGCCCTCCCAGAGCCCGCGCAACCGCAAGCCGAGCAGCTGGGCCATCACCTCAGCACCACCGAGACAGCCCTGCCCGCCCTGGCTACCGGAGGGACCTTCCATTCCGCCCTCTTCGGGCAGGTGGAAGGCCCGCGGCTCACCCTGCGTACGGTGGAATGGCTGGACACTCCCGCCGGCCGCGTGCCGCTGGGCGAGGCCAGCACCCGGGAAACCGTGACACAGTTTCCACTCCCAGCTTCCCGGCCCCTGCCGCGCTGGACCGTGGCCATCGCCCCAGGCCTGCGGGACGGCAAGGCCAACCTGGGCGGCCTGGCGCAGTACGCCCGCGGCCCCGTGGTGGCCGGCGCCGGGTACGTGAACGGCGGCCCCTTCGGCATCGTCGGCGTCCGGTGGTAGTTGTGATCCGGCCCGAGGCCGCCCCGTCAGATACTCCGGGATCACCCGGAGGGTTCCATGTTCAAGCCCGAACTGATCGAAGCACAGGCCCGAGGGCTCGAGACAACGGCCACGCAGTACGTCATCGTGGCCGTCACGCTGGGGATCATTGCTGGGGTTCCGATCTTCATCCTGCTGCAGAAGCTTACGGACTTCGCCCTGGTGGCGGCGCTGGTCCCGGTCTTCATCGGCGCTCTGATCGGGGATGCGAAGGGCCGCGCCCTGCGTCTTCAAGCCCAGCAGATCCGCCTTCAGCTTCAGATCGAGGCAAACACCCGACACCTGGCCACCATCCTAGAACTGCTTTCCAATAGATAGCATCTCGGCAGTGTTTGCCTAAGTGTTGAATTGAGACAAACATACAATTAGCTGTGACCATCTCCACCGCCAGGCCCGCCGATAATTGACCATCGGGGGTATTGAAAGTGGACATAACGGCCGGACGGAGACAGGAGCCCCCGCCCGGCCGTTCCCCTGTTAGGATTCGGGCTCGCGCAGCCTCTGGACGTGAAAAGTCCGAGGAGCGGAGCATGGCCAAAGCGGAAGCCAACCCCCTCCAGAAGGCCGCGGGAGCCTACCTAGTCGCGTCCGAAGTCCTGGGCAATGCCACCCGCTGGGTCTATCAGCAGGCCGTCATCCTGGGCGACTTCAGCAGCCACCTGGAAGCCGAGGGCATCAGCGATCTATCCAAGGCCGAGCCGCACCACCTGACCGCCTTCCTGGCCCGCTGCAAAGCCGCCGGGCAGGGGAAGACCACCCTACACCGCAAGGGGACCGTGATTCGCGCCTGGGCCCGCTGGGCACTCGCCAGCGGCTACCTGAAGCGCGCCCCACTGGCGGCGGCCAAGCTCAAGAAGCCGCAGCGCCCGCCGATTGAGCTGGCCCAGTTCGCCGCCGTACTCGAGGCCATCCTGTCCGTCTGGAAGCGCGACTACCGGGAGGCCTTCCTCTGCCTGCTGGGCTCCGGCCTGCGCCGCGGCGAGCTGCTGGCGCTCCGCTGGATGGATTGCGACCTGGCGGCCGGCGTGCTTGAGATACGCCCCCACAAAGTCACCGGCTGGAGCCCAAAAAGCAAACGCGCCCGCGCCGTGGGGATTCCGCTGTGGGTGGTCGAAGTGCTGACGCTGCGCAAGGCCCAGCTCGGAAACGCCGGCCCATTCCAGGATGCCGAAGGCGCCCCGGTCTGCCACGAAAGCACCCTCAGCCATGTCTGGGGCCGCGTGAACCGAAAGCACGGCCTGGGCATGGCCCTGAAGGATCTGCGCCACGCGCACGCGACCGAGGCCCTGCAACGAGGCGCGACCATCCGCGAAGTGCAGGCGCAGCTCGGCCATGCCAGCGTGACCACGACCGAGATCTACACGCACGTCGATCGAAAGAGCGCCGGCCGCGTGGCGCTGGCCATGGAAGGCGCCATGATCGCCCGGGCCGAAGCGAAGTAGCGCCGGAACGCAAGCGAAACCGCCGAACGGTCGAAAATCGCCCCTGAACGGGAGGCCAACAAAAGACCGCCCCGGCGAGGTGCCGGGGCGGCTGGAGGGGAGGATGGTGGTTCAGGTAATCAGGAGCCCCCCCTCCAACAAAGTTTGCAGCACCCCCAGAAAAAAAGTTAAATTTATTTTTGCGGGTTGTGCTGCCTGTTTTTTACATGCTCCCATCATGTTTTGTTGGTGGTCCCGGAGCGACTCGAACGCCCGACCCTCAGATTCGTAGTCTGATGCTCTATCCAGCTGAGCTACGGGACCGCACTGAAGGAATGATTCTACCGGATCTGCGCCGCCTGTCCATCCCAAAGGCGCAGGAGTGCGGTGGTGGAGGTCTCGCAGCGCAGGCCCGTGAGGTCCGTGGCCAGCCGGTCCATGAGGGCGCGGGCGGTGGTGAGCTTGCCGCCGAGCACCAGGGTGAGGTTCGGAAAACGGGAGTGCCGTTCCAACACCGCCTCGCGGCTCAGATGGGTGGTGGCACCCCCCCCGGCCACCAGGGGCCGCACGCCCAACTCTTCGGCCCGCACTGGCATCTGCCGCCAGGGGAGGCTGGGCAGGTTGCTCTCCAGGGCCCCGAACAACTCTTCGCGCTCCGCCTCGAGAATCGGCACGCAGCCATCCTCGACCTCGCGCTCCGTGGTGCCCACTTGGAGCATCCCGTCCCGCGGGATCACGAAGAGGATGCGCCCCTTGGGCCGGCGGATGGCCCAGGGCCGTTCGCAGCCCGGCACGGCGTCGAACCACAGGTGGATACCGGCGGACAGCCGCAGCCGCTTCCGCGACTCACCGAACCACTGCGCCATGGCGCCATCCGTCCAGGGCCCCAGGGCGAACACCCAACGGCGCGCCGCGAGCCGCCGGGCGGAACCATCCCGCCGGTCCCGCAATCGCAGGGCTCGCAGGCCACCACCCCCCTCTTCGAAGGCCTCGGGCTCATGGAAGTCCAGGACGATGGCGTCACTGGAGGCCGCCAGATCCCGGGTCAGCTCGCGATCCCAGGTCATGAGGTCGGCGTAGGCCGTGGCGCCGCGGAAGGGACCGAGGACACCCCGCGGGTCGGTCAGGAAGGCTTCCTTCGGAATGTGGCCGAGGCTCAACTCCGCTGGCCAGCCGGGCCGCTCGGCACCCCAGTGGTCGTAGAGGCCGATGCCGACGCGGTGCGACAGGCCTTCGATCCACCCTCGGTGGGGCATCCAGAAGGCCTCCCAGCGGCAGCGGTGGGGCGCGATACGGGCCCAGGTGGCGCGCTCGGCCAGGCCCTCCCGCATTTGGCGGATGTCGCCCGTGAGCATGTAGCGGATGCCGCCGTGCAGGAGCTGGCTGGACCACTGGCTGGTGCCGCCGCCCACCTCGCCCTTGTCCACCAGAGCGCAGGACACGCCACGCAGGGTCAGTTCCCGCGCCAGGGCGGCGCCGTGGATGCCGGCGCCGAGGATGGCCACCTCCACCTGCAGATCCATGGCCGCGGAACAGGCATTGGCGGGCGGGGCGGGCCAGGCTGATTCGGGCACGGACTCCTCCAGCGCCCAGTGTGCCTGACCCAGGGCCCGAGCGCGCGAATTTGAATCCCCGGGCCCGCCGCCGCCACTTGAACTGGGACCCGATCACAGGAACGATGGATCCACCCACCCCCAGCACATCTGGAGCTGCCTGATGAAAAGCCATTCCTGGAAGGACGTCGTCAACCTCACCGTGATCGTCGGCGCCCTCGGCTACTTCGTCGACATCTTCGACCTGATCCTCTTTCCCATCATCCGCACGAAGAGCCTCACGGACCTCGGCGTCCCGGCGGACCAGATCCTCCCCACCTTCGTCTACCTGTTCAATTTCCAGATGATCGGCATGCTCGTGGGTGGGGTGCTCTGGGGCATCCTGGGCGACAAGAAAGGCCGCATGTCGGTGCTCTTCGGGAGCATCACCCTCTACTCCCTTGCGAACATCGCCAACGCCTTCGTGACCACCATCCCGGCCTATGCGGCCATGCGCTTCCTCGCGGGCCTGGGACTTTCGGGCGAACTCGGGGCGGCCATCACGCTCGTGAGCGAGGTGCTTCCGAAGGAGATCCGGAGCTACGGCACCGCCGTGGTGGCCAGCGTCGGCATTACCGGAGCGCTGGTGGCCGATTTCGTGGGCAATACCCTTTCCTGGCGGGGAGCCTTCATCACCGGTGGTGTCCTGGGCCTCCTCCTCCTCATCCTCCGCATCAAGGTGACCGACTCTGGGATGTTCAAGAACCTCGCCAGCCAGAACGTGGTCAAGGGGAACTTCCTGATGCTGTTCACCAGCTTCGCGCGCTTCTCCCGGTACTTGCGCAGCATCCTCATCGGCGTCCCCATCTGGTACGTCGTGGCCATACTGGTCGCCTCCTCACCGGAGCTCGCCAAGAGCCTCGGCGTCGTGGGAGCCGTGAACCCGGGCCATGCCATCGCCTCCTGCTACCTGGGCCTGGCCATCGGCGACCTGGGGTCCGGATTCATCAGCCAGTGGATCGCCAGCCGGAAGAAGACGGTCCTGATGTTCCAGGGATTCACGCTGGCGGCCGTGCTGGCCACCCTCCTCAGCCGCGGGATGCCCGCCCAGGCCTACTACGCCATGTGTGTGGCCCTCGGCTTCTCCGCCGGGTACTGGGCGGTGTTCGTCACCATCGCCAGCGAGCAGTTCGGCACCAACATGCGGGCCACGGTCACGGTCACGGTCCCCAACTTCGTCCGGGGGGCCGTCGTCCCAATCACCACCGGCTTCCTGGCGCTCAAAGCCCACTGGGGCCTCGTGAACTCCGCCCTGGCCATCGGCCTAGCCTGTCTGGCCGTCGGGGCCCTGAGTCTCTGGGGCATGGAGGAGACCCATGCGAAGGACCTGAACTTCCTCGAAGTGGATTGATCCCCGCACCGCTGAGCAGCGCCCGGTCAGCGGGCCTAATAGACCGCGTCAGCTCCGCCGTCGAGCGGGATCACGGCCCCTGTCGTCCAGCCGCTCTCGCCGCTGAGCAGGTGCGCCGCCAAGGCGGCCACTTCGGCTTCGGTGCCGAGGCGCCCCAGGGGATTCACGGCCGACAACGCGGCGAGATCCCCCTCGGGATCCGGGCTGGAGGCGAGGCGGGCCTCCACCATGGCCGTGCGGACGGGCCCCGGCGCGATGGCATTGCAGCGGATGCGGCGAGGCGCCCATTCCAGGGCCAGCACCTTCGCCAGCATGTGGACGCCGGCTTTGGCCACGCTGTAGGCCGCGCTGTCCGGGATGGCCCGCAGGCCGATGTTGGAGCCCACCAGCACCACGCTGCCGCCGTCCTTCACCCGGCCACCCAGATGATGGGCCATGAGCCAGGGACCGCGCAGGTTCGCCGCGATGGCCGCATCGAAATGGGCGATGGGCGTAGAAGCCACCGAGCCCAGCACCAGAGCGCCCGCGTTCAGGAACATCCCATCCAGCTCGGGGCACTCACGGGCGAAGGCGGCCACGCCCGCGTCGTCGGTGTGATCCAGAACCACGTGGACCGCGTCCGGCAGCGTGTCCCGGAGCGCCTCCAGGCGTCGGCCCGCCAGGATCAGATCCGCGCCGCGATCCCTGAAGAGCCTGGCCGCCGCCCGCCCGATGCCGCTGCCGGCGCCGGTGATGAGGATGCGTCGGCCCTGCAGGGCGGTCATGACTTCTCCGGCATCCGGAACGTGCCAGTCCCCGTCCGGGCCGGCACCACCACGCCACCGCTGATGGCCCAGGTCAGGGCCTGGTCGGCGCTGAGGTCCGCTGGCGACACCTTCGAGGCCTCGAGCATGATCACGTAGCCTGAGGTGGGATTGGGGGCGGTCGGAATGTAGACGGCGAGCATGCCCTGCCCCCCGGGGATGGCCCAGGAACAATCCCGGCTGGCCACGAAGCCCAGGGTATAGGAACCGGGATGGGGCCACTCCACGACCACCACCTCCTTGAAGCTGCCGCCCTGCCCCGACTGGATGGCGCCCATGAGCTGACGAGTGGCGCCGTACACCCCCTTCACGACGGGCAGGGACATCATCAATTCGTCCAGCCAGGTCAGCAGCTGGCGGCCGATGAAGTTGCCCATCAGGGCCCCCACCACCAGGAGCAGCAGCACCGTGGTCAAGGCGGAGAACAACGCCAGCGCCCAGGTCGGGGGGTCCGGAACGTGGATCAGGTGGGACAGCCAGGTGAGCGGCTCCCGGAAGATGCCCACCAGGGCCGTGAAGATCCCCTTGAGGATCCAGAGCGTCACCACCATGGGCAGCAAGGTGAAAAGGCCCGCGAGGAGGTACTTGCGGATCATCGGCACACCCCAAGTCGGCACACGGACCACGCCCCAGCGAGCGTCTCACGCATCCCCACAGGGGATGCCGAGAGCAAACCTGCGAGGAGATACTTGCGGATCATTCAGAGTCCTTCGGAACCTGGTTCCCGGTGAGACGTCCGTCTTCGGCCATGATGCTCGGTCCCACCACCTTCCAGAAGCCGTGGAAATAGGAGATGGCGCTCCAGATGGCGAGGATGACGGCGCCCCAGAGCAGGAGCACGCCCATGCCCCAGAAGAAGCTGTAGGGCCGGTTGAGCTGGATGAAGAGGTGGAAGATGTCCTTGTGGGTCCATTCGTAGAGCCAGTAGTCGAGCCTGGGGCCGAGGATGAGGCAGGAGATGGCCGCCACCTGGAAGCCCATCTTCCATTTGCCGATGGCGCCGGCCGGAATGGTCATGCCCTCCTCGCTGGCGATGCCGCGCAGCCCGGTCACGGCGAATTCCCGGGCCAGGATGATGAA
The DNA here is from genome assembly GCF_024609265.1 of Geothrix campi. GTDB lineage: Bacteria > Acidobacteriota > Holophagae > Holophagales > Holophagaceae > Geothrix > Geothrix campi. The sequence goes on along the minus strand of NZ_JANHMP010000001.1, from coordinate 171,089 downwards.
GGTCATCCAGGCCGGCGCCAGGTTCAGCTCCACCAGGGAGATCAGGGCGCCCGACACCAGCAGCTTGTCCGCCAGCGGATCCAGCAGCTTGCCGAGGGTGGTCACCTGCTTCCAGCGCCGGGCGAAGTAGCCATCCAGGGCATCCGTGATGGAGGCGGCCCAGAACACCAGCACCCCGATGACCTCGTGGTTGGTGACCTTGGTCATGAGCACCACGACCAGGACGGGGACCATGAGGATCCGCGCGAGCGACAGGAAATTGGGCAGGTTCATGGCGGGCGTTCGGCTCCGCATCCAGCCTACCGCCTTTCCGGGCGAGCCGCCGCTCCGCCCTGGAACCCCGTGACATCGGCCTGCCCGGGGGCGAGGATAGTCTTGGGAGGTGGCCTCCGCGTGCCAGTCGAACACTCCGATCCGCTGGCATTCAAGACCTGGCTTCGGACCGAGGCCCTTTCCGCCGGCTTTGCCCGGGTGGGGTTCGCTGGCTGCGACCCCTTTCTGGCGGAGGAAGCGCGGCTCGGCACCTGGTTCAAGGAAGGCCGGGGCACCCTGCTCCCCTACTTGGACCCCGCGACGCTTTTGGATCCCCAAGCCCTCTGGCCCCAGGCCCGCACCGCCCTGGTGGGCTTCTTCCCCTATGCCCGCCCGGAGGCCACCCCCGGGGCAGCTCCGGGCAGCCTGAAGCTGAGTCGGTATCTGTGGGGCCCGGACTATCACATGATCCTGAAACCACGGCTGGCCCGGCTCCTGGAAGCGGCCCAGGCGCAGTGGCCGGGCCTGGAGGGACGGGTCTGCGTGGACACGGCCCCGCTACTGGAGCGCCAGCTGGCGGCCCGGGCCGGCCTGGGCTGGCAGGGGAAGCACACCCTCCTCATCGCCGGGAAGGATGGTTCCTGGGGCTTTCTCGGGGTGCTGCTGCTCTCCATCGAGCTGCCACCGGATAAACCGTTTGGAACCCAGCAGTGCGGAACCTGTACGGCCTGCCTGGAGGTCTGCCCTTCGGGCGCCCTGGAACCCTTCCGCCTAGACCCGTCCCGGTGCCTGACCACCTACACCATCGAAACCGAGGCTGAACCGCCCCCAGAGGTCGCGGCGGCCCTGGCGGCAAGCCGCTGGGCTGCGGGCTGCGACGCCTGCCAGGAGGCCTGCCCCTGGAACCGGGCTCCGATCTGGGGGGATCCGGCCCTCTGGGGCGGCCCCAGCCCCCTCCACACCCGTTCTGCGGGGGAACTTCCCCGGGGTGCGGCCCAGTGGCGGAAGCTCACCCGGCGGACCGCCCTGAGGCGCGTGAGGGACCGCCATTGGCGGGCCACCCTTGCCCGGATCCTCGGGGAGTGATTTTTCATTGGAACTATTGGGCTTTTTTCCATATAAACAAACTTCCGGCCAAAGGTGGCCGCCCCGATTTTGAGGAGGCACCTCGGATGCCCATGAAGCACTGGACGGTCCAGGACGCCGCGACCTTGTACGGCGTGAAAGAGTGGGGGAATGGCTACTTCGGCATCAACGCCAAGGGCCATCTGGAGATCACGCCCACCAAGGACGAGTCCCTCAGTTGCGACGTCTACGAAATCGTCCAGCATCTGAAGAAGAAGGGCATCCGCACGCCGGTGAACCTGCGCTTCCCGCAGGTGCTGGACCATCGGGTGGTCGAGGTCAACGAGGCCTTCCGCCGCTCCATCAACGAATTCGGGTATGAGGGCAGCTACCAGGGCGTCTACCCGGTGAAGACCAACCAGACCAAGGAAGTGGTCGAGGAGATCGTCCGCTCCGGCAACAAGTACCACTACGGGCTGGAGGCGGGCTCCAAACCCGAGCTCATGATCGCCCTGAGCCTGGATCTGCATCCTGAGGCCCTGGTGCTCTGCAACGGGTACAAGGACGAGTCGTTCATCCGCATGGCCCTGCTGGCCCGGAAGGCCGGCCGCAAGGTGGTCATCACCGTGGAGAAGATGACCGAGCTGCCGCTGATCCTGAAGGTGGCCAAGGAACTGAAAGTCGAGCCCCTGATCGGGCTCCGCGCCAAGCTCAACGCCCAGGGCAGCGGCAAGTGGGAGACCAGTGCCGGCGACCACGCCAAGTTCGGCCTCACGACCCGCGAGATCCTGGACGCCATCGAGGTCCTGGAGAAGCGCGACCTGCTGGACAGCGTCATCGAGCTGCACTTCCACATCGGAAGCCAGATCACGGACATCCGCAAGATCAAGTCGGCCATGAAGGAGGCCACCCGCATCTACGCCAAGCTCCGCAAGATGGGCGTGCCCATCCGCTACCTCAACGTGGGCGGCGGTCTGGGCGTGGACTACGACGGCAGCAAGACCACCTTCAGCAGCTCCATGAACTACACCATCGCCGAGTACGCGGCGGATGTCGTCTACACCACCAAGGACATCTGCGCCCAGGAGCAGGTGCCCATGCCGGATCTCCTGAGCGAGTCGGGGCGCGCCATCGTGGCCTACCACGAGGTGGTCGTGGTCGACATCATCGGCCTCATCGACACCACCCACACCAAGTACACGGTGACGCTCACCGGCAACGAGCCCCAGATCCTCAAGGAACTGGCCTACACCCGCGACAACATCTCCGTGAAGAACTTCGCTGAGATGTACCACGACGCCATCACCCAGAAGGATGAGCTGCTCACCCTCTTCAACCTGGGCTACCTGGGCCTGGAGGACCGCAGCAAGGGTGAGACGCTGTTCTGGGAGGTCTGCCGGAAGCTGTCCCGCATCCTGACCAGCAAGAGCCTGAAATACATTCCCGAGGAATTCCAGGATCTCAACAAAAGCCTGGCGGACAAGCTGATCGCCAACTTCAGCATCTTCCAGAGCATGCCGGACCACTGGGCCATCGAGCAGCTCTTCCCTGCGATGCCCATCCATCGGCTCAAGGAAAAGCCGGGTCTGTCCGCGACCCTGTGCGATATCACGTGCGACAGTGACGGGAAGATGGAGAAATTCATCGACCTGAAGGATGTGCGCGACGAGATCCCCCTCCATGAACCCCGGAGCGGCGAGGCCTACTATGTGGCCTTCTTCCTCACGGGTGCCTACCAGGACATCCTGGGCATGCGGCACAACCTCTTCGGCGCGCCCAACGAGGCCCACATCGTGGTCCACGAGGACGACACCTTCAAGATCCAGCACATCGTCAAGGGCGACACCGTGGATCACGTGCTGCGCAGCGTCCACTACGATCCCGATGTGCTCATCCAGGGCCCCCAGACCAAGCGGAAACCCAGCGCCAAGGGCGATGCCGCCGAGGCCCTGCGGGCGTTGCTGACCGAAGAGCGGAAACTGCACACGTATCTGGAAATATAGCGGGCAGCTGTCAGTAGGGGATCTTGTCGGCTTTCCGGTCCCAGGACTGGAAGACGGCCTGGGCCTCGTCGCGCAGCACCTGGAAGGTCGGCAGGCTCCGTTCCTCCATGGGCAGACCCACTTCGCGGTAGAGCCAGTCGTCGTCGAACTGGATGGCAGCGGCATCCGCTCGATCGTTGGCGTACCAGATCCGATCCAATCGGGCCCAGTAGATGGCCGCCAGGCACATGGGACAGGGTTCGCAGCTCGTGTAGATCTCGCAACCCCGAAGCTGGAAGACGCCGAGTCTCGCGCAAGCCTGGCGGATCGCCACCACCTCGGCGTGCGCTGTGGGGTCGTGGCTGGAGGTGACCTGGTTCCAACCCTCACCCAGGATTTCCCCGTCCTTCACGATCACCGCGCCGAACGGGCCCCCGTGGCCCAACTCCATGTGGAGGCGGGAGAGTTCGATGGCACGCCGCATGAACCGCAGGGAACTCGCATTTGTCCGCATGGCCTATCCCCGGAGCTGGTTCCGTTTCATTCTTCCACCACTCAGAGGTCCCAGCGCCCATCGGGCCGCTGTTTCCAGAGCCAGATGATGTAGTCCACATTCTTCGGCTCGGCCCCCAGGGCCTTGAGGCGCGTCATGTTCTGGGCGCGGTGGTGCTGGGTATGCAGGCAGATCTGGAGCAGCGCCTCGGCCACGGACACCAGGCAGGGCGGATCCGGGAACCACGGCACTCGTACGATGCGGGCCAAGGCGGCCGCGTCCAGGCCGCGCCCCAGGGCGCCCAGGGCCTCGTGGTTGGCCCTGCAGCGCCTTTTCAATGCCTCGAAATCCTGAAGGGAACGGGCCTCAGGCACCCCTGCGTCGCCCTTGAGGATTCCCAGGAAGCCCTCCTGCACATCCACCAGATGGCCAGTCCTGGTCCGCAACTCGAGGTCCTCCCGGCCGGCCGACTTGCCCCAGGCATGGAAGAACATGGCATCCGCCCAGACCTGATGGCCGAGCAGGTCTTTCAGCAGGCCGGTCACGGGCACCTCCGGGGAATGGCCGATCATAACCAAAGAACCCTACCGCAGGTCATCCTCCCCTCCAGCGCAGAAGCGGCAGAGAATGGGGACCAGACCATCACCATTCCAACAGGGAGCGCCTTATGGACATCCAGCGCATCGGCATCGTCGGTTGCGGGCTCATGGGCTCGGGCATCGCGCAATGCGCCGCGGAGGCGGGCTGCGAAGTCTGGGTAAAGGAGGTGGACGAGTCGCTCCTGACCAAGGGGCTGGCGCGGATCAAAGGCACCTGGGAACGCGCCGTGGCCAAGGGGAAGATCACTGAGGAGCAGAAGGCTGCCTTCAGCGACCGGCTCCATGGCACCCTCGCCTTCGCCGCGCTGTCGGGTTGCGATCTGGTGGTGGAGGCCGTCCCGGAACGGATGGATCTCAAGCTGGAAACCTTCGCCGAGCTGGACAAGGTCATGGGCTCGGGCGCCCTGCTCTGCACGAACACCTCCAGCCTCACCGTCGCCCACCTCAGCCCTGTCCTGTCGCCGGGCCGCCTGCCCCGGCTGGCGGGCCTGCACTTCTTCAATCCCGTGCCCGCCATGTCCCTGGTCGAGATCGTCCGCACCCTCGCCACGGATGGAGAGACCCTCGACGCCCTGAAGGCCTTCGTCCAGAGGCTCGGCAAGACCGTGGTGCTGGCGCCGGACGCCCCGGGTTTCGTGGTGAACCGACTCCTGGTGCCCTACCTGCTGGACGCGCTGCGCTGTGCCGAGCAGAGGCTGGCCACGGTGGAGGATATCGACGCGGCCATGAAGCTGGGCTGCGGTCATCCCATGGGCCCCCTGCACCTCAGCGACTTCATCGGCCTGGACACCATGCAGAGCGTGGCCGAGGTACTCTTCGAGGCCTTCGGGGAACCCCGCTTCAAGGCCCCCTCCGTGTTGCGCCAGCTGGTGGCCGCCGGCCGCCTGGGCCGCAAGTCCGGCGCGGGGTTCTACCGCTGGGAGGGCGATAAGCGTCTGGAGGCTGTTCCGCTCTGATCTGCCTGGGATAGTCTGGCAGTCATGCTGGACCTGCTGCTGATCCCCGCCGCGATCCTACTGGCCCTCGCCCTGCGAGCGGTCCGGCGGGGGGAACACCGGCTCCACGGGCACCTCATGATGGCGGCCTTCACCGTGATCGGCCTGCGCGTTCTGCTCCATCCGCGGAGCCTGGGCCGGCAGCAGCTCCTCCTGTGGCTGGCCGTCATCGCCGCCGCTGGATCCACCATGCTCCTGGGTCGCGCGGCCCTGGCCTGGCGGGAGGGCCGCAGCGCCCGGTCCGCCATCCCGCGCATCCATCGGGCTTCAGGAGCCTTCACCCTCACGCTGTCGGCCCTCACCCTGCTGGTCTGGCTCCTGCGGAACCGCTAGGGGGTTGCCCCTCACCAGGGATCCTGGACGGTCTTTCCCGCCTCCGCATGGCGCAGGGCCTTGAGGCCGATGTCATGGCGAACCTGCATACCGGGCCACTGAACCTGCGGCAGGGCGGCCTCGATGGCGGCGCGGGCCGCGGCGAGATCTGGTGCGGAGGTGGCCAGGTTCATCACGCGGCCGCCATTCGTCAGCCACCGCCCATCCTGCTTGCGCGTTCCGGCGTGGATGACGGTGACGGCGGGCGTCCCGATCTGGATGGGCACCCCCTTCTTCGCCCCTTCCGGGTAGCCTTCGGCCGCCAGCACCACGGTGATGGCCGTGTGCGGCTTGAGTTTCAGATCGCGGGCCACCAGCCGGCCCTCGGCCACCTCCAGGAGCAGGGCCGCCAGGTCCTCATCCAACAGCTGCATGAGCACCTGGGTTTCGGGGTCCCCGAAGCGCACGTTGTACTCCAGCAGCTCCGGGCCGGTCGCCGTCCACATGACCCCCAGGAACAGCACCCCCCGGGCCGCAAGACCATCCCTCTGAAGGCCGCGCACCGTGGGCTCCACCAGCTCTGTCCGCATCCTCTGGATGTCCTCGGGACGCAGGAAGGGGATGGGCCCGAAGGCGCCCATGCCGCCGGTGTTGGGTCCGCGATCGCCTTCGTAGATGCGCTTGTGGTCCTGGCAGGCGGGCAGCATGGCAAACGCGGCGCGATCGGCGCCCACGTCCACCAGCACATGGAGTGACAGCTCCATGCCGATCAGGGGTTCCTCGAACACCACCGTCTTGCTGGCCTCCCCGAACTGGCCGGCCATGAAGGCCCGGAACGTCGCCAAGGCTTCGTCTTCGCTCTCTGCCAGCACAACGCCCTTGCCCGCCGCCAGGCCATCGGCCTTGAGGACGATCGGATAGCCGTGGGTCCAGGTGTGGATGAGGGCTTCGCCCACGGCAAGATCCGTCACCGTATGGCTGGCGGCGCAGGGGATGCCGTGCCGGTCCATGAAGGCCTTGGCGAAGGCTTTGCTGCCCTCCAGTCGGGCGGTGGCGGCCTCATGGCCAAAGACCGGGATGCCCAGGGCCCGCACCGCGTCCGCCACACCTGCCACCAGGGGCACCTCGGGCCCGGCCACCACCAGATCCGGGCGGTTCGAAGCGCACCAGGCCGCCACGGCCGCGGGGGCCTCCAGGTCCAGGGTCACGCAGGACCCCACTTCCGCCAAGGCATCGCTGCCCGGCGCCGACACCAGCTCCACGGGACTGGCCGAGGCCTTGAGCTTCAGCGCCAGCGCATGTTCCCGGCCGCCAGAACCGAGGAGCAGGATCTTCATGGGTGCCTCCGTCTTCCAGTATCGCCCAGCCCGGCCGTACCCCGTTCGCCGGGTATCGCGCGTCTCCCGATACCCCCGGTCTGCCCCCTCCAGGGGCCCCTTCGCCCATCCTCAAGCCGCTTCGCCCCAGATCCGTGGCCGGATCCAGTGCCCGCCCGCATCTTGTGGGGCATTCACCCGCCCGTCGGATCGCCGCACCGGGCTCTCCTCAACCTGCCGCCGAGGGCACTCCCCGACGGCCCTTGCCCCCGGAGGCAACATGAACCGCATCTCGACTTCCCTCGCCGTGGCCGTGGCAGTCTTCGCCGGCCTGGCCCTCCATGCCGAGGACTTCCAGCCGCTGCTGAAGACCACCCGGGCCACCTGGCCCGAGAAGCAGCACATCGGCGTGATCTGCGACTACAGCGCCAGTCGCGACGAGGTCATGGCCCTGGCCAAGGCCGCGGGCGAGGGCGCCCTCATCACCGTGGCCGACACCCGCCACATCGAGCAGGCCACCCCCGCCGCTCATCTCATCGCCAACCACGGAGCCAATTACCTGGTGCTCCTGCCGGGGGATCGGGTGTTCCGGGACGGTTCCTTCGGGGCCACCCTGGCCATCTCCCAGCTCGGAAAGAGGGGCGTGCCGGCCCTCGGCACCACGGCCGTGGCCCTGAAGCAGGGGGCGGTCTTCAGCATGGGTGACGGCACGAAAGGCGAATTGCTTGTCACGGACCGCCTCATCGGAACTGTCGACGTGATCCTGCCCAATCGCACCCTGGCCCAGAAAGCCGCATTGGTGCTCCGCAAGGAAGGCATGGCCACCATCGCGGTGCTCGCCGCCGAGTGACGGGTCCCGTTACCCAGGAAAGGCCTGGCTCCGCCGGGCCTTTCCTGTATCAGAGCCACTTCCCGAATTGTTCCCGAAACGTGCGACTGAGGGTCAGCTTGGTGCCGTCGCGCATGATCACCAGGTGGTCCCCGCCGGTCCAGGGCTGGAATTCCTTGATGCAATCGAGGTTCACGATGGCGGAGCGGTGGATGCGCCTGAATTGTGCCGGGTCCAGCCGCGCCAGGAGGCTCGCCATGGTCTGGCGGAGGAGGTGGGAGGTGCCCTCCACATGCAGACGGACGTAGTTGTCTTCAGCTTCGATCCATTGCAGAGCGCTCGTCCTGACCAGCACGTGGCGGTCCCCCTGGCGCACCAGCAGGCGGTCCACCCAGGGGCGCTCCTCGCGCAGGCTGGCCAGCAGGGCTTCCATGTCCGGCGCTTTCTCCGAAGGGGTCCGAAGGCACCATCGGCGGGCGCGTTCCAGGGCCTGGTGGAAGCGCTCCGGGGAGAAGGGCTTCAACAGGTAGTCCAGGGCGTGGACCTCGAAAGCTTTGAGCGCGTGCTGATCGTAGGCCGTGATGAAGAGCGTGGGCGGCATGCGGTCCGGACCCACGGCCTCCACCACGCCGAAGCCATCGAGTTCGGGCATCTGGATGTCCAGGAAGACCAGATCCGGAGCCTGGTCCTCGATGGCCTTCACCGCCTCCAGGCCGTTGGAGCACTCGCCCACCAGCTCGATGTCCGTGGAGCGCCGCAACAGATGGCGGATCCGCTGGCGGGCCAGCATCTCATCGTCCACCACCAGGGCGCGGAGATTCATGGTGCCTCCCCCTCCCCTGGTTCCAGGGGCAGATGGAGGACCACCAGGGTGCCCATGCCCGGCCCACCGCGAAGGTCCAAGCGGTGGCGCCCCTTGTAGATCAGGCCGAGGCGACCCCGGACATTGCTCAGACCCACGCCCTCCCGGTCTGAGGTGAGGCCTTCTCCGTCGTCCTGCACCTCCAGCACCAGGTACTCGGAATCCCGCGAGGCCCGCAGGCGCAGGGTGCCGCCGCCGGGCCGATCGGAGAGCCCATGCTTCAGGGCGTTCTCCACCAGGGGTTGGAGGATGAAGCTGGGCACCCGCACATCCTGGAGGCTGGCCGGAACGTCCACTTCGATTCGCAGACGATCCTGGAAACGCACCTGCTCGATGGCCAGGTAGGCTCGGATGAAGGCCAGTTCCTTGTGCAGCGGCACCATCTGGTCTGGTGGAGCCTCCAGGGTCATCCGGAGGAAGGTCCCCAGGCGGCTGATCATGTCGTCGGCCCCGTCCGGATTCGCGTGGACGAGGGCCGAGATCGAGTTGAGGGTGTTGAACAGGAAGTGCGGCTGGAGTTGCATCCTCAGGGCCTGGTTCTGCGCCTCGGCAAACCGGGCCTGCAGCTTCGCGGCCTCCACTTCCCGGGCTTTGTACTTCCGGTAGATCCGCACCCAATGGAAGGCCCCCACCACGGCCCACATGAAGAGCAGGTTCGTATGGAAATAAGCCCGGTAGAACTTGGGCAGGCCCTTTCGCAGATGGACCGGATCGAACACCTTCCCCCAGCCGGAATCCACCAGCAGGGAGATCAGGTAGGCCAGGAAGAGCCCCAGGGCCGCGACGAGGATGCTGGCCACGAGATGGAGGCCCCAGGTCCGCCAGTGGGACCAGGCGAAGGATTCGATGGGCCGACGGTCCGCCAGCCAGATCAGGAAAAGACCCAACAGTCCCCAGGTCCCGTTCTGAAGGAGGTTCAGCGCCAGCAGCCGGAGGACCGAGGCGGAAGGGTACAGGGCCAAGTCCCAGGTGGCCATGTAGAGCCCCATGAGGGCCCAGATGCCCCAGTACCAGCGCCACTTCATCCCCGAGGGACCCATGCCACAAGCCTAGATACCTGAGCCGGTTCCCGCCAGCGGGTTGGGGCCAGCCGAGGGATTCCAGGGGCGATCTCCCCAAAAGATCATCCATTGATCATGAATGATGGCACCCCGGTTGCCTGGATCGGGAGTAGGATGGGCCCGCGCGGAGGTCGCCATGGCCACGATCACCCTGAACGGGAACCCCCTCCACACCTGCGGCGAGCTGCCCACCATCGGCTCTGCCACCCCCGCCTTCACCGTCACTCGCACGGATCTCCGCGAGGTCGCCAGCGTGGACCTGGAAGGCAAGCGCGTGTTGCTGAGCATCTTCCCCAGCCTGGACACGACGACCTGTGCGGAGAGTGTGCGGAAGTTCAATGCCCTGACGGCGGACCTCAGCGATACCGTCCTGCTGTGCGTGTCCATGGACCTGCCCTTCGCCCAGGATCTCTTCTGCGGATCGAAGGGCCTGGAGCGCGTCGTGCCCGTCTCCACCTTCCGCCACCCTGAATTCGGCGCCGATTTCGGCGTCACCCTCATCGACGGACCCATGCGGGGTCTCCTCGCCCGGGCGGTGGTGGCACTGGACGAGAATGGCACCGTCATCCATACCGAACTGGTGCCGGAGCTCACGCGGGAACCCGACTACGATCTGGCCGTCCACGCCATCCGGAGCCACCACCATCCATGCCCAGAGGATGCGCTGGAGAGCACCGAATAGGCGTTCGGACCGAATCGGGAAATGCCTCCACGAAGGACACGAATAGGCCCCGGGGCGCAAGAAGATCACGAAGGTAAGGTGGGCAATCCCCTCCGCCTTCGTGATCTTGTCCTTTTCTTCGTGTCCTTCGTGGAGGTCTTTTCTATCAGACCTTGGCCATGAGTCTCGCCCGGGTGTAGGGGATGAGCCCACCGGCGTCCATGATGCCTTTGCGGGCGGCGGGGAGCTTCACCTGGTCGTAGGCCTTGCCCGTGGTCTTGTTGAGCACCTGGTCCGCCGTGATCTCCAGGTCGTCGCCTTCGCTCGCCTCGATGCCGGGGCAGATCACGACCTGCAGGCCCAGGTTGATGCTGTTCTGCAGGAAGATGCGCGAAATGCTCTTGGCGATCACGGCCACCTCGTACCCCTTGAGCGTGGAGCAGGCCTGCTCGCGGCTCGACCCGCAGCCGAAATTCTCGCCCCCCACGATGATGGAGCCGGGCGCAAAGGCCTTGGCCTTGAGCTGGGCGTTGAACTCCGTACGGTCGAAGAACGCGAACTGGGGCGTTTCGGTGGGCAACACGGTGGCCATGAAGCGGCCCGGATAGATGTCGTCGGTGCTGATGTCATTGCCGAGCTTGATGATGACCTTGGACATGGTTCAGCCCTTTCTCGGATCGGTGATGACGCCCGTGATCGCGGAGGCGGCGGCCACCACGGGGCTGCACAGGTAGACCTCCCCCGTGGGATTGCCCATGCGGCCCTTGAAGTTGCGGTTGGTGGTGCTGAGCGCCTTTTCGTGGTCGCCCAGGGCGCCTTCATGGACCCCCAGGCAGGGGCCGCAGCCTGAGTTCATCACCACGGCGCCGGCCTTCATCAGGTCGTGGACGTAACCTTTGTCCAGAGCCTGGGCGAAAATCTTGCTCGAGGCCGGAAACACCAGCATGCGCGTGCCCTGGGCCACTTTCTTGCCCCGCAGGATGTCCGCCGCGGCGGCCAGGTCGTCCAGCCGCCCATTCGTGCAGCTGCCGATGACGATCTGCTGGATCCGGGTGCCGGCCACATCGCCGATGGGCTTCACGTTGTCCACCATGTGGGGGCAGGCGATCTGCGGCACCAGGGTGGATACATCGATCTCCACCGTCCTGACATAGTCTGCATCCAGATCGGGTGTGACACAGGGGATGGGGTCCGTCACCCCCGCCTCTTCCCGAAGGTACCGCAAGGTCTCCGCGTCACCTGGGACGATGCCCGACGTGGCACCCGCCTCCACGCTCATGTTGCAGATGGCGATGCGGCCGCTGGTGCTCATCTTCCGGATGGTCTCGCCGTGGAACTCCAGCACCTTGTAGTTGGCGCCCTGGGCCGTGAGCTTGCCGATGAGGTGGAGGATGAGGTCCTTCGGCCCCACGAAGGGCGGGAACTCGCCTTTGACCACCACCTTGATGGTGGCGGGGACTTCGATATTCACTGCGATGCCCAGGCTCCATACAGAAGCCATTTCGGTGGCGCCGATGCCGAAGCTGAAGGCGCCCATGGCCCCGTGGCTGGTGGTGTGGGAGTCGGTGCCCACCACCACGAATCCAGGCCGCACATAGCCGTACTCCGGCAGGATCTGATGGCAGATGCCACCGACATCGCCGCGGATGTCATGGAACTTGGTGATGCCATGGTCGGCCACGAAGCCCCGGATCTTCTTCTGGTTGGTGGCGGTCTTCGGCGATTCAGCCGGCACGCGGTGATCGAAGATGATGGCGACCCGGGAGGGATCCCACACCTTGGCGGTCAGCCCAGTGCCTTCGTACACCTCGTGGAACTGGTTGATCACCAGCGCCGCGTTCTCATGGGACATGGCGAGGTCCACCTTCGGCTCCACCACATCCCCGACCTTCACGGACGGCAGGCCCGCTGCGCGGGCCAGGATCTTCTCGACGACCGTCATGCCCATAACTGCCTCCTCAGATCACACCTTTGGTTTTCAGTTCAGCTAGATCGGAATCAGCCAGGCCCAGGCGCCCGTAAATTTCCGCATTGTGCTCGCCCAGAGCGGGCGGCGGAGCCTCGACGGACCCAGGAGTCTTTTCGAAGAGGGCGGTGAGACCGAAAACCTCGATCTCGCCCACACCGTTCACCTGCACCTTGCGCAGCACCTCCCGGTGCTGGATCTGCGGCTGCCTTAGCGCCGCCTCCAGGTCGAGGATCTCGCCACTCGGAACATCCTTCGCATTCAGTTCCCCTACCCAGAAACGGGTAGATTTCTGGGCCAGCTTGGCCTCCAGCAATGGCGTCAACTCACGCCGGTTCTTCTTGCGGGTATCCCGTTCCTGGAACCGCGGATCGGCCTTCAGTTCCGGCACTTCCAGCACGTCGCAGGCCGCCTCCCACTGTTCCTGCTTGTTGGCGGCGATGTTGATGTGCCCATCCTGCGTACGGAAGGTACCGCTGGGCGCCGCCGTGAAGTTGTCGTTGCCCATGAGCACGGGCTGTTCACCGCCGATGAGAAGGTTCGCGGCCACCCAACCCATGAGGGGCATGATGCTATCCAGCAGGGCGATGTCGATGGCCTGCCCCTGCCCCGTGCGCTCCCGGTGGAAGAGCGCCGCCATCACGGCGAAGGCCGCGTTCAGGCCGCCCACCGTATCGCACACCGGAAAGCCCGTCCGCAGGGGGCTCAGCCGCTCATCACCGTTCACGGCCATTTCGCCCGACAGGCCCTGGATGATCTGGTCGTAGGCCGGCTTGAGGGCGTCCGGTCCGGTCTGGCCGAAGCCGGAAATCGCGCAGTAGATCAGCCTCGGGTTGAGCTCCGCCAGAACCTTGTAGCCAATGCCCAGCCGGTCCATGACGCCGGGGCGGAAGTTCTCCACCACCACATCCGCGTCCTTCACCAGTTTCCGGAACAGCTCCTTGCCTTCGGGTGACTTGGTGTTGAGGGTGATGGATTTCTTGTTGCAGTTCTGGGCCAGGAAGCTGGTGCCCATGAGCTTCTTGTTCAGCTCGGGGACGATGCCCAGCTTGCGGGCCAGATCCCCGTCCTTGGGGTTCTCCACCTTGATGACCTCGGCCCCGAGGAGGGCCAGATGCAGGGTGGTGAAGGGGCCCGACAGGACGTTGGTGAGGTCCAGGACCTTGATGCCGTCGAGGATCTGCCTGCTCATACCGTCACCTTTGCAGCGATGGGCCCAGTCTTGTGGACGCAGCCCGGCAGGTCCCGACCGAGGTGGGCCGCCACGTCCTGCGCCACCTTGATCAGGGTGGGGAGGTCGATGTCGGCCCGCTGACCCGAGCGCTGGAGGCCGTGCACCAGATCCTCGGTGGCCACATTGCCCGCCGCCACCTTGGTGAAGGGGCAGCCGCCGAGGCCGCCGAAGCTGGTCTCGATGGCCTTGGCGCCCGCTTCCATGGCTGCGTAGACACTCGCCATGCCCAAACCATAGGTATTATGGATGTGGGCAGTGAGCTCAGCGCGCGGATCCAGCTCCAGGACGCGCCCGACGTAGCGCCGGACCTGGTCGGGATGGGAGTGGCCGGCCGTATCTGCAAGGCTGATGGAGGTCAGTCCGGCCTCCAGGTAGGCCGCCACGATGCCCATGACGCGATCCTCGGGAATGGGGCCCTCGAACCCGCAGCCGAAGGCGCTCTGGACACTCACCTGCACCTTCCTGCCGGCCTCCCTGGCCGCCAACGCCGTGGCGATGATGCGCCGCTGGGCCTCCTCGGTGCCCATGCCCGTGTTCTTCCGGCTGTGGGTCTCGGAAGCGGACACACCCAGGCAGATGAGCGGCACGCCCACCTCCAGGGCCCGCTCCAGTCCCTTCTCGTTCAACACCAGACCCGATAGCAGGGCGCGGTGGGATTCCTTGGCAAGGATGCGGAACAGCTCATCCGTGTCTGCCATCTGGGGCACCTTGTCACCCCGCACGAAGGAACCCACCTGAACGATATCCACGCCCGAATCCGCCACCCGGCGGATCCAGTCGAGCTTGACCTCCGTGGGCACCACCGCGGCTTCGACCTGGAGACCGTCGCGGGGACCGACTTCGTGGATGAGGATCGGATTCATGGCATTCCTCAGAGCTTCCGTGCGATGGCTTCGCCCATGTCGAGGGTCGAGGCGCTGCCGCCCATGTCGTAGGTGCGCACCTGGCCTTCAGCGATGACGGCGGCCACGGCCTTTTCCAGGCGGGCGCCCTTCTCCGGCTCGCCCAGCCAATCCAGCATCATCTTGGCGGCGAGGATGGTGGCGATGGGGTTCACCTTGTACTGGCCCGCATACTTTGGCGCGCTGCCGTGGCTGGGCTCGAAGACCGCCAGCTTGTCGCCGATGTTGCCCGAGCAGCCGAAGCCCAGGCCACCCACCATCTGGGCCGCCAGATCGCTGACGATGTCGCCGAAGAGGTTCGTGGCCACCATCACGCCGTAGTTCTTCGGGTTCTTCAGCATCCACATAGTGATGGCGTCCACGTTGGCGTCGTCCATCTGGATGCCGGGGTATTCCCTGGCGATGCGCTTGCCGGTCTCCAGGAACATGCCCTCTGTGGCACGCACCACGTTGGCCTTGTGGATGACCGTCACCTTGGGATAGCCGAAGGTCTTCGCGTACTCGAAAGCGGCGCGGATGATGCGGTCGCAACCCTTCACCGTGTTGATCTTGCAGGTGATGGCGAACTGATCGCCCGGCAGGTCCGCGAAGTGGCTGAACGGTTTGCTGAGCCGCTTCAGGCTGTCCTTCAGCTCGTCGGGCACGGGGGCGAACTCGACGCCGGAATAGAGATCCTCCGTGTTCTCGCGGAAGATCACCATGTCGATGCCTTCCTTGTAGTTCAGCGGGTTGCCCGGGTAGGCCTTGCAGGGCCGCAGGCAGGTGTAGAGGTCGAACATCTGCCGCATGCGGACGATGGGGCTGCGATAGATCAGCCCTTTGCCCTTCAGCTCCGGGATCAGCTCGGCCTCGGCATCCTTCACGGGCTTGGAGGTGATGGCGCCGAACATGGCGGCGTGGCTGTTCTTGAGCAGGTCGATGGTGCGCTGGGGGAAGGACTCGCCTTCCTTGCACCAGAACTCCCAGCCGATGTCGCCATGGGTGTAGGTGGCGTCGAATTTCAGGGCATCGAGGCAGATCTTCGCCGCCTCCATGACCTCGACGCCCACGCCGTCACCGGGCAACCAGGCGATGTTGTATTGGCTCATGATCGGCTCCTGCGGGAAGGGGTCCTGCCCAGGCGCAAAGTCGCCCCGGGACCGCCCAATCATGACCTCCCCGTTAAGTTTGAGCTCCGATCGCCATCACAATTCCGGCCGAAAAGCCTGGTTTCGACTCTTCGGACCTACAGATCGTCAAAAACGATCGGCTATTTGCAGGCCAGCCAGCTCGCCCCGGAACGGACCTCCGCCGCCAGCTTCACGCCCAGGGCCCCCAGGTCGTCGGCGCCTTCCATGGCCTCCTTCAGCAGCAGCGAGGCGCGGTCCACTTCCTCGGGAGGTGCCTCCATGAGCAGCTCGTCGTGGACCTGGAGCAGCAGCCGCGCCTGGAGACCCGATGCCTGGAGGCTGTGGTGCAGACGCACCATGGCCCGGCGCATGAGGTCGGCGGCGGTGCCCTGGACGATGGTGTTCACGGCCTCGCGCAGACCCTGCGCCTGGAACTGCTTGTTGGGGCTCTCCAGCTCCGGGATGCGGCGGATGCGGCCCCAGTGGGTGCGCACCAGACCTTCCGCCAGGGCCCGTTCCTTGGCGTTCTCGATCCAGGCGGCCACCTTGGGCATGCGCTCGAAGTAGCGCTCGATGAAGGCCTTGGCTTCCTTCTGGCTGACGCCGATGTTGGCCGCGAGGGCGAAGGCCCCCTGGCCGTAGAGCAGGCCGAAGTTGACGGCCTTGGACGCGCTGCGCTGCTCCGAGGTGACCTGATCCATGGGCACGTTGAAGACCTCTGAGGCTGTCCGCCGGTGGATGTCCTCCCCGGCGGCGAAGGCGCCCAGCAGCACGGGATCCTCAGCCAGGGCCGCCACCACCCGCAGCTCGATCTGGCTGTAGTCGGCGTCCAGCAACACCCAACCGGGCTCGGGCACAAAGGCGCCCCGGATGGCGCGACCTTCTTCGGTGCGAATGGGGATGTTCTGGAGGTTGGGATCGCTGGAAGCCAGGCGACCCGACGCCACCGCCGCCTGGTGCAGGCGCGTGTGCACGCGGCCCGTGACGGGGTTCACCATCTGGGGCAACGCCTCCACATAGGTGCCCAGCAGCTTCACCATCTGCCGGTGGCGCAGCAGCTCGCTGGCGATCTCGGCACCCTGCTTCTCCGCCAGCTCCTGAAGCACATCCTCATCGGTGCTGGGGGCCTTGGTCTTGCCGGTGTACTTCACGGGCTTGAAGCCCAGCTTGCCGAAGAGGATGCCGCCCAACTGAGTGGGACTGTTCAGGTTGAAGGGCTCGCCGGCGAGCTCGAGAACGCGGGCCTCGGCGCGCTTGCGCTCGCCGTGCATGCGCATGGCGAGTTGGGAGAGGACCTCCAGGTCGAGTCGCACGCCATGGCCTTCGAGAGCCGCCAGGGCGTCCACGAGAGGAAGATCCACCTCTTCGTAGAGCCGCTTCAACCGGTCGTCCGCGAGCATGGCCCGCAGCTTGTCGCAGAGCTGGAGGGCGAGGTCCGCATCCTCGGCGGCGTACTGCACCGCATGGTCGAATTCGGCCTCATCGAAGCGCTTCTGGGCCTTGCCCTTCCCCACCACCTCTTCGAAGGCGATGGGCTTCACGTCCAGCAGGCGCACGGACAGATCGTCCAGGTTGTGGCGGACCCCGCTTTCCAGCAGGAAGCTCAACACCATGCTGTCGTCCGCCAACCCGGCCACCGGCAGACCGTGGCGGGCCAGCACCTGGAGGTCGTACTTCAGGTTCTGGCCGCACTTGCCCACGGAAGCGTCGGCCAGCAGGGGCGCCAGCACGCGCCGGGCCTCCGCGAAGGGCAGGTTGCGGGCATCCAGGTGGGGCGCCAACTCGGCAAAGAAGGTTGCCGCGTCTCCACGCAGATCCAGCAGGGATGCGGGCAAGCCGCTATCGGGCAGCAGTCCCGGCAGGGAGCCCTCCGTATCCGCGGTGGCCGGCTTCAGGTGGGCCAGCGGGACGTAGAGGCCTTCGTTGGGCGCCCAGGCCAGACTCAGGCCCACGATGTGGCCCCGCGTGGGATCGATGCTGGTGGTTTCGGTATCGAGGCCGAAGCGTCCCGCGGCGCGGCAGGCCGCCACGGCGGCTTCCAGATCAGCCACGGTGGCTGCGGAGCGGTACTTCCGCTCGCTGCCCGCCTCTTTGGCGCTCTGGGTGAACTCCTTGGTGAGGGTCTGGAAGCCCAGGGCCTTGAAGGTCTCCCGGGCCTTGGCCTCGTCCACGCCGGGATAGGCGAGGTCCTTCGGATGCAGAGGCAGCGTCAGATCCGTGACCACGGTGACGAGGCGCTTCGTGAGCTCCAGCCATTCGGCCGCGGCCTCCAGCCCCTCCCGCTGCTTGGGTTTCAGGCCAGCCTTGGCGGCCAGCACACCGTCCAGGCTGCCGTGGGCCTCCAGCAGCAGGGCCGCGCCCTTCTCGCCGATGCCGGGCACGCCCTTCACGTTGTCGGAGGCGTCGCCCACCAGGCTGAGGAAGTCCACCACCTGCTCGGGCCACACGCCCATGCGGGCCTTCACGCCCTCGCGGTCGTGCCAGATCTCGCCATCCTTGGTGTTCAGCACCTGGATCTTCAGGTCGTCGTCCACCAGCTGCAGCAAGTCCTTGTCCGGGCTGACGATGACCGCCGGCAGACCGTGGGCGGCGGATTCCCGGGCCAGGGTGCCCATGACATCGTCCGCCTCGTAGCCGGAGAGTTCGACGATGGGGATGGAGAGGGCCTCCACCAGCTGGCGGATCATGGGGATCTGGGGCCGCAGGTCCTCGGGCATCTCGGCGCGGTTGGCCTTGTACTCGGGATAGAGCTCATGCCGGAAGGTGGGCCCCGGCATGTCGAACACACAGGCGAGGTGCGTGGGCTGGTGTTTCGCCAGCAGCTGCAGCACCAGTCGCGTGAAGGTGTACGCCGCGCCGTTCTTCAGCCTGGGATTGGCGAAGTAGGCGCGAAAAATGAAAGCGAAGGTGTCGATCAGGTAGAGGCGGTCTTCGGACATGCCTCCAGTCTGGCAGCACTCTCTTCTCCGTCACCTCAGTCCATAGGCCCGGCGCAGGATCGCCTCCCACCAGGCCGCGGGCAGGAGGGCCTTCAGCTTGCCCACCCAGAAGGCGTCCCGGCCAATGACCACGCGCCGCGGGGGACGTTCAGCCACCAGGGCCTTCAGGATCTTCCGGGCGCAGCGCTGGGCATCCATGGCGAAGCGCTCGCCCTGCTGCTTCCGCACCGCCAGGTACCGGGCGAGGATGGCCTCATAGCGGGTGCCGCGGGCCCGCTCGGGCAGGTCGCCCCAGGCCTTCGTTAGGGTTTCCCTGAACTCCGTCCGGATGGCGCCGGGCTCCACCAGCACCACGGCCACTTCCTCGCCGATCTCCAGGCGCAGGCTTTCCGCCAGGGCCACCACCGCATGCTTGGAAGCGTTGTAGGGCCCCGCCAAAGGGATGGACAGGCGCCCCAGCATGGAGGCCACCTGAAGGATCCGCGCGCCGGGTTCCCGCCGCAGCAGGGGCAGGAAGGCGTTGGTCACTTGGTGGAGGCCGATGACATTGGTCTCGAACTGCGCGCGGAGTTCCTTCGCGCGTAGGAGTTCAAGGGGGCCCACCTGGCCGTAGCCGGCGTTGTTGACCAGGGCCTTGAGGGGCAGGTCCGCGCAGGCTGCGGCCGCGGCGGCGACGCTGGTTCCGTCGGTGACATCGAGAGGGAGCACACGGAGGTCCTCGCCCGGGGGTAGGTCCACCAGCGTCTCCACCCGCCGCGCCGTGGCCACCACGCCCCAGCCCGCCGCGCGGCAGAGCGGCACCAGGGCCCGCCCGATGCCCGTCGAGCAACCTGTGATGAGGACCCAGTTCCGCATGCAGCCATCTTTCCACATCCAGCAAAACGGGGCGCAAACGCGCCCCGTTTTGCTGGTACCGCCTTCGGCGGAATTACTTCTTCTTCTCGGTATGGCCTGTGGCCATACCGAGACCGCCGAGGCAATACTCCTCATCGTGAACTACTTCTTCTTGGCAGGGGCCTTCGCCGCAGCCTTGGCCTCGATCTTCGTGGCCACCTGCTTGTAGGTGACG
The DNA here is from genome assembly GCF_024609265.1 of Geothrix campi. Taxonomy (GTDB): domain Bacteria; phylum Acidobacteriota; class Holophagae; order Holophagales; family Holophagaceae; genus Geothrix; species Geothrix campi. The sequence goes on along the minus strand of NZ_JANHMP010000001.1, from coordinate 151,443 downwards.
GTCACCTTGTCGCCGGCCTTGAGGGCATCCTTCCCGGTGGTGCTGCTGTCGGTGTAGAAGCGCCAGGCCTCCTTGCCGAGGTCCAGGGTGAAGCTGTCGGGGGCCACTTCCTTCACGGTGCCGGTCTTCTGGTAGCTGGCTGCCGCGGCGGCCCAACCGAGGGCGGCGCCCAGGATGGCCGTAGCAGAAAGGACGACAAGCGACTTCATGCGCATGGGGCTCTCCTTGAAAAGGTGCCCCAAGGCTAGCAGTCCCCCATGAAAGGGCAAGAACTACACGATGGCCAGCAAACCCACCAGCCAGAAGCTCAGGTCCACGCTCAGCTCGAACCGGTGCTTCCCGGTGGTGAACCGCTCGTGGTAGAGCCACAGGTACAGCACGGGATAGGCGGCGCAGATCACGAGCACCAGCGCCACAGCCAAGGGGTGCCCATGCTGGCGATTGTCGAAGGTGAGCCAGAGAGTGCCGGCCAGGAGGGTTCCCAACAGCCCCACCAGCACGGCCTTGGTGGCTGACTTGCCCATGAGGATCGGCAGAGTCTCCTTCCCGACGATCTGGTCGTTCTGCATGTCCCTGATCTCGTAGATCACCGTGCGGACAAAGGCCAGGACACCCACCAGGAAGACGGCCGCGAACGCGCGGAGATCCCAGGCCCGGCCCTCCTGCCAGACGGGCATGATGACCGCCACCGTAGCCAGGGCCAAGGCCACCACCACGTCCTTGGAGCCGGGGATCTTCCGCAGGCTCAGGGTCCACCCGCCTACCTGGAACCGCCGCTTGTAGGCTGCGCCCACCAGGGAGGCGCCGGCTGCCACCGTCAGGGCCTTCAGGCCCAGGCTCACCGCCAGACCGAGGGTGATGGCCAAGGCCACCAGGCCCGCCGACAGCAGGAGGGTGCGGTTGCGCTCCAGGAAGCGCGCCCGCGCCGGTCCCTTGGCACCGAGGCCCAGGGGATCCAGGAAGGGGGTCAGCAGGTACATGGCCAGCACATAGGTGCCCGCCAATACCGGATAACGCCAGCCCAGGGGGAGTCCCAACCACTTGTGCACCCCGAGGGTCATGAAGGCGGCGCCCATGGCCAGCAGCGACGAGCTGCCGAAAGCAGCCTGCAGGAAGCTCCGCCAGCGGCTGGGACCGTCACCCAGCTGCTCCAGCACGTCCACCACCTCATCCACCAACCAGGTGGGGGTGGAAGCGCCGGCCAGCACGCCCACGGTCTCGCGGCCCGTGAAAGCCTTGAGATCCAGTTCCGCGGCAGTCTCCACGTACTGGACGGGCTTGCCGTAATGGTGGGCCAGCTCGGCCAGGTGCTTGGTGTTGCTCGAGGCCTTGCCACCCACGACGATGACCGTGTCCACGGTGCGGGCCAGCTCCTTGGCCTCGTCCTGGCGCATCCAGGTGTCCTCGCAGATGGTGTTCTCGAAGACGGCGTCCACGGCCCGGGTTCTGAGGTAGTCAGTGATGGCGTGATAGTCCTTCACGGTGAAGGTGGTCTGGGCCACCACCAGCACCTTCTTGAGCTGTTCGTCGGTCAGGGCCTCGGCCTCGGCCATGCTCGACACGATGACGGAGCCGTGGTCCGCGAAGCTGCGGTGGGCCACGCTCTCCGCGTGGCCATGACTGCCCAGGATCACCGTGAAGTAGCCTTTGGGGCTCCACTTCTTGATCTTGTGGTGGACCTTCGCCACCTCCGGACAGGTGGCGTTGACGATCTTCACCTCGCCTCGGGCCTGGCGCTCCTTGAGACCGCGCAGGTCCTGGATGGGGATGCCGTGGGCGCGGATCACCACCGTGCCCGCCTGCACCTTGTCCGGCGCCTCCGCGACGGCCACGCCCCGCCTGCCGATGAGTTCCAGCGCCTGGGGATTGTGGATGAGCGGCCCCAGCGTCTGCACGGTGCGGCCGTCGTTGCGCACCGAGGCCTCCAGAACCGCGTCCATGGCGCGCTTGACGCCCCAGCAGAACCCCGCAGTCTTGGCGACGATGACTTTCATGGGTGCCCCAGAATCCTGACCGGGTTGGTCAGGTTATTCATCATAGCGCTCCCGCCGGCTCGACGCACAGCGTGTCTGTCGCCACATCCACAATCCTTGGCACCTGGATTTCCCTTACGCTAGGTCCCAGGCCGGCCTTCTTTTCAAAGGCCTGGGGGTACCTTATCCATGGACTCCGACCACCCCGACAAGGATCTGCCCCTGAAGGAGGACATCCGTCTGCTCGGGCGGCTGCTGGGAGACACCGTCCGGCTGCAGGAAGGTGAGGAGACCTTCCTGCTCATTGAGCGAATCCGGCAGAGTTCGGTGCGCTTCCACAGGGCCCTGGATGCAAGCGCTGGCCTTGAACTGAAGGCGATCCTGAAAGGCCTCAGCCCGGGTCGCGCCATTCTGGTGGTCCGCGCCTTTAGCTACTTCTCCCAGCTCGCCAACCTGGCCGAAGACCAGCATCACATCCGGCGGTCCCGCGCCCACCACACGGGGAGCGCCCCGCCCCGGCCCAGTTCCCTGGGCCACGCCCTGAACCGGGCCGCCGGTGCGGGACTGGATGCAGATGGTCTGCGGGCCTTCTTCGCCAGCGCCCAGGTCCGCCCTGTGCTCACTGCCCACCCCACCGAAGTGCAGCGAAAAAGCGTCCTGCATGCCCAGATGGAGATCGCCCGACTGCTTGATGAGCGTGACCGCCTCGCCTCGACCCCAAGAGAAACGGCCCTCCGGGACGAACACTTGCAGCGGCAGGTGTTGCTGCTTTGGCAGACCCGCATGCTGCGGCCCCAGCGGCCGGCGGTAGCCGACGAGGTCACCGGTGCCCTCTCCTATTTCGACCGCACCTTCCTGAGGGAAGTCCCTGCCCTCTATGCGGATCTGGAGGATCGGCTCGGGCTGGACCCGGCCTGGGGGGATGCGGAGTTGCCACCCTTCTTCCAGGTCGGCAGCTGGATCGGCGGCGATCGGGATGGCAATCCCTTTGTCACCGCCAAAGTGCTTCAGCAGACGCTGCGGATGCAGTCCCGCACCATCCTGGAATTCCTGCTTCGAGAGACGCGCGCCCTCGGCGAGGAACTCTCCCTCAGCTTGCAGGTCACTCGGGCCTCCCAGGAGGTTCAGGACCTGGCGGAACAGTCTCCGGACCGGTCTCCGCAGCATGTGGACGAAGCCTATCGACGGGCCCTCTCCTTGATCTTCGAACGACTCTCGGCAACCCATCGGAATGAGTTGGCCACCGAGGCAGCCCCTCTGCCCGGCCCAGGGGAGCCCTATGGCTCACCCGCTGAGCTGAAAGCAGATCTGGACACGCTGGACCGCTCCCTGCGCGCCCATGGAGGTCGGCTGCTGGCCCGGGGCCGTCTGCGGGACCTGCGCCGGTCGGTGTCAGTCTTCGGCTTCCACCTCGCGCCGCTGGATCTGCGGCAGAGTTCCGAGGTCCATGAACGGGTGGTGGCCGAGCTGCTGGAAGCCGTGCGACCCGGCACCGGGTACCAAGCCCTGGGCGAAGCGGAACGGTTGACCCTGCTGGTTGCCGAGTTGGAGAGCCCACGTCCTCTCGCCTCGCCCTACCTGGCCTACAGCGAAGAGACCCAGGGTGAGCTGGCCCTGTTCCACGCGGCAACCGAGGCCCAGCGACGCCTGGGGATGGAGGCCCTCCCCAGCTGCATCGTCAGCCACACGGAGAGCGTCTCCGACCTCCTGGAAGCGGCCGTGATGCTGCGGGAGGCGGGGATCCTGCGCCCGGCGCAAAGCCGCCTCGACATCAACCTCATCCCCCTCTTCGAAACCATCGAGGATCTCCAGCGCTGCGGCGACATCATGAATGGGCTGCTCCGCCAGCCCCTCTACCGTCGCCTGCTGGACAGCCGCGACGGTGTGCAGGAGGTGATGCTGGGCTATTCGGACAGCAACAAGGACGGCGGTTTTCTCACGTCGCGCTGGGAGCTCTACAAGGCTGAGTTGCGGCTGGTGGAAGTGGCCAGGCGCCACGGCATCCGCCTGCGACTCTTCCATGGCCGCGGCGGATCCGTGGGCCGGGGCGGCGGACCCAGCTACGAGGCCATCCTAGCCCAGCCGCCCGGTGCGGTGCGCGGCCAGATCCGCCTGACCGAGCAGGGCGAGGTGATCGCCGCCAAATACGGTCATCCGGCCGTGGCCCGCCGCAACCTTGACGTGCTGGTAGCCGCCACCCTGGAGGCAAGCCTTCCGGATGCTGATGGCGTGAGGATGGACCCCCGCTTCCCGGAAGCCATGGATGCGCTATCGAACGAAGCCTGCCGGGCGTACCGCGATCTCGTGTACGGAATGGAGGGCTTTGAGCAGTTCTTCTGGGAGTCCACGCCCATCGCCGAGATCGCCCAGCTCAACATCGGCTCGAGGCCGGCCAGCCGGAAGGCGGGCCACGCCATCACCGACCTCCGGGCCATCCCCTGGGTCTTCAGCTGGAGCCAGTGCCGCCTGATGTTGCCGGGCTGGTATGGGTTCGGCGCCGCGGTCGAAGCCTTCCAACGGGAGCGCGGCGAGGCGGGTCTGGCCTTGTTGAGGGAGATGCACGCCCGCTGGCCCACGTTCCGCGACCTGCTCTCCAACATGGACATGGTGCTCGCCAAGGTGGACCTTGGCATCGCCTCCCGCTATGCGGACCTGGTGAGCGACGCGGCCCTGCGAGGCCGAATCTTCGGCCGCCTGCAGGAGGAGTGTGGCGCCTCCATCCGCGCGCTGAAGGCCATCACGGGGCAACGTGAATTGCTGGAGGGCAATCCCGCCCTGAGGCGCTCCATCCAGCACCGCTTCCCCTACCTCGACCCCCTGAACCACCTCCAGGTGGAGCTGATGCGCCGCTACCGCGCCGGCGACAGCGACGACCTCACGGTGCGGAGTATTCTGCTCACCATCAACGGCATCGCTGCAGGGCTGCGGAACAGCGGGTGAACCCGGGCCTCAGTGAAGCGGGACCCGGGTTCAAGGGGTTTCGGAAGGTTCAGAACCCGCCGGTTCCTTGGGGAGAGCCCACACCCGTGACGTAGTCCCAGCCCACCAGGCACGGGAATCCGTTGTTTCCCGAGGTGATGTCGCGGAACACGGGTGGGGCGGGAGGATTCAGATAGCTGCCATAGATGGTCGTGAGCAGCTGCGTGGTGTTCGTGAACGTTCCGCCGCCCAGGTTCACCATGCCGGCGAGGCACGGCGAGGAGACGCTGGTGCCGCCCACCACCCACCACCCGGACCGCCCGTGGTAGGACGTGGTGTCGTACACCGCCACACCCGTATTGGGGTCCGCGTCGGAGGAGATGTCAGGTACGCCGCGGCCGGACCCCGTCATGGACACAGCGGTCTGCCAGCTGGGCTTGGCCTCGTAGGGGCTGTTGCCGCCTCCGCCGGCACTCCAGCCGGTCTCGCCCGTGAAGGTGCCGTTGGCATCCGTGGCCACGCTGGTGCCCCCCACGGCGACGACGTACGGCGAGGTGGAGGGGTAGATGGTCTTGCCGCCGGTGTCGCCGCTGGCGGCGAAGAAGGCTGGCCCATTCACGTTGAAGTGCGTGTCGTTGGCGGTTTCTCCCGAGGACTCACTGCCACCCCAGCTCATGGACACCTGCTTCACGCCGGCGAGGGACACCGCCAGGTCCACGGCTGCGTAGAGGTTCGCGTTGCTGTTGGACTGGGCCTCCACGAGGACGATCTTGGCGGCTGGCGCCAGGGCATGGGCCCACTCGATGTCGAGGGCCGCCTCCAGGGCCCAGCCGGCATTGGTCCTTGGCTTCTTCCCCCCCTGGTAGACAACCTGGAAGACCGTATTGGTGGCGGCCGTCGGATCCGTGGAAGTCTCCTGGGGCAACCCGAACATGGCGGAGAAGGTGTTGAAGTCATTCAGGGCCGTCGGATAGTGGAAGGCGTCGATGATGGCGATGACATCGTGGCCTCCGGTGGCTGAAAGGCCATAGAAGTCGCGGATCTGCATCGGAGTCATGCCGCCCCCCGGACCCAGGCCACCTCCAGGCCGGAGGAGCACCAGGTGGTTCGTGTGGGACCGGACACCGATATCCTCCCTGGCCTCCAGGCTGGTATCCGGGATCAGCACGTCCCCGTGGATAACGGCGGGAGCCTCCTGCCCGGCAAGGTGGGCCAACCCCAGCCCAAGACCGAGGACCATCGCAAGTACTTTCGTCCTTCGCATGCCGCCCTCCTTTGGCGTCGTGCCCGGACCCCCCGGGCATCATTCAAGATCCCGTGGTAATTGATACCGTGTCTCATTTATTGAAAACGGCACGGAAATCTACTCCCGCCATCGAAGGGAGTCAAGGGATCGGGCCAGCGCTGAATAGCCGAATAGAAGGCCTGGAACGGTTCTTAGGACTGAACTTGTTCCACCGCCGGGCCGAGCGGTGGCAGGGTCGGTTCTGCCGTCATCAGTCTTCGCCGCAGGGCGTGTTCACTGGGGGTGGAAAGGTAGCGCGCGACCAGCCAACCGAGCAGCCAGGAGAGTGCAGCGGCGGGCAGGTACCAGAGGATGCCCCACCGGAGGCTGGCGCCGGTCGCCTTGAAGGCGCGAACCACCGGCCACACCACGAACATGTGGGTGAGGTAGATCTCGTAGCTCAGACGCCCGAAAGAACGCAACCAACCCGTGCCGGGGAGCGGGTTGGCGGGCCCGCTTGAGACCCGCCAGTGGAAGGCCAGGACAAGGCCGGCCGTCGAGAGCGTCAGCAGGAGAAGGGTGCCGTTCCCCAGGTAGGGCCAGATCTTGCCTTCGAAGCAGAGCACTGCCGCCAGGCCCATGGCGCCGGCCGCCCCGACCAGCCGCACCATCCCACGTCCTTGCGGGCGAAGGTAGTCCGCGGCCAGAGCGCCGAGAACACCCATGGCAATGCCGGCCATGCCGGGCAGGTAGGCCTTCTCCTGCCATATCCCGTTTCCGGCGAGGGCGGCACGCGACACCGGCAGGGACAGGGCGAGCAGGATCAAGGCGGGCACCAGGAATCGCTTCCGGCGCAGCCCCAGGCAGACCAGGGGGAAGCCCAGGTAGAAGATTTCCTCGATGGACAGGGACCACAGTACGTCCCAGTTCCCGGGCAGCCAGCCCGTGCGTCCTTCGTACCAGTTCAGGTGGAGACCCAGCGCTGAAAAGATCGTCCTGGGGAGCGACTGGTTGGGGTGGCTGATGACGTAGTCCCGCGCACCGGCCAGATGGAGCGCGCTGAGGACCGCCACCAGCGCCACCAGGCAGGGCAGGATGCGCGCAGCCCTGCGAGTGTAGAAGCTTCGGGCATCGATCGCCCCCAGGGTGCCCCATCGGGCCAGCGTGTTCGAGGTGATGAGAAACCCCGAAATCACGAAGAACACGAACACTGCTTCGTAGCCGTTGTAGATCAGCGCATTGAGGAACCACCTCGGCAGAAAGGTGGCGAGCACCCCCTGCTTGAGGGGGATGCGCAGCCCCACGTGATGCAGCACCACCAACAGGATGGAGAGACCGCGCAGGAGGTCGATCCCAGGGTTCCGAGTCGAGGGGGCACCCTTCGACGTGGCCGCCTCGGTCATGGGCGCCACGCCGAACGTTGCTTCAGTGCTTCATCCGCCATGAGCCATCCTACCTGACCCCTGCCCGGGCTCGGCCACCCGGCTTATTTCCGGGCGGGCACCTGGATCATGGGCGTGGCGCCGCCCATGGGCGTGATGATCAGGTTGCCCTTGGCGCCGATGTCCCGCAGGGCCTGGATGCGCTGGTACTCGATGATCTGGGGGGTCAGGCTCTGGCTCACGATCTGCTGGGCCTTGGCCTGGCCTTCGGCCTCGATGCGCTTGCGCTCGGCCTCCTGCTTCTCCTTCTGGAGCACGAAGAGCATCTTCTGGGCATCCTGGTCTGCGCTGATCTTGTCGTTGATGGCCTTGGTGATCTGTTCAGGCAGGATGACGTTGCGGAGCAGCATCTGCTCCAGGGAGATGCCGCGGGCCTCGAAGGCGGCCTTGAGTGTTTTCGACACCTGGTCCACGAAAGACTGGCGCTTCGATGTGTAGAGCTCGGTGGCGGACAGGCTGGCGGCTGCGTCGCGCAGGCTGGCGCGGATCTCGCTGCGCACGATCCGATCCTCCACATCGGGCCCGATGGTGCGGTAGATCTCCGGCAGGCGCGCCTGCTGTAGGGAGTAGAAGATGGTGGCATCCAGCTTCACGGTCAGCCCGTCGCTGGTGATGACCGAGATCGAATCGTCGCCCCGCTTCTGGCCTTCGTCGCCCACGGTCGACATGGTGTAGTTCCGGGTGCGGACTTCCATCTCCACCACCTGGGTGAAGGGGTTGATGAAGTGGAGGCCTGAAGGCAGGGGCTCGCTGTTCACCTTGCCGAACAGCACCTGGATCCCCGCCTGCCCCGGGGGCACGATGACAGCCATGGAGGCCAGCAGGACGACCAGACCCAGGCCCAGCCCTGCCCACTGCAGGATCACCAGGCGGGCGGACAGGGGATACCCGACCTTGGTCTTCCATCGCCAGGCCAGCGCACCAACGACAAACAGCAGAAGAGCGATGAGGACCACAGAGCACCTCCCAAGGGGCGGGTCAGGTTAACAGGGCAACTTCCGGCGGCCTGGACAAGGGAAAGGCCCCCGCCTCGCGGCGGGGGCCTTTCCCTGTTCGTTGGAGCTCAGTCCTCGGCCACTGCGAAGGCGGGGACCGCGTCCACTTCTGTGCGGGCAGGCTTGATCTCCTCGGCGGTCCTCCAGCCCCAGGCGCCGATGACGGCCTTGAAGGTGAAGATGATCACGGCGAGGGCGCCGAGGCCGAAGAGGGTGTCGCCGGGCATGCGCAGCCAGGTGAAGGTGCGCATCAGGGGGGACTGCACCACTTCGGCGCTGCGGGCATACCAGGTGCCATGCTCGAGGCTCTGGGCGACCTGGTAGAAGCCGCTGGGGATCAGCGACAGCGCCAGCATCAGGACAAGGCCCAGGTTCAGGCCCCAGAAGCCCCACTTCAGCCACTTCTCGTCCCAGGCCTTGTCCGGCGTCATGCCGCGCAGGGCGAAGAGCATGAGGGAGATCGCCAGGAAGCCGTAGACCCCGAAGAGTGCGGCGTGGCTGTGGATGGGCGTGGTGTTCATACCCTGGCCGAAGTAGAGCACCGAGGGCGGGTTGATGAGCATGCCGAAGACACCGGCGCCCAGCAGGTTCCAGAAGCAGACCGCCGCGAAGAACTTGAAGGGCCACTCGTACCCGCTACCCAGAGCCCGGCCGGCCTTCAGGCTCATGGCGATCTCGAAGCCCACGATGGTGAGGGGCACGATCTCCAGGGCGCTGAACACGGAGCCCAGGGCCGCGATGGAGGCCGGGGAGCCGGTGTAGTAGAGGTGGTGGAAGGTGCCGATGACACCGCTGCCCAGAAAGAGGCCCATGGAGAGGCTCACGGCGCGGAGCGCGGTGCTTTCGCGAAGGAGGCCCATGCGCGTGGAGAGCAGCGCGATGGCGACGGTGGCGAAGACCTCGAAGAAGCCCTCCACCCAGAGGTGGACCACCCACCAGCGCCAGTATTCCGCCATGGCGATGTGGGTCTCACGGGTGTACATGAACCCCGCGGAGTAGAAGAGCGGGATGGCGATGGCCGACAGCACGAAGAGCTTGAGCAGGCCCAGGCGGCCCTTCTCACCCTTCAGGGCGGGCAGCAGCGAGCGCAGCACCAGCACCAGCCAGATGACCATGCCGACCGTCAGCAGGATCTGCCAGAGGCGGCCCAGTTCCACGTACTCATAGCCTTGGTGGCCCAGCATGAAGGAACCCGACAGCTTGCCGACAATGGCCTGGTGGGCACCCACGAGGGCCCCGACCACGACCACCACCAGGGCGGCGAGTAGCCCGGCGACGCCCAGCCACTGGCCCTTGGGCTCCTTGGCGCTGAGCTTGGGGCCCAGGTAGAGGCCCGTGGCCAGCCAGCAGGTGGCGATCCAGAAGACCGCCAGCTGCAGGTGCCAGGTGCGGGAGGCCGCGTAGGGCAGGATGTGCGACAGATCCAGCCCGTAGAGCCCGTTGCCTTCCACCGCGTCGTGGGCCGTCATGACGCCCATGCCGATCTGCACCAGGAACAGGGCCATGGCGACCGCAAAGTAGATGGCGGACCAGCGCTGGCTGGGAGTGGCCGGAGCGGGGGGGATGGGCTTGGGATCCGGGAATTCCTCGGCCGGCTGGGTGGCGTGGTGCCACACCATGAGACCCACGCCCAGGATCAGGAGAATGATGGAGAGGATGCTCCAGAGGTGGCTGATGGGCGTGATGGTGTTGCCCACCAGGGGCTCCTGGGGCCAGTTCTGGGTGTAGCTGTGGTCCGCGCCGGGACGGCGGGCCGCGGCGGACCAGGCCGTCCACAGCCAGAAGTCGGCCACCCGCTCGCCCTCCTGCATGGTGGGAATCCACCGGGCAGGAATGGCCGCGCCCTTGTCGCCTTCCACCGCGACCTTCGCCAGCTCGGCGCGGGTCGCCAGGTAGGCAGCGGCCTGGGCGGCATTCAGCGTCAGCGTGTCGGTGGATAATTCATACCTATTGTTCTGAAATATGGATACGGTGCTTGCCTTGGCATCCGCGATGGAAACGCCCTGGGCCTTCACCCCGTCGAGGGTGTGGGAGGCCCACTGGTGCAGGGCCTTGGCCGACCAGTCCGGCGCCAGGTAAGCCCCGTGGCCCCAAATGGAACCGATGTGCTGGCCACCGTGACCCAGGTAGCTGACCTGGCCTTCGAGGATCTGTCCGGGGCCCACCAGCTGGGTGCCGTCCTCCGCCACGATCCGCTGCGGGATCGGGGGCGCATTCTGGGCGATCTGCCGCCCACCCAGTCCCAGCACGCCGAAGCCCGCGAGGAGCACCAGCAACACCAGCCACCACCTTGCCTTCATTGGAACCTCCGTACATGCCCGCTCTGGGCGCCGGAAAGCAGTGTTCCACGATTCTCCATATTTAGGACTGTTAATTCTTAATTGTGATCTCCGGCACGCCCCCAGCCCGGTTCGGATGCCTTGTGCGCTCAGGCAAAACCTCTGGCCCCCGGAGGCGGAATCCAAGTACCTTGACCTTGGCACTCCGGATCTCTGAAAGGGAATTTCCGTCTTATGGCCCACCCCGCCCTACTGCCCGTCGTCCTCACCTGCAACACGGACCTGCGCTTCATCGACCTGATCCAGGTGGTGGGTGCGGAGTTCCTGAAGCATCTGAGCTTCACCCAGGAGGATGGCGAGCGGCTGTGGCTGGCGATCCAGGAAGGCATCGCCAACGCCATGCGCCATGGCAACAAGCTGGACCGGGACAAGCCCGTGAAGGTCACCTTCACGCCCAAGACCGATCGCTTCGAGATCCGCATCGAGGACCGGGGTCCCGGCGTGGATCTGGAGGCCCTGCCCGATCCCAACCTGCCCGAGAACCTGCTGAAGCCCGGTGGCCGCGGCGTGTTCTTCATGCGCCAGGTGATGGACGAAGTGCACATGGAGCGCCACCCGGCGGGCTCCACCTTGGTGCTCGTGAAGGCCCGGAAGGTCCGCGAGCCGCATCCGTGACGGAGAAGCCCGTGGACTGGCGCCGCCGGGCCCTCTGGCTCTCCGGGATCACCATCGCCTACAACCTGGTGGAAGGCCTGGTGTCCATGGCGTTCGGCTGGGCGGACGACTCCGTGGCCCTCTTCGGCTTCGGCGCGGACAGTTTCATCGAGGTCGCCTCGGCGCTGCTGGTGCTATGGAAGCTGCTGGATCACGGCAACCTCGAGCGCGAGCGCAAGGCCACGCGGGGCATCGGCTGGCTGTTCCTCTTCCTGGCCCTTGGCATCGCGGGCGGAGCCATCCTCCAGCTCACGGCCCGCACCCACCCGCCCACCACGGTGCCGGGCCTCGTCATCGCCGCCCTGTCCCTGTCCTTCATGGCCTTCCTGTGGCGCGCCAAGCTCAAGACGGCCAAAGCCCTGGACAGCGCCACGGTGGAAGCCGACGCCGCCTGCAGCCTCGCCTGCATCCAGCTCTCCGTCGTGCTGTTCCTCGGCAGCCTGCTGTTCCTGCTCGCCCCAGCCCTGTGGTGGGTGGACGCCGCCGCCGCGCTGGCCTTGGCGCTGCTCATCGGGAAAGAGGGCCTCGGCATGGTTCGCGCCGCGCGGAGCGAATCCTTCACCGGCGGCTGCGGGTGCGGGCACTAAGAGCGCCTGACAAAACGCCTAAGAGCGTACCTGCTCGTTGATGAAGCCGCACTCGGCGGGCACACGGATGTAGAACATGGACTGGCCTTCGGCCTGGATGAAGGCGATCAGGCGCTCCGCCTCCTCTTCCGTGGCCATGAAGGTCACCTCGACGGGCAGGTCCCCGGCCAGCTCGATGAAGTGGTCCGCATGGATGAGCCCGTGGCGGCCGAAGCCCGCGATGGCTTTGAAGGCCGTGCCGCCCTTGAGGCCGAGGTGCCGCGCCTCCTTCAGCAGCCACTCGTAGACCAGGATCCCGTGGTGGGTCCGATCCTCCTGGACGAAGAAGGTCAGGTAGGTGCCCTTCATGACGCCTCCTCAGGCTTTCACGAACGCCTTTACCGTCAGCAGGCCCAGCAGGGTCATGGAAAGGGAGCCTGCCAGGTGGACGGCCATGTGGCCGGCGGCCCAGGCGTACTCTCCGCGGGTCAGCAGGTGCACTGCCTCGGCGGAGAACGTCGAGAAGGTGGTGAGCCCTCCCAGGAACCCAGTGATGATGAGGAGCCTCGCTTCAGGCGCCAAACCCGGGTGCTGGGTGAACACGGCCACGGCCACGCCCACAAGGTAGCCTCCCAGCAGGTTCGCCGCCAGCGTTCCAAGGGGCAGAGATGGAACAAAGGGATTCAGGAGGACACCCAGGCCCCAGCGCAGCCACGCGCCCAGAGCCGCACCGACGCCCACCGCCAGAAACGAATAGAAAGCCATGCCTGTGTCCTCCAGGAGTCACAGGCGTCATCAGCCAATCAGGCGGTTATGGGGCGGACGCCATCGCCAGGAAACAGCCTATCACTTGGCCAAGTCACTCGCCTTCACGAAGCGCACCTGCCCCTTGCTGCGAGGCACCAGCTTCTCCAGGGCCTCCACGGTCTCGGGGTAGATGTGCCCGATGATGAGCACCGAACCCTCCTTCTCGGCCAGCTTGAGGGCCCGGTCCCACTGCTTCTCCATCTCGGGGAAGGCCTTGTCGTCATCCAGGAAGACCTTCCGCTGCACCGCCGGAATGCCCAGTTCCTCGGCGACGTCATAGGCCACGCTGTCCTTCTCCGTGCGGCTGTCCACGAAGAAGAGCTTGCGGGACTTGAGCTCCTGGAGCACCCAGCCCATGCGGGTGCGGTCGGGCGTGATGCGGCTGCCCATGTGGTTGTTCACGCCCGCGCGGTGGGGGATGCCATCCAGGGCCATCCGCACCCGGCGGCGAACCTCGGGCTCCGGCAGGTTGTAGAGGATGGCATTGGGTCCAGGATCGCGACCCGGCCCGGGGTAGCCGATGGGTTCCATGGGCAGGTGGAGCATGACCTCCTTGCCCAGGCGGTAGGCAATGTCCGCGCTGTCCCGCGTGAACTCCTGGTAGGGCAGCACCGCCACGCTGAAGGGCACAGGCAGGCTGCACAGCCGTGTCACCAGCTCCGGCTGCATGTAGCCCAGGTCGTCGATGACGAGGGCGAGGCGGGGCAGCGGGCGCTCCGGTTCCTCGCCCGGAGGCTTGGCAGCCTCAGAGCCGGGCTTCGCCTTCGGCTCAGCGGATTTCTTTTCGGGCTTTTTGGGTTCCGGAGCGGGGGCTTCCCGCTTGGCCGGCGCCTGGCGCCGGTCGCAGCCCTGCTGCCCCAGCATCAGGCCAGCCCCCAGCCCCAGGAGGAGGGTGAAGGTGGCCCAGCCCAGCAGGGCCAGGGTGGATGTGCGCTTCCCCTTGCCTCGCGCCAAACTAGGAAGCCTTCGCGGCGGGTGGTGCGGCCGGCACGGGGGCCTGGAGGGCCGCCATCACCTTGGCCAGGGCATCGTCCGAATCCGCGAGTCGCAGCACCTGATCCGGCACCACGCCTTGGCGGTCCAACTTCTCGCCGCCGAGGCCCACCCAGCGGCGGGATACCAGCTCCACGGCTCCGCCCTGCTTCAGGAGAAAGCGGCTGCGTTCGACACCCAGGCCCGGAGTCCTTTCGCCGAGCGTTCTCGCGCCCCCCTTCTTCAGGCAGGAAGCCAGCACTTCGGGAAGGCCCATGGTCGAGCGTCCCACGAGAAGCGCCAGACGGGCGAAGGGGGTTCCGGTCCCAGCCACGGCCATTCCGCGATCGGGCTTTCCGGCCTCCTGAAGGGTGCCGAACGCGCCCTTGGCGCCCAGCAGGCCCGCCACGGCAGCGGCCTCCTCGGCGGAGCCCTTCACGCACTGGCGCAAGTCCAACACCAGGGTCTGGCTGTGGTCCACCGTGGCCAGCAGCTTCTTCAATTCCTCGGCCCGCCCGGAGTTCAGGTCCGGCAGGGACACCAGCAGAGCGCCGGCCCCCGGCTTGAGGGTCACGGGAGCCTTCGTCAACCGCTGCCGCTGCAAGGTCGTCTTCGTGAGGTCACCGGTGGCGTTGTAGCGGTAGAGGTCGAGGGTCGACCCTTCCGGCCCGGACAGGCGGCGCTCAAGGGCCCAGGCGCTGAGCCGGCCCACGGAATCGCCGTCCACCTTCCGGATCACATCCCCCGCCTGGATGCCCGCCTTGGCAGCGGGACCACCGGGCGTCACCGCGAGCACCGTCGCGTAGATGCCCCGCTTCACCACCACCAGACCAGCCTCGGCGGGCCCGGGATCCGGCAGCCGAAGATCCTCCGCCGACAGGTAGGCGTTCAGAGGGTGCGAGCGCTCCAGCACCGCCTGGATGCCACCGGATACGACCTTCTCCATGTCGGGAGGGTCGACGTAATTCTGCTGCACCAGGGCCAGCACGTCCTGGATATCGGAGAGGCCCGCCAGGGGATCCTGGGGCGGCGCCTTCACGCCCGGTTTCGGTTGGGCCTTGGCCTGCTCGCCCTGCTGGATCACCGGCAGGGTGAAGGCGGCCACGAGAGGGAAGGAGAAAACTGAGAGCCAGGTACGGGCATGCATGGACACAGTCTACGTGGAAATAGGCTCTCGGCTGCCAGCTATCGGCTGTCAGTTGCCAACGCCGCCCAGGGGATCCCTGGAGTGGAGAACGGGCTTACCCCTGGGCGCTTCTGAACCAGTCGCTGCCGGACTGGAAACCCTTCTGCTTGGCGGCGGTCTGGGCGTGGCGGGCCAGGGCCAGGTCGATGAGCCGAGTCAGCAGTTCCGCGTACGGCACACCGCTGACGGCCATCATCTTGGGATACATGGAGATGCTGGTGAAGCCGGGGATGAAGTTCAGTTCGTTCAGGAACACCCGCCCCGTGAGCCGCTCCAGGAAGAAGTCCACCCGCGCCATGCCGTAGCCGTCGGAGGCGGCGAAAGCCTTGGCTGCCAGCTTCCGCACCAGGTCGGCCAGTTCTTCGGGGATGTTCGCGGGAATCTCCGTGCGGCTCTTGCCGTGGAGGTACTTGTCCTCGAAGGTGTAGAACTCGTCGGCCACGATGACTTCCCCCGGTTGGGACACCAGGGGCTCGTCCCCACCCAGCACGGCCACTTCGATCTCGCGGACATCCAACCCCTGCTCGACCAGCACCCGCCGATCGAAGGTGAAGGCCCGGTCCAGGGCCGCGGGCAGGTCCTCGGCGCGCTTCACCTTCTCCACGCCGATGCTGCTGCCGAGGTTCGCAGGCTTCACGAAGAGGGGCAGCCCCAGCTTGGCGCATTCCACTAGGCAGACCGGCTGCTCCCGCCGCCACCGTTCCTCGGTCAGGCCGACATAAGGCACCACCGGAAGGCCCTCGGATTCCCAGAGGCGCTTGGTGATCCACTTGTCCATGCCCGCGGCCATGGCCAGCAGGCCGGCCCCCGTGTAGGGCCGGTGTAGCAGCTCCAGATAGCCCTGGATCTGGCCGTCCTCACCGCCCGCGCCGTGCAGGGCGTTGAAGAAGAGATCCGGCAGGGGCGTGGCCTCGGCGCCCTTCTCCAAGGGCAGGAAAGGATGGGCGCTGCGCTCGGGCACCTCCCCGGCCGCCAGCCGAGTGAAGGGATCGCCAGTCACCACCCACACACCGTTCCGGGCGATGCCCATGGGCCGCACCTCGAACCGCTCCGGATCCAGGTGCTCCGCGATGGCCCGGGCCGTGACGATGGAGACTTCGTGCTCGGGGGATTCCCCGCCGAAAAGGAGGCCGACGCTCAATTTCTCGTTCATGTCCCTACTCTAGCACCCGCCCCTGGCGGGTTCTCCGGCGAGGGGACCCTGGTCCAGTGCGACGAAAATCACTTTTAAGAATTGTTGATCATTTTTATCTGATATTCATGATGCCTGGGGATGGCCCCCACGGAAAGACACCATGAGCGAACTCCTCAACAACCGGGAGCATCGGATCGCCACCCTCAAGGAGATCATCCTGCACCTGCATCGAGGCGAAGCCCCCGAGCAGGTTCGGGAACGGCTGGCCCACCTGGTCGGCGAAGTGGATGCCAGCGAGATCGCCGCCATGGAGCAGTCGCTCATGGCCGACGGTATGAGCCCCCAGGAAGTGAAGTCCATGTGCGACCTCCATGCGGAGGTGCTCCAGGACACCGTGACCCCAGCCAAGGCCCAGGAGCTGCCCGCAGGGCACCCCGTGGACACCTTCCGCCACGAGAACCGGGCCCTGGAAGCCGCCATCGGCGCCGCCCGGCAGCAGGTCGCCACCCTCGAAACCGTGGTGGACCAGACCTATCCCACTGCCGAGCGCCTAGCCGTACTGGGGGCCTTCAACGCCCTCATGGACGTGGACAAGCACTACCAGCGCAAGGAACACCTGGTCTTCTCCATCCTGGAACGCCACGGCAACACCGGGCCCTCCAAGGTCATGTGGGCCAAGGACGACGAGGTGCGCGAGCTGCTCAAGGGGGCCATCGAGGTGCTGCGGGAGGAGAGCCTCAGCGGCGCCGAGCTGAAGATCCTCGTCCCCACGGTGCTGCGCCCCGCCCTGGCGGCGCTGGAATCCATGATCTACAAGGAGGAGACCATCCTCCTGCCCATGTGCCTGGGTTTGTTCACCGAAGAGGAGTGGGGCGAAGTCTGGCGGGACAGCCCGCGCTACGGCTGGTGCCTGGTGGAGCCCGCCATCGGCTACGCGCCGCCGGTGGCCGCCCTGCCCGAGGATCCCATCCAGCTTCCCGCCGCCTCGGCGGTGGCCTTCCCCAGCGGCTCCCTCAGCTTTCAGCAGCTCATCGGCATCTTCTCTTCGCTGCCCGTGGACATCACCTTCGTGGACGCGGACGACCGTGTGGCCTTCTTCAGCGAGGGACCCGACCGCGTCTTCGCCCGCAGCCGCACCATCCTGGGTCGGGAGGTGAAGCACTGCCACCCGCCCAAGAGCGTGGACGTGGTGGAGCGCATCCTCAACGACTTCAAGACCGGCCGCCAGACCGTGGCGGAGTTCTGGATCCAGATGCAGGGGAAGTTCGTCCACATCCGCTACTTCGCCGTGCGCGACGAGGCCGGGGCCTACCTGGGCACCCTGGAGGTTACCCAGGACCTCACGCGCCTCCGCGCCCTCGAAGGCGACCGCCGCCTGCTCCAGTACGACGAAGCCTGAGGCGCCCATGGCCATCACCCCCGAAACCAAGATTGGCGACTTCCTGGCGGCCCACCCGGACCAGCAGGAGGCCCTCATTGCCCGCATCCCCGAGTTCGCCAAGCTCCGCAACCCCATCCTCCGCCGCACCGTGGCGAAGCTGGCCACCGTGGAGCTCGCGGCCCGCATGGCCGGCCTCCCTACGGCGGAGCTCGTGTGCTTCCTCCGGGAGCTGGCCGGCGAAGCCGCTGGCCCCGTGGCAGAGCGGGCGCCAACTCCGATGGGGGACCTCCGCCCCGAGTGGGCGCAAGCCAGCGCCGTGCGCACCACCCTGGACGCCGATGCCCTCCTGGCGACAGGCGAACACCCCCTGGCCCGCGTCCGTCGGGCCCTGCTGACCCTCACCCCAGGCGAAGCGATGCAGCTTCTGAGCCCCTTCCGCCCGGAACCTTTGCTGGATCAATTCCGCCAGGAAGGCACCCCCTGCTGGTGCGAGGCCGAGGGCGCGGGCCGCTTCCGGACCTGGATCCTCAAGGCCTGAGGGATCACTCCAGGAATTCGGAGGCATCCCAGTAGGTGGCGCGCTCCATGTGGCGCAGCCGCACGAGCCTGAGCATCTGCTCATTCCTCAGGCGGATGCTGTCCTCCGGCAGGACGTCCATGGTCCCGCGCCGCCGATCCGGGCCGGCATAGGCGACGTCGCGGGCCCGGCGTTCAGTGCCATTCCAGGCCATGGTTCACCTCCGTCCAGGGAAAGGTAGGCCCGGCAGAGGATCCCGCCACTCGACCCTTCGGACGAGGTCGCCTCATCCTCCGGATCCGGGTATGGCGTCCAAATGCCAGCGGCTGGGGGGGTGTCTGCAAAATCCCGCGAGGCGTAACGGCGCCAACCGATTCCCGGCGAGTTTGGCCCGGAATGCGCCTGGGTTGCGCTAGGCTGATTCCCCATCCTGACGGAGTGCCCGTGCGGTCGGCCATTTATCCAGGCTCTTTCGATCCCGTGACCCTTGGCCACTGGGACCTCATCCAGCGGGCCGCCAAGCTCGTGGATCGCCTCGTGGTGGCCGTGCTCCACAACCCGACGAAGTCCCCCGCCTTCAGCGTGGACGAGCGGGTGACCATGCTGAAGGAACTGACGGCCTCCCTGCCCCAGGTGGAGGTGACCACCTTCCACGGCCTGCTGGTGGACTTCGCCAAGGCCCAGAACGCCCAGTTCATCATCCGGGGGGTGCGGGCCTTCAGCGATTTCGAATACGAGTTCCAGATGGCCCTCATGAACCGCAAGCTGGCGCCGGAACTGGAAACCGTCTTCCTCATGCCCAAGGAGAAGTACAGCGCCGTGAGCAGCCGGTTTGTCCGCGAGATCGGCAGCATGGGCGGCAACCTGACGGACCTGGTGCCGGAGGGGCTGCGCAGCCGCATCGCGGACCGGTTGATGAACCCGTAGGCTCCCCGGGGGGCCTTGGGCTCCATTAGCCCAGGATCCGCTCGACCTTCGCCACGTGCATCACGACCACCCCGCGGCACCAGGGGTACTTGGCCTTCATCCGCTCATGGAGCGCTTGGCCCGACTGCACTTCCGCAGTTCCGGTGAGCCGGAAGCCGATCGCCTTCTCCGAGGGGCCGTGCTTGTCGGCGATCACCATCTGGACCTTGGCATCACGCGCCAGATTCTCCTCCGTCTCCCGATAACCTCCGGCGGGAAAAGCGAGGGTCTCATCGTCCAGGATGTCGAGGTAGCTCTGCCAGGTCGCCACGAGGTGAGGCCCGTCCGGACCGTTTGTCACAAAGGTGGCGGACCCTTCGGCCCTGAGTACGTCGCGAACCGTGGCATCAAGCAGCATGGAACGCCTCCGGGTCCAAGGTAGCACCGGAGGCTTCCAGGGCCCTGCTCCCTCACTTGAAGTTCATATGGACGGCCCGCACATCAGCGATCTTGCCGGCGGAGTGGCACAGGAAGCACTGCTCCTGCCGGATGAACTTACCGCCGGCCGTGACGCTGGCCCGGCTGCCGTAGAAGGTGCCGCCATTGGTCTGCATGTGGGCCACGGCCAGGGGGCTGTCGTGGCAGTTGGAGCAGGCGGCGACGTAGGGCGAGTTCACCAGGGTGGTGCCCGCGGCGGGCGTGGTGGCGCCTGTGTTGGCGTTGTAACTGAAGCCGCTCCCGAAGACATAGCCGGAGCCGTAGGCCGCGGCGAAGGGCGACCAGTAGACGCCCGGGATGGGCTCGGTACCCGTGAGGATGACGTTCACGGGCGTGGGCACGGTGCCAGTGGCGACCGTGGTCCAGAGCAGGTCGGGCAGTTCACCCGCGTTGAAGGACAGGCCGAAGTCGTAGGTGCCGGGCAGGTGGCAAGCCTCGCAGTTGTTCAGGACGCCTGGATAGGTGGTCTTCCAGTACGTGGCGCCTCCCGAGGTCTCCCAAGAGAACTTGTTCACCCGCTTGTCGGCCCCGTGGATGGCGTGGACGAAGTCCTTCATGTTCACGCCCCAGCCACTGTTCACGCGCTGGCCGTTATGGCAGAACTCGCAGGTCTGCGGATCATTGCGCTGGCCCGCGTGGAAGGCCTCAGTGGTGAAGACGCCCATGGCGCCGTGACAGTTGAGGCAGTTCGCATTGGCCACGATGGTCCGGCGAGGGGTATTCGCGGGCCCCGTGGTCGTGCTCCCGGCGTTGAGGGGGAAGCCGACCGGCAGCGGGCCGCTGATGAGCTTCGAAACATTGGGCGCGGGCACGCTCAGGCCCCCCTGCCCCGTTCCGGGGGTACCCGCGACCCTGGGAATGTAGGGATAGTTCGGCACGTTGGTCTGGGTCAGGGGCTGGGTGAGGGTCAGCCCGTAGGTGTAGCCGATGCCGCCGGTGATCATCCCGGCAGTGGTGGGAATGACCACACCAGTCATGGTGAGCGTGTAGTAGCCGCTGGCGTCGGGCGTGGCGCTGAGGGTGCCCTGCGCTGAAGCCGCCAGGGGCGCCCCGGCCATGTCGAGACCGTCACCCCGCCAGATGTTCTTGAGGTACGTGCTGGCCGTGGCGTTCCAGTCCGCCGGGTTGGCGATGCCGTCCTGGGGCACGGAGAAGGCGACGTAGAAGCTGGGGCCGCCCACGAAGTTGTCCATCAGCTCCGTGACGGTTCCCGCGGCGTAGGTGTTGAAGACCACGGGGACGCCATCCTTCAGGAACCGGAAGGTGAAGACGGGCTTGGCGCTCGCGTCGAGGGCCACGCTCTTGAGGTCCCACGTCACCTGGCTGGCGCCGGCCGGCAGGTTGCCCACGAAGGCGGCCACAGAGGAGGCGTTGGTGTTGTTGTTCGTCCCGCCAGTGTTCCAGATATTGGCGGGATCGGGCGGGACCACGGGGAGGTGCACGAGCTTGATGCCCACCGCGCCATGGCAGCCGGAGCAGTTGTTGTCCGCAAAAGCCGCGCCGCCGGGATGGTTGGTACCGGTGGCCCAGTCGATGTCGTCATGGCACCCGCTGCACGCGAAGCGGCTGGGCACGTTGAACCAGTTGTCGCCCTGGGGCGTCGCGGTGCTGGCGGTATGGCACTTCACGCAGTTGCGGTGGTCCTGGGGGTAGGTGACTTCGTTGAATGCGATGCCGCCGTAGGAGTAGCCGGCCCTCGCCAGTTCCTCCCCCCGGTGGATCCGGTGGATGAAGGAGGGGAAGTCCCCCGAGGCATGGCCGGCCAGCTTCCCGGTCTCGCCGGAGACCGTGGTGGCCGTCAGGGTGGCTTCGGCCCGGCCGTACTTGCGCTGGTCGTTGTGGCAGATCACGCAGTAACGGGTGTCCTGGCGGCCGGAACCGTGGAACTCGAACTTGGCATGGCAGCTGAAGCAGGCGGAGACATTGACGATCTCCCGCTGGGCGTCGGACGCCCCGGCGGCTGCGCCCGTGGCGGGGATGAAGTCATAGGCGGTGTTGGCAGGATTCAGGATGGGCACCGCGACCACGCCGCTGTTGGACCCATCCGACGTGTTGGTGCCCGTCCCCCGCGCCGTGCCGCCCACGAAGAGGGTCAACCGGTGAGTCAGGTTGGGGTTGAAGCTGACATCCCCCAGGTCCGCCCGGAGGTTGTTGCCGGAGTAGGTGGCCGCATCCAGCAGGGCCTGAGTCTGGGTGATGTCCCGGCGGAAGGTGTAGACGTAGGAACCGTCGCCGTTGTCCACCAGGGTCCCGATGTTGTCGGTGGAGGGTCGGGAGGGGACCCAGGTCGTCGGAGCTGTGGTCGTCGGATTGGCAGTGACAACGTAATTGACCCATATGCTTGGGCTTCCATTGGAACCCGGCACCAGCTTCGCCAAGCCGAAGGCCATGTTGGCGTAGCTGGCGAAGGCCGCCGAAGAAGCCCTGCTCGTGAAGCCCAGGCCCTTGACCGGCACGTTGTGGCCGTCGGTCACCTTGAAGGCCACCACGGGAGACGAGCTGACGGTGACACTGGTGAGGGTGGCCTTGAGGGTCAGGGCGCCCCACTCGTCCGCCGTATAGGTGGTGGCGTCGATGGCGTAGGCGGGTCCAGGCGCTCCGTTGGTGCCATTGGTACCGTTCGTGCCGTTGGTCCCGTTGAGGCCATTCTGGCCTGAGGAGCCCCGGCAGCCCAACAAGGCCAGAAGCGTGACGACGGCGGCGGTAGCCGCCCAGAATCCCCTGAAAGTGACGGGTTTCATGACGACCTCCCCTGTGTCCGGTGCCGGTGGCTGGAACTGGTCTTTCAAATCGACTTGATTGTTAAAACAAGTAACTACAATGTTTGATTCGACAGCAGCCGGGGGGTCAACTTCACACCACCCGGTGCCTTTCGGGACATCCAGGGGTAGAGAGCCCAAATGTAGGCCGAAGGCCACCCGGCGGAAGTATTTCGATGACAATTCCGGCAAGCCCGATTCCGTCGGCTGAGAACCTGCTCGCCTCTCGTCACCTTCCTCACGACCGCGGCCCACCACCAAGGGGGCTTCGGCTTCAGTCAGCCCGGAGGGGGCCTTCCGCTGGGATATCCGTCGGCAGCACCCGGTGGCCAGGCATCGAATTCAGCTGACGTCCGCCAGTTTCAGCCGCACTTGCTCCCGTTTCAGCCACTGGGCCTGGGCTTCGCTGAGGCCGTGGGCCAGAGCCCGCTCCGCGGCCTCCCTGCAGCGGGCCAGGAGGCGGCGATCGCGCACCAGATCGGCCACCTGGAACTGGGGCAGGCCGGCCTGCCGCACGCCGAAGAATTCGCCGGGGCCACGCAGCTCCAGGTCCCGCTGGGCGATGCGGAAGCCATCCTGCGTCTCCACCAGCGTCTGCAGCCGTTCCGTCTCCGAGCCGCTGATCATGAGGAAGTGGCTGCGGTGGGCCCCCCGGCCTACACGGCCCCGCAGCTGGTGGAGCTGGCTGAGGCCGAAGCGCTCGGCGTGGTCCACCACCATCACCGTGGCGTTCGGAACATCCACACCCACCTCGATCACTGTGGTGGCCAGCAGGATCTTCGCCTCGCCGGAGGCGAACCGCGCCATGCGGGCCGCCATCTCATCCGTCCGGACCCGGCCGTGCACCACCTCGATGGCCACTTCCGGGAAGATGCCGCGCAGCAGCGCCTCCATGGCCTGGATATCCCGCAGCTGCACCTTGCCTTCGTCGGAGGGATCGATGCTGGGGCTCACCACGAAGGCCTGGCGGCCCTCGGCCAGCTCGCGCCGCACCTGCTCCCAGGCCCGCTCGGCGAACTCGGACTTGTGCAGCTTCGTGGTGATGGGCTGGCGCCCGGGAGGCAGCTCGTCCAGCACGCTCTGGTCCAGGTCGCCGAAGATCGCCAGGGCCAGGGAGCGGGGGATGGGCGTGGCGCTCATGACCAGCCAGTGGGGATCGCCGCCCTTCTCCTTGAGAGCCTCCCGCTGCTTCACGCCGAAGCGGTGCTGCTCGTCCACCACCACCAGTTGGAGTTTGTGGAAGGCGACGGCCTCCTGGAAGAGGGCGTGGGTGCCCACGACGTAGCGAGCCTCGCCGCTGGCGACGCGGGCCAGGGCCGCGCGCTTCTCCGCGGCCTTCATGCCGCCCAGGAGCAGCTGCAGGGAATCAGCCCGATCGCCCAGGTAGCGCCGGAAGCTGGCGGCATGCTGGCGCGCGAGCACCTCCGTGGGCACCAGCAGCGCCCCCTGCCCGCCCGTTTCCGCGACCATCGCCATGGACAGGAGGGCCACCAGGGTCTTGCCACTGCCCACGTCACCCTGCAGCAGGCGGTTCATGACCCGGCCCGAGGTGAGGTCGTCCACGATCTCCTTGAAGGATCGACGCTGGGCACCAGTCAGGTGGAAAGGGAGGAAGGACCGCAGCCGCTCGCGCAGTTCCGGCGACGTGGGCACCACCAGGCCTTTGCGTTGGAGGCGCCCGGCCCGGCGCAGGGCCACGCCCAGGGAGAAGGCGAACAGCTCCTCCGTCGCCAGCCGCTGATGGGCGGGCGAAGTGCCGGAATCCAGGAGGGCAGGATCGCTGTCGTCCGGCGGTTCATGCAGCAGGCGGAAGGCGGTCATCCCGTCCGGAAGATCCTTGACCAGGTCCAGGGGTAGCCACTCTTCCGCGGCATGGGCCCGCCCCAGGGCCTCCTGGACCAGCTTCTGCCGCACCCGGCCCGTGAGGGGGCCCAGCTTGCGGTACAGCGGCAGGAAGCGCCGGACCCAGCCGATGTCCTCGCCCCGGCCCATCAACTCGAACTGCGGGCCGCGCATCTCCAGGCCATGACGGCCCACCGAGAGCGGACCGAAGGCCAGCAGGCGGTCCCCCACCTTGAAGGTGCGGGCCAGGTAGGGCTGGTTGAACCAGATAAGGCGCAGGGTGCCAGTGCCGTCCTCCAGCAGGGCCTCGGTGAGGGCCATGTGCTGCACCCGGGTGGTGCTCTGGCGCAGGTCGCGCAAGGTGCCCATGACCGTGACGATCCCCGACTCCGCGGGCTCCAGGCCCCGCAAGTCCAGGTTGCCCAGGGGGCGGAGGCTGCCGCGGTCCACGAAGCGATAGGGCAGGCTCCACAACAGATCCCGCAGGGTGTCGATGCCCGCCTCCTGCAGGGCCGCCGCCCGTGCCGGTCCCAGGCCCCGGAGGACCGTGACCTTGGAGGACAGAGGCAGGGGCGCGAGAGTCATGGCGGCTATTTCAGCCTAGCCGCGCCTCCATGGACTCCACCATCTTTGCCACGAAGCGATCGCCGTACCAGGCGCCATGGCGGGGGTCCTCCAGTTTCCGGAGCCCTGCCATGAGGGCTGGCAGTTCGCGCACACCCTGGTCCAGCAGTCCGCGAATCTGTGTGCGGGTACGACCGGGACCCTCCGCCGGGTGGTCTTCCGCCAGCCGCGCCAGGGCCCGGGCCAGCCAGGGAAGGGCGGTCAGGCCGCAGCCAGCCAGGGCCCCCCACCCCCCTTCCAGGAACCCACTCCACAGATCCCGGGCCTGGGCGAGGGTCTCCTCCTCAAGCAGGGTGCGCTGGACGAAGAGGCCCGGCAGGGCGGCGGGCGGGGTCTGGGCCACGCTGCGGTCCAGGGGGACCAGATCCGCGAGGGAGCCGTCCGGCAGTTCCGCCAGCAGCCATAAGAGACAAGCCTGCTCCCAGGGATCCGGGCCGAACCATAGAACGGGTTCTGCGGCGCCGCCCAGGTCCTCGAGGGCCACCCGCACCGGGGCTTCATCCTCCGGCAGGCCCCACCAGGCGGCCCTCAGGCCCGGCAGTTGGAGGGCATCCGGCGTCCAGGGACCCACGGCGGGTGAATCGCGGCAGATGCGCACGGAGCCGGGCAGGCCGGAGCGGCGATGCACCACTGCGGAAGCGTCACCGCAGTGGAGATGGATCAGGCTGTCATGCGAAGCCATGAATCGCTCCGAGGTGGGCACCTCAGCATACGATCAGGGTCAATCTGCTCGCGGGGGGCGGCCGTTGAGACCAGCCGGTCAGCCCGCGCTACCCACGGCCTGGCGCGCCATGGCCTTCGCGAGGGCCTGCTCCAGATCCGCCCACAGGTCCTCGGGGCTTTCCAGTCCCACCGAGAGGCGCATGAGGGACTGGGAGATGCCGGAGTGCTCGCGGGCCTCGGCGTTTACCACGCGATGCGTGAGCGCGGCCGGATGCTGGATGAGCGTGTCCACGCTGCCCAGGGACACGGCGGGCGTCATGAGCTTCACTTCGGCCATCACCACGCTGGCGGCCTCGAAACCACCCTTCAGCTCGAAGGCCATGAGCGACCCGGGACCCTTCATCTGACGACCCACAAGGCCCTTGGGATCCTGGCCGGGCAGGCCCGGGAAGTGGACGGCGGAGACGGCGGGATGCTGGGCCAGCCGCTCGGCGATCACCTGGGCACCCGCCTGCTGGGCGCGCACGCGCAGGGGCAGCGTGGGCAGGCCACGATGCAGCAGGTAGGCCGCCAGCGGGTGCAGCACATTGCCCGTGATGACGCGGACCTTGCGCAATTCCGTGGCCCAGTCGTTGTTGGTGGCCACCAGGCCCGCCAGCACATCGCCGTGGCCGCCCAGGAACTTCGTGGCGCTGTGGAGGACCAGGGTCACGCCGTGCTTGATGGGATTCTGCAGAATGGGCGTGGCGAAGGTGTTGTCCACCAGCACGGGCACCTTGCCCGCCTGGCGCACCACGTCGTCCAAGTCCACCATCGCGAGGGTCGGGTTGGCAGGCGTCTCCACGATGACCATGGCCGTATCCGGCCGGATCGCCGCGGTGATGCCGCCGGCCTCGGCCCAGGTCACTTCGAGGCCGAGCAGACCCGAAGCCAGCAGGTGGTCCGTGCCGCCATACAGGGGACGCACGGCCACCACGTGTCCACCCCGCTGCTTGGCCGCCATGAGGCAGGCGGTCACCGCCGCCATGCCGGAGCCGAAGGCCACGGCCTCCTCGGCGCCCTCCAGCTGGGCCAGGGCCTGCTCATAGCGGGCCACCGTGGGGTTGTAGAGCCGGGAGTAGACGGGACTTCCGATGGGCAGACCGCCCATGGCCATGGCCTCCAGGCTGCGGCCACCCTCGTCCAGATCCTGGAGAGGGTAGGTGCTGCTCAAGTCGATGGGCATGGCGTGGATGCCCTGCTCGTGCAACACCTCGCGGCCGGCGTGGACGGCCTGGGTCTCGATCGACGTGGAGGTGAGGGGCTTGGACATGGGGATGCTCCTGTCCACAATGTAGGTTTCAAAGATTCGCCAATCCCTCGAATTTATTTCGTGAAACAATGGCATTCATGAATCTGGACCGAATTGACTGCGACATTCTGACGCTCCTGCAGAAGGATGCTCGGCTATCCAACAAGGAACTGGCCGCGGCCGTGGGTCTGGCACCGTCGTCCTGCCTGGCGCGGGTGCAGCGCTTGCGTTCCGAGGGAGTCCTCCGGGGCGCCCATGCCGAAGTGGATCCCCAGGCCCTCGGCGTCGGCCTCCAGGCCCTCATCGCCGTGCAGTTGCGTCAGCACAGCCGCGCCCAGGTGAAGGCCTTCTGGAAGCACGCCCTGGGGCTGCCCGAGGTGCTGTCGGTGTTTCATGTGGCGGGGACCCACGACTTCCAGGTGCACGTGGCCGTGCGCGATGCCCACCACCTGCGCGACCTGGCCCTGGACGCCTTCACCACCCGCAGCGAGGTGGCCCACATCCAGACCAGCCTCATCTTCGAGTGGGCCAAGGGCCAGGTGATGCCGAACTACCGGGGCTGATCCAACGGCTCGGCGATCTGGGTCCCCCACTGCGTGACGGCCTCCACCACTTGGCGGAAGCCCTGCCCCTTGCAGGTGAGCTCGTACTCGACCCGCACGGGCGTGGTGGGCAGGACGCGCCGCACCAGCAGGCCCTGACACTCCAGTTCCTTCAGGCGAGCCGAGAGCACCTTCTCGCCGATGCCTTGCACCTTGGTGGCCAGTTCGTTGAAGCGCAGCGGCCCCTCCTGGAGAATCCACAGAATCTGGCCGGTCCAGGGCTTGCCCAGAAGGTCGATGGCCGTGCGAAAGCATCGGCAGCTGGCGGATTCGGGCATGTCCATGGGCTGATCCGGGACCCAGGATGGGTCGCCTTAAAACTATCCCAAAGAAAGCTGCTTGACAAGGGGAAGTGATAATCCCAATATTGCTTTCATAGGGAAATAGACTTCCCAAAGGAAAGCAAAAGCCGGACCAACCCGGCTCCCGATTCCCACCATCACCCGGACCCTGGCCCGGCGGGGTGGCTCGCCCAACCGCAGCCATCCAAGGAGTTTCCTATGCGTGCCGTGCTCGCGCTGGCCCTCGGCCTGTCCCTCCAGGCCCAGGACGAGCCCTACCCCGAAATGGGCCCCCTGCCCACCCGCAACATGTTCACCCTGCTTCAGGCCCCCATGACCTACCAGCCACAGGCGCCTCGTCCCATCGGGCCCGGCCAGTGGCAGCTGACCCTCACCCATGTGCGGGCCAATGTGTTCGAGTTCTCGAATCTGATCAAGGATCACCCGCCCGCCTGGTTCCAGGGCCGGCACCGCATGGATCGCGCCTCGCTGGAGGCCCTGGCCGCCGAATACCCCACGGCCCCCTTCGTCTTCTACTTCGACGAGGAGATCGCCCGGACCACCCTCCAGGTCCGCCGGGGGCTCACCGAGCGCACGGACATCTGGATGGAACTGCCCGTGGAAAGTCATGGCGGAGGGGACCTGGACGCCCCCATCGAAACCTTCCACAAGACCTTCGGTTTTGGCCAGTGGGGCCGTTCCGAGGTGGCGCGCAACCAGGCCGTGGTGGCCACGATCCGCTACGGGCGCCTGGACTTCGTGCGGGAAGGCGCCCAGCCCACCCGGATCCAGGACCCCCTGTTCGGCCTGGTCCACCTGATCCACCAGGGCGCCGCCACGGGGTTGAGCGCCACCTTCACCGTGAAACCGCCCCTGGTTCGCACCTACAGCTCGTTCAAATCCGGCTGGGACCTAGAGGGGGGGCTCAGCGGCTGGTGGCAGCCCAGCGCTACCCAGGTGATCTACGCCGGCGCCGCCTACACCCATCGGGGCCGGGGCAACGCCGCCTACAACCAGCTGGACTACACCTCGGACATCGGGGCCCACGTGACCTGGCAGGGGCGCCGAAACAGAATGGTCCAACCCTTCGTCCAGCTCTACTTCCTGAGCGGCTTCAGCACGCCCCAGCCCTTCGCCAAACTGCACGACGGCAGCCTTCAGCACGATCTCGGAATTCACGTCTACCTGAACGCGCAAACCACACTGACCTTCCGCTACGTCAACAACATCACCCACAACGAGAACACCGACGACGCTTCCTTCGCCGCCGGTCTCACCCACCGGTTCTGAGCGGTTTCCCGGCCCCCCTCAGAGCCTGGGGCCATCCTCCCCTACGGCCTCGCGGGCCAGGATCCGCTCGATGCGCCGGTCCGGCACCAGCCAGACGAGGGCGACCACCCAGTAGAGGGCGAAGCCGACCCAGCGGTTGGCGAAGGACAGGAGGATGGCGGTGGCATAGATCGCGATGGAGATCTTCCCCTTGAAGTCCGCACCCACCGCGGCCTCCAGCAGCGACCCCCTTCCGTGGTGGTGGATGAGGCACTGGCTCAGCAGGTAATAGGCCAGAGCGGCCATGAGCAGGACGACCCCGTAGACGGCCACGGGCCGGGCCGCGAAGTGGTTGCCCCCCATCCAGGCCGTGGCGAAAGGCACCAGGGAGAGCCAGAACAGCAGGTGTGTGTTGGCCCACAGGATCGGCCCGTTCACCTTTCTCGCCGCGTGGAGCATGTGGTGGTGGTTGTTCCAGTAGATGGCGATGTAGATGAAGCTCAGCGCATAGCCCGCGAAGGCCGGCAGGAGCGGTCTGAGGGCCGCGAAGGTATCGCCATGCGGCGCCCTCAACTCCAGCACCATGATCGTGAGGATGATGGCCAGCACGCCGTCACTGAAGGCTTCCAGCCGGTTCTTGCCCATGCTCGACCTCGACTCGCGATTGTTCCATGGCCCGAGGCGGATGGGTCAAGCCTTCAGGTGCTTCGCCGCCAGCCGCTGCAAGGTGCTGAAGCTGCGGAAGGTACCCCGCACGCCGAGGGCCCGCTCGAAAACCGCGTTGGAGAAGGTGGATTCGCTCTGCTTCATCTCACAGAGCCACCACACCTCGCGGCCGTTGGTTCGAAAGGCGTCCACCGCGGTGCCGAGGGTCTGGAGCTTCGTTTCCTGGGCCTCCGTGAGCGGCGCGGCGAGAAGGGCCACGTTCAATGCCTTGGCGGCGGACACCTCGGGCTCGCGGAAGGGACACTCCTGCAGCAGGGCAGCCAATTCCGCCTCTCCGCGGAGAAAGACCGCCACCTCGTAGCCCAGGGCTGCCTTCAAGCCCGCTTCGATGCGTCTGGAAAGGGCCGCCTCGGTCTCTGGGCTGGTCTCGAAGATCAGGTTGCCGCTGGCGATGAAGGTTTCCACGCCCCGCAGGCCGAAGCCCGCGAACAGCTCCCGCAGCCGTTCCATGGTGACCGCATGGCCACCGACATTGATGGCACGGAGGAAGGCGAAGGTTCGACTCACGGCCGATCCGCGGCCAACGCCCGGTCTGCCAGCCGCCCCAGGTCCCCGCTGCCCTGGCTGTTGGCCAGGCTCTTGGCCAGTGCCGTCAGCATGGCCTCCTGCACTGAAGGCGGCAAGTCGGGCAGCAGGTCGGCGGCGGCGGCCACGGCCAGCACCTGGTGGGCGTGGTTGAAGGTGGGATCGTCCTGGGCCGCGGCCTCGGCCAGGGCCGCCAGGGCGGCCTCCGCACGGCCGGCCCTCGCCAGCCCACCGGCATGGGCCATGGCCAGGGCCGGCTCGACGTCCAGCACCGCATCGGTCAGGGCCCCGGCCTCCGGCTCCCGGATGGTCGCGGCCCGCACCCGCTCCTCGGGTTCGTCCGTGGGAAAGAGGTTCACCAGGGCCGCGGCCTGGCACCAGATGCGCGGATCCGTGGGGCGAATGCGGGCCAGAGTGGCCAGGTAGACATAGGTCCAGGCGGTCTTGCCCTCGAGGTCGCGGCGGGCATCCAACTGTTTTTCGGAGGCGGCCAGCACCAGGGTCGCCAGCGTGTCCACCGCCCCCTGCCCGTCTTTCAGCCGCGCGGTGAAGCGGTCCAGCAAAGCCACCAGGCCCAAGTCGCACAGGTCACGCACCTGGAGATCCCACCCGGCGAGGTCCAGGGTGGCTGGCGTCCAGGGCACGGTCACCGCCGCGTCTCCCAGGCGCTTGGCCGCACGGCGGGCCCAGAAGGTGTCTTCCGGCGTGGCCGCCACCCAGGCCGCGAGGCCGAGCAGGCGCCGGCCGGTGGCCCTGGGGCGCTCCAGCCGCTCCTGAAGATCGCTGAGGTGATCACACATCACGGCCTTGTGGCCGACGGTGGCCATGTCCTCGTCCGTGAACCGGCGGAGACGTTGGAAATCCGCCACCTCCGGCCCTTCGAACCCCTGGACCTCCGCATAGGCCAGGCCGGGCCGGCGGGACTGGATGAAGGCCTCCAGGTTCGGCCAGTGGCCGCTGCCCTTGGCCGCCGACACCTGGGCCAGGACCTGGAGCGACCGGCGCCCTTCGTGGGCGGCCATGTGCAGCTGTGTGGCCAGGGCCCGATGAAAGCTCTTCTCGCTCAGCAGGGGCCGCAGGCGCAGCACCGACCGCAGGCCGAGGATGCCGTGCGGCACGTGGGGCAGGTAGGCCTCCCAGTCGATGCGGGGGATGAGGGTCTTCACCGCCTCCCGCACCCCGTCGCGCACGCCGTCCGGCTGGGTGAGCTGGGCCGAGAAGGCCTCGAAGAACCGCTCCGTCGGAGCCTCCAACTCCTGCTGCCAGCGGGGATCTGCCGTCATGCGCCCTCCAGGGGCAGGTTCCAGGCGGCGGCCACGAGGCGGGCCCAGTGGTGGTTCCAGGCGCGCTTCCACACGAGGCTGTCCGCCTTCATGTCGGCGGCCTCGAGGCGCTGGCGCAGGTCGGCTTTCAGCGCCTCGGCTGCAGGCCCCAGGGTCGCCTCGGCCAGGGCCAGCAGGTCGGCGCGGGCCTCCCGCTCCTGGTCGTGGTGCGCCAGGTAGCCCGCGGATTCCGGCGAGGGCGCGGCGGCTCGCAGACGCTGCCAAGCCTCGAAGGCGGCCTTGGCGGCTGGGTCGTCCTTCAGGGGCGCCTTCACCTGGGCCCAGCCCTTGCCCGCGTCCAACTCAGGGCCCGCCCGGACCACGGCTTCATGCAGCTTCACGGCCTTGGCCACGTCCCTGTCGAGGTGCTTGAGGGCCACGAAGGTGCGCGGTTTCTCGCGTTTTTCACGGCGATCGAAGAAGGCGTTGAGGGCTGACACCACCAGATCCATGGGCACGCCGCCGGCCTCCCAGGTCAGCACCTGGCGGTAGTCGTCGGTGCTGAGCAGGCCCGCGCGACCCCAAGCCCGGAAGGCCCACTCGCGCTCCAGCCAGTCCTTCTCCTCGCGGGTGTAGGGCATCAGGGCTTGACCGGGGCTTCCGGCACCAGCACCGTGCCGTCTTTCAACTGCAGGACGCCGTTCTCCCAGGCCAGGACCTCTTCGGGGACGATCTTGGCCTTGGCGAAGCCGCGCAATCGGAAGTAACCAGAGGCCAGGGTACGGCCTTTGCGATCCCAGATCTCCAGCTGCCAGAGAGTGCCCTGGTGCCCGCCGACATTGAGGAAGAGGCCCTCCTTGGCCTCGGCGCACCACATGGCCTCGGGAGGGACCGTGGCCGGGCGGGAGGGGATGCCGCGGCAGGCCATCAGACCACCCGCAAGGATGATTGTCGTCACCAGGATCGTCGAAGGTCGCGCCATGCCGACATTCTAACGTCTACCCGCTAGACTGGTGATCGAGGGGAAGATGGTCCTGATCCGAGAACAGATCCGATACAAGAGCCGCAAGGAAATCGAGAAGCTCCGCG
This sequence comes from Geothrix campi, assembly GCF_024609265.1. GTDB lineage: Bacteria > Acidobacteriota > Holophagae > Holophagales > Holophagaceae > Geothrix > Geothrix campi. The sequence goes on along the minus strand of NZ_JANHMP010000001.1, from coordinate 118,995 downwards.
AAGCCGGCCGCGTGGCCGCCAACGCCCTGCGCCTGGCCGCCCGCGCCGCCAAGCCCGGTGTGAGCCTCCTGGAGATCGACCGCGTGGCCGAAGCCTACATCCGCCAGCAGGGAGCCTCGCCCAGCTTCAAGGGCTACCACGGCTTCCCCGCCACCCTCTGCACCTCCGTGAATGACAAAGTGGTGCACGGCATACCGTCCAAGTACGTGCTCCAGGAAGGCGACATCATCTCCATCGACTGCGGCGCCAAGCTGGATGGCTACCACGGCGACACCTGCCTGACCGTGGGTGTGGGCCAGATCAGCGACGAGGCCCGGCGCCTCATCCAGACGGCTCAGCTGGCCATGTTCGTGGGCATCGAGCACTGCCGCCCCGGCGAACGCCTGGGCGACATGGCCACCGCCGTGCAGACCTTCGCCGAGGAGCGCGGCTACTCCGTGGTACGTGAGTACATCGGCCACGGCCTCGGGCGCGACCTGCACGAGGATCCGCAGGTGGTCTTCGCGGATCAGCGGCCCGGGACCGGCTTCCGCATGGAACCGGGCATGACCATCACCATCGAACCCATCCTCAACATCGGCAGCCACAAGTGCCTGGTGGAGCCCGATGGCTGGACTGTCCGCACCCGCGACGGCCAACTCTCCGCCCAGTTCGAGCACGACATCGCCATCACCAAGGACGGTCCGGAGATCCTGAGCATCCCCGATCCCGAATTCGAGCTGGAGGACGGGCTGTAGGGTAGCCCTCAGGTTCCATCCTTCAGTCCTCAGACGCGCGGGCTGAATCCGTGCGTATCCGAAAAACGCGAACGCGTTTTTCGCCTCACCCCTTCGCCCACCGCCTGATGGACTCCGGTAGTTCGAGGGGCGGTCCTTCGTACTCCATCTGGCGGAGCACCTCGGCCACGGGGACGTTGCCGTCCTTGCCCCTGAAGAGGGCCTTCACGACGCCTTCGGCAGCGAGGTCTCCGCCCCGCTTCAGGAACCGCTGCTCCAGGAAGACCCATTTCTCGTCCCAGCCCAGCAGACGAGTGTGCAGCTCGTAGGGTTCGAAGGGGGCGAGGCTGCGGCGGTAGCGCATGGTGATGCCGCCGACCAGCGGCTGCCAGCGGTTCCGCAGCATGACCCGGCCCAGCTTCGTACGGAAACTGAGGTCAAAACGGCCCAGGTCCATGATGCTTAGGAAGCGGCCATTGTTCATGTGGACGTTCACGTCCAGGTCATTGGGCCACACGCGGAAGCGCAGGACCGACGCCCCCAACGGCGCCAGCCCCGGGCGGAACCAGAGGGTGAGGAGCTTCCAGAGGGTGCGGAAGAACAGAACCATCCTCTGAGCCTAACGGATGGTTGCGCTACCTTGGAGCCATGGTTCTCGCGATCCAGGCTCCCGCCAAGCTCAACCGCTTTCTCGCCGTGCTTGGCCGGCGGGCGGACGGCTTCCATGAGCTGGAGCTGGTCACCACCGTGCTGGAGGGTGTGGCAGACCTGACTGACACGCTGGAGGGCGAGGCCGCGGCTGAATTGTCCCTCACCATCAGCGGCTCCACAGGCGGAGGCCTGGTGGCCGACGAATCCAATCTGGTGATCAAAGCCTGGCGCCTGCTGGAGGAGGCCGCCAAGCGCCCCCTGCCCGCGGCCCTGCGCCTGGAGAAGCGCATCCCCCATGGCGCCGGCCTCGGCGGCGGCAGCAGCGATGCGGCGGCCGCCCTGCGCCTCGGCAATCGGCTGTTCGGCCTGGGGCTGGATGAGCACGATCTGCTGCGCAAAGCCGCCCACCTGGGCAGCGATGTGCCGCTGTTCCTCCTGGGTGGCACCGTGCTGGGCCTCGGCCGCGGCGAGCGGGTGTTCCCCCTGCGCCCCGTGCCTCTGGAACCCATCCTCCTCGTCCATCCCGGCCTGCACGTGGGCACGCCCAGCGTGTACCGGGCCCTCCAGGACGTGGGCTACCCCTTTCCAGAGGCGCTGGCCTCCCAACCCGCCGGCACGGTCCCGCCTTGGCGCAACGACCTCACGGGCGCGGCCCTGTGGGTGTGTCCGCCCCTGGCGGAGGTGCGCGACGCCCTGCGCGACACCGGCGGCGAGCCCCTGCTCTGCGGTTCGGGCAGCTGCTGGGCGGCGCGCTATGCCAGCGTCCAGGCTCGGGACGCGGCGGCAACGCGGGTGTCCGGCCATCCCGGCTGGGGCGTCTGGCGCGTGTAAGATGACCGTTCTCGACTTGGGCGGAGGGCCTGCGTGGACGATCCCAGGGACAGCCACCCCCGCAAGATCCTGGTGATCCTGGGCCATCCCCGCCAGGAGAGCTTCTGCCAAGCCCTGGCCGAGGCCTACCTCGAAGGGGCCGAGGGCGCGGGCCTGCAGGTCCGGCGGTTGGCCCTGGCGGACCTCACCTTCGACCCGAATGTCGCGATGCCCTCGCCGCGGGATCAGCCCCTGGAGGAAGACCTGGTACGGGCCCAGGAGCTGATTCTCTGGGCGGACCACCTGGTCTTTGCCTATCCAGCCTGGTGGGGCACCATGCCCGCCCTGCTCAAGGGGTTTCTCGATCGGGTGCTCACGCCCGGATTCGCCTTCGAGGCCGGGCAGGAGGATCCCTCCACCTGGACGAAGCTCCTGAAGGGGCGTTCGGCCCACCTGTTGGTGACCATGGACACCCCGCCCTGGGTGTACCGCCTCGTCTACCGCCAGCCCGGCCACCAGGCCATGCGCCGGGCGACGCTAGGGTTCTGCGGCGTCGCCCCCACCTTCATCTCCACCTTCGGCCCCGTGCGGCCCTCCTCGCCGGAGCAGCGGGCCCGCTGGCTGGATCAGGCCCGCAAGGCACCCCTCCGCCTGGGGGACCGGCTCCGCCGTCACCAGGCCGGCCGTCGCGCCGGGGCCTGGCTCAGGCTCTTCCGCCTGCAGTTCTACCCCATGGCCTGGGTGGCCTACACCATCGGCGCCCTGGCGGCCTGGCGCCGCGGGGGAACCTTCTCTCCGCCACTCTATTGGCTGGGCTATCTCTGTCTCTTCCTGATGGAAGCCCTGACCGTGCTCAGCAACGAGTGGTTCGATCGGGACACGGACCGCCGCAATCGCAATGCCGGTCCCTTCAACGGCGGCAGCCGGGTGCTGGTGGAGGCCGAGCTGGCTCCGGAAAGTGTCCGCCGGGTGATGTTCGGCCTGGCCCTGCTGCTGGGCCTTGGCCTCCTGGCGCTGGCCATCATCCTCCCCCGAGCCTCTGGCCTGATTCCCTTGGTCATGGTCGGCCTGGCGGGGCTCGCGGTGGGTTACACCGTACCGCCCCTGCGGCTCATCTACCGCGGGCTGGGCGAGCTGGACGTGGGCCTCACCCATAGTTTCGCCGCGATCCTCGTCGGCGGCCTCCTCCAGTCCGGAGTCTGGCGGGATCCCTACCCCTGGCTCATCGGGGCACCCCTCTTCCTGGCCACCCTCGCCGCCATCACCTTGTCGGCCCTGCCGGACCATGAGGCCGACCGGGCCGCGTCCAAGCGGACGCTGGCGGTCCTCCTGGGCCGCCGGGGCGCCGCGCTGGCCGCCCTGGGGTTCGTGGCTGGCGCGGCCCTTTGCGGCGTGATCTGGCAGCGGCTGGGACTCTACGGAGGGCTCAGCGGATTGGCCGTCTTCCTGGCGATCCCCCACGGCTTTCTGCTGGCCCGCGCCATCCGCCGATACATGCGCGAAGGCGCGCCCTGCACCCGGATCAACGGGATCATGATCCTGGCCCTGACCTACAGCCTGTGGTTCGGCCTCATCCCCTTGGCACACCTGTCCTGAAGGTTGCCTGTCCCCACAGAGATCGAACCTGGGGCATGATGGTCGTTCCGGAGGTTTCCATGTCGGCTCCAGCCCTCCGCATCCGCGGACTGCGAAAAGCGTTCCCCAAGGTCGTCGCCGTGGACGGAGTCGAACTGGAAGTCGCCCGAGGCGAGGTGTTCGGCCTGCTGGGCCCCAACGGGGCGGGCAAGACCACCACCCTGGAGATCATCGAGGGCCTGACCGAAGCCGATGCGGGCGACATCGAGATCCTGGGCCTGACGTGGGCCAAACAGGGACAGGAGATCCGCTCCCGCATCGGCGTCCAGCTTCAGAGCACCAGCCTGTTCAACAAGATCACCCCGCGGGAGGCCTTGGACCTCTACGGCAGCTACTACCCCAAGCGCCGCAGCACCTTAGAGCTGCTGGACCTGGTGCAGCTCCAGGAGAAGGCCGACGCCTACCACATCACCCTCAGCGGCGGCCAGCAGCAGCGGCTGGCCCTGGCGCTGGCCCTGGTGAACGATCCGGAACTGGTGTTCCTCGACGAGCCCACCACGGGCCTCGACCCCCAGGCCCGCCGGAGCCTCTGGGACGTGGTGCGCCGCATGAAGGGCGAGGGTCGTACCGTCATGCTCACGACCCACTACATGGACGAGGCCGAGGCCCTCTGCGACCGGTTGGCCATCATGGATCATGGCAAGGTCATCGCCACGGGCACACCGGCTTCGCTGATCGCGGAGCTGGCCATTCCCAGCGTGGTGGAACTGACCTTCGAGGGCGCCGCCCCCGATGCGACGGCTTTCTCTGCCCGCCTGGACCAGGCCGTGGAGCGCCGCGGAGACCTCTGGGAAATTCCCACGCCGGATCCCAAGGCCCTGCTGCCGAGGTTGCTGGAGGCCGCTGAAGTCGCCGCCGTGCCTTTCCAGCAGGTCCACGTCCGACGAGCCACACTGGAGGACGTGTTCCTCCACCGCACCGGCCGCAGCCTGAGGGAGTGACGATGATGCTCTGGCGCCAGTTCGCGATGGAATGGCGGCTCTACAGCCGCGACCGGGTGGCCATGTTCTGGACCTTCGCCTTCCCGGTGATCCTGCTGCTCGGTTTCGGGACCATCTTCCGGGACGGCGGCGGGCCCAAGCTCTCCGTGGTCCGTGTGCAGGCCCCGGCCCCGGGCCCGCAGGATGCCGCCCTGGATCAGGCCCTGACGGACCTCCAACTCAAGGTCCAGGCCCTCCCGAAGGCCGAGGCCGAGGCCCGCTGGGCGAGGGGCGAGACCGCCGCCCAGGTGGAAACGGAGGGCACGGGCTACCGCCTGCGCCTGAACAGCTACCTGATGGCCCAGGCCGGTGCCACGGCCGGACTGGTGAACCAGGCGTGGCTGGTGGCCCAGGCGCGATTGAGCGGGGCGCCGGAACCCGGCCGCATCCCGATCACGGTGGAAAGCCCCGGCCGCAAGCACTCGGACAATTACGCATCATTCCTGCTGCCGGGCCTGCTGGGGTTGAACCTCGTCAGCATGGGCCTCTTCAGTGTCGGCATGGTGAACGTGTCCTACCGCGAGAAGGGCAAGTTCCGCCGGCTGGCCGTAACCCCCCTGCCCAAGTGGATCTTCCTGCTCGGCCAGGTGCTCCACCGGCTCACGGTCACCGTGGTCCAGGCCGCCATCCTGCTGCTGGTGGGCCGCCTGGTCTTCGGCATCCAGAACCAGGGCTCCTTCCTGGACCTGCTGCTCATCATGACCCTGGGCACCGGCTGCTTCATGGCCTTCGGCTTCGCCCTCAGCGGCTTCGCGGAAACCTCCGAGGGCTACGCCGCCATCTCGAATCTGGTGTTCTTCCCCCTGATGCTGCTCAGCGGCGTCTACTTCACCCTGGATTCGGCTCCGGCCTGGCTCCAGCATGCGGTGGCCGCCATGCCGCTGGCCCCCTTCCTCCGGGCCCTGCGGGCCGTGTTCAACGACGGGGGCACCCTGGCGGGACACGGGGTCGGGTTGGCCATCGTGGCGGCCTGGGGCTGCGCCGCCTTCGCCCTGGCGGTCCGCCGGTTCCGCTGGGCCTGATCTTCATCCAGAACTTGTGCCGAGAGGGTGGGAGGACCGATAACAGGTCCATGCACCCACCCAGGGAACCCCAGGACCCGGCTGAGGCCCTGGCCTTGGTGCGCCGCTACCTGCGGGCGACCTATCGCATCGCGGAAGCCGCCCTGAGGGCCACAGATCTGCAGGAACTGTACGGCCGGGTCCACGTCATCGTCCGTGATCTCATGCCGGCGGAGAACCTCTATTTCGCGCTCTGGGAACGGGCCTCGGGAACGGTTTCCTTCCCCTATTTCGTGGACACCCAGGATCCCGCCCCGAAACCCCGGAAACTCCGCAGGGGACTGACGGAGTATGTGCTGCGCACGGAGAAGCCCCTTCTCCTCGACCGGGAAGTCCTGAAAGCGCTGGAGGGCTCCGGCGAGGTGGAGCCGATCGGCACGGATTCCCTGGACTGGCTCGGGGCCCCCCTCGTGGGAACCGAAGGGGTGTTCGGGGTCCTGGCCATCCAGATCTATGAGGGAAACCGCCATTACACGCCGGAAGAACGGGACCTGCTCGTCTTCGTGTGTGGGCAGGTGGCCATGGCCATCGAGCGCCGGGCCGCCGAGGACGGTCTCAAGCTGAGCGAGGAGAAATTCTCCAAGGCCTTTCAGGCCAGTCCCGACGCCATCAACCTCACCCGCCTGGACGGGGCCCTGCTGGATGTCAACGAGGCCTTCACGCGCATGAGCGGTTGGACGCGGGAAGAGGCCCTGGGGCGGACGACCCTCGATCTGGGGCTCTGGGGCGATCTGGCGGAGCGGGACCGGGCCATGGATCTGATCCGGCGGAACGGCAGCTTCAACGATCTGGAGGCCTCCTTCCGGATGAAGGACGGCAGCCGCCGGACCGGGATTCTCTCCGGAACCATCATCCATGTGGATGGACAGCCCTGCATGTTGTCCATCACGAGGGACATCACGGAGCGCAAAGCTGTCGAAGCGGCCTTGCGGCGGAGCGAGGACAAGTTCTCGAGGGCCTTCCACGCAACCCCTGACGCCATCAACTTGAGCCGCCTGACGGATGGCACCTACCTGGACGTCAGCGAAGGCTTCACCCGCCTCACCGGGTGGACGCGGGAAGACGCCATCGGGCACTCCGCCCTGGACCTGGGGATCTGGGTCAACCCCGAGGACCGTGCCCGCGCCGTGGAACTCATCCGGAAATTCGGCGAATTCACGGGATTGGAGGCCACCTTTCGTCGCAAGGACGGGACCATCCTGACCGGTCTCATGTCGGGAAAGGTCATGGAGGTGGATGGCGCCCCGTGCCTGCTCTCCATCACCCGGGACATCACGGACCGCAAAGCCGCCGAGCAGGCGCTGCGCAGCGCCGAGCGGCGCATCAGGACGGTCCTCGCCTACTCCCAGGCCATCATCTACCAGCTGGATCCGGAGGGGCGTTTCATCCTGTCGGAAGGCCTGGGGCTCGCCAAGATCGGCCTGCGACCCGGAGAGATGGTGGGCCACTCCGTGTTCGATGGTCCTGGATGGGACCCGCTGGTGCTGATCCAGGTCCGACGGGCCCTGCAGGGACAGGCCTCCCGGGAAACAGCCCACCTCCGCGAGCGGATCTTCGACAACCTGCTCACACCTGTCTTTGATGACCACGGACACCTCGAATCCGTGATTGGCATCGCCACGGACATCACCGAGCGGCAGCGGGCCGAAGAAGAACTCCTGGCGGAGCGCGGCCTCTTCGTGGGAGGCCCGGTGATGGTCATCAAGTGGCGCGTGGCGGAAGGGTGGCCCGTGGACTACGTTTCGCCCAACATCCTGGCCATTCTCGGCTATGCGCCGGAGGATCTCGTCAGTGGCCGCGTCTCCTACAATTCGCTGGTGCATCCCGATGAAGTGGAGGCCATCCACAGCGCCGCGGCGGAATTCAAGGCGCAGGGCCTGAATCACTACGAGCAGCAGTACCGCCTCCGTACCGCAGCCGGTGAATACCGTTGGTTCTATGACTTCAGCACCGCGGTGGCCGGCCAGGGGTCGGATCCCGGCTACCACCTGGGCTACCTCCTGGACCTCACGGACCGCCGCCGGGCTGAAGAAGCCCTCCGCCAGTCCCAGAAGCTGGAGAGCCTGGGCGTGCTGGCGGGAGGCATCGCCCATGACTTCAACAACCTGCTCACCGTGGTGCTGGGCAACCTGAATCTCGCCCAGATCAAGCTTCCGGACGCCTCCCCCGTCCGGCCCTACCTCGCGAACATGGAGGCCACGGTCCTGCGTGCCACGGAGCTGACCAAGCAGATGCTGGCCTACTCCGGGCGCGGCCACTTCCAGGTGAGGCCCCACGACCTCAATGCCGTGGTGCGGGATCTCACCCACCTGCTGGAGGTGTCCATCTCGAAGAAGATCCGGCTCCAGCTCGACCTGGAGCCGGATCTTCCGGCCATCCAGGCGGACGCGGCCCAGTTCCAGCAGGTGGTCATGAACCTGGTCACCAATGCCTCCGACGCCATCGGCGACCACGAAGGCGCCATCCACCTCACCACCTCGGTCCAGGATCTCGATGCCCCGACCCTCCGGGACGAATACCGGCTGGATCTCCCCAAGCCCGGCCGCCACGTGATCCTTGAGGTCGAGGATACGGGCTGTGGCATGACGGCTGGCGTGATGGAGCGCATCTTCGATCCCTTTTTCACCACCAAGGCCACGGGCCGCGGCCTGGGGCTCTCCGCCATGCTGGGCATCCTGCGAGGGCACGGGGCCGGGCTGAACATCTCCAGCGAGGTGGGCCGGGGCAGCCGTTTCAGGCTCTGTTTCCCCGCCTCCACCGAGGCCACCCTGCCTGAACCACCCGCGGACCAGGTGCCCAGCCCCGCGCCCCTCCAGGGCCTCGTGCTGCTGGTGGACGATGAGGAACAGATCCGGGACGCCACCGGATTGGCGCTCGATGCACTCGGCTTCCGGGTCGTGACCGCACAGAACGGCCTTGAGGCCCTGGACCGCTTCCAGGAGCACCGGAAGGACCTGTGCCTGGTGATCATGGATCTCACCATGCCGCGCATGGACGGCCGGGAAGCCTTCCGGGCCATGCGGGGACTCGACCCGGCCATCCCGGTAGTACTCAGCAGCGGATTCACGGAGCAGGATTCCCTGCAGACCTTCCCGGACGGTGGGCCGGCGGGCTTTCTCCAGAAGCCCTACCAGATCAAGGACCTGAAGACCGCCATTCAGAGAGCCCTGGAAGGCTGAGCCAGATCCCAAGCTAAACTGGTCGGCTGGAGAACCTCATGCCGTCTTCCAAGCGCGCCAGGCTGGCCATCTTTCTCACCGTGTTCGTCGACCTGCTCGGCTTCGGCATCGTCATCCCGATCCTGCCCCTCTACGCCAAGGAGATCGCAGATCACCCAAGTGCCTGGATGGAGAGCGTCAACCACTTCCTGGGCCTCGGCGGAGCGGGCACCACGCCGGGCGCCTTCTGGGCGGGCGTGGGCTTCCTCAGCTTCAGCCTCATGCAGTTCATCGCTTCCCCCATCCTGGGCCGCACCTCTGACAAGATCGGGCGGAAGCCGGTGCTGTGGATGAGCCTGGTGGGCTCGGCCATCGGCTACCTGATGCTGGCCCTCACCAGCCGCTTCGAGTGGATGCTCGCCGCCCGGATCCTGGACGGCATCACCGGCGGCAACATCTCCGTGGCCCAGGCGGCCATGGCGGACAGCTCGGCCCCGGAGGAGCGCTCCAAGGCCATGGGCATGATCGGCGCCGCCTTCGGCCTGGGCTTCGTGCTGGGACCGGCCATGGCCGGCATCCTCAGCGGCAGCGTCTTCGGCCACCACCTGCTGGCGACCCGCGGCTGGCACCTGCCCTTCTTCGTGGCGGCAGGCCTCTCCCTGGCCGCCTCCCTCCTCGTGGCCCTGTGGGTGCCGGAGACCCTCGACAAGGAGGCGCAGGCCCGGTCCCGCGAAACCCGCGGCCACGCTCTGGTGAAGGCCTTCAAGCGCCCGGGCATGCCCCAGCTCCTGGGGGTGTCCATGCTCGCCATGGCGGGCTTCGCGATGATGGAAGGCACCTTCGCCCTGCTGGTCCACCAGGACTTTGATTTCCATCAGCGGGAGGTGGGCTACCTCTTCGCCGGCATCGGCATCCTCCTGGTGATCTACCAGGGCGGCCTCGTCCGGGTGGTGGCCAAGCGCATTCCCGAGCGGACGGCCCTCCTCACCGGCCTGGTACTCATGGGCCTGGCGCTGCCCATGATGCCGATGATGTCGGAGACCTTGCGCTTCTGGCCCTTCCTGCTCCTCCTCATCCCCCTCGCCTGGGGCAGCGGCATGGGCAACACCGCCGGCTCGGCGCTGGCCAGCCGCCTCACCCCACCGGAGGACCAGGGCAGCCTCTTCGGCGTGCTGAACGCCATGACCGGCCTGGGGCGCATCATCGGCCCGGCCGTGGGCACCTTCACCTTCGCCCGCTGGGGCGGGCAGACATCCTACACCGTGGCCGGGCTTACGCTGGCCTTGGCCCTCGGTCTCGCACTCACTCTTTCCCGCAAGGTGCCCGCATGATCCGCCTCGATGGACAGTCCCTCACCGCCCCCCTGCTGGCGCGCATCGCCGCCGGCGAGGGCGTCGCCCTGGACGCGGGCGCCCTGGCCCTGGTGGCCGAGAACCGGGCCGTGGTGGATCGCATCGTGACCGAGGGCCGCACGGTCTACGGCATCAACACGGGCTTCGGCCAGTTCGCCACCGTGGTCATCCCCCCCGACCAGCTCCAGCAGCTCCAGCTCAACTTGATCCGCAGCCATGCCGCCGGCGTGGGTGAGCCGCTGCCGAAGGACCAGACCCGCGCCCTCATGGCCGCCCGCATCAACTGCCTGTTGAAGGGCCACAGCGGCATCCGGCCCGAGCCCATCCATCTGCTGACGGAATGCCTGAACCGCGATGTGGTCCCGGTGGTGCCCAGCCAAGGCAGCGTGGGCGCCAGCGGCGACCTGGCCCCCCTGGCCCACATGGCGCTCCTGCTGGTAGGGGAAGGATTGGCCTGGGGCGGCGATGGGCCGATCCCTGGTGGTGACGCCCTGGCCAAGGCCGGGCTGAAGCCCGTGACTCTCCAGGCCAAGGAGGGTCTCGCCCTCATCAACGGCACGCAACTCATCACCTCCCTCGGCAACCTGGCGGTCGAGAAGTTCACCCGCCTGGCGGCCTTGGCCGACGAGATCTCAGGCCTCAGCCTGGAGGCCCTGCGTGGCACCCGCGCCGCCTTCGACCCGCGCATCCACACCGCGCGGCCCCATCCCGGCCAGATCGCCGTGGCCGAGCGCATGCGAGGAATCCTGGGCGAAGCCAGTGAGATCTCGGAAAGCCACAAGGATTGCCACCGCGTCCAGGACGCCTACAGCCTGCGCTGCATCCCCCAGGTCCACGGCGTGACCCGCGACGCGCTCCAGTTCGCGGGTGCCATCCTCGAGCGAGAACTCAACAGTGCCACGGATAACCCGATGATCTTCACAGACACTCAGGAGTCCCGTTCCGGTGGCAACTTCCATGGTCAGTACCCCGCTTTCGCCTGTGACGTGCTCGCCATTGCGGCGGCCGACCTGGCCAGCATCTCCGAGCGCCGCCAGGAGCGTCTGGTGAACCCGGCCTACAGCGACCTCCCCGCCTTCCTCACCCAGAATGGCGGGTTCGAGTCCGGGTTCATGATGGCCCACGTCACTTCCGCGGCCCTGGTCAGCGAGATGAAGGGTCTGGCGCATCCCGCCTGCGTGGACACCATCCCCACCAGCGCGGGCAAGGAAGACCACGTCAGCATGGGGCCCATCGCCGCCCGCAAGCTGCTGCGCGCCGTGGACGCCCTGGAGCAGGTACTGGCCATCGAGGCCCGCATGGCGCTCGAAGGACTCCGCATCATCGGACTGGCCCCCGCCACGGGTCTGCAGCCTCTGGTCCAGCGGCTGGCGGAGGCCTGCGCGCCCTGGACCGACCGTGCGATGTACGAAGAGCTCAACGCAACCCTCGGCGCCCTCCGGGCCCATCAGGAAGCCTGCCCATGAATCAGCCCACCCCCTGGCGGCCGGCCTGCGAACAAGCCCTGCGGAGTTTTTCGGACGCGGATGCGATCCGGGTCTGGGGCATCGGCCACGAGGTGGATGGCGTCTATCAGCCCATCTTCAACTACCGGTACGAACATACCTACGCCGCGGTGCTCCTGGCCCGCTGGCTGGCGCCCCTCGTGGGCGCGGACCTGGAGGTGGTCGAAGGCGCCGCCTGGCTGCATGACGTGGCCAAGCGTCTGAAGGATCCGCTGGGCAAGGACACCCACGCCCAGGATGCCTCGGCGCGAGTGACCGAAATTCTCGAAGGCACGGATTTCCCGCCCGAAAAAATCCCGGCCGTACGCCACGCCATCGAACATCACGTGGGCCTCAAGCTCACGAAGCGGCTGGAGCCCATCGAGACCGCCTGTCTCTGGGATTGCGACAAGCTCAGCAAGATCGGCGCAGCCAGCCTCATCCACTTCGGCTGCATCAGCGGCGCCTTCCAGCCCATCACCACGGCCGAGATCCTGCGCCGTGGCGAGGCCTGGCTGGAGCTGGCCCGGGGCATCACCGCCAGCTTCAACACTGCCCCCGCCCGGGAGGAGGGTCAGCGGCGCCTGGCCTTCCTGGAGGTCCACTACGCCCAACTGCGCAGGGAATGGTCCGACCCGATGAAGGCGACGCCCCCATGAGCGATGTCCTCCTGCTCGTCCAGAGCCTGGCCGTGGCCTTCCGGTCGCTGCAGATGTACACCACGGCCCACCCCCGCTCCAAGGATGCCGTGGCCGCGGCCTTCACCACCCTGCAGCAGCAGCTGGTGGAGCGTCCCCGAATCCAGTTCGTGGTCTCAGGAACGCGAGCCTTCTTCAACGGGGAGGCCCAGGACGACCGCAGCCCCCACCTCGCCGCCCTCGTCCGGCAGGTCACCGAGCGGGGCGTGAGCGGGTTCATCATCGAGCGCGGGGCCTCCCTGGACGAGTTCGCGGCCTTCCTGGAGGCCCTGGGAACGCGGCCGCCACGGGTCCAGGAGCTGGGTGGCCTGGAGAGCATGCTGCTGGCGGCGGGCGTGAAGCGCATCCAGATCACTCAGGTCCGCTACCAGGTGGTGCTGGAGGACGACGCATCCGAGGATGCCGGCCAGGAACTGAACCGCGCCCCGTCCGTCCAGGCCCCGCCCACGGAGGACCCGCTCGTGAAGGCGATCCGGGAGGCCCTCCTGTTCTCGCTGCCGCTGGGACTGGGCAGCGCGGCCGAGGCGGAAGGACACGGCCCCGGGGCCCCCGCCGACGACGAGTTGGCCTTCCTCCAGGACTTCCACCCCCTTCCCCTGGGGGGGCTCGGGGCCCTGGGAACCGAGCTGGGTTTCGGACCGGGCCAACCCTCCACCGACCAGGTCGACACGCTCAGCCAGGTGCTTTCGGGGCTCGGTCCGGGGACACTCCTCCGCTTGCTGGCCGGCCTCGGAACGCTCCCCCAGGATCCCGCCGGGCTCACCCTCGGCCTCCACGGGCTGGTGGGCGACCTGCTGCAGCGGGCGGTGGCCGGGTTGCTCGGCCAGGGGGCGGACTGGAGCCAGCTCGCAGGCCCCGTCCAGGCCATCCTGGACCTCCTGCCCGACCGGGACCAGGTCCGGGGTGGACTCGGTGACTTCCTGCGGGGCCAGGGGCACGACCCGAGCAAGATCGGCCTCCTCCTGCGGCGCGTCACCTGGGAGGACCTCAGCCTCGAGGCCCGGCTCGTGAAGATCCTCGAGGAGGGCTGCCTCTTCGATCTCACGCTGGAGGAGCGCCTGGCCTTCCTGAGGGAGCTCCTGGACCTCGGGCGGATCGATGACTTTGTCCGAGTGCAGGAGCTGCTCCTGGATGCCCTCCGCCAGGAGCGCCTGCTCCGCCTGTCATCCGCCCAGACGCTGGCGGGGATCGCCCGATGGGCCCACGCGCCAGAGTTCCCCCCGTACATCGAGGGCCCGCTGGCCGAGGGCCTGAAGGCCAACTTCCCTTGGGAGCCCGATCCCCCGGTCCACCACTGGACCACGGAAGCGCTGGAAACCCTCCTCCGCGCCCACGTCAGCCGTGGCGACCTCAACCGGGTCATCTCCGATGTCCGGGAACTGGAGGGTGCCTGCGCCTTCCTCGACCATCCCCAGCCCTGGCGGCAGGAAGCCTACGACCGGCTCCTGCAGGCCCTCCGCCGGCCCGGCCTCCTCGACGAGGTGGTGGCCCACCTCCAAGGCATGGACCGCGCCCACCTTGCCTCGGAGGCCTTCCCGTTCCTCGAGTTCATCGGCGTCCCCATGGTCCACCACCTCATGGCCTGCCTGGGCCGGGAGGAGGACCGGGTGAAGCGGGGTCGGCTGGTGGAAGCCATCCGCCAGATGGGTCCGGCGGCCCTCCCACCCATCCTGCAGGCGCTGGAATCGCCAACCTGGTACCTGGTGCGGAACGCCCTGAACCTGCTCACCGACATCGGCGATGCCGGCCTCCTCAGCACCATCGCACCTCTGCTACGGCACCCGGAACCGCGGGTCCGCCGGGTGGCCATCCGCTCCCTGTGGCGGCTGTGCGGTCCCGCCTCCGAGCCCTACCTCATCCCCCGGATGAAGGAGACCGATCCGGGCGCACTGGAGGAGGTCCTGTTCGCCCTGGGCCAGCTCAAGTCCGTGGCCGGGCTGCCCGCCATCGCCGAGTTCGCGCAGGACCGCCGTGCCCAGGAGAAGCTGCGGATCAAGGCCATCGAAACCCTCGGCGCCATCGGCTCCCCGGAGGCCCAGGCCCCCCTGACGGAACTGGTGCGGCGCAGGGGATTCTTCACCGGCACGGAATCGTCTCCCATCCGGCTGGCAGCCGCTCGGGCTCTCGCGGACCTGGGGACGCCCGCCGCCATGACACTCCTGAGAACCGTCCTCGAAGCGGAACCGCGGGGCGAGTTCCGCGAGGCTCTGATCGGACTGAAGGGCCTGGCCTGAGGGATCCCCCAGGCGCCGCGGGCGTGACGGACATCACAGGACATGCGAAAATCAGGGCCTTCGCGGAGCGCCCATGTCCCTGGTCCACCTTGATCCTGGAAAGCAGGCGCCTGAGATCGTCAACGCCATCGTCGAGATCCCCACGGGATCCCGCATCAAGTACGAGATCGACCACCACACGGGCCTGGTCCACGTGGACCGGGTGCTGTTCTCCCCCTTCCACTACCCGGCCGAGTACGGCTTCATCCCCGGCACCCTGGCCGACGACGGCGATCCCGCCGACATCCTGGTGCTCATCAACGGCTCCACCTACCCCGGCGTGGTGATCCGCGCCCGGCCCATCGCCCTGCTGCGCATGACCGACGACAAGGGCCACGATGCCAAGATCCTCGCCGTGGCCACGGACGATCCCACTTACGCCCACGTGACTTCACGCAGCGACCTGCCCCCGCATTTCCTTCTCGAGGTGGAGCACTTCTTCCTCACCTACAAGGACCTCGAGCGCAAGAGCGTCGCCAGTGACGGTTGGGGGGGCAAGGACGAGGCCCATGCCTTCGTGCGTGCCTCCATCGACGCCTTCAACAAGCAGAAGAAGAAGTAGCGGCCGATGGCTTCGCCAGAGGCTCATGGCCTCGTGTGCTTCGACCTGGATGGCACCCTGGTGGATCCCCTGTTGGGGGTCCAGAACTGCGTGCGGAAGACCTGCAGAACCTTCGATCTGCCCATGCCGGACGAGGCCACGATCCGCGCCTGGATCGGCTTCGGCATGCGCGAAGCCCTGGCCACCCTCAAAGGCCTGGAGGACCCGGGCCGACTGGAGGAGGCCCTGGATTTCTACTGGGAGCGCTACCGGGAGGACGGGGTCTTCGAACATGAACTGTACCCCGGCGTCTTCCATCTGCTGCACCGCCTCAAGCGCCAAGGCCACCGCATCTACATCGTGTCCGCCAAACCCAGCCTCTTCGCCCGGCGCATCGCCTACCAGTTCGACCTCAACCTCATCTTCGACGACATCTTCGGCAGCACGCTGAAGGGTCGGTGGCAGCCGAAGACCGAGGTGGTGGCCGGCCTGGTGCAGCGGGGGACCATCCGGCCCGGTGGGGTGTTCATCGGCGACCGGGGGGTGGACATGGAAGCCGCCCGCGACCACGGCCTGGAGGCCATCGGCGTGGGCTGGGGCTATGGCAGCCACGCGGAACTGCTCGCTGCGGGGGCGGAGCGGATCTTCGACACCGTGCCGGAGCTGGATGGTTGGCTGCGCATCCGCTTCCCCCAGGCCGAAGTGTTCGACGCCTTCAGCCGTTCGGAGTAGGCCCTCAGCCGTTCGGAGTCGCCCAGCGCGTACCCGCGGGCACCTGGGGCTTGAAGGCGCCGGGCCCTGGCGATGGCGGTGTCTTTGGGTCCAGGAGTTCCAGACGCTGGCGCGCGCCCGTGGGATCGGTCCATTCGAGGCTGCGGAGCAGGCCCTTGCGCCCGGTGGCCTTCAGCGCCGGAACGTCCGGCGCCCGGGGTACGAGCTTCACCGCGTCACCCCCCAGTGGCTCGACCCGGTAGAGGGCCTCGATCCGCGCAGGATCCAACAGGATCCCCAGCAGGGGGAAGTCGCGCACGGCCCGCGCCAGCTCCACGCGCTGCGCCGTGCGGGTGTCCGGATCGTACTGCACGAGGTGGCGGCCATCGGAGGTGACGGTGAGCCCCGAATCGTAGGCCACCTTCAACCTTCCGCCCCGGGCCAGCAGCAGGTTCCCCTCTCGTGCCATCTTGCCGAAGACGGCGCTGTCGCTCTCCTGGCGGAAGCGGCTGGCGAGGACGGGCACTCTGGGAAATGCAGTCCACCAGCCCGGCAGGGCTGCGGAGAGAGGCGTCCCCAGCAGAGCCAGGAGACAGATGGCACTGGGGCGAAGGCGCACTTCAGCTCCGTTTCAATTCAACGCTGAGCTTCGCGGTGCTGCCCTTCTGGGGCGCCGGGCGGTGGATCTGCCCTTCAGCCAGCACCTGCCCCTGATGGCGCAACTGGACGAAGACCTCGACCTCCTGGCCGTCCATCTCCGGGGGCACCTCAAGCCTCAGCACCGAGGGCGCCCCTTGGCGGCCCACGTGGGTCAACTCATCCAGCAGCGAGGAGATGGCGTCCTTGGAGTCCGCGCCTTTGGGTCGGGTGACCGGGCGCTTGCCTTCCACTCGCAATGAGGCCAAGGCGGCCAGTGGATCGGCCTTTGGGGCCGGCCTCGGCACTGGCGAAGGTACAGGGGGTCCGGGAGTCCAGGGCTCAGGTGCTTCCGGGCCGGGTGCCGGGGCATCCGCCGGGGCCTCCTCCGCCTGGAACGCCGAGAAGGCCTCAGCATCGAAGGGGCCCGCGCCATCCTCCATCAGGAACGAGAGGGTCCCATCTTCTGATGGCGGTTCGGGCAGGTGGGGCGCCTCGATGAAGATGCCCGTATCGTCGTCCAGGTCGGGCAAGGGGCCACCGCCAGAAGCCTGGATCGAGCCTTCCATGTCGAGCAGATCGGTGACCGAAGGCAGGTCCGACAACGTGAGGGCACCGCCCTCGGAGGGCGCGCGCACACTGGCCGCCGCCGGACTGGGAACGGGGCTCGGTGCGGCCGGCGACTCTCCGAGCACATGGGTCTTGATGTGTGACAGGGCCAGCTTGGTGATGCCGCGCAGGGTCTCGAAGACGCCGGTGCCGTCCGAGGCCACGGACTGGAAGCTGGGCACGCCCCGGGCATTGAAGACCGTCTCGAGTTCGTCGACCGCGACCACGTTCTTCAAGTCCCGCTTGTTCCATTGGAAGACCACAGGGATGTCCTGCAGGTTCAGCCCCAGTTCCCGCATGTTCTCTTCGAGGTTCAGCCAGCTCTCCCGGCAGGCATCCAGCATCGGCACCTGGCTGTCCACCACGAACACGATGCCGTCCACCCCCTTGAGCACGAGCTTCCGGGTGCTGTTGTAGAACACCTGTCCGGGCACGGTGTAGAGCTGGAGTTTGGTCCTGAAACCGCCCACCATCCCCACGTCCATGGGCAGCAGATCGAAGAACAGGGTGCGGTCGGTCTCAGTGTTGAGGCTCACCATCTCGCCCCGGGCCTTCTGGCTGGTCTTGCCGTAGATGGTGTTGAGGTTGGTGGTCTTTCCGCACAGGCCGGGCCCGTAGTAGACGATTTTCGCCGTCATCTGCCGGGTGGCGTGGTTGAAGAACACCATTCCTAGACCTCTTGGGAAGAAAAAGTTTAGCCCGGAAAACCTCCCGGGCTCAATGCAAATGCGGGTTTTCCTGGGCCTGGGTTCGCGCTCAGGTCAGGGCAGGGCCTTGAGCAGAGCCAGCACCTGTTGATCATGATCCTTTGTGCGGACATCCCGCACGATCTTTCGGATGATGCCCTGGCGGTCGATGAGCACCGTGGTCCGCTTGGCGATCCCGAGGAGGGGCATCTTCACCCCGTAGGCCTCGATGATGCGCTTGTCGGGGTCCGCCAGGATGCTGAAGGGCAGGTGGAACTTCTCGGCGAACGCCTTGTGGCTCTGGGTGGTATCCGCGCTCACCCCGAGGATCACCGCACCCGCGGCCTGGATCGCCGCGAACCCATCCCTCAGGCTGCAGGCCTCGGCGGTGCAGCCCGGTGTATCGTCCTTGGGATAGAAATAGAGCACTACCGCAGACTTCCCCTGGAAATCCGCCAGGCGGACCAAGGTGTCGCGCTGATCGCGGGCTTCGAATGCCGGGGCTTTCATGCCTTCCGAGATCTCCCCGGCCGAGGCCGCGCCGAAGATCGCCAGAATGCCCATCGCCAACCTCCAGTTCCTGTTCATGATCGCCTCCTGAGGGGTGCGAGTGTGGCACCATCGGCTTGGAGCAGGGAACAGGAAACGGAGCGGAATATTTTGGACGTCATGACACGCATCGCTCTCATCTCCGGTGACGGGGCTGGACCGGAGGTCATGGCAGAAGCCGAGCCGCTGCTGGATTGGGCCCGGGCCCGGGGGCGCCGCCTGGAGGCCAAGCACTTACCCTACGGAGCGGAGCACTTCCTCGCCACGGCGGAGACCCTGCCAGAGGCGGCCTTCGAAGACCTGCGCGATGAATTCGACGCCATCCTGTTCGGGGCCGTGGGCGACCCGCGGGTGCCAACCGGCCGCCATGCCGAGGAAATCCTGTTGCGCCTGCGCCGGGGCCTGGAGCTGACCGTGAACTTCCGGCCCTGCCGGCCCCTGCCGGGGACCCGCATGGAGGGCCTTCACCTGGAAGTGTTCCGCGAGAACACCGAGGGGGCCTACTGCCTCCAGGGTTCCACCGAACCCGGCCGCGCCGTGGACCTGGCCGTGCACACCGAAGGGGCTGTACGCCGCCTGCTGGAGGCCGCCTTTGCCCGAGCCCGGGCCCGGGGCTGCACCCTGACCCTCGCCCACAAGGCCAACGTACTGAAGCACGGCCACGGGCTCTGGCTGCGGGTGTTCCAGGATCTCCAGGCCGCGCACCCCGAGGTGCCTGCCCGCAGCCTGCACGCGGACGCCCTTCTCTGCGCCCTGGTGCAGGACCCGACGTCCTTCGACATCATCGCCGCCGACAACTACCTGGGCGACCTCATCAGCGATCTCACGGCAGCCTTCGCGGGTGGCATGGGCACGGCCCCCTCCCTGAGCTGGGCCCCGCACCGGCCCTTCCGCTGCACAGCCCTGGCCGAACCGGTGCATGGCTCCGCGCCGGACATCGCCGGGAAAGGCCTGGCCAACCCCGTGGGCATGCTCCTCAGCACCGCCCTGCTCTTCAGCCACCTGGGCTGGGAAGCCGAAGCCCAGGCGGTGGAAGAAGCCGTGGCCGCCACCCTGCGTGATGGAGCCAGAACCCGCGACCTGGGTGGCAATTTGAGCACCAGGGAGATGGGAACGGCTATCCGTGATCGGTTGCCTCGCTGAACACGGCGAAAAACGGCAACTGCGAAAAACGCGAATCGCCCTTCGGGCGCGCGAAAAACAGGAAGGTTCGAAAGCATTTCTTTTGCGCTGTTTAGCGTTTTTGACGGTTCCAGGCTTCCAGCACTTCAGCAGCTGCGCATGACACCGACGAGGACGCCCTGGATGTCGATGTTCTGAGGGGCGTAGCAGCGGGGCTGGAGTTCCGGGTTGTGGGGAATGAGCCACACACCCTTGGCGTCTCGCCGGAATTCCTTGAGGGTGACTTCTTCCTGGTCGATGAGGGCCACCACTCGATCACCGTTCCGGTATTCGCCCTTGCGCTGCAACACCACCAGATCGCCGTCGAGGATGGCGTCGTCCACCATGGAATCGCCCCGGACGCGGAGCACGAAGAGTTCTTCCTTCTGGCGATGGATGCTGTTCGGCACCTCGATGGGGAGGGCGCGGCTCTCGGGCAGAATGGGCGAACCGGCGGCCACATCCCCGCAGAAGGGGAAGATCCGCACGGCACTCGGCGGTTCATTGCGCTCGGTGCGCGGAGCGGCCTCCTCCATCACTGGACCTGCGGCCACCACCAGGTTGTTTCCCTTGCCATGGCTGCGGACGAGGAAGCCCTTGTCCATAAGATGCTGGACGTGTTTGTGGATGGTGGACACGGCGCTCGAGCCCACACCCTTGGCGATTTCAGCCAGGGTGGGGCTTCGCCCTTCGTCCTGCACGAAGGTGCGGATGAACTTGAGGACCGCCTGCTGGCGCTTGGTGAGATCGCTGGCTTTCATGGTCTTCAAGGTAAGAGCTGATCCCCTGGTCGTCAATCCCTTTTTTTTCGCTTTATTTCAGACCTTCAAAGACACCTCTTCCAACACCTTTCCTGGATGCCCTTGGTGGCCTCTGCCATACTGGCGGATGCTATGGCGAACCTAGTATTTACGCCCTCTTCGTCGCCATTGCCCCGATGCGAAAGGAGTCCTATGACTGCCGCCCTTGCCGCCCCCTCGCCGACCGGAGGAGCGAAAACCAGGATCAATGATTTTTCCATCCAGGTGGCCACGGTCAACGGATCGGGTTCCCAGACGGCGAACACGGTTCTCCTGCGCGCCATTTTCCAGATGGGTGTCTTCGTCAGCGGCAAGAACCTCTTCCCCTCGAACATTGCCGGTCTTCCGACCTGGTTCACCATCCGGGCCAGCGCCCAGGGCTATGTGGCCCGCAAGGTCAGCAACGAGATGCTGATCCTCATGAACCCCGAGACCGCCAAGGAGGACATCGCCAAGGCCGATCCCGGCGCGCTCGTGATCTACGATGAGCCGCTGCAGCTCGACAAGCTGCGCAGCGATCTGGCCTACACGCCCGTGCCCTTCCAGAAGCTCGTGACGGCCTCCTGCCCCGAGCCCAAGCTCCACAAGCTGGTCAAAAACATGATCTACGTGGGCGTGGCCGCCCGCCTGCTCGGCATCGACATGGAGGAGGTCAAGAAGGCCATCGCCAAGCAGCTGAAGGGCAAGGCCAAGGCCGTCGAGCTCAACCAGACGGCTTGCATGGCCGGCTATGACTGGGCCATGGAGAACCTCGAGGACCAGGACCACATCAAGGTCGTGCGCGACAACAAGACCCAGGGCCTCATCATCATCGACGGCAACGAGGCCTGCGCCCTGGGGGCCCTCTTCGCCGGCGTGACCGTGGTGGGCTGGTATCCCATCACCCCGGCCTCCAGCCTGGTCGAAACCTTCATCGAATACGCCGAGGAGTACCGGAAGGATCCCAAGACCGGCAAATCCACGGTGGCCATCGTGCAGATGGAGGACGAGCTGGCTTCCGCCGGAGTCGTGCTATCCGCCGGTTGGGCCGGCGCTCGGTCCATGACCTCCACCGCGGGTCCCGGCATCTCGCTGATGAGCGAGTTCATCGGCCTGGGCTACTACGTCGAGGCGCCCGGCGTCTTCTTCAATGTCGCGCGCACGGGCCCCAGCACCGGCCTCCCCACCCGCACCCAGCAGTCCGACGTGGAGCTCTGCGCCAAGTGCAGCCACGGCGATACCCTGCACGTCAACCTCTACCCCGGGACCATGGAGGAGTGCTTCCAGTTCTCCTACGACGCCTTCGACCTGGCCGAGAAGTTCCAGACGCCCATCTTCGTCGTCACCGACCTGGACCTGGGCATGCAGAACTGGGCTTCCAAGCCCTTCGCCTACCCCGCCAAGCCCTATGACCGCGGCAAGGTGCTCAACCAGCAGCAGCTGGCCGACATGAAGGACTGGGGCCGCTACAAGGATGTGGATGGCGATGGCATCTGCTATCGCAGCCTGCCCGGCACGCCCGGCGGCAAGGGCGCCTACCTGACCCGCGGGTCCGGGCACAACGCCTACGCCCAGTATTCCGAGAAACCCGAGGACTACCTCGAGGTGATGGGCCGCCTGAAGCGGAAGTACGAAACCGCCAAGGCCTTCGTGCCCGGCCCCGTGTTCCGCAACCAGGGCTCCGACAAGGGTGTGCTGGCCTTCGGCTCCAGCGATCCCGCCGTCATCGAGGCCCAGGACGTCCTGCTGGCCCAGGGCCTCAAGACCGACTACCTGCGCCTGCGCGCTCTGCCCTTCACCGCCGAGGTCGATGCCTACGTGAAGGAAAAGAAGGTGGTCTACGTGGTCGAGCAGAACCGCGACGGCCAGATGGCCAACCTCTTCCGCGAGACCTATCCCGAGCACGCCACCAAGTTCAAGAGCGTCCTGCACTACGACGGCCACGCCATCGACGCCAAGTCCATCGTCGATCAGATCACCGCCTTCGAGCAGAAGTAGAGGAGCCGACCATGACCACCGCCACCCCTTCCGCTCCTGTTCCCGCCGCCCCCACCAACAAGCTCGGCTTCACCAAGCAGGACTACGTGGGCTCCAAGTCCACCCTCTGCGCCGGCTGCGGCCACGACGCCATCACGGCCCAGATCATCAACGCCGCCTTCGAGTCCAGCATCGAGGGCCACCGCGTCACCAAGTATTCCGGCATCGGCTGCTCCTCGAAGACGCCCGCCTATTTCATGAACCAGGGCTGGGGCTTCAACAGCGTGCATGGCCGCATGCCCTCCATCGCCACCGGCGCCTCGCTCGCCAACCGCACCCTCATCAACATCGGCGTCTCCGGCGACGGCGATTCCATGTCCATCGGCATGGGCCAGTTCGTGCATGCCGTGCGGCGCAACATCCCGATGATCTACATCATCGAGGACAACGGCGTCTACGGCCTCACCAAGGGCCAGTTCTCCGCCACCGCCGACAAGGGCTCCCATCTGAAGTCCGGCGCCGTGAACGATTTCCCTCCCATCGACCCCTGCACCCTGGCCATCGAGCTGGGCTGTGGCTTTGTGGCCCGCTGCTTCTCCGGCAACCCCAAGCAGCTGAACGCGATTCTGAAGGCGGCCTTCGCCTACCAGGGCACGGTGGTGCTCGATGTCATCAGTCCCTGCGTCACCTTCAACAACCACGACGCCTCCACCCGCTCCTACAAGCATGTGAAGGACCATGATTTCCCCCTCCACGACCTGGGTTTCATCCAGTACTCCGAGGTGGAGGATGTGGAGATCCCCGCGGGCCAGACCGAGATCGTCACGTTCCCCGACGGTTCCAAGGTCGCCATCAAGGCCATCCACGAGGGCTACGAGCCCACGGACCGCTTTGGCGCCATGAAGGCCATCCACGAGTCCATGGCCAAGGGCGAGTTCCTCACCGGCCTGCTCTACATCAATCCCACCCAGCCTCCCCTCCCCGAGATGTTGAACCTGGTGGATGAGCCCCTGGCCACCCTCGGCGAGGACCTGCTCAAGCCGAGCCCGGCGGAGCTGGACAAGATCATGCAGGCATTGATGTAGGTCCGCGGGCCCGCTACACTGATCATTCGTGGGCCTGTAGCTCAGCTGGGAGAGCGCTGCGTTCGCAATGCAGAGGTCGTCAGTTCGATCCTGATCAGGTCCACCAGTCCCGTGTGAACGGCGGTCTCCGGGCCGCCGTTCTCTTTCTTGAGACGACCTCGACAGTTCTGATTACAGAGGCCGTCATCGCGCCTATCGCAGGCTCCCCCTGAGCCTGCTCCCATTCGCTGCGCTCGCGGAGGCGGGCCCCTTGATCCTGATCAGGTCCACCAGACAAAAGCCCTTAGAGAAATCTAGGGGCTTTTGTCTGGACGGGGGAAGGTAGCCCGGAGAAATGAGGGCTAAAGGCCGTCCACGTTGGCGATGTTGAGTGAAGTTGGATCCACGCGATGCGAGGCATCCATCCTCTTCGCCTATACCTGCCGCACCCCGAACTCAATCGCATCACTTGCGCCATAAGCGCCATCGAGAATCTCCGCGGAATCCTCTGGGCCTGGAAGTATTAGCGCGAGATTGAGCCGAATCCGCCTTCCTGGAGCAGTCGACCCACCCAGTACCAGCCGCCCCGTCCTTCGAAATGAAGGAGGAGGTGGTTCATTGTGATCGGATATTCAATTTCGACGGACGGACAGACATCAATTAAATGTTTAAATTATTAGTCTTATAAGTATGGAACAGGTAGTGCACTGACGAAGTGTTCGGAGTGCCCCACCTCTGGTGGGCGACGCATCCACACCTTCTTCCCACACCACACCCAAGAGAGAATCCTAATGACGATGGATCTGAAATTGCCTCTTTGGAAACCGGCCTCCGCGTTTCTGCTGCTGTTCTCCTTAGTCGCCTGTGGGAGTTCCAGCAATGGGGGGTCAACTGCCCCGCCAGGCACACCCGCCGGCACGCCGACGGTCCTCTCCCATACTCCCCTCAGCGGCGCCGTCGACGTCCCCATCAACGGAAACGCCAGCGCCACGTTCAGTGAGGCGATGGATGCCGCCACCTTCACCGGCGGCACCTTCACCCTGACCACCGGGGCAGCCGCGACCCCGGTCCAGGGCACCGTGATCTACGGTAATTCGAAAGCCTACTTCACACCGACCACACCGCTTGCCAGCAACAGTTCGTTCACCGCGACGATCACGACCGGGGTCAAGAGCGCCAAGGGCATGGCCCTCACGGCAAAGCTCACCTGGACCTTTACCACGGGCACGACCGTGGCGGCCGCGCTTCCTGTGAGTCTCGGGACTGCCGGCACCTATGTGATCCTCGCGAAAACCAGAATTTCCACCGTACCGGCCTCCGCCATCACGGGAAACCTGGGCGTGAGTCCTGCCGCGGCCAGCTACATCACAGGATTCTCGTTGATCGCGGATTCCACGAATGTGTTCTCAACCAGCCCGCAGGTCACTGGGAAGGTCTACGCGGCTGACTACGCAGTGCCTACGCCGTCCAACCTGACCACGGCCGTCAGCGACATGGGGACCGCGTTCACCGATGCGGCGGGCCGAGCGCCCGGTGTCACCGAGTTGGGCGCCGGAAACATCGGAGGGATGACCCTCGCCCCTGGTGTCTACAAATGGGGTACCGGCCTCCTGATCCCGACGGATGTCACCCTCAACGGCAGCGCAACGGACGTCTGGATCTTCCAGATCGCCCAGAACCTGACCATGAGCAGCGCCGCGAATATCCTCCTCACTGGCGGCGCACTACCCAAGAACGTCTTCTGGCAGGTCAGCGGCCTCGTGGATCTCGGCACCACCGCCCACTGCGAAGGTGTCGTACTGACCCAGACGGCAGTCACGCTGCGGACAGGCGCCTCGATCAATGGCAGGTTGCTGGCGCAGACTGCGGTCAGCCTCGACGGGAACACCGTGGTTGAACCCGCCCAGTAGGTAGACCAGGAAGGTTTTCAGTGCCACCCGGGGCCGAGCGCTTAGCGCCTGGCCCCGGATTTACATTCATCACAAACCCCGGTTGAACCGAGGTGATCAGCCCCTAGTCACAAGGCTGAACACAGGCTCGTTGTCAGCGACAGCTAGAACACAGCTTCCATGGGGGCGGTCTCTCCGGCCAGCAGCGCCACGGCCTGGGCCGCCACGAGGGGCAGTCCCCGGTGGGCGAAGTGGATCGCGGCCTGCACTTTGTTCTGGTAGAAGGCCGCCTCCTTGCTCCCGGTCAGGTGGGCCCGGACGGCCTTCTGGTCCGCTGGATCCACGCCCCGCTCGCTCATGAGGGCGTGGGCCTTCTGCTTCGCCAAACTCGCCTGCTGGAGGAGGAGGTAGCCTCCGACCACATGGCCGAGCATGTCCAGGATCGGTACGGCATTCAGGAGGGTCAGCAACCCCGCATTCTCGCAGGCGGGGAGCTGGGTCAACACGGCCCCCGTCGCCTTCACGGCCTCCGCGAGCTGACGGGCGGAGGCGCCGAGCGTCGGATCCTCGACCAGGGACTGCGCCGCGTCCGCGGCCAGTTTCAACAGGGCCTTCACGGGCCGCCCATCCTGCATCCGGAACTTCCGGCCCACGAGGTCCAGGGCCTGGATGCCATTGGTGCCTTCGTAGATCGAGGCGATCTTGCAGTCCCGCAGATACTGCTCCGCCGGGTAGTCCATGGTGTAGCCGTAGCCGCCATAGACCTGGAGGGCCCACTCCGTCACCCGGAAACCCCAATCCGAGCACCAGGCCTTGCTGATGGGCGTGAACAGCTCGACGAGACCCTGCCAACGGTCGCGCTCCTCGCCTTCAGAGACATGGGCCATGTCCATGCACCAGGCCGTATAGGTCACCAGCGCCCGCATGGCCTGCACGTAGGCCGACTGGAGCAGGAGCGAACGCCGGACATCCGGGTGCTCGATGATCAGAGACTGCCCTGAGGTCTTTCCCGCTCCCGGGCCGCGGCCCTGGAGGCGCTCCCGCGCGTATGCCAGCGCGGCTTGATGGGCCGCCGATGCATTGCTCAGCCCCTGGACGCCAACCTCCCACCGCGCGGCGTTCATCATCTGGAACATGTGGGCGAGGCCCTGCTCCTCCTGGCCCAGGAGGAAGCCCTGGCTGCCGTTGTTGGTGCCGAAGACCAGGCTGCAGGTCGGCGAGCCGTGGATGCCCAGCTTGTGCTCGATGCCCGCGCAGGTGACATCGTTGGCTTGGCCGAGAGACCCGTCCGGGTTCACCCGGACCTTGGGCACGACGAAGAGGCTGATGCCCTTGGGGCCGGCAGGCGCGCCCGGAGTGCGTGCCAGCACGGCATGGATGATGTTCGGCGTCAGTTCGTGGTCGCCACTGGTGATGAAGATCTTTTCGCCGGTGATGAGGTAGGATCCGTCGTCCTGGCGCACAGCCTTGGTGTTGAGCGCGCCGAGGTCGCTGCCGGCACCGGCCTCGGTGAGGCACATGGTACCGGTCCACTCACCGGAGAACATTCGCTCGCAGAAGGTGCTCTTGAGTTCGTCACTGCCAAAGGTCTGGATCAGGTTGGCCGCGCCGCGGGTGAGCAGGGCCTTGAGCCCCAGCGCCGTGTTGGCTCCCATGAGGAACTCGCTGATGCCGGTCCCCACGGATTCCGGCAGGCCCATGCCGCCGAACTCGGGGCTCATGGTGGCGCTGATCCAGCCGCCCGAGGCCAGATCCTCGAAGGCTTCAGCGAACCCCTCCGGCAGGCGGACCTTGCCGTTCTCCCACTGGGCGCCAACCCGGTCCCCGGTCTCGTTGCAGGCGGCGACGCTGCCCTTGGCGACCTTGAGGGCCTCCTCCAGCACCATGCCGAGCTGCTCGCGGTCGACCTCCTGGTAGTGCTCGGACTTCAGCACCGCGTCGAGATCCAGCCACTCAAGGAGGTTGAATCGGACATCACGGATATCGTCGAGGTACTTCATGGGGCCTCCAGAAGGAGAAAGCGCGGTGGATTCCAAGGGTCGAGGGCTTTCCTTCATTCTTCGCCCGGATGCCCTGCCCGGCCAATACCTGTCCTCAGGTAAGTTGCGCCGGGCTTTCCAGGGCGATGGCTACTTCAGTTCAGGGAATTGTTCCTCCCGGAACTCCAGCGGAGAAGGCGTCGGATCGGCCGCCCGCTTCCGGAGCTCCACCCGCCGGATCTTGCCGGAGATGGTCTTGGGGAGATCGCCGAATTCGAGGATCCGGATGCGCTTGTAGGGCGAGATCCGCTCACGGATGAAGCGGAACAGCGCCAGGGCCGTCTCGCGGTTGGGTTCGTAACCGGCCCGCAGGATGACATAGGCCTTGGGCACCGACAGCTTCAGCGGGTCCGGGCTCGGCACCACCGCGGCCTCCGCCACGGATTCATGCTCGATGAGGAAGGACTCCAATTCGAACGGACTGATCCGGTAGTCGGAGCTCTTGAAGACATCGTCGGCCCGGCCCACGAAGCACAGGTAGCCATCCGCATCGCGGGTGGCCACATCGCCAGTCCGGTAGTAGCCCTCGGCCTCGGCCTTCCGCATCTTCTCGGGATCATCCTTGTAGCCGGCCATGAGACTCGTGGGCCGGGGATTCAGCTTGAGGGCGATCTCGCCCTCCTCCGCCTCCTTCCCTTCCCCATCCAGCAGCGCCACTTCGAAGCCCGGCAGGGGGCGCCCCATGGAGCCGGCCTTGACCGGTTGGCCCGGGGAGTTCCCCACGATGGCCGTGGTCTCGGTCTGGCCATAGCCGTCGCGGATGGTGAGGCCCCAGGCCTTCTCGACCTGGCTGATGACCTCTGGATTCAGGGGTTCACCCGCGCCCACCAGGGCCCGGAGCTTCACCTTGTAGGCGGCGAGGTTTTCCTGGATGAAGAGGCGCCACACGGTCGGTGGGGCGCAGAGAGTGGTCACGCCCTTGTCGACGATGGTCTTGAGGGTGGCCGACGCGCTGAAGCGGGCGGACCGGTAGACGAAGATGCAGGCTCCGGCGTTCCAGGGAGCAAAGAAGCTGCTCCAGGCATGCTTCGCCCAACCGGGGGAGCTGATGTTGTAGTGGATGTCCCCTTCGCGCAGGCCCACCCAGTAGAGCGTGGAGAGGTGGCCCACGGGATAGGACTGGTGGGTGTGGACCACCAGCTTGGGCTTGGCCGTGGTGCCGGAGGTGAAGTACAGCAGCATGGGGTCCGTCGCGCGGGTGACCGCATCCGGCTCAAAGGACGGGGCCCCGACGTAGAGCTCGGAGACGTCATGCCAGCCCGGCACCTTCGCGCCCACGCTGATGCGCGTAAGGCCCCCATCCAACTCGTCGAACTTGCCCGTCTGGGCTGCATCCACGACCAGGTGCCGGATTCCGCCGCGCTCGATGCGGTCCTGGAGATCCGCCTGGGAGAGCAGCAGGGTCGAAGGGACGAGCACCGCCCCCAGCTTGATGCAGGCCAGCATCACCTCCCAGAGGGGGAGGACGTTGTCCAGCATGATCAGCACGCCATCGCCCCGCTTGACGCCCATGGCCCGCAGCGCGTTGGCCACCTGGTTGCTGCGCCGGGAGAGCTCCTGGAAGGAGACCTTCGTCTCAGAGCCGCCCTCCTCGACGATCCACAACGCGGGGCGGTCGTTGCCCGCCGCGTAGGCATCGAAGTAGTCGAGGGCCCAGTTGAACCTATCCAGGACCGGCCAGCGGAAGTCGCGGCAGGCGGTGGAGTAGTCCTCCCGATGCTGGACGAGGAAATCCCTGGCATGGAGAAACGCTTCGCGACCATTCATCTGGTCCTCCTGGGCATTGGGGGGGTGAAGATCAATCTAGAGCGGCCCAGACCGACCGTCCAGAATGAAAAACGACAAGGAGGAGAAGAAAGAATGTCCGGCAGAAACAGCACCCTGAGCGGACATGGTAGGGTGGTCGCGTTGCACCCGATCCGCGAGGCCTCCTGTGTTCAGCATCATCCCTGACGGCGCAGGTTACCGGGAATTCGTCCTGCTGAAGGATGGCCAGGGCGTCCTCCTCCGGGTCGCCACTCCGGATGATGTGGAGCGCGTGGCGGCCTTCATCCAGGGCCTCTCTCGCGAGAGCATGGCCATGCGCTTCATGGGCGGCGTGTCCAGCGTCTCTCGGAAGTTCGTCGAGGATCTCTGCGATGAAAGCCCCCACGAGCGGGCTTGCCTCCTGGCCATCGAAGGCGAGGGGGCGGAGCAGCAGGTGCTCGGCCTGGGCAACTACGTAGGCGATGGCGGAGCCGTCGCCGAGGTGGCTTTCATGATCGGAGATGCCCACCAGGGGCGCGGCATCGGAACGCTGATCCTCGAGCGTCTGGCGGGTCTGGCCGCAGGTGCCGGCTATGTGGGCTTCGAGGCCGAACTTCTCTACGAGAACAAGAAGATGGCCAACGTCTTCCAGGATTCCGGGTTCGAGACCACGCGGGCCATGGAGGGCGGCATCATCCATGTGCGCTTCCCCCTGAGCGCCCCCGAAGCCCAGCGGGAACGTGCGGAAATCCGCGAGCGGGTGGCCACGGCCAATTCCCTGGTCCCGCTTCTGCGCCCGGGAAGCGTGGCCGTGGTGGGCGCCTCCCGGGACCCCGCCTCCATGGGGAGCACCATCTTCCGCAACATCCTCAAGGGTGGCTTCCAGGGCGCGATCTACCCGGTCAATCCGAGGGCCAAGGCCATCGAAGGCGTGCCCGCCTACCCTTCCCTGGCGTCCCTGCCGGAGTCCCCGGATCTGGTGGTTCTGGCGGTTCCCGCGACCAAGGTGCCGGCCCTGGCCAAGCGGGCCCTGGACAAGGGCGCCCGCGGCCTCCTGATTCTCACAGCCGGGTTCGCCGAAACGGGCCCGGAGGGCGCCCGGCGCCAGGAGCGCCTGGTGCGGCTGGCCCGCAGCCGGGGCGCACGGCTGGTGGGGCCCAACTGCCTGGGGCTCCTGAACACCCATGTCGGCGTCCAGCTGAACGCCAGCCTTGCCACGGTGATGCCGCCCCGGGGTCGGGTCGGCTTCTTCAGCCATTCAGCGGCCCTGGGTGTGGTGATCCTGCAATACGCCGCCGAAAGGGGACTGGGCTTTTCCACCTTTGTCTCCGCCGGCAACCGGGCGGATGTCTCGGGGAACGACCTGCTGCAGTACTGGGAGGAGGATCCGGACACGGACCTGGCCCTGCTCTACCTGGAGACCTTCGGGAACCCCCGGCGCTTCGCCCGGCTCGCCCGCCGCATCTCGCATCGCAAGCCGGTCCTCTGCGTGAAGAGCGCCCGGAGCCACGCCGGTCGGCGCGTGGCCCAGGCCCACATCGCCGCGAGCCCCCAGAACGACGCGGAGGTGGAGGCCCTCTTCCACCAGGCCGGGGTGATCCGGGCCGATACCCTGGAGGACCTCTTCGACATCGCGCTGCTGCTCTCCCATCAGCCCCTGCCACGGGGGGACCGCGTGGCCATCGTCAGCAACTCCGGCGGGGTCGCGACGATCTGTGCGGATGCTTGCGAATCCCACGGCATGCGCATCTCCGGCCCCGGCGTGATGGATCTGCACGCCATGGCCACGGCGGAACACTATGAGCGGGCTTGCCAGGAGGCCCTCGAGCATCCCGAAGTGGACGCCCTCATCGCCTCCTTCGCCTGCCTGGGGGACTGCGATCCGGCCCTGGTGGCCCGGGCCATCCGGCGGGCCGCGGTGCGGGCCGAGCAGACCACGGGCATTGCCAAGCCGACCCTGCTTTCCCTCATGGGCGTCAGCGGAGCGGTGCCCGTGGGATCGCCTGCCCTAGGCGAAAGCGGCGGCATGCATCGCACCTTCCCGTCGTACCGCTTCCCGGAATCGGCAGCCCTGGCGCTTTCCAAAGTGGTTGAGTACGCCCGGTTCCGGAGGCAGCCGCCAGGGCGATTCCCGGGCTATGCCGACCTGAATCCCGGCGAGGCCCGGCGGCGGGTGGAACAGCACGTCGAGAAACTGCCCGATTCGGCCCACTCCGTCTTTTCGACGGCCCAGGCCCGGGAGCTCATGGGCTTCTACGGCATTCCCGTCACGAACCTGCCGGAGCCCGCGGATCGCCATGGCCCACGGGTGGCCCTCCACCTTTCAGCGGATCCCGATTTCGGGCCCATCTGGCGCTTTCACCGCCAGGGGGTGGGTTCCATCCTGCGCATCACCCCGCTCACGGACCTGGACATCGCCGACGTCCTCGAGCGGATGCACCTGCCCCCCTCCAACGGCCTCGGTGAGACCCTGGGCCGTCTGACCCAGCTGGTGGAAGACTTGCCCTGGCTCTGCACTCTGGAAGCCCAGGTCGCCATTCATGGTGAAACTGGCGCCCTCACGCCCCTGCCCCTGCAGCCCGACCTGCGCCTGACCTTCACCCAGGTCGGCTTCCGCAAGCCCTGAATCCGAAGGAGGACCGCCATGCTCGTGAAGGAGATGATGCGCAGCCCAGTGACGGTGATCTCCGTCGAGGCCACCATCGGCGAGGCCTTCCAGCTCCTCCAGGATCGGGGTTTCCGCCACCTCCCGGTGGTGGATCAGGGACGCCTGGTGGGTATCCTCACCGACCGGGATCTCCGCTTCGCCACCAGCAGTTTCTGCCACACGCCCCGGACCGCCGAGGACCCCGTCTCCGGCGCCATGAGCAGCCCGCCCCTGACCGCCGACCCGCTGGATCCCGTGGAGGACGCCGCGCGGATCATGCGCGAGCACAAGATCGGCTGCCTACCGGTGGTGGACGGCGGTGAGCTGGTGGGCATCCTGACCGGCATGGACCTCCTGGATGCCCTGATGATCCTCACCGGAGTGACCAAGCCCTCCTCCCGGCTTGAGGTGGCCCTCACGGACCGGCCTGGCGAACTGGCCCGCCTCACGGCCTTCCTCGCCGACCGTCACGTCAACATCCATTCCATCCTCACCTATCCCTCCCCCGAGGCGGTCCGCACGGTGCTGAGAGTCGCCTCCAACCAGATCCGCCCCTTGGCGGATGACCTGCGGACGGCTGGGTTCACGGTTCTCTGGCCCATTGCGAAGCCATGGCAACACTGATCTACCGCCCGGAGTACGCCGGGTACGACTTCGGGCCGGAGCATCCCTTCACGCCGGCGCGGCTGAGCATGCT
The DNA here is from genome assembly GCF_024609265.1 of Geothrix campi. Taxonomy (GTDB): domain Bacteria; phylum Acidobacteriota; class Holophagae; order Holophagales; family Holophagaceae; genus Geothrix; species Geothrix campi. Next base: position 86,446 of record NZ_JANHMP010000001.1, on the reverse strand, counting down.
CCTGGACCTGATCCATTCCCTGGGGCACCCGACCTCGCCCGTCGCTGCGCCAGCGGCGACCCGGGAGGAGATCCTGTCCGTCCACGACGAGGCCTTCGTCGCGATGGTCGAGGCCCTGGATCGCGGTGAGGCCCGACCCGAGGCCGAGCAGTTCGGCCTGGGCACGCCCGACAATCCCATTTTCCCCGGCATGGATCTCGCCGCCCGCTGGCTGGTGGGTGGCGCGCTCCACGGGGCGCGTCTGCTGATAGCGGGAACCGACACTCGCGTGCTCCAGCTGGGCGGAGGACTCCACCATGCCCAGAAGGACCGGGCCGCCGGCTTCTGCATGTACAACGATCTGGCCGTGGCCATCCAGGCCTGCGTGGACCACGGCTGGCGCGTGGCCTACCTGGATATCGACCTCCATCACGGCGACGGCGTCCAGAGCCTGTTCTACGGGAATGACCGGGTGCTGACCATCAGCCTCCACGAGACGGGCCACTATCTCTACCCCGGCACCGGCCACATCCAGGAACTGGGCACCGGCTCGGCGCGGGGCCTGAGCGTGAACATCCCTCTGGAACCTTTCACCGAAGCGGAGAGCTACCTGGAGGCCTTCGAGGCTGTGGTGCCCCGGGCCCTGGCCGAGTTCTCGCCCCACGTCCTGGTGGTCCAGGCCGGCGCGGACGCACACTTCGCCGATCCCCTCGGAGATCTGGCCCTGACCACCCAGACCTTCCAGGCGCTCCACCGCCGGATCCTCGAGCTGGCCGAGGCGCACACCCAGGGCCGGGTGCTCGTCACGCTGGGCGGCGGCTACGAGGCCCAGGTGGTGGCCCGCGTCTGGACGATCCTCTACCTCACCCTGATGGATCTCCCCGTCCCAGAAGACCTCCCGCAGGACTGGCTGGATCGGTGGCAACACCTCCTGGGCCCGGAGGTCGGCCGGACCCTGCACGACCCGATCCCGGCCTATCCCGAACTTCCCGGCCGGGCAGAACGGAACCGCCGCAACCAGGACGTGGTCGCGCGCCTGCTGGATTCCCTGGTCCGTTACTGGCTCTAGGCACCAGGAGCCGGGCGGTTCTTCCGGTATCCTCGAAGCATGATTGGACGCCTGCGCGGAGAACTCATCCAGAAGCTGCCGAACCTGGCACTCGTCGAATGCGGGGGCGTGGGCTACGCGGCAGCCATCAGCCTCTCCACCTACGGACTACTGCCGGAAGCGGGCTCCCAGGTGGTGCTGCACACGGAACTGCTGGTGCGCGAGAACGAGATCGCGCTGCTCGGCTTCTCCTCCACCCAGGAGCGGGAACTCTACCGGCTGCTGGTCAAGGTGGATGGCGTGGGACCCAAGCTGGCCCTGGCTGCCCTGGGCGCCCTGAGTCTTGAGGATCTGGTGCGCGCGATCCGGGGCCGGGATGTGAAGGTTCTCACGCGCATCCCGGGCGTGGGGAAGAAGACCGCCGAGAAGATGTGTTTCGAGCTGTCGGAGAAGTTGGGCGGCCTCTCGGGCCTGGATGGCCTCTCCGGAGTGCCTTCCGGCGATCCCTGGGAGGGGAGCCTGCGCTCGGCCATGACGAATCTTGGCTTCAAGGAGGATGTGGTGCTGCCGGTGGTGGCGGATCTCCGCGCCTCGAAGCCGCCCCTGGCGGAGGCCATCCGCCTTGCTTTGAAGGCACTGCAGCGATGAGCACGCGAATCCTCTCCACGTCACTACTCGTCGGTCCCGCCCTGGCCGAGCTCGGCGCCCGCTTCCCGGAGCTGCGTCTGGCGGCTTTCCGCTCGCCCGAGTGGAACGCCGCCCTGCCCAAGGCCGAGGCCCTGGTGGTGATGCTCTCCGAGCCCATCACCGAGGCCGACCTCGAGGCCGCGCCCAGGCTGAAGGCCATCGGCACCTATTCGGTCGGCGTGAACCACCTGCCGGTGAAGGCCTGCCAGGCGCGCGGCATCGCCGTGGTGAACACCCCCGGTGTGCTGACGGACGCCACCGCCGATATCGCCCTCGCCCTGCTGATGGCCGTGACCCGCCGCGTGGCGGAAGGCGAGGCGCTCGTGCGTTCCGGCGCATGGCAGGGCTGGGCGCCGGATCAGTTGCTGGGACCGGCCCTCGCAGGCAAGACCTGCGGCCTCCTGGGTAGCGGCCCCATCGGCCAGGCCTTCGCCCGCCGCGCCCAGGCCCTTGGCATGACGCCCTTCTTCTGGGACCGCGAAGGTCGGGGCGGCGACGTGGACTTCGGTGCCGGCCGGGCGCCGCGCCTGCCCTTGGTGGATCTGCTTTCCCGCAGTGCGGTCCTGTCCCTCCACTGCCCGCTTACGGAGCAGACTCGCGGCATGCTGAACCGCGCCGCACTGGAGCAGCTGCCCAAAGGCGCCGTGATCATCAACACCGCCCGCGGCGGCATCATGGACGAGGACGCCGCCATCGACCTGCTGGACTCGGGCCATCTGGGCGGCGTGGGCCTGGATGTGTACGAAGGTGAACCGCGCCTCAATCCGCGCTGGTTGAAGGCGCCTCGCGCAGTGCTGTTGCCCCACCTGGGATCCGCTACGGTGGAGACTCGCGAGGCCATGTCGCGCCTGCTTTGTGACGGGCTGGCCGGTGCGCTTGGGTGATACCCTGGACTCCCTCACGAGGCACCCCATGGTACGCCCCTGGATCAAGTTGCTCGACCCCGACCTGACGGCGCTCAAGGCCGCCGCCGGGACTTCCTTTGAAGATCGTCTGAAGCTGGCGCGCGCGTTCAACGGACGCGCCCGCCATGCGGAGGCCCAGGAAATTCTGGACCAGCTGCTGGTCGAGGACCGCTCCCATGCGGAGGCCTGGTTCGAGCGCCTGCTCTGCTTCAGCGATAACACCGAGGAGGAGGAGGGCCTGGAACTGCTGGCCCAGCTCGAATCCCTCCGGGACGAACATCCCGAACATGGCGGCTACCTGCGCAACCTGGGTTACCTGCGCCTTCTCCTGCAGGACATCGACGGTGCGGAGATCGCCCTCCAGCAGGCCCTCACCCTCGATGGGCAGGACCCCAAGGCCCTTGAACTCACCGGCCTCGTGCACCTCCATCGCGGGCACCCCGCCGAAGCCAAGGCCTGGCTGCTGAAATCCCTGAGCCTTCGGCCCAAGGATCCCCGCACCCTGCGCCTGCTCGCCATCGCCATGGATCAGCTGGCCGACTGGGCCGGGGCCGAGGCGCAACTGGTGGCGGCGCTCCAGACGGATGGCTCCTACTACTGGGGTTGGCACGCTTTGGGCGAGATGCTGCTGAAGCGCGGCGAACTCGCCGAGGGCCTGCGTTGCATCCAGCGGGCCCGTAGCCTGCATGTGTGCGACCCCGCCAGCTACTTCATCCTCGCCGAGATCTTCAGCGAGCAGGGACATCTGGAACTGGCCCAGGGCCAACTCCATACGCTGATGCTGCTCGCCCCCCCCGCCCAGGTGCTGGCGGAGGCCCAGGCCCTGCTGGGCGAGCTGAAGCGCGACATGGGCGACCGCGAAGGCGCCGTGTCCTACTTCAGCCTCGCCACGGAGACCGATCCCGACGCTTCGAACCCCTGGGCCGCACTGGGTGACATGGCCCGCGAGGAATCCCGCTGGGACGATGCCCTGCGATGCTACCGCGAAGCCCTGATGCGTGAACCCGACGCCGCGGACCTCCAGGTCCAGCTCGGCTATGCCCTCATCGAAACCCGGCAGGGGCCCGCCGCGGAGCAGGCCTTCCTCCAGGCCCTGGAGAACGATCCCAGCGAATACAGCGCCTACCTCGGCCTGTCCGAGGTGTACCGCTTCGCCAACCGCTGCGTGGATCAGATGGGCATGGTGGATCAGGCCATGGCCCTGGCCCCCGATGATTCCGACGTGTGGAACGCCCGGGGCGTAGCCCTGGAAGTGGCGGGACGTCTCAAGGAGGCCACGGAAGCCTATGAGAAGGCTTTGACCCTCGAACCCAGCCACCGCAAGGCGGCCAACAACCTGGGCTTCGTGCTAGAGAAGCGCATGGACCAGGGCGAACCTGAACTGCAGAGCCGTGCCCTGGAAGCTTGGAAGCAGCGGCTGCTCATCTGCCGGGATGCCGGCCAGAGCATGAAGATGGCCACCGAGCATCTCACCAAGCTCGGCGTGGGGGAGGAAACCCTCCGCGAGTGGCTGCGACCGGAGTTCCTCGCGGCCGAGATGGAAGGCTGACACCTCCCGTCACCCCAGCGTTACCAGATAGTTACAAACCGCGGCCCAACCCCTGTGGAAAAGCCTGTGGATTGATCCTTTCCGGCGGACCTAAATCCTGTCGCGAGATGGACTTCGCGGGCCTTTTAATCGACATTCGCATCAATTAAAATCCAACCATGTCAATCTTTATATTGAATACGATTACGGCATCTGCCGATTAACTTCGGAACCGGGTTTTCCACATTTTACGCTTTCTTTCGCATTGACAGGCCGAGTCCCCTTACCGGCCATGAAGAGGGAGGCGAAAAGGCCTTACGCCATCCATTCCGTCACACCGGGTTCTCAGACGAGAGCCTCGGCCTCCCGGAGCTGGACGCTCACCAGGCGCGAGCAGCCCGCTTCTTCCATGGTGACGCCATAGAGGGTGTCCGCGGCCACCATGGTGGGCTTCTGATGGGTGATGACGATGAACTGGGTATCGGCCTTCATCTTCTGCACCATGGCGGCGAACCGCCCCACGTTGGCCTCGTCGAGGGGGGCGTCCACCTCGTCCAGCACGCAGAAGGGGCTGGGCTTGAAGTGGAAGATGGCGAACAGGAGCGAGATGGCCGTCAGGGCCTTCTCCCCGCCGCTCAGGAGGGTGAGGGCCTTGGCGGTCTTGCCTGGAGGCTGGGCCGTGATCTCGATCCCGCACTCGAGGAGGTTCTTCGGATCCTCCAGGCTCAGCTGGGCCTGACCGCCCCCGAAGGCCTCGCGGAAGACCTCCTGGAACCGGTTGTTCACGAAGTCGAAGGCCTCCCGGAACCGCTCCTCGCTGGTGGCGTTGATCTCCTGGATGGTGGATTCGAGATTCCCGATGGCGGCGGTGACGTCCGCCCGCTGCTCATTCATGAAGGCCATGCGGGTTTCCGCCTCCTCCAACTCCTGGATGGCCAGGGGATTCACCCCGCCCAGATCCATGCGCCGCCCCTGAAGCTCATTGAGGTGGGTCTGATGGACCAGCTCGCCTTCCGACCAGGCCTCGCGCTCAGCGTCGCTGATGCCGGCGAGGAAGGCTGGGATATCGAGCCCCAGGGCCAGTTCAACCTCCTTGGCCAGGGCCTCCTGGCTGCCCTGCACCTGGGCGCCGTGAATGAGCACTTCCTGGTGCTGGGCCCGGGCGTTTTCGAGGGCCTCCTGGAATTCGCGGGCCGCCCGTTCCTGTACCCGCAGGGTCTCCTGCTCCAGCTCCAGCCGCGGCTGGGCCTCCTGGGACTGGGCCTGAACCCCTTCGCGGTCCTTCAGCAACCCCTGGGATTCTGATTCCAGCTCCGCCAGACGCCGGACACAGGTCTCCATCCGGGTGGTCTGCTCCGCTGCCTCCACTTCCAGCCGCTGCCTTTCCGCCTCCAGATCGAAGCGGCCGCGCTGGGCCAGCTGGAGGTGGCGTTCGTGGCCATCCCGCTCCGCCCAGACCGCATCCCGGCTGCGTGCCGCCTCCATGCGCTGGTCCCGACGCTCGTCCAGCCGATGCCGGGCTTCGCGGACCAGAGTCTCTGCCTGCTGGATGGCCTCCTCCAGGGCCGTGTCATTGGCCTCTTCCGGGTGGGCTTCCAGCTCCCGGAGCTGACCCTGGAATCCCTTGATCTCGAGTTCGATCTGCTCCCAGAGGGCGTCCGCCCGCTCGCTGGCAGCCCGGATCTCCGCCAGCTGGGTCTGCAACGAAGCCCGCTGGGCCTTCATGGTGTCCGCCCGGCGTCGCAGGGCGCGGAGATCCTCATCGATCTCCACGGACCGCTCACGGGCCGCCCGGCTCTCATCGCCGCCCTTGCCGCGCCGGGCCTCCAGATCCTCGATCTGGTCCAGCAGGGCCTCCCGGGTGGCCTTGGCCTCCTCCTGCTCCGCCCGCAGCTTCAAGGGCGAGGCCGCGGGCGCGGACACCCCCAGCTGCACTGGACCAAAAGGGAGGCGCACAAAGGCCGGCGAGACGAAGGCCAAGTCCGGGTGGGCCAAGGCCAACCCCGGCAGCACCGCGTCGGAACAGCGGAAAGCACGGTCCAGCAGACCGCCGAGTGGACGTTCCGGACCGGCCCATCGGAGGTGCTCGCGCAGAGCCTCGCAGCCGGCGGGGACGGTCGGAGGGGCTCCCCCCGCCTCCAGGGCCAGCAGCAGATGACCGGGTGCCTCTGCCGCCCGGCCAGCCAGAGCTTCATCGGCGGCCAGGACCTGGAGCCAGCTGCCCAGCAGGCGCTCCAGGTCCGGCCGCAGCGCTTCATCAACCGTGAGCAGATCCACGAGGGTCTGCGGGCGGATCCCCTGTTCCTTCAACCAGGTGAGGCCCTTCTGAAGTTCGGCCTCACCGAAGCTCTTGGCCAGCAGATCGGAGATCTGCCGCAGGCGCCGTTCCGCCGCATCCAGTTCGGCCTCGGCCCGATGGTGATCCTGGGCCAGGGTCCGCTGGGCTTCTTCCAGCTGCTCGGCCCGGCGGCGCTGGTCCAGCGCCGCCTCCTCGGCCTGCTCGAGCTGGGCCAGCAGTCCCTCCAGCGCGCGTTCCACCTGGCCGGCCTCGGCTTCAAGGCTTTCCAGGCGCGGGGCGCGGACGGATTCCTCGTGGTTGAGGGTGTCCAGGCGACCCTCCAACTGGGCGACCTGGGTCTGCAACCCGATGCGCTGCTTCTGACGGGCCAGGGCCTCCTTCTGGGAGTCGGCCTTCCGGTCCCGCAGGGCATGGAGGTCCGCCTCCGCATGGCGGAGGGCACCCTGGGCCAGCGCGACGGCCTCCTCGGTCTTGGCCAGCCCCGCCTCCTGCTGGGTCAGGCGCTCGCCGGCCGCCAGCAGCTGGGCTTCCAGCGCCGTGAAGGAATCGCCGGATTCGGCCAGCCGCGCCGCCAGCATCTGGATGTGCTCCTCCAGCCGGCTGCGCTGATCCCGCGCCTCGATCCTTCGGTCCTCCTGGAAGCTGCGTTCCTGGTCCGCCAGCTGGAGGCGCTGGTCCAGGCCGAGCATGGCGCTCGCGCGCTTGGCCTGGGCCTGCTGCTGCTCGTCCACGGACAGGCGCAGGGCTTCAACCTCGGAGGCCTTCTCGGACACCTGCGCCGTGAGCTCGGCAACCCGCCGTTCGACGCCATCCAGATCGTCGAGGATGCGCCGCTTGGCGGCCTCCAGCTCCACCGCCTTCCCGGCGAGCAACACCCGCTGAGTGGCCTTGATCTCTGTGTCCAGTTCCTTGGCCTTGCGGGCGCGGGCGGCCTGCCGGCGGAGCGAATCCATCTGCTTGTTCAATTCGTAGAGGATGTCGTCCAGGCGCTGGAGGTTGCCCCGGGTCTCCTCCAGCCGCTTCTCCGCATCGGTGCGACGCAGCTTGTACCGGGTGATGCCCGCGGCCTCCTCCAGCAGCAGGCGCCGGTCCTTGGGCTTGCTGCTGAGGATCAGATCGATCTGCCCCTGCTGGATGAAACTGTAGGCGCGGGTGCCCATGCCCGTATCCAGCAGCAGATCCTGCACGTCCTTGAGCCTCGCCTCCCGGCCATTGATGCGGTATTCGCTGCCCGTGTCGCGGTAGAGGCGCCGGGAGATGGTCACCTCCCGGGTGGAACCGGGCAGGGTGGGGTCCGGCATGTCGAGAACCAGCTTCACCTCGGCCAGCCCTGTGGGTCGGCGCTGGGCGGTACCGGCGAAGATCACATCGGCCATCTCGGCGCCGCGCAGCATGGAGGCCCGCTGTTCACCCAGCACCCACGCGAGGCTGTCGGAAATGTTCGATTTGCCGCAGCCGTTCGGCCCCACGACCGCGGTCATGCCTCCTGGGAAACTGAGCTTCTGGGCGTCGGCGAAGGACTTGAAGCCATGGAGTTCGAGGGAGATCAGACGCACGCGATCAGCGCTCCAGGAAAAGGGATGGGAACATCTGCCTCCATCATTCCATACCAGACGTGCTCTCCGTCCCTTGGGAATCCGGCAGAGGCCCGGTAGACTCGATTCCTTCCCCTGTCCTGTCAGGAGCCACCAGTGCATCCCCTCTGTCCTCCTTTGTGCGACCCGGCGACGGATGCCCGACTGGGGGCGGTCCATGCGGGTCGGGCGGCTGATTCCACAGAGTGGCTGTCATGAGGCTGCCGTTTCTCCAGGCTCCGGCGGCCTCCCTGGTATGGCTGGAAGCCCATCGGATCCACGCAGGCACTCACCGACGCGGTCTCTCGGGCCCCGCCACGGACGATCAGCTGGCCCAGGCCCTGGCTGCCCTGCCCCAGGGGCCCACGCGCTGGGTGCTGGACGACCTCTGGACCCCCTCCATCCTGATGAGGGACCTCACGGAACTGCCCAAGGGTGCCGAGGCGCAGGAGGCCTTCTTCCGCTGGCGTTTCACCCAGGCTCTGGCCCTGGAGGAACCCCACTTCGTCCAGGCCCTGGAGATCGAGCCGGGAATCTGGCTGGCTTCCGGCATCCGTGAGGAACTCCGGGAAACCCTGCTCCAGTTGGGTCTCCGGCTCGACCGGAACCTCCATGCGCTCACGCCCCGTTGGCTGTACCTCTACAACCTCCTGGCGCCATCGCTGAACCTTCCGGGCATGCTCCTCTCCCTCAGCCCCGCCGGCCAGGGCCGCTACGCCGGCACCCTGGTGGCCTGGGGCCGGACCCTCTGCCTGCTCCGCCAGTGGTCCGAACCCATGGATCCCCAGGGCTGGAACGAGGAGCGCATCACCCCCAGCGCGGCCTTCCTCCAGCGGGAGTCCCGGACCCCGCAGAGTCTGGCGATCTGGGGCGCCCCGACCTGGCCGGATGCCGGCATTCCGGCCCGCATCCTGGATGATCGGTTCGCCCTCGTGGAGACGCCCTGATGGCCGTTCCCACCCTCCACCTCAACCTGGCCCCGCGCCCCAACCTCTGGCGGCAGCACCACCGGGTCCTCGGCTGGGCGGCCCTTGGCCTCGGTCTGGTCTTCCTCCTCGGCTCCCTGGGCCTCACCTGGCGGGCCTACCACCAGGCTGGCCGGGCCGGACGCGACGCCGTGAGCCTGACCGAGGAGACCCGGCGGGCCGCCCGCTCGGAAGCGCAGATCCAGGCCTCCCTCCAGGGCATGGACGCCACCCGCGAGCAGGCCCGGTGGAAGCTGGCTGAACGCATCCTCCAGGAACGGAGCCTGCCCTGGTCCCGCGTGACCGCCGAACTTGAGCAGTGCATGGCCCCCGGGATGCGCCTGAAAGGGCTCCAGCGGACCCGCGGCAACGCGCAGCAGGTTGTGATGAAGATCAAAGGTGAGGCCCAGACCCGCGTGGCGGAGGCCGCGTTCGTGGACTCCCTCCGTACGGCCCCGGTGTTCACCGAAGTCATCCTGGAGCGCGAAGCAGAGCGCCAGGGTGGTGGCTGGGATTTCGAACTGAGCCTGCCCGCCGCCGCGGTACCTCCCCCTTTCGTCTTTCATCCGGTGAAGACCGGCTCCGCCACCGCTGAACCTCCTGTGGCCAAACCCGTTCCCGCCGCCCCCCGACCCGCGCCCGCTGTTCATGTCCCAGCTCCCGGGGCCGCCCGCCTCGCACCACCGCCGACCGCTCCCGCAGCGCCCTTGGTGCCAGGGGGCAAGGGGGCAGGCCAGGCTCAGCCAATTCCCGCCGAGGATGAGGAAGCGCGGCCACCCAGAGGTTCCCGCTATACCAAGAGGCCCCCCCGATGAGCAGCCCCCTCCGCGCAAGCCGCCTTCGACTGGCGCTGGGCGCCCTGGGCCTGGTCCTGGGCCTCGGCGTGGCGTTCTTCCTGCTCCCCGACGCCTCCCAGCAGCTGGCCCAGAAACTGAAGGCCAAGCGTGAGGCCGAGCTCAACCGGAACCAGCAGGTGCAGCAGCTGCAGGAACTCCAGCAGTTGGCCGACCGCATCCGCCGGGGCCGGGATACGCTCGAAAGCCTGGAGGCCCGGTTGCCCAGAGGATCCGCCGGGGAACTCCAGTGGAGCCTCAGCAAGACGCTGCACGAGCTCGCCAAAAAGCACGGGCTCCGACTCCTGACGGTGAAGTACGGCCTCCCCAGTCGGGAGGGCACGCGCGGTTCCGACCTGGAAGCCGTGGATGTGGAATTCGTGGCGGTCGGGGTCTACGCCAACCACAAGGCCTTCATGCTCGAGCTCGAAGGCTCTGGGCTGCCCTTCGCCGTGCGGGATGGCCGCCTGGAGGAGAGCCCTGAAGGCGCGCGGCTCGATATCGTGCTTCGGGCCTTCCGCAAGGCCGGTGGGCCGGAACGTGAGGAGGAGGCATGAGCACGCCAGCCCGCGCCTTCGACTTCCAGTCGATGCTCCAGGAACTCCGTGGCAACCGCCGGACCCAGGCGGCACTCGTGGCCTTCGCCCTGGTCCTGGCCTATGCGCTCTACACCATCCTGGCCCCGGACACCCCCCGGACGAAGCGGCCCGCCTCCGCAGGGACCGGCTCCACTCTGGATCCACGCCAGCTGCTGGGATTGCGCAAGCTGCCCGATCTGGCGGCCCTGGACCGTGCCGGCGAGCTCCCCCCTGGGGCCAAGGTGCAGCGTGACCTCTTCCTCTTCGAGGCGCCACCGCCTCCCCCCAAGCCCGTCAAGCCGCCGCCGCCCCCACCACCCCCCACTCCAGAGGAGGTGGAACGCCAGCGCCTGGCCCAGGAGAAGGCCGCCGAGTTCGCGGGGAGGCCCCAGGATCTCCGCTACCTGGGCTTCTTCAAGGGGAACCCTTCGGGCCTGGTGGGTGCCTTCATGAAGGGTGAGGAGCCCGTGACCCTGATCCAGGGAACCGTCCTCAGGGAACGCTGGAAGCTCGTCTCCATCCTCGAGACTCGCGCCGAATTCCAGAACACCAAGTACCCCGACCTGCGGTTGGTCCTGGAGGCCCGCGAAGCCTCCGGCGGCGCGCCCGTCAATCAATTCTGATCCGAAGGATGCCTCCGATGCCGCTTTCCTCCTTCGCCCCCTTCCGGAAGATCCTCGCCGTGGCCGCGGTCCTGCTCCTCGCCGTCGGCTGCAGCCTCCACAAGGCCAACCAGGCCTATGACGAAGGCCGCTACGACGACGCCGTGGCCTCCTACCGCGAGGTGCTGCGTCGGGACCCCTCGAACACCAAGGCCCGCATCGGCATCAAGCGGGCCTCCCAGCGCGCCGCGGAAGGTCACCTCGCCCTCGCCCGGCAGGCGGAACAGCGCGGCATGAGCGATACGGTGTTAACTGAGGTCCGGAAGGCCCTGGTGCTGGATCCCGACAACCAGATCGCCCAGGATTGGCTGCTCCGGCTGGAACAGAAGGTCGCCCAGGACAGGGCGGAAGCGGACGCCGCCGACGACATCGAGGCGATGAAGGCCAAGGCCGATACCGTGAACGCCGTGCAGTTGAACCCGCGGTCCCTCGAGGGCATGGACCTGAACTTCAGCCGGCGCACCAGCCTGCGCGAGATCTTCGCCACCCTCAGCCGCGCCTCCGGCGTGAACATCATCGCCCATTCGTCCTTCCAGGATCAGACCATCTCCATCGACTTGCGGGGCCTGCCCTTCCAGCGGGTGCTGGACACGCTCATGCTGCAGAACGACCTGTTCTACAAGGTGATCGACAAGAACACCATCATGGTGTTCAAGGCCACGCCACAGAACCGCGATCTGTACGAGAACCAGCTCCTCAAGACCTACTACCTGTCCAACGCCGACCCCACGGAACTGCGCTCCACCCTCACCACCCTCAACCCCCAGCTGCGGGTGTTCACGGACAAGCGCATCAACGCCATCATCGTGAAGGCCAAGCCCCTGGAGCTGGCCGTCGTCGACCAGGTGATCCGCAGCCTCGACAAGGCCAAGGCCGAGGTGATGGTCTACATGGAGCTGATGGAAGTCACGGAGAACAGCCTGGAACAGGTGGGCCTGCTGCCGGTGATCAACGCCTCCGACACCTCGGGCACCTTCCGGATGGGGGCCACCACGGTGAACAACACGTCAGGCCTGAACACGAATTCGGGCTTCACCAAGATCCATACCGCCGACATCCGCGTGCTGTTCCCCAACCTCGCCCTGGACTTCCTCAAGGGCAACGGCGACGCCCGCCTGGTGGCCAGCCCCAATGTCCGCGTGCTCTCCGGCGAAACCGGCGAGGTGAACATCGGCGAAAAGATCTCCACCACCCAGAGCCAGTTGTCCCTGCCCACCACGGGCACGACCGGCACCGCCTCCGCCTCCTCGCTCCTGGGCGGCGTGGGCCAGACCTCGTTCTCCTACGAGGACGTGGGTGTGAAGATCAAGGTGGAACCCCGCGTCCACCACAACGGTGAGATCACCCTCAAGATCAACAGCCTCGTCACGACCTTGAAATCCGGCTCCACGCCGGGTCGCCCGGACCTCGGGAAGCGGGAGATCATCACCTCCGCTCGCCTGCGCGATGGCGAGACGGCCATCTTCGGCGGCCTCTTGAAGGACGAGGAGCAGAAGAGCCTGCAGGGCATCTGGGGCCTGGCCGACATTCCCCTCATCGGGCGGCTGACCGGGAACACCCGCAACAGCAAGGCCAAGACGGACGTCATCCTCACCATCCGCGCGGTCCTGGTGCGGAAGCCAGTGCTCACGGAACTGGACCTTGCCGCCTTCAACCCCGACGATGCGGCTTCCCAGTCTGGCCAGTTCGTACCCAAGGCATCGAAGACCCCCACGCCCGGATCCGTCCCCACCAATGGCCCCGCGGCCCCTGGGCAGAAACCCGGCCCGGCCCAGTCCGCACCCGCGACCCCGCCTGCCACCGCTCCAGCGACTCCCGCGCCCATCGGTCCCGTACCCTCGGACGCCATTCAGGAGAAGAAATCTGAAGGGCCCGCCGGTGATCAGCCTCCCGCCACGGCATCAGACCTGGTGATCTTCATGACCCCGGTGGCCTCGGAGGTCAAGGTCGGCGAACGGGTCCAGATCGGTCTTACCGTCAGCGGGGGCCGAGGTCTCAGCTCGGGCACCGTGGAGCTCCGTCTGCCCGCCGGCCTCAAGCTGGGCACCGTGGCGCCCGGTGATTTCATCACCACCGAAGGCGGCAGCCTGGAACAGTTCCCGGGCAAGGAAGGCGTGCTTAAGCTCGTCTTCAAGCGCAACAGCGCCGAAGTGGATAGTGGCCTCCTGGCCACCCTCGACCTGGTGGGCCTCACCCCCGGCAACGCCCCCGTACTCATCCAGAGCGGGCAGTTCCTGGCGGGTACCAACCCCATCTCCGGGCGCTGGTCCAACGCCCTCGTGACGGTGCAGTGAGCCGCCAGGGCGGCTTCACCCTGCTGGAGCTCGTGGTCACGGCCACGGTTCTGATGATCCTCGCCTCCGTCACGGTGCCCCTGGCCCGCAATGGCCTCAAACGCCAGCAGGAGCTGGAGCTGCGCCGCGACCTCCGGGAGATGCGGCTGGCCATCGACGACTACAAGAAACAGGCGGACCAGCAGAAGATCAAGGCCCCGCCCGCGGAGGCGAACGGCTATCCCGAAAGCCTGGAAGTGCTGGTGGAGGGCGTCCCCGCCGCCGGCTCCATCAGCAAGAAGGTGCGGTTCCTCCGCCGCATCCCCGTGGATCCCTTCACGGGCAAGGCGGAATGGGGCCTCCGGAACTCCAGCGATGATGCCAACAGCACCAGCTGGGGCGGCGGTCATGTCTACGACGTCTACAGCCTTTCCCAGGGCACCGGCATGAACGGCATCCCCTACCGGGAGTGGTAACCCACGGCCCGCGCCGAGAAACGGTGTTGCCTCGAAGCGTGGTCCACGCTAGGCTTGGAGTTCGGCACATCCGGAACCTTCGGGGACTGGCCTGCTCTTTCAAGCGGATATGGCGGAATTGGTAGACGCGCTAGTTTCAGGTACTAGTGTTCACAAGACGTGGGGGTTCGAGTCCCTCTATCCGCACCACCATTCGACGCACGTCCCGAAGGGGCGTGTGGAGAATAGGGCCGAACGCGACCGAAGGGCGCGTTGCGGTCCGCAGGCGGCGCGAATGCGACGCCAAGGACGGTGGCCAGCGGCCGCCGCCAAGATGAAGCCCAATCCTCCTGGGCCTAAGCTTTGACAAAGGCATCTGGCCTCCTCCAGATTCGACCCACCTTCGGTACGGGACTGAGGGTTCGGGTGACGGGCGATCCCCCGAAAAGGAGCCACCATGGCCCTGAACGTTGAACAGAAGAAGATCATCATCGACGACTACAAGCAGCACGAGTCGGACACGGGTTCGCCCGAGGTGCAGGTCGCGATCCTGACCAAGCGCATCAATGACCTGACAGAGCACTTCAAGACCCACACCAAGGACTACCACAGCCGCCGCGGTCTCATGATCATGGTGGGCCAGCGCCGCCGCCTGCTCGACTACCTCAAGAAGAAGAGCAAGGAGCGCTACGCCACGCTGATCGAGCGCCTCGGCCTCCGTCGGTAAGGAAGGCTTCTTCTCCCAAAACGCCCGCGCAAGCGGGCGTTTTGCTATGTTCAGAAGATGGATCTGAAGCCCCTGCCCCGGCCCGAACACCCGGACCCCTACACGGTCACCGACCGGCGGTTCGTCTACGATTCACCCTGGATCCGCATCCGCGAGGACCACTTCCGCCATCGCAAGGGCGCCGAAGGCCGCTATGCCGTCTGCGGGTTCCACCGCACCGCCTGTGGCGTCCTGGCCCTGGATGACCAGGACCACGTGGTGCTCGTGGGCCAGTGGCGCTATCCCCTGGAGGCCTATTCCTGGGAGATCCCCGAGGGGGGCGGCGATGTCTCGGAGAGCCCCTTCGAGGCCATGCGTCGGGAACTGGCAGAGGAGGCCGGCCTGGCCGCGCAGGTCTGGGAACCCCTCGCCTTCTTCCACACCAGCAACTCTTCCACCGAGGAGGAAGCCTTCCTCTTCCTGGCCACGGAACTCAGCCCCATGGCCGGCCACCACGCCGAGGACGACGAAGAGCTGATGCTCCATCGCGAGTCCTTCCAGGACTGCCTCCGCCGCGTGCTGGCTGGCGAAATCACGGACAGCCTCACAGTGGTGGCGCTTCTGGCCCTCCAGGGCCGGCGGACCGGTGTGGCCGCGACCCTGGATCCGGCGCTGGCGGAGCGGTTCTTCCAGCGGCCCCAGGACCATCCCTCCGCGGGCCGAGCGCGCTGGCGAGAGCTGGACGCGCCATGATCCTCACGCTGCATCCCGAGACCCCCCAGGCGCGCCACCTCGAGCGCATCGCGGAACTGCTGCGGCGGGATGGCGTCATCGCCTACCCCACGGACACGCTCTTCGGGCTGGGCTGCCTGGTCTCCCACAAAAAGGCCGTGGACCGCATCCACCAGATCAAGGGCCGCGACCCCAAGAAGCCCATGTCGATCATGTGCTCGGACATGGAGATGCTCTGCCGCTATACCCGCCACCTGGACACGCCCACCTTCCGCATTCTGAAACAGCTGCTGCCCGGGCCCTACACCGTGCTTCTGCCCGCCAGCCGGGAGGTGCCGCGCTACCTCCAGAACAAGCAGGTGGTGGGCCTCCGCATTCCGGACCAACCCTTCTGCCACGCGCTGGTGGCCCTGCTCGGCGAGCCGATCATCACCACCAGCGTCGCCCTGCCGGAGCAGCCCGTCCTGAATACCGCCTGGGAGATCGAAGAGGAGCTGGGTCACGCCCTGGATCTGGTGGTGGACTGCGGCCAGCCTCTGGGCGCACCCAGCACCATCCTGGATCTCAGTGCCGAAGAACCCGCCCTCCTGCGCGAAGGCGCGGGACCCTGGCCGATCTGATCACTTCGCCTTTTCAGCCGCCTTCTTCCGCAGGGCCAGATACTCCTCCTCGCTGAGGAGGCCGTCGCGCTTGAGTCCCTCGATGCGGCGCAGAGCCCCTTCCAGGTCGAAGGCCGGAACCGGTGCCGGGAGCGGCCCGGCTGCAACCTGTGCAGGTGGGGCCGCCGCCTGCACAGGTTGGAGGACAGCCTGTGGCGCCGCGGAGGCCGCCAGCAGTCTTCCCAACTCCTCGCACCACCGCTCGAATCGGCCTGGGAGGTAGTCAGCTCCCGGGGTTCCGAGGGTGTCGTGGAAAGCCCCGAGCAATTCGCCCGTATCCCCATCCACGAGCTTGAGGTCGAAGGACAGGGTGACTTTGCCGGCCGCCATGTAGTCATCGGCCTGACCCACCGCATCCACCACCCGCGCAATGACGTGGAGATCTCCACTGGTGGCGGAAACAGGAAGGCGCCCCTTCAACCCGCGGCGAATCCCCCGGTCCAAGCCCGCGGGCAGGGATTTCTCCATCCGCTGGAGGAGAGTCTGGTCCTTCATGGCCCGCTTGCCCAGCAGCCACGCGGGCGCTTCCCAGGGCTTGAGCTGGATCGCCCGGTTCTGCAGGTTCAGGCCCGGCTTCAACCACTGGAAACCCAGGACCTTTGATGGTTGGAAGGTGGCGGCCGACCCGAACCAGGCCGGATCCAGCCGCCCCTCATCCAGGCCTCCGGCCTGCGCCAACAGGAGGGCGGGGATCAGCAACAGCAGGGCGGCGGACGATCTCATCAGCACTCCGGCAGGTTCACGGTGAAGTCTAGCGGCATCTCCAGCACGTTCACAGCGAGGCCACCCCGGGCGGTCTCCTTGTACTTGGTCTTCATGTCGGCACCGGTGTCGCGCATGGTCTTGATGACCTTGTCCAGGCTCACGAAGTGATGGCCATCGCCGTACAAGGCCATGCGAGCGGCGTTGATGGCCTTCACGCTGGCCATGGCATTGCGCTCAATGCAGGGCACCTGCACCAGACCGCCGATGGGGTCGCAGGTGAGGCCCAGGTTGTGCTCCATGCCGATCTCCGCCGCATTCTCCACTTGATCCGGCGTGCCGCCCATCACCTCGGCCAGGGCCCCGGCCGCCATGGAGCAGGCCACGCCTACCTCGCCCTGACAGCCCACTTCGGCGCCGCTGATGGAGGCGTTTTCCTTGTAGAGGGCGCCAATGGCTCCGGCCGTCAGGAGGAACCGCACCACGCCCTCGTCCGTCGCTCCGGGCACGAAGCGGCGATAGTAGTGCAGCACGGCGGGGATGATGCCCGCGGCACCGTTGGTGGGCGCCGTCACCACTCGGCCCCCCGCGGCGTTCTCCTCGTTCACCGCCAGGGCATAGAGACTCACGAAATCCAGGGCCGTGAGGGGGTCCTTCAGGGCCGTTTCCGGTGTCTCCGTCAGGCGGCGGTACAGCGAGGGCGCGCGACGCATCACTTTGAGACCCCCGGGAAGCAGGCCTTCGGTTGCACAACCCCGCCGCACGCAGGCCTGCATCACGGACCAGATCTCCAGGAGACCCGCTCGGATCTCGGCCTCGGAACGCCAGGCCTGTTCGTTCTCCAGCATGAGCTGGCTCACGCTGAGCCCCGCCTCATGGCAGCGCGCCAGCAGTTCGTTGCCGGTATGGAAGGAATGGAGGAGTTCAGGACCAGGTGTGGCCAATCGCGGAGCGCCCTCCTCGACCACGAAACCCCCGCCCACGGAGTAATAGACCCGACCCTGCAGGGGACCCCCGGCCGCGTCCAGGGCTGTGAAGCGCAGGCCGTTGGGATGAAAGGGAAGGCTCTTCCGCAGCAGGAGCAGGTGCTCCGGTTCGTGGAAGGCGACCTGATGCCGGCCTAGGATCGACAGGCGTCCGGTATTGCGGACTTCCGCCAGCAGCCCCGCCACCGCCTCCACGTCCACGCCTTCCGGGGTCTCGCCCAGCAGGCCCAGGATCACCGCCTTGTCGCTGCCGTGGCCCTTGCCGGTGGCACCGAGACTGCCAAACAGCTCAGCCCTCACGACCGAGACGGCCTCCAGCAGGCCCGCGGCCTCCAAGCCAAGCGCGAAGCTGCGCGCCGCCCGCATGGGCCCCACCGTGTGCGAGGAACTTGGCCCAATGCCGATACGGAAGAGGTCGAAAACGGATAACACCATGCCTCATTGTCCCGCGGATCGTAATCAATCCACCCGGTAATGGCAACCGCGGCTTTCGGGGTTCTGGAGGGCGGCGTTCAGGATCAGGCGGGCGCAGAGGATGCCGCTGCGGAGTTCCAGCAGTTCCCGGCTGAGGGGCGCCTCGTGGTAGAACCGCTCGATGCGGTGGGCCAGGTAGTGCAGATCGGACTTGGCCCGCTCCAGGCGGGCGCTGCTGCGGACAATGCCAGCGTAGTTCCAGAGGGTGCTGCGGATGAGGCGCCAGTCCTGGTCGATGAGCAGGGGGTCCGTTTCCTCCTGGTCTTCCGGCATGCGCCAGGCGGCCAGATCGCCGGGATCCGGATCCACCGTATCCCGCAGCTCCCGCACCGCGGCGTCGGCACCATGGAAGCCCCAGACCAGGCCCTCCAGCAGGCTGGTGGAGGCCAAGCGATTGGCGCCGTGGAGGCCCGTGCAGGCCACCTCTCCCGCCGCGAAGAGACCCGGGAGGCTGGTGCGGCCGTCAAGATCCACCAACACGCCACCACAGAAGTAGTGGGCGGCTGGCACCACGGGGATGGGCTGGCGGTGCGGATCAATGCCCTCGGCGCGGCAGGCGGCCATGATCGTGGGGAAATGCTCGTCGAGATCCAGCTTCGCGGCCACGGGGGTCAGATCCAGGAAGCCGCAGGGGTCTCCGCTGACCGCCATTTCCTGGAAGATGGCCCGGCTCACCACATCGCGTGGAGCGAGCTCCATCTGCTCAGGGGCGTACTTCGCCATGAAGCGCTCGCCCTTGCGGTTCACCAGCTGGGCGCCCTCGCCCCGCAACGCCTCGGTCAACAGCGTCCGGGGCTTGCCGGGGACGTAGAGGGTCGTGGGATGGAACTGGAGGTACTCGCAATTCACGATGCGCGCGCTGGCCCGGTAGGCCGCGGCCAGCCCATCGCCGGTGGCGCCCGGGGGATTCGTGGTGTGCAGGTAGAGGTAGCCGAGCCCCCCGGTGGCCAGCAGCGTCCGACGGGCCAACAGCCCCTCCACCTGCCCCGTGGCGGGATCGAAGAGGAAGGCGCCGTGGACGCGGATGGGCTCGTAGACCCGCACCGGGCTGACGCAGTGGTGGGGGCTGGTGATGAGATCCACCAGGCAGAGCCCTTCCCGCAGACGGATGTTCGGGTGCTTGCGGACGGCTTCGCTGAGGGCCGTCTGGATGGCCAGCCCCGTGGCGTCCTTGGCGTGGTAGATGCGCCGGGCGCTGTGCGCCGCCTCGGCCGTGGGATCGGGCGTCCCGTTGTTCCCCAAGTCGAAGGGCACGCCCAGTCGCTCCCAGAGGAAGCTCCGGCAGAGTTTCGGCCCCTCCTCGGCCAGCTGCCGCACGGCTTCAGGACGGCAGAGGCCCGCGCCCGCGGCTTCGATGTCCGCGGCCAGCAGGTCGGGGGAATCGCCCTCCTCCGGCGGAGGCTGGCCGATGATGCCGCCCTGGGCCCAGGCCGTGTTGCTGCCGCCCAACTCGTCCTTGGCCACCAGCACCACGGAAACGCCCTGATCCGCCGCGCGCAGGGCCGCCGAGCAGCCCGCGATTCCGGCTCCCAGCACCAGCAGATCGGCCGTGTCCTTCATGCCAGCTCCCAGGTGGGGCGGTCCAGGGCCCACAAGGGCCCAATCACCGCATCATCGTCCGCGTCGTCCGTCCCGCGTCTTCCATGGTCCAGCCGCCGGGTCGTCAGGTCCAGCGCCACTTCGGCCCGCACCTCGCCCCAGGGTGTGGCGACGCGGCCGGCGCACGCTTCCAGGCGGCCCACGCCTTCCTCCCACAGGGCCAGCATGCCCCGCAGGTTGTGCTGCTGGAGGTGATGGTAGCCGCCCGTCAGCAGGATGAGGCCCTGGAGCTGCCCTTTCAGTTCTCCCTCGGCCGCATCCCACAGGGGTTCGAGGGCGTCGTGGCACTCGTGGTAGAGACCGTGGTTGAAGAGGGAGACGCCGCAAGCCAGCGGATAGCGCGCGCCCAGGGGCAGCGGGGTGAGCGCCGCCAGCTGCCAGCCGCAACGCAGGCTCACGAGAGGCCCCCAGGCCCCCCAGGCCGCGGCGGGACGCCAACCCGTGGCCCCCGCTTCCGCGGTGTCCGGCCAGGCGGCAAGGTGCGCCGTCCAGGCTGCGGCAGGATCATGGTGGCCCAGGGCGCTCAGCATGCGGGCCGCATGCTTCAGCAGTTCCGCTTCGGGGATCCCTTCCGGATGAGCCTTCCGTAGCGCGGGCGCCCCGAGGATCGTGGGCCAGACCAGGACCTGGCGGGCCTCCGGGTCGCCCAGGGCCGCCTCCATGCGGGCCTGGAAGAAGCGCTGGATCTCCAGGGGGAGCTGCGGCTGGCGCTGCCAGAAGGGGGTCTGGTTGCAGTCGTCACTCATGGTTCCACCCGCAGCCGCAGGACCAGGCCGCCCTGATCGTTCTCATCCGCCCCGGCCCACTGGCAGCCAGGGATGCGCCCCTTCAGCACCTTCCGTGGATCGCCCTGGCCATGGAGCAGCAGCCAGCGCGCCACCTGACCCCGGTATTTCTTCGAGAAGTGGCTGATCGCCTTGCCGCGGGCATCCAGGATCTCTACCGTGTGTCGGGGCCGGGTCCAACCCTTCAGCAGATCGGCGGAATCGCCGGGCAGCAGCTCCCAGACAGGGCCATCGGGGAGGGCCTCCAGCTGCGCAGGCAGCGCCTTCCGCCAGTGGGTCTTCAAGCCCGGAATGGCACCCAGCTTGAGTTTGTAGGGCGGCATCATCTCGTCGCCCCGCACCAGGCCTCTGAGATTGGACAGGATGAATACCTGCTTCCAGGTCTCCGGCGGCAAGCTGGCCGCATCCAGCGCCTGGAAGGCCACACCCGCATAGCGCGCCAGGGCCGGCAGCAGCGGCACGGGGCGCGCCAGGGCCAAGGCTTCACTGCGAGCCTTGGCCAGGGCCAGATCCTTCACATCGAAGGCCTTCCTCAAGGCTTCCGGTGATCCAGTCTTGGCCAAGGCCACCAGGCGCTCCCGCACCCAGCGCTGCGTTGGAGTCTCCGCCAGGCGACTCCGCAGGCCTCCGCCAGCCTTCTCCTCGGAGGGGGCGAGCAGGACGATCGGCAACCCCGTCATCGACCCTCCACCCAGGCCTCGAGGGTGGTGAGGTGGATTCCCCCCAGCAGCTCGCGCAAGCGACTTCCGTAGCCCCGGAGAGCGATGCTGTGGGTGTAGCGGTGGCCCAGGGAGATGCCCGCCAGCCGGGGTTGTTCCGCATCCAGTTCCCACGGGTGCAGCACCAGGGGCGTGCCCGCATCTTCGAGTGCCAGATCCTCCAGGGCCCGACGGACCAGGCCGTACGGCAGCACCCTCGGGCCCCAGCCCCAGAGCGGCATGCGGACCGGCCCGGACCAGAGCACGGGAGGCGGGAGCTCCCACAGGCCTTCGTTCAGCCGGTAGGGGCGCCGTGGCGCCGCGGGATCCCCGATGACCGCCAGGGGCACCCTGCTGGAGTCGTAGCGGAATCCGAGTTCCGGGAGATCCCGCCACCAATCCGCCGCCGCGCCACGCAGGCTCCACTCCGGCGCCCGGTAGCCCACCACGGGGCAGCCGCTGAGGTCTTCAAGCAGGGCCTTGCCGTCACGCACCGCGCTGCGCCAGGCGGCTCGGTTCAGGTCGAAGGCCCGGCGATGCGTGAGTCCGTGCAGGCCGATGGCATGGCCCTGCCCCGCGATCTGCCTCAGCAGCGAGGGATGGCGGCGAGCCTGATCACCCAGACAGAACCAGGTGGCCGTGGCGCTGAGCTCTGCGCAGAACGCCAGCGACCGCTCCGTGGCCAGCGGCAACCGGCACTCGAAGCGATCCAGGGCCTCGGGCTGATCGTAGGGCGGGCAGCAGAGCTGGAACCAGTCCTCCCAGTCCAGGGAGAGGGGCAGGCGGAGGCTGCTCAGGTGAAGTTCCGCTCGGAAAGGCTGATGAACTCCAGGGAGAAATCATCGAGTTCGGTCTGGAACTGCTTCAGCTGGCCCTGGAAGAAGTTGTAGGCCATGAGCGCGGGGATGGCCGCCACCAGACCGATGGCCGTGGCCACCAGGGCCTCGGAGATGCCAGGTGCCACCGTGGCGAGGTTGGCATTGCCCGTGGCGCCGATGCCCCGGAAGGCGTCGATGATGCCCCAGACTGTGCCGAACAGGCCGATGAAGGGGCTCACGGCCGCCACCGTGGCCAGGCCGCCGAGCGATCGCTCCAGGCGGCCCATCTCCAC
The DNA here is from genome assembly GCF_024609265.1 of Geothrix campi. Taxonomy (GTDB): domain Bacteria; phylum Acidobacteriota; class Holophagae; order Holophagales; family Holophagaceae; genus Geothrix; species Geothrix campi. The sequence goes on along the minus strand of NZ_JANHMP010000001.1, from coordinate 64,208 downwards.
CACGCTGGCCCGCTGGAGGCTGCGCTCCACAGCCTCCATGCTGCGGAGCTGGGGGCGCCCGTCAGGGCCCACCTGGCGCAGCTGATAGGTGACTTCGCCATAGCCCGCCACGAAGAGGCCCACCAGGGGGCTCATGGCAAACCGCTCCACCTGCTGCTTCAGGTCGCGCCAGTCCGTGGCCCGCTTGAAAGCGCCGCGGAAGCGTTCGGACACCTCGCGGCTGCGCCGGTAGAGCAGCGCCTTCCGGATGATCACGACCCAACTCAGCAGCGAGAACGTGAAGAGGATCGTCAGCACCGATTTGGCGACGGGGCCCGCATGGAGCATCACCTCCAGCAGGTTGACCTCATTGCCCGTGGGTGCCGCCAGAATCGCCATGCTGCCTCCGTCCAGGAAATGATAGCAAGCGGGGATGCGGCTACACTGGGTCCTTTGCGCGAGGACGCCATGCAAGTGCTGGTCATCGGGTCAGGTTACGTGGGACTGGTGGCTGCCGCCTGCTTCGCGGAAGCTGGCCACCATATCCTCGGGGTGGATGTGGACGCCGCCAAGGTGGCCACCCTCGCCCGGGGTGAATCCCCCATCTTCGAACCGGGCCTCGACGCGCTTCTCGCCAGGCATCTGGCCTCCGGTGCCCTGCGGTTCACCACCGACCTCAAGGCGGGCATCGCGGAGGCGGATGCCGCCTTCATCTGCGTGGGCACCCCCCAGAGCGAAGACGGAAGCGCGGACATGAAATACGTACTGGCCGTGACGGGCCAGATCGGCCGGGCCATGGCCCTGCGGTCCAAGGAGGCCAAGCCCCTCATCGTGGTAGACAAGAGCACGGTCCCGGTGGGCACGGCCGCCCGCGTCCATGCGGAGATCGCCGCTCAGACCGACCGCCCCTTCGAAGTCGTGAGCAACCCGGAGTTTCTGCGCGAAGGCTCGGCCATCGAGGACTTCCTGGAGCCTGACCGGGTGGTGGTGGGCTGTCGCACGGACCACGCCGAAGCCGTGATGAAGGGCCTCTACCAACCCTTCCTGGACCGCAGCGGCGGCAAGTGGTTCCGCATGGATCCCCCCAGCGCCGAGCTCACCAAGTACGCAGCCAATGCCATGCTGGCCCTGCGCATCAGCTTCATCAACGAGATCGCCAACCTGGCTGAAGCCGTGGGCGCGGATGTCGACCACGTGAAGACGGCCATCGGCGCCGACCATCGCATCGGCCCCGCCTTCCTGAACCCCGGCCCCGGTTTCGGCGGTTCCTGCTTCCCCAAGGATCTCCAGGCCCTGCTGAAGGTGGGTCGGGAGTATGGGCAGCCGATGATGACCCTGACCGCCACCGTGGAAGCCAATCGCCATCAGAAGCAGGTGCTCCTGCGCAAGCTGAAGGCCCATTTCGGCGTGAAAGCCGGCGTACCGGCCCCGTTGAAAGATCGGCGCTTTGCGCTTTGGGGCCTGGCGTTCAAGGCCAACACGGATGACATCCGGGAGAGCATGGCCCTGGAGCTCATCGAAGGGTTGGTGAACCTGGGGGCCGAAGTCGTGGTCCATGACTTCGCCGCCATGGATGCCGTGAAGGCCAGGATCGGCGACAAGGTCCGCTACGCCGCCACCCCGTTGGAGGCCTGCGAGGGTGCGGATGCCCTGCTCATCGCCACGGAGTGGGCCGAGTACAAGGCGGCCGACCTCGAGGCCGTCGCCAAGGCCCTCAAGTCACGGCGCATGTTCGATGGCCGCAATCTGTTCCGACCAGAGGCCATGGAGGCCAAGGGTTGGATCTACCATTCCCTGGGACGCCGCACCGTGGAGGCCAAATGACCCACACCCGCATCCGGCTTGAGGACATCGCCCACGCCCGCAGTGGCGACAAGGGGGACGGTTCCAACGTGGGCGTCATCGCCTATACGGAGGCCGGCTATCGTTTGTTGCAACAGGAACTTACGCCGGAACGTATCAAGCATCACTTTTCAACCATATGCAAAGGTGGTGTTGAACGCTTTGAAGTTCCTAACCTCAAGGCCATCAACTTCATCCTCCACGATTCGCTGGGCGGGGGCGGCAGCGAAAGTGTGAAAACTGATGCCCAGGGCAAGACTCACGGGCAGGCCCTGCTTAGAATGGAACTCGACCTTCCGGCCGGCCTGGCGCTGGCGGATCTCAAACCCTGAAGGGCATTCGCACCCCGCCAAGGAGCACGAACATGGGCAATCTCGGAATGATGGAAATCCTGCTGATCGGCATCGCGCTGCTGATCTTCTTCGGACCCTCCCGCCTGCCGGAACTGGGCAAGAGTCTGGGCAAGGGCATCCAGGAGTTCAAGAAGGCCAGCCGCGAACTGACGGATTCCGTGAAGGAAGATGTCAGCGCCCCCCCGGCCGACAAGGACAAGAAGTAGGCCCCAAGGCCCTCCACCGGCCGGCCTCTTCACAGGGGCCGGCCTCTCTCTCCCCTCGAGGACCATGGCGCTTCCGGCCACGCCGCCCGACAAGATGAGCTTCTGGGAACACCTGCAGGAGCTGCGGGTGCGCATTGTCCGCTCGCTCGCCATCGTGGCCGTGGGCTTCGCGGTCACCTATGCCTTCCGATTCAAGCTGTGGGCCTGGGCCCAGAAACCCTTCCTCGAGGCCATGTCCCGCCAGACCGGCAAGCCCGTCGCCGCCCTCGATCCCTTCGCCTTCACAGACCTCACCGAGCCCTTCTTCAGCATGATGCGGCTCTCGCTGTGGTGCGCGGCGGTGTTCTGCGCGCCCTTCCTCTTCTACCAGCTGTGGGCCTTCATCCGGCCCGGCCTCCTGCCGAAGGAACGGCGCCTGGTCATCCCGTTCGTCTTCGTGACCTCGGGGTGTTTCCTCGCTGGCGCCGCCTTCGCCTACAAGCAGGCCTTCCGGTTCCTGGGCGACATCCTCTTCCAGGAAGCTGCCTCCGCAGGACTGCGGGCCAACCTGCACGCCTCGGACTACCTGGACCTGTTCATCTCCACCACGCTCATCACCGGCGTGATGTTCGAGTTGCCGGTCCTGTTCTTCTTCCTGGCCAAATTCCGCATCGTGACCGCCCGGCTCATGCTGAAGTACTGGCGCCACGCCACCATGGCCATCCTGATCTTCAGCGCCTTCTTCACGCCCGGCGACGTGGTGGTGACCACCATCTTCTTCAGCGTCGTGCTGCTCGGCCTCTACTTCGTGTCCGTCGTGGTCGCCTGGCTGGCGGAACCGCGCACGCCGAGGTAGTCCGCCAGGTCCTCCAGGCAGAGGTCCACGGCCCGATTGGGCTCTCGCGGGCCGGACAGGGATTGACGGGCCTTGCCATCAGCCAGGAGCAGGCGCAGGGCGAGTTGCAGGCGGCCTGGGAAATCGGTGCCCTGCTCGACCACGGCGGCGCGCCCTTCCGAGGCCAGGGCAAGGGCGTTCATGCGCTGATGCCCGTTGGCGCTGGTGGGCAGGGGCACCAGGATCGCCCCCCGGCCTACGGCCTTCAGCTCGGCGCAAGTGCTGGCCCCGGATCGGCTCAGCACGAGGCTGGCGGATTCCATGGCCTCGTCCACCCGGGCGATGAAAGGAACCAGGGCGTGGCGCGCATGGCGGGGACGGTCCTTCAGGCGCTCGAACTCCACGGGCCCGGCCTGGTGCAGGATCTCCCAATCCGGAGCCCCCGCCAGCAGCGCCGGCGCCCCCTCCAGCAGCGCCTCGTTGAGGGCCCGCGCGCCGCCGCTCCCTCCCAGCACCAGCAGCCTGAGCGGCGGTTCCAGTGTCTCCACGGCCCTGAAATCCCGGAGAAAGGCCTCCCGCACCGGCGTGCCCACCACCCGGCAATCAGCCCCGGGCAGCAGCGGGCGCACCGCCTCCAGACCGCACCAGACGCGCCTGGCCCTGGGAGCGAGCAGCTTCACCAGAGCGCCCGGAGCCGCATTGCTTTCATGCAGGAAAAAAGGGATGCCCAGAGCCCGTGCCGCCAGCAGTGCCGGCGCGGCTCCGTAGCCGCCGGTGCCGATCACGGCCCAGGGCCGTCCACGGCGCCAGAGGGCCTTCAATCGGGCCGTGGCGCGCCACAGCTTCCAGGCGGATTTCGCCGCCCGCAGTGGTGATCGCCCGAGGAAGCCCTCCACATCCAGGAGCAGGTGGGGCCAGACGCTGCCGGGGAGTTCCCGGGCCTCGATCCCGCGGCGGGCCCCCACGAATGCCACGGGATGCTCGGGCCACCGGCGGCGGGCGCCTTCGGCCAGGGCCATGGCCGGGAAGAAATGCCCCCCCGTTCCTCCTCCGGTGAGGACGAGGGCTCCATCGAAAGTCGGGGTGGCGTCGCGCATGATCCGACCACCATACCGGAAGGCTGCCCCAGCCTACCCGAGGGCAGATATAACTTACCTGGAGACAGGCCCGTGATTCCCGGCACAAAGATCGTCAAAGGCCGGTAAGGTGGAAGGTCACGCCGCGCTAGAATCCATTTTTCGGCCGGTCCCCACCGGCCTGTCCATGACGCATCAGGGAGCGCCCATGAAGATCCTCGTCGCCCTCAAACAGGTCCCCGATACTGAGACCAAGATCAAAGTCGCCGCGGACGGCAAGTCGCTCGACCCCGCGGACGTCAAATGGATCACCAGCCCCTATGACGAGTACGCCCTGGAAGAGGCGGTCCGCATCAAGGAAGGGAAGGGAGCCGAAGTGGTGGCCCTCTCCGTTGGTGGCGACACGGCCAAGGAAGTGCTGAAGAATGCGCTGGCCCTGGGTGCCGATAGCGCCGTCCTGCTGAAGGGCGATGGCCAGGGCGATGCCTTCGCTGTGGCGCAGATGATCGCCGCCTACGCCAAGGACAAGGGCTTCGACCTGATCCTCTGCGGCAATAAGGGCCTGGGGGGAGATAACGCCGCCATGGGCCCCATGCTGGCGGAGCTGCTAGGCGTGGCCCAGGCCAACGTCGTCGTGAAGCTGGAACTCGGTGAGGGCACGTTCAAGGCTGAACGCGAGATCGAAGTCGGCTCCGAAGTCGTCGAAGGCGCGCTGCCCGCGGTCATCACCGCGCAGAAGGGCCTCAATGAGCCCCGCTATGCCAGTCTCAAGGGGATCATGGCCGCCAAGAAGAAGACCATCGAAGAGGTGGATGCCGTGGCCGTGACCGCCGGCGCCCAGGTGAGCGCCCTGGTCCTGCCGCCCGAGCGCCCCGCCGGACGCCTGCTGCAGGGCGACGCCTCCGCTCAGGCCCAGGCCCTGCTCCAGGCCCTCAAGGATGAAGCCAAGGTCTTCTAGCCGGCCCTCTTCCGCTGACTGATCCGATTCGAAAGGACGACATCCATGATTCTCGTGTTCTGTGAACTGAAGGACGGCCAGATCCGCAAGCCCAGCGCCGAAGTCCTCAGCGAGGGCCGCCGCCTGGCCGACGCCTCGGGCAAGAAGGTCGGGGCCCTCTTCGCGGGCGCCTCCTGCGCCGGTGCCGCCGAGGCCGCCAAGTTCGGCGCCGACTTGATCCTCACCGCCGAGGCCGCCACCTTGGCCTCCTATTCCAGCGACGCCTTCGCGACGCTCCTCGCCGATGCGGTGAAGAGCAAGGGCGCCACGGTGCTGCTGGCCGCGGCCACCGCCGTCGGCAAGGACGTGCTCCCCCGCGCCGCGGCGCGCCTGGGCGCCGGCTATGCCTCCGACGTCACCGGCCTCGCCATGGTGGATGGCAAGCTGCAGGCCGTGCGCCCCGTCTACGCCGGGAAGGCCTTCGCCACCACCACCTTCTCCAGCGCCGTGCAGGCCGCCACCACCCGCCCCAATGTGTTCCCCGCTGCCGAGAAGGCCGGCGCCGGCACCATGGAGGCCCTCGCCGCCCCCGCCGGAGACTTCAAGTCCGTCGTGAAGGAAATCCTCGCCAAAGCCGGCGGAAAGGTGGATCTCAGCGAAGCCAACGTCATCGTGAGCGGCGGCCGTGGCATGAAGGACGGTGCCAATTTCAAGATCCTTGAGGAACTGGCGGACGCCATCGGCGGCGTCGTCGGCGCCTCCCGGGCGGCCGTGGACGCGGGCTGGGGCCTGCCCCACAGCATGCAGGTGGGCCAGACCGGCAAGGTCGTGAGTCCCACCCTCTACATCGCCTGCGGCATCAGCGGCGCCATCCAGCACATCGCCGGCATGAGCGGCTCGAAGTACATCGTCGCCATCAACAAGGATCCCGAAGCCCCCATCTTCAAGCTGGCGAACTACGGGATCGTCGGTGATCTGTTCGAAGTGGTTCCAGAACTGACGAAGGCTGCCAAGGCCATGGGCATCGGTTCCAACTAGGCCCGATCCCTTGCCCCGTCCGCGCCCGGCATTCGCCGGGCGCTCTCGTTCAGGCCGCGCCTCCGGCTTGCCTTCACGAACGGGGCTACCCTCCACCTATCGGGCGGCGCCCCACGCAGCCCTCCTGCTCCCCGGTTTCGCTGGATCGCAGAGGTGGAGCCTCCGTCGGCGACCTGTTCGAGGTCGTCCCCGAGCTCACCAAGGCCGCCAAGGCCATGGGTATTGGTTCCAACTAGCAGCCGTTCCCTGCTGCAAAAAGGCCCGGCAACTGCCGGGCCTTTTTGCAGCCAAGAAAAACCTCAGACCCCAAACTGCCTCAAATGGTGGTCGAAGTGCTTGTAGATCAAGCATCCCCACTGGTCGCCGCTGAGTCGTCCGAAGAACGGGTGGACCCTGCCGTCGGTCTTGGCGATGCCGCGCTGAACAACGCGGTCGATGAGCGTGGCCAGCCGGGTGCGCTCGACCTCGAAGTCCTGGGGGCTGGACACCACGTAGATGGGATCGGTGGGGGAGTTGCGGCGGAAGGGCTTGTCCCCGAAGACCTGCCCCCGGATGAAGGGCGTGATCAGCTTTCCGAGGAGGAACTGCTTCACCTGACGGTCGCCCAGGGGATCACCCAGGGCGAGGGAGCAGTGCTTCATCATCTGGGCGGGATCCATCCTCCCCCACCGGCGCTGGGCACCCGGCTCCAGTTCCGCGAACCTTAGGGCCAGGGCATCCCGATCGGCCGGGTTGAACAGGGAATTCATCGGTGGTTTCCTCCAGCGGAATGGCGTTCACGGCGCCAGCCTGTCGCCCGGCTGGGCCGGGCGACAGGCTGGCGATAAGAAAAGCTACACGGGTTCGAAGCCCTCGTCCCGGAGGAAGTCCCGGGCGTCCTCGGGATCGCCGAAACGGGCGACGACCATGTCGCCCTCATTCACGTCCCCATCCAGCGCATCCAGGCTGTTCCGCTCGCGGATCACGCAGGAGCCGCCGATCTCATCCAGGCCGAACTGCACCAGCTCCCGGATGACACCATGCTCGTCCCGCCACAATTCGACGTGCAGATCGGTCGCCATGGCCACCTCCCGTGTTCCCCATCCGGCGGAAGGTTAGGTCTTTTCGAAGAAAAGCACCACCATGCCGAAGCCCACCCGGTCCCCATGCTTCAATTCCCGGGGTTCGCCTGGCTGGATACGCTCCCCCCGCACGAAGGTGCCATTGGCCACACCGGGCTCTTCCAGCAGGAAGTACCGGCCGTGCTCGCAGAGGATGCGGGCATGACGCCTGGATACGCTCAGGTTGTGGTCCTCGTCGGTCAAGTCGATGTCAGGATGCACGCCCGTGGTGGGGTCGAAGCGACCGATGAGCGAGCCATGGGCCAGGATAGGATGGGGCTTGCCGCTGAGCACGGATACCAGGTTCGCCACCGGCGTTCCCGCGACCTTCGCGGGCCTGCTGGCATCCAGCTCCTCCACCCGCTCACCCAGCTCGCGGTGCCGCTGGGCCAAGCGCTGCATCATCTTCACGGACACTTCGGGGTTCTGACGAATCATGCGCAGGAAGGTGCCGCGGTTGATGGCGATGAGGTCCGAATCCTCCAGGGCCAGGGCCGTGTGCTGCCGAGGCAGGGCCTCCAGCAGGCTACCCTCCCCGAAGAAGTCCCCCTTGGACAGTTCCTCTGCCCATTCCCCCTTGGGCTCCTCTGAGACATAGAGCCGGACCCGCCCCGCGAGGATGATGTACATCTGCTGAGCCATCTCCCCCTTGCGGAAGATGATCTCGCCTTCGCGGAAGCGCAGCTTGCTTTGGTCGATGAAGCTGGGTTCAGCCATGCGGATCCCGGAGAGTGCCCTAGGTTAACCGATGCCAGGCGATGGGTGAACCGCTTGGGAGAAGGTCTGGGTCATCAGGGCCTCCAGGAGCCGCGCCTCGGAAAGGGAGAACCCGCTCCTGTGTGGAGAATCCAGGTCAAGCACGGCCTGCAGGCGACCTCCAACCGTGATGGGAATCACGAGCTCGGACCGGGTGGCGTCATCGCAGGCGATGTGGCCGGGGAAGGCTTGGACGTCGGGTACCAGCTGGGTGGTTCCGGTGCGGGCACAGGCTCCGCAAACCCCCCGGTCAAAGGAGATGCGGAGGCAGCCCATGCCGCCTTGATAGGGCCCGACCGCGAGCATGCGTTCGCCGATGCGCCGGTAGAAGCCGCACCAGTTGGCCTGGGGCAGTGTCTCCCAGAGCAGACACGCCAGGGTGGCCTGGATGGCCACTTCATCTGTTTCACCTTCAAGCGCGGCGAGGATCTGCGGAAGAGCGGACTGGAGGCGCGCCACCCGCTCGGTCTCAGGCAGCAGGGTGCCCCGTGCCACCGGCTCCAGCAGGATTCCCTCGCTCATCATTTCCTCCGCTACCCTGATGCCGTGACCTTGTGGCGGTTTTGTTGGACACTCTGATCCATGTCCATTCTGCGCTATCTGGCCGCCCCTCTGTCCCCGCTGTACGGGATGGTGGTGCGGGCCCGCAACCGCAGCTTCGACGCTCACCCTGAACGGATCGCTCGCGTCCCCGTCCCGGTGGTGTCTATCGGCAACCTGAGCGCCGGAGGCACGGGCAAGACCCCCCTCACCCTGTTCCTGGCCGAAGGGCTCGAGGCGGCCGGCTGGAGCAACGCCGTGCTGTCCCGGGGCTATGGTGGGCGGCGCGAGATTGATCCCATGAGCGTGGAGGCGGATTCGAACCCCCGGCAGACCGGCGACGAGCCCCTGCTCATGGCCCGGCGCCTGGGACCGGAGCGGGTGGTGGTGGGGCGGAAGCGCCACGCCGCGGCCCTCCGCGCCCTGGCCCAGAGGCCGGGTTTACGCTGCCTGCTGCTCGACGACGGCTTCCAGCACCGCGCCCTGCACCGGGACCTGGACCTCCTGGTGCTTGATGGCGTGCGGCTCTGGGGCGATGGCCGCATGCTCCCCCTGGGGGATCTGCGGGAACCGCAGGAGAGCTCCCGGAGGGCCCATGCCCTGGTCGTCACGCGCGCCGGTCGGGTGCGGGATCGCACCGCCGTGGAAGCCTGGTGGGCTCGTTTCGGCAGCGGCGGTCCCATCTTCTGGGTGGACTTCGCCCTGGGCGCTCTGCGGCGTTGGGGTACGGAAGCGTCTTTCCCCATCCCCCTTCCTGAGCAGGGGCCAGCCTTCGCCTGGTGCGGTCTCGGTCACCCGGAGGCCTTCTACGCCGATCTGCTGGTGGCCGGCCAGGTGTGGGCGGGATCCCATAGCTATCCCGACCACCGGGGCCCCACCCCCGCGGAACTAGGCCGGCTCCAGCTCCGTGCCCAGGCAGCAGACGCCGCCTGGCTGGTCTGTACGGAGAAGGATGCGGTGAAGCTGGGGCCCGAACATGCCAGCGTGCTGGAGATGCCCCTGCTCATCGCCGAGCAGCGCATCGTCGGTGGGGAACCTTTGCTTGCCTGGGTGCAGGCCCATCTGGCTTGAAAGCCCGGCAAGGAAGGAACCGGCCAGTCTTTCCAAAGCCTGGCCGGACCGCTATGCTAGCGCCCACCTTGCCACTCCAACCAGATCCACCTCTCTACGGGGGATACGATGCTCAGGCAGATCTTCTACAGTTCTCTTTTGCTGGCGGCCCTCGGCCTTCACGCCGGGGATTCGGTCAAGCTCGCCATCACGGGCCCGTTCACCGGCGGCTCGGCCCCCATGGGCGCCTCCATGCGGGACGGCGCGAAGTTGGCCATCGCGGAGATCAACGCCGCGGGCGGCATCCAGGTGGGTGGGAAGAAGCTGAAGATCGAGACCATCGAGCGCGATGACGAAGCCAAGAACGAGCGCGGCGCCCTCATCGCCCAGGAACTCGCCGCCATGAGCGACCTGTCAGGGGTCATCGGCACCGTGAACACCGGCGTCTGCATGGCGGGCGACAAGCACCTGCAGGAGAAGGGCGTCACCAAGATCATCTGCCCGGCCGCAGGCTCAGCTTCCATGACCCAGTGGAGCAAGGCCGGCGTGAAGGATCTCTCCATCTTCCGGTTCGCCGCCCATGACGGCATCCAGGCCGCCATGGTGGTCGAGGAGGCCATCAACCGCAAGTTCACCAAGGTGGCCGTGATCTTCGATTCCACCAACTACGGCGTCTCTGGCCGGGACGACATGCTGAACCAGATCAAGCTGCAGGGGAACAAGCTCCAGGTCGTGGCACAGGAGAAGTTCAACATCGGCGACAAGGACATGACCGCCCAGCTGCTCCGCGCCAAGGCCGCGGGCGCCCAGGCCGTCCTGATCTGGGCCATCGGCCCCGAGCTGGCCGCCGTGTCCAACGGCATGGCCAAGATCGGCATGAAGGCGCCCCTCATCGGCGGCTGGACGCTGTCCATGTCCAACTACATCGACAATGCCGGCAAGAACGGCAACGGCACCCTCATGCCCCAGACCTTCATCGAGGAGCCCATCACGCCCAAGGCCAAGGCATTCATCGACGGCTACCACAAGACCTACAAGGTGGAGCGCATCCCTTCCGCCGTGGCCGCCGCCCAGGGCTACGATGCCGTCCTCATCTTCGCCGCCGCCGTGAAGCAGGCCGGCACCACGGACACCCACAAGATCAAGGAAGCCCTGGAGGATCTCAGGGAGCCCGTGAAGGGCGTTATCGCCACCTGGAACCACCCCTACACCAAGTGGAATCCAGCGGACGTGACCACTCACGAGGCCTTCCGCCGCGAGCAGACCGTCATGGGCATGGTGCAGGACGGCCGCGTGGTCTTCGGCAATGCCGCCGACAAGGCGCGCCTGATCAAGGAAGCCGCCGGGACTCCCGCCAAGCCCGCCGCGAAGCCGGCCGCCAAGCCCACCAAGGGCAAAACCAAGTAGCCGATCCGGCACCATCGCCGCTCCGGGGGGCTTCGGCCCCCCGGCTTTTCCGCCCTTCCTCCAGGAAGATCCGGTATGAACCCTTCGATCATCGGACAGATGGCCGTCAGCGGCGCCCTCATGGGCCTCGTGTACGCCCTCATCGCCTACGGTTTCCAGCTCACCTACGCCACCAGCAAGAGCATCAACTTCGGCCAGGGCGAGCTGGTGATGGTATCTGCCTTCTTCAGCCTCACCCTCACCAACCTGGGCCTGCCCTATTGGCTGATGGTGCCGGGGGGCCTGCTCTTCGGCGCCCTGATGGGGCTGGCCATCGAGCGGGCGGGCATCCGCCTGGCCCTCGAGCAGAAGAGCGAAGGCTGGATCCTGCTCTCGATCATCATGGGTCTCTTCCTCTTCTCGGCCGCAGAGAACATCTGGGGGCGCGACGATCGCCCCTTCCCCACACCCATCTCCGCCGATCCGATCCGGGTGCTGGGCGTGGATATCACGCGGCTGGAACTCTCCGTGGCGGTGGGCGTCTTCGCCATCATGGGCCTCATCGAGCTGTTCAAACGCCGCACACTGCTGGGCAAGGCCTTCGAGGCGGTCTCCGCTGACCGGGACGCCGCCGAGCTCATGGGCATCTCCGCGACACGGACCGTGATGCTGTCCTACGCGCTGTCGGGTGCTGTCGCGGCCCTGGCCGGCATCCTCGTCTCGCCCATCACCACGGTGGGTCCCACCATGGCCTCGGCCCTCATCCTCAAGGCCTTCTCCGTGGCCGTGGTGGCGGGCCTCGATTCCGGCTTCGGCGTGGTGCTCATCGGCATGGCGCTCGGTGCGCTGGAAAGCCTGGCGAGCTTCTACCTCGGCAGCGGCTGGCGCGAGGCGCCGGGTCTCAGCCTGCTGATCCTCGCCCTGGCCGTGCGCCCCACCGGCGTCTTCGGCAAAGCCGTCATCCGGAAGGTGTGACATGCGCCGCATCCTCCTCCTCCGTGGCGCCGAGCTCATCGTCTTCGCCTTCCTCGCCACCGTCCCCCTGCTGGTGGTGAACCCCTATGCCCTGGGCCTCCTCACCCTGCTGGCCATCTACGGCATCCTCCTCATCGGGCTGGATGTCACGGTGGGGTACCTGGGCCAGGTGAACCTCGGCCATGTGGCCTTCCTGGGGCTGGGCGCCTACGCGGCCGGCCTCGTCGTCACCCGATTCGGACTCGGCATGGTGCCTGCGCTGCTGGCGGCCACTGTCGTGGGCCTGCTCCTGGGAGCGCTGCTCGCCCTGCCCGCTCTGCGGCTCGAAGGGCCCCAGTTCGCCCTGGCCACCCTCAGCTTCGCGGCCCTCAGCACGACCGCCCTCAACGAACTGGAGAGCCTCACCGGCGGCGCCCAGGGCCTCAGCCTCGTGCGTCCGCCGGTGTTCGGACATGCCCTCACGCCCTCGCTCTTCTACTGGCTCTGCATGGTCCTGCTGGCCCTGGTCTGGATGGTGATGCGGAACCTGCTGTCCTCCCAGTGGGGCCGGGCCTTCGAGGCCCTGCGCGACAGCCCCATCGCCACGGACGCCATGGGCGTGGGCACCTACTACCACAAGGTCGCCGCCTTCTCCCTGGGCTCGGGCCTCGGTGGCCTCGCGGGCGGCCTCTACGCCTTCAACTTCCAGTACCTCCAGCCCCAGAGCTTCGTCTATGAGCTGATGATCATTCTCCTGCTGGGCGTGGTGCTGGGCGGACGCAAGAGCCTGTGGGGCGCCTTCGTGGGCGCCACGGTGGTGGTCCTGCTCCCCAACCTGCTGTCCAACCGCCTGCTCTTCCACATCTTCAGCGGGGCCGGATTCGCCGTGGCCCTGGCGGCGGGCCTGCGGGGCCTGGCCAAGAAGTCCACGCGCCCCTTCCAGGCCCTCGCCCCGGTCGTGGCCATGGGCCTCCTCGCCATCGGCGGGTTCTTCGTGGAGAACACGGAAGACTGGCGCAAGGGCATCTTCGCCCTGATGCTGTTCTCCGTCGTGGTGGGCCTCCCGGAGGGGCTGATGGGGTTCCTGGCCATCTTCCTCGCCAAGCTGTTCCGGGTGCCCCCCTCACCCCTGCCTGAGCCTTCCGACCTGGATTCGGTGCTGCCCCCGCGGGCCCAGGGGGACGGCCCCCTGCTCGTCCTGGCCGACCTCAAACGGCACTTTGGTGGGGTGAAGGCCGTGGACGGGCTGTCCATGCAGGTGCGCGCTGGCACCATCCACGGCCTCATCGGGCCGAACGGCTCGGGCAAGAGCACCGTGGTGAACGTGATCTCCGGCCTGTACACGGCGACCTCGGGCGGGATGTCCCTCCGCGGTTCCGAACTGCCCCAAGGCAGCCTCAACCGGGTGGCCCGGGCCGGTGTGGCGCGCACCTTCCAGAATCTCCAGCTCTTCAGCGAGCTCACGGCCCTTGAGAACGTGATGGTCGCGCTGAAGGGGGTCTACAAGATGCCCCTCCCCCTGGTGCTGCTGGGTTTTGCCCGCCTCGAAGAGCGACGCGCCCAGGCCGATGCCCTCGCCCTGCTCGACCTCATCGGCCTGAAAGACCAGGCGCGGGCCAAGGCGAAGGATCTCACCTACGGCGCCCAGCGCTTCCTGGAGATCGCCCGGGCCCTGGCCCGCAGGCCCGACCTGCTGATCCTCGACGAACCTGCGGCGGGCCTCGCCCATCCGGATGTCCTCCAGCAGATCGAGATCATCAGGCGGGTTCACGCCCGGGGCGTCACCATCATCCTCATCGAGCACCACATGGATGTCGTGAGCGAGCTTTGCGACCAGGTGACGGTGCTGGACGGCGGCAAGGTCATCGCCGAAGGCGCGCCGGACGAAGTAAAGCGGCATCCCAAGGTGATCGAGGCCTACCTGGGCACCGCCAGCGGTTCCGGGCCTTCCGGCGGCGTCGAGCCGCTGCCCGCGTGAAGGAGACCGGCATGCTTGTGGTGGAAAATCTTCACGCGGGGTACGGCGCCAGCGAGGTGCTCATCGGCACCTCGCTGACCGTGAAACCCGGCGCCGTGGTGGCGCTCATCGGCGCCAACGGCGCCGGCAAGACCACCACCATGCGCGCCATCTCCGGCGTGCTGCGGCCGTCTCGCGGGCGTGTCGTCCTCGATGGCAAGGACGTGCAAGGCCTCGACGCCTCCCGCATCGCCCGGCTGGGCCTCGCCCACTCCCCCGAGGGCCGGAAGGTCTTCGGCCCCCTCTCCGTGGAGGACAACCTGCTGCTCGGCGCCTACAGCCGCCTGCCGAAGTTCCTCGGATACAAGGCCAGCGCCCGGGCGGACCTGGACCGCATCTATGAGCTGTTCCCCCGCCTCAAGGACCGTGCCCGCCAGTCCGCCGGCACCCTCTCCGGCGGCGAACAGCAGATGCTCGCCATCGGCCGCGCCCTCATGGCCCGGCCCAAGGTGATGCTGCTGGATGAACCTTCCATGGGTCTGGCCCCGGTGATCGTGCAGGAGGTCTTCCGCACCATCCGGCGCCTCAAAGAGGAGGGCATCACCCTCCTCCTCGTGGAGCAGTTCGCCAAGAGCGCCCTCGAAGTCGCCGACTACGCCTACGTCATGGAGCGCGGCCGCATCGCTGTCGAAGGCACCCCGGAGGAACTGGGCCGGAACGAGCGGGTCATCGCGGCGTATCTGGGCTGACCAGGGTTGGCCCCCAGCCCGCACTTGCGCTAGGATGGACCCCTGCCGCGGGCGTAGTTCAGTGGTAGAACGTCAGCTTCCCAAGCTGAATGTCGTCGGTTCAATCCCGATCGCCCGCTCCAAATCAGAAGGCCCGCCGAATGGCGGGCCTTCTGATTTGGAGCTGGAGAAAGACTGGGCTGAAACAGAGGGTGCCTAGCCCTTCCCCAGCGCCTTCTGCTCCAGGAAGCGCTTGGCTTCCCGGCGCAGCAGCTCGGCGACGTTGCGATCCTTCACCAGCAGCTTCATGTCGCTTTCGAGCAGGCGCTTGAAGTGGGTCATGGCCAGCGGGAGCGGCGTGCGCGGATTCAGGACCAGGGCCTTGGTGATGGGGTACTTCTTCATCCATTCGCGGTTGCCCGCGATGATTCGCAGCACCTCGTCATTCACGGTGCGCATCTGGGCGATGTAGGCCACCTCCCCTTCCGTGATTCGGCCGTTCCGCATGACGTTCACCTGGATGAGGCGGTTGGCCTCGCGGATGAGGATGGTGCGCTCCTCCTTGCCGCCCTTGATGGCGAGCATGATCTTCTGGTTGGTCCGGAGCCTCGCCACCCGCTGGGAGAGGGTGAGGACGATTTCCTGGCCCTGGTCATCCACCAGGGGTTTCTGCGCCAGCAGGCGGCGTTCGGCGGCCAATTCCTCGGATTCGATCTCCGCCTCGGCCTCCTCCTTCGACTTCTCCTTGGGCAGGGGCAGCTCGGCCCAGGCCTTGTCCAGGTGCCCGGCCTCGACTTCATCGAGGATCTCCAGCCGCTCCTTTTTGACCTCTTCAGGAACCAGGCGCAGCACATCGAACCGGAACTCGTTCACCCGGCGCTTGATGACGTACTCGCCTTCCGGATGGACTTCCAGGAGGTCGAGGATCGTTGGGCGCTCCATCCACATCACCTGGTTGTTCAGCACGATTTCCAGCACCTTGCCCGGCAGGCTGGGGACCGAGGCTTCCACGATCTCCGCTGTCAGCGAAGGGTTCAGCAGGGCCTCCTCCAGCAGGGCCGGCTCCTTCCGGTGGCAGAGCACCAGCTGCAGGGGGCTGGGCGGCTCCATGGGATCGAGCAGGGCGCCCGCGAGCATGGATTCCGGCATCGACCCGAGGCATTCGAGTGCCCGCGCCGTGTAGGGCGTCTCCTGAAGGGCGGCATGGGCCAGGGCCTGGAGCAGATCCCTGGTGGGCACCGGCAGGCCGCCCCCCACCAGGGTCATGCCCATGGGCTCGGGCAGGCTGCCCTGGAGGAAGCGCTCGACGATGGGATGCAGGCTCATGGCTGGGTTCCGTCTTCTTCTTCGGGGGGCTGGGGCTCGACCGGCACTGGAGCTGGCGGCGCGGGCGGCCGGAGCCAGTGGCCACTGGCGTCGAAGTGGCCGGACCAGGCCTCGCCCACGTTCTGGCCATGGAGGATCCGTACGCCGGCCACCTCCACGTTCACCACGCCCGCGTTGTCCAGACTGAGCGTGAAGGGCCCCTTCGCGCGGAGCCGCCAGGGTTCAGAGACCCGGAGGGTGCGAGCCTGGGTCGGCTCCCCCGACTCCGGGGAGGGCTCCAGACGCACCTCACAGGTATCCATGGATCGCAGGCTGATCAGCACGCCCTGGTCGTTCAGGGGTGCTTCCGGAAGCAGTTCGCCCAGCACGGGGTAGGCCGAGGTGGAGGGCGCGGGCGGTGGCGGCAAGGTGCTCTTGGGCAGGGTCGTCAGATAGCTGGCGGACGGCTTCCGGCCCAGGCTGGGGCCGGGCACCACCAGCCATAGCGCCACCAGCACCGAAGCGACCGTGAGAAGGCCCATGACGATGCGCTCCAGGCGCTCCTGCCGGGGGTCGGGGGGGGCCAGTTCCTGCACGCCGGGCACGGTCTGGAAGGCGCCCGTGTGGAAATCCAGATCCACCCCCAGGCGCGCAGCCAGCTGCCGGGCCAGGGGTCGAGGACGCCCCGGCGGGAGGGCCGCCCAGTCATCGGACTCGATGGCCTCGATGTGGCGCAGGGGCAGCTTCAGCTCCACCGCCAGGATCTCGCGGGAAAGCCCTTTGGCCACGCGTGCGTCCCGCAGGATCTGGCCTACGGTCTCGTCCTCTCTCATCCCGCCCATCCTACGGGCAGTTCCTTGACCAGGCGGGCCAGCTGGTCCCGGCGATCGGTGCGGTTGAGCCGCCGATCGTCCAGGCTGCCGCGATGGGCCATGGTGTCGGCCAGGGTCGCCTGCAGGTCGTCAGGCGTGATGAAGTCGCGGCCGTCCAGCCAGGCCTCGGCCTGGGCCAATCCCAGCCAGTGCTTGACCGCGCGGGTGGAGCAGAAGCCCCCGCCAGTGCGGATGCGATCCACCATCCGCTCCGCATAGTCCATCACGGCCTCGGCGATCCGGACCGCCCGCACCGCGGCGCGGGCCTGTCGCC
Organism: Geothrix campi; assembly: GCF_024609265.1. Taxonomy (GTDB): domain Bacteria; phylum Acidobacteriota; class Holophagae; order Holophagales; family Holophagaceae; genus Geothrix; species Geothrix campi. The sequence continues at coordinate 47,041 of NZ_JANHMP010000001.1, read as the reverse complement.
AGCCCTCCAGGTCCAGGGCGGGATGCAGCCCATCCAGACGCTCAGAACCGGCTTCCCCCTTCAGGATCCGCCGCTCCGCCTCGCGGTCCGGATAGCCCAGGTGCAGAGAGCAGGAGAAGCGGTCCAGCTGGCTTTCCGGCAGGGGGAAGGTGCCCGCATGGTCCAGCGGATTCTGCGTGGCGATGACGAAGAAGGGATCCGGCAGCCGGTGGGTGCTGCGGTCCAGCGTCACCTGGCCCTCCACCATGGCCTCGAGCATGGCGCTCTGCGTCTTGGGCCCGATGCGGTTCAGCTCGTCCAGGAGCAACACCTGGCAGAACACCGGGCCGGGCTGGAACCGGAAGGCCTGGTCCTTGGCGTCCCAGAGGTGGACACCCAGCAGGTCTGAAGGCAGCAGATCATTGGTGCCCTGCACCCGCTGGAAGCTGCCGCCGAGGATGCGGGACAACCCCTTCGCCAGGGTGGTCTTGCCCACTCCGGGCAGGTCCTCCAGCAGCACGTGCCCCCCCGCCAGCAGGGCCGCAAAGGCCCGCCGGACCTGGGAATTCTTCCCCACCACCACGGCCTGGAGCGCCGTGAGGCCCGCGCGGGCCGCGGGACGGATGCCTTCCGGCGACCGCACCGGCGGAGCGAGGACAGGAGGTGCCTGGGGTGGATCCTGGATCATGGGGCCTTCCGGGGGACGGGGCTTCCTCTATCTTCCAGAGGGATACCATAGTCCCGCAAGCGCTGAGCCAGACCGCGCAGGGTGAGGCCGAGTCTTTCCGCCGCCCGCGGGAGGTCGCCGTCGGTTTGGGCCAGGGCACGCCGCAGCAGCTGGGCTTCAGCCGACCGCGATGCGGCCCGCACCATGGCCTCCAGAGGCCCCTCCTCAGGCCAGGGGAGGCTCAGGAGCTCCGAACAGCCCAGTTCCAGGTCCGGGAAAGCCCGGATGGCGGGCCCGTCCGAAAGGCCCAGGGTCCGGCTCAGCAGCGCCTCCAGCTCCCGCACGTTCCCGGACCAGGAATGGTCGAGCAGCTGGCGCTCCGCCGGCCGCTCCAGCCAGGGCACGGGCCGACCTTCCAGGCGGGCGCCACGGTCCAGCAACGCCTTGGCCAGGGCCAGAAGGTCCTCCCGCCGCTCGCGCAGCGGCGGCACCCGCAGTTCGAGCGATCCCAGGCGCTGGGCCAGGTCCGGGGACAGGGTGGCTCCCGTTTCCAGTCCGGCCATCCAGTGGAGTCCCGGACCGGCCGCATCGATGGCCCGGACCAGAGGCCCCACGGCCTCCGGCGCCAGATGCTCCAGCCTCGCAAGGTACAGGCTCCCTCCCCGCACCAGTTGGAGGTGGGCCGGGTCCGGCCCCTCGGGCCCCAGCGTGGCCGCAGCCAGCGTGAGGTAGGGCGCGCCGGGGTGCCGCAGGGTGTGGAGGCGCCGGGCGCACCGGCCCTTCCCGGCCCCCCGTTCCCCGAGGAAGAGCACCGGCAGGTCCGTACCCGCAGCCCGCCGCAGGGCCTGGTCCAGAGCCTGCATGGCGGCGCTGTGGGCGATCCAGGGCTCCGCCGGGTCCGGGGGCGGGGCGCCCACCAGGGCCCGCAGGCGGTCCAACAGCGTCAGGAAGACGTCCAGGTCGAAGGGTTTGGGCAGGAAATCCTCCGCGCCCAGGCGCATGGCCTCCACGATGTCCCGAGGTTCCCCGAAGGCGGACATCAGCACCACCCGCAGTGTGGGATGCAACTGGCGGGCCCGCCGGATCAGCTCCAGCCCGCTCATGCCCGGCAGCCGAAGGTCCGTCACCAGGACCTGGGACGGCGCCGCCTCCAGGGCCCGCAGGGCCTCCTGGGGATCCGCCACCGCCCGCACCGACCAGGATGAACCCTCCAGGGCCTGGATCAGCAGGCGCCGGAAGCTGTCCTTGTCCTCGACGAGAAGGAGGTCCATGGGTAGACGCTATCAGCTATCGGCCATCGGCTGTCAGCCGCAGCCCTCGAGGAGCCGCCGGCTCTGGGCCTCGGCCTGGGCCTCGAAGAGGGTGGCGCCCCCGACGAGCCTCAGGCCCGCTGTCCGGGCCCAGAGGGCGAAGGCGGTGTCCTCCTTGTAGATCCACTCCACTGCCCAGCGCACGCCGGGAAGTGCGGCCTCCAGCAGCTCCGGGAACGGCGGGGGATCCTCCGGGTTCATGCCCAGGCTGGTGGCCTGCACCACGCCCACAGGCGCGAAGGCGGCCACGGCGGCCGGGCTGGCGAGGGCCTGACGGGATACGTGCAGCACGGGGCGACCCAGGGCCGCCAGCACCTCCCGGCTCGTGCGGCCCACGCCCCCGCCCCCCAGGAGCAGTACGGGGCCCGGTTCCAGATGCGACAGCGACTGTCCAAGAGCCTCCGCGTCGGTGTTGGCCCCCTGCCAAGGGCAGCCCGGCGCCCGGCGCCAGAGGGTGTTCAAGGGGCCCGCCAGACCGAGGGCCTGCGGCAGGGACAGCTTGAGAGGGGCGGTGATGCTGAGGCCCAGGATATCGAGGGCCTCCAGGGCCTCCGCAGCTTCGTCTGCCTCGCCGCACAGGAGCGGAACATACAGCAGGTTTCGGCCAGCCGCCTGGAACCGGGGATTGTGGAAGGCCGGTCCCCGAGAATGCAGGACAGGATCACCGATGACGCCGCAGAGGCCGCAGGCCGCAGGCAGGCCGGCGCAGCGCCAGGCCCGCAGCGTGGCCAGAGGCACCTGCCCAGGGGCGGCGGGCGGGCCGTCGTCCGGCGCCGCGTAAGTGAAGGCGCCCCCCCAGGCCGCCTGCAGGGCCCGGCTGACGAGGCCTTTCGGGCCCATCAGGAAGGCGGACAGTGGGATTCCGTGGGCCCGGGCCCACACGAGGGCCGGCCTCAGGCGGCCGCTATCTCCGAGGCGTCCGGCCCAGCCCACCCACTTGAAGGCATCCCCTTCAGGGAGGGCTGCCACCCGCTGGTCCAGGTCGAAGACGCCGGGCGCCACATGCACCGAGCGCAGCAGGCCGACCCCAGGCCGGGCGGCCTGGAGCGCCGGCGGCACCGGCAGGTCCCACTCCAGGTCCACCCAGGCCGGACGCGCTTCCACGGCCCCCAGCAGGCGGGCCAGCCGTCCCGTCTCGTCCTCGTCCGGCCACCGACCGCCTTCCGATTGCCGCCGGCAGGTCACGAGACAGTGGCCCCCGAGCGCCCGGACCAGGTCCCGGGGATCGGTTTCCGGAAAGAGATCCAGCCTCAGTTCAGGCAGCGCCTCCGGGCCCAGGCTGCGGGCGCAGGCGAGGGCCCGGTCCCAGGTGGCGTGGGTCAAGGTCACCAGATGGAAGGGGAGGGGCATCACCGGGAGGCGCTCACAGGTCATCGTAGCCTGCCCAGGAGCCGTCGCGGGGCGGGCCCGGCACCCTTCTGCCACCCCGGGGGAAGGTTTACCAACTAAAGAAAGTGCTGACAGCGATCATTCTCTACCGGTCGGTCTGCTACGCTCGCCCCGCGAGGGTTGCGAAACCAGAGACCCTCGATCTCAAGGAGAAGACATGTTGTCCCCCGCATTCATGTTCTGGGTCCAATTCATCCTCGTCCTCGGCGCCATCCTGATCGGCATCCGCAAGGGCGGCGTCGCCCTGGGCCTCATCGGCGGCCTCGGCGTGGCCGTCCTCGTGCTCTTCTTCCGCGTGGCGCCCGGTACGCCGCCGGTAGACGTGATGCTCATCATCCTGGCGGTGGTGACGGCCTCGGCCACCCTCCAGGTGGCGGGCGGGCTCGACTACCTGGTGCAGCTGACGGAACGGCTGCTCCGGGCCCATCCCAAGTACGTCACCATCCTGGCCCCGCTCTCGACGTTCTTCCTCACGGTCTGCGTAGGCACGGGCCATGCGGTCTACGCCCTGCTGCCGGTCATCTCCGACGTGGCCCTGAAGACCCGCATCCGACCCGAGCGCCCCATGGCCATCTCCAGCGTCGCCTCCCAGATGGGCATCACCGCCAGCCCGGTGGCCGCCGCCGTCACCACCTTCCTGGCCATGGCCGCCAAGAACGGGCACCCGGTAGGCCTCTTCGACATCGTCCGCATCACCCTGCCGGCCGGCATCATCGGCGTGCTGGCCGCCGCGGCCTGGAGCTTCAACCGCGGCAAGGAGCTGGACCAGGACCCCGAGTTCCTCGAGCGCATGAAGGATCCCGAGTTCGCCAAGGGCCTGGAAGGCGACGTCACCACCCTGGACAAGGTGATCCCCTTCAAGGCCAAGCTCTCCGTGGGCCTCTTCTTCGCGGGCGTGCTCACCATCGTGCTCATCGCCCTCAAGCCCGGCCTGCTGCCCATGGCGAACGGCAAGCCCATCCCCATGACCACGGTCGTACAAGTCATCATGCTGGCCTTCGGCGCTTTCATCCTCTTCGCCACGGAAGTGAAGGCCCCCGAGATCGCCCGCTCCAGCGTCTTCATCGCGGGCATGATCGCCGTCGTCTCCATCTTCGGCATCGCCTGGATGAGCGAGACCTTCATCAAGGCCAACGAGGGCTACCTGGTGGCGCACATCAAGGCCATGGTGCAGATGGCCCCCTGGACCTTCGCCATCGCCATGTTCTGCGTGTCCGCCTTCGTGAAGAGCCAGGCCGCCACGCTCACCATCATGCTGCCCTTCGGCTACGCCCTGGGCCTGCCCACCTCCCTGCTGCTGGGCCTCATCCCCGCCAGCTACGCCTACTTCTTCTTCGCCTTCTATCCCAGCGATCTCGCCGCCATCAACATGGATCGCACCGGCACCACGCGGATCGGCAAGTACCTCCTCAACCACAGCTTCATGATCCCCGGCCTCATCGGCGTCAGCGTCTCCACCTGCGTCGCCTTCGGATTGTCGAAGATCTTCGCCTGAACTCCATTCCATGCGAAAAAGCCCCGCCGACGGCGGGGCTCTTTCGTAGGTGAGAGACGCTACCAGAGGCCCAGCACCTTCCACCAGAGGCCGCCGAGGCCCACCCAGATGACGATGTTCACGACGCTCACGATGAGCCCCGTGCGCCACCAGGTGCCCAGTTCCACATAGCCGGTGCCGAAGAGCACCGGCGCAGGTCCCGTCCCGTAGTGGGTCATGCCGGCGAAGAGGTTGCTGAAGAAGGCGAGCACCAGGGCCGCCAGCACCGGCGGCGCGCCGGCCACGATGGACACGCCGAGGAAGGCCGCGTACATCGAGGCCACGTGGGCGGTGTTGCTGGCGAAGAAGTAGTGGCTGTAGAAATAGACCAGGGCCAGCACCAGGAACGCCGCGATCCAGCCCTTGCCCGCCACCATGCCGCCCATGGACTTGCTGAACCAGGGCACCATGCCCAGCTTGTTGAGGAAGCTGGCCATCATCACCAGGGCCGCGAACCACACCAGGGTGTCCCAGGCGCCGGTCTCGGCCTTGATGTCATCCCAGGTGAGAACGCCGGAGATCAACAACACCGCCAGCCCCGTGAGCGCCGAGGTGGTCGCATTGAGGTCGCCCAGCTGCTTGGCGAAGATCCACAGCACCAGCAGCAGCACGAAGACGCCCAGCATCATCCATTCCTGCCGCTTGACGGGGCCGAGGTCGCGCAGGTGGCCCTTGGCCATCTCCACGGCCTCCGGCGTCTCCGTGATCTCGGGCCGATGGAGGCGGTAGATGATGAACGGGATCAGCAGCAGCGCGACGACGCCTGGAACCACCGCCGCCAGTGCCCAACCCACCCAGGTGATGTTCACCTTGAGGTCGCCCGCCAGCTTCTGGGCCAGGGGATTGGCCGCCATGGCCGTGAGGAACATGGCGCTGGTGATGCAGTTCACCTGGTAGGCCGTGAGGGTGAGGAACGAGCCCATCCTGCGGGCGCTCCCATCCCCGGGGTTGCTCCCGTAGGCGCGGGCCAGCGAGGCCATGACCGGCATGACGATGCCGCCGCCGCGGGCCGTGTTGCTGGGGATGGCCGGTGCCAGCACGAGGTCGGTGGCCGCCAGGCCGTAGCTGAGGCCCAGGGTGCGCTTGCCGAGCAGCGCCATGAAGTTGTAGGCGATGCGGGCGCCCAGCCCCGTCTTGATGAAGCCCCGCGAAATGAAGAAGGCGAGGACGATGAGCCAGATCGTCACATCGGAGAACCCGCTGATGGAATCCGCGATGCCGAGGGTGCCCGACAGGGCCGTGATGGCGATGCCGACCATGGCCACTGCGCCCATGGGCAGCGCCTTGACGATGATCCCCACGATGGTGCTCACGAAGATGGCGAAGAGGTGCAGCCCGCGCACCCAGTCCGCCTTCCGCTTGGCCTCGGCATCTGCCTTGGCCTTGGCGTCGGCCTCGGCCTTCACCTTCGCGTCGGCCTCCGCCTTGGCCTTGGTCTCCGCCTCGACCTTGGCCTTGGCTTCCGCCTCGGCCTTCGCCTTGGCCTCCAGCTGGGCCTTGGTCAAGGGTTTGGTGGGAGCCGGAGCAGCGACGGGAGCAGCGACGGGAGCAGCGGCGGGCGCCGCCACCGGTGCAGCTGGCTTGGCCGCGGGTTTCGCAGGCGCCGCGGTGGCCGGCTTGGGGGCCGGGGGCTGGCCGGTGAAGAGCTTGGCGTCCGGCACCGACACCATCTGGGGCAGTCCGAAGTACAAGATCAGGCCGAGGGCCAAGGTGGCCAAGGCGGGAATGGGCCTGGCGCCTTGCCAGCCGGGCAGGCCTCCGCCCGGGGCCGTTCCTGAAACGGGGTCGTGGCTCATGAGGAGCCTCCATGTGTGGGAAGGGGGTCGAATTTCGGTGCGTAGTCTACCCCCGAGTCGCATAGTGTGAAGAGGTATCTGCGCGTCCGTTCAACCCCATAACAACGTCGATTAGATACATTTGCAGCTTTTTCACAGGAGCCTCACATGCGCGATTTGAGGATCGCGGTCATTCCTGGCGATGGCATCGGCAAGGAAGTGGTACCCGAAGGCATTCGCGTGCTGGAGGCCGCTGCGGCGAAGCATGATCTGCGTTTCAAGTGGGACGAGTTCCCCTGGAGCTGCGAGCACTTCCTCGAACATGGCCGCATGATGCCGGAGGACGGTCTTGATCGCATCCGCCATCACGACGCCATCTTCCTCGGCGCGGTGGGTTTCCCCGGCGTGCCCGATCACGTCTCACTCTGGGGCCTGCTCATCCCCATCCGGCGCGGTTTCAAGCAGTACGCCAACGTCCGCCCGGTGAAGCTCATGCCCGGCGTGCCCTGCCCCCTGGCCGGTCGGCAGGTGGGCGACATCGACTTCATCGTGGTGCGCGAGAACAACGAAGGCGAGTATTCCTCCATCGGCGGCCGCCTCTACGAAGGCACCGACCAGGAGATGGCCACGCAGCAGACCGTCTTCACCCGCCAGGGCGTGGACCGCATCCTGAAATACGCCTTCGACCTGGCCCAGTCGCGCCCGAAGAAGCACCTCACCTCGGCCACGAAATCCAACGGCATCGCCATCACCATGCCCTACTGGGACGAGCGGGTGAAGGCCATGTCCGCGAAGTACCCCGAGGTGAAGGTGGACCAGTTCCACATCGACATCCTCTGCGCCCACTTCGTCCGCAACCCCCACTGGTTCGACGTCGTGGTGGGCTCCAACCTCTTCGGCGACATCCTCTCGGACCTGGGTCCCGGGTGCACGGGCACCATCGCCATCGCCCCCAGCGCGAACCTGAACCCCGAGCGGGAATTCCCATCCATGTTCGAACCCGTCCACGGCTCGGCGCCGGACATCTACGGCAAGGGCATCGCCAACCCCATCGGCCAGATCTGGGCCGGAGCCATGATGCTCGACCACCTGGGCTGCCCCGAGGCCGGCGCCTCCGTCGTGGCCGCCATCGAGACGGTACTGGCCAGCGGCCTGCGCACCCCGGACATGGGCGGCAAAGCCAGCACCACCGACATGGGCAGGGCCATCGCCGACGCGGTGTGAAACTTCGAATCGGGCGTCAGGATCGGAAAGGAATTCCATAAGCGGAGGGGCTGAGGAAAGCTGAGAGCAGAAGACAGCCTTCCTGCCTCAAGGCTTTCCCCCGCTCTCGTTCACTCCTCCACCGTCCTCCGCTTATCCAGTTCCTGTTCGGTGACTGCCCTCAATCACCGCGGACGGATGGCGCCATGCCCCGGCGAGTTCCGATCTGGATAAAACCCAATTCCGGCGCCTTGCTTCTCCAGCACCATCGCCTGGAGGGTCCGGGCGGCCTTGCCACGCAGGCGGATTACCCGCCCATCGGCGCCCAGCCGGAATTCGGCCGCGCTGAGGAAGGCCCAGGATGACTCGCTGGCCTCCTTCTCCACACGGATCTGGTCCCATGGGATGGAGGCCGGCCCCTGCCACCAGGCGGGCTGGAAGGGGAAGGGCTGCTTCAGGTGCAGGCAGCGCCGCCCCGCCTTGAGGGAGATGGGCGAGTGGCCGCGCAGGGCGCCGAACTCCACCTGCGGCCAGCCCAGGCTCCGCTCGATGGGATCTGTGGGATCGGCGGGGAAGGCCGCGTAGAGCGCCGGAAGGCCCATGAGCCGGTTGGAGAACCAGGAAATCACCAGGAAGACCGCCGGGACCAGCAGGAACACGAAGGGCGGCGGGGGACCACCCCGCGAGGCGAGCAGCGCCAGGGCCATCATGACGTCGCCTTCCGCTTGGCGGCCTGCCAGGCGGCTTCCATCTGGTCGAGGTTCCGCTGGTCCCAGCCGCCAGCGCTGCGCGCATCATCCTCCACCGAGGTGAAGCGTCCCTTGAAGCGCGCCATCTGGCGGCGCAGCGCGGTATCGGGGTCCACGCCCATCTTGCGGGCCCACTGCATGAGGCTGAAGAGCACATCGCCGAACTCCTCCTCCACCCGCACGGGATCGGACTCGGCCTGCAGCTCTGCGACTTCCTCCTTCACCTTGTCGAGCACACCCTCCATATCGGGCCACTCGAAACCCACCTTCGCGCAGCGGCGGCCGATCTCCAGGGCCTCCTCCATGGGCGACAGCGAGGCGGGGATGCCCTCCAGCAGCCGCGGCTCCTCGCCGTGCAGCCCTTTCTCCTCCCGCTTGATGGCGGCCCAGTTGGTGAGCACCTCCTCCGCGCCATCCACCGCGACCTCCGCGAACACATGGGGATGGCGGCGCACCAGCTTCTCCACGATTGTGCGCTCCACATCGTGGATGTCCCAGGCGCCGCGATCTGCCGCCAGCTGGGCGTGGAAGGCGATCTGCAGCCAGAGGTCGCCCAGTTCCTCGCAGAGGTGCGCCTCGGTGGCCGCTTCTCCAGGTTGGTGGGCCGCCAGGGCGTCCAGCACCTCCGCCGCCTCCTCGCGCAGGTAGCGGGCCAGGCTCTGGTGGTCCTGCTTCAGGTCCCAGGGGCAGCCCGTCTCCGGCTTGCGGAGCGCGGCCATGACAGCGCGGAGGGTCGTGGGTTCCATGCCTCAGGGTACCGGGTGATGGAAAGAGAAAACAGCCACCGATGAACAGAGATGAACACCGCTGAAAGCAAATTGAGCTTGGTCGGTGTTCATCAGCTTTGATCGGGGTTCATCGGTGTGCTTCAGTCTGTTCCATTCGATGAAGGACGGCCCTGGCGAAGTCCGTGAGCGAGGGGTCCCGGGCACCCATCACCAGGATGAGGTCGCCGGCCCTCGCCTCGGCCGCCAGCCGTCCCACAAGCCACTCCCGCGAGGGGGCCGATTCGGCGACCACCCCCCGGGCGGCGATGTCCCCGATCACTTCGGCGCTGCTGATGTCCCGGGCAGCGGTGCCCCCGGCGTAGAACACCTCCAGGAACCACAACCGGTCCCGGGGCGCCAGTTCTGTAGCGAAGGCCTCCACGAAATCGGCCCGGAGGAACTTGAGGGGTCCGAAACCGTGGGGCTGGAAGACCGCCAGCACGCGCCCTTCCCCCGCAGCCACCCGCAGGTGCGCCGTCCGGATGGAGGCCGCCACCTTGGCGGGGTTGTGGCCGAAGTCGTCCACCACGGTGACGCCCCGTCGTGTGCCCAACACCTGGAAGCGCCGCGCCACGCCCTGGAAGGCGGCCAGCGGGGCCACCATCGCTTCCAGCGGTACGCCCAGGGCCGCACAGGCCGCGATGGCTGCGATGGCATTCTCCACGTTGTGGCGGCCCGGCACGGGCAGGCGAAAGGGCACGCCGAGCACCATGAAGGCCGAACCATCGGCTTCGAGTCGCAGGCCTTCGGCCCGGAAGTCCGCCCCGTCACCGAAACCGGACACTGCGGCCCCGGCCGCGAACTCCGCCAGGTTCTCCGCCTCGCCCACCACCACGGCTTCCCGCACCTGGGCACGGAAGGCGCGGAACATCTCCGCCACGGCGTCCATTTCCTTGTGATCCTTCTGCAGGTTCAGGATGACGCCCACGGCGGGGTGATAGCGCACCACCGAGCCGTCGCTTTCGTCAGCTTCGATGACGAGCAGATCGGAAGCCCCGGCCCAGGCGTTGCCCCAGCGGCCCTCCCGCTGGAGGGCCACCAGCTCGCCACCGGTGATGACCGAAGGATCGCGGCCCGCCCCCCGCAGGATCTCGAACACCATCGCCACGGTCGTGGATTTGCCGCTGGTGCCCGTCACGGCCACGGTGCGGTACCGCGCCACGAAGTGAGCCAGCAGCTCGGAGCGGTGCAGCACGGGCACACCCAGGCGCCGCGCGGTCACCACGTCGGGAACTTCGTCCTCCACGGCCGTGGAGACCACCAGGGCGGAACAGTCACCTTCCAGCCCCGAACCGTCCTGGGGATGGAGCACCACACCCAGGGCTTCCAGCTGGGTCCTCGCCTCGGGCCGCTGCCCCCGGTCGAAGCTGCGATCGCTGCCGCTGGCCCGGCCGCCCTTCAGGGCCGCGAACTGGGCCAGGGCGCTCATGCCGCTGCCCGCCACACCGGCGAAGTGCAGTCGGCCGAGGCCCAGGCCATCGCCCGGCAGTTCCTCGGCGATGAGCACGGGATCACCCTCGGCCACCAGCTCGAAGAGGCCCGCCACAGCGGTGTTCGACAGCCGCACACAGCCATGGGACACCGGCTGGCCCAGCTGCGGTTCCTGGTTCGTGCCATGCAGGTAGATGAAGCGCTCCAGAGAGTCGCGGCCCGGGCCGCGGTTCCAGCCCTCCTCCAGGCCATCCAGGGTGAGCACGCGGGTGAGGATCAGGTCCTCCTCGCGCGGCTCCCCGCGCCAGACCTCGCCCGTGGCCTCGCGGGCGCGGAAGATGGTGCCGGGTTCCGCGCCTGCGCCGATGCGCGCATGGATGCGGTGCCAGCCCGTGGGCGTGCGATAGGAGTTCTCCTCGCAACCCAGGCCATTTTTTGCCGTGGAGATGACCGCCTCGAAAACCAGGCGGCCTCCCTCCAGCAGGCCCAGCCGCTGGCGGGCCGGATCCACCACCAGAATCCTGGAGCCTCGGTCCAGCGCCGGCGCGCCTGCGCGCGCACCGCTCGCCAGGATCAGGGCACGATAGCGGGCCATGTGGACGGGATCCATCAAGCCCCCGCGATGCGTCCCGCCAGGGCGCTGGCGGCGACGGTGGCGGGGCTGGCCAGCCACATTTGGCCGGGGCCGCTACGCCCCGGGAAATTCCGGTTGATGGCGCTGATCGTCACCTGGTCCGGGCGAGTGGAGACGCCTGGCCCGGCGTTGATGCAGGCTCCGCAGGAGCTGCCCAGCACCACGGCCCCCACGGCCTCGAAGGCCGCAAGCCAGCCCTGTGCCTGGGCGAACCGGCGCACGTCCTCGCTGCCGCATTGCACGAAGAACTGCACGCCTTCCGGTACGTGCCGCCCTTCGGCCGCGGCGACCCGAACCACCTCGTAGGCGCGGCGCAGGTCCTCGCGCTTGCCGCCGGTGCAGCTGCCCAGGTAGGCGATGTGGATGGGCACAGCCTCGCCCAGCTCCGCCAGCGCCACGCCGTTCCCCGGATCGCCGGGCCGGGCCAGCATGGCGCCCAACGCCGCGCAGTTCACCTCCAGGGTGTGGGCGTACTCGGCGTCCTCATCACCCTGCATCCAGGGTTCGAGCGTGAGCTCCACGCCCCGCCGCTCTTTGACGAACCGCACGGTTTCCGCATCCGGAGCCATCAGGCCCGTGAAGCCGCCGATCTCCGCGGCCATGTTGGTGAGCGTGGCCCGCTCGTCCGTGTCCAGGTCCAGCAGGCCTTCGCCCTGGTACTCGATGACATGGCCGATGGCGCCGCCTTCGCGGATGAGGGGCTGGGCCAGCAGGTGCAGCACCAGATCCTTGGCGGACACGCCGGGGCGCAACCGCCCGGTCAGGCGCACCCGCAGCGTGGGCGGGACGGTGACCCGCACATCACCGGTCACCCAGGCGCAGGCGATGTCCGTGGTGCCCACGCCGAAAGCCAGACAGCCCAGCGCGCCGGCATGGGGCGTGTGCGAATCCGTGCCCACCACCACCTGGCCCGGAAGCGCGTAGCGCTCGGCCATGAGCGCGTGGCAGATGCCCTCGCTGCCGGAACCGTCGGGCAACTCGCCATGGAGCCGGATGCCATGCTTCGCGCAGAAGGCCTCCTGGGCGGGTTTCAGGCGCTGGGCCACCGTCAGCAGGCCCATGGCCCGGTGCTCGGCTTTCATGCTGTGGTGCAGGAAGGTCAGGTGATCACGGAAGGCCAGGATGGAGGCGGGATCGCGCAGCACGGCCTCCGGTCCCATGGCCTGCTCCAGGAAGCTCGCCGCCATGGGCGTCACGTACTCGTGGCTGAACCGCCAGTCAGCCTTCACGAAGAGTCCATCGCCGGGCCGAACCGCCGGAAGGCCCACCGCGCCAGCGGCTGCGTCCACCACAGCGTGGCGGGCGAGCACCTTCTCGGCGTAGGTCATGGGGCGCGGCGCGGCGGCGGGCAGTGGTGGCACCACCTCGCCCCTGAGGCGGGCGGCGTTGTAGGGGAAGAGCCCACCCCGGCACACGATCTCGGCGGTGACCGGATCCAGACCGGCGGTGAACTCCGCCAGGGGGATGGCCTCGCCCCGCCGGATGCGCGGAATCAACCCGAAGTCCGTGCTGGTGAGCAGGCCCAGGTTCTGGGCGTTCTGCCGGTAGATGCGCTCGAAACTCTCGGCGATCACCAGGCGGAGGCCCGCGCACCGTTCGGCGTAGGGACTGGCCTCCCGGCTGCTGCCCTTGCCGCGGCGCTTGCCGGCCACGCTCACGGCGAAGCCCCCCGCGCGCACGGAGCCCTCCTTCACTGGGAAGGCCTCGCCGCACTTCAGGCCCAGGTAGGGGAAGTCGCCCAGCTTCTCGTCGAAGTGGTAGCAGATGAAGGCCGGCGTGATCTCGTCCGTGCTGATCTGGTCGCGCAGGGGAAGCGCTTCGTCCAGTTCCAGGTCCTCACCCGCGAGCTGGCGGAGGATCTGGTCCGGATCCTCCGTGAGAAAAAGAATGCGGCCAGTGAAATGGATCGGGTCGAACACCATCGATTCAGCTTACGCCAGGTGCCGGCGAGGTCCGAACCGCCTCAGGATGAATGACTCTCAACCGCTTGGTTCGCCGTGATGCATCGGGCAGGAATTATCAGTGTTGATCCGGTCCGAGAACGACTTATTCTTCCCTTCCCTTCCGGAGGTCATCATGGCCCAAGCCACCCTTCCCGCGATCGGAACCTTCTGCTGGCCCGAACTGGCCACCCGCGACCTCAAGGCCGCCCAGGCCTTTTATGGAGAGCTGTTCGGATGGCAGTCCAACGAGGTCGCCACCTCCATGGGCAGCTATGTGATCCTCTCCACCGGCGAACGCCAGGCCGCCGGGCTTTGCCTCCAGAGTGACGAGCAGCGCCAGCAGGGCACCCCTTCAAACTGGCTTTCGTACGTCTCCGTGTCTGACGCCGATGCCACCGCGGTGAAGGCGAAAGAACTCGGCGCCCAGATCCTGGTGGGTCCCTTCGATGTGATGGAGGAGGGCCGCATGGCCGTCCTCCAGGATCCCTTGGGCGCGGTCTTCGCGCTCTGGCAGGCCCGGAACCACAAGGGCGTCTCGGCCTACCTGGAACCCGGTGCCCTCTGCTGGACCGAACTGGCCACCAAGGACGCCAAGGCGGCCCAATCGTTCTACACGCGCCTCTTCGGCTGGACCACCAAGGCTCCGACCGATCCAGGCATGCCGTACTTCGAGTGGGAGCTGGGTGGTGCCCACTTCGGCGGCATGATGGAGATCAGCGAACACTGGGGCCCGGCCTGGAAGGACATCCCCTCCCACTGGATGGTGTATTTCATGGTCAAGGACGTGGATGAACGGGCGGCGCGGGCCCAGGCCCTGGGCGCCACCATCCATCTGCCCCCCCGAGACATCCCGAAGGTGGGGCGCTTCGCAGTGATCGCGGACCCGCAGGGTGCCGTCTTCGCCCTCTTCCAGGGCAGACTCTAGCTTCACCCCATCCAGAGGAAGGCCCCCAACCGGGGGCCTTCGTGCGAATGCTGGGTGCTGCGGTCAGTCCTTCTCTTCCTCGGCCTTGAGCTTGGCTTCCTGCTCGTCGAGGTGCTTCATGAGGCGCTCGGCCAGCTCCTCGTCCTCGAGGGGCGTGAACATGTCGTCCTTCACCTCGAAGATCTCCAGGCTCAGGCCCGCCTCGGGATCCGCGGTGCCCTCTTCCTGGGCCTGGAGCTCAGCCAGGGGCGCCAGGATGGCGAAGTTGCGACCCTCGAACTCGAGCTCTTCCAGGATCGCGAATTCTTCCTTCTCGCCATTCTCGTCTTCGAGTTCAACGACTTCAATTTCGAAGGAATCGTCGTGGTCGTGGTTGCAGTTCGGTCCGTGTTCGTGATCTTCGTGAGCCATGGGCTCCTCCTTGCGCAAGGGACCAGAATACGGTCGGAAGCCTTTCGGGCCAAGGAAATATGCTCAACGGGGCCAGCCGGCGGCCACGACATCCCGGGGGCACCCAAAAAATCGGCCTCCCGAAGGAGGCCGATTCATGGTGAACAGTAGGGTCTAGATCTTGGTGACGTTGGTCGCCTGGGGGCCCTTCTGGCCCTGACCTACGTTGAAGCTGACGCGCTGATTCTCGTCCAGGGTGCGGAAACCCGTGGTCTCGATGGCGGAGTGATGAACGAACAGATCCGCACCACCGTCATCGGGGGTGATGAATCCGAAACCCTTTTCGGCGTTGAACCACTTCACGGTTCCCTGAGCCATTTGACTACCTGCTTTCTTCGTCCTGGATGTAGATGCATTGTTCCTTCCAGGCGAGGCAGCAACGCTTTTAGATACCCGCACGACCGGCGGGCGATTTCCAGTGTATGCCGATTCCGCCGCCAATTTTCAAAAAATCGACGAACATTCGCAATTCAGTTCAATCCCCTGACCGGATGAACGGGATTCTCCTGCAGCAGAAGGTCCACGGCCAGCCGTACCCCCGCCTGCTGGGCCGGAGTCGTCACGGCCCGAATGAGTTCCTGGAAGTTGGGATGGCTCGCCCCGCTCTCGATGAAACAGTGGCGCTTCGCCTTCAGCAGGCTCTGGCGGATGTCCCGACGCTCGCCCAGCGTGAAGACGCGGCCGAGGTACCGGCCCAGGTTCGTCATGTCGCAGGCGACCTGCTGCTGGAGGAGCCCATCCAGCGCGGCCAGCAGCCAGATCAGATCCTCGATGGCCTGGTCCCGGTCGCCCTCGGACATGTCCTTGAAGGCCCGCAGCGCCTCGAGGTGGTCCAATCGCGCATGCTGGGCCTCCTCCAGCCAATGGCACCGGAAGATCTCCCTGGTGAGGGGATCCAGCACAGCCGAATGCTTCATCGCGCTGAGGAAGTGATCCTGCGTCAACCATTCGATGGCTGCCGTCAGCAACAGCACGGCTCCCCGCTGCCTGCCCAGGATGGCGTTGGCGGCCACGCTCTGGCCCTCCAACAGCTCGAGTGGAAAACCCACCGCCTCATCCACCATCTTCCGAACCTCGTCGAAGAGATGCATGTGCTTGACCTCTTCCGACGCAAAGTTCGTGAGGGCCTCGAAGGCCTCCTTGTTGACCCGTTCAGAGTCCCGGGCCAGGCTCAGCATTTCGGGGGCGATGAAGGCCTCCACGTAGCGGAACAGGTGCGCGTAGGCGCCCATTTCCAGGTGGGTCAGCTTGCGCTTCTCGTCGGCATTCAGACAGGAGATGCCACCGGCGCCTGAGAGCTCCATGGGCAGCCAGGGACGCCGCAGATCGAACCCACCCATTCCCAGCACATCCCTGATCCTCCAGTTGACCCGGTAGGACCGTTCCAGGCATTCCCCGTAGGAATAGGGGGCCATGCGAACACCTCCCGGGCCGAGGTCCCTTGGGCGCTCCGGATAGAGCCTCGGGGAATATGTGTCTCGCACCGACCGCAGTCAATCGCCGGCCGCTTTTCTACAGGTAGTTCCTCGCCCCGATGAAGGCCCGGCTGTAGTAGCGATCCGCAAGCCGATCCTGGCGGATGCCCTGCCCTGGGCGCGGCGCGTGGATGAAGGTCCCCTGCCCCAGGTACAGCCCCACATGGCTCACGCGGCTGCCGCCATTCGTCGCGAAAAAGAGGAGGTCCCCGGCCCTGGCCTCTTCCAGCTCCACCGGACTGCCCGCCTCGAACTGCGCCTGCGAGGACCGCGGCAACCGCAGCCCGTTCAGCCGATACACCGCCCCGGTGAGACCGCTGCAGTCAAACCCCCGTTCCGTGGTGCCGCCGAAGAGGTAAGGCACGCCGAGGTAGCCCTTGGCCGTATCCACCAGGCTGGCCCGCAGGCCCCGCTCATCCGACGGGTGGAATCGGGGCGGGCCCGAGGCGCCTGGCGCCGACCCATCCGGCGCCACCACCCAGTAGGCCTCGATGGTCCCCGCGGCCTTCAGGGCTTCGCCCCGGCTCCGGGCCTTCTCCTTCGTGGCGAAGTCCCCGAAGCGCACGCGGTAGAGGCCATCCCCCGAGGCGTAGTAGGCCGCCTCCAGCCCATGGGCCTGGAGCGTTTCCGAAAACCGCGCCGCGTTCTCCACCTTCGCGAAGGCACCGGCCTGCAACGTGTAGCCCAGGCGCGGCAGCGCCTTCGCCACCGCGGGCTGAGCTACCGGGCGCGCAGGCACAGGGCGCGGGGGCCGGGAACAGGCGGTCGCCAGCAGCAACCCCGCCGCCAGCGGTGGTCCCAGCCTGAAACCTTGCAGGCGCTCGAAGGAGGACATGCAGGGATCCTAGCAGGAGCCCGCACGGAGAACCCCGGCGATGCCAGGTCCGGGTGATGGCGCCTTAGGCGAGGAACTGCAGGCCCACGCGGAAGCCGTTCCGCGTCCGCTGGGTCCATTTCACCTGGGAGAAGACCGGTACGCTGGCGAGCTCGGATTCGATGGGGACATGGAGCTTCACGACCTCCCCCTGATGCAGGGGGCAATCCGTCAGCAGGCTCGCCCCCTCGGGGCTGATGTCCCGCCCGATCCCCTGGGTCGGATCGTCTTCCGGCCGGCTGGGCTCCGCGGCCGTACGTTCAAAGCGGACGACCTGATAAAGGACCGTCCGGGGGGTGGCTCGCTTTTCCGATGGGGTATCCATGCTGCGAAGCTTAGTGGCCCAGCCTCCCTCCGCCAATCCCCTCGAAAGGGTGATTTTTTCTTATCCCATCCTTTTCGACAAATGACCTATTCTTCATCCAGATGAACAGTCTCTCAAACATCGTCCGCCAGCGCTCCGCCCCCGGAGTTCTCGTCGTGGATGCCGCAGGCCGGATGCTGTTCGCCAACGAACGGGCTCTGGATCTGCTGGCCACCCTGCGTGGACCCGAAGACGGCACCGAGGCCCTCCCCGAGAGCATCCGCGACCTCTGCCTGCAGGTCCTGCGCGGGGGGAACGATGCTACCAACCTCTGGCCCCTGGACATGACCTGCCCCGGGCTCTCCCCCGAGGTGCTGCCCGCCTGCTCGTTGCGGGCCCTTCCCCTGGGCACCCCCGGCAGCAGTGAGCCCCCCACCCACGTCATGGTCCTCATGGAACGGATCGTCGAGAAGCACCTGATCGATCTGGAGAAGGCCCGGATCACCTTCCAGCTTTCGAAGCGGGAAGCCGACGTGTTGAACCTCGTCGGCCTGGGCTCCACCAACAAGAAGATCGCCGAGGTGCTCTGCATCTCCGAGCACACGGTCAAGGATCACATCAAGAGCATCATGAAGAAGCTGGGCGCCGGTTCCCGGGGCGAGGTCGTGGCCACCCTGAGATAGGCACCCGCACCCACCGGCGGCCCTGGCGCGAGCCTCCGCAGGACCGAAACTGAGTCTCTGGATTCCCATCCTGGGGAGGTGTCCGATGCGGAAACTCTCGTTCGCTGTCCTGGCTTGCCTGATGAGCCTGCCCTTGGCGGCCGCCCGACGGAGCGATACCCCGAAGGCCGAGGACAAGGCCAAGGCCGAAGTCATCGTCGGCTGTTCGGATACGAAGCTGTACCACAAGGCCAACTGCAAGTGGGTGAAGGAGATCGAGAAGGCCGGCACCCGCGTGGACTTCAAGTCCGTGGCCGAGGCCAAGAAGGCCGGCATGAAGCCCTGCGAGGACTGCAAGCCCGGCAACTGAGGCCTTTCGGACAAGGAAGGTCCGCCACGCCTGGGCGAACCGGGCCTGGGTGACTGTATGGACTCAGGCATCTTGGCGACTACCTCGGGGCGGCCAAGGCATCTCTGTCCTGGCGGAACGCGGGTTCAAAAAGCAAAAGCGCCTTCAGCCGGTGATGAACGGTGATCCACAGTGATTGGGCCCCAGTGGGTACCAGCCCTGCCTTATCACCGTTCATCACCGGCAAAAGATCCTTGTCAGGAATCCTTCGCCGGTGACTCAAACGCCCGTCTGAGCTACTTGAGCTTGTCGAGCTCGCCCTGGATGCGGGTGCGCTGGTCCGCCTGCTTCACCTTGTCGAGGGCCTTGCGGTAGTTCGCGGCGGCCTGGGCCTTGTCGCCTTTGAGGGCGTAGGCCTCGGCGAGGCTGTCGTAGACATTCCAGGAATCGGGGTGATCCTTCACGTTCCGTTGGAAGAGAGTGAGGGCCTCATCCACCTTCTTCTGGCTTAGCAGCGTGTAGCCGAGCTGGTTGACCTCCACTTCCGTGGCCTTCGTCAGGGCCTTTTCCCGCAGGACCTCGGCACCCTTGGCGTCGCCCTTCTTGTCCAGCAGCGCGGCCTTGGTGCGCAGGGCCGCGAAGGACTCCCGCATGGTGAGGGAGCGGTCGACCCAAGTCATGGCCTCATCCAGGTTCACGTCGTTGCGGGCGCACCAGCCCGCGGCGCCGCTCCAGGCCTCCGGGAAGAACTGGTGGAGGCCGCGCAGCTGCTCCCGCAGGCTCTGCACCACCACGGCTTTGGTATCCACCGCCACCGGAATGGGCACCCGCAGCTTCTCCCAGCGCAGCGACAGGGTGACGCCCTGCTCGCTGGGATCGTCGAAGGTGTAGACGAGGCGCTCGGTCGGCTCGGCAGCCACGGGCGTCACCGGCACGCGGGCCACGTCCTCCTTGGCGTCGTAGCTGTAGCTGCCCCAGCCATGGGACTGGCTGCTGAAGATCACGGTCCATTCCGTGGCCGTGGGCAGCATGTGGAGGCCGTAGCGCCCGGCGGGCAGCGTGGTCCCGCCCACACGGACGGGGCTGGAGAAGGTCACCACGGTGTTCTCGTTGGCCCCGGCCCGCCAGACCTGGCCATAGGGCACGAGCCCGCCCCAGACCTTGCGGCCGTTCACCGCCGGCCGATGGTAGCTCACGTCGATGTCCGTCAGCCCCACCGTCTGGCTGACGTGGGCCCGGGGACTGGCCTCGGGCAGCATGAGGGGCGGCGCCTGGGCGAAGAGCACGGGCGCGGCCGCGAGCAGGGCAAAAGCGATAGGACGCATGGAACACCTCCGCGAGCATCCTGCCCCGAAACCCCTCGGAACCGGAAGCAGGCTGGGGTGAGCGGTGCGATTCCGGGGGTGGACCGGGAGACCAAGGATGGTTTGAGCCACGGAGGGATGCCGATCGAAAAGCAAAAACAACAGGGCGTGTTTTCAACTTCGCAATCGTCACCCGGCAAACGATGTGCCACGAATGTCGAGCCTTAGAGTGCCTAACAAAACCCCGACGAGGCCGCGAGGGGTGTGTTAGGCACTCTTAGCTGGCGCTGCGGCACCGACTCGAAGGCCGGCGCGGCGAAGCGCACTCACGGGCCCGGGTTCGGGTTGTTGGGCAGCGACGGGATCGCGCTCAGGTACTCGTAGATGGCCGTCAGTTCGCGATCGGTCTTCTTGCCGAAGACCGGCCACGGCATCACCTGAAGGATTTGTGGACGACCCGATGCCGGGGTCCAATCCGGATCGACGCCGGTGCGCATCAGGTTCATGAATTCGCTCAAGCTCAGGCCGGCTGGGCGCCCCGTGCTATCCGGCGTCAAGTTGCGCGAGGTGAACGGCCCGAACTGCCGACCTCCCGTCAAGTACTGTGCGCTGTTCACGAGCTCCGGCTGACCGGCAAAGGGGTCGTTGCCGGGCAGGTACGAGGGATGCGTATGGCAGTCATTGCAGCCGGTCGTGTTCACGATGTAGCTGCCCAGTCCGACCAGCGCACGGTTGCGGCCCTGCAGGTTGAGCGTCACGCCCTGCGGAACGATGGCGAAGCCGTGTGCAATCTCGCTCTCGTTTTGTTCGCCGCCGGCCTGGCCTGAGGCCGGCACGCAAATCCCAACGCCGACCGCCAAGGCGATGGCCAGCGCGAAGCGCCCGAGCGTGCGGCCGGTGCGTGAGGCGAAGGTGAGGCTTGGAGCCTGGTTCATGACTTTCTCCCCTGAATTGGTTCACCAATTGAAAATAAGTCTCACACGCTATATGCATGCGGATTTTTTCAATATAGGCGCCAGCGATCTCAATGCAACATGCCGACTGACTGACGAACCATAGGTCGTCAATGCCCGGGGCCGTGACCATCACGGCAAGGGTTTTGGGTGTTCGCCGGCCGGGTCAGCGCTCTCGATCACAAGGCACCCTGAGAAAGCCAGCGTGCACGCTCAGCAGGAGCCGACCCAGAGCCGAGCGGCCGGCAGTGTGACAGTGAAAAGAGTCAGGCAAGACAAGGCCATTCGACGCTGGAAGCCCGGGAGCGGAGCAGCGGGCCGAAGACAGGCCGTTTTGCCACGGATCAACACGGGTGGACACGGATTGAAAAGCAAAAGCATTCAGCCGGGGATGAACGGTGATGGACGGGGATTGGACCCTGGCAGCACGTAGCCTGGGCTCCACCCAGGGGCGACTCGCGAGGCGATGGATGGTTGGAGCCACCGATGGATACGGAGGCGGGTCGACAGGCAAAAGCAATTAGCCACTGATGAACGGTGATTCACGGTGATTGGGCCTTGGCAGCACGCCGCCTGGGCTCCATCCAGGGTCACCGTCGCCGCGCCCTTTGAAAGCGCGGCGGCGGTGACCCTGGGTGACTTCCGGCCCCGCCGGAAGCCGCCGAAGGGGGGCCCAGGCGGGGGCCTGCCCTGCTTTATCACCGTCATTACTGAAATCGGTGGCGAAAAAGCCTTTTCAGTCACCCCACAATTACCGTTCGGGGGTCGATTCAGGCCCGTTCGCCCGGTTGTGACGAGAGTCCGCCCAGCCTAATGGCAGCATGAGCACGGAATTTCCACCATCCAGCAATTCCTCACCACAATCCAAATAAAGACACTGCTTGCCGTCTGGGCGTGCGGTTTGCGAAATACTGAGTTAGGCATTTCACATTTCAGGAGTCGAACTTGAGCGAGCTAAAATCTGATCGCAAACAAGTTTTTGTAGCTTACTCCTATAGGCTCTATCCCAAGGACGATTACAGGAAATTGTTTAAGGAATTGGAAAAGCAATACGAGGTGACATTCATTTTTGCCGACGAAAAAATCACCAATATGCACATCATGAAGAAAATCGAAACCTACATCCGTGGTTCGGATTTTTCATTCTTTGACATTTCTGGATGGAACCCGAATGTTACGCTAGAACTCGGCTTTGCAATGGCTGTCAGTGAGCAATGGTACATCGCCATTGATCCTTCTAAAACAGAAGTTTCAGAGGTTCCTAGTGACCTTCGTGGCCTAGATAGAATTCAGTATTCATCGTACTCAGAGCTACAAGCGAAATTGGCTGTCCTAATCGAACAGCGCTATCCAAAGCGTAAACCATCCACAATTGATGACTTTCTCACTGAACGCAAAGCATCCATTTTGGAATTGCTACGACGATCTCCAGGCCTAACGATGACGACAATCGCTCAGGTGTTGAGTACCGACGTCAAAATCCTTCAAATGGTTGTCCAACCCATGCTTGATCATGATCTCCAATCACAGGGCGTCAGAAAGGGTATGAGATATTACATTAAGGGTACTGCCCCAACTCAACCAAATTCCTCAAACATCTAACTCTCCGCTCAGACCTCGGTGTAAGCGGAGACGGTTGGCTTCATTCGTTAGGCGTCTTCAACATCCTATTTTTTCACTCACCAAAACACTCCAGGAGGGCACCATGGCATCAAAAAAACGCGTTTTTATCAGCTTTGATTTCGATAATGATGAGGACGCGAAGATCATGCTCGCGGGTCAAGCGAAGCTTCCGGATAGCCCATTTGATTTCACAGATGCTTCCGTCAAAGATCATCTCAAAGGCGACTGGAAAGATAAGGTCAAACACAGAATGGATAATGTAGACATCGTTGCAGTGCTTTGCGGCGAGAAAACCCATACTGCAAGTGGCGTTTCCGCAGAACTTGAAATCGCAAAAGAGAAAGGAAAGGAATACTTCTTACTGGCAGCGTACTCAGACAAGACTTGCACTAAACCTAAGTCCGCTTCTTCGGACGACAAGCTATACAAATGGACCTGGGATAATCTCAAGGAGCTCATCGGCGGTAGCAGATAGTGAGGCACCATGCGAAAAGCATTGATTGTCGGGATCAATTATTATCAACGTATTAGCGGTCTCTATGGCTGCGTGGATGATGCTCATGCAGTCAAGGCAGTTCTCGACAGAAACAGCGACGGAACCGTGAACTTTGGATCAAAATTGCTCACGGGAACGGGTCCAACAGACATGGTCACTCGGACTGCACTCCGAGAAAGCATCAAAGAATTGTTCGCTGGTGATTGTGAAACAGCACTCTTCTATTTTGCTGGTCATGGTCATGTTGAGAGTACAGGCGGTTATATCATTGCTAGCGATGTGGCGGAAGGTAGCGAAGGAATACCGCTAAATGAAGTCCTTGCCTTTGCGAACCAGTCTGCCGCACGCAACCGCATTATTGTTCTCGATAGTTGTCACTCCGGCATTGCAGCGACTTCGTTAACTGCAAACGGGTTTGCTGAGATTAAGGAAGGAACAACTATTCTTACAGCGTCGACCGCCGAGCAATATGCAACGGAGGAGAATGGCGCTGGTGTCTTCACAACCTTATTCGTCGATGCACTGGGTGGCGCCGCTGGAAATCTTGTAGGTGAAGTTACGCCAGGTAGCATATATGCCCACATTGACCAATCCCTTGGACCCTGGGATCAGCGCCCTGTGTTTAAGACAAACGTCAAAAGTTTCGTCTCCCTTAGAAGGGTTCAACCTCCGATCTCGCTGGCAGAATTGCAGTGCATTACGGAATTCTTTCCTAAGCCAGGCCTAGACTTCCTACTTGATCCAACCTTCGAACCGGAACGTCAAGGGACAGATCCTTTGATTCCTGCTCCGAACCCGATTAACACAGCTCGTTTTGCGATCTTGCAGAAATATAACCGCGTGGGCCTAGTTGTGCCGGTGGATGCTCCACATATGTGGCACGCTGCTATTGGAAGTAAGGCTTGTCGGTTGACAGTGCTCGGCGAGCATTATCGGCGCCTCGTGGAACGTGGGCGAATCTAGCCATCAATGCGTCTGGGGTATTGCAGCAAGATGCCTTACCCTCCGTTCAACTTGGACTTCACCGGTTTGGAGGCGGTTTTTATATCGTCGTTCGGATTCCTCGGCTTCGCTCAGCACCCCAGTGCAGGCGGCGCCGATTAACTTCATTACGTTAATCACCTCCCTTTCTCCGTTACCAAGGCCCCCATGAAACGCTTCCTGATTCCCTCCGCCATCCTGCTCTCGCTTTTCGCCTGCACGCCCAAGCCGCCGATCTATGTGGTGACGACGGCTTCGGCGGACAGCCTTCGGCCGCTGCGGGACGCGGCTTTCCGGACCGGCCCGGTCGCCAAGATCGACTTGCATGACTTCAAGCGGGCTTTCGTCAAGAAATACGGCAGCGAGGCGGCCTTCATCGAGGGGTTCCAGAAGGATCTGGCGCAGTCGCTGTCCGAAGGCGTGGCTACCGGGGCGGGCTCGACCTACGCCCTGGAGCTGCCCCGGCTGGATGTGGACAGCGTGACCATCGGCTACTGGACCTCCATGGGCGGCGGGCCCCACATGCCGCCGCAGCAGGTCTACCACAGCACCGAATACTGCGTGATCACCCTCGACTACCGCGTGAAGGACGCCTCGGGCCGCGAGCTCCTCGGCGGCACGGTCCGGGAGAAGACAGCCAAGGGCGAGTTCCTCCACCCCAACCAGAGCAAGCTGGCCAACGCGGTTCAGGGCGTCCGGGCCCACCTGGTGGACTACCTGCGGGGCCGCCTGGCCCCAGAGAACATCAGCGCTCCCGAGGCCCCCAAGGCCGCCCCGGCACCCGCTCCTCCCGCCAAGTAGGCGCCAAGCAGACGTCCCCCTCCCACGGCCACGCGCCTCAGTCCCCGGGCCACGGCTGCGGTGGCCAGGCGGCTTCCCAGGCGTGCCTTCAGCGCTGGATGCCCCCTTGGCTGTCTTCCAGCAGGCGCTTCCCTTCGGTGGCGAAGGCCCACCACGGCAGGGCTTCGCCGCACCGGAGGAAGTGCTGCGCCGAGAGCAGCGTGTAGAGCACGCAGGGATCGTGGCGGGGGCCCATGGCGCCCGCCAGCTCCTGGAACACGGCCAGCGGCTCGCGCCCGGCAAGCTGGTCGGGCACGAGGATGCCGATCCGGCGGAGGTCGGCCGCGATGGACTTGCCGATGCTCGGCAAGTCTTCCAGTCGGGTGGGTTGGTCGCGTCTAGGCCGTGGCATCGTACCTGCGCCCCATGTGGCTCAACTCCCAGTAAAGCAAGTCGATGTTCCCAGGATCCGCGCCCACCCGGCGGATGCCAGCGGCGATCTGGGCGCGGGTGTGGGTGCCGTGGTTCGCGACGTGGAGCAGCAGTTTCCAGAGCGGGGCGGCATCGGAATGGCCATCGAGGTTCGTCCAGGCGCACGATTCCGCCAGTGCCGCGTCGGTCAACGTGTCGACGAAGGCATGGGCCTGCCGATCGATGGCGGCCCAGTGGACCCGCGCCTCGGCCACCGTGGCGATGGCTCCCCCGGGAAGGGTCAGGCCGTAGGCCTCCTCCAGGCTCTTGGAACCGTCGAGCCAGGAGAACCACCCCCACTGGCAGGACAGCAGGTGGGCCAGGGTGTCCCGGAGCGACCCGTTCCCGCTGCACTCGGGGCCGTTGTATTCCTCTTCGCTGAGCCCTTCGAGGGCGTCGAGCACCCGGGCGGTGGCCCAGGTGTCGTAGGCGTAGCTGGTCTTGATCACATCGAGCATGGATGACTCCCCATCAACCGGTGGCGGCGAGACTCCCGGTCACCCCACGAAGGTGTTTCGCGGATCGGGCCAAAAGGGTTAGCGACGCGGTGGCTCCGGTCACGCCTTGACGTAACCCATCGCCTCGACAATGAGCCCCTCCCTGACCCGCATCAGGTTGAGGCCGCGGATGGATTGGGCGGCGTCGCCACCCCACCGGTACCGCCACCGGATGACGACGCGCTCGCCAGCGACCAGCACCTCCTCCCGCTCGAACCAGGTGCCGGCGGCGCTCGCCAAGCCCTGCCAGATCTCCAGGCACGCGGCCTTCCCGATGGCCCGGGCACCGCCCGGGGCGGGTTTGATGGTCTCGATGACGCAGTCGTCCGCCACGAGCGCCTCCATGGCCTGGGGGTCGTGGTCGTCGAAGGCCTGGTGGAACCTGCGGATGGTCTCTTTCGTGGCCTGCGAAACGCGGTCGGCGGGTCCCAGGATCTCGATGTGGGCTGGGGCGAGGGATTCGTGGTGCATGGGCGACTCCTTGTCGAGGTGAGGGCAGGGCCGGCCCTGCCAGGTGGGGACACGGGGTGCGGGGCCGTGGCGCCCGTCAGACTGCGGGCGCGGACAGGCCCATCGCCTCCCAGCCTTCCCGGGTGGGGCCGTAGAACTCGGGGACGAGGATGCCGGCCTGGCGCATGAGCACCGTCATCTGGCCCCGGTGGTGGACCTGGTGGACCAGCACGGCAAGGAGGATCTGGCCCCGTCGCCAGTGCAGGTGCCCGAAGACGACCTCCACCTTCTCGAGGTCGGCGTCCTCCCAGGACGCCAGGGCCTGCAGCAGGGATTCGGCCGAGCGGGTGTAGGCCTCCACGATCGCGGCCATGTGCTGGGGCGGCGGCGCCACGACCTCACCCTGCTCATCGCGGGCCGGCCCGCCGATGCAGAGCCCGACCTGGGCGGCGAGGGTTCCGATGCCGCCCACCAGATGCCACGCCAGGCGGCGCAGATCCCGGTACCCGGGCGCCACGGACTGCTCCAGGGCCTGATCGGGGATGGCCCTCAGGACCTTCAGGGTGTCCTCGACCTCCTCCTTCCACGTGGTTCTGAAGTCTTCCAGGCGGTTGAACATGACGGCCTCCTCAGGGTGAACGAGGAGTCTGCGCCCCCCCTCCTGACAACCTGGTGGCAGGAGGCTTCGCGAGCACCTCCTGGTTCAGCCCACCTCCAGCACGGGGAGCAGCCCGTCCTGCAGGGTCGTCCTCCCGCTGATGGAGACGACCTCGCCCACGCGGAAGGGGCGCTGGCGACGGCGGAGGACGTCTGGGAAGGCGACGGCTTCGCAGAGGCCGGTGTCGTCCTCGAAGGTGACGAACTGCATGCGCTCGCCCTTTTCCGTGCCCACCTCCTTGTCCGCCACGACCAGGGCCCAGAAGCGCAGGCGGCGGCCCGGTTTCTCCCCGGCCAGGACCTTGGCCACATCGGCGGCACGATCGGGGCCGCCGCCCTTCCGCACGCGGGCGAGGGCGGCGGGGTGGACCTCCAGGGTGAGGTCCATGGTCTGCAGCTCCAGGTCTGCGCGGTCGAAGGCGTCCGTGGGGCGCGGGCGCACGCCGGGGGGCACGCCGCCCAGCCGCGCCCACATGAGGCGCGTGCGGTCGCCATCGGGCGCCCAGCGGTCGAATGCCCCGGCGGCGCAAAGGGCCTCGGCGGTGGTGACGGAGGGCTTCACCCGGCCCAGCAGGTCGTCCAGGTCCGCGAAGGGGCCCTGCTGCTCCCGGTTCTCCAGCAGCCGGTGCACCTCGGGTGCCAGGGCGCCCTGCACCTGCATGAGGCCCACGCGCAGGGCCTGGTCGCCCTCGGCGGTGAAGGGCCAGGCGGAGGCGTTGGCATCGGGGCCGCGCACCACCAGCCGGTGGCGGCGGGCGTCGCCCAGGTAGGCGCTGGGGGGGTAGTAGCCGCCTTTGTTGGTGACCACCGATGCAAAGAACACGGCCGGATGGTGGGCCTTGATCCAGGCGCTCTCGAAGCTCACCTGGGCGTAGCTGGCGGAGTGCGGCTTGCAGAAGGAGTAGCCCTGGAAGGTGCGGATCATGTCCCAGGCCTCGTCCACCGTTGAAGGGCGCACGGTGCGGGCCGCGCAGCCGTTGCGGAACCGAGCCTCGAAGTAGGGCAGCTTGTCCTCGCAATCGGGCTTGCCCAGGAGCTTGCGGAGCTGGTCGGCCTCGTAGTGGCTCCAGCCCGCCAGCGCCACGCAGACCTTGATGACGTCCTCCTGGTAGACCAGCACGCCGTAGCTCTCGGACAGCAGCTCGTTGAACACGGGATCGCTGGGCTCCCAGACCTCCTCGCCGCGGCTGCGCTTCACGTAGCGGTCCACCCACCGGTAGGCGGCGGGGCGGATGAGGCTGGAGTGGATCACCAGCGTCTCGAAGTCGCCCTTCCGCACCCGCTGCTGGAGCTGACGCGTGGCGGGGCTCTCGACATAGAACACGCCGATGCTGTCGCCCCGGGCCAGCAGGGCCTGGGTGTCGGGGTCGTTGCGGGAGTGGTCGCCGGGATCGGAGGGCTTACGGTCGCCCAGAACCTCGTAGGCGTCGCGGATGACGGCGAGGCTGCGGTTGCCCAGCAGGTCGATCTTCACCAGGCCGTAGTTCTCCACGCCATCCTTGTCCCAGGTGGTGGTGGACACCTTGTCCTTGGCGGGCGCGGGTTGGAAGGCGGCGTGCTCCCAGAAGCCCTTGGGCGTGACGACGGTGCCGCCGGGATGCACGGAGAACTGGTGGAAGTGGCCCTTCAGCGCCAGAGCCTGGCGCAGGATCGTGTCCCAGGCGGGGTTCTCGGCGGCGCGGACGAGGCCCCCTTCCCAGCCGCGGACGTAGCGGGCCAGCTGCTTCAGCTCGCTGTCGGGCCGCCCGTGGGCCTGGGCCACGGCCCGCAGGGCGCCCTTGGCCTTGAAGAAGGCGTGGTTGGCCACCATGGCCACGCGATCGCGGCCGTAGCGCTCGAACACCTTCTGGATGACGTCCTCCCGCTCGTCCCAGGCGAAGTCGATGTCCATGTCCGGCGGGTCCTTGCGCTCCTTCGTGAGGAAGCGCTCGAACATCAGGTTCGTGGCCACGGGATCCACGTTGCTGAGGCCCAGGGCGTAGCTCACCAGGGAGGCCGCGCCGCTGCCCCGGCCGCAGATACGCGGCGTGGCGCCCTGCGCGGCCTGCACGATGTCCTCCACCAGCAGGAAGTAGCGGGCGAATTCCATGCTGGAGATGAGGTCCAGTTCCCGCTCCATGCGGGCGAGGATGTCCCCACGAACCACCGGGAAGCGTCGTTCCACACCCGCGCGCACCTTCTCCCGCAGGAGGGCATCGAGATCCCGGCCTTCCTGGCCCAGGGGCTCGGCCAACACCCACTTGCCCCAGTGGATGTTCCAGCCCGAGATCCGTTCCAACACGGCCGCCGTGGCCCGTTCCACGGCGGGCTCGCCGAAGGGGAAGCGGGCCTCCCAGTCGGCGCGGGGAACAGCCGCCTCGGCGGGATCCCACAGGGCCTCCGTGCGGATGAGCGTCGTCTGATGGTCGATGGCCCGCTTGAGGCGGTGCATCTCCAGGCCCTCGGCCGTGCGGAAGCGCAGCACCTGGGGCGCCACCACCTCCAGGCCCGCCGCCAGGGCCTTCCGCGCCTCCTGCGCCCGGCGGGGGTGGGCCAGCAGGGCGCCGTAGAGCCCTTCCCGCAGCAGGGCATCCAGACCGGCAAGGTCGTCGGCCAGCAGCACGCAGTCCTGCGGTGGCTCGGGGGCACCCAGGCCCGGGATGTCGGGCCCCGGTGCCGCGTCATGGGCCTGGGCCGAGAGCAGGCGGTTCAGGGCGGCGTAGCCCGCGTCCGTGAAGGGCAGCGCGCCGTACCCGTGGCCCCGCCAGGTGAAGCGGCTGCCCAGGTGCAGGCGGAAGCCCGTCCAGCGCGGGTCCGGCGGCAGGCCCTCCAGCCGCCGGGCCTCGTGGATCCATTCCAGCTCCGCCCGCAACTTCGGGTAGCCCGCCACCCCCCGATCCCAGCAGACCAGGTCGCGGTAGCCCAGCTGCCGCGCCAGCGACAGCAGCTGCTTCGCCGGGTAGACCCCTTCGCCAATAGAGAAATCGGAGATGCCGAGGGCGAACATGGGGGGCCTCAGGCGCCCGGGGCCATCCACCCCGGCAGGACAGCCCGGTCGGGGAAGCGGCGGCGGAGGCGGGCGAGGGCGGGTTCGAGGCGCTCGAGCTTGGCGTTCCGGGGATCCTCGAAGAGGGCACGCTCGCGGCCCAGGCCCCAGGCCAGGCGCAGCTCCACCTCGCGCACGAGGAGGCGGCGGGTGGCGCCCGCCAGGAAGGCCTGCTGGAGGCGGCGGGCCAGGACCAGGGGCGGCACGGTGAGGTCCTCGGGAGAGGCCCGCCAGGTGTGGGGTTCGCCGTCCACATCCCACCAGTGCAGGGTCAGCGTGCGGGGGTGGCGGGGGTCGGACCAGAGCCAGTCCAGGCAGCGGGTGGCCAGGGCCACCTCCTCGGGCAGGCGGGGGGGCTGGAGGCGCCAGCCGTGGCGGGCGTGGCCGGGGCGCTCGGTGAGCAGGGGCAGCCGGGGCCGGTCCTCGCCGCGCACCCGGGCCCGCAGATCCGGCGCCAGCTTGGGGTTCGTCAGTTCCACCAGCACGGACAGGGGCACGGGCTGGAGGTCCCCGAAGGCCCGCAGGCCCAGGCGGTGGAAGCGATCCTGGAGGCGTGGGGCCAGGTCCGGCAGGCGGCGCAGGGGCTGGGGGGCGAGGAAGGCCGCCTCGGCGCCCTCCGCCACCAGTTCCAGATGGTGCTCGGCGTGGGCGGCGAGCTGGGCGGCGGTGGCGCTCAGGGACAGGCCCCCGTGGCTGTCCCAGCCGTTGCGGGCCGCCAGTTCCCGGCGCATGCGCTCGGCGGTGTCCGCCGGGGGCCCGAAGAGCCGCTGGGTGCCCTGGAGCTCCACCAGGGCCTCGCCCAGGCGCCCCAGCTGGCCCTGGGGCGTCCAGTGCTGGAGGAAGTCACTCAGGTCGGCCTGGGCCTCCCACCAGACCTGGGGCGAGGGATCCAGCACCCGCAGGCCCGGCGCGGCCCCGATGGCCCGGTCCATGGGCATGCCCGCGGCCAGTCCCTCCGCCCGGCCCAGGCGGTTCACGAACCAGAGGGTAGGCGAACGGGGGGTGTCAGGGCTCAGGAAGGCCAGGGGCCGGTCCCGAAGCCCGCCGTCCCGCCCACAAGCCAGCTGGAACGGCAGTTCGGGAACCCACATCGCCAGCACCGGATCCTCCTGGGGGATCCAAGTATGGCGAATTTTTAGCGAAAATCAACCAGCCAGAAAAACCTGAACCGCGAAAAGCACGAATCGCCCTTCGGGCGCGCGAAAGCCGTTGCTTCAGAGGGGTGGCCCAGCCCCTTTTCGCGCATTTTCGTGTTTTTCGCGGTTCCAGTCCCTACATCTGGAACCGGTGCGTGCACTCCACCCAGCTTTCGCTGCCATCCCTGTAGCGCTCGCGCTTCCAGATGGGCACGCGCTGCTTGATCTCGTCCATGATCCAGGCGGCGGCCTGGAAGCTCTCGGCGCGGTGGGCGCTGCTGGTGGCGACGATGACGGCGGCCTCGGTGAGGGGCACCACGCCGATGCGATGGTGGATGGCGCAGCGGGTGAGGCCGTAGCGCTCGATGGCCTTCTCCCTCAGGAGGCCCAGTTCCTTCTCCGCCATGGGGACATAGGCCTCGTAGGCCAGCTCCAGCACGGGGCGGCCTTCGTGGTGGTCCCGGGCCCGGCCTTCGAAGAGGACGAGGGCCCCGGCATGGGGGTCCTCCATGACACTTCGTAAAGCCATCGCCTCCAGAGGCGCTTCCTGAACCGATATCCAGGGAATCATGCGTGTCTCCGCTTCGATCCCAACCATACACTGAACCGTTTCCAGGGGTTTGCCATGTCCAGTCTGCACGTTGATCCGAATGCCGTTTTCGACACCCTCGGCCGCCACATGCTGGTGGACGGGTTCCATCTGGTGATGGACCTGGAGAAATCCCATGGCTCCTGGATCGTGGATGCCCGGGACGGCCGCAAGTACCTCGATTTCTACACCTTCTTCGCCACGACGCCGCTGGGCCACAACCACCCGCGCCTGCGGGAACCGGAATTCGTGCAGCGCCTGGGCGAGATCGCCGTCAACAAGCCCGCCAACTCGGACATCTACACCACGGCCTTCGCGGAGTGGGTGGAGGCCTTCGGCACCCACGCGGCGCCGGACTACCTGCCCCACCTCTTCTGGATCGACGGTGGCGCCCTGGCGGTGGAGAACGCCCTGAAGGCGGCCTTCGACTGGAAGGTGCGCAAGAACCTGGCGGCGGGCAAGGGCGAGAAGGGCTCGCAAGTCATCCACTTCCGCGAGGCCTTCCACGGCCGCAGCGGCTACACCCTGAGCCTCACCAACACGGCGGATCCCCGCAAGCACCAGTACTTCCCCAAGTTCCCCTGGCCCCGGGTGCCGAACCCCAAGCTGACGTTCCCCATGGACCTGGCCAAGATCGAGGCGGCCGAGGCTGAATCCATCGCCGCCATCGAGGCCGTCGTGGCCAAGGATCCGGATGACATCGCCTGCCTCATCGTCGAGCCCATCCAGGGCGAGGGCGGCGACAACCACTTCCGGGGCGAATTCCTGAAGAAGCTTCGCGTCCTGGCGGATCGTCATGATTTCCTGCTGATCTTCGACGAAGTGCAAACGGGTTTCGGCGCCACGGGCAAGTGGTGGGCCCACCAGTGGTTCGACGTGCAGCCCGACATCATCGCCTTCGGCAAGAAGGCCCAGACCTGCGGCATCGCCGCGGGCCGGCGCCTGGATGAGGTGGAGGGCGTCTTCAAGGTGCCCAGCCGCATCAACAGCACCTGGGGCGGCAACCTGGTGGACATGGTGCGCGGCACGCGCATCATCGACGTCATCCGCGAGGAGAACCTGCTGGACCACGGCGTGAAGCAGGGCGAGCGCCTGCTCAAGGGCCTCCAGGAGATCCACCGCGATTTCCCAGAGTTCACCGCGAACCCCCGCGGCCGCGGGCTCTTCTGCGCCCTGGACATCGCCACGCCGGAGTTGCGCAATGCCGTGGTGGCCAAGGGCCACGAGCTGGGCATGATGGTCCTCTCCACCGGCGAGAAGGGGCTGCGCTTCCGCCCCGCCATGAACCTCACGACGCCGGATCTGGACCTGGGCGTGGAGCTGCTCCGCAAGGCTGTGGCACAGGTGGCCGCCACATCCCCTACCCTGGTGGGATGAAGATCGAGCTCTACTGCGATGGCGCGTGTCTAGGTAACCCCGGTCCGGGCGGCTGGGGGTACCTGCTCCGTGTCCACCTGACCGGCGGCATCCAGGAGAAGGAAGGCTCGGGCTCCGAGGTGGATACCACCAACAACCGCATGGAGCTGACGGCCGCCATCCGCGGGCTGGAGGCGCTCACCAAGCCCTGCCAGGTGCTGCTTCAGAGCGACAGCCAGTACGTGGTGAAGGGCATCACGACCTGGCTGAAGGACTGGAAGCGGCGCGGCTGGAAGAAGGCCGATGGCAAGCCCGTGCTCAACGCGGATCTCTGGCAGGCGCTGGACGCCCAGCTTGCCCGGCACCACGTGGAGGCCCGCTGGGTGAAGGGCCACGCCGGGCACGCGGAGAACGAGCGGGTGGACCGCCTGGCCAACGCGGCGGCGCAATCCTTAACGTAGAAGGACCGCTTGTAGGCGGTCCTTCGGCGGTGGAGTAGCGGCTTCGCGGGGCGGGTTTCCCGACCCGCGAAGCGGGGGTCCGGGGGACATCGCGAGCAACGCGAGCAGGCGGTCCCCCCGGAGCAATCAGCGGCGCTTGGGGAACTTGTAGATGATCTCGGGCGTCCAGCCACGCACGGGCCTGCCGTTGCGGATGGCAGGGCTGAAGGTGGACTTGTTGGCCGCTTCGATGGCCGCTTCGTCGAAACCGAAGGCCCCGGACACCCCTTCGATCACGGACACCTTCAGGGGCTGGCCCTGCTCACCCACGAACACTTTCAGGCGCACGAAGTGGTCCAGGTTCGCCTCCCACCGCATCTGGACGGCGCGGAGGGGGAAGACTGGCACGATCTGGTTCATGACCCGGGCCGGCTGGTCATTGGCTGTCGAGGCCGCCAGCTGGGCTGCGGGAGCCTGAGGCGTGGGCACGGACTGGGGCGTGGGCACCGCGGCCTGGCGCAGGGCGTCCTGCATGGGCTGGGGCTTGGGCGCCTCCGGTACCGGTGGCGCTGCGGCCACCTTGGTCTCGGTGGCCCGCTTCTGTTCGGCCAGCTTCTGCTCGGCCTGCCGCTGGTCGGCCAGCCGCTGTTCAGCGGCCTTCTGCTGCCGCTCAAGGTCCTGCTTGCGCTGCTGGTTCTCCTCGAGCTGCTTCTGGATCTTCGCCTTCTCCTCAGCGGACTTGGTCTCGCCGAGCTGCTTCTGGAGCTGGGCGGTCTTGTCAGCCTCGGCCCGGGCCTTGGCGTCGAGGTCGGCCTTCTGCTGCTCCATCTCGGCCTTGATCCGCTGGAACTCCACCAGCTGCGCCTGGATCGCCGGGTCCACCTTGGGACGGCCGAAGAACATATAGCCCAGGCCCAGGATCACCACCGCGGCGAGGCCGCCGCCGATGAGGACGGTCTTGTTCTTCTGGTTGGCCTGTTCATCGGCGTGGCCGTCGATGTGTTCCACGCGCGTGGCGCCGCTGCGCAGGCTTTCGCCGGCGGCGGTGTAAGCGAGGAAGTTGTCGCCCTGCTCCGCCTTCATGGCCACGGCATCCCGGTCGTTCTCCTCCCGGAAAAGCGTGTGCATGAAGAAGGCCATGTTGAAGGTGGTGGGGCTGTACTCGCCGTCGTAGAGGACGCGCTCGAGTTCGGTGCTGAAGGCTTCGACCGTGGGGAAGGGCTGGCGGCCCAACAGCAGGCGGCCGAGGAAGGCGCGGATCTCCGCGGGCAGGGACGCCTCTTCCTGGGCGGCCTTGAGGGTGGCCTGGTCCAGGGTGGCCTGGAGGTCGCCGCCGACGGGCAGCTTCTCGAACGTGAGGAGCTCATAGAGCACCGCGCCCAGGGCGAAGAGATCCTGCTGGAGGGCGTCGTTCTCGGGGCCCTGGAGGTAGGGGGCGAGCTTACGCTTCGCCATGGGGGCCTTGGCCAGCATGCTCTTGGCGAGGGCGGCGAAAGGCGCGTCCACGACCTGCGTGGCCCCCTCGAAGCTCACCCACACGCTGTAGGGGCTCAGCACCCCGTGGCTGACGCCCTTGGCCTGCATCTGCACGATGGCCTGGGCCACCCCCTGGATGACGGTCAGCGCGTGATCCACGCCGAAGGGGATCTGCTCCTGCTTCGCCTTCTCGATGAGCTGGGCGAGGCTGCGGCCAGGCACGTAGTCCCAGGCCACGTGAGGGGCCTTGCTGGTTTCCAGCCGGTAGCCGAGGCCGTAGATGCGGGCGCCGCCGAGCAGGGGCACCACACGGCCGGCCTCGGCCAGGCGCGTGTTCATACCTGCCTGGAACAGCTCCTCCGAGAAGGTCCGCACCAGCATGTGGCGATCGAAGTTGCTGCCGGCGATGACCACGGCCCGATGGACCGAACCGAAAGGATCAGTGGCCAGTTCGGAGGCCAGGAGGTAGGACCCGAGGCGGGTGTAAGTGCCCATGACTTCTCCAGAGGGATGGTTGGAACGATAGCCCGAAAGTCGCGATTCGCCTAGCCCAAGCGGGTAACAGGGATCGAGCGCGATCCCTCCCCGTGCCCCTCAAGGCTGGGAAGGTATTTCCCACTGGTCGCCAGCCACCCGCCAAGCGAGGATCCAGAGGTTGGCGGTGGCGTGGACACCGTTGGAAAAAGCCAGCTGGAGCTGGGCGAAGGGAACGGACAGGTCGTCCCACGGACCGATGCGGCGACCGCCACTTTCATCGAAGTTCTCCCGGAGTCGGCGGTTCCGTTCCAGCTTGGTGGCCAGGAGGCGGCGGAGGGCCGGTGCTGGATCCAGGCTGCCCGTGGCGGCCCAGTACGGTTCCTGGGTCACCAGCAGATGGGCCAGGTTCTGGTCCGCATAGGCCTCGAAGCTCTCCCGGAGCGGGCTCAGGCCTTCCGTGGCGGAGGGATCCGTCAGCAGCTGGGCCATGTGCGCCAGCACGCCCAGATCGCGGACGATGTCCTCGGGTCGGCGGTGTTCCTCGCTGAGACGAAGTACCGTGCGGAACTGGGCCTCCACCTGCTCCGCCGTGGGGGGCTGGTCATTGGCCACGCCGCGGGCGCCCTCCAGCAGTTCTTGGGGGTGGGCCCGCAGCAAGGCGGCCATTCCCCGGGGCAGCAGGCGGACGGCCTTGGCTGTCTGGGCCTCGTGGACCTTGGGCGACCAGGCCCCCAGCGGAAGACAGGCCAGTGCCAGGGCCAGGATGGCGCTGTTCGGGTTACGCATCGGGAGTCTCCGCAGCGGGGGCAGGTTCCGCCATGTCCACCTGGGGATCCAGGGAGATGCCCAGGGCCCGGAGGCGGTGCAGCAGGGTGGTGCGGCGCATGCCGAGACGCCGGGCCGATTCACTCTTGTTCCAACCCGTGGCCCGGAGTGCTTCGAGAACCAGGTGGCGTTCCAGGTCCTCCAGGAAACGGCCCAGGTCCTGGTTCTGGGGCAGCCGCGGGAAGGCCGGGGAAGGCAGCAGCCCGGCCACCGAGGCCGGGAGATCCTGGTGCAGCAGCCGGTCGGGATCGGAACCCAGGGCCATGGCCCGCTCCACGGCGTTCTCCAGCTCGCGCACGTTGCCGGGCCAGGCGTAGGCTTCCATGGCCTGGAGAGCGGCGGGCTCCACCTGCTTGAGGGGCAGGTTCAGCTCCCGGGCGAACTTGCGGAGGAAGTGGGCCACCAGCACCGGGATGTCCTGGGGGTGCTCGCGCAAGGGGTGGATCTGCACGGGGATCACATTCAGGCGGTAGAACAGGTCCTCCCGGAACCGCTTCTGCTCCACGAGGCTGCCCAGATCCTCGTTGGTGGCCGCCACGATCCGGAAGTCGGCCTTCAGGGTGCGGGAGGACCCCAGCGGAGTGAACTCCCGCTCCTGGATCACCCGCAGCAGCTTCACCTGCAGGCTGAGGGGCATGGTGCCGATCTCGTCCAGGAACAGGGTGCCGCCTTCCGCCTGCTGGAAGCGGCCTGGGCGGTCCGTGCGGGCGTCCGTGTAGGCGCCCCGCACGTGGCCGAACAGTTCGTCCTCCAGCAGCGTCTCCGGGATGGCGCCGCAGTGGATGGGCACGAAGGGGCCCTGGGACCGTGGGCTCCACTGGTGGATGGCGCGGGCCGCCAGTTCCTTCCCGGTGCCCGAAGGCCCCATGATCAGCACCGTGGAGGGCGAGGGCGCCACCCGCCTGAGCAGGGCCTGGAGTTTCTGCCAGGTATCGGAACAGCCCACCATCTGGGGGCCTGACGCCTGTCCCTGGATCTGCTCCCGCAACCGCTTGTTCTCCTGGTTCAGCTGCGATTTCTCGATGGCCCGCAGCAGCGTGTGCTCCAGTTCCTCCGTGCGGAAGGGCTTGGGCACGTAGTCATAGATGCCCATGCGCATGGCCTGGAGCGCCGTCTCCACCGAGGTGGATCCCGACAGGACCACCACCACCGTATCGGGCTTGGCCACGGCTTCCCGGGCCAACTCAAGGCCATTCAGATCCGGGAGCATGAGGTCCACCACCGCCAGATCGAAGAATTCGTTCCTCAGGAACTGGGCGCCCCGGCGGCCGGAACCGGTACCCACCACTTCATGCCCATGCCGGGACAACAGGGTGCCCACCACCTCGAGGATGGTGGGATCGTCGTCCACCAACAGGGCCCGGGCCGGATTCATATCTGTCAGAGTCCCGGGCTCGAGGCACCCTGTCAAGGTTTGGACAGTCGGGATAGACTTCCCCCCATGCTCTCCAGATCCAGTTTGTGGCAGCGCTTGTCCGGGGCCTCGCTCTGGCCCCTGGCCTGGGCCCTGGCCGCGGCCTGCGCCGTGCCCTGGCTAGTCCCGGAACGCTGGGACGGAACCGTGCCGGCCCGATGGGTGGTGCTCGGCCTCCTGGCCTGGCTCCTCTCCCTTCCGCTGTTCAGGATCCGCCGGTGGGCCGTGGTGCCCCTGGCCCTGGGATTGGCGGGCTTCACCTTCCTGGGGCTCGCGCGGAAGGCCCGCTGGGGGACCGCCCTGCCCGCCGGCTTCCTGGCGCTGGAGGGCAGGATCGACGCCCCCTGGACGGTCCAGGGCGAGCGGCTGGGAAGCCGCCTGGAGGTAGCCGCCCCCGAACCGTTGAAGGGCCTATCCTTGCCCCTCACGCTACCCGCCGGTAGCGACCAGACACCACCCCCGCCCGGCACCCCCGTGCGCCTGCGCGCCGAGCTGCGCACCATCCAGCCCGCGCCTGTCTTCCTGGCGGAACGCCCGCTGTGGCGAGCCCGCAGCGATGCGGCTCCGCGCCGCATCCACCTGGCCTCGGCCCAGCTGATGGAACCGCTGGGGCCGCCCAAACCCTCGTGGCTACTGCGCCTGCAAGTCTTCGCCCGGCGCCGGTTCGAGGCCCTGCCCCTCGGCCCCACGGCGAAGGACCTGTGGGGCGCGCTGGCCCTGGGCATCCCGCCTGCGGACGAGGCCCATTTCAGCGTGTTCGCCGAAAGCGGCACGATCCACATCCTGGTGGTGTCCGGCCTGCAGGTGACGCTGGTGATGGCCGCGGTGGAGGCCCTGCTGCGCCGCCTGCGCCTGCGAGGATCCGCGGCGGGCTCCATGGTCGCGGGACTGCTCTACTCAGCCCTGGTGGGCTTCTCCGCACCCGTGTGGCGGGGCCTCTTCATGGGCATCGCCTGGGCCGTGGGACGGTCCAGCGGCTGGAAGCTGCCCCCGGTGGCGGGCCTGCACCTGGCCCTGCTGCTGTGGTTGCTGGGCCACCCAGC
This sequence comes from Geothrix campi, assembly GCF_024609265.1. Taxonomy (GTDB): domain Bacteria; phylum Acidobacteriota; class Holophagae; order Holophagales; family Holophagaceae; genus Geothrix; species Geothrix campi. Next base: position 8,628 of record NZ_JANHMP010000001.1, on the reverse strand, counting down.
GGCGGGGGTGGAGCCGGGTTTCCTGCTGGCCTGGTGGGCCCTGCTGGGCCTGCTGTGGGGGGCGGAACCCCTGGCCGGCCTGCTGTCGCCCCTGCTGGGCCGCCTCGCCCTGCCTTTCACCCGGCTGGCGGCGCCCTGGCTGTCCACGCTGCCGCTGCTGGCCCTGCTGCATGGAGGAGCGCCCTGGTGGGGGATCCTCGCCAACCTGCTGGTACTGCCCCTGGTGGCCTTCCTCACGCCCCTCTGCCTGGCGCTGATCCTGCTCCCCCTGCCCGGCCTCACCCAGGGCGCGGCGACCGTTCTGACCTGGATGGGTGATCGTCTGGTACCGGCCCTCACGGGCATCGCGCCCCTGGCCACGGGTCTTCTCTGGCCCTGGCTCCTGCTCGCCCTGGGCTGGCTGGCCCTGGCCCACCTCCAGGGGCGCCTGCAGCGTACCCGGGCGTTGGCCGTGGGGCTGGTGGCGGCCTCCATCGGTCTCCTGGCCTTCCGCGGCACCGGGCGGGCGGCGGATACCCTGTCGCTGGAAGCCGTGGATGTGGGCCAGGGCGATGCCCTGCTACTGCGGGTGCCCGGTGGGGAGGCCACCCTCATCGACACCGGGCCCGGCCCCTGGACCGGGCGACGGCTTGCGCGGGTCCTCAGCCGCCGGGGGGTGCGGGAGCCGGTGCACCTGGTGCTCACCCATGCCCACGGCGACCACGCGGGCGGCTGGGCCACCCTGGCGCGCATCTGGCCCCTGGCCTCCACTTCGGTGCCGGTCACCGCCGATGAGGAGGATCCCTGGGCGCCCTTCCGTCCTGCCTCTGGAGCGGACCCCGCGGGCCTGCTGCGGGGCGATGCCTGGACCCGAGGCGAGGCGGCCTTCAGCGTACGTTGGCCCGCCCGGGCCTATGCCCTGCCCGACGCCAACATGGTGTCGGCCGTTCTCCGCGTCACCTGGCGGGACCGCGAGCTTTGGCTCATGGGCGATGCCCTCGCCATCCAGGAGCGGGACCTGATGGACCTGGGGGATCCAGGCGGCCAATCCCGCCCTCGACCCCATCGCCTGCTGAAAGTGGGGCACCACGGCAGCCGCAATGCCTCGGACCCGGCCTGGGTGGCAGTGCTGGAACCTGAAGTGGCCATCATCCCCGCAGGTCTGCGCAACCGCTTCGAGCACCCGCATCCGGAGACCCTGGCGACGCTGCGGCAAGCGGGGAGCTCCTGGTGGATCACGGGCCCCTGCACCGGCGTGCGCCTGTCAGCCGTTCCAGCGGGCTGGCGCGTGGAGACCGGCGATGGCGCCGTGGTGGTCACACCTCTTCGAAGAAGCCCGACGCCCTGAGCGCTTCCACCAGCCGACGGCTGCCCTCCGCGTGCTGGGTCTTCCACTGGACCTGGGCCTCGGGCCCCACATCGTTCACCACCACCAGTGCCCCGCCGCAGGGCACGCCCGCCGCGTGGCAGGCTGCGAAGACACCGGTGAGTTCGAGATGTTCCGCGGGGGCCACGCCGGCCAGGATGGCTGCGCCTTCCTGGGTGGAAGTGATGGCGGGTGGGACGGCCACGGAATGGTTCGGCAGCGGCCCGGCGAGCGTCGAGGCCCACCGGATGCGTTCGAGACCGGGCCGGTAGGCGCCCCCGCGTCGCTCCTCCAGGGAGGTCGCGACGGCCTCGGAAGCCCACAGGCACTCGAACAGGGCCAGCCGCTCGTCGTAGCGCCCGCAGGTGCCGAGAAAGAGCACGGCCTTGGGTCGCCGCTCCGCCAGCAGGCGGGCGGTGGCGGCCGCCGCGGTCACGGCGCCGATGCCCACGGTGGCGGTCTCCCAGCCCGGGGGCGGGTCTTCCGCGAGGGGGCCCAGTTCCGGGGTGAAGGCGGATAGCAGGAGGCGCATGGTGAGAGTCTAGCCGTCCACGAGGTGATCCAGGACCCAGGCCGCGACGGGGATGGCCAGGCCATTGCCGAGCAGCCGGTAGCGCGCTTCCAGAGGCAGGCCCTCCGGGAATTGGAAGTCTCCGGGAAGCCCGAGCAGGCGCCCCACTTCGGAGGGCGAGAACCGGCGCACGCCCTTGCCGGTCTTCAGAAACGAGCCGCTGCCCACGAACCGCTGGCCGTAGCCGCCGATGAAGCAGGTGCTGCGGCGATCCTCCGGCACGACGAAGTCCATGCCGTAGTGGTGCCGGGCGAGGAGCTCGGGCCGCAGGTAGAGGCGCTCATCCTCCTCCGGATCCAGGAACGCCGACAGGGGAAGGGTTGGACGATCGGGCAAGGAACGCGGCACCAGCGGTTTCCGGGACGCCACGATGAACACCCGGGGTCGTTGGTTCGGCACGCCGAAACGGCTTGGGCAGGCCTCCAGATCGAGCTGATGCATCCCGTGGGCCTTGAGCCGATCCGAGAGCAGGGTGTGGGCATCAGAGCCCAGGAAGCCGCGCACATTCTCCAGCACCAGGCGGTCGGGGGGCGCTTCGCGGAAGACGTCCATGAGGTGGCGGAAGGCCCGGGAGCGACGATCCTCGAGGCCCTGGTGGTTCCCCATGCGGCAGAAGGGCTGGCACGGCGGGCTCAGGACCCAGGTGTCGGCGCCCTGCGCCGCCAATTCTGCTGGCGGCACCGTGGCCAATTCGCGCGCCTTCGGCGGGTCGCCGTGATTCAGGGTGTAGGTGGCATTGGCGGTCTCGCTCACATCGTAAGCGGCCATGACGCTGCCCCGGTCTCCCAGGGCGTAGCGCCAGCCCCCCAGACCCGAGAACAGCTCGAGAACCCGCATCACCCGCAGCCGCAGCTTCCGCAACCGCCACAGGAAGCGGCCTGGAGGGTGGTGACCTTGGCCAATGTACGGCCTTCAAGAAACAGGCGCAGAGCCATGGCAAGTCCAGTGGCTGCGTCAGCCCAGGGGAACCAGCGGCCCAGGAGCCAACCTACGAGGACCAGGACCGCGAGTTCCAGCAGGGTGCGGGTACGTGCGGCATCGAGTTCCAGGCTTGGATGGACCCCAGCCCAATCCCGCTTCGCGAGCCAGAGAGGGGTTATAAGCCCAGCGGCCAGGATCGCCACGCCCAGGGCGGAGAAGCCGGCCTGGGGGGACCGGTCGCCCATAAGTGCAGCCACGGAAGTCAGGACCACGCCCAGAGCCAGAAGGCGCAGGAGGTGGCTGATGGTCCGCAGAGTGAGACGTTCACGGTTCAGGCCACGGTTCCCAAAACCCTCCCGAATACGCTGCCAGACACCCAGAGAAGGGATTACCAACAGAAGGCAGGCGGCGCCGAAACCCCAGAGGACAGTGGCGCTTTCCGCGAGCCCAAGCCACAGCGCGGCTCCGCCCACAAGGAGGAGGACTCCGGCTGCCAGGAGGGCCAAGCGGGAAGCCCGAGAACCATCCACGGTCATCGCGTCAGCTTCCGGTACTTGATGCGGTGGGGATCGAAGGGCTTCAGGCCCAGCACATCCTTGCGGTACTGCTCGTACTCGGTGTAGTTCCCGTCGAAGAACTGCACCTGGGAATCGCCTTCGAAGGCCAGGATGTGCGTGGCCAGGCGGTCCAGGAACCAGCGGTCATGGCTGACCAGCACGGCGCTGCCGGCGAAGGACTCGATGGCCTCTTCCAGCGCGCGCATGGTGTTCACATCAAGGTCGTTGGTGGGTTCGTCGAAGAACAGCAGGTTGGCTTCGCTCTTGAGCGTGAGGGCCAGATTGAGGCGGTTCTGCTGGCCGCCGCTCAGCTCGGAGACCTTCTTCTGCTGCGAGTCGCCGGAGAACCCGAAGCGGCTCAGCCAGGCGCGGGCGTTTATGAGCTTGCCCCCCAGCTCGATCTGCTCGTAGCCGCCGGAGACGGCCTCGAACACGCTCTTGTCGGGGTTGAGCCCCGAGCGCAGCTGGTCCACGTAGGCCATGCGGACGGTATCCCCGAGGCGGATGGTGCCCGCATCCGGTTGCTCCTGGCCCGTGAGCAGCCGCAGCAGCGTGGACTTGCCGGCGCCGTTGGGGCCGATGACGCCGAGGATGCCGGCGCGGGGAATGGCGAAGCTCAGATTCTCGAAGAGCACCCGGTCGCCGTAGGCCTTGGAGACGCCGTTCAGCTCGGCCACCAGATCACCCAGACGGGGGCCGCTGGGAATGTAGATCTCCAGCTCCTGCTCCTTCTGGCGGCCCTCCTCGCCTGCCAGCCGCTCGTAGTTGGCGATGCGATCCTTGCTCTTGGCATGCTGGCCCTTGGGCGACATGCGGATCCACTCCAGCTCCCGCTCCAGGGTCTTCTGCCGCTTCTGGTCGGACTTCTCCTCGCGGGCCAGGCGGCCCTGCTTCTGCTCCAGCCAGCTGGAGTAGTTACCCTTCCAGGGGATGCCTTCGCCGCGGTCCAGCTCGAGGATCCACTCGGCCACGTGATCCAGGAAGTAGCGGTCATGGGTGACCGCGATGACCGTGCCCTTGTAGTCCTGCAGGTGCTTTTCCAGCCAGGCCACGGTCTCGGCGTCCAGGTGGTTGGTGGGCTCGTCGAGCAGCAGGATGTCCGGCTCCTGGAGCAGCAGACGGCACAGCGCCACGCGGCGACGCTCGCCGCCGGACAGCACGCCAATCTTCGTGTCGGGCTCGGGGCAGCGGAGGGCGTCCATGGCCTGCTCCAGGCGCGAATCCAGGTCCCAGCAGTCGTGGGCGTCGATCTTCTCCTGCAGCGCGGCCTGCATGGCCAGCAGCACATCCATGTCGGCATCGGGATCCGCGAACTGGTCGCTGATGGCGTTGTAGTCCTTCAGCCAGCGCACCTTCTCGGCGGCGCCCTCCTCGACGATGTCGCGGACAGTCTTGTCGGGGTCCAGCTGGGGCTCCTGGTCCAGGATGCCCGTGGTGTAGCCCTTGCTCAGCACGGCCTCGCCGTTGAAGTCGTGGTCCACGCCCGCCATGATGCGCAAAACGGTGCTCTTGCCGGAGCCATTGAGACCCAGGACGCCAATCTTGGCACCATAGAAATAGCTTAGAGATATATCTTTGATAACAGGCTTGTTGTTATAGATCTTGCTGACCCGCATCATCGAATAGATGATCTCGGGCTGGTCTGAGGATGTCTTGGTGGTGGTCTTGGCCATGATTCGCCCGAAAAGGTCGATTCTACCGCGCTTAGCGCCTGCACCCAGGCACGGCTTTCCCCTTGGGCGAGCGTCCCGGCCCGGACGACCCGAGTTTTCTTCGGGGGAATGGGTCTTGCACGAAGGAGTGAGCGCTTGTAATTTAAAGGCACCTAATTCAATATTCGGGCAAATTAAAGCCCGTTTGTCTGCACGACCTGGAGACTCCCATGAACCAAGTGGTGGCGCGATTCCTGGACGGAACGACCCTGAAGGGCCAGACCAACGACTTTCTTCCGGCAAAGAATCTCTTCCACATCTCCACGAACGGAAGCCTGGATGCCAAGCCGGTGGAAGTGAAGGTCCCGGATCTCAAGGCCGTGTATTTCGTCCGGAGTCTGAACGGCGACCCGGATCACATGAAGACCAACGAATTCCCCCCTCAGGCCCCGGTGCCGGGACGGAAGGTCAAGGTCACCTTCAAGGATGGGGAGGTGCTGGTGGGCACCACGCAGGGGTACCAGCCGGGCCGTCCGGGCTTCTTCCTGCTCCCGGCCGACCCGCGCTCCAACAATGAGCGGTGCTACATCGTGACGTCCGCCACGCAGGCGGTGGCGTTCGTCTAGGCGAGCCGTCAGTCCAGGGCCGCCTGGGCCGCCGCCAGGGTGGCGATGGGCACGCGGTAGGGGCTGCAGCTCACGTAGTCCAACCCCACGTGGTGAAAGAAATTCACGCTGCGGGGATCGCCGCCGTGCTCGCCGCAGACGCCCAGCTTGATCCCGGGGCGCACTGAGCGGCCTTTTTCGCAGGAGATGCGCACCAACTCGCCGATGCCTTCCTGATCCAGGCTCTGGAAAGGATCGTCGTCCAGGATCTTCTTCCCGACGTATTCCGGCAGAAAGGTGCCCGCGTCGTCCCGGCTGAAACCGAAGCCCATCTGGGTGAGGTCGTTGGTGCCGAAGCTGAAGAACTCGGCCTCCGCCGCGATCTTGTCGGAGGTGAGGGCGGCCCGGGGGATCTCGATCATGGTGCCGATGGGGCAGGTGAACTGGGCGCCCCGCTCCTGGTTCACCTGGGCGATCTCGTCGAGCATCTCGGTCTTGGTGTAGGTCAGCTCGCGCACGGTGCCGATGAGCGGCACCATGATCTCGGGGAAGGCCTTGATGCCCTTGGCGGCCACGTTCAGCGCAGCCTCGGTGATGGCGCGGACCTGCATGCGGATGATCTCGGGGTAGGTGATCCCCAGGCGGCAGCCGCGGTGGCCCATCATGGGGTTGAACTCGTGGAGCTGCGTCACGCGGCGCTCCACGGTGCCGAGGTCCACGCCCAGCACTTCGGCCATTTCCCGCTGCCCGGGCTCATCCTGGGGCAGGAACTCGTGCAGCGGCGGATCCAGCAGGCGGATGTTCACCGGCAGGCCATCCATGGCCGTGAAGAGGCCTTCGAAGTCCTCGCGCTGTATGGGCAGCAGCTTGGCCAGGGCCTTCTTGCGGCCCTCGGTGTCCGAGGCGAGGATCATCTCGCGCACGGCGAGGATGCGGTCCCCCTCGAAGAACATGTGCTCCGTACGGCAGAGACCGATGCCCTGGGCGCCGAAGGCCCGGGCCACGGCCGCGTCATGAGGCGTATCGGCGTTGGTGCGCACCTTCATGCGCTTGGCTTCGTGGCTCCAGCGCATGATCTTGGCGAAGCGCTGGTACAGCTCACTGTCTTCGGCCTTCAGGCGGCCATCCACCAGCACCTGGTTCACCTCGGAAGGGTGGGCGCTGAGCTTCCCGGCGAACACTTCGCCGGTGGAGCCGTCCATGGAGATCCAGTCCTGGCCGGCCTTCAATACATGCTCACCGACCTTCACCACGCCGCGGGCGATGTCGATCTGCACGGCCGAGGCACCGCAGACACAGGGTTTGCCCATGCCCCGGGCCACCACCGCCGCGTGGCTGGTCATGCCACCGCGCGCCGTGAGGATGCCCTGGGAGGCCACCATGCCCGAGATGTCCTCCGGGCTGGTCTCCACCCGCACCAGCACCACAGGGCCCTCCTGGGCCATCTGTTCCGCCTGTTCAGCGGTGAGGGCGATGCGGCCGGTGGCCGCGCCGGGGCCGGCATTGAGCCCCTTGGTCAGCAACTGGCCTTCCTTGCGCAGGCGGTCCTTCTCTTTCGGATCGAAGACGGGCGCCAGCAACTGGGAGAGACTGTCGGCGTCGATGCGCTTCAGGGCCGTGTGGCTGTCGATGAGGCCCTCGTCCACCAGATCGATGGCGATGCGGATGCCGGCCATGGCCGTGCGCTTGCCGTTGCGGGTCTGCAGCAGGTATAGCTTCCCGCGCTCGATGGTGAACTCGATGTCCTGCATGTCCTTGAAGTGGGTCTCGAGGCGCTTGCAGGTGGCGTCCAGTTCTGCGAAGGAAGCGGGCATGGCCTCTTCCAGGCTCTTCAGGCCCGTGCCTTCAGCCTGCGAGCTGGTGATGGGCTGGGGCGTGCGGGTGCCCGCCACCACATCCTCGCCCTGGGCGTTGATGAGGTACTCGCCATAGAACAGCTTCTCGCCCGTGGCGGGATCGCGGGTGAAGGCCACGCCGGTACCGCAGTCGTCGCCCATGTTGCCGAAGACCATGCTCTGCACGTTCACGCCCGTGCCCCAGTCATCGGGGATGCGGTGCAGGCGCCGATAGGTGATGGCGCGGGCCGTGTTCCAGCTTTCGAAGACGGCCCGGATGGCGCCCCACAGCTGGTCCATGGGGTCTTGCGGGAAGGCCTGGCCAATCTCCTCCTGCACGATGTCCTTGAAGGCGGCGACGAGGGCCTTCCAGTCTTCGGCAAGCAGATCCGTATCCTGGTGCTTGCCCAGGCGCTCCTTGGTGCGCTCCAGCTCTGCTTCGAAGAGGGCGTGCTCCACGCCGAGCACCACATTGCTGTACATGGTGATGAAGCGGCGGTAGGAGTCCCAGGCGAACCGCGGATTGCCGCTGGCCTTCTCCAGGGCCAGGACGGTACGGTCGTTGAGTCCAAGATTCAGAACTGTGTCCATCATGCCGGGCATGGACACGCGGGCGCCCGAACGCACGGAGAGGAGCAGTGGATTCTCGGTGGAGCCGAAGCCGCAGCCGCGCACCCCTTCGAGCCACTTCAGGGCTTCGAGCACCTCGGCCTTGAGCCCGTCGGCGAGCTGGCGGCCGTTGACGTAATAGGCGCTGCACTGTTCGGTGGTGAGCGTGAAGCCCGGGGGTACGGGGATGCCCAGCCCGGCCATTTCAGCCAGGTTGCAACCCTTACCTCCGAGAAGGTTGCGCATGGCGGCGCCGCCTTCGTTACGGTTTCCCCCGAAGGTGTAAACACCTTTGTTCATCAGATCCTCCACGCGGAACCTTCAGTGTATCCGGCGTGACAGATAATTGGCCCGCGGATGCGAGTTCGGTACGCAAGAACGGGCCACCTGTTTAGGGTGGCCCGTTGGGGATTTAACGTCGCAGCGACCTACTTTTCCACTCCTGTGAGGAGCAGTATCATCGGCCCTCCAAGTCTTAACTGCCGTGTTCGGGATGGGAACGGGTGTGACCCTTGGGGAAAAGCCACGACGAA